>JANQNO010000002.1 GCA_028279555.1 Sphingorhabdus sp.
TGAGTGGCGGTCAGGATGATGGCCAACCGATGATGGAAATGAACACGACGCCGTTGATCGACGTCATGCTCGTTCTCCTCATCATGTTTATCATCACCATCCCACCGGTGACCCATATGGTCGACATCGACTTGCCGGTTCCCAACGATGATCCCGTTGACAATCCCGTCGATCCGGTGATCAACAAGATTGTGATTGAGCCGAATAACGAGATATTGTGGAATGGCACGCCGACAACGCTCGACCAGGTGATTGTTTATCTGCGGCAGAGCAAATCGATGAGCCCGGAGCCCGAATTGCAGTTCCAGCCCGATCCCAATGCGCGCTATGAAACGGTCGACCGTGTGCTTGCCGAGGTCCGTAAGAGCGAGGTTACCAAATTCGGCTTTATCGGTAACGAGCAATATCGCGTTTTTGGCAAGGCCGACAATCAGCCCTGATCAAACGCAAACACATATCGACATTTTTTTTATGAGGCGGCTTTCAGTGCCGCCTCTTTTTTTGCCTGCTCATCTAATCCTCGACGGCCTTTTGATAGATACTGCTGAGCGGGCGCTCGAACAGCTTCATCACCATCGGCTCGAAAAATTCGAGCGGCAGCGTATCATAGTCCGGGTCGAAAGCGGGGCAGTCATATTTCTCGATGAATTCGACGGCATCGTCATACCATTCATGCCCCTTGAACTGATCGCGCATATCGCGGTCGAGGCCGATGTGATGAAAGAAGTTATGCCCCTGAAACACACCGTGATTTTGCACGATCCAATTAAGTTTTTCCGACACGAAGGGTTTCAGGATAGCTGCCGCGATATCGGGGTGATTGAAAGCACCCAGCGTATCGCCAATATCGTGAAGCAGTGCCATCACAACATAGTCGTCGGGCTTTCCATCGCGGTGCGCGCGTGTCGCGGTTTGCAGGCAGTGGGTGAGCCGGTCGACCGGAAATCCGCCATAGTCGCCGGCCAGAAGCTGTAAATGATCGAGCACACGCTTGCCGCCATTCGGCGCATATTCGCGCTGCTCGGCCATGATCACCTGCCAATCCTCGGCGGTGCTTTCCGACATGTCGCTAAAGCTGGCGCGATCCTTTACCTGGCTGTCCATTTTGCTCTCCTCAATCGCTGTCCTGGTGCCTGCTATCACAAGCCATAAATGAAACAAAGCTTCATTGCGGCGCTGTTTCGGTCTATTACCGCTCCATGGCCGTGATCGATCAACTGGCTGACGAGCCCTTTTTCGCCAACAAGAACAGGGCTTTCTGGTTCCTGCATTCCGCTGGCTGGGCGGGCGCTATTGCGCTGCGTTCGGCTTCTGCACTCGCCAGCGGACAGCCCTGGAATCTCTTTCTCACCATCTTCATATCAGCAGTTACCGGCTATTCCATCTCGCTGCTGCTTTCGGTGGTCTACCGGATGATTATCGAGAAAAAGCCGATCGTCACCTGGGGCACGACTTTCTTCGTCGTGACCATAGGCTCGCTGCTATACTCCTATATCGATGCCTGGGTGGCGCAAACGATGCGCCCGACGGTGGAGGGCTCTCCATTCGCGCAGCTGTGGCTCGCAGCGCTTTATATCGACGGCATTCTGCTGGGTGCCTGGACCGCGCTCTATTACGCCATCAACTTCTATGTGCGTGCCGAGGAACAGCAGGATCAGATGCTGCGGCTGGAAACCGCGGCGACGAGCGCGCAGCTCACCATGCTGCGCTATCAGCTCAATCCCCATTTCCTGTTCAACACGCTCAACAGCATTTCGACGCTGGTGCTCACGCACCAGACCGATCAGGCCAATGCCATGCTGTCGCGGCTGTCGGCCTTTTTGCGCTTCACCCTGATCAATGAAGCCGAAGCCAAGGTGTCCGTCGCGCAGGAGGTCGAGACCCTCAAACTCTATCTCGATATCGAGAAAATGCGCTTCGAAGAACGGCTGCGACCCAGTTTCGACATTGAGCCGCAGGCGGCCAAGGGGCTGATCCCTTCGCTGTTGCTGCAACCGCTCGTCGAAAATGCCATCAAATATGCCGTGACGCCCAAGGAAGACGGGGCGGAAATTGTCGTCAGCGTACGCAGAGTCGGCGAGAATTTGCGCCTCCTCGTGTCCGATACCGGCCCCGGTCCGCAGGATAGCGGCGCGCAAAAGACGGATTCGACCGGCGTCGGCATGGCCAATACGCGCGAGCGGCTGATGCAGGCCTATGGCGAAGATCAGCGTTTTGAACATCGTGTTCGCGAGGGCGGGGGATTTGAGGTTTTGATCGAATTGCCCTATCAGGTGAAAGAGGCCGAAGCGGTCGAAGACAGGGTGGACAATCAGGCGGGGGCGCAACTGCAAGGAATGGCGACTGCATGACCATCAGGACGATTTTGGTAGACGACGAAAAACTGGCGATACAGGGCCTCCAGCTCCGCCTCGAACCATATGAAGATATTGAAATAGTAGCGACCTGCCACAATGGGCGGGAGGCGATCCGCAAAATCAAGACGCTCAAGCCCGATCTGGTATTTCTGGATATTCAGATGCCGGGCTTCGACGGCTTTTCGGTGGTTCAAGGGGTGATGGATATCGACCCGCCGCTGTTTGTGTTTGTGACCGCTTACAGCGAACATGCCATTCGCGCTTTCGAGGCGCAGGCCGTCGACTATCTGATGAAGCCGGTCGAAACGGACCGGCTGGCCGACACAATGGAGCGCGTGCGCGGCAGGCTTTCCGAACGCAAGAGCGCGGACGAGATCGAGCGGCTCAAGACGGTCATCAACGAGGTGGCACCCGAGGCAGCGGAAAATATTGCGACAGCTGGTGAAGAGGATGTCGCGGGCAGCCGCTATGAAAAGCTCATCAATGTGAAGGATCGCGGGCAGATTTTCCGGGTCGATGTCGACACGATCGAGCGTATCGAGGCGGCGGGAGACTATATGTGTATCTTTACCGCGGACAACAGCCTGATCCTGCGCGAAACGATGAAGGATCTGGAAAAGCGGCTCGACCCGCGCACATTCCAGCGCGTCCACCGCTCAAAGATCGTCAATCTCGATCAGGTCCGGCAGGTTAAACCGCATACCAATGGCGAATGCTTCCTAATCCTCGATTCCGGTGCGGAAGTGAAAGTCAGCCGCAGCTACCGCGACGTGGTCGCGCGCTTTGTGCATTGATGGAGAATGGCCGGCGCGCTTGAGAAAATCTTCAATTTCAGGCGTTTTGACAAGCTGTTGACGACGTCCGGGCAGCCAAGCGAGGAACAGCTGGGTCTGCTGCGCGGCGACGGCGTCGAAACCATCATCAATCTCGGCCTGCACAGCCACGAACGTGCATTGCCCGATGAAGCTGCGAGCTGCGATGCGCTGGAAATCCAGTATATCCATATCCCCGTCGCCTTCGATGCGCCGACCGACGAGGATTTCGAGCGCTTTTCTGCGGCTATGGATCGGAACATGGGAAAGCGGGTTCATGTTCACTGCATCGTCAATGCGCGGGTGACCGCTTTTATGTACAGACGAGCGGCAAATTCTGCCTCTCCCCAGGAGGAGAAGGCGCGCAAGATTATGGACAGCGTCTGGCGGCCGGGCGGCGTTTGGGCCAGATTTATCGGCTCCGGGGAGAGGGTCGCCGCAGAAAGCGAATATTTCGGCCGCGACTATGGCCTGTAACAAAAGGCCATGATAACCGAACCTCTAACCGAGAATAGACATCGACAGAATCGGAGCGCCTTCATGACCGACCCCAGCTACACCCCGCCAAAGATATGGACCTGGGATCAGGAAAGCGGCGGACGTTTTGCCAGCATTAACAGGCCTGTTGCCGGGCCGACGCATGACAAGGAACTGCCTGTCGGGAAACACCCCTTTCAGCTTTATTCGCTGGGCACGCCCAATGGCGTAAAAGTTACGATAATGTTCGAGGAGCTGGTCGAACTCGGCATTGCCGAAGCCGAATATGATGCCTGGCTGATCAACATCGGGGAGGGGGATCAGTTTGGCAGCGGTTTCGTCGATGTGAATCCGAACAGCAAGATTCCGGCCTTGATGGACCATTCGACCAATCCACCGACGCGGATATTCGAGAGCGCCTCTATACTAGTCTATCTTGCGGAAAAATTTGGAAAGTTTCTGCCGGAAGATCATCATGGGCGCACCGAAGCCATGAACTGGCTATTCTGGGTCCAGGGCTCGGCCCCCTTCCTCGGCGGCGGCTTTGGCCACTTCTATGCCTATGCGCCGGAAAAATACGAATATCCGATCAACCGCTACGCGATGGAAGCAAAGCGGCAGATGGATGTGCTTGACCGGCATCTGGCAGAGAATAAATATCTGGCGGGGGACCAGTATTCGATCGCAGATATGGGCATTTTTCCCTGGTATGGCGGCATGGCGCGCGGCGTTCTCTATGATGCCGCTGAATTTCTGCAGGTGCATGAATATGAAAATCTGCTGCGCTGGACCAAGCAAGTGGGTGCGCGCCCGGCGGCAAAGCGCGGAATGATGGTCAACCGCACCTTTGGCGCGCCGGAAAGCCAGCTGCGCGAACGTCACGATGCGAGCGATTTTGAAGCCAACACCTTGGCCAAACGTATCGAGCGCGGTGAGGCCGAAGCGCCTGAAGCCGCCTAGATTCGGCAGTAGCGCTATCGGTAAACTACGCGCGGCGTTCTTGGAAAAAACCGCGAAGCAGGTCGCGTGCTTCACGCTCGCATATGCCAGCGTAAATTTCCGGACGGTGGTGGATGGTATCCTGTTCAAATAGCCGGGGACCATGCTCCACCGCGCCGCCCTTGGGATCGCTTGCGGCATAGTAAAGCCGCGCGATGCGGGCATGGGCAATCGCGCCCGCGCACATGGCGCAGGGTTCCAGCGTAACCCAAAGATCGCAGCCGGTCAGCCTGTCGCTGCCGATATTCTGTGCGGCTTCGCGCATGGCGATGATTTCTGCATGGGCGGTCGGGTCGAGTCCCGTGAGCGGCCGGTTAAAGCCCTGACCGATGACCTTTCCGTCGCGCACGATGATCGCACCCACCGGAACCTCGCCTGCCTGCGCCGCCTGTCTGGCCAGCGCCAGCGCTGCTTCCATAAATTTCCGGGCGTGCGTAAGCGACATGGCGGCTAGCTAGCCTTTCTCCCGCTAAAATGCACGCGCCAAGCCGAGCCTTTGCTTGACCTTTTGCGCTGTGGCGGGTAACGAGCAGCGCTTTCCGGGATAGCGATTCCGGCGATTCAGATAAAAATACAGGAATTTCATCATGTCGCGCATTTGCGAACTGACCGGCAAGGGCCGTTTGACAGGCCATAATGTGAGCCACGCCAACAACAAGACCAAGCGGGTTTTCCTGCCGAATCTGCAGAATGTGACGCTGCTCTCCGACACACTGGAGCGCGCATTCAAATTTCGCGTTTCAACGAGCGGGCTGCGCTCGGTCGAACATGTCGGTGGCCTGGATAACTGGTTGCTCAAAACGTCCGATGACAAGCTGTCGGCCAATGCGCGCAAAGTGAAAAAAGAGCTCAAAAAGAAACAGGCTGCCGCCTAGGCCACATCTCGCCCCGTATATGGGTATGTGGCCCAGGCCGTCAGATCACTTAAGGGATTCAAAGCCGGGGGCGTTTGACGCCGCCGGTTTTTTCTTGTCTGCGGCCATTTCATCCAGCGCGAATTTCATCAAAATGGTGCGCTGCCAGATGTTGAAATTGTTGTCCGAGATTATCCAGACAATGGTGCGCCCGCTGTCCTCGCTGACCGCGAGTCCTTCCAGATTGTCGACCAATAGCGGCGGCGCGAGCCGCGCGATCACCAGCGGGCTGACCCTTTTCCCGCGGGCAATTTCCATAGGATCGAGAATGGCCAGCGTTATCGTGAAGGCATTCGGTATGCTGAAACGCCTGTTCAGCGTCAAAATCCGGCCATCAGGAAGCAGCGCGGCGTCGGTGATCCGGTATCCTTCTGGCGGTTCATAGCCAAAGGAGAAGCTCTCGGCACCTTCCTCAGCCGGATCGCCCGAAAATGCCAGCGCTTCATAGCTTCCATCGGGCAGGTCATGGCCTTCCGAAAAGACCAGGAAACGCCCGTCGCGGAGCCGGACCAGCGCTTCTCCGCCGCTGTTGGCTCCCCATTTCTGCATGGCTTTTGGGCGGACAATGGCCTCGCGGCGTGCAAAGGATCGGCCAAAGCGGCGAATGGCATGCTTGCCTTCATAGCTTACCCAGAATTTCCCGCTCTCGGCATCGTGGAAAACGGCCTCGCTGTCGCGGTCGCTATAGTTGTGGCCCTTGGCGAAGGCATCGGGCATGGGGGCAATAAACGGTCGGTCGGCTGTCGCGTTGCCAGTGAGACCAAATCCGATCAGCGTGCCGGCGTCGCTCACCCCGATAAACCGGCCATCGGGCAAGATCGTCAGGCCGGAAATCCCGCCAAAATCCTGATTGTCGCTGCCCAGTTCCCAGGCAGCCAGAAATTCCAGATCACCAACTTTTTTGAGCTCAGGCCGGTCGGGGTCGAGAAGCAGCGGCTTCAGTGCAATATCCTGACTGCTGTTACGCTGCACAACCCGCTCGCCGCCAATCAGAATGGAGAACAGCAAAGCAAGAAAAATCAGCCGGGCCAGCAGCGAAAACATGCTGCGTTCCATAACAGCCCGCCGAAAAATCCCAAGCTGCTTTAACCTGCATCATCTCACGCCGCGTTCATGTCAGGCCCCAAAATTATGAACAAAGGATAACGGCCATGTTCACGCTTGGCTCAAGGCGCAGTCGTTACACGCATGAATGTTGGGGCTGGCAATTTTTCGGAGTAGGTAACATGCAATTCAAGACAAGTTTGGGCGCGGCAATATTGGCGGCTACGACGCTGACAGGGATCGCGGCAACGCCCGCGGATGCCCATCATGGCCGCTATCATCACAATCATGATCGCGGCTACGACGATGGCTATTATGATCGCGGCGAATATCGCCGATATGAGCGCCGCAACCATCATCGCAAACGCTGCGACCGTGGCCGGGGCGGCACCGTGATCGGCGCGATTGCAGGCGGTCTGCTCGGCAAAGAAGTCGCCCGGCGCGGGAGCAAGACCGAAGGCGCGATCATTGGTGCCGCGGTCGGCGCACTTGCAGGGCGGGCTATCGACAAGTCCGACGATCCCTGCCGCCGCCGCTATCGCCGATAGGCAATTGAACAAGGCTTCCTTTCGGATGGCGGTCCCTGAACCTTAATCCGCTTTCCAAGAGGGGCATTGAAAGGCCGGTGTCCGAATGGATACCGGCCTTTTTCTATACTATGCGACTGGTCAATGGATGGTGCCCAACGTCGTTTCGACATTCAGCATGATGATAAGCCGTTCAATCTGCCGCCAGCGGCAAAATTGAATATGATTGCCAACATTACGACTGGCCTCGGCGCGTTCGGCCGCCTCCAGCCCTGCTTCCCTGCCAAATTCGGAAATGAGGGCCTCTGCCTGCAAAACATCCCGATTTTCGACATAGAGCGGCAGATACATGGGGCAGGCTCCCTTTGCTGTTTGGGCTGGCTGGTGGCAGGCAGGAGTGGGGTGGCCACCCTGCCTGCGCCGAAAGCGTTTACGGTTATCTCGTGGAGCAAGCGTCAAAGGTGATGGTTACCCAACCGTTATCCATTTTGTAATTGGCATTTCCGCTTGCCTGCCGAGCGGTATGAATGGCAAAGCGGTGAGCATGAAGGATCAGGGCACATCCAGGCCAGCAATGGCTGGCGGTTTTTTCATTGCCATAGGCTTGTTGCTGGGGATTGCATTCGGCATTTATGTTGGCCAAATCTCGCTTGGCATGATGGCTGGCTTCCTGATCGGATGCGGCGTTGCATTGCTCATTTGGGTGATCGACCGCGCCCGCAAAGATGAAAGCTAGGACAGGTTTAGAAAATCATGTGGAAGCATATTCGTAACTTATCCATCATCTTCGTCGTTCTGGCGCTCGGCGTTTTCTGGTATCTGTCGCGTCCCGATGTCGCGCAGATTCCCGAAGAGGATCTGGTCGGGCCGATTCGCGAATTGCCCAGCCCGCGCAGGCAGATTATACCGACCATGGTCGTGGCCGAAGCCGACAGGTGGAGTGAGGATGAAAGGCCGGTGGCCGCAGAAGGCCTGAAGGTCGAGCGTTTTGCCGCCGACCTGGATCATCCGCGCAATATCTACGTGCTTCCCAACGGAGACGTATTGGTTGCCGAAACCAACAGCCCGCCCCGGCAGAATGAGGGGATCGAGGGTTTCGTGATGAATTATCTGATGGGCAAGGCGGGCGCTGATGTTCCATCGGCCAACCGGATTACCCTGCTGCGCGATGCCGATGGCGATGGCCGCCCGGAACTCAGGAGCGAGCTTCTGTCGGGGCTCAACTCGCCCTTTGGCATGGTCCTGATCGGGGATACCCTTTACGTGGCCAACACGGACGCGATCGTTGCTTTTCCCTACGCCGAGGGTGACACCAAGATCACAGCCAAGGGCAGGGAGATATATAAACTCAATGCGATGCCGCCCAACAATCACTGGACCCGCAATCTGGAAGCAAGCGCCGATGGCACGAAGCTCTACGTTGCGGTCGGGTCGAACAGTAATATCGGCGAAAATGGTATGGAAACCGAACGCGGCCGGGCAATGGTGCTCGAATATGATATCGAAGCCGGCGAAGCCAAGCCGCTTTCGGTTGGCCTGCGCAATCCCGTGGGGCTGGATTTCGACAGCCAGGGCCGGCTTTGGACGACGGTGAATGAGCGCGACATGCTGGGCAGCGATCTGGTGCCAGATTATCTGGCGCAGGTGGAATTTGGCGCAGACTTTGGCTGGCCGCAATATTATTGGGTGGGCTATGTCGACGACCGGGTAAGCCCTGCGCCCAAGAAGGACGACTGGCAGTATAATCGCCGACCCGACTTTGCGCTGGGCGCGCATGGTGCGCCGCTCGGGCTGATCTTTGCCGATGGCGCAAACAGTACGAGGGTCCGGCTGGGCGAAAAATTTGCCCGTGGCGCTTTTGTAGCGCGTCATGGCTCCTGGAACCGCAAACCGCCGTCGGGCTATGATGTGGTTTTTGTCAATTTCGATGCGAGTGGCCGGCCGGTCGGCAAGCTCAATCCCGTGCTTACCGGATTTCTCGACAAGGAAGGCAAGGCGCAGGGCCGGCCCACCATGCTGGCAACGGCAAAAGACGGCGCGCTGCTGGTCAGCGATGATGTCGGCAATGTCATCTGGCGGGTTACAACCGCCAACTAGGCAGATAAAGCTTCACTATCAAGCGCATAAAGCATGTCTGCGCCTGCCATCGCGCTACCCTTCAGGCTGAGCGCTTCGGGCAGCATGACATCCAGATAATAGCGGCAGCTGGCAATTTTTGATCGCGTGAAATCGCTTCCATCGCCGCCTGCCAGCGCTGCGTCCAGCTGCCGCGCCATAAGCCAGCCAGATACAGCGACGGCCAGCATAGTGGTGAAGGGGTAGCTGCCCGCCAGCCGGTCATCAATGGATGCGCCGAGCATATATTCGGTGACCTCTGCGCATGCGCCTGTCAGCGCCTTGAGCGCGGCATGATCACCTGATTCCCGGGCGATACGCTGGATCAGTTCACGGATAGCGTCACCCCCGCGCAAGCCCAACTTGCGGCTGACCAGATCCGCCGCCTGAATTCCGTTGGTGCCTTCGTAGATCTGCGCGATCCTGGCATCGCGGTAAAATTGTGCTGCGCCGGTTTCCTCGACATAGCCCATCCCGCCATGCACCTGGATACCAAGCGAGGCAATTTCCTCGCCCATGTCGGTGCCATAGGTTTTCGCGAGCGGTGTCAGGATATCGACCATCTCTTTCGCGCTGTCGATATCGAGCGCCGCGCGGTCGACATAACCGGAGGCCAGATAGAGGAGCGCGCGGATCGCCTGCGTCCCTGCCTTCATCCGCATGAGCATGCGGCGGACGTCGGGATGTTCGACAATCGCCACGGGGTCGCGCGTCTCGCCGCCTGCGCGCGCCGATTGCACGCGTTCATGCGCAAATTCGATCGCCTTCTGTGTTGCGGCTTCGGCGATCTGCACGCCCTGGAGACCAACATTGAGGCGGGCATTATTCATCATAGTGAACATGGCCCGCATTCCACCAAACTCCGGGCCGATCAGCTCGCCGATACAGTCTCCATTCTCGCCATAGGCGAGCACGCAGGTCGGGGACGCATTGATACCCATTTTATGTTCGATGGATACGGTTTCGATATCCTGTTCTTCGCCAGGTGTGCCGTCATCATTCAGCCGGTATTTGGGCACCAGAAACAGCGAGATGCCTTTCGTTCCCGGCGGTGCATCAGGGGTCCGGGCCAGCACAAGATGGACAATGTTTTCCGCCATGTCATGATCGCCGAAGCTGATATAGATTTTCTGCCCCTTGATCTGGTAGCGCCCGTCGCCGAGCGGCGTGGCAGTGGCTTTGAGCGCGCCGACATCGCTGCCTGCTTGCGGCTCGGTCAAATTCATGGTGCCGGTCCATTCGCCGGTCGACAGTTTGGGCAGATAGGCTGCCTTTTGTGCGTCGCT
Organism: Sphingorhabdus sp.; assembly: GCA_028279555.1. Lineage (GTDB taxonomy): Bacteria > Pseudomonadota > Alphaproteobacteria > Sphingomonadales > Sphingomonadaceae > Sphingorhabdus_B. Next base: position 10,532 of record JANQNO010000002.1, read on the forward strand.
GCCGTGATGCAGGATCGATTCGATCGCGCCGACCGACAGGATAGGGCAAAGCGCAAATGCCATATTGGCCGCCCCCAGTGAATCGAGAGCGACCGTCGCGAGCGTGAAAGGCAGGCCCTGACCCCCATATTCTGCCGGTGCATTGATCGATCCCCAGCCATTGGCGACATAGGATTTATAAGCGTCGGCATAGCCCTCTGGCATTGTCACCCTGCCATCTTTCAACTGTGCACCGACGGTGTCACCAACCCGGTTGAGCGGTGCAAATTCGCTTTCGGCAAATTCGCCAATGCCGCCAACGATCGCTTCCACCATATCGGGCGTCGCATCGGCGAAGCGGCCATGGCTGGCAAGCTCGTCAATCCCGGCGACGGTCCTGAGCACAAATAGCTGTTCGGTAACGGGTGCGGTGAATGTCATGCTGCTGTCAGAAAACCCTGTTTTGAAATGTCGGGGCGGCCTATAGCCTGCCTCCATGTCTGGCACAAATCCCCAGCGTCAAGGCGCGCCTGCGGCGAAGGAAATCGCGCGCGCTGCAGCGATTCTGAAAGAAGGCGGGTTGGTCGCGGTGCCGACGGAAACGGTATATGGATTGTCGGCGGACGCCAGCAATGGAGACGCTGTAGCTGAGATCTATCGCGTCAAGGGGCGGCCCGATTTCAATCCGCTCATCGTGCATGTGCCGGATATTGCCGAGGCGGAGATGCTCGCTACCTTCGATGGCCGCGCCCGGCTATTGGCGCAGACATTCTGGCCGGGGCCGCTCACGCTGGTCCTGCCCTTGATCCATGATGCGCCGATTGCCAAGGCCGTCTCCGCCGGGCTTTCGACGATAGCCGTAAGGTCGCCGGCGCATCCGGTGATGCAAGCGCTGCTTGCCGAAAGCGGGCTTTTTCTGGCGGCACCATCGGCCAACCGAAGCGGGAAGATCAGTGCGACGCGGGCCGAGCATGTGCGCAAGAGCTTTGGTGAAGATGCACCGATGATAGTGGATGGCGGCCCATGTGCGGCGGGGGTGGAATCCACGATCGTGGCTGCCAGATCGCATGGCTGGCAGCTGCTTCGCGAGGGACCGGTGACTGCGCCTGAAATCGAGCATCTGCTGGGTGAGCCGCCGATGCAAGTTGCTGATGATCGCATCGAGGCACCGGGCCAGCTCGCCCGCCATTATGCGCCGGTTAAGCCGCTGAGGCTCAATGCGGATGCAGCAATGGCGAATGAGTGGTATATCGGGTTTGGCAGTATGACCGGTGACGACAATCTTTCGGTAAAAGGCGATCTCGCCGAGGCAGCATCGCGGCTTTTCGATTGCTTGCACCGCGGAGATGCGAGCGATGCGCCCGCGATTGCGGTTGCCCCAGTCCCGGGTGAAGGCATTGGAGCGGCTATAAATGACCGGCTGAAAAGGGCTGCGGCAAGATGAGGGATTCTCTGATCCCAACTAACCCCTCCCCTTCAGGGGAGGGGCAAGGGGTGGGGGTTATCCGCAGTAGCGCTTTACTTCAGTCCCCCACCCCAACCCCTCCCCTGAAGGGGAGGGGCTTGATTTTGCTGATCGCATGCCTGTCGCTCCTTTTCTCCGCCCCACTCTACGCCGCGCCCAAGCAATCCGACATCGAAGCCTACCGCGCGCTGGTCGCGCTCGACAAACGGATCGCGACGACGGGCTACCGGCTGGCGAAGGCCAATGCGCCCTTCTGCAAAAAGAAACAGCGCAATCCCGGCTGGGTGCTGCATAGCTACCGGCAATATCCGGACCGGGATACAGCGCGAACTGCATTTTCCTTTCGCACTGCGGTATCAATCGCAGCACTCGTGGATGGGGGACCCGCTGACAAGGCGGGGTTGAGGCCGGGTGATGGAGTGTATCATCTGGGGAACGCAATTTCGCTAGGCACCGACAGAAAAAAACATAGGCCCAGCAATGAAACAACCAACTGGGTGCAGGCAGATATTGCACGCCTTTTGGCGCAATCGGGGCCTGTCAATCTGGGGTTTCAGACCGTTGATGGCCCACGTGATTTTGCGCTCGACCCACCTTATGTCTGCGCCTCCGATTTTGTTATTTCGACCGGCAGCAAGGCCGATGCAGGGGCTGATGGACAGCGCGTGAGAATAAGCGCAAAGCTGGCCGAATTCACGCCCGACGAGGATGAATTTGCCGCCATCGTGGCGCATGAGCTGGCGCATAATATTCTGGAACATCGTGCATTCCTGAACGCCCATAACGTCAAACGCGGTCTCGGCCGGATGTTCGGAAAGTCAAAGCGCCTTATCCGGCAGACCGAGGTCGAGGCGGACCGGCTTTCGATCTGGCTGATGGCAAATGCCGGCTATGACCCGGAGGCGGCACTGCGCTTTATCGAGCGCTATGGCCGCAAATTTGGTTATGGGTTTTTCTCCGATGGAACGCATTACAGGTGGCGCAAGCGGCGTGAAATTATGGCAGAGGAAATCGCTATCTTGCGCCGCACGGCCAGAGGCGAGGCCGGATTTGCCCCGCCTTTGCTCAAGTCTGTTACCCTTGGTGGAAAATAAGTCCTTTATTGCAACTTAAATTTATTCTATTGGAAATGCTGCTTTTCCGGCTATTGACTCCCCATAGGAGCAGGTTTTTTGCAAGTCACAGGTCTCAAGAGCCAGTATCGTAGCCTGAGTGCGATGTTGTTGGCAGCTTCGCTCGCCTTGCTGCCCGCCTGCTCGCAGGAGGAAGAGGGCAAGCCAAAAGCCGAAGCCACGCAAGAAGAGACTTTTCCCGTTGCCGTGATTACGGTCCAGGAAAGCAGCCTGCAGCGCGAAATCAATGCCGTGGGCACCATCCGTTACCGCCGCGAAACACCGCTGGGCTTTACCACCTCCGGGCGGGTGTCATCGGTGCGCTTCAACGAGGGTGACTATGTGAAGCGCGGTGCGACGCTGGCGGCTCTAGATCGGCAGAATGTCGGTGCCGATCTTTCTGTGGCACAGGCCGAAGTAGAACGGGCGCAATCGGAATTTGACCGTATTGCAACGCTCTACCAGCAGGGATGGATTACCAAGGGACAGTATGAATCGACAGAGGCCAGCCTGAAGGCCGCGCGCGCGCGGTTGACGCAGGCACGCTACGCCACCGGCACCTCGCACATCCATGCGCCATCAAGCGGTGTTATCCTGTTGCGCAATGTCGAGCCAGGCCAGGTCGTATCGGCAGGAACACCTGCTCTGATCCTCGGCGAAGATAGCGGCGGTTTCGTGTTTCGCGTGCCGGTGATTGACCGCGATGCCTCCAAGCTTCGTGTCGGAATGCCCGGGCTGATTTCGATAGAGTCGCTGGGCGGCGACCCGATAGAGGCAACGATCAGCGAGATAGATGGCCGCGCCAATGAGGCAACCGGCGCTTTTACCGTCATCTTCCGTCTGGCGGCGCGGCCGCGCATGCGATCGGGCCAGATCGGAACGGCAACGATAACGCTTCCGGCGGCCGAGGATGGCTCCTTGCAAATTCCCGCGAGCGCGTTGTTCGGCGTGCGCACCGGGGAGGGTCTTGTCTATATTGTCGGCAAGGACAATCGCGTCGAAACACGCAATGTCCGGGTCGAGCATGTGGCAGACGAATTTGTCATCATATCGGGCGGCCTGGCACCGGGCGATGTTATCGTCACGCGCGGCGGAGAGAAACTGCGCACCGGCGTAAAAGTCAAACCTGTCGCGGCGACCGGATAGAGCAGGAATGCATGTTGCCGAAATAGCGATCAAGCGCTGGCAGCTGACGCTGGTTTTGTTCACCTTGCTGGCGGCACTTGGCTATTCGGCATTTGTGCAGACACCCCGGGCGGTCGATCCCCATTTCAATATCCCGGTCGTCACTGTGGTCGCCGCCCAGCCGGGGGCCGATGCTGCCGAAATAGAACAGACCATCGCCAAGCCCATAGAAGAAACAATTCAGAGCCTGGAGGATGTAAAGGAAATCCGGTCAAACAGCTCGGACGGCAATGCCGTGATCACCACGGAATTCGACTGGTCTGGCGATCCTGAAGAGTATTTCAACGATACAGTGCGCGAAATCAACGCCATTCGCGATCAGCTGCCCGAAGGTCTGGCCGCGCTCGAGTTTGTCAAGGCGCGGACGACCAATCCTGCGATTATTCAGGTCGCTTTGATCAGCGAAACCGCCAGCTGGTACCGGATGGAAAAATATGCGCGTGACATAAAGGACGCTTTTGCCCGGCTTCGCAACGCGCGCGAGACCGAAATATACGGGCTCCCGCAGCCGGAAGTCACGGTCGCGATTGATTCCGGCAGGCTGGCCGAACTCCAGCTGCCGGTTACCGCTGTCGCCGATGCGGTGCGTCAGGGCGGCGCGGATATTCCGAGCGGCTCGGTGACCAGTGGGAACCGCCGTTTTAACATAGAAATGGGCGGTGCATTTCGCGATTTGGAAACCGTTCGCAACCTTCCCTTGCGCAGTACGGATGGCTCGATTTTGCGCGTCGGCGATGTCGCAAAAGTAGAATGGGGATCGGAAGAGCATCGGGCGAAAACCTTCCACAACGGCCGCCGCGCCGTCTTCATTACGGCCAACCAAAAAGATGGCGCAGATGCAACCCAGCTGCGGGGTCAGCTGGTCGATATACTGGAACGCGAAAAGAAATATCTGCCTGCCGATATCGATGCGGTGGTGCAGTTTGATCAGAGCAAGGATATCATCTTCCGCTTGCGTGAGCTGGCGCGCGATTTCTCCATCGCCCTGTTTCTGGTGATATTTACGCTGCTCCCGCTGGGCCTTCGCGCCTCCCTGATTGTCATGATATCGATTCCGCTGTCGCTTGCATCGGGCCTGCTCGCCAACAGCTTCATGGGCTGGAATCTCAGTCAGCTTGTTGTCGCGGGCTTTATTCTTTCGCTCGGTCTGCTTGTCGACGATTCGATCGTGGTGGTGGAAAATATCTCGCGGCATCTGAGGATGGGGAAAAGGCGCGACCAAGCAGCCATCGATGCAACCAAGGAGATCACCAAGGCGGTGCTCGGTTCAACCGGCGTGCTGGTGTTTGCCTTCTTCCCGCTGCTATTCCTGCCCGAGGGTGCCGGTCAGTTTACCCAGAGCTTCATTGGTACAATTATCTTCACAGTGCTGGCTTCGATGTTCGTCTCGCTTACAATCGTGCCTTTTCTGGCTAGCCGGATATTGCAGCGAGACGCCGATCCGGAAGGCAATGCCGTGCTCAAATGGCTCAGCCGGAATATCGAGAAATTCTATCGCCCGGCCCTGCACCGCGCGCTCAACGCACCGCGCCGCACGGTTTGGAGCGCGCTGATTATCACCAGCGCAGCCTTTCTTTTGATCCCGACATTGGGTTTCAGCCTCTTCCCCGATGCCGACACCAGCTATTTCCGCGTAACGGTCCAGGCCGAGCAGGGCGCGAGCGTCAGCCAGACCGAGGAGATCGTGAAGGAGGTATCGGCCATCCTGGCCACCGAAACTGATATCAAAGTGCGCGCGGAAAGTGTTGGCAGGCGCAATCCCCAGATATTCTACAATGTCTTCACCTTTGGCGAACGGATCAATGAGGGCGAGGTTCTGGCGGTTATGGAGCGCTGGCATGGCGAACGAAGTAGCGCAATGGTGGCACGATTGCGCAAGAAGCTTGACCAGATCGCGGGCGCGCGTGTGACACTCGTCATTTTCCAGAATGGTGCGCCGATCAATGCGCCAGTGGAATTTCGCATCATCGGCCCCGATCTCGGCATGCTCAAGGAGCTGGCTGGAAAATTTGAAGATACGCTGCACAAGACCCCCGGGACACGCGATATTATCAATCCTGTAAGCACAGACAGGGTGGACCTTGATCTGCGGATCGATGATGCCCGCGCCGCACTGCTCGACATTCCGGCCGGTGTCCCGCGCCGGGCGACGCGCCTCGCACTGAGCGGAGAGGCGGCAGGGACATTCAGGGACAATGAGGGGGATAGCTATCCGGTTACCGTCAGATTGCCGCTGGAAGGCTCGCAGCCGGTTTCTGCCATTGAAAATATCTATGTGCCGTCGCGCAGCGGGAGGCCGATTGCCCTAGCGGAAATATCCGATCCAAAGCTCATTTCGCAGCCACCAACCATTCGCCGGTTCAATCTGGAGCGCGTGGTGAGCGTGACCACGCAGGTCCAGCCGGGTTTCCTTGCATCGAAGGTCAATCAGGACGCCTTTAACCGTCTCAGCGAAATCGATCTTCCAGATGGCTACCGCTTTGAGGAAGGCGGCGAAGCGCAGGCGATCACGCAGACTTTTGGCGGTTTTGGACCGATTATCCTGTTTGCGCTCTTCTCCATTTTTGCCATTCTGGTGGCGGAATTTGGCCGTTTCCGCGAAGCGCTTGTCGTTGCAGGGGTCATTCCATTGGGGACATTTGGCGGATTGCTGGCGCTACTCGCCACCGGCAACAGCCTGTCCTTCCTGGCGGTCATCGGATTTGTCGCCTTGGTCGGGATCGAGATCAAAAACTCCATACTGCTGGTCGATTTTACCACCCAGCTGCGCGAGCAGGGGATGGAACTGCGCGAAGCGATCGAAAAGGCAGGCGAAGTTCGCTTCATGCCAGTGCTGCTCACCTCGGTAACGGCGATCGGCGGGCTGATGCCGCTCGCATTGTTTGGCGGCAGCCTCTATTCGCCGCTTGCCATTGTTCTCATCGGCGGCCTGATATCCTCAACCATCCTGTCCCGCATTGTCACGCCGACGATGTATCTGCTGGTCGTGCGCGGCGTCGAAACCAATGGCAAAGCCAAGCCGGAATCTGCACCGGCAAGCGCTTGAAGCAAGCGTCGGCAAGGATTATCTTGATGCCGAAAGGAAATTCCCCATGGCCAAGGAAGAAGCGATTTTTGCAGGCGGCTGCTTCTGGTGCACCGAAGCGGTTTTTGGCCAGCTGGCCGGGGTCGAGACCGTGGAAAGCGGCTATATCGGCGGGCATTTGGCAGATCCCACTTATAAGCAGGTTTGCAGCGGCAACACCGGCCATGCCGAAGCGATCAAGATCGCCTATGACAGCGATGAGATCGGTTATGCCGATTTGCTCGACATCTTCTTTGCCACCCATGATCCGACCCAGCTCAACCGGCAGGGTAACGATATCGGAACGCAATACCGGTCCGCCATTTTCCCGGTGAATGACGAGCAGCGCGCAGCAGCAGAAGAAGGCATCAAGCGCGCACAAGGCGGCTGGGGCGATCCGGTTGTTACAACGATTGAAGAAGCCGACATCTGGTATCCGGCGGAAGACTACCATCAGGAATATTGGCAAGGCGAAGGGCAGCGAAACCCCTATTGCCTTGCGGTGATTCCGCCCAAGCTGCAAAAGCTGAAAAAAGGATTTTCGGATAGAATAGCCGGGCCCGCATAATTGTTTTGTCATGCTTTAGCCGCTAGAGCGAAATCATGACGTTCAAACCCATTCGCAAAGCTGTTTTCCCGGTTGCCGGCCTGGGCACCCGCTTCCTGCCAGCGACCAAGGCGATACCCAAGGAAATGCTCCCGGTGGTGGATCGCCCGCTTATCCAATATGCGGTGGACGAGGCGCGCGAAGCCGGCATCGAGCAGATGATTTTCGTTACTGGCCGGGGCAAAAGCGCGATTGAGGACCATTTCGATATTGCTTTCGAGCTTGAACGCACAATGAGCGACCGCGGCAAGGATCTGTCGGTGTTGGAGCCAACCCGTCTCGGCCCGGGCCAATGCGCTTATGTCCGGCAGCAGGAGCCGCTCGGGCTGGGCCATGCAATCTGGTGTGCGCGGGATATTGTCGGCGATGAGCCCTTTGCGATTTTTCTGCCCGACGAATTTATGCACGGATCACCCGGATGCATGGCGCAGATGGCGGAGCAATATCAGGAAACTGGCGGGAATATGATCAGCGTGCTCGAAATCCCGCGCGAACAGGTATCGAGCTATGGTGTGATCAAGCCTGGCAAGCGCGCGAAAGCACCGCTTACCGAAGTGATCGGGCTGGTCGAAAAACCGGCTGTGGAAGAAGCGCCTTCGAATCTCATCCTGTCCGGGCGCTATATTCTTCAGCCCGAGGTGATGCGCGTATTGGAAAGCCAGGAAAAAGGCGCTGGCGGCGAAATCCAGCTTACCGATGCGATGGCGCATATGATTGGCGATCAACCTTTTCACGCGGTGACCTTTTCGGGCAGCCGCTATGACTGCGGCTCGGTCGCCGGTTACGTCGAAGCAAATTTGGCGCTGGGCCTCGAACGTGCAGACATCGGTGCGGACGTGCGCGAGCGTGCGACCGCATTGCTGGTCTGAGCGCGCCGTTCAGTATAATTTCACCTTGCCGCTGCAAGGTATGGCGGAAAAATGGAGAGAGTTTCCCATGTCCATTTATAGAATGTTTCTCTGCGCTAGCTTTGCATTTGCGACTGCCGGATGCGTATCCGTGGTCAAGGATGTCGTGACCGCACCGGTGAAGGTGGTTTCCAAAACGGCTGATGTTCTGACTACCAGTCAGTCCGAGGCCGATGAAAAGCGCGGCCGCGAACTCAGGAAAAAGGAAGAAAGGCTGGGCAAGCTTGCGCGCAAACGCGACAAGGCCAAGAAAAAATGTGATCGCGGCGATGATGATGCCTGCGATGATGTGGCCGAGCTCGATGCGGAAATCGAACGCGAGCAGGACCGGCCGGTTTGACCGGTTTTCGATTTTGGTCGAAATCCTAAAGGCTAAAGATCGTTTTCCTCTGTAATCTTGTAACCAATAGAACTGCGCCAATGGGGATCGCGGTCCTTTAGCTCTTCCACGGCATTTCTGAGCGCGGCTGCGCGCGATGTTCCAAAACCGACAGCCCAGTAATTCATGTGGGCACCATCCTGATCTTTGTCGCGCTTGCTTTGAATGAGTATCATATGGGTATGTTTGATCGCGTCCTTGCCATTGTGGCGGCAGTATGGGCGGCTATTCTTGTAGTTTTTCCGGTGGTCCGCCTTGGCAGCGCGTAAAGCGGCAAATCCATCCACGCTTCTGGTTTTTCCATACCGAGCGAAATATTCGCTGTCATAATAGTTACCGGCCTTGTTTTTCTCGCGCTCAATACAAATCGCTCCGGGGCCTGCTTGAGCTGCAGGTGCGGCCAATCCGCAGGCGATCAATGCGCCCAGTGAAACCAGAATTTTCTTCATGCTACCCCCAATCCCCATCATGGTGAATGGGAATACTACCATAATCTGCTGGATTATCCACCGGACAGACTGTGAGCCGATCAAAGGCCGAATAGCCTCCTTCGCCCTAAAATTCGGTGTCTTCCTTGATCTTGTATCCATGCTTTGATTCGACCCAGGACCAGTCCCGGCGTGCGAGTTCCTTCTTCGCATCGCGGATTGCTTCTGAGCGCGTTGCGCCATAGCCCAGTGCCCAGCGGTTATAGTGGGCTCCAGCATAGTCTTTCTTGCGACCGCCTTGGATGACGATCATATGACCGCCATCCATGAATTTCCGGCCTGTATTGCGGCAGCTGGGCACCAGCGTTCTGCCATATTCGTCCTGCACATCTTCGCGCGCCGCTTTTTCGGCATCATAGCCTGTTGTCCGCGAATTGCCGCCGTGCCGGGTGAAATATTCTGCATCATACCAGTTTCCTGCGACATTCTTCTTTTTCGCGATACAGATGGCCGCGCCCCGCGCCTCGGCGGTATCGACGCCAATCAGTGCCATCGATGATGTGGCCAGAGCTATTCCAACAAGTAATTTTCGCATGATATGTCCCCATCCAGTAATTGATGAGGGCAGTCATAGATCGCTCGGTTTGCGCCGGGCGTGACCTTGGTCACACTGCTCGTGTTAGCTACGCAATCACGTTTGCCGTGGCCATCCCTAGGGCCACGAGAATCAGGATTGTCCCGGCGATCCGCGCAATCGACAAGCCGGCAAATCGCCCCGCTGCCTTGCGGCTCGCGGCGGCAGCGACCCACGCATAGGTGAACATGCCGATGCTTTCAGTCACAATGGTGACGCCGGCCAGGATCAGGATTTGCAGGGAAATCGAGCCATCTGGATCGATGAATTGCGGCACGAAGCTGATATAGAAGAGCAATGCCTTCGGGTTTGACATATGGACGGCAAGTCCGCTGCCAAAACCCGGCCAGAAACCCGGAGCAACTTTCTTGCCCTTTCGGGCCGCGCTTTCGGCGTCAGCGCGGATCATTTTCCACCCCATCCAGAGCAGATAGCCGACGCCAAGCCAGCGGATGATCGCGAAAAAATCCGGTGCCGCAGCAACAAGCGCAATCAGGCCGACAGCGGACAGGCCATACCAGATGAAATTCCCGAAATGGATGCCAGCGATTGGTCCAAGCGCACCGCGCACGCCGCCGCTTGCCGCATAGCTGGCCGTGACCGCCGTTGCTGGCCCCGGCGTCATGCAGATGGCGAGATCGGCCACGAAAAACAGGAGAATGGTCTCAATGGGCACGGCCCGTGCCTACTCGCTTCGCAGTGCTTCGATAGGAGAAAGCCGCGAAGCGCGGATGGCAGGATAGCCGCCGAAAATGAGCCCGATGATTGCGGAAAACAAGATCGCCCCGATTGCCACGCCCAATCCGATAGGTGCCGGGAAATCTGCGAACCGCTTGAAAGCCTCGGCAGCCACTTTTGCCAGCATCAGGCCCACGCCGCCGCCGATCACGCAAAGCACCGCTGCTTCGACCAGAAACTGGTTGCGGATATCCGATCGCCGCGCCCCAAGCGCCATCCTGAGGCCGATCTCGCGCGTCCGTTCGGTGACGCTCACAAGCATGATATTCATGATCCCGATGCCGCCGACGAGCAGCGAGATGGACGCGATCGCGACCAGCAATGCCTGAAAAATCTGCGTTGCCTCTCCCGTGACCTCGGCAATTTCGGTCGTGGTGCGCACTGTGAAGGGGTTTATCTTGCCATCCGGCACGCGGTAACGCTCTCGCAGCAGGGCCTTTATCTCTTTCTGCCCGGCGATAAGGGCGGCTTCATCATCAAACCCGACAAAGGCGATGCTGATATCGTCGGGTCCTTGCGCCGGCGTGGTGAGCAGCCTCTGACGCAGCGTGCTGATCGGCATGATGACCAGATCGTCATTGTCGGTGCCAAAGCTGCTACCCTTGCTTTCCAATACACCGATCACAGTGAAGGGAACGCGGTCTATGCGGATGGATTCGCCAACAGGATCGAAATTGCCGAAGAGATCCCCCGCGACCGTGCGCCCGATGACCACATTCCGGGCAGCACTATTGACGTCCGAATCTTCGATGAAGCGGCCTTCCTCAGCCGAAATATTCGACACAGCCCCATATTCGGGTGTCGTTCCAACTGCCTGCGTAGAGGTGTTGCGGCCGGCAGCGATAATCTGGACCGTGCTGCGCAGCTGCGGCGCTGCTGAAAACACGCCTGGAACCTGACGGACGATTTGCCGAATATCCCTTTCGGTCAAACGTCCGCGTTCCGACGGCGGTCCGCCGCCGCGCCGGTCGGGTTGCGGCACGACAATCGCCATGTTGGTGCCCAGCGCTCCAATGGATTCGGTGACCGAAACCTGAGCTCCCGCGCCGATGGCAACAGCAAGGATAACCGAAAACACACCGATCATCACGCCCAGCGCGGTCAATATGGAGCGCATCAGATTGACCCGCAGCGCGGTGAGCGCAATCGCGACATTGACGCCCCAACCGCTCAGGCTGGCTAGCAGCCTACGCATTGGCAGGCGCTCGCCGCCGGTTCTTGACAGGCTTGTCCTCGATCACCTTGCCATCGCGAAAGACGACCTGCCTTTTGGCATATTCTGCGATATCGCGTTCGTGCGTGACGAGGATAACGGTGATGCCATCGTCATTCAGCTGCTGAAAAATCGTCATGATATCGAGCGATGTTTGCGTATCGAGCGCGCCAGTGGGTTCGTCAGCGAGCAGCATCAGCGGCTCGGTGACCAGCGCGCGCGCTATCGCCACCCGTTGCTGCTGTCCGCCCGACAATTTGGCAGGGCTGTTTTGCAAGCGGTCGCCAAGCCCCATCGCTCTCAGCTTGTCGATCGCCTTTTCCTGACGTTCAGGCCGGGACAGGCCGGCATAGATCAGCGGGACAGCAACATTGTCCACTGCGCTGGTCCGCGCCAAAAGATTAAACTGCTGGAATACAAACCCAATCTTGCGATTGCGGATCTCCGCCAGCGCATCATTGTCGAGCTGGCCGGTATCGGTGCCGTCAAGCCGAAGGTTTCCCGATGTCGGAATGTCGAGGCAGCCAATCATATTCATGAATGTGGATTTGCCGGATCCGCTGGCACCCATGATGGCGACGAACTCTCCATGGTCGATCGACAGGGTGACGCCGTTGACTGCGTGGATAACCTCTTCGCCCATAACATAAGACTTGACCAGATTCTCGGTCTCAAGAAGCGGTGTCATCATCTTCCGCCATGTCGCCCGGTTCATCTCGCGGTTTGAGCGATTTGGTTCGCAGCAGGATTTCTTCGCCGCCTTTCAGGCCCTCGACAATCTCGGTATAATCATCGCCGCGAATGCCGACCTTTACCTTGCGCAAGCTCGGCCGGTAAGCATCATCGGTTGCGACGAAGATAGTCGGCTGCTTGTCGCCTTTTCTGTCCCCGTCATTTTCGGCGTCGGCATCGCCTGGTAAATCGCTCTGCCGCGGCCGGAAACGCAGGGCCGCCGAGGGCGCACGCATCACATTCTTCTTCGCGCCGGTAACGATCTCGACATTGGCGGTCATGCCGGGGAGCAGCTTGCCATCCTGATTGGCGACATCGATGATCACCAGGTAATTGACGACATTCTGTGTCTCTACCGGTGCCTGGCGCACCTGCCGGACCTTGGCGGTGAATCGCTCGTCCGGATAGCTGTCCACCGTAAAGGTCACATTCTGGCCTTCGCGCACCTGCCCGATATCGGCTTCGTCCACCGATGCCTCGACCTGCATCTGCGTAATATCGGCCGCGATCTCGAAAAGGTTGGGGGTCTGAAATCCGGCGGTCACTGTCGAGCCCGGTTCGACCAGCTTGTTGATGATCACGCCGCTCGACGGAGCGATGATATTGGTCCGGTTCAGATCGAGCTGCGCCGATGACAGTTCGGCGTTGGCCTGGCTGATTTGTGCCCGCGCGCTCGCCGCCTGAGTCAATCCGACTTGCAGACTGTTGCGTGCGCCGATGAGCTGCGCCTCGGCCTGGTCAAGCGCAGTCTTTGACAAAAACCCCTTGTCGGCCAGTGTCTTGCGCCGGTTATATTCGCGTTGCTGGATGGTCAGATCATTGCGGGCCCGGGCGATATTGGCCTCGGCCTGCTGCAGGCTCGATTGCGCGAGTGCCACCGAGGCGCGGCCCTGCTGCACCCTTGCGCGCACGCGCGTTTGATCGATTACCGCGAGAACCTGTCCGGCCTTTACCTGTGAATTGAAATCGACATTGACCCGCACGACCTGCCCGGACACTTCGGCACCGACATTGATGGTGTTGAGTGCGCGCAGCTTGCCGCTTGCCGAAACCACGCGTTTTACTTCGCCGCGCCCTGCCGTTTCGGTGACATAGGCATATTCCGGTTTGCTAGGGACGAGCAGGGAATAGGCTGCATAGGCTGCAAGCAGGGCGATAAGCCCCGACCAAATCGGATGCGCCCTTATCCAGCCAAAAACTGTTTTCACCATCAAACGCCCTTTACCTGGATCGTCTATATGCCGGGTTTTTCAAAAAGGGCAGCGCTTTATGACGAATATCGCTTTCTGTTCGAGCAGGGGCGGCGTGGCTTTCCGTTCATCGACAGATCAGCAAGCAGTCACTATGCTTGGCATCCAGGGGTCGCATTTTGCTGTCGAGGGAGAATAGCATTGCGAAAATTCGAGATAGCAATTGGTCTGCTTTTTCTGGGCCTCATTTTTCTGGTGGCTGCCTTGATTCCGGATCATGGCAGGTCGCTGCAAGCCCAGAATGCGAGCCAATATGGTAATCTGCAGCGCATTTATCTCTCCAATTTCTTTTGCAGAACTGTACAGAAAGACTCGGCCTTCAATCCGAGCAACGAAATCGGGCTGATCGTGTCCTACCAGGAAAACAGCCCGGGTAAGCCCTCTCAGCGATTCACGCGCATTTTCCCCAACCCCGGCCTGTATGACATGACGGCTGGGAAGCTCTATACCATCTTGCCGAGCAATGGCCGGATATGGAGCGGCGAAGCGCGAGGCCTGTTTGTTGCTGCCGCCGCAGTGGAAGTGGATGACCGGCCGGGCATCAAGCGCAAGACAGTCGATGAGGTCGGCCGTCAGGCCGCCGCCTGGTCTTTCCCGGGCAGCTACCGCAATCCATCGCTGGCCTATACCGACAGGCTCCGGCGGAGTTATCGCGGCGCAGTCCGGCAGATTCTGGCCGCCGGAGAAGATGACTATGCAGGTGCGGATCTGGTCTATATCGATGGTGAAAATCAGGAAAAAACAGTCGATTGGGGAGAGACAGAGTTCCAGACCGATCATATCAGGTCGAGATACACCAATACGAAGCTCGACTATCATTTCAAACTGCGCATGACCGCAGGGGGCAGCGATTGCACGGCCTATTTCCGTTATGACAGGGCGGAGAAATTTGGCGAATGGCCGCAGGATATCCAGGCCCTTCCATCCGATCCGCTGGCGCTGAAACAGGAACATGTCTGTATTGCCGGGAGTAAAAGATGGCATGTCAAAGACGGAAATCTGCTGCGCTATCTTGGCGGCGGCGGCCGGACGACTGACGGGCACAGCTATACGCCGCGCGACAGAAACTGCCTTTTCGAATTTGACATTGCGAAAGGCCGGCCGGGAGCCGGCAGCTATTGTGTTGCCGACAGAGGCAAGCTGCGCCGTAAAGATTCGCGCGGGCGGAGCGTGGGAAGCTGCTATCGCTGTTCCGGGCAGCAATGCCGCGATGGTGCGATGCCATCCGCAGGCGGCGGCGGGCAAAGGGCATCTTACCGGGTTGGCCGGGATATGATCTGCAATGCCTATGGAAAGAATTACCACCTCACAGGCGACCGGGTATTGAGCCACGACGGTGTCGGCGGAAAGGCGCTATCGCGCGGCAATTTGAAAGCAGCGGCGGATAAGAACTGCCATTTCATGATGCATATGGACGGCATCAATCAGAAATTCTGCATGGGCGACTATGGTCATCTGACGCTGACCAGTTCCAAGGGCAAGCGGCTGGGCAGCTGCCGCGCCTGTTCGGGAGATGCTTGCAAGGAACAATGAAAACCCCGCCGGAATCGCTCCCGGCGGGGTCTGTTTAATTTGGCTCTTGCTCGTCAGGCTTCGCTGGGGCTTTCGGCCTCGGGCGCGGCTTCGCCATCGCCGTCGCCCTGCACCTTCGCGAGCGGATCATCGCCGATTGCCGCCTCTGCGCCCTGTTTCAGTTCGGCTTCATGCTCCTCTTCCGCCGTTTCCGGCGCAATCAGGCTTTCCTGAAGCTTCTTATACTGGGCCCTGAGCGCTGCATCGCGGCTGGAGGCGGCAATGCGCATACGGTTCATCGCCGTGCCTGTGCCGGCCGGGATCAAGCGCCCGACAATGACATTTTCCTTAAGGCCGGTCAGAACATCTTTCTTGCCCTCGACAGCCGCCTGCGTCAGCACACGGGTGGTTTCCTGGAAAGAGGCAGCAGAGATGAAGCTGCGCGTCTGCAGCGAAGCCTTGGTGATGCCGAGCAGCACGGGCTTGCCTTCGGCAGGCTTCTGCTTCTTGGTCAGCTTGGCATTGATCTCTTCCATTTCTTCCCGGTCGATCTGCTCACCGGCCAGCAGCGTGGTATCGCCGCCATTGGTGATTTCGACCTTCTGAAGCATCTGGCGAACGATCGTCTCGATATGCTTGTCGTTGATCTTCACACCTTGCAGGCGGTAGACCTCCTGAATCTCCGAAACGAGATATTCGGCCAGTGCCTCGATGCCCATGACTTCGAGAATATCGTGCGGATCGGGTGATCCGGATACCAGGCTGTCGCCTTTGCGCACCATGTCGCCATCCTGCACCTCGAGCACCTTCGTCTTGGGGATGAGATAGTCGACGCGGTCGCCTTCCTCAGGAACGATGCCGATCTTGCGCTTCGCCTTATAGTCACGGACGAATTCGACCTTGCCGTCAATCTTGGCAATGACTGCATTGTCCTTTGGCTTGCGCGCTTCGAACAGTTCGGCAACGCGCGGCAGACCGCCCGTAATATCGCGTGTCTTGGCGGATTCGCGGGTCACACGGGCGATGACATCGCCAGCGGAAACCTCCTGCCCGTCTTCGACCGAGAGCATGGTGCCGGGCGTCAGCAGGAAGCGGCCCGCTTCACCGCTGTCACCGTCAAGCAGCGTGAGGCGCGGACGCAGATCTTCCTTCTTGGTGCGGCCCGTTGCACGGTCTTCGGTAACGACGCGCTGGGTGATGCCGGTCGCATCGTCGGTCTGCTCGGTCAGCGTGCGGCCATCGAGCAGGTCCTGGAACTTCACCACGCCCGGCTTGTCGGTAATGACCGGCATGGTGAACGGGTCCCACTCTGCGAGGCGGTCGCCCGCTTCGACCTTCGCGCCGTCCTTGAAGGCCAGGATTGCACCATAGGGCAGACGGTGGCTTTCCAGCTCGCGCCCATCCTTGTCGACAATCGCAATCTCGCCGTTGCGTGCCATCACCAGACGCCGCTTGCGCTTGTCGATGATCGTCGGAAGCTTGTCCTTGTATACCAGCTTGCCGGAGGCGGCGGCTTCGAGGTTCGATTGCTCGTTGAGCTGCGCTGCACCGCCGATGTGGAAGGTCCGCATGGTCAGCTGCGTGCCGGGCTCACCGATGGACTGTGCGGCAATAACGCCGACTGCCTCACCGATATTGACCGGCGTGCCGCGTGCAAGGTCGCGGCCATAGCAGGTGGCGCAAACGCCAACCTTGGATTCGCAGACCAGCGGCGAACGGATTTTGAGCGCCTGCAGACCGATCTCGTCGATCATCGCGGCATGCGTCTCGTCGAGAAGCGTTCCGGCCTTGATGGCGACCTTGTCGTCCGCGCCGACAATATCCTCTGCCGTAGTCCGGCCCAGCACACGCTCGGAAAGCGAAGCGATGGTGCTGCCGCCCTGAACAATCGCGCGCATTTCGAGCGACTTGTCGGTTTTACAATCCTGCTCGACGATCGTGCAGTCCTGCGATACATCAACCAGACGGCGGGTCAGATAGCCCGAATTTGCGGTCTTGAGCGCGGTATCGGCGAGGCCTTTGCGCGCGCCGTGCGTCGAGTTGAAATATTCAAGAACGGTCAGGCCCTCCTTGAAGTTCGAGATGATCGGCGTTTCGATGATCTCGCCCGAAGGCTTGGCCATCAGCCCGCGCATACCGGCGAGCTGCTTCATCTGCGCTGGCGAACCACGCGCGCCCGAATGGCTCATCATATAGATCGAGTTGATCGGCAACTCGCGGCCGTCCTCGTCTTTCGGCGTGGCCTTGATGCGATCCATCATCGCGCCGGCAACCTTGTCACCGCAGCTCGACCAGGCGTCGATCACCTTGTTGTATTTTTCCTGCTGCGTGATCAGGCCGTCCTGATATTGCTGCTCAAAGTCGGCGACGATGGCTTTGGTTTCCTCAACCATGCCTTCCTTTTCTTCAGGGATGATCATGTCATCCTTGCCGAAGCTGATGCCGGCCTTGAAGGCGTGGCGGAAGCCGAGCACCATGATCGCATCGGCAAACAGCACGGTGTCCTTCTGGCCGGTGTGGCGGTAAACCTGATCGATCACGTCACCGATTTCCTTCTTGGTGAGAAGGCGGTTGATGACCTCGAAAGGTACGGTATGCGCCTTCGGCAGGCACTCGCCAATCAGCATGCGGCCCGGCGTCGTTTCGACGCGCATCATGAATTCCTTGCCGTCCTCGTCAGTCTGCGGAACCCGCGTCGTGATTTTCGAGTGCAGCGTCACTGCGCCCACTTCCAGCGCCTGATGCACTTCTGCGATATCCGCCAGGATCATGCCTTCGCCTGGTTCGCCTTCGCGGTCCATGGAGAGATAGTAGAGACCCAGGATCATATCCTGCGAAGGAACGATGATCGGTTTACCATTGGCGGGCGAGAGGATGTTGTTGGTCGACATCATCAGCACGCGGGCTTCGAGCTGCGCCTCGAGGCTTAGCGGAACATGGACGGCCATCTGGTCGCCGTCAAAGTCGGCGTTGAAGGCCGCGCAGACCAGCGGGTGCAACTGAATAGCCTTGCCCTCGATCAGCACCGGCTCGAATGCCTGAATACCAAGGCGGTGGAGCGTCGGTGCGCGGTTGAGCATCACCGGGTGCTCGCGGATCACCTCATCGAGGATGTCCCAGACTTCCTTGCGCTCTTTCTCGACCCATTTCTTCGCTTGCTTCAGCGTCATCGAGAGGCCCTTGGCGTCAAGGCGCGAATAGATAAACGGCTTGAAGAGTTCGAGCGCCATCTTCTTCGGCAGCCCGCATTGATGCAGTTTCAGCTCGGGCCCGGTCACGATGACCGAGCGGCCCGAATAGTCGACGCGCTTACCGAGCAGATTCTGCCGGAAGCGGCCCTGCTTGCCCTTGAGCATGTCGGACAGTGATTTGAGCGGACGCTTGTTAGCGCCGGTAATGGTGCGGCCGCGGCGGCCATTGTCGAACAGCGCATCGACCGATTCCTGCAGCATGCGTTTTTCATTGCGCACGATGATGTCGGGTGCGCGCAGCTCGATCAGGCGCTTCAGACGGTTGTTACGGTTGATAACCCGGCGATAGAGATCGTTGAGATCCGACGTTGCAAAACGGCCGCCATCAAGCGGCACCAGCGGGCGCAGCTCGGGCGGAATGACCGGCACAACGTCGAGGATCATCCATTCCGGGCGGTTACCGGAATCGATGAAGCTTTCAACGACTTTCAGGCGTTTGATGATCTTGGCAGGCTTCAGCGTCGACTTGGTTGTCGCCAGCTCTTCCATCAGATCGTCACGCTCCTGCTCGAGATCGAGATCCATGAGCATCTGCTTGACGGCTTCAGCGCCAATGCCAGCCGTGAAGGCGTCTTCGCCATATTCGTCCTGCGCCTCAAGCATCTCGTCTTCGGTGAGCAGCTGGAATTTCTCCAGCGCCGTCAGGCCAGGCTCGGTAACGATGTAGCTTTCGAAATACAGCACCCGCTCCAGCTGCTTCAGCTGCATGTCGAGCAGCAGGCCGATGCGCGAGGGCAGCGATTTGAGGAACCAGATATGCGCAACCGGCGCGGCCAGTTCGATATGGCCCATACGCTCACGGCGCACCTTGGTGACGGTCACTTCGACGCCGCATTTCTCGCAAACGACGCCCTTATATTTCATGCGCTTATATTTGCCGCACAGGCATTCATAGTCCTTTACCGGACCAAAGATGCGGGCGCAGAAAAGGCCGTCACGCTCGGGCTTGAAGGTCCGGTAGTTGATCGTCTCCGGCTTCTTGATTTCACCGAAGGACCAGCTGCGGATCTTTTCAGGTGAGGCCAGCCCGATCTGGATCTGGTCGAAAGTCTCCGGCTTGGCGACGGGGTTCTGGAATTTGCTCAGTTCATTCATTTCATTTTCCTCATCGGGCTCTTGCCCAGTGAATTAACAGTCGGGGCGGTTGGACAGGGCGGCCTAATGACCGCCTTGCCTATTATTCCGCCGCCTCGGCCAGATCGTCGCCATCCTCATTCTCTTCTTCATCGTCGAAGCTTTTGAGGCCGACATTGAGGCCAAGCGAACGCATTTCCTTGACCAGCACGTTGAAGCTTTCCGGAATACCGGTTTCGAAGCCATCGTCGCCCTTGACGATGCTTTCGTAAACCTTGGTCCGGCCGATCACATCGTCCGATTTGACCGTCAGCATTTCCTGCAGCGTGTAGGCCGCGCCATAGGCCTGCAACGCCCAGACCTCCATTTCGCCGAAACGCTGTCCGCCAAACTGGGCCTTACCGCCGAGCGGCTGCTGCGTAACCAGACTGTACGGTCCGATCGAACGGGCGTGGATCTTGTCATCGACCAGATGGTGCAGCTTGAGCATATAGATATACCCCACTGTCACCTTGCGGTCGAATTTGTCACCCGTGCGCCCGTCATACAGATCGCTCTGACCCGAGGGATCGAGCCCGGCACGTTCCAGCATGCGGGAGACATCGGCTTCGCGCGCGCCGTCGAATACCGGGGTTCCCATTGGAATGCCGCTGGTCACGTGGCCGGCAAGATCGATAATGTCGCTGTCCGGCCGGTCCTTGATCGCTTTGGCATAATTGTCGCCATAGGCGTGGATCAGCTTTTCGCGCACCGCTTCGGGCGGCTTGGTTGCTTCCGGGTTGGGGTTGGCGTGACGCCAGTCCTCGAGCGCTTCCTGCACCTGTTTGCCCAGGCCGCGTGCGGCCCAGCCAAGATGGGTCTCGAAAATCTGCCCGACATTCATGCGGCTGGGAACGCCCAGCGGGTTGAGCACGATGTCGACCGGTGTGCCATCTTCCAGAAAGGGCATGTCCTCGACCGGCAGGATGCGCGAAATCACACCCTTGTTGCCGTGGCGGCCCGCCATCTTGTCGCCTGGCTGAAGCTTGCGCTTCACGGCAACAAAGACCTTGACCATCTTGAGAACGCCGGGTGCCAGCTCATCGCCGCGCTCCAGCTTCTCGCGCCGGTCCTCGAACTTCTCTACAATCAGTTTGACGGCATCGTCATATTGCTGCTTGACGGCTTCCAGATCGCCCTGGACCTTGTCGTCGGCAACCGCAATTTTCCACCATTCATGCTTCTCGACCTGCTCGAGATTGTCGGCATCGATCTTGGAGCCTTTCTTCAGGCTTTTCGGACCGGCAGCTACCTTCTGGCCGACCAGCATTTCGCGCAGGCGGTTATAGGTCGCACGGTTGAGAATAGCGCGTTCATCTTCGCGGTCTTTGGCGAGGCGTTCGATTTCCTCGCGCTCGATCGCCATCGCGCGCTCATCCTTGTCGATGCCGTGGCGGTTGAAAACGCGGACTTCGACAACCGTGCCGGCAACGCCGGGCGGAAGCTTCAGTGACGTATCGCGTACATCGCTGGCTTTCTCGCCGAAAATGGCGCGCAGCAGCTTTTCTTCCGGCGTCATCGGGCTTTCGCCCTTGGGCGTGATCTTGCCCACGAGAATATCGCCGGGATGCACTTCTGCACCGATATAGACAATGCCTGCCTCATCGAGATTGCGCAGCGCTTCTTCGCCGACATTGGGAATATCGCGGGTGATATCTTCGGGGCCCAGCTTGGTATCGCGCGCCATGACCTCGAACTCCTCGATGTGGATCGAGGTAAAGACGTCATCCTTCACGATGCGTTCGGAAATGAGGATGGAGTCCTCATAATTATAGCCATTCCACGGCATGAAGGCGACGAGGCTGTTCTTGCCGAGTGCCAGTTCGCCCAACTCTGTGGACGGACCGTCGGCAATCGTCTCGCCCGCGATCACTTCGTCGCCAACCTTCACCAGCGGCTTCTGGTTGATGCAGGTATTCTGGTTCGAGCGCTGGAATTTCTGCAGCGTGTAGATATCGACGCCGCTCTCACCAGCCTTCACTTCGCCGGTCACGCGGACAACGATACGTGTTGCGTCGACCTGATCGACGATGCCGGCGCGGCGGGCAGCGATGGCTGCGCCGCTGTCACGGGCCACGGTTTCTTCCATGCCGGTGCCAACGAATGGCGCTTCGGCGCGGAGCAAAGGCACGGCCTGGCGCTGCATGTTCGATCCCATAAGCGCGCGGTTCGCATCGTCATTTTCCAGGAAGGGAATGAGCGATGCAGCGACCGATACAAGCTGTTTCGGTGAAACGTCCATCAGCGTGATCTGCTCGCGCGGAGCCATCAGAAACTCGCCGCCTTCACGGGCCGAAATCAGCTCTTCGACGAAGCTGCCATCCTTGTTGAGATCTGCATTGGCCTGTGCGACCGTGTGCTTTTGTTCTTCCATCGCAGACAGATAGACGACCTCATTGGTAACCTTACCGCTTTTGACGAGGCGATAAGGCGTTTCGATAAAGCCATATTTGTTGACCCGGCTGAAGGAAGCCAGCGAGTTGATGAGGCCGATATTCGGACCCTCCGGCGTCTCGATCGGGCAGATGCGGCCATAATGCGTCGGGTGCACGTCGCGCACCTCAAAGCCGGCGCGTTCGCGGGTCAGGCCGCCCGGGCCGAGCGCCGATACGCGGCGTTTGTGGGTGACTTCCGAAAGCGGGTTGGTCTGATCCATAAATTGCGAGAGCTGCGACGAGCCGAAAAACTCGCGCACGGCTGCGACGG
Organism: Sphingorhabdus sp.; assembly: GCA_028279555.1. GTDB lineage: Bacteria > Pseudomonadota > Alphaproteobacteria > Sphingomonadales > Sphingomonadaceae > Sphingorhabdus_B. The sequence continues at coordinate 32,808 of JANQNO010000002.1, forward strand.
CGGGTTTCGCATTGATCAGATCGTTGGGCATGACGGTCGAAACATCGACGCTGCTCATACGTTCCTTGACTGCGCGCTCCATGCGCAGCAGCCCGACCCGGTACTGGTTCTCGAGCAGTTCACCGACCGACCGGACGCGGCGATTGCCGAGATTGTCGATATCGTCAATCTCGCCTTTGCCGTCTTTCAGGTCGACCAGTTCCTTGACCACAGCGAGAATATCTTCCTTGCGCAGCGTCGTCAGCTCGTCCGGCGCATCGAGATCGAGGCGCATGTTGAGTTTTACGCGGCCAACAGCGGAAAGATCATAGCGCTCGCTGTCAAAGAACAGCCCTTCGAACAGCGCATCAGCGGTCTCGCGGGTTGGCGGCTCGCCTGGGCGCATGACGCGGTATATGGCGTCGAGGCCCATATCGCGATTTTCAGCCTTGTCGGCCTTGAGCGTATTGCGCATCCATGCGCCGGTGATGACATGATCGATGTCGAGCAATTCGAGCTTTTTGACGCCGGCCTTGTCGAGCTTTTCAAGATTTTCAGCAGTCACTTCGTCGCCGGCTTCGATATATATCTCGCCGGTCTTTTCATTGATCAGGTCATAGGCCGAATAGCGTCCGAAAATCTCCTCTGTCGGGATCAGCAATTCTTTCAATCCGTCTTTGACGGCCTTGTTCGCGCCGCGCGGCGTGATCTTCTGGCCTGAGGCAAAAACCACTTCGCCGGTCTTGGCATCGACAATGTCGAAGAGCGGCTTTGTTGCGCGCCACTGATCGGCGTTGAACGGAATTTTCCAGCCATCCTTGGCGCGTTCAAACGTCACGCGGTCATAGAAATGCTCCAGAATTTCCTCGCTGGTGAGGCCCAGCGCATAGAGCAGCGTGGTAACCGGCAATTTGCGCTTCCGGTCAATACGCACATTGACGATGTCTTTGGCGTCAAATTCGAAATCCAGCCAGCTACCGCGATAGGGGATAACCCGCGCGGCAAAAAGAAACTTGCCTGAGCTATGGGTTTTGCCGCGGTCATGATCGAAGAGCACGCCGGGAGAACGGTGCATCTGCGAAACAATGACGCGCTCGGTGCCATTGATGAAGAAGGTGCCATTCTCGGTCATGAGCGGCATGTCGCCCATATAGACGTCCTGCTCCTTGATATCGAGAACGCTGCGCGCTTCGGTATCTGGATCGACCTCGAAGACGATCAGGCGAAGCGTGACCTTCATCTGGGCCGCATAGGTTATTCCGCGCTGGCGGCATTCCTCGACATCATATTTCGGATCTTCCAGCTCATAATGGACGAAGTCGAGCTCTGCCGTGCCGGCGAAATCGCGGATCGGGAAAACGCCGCGCAGCGTTTTTTCGAGGCCCGAAACATAATCGCGCGATGGATCGGAACGCAGGAATTCATCATAGGATTCGCGCTGCACCTCGATGAGGTTCGGCATATCGATCACTTCGTGAATGTCGCCGAAGATTTTGCGGATGCGCCGGGCGCGGGAAAGCGGTGTCGACTTGTGGGTCGCGATTGCCTTGGTTGCCATGGAAAAATGTCGCCTTGTATGTATAAATTAAATACCACTCTGGCGCAGGTCTTACCAACAGCAAAAGACCGCATGACAAACGGCCCCAGCTCGGAGGTCGAGTCAAACAGTCTTACGCGTCGGTAAAACCAGAAGCTTCAATGCGTTAGCTTTGCTGCGCGACGTCAAAGCTTGTTCCGAAGATTCCGGTGTTGCAAGAGATATATGGAGGCATCGGGATGATGTCAACGCCGACCGGGAAGCTTCTTTGGGCCGACGGTCATCTGACGATTGTAAAAGGACGCAGATGCCAGCGAGATGCTCAATCCGATGCGGCATCTGCGTCCTTCGCTTGCATTCGGCGCTTTATGTGTTGGGCAGCGGAATCGGACCAGACTTCAACCACCCAACATTTGCGCCGATTCAAGACATCTATTCGATCGAGCGGGCTTGTTGCTTGCGAAAGGGCATCGAAAAACCCAAGCCGGGCCCGTTCTTTTGCTCCAGCGCGCTGCGGTACCTGTGCCGATGCATCGCTGCATGGAAGCGCGATATGGCCTCGCGCTCGCACTGGCTGGCGGCTTCTTCCTCGCCCTCGGATGAAAGCGGAAATTGTATACCGGTCGTGGTCACTGCATATTCCCCTCAAAAAAGGAATGACGGTTGATGTCCGCTAAGCATTCCCGCAAGCAGTTAAGATAACTTAGCTATTTCAGTGTGTTTGCTCCGGTGCGGAGCGAATCCAAAACCGGCTTTGTGGCGGGTATTCAGGCCACGGTATCATGGGAGCAGGCAGCACCTGCGGGCCTGTTAGTCGCCGCCGAACGCCATCAACGCTTCGACATTCACTCCATTCTGGCGCAGTTTTTGCGCGCCGCCCAGATCGGGCAAATCGACCATGAAGAGCGCCTGATCGCATCGTCCGCCGGCTTCGCGGATCAATTCCAGCCCGGCGAGCGCAGTCCCGCCGGTCGCGATCAAATCGTCGACCAGCAAGACCTTTTGCCCTTTGCGGACATGGCCGACATGCATCTCGATACGGTCGGTGCCATATTCCAGCGCATAATCGACACCGATCTTTTCGCCGGGCAGCTTGCCGGGCTTGCGGATCATGAGTTTGCCCAGACCGAGCGCATAGGACAGGCCGGCAGCAACGATAAACCCGCGCGCTTCGATCCCGGCGATCAGCTGTGTGTCCTTGTGGGCAAGGGCGGCCAGCCGGTCTATCGTCTTTTTGAAGCCGTCTCCATCGAGCAGCAGCGTTGATACATCGCGGAACATGATCCCCGGCTTGGGATGATCGGGAATGGTGCGGATCAGCGCGGCAAGATCGGCATTGTCGGTCATGCGCCTGTCATTACAGCAGTTCGATGAATTTGACAGCCGCCTTTGCCGCGCGCTGCGCAGCGGCTTTCAGATTGGCCTCGAAGTCACCGGCGCTGGCTCCGTCGGCATCGTCGGTTGCCGCCTTGATCGCGGCCCAAGGCAGGCCAAGCCGATCAGCAAGCTGCGCTATCGCCCCGGTTTCCATATCGACCAGATCGGCTTGCAATTCATCGCGCAGATAGGCCGAGCGTCCGGCATGCTCTATAAAGGCATCAGCAGTGGCGATCATCGCCTGCGGCAGGCCCAGCCCGGACGGCTGCGGCATGCTATGAAAGGGCGTCCAGTCATTCGGGCCGATCGGCCAGCTGCCCGCGCGGTAATGCACGAAGCCTGAGCCGCGCTGCGCGCCATAGTCGGATTGCAGCGCTTCATGCAGATAGAAGCAGTCGCCATCGATCCCGCTGATCCTGCCTGCGGTGCCGACGACCATCAGCAGCTCTGCCCCGATCTCCCGCGCCAGCCAGCTGGCCGCCCCGGCGGCATTTACCTTGCCGATACCGCTGCACAGCAGGTGGATCTGCTTGCCAGTAACCTCGCCGAGACTTGCTGCCCCAAAAGGCGTTTCCCTGCGTTCGGGCAGCGCTTCGGCGGAGAACGCCTCGGCTTCGGCCTCGACTCCGGTGATGATGGCGATGCGCGATATTCCCATGCCCGCGCCTTAGGCCAGCATCGATCCGCTGGAAAGCCGCGATTCTGCTGCGACATATCGAAAAACGATAAATCGGATTGACTTTATCGAAAAACAATATTATTGATATTCGATAAATGAAAGGAAGAATGATATGACAGAGGTGAAGAAGGATCCCGTGCTCGCCATTTCCAAATTGCTGATCCGCTTCATGCAGTTTTTCAGCATCGCCGGGATGCTGGCGCTGGCCGCGGGTGCGGTAAGCGTGCTGGTCTGGCAGGAGACATTGCTTGGCGAATTGAGGCCTGCCTATCCCGACATATCGGGCAGTTTCCCCTGGCTCATATCCGCTTTTCTGCTGAGCATGATCCCGCTGATAGGGCTGTTCTGGCTGCAGCTCAGCCGGCTCCGCGCGATCGTCGGCACCGTCGATGAGGGCAATCCCTTTGCGCGCATCAACGGGCAGCGCATGCGGCTTATCGCCATACTGATCATCGCGCAGCAATTTGCCGTGCTGCTGATCATGCCGCTGGTTGCCGCGATACAGTCTGCGGCCGGGCGCTTCGTGGGGCAGGGCGGCGATGAACTGGCGACAATGGATTTCGACATGAGTCTGACGGCCCTGCTGGTGGCGTTGCTGCTCATTATCCTGGGCCGCGTCTTCGAACAGGGTGCGGACATGCAGGACGAGCTTGAGGGAACCGTCTGATGCCGGTTTCCGTCAAACTCGATGAACTGCTTCAAAATCGCAAAATGACGCTGACACAGCTGGCCGAGCGCGTCGATATTACGCTCGCCAATCTCTCGATCCTGAAGACCGGCAAGGCCAAGGCGATCCGCTTTTCGACGCTGGACGCATTGTGCCGGGAGCTCGATTGTCAGCCGGGCGACCTGCTGGGCTATAGCGCGAAGAAAAAAGCCAAGCGCAAATAGAAAGGGCGACCCATCTGGGCCGCCCTTCTTCCTCTCCCGTTTACGGGGAGGATACGAATTCTTGATGCGGTACCATCTAGATGAAGTTGGAGGGGGCAGTATTCGTAGGACCCTCTCCAAGCGCGGCTAGCAAGCAGGCTTGCCAAGCCTTGCTATCCTCTCCCGCAGGCGGGAGAGGAATAGAGCTTATTTGAGCTCGACGCTGCCGCCGGCACCTTCGATCTTGCCCTTGATTTCTTCGGCTTCAGCCTTGTTGACGCCTTCCTTGAGCGGTTTGGGCGCGCCTTCGACAAGAGCCTTGGCTTCGGTGAGGCCGAGGCCGGTGATGGCGCGAACTTCCTTGATCACAGGGATCTTGTTGCCGCCATCGCCGGTGAGAACAACGTCGAATTCGTCTTTCTCTTCGGCAGCGCCGCCGGCATCACCGCCGCCAGCGGCAGCAGGACCGGCAACCGCAACAGCAGCTGCTGCGCTCACGCCCCATTTTTCTTCCAGAGCCTTGGCAAGGTCTGCAGCTTCCATCACGGTCAGTTCGGAAAGCTGGTCTACAAGCTTTTCAATATCAGCCATTATTCTAACACTCCAATTTCTATTCGCATGTAAGGGCGAGGTGCTCCCCGCCTGGTAAGTTGAATTCTATGCGGCCTCGCTGGCCCCATATGCGCCAAAAACCCGGGCCAGTTTCGAGGCCGGTGCGGTCGACAGCTGGGCGATCTTGGTTGCAGGCGCATTGAGCAGACCCACAATCTTTCCTCGCAGTTCGTCGAGCGACGGCATCGAAGCCAGCGCCTTGACGCCATCGATATCAAGGACGGTATCGCCCATCGCGCCGCCGACAATTTCAAGCTTGTCATTGGCCTTGGCGAACTCGACCGCAATTTTTGCTGCGGCTACGGGATCGCCCGATGTGGCAAGCGCAGTCGGGCCGGAGAGCAGGTCGCTCAGCGGTTCATACTGCGTGTCCTTGAGAGCAATTTTGGCAAGGCGGTTCTTGGCGACCTTGTAGGCAGCGCCGGCTTCGCGCATCTTCAAGCGAAGGTCGGTCGAATCGGCAACGGTCAGGCCCGCATTGCGAGTGACCACGACAACCGCGGCTTCGTTGAAGGTTGCATTCAGCGCAGCAACCGCTTCGGTCTTTTCAGAACGGTTCATGCATTACTCCTTGTCCGGCTTTGCTTGCGGCAGAACCACAGGCGCGGCCAAAACGCGACTATGCGAATGGCCCTACGGGCAGTCCGCGTTACTTATGTCCGTGGGGAGTGAAAGGAGAGGGCGGACAAAAGTCACGCCGCTTTCCGTCAAATTTCAAATCCCCGTCTAGGCTGGAAATTAAGGGAAGCCAATTCTTCCCACCGGCTGTCTCGGACGGTGACCGGCGAGCAAACCCGCCGTTCGGGCGCGTCCATTAGCAGGGCAGGCCGGGAAGTCAAGCAGGAAGCTGCGCAGATCAGGACATTCGCGCATCATTGACGAAATTCCAGATATGCGAAATCACTACCGAGCCCTCACCGACGGCAGAAGCGACGCGCTTTACCGAGCCGGCGCGTACATCCCCAACAGCATAGATGCCGGGAGAGGAAGTTTCATAGGGTGATTCGACACCCACCATATCACCGCATTTTACAAAGCCCCTGTCATCGAGCTCCGAAAATCCGCAAAGCCACCCTGTATTGGGCGCTGCGCCAACCATGATGAACAGCGCGCCAACATCGATATTGCGCTGCTTTCCATCCTGCATCACTTGAATACTGTCCAGCCTGCCATCACCATGTAGCCCGGCGACTTGAGTATTGTAGTGAATCGTGATGTTTGGCTCGGATTCCAGCCGGCTGGTCAGATAGCTCGACATGGAATCGGACAAAGATTTGCCGCGCACCAACACATGCACATGTTTTGCAGTGCGGCTCAAAAACATCGCTGCCTGCCCGGCCGAATTCCCGCCGCCGATGATTGCCGCCTCTGTATCCCGGCAATAGCGCGCCTCCATATCGGTCGCTGCATAATAGACGCCGTTGCCTTCGAACTCCTCCAGCCGTTCGAGCGGCAATTTGCGATATTGCACGCCCGTCGCAATCAAAATGGCCTTGGTGCAAATCTGCCCGCTACAGTCGAGCTTCACGCAAAACAGCCCATTCTCAAGCCGTTCGACAGCGGTGACGCGGCGCGGAACGGCAAATCGGGTGCCGAATTTCAATGCCTGCACATGGCCGCGCCAGACAAGGTCCGCACCGGATATCCCGGTGGGGAAACCCATATAGTTTTCGATCCGGCTGGAGGTTCCCGCCTGTCCGCCGATAGCGACGTCATCGACCACCATCGCCGACAGACCTTCAGCGCCTGCATAAACGGCAGCGGCCACGCCGGCGGGACCACCACCGACGATCAGCAGGTCATAAACATCCTCCTCGCCGATATCCTCCTCCATACCGAGCAGCCGCGCCACCTTGATCGGCGTTGGATCCTCGATCACCTGGTCCTTGCCGAATATCACCGCAGGCTCTTCGAGTGATATGCGGCAGGCTTCGGCTTCGGCGGTTGCCGCTGGCGTGTTGAGATCGAGCGCTTCGAAGGGTATCTTATTGCGGCTGGCAAAAGACATGATGCGGCGCAGCATAGGATCGCGGTCCGCGCCGATAATCTTGAGAGAGCTGTCATTATCCTCCAGCTGCCGGCGCCGGCGTGCGGCGAAAACGGTGATGATAATATCGGACATTTCGGGGATCTTCGACATAAGCTCGAGCATGTCGCTGCGTGGTACCTCCAGCGTCCGCGTGTCCTTTGCCGCGCGCATTGGCAGCGTGATATTGCCGCCGCTCAGGAAGGAAATCTCACCCATGAACTGGGTCGGGCCAAGCGATGCTTCGAGGTGACGTTCGCTTGTGTAGGGATTGACGACTTCGATCTCGCCATCGATTAAGTATATGAAGCGATCGAGCGGATCGCCGACCTCTACTACCATATCGCCTTTGGCATACCGGCATTCTGTGCCAACCGCGCGCATCGCCTCGACATGGCTTTCATGCAGCGGGGTGCGCTGCATCTGGCGCAGGTCGGCAGCAAGCGATTCCATGGCGAGTTTCCTTTTGGCGAAATGGAGCAGAAACCAAATGTAGAGACCAATATGCAAAAGAAAAGGGCCGGAGCGTTGACCCCGGCCCTTCAATCTCATTTTCGTCATCCCGGCGGAAGCCGGGTTCTCCTAAAGCTTTGCGCTTTACCGAAAGAGATTCCGGCTTCCGCCGGAATGACGCGGGCTTTCTTAAGCCCCCTCGATCTCTGCAAGATCGATTTTGATGCCGGGGCCCATCGAAGAGCTGACCGACAGCTTTTTCACATATTTGCCCTTGGCGCCTGATGGCTTGGCCTTGACAATAGCGCCGACAAGCGCATCGAAATTGGCGCGCAGATCGGCCTCCTTGAAGCTTGCCTTGCCGATGCCGCTATGGATGATGCCGGCCTTTTCGACGCGGTATTCGACCTGACCGCCCTTTGCATCGGCGACGGCCTTTGCAACATCCGGCGTCACGGTACCGAGCTTCGGGTTGGGCATCAGGCCCTTGGGGCCGAGCACCTTGCCGAGCCGGCCGACGACGCCCATCATGTCCGGGGTTGCGATCACGCGGTCATAGTCGAGATTGCCCGCCTGCATATCTTCCATCAGGTCTTCTGCGCCGACCTTGTCCGCGCCTGCTTTCTTCGCTTCCTCTGCCTTCGCATCCTTGGCGAATACGGCAACCTTGGCATCCTTGCCGGTACCCGAAGGCAGGCTGATGACGCCGCGCACCATCTGATCGGAATGGCGCGGATCGACACCCAGATTCATCGCAATCTCGATGCTCTCGTCGAATTTCGCCGTGGCGAGTTCCTTGGTGAGCTTGAGCGCTTCGTCTACGCTGTAAAGCTTCTCGCGGTCGACCTTATCGGCCCAGACCTGCTGTTTCTTGGATAATTTTGCCATTGCGTCAGCCCTCCACTTCCAGGCCCATCGCGCGGGCAGAGCCGGCGATGATCTTGACCGCTGCGTCCATGTCATTCGCATTGAGGTCCGCCATCTTGATCTCGGCGATTTCTTCCAGCTGCTTGCGGGTGATCGTGCCGACGACTTCCTTGCCGGTTTCGCCCGAGCCTTTTTTCAGCTTCAGCGTCTTCTTGATCAGATAGCTGGCCGGTGGGGTCTTTGTGGTGAAGGTAAAGCTGCGGTCCGCATAGACCGTGATCTTCGTCGGGATCGGCGTATTCTTCTCGAAATTGTCGGTCGCCGCGTTGAACGCCTTGCAGAAATCCATGATATTCACGCCGCGCTGACCCAGCGCCGGGCCGATCGGGGGTGAGGGGTTGGCTGCGCCGGCGGGAACCTGCAGGCTAATATAGCCGTCAATCTTCTTGGCCATAAATGGCCTCCTTTCATTCTGTCTCCGCCGAAGCTCCCGGACATCCGGGGCGAAGGCGGATCAAATTAAGCGGTGCAAACGACCGGCAAATGCCAGCCTCCCGCATAGAATCGCTGATGAGTTACCCCAAGCGAAGGCGCGCGGATAGGCGAAGGCGCGCGCAGATGCAAGACTTTTCAAGGCTGCAGAAGCAGCCCGGTCAGGCCATTTCGCTGGTTTGCGCCAACGCCATTGCCTTTGCCCCCTTATAGTCGGGTTTGCCATTGGCGGCGCGCGGTACGGTATCGACCATGACATAGCCGCGCGGTGCCTTATAATCGGCCAGCCGCCCGCGCACATGGTTCTTGAGCGTATCCGGCTCGATCTCGCCCCCGCCGCTCGCCGATATGACGGCGGTAACGCGCTCACCGAAGCGGTCGTCCGGTACGCCCACGACCAGGCAATCATTAACGCTGTCATGCGTCTTGAGCGCCTCCTCGACCTCTTCGGGGAAAATCTTCTCACCGCCGCTATTGATGCAGATCGAACCCCGGCCGAGCAGAGTGATGGTTCCGTCCGCCTCGATCGTCGCATAGTCGCCGGTGATCGAATAGCGCACGCCATCGAAAGTCGGGAATGTTGCGGCGCTCTTTTTTTCGTCCTTGTAATAGCCCAGCGGCACCATGCCGCCATTGCAGATCAGCCCCTTTTCGCCCGAACCCGGCTCTACTTCGCGCCCGTCTTCGGTGAGGATTTTGGTGGTATCGTTAAGCTCGAATTTTGCGGTCTGGCCGATGCCGACATTTTCGCGTGTGGTCACCGACACGCCCATGCTGCCCTCGGTCGCGCCGATGCTGTCGAGGATGGCGATGTTCATATGTTCGAGCAGGCCTGCCTTGTTTTCCGCCGACCACATAACGCCCGACGAGCTCATCTTGGTGAGCGAGGAAGTGTCATAGGGCTCGCCGCGTTCTTTTGCCGCATCAAGCGCAGCGAGCAGCGGCTTGGCAAAAACATCGCCGACGATGGTGAGATCGCTCGCCTTTTCCTTTTCCACCAACTGCCAGACCGGATCGGGATCGAAATGCCTGTTGTCGAACAGGATGACCGCGCCGCCAGCGGCATGCGGGATCATCGCGCCGATCCACATGCCGGTGCCATGCATCAACGGGCAGGCCGGAATTGACTTGGGCAGCATGCCCGCAGCCTGCAGGCGCAGCACGCAGGCACCGAAATCATCCGGTCCGGCAGGCGGCTCCAGCCCCAGCACTTCGAAACCCCGGCCCATCAGAGCGCCGGCAAAAGTCTTGTGATCATACATCACGCCCTTGGGCATGCCCGTCGTGCCGCCGGTATAGAGCATGTAGATGTCATCTTCGCTGCGCTCGATAGCAGGCATCGGGTCAGCAGCCGCCAGCGCGCCTTCATAATCCACCGCGCCATCGAGAGATTCGCCGCTGCCATCATCGATCTGCAGAAACAGTTTCACGCCGGGAATCCGGTCGCGAATGGCGGCAACAACGGGCGCGAAGCGGGCCTGAAAGACGAGCGCTTCGCTGTCGCTATTCTCGATGATGTAAACAAGCTCGTCTTCGAGATAGCGGTAATTCACGTTGATCGGGCACAGCCGCGCTTTGAAGGCGGCAAATTGCGCTTCCATATATTCGGCGCAATTATGCGCATAGAGTGCAATCTTGGCACCGGGTTTCAGGCCATATCCGGTATAGACCTGCGCCAGCCTTGCCGCCCGGTCTTCATATTCGCGCCAGCTATAGCGCCGGTCGCCCTGCACAATCGCCGGTTCGTCCGGAACAGCGCGCGCAACATTTTCCCAAATATCTGCCAGATGCCATGCTGCCATCGTCCACTCTCCTGCGATTCTCTCCAGAATCGAAGCTAGGCCAAGGCCCGGGCCGGTGCAACTTTTCAGATTCGGGAAAGGACGCCGCGCGCAGGCAGCATCACTTCATCAATTCGACTTCCTCGAAATCAAGCTCGACCGGCGTCGCGCGGCCGAAGATCGACACCGATACCTTGACGCGGTTCTTGTCGAAATCGAGCTCCTCGACAACGCCATTGAAGCTCGCAAAAGGCCCGCCCAGCACCTTGATCTGGTCGCCAATTTCATAGTCGACGGTAACGCGCTTCTTGGGCGCTGCTTCCAGCTCTTCCTTGGTGTTGAGGATGCGGGCAGCCTCGGCTTCGCTGATCGGCTGCGGCTTGCCGCTCGAGCCCAGAAAGCCGGACACTTTCGGCGTGTTCTTCACCAGGTGATAGACATCGTCGGTCATCGCCAGCTTGGCGAGCACATAGCCGGGGAAGAATTTGCGTTCGGCCTTCACCTTTTTGCCGCGGCGCACTTCGGTGACCTCTTCGGTCGGCACCTCGACAGCCTCGACCAGCGGGGTGAGTTCGAGCCGCTTTGCTTCCGCCAAAATCTGGTCGCGAACCTTGTTTTCGAAGCCGGAATAGGCGTGAATGATATACCAGCGAGAGGATGCCATGGGTTTGTCTGCTTTTCCTGTTTTGCGTCCCGAAGGGATTAGTTGGCGAGATCGAGCAGCGCATTGACGACGCCCGAAAAGACGGAGTCAATGCCCAGGAAGAAGATCGCAAGGATCGTCGTCATAATAAGCACCATGATCGCCGTCTGGACGGTTTCTCCGCGCGTAGGCCAAACCACCTTGCCGACTTCCGAGCGCACCTCGCGCATGAATTTGCCGGGGCTCGTCTTCTGCTTTTTGACGTTGGTATCTGCCATGCTCTCGCTTCCTGTCTGCTTCGCTTCCCGGGATAAGCGCCATCGCTCCGACCAGCGGGGTCGAGAGCGATATAGGTTCCGATTTCGGAAAGCGCTAGGGCATTAGCCGCAGATTCGCGGTTAGGCAAGGGCAGAGTCGCGCTTAGCGCGCCCGATTGGCGGCGATGATTTCACCGATCCAGGGCAAATGCTCGCGGCCGACAAAAAGCTGCTCGTCAATCACATAGGCGGGGGCATCGATCACGCCGCTTTCCATCGCGGCAGACTGGATAGCTGCAAGCTTTTCCCTCGCCTTGGCAAAGCCGGCAGTGTCTGCGCCCACCTCGGCCAGCAGCGCGCTGACCACGGCTTCATCGTCCAGGTCGGCCCCCCGGACCCAATAGGCAGCGAAGGCAGCCTGAATAAATTCCAGCGGGTTACCATCATAAGCAGCGAGCGCGGCAAGCGCGGCTTCCGACCCCGGCATGGGGTCAGGGAAGCGCATTTCACGGCCCAGCGCCTTTGCATAAAAAAGATGCGTATCGCGCTGCGCTCTTGCCCTTACCCTCCGATGCCGCTCGCCAACGGTTTCGTCTGACTTTTCGGGTGGAATATTGAAAGGGCGCGTAGAGAATGGGAGCCACTTGGTTTCAACGCCGGTTTCCTCGATCAGCGCGATTGTCGGCTCCAGCGCCAGATAGGAAGCCGGTGATTTGAAATCGATAAAGATAGTCAGCATGGCGGGAGACCATCCTTGCCGATGCCGTAAGCGATGTCGGGCGCGGGTCCATCGCGGCCCGACAAATGCCAGCGCAAATAGGGAATATGCTCGCGGCCGAACAGGATGTTGCCACCCAAAACAAAAGTCGGCACGCCATATATGCCTGCCGGATGGAGCTGCGGCTGCAAAGCATCATGCAGGGCGCGCCCATCACCCTGCTGAAACGCATCAAATCCTGCGGGATCGATCCTGGCCTGTTGGAGGCAAGCCTCGACAACCGACACATCCTCGATGTCCAGCTCACGCCGCCAGAAGGGCGGATAGACTGCGTGAAGATATTCGCCCAGCCGGTCGCGCGCCGTCTGCATCGCCCAGAAAATTCCGATATTGGCGATGCTGCTGTCCCAGATTTTCTCGGTGCCCTTGAGGATCAGCCCCTGCCGCTCGGCATAACGCCGCGCATCTTTATAGGCATATTTGACCATCGCCCATTGGGTCGACGATCGTTTGCTCTCGACGACCTTGCCCTTTTTCTTGCGCGCAGATCCCAGATAGCTTGGAATATCGAGGGTGAGTGGCCGCCAGTCGAATTGCAGGTTAAGCTGCTCCTCAAGAGCCAGTAGCGGGCGGTAGGCGGCAAAGGCGTAGGGACTCTTGATGTCGATATAGACGATCAGGGGCGCGTCGCTTTCCAGGGCTTTCAAGCGGGTTTCTCCCTCGGCCGGTTCGCCAGCCCGCCATGGTCCTGCGCCGAACGCCAGATTTGCACCTCATGGTCGATCAGACGCCATTCGAATTGGCCTTCGCTGTTTGGGCGCTTTTCCAGCCTGCTCTTGTAAAGCCCGCGTAGCTGAACCAGCTTACCCTTGCCCTTCGAATGGCCGTCCGCGTCATAATAGGCCTCGGCGCTGGCAACATGCCCGTCAATCTCTATGAGCGGCGTGTAAAGACAATGGCGCAAACCCTCGACAGGATCACGCATCTTGGCAATCCATTTGGAAAAGCCCGCCCTTGCTTCATCGACGCCATGATGCAGGTTGCCGCTGAAATCGAGGCGGCAATCGTCCCAGAAAAAAGCGGCTATCTCGTCAGCCGATCCGCGATCGACCGCAAAGCAATAGCGTGCAAACAGATTCTGGATCTGTTCATGGTCCGATGACAAGGCTTGCTCTCCCGCGGCGTTAGCCGAGTTTCTCTAACATGCGCGCAGGATGCATGCCATCGACATAGCCCATGAAGGGCAGGTGGATATTATATCCCAGCAATTCTTGCACACGTTTGGGAAAGCCGGCGACCTTTTCCGGCGATACGGCGATCAGCTGCTGTTCCAGCGGGCGGCACCATCCCTTGCAGAATTGCGGTGTGACGATGAGCCGCGGAGCATCGCTGTCATTCGCGCCGCCGCGGTGCCATAGCGTACCTTTGGCGATCATCAGAGATCCAGCGGGCATGGTGGCCTTGATCGCCTGAAAATGATCGTCGCTCTTTTCGCTGCCGCCATCGATCCGGCCGGTGATGAAGTCTTCTGCCTGATTGGCTCCATCGGGCTGTTCCTCGCCCCATTTGTGGCTGTCGGGAATGATCTCGGTCGCGCCATTGTCGCTGGTCGTGTCGCTGATCGACCAGAAGGTCGACATGGAAAGCGGTTCGCGCGGGCGGGCGAGGCCGCAATGGCTGTCGTCGAAATGCCAGGGCTGCGCGGTTTCACCGGGCAGCAGGTTGATGGCGAGGCAGGCGTAGAGAAGCACGCTTGCGCCGAGTTCGCGCTCGGCAAAGGCCAGCTGCAAGGGATGCGAAATCAGGTCGGCAAAAACCGGATCCTTGTCGAGCATCGCATAGACGCGATTGGAATCTGCGCCTTCGAAATTGTTGCGCCCGCGAATATCGGCATCGATCCATGGCTTGAGCGCCGCGCGCTGGACCTCCAGCTCCTCCGGCGTCAGCACATTTTCAAAGATGACATAGCCCTCTTCCTGAAACTGCTCCCAGGCATCGTCGAAGCTGCGACCACCTAGCCACGGCGTCAGGTCGACATCTGTTAATTCAATACTTCTGGCGACATTCACGATATATTCTCCACTAGATGAGGCCGTTATCCGAATCATTATCAAAACTTTGAATTGAATTCAATTCAAAAATGCGCTAGAGCTTTCGGTGTAAATACGGAAAGGCTGGTTTTTGGGATGGCGGCTGCGGCGCAAAGCAAAGACAGGGCGGAGAAAAAAGTCATGCGCGCGGCCAGAATATTGGCGGCGGCGGAACGGCTCTTGCTGGCTAATGACGGCGAGCTGGAGATGAGCCAGGTTGCGGAGGAGGCCAGCGTCTCGGTGGGGCTGGCCTATCACTATTTCGGTTCGAAGTCGGGAATGCTCGGCGCGATCATCGACGCCTTTTATGATCGCTACAATGCGGTGGTGAACCAGTATATCGATCCCGACATCAATTGGGGCGTGCGCGAAAAGGACAGGCTGCTCGCCTCTATCAATTTTCTCTATAGCGACGCGATGGCACCCATGGTTCTCGGCAAGATGGCGCAGACGCCGCAGGTGGTCGCCATCGAGGCGGCGCGCCAGCAGGAAATGATCGAGCTGGCGACGCGCAATATCCGCTCGGGAATGAGCAGGGGACATCTCAATCCGCATATCGATCCCGACATAGCCGCCGCCGCGATCACAGGGGCCATGCGTCAATGCTTCATCCACGCCTTTGCCATGAAACCGCGGCCCGATGCGGAATTGCTCGCGCAGCAACTGTGGGGTTTGATCTCCGGCGCGGTGGGGCTTTCCAAGCGTTGAGCCTGCGCAGCGCTTTGCAAAGCGGCATCGACACATTATCCATCGCTTCCATGAGTCACATTGTCAAAATCATGCTGCTGGGGAGCGGCGAGTTGGGCCGCGAATTCGTCATTTCGGCCAAGCGCCTCGGCGCATATGTCATTGCCTGCGATAGCTATGACCATGCGCCGGCGATGCAGCTGGCGGATGATCGCGAGGTGTTTTCGATGCTCGACGGCGACGCGCTGCGCGCGGCCATCGAAAAGCATGATCCGGACTATATCGTCCCTGAGATAGAGGCGATCCGCACCGAGATACTGGCCGAGATGGAAGCGGAAGGGCGCAACATCATCCCAAGCGCCAAAGCCGCACAGCTCACCATGAACCGCGACGCGATCCGCGATATGGCCGCCAAAGAACTGGGTCTGCGCACTTCGGGTTATGAATATGCCGAAAGCCGCGAAGAAGCGCTCGCCGCCGGTGAAAGGCTCGGTTTCCCGCTCGTCGTCAAGCCGGTCATGTCATCATCGGGCAAAGGCCAGAGCAAGGCGAATGACGCCAAAGAGCTGGGCGAGGCCTGGGACTATGCGGTGGCCAATATGCGCGGCGATCGGGCCCGCGTGATCGTCGAGCAATTTATCGATTTCGACTATGAAATAACCCTGCTTACTATCCGCACGCAAGATGGCGTTCGCTTTTGCTCGCCGGTCGGCCACCGGCAGGAGCGCGGCGACTATCAGGAGAGTTGGCAGCCCGCCGCCATGGCGAAGGCGGATCTGGAGCAGGCGAAAGCGATGGCTGCGCAAGTGGTTGAGGCCCTGTGTGCCGGAAACAAATGGGGCTACGGCTTGTTCGGCGTCGAATTTTTCGTGTGCAAGGATGGCGTGGTCTTTTCCGAGCTCTCGCCGCGACCGCATGATACCGGCATGGTGACGCTGATTTCGCAGCAGCTCAACCAGTTCGATCTGCATGCGCGGGCCATTCTCGGCCTGCCGATCCCGCATCAGGATGGCTCGATTGCCATGGCAAGCGAGGCCGCCGCCAGCGCGGTCATATTGGCCGACCGGGATTGCGAAAAATTCAGCTATCGGGGCATCGATGATGCGCTTGCCTTGGGTGGGAGCCAAGGCGCGGTCGATATCCGCATTTTCGGCAAGCCCGTGACGCGGCCCTATCGCCGCATGGGGGTTGCTCTTGCAACGGGCGGCGATATCGGAGCTGCTCGATCGCTGGCGGCCGAGGCGGCCGGGAAGGTCATTATCAACTATCGCTAGTGTCAAACGGACCCTGTCAAATGTACCAAAAACTAAGCGAGATTAACCGCAGACCCGCTCTTTTTGAACGCTATACGGCAGAATCGCTGTGGGCCGATGAGTATAGGTCAAAGCGGATGCTGGCCTTCCATCTGAACGAAGCGATTGATGTGTCATCGCGGAACATTCAATCGATTGATGCTGCCGTTTCCTGGATAGTGGGCAAATTTGATCTAGGGCCTGGCAAATCGCTCTGCGACTTTGGTTGCGGACCGGGGCTCTATACGTCGCGTTTTGCGGCGTCGGGGGCGGAGGTGACGGGTTTAGACTTTTCTGCAAACTCAATTCGATATGCCCGTGAACAGGCTGATCGCGCCAAGCAGAAGATCAACTATATCCACACAAACTATCTGGAGTTTGAGCCCACCGATCAGTTCGACCTGATCACCATGATCATGTGCGATTTTTGTGCCCTCAGCCCTTCACAAAGGAAACACCTGCTCAATCTGTTTGACCAATGCCTGAAGACAGATGGCGCGATCCTTTTGGACGTATATTCAATGGCTGCTTTTTCCGAACAGGAGGAAGCCAGCTATCATGAGAAGAATCAACTGGATCATTTCTGGTGCGAAGAGGACTATTTTTGTTTCGTCAACCGGTTCAAATATGACAGCGATGCCGTTTTTTTGGACAAGTATGACATCTTTCCAGAAAATGGCGGGGCTGAAACGGTCTACAACTGGCTGCAATATTTCAGCCCTGACAGTTTGAGCGGCGAGTTGGAAGCCGCAGGTTTCGCCATCAAGGACATCTACGCAGACGTTGCGGGCAATGCCTTTTCAAAACAGCATAGCGAGTTCACGGTTGTCGCGACGAAAACGAGGGCCCGGCCTGATGTCAGCTGTTGATTACGATCATCTTCTCGATAGTCATTTCATGCATCGTGTAGGGGATGCCGCCAACGCCGTGGCCCGATTGCTTGAGCCCGGCAAATGGCATCCAGTCGACGCGAAAAGCCGAGTGGTCGTTCACCATAACAGCTGAAGCGTTGATGTTGCGATAGGTGTGCATTGCTGCGTTCAGATCGTTGGTGAAAACTGCAGCCTGAAACGACAGGTCGAGAGAATTGGCCTGCGTGATCGCTGCATCGACATCATCGTAGGAATAAAGGCACACGACCGGCCCGAAGACTTCATTCTGCGAAATCGTCGCATCGGCGGACGGGTCAAGCAACAGGGTCGGCGCATAGGTTGTCTCGGAGAGCTTATCTCCGCCGCAAAGCAGCTGCGCTCCGCCCTTGACCGCCTCTTCGACCCACTCGGCCACGCGCTCGACTTCCTTTGGACGGATCAGCGGCCCGCATTCGGTGTCTTCGTCGATCGCATTGCCAACCTTGAGCGCCTTGGCGCTTTCAGTGAGTTTCGCCGCCAAATCATCAATGACGGAGCTATGCGCGAAGACGCGCTGCACCGACACGCAAACCTGGCCCGAGTGATAAAACCCGCCCTTGGTCAGATGCTGCACCGCCGCGTCGATGTCGGCGGTGGCGTCAACGATCACCGGTGCTGCGCCGCCATGCTCGAGCGCGCACCGCGTGCCCGGAGCCAGTTTTGAACGAAGCATCCAGCCAACGCGCGCCGAACCAATGAAGCTGAAAAAGGCAACGCGCGGATCTGTCACCATCTTCTCGGCTACGTCCACATCGCAGGCTGCGGCCTGGCACAATGCAGGAGGAAGCCCTGCCTCGTGCAAGATCGAGACGAATTCGAAGCAGGAAAGCGGGGTGTCTCCCGCTGGTTTTACGATCACCGGGCATCCTGTGGCAACGGCAGGAGCGACCTGATGGACGATCAGGTTGAGCGGGTGATTGAAGGCCGAAACTGCGACCACTGGACCGATAGGCTCGCGCATGGTCCATGCCATGCGGCCATCGCCGGCTGCAGTCAGCCCCATCGGGATTTCTGTTCCCTTCAGCGCGCCCAGCTCGTGAATGCACAGTTCCATGCCATTGATCGCGCGGTCAACCTCGACTCGTGCATCGATCAGCGGCTTGCCGCCCTCATTGGCGATCTGGAAGGCGAGATGCTCACGCCGTTCCTGCATGATCTTCATGGCCTTTTGCAGGATTGCAGCGCGCTCATGCGGTTTCATCCAGGCCGAGCGGTCCTCGGAAAACTGCTTCGCTTGCGTCAGAAAAGCATCGATATCTGCCCAGTCGCTTGTGGGAACGCTGCCGATGACCGACAGATCGAAAGGGTTGACGACTTCTTGCATATTCACATCCTTCCCATCGGATCGATCAGAGCTTTGCGCTCAATTCCTTTATGTCATGATTGAGGATTTGGTCGTTTTCGCTGTAGTCGACCGGGCAATCGATTAGATGCACACCCGGCGTGTCGCGGCAATGCGCGAGGAGCTCCGTCAGATGCTCGGACGATTCGACCCGATGCCCCTTCGCGCCGTAACTCTCCGCATATTGCACGAAATCCGGGTTGCCATAAGTCAGTCCGAAATCATCGAAGCCCATATTGGCCTGCTTCCAGCGGATCATGCCATAGGCGTCATCGCGCAGGATCAGCACGGTCAGATTGAGACCGAGGCGAACAGCGGTCTCCATCTCCTGACTGTTCATCATAAAGCCGCCGTCGCCGCAGATCGCCATAACCTTACGTTCTGGGTAAAGCATTGCGCTCATCATCGCCGATGGCAGGCCAGCGCCCATCGTCGCCAGCGCATTATCGAGCAGTACCGTGTTCGGCAGATAGGCGGTGTAGCCACGCGCAAACCAGATTTTGTAGATGCCGTTATCGAGGCAGATAATTCCGTCTCGCGGCATGCAGCCGCGCACTTGCTTCACCAGATGCGGCGGGAAGATCGGGAAACGCGTATCGGCGGCGAGCGTGCCGGTATGCTCCAGTTCAGCCTGATGATATTCGAGAATTTGATCAAAATTCCAATCACGATTGGGGCTGATGTCTTCCTTGATCTGCCAGATCGCATTGGCGATATCGCCGATTACTTCGATCTGCGGAAAATACACCGGATCGACTTCGGCAGTCTTGGTCGAAACGTGAATCACAGTAACGCCGTTATCTTTCATGAAGAAAGGCGGTTTCTCGATCACATCATGGCCGACATTGATAATACAATCGGAAGCCTCAACCGCGCGATGTACAAAATCGCCCGCCGACAAGGCCGCGCAGCCGAGGAATTTCGGATGCCGTTCGTCGATCACACCTTTGCCCATCTGGGTTGTCAGGAAGGGAATGCCGGTCTTCTCGACAAACTGCTCCAGCATCCGGCCCGACAGTCTCCGGTTGGCACCCGCGCCGATGATGAGTACCGGGTTTTCGGCGGATTCAATCGCCTCGACTGCCCTGCGAACGGCTTTCTCTTCCGCCGATGGACGGCGCGCAACGCTCTTGGGCAAGGGCTTGAAATCGGTAGCTTGCTCTTCGGCGATATCTTCGGGCAGCTCGATCAGAGTCGCACCGGGTTTCTCCTCTTCAGCCAGCCGATAGGCTTCGCGCACGCGGCTGGGCAAGTTATCACCAGCCGCGATCTGCACCGCATATTTGGTCACCGGCTCCATCAGCGAAACGACGTCGAGAATCTGGAATCGGCCCTGCTTGGATTTCTTGATCGGTTTCTGACCGGTAATCATCAATACGGGCATCCCGCCGAGCTGGGCATAAGCAGCGGAGGTCACAAAGTTCGTCGCGCCGGGGCCGAGCGTCGCCAGGCACACGCCTGTCTTGCCGGTATGACGCCCATAGGTCGCGGCCATGAAACCAGCGCCCTGCTCATGGCGGGTCAGGATGAGCTTGATCTTGTCTGACTTGCCCAGCGAGTCGAGAAGATCGAGATTCTCTTCTCCGGGTACACCGAAAATATACTCGCAGCCTTCAGCTTCGAGACAATCGATGAATACGTCAGATGCTTTTTTGGTCTCGGTCACTTTTCCTGTCCTCCCAATAGGCCGGCGGGCCAGCTTGCATTGCAGCATGCAACGCTTCGGTGTTCGCTAGGTGTCACGATTTGGTTACTCTGCAGGCATCAGACAACGCAGATTGGAAAAGCGATTGGCAGGGCAATAACTCTGCAGGGTGCAGCCTTGGCTATTCTTCTTGCGCGTCCTTTTTCAGATATTTGTTGAACCAGGCAATCGTATAATCGGTCTTCGCATTGAGGCGTGATGGCCGGCCGGCAATCCCGTGATTTGTATCGGGAAGCCTCACCATCACACTGGGAATCTGGCGCAGCTGCAGTGCCTGATAGAATTGCTCGGTTTCAGAGATCGGCGTGCGCCAATCCTCTTCGCCTGTGATCAGCATGGTGGGCGTGGTGACATTGCCGACCAGCGACAGCGGCGAGCGCTCCCAATAATGATCGAGATGCTCCCATGGTGGCCCTGGGAACTGGTTGGCGATCTGCCCGATATAGCTGTCTGCCGTCAGCACTTTCGAAACCCAGTTGATCACCGGCTTCGCCGCCACTGCGGCATTGAAACGGTCGGTCAGGCCAATCGCATAGGCGGTTGCGATGCCGCCTGCCGAGCCGCCCGCGATGAACAGATTGTCCTTGTCGGCAAAGCCATTGTCGATGGCCCAGTCCACGGCCGACATATGGTCGGCGAAATCGTCGGGACTTGAATATTTGTATTTGAGCAGATTGGCGAACTCGCTGCCATAGCCGATCGATCCTCGGTGATTGTCGTAAATGACGACATAGCCGGCCGCCGCCATGCGTTGAAGCTCGGCGGAAAAATGCGGTCCGTAGGCGAGATGCGGGCCGCCGTGAATTTCGATGATCAGGGGATATTTTTTCCCCGCCTGATAGCCTGGCGGCGTGATCATCCACCCCTGGATTTCGAGCCCGTCCAGCGAGGAGTTATAGGTAAATTCGCGAAGCTGGCCGAGATCGCGGTGCGCGAGGAGCTCTTCATTGAGCGCGGTCAGCCGCCGTGTCCGGCCGCTCTTGTAGGCATAAAGGTCCGCCGGGCGATAGGCGCTGCCCTTGGTATAGACCAGACTGCCGCCCGGCCCGGCGTCATAGGTGCCGCTGACATAGGGCCTGCCGATGGATGTACCCCCGATGCCCTTGACGGCGACCCGGCGCTTTCCGTTCACATTGACAGCGCCGATCATGTTTTCGCCGCGATGCTGATAGGTGAATGCCAGTTCGCGGCCCGTGAGCCATTGCAGATTGCCGGCCCGCCGGTCCAATGTCCCGGTCAGATTTTTCTGATTGCCGCCGTCGCGATCCATCAGGAAGACCGAGCTTGGCACAAAAGGCACCCTTTCGTTGCTTGTCCGCAGATAGGCAATGTGACGGCCACTCGGCGAAACTCGGGGGCTGGATTCGACGCCGGGCATATCGGTGATCTGGGTCAGTTTGCCGCTATTGACATTGACCGAGAAAATATCCGCCTCGCGGCTTTGCAGTTCCCAACCCGGGTCGCGGTTGGCGGAAAACAGGATCTCCTGCCCGTCGGGCGTGAAAGACAGCCTTCCGTCATGGTGAAAATCCCCGCTGGTGAGCTGGCGGGCCGTGCCGCCTTCCGCAGGGAGAATGAAAATATGGTCATAGGCCAGTTCCTGAAAGCCCTGGGCGTTGGTGCGATAGCGAGCACGATCGATAACCTGCGCCGGCTCGGCCCATTTTGCGCCTTTCGGTTTCTTGGCCGGGGTGATGAGCCTTTCGGCCTTCTTCTTCACCGCCATGGAAAAGGCGAGCGCGCTACTATCCGGTGACCAGGTGAGGCCGTTCGGTCTCTCCTCGAAGCTGTTCAGCAGCGCATCGCGGCCCGAAGAGAGATAGTGCATATACAGGGCGGAGCGCCCCTTGTCGCTCTTCAGATAGGCAATACGCGTGCCATCCGGCGACCAGCGCGGCGATGAATATGACCCATCCTCGGCCAGCAGGGGTTCATGCTTGCTGCCTTCCAGATCGGAGAGCCAGACATGCGACCGCGTCCTGTCCGTCATGATATCATTGGACCGGCGCAGATAGAGCACCTGCTTGCCATCGGGCGATATCTGGGGGCCATCTGCCCATTCGAGTTCGAACACATCGTCTGGCGAAAACAGCCGTGGATTATCCTCAGCTTGCGCCTGAGTGCCGAAACTCATCGCCAGAAGCAGGACGGGTATGGTTCTTTTCATGATGGACCCCGAAATAGCTGTTACATTTATGCTGGCTTGCGCAAAAAACCGCCGGTTGGCAACAAAAAGAAATCGCTGGACGCATGCCGACCCTCGATTTCGCGAGCCATAGCAATGCGCACATTCGCAGATAGCAGGTGTTGGCTGGAAAATGGCAGGGGTGACAGGATTCGAACCCGTGGCCCTCGGTTTTGGAGACCGATGCTCTACCAACTGAGCTACACCCCTGCATGGGTGGTCCGATTGCGGACAGGCGGGGCAATTAGCGCCAAACGCAGGATAGGGCAAGCGCGTTTCCGCGCTCGCCATCCCGTCACAAGAGCCGCCCGGCGATCAGAATTTGAATCCGGCCTCGACGCCCCAGATCCGCGGCTCGTTGACGAAACCGGTCAGATTGTTGAAATCGATGCCGCCGACGGCCGACGCATCATTGGTGATGTTGCGGACAAAAGCGGCAACGTCGAAACTGTCGGTCTGATAGCCGATGCGAAGACCGCCCTCGAGCTGGCTGCGATCCTGGAATTCCACCGATTCATACAGGAAGAAATTGATTCTAGAACGATAGGACCAGTCGGTGAAGGCGTAGACCTCGCCATCGCCCACCGGCATGCCGAAACGCGCCGACCAGTTTGCTATCCAGCGCGGGCTCTGCGGCAGGCTGTTGCCATCGATATTGACGATCGCAGAGCTGAAGGGCGCGGCTGGCGTTACGATGGGATCGAGGATGGTGCACAGCGACGGGTCGCCGGGCAGCAGGTCCACGCGAACGGCGCCGCATGCTGCCGTGGTCAGGTCGGGATCCCGAATTTCGGTATTATTGTAGCTCAATCCGGCGGTCAGCAGAACCATACTGCTGGGCTTGAACTGCGCATCCAGCTCGAAACCATAGCCCCGCACATTGTCGGCGTTGATCAGGCGGTTTGCGTTCACGCCCCCGCCAACAGCGGTCAGCTGCGCATTGTTGAGATTATAGAGGAACCCGTTGAGATTAATGCGCGCACGTCCGTCGAGCAAATCGGCTTTCAGGCCGGCTTCATAGGACTGAATGGTCTCAGCGTTGCCGATCGTTACTCCATCTTCGAGCGGCGTTGCGGTTGCCGGTGGGAAGAGTATGCGGCCCTGGATCGAGGGCGCACGGTATCCGCGTGCGACGCGGGCATAAAGATTGAGATCATCGCTCGCTGCAAAATTGATGCTGGCATCCCATGTGATATTGTCGTCTTCGACCTGGCGCGTAACTGTGCCCAGCGGGTTCTGAAGGAATGCCGGAAACTGCGTATCCTGCGTACGCGCCACGAAATAGTCGCGGCTGTCGTCATTATAGCGAATACCGCCAGTGATGCTCAGCTGCTCGGTGAGCGCGTAGGTTAGCGATGCGAATGCACCGAAGGCCTCACTGTCCTGACGCTGGCTGACCAGAATATTGACGCCGCCCGGAGCGTTCAGAGGGTCGCCCAAGGTCGAGTAATTCTCGCTGACGATGCGCAGACTTTCGTCGAAGAAGAAGATACCAGCCTGATAGCTCAGCGGGCCGTCATTGTTGCTTTCGAGGCGAAGCTCCTGGGTGAACTGGTGGAGTTCGGGAATGCTGTCGCGGGTCTCGGCGGTAAAGGGGATATTGCCGGGGCCGGTTAGCGCGGGCGGCAGGAAGTTGGCACCGAAGCCGCCATCGACATCGCCCACCGATGACGCATTGCCGCCCCAATAGCTGGTCACCGAAACCAGTGTGACGGGTCCGAAATCATGGCTGAAGCGAGCGGCGAAATTATAGGTCTCGACATTCTGTTCATTCTGGCCGTCGGTGGAAACCGAGAAGCGGTCGAAATTCCCGTTCAGTCCGCGCTGCCCGCGGGTAAAGACATTCGCGCGGAATACCCGGGCGGTACCGTCCAGATTGCGGTACTGGCCGGTCAGCAGAAGCTGCGTTTCATCGGTCGGAGCAAGCAGAAGCTGCAGCCGGGTTGCAAACTCGGTATAACCTTCAAAGGCATTCGTTTCAGGCGCGGAAGGATTGGTGTTGTCGACCCAGCCATCCTGCCGCTGCAGCATTGCAGAGAGGCGTGCGGATGCCTTCTCGCCAAGCGGAAAGCTCACCGCGCCCTGGGCATTGACATTGTTGAAGCGGCCATAGCTGACACGTCCATAGCCGGTGACATCATTTTCGGGCTTTGCAGAATCGAATTTTACGATTCCAGCCGGAGTATTGCGTCCGAAAAGCGTGCCTTGCGGACCGCGCAAAACCTCTACGCGATCAAGGTCGAATACCGGAAAGCCTTTGAGGATCGGGTTTTCCAGAACCACATCATCGTAGACCAGGCTGACCGGCTGCGATGCGTTGAAATCGAAATCGGTGTTTCCAAGGCCGCGGATGTAAAAGCGCGGGAAGGTCCGGCCGAAGGAGCTTTCCACCACGAGGCTCGGAACCCGGGCCGATAGCGCGCGGACATCCTGACCGCCCGAACCGATCGCATCAAGCGCCTCATCGTTGAGCACCGAGATGGAGATGGGAACATCCTGAAGATTTTCCTCGCGGCGCTGCGCGGTAACGACGATATCGCCAAGGCCGTCATCTTCGACTCCCTCCACGTCTTGCGCCGCCGCAGGCGCGGCGCTCGCGAGGGATGCTCCAAGGGCGATGGAGGAAATGAGGCTGAGATGGTGAAGACGCATGGAAAGGCTCCAAAATTATGATGATGCAAGTGGGTGATTGGCCAAGGCGGATAAAGCCGGGGCAATTTCGGTCAAGCTGCATGCGTCAGATTTCTGTGGATTCTCTCACATTTGTTGCAGTTAGGTGACTCCTGAACGGCCAAATGCCTGCATGACAGACGGGCGTCATTGTGTTAGCCCAGTTTACAAGTTTTAGGGGGCATCGAATGGGCGAAGAGGCAGCGACGGAACCAGAAGACACGCCCCGGCATATGCAGGGGAAAATCTGGGAATGGATCAACCGGACCGATCTGATCTACGTTATATCGGGCGGTGCATTGGGCGGTTTCCTGATGCCGCTGGTGCGGCGTTTCCTCCGATCCGAAACGCCTTTCAACGAAGCGATCAAAACGCCCGAATATTATGATGCCTGGTTTCTGGCCGCATTGCTTGGTGCCATTTGCGCTGGGGTAGTCGTCTACTCGCTGTCCTATTCGGAGAATAACAACCGGCGGCAGGTCTTCTTCATTGCGCTTCTGGCTGGCCTTACCTTTCCGGGTTTTCTCTCCGGAGCGCTCGATATCGAACAGACCAAGGAACAGATCAGCGAAACCGTTCTCGATGCAAAACTCGCTGGCGCAACGGCAGATGGGGCTGGCACAAAGAAAGAAAAAGAGGTTCTTGCCGAAAAGGGCAGCGAGCTGCTCGTCACCGCGCTTGAAAAGGTCGATGCTGAGGCGCTTGACGAAGCCGACAAGATCAAGGTCGAAAAGGACGCCCAGGAAGCGATCGATAGCATAGCGGCGAGCGCGGTGGAGGAAGATGGAAAGATCAATCCGGTCATCGCCCTGCAGGTCGAGCAGGTGGTCAACAAGGCCAAGAGCCAGGGCTATGATGTGGCACCGCGCGACGGCGTTGCGCAGAAAGTGGTGAAGGGCCTCAACGCGCAGATCGAGGATGAGAACCGCGCGGCAAGGCGGCGGCTCGACCGAACCGGTGCGCGGAGAATTGTCGGGCCGCAATAGATGCCGGAACAAACCAGTCGCCTGGGGTCCTGATCCTAGAGCCTGTTTCACTCAAGCTAAGTCGTCACACTCTCCCTTCGGCTGGCTGCTTGCAGCAGCCGCTCAGGATAAACTGCATTTTCGATGCAGGCGAGTGTCTATCCCGTCTGTCCGGCTTGGCAATCGATTTGGGTTTGATTGAAACTTGGGATAGACCCCAGCCTTGACCAACGGTCAAGTTTATCCTGAGCGACGCCACAGGCGGCGTCGAAGGGCTGGGGTGACGGGTGGTTCAACGCAAGTAAATCATGCTCTAGAAACTCGCCTCATCGTATATGCGGGAGATGTCTCCCTGCCATTCGCCGTGATATTTTTCCAGCAGCTGTTCGGCCGGCGTTTTCCCCTGGGCCACGATTTCACGCAGGGGATCGAGAAATCCGCTTTCATTGTCGCCGCTGCTGTTAAGCCGCGCGCGCGCCGTCAGTCCGCCTGAAGCGATATCCAGAATGCGCGGCGCAAGATCCTGCAATGTGCCGCCGCCCGGTAGCGGTGCCCGCAGCCCCGATTTGGGCACTGCGTTGCGAAGCGCCTCGCGTTCATCCATCGACCAGTGTTTGACCTCATCCCAGGCTGCTTCAAGCGCCGCGTCGTCATACAGCAGCCCGACCCAGAAGGCGGGCAGCGCGCAAATCCGGTTCCACGGCCCGCCATCCGCACCGCGCATTTCCAGAAAACTCTTGAGGCGAACTTCGGGGAAGGCGGTACTGAGATGATCCCACCAGTCGCTGGCGGTGGGTCTTTCGCCGGGCAGGGCTGGAAGTTCGCCTTTGAGAAAATCCCGGAAACTTTGCCCCGCTGCATCGATATATTGCCCGCCGCGAAACACGAAATACATCGGCACATCCAGCATATATTCGGCCCAGCGCTCATAGCCGAAGCCGTCTTCGAATACGAAGGGCAGCATCCCGGTGCGGTGCGGATCGGTGTCGGACCAGATATGACTGCGGTAAGAGAGGAAACCGTTGGGTTTGCCCTCGGTGAAGGGTGAATTGGCAAAAAGCGCGGTTGCGAGCGGTTGCAATGCCAGCGAGGCACGGAATTTCTTCACCATGTCGGCCTCGGACGAATAGTCCAGATTGACCTGAATGGTGCAGGTTCTGAGCATCATGTCGAGACCGAGCGAGCCGACCTTCGGCATATGTCGCATCATGATTTCGTAGCGGCCCTTGGGCATGATGGGTAATTCTTCGCGGGTCTTGTCCGGCCACATGCCAAGGCCGATAAACCCAACGCCGCATTTCTCGCCGATCTGCTTGACCTGTTTCAAATGACGACCCGTCTCGTTGCAGGTTTCGTGGAGATTCTCGAGCGGCGCACCGGAGAGTTCAAGCTGACCCGCGGGTTCCAGGCTGATCGTCCCATCTGCGCCCGACATGGCGATGACATTGCCATCCTCTTCGACCGGCTCCCAGCCAAATTCCTGCGTGGCCAGCAGGATATCGCGGATCCCGCATCTCTCTTCATAGGAGGGTGCATGATGGTCAGTCCGGCAGTAGACGAATTTTTCATGCTCGGTGCCGATACGCCAGTCCGATTTGGGCTTCTCGCCGGCGATCATCGGGGCGATGAGCTCGCTCATTGTCTCGACAATAGAAGGGTTGCTATCTGAAACCGACCGCGTGCTCATGGCAACGCTTTAGGTGGCAATTGGGGTGCTGCCTAGCCCCAATTATGGCTGCTCAGTCGATCGTTACGCTGAAAATCAAGGCCATGCTGGCACCCGATGCCAGCGAGGTATGCGTTATGGTAATCGTTGAGCCAGATATCGAAGCGCCGACCGGATCGCTCTCATCGGTGCCGGTTGCATTGTCATCTTCGACCGTGGAGGCGCTGCCGCAGCTGTTGCCGCTGCGCATGCTGCCCGCTTCGAAACTGACATTGGCCGGCAGCGTATCGCTGGCGCTGACGGTATCCGCCGCGGCGGGGCCGGCGTTGCCAATGGTGATGCAATAGCGCACAACAGCGCCGGGCAGTGCCTTGGGATTGCTGGCGCTGACTCCGTCGGAAATGACACTGGAAATCTTGGTAACCGATAGCGCAGCCCCTGCGACATCGAAACTGAAATCGTCGATATTCCAATAGTTGGCTTCGGTTTGCGCGGCTGGCTGGCCATTGCGATGGACAAGGCCATTATTGGCCGCGCCCAGCGTGCTGTTGCTGGCATCATCGGCAAAAACCCGGAGCGTCCAGCCGGTACTGGTCGCTGCTGACAGGGGGATGGTATAGGTCGGGTTGCTGCCATCCGAGCCATCATTGGTCCAGGTTGCATCGCCCGCGACCGCATCGCCATGCGTGCCGTCATTATACAGCCGGATATTGCTGGCAACCAGAGTCCCGCTGTCATCATAGACATTTGCGGTGACCGGATTGCCCGCACCGGTCGGATCGGCATCCACCGTAGCGGAGATCGTCATTGTTTGCCCGGGGACAAAGCTGCTGGAGGTGCTGCCGGCGACGCCAAAGCCCTCCGGCGTGCCGAGCGTGCCGTTTACGATCGACCACTCGATATCGTCGATCAGGAACCAGCTTCTGAAGCTCGAGGCGTGGTTGGACGAAAAGCGGATCGTGACGGTTTGGCCGGCAAAGGCGGCGAGTGACTGGGTATGTGTCCACCAGGGCTCAGCGCCGTTGGCGACGGTCATGCCAGCGGTATGCGTGCCGCCGGTATTAAAGTCCCAGCCATTATAGGGACCATAGCCGGAATTGGTTGGGTTTTGGGAACCTGTGCCGAAATTCGGCGCAAATGGACGCGTCACATAGTTGCCCGCCGTCGGACCGACGATTTCCGTTGTCGTCGTGCCGACAATCTGGATGCGGATAAAATCCCAGCGCGTTGCACCATTGGCCGAACTGTCCCAGCCCTGCGGTTTCCATCGCACGGTAATGCTGCCTGGATTGGTCGCTGGTACAGTAATAGTGCGCGAAAGAACCGCGCGGTCGGTACCATTGCCATCCGCGTTGGTGCGTGCGCCGATCAGATAGGAAAAATTACCGGTATTGGCGTTGCCGTTCGTGTTGACCGTGGTGTTGTCGGCGACGGTTACATTTTCGTTCGGTCTGACCTGAGCGTCATAGGTCGTGGCCGCGCGCGTCCCGGTCCAGTTGGTTGGATCTTCCTGTCCCGTGCTGGAGCGTTCGAAGTTGGCATTGATCGGTGTTTGCGGGTTCGCTGCCTTCGCGCCATTCTGGGTGATGTCGAAATAAATGTAATAGGTCTGCGCGCCGCCATCCTCGACAATCCATTTTACCTCGCCGCGGTTGTTTCCTGCGGCATCGGTGGCGTCGTTGAATATCCGGTCTGTATATTCCTGCGTGGTCGCGAGCGTGCCGCCGGGCCGCACGACGCGTACCGAGTTGATGTCGAAAGTGCCGGTAATGCCGAGCTGCGTCATGAGCGTGGCGAAATCGACATTTACCTTGGCGGTGCTGTTGACGCTGGATGTCGCGGGAAGCGTTACCGGCACGCGGTAGTGCCAGTCTTCGCCGCTCGCAACGCCGTCTGGATCCCACCATCCTGGCGCGCGCAGGTCTGCCTGCGCCGGGAGGAACGGCACAGCCAGAAGGGCGGCCAACAGTGCAAGACAGGCGGCCCGGAAAGTCAGGAGCCCACAATCCATTGCAACTTTGTAGAGTAACTTGGTTAACAGATTCTAAGCAGTTGGGGCAGTCGGATATGGCTTGCCAGCCGGAAAGTGGTGGCATTCGCCAATGGATGTAAAATTGTATGGGTTTTACGAGTGAGGTTACGCCGAATTAACCATTTTGGATGAAATATACTCCGAATTGGATTTAATTGGATTGGACGTAAACCATTTTGCCAAACCGGCTGAGACATTGGAGCCCAAAAGGGCCTCGGTTGTGCTGCGTGCTGCTTGCCCTCATTGCAGGCGCTCATACCCCTGTTTTTGCTCAAACTAGCTGCAGTGCTGCCAACCAGTATGTCTTTGATTTTGGCACACAGGCCACGCAAACCTTAAACTACGCCAACAACTACAACTATACAGCAACCCGGACCGCTGGCGGCTCTGTTAACGTCAATGTCAGTTTTGCCACATTTGGATTGGCATCCTCAATTGTGGCTGGCCGGCAGATGCCGGAAATTAGCAATCTGATATCTGGCGCTGTCATCCAGAATTCCCTGGTGATTGGTTCCATATTTACCGGACGGACGCCCAACATCGCGCTTAACAACAGGGTTGTTGCAACCACATTTACATTTTCCCAACCCGTCCGGGAGGTAAGGATTGCGACGCATGATATTGATTTCGCTTCGAACCAGTTCCGTGACTATGTGCAGATTCTGGGCAGGAATGGCGCTGCTGCATATACTGGAAATCTGTCTTCCCCGGCTGGCAACAACAACCAGGGCGGGCCAATAACCGCTGCTGGGTCTTCGCTTTCATTTGGGCCCGCCGCCACGCCGGTGGCAATTACAGTCGACCAAGCTCAAGGCCTGTCGGCCAGTGGCAACAATGCCGATACGGGCAACATTGATATTCTGTTTGATGAACCTGTTACCTCTGTGGAATTGCGCTATGGTAACGCACCCCTCGTGGCTGGAGAGACCAACACTGGCCAACAGGCAATTGGCGTTTCGCGCATTGCCTTTTGCCCACTGCCAGATCTGTCGGTTGTCAAGTCGTCCAACTCTGTCGAAACTTCGGGCATTCACCGCTTCGACATTCCGGATTCGGATGTACAATATAGCCTTCAGGTGACCAACAATGGCGACAGTACGGTCGATGCCAACACGATTGCTCTCGCCGACATTCTGCCGCCGGATGTGGAGTTTTTCAACGGAGATATCGATGCCGGCTCTCCGGGCGTCCAGAATTTTCTGATAACATCTGGCAGCAGCGGTTTAACATTGGGATCTGCAGATATCAGCTATTCCAATGATGGGGGTGCAACCTTCACCTACTCGCCAACAGCGGGCTATGACGACAATGTGGATGCCGTGAGATTTGAACCACAGGGAACCATGGCTGCCAACAGCAGTTTCACGATAGAATTTCGAACCAGGATCAAATAGGCTTAGCTCTGCCAGTCTCCCTCGGCCGCCATCCACACCGAAATGGCCGCCACCGCAGCCGTATCTGCGCGCAGGATGCGTGGGCCGAGCGATACCGGAATGGCCTGTTCGCAGGCGCGAATGGCTGCATTTTCTTGATCGGTGAAACCGCCTTCGGGACCGATCAGGATCGCTGCCGGTCCGATGTTGTCGGCTATGGCTTCCGGGAAACTTCCCCCGCCGCGCTCATCGCAGAAAAACAGCCTGCGGCCCTCCGGCCATTTGTTCAGCAGCTCTTGCAGCCTGACCAGCGGCGCGATTTCGGGAAGCGCGGTCCGCTCGCATTGCTCGGCGGCATCGATCATATGGCTGCGCAGCCGGTCTTCCTTCACCTTGTCTACGACGCAGCGGCTGGTGAGCACAGGCTGAAACTGCGCGACGCCCAGCTCGCACGCCTTTTCCGCGATCCAATTGAAACGGTCCTTCTTTATCGGTGCCTGCAGCAACCAGAGATCGGGAACCGCCTCTCGCTCCCGCAGTTTGGCCTCAATGGTCAGCGTCAGATCGCGCTTTCCCGCCCCAGATATAACGGCCAGATATTCGCCGGTCTTATCGTCGAACAGTTTGACGGCGTCACCTGATTTCACCCGCATGACGCGCAGCAGATAGTGCGCCTGAGCTCCGTCGATATGCAGCGAATTGCCCTCGCTCAGTTCCTGATCGATAAACAGGCGTGGGGCGGAGTATGGAGGCCAGGCGGGTGTTGCGGGCATAGCGGCCTCATAACTGCTCGTCCCAAGCTTGTCGAAGGACGATTATCATAATAGGACAGGCGGGCTTCGACAGGCTCAGCCCTAACGGTTACCATATTGACTCAGACCAATCTCCCCGACAGCGAATATACCGGCCTCACCGGCCTGCTGCCGGAAGGATTGCGCCCTTATGCCCTGCTCGCGCGCTTCGACCGGCCAATCGGCTGGTGGCTGTTATACTGGCCCTGCATATTCGGCCTTGCACTCACAGGAGGGCTGATCCGGCAGTGGGAGCTCGTCTTCTGGTTCCTGCTCGGCGCTATTGCGATGCGCAGCGCGGGCTGCGTCTATAATGATATTCTGGATCGCGATCTGGATGCCCGGGTGGAGCGCACGGCCTCTCGCCCGCTGGCCAGCGGCGCGGTCAGCCTGAGGGCCGCCTGGATCTGGCTGATCCTGCTCTGCCTCGTTGGCCTCATTGTGCTCCTGCAGCTCAGATGGGAGGCGCAGCTGATCGCGCTCGCAAGCCTCGCGCTGGTCGCTGCCTACCCGCTGATGAAGCGCATCACCTGGTGGCCGCAGGCCTGGCTGGGGCTGGTCTTCAGCTGGGGCGCGCTGGTCGGCTGGATGGCAGTGCGGGGCGAAGCCGATCCCGCCATGTGGTGGCTTTATGCCGGCTGCGTCTTCTGGGTCATCGGCTATGACACCATCTATGCGATGCAGGACCGCGAGGATGACGCGCTGGTCGGCATCCGGTCGAGCGCGCTGCGGCTGGGTAGCAATGTGAGGATAGGTGTGGCGCTGTTCTATGCGCTGGCACTGGCTGGATGGAGCCTCGCCATCTGGCAGATACGCCCGCAGGGGCAGGCGCTCATCGCGCTTCTGCCGGCGGCGCTTCATCTTCTCTGGCAAGTGGCGAAGCTCCGCGAGGACGGGAAGACATCGCTGGAGCTGTTTCGCTCCAACCGGATGGCGGGTTTCCTCGCCGCGCTTGGCTTTTTTGTGGTGGGCGCTTCAGCCTAATTTGCTCGACTCTGCGCATGCAATCGCATAGCCCAATACACAAAATGAAACCGAAAATGGAGCGAGACATGACCCAATTTCCCGATGCAAAACAGCTTTTCACCACCGTCACCGATGATGGCAAACTCGTCCTGTCGGTCGAAGCAGACAATGTTGCCGAGCCGGGCGAAGGGGAGATTGTGGTGCAGATGGAGGCGGTGCCGATCAATCCGTCCGACCTCGGTCTGCTCACCGCGCCAGCCAATATGGAAAGTGTGCGGCATGAGGACGTGGACGGGAGCCCGGCTCTGGTTGCCGATGTCGATCCGGCGATGATGCGCATTTTCGCTGGCCGCAAGGGTAAGAAAATGCCGGCTGGTAATGAGGGGGCAGGCACGGTCGTTGCGGCAGGCAAAGGTGCCGAAGCGCTGATGGGCAAGAAGGTGAGCATAGTCGGCGGCGAAATGTACCGCACGCACCGCGTCATGAATGCGATGATGGCGGTGCCGCTGCCCGACGGGGCGGAGGCGCGCGAAGGCGCATCGCTTTTCGTTAATCCGATGACGGTGCAGGGCTTTGTGAATACGATGCGCAGCGAGGGCCATGAGGCGCTGGTGCATACTGCGGCGGCCTCCAATCTGGGGCAGATGCTCGCAAAGCTGTGCCTGAAGGAAGGCATCCCGCTGGTCGCCATCGTGCGCAGCCCGGCACAGAAGAAAATCCTCACCGATATAGGTTTGCCAGAGGGGCACGTGCTCGACAGTTCGACCGATAATTTCTTCGGTGATCTGGTCGATGCGCTGGCGGAAACAGGCGCGACGCTGGGCTTCGATGCCATCGGTGGCGGCAAGATGGCCAACTACATTCTCACCGCGATGGAGCAGGCGGCGGCGAAACGCGGCGCGGAATTCAGCGTCTATGGTTCGACCGTCAACAAGCAGGTTTATATCTATGGCCGCCTCGACACCGGCGAGACGATCCTGACCAGCGGATATGGCCTCTATTGGGGTGTGGGCGGCTGGCTGCTGACCCCGCATCTGGAACAGGTCGGCATGCAGCGGATGATGGAGATGCGCGCGTTTTCGGTCGAGGAACGCAATGGCATTTTTGCCAGCGATTATACGCGCGAAATCTCACTCACTGACATGACCGATCCGGAGATCGCCAAGGCCTATGAGCGCAAGGCGACGGGCGAGAAGTTTCTGGTCAATCCGGCGTTGGGGTAGGGGTCACTTCAATGATGAAGCATATTTATAGAATAGTGCCTTTGCCATTTCCGTTTCATCAGGTGAAATCGAATTGGGCGTTGGTGGCAAACACGATTCTGCGAGACTATACTCATTCTCAATAAAAGCCATAACCTCAGCTGGAATCGCTGAATGCCCCATTTCACGAGTTTTGGCCTTCGCCGCTACCAAGTCTTCGAACTTGTTGCGCATGGCTGCCGGGGTATCTGCTTCAGTAATGAGTTTTTGAAAATTCATCGGAGGAATCTTTCTCTTCTCATCCAACCGCATCCAACGCAAGCAAAGTGCTGGGCGCGCTGCATAAAACAGTTTTTTGATCGGAGCCTCATCACCAAGCTCAACAATTCGTTCCCACTGTTTCAAACCAAGATGATAATAGTGGCGTAGATAATGCGATCGCTGCGCACATTTTGTTGCAAATGCCATCATATCTTTTTGGAATACCTGGTCGCCTTGATAAACTATAGGAGACTGGAGCCACTCGAGCACTACAGCGTTGCCCTTGAGCACTAGCTTAATCGCTTTACCCAAGTCCCATCCATTTACATCCATATCGCCTTCAATTGGCATTTCAATGACGTCTCTGGGCGGCCAGGGGCTGACATACTGCTCTATAGATCTGACATAAATGAAACGGGCGTCGTAATCGCTATCTGGAGATGGAAATCCCCATGCTCTGCTTCCACTTTCAATTGCCCATAATATTGAGGCATCTTCTTCGTTTTTAATAGTCTCCAACCTACGGTCGACTCCGGTCACTGCATCTGCAGAGAGGTGATCCAGAGCATTGCGCATCACTCCGCCGCGAGCAATTCTTCGGCAGCATCGAGGTCCACGCTGACCAGCCGGCTCACGCCCTGCTCGATCATGGTCACGCCGAACAGGCGGTGCACGCGGCTCATCGTCACGGCATTGTGCGTGACGATCAGATAGCGGGTGTCGGTCTCGCGGTGCATCTTGTCGAGCAGGTCGCAAAAGCGCTCGATATTGGCATCGTCGAGCGGCGCATCGACCTCGTCGAGCACGCAGATAGGCGCGGGATTGGTGAGGAATAGCGCAAAAATAAGCGCGATGGCCGTCAGCGCCTGTTCGCCGCCTGAAAGCAGCGTCAGCGACTGCAATTTCTTGCCCGGCGGCTGCGCGTAAATTTCGAGGCCCGCTTCGAGTGGATCGTCGCTTTCGACGAGCGCGAGATGCGCTTGCCCGCCTTCGAAGAGCGTGGTGAAGAGCCGCCGGAAATGCTGGTCGACCGCCTCGAAAGCCTCGAGCAGCCGCGTCCGCCC
Organism: Sphingorhabdus sp.; assembly: GCA_028279555.1. GTDB lineage: Bacteria > Pseudomonadota > Alphaproteobacteria > Sphingomonadales > Sphingomonadaceae > Sphingorhabdus_B. The sequence continues at coordinate 68,301 of JANQNO010000002.1, forward strand.
TTCGCGGTTTAGCGAACCAATGGAGCCGCGCAGCTGGTTGATCGCCTGGGTCAGCTCCTCGCTTTCGGCGGCTTTTTCGGCCTGCTCGCTTTCCAGCTCTTCAAGCTCATCGGCGGCGATCAGATTGACCGGACCGATGCGCTCGCGGCTCGCCTGCAGCTTTTCGAGCCGCGCGGACTCGCTGGCGGCTTCCTCGACATCATCGCCAGGAAATTCCAGCTTTTGGGGTAGATCGGCAGGCTGGCATTCGAAGCGCTCGCTCGATATCCGGCCCATTTCGATGCGCCGGCTTTCTGCATTTTCGGCCCGCGCTTCTGCACCGGCCCTGGCTTCGCGCGATGCCGAGAGCGTTTCGGTCGCCTCGGCAAGCTGGTTTTCGAGCAGGCCCAGCGCCTCGCCGCTTTCCGTCTCCGCCGCCTGCAATCCCGCCAGCTTTTCCGACAGCGCCGATTTTTCCTTTTCCAGCGCGGCGATCTCTTGCGACAGCACCGCAGGCCGGCCTTCGATGTCTGCGCGCTCCTCGGCAATTTCGCCCTCGCGCTTTTTCATTTCGGCGATGCGTTTTTCCGCTTCGCCCGCGCGGTCCTGCCAGCTGCGAATTTCGGCCTGCGTGACGGCTCGCCGCTCTTTTTGTTGTGCCAGCGTCTGATCGAAAGCGGAAAGATCGGCCTGCGCGCGCATCAGCGCCTGGCGAAGCGCTTCGCCCTCGTTATTCAGCTTTTCAACCAGCGCGCTATTCTCATCGGCATCGGGCAGCGCGGCCGCCGTCTTTTGCGCAGCTGCCAATTCGGCGCTGGCGAGCTCCAGATCTTCGGCATTTTGCGCCAGCCGCTGCTTCAGCGCCGCGCTTGCCGATTGCAGCCGTTCGAGCGCGCCCGCCGCCCGGTCGAGATCGCGCAGCGCTTCGCGCAATTCTTCATCCAGCTGCTGACGGGCCTGTTCGGCCTGCTCGGCCTTAGTGCGCAATGCGGATAGCTCATCGGATATCCGGGCGGCATCTTTTTCGGCTTTCTCGGCTGCCTCTTTTGACGGCGCAATCAGATTGGCAAGTTCGCGCAGGCGGTTGCTGCGGATCAGCATCTCTGCCTGGGTCGCGCCTTCATCCTCGCTCACAAAACCGTCCCAGCGGCGCATTCTGCCATCCAGCGTTACGAGGCGTTCACCGGGTGCGAGCGGACGCCTGTCATCGCTGTCGGCCACGATGATCATGGCAAGCCTGGCCGCCAGTTCGGGAGGCGCGGTGACATGACCGGTAAGGCGCGCATTGTCCGATTTAATACCGCTAGGGCTGAGCCTGTCGAAGCCCGCTTCGCTGTCTGAAGACGCCCTTCGACTTTCGTTTTCGCCTTGCGAAAACGGCTCAGGGCTAGCGGTTTTTGGGCTGATATCTGCCCACCGCCTGCCACTGTCTCCGCCAATGACAGCTTCGGCATCCTCGCCCAGTGCAGCCGCCAGCGCGCGTTCATAGCCCTTTTCGGCGCGAATCCGGTCGATCGCCTTGTCGCCATCTGCATGTGCGAGTGCGCGTTCCAGCGCGTCCCGCTCCGCTTCCAATGCGGTATGGTCCGCGCGGGCCTTTGCAAGCGCATCCTGCGCCTCGCTGCGTGCGGTGATCAGCTCCTGCCGCCGGGCATCGAGCGCATCCGTTTCCCGCGTGCTTGCCGCGACCTGCTTTTGTAAATCTTCCTTCCGCGCCTCGGCCGCGTCCTTCTCCCTTGCCAGCGTATCCTCATCACCCAGGGCTGCTTTCTCCTGCGCCAACCTGTCCGCTTCTTCGGTTGCGCGCGAAGCCCTCGTTTCGGCTTGCTCAAGCGCGGCCCGGGCGACCCTCTGCTCGGCTTCTGCCTTTGCCTTTTCGGCATGCGCGCGCGCCAGCGCCAGCTCGCTCTCGCGCAATGCCTTTTCGGCATTTTCCGCTTTTCGGGCGAGGGCAGGACGCTCGGCTTCGCTCGCCTTCGCCGCCTCTGCAAGCTGAGCATTCTCTGCCTTCAGCTTCTCAAGCGCCTCGGCGGCATCATGCGTCAGCTTGCTTTCTCTTGCGCCATCGTCGGCAATGCGCTGCGCCTGCGCTTCAAGCTCGGCGATCCGCTCGTTGATCCGCTCGCGCTCGCCGGTCAGGCGGATGATCTTGCCCGAAAGATCGCTCGCCGCATCGCGCGCAGCCATCGCTGCGGCCCTGTCGTTGGCCAGCTTGGCCGTCGCTGCTTCCTGTTTTTCGGTCAGCGCGCTTTTTGAAGATGCCGCTGCCTCGACCGCCGCGCTCGCCTTGTCGGCTTCGGCTTTGGCAGCATCGGCTGCTGCCTTGGCTTCGCTCCAGCGGGCATAGATGAGCCGGGCTTCGGCTTGCGCGATCTCAGTCGTCAGTTTCTTGTAGCGCTCTGCTTGCCGCGCCTGCCGCTTGAGCTGCCCGGCCCGCGCGGTCATATCGCCCAGCATCGTGTCCAGCCGATCGAGATTGGCGGATGCGGCGCGCAGTTTCTGTTCGGCATCCTTGCGCCTTACATGCAACCCGGAAATACCCGCTGCTTCCTCCAGCATCATCCGCCTTTCCTGAGGCTTGGCGGAGATGATCGTGCCGATCCGGCCCTGGCTTACCAACGCAGGCGAATGCGCTCCGGTGGCGGCATCGGCAAAAATCAGGGCAACATCCTTTGCCCGGACATCGCGGCCATTGGCGCGGTAGGCGCTACCCGCGCCGCGCTCGATGCGCCGGGTAACCTCGACTTCGTGGGTGTCGTCATTGGCGATGAAACCGGGTGCCTGCTCGTTTTCGTCGCGCTCGGCCAGAATGCTGACTTCGGCAAAATCGCGGCTTGGGCGGCTGGCGGTACCGGCGAAGATCACATCCTCCATTCCGCCGCCGCGCATCGATTTCGGGCTGCTTTCCCCCATCACCCAGCGGATGGCCTCCAGCAGGTTGGATTTGCCGCAGCCATTGGGACCAACTATGCCAGTCAGTCCCTTCTCAATGCGCAATTCGGTGGGTTCGACGAAGCTCTTGAAACCGGCAAGTTTGAGGCGCTTCAGCCGCATGGCGGTTTGCTCCCCAACTGCCGAAAGCGGCTCAGGCCGGCTATGTCATTCACCCACTGCATGCTTTACCGCGCGCCGGCATCCTGCAGCAGTTTCTTGACATCGTTCCAGCCAACAGTGTTGAGCTTGTTGCCATTCACGAAGAATGTCGGTGTCCCCTGGATATCATATTTCTTGCTATAGCCTTCCACCATGTCGGCCAGCTTCTGCAGATTTTCCTTGTCCGACAGGCAGGCCTGTAACTGGTCGCGCGCAATGCCGCGCTGGCCAAAATACTCATAGAGACCGAGGGCTTCAGCATATATCCCAGGGCGGTCCAATGGATCGGCAGCGGAGATCCTTTGATTTACGCCCTGATCCAGTTGTTGGGCCTGCGTTAGAATCTCGATCTGCGATTCAAAAAACTGCTTGGAAAGCGGATAAAAGCTCTCCTTGGTTCCGCAGCGGATCGCTACTGCTGCCGCCAGATCAAGCGGATCACGAATAAAGTTGCGATATTCAAGGCTCACCTTGCCGCTGTTGATATAGCTACTGTCCAATTCTTCGGAGGCATCGGTCGAAAATTTCCCGCAGCCCGGGCAGGTGTAGCTTGCATATTCTGTGAGTTTGATCGGCGCATCTGGATTGCCGATCAGATATCCGCCCTCTTCTGTCACCGATACCGTATCGACCCATTGCTGGCCTTCGGGCGCTTTCACTTCGGCGACCGGTTCACCCTTGAGGCTGCCTTCCTCGCCGCCGCCGCAAGCGGAAAGCGATAGCGCAAAGGCGGTTGTGAGAGCAGTTGCAAATTTACGCATGATCGGAAAATTCCTCTATTTCTGGATCAGAAGGGATTTGATGGAGGCATAATCGTTATAGGGTGACACCGAGCCATTGACGAGCAGTGTCGGGGTGGCGTTGATCTTCAATATCCCCGTGGCTTCGCGGCTCATGGTGAGAACAGCCGACTGCATATTCCTGTTGGCGAGGCAGCTTTTGGCCTGCCCGTCGTTCAGCCCGAGCTTGGCCGCGTGCGGTCCCAGGCGCATATCGGTATAGACCCCGAACACATAGTCGGTCAGCCTGTTCTGATCGAGATGCGCGTGCGTCTCAGGCGTTATCTGGTTATAACCCGCCAGCCACTGGCTTTGTGTCTCCATCCAGTATTTATGGTTGGCAAAAAAACTGTCCTTGCCGCCGCAGCGCGCAAGCACGGCGACCGTTAAATCGATGCCGTCGCGGACTAGGTTGCGTATCTCGAAGCTTACCTTGCCGAAAGCGACCTCATTTTCCTTGATCTTGGGGACATCCTGCATCTCGAAACGCGAACACACGCTGCAGGTATAGCTTGCATATTCGACCAGTTTGGTAGGTGCTTCGGGATTACCGACGACATGGCCCAGCCGGTCGCTCAACGAATAGACTTTGGTCCAGTCGGGGGCAGCTGCCTCTTCGGCTGCGGCAGCTGGCGTCGCAAAAGCGAACAGCACAGCAGCGGCCACCGATGATGATTTCAGATAAGATAAGGGGCTCATTGTTGCGACACCATTGAAATTTCCCCGCCCATCTGCCGTTACTCGTCGTCTTTGGCAAGGGAATCTGCATTGCCCAGGCTTTGCGCCAGCGATTCCAGCACCATCTGCAGTTCGGGATCGGCGATTTCCCTCAGGCTTTCGCCCAGCTCTGCCGGAACGGGCTTCAGCATCGGCGGAGCCTTGGGCTCCGGCCTATCATCGGGCTGCGCAACATGCCCCTGCCGGATTTTGATCTTGGCGACGGCATTATAGCCGAAAAAGCGGTTCACCCTCTCTATGATTTCAGGGATCACATGCTGTATCATCGGCGCAAAGGCGCTTTCGACGGTCATTTCCAATGTGCCATCCGATTTTTTTCCAACGGGAAAGCGGATCATTTCCGGGGCCGACATGCGGGCGTAGCGCTCGCCCACAATCTCGCTCCAGCGGCTGACGATAGAGCTCTGGACAAAGCCGAAACGGCGAAAGGCAGCGCGGCCAACCTCTGGCATCAGGTCGGATATCGTCCGCGCCTCTCCGCCGCGCGGGCGCTTGAACGGTTTTGCCGCCGCCTTGCTGCCCTTTTTCGCGCGATTGCTTTTGCCCTTAGATGACTTGCTTTCGCCCATGCCATCTTTCATGCCATGCCGCATGAGCCGCGTCCAACCATTCGCGAAAAAAGCTGGGGAAATTTCGCGGTGCCTGCTTGCCCATTATGACCGGCATGCGCGCGTGCTGCCCTGGCGCCTACCGCCGCGTCATGGCGCAAAAAAGCGGCCCGATCCCTACCGGGTCTGGCTGTCGGAGATCATGCTTCAGCAGACGACCGTGGCCGCAGTCATTCCCTATTTCGAAAAATTCACCGCGCGCTGGCCGGATATCGCGGCGCTTGCAGCGGCAGGCGAGGCCGAGATTCTGGCCGCATGGGCCGGGCTCGGCTATTATGCCAGAGCGCGCAATTTGCATAAATGTGCAAAGCTGGTCGCTTCAGAATATGGCGGCGCATTTCCCGATACAGAGGCCGAACTGCTCAAGCTTCCGGGGGTTGGAAATTATACCGCGGCAGCGATTGCAGCGATAGCATTTGGGGAGCGCGCCGTAGTCGTCGATGCCAATGTCGAGCGCGTTGTTGCCCGGCTGTGCGCGATTGACACGCCCCTGCCCGGAGCCAAGGCTGAAATCCGGTTGGCGGCGGATGCCATCACGCCAAAGAAGCGGGCGGGCGATTTCGCGCAGGCGATGATGGATCTCGGCGCGACAATCTGCACGGCCAGGAGCCCCGCATGCCTAGCATGCCCGCTCCGCGAATATTGTGCCGCCTTTGCCACCGGCAATGTAGAGGCTTACCCGGTCAAAGCGCCCAAAAAAGCAAGGCCGCACCGGAAGGGCAGGGCATTCTGGATTGAGCAGGACGCGCATGTCTGGCTGGTTCAGCGGCCCGCCAAGGGGATGCTTGGCGGAATGCGCGCATTTCCGGACGATGGCTGGAATGCACGCCGCGATGGCGACGGTCAGCTTCCATTCAGCAGCGATTGGCAAGACACCGGTGTAGCAATCGATCACATTTTTACCCATTTCTCGCTGACGCTTTCGCTTGCCGCTACGGAATCCAGCGTTGCGGGCGAAAGTGCAGAAAATGGAGAATGGTGGCCGGTGAAAGACCTCGACAAGGCCGGCCTTCCAACCCTATTCAGGAAGGCGGCCAGCGAATGGATGAGAAAGAGGAAATCATGATGGAACAGACCAGCACTTCAGGAATGAGCAGGCGGCAGCTTTTCGGAATGGCTGGACTGGGCGCGCTCATACTAGCCTTGCCGACACCGCTGCGCGCGGAGTTGATGCGCAAATATCCGACGCTGCAGGCCAAGCTGCAGGAGTATCTTGCCGGACGAAAGGCCGCAGGAATTGTGATTGCCATCGGTCACGGCAATGAAGCGCCCCAGATCATCAAGGGCGGAAAGCTGGGTTTCAATCGGGACGCGGCAGTCGACAAACACAGCCTGTTTCGCATCTATTCGATGACCAAACCCGTGACCGGCATCGCGGCGATGATGCTGGTCGAAGACGGCAAGATCAAACTCGATCAGCCGATTGCCGACTTCCTGCCCGAATTCGCCCAGATGAAAGTGCTGACCGACCCCGACAACAGCATGAATGCCGTTGCCTCCGAAACGCAGATCACGCTGCGGCATCTGCTCACCCATACTGCCGGTCTAGGCTACAATATCGTCAACAAGGGGCCGATCAAGCAGGCCTATGAGCAAGCCGGCTTGCTGCCCGGCCAGGTGACCAAGCTGCCGATTCCGGGCCTTGGCGGGGGCAATACAGTGGGCAGTCTGCAGAAATTTTCCACCGAGCTCGCCAAAATGCCGCTGGTTTATGAACCCGGCACCAAATGGAGCTATTCGGTCAGCCTTGATTTGCTCGGCCATCTGATCGCCGTGGTCAGCGGGATGAGCTTCGAAGCCTTTCTGCAAAAACGGATATTCGATCCGCTCAAGATGACGAGTACCTATTGGCAAGTGCCGCGCAGCGAGATCAATCGCTTTACCGACAATTACGGCTTGTTTCAGGGTGCGCTGGTACCGCTCGATCCGGCGGCGCAATCGATCTATCTCGACAAGCCCGCCTTTGCCTTTGGTGGTGCCGGGCTGGTCAGCAGCGCGCATGACTATGACCGCTTCCTGCATGCGTTGATGAATTATGGCGAGCTTGAAGGCGTGCGCATACTGAATAGCGAAACGGCAAAGCTCGCCATGTCGAACCTGCTTCCCCAAGGCGCAGACAAGGCCGGCACATGGATTGCCGATGCCGGTTTTGGGGCTGGCGGTGTTGTTGGGCGCGGCGGTCAGGATGGTAGCTTTGGTTGGGGCGGCGCGGCAGGCACGAACGCCTTTGTCAGCACCAAGCGCCGCATACGTGCGACTGGTATGATCCAGTATATGCCGGCCGATCAGCAGGATTTTCAGCGCAGCTTCCCTACATGGGTATTGGCCGACCTGATGGCGATGGCAGAAATGGTGAAGGACAAGGCTGCGTGAATCCCGGTTTCACCGGATCGCCGCTCGACCGGGTAGATCATCTGCGCAATGACGAAGATGGCTATCGCGCACTGCTTTCCGATTGGCGGGCCCGGATATTGGGGCTTGACGGGATCTCGCCTGTGCTTTCGCCGGAGGGCGGTCTGCATTGGCAATCGCTGGCTGACATTGAGGGCGAGGCGGAGCTGATATTGCTCGGCATGGCCGATGGTAAACCGCATTTTGTGCCTGTCACCGATGTGCGCGGCGATGCTTTTAGGACACCGGCTTTATGGAGTGCGCTCAACACGCTGCCATCGGAAGATGCCGCGATCTATGGCACGGCCCGCAGCCTGATCGACTGGCACAACAACCACCGATATTGCGCGCGCTGCGGCGGTTCGACGAAACTGTTCCGCGCCGGCTGGGGCCGCAAATGCACCGCCTGCGGAGCCGAGCATTTCCCGCGCACCGACCCCGTTGTCATCATGCTGGCGGAATATGAGGATCAGGTTCTGGTCGGTAGGCAGACGCGCTTTCCGCCGCGCAACTATTCGGCGCTGGCGGGTTTTTTGGAACCGGGCGAAAGCATGGAAGAGGCGGTGCGGCGCGAAATCAAGGAAGAGGCAGGGATCGCCTGCGGCTCTGTCCGCTATGTGATCAGCCAGCCCTGGCCCTTTGGCGGTTCGCAGCTGATGATGGCCTGCATTGCCGATGCGCAGTCACAGGATATCACTCTGGATACCAATGAGCTGGAGGATGCCATGTGGGTCACGCGAGATGAGGCGCGTGCTGCGCTTGCCGGAGAAGAAACAAGCCGCTTCAACGCGCCGCCGCCTTTTGCAATCGCGCACAGCCTGCTCAAACATTGGGCGGATAATGGATAACAATACCGTAGCCCAGAGCTTGTCGAAGGGCGTTTGTCAGCTTGGTGCAATCGCGCGAGGCGTGCTTCGACAGGCTCAGCACTGACGGTTTTGATTGCAAGGAGTTGCTTCATGTCTGACAATCCAAAGCTGCGCATCAATATCGTTTCCGATGTTGTCTGCCCCTGGTGTATCATCGGCTACAAGCAAGTCGAAAAAGCGCTCACCATGCTGCCGGATCAGATAGAGGCAGAATTCTGGTGGCACCCTTTCGAGCTCAATCCGCATATGCCGGCAGAGGGGCAGGATGTAGCCGAGCATATCGCCGAGAAATATGGCACGACACCTGAACAAAGCGCCGCCAATCGCAGCCGGATTTCCGAAGCGGGCAAGAGCGTCGGTTTTGAATTCCGCCATCGCGAAGGCATGCGCATCTATAACAGCTTCAAGGCGCACAAGCTGTTGACGATCTTCGCCAATGAGCGCGGCCCGGGCGCGCAGACGCAGCTCAAGCTCGCCTTCTTCCGTGCCTATTTTCAGGAGGGCCGGGATGTCAGCGACGAGAATATCCTGCTCGACATTGCAGAGGCCAATGGCATGGCGCGCGAGACGGCGAAATCATGGCTTGACGATGATGCACTGACTGAGGCTGTGCGGGCCGAACAGGCCGAGTGGCGCAACCGCGATATTCAGGGTGTGCCAGCGATTATCTTCGATCAGAAATTTATGGTGCCCGGCGCGCAGTCGGCAGAGACATTCGCCAATGTCATCTCCAGAGTATTGGCAAAGCGCGAGGCGGCCGAGGCCTAGCCAAGCAGCGGCATCATCGCTGCAACAGCTTTCTCTGCCTCCCTGGCTTGCTGCGCGAGCGGCTCAAGCGCCAGCGCCGCGGCATTGTTGAAGACATGCAATAGAATGGTCACCCGAAGCGATTTGGTGATATGGTAGATCACGCCGAAGGCAGCACCCAGCGCCATCAGCGGGCCCAGCGCTTCGGGCTGAAAGTGGATCAAGGCAAAAATAAATGCGGACAGAATGATCGCGGCCCAGGGCGGTAGATAGTTTGCCAGGCTATTTTGCAGTAGGCCGCGGAAAATAACCTCTTCGACGATTGGCGCGACGACAGCGACGGTGAGAAAAAGCAATAGCTGGTTGCCGAGTGTTTGCGGGATCGCTGCAAATAGTTCGCGCATCGCTCCTTGCATGTCCAGGTCTGGAAAAATATAGTTGGTATAGACATAGTTGAAGCTGAGAGCGGCAGCCACGCAAATGACAAACAGCGCTGCCGTTTTCCACCAGTTGATCACGCTCCATCGATGCCAGCCCAATCGCTGGAGCCGATTGCCGCGCCGCAGGAACAGCCACAGGATACCAAGCACGAAAATATTCGAGATCAGGGTGGCCCAAATGGCAGGTAGGGCAATGACCGACGTGTCGCTGAGCGACTGCATCAATTCTGCCTGGGAAACACCATGCTCGGCGTTCATGGCTGCAGCAATGGCGAGCCCCACGAGCGAAAAGACGAACTGGCAAAAGAGAAAGAGGAAGACCGCGCCAATTGCTGCAACAAGCTCCAGCGCCTTGTCGCTTTTTACCTTGGCGGCATCAGGCGTTTCCGGCTTTGCCGCCTCGACCCTGTTTTCCTCTTCCATCACACCAGTCCCAATCTGCTGAGTTCTTTCAGCATCCCTGGCGGCATTTGTGCGCGCACGTCAACCTCTCCTTCGGCGAGATCGCGCGGCGTATCCTCTGCTTTGAGATAGCGCCAGCCCTGATGCGCGCGTTTGGGTTTGGGGCTGACCGGTCGGGCCTGCGGTTCGATGACGATATGCGTGCGGCCATCGGGCGCATCTTCGAAGCCCAGTATCTGCGAGCGGGCCTGCAGCTGATGCGCGATGATCCAGTATAGCGAGCCGCCGACCATCTCGCCGTGACGTTTCGGCAAGTAGCGCGTGGTCAGCCTTGTGGCTCCCTCCTCCTGCCGCGCATTCAGCCTGCGTTGCAACTGCGACAGATCGTCGCATCCGAAAGCGATTTTGGTCATATGCAGGGGCATGGCGGAAAGATGGCGTCGCGGTTGTCTGGTATCAAGCTGTCCGAAAAGCTCACACCAACCCGCTGGCGACGGCGAGCCCCAGAAAGATCAGGAAGCCCATGCTGTCGGTTATCATGGTTACGAAAATGGAGCTGGAAACTGCCGGGTCCTGCCCCAACCGGTCGAGGATGACGGGGATAATGACGCCCGACGACGCGGCGATCAGAATGTTGAAGAGAATAGCGCCAGCGATGACGCCGCCCAGCATCGGATTTGCATAAAACAGCCAGGCACCGATGCCTGCAAGGATGGCGACCGTCATCCCGGTTAGCATCGCCACGCTGATCTCCCGCCAGATGGTGCGCGCGGTGTTTGATTGGGTCAGCTGGTCGGTTGCTATCGCGCGGACGGTCACGGCCAGCGTCTGTGTACCCGCATTGCCGCCGATCGATGCAACAATCGGCATCAACACCGCGAGCGCCACAAAGGTCTCGATGGCAGTCCCGAATTGCGCGATGATGAAGCTCGCAACCAGCGCCGTGCCGAGATTGGCGATCAGCCAGCGCACGCGCGAGCTGTAGCTGTCCCTCAGCGGCTCGTTGATGTTGCCTTCGCCGGCACCTGACAGCCGCAGAATATCCTCATCGGCCTCTTCCTGAACGACATGGACGACATCGTCGGCGGTGATCATTCCGACCAGCCGCCCATGCTCATCCACGACGGCGGCCGAGATAAGCGCATATTTCTGGAAGCGAAGCGCCACCTCTTCCTGGTCCATATCGACCGGAATCAGCGTTTGCTCTTCCTGCATCACCTCGCGCACAGTCGTCGCGCGCGCCGAACGCAGCAGCTTGCTCAGCATCATTGTACCCACCGGTTTGTATGCTGGATCGACGACAAAGATTTCCCAGAATTCGGTCGTGAGTTCCTGATGATCGCGCAGATAGTCGATGACCTGACCGACATCCAGATGTTGGGGCACCGCGATCAGATCGCGCTGCATGATGCGCCCGGCCGATTCCTCTGGGTAAGTCAGCGCTTCCTGGATTGCGACGCGGTCTTCGGGCGCGAGCCGGGCGAGCACGTCCTCCTGCTCCGGCTCTTCCATATCCTCGATAATGGCAACCGCGTCATCGGTATCGAGCTGCGATGTCAGCTCCGCCACCTGCGCATTGGGCAGCGCATCGACAATGTCCTCGCGGACATAGTCATTCATCTCGGCGAGCACATCTGGAGTCAGCTGTTCTTCGATCACGCGTGCCAAGGCGTCGCGATCCTCCGACGGTGTCGCTTCGAAAAGGTCGGCGACATCTTCGTCGCGCAGCGGCACGACCAGATCATGGACTGCCTGACCATCGCCGGCATTGAGCTGGGACAGGACATGATCGACGAAATCGCGCGTCAGATTACCGTCTTCGTCGAGGATGTCGTAGCGTCCGGCTTCGGTGATATCGGGGTCGGCGGCATTGCTGCTCATGATTCTCGCCTCCCCTTCTGCCCTGTGGTTGCCGCTGTCCTAGCCCTGCTCTCGCAAAAAGCAATGATTACCCTTGGCATTCTCGGCGGCTATCCCCTAGGGAGGCGGGCCAAACACCAGCATTTGAAAAAAGGAACTATTCTCATGGCCGATGAAACCCTCACGCTCACCGTCGATGGCGGCGATATAGTGATCAAATTGCGACCCGACCTTGCCCCGGGCCATGTGGCGCGGATCAAGGAACTGGTGGGCGAGGGGTTCTACGACGGCCTGAAATTCCACCGGGTCATCGATGGCTTCATGGCTCAGGGCGGCTGTCCGCAAGGGACAGGGATGGGCGGTTCGGACAAGCCTGACCTGCCGCAGGAATTCAATGCCGAGCCTCATGTCCGCGGCGTCTGCTCGATGGCGCGGGCGCAAAACCCCGATAGCGCCAACAGCCAGTTTTTCATCTGTCTTGATGATGCCACTTTCCTCGACCGGCAATATACCGTCTGGGGCGTGGTGGAATCGGGAATGGAGCATGTCGATGCCATTCCGAAGGGCGAACCGCCCGCCGATCCGGGCGTTATTCACAAGGCTGTCGTGAACTAGTTGCGGTCAAAGTTAACCTGATCACCCCCGGCTCCAAAGGGCGTCACTCCCGTGAACGCGAGAGTCTATCCCGGTTCAATTGCTTGACCGGGAATCGGGATAGGCCCCAGCCTTCGGTGGGGCGACGGCAGGAATAGCCTGCTGCGATGGTCTAAAGTTACGCCGCGCGGCGTCCGGCGTCCATGCTTTGCAGCCAGGCGCGGGCTTCCTTTTGCGCTTCGGCAATTTCACGCGCGGTCATCTCGTCGGATATTTCCGCGCGGCAGGTCATCGCTTCGTCGCTGCCATTGAGCGCGGCCAGATTGAACCATTTGTGGGCTTCGATCAGGTCGACGTCGATGCCGCCGCTTCCGGTCGAGTATGCGACCCCTAAATCATAAAGCGCTTCGGCATCGCCCTTGGCGGCATCCGCAAGTCTGCTTTCCATCAGAAAGCTCGCGCTTTTCATGCTGTTACCCATATCAACCCCAACTCCACATCGCTGCTGTTGAGGGCAATTCAGCCGAAGATGGTAAATTAGTGGTTAACGGATTTCGATGTTTTTGACTTTGCCGCCTGTTTTTACAACTCTTTTGAAAGCGTTAATCGAGCGCCTGCAGCATGCCTGGAGTCAGGATCTGGGGCAGTTTCTCCGCTTCCTTGCCGGGGGAGAACCACAGATAGAGCGGCACACCGGCGCTGCCATGCTCGGCCAGTACCCGCGCCAGTGCCGGATCCTTGCGCGTAAAATCGCCAACCAGCACTGCGACATTTTTGTCGCGAAAGGCGGCGGCGGTCTCTGTCTGGCTCAGCGCTGTGGCCTCGTTGATCTTACATGTCACGCACCAGTCCGCGGTGAAATAGACGAAAACCGGCCGGCCTTCGCGGCGATATCTCGCCAGCGCTTTTGCGCTGTATGGTTCGGCGTCCAATAGCCGGGCAGTGGCTGCCGTCCCGCTGCGCTCGACCGGTTCGGCGGGGAGCAAGACCAAGAGCGCTATGGCCGCGACTGCCGCCGTGACATAGCCCCAAAGTCCGCTTGCGCCCGATTGCTGTGCGCTGCGTAGCCGCCAAAACGCGGCCAGCAACGCGATGATCCCGACCACGCCGATGAGCAGGCCCCACTCACCCGACAGCCGCCAGAGTAGCCACAACAGCGCGGCGGCGGTGAGCGCCATCGGCACCGCCATCGCCTTGCGGAACATCCCGAGCCAGGGGCCCGGTTTGGGCAAGCGCTTTCTGAAAGCCGGGACAAAGGCGATGAGCAGATAGGGAAGGGCAAGGCCCAGCCCCAATGCCGCAAACAGCGATAGCGCCTCAGCCGCCGGAAGCAGCAATGCCGCGCCCAATGCCGCCGCCATGAAGGGCCCGGTGCAGGGGGTCGCCAATATTGCCGCCAGCACGCCAGTGCCGAATGCGCCAAAGCGGCTCTCGTCCTGCCCGCCCGGCAGCGCCAGGGTGATCTCGAACAAACCGGCCAGATTGGCTGTGATCGCCGCCATCAGCAGCAGGAGCGCCAGCACGATGCGCGGTTCCTGCAACTGGAAAGCCCAGCCGACCTGCTCTCCGGCAGCGCGCAATGCGAGCATCAATGCGCCGAGCGCAAGCACGCTCAATATCACGCCGGCGCTATAGGCAATCGCATCGCGGCGGGCAGCACCTTCATTGCCGCCCATCTTGGCAAGGCTCAGCGCTTTCAGCCCAAGGATCGGGAAGACGCAGGGCATGAGATTGAGCAGCAGGCCGCCAAGCAGGGCGAAAAACAGGATTGCGCCCAAGCCCAGCGACGAAGACTGACTTCCCCCATATCCGGCGGGCGGCTTTCCGTCGCCCAGATAGGCCGGAATCGCTGCGCCGCCCTCGGGAACCTCACCGGGCCGGAGCGTGACCATCACCCCGCGCCCGTCATCGATCCTGAGCAGCCCCTTTATCGGGCCATTCGCTTCCCCCTTGGCTTTGAGCGAGAAGACAAGCATGTCACCGGCCTGCCGCACTGTCTGCGGCGCGGAATAGTTGAAGATATCGCGCGGCAGGGGAAAGAAATAGGGCGGGGCGAGCTGAGCCGATTGCGGGTAGGGAATGGCAATCTCGTAGCGGTCGCCGCGCTTTTGATAGGTGCCCTCGCGGTCGAGCGGCAGCGGAATTTCCGCGCGGTAAGCATCGAAGCGTTCGCGCATCGCGCCGTCGATTTTCCCATCGCCTGCGGTCAGGTTGATCGACAGAGCGGTCTTGCCCGGAATGCATATCCGGTCCGTGCATTCGGACCATTCGGCCAGCAGATTGACGGGAAGCGCGGTGCCACTCGCAATGCCGGGCGCAAGGGTCAAATCGACCAGAAAGGCATGGTCCCGCTCATAGACATAGTTGGCATATTCGAAGACCCAGAGGAGCTTGGGAACCGGTGCCCGGATGTTCCCCGCCGTCACGCCGCCGGGCAAATCCCATTCGAGCTCGAGCGGTGTACCGGCATCGCCGGGGTTGAGCCAATAATCATGCCAGCCCTCATCGGGCCGCATGACGATCGCCAGCGTCACCTTCTCGCCTGGAGCAGGCGTCTGCGTTTCGGCTTCGAGCGCGGCCTGTATATTCGGAGTGCGCTCTGACAACTGCGCGTGCGCCGGGGAAAGCGCAGCAAACAGCAGGGCGCAAAAGAGAATAAGGCGGAGCGGCATGATCATCTGTTCGCGCCGCTATGGCAAAAGGTCACTATTTGTGAAACCGCTTTGTCGCCGCGTCGCTCCGCGCAAATAGCCATTGGTCCCTTTCCAGACGCCGTTGATCGAAGAGCGTTGGCCTACCATGTCATTTCGATTACATATGTAGTCATACACAAATCAGGAGGCAAGGATGATCAACAATCGGTATGTAGGTGTTTTGGCGGGGCTGGCTCTTCTCGGAATTGCCGCGACCACCTCTGTTCACAGCGCGCGAGCGCATGATGGCGATCATAAATTTGACAAGGAATGGGCCGAGGATCTGGCCGAGCGCATTCAGGAAGCGGTGCGCAAGGGTATGGCCAAAGGTGCCGACGGGATGGAGAAAGGCGCGGATCAAATGCTGAAGGGGGCCGACAAGCTGGACGCCTATGCCGACCGCATCGAGAGCGACCCTGAATTTCGCGAAAAGGAAGCCGCCAAAAAGAGCAAATGGAGCGATGAAAAGCTGACCGCTGATGATCTGCTGAAAAAAGTGCCCGAACTGCGCGACGGCGCAAAAGGCATGCGCGAGGGTGCTGACGGAATGCGCGAGGCGGCAGAGAAAATGCGGCGCGGCGAAACGGAATAGGCTAGTCCATCCTCTCCCATGGGAGAGGATCATTCACCCCAACCGATCCAGTGCCGCCTGTAACCGATCGGCTTCCGCCGATTTTTCCGCGAGATCGCTGCGCGCCTTTTCGACCGCCTCGGGTTTGGCGCGCTCGACAAAATTGGCGTTGCCGAGACGGCCTTCAAGGGATTTAACCTCTTTGGAAACACCTTCCAGCGCCTTAGCGAGGCGGGCCTTCTCGGCATCGATGTCGATGATGCCTTCGAGGGGCACCGCGATAGTTTGCCCTTCGACGACCAGTTGCATCGAAGCGCCTTCGGGCGCATCACCGAAATTTGCGGCGCCCATGCGCGCAACGCGCTCCAGCGTTGAAATGAGCGGCGCGACCTTGCCTCCCATGACTGCGGGGAACCAGCAATCAAGCTTTGCGCCCGGCGCAATACCGAGTTCGTTCTTGGCGCTGCGCATCGCGCTGGTGAAACCAATCACCCACTCGATCTCGGCCTTCGCTTCCGCATCCACCTCGGCGCGCGGGTTCGGCCATTTGGCGACGATCAGGTCGTAACTGCGTCCTTCACCTCCCGCCATCGCATGCCAGAGCTCTTCGGTGACAAAGGGCATGAAGGGATGCAGCATGACCAATATCTGGTCGAGCACCCAGCCAGCGACTTTGCGGGTTTCGTCGACTTCATTAAGCCCCTCCCCCTTGTGGGGAGGGGTTGGGGTTGGGGTATCATTGTCCAGCCCCCCTCCGTCATCTGCTTTCGCCGAGGCTTCAGCAGATGCCACCTCCCCCACAGGGGGGGAGGATTGATTGAGTATCGGCTTGATCAGCTCCAGATACCAGTCGCAGAAATTGTCCCAGACAAAATGATAGATCGCGTTCGCCGCCGCATCGAAACGCAAATCCTCAAGCGCCTTGTCGAGCGCCGCGAGCGTTTCGGTGACCTCGCCGATGATCCAGCGATTGACTGGCAGCGTCGCTTCCGGTGCAGCGAGCGTATCGCTCGCACCGATGCCATTCGACTGCGCAAAACGCGCAGCATTCCAGAGCTTGGTCGCGAAATTGCGGTAACCCTCGACGCGCTTGTCATCCATCTTGATGTCGCGGCCCTGGCTCTCCATCGCCGCCATGAAAAAGCGTAAGGCGTCTGCGCCATATTGATCGATCAGCCCGAGCGGATCGACGACATTGCCCTTGGATTTGGACATTTTCTGGCCATCCGCGGCGCGCACCAGCCCGTGCAGATAGAGCCGCCGCCAGGGCACCTCGCCCATAAAGTGAATGCCCTGCATCGCCATCCGCGCATCCCAGAAAAACAGGATGTCGAAGCCGCTGATCAGCAGGTCGTTGGGATAGTGTTTTTGGAGCAGTGAGGGAGCGCCCACCCCGCTGCGACTAACTTCGCCTTCGGCTGCGTAAGTCTCGCTCCCCTCCCGCTTGCGGGAGGGGTTGGGCGTGGGTTCTTCCTCAGGCCAGCCCAGCGTGCCGAAGGGCCAGAGCGCCGAGGAAAACCAGGTATCGAGAACGTCTTGGTCCCGAACGAGGATTTCCTTTCCTGCATTCTCGGTCTTAACACCTTCCAGAGCATATTCTTCCTCAGTGTCCACGATGATTATATCGTCCGGCGGAACCGAGTATCTTTTGGCGGCTATAGCTCGAACTTCATCTTCGTTTCTAGCTACCAATGGCACCCGTTCTGAATCGTGTTCATCGTTAAATTCATCATCCAGTTTCGGCCCATACCACGCCGGTATCCGGTGACCCCACCAGAGCTGCCGCGAGACGCACCAGGGCTGGATATTCTCCATCCAGTTGAACCAGGTTTTCTCCCAAGTCTTCGGTACGATTTCGATATCGCCATTCTTGACCGCTTCGATCGCGGGCTGGGCCAGAACATCCGCCTTCACATACCATTGATCGGTGAGCCAGGGTTCGATCACCACGCCGCCGCGATCGCCAAAGGGCGTTGCGATAGTGCGCGGCTCGGCGTCATGTTCGACTTCCTCGCCGTCCTTGTTCTTGGTGATATGCGGAATGAGAAAGCCGCCTTCTTTCAGTCGCTGAACCACCAGTTCGCGCGCGCCATCCACCTTGTCGCGTTTAAACCGGTGGAGCCCGATAAATTCCTCCGGCACCAGACCATCCGCCGTCTGGCAGACATTGGCCTCGCCATCGAGCATGTTGAGCATCTCACCTGGGGCAATCCCGGCGCGCTTGCCAACGTCGAAATCGTTGAAATCATGCCCCGGCGTGATCTTCACCGCGCCGCTGCCCAGTTCGGGATCGGCATGTTCGTCGGCGATGACCGGCACGCGGCGGCCCGTGATCGGCAGCACCACGTGTTTGCCGATGACGCTTGTATAGCGCTCATCCGATGGATGCACGGCAACCGCCATATCGGCGAGCATCGTTTCAGGACGCGTGGTTGCGACCTCGATATAATCCTCGCCGCTATCCAGTTTAGCGCCATCGGCGAGCGGATATTTGAAATGCCAGAAATGCCCCTTGATATCGCTGGTCTCGACCTCCAGATCACTGATCGCGGTCTTGAGCTTCGGATCCCAATTGACGAGCCGCTTGTCGCGGTAGATCAGATCCTGATTGTAGAGATCGACGAAGACCTTGAGCACGGCCCGCGAAAAATGCTCGTCCATCGTGAACTGCTCGCGGGACCAGTCCATCGAACAGCCAAGACGGCGGAGCTGGCGCGTGATCGTGCCGCCTGATTCCTCTTTCCATTCCCAGACCTTCTCGACAAATTCTTCGCGGGTGTAGTTGGTGCGCTTGTCCTGCTTTTCTTCCAGCTGGCGCTCGACCACCATCTGCGTCGCGATACCGGCATGATCGGTGCCCACGACCCAGAGCGCATCCTTGCCGCGCAGGCGTTCGTAGCGGATCATGATATCCTGCAGCGTATTGTCGAGCGCATGGCCGATATGCAGGCTGCCGGTCACATTGGGCGGCGGATTGACGATGGTATAGGGCGGCGCTTCGGGGCGCTTCGGGCGGAACTGCCCGCTTTCTTCCCAATGCGGATACCATTTCGCCTCGATGGCGGCCGGGTCGAAATTCTTGTCGATGGTCATAGTGTTTCTTTGTCAGAATTTTCCCGTTCGGAAAATCGCCGCACCAGCCCTCTCCCCCACCCGACCCCCAACAGGATAATTTGGTGTGGTCAGGTGGGGGAGAGGGCCGGAACCGCAATTTGATCAATTCGTCTTTGGCAGCGGACGTCAAAGGAAACAACACCCTAATCGTGATCCCGGCGGAGTCGAAGACGGCGCGAAGGCACCAACCTGGAAGCTCCCCATTTCACTGCAAAGAGGGCCGCTGGAGATCCCGGATCAAGTCCGGGATGGCGAACTAAAACATGATCCACTCAAGCTGTGTCGTCACACTCGCGCAGGCGAGTGTCTATCCCAACTATCGGTTTGAACTGGCTATGCTGCGCAAGACAGACGTGCGGGATAGGCCCCAGCCTCCGCTGGGGCGACGATGCAGGCATCGTCGAAGGGGTTGGGGCGACGGGCCGTTCAACGCAAGAGGATCATGCTCTAGCTCGCCAGAATCGCATCGATTTCGTCATTGGCGCGCTGGCGCAATTGCCTTTTGCAGGCGCGGAAACCCGGCTGGCTGCTCAGCCCCTTGGCGCGATCAAGCGCCTGGCCGATCAGCGCATCGGGCGCGACCAGCTCGTCGGCGAGCCCGGCGGCTATGGCTTCTTCGGGCGACAGCAGCTGCGAGGATAGGGCCAGACGCCGCCGCCAGACCGGATCGAGCCAGTGGTCGAGAACCACCTGCGGCACGGGCGGGAAGGGCAGGCCGGCCTTTGCTTCGGGGAGGCCGATTTTATAGTCGCCCCGCGCCGCGACCACCCAGTCGCCCGCCAGCGCCATGATGCCGCCGGCACCAATGGTGTTGCCGTTGATGGCGATAACCAAGGCGCAGGGTAGGCGGTGCAATGAAGCGCAATAGACATTGATCGCGGCGATCGCGCGGTCGCGGTCCGCTGCGTCGAATGTGGCAGCAGCCTTGGTATCCATGCCGCAGGTGAAATGTTCGCCTTCGCCGGTCAAAATGACGCCCTTTTCAGGCTGGTCGCTGGCCAGCGCCGAGAAGATTTCGGCGCCTTCTTCCAGCATTTCTGAGATTAGCGAATTCAGTGGGGCGCGGTTTATCCGGACGATGGCTGTGCCCTCGGTTTCTTCAGTCTTGAAAAAGCTCAAACTTGCTCTCCTGGTTGCCGGGAAAGCCTATGCTGAACCGGCGAGGTATTTGCAAGCAGCGCGCTGACCGGCAGAAACGCAATCACGCATTGACTGACTCATTTGTGACTCGGAGCTTTCTTCAAACTGTCACCGAACGGGAATCAGAGCGTAACAAATCCCTGTCATAGCGGCATTCCAATGGACTGGGCCTCGTGCTTTTAACCATTGGGGGGTTGATATGAATGCACTGACCGATTTTTCCTTGCCGACCGATGACAGCGCTTATGATGCCAAACTGAGGCGCAAGCCCAGGGCAAAAGAAATCCATCGCCGCAAATATCGCACCATCTGGATTTCCGATATTCATCTGGGGACGCGCGGCTGCAATGCCGACATGCTGATCGATTTTCTCGACCATGTCGACAGCGAGTGCCTGTATCTGGTTGGCGACATCATCGATGGCTGGCGGCTCAAGAAGAAGTTCTACTGGCCGGAAAATCACAATGACATTGTCTGGCGGATTTTGAAGCGGGCGCATCGCGGAACGCGGATCGTCTATATTCCCGGCAATCACGACGAAATGTTCCGGCAGTTTAACGGCTTTGATTTTGGCGGCGTCGAAATCCGCCGGTCGGCAGAACATGAAACCGCCGATGGCCGCAAGCTGCTGGTGCTGCATGGCGACGAGTTCGACACGGTCATGCTTGCGCATCGCTGGCTCGCCTTTGTCGGAGACACTGCCTACACCGCGATGATGAAGCTGAACACGCTGGTGAACAAGGTTCGGCAGCGGCTGGGGCTGCCTTACTGGTCGCTATCCAAGATGGCGAAGCATAAGGTCAAGAATGCCGTTGAGTTCATTTCCAAATTCGAGGAGCTGGTCGCGCGTGCGGCCAGGCAGCGCGGGCTCGATGGCGTCGTTGCCGGCCATATCCACACAGCCGAATATCGCCGTATCGACGGGATCGACTATTATAATGACGGCGATTGGGTCGAGGGCTGCAACGCGCTGGTCGAACATGCCGACGGCCGGATGGAAATTTTGAACTGGGCCGACGAAATCGAAAAACGCCGGAGCGAGGAGAAAGCCCGCGAGGCGGCAAGAATCCGGCCAGAGCGTGAGCTGGAGGCCGCTTGATGAACATGATGGACGGCGATGATTTTGGCGAGTTTCAGCTACCGCGGCGCATCGCGATTGTCACCGACGCCTGGAAACCGCAATGTAACGGCGTCGTGCGCACGCTGGAAACGGTGATTGGCATATTGCGCGCGCAGGGCCGCGATATTCTGGTGATTTCGCCCGACATGTTCCGCTCGGTGCCTTGCCCGACATATCCTGAAATCCGCCTTGCCTTTGCCGGCAAGCGCAAGGTTGGCAGGATGCTGATGGAGTTCAGTCCCGATGCAATCCACCTGTCGACCGAAGGCCCGCTATGTATGGCAGCGCGGCGCTGGTGCATGCGGCAGGGCCATTGCTTCACCACCGCCTATCACACACAATTTCCCGATTATCTCGCGCGGCGGACGGGCCTCTCTCCGGACATCTTCTGGCGGTATATAAGGCGCTTCCATGCGCCGTCCGCCCGGGTCATGGTCTCCACCGGCAGCATCGCACGGGAGCTTGCCGCACAGCAAATCGGACCGACCGTGCATTGGGGCCGCGGCGTCGATCTTGAAAATTTCACGCCCGATGCCCCGCCGCCGGATTTCTTTGCGCAGCTTCCGCGCCCGATCCAGCTTTATGTCGGGCGGGTCGCGGTCGAGAAGAATATCGAGGCTTTTCTGGAAAGCGATCATCCAGGCAGCAAGGTCGTGGTCGGCGACGGTCCTTCGCTCGAACGGCTTCGGCGCGGCTATCCCGATGCGCATTTTCTGGGCCGGAAATCGGGCCGCGCACTGGCGGGCTGCTATGCCGGCGCGGATGTTTTCGTCTTTTCTTCGCGGACCGACACATTCGGTTTGGTCAATATCGAAGCGCTTGCCTGCGGCACGCCGGTGGCGGCCTATCCCGTGCCCGGCCCGATTGACATTCTGACCGGCGAAACGGGCGCGATGCATGAAGATTTGCGCCGCGCGATCACGGCGGCATTATGGCTCGACAAGGAAGACTGCATTGCGCATGCGACCAGCTATAGCTGGCAGGAAAGCGCGCGCCAGTTTCTGAAAGGTCTCGTGCCGGTCAGCGGAGTGCCGCCTGCGCATGTGCCGCCGGATATCTGGGCGGAAGCGGCCTAGGGCCCCTGGCCCTGGAACCTACTGGGTCGCGAGTTCGACCGAGGGGTCGCCATAGCTCCATTCATCGCTACTGCCGCTGCCATAGTCGCTGCCGCCATAGCTGTTGTCGCTGGACGCATAGGCGTTGCTTGCGCCTTCCGTCGTTTTGGTGCGCAGGCTGGGTTCACCAAAATTTTCGGCTGTGGCTGGCTGCGCCTGATCAGAAGTGTCCTGGTCGAGTATCCTAATCGTGTCGGCGAAGCCTTCAGCTTTTGCCCATTTGGACGGGTTTGTTCCCAGATCTATCGCCAGGAGCATTTCGGAAACATTGTTGATGGCCTTCTCTCCCGAGCCTCCGGTGTTTTTGGAGTCGGCATAGCGTTGCAGTGTCTTTTCCAGCTCCTTCAGCACCTTGAATTCCGAAATATATTTTTTCGGATCTTTCGGAGCCCTGACAGGCGGGACATTGACGGTGGCCTTGATTTCGGTTCCGCCATCTTCGCGCGGTGTGAATTCGAATGTGATGTTTGATCCATCATCGTCTTTGCTGGAATCTATGTCGAACCCTACGGTTTGCCCCGGTGTTACGAATTTGCTTACACCGGAAGAGATTTCCGCCTGCAAAAGTTCGGCGGGATTGTCATCTACTGCATTAAAATCGGAATATACGTCACCGACATTGGCATTAACGACATACACTTTGCTTTCGCTGGCGCTGCCGCTGAAATCGCCTGTGCCGAAGCCCATGATCGCGGCGACGATCGTGACGATACCAATGACCATATATTTCATGACGAGTCCCCGATTGTCCGATTGAGTGCCGCTTATAGCGTCCTAAAGTTAACCTGCCGTAACCGGGCAACATCGCCGCTTGCCGATTTCGCAATCCGCCCCTATAATAAGACCAACATATTCAGGCCGCTCCGTTGAGGGGCGGCCCTTTATTTTGGAGAATAGCAGATGGCTACCCCATTGATGCCGCATGCAACAGCCGCATGGCTGGTTGACAATACCGCGCTTGGCTTTCCGCAGATTGCCGAATTCTGCGGCCTTCATATCCTCGAAGTGCAGGCGATGGCGGATGAAACCGCGGGCAGCAAATATACCGGGCGCGATCCCGTGCAGGCCGGCGAATTGACGATGGAAGAAATCGAAAAGGGGCAGGCCGACGAAGACTATGTGCTGCAGATGAGCAAAGGGCCTGAACAGATCCGCCGCACGAAAGGACCGCGCTATACGCCGGTTTCCAAACGGCAGGACAAGCCCGACGGCATTGCCTGGCTGCTCAGGAATCATCCGGAGATTTCCGATGGCGCGATCTGCAAATTGATCGGCACAACGCGCAATACGATCAATGCGATCCGCGACCGCACCCATTGGAATATTGCCGAGATCCAGCCGAAAGACCCAGTGACCCTGGGCCTTTGTTCACAGCGCGAGCTTGACGCAATCGTTGCCAAGGCCGCCAAGAAGGCTGGCATCGAAACTGCTGCTCCCGATGATGAGAAGCTGGGCAGCGATCGCGAGAAGCTGATCGAGGAACTGCGCGCCGAGCGCGAAGAGGAAAAACGCGTCGCAGAGGCCGCGCTGGCGGGCGAGGATGAAGAAGAGGAAAAACCCGAACTGACCGCCGAGACGCTGTTCAAGAAAGAAGGCGAGTAGCAGTTTTCTCGTCCATTTTTGCGAAGAAAGGCGGCCATTGGTGCCGCCTTTTTTGTGCGCCAGGGATGGGTCGGGGAGCTGTTTTATAGACGAATCGGGCGAATTTGATTAAGCAGATGCCGTCAACCGGGGTCGCGTTCATTCAGATGTCGCAGGCAAAGCTGCGGCGATTCACGAGGGAGGAATCAAGCAATGTTCCCAATTGACTTTTCGAAATTTTCGTCCGCTTCTTTATGCAGCGGCGCAATCCTTGCCACCGCCACTTTGGTATCCGCGCCGGAGGCAAAAGCCAACACCGGCTCACAAATGATAAACTGTCCATTGACCAAGGCGCGGCGCACGATAACCGACGAGTTACCAGAAAGTTGGTGGACTACGCCGCTGATTGCCAATCTGACCGAGGCAAAGGTCACAAAAATTGCCGGCAAGACGGTGCTGCAATGTATCTATGGCGCGGCAGGCAGAATTCAGCGTTATGCGCCCGATGGCACGACCTGCTATGCGCGCCGCAACCGGTATTTTATCTGCCGCAAAAAGGATGGCGGCGATGGCGAGATCAGCAATCCCGGCACCTATTCGACGGGGCCAATCAATATCCGTCAGACTTACCTGGCCGATCTCGATAGCGGGAAGGAACAGTCCTCTGGTGCTGATATCTGGTTTGAGGCCGAGACCAAGGACCTGCTCTATGTAGTGCCGCGCAATAACGCGAGGCTGGGAGTCGGTGACCGGTCCAATCGCGGCTATGCAGGTTGTTCGCGCGCGCGATACAACACTTCGCGCGTGTCGCTTAAGGATATTCCGGTCGGCTCTTATGTCTGTGTGAGAACCAGCGAGGGGCGTGTCAGCCAGTTCCGCGTAAATGCGGTAACGGGTGGAAGCGGGCCAAAGACCCTGCGCATCGGCTACACGACCTGGCGCAAGAAATAACACGGCGACAGCCGCCACCTTCCGCAACGTCAACATTGCCTTAATCACGCGATTAAGGCACGGAAGCGGTCATGGCCTCGAAGCTTGAACCGAACATGTCCGGCGATGCCCCGCGCAAAAGCTATGACATGTCGCTTTCGGACCACGGCTTCGAGAGCAAGCAGCTAAAGGGGCTCAGCTATCCGCTGGGTGATCATGCGCCGGGATATGGCGAGGTCTATCCGCTTGCGCCCGACATTGGCTGGACGCGGCTGCCGGTGCCGGGCAATCTCGATCATATCAATATCTGGCTGCTCGATGACGAATTTGACGGCCGTGAAGGCTATGCGATTGCCGATACCGGGCTTTTTCTGAAAGAGTGTATCGCCACCTGGAAAGAGATGTTTGGCGGCGTTCTATCAGGCCGCGACGTAACGCGGATCTTTGTCACTCATTTTCATCCCGACCATATTGGCTGCGCAGGCTGGCTGGCGAACCGGCACAAGGTGCCCGTCTGGATCAACCGGACCGAATGGCTGATGGCAAGGATGCTGACCGCAGATGTGCAGGATCACCCACCCAAGGAAGCGGTCGCAATCCGGCGGCTGATGGGATATCCCGAAGAGCGGGTGCAAAAATTTGCGCAGCAGGGCTGGGGCCGCTTTGCGCGCGCCGTATCGCGGCTGCCGATATCCCACCAGCGTATCGATGACGGTGATATGGTGCAGATCGGCGCGCGCGAATGGCAGGCGATCACCGGCGGCGGACACACGCCCGAGCATACATGCCTGGTCGATCACCATAATGGCGTGATCATTGCGGGGGATCAGATTCTGCCGCGCATCACCAGCAATGTGTCCATGATGGATATGGAGCCGCATGCGGATCCGCTGGGCGAATGGCTGGCCTCGATCGCGAAATTCAAGGCAGTGCTGGCATCCGACATGCTGGTGCTGCCCGCGCATGGATCGCCCTTCACCGGCGTGCAGACGCGCCTCGACCGGCTCGCCGAAGGCCATCATGAGCGGCTCGACATTCTCGAGCGCGAACTGGAGAAACGCGAACTACGCGCCACCGATTGTTTCGATCTGCTCTTCGACCGCGAAATCGACGATAGCGTTTATGGGCTGGCGGCTGGCGAGGCGATGGCGCATCTCAGGCATCTGGAATGCAGCGGCAGGGCAAGCTGCGAAATACGCGATGGTGTTGCCTGGTTCGCAAAGCTATGACGATGTTGCCCTGACGCCTTGAAACCGGCGGATTATGTGCTAACAGAAATGTAAATAATCGGGTTCGTTCGCGGCCCGCTCTTCGATAATGCAAGGATGATTATGGCTGCCCAGCAGGCCTGGCTGAATGACTATCTGCATCCTGCCGCATGGCAGCAGGAATTTGCGCCCCTGTCCGCGCATGCCATGTTTTTTGACAGCGCGGCGCGCATGGGCGATGCGCCTTTCCTCGATTTTCTGGGGCGCAGCTTCAGCTATGCCGAACTGGCGGACGCGGCGCGGCGCGTGGCCAGGGGCCTGCAGCAGCGCGGCGTTGGCGATGGCACCCGCGTGGGCCTCTATCTTCCCAATGTTCCGCATTATGTCGCCGCCTATTATGGCGCGATGGCGGCGGGTGCCACCGTGGTCAATTTCTCGCCGCTCTATACGGTGGAGGAATTGTCGCATCAGGTCGCCGATAGCGGGACCGAGCTGCTCTTTACCGTGTCGGCGCAGGCGCTGCTGCCCACCGCTCTTGACGTGCTCGATCAATCGGAGCTGGGCGGGCTGGTCGTCGGCAGCATCGAGGAAGTCTTGCCGCGCCTGAAAAGCTGGGCCTACCGGCTGTTCAAGCGCAGCGAAGTTGCCGCTATTCCAGGCGATCGCCGCATTACCCGCTACGCCGAACTGATAGGCAATGACGGCCGCTTTGCAGAAGCCTCATGCGATCCAGTAAAAGACGTCGCGCTCCTTCAATATACCGGCGGGACAACCGGCGTTCCCAAGGGCGCGAAGCTGACGCACCAGAATCTCACCGCCAATGCGCGGCAGATCAACCTGATCGATCCGCATAGCCGGGCGGTTGCAGGGGGGGATGCAGCCGAAGACCGCATACTGGGCGTGCTGCCCTTCTTCCATGTCTTCGCCAACGCGACCGTGCTCAACCGCACCGTGGCCAATGGCGGCGAGGTGATCATGTTGCCGCGCTTCGATGCAAAGGATGCGCTGGCCGCTGTCAACCGCCGCAAGGCGACATCGATGCCGGGCGTGCCGACCATGTATCAGGCGCTGCTCGATCATCCCGATTTTGCCGGAACGGATTTTTCCAGCATGCGCGCATGCGTGTCTGGCGGCGCGCCGCTTGCCGGTGAGCTCAAGGCAAAATTCGAGGCGGGCAGCCAGGCTGCCGTTATCGAAGGCTACGGCCTCACCGAAAGCTCCGGCGTGATCAGCTGCAATCCCTATTTCGGTGAGAACAAGCTGGGCAGCATCGGACAGCCTGTCCCCGGCACCGAGGTAAAGCTGGTCGACAAGGAAGACCCCACCAGGCCGCCGCCCGAGGGTGAACCCGGCGAGCTGGTATGCAAGGGGCCGCAGATCATGACGGGATACTGGAACCGGCCCGATGCCGATGCCGAGGTTTTTGTGGACGGCTGGCTGCGCACCGGCGATGTGGCGCGGATCGACGAAGATGGTTTCATCTTCATCGTCGACCGGATCAAGGATATGATCGCCGTCGGCGGCTTCAAGGTCTTCCCCAGCCAGGTCGAGGATGTTCTCTATGGCCATGATGCGGTCAAGGAATGCCTCGTGATCGGCGTGCCGGACGATTATCGCGGCGAAGCGCCGCGCGCCTATGTGACGCTGAATGATGGCGCGGCAGCCGACGATGCGGTGCTGACCGAATGGCTCAATGCGAAGCTTGGCAAGCATGAAAGGGTCGACAGCGTCGTCATTCGCGAAGAGCTGCCCAAAACCATGATCGGAAAGCTCGACCGCAAGGCGCTGAGGGCGGAGGTGCTGGGTTAGCCGTCCTCCTTTAGAGAGGAGCACAAGGCCTTCGCCACCATGATGCCGAGTTGCGCGCGATATTCGGTAGGCGGTAACTCTGTGAGTTTTGTCGTCCAGCTTCGCGCCAGCCATTGCGCCGGCCCGAAAATCAGCGCCGCATATAATTCGGGGTGCATGGGCAAAAGTCTGCCAGATTTCAAATGCGGCTCTGCCCAATGGGCGAAGCGGGCAGCAAATTTTTGATTGAGTGCTGTCACATGCTCGGCATGCCGTGCCATCCAGTCGGCGCTAGCACATTCGATCATGAAGTTGTGGCGCCCCGGATTGCTGGTCTGATATTCAAGTACAGCAGCTACCGCCGCCGCTATCGCATCCTCGGGCAAGTTGCCGGCGGCCTCCAAAGCATTCATGCCATGTGCCCAATAGCTGTCCCTTTCTGCCAGATATAGCTGCAGGGCGAGGCCATCTTTCGAACCGAAGTGATGGAAGATGCTCCCGTTTGAGATACCTGACAGGTCCCGCACATCCTTGATTGAGACGTCATGATAACCTCGCTCGACAAAGAGCTTGCTTGCCGCCTGGATGATTTTGGTACGAGTATTGTCGCTTTTCTGCCTCTGCATCTGAAGGAACCTAAAACAAATTTTTTCCAGCGTCACCAACTTTAGAAATCTGATATATTTAGAGAAAAGCATCGATGCGTAGCATCTGCGCTTACCGGTCCAGCCAAGCAATTTGTGTTCAGGCTGAGTTTAGATTAATAATCTAGAGTATAAATCTAATTGACTCACGGAAGATGGAGGGACTGGATGATGTTGGGGAGATATATGCTTGCAATAGGTGCCGCCGGATTGCTGGCCAGCGTGCCGGTTTGGGCCAAGGTCAGCTTATCATCGCGAGGAACCCACGGCTCAGATGCGCAGGGCGTTGGTCTGAAGGCGGAGACTGGTATCGTCATTGTTAACGTCCGCAACACATCGACCAGCAAAGACCCCAAAAATGTAAATTTGGCGCATGATAGCAATGGTTTTGAACTGGATATGAAAGGCGGTGTTCGCTGTAAATTCAACTTCGGAGTTACCCGCGCTGGGTTCTTCTTGGGCGGCAAGGAACTGCGCTATTTTTCACCAAAGGGAAAACCGCGCGAAAAACACTACAACACGCAGCAGTTTATCCCTGCATCGCAATTCAAAAAATCCGGCCTCGATCCAGTGAAGGTCGTCTATGACGCGATGTATAAACATATCGACAAGGGCGGCAGCAAGACCGGCTTCCTGCGCAAAGACCGGAATTTCACGGTCGAACTGGAACCCGAGTTCAAGGGACGCTGTGTCAAAAAGGTCAAATTCAAGTTTGACTCAGGTGGCCTCTACCATCGTGCCGCCAAGACCAGCGACAAGGTCAAGGTCTATGTTCGCTATGCTGGTGATGCAGATCTGGGGCGATATGATCGCGCCAAGTCACCGCCGAAGCGGGATCGTTCGACGCATAGTTCCAGCGCACATCGCAGGCAGGAGCCAGTTAAATAAGGGGAGCTCTCCTATTCCGCCGGCATGTCCCCCGGCCCGGCATCCACAAATTTTCGTGCGATATCGAAATCATGGCCGGCGCGCAGGAAGGCCTGCAATTGCTTGCGTCGGCGCTCGTCATCGGCGCGCTCGCTTGCATAGGGTCCGATCCGGCGCTTACGGGCAAAATTATCGGCGGAAATCCACGCGTTATCGCGTGCTTCTTCCATCGCTTCTGCGCTGTCATTGTCGCCGATCCCGTCATGATAGAGCGTTTGCGACAGACGCCTTGCGCCATGCCCCTTGCGGATGGAGGCGCGCGATTTGGCCTGCGCCAGTGCAGCATCGTCGACATAGCCCAGCCGCGCAAATTCGGCCGCCAAGGTTTCAGGGTCAGCCGGCTGCTCGCCTTCCCACCCGCGTTCACGCAATTTGCGGGCCAGATAACCGCGCAATTTCGCCTCGCTCACGGCATATCGCCCGACATACCAGAGCGCGAGATCGCGCATGCTTTCCGGGGTCAAAGCCGGTGGGGGGCGTTTTTTGCGCGATGAACCGAATTTCATGCCGCATTTATGCCATAGTCGGGTCGAAATTTAAACGCGCCAGACGGTCTAAAAGACGGTTTTATCGGGTAGTCCAATGACTGGGGTAAAAAAGACATAATGAGTGAGTTAGTCGCAACACCTTCGAAAGACGCGCTTCCACGCCGTTTTTCGGATTTCGATACGCTGGGCGAAGCGCTGGATTATGCTGCCGAGGGACAGCGCGGACTGAATTTTCACGATATGCGCGGCAATCTCGCCCGGGTCTATCCCTATGCAGAGATGCGCGGCGATGCGCTCGATATGGCTTACCGGCTTATCAGCCACGGTGCGAAGAAGGGTGACCGAATTGCCCTGATCGCCGAGACCGGCCCTGATTTTGCGGCGTTGTTCTTTGGTTGCATCTATGCGGGCGCCTGGCCCGTGCCGCTGCCCCTGCCGACCAGCTTTGGCGGTAAGGAAAGCTATGTCGACCAGCTTTCGGTACAATTGCAGTCAAGCGACCCGTCGATCCTCTTTTTTCCGCCCGAGCTTGCCGAAATGGCGGGGGAAGCTGCCAAGCTATGCAAGGTGGAAGGCATCGACTGGGCGGCGTTTGCGGATGAAATCGCGCTGAAAAGCGATCTGCCCGAACAGAAAACCGACGAGATTTGCTATTTGCAATATTCTTCCGGTTCGACACGCTTCCCGCATGGCGTGGCGGTGACGCATAAGGCGCTGCTCAACAATCTTTCGGCGCATTCGCACGGGATGGAGCTTGAGGATACGGATCGCTGCGTGTCCTGGCTTCCATGGTATCATGATATGGGTCTTGTCGGATGCTTCCTCTCGCCGGTCGCGAACCAGGTCACAACCGACTATATGAAGACCGAGGATTTCGCCCGCCGTCCGTTGGCATGGCTCGATATGATCAGCCGCGCCGAGGGCACGGTGATTAGCTATTCGCCCACTTTTGGCTTCGATATCTGCGCCCGCCGCATGTCGAGCCAGACGCGCGCGAGCGAGCGTTTCGAGCTTTCACACTGGCGGATTGCAGGCAACGGTGCCGATATGATCCGTCCTGACGTGATGCAGAGCTTTGTCGACGCATTTGGCGAGGCGGGCTTTGAGGCGAGCGCCTTCCTGCCCAGCTATGGTCTGGCCGAGGCGACGCTGGCGGTTTCGATCATGCCGCCTGGCGAAGGGATTAGGGTGGAACTGGTCGAGGAAACCGAACTGTCGGGACAGGCCGGTTCGAAAGATCGCCCGACCCGTTACCGCGCGATTGTCAATTGCGGCAAGGCGGTCAAGGATATGACGATCGAGATCCGCGACGAAGATGGCGGCAAGCTGCCGGATAAAACGATTGGCAAAGTCTGGTGTTCGGGGCCATCGCTAATGAGCGAATATTTCCGCGATCCCGAAAGCACGGCGGCTTGCCTGGTCGATGGCTGGCTC
Organism: Sphingorhabdus sp.; assembly: GCA_028279555.1. GTDB lineage: Bacteria > Pseudomonadota > Alphaproteobacteria > Sphingomonadales > Sphingomonadaceae > Sphingorhabdus_B. The sequence goes on from JANQNO010000002.1 coordinate 99,554, forward strand.
GATACTGGCGATATGGGTTATCTTTCAGACGATTATGTCTATATTGTCGGCCGCGCCAAGGACATGATCATCATCAACGGCAAGAATCACTGGCCGCAGGATATCGAATGGGCTGTCGAACAGCTCCCGGGATTCAAGGCCGGTGACATTGCCGCATTTTCGGTGTCGACGCCCGGCGGCGAAGAAGCCCCTGCCGTTCTGGTTCAATGCCGCACGTCCGATGAGGCTGAGCGGTCGAAACTTCGCGAGCAAATTCGCGACAAGGTCCGTTCGGTCACCGGCATGAACTGCGTTGTCGAGCTGGTTCCACCCCGGACTTTGCCGAGGACCAGTTCGGGCAAGCTGAGCCGCGCAAAGGCGCGCAATCTCTACCTCAATGGGGAGATTCAGCCCTATGCCATTGCGGCTTGAGGCAAGCAAAGCTGGTTAACATCGCCTTAAATTCGTAGATATTTGAATTTTATAAAGAAAAATTTGGCGATTTCATCGCAAAACTGGCCCATGCTTACTTTTGAGTAAGGAAGCGGCGCTAAAAGCAGCGCTGTGAGTGAAGTAAAGACCCCTAGCGAACTGCCCGCATCGCTATCCTATCGGGCATTGCTCGGCCTTGCCGATCCGCAAGGTGTCGACCCGGAAAATCTGCGCGCAATCCAGGCCCGATCGATAAAGGACCGCAGCTTCGAGCGGGTTGGAATCACACTCTTTTGCGCCATATTTGTCGTTGTATTATACCGCGAAGTCGCGCCTGTATGGGCGTTGGCAAGCTGGGCCGCAGGATTGAGCGCTTTCAAGCTGTTCTCCTTCCACCGCATTCGCAAATATTGGCAGGAATTCGGCCAGCATTCGGGCAAGATGGACACCGGGATGGTGACTCGCCATGCGCTCGGTACGGGCGTGGCCTGGGGTTCGGGCCTGCTCCTGCTCGGCAGTTTTGGCAACGCGACCCAGCTTTTAGGGCTTTGGGCGGTCGTGCTGGCGATGATGGTATTCGCTTCGATGCTTATGCCAACGCTGCCCAGGGCGACGGCGCTTTTTGTCGGAACGACCAGTGTTTCCGCCACCATCAGCTTCGCTGTGAACCAGAATTACTATCTGGCGGCGATCGCGCTTGGGATCGGGGTTTTGCTGACGATATCCGCGCTACGTTCGGCGCGCGCACAGCTGCTCTACGAAATCGCAAATAGCGTGCTGCAGGAGAAATCGGAAACGGTCAGCCTGCTGCTGCGGGAATTCGAGGATAGCGGCGCAGACTGGCTGTGGCAGACAGACACGCATCGCTGCGCTGTCCATGTCGGGCCGCGTTTTGCCTATGCGCTGAGTGCCAATGCATCGGAGATCGAGGGGCAGCCGCTGCTCAAGCTGATCGCTGGCGATGCCTGGGAAGAGGGACGCTATCCCGATGCGCTGCATGAGCTTGCCGAAAAGCTGAAGCGCCGCGAACCGTTCAGCAACCTGATCGTCCCGGTTACCATCAACGGGCAACAGCGCTATTGGGAGCTTTCGGCTTCACCGCGCAATTCCGAAAGCGGAAGCTTCCTTGGTTTCCGGGGCGTCGGGTCGGATGTAACCGAACAGCGCCAGTCGGAAGAGAAGATCTCGCATCTGGCGCGCTTCGATACATTGACGTCGCTGCCGAACAGGTTGCAGCTGACCGAAGCGCTGGGAGAGGCGCTTTCAGATGCCGACAAATGGCGCCGCCGCTGCGGCTTCCTGATGATCGACCTTGATCGCTTCAAGGCGGTCAACGATACGCTGGGCCACCCGGTCGGCGACCGGCTGCTGGCGCAGGTTTCCAAAAGGCTGCAGCAGATCATGACGCCCAACGAGCTTGTCGGGCGGCTGGGCGGTGATGAATTTGCTGTGGTCCTGAAAGACGCAAGCGATAGCGCCTATGTCTCGGATCTGGCAGGCAAGATCATCGAAACCGTTTCGCGTCCCTATAGCGTCGACAACAACACGCTCTATATCGGGGCCAGTGTCGGCAGCGCGGTTGGTCCGCAGGATGGCAGAACGGTCGAACTCCTGATGCGCTCCGCTGACCTTGCGCTATACCGGTCCAAGGAAGAGGGCGGCAACAGCCACAATAACTATCAGCACAAGCTGCATGCCAATGCCGAGGAACGGCGGGTGATGGAATTCGAGCTGCGCAATGCGCTCGAGAAAGAGCAGCTTCATCTGGAATATCAGCCGCTGGTGGCAAGCAGCAGCGATCACACATTGCTGGGATTTGAAACCCTGCTGCGCTGGGAGAACCCCAAATTCGGCAAGGTATCGCCTGCCAAATTCGTCCCCGTTGCCGAAGATGCGCGGCTGATCGTTCCGATCGGCGAATGGGTTCTGCGCAAGGCCTGCGAGGATGCCATGAACTGGCCCGAGACGACCCGCGTGGCGGTCAATATCTCGGTCGACCAGCTCACGACAAGCGGCTTTGTCGAAAGCGTCATTGCCGCGCTTGCCGATTCCGGGCTTCCGGCATACCGGCTCGAGCTGGAAGTGACCGAGAGTATATTCCTGCGCGACGGCGGTCTTGCTATCAAGGTGCTCGACAGGCTGCGCGACCTTGGCGTCAAACTGTCGCTCGACGATTTTGGCACCGGCTATTCGTCGCTCGGCTATCTGAAGGAAACGCGCTTCGATACTATCAAGATCGACCGTAGCTTCGTGCAGGGCGCTGCCCAGAACAAGGCGGAAAGCCTGGCGATCATTCGTGCCGTCGTTGCGCTGGCAGAAAGCCTGGGCGTTGCGACCACGGCCGAGGGCGTCGAGACCGAGGCGGAGCTCACCATGATCCAGCAATTGGGGTGCCAGAAGATCCAGGGCTATTATTTCGGGCGACCGATGCTGTTCGACGATGCCTGCGAAATCTTCCGCCAGATGCCGCCCAGCGAGCGGGTCGCCTAAGCCAAGCGTTTACTCCCCGGCACTGGCATCCGTCTCGCGCTGTTTGTCCAGCCAGGCGATAAGGTCCGATACGCTTGTCTCCGGTGTCTCCTCCATCGGCAGATGACCGACCCCAGGATAGATATGCGTTTTGTGCTCAGGATATTGCCTTTCGAACCACTGCGCTGCGGCAACGGGAATCAGCTTGTCCTCATCGCCCCAGATAATCATCGCCGGAATATTCCGCGCTGTATCCATGCTTGTGTCGCGATCCTCATAGCGTGAGAAGCGGTCGATGGTTGCTTGCCGGTTTCCGGGATACCGTTGCAGATCCCAATATTCATCGATCTCGGCTTCGGTCACGACATCCTGGTTGCTGACGCTTTGCCGGAGCGAACGCGCAATGATCGAGCGCGGGGTGAAAACAGTCGCGATCTCGCGGATTCCCGGAATAAGCATGACCCGAAAGCCCAGCGGCAATTCACGATCCCCATTTTCGGGCGCGCCGCCGGCATTGACCAAGATGGTACCGGAGAGTTTTTCGGGATGCATGCCGGCATAGGCATGGGTGATCCAGCCGCCCATCGAATTGCCGCCGAGATAGAATGTCTCAAGCCCGCGATTGGCGGCGACATTGTCCACCGTTTCTGCAAAACATTCTGCGCTGTAGCAGCCATCGGGATGCGGCCCTGTCAATCCATGCCCGGCCTGATCGAAGCGGATGACCCGGTAACTCTGCTTGAGCTTCTCGGTCCATTGATCCCAGGTCAGCAGCGACGCGTTGGAACCATGGAGCAGGATGATGGCCGGTGCATCTTCTGGTCCCTCATCCCGCAGATGAACCGTCATTCCGTCATCGAGTTCGACAAATTCGCTTTCATCATTCGCATATTTGGCGCGCAGTTCTTCGGGCGGAATATCGGGGGCATATCCCCATGCGAAGAGTCCTCCGAGTGCCACTATGAGCAGCAGCAGAATTCCAATGAGAGTTTTACGGATCATATGTTTCGTCAGCGAGCTTCCAATATGAAGATTGGTACTGTAGCTGTGCGGGCAGTTCAACAACAAGAGGTGATATCATTGCTCCGCAAGACCATGAATTTTGTGATCGAGAGCTTCGACCCCAGGCGGGACGCGGATGCTAACACCCCAAGGGCGGCACTGTTGCTCAAAGCGTTCTCGGAGTGGATTTTCAAGGTGATAGGCTTCTTCCTGGCCTCATGCCTCATCTTGGGCCTTACCATGGCGGCTTGCCCGGATAACATATTCCTTGCTTATCTGCCATTTATCGCAGCATTCGCCTTTTTCTCCTATCTGGCGGTAACCACGATAGGCGTTCCGCTATTCTATGCCATAGGGAAAATACGGTCTCCCTTTTATCGCAGGGTATATGCGTATTTTCTGGTTGTTTTTATGACGTTCACTATATTGTACTCTTTGGAATATTCGCCCCTGTTCGCTGATATGGAAGCCTACGTTGAGAGGTTTTTCCCCGATGCTAAAAAATGCACAAGGGTGGTTGATCCGTTCTAGGCAGCTGTTCGGCTTTCTTCGCTACAAAATCTCGCGCACCTTGTCCTGCGGGCGGCACAACCGCACGCCCTTGCCGGTTTCGACGAAGGGCCGTTCGACCAGCATCGAATCCTTTGCCATCTCATCAAGGATATGGTCGCTATCGTCGCTGTCCAAGAGGCCCAGTTCGGCGGCCCGCGAGCCGCGTGTGCGCAGCGCCTCGCGCGGGCTGAGCCCGGCATCGGCGAAAAGCTGGACCAGCTTGCCGCGCGCAAAGGGCTCTTTCAGATAGAGGATGACCTCCACATCCGCGCCGGCCTCTTCCAGGATTGCCAGCGTCTTTCGCGACGTGCCGCATTTCGGATTGTGCCAGATGGTTGCCTTCATATTCTCATGCCTTTCCTGCGCTGAAATCTGGTCTGCTCCCATAACCCAATAGCCACAGTTGCAAAAGAAAATTGGCGGATTGCATTTTTGCAATTGAATATGAGAATAAGTCTCAATAGAACGCAGAACGAAAGTTGCGAGCGACTCGCAATAAAAAAAATTTCAGGGAAAACATATTTATGCGCCTATCTTCTTCGGCATCGCTCACAACCATCGCTGCTGCGCTTTTGGCCCCTCTGGCTCCGGCCCATGCAAGCGAGGATAACAATGCAGCATCCGGGGAGGTGGAAGAGAGCAGTTATGACGGCATCGTGGTGACAGGCAAGGTGCTTTATGCCGATCAGGTCAATGCCCTGAAAGCTCCCACGCCGATTATCGATGTGCCGCAAAGCCTGTCGATTGTCACCGAGGATGAAATCCGCCAGCGCGGCTTTACCAGCATCGGTCAGATTATCGATTACACGCCGGGAGTGAACACGTCGCAGGGCGAGGGACACCGTGATGCGGTTGTGTTTCGCGGTGTACGCTCGACCGCCGATTTCTTCATCGATGGCGTGCGCGATGATGTGCAGTATTACCGCCCGCTCTATAATCTGGAGCAGGTTGAGATATTGCGCGGGCCCAATGCGCTGCTTTTCGGCCGCGGCGGCACCGGCGGCGTTCTCAACCGCGTGACCAAGAAAGGCGTTCTGAATGAGGTCTTTGTCGGCTATCAGGCCAGCGTCGATAGCTTCGGCGGCCTCGGCTTTCAGCTTGATGCCAACCTGTCGACCAACGACGAGGTCGCTGTCCGCGTCAATGCAATGTATGAAAGTCTCGACAATCACCGGGATTTCTATGACGGTGATCGCTACGGCTTGAACCCGACTGTCAGGTTCAGGCTTGGACCAGATACCTCGCTCGATCTCTCCTATGAATTTGTCGATCATACGCGCTTTATCGATCGCGGTATCCCGACCGGGGCCGATGGCCGGCCGGTCGAGGCTTTTGAAGATATTGTTTTCGGTGATCCCGAACTCAACACGTCTCAGCTTCAGGCGCATCTCCTGCGCGCAAATTTGCAGCATGATTTTTCGGAGAATCTCAAAGGCAATTTCAGCGCCTTTTTCGGCGACTATGACAAGCTGTATCAGAATTTCTATGCCTCCGGCTATGATCAGGCGGCTTCGCCCGGATTCGTCACGCTGGATGGCTATCTCGATACCACGCGCCGCCAGAATCTGATCCTGTCGGGCAATCTGGTTGGCGAATTTGCAACGGGAAGCATCAACCACACCATCGTCACAGGAGTGGAATATATCGGGACGTCTTCCGATCAGGATCGCTACAATAGTTTTTGGGATACGACCCAGGATGACAATGAGATTTTCGCCATCAACCGTCCGCTCGATCTGCGCGGCGGTGTTGGCACCGGCTTTCAGTCCAACCCGCTGGGCGTCACGACAACCAACAGCTTCGACCTCGATCTCAACGATGATACGCGCGTTGATATAGGCGTGTTTTCAGCCTTCATCCAGGACCAGATAGAAGTTGCCGACTGGCTCGATGTCGTCGTCGGCATTCGCTATGACAGCTTTGATATCGAAGTGAACAATGTCGTTGCGGGCGAAATCAGAAGCCGCAAGGATGAGGAATTTTCTCCGCGTTTCGGCGTGATCCTGAAGCCGCAGGAAAATATCTCCATCTATGGCAGCTTCAGCGAGAGCTTCGAACCGCGCAGCGGCGAGCAATTCGCCAACATCAACGGCAACAATAATGTGCTCGAGCCGAACCGCTTCACCAATCTCGAGGCCGGTATCAAATGGGACTTTATTGAGGGTCTCAGCTTCACAGCGGCGATATTCGAGATTGAGCAAAGCTCGCCGCAGCCTGCCGACAATGATCCGGCGACGCTCGACATTATCGATTCCAAGATTCGCGGTGCCGAGCTGCAGCTGCAGGGGCAGATTACCGACCGCTGGTTTGTCTCCGCCGGCTACAGCTATCTGGAAGGAAACCGCGTCGGCAGCGATGGCAATGTGCTGACCGATCCGAATGGCGCGGAGCTGCGCATCCGCGAATTGCCCGAGCATATGTTCTCGCTGTGGAGCAGTTTTCAGGTCACCGACCAATTCGGCTTTGGCGCTGGCGTCACCTATCAGGATGAAAGCTTCATCACCAATGGCAGCACCGCCCAGCCCGTCGCGCTGCGCCCGACCCTTCCAGGCTACACACGCTTTGATGCGGCAGCTTACTATGATGTCTCGGAAAATCTGCGCTTGCAGGTGAATCTGGAGAATGTGACCGACGAGCTTTATTTTCCGAATGCGCACAGCACGCATCAGGCAACCGTCGGCGCGCCTTTCAATGCCCGCTTTACCATTAGCGGCCGATTCTAACCGTAGCTGTCCTTCAGCTTGAGCCACTGGGTGCCATAATCGAGGCTGCCCTCATCGCGTCCCTTGGGCACCAGGTCGAGGAAGTTATAGGCCGCCATCGTATTTTCCAGGCCGCGTGCATAGGCCGAATAGCTGTGATAGATGGTGTCGTCCTCACCCTTCACAAAGATGCTCAAGCCCGGCACCTCACCGGGATGCGGTGAGGTGTAGGACTGGTAGTTGTAGGTGGCCTCGCCGCGCTCGAATTCCTCCTTGTCGATGGTCACGCCGAAGTCGCTATTGAAATCGCTACCTTCCGAAGAGATCCAGGGGAAGCTCCAGCCCATGCGCTCCCTAAATGCGAGCAGCTTGTCGAGCGGCGCTACCGAAACCGCAGCGAATGCAACATCGCGCTGTGCCAGATGAACCGTGATCGGGTCCACACTGTCGGCCATGAATGAGCAGCCCGAGCAGCCCGCTTCCCAATCGGACTCGAACATGAAATGCTGCAGGATGAGCTGCGTGTGATCGCCAAACAGGTCGCCCAGTGTCACCTCTCCGTCGGCACCTTTAAAGCGGTAGTCCTTTTCGACTTTCACCCAGGGCATGGCCATGCGTGCCGCTGTCAGCTCGTCGCGCGCGCTTGTATGCGCCTTTTCCTTTTCCAGAAGTGCCTGCCGCGCTTCATGCCATTCTTCGCGCGTTACGATTTTTGGGTTAGCCATTATGCTCTCCTTTCAAAGTCAAAGGACCGGGCGGAGCGCCACCGTAGCAACCGCCGAAGCTGCCTGCAAAGTCATGCTGGCTACATCTCGGCGAGAGCCTTTTTATGTGCTCGGCCGTTTTCGACATAGTGCGCCACGCCCAGTTGCAGCCCGGCTACCGCCGCATCATCCAGGTCACGCAGCTTCTTGGCCGGACTACCAACCCATAGCTCCTTCTTGCTGATCGTCCGGCCTTCTGGAAGGAGCGCGCCAGCACCCAGCATTCCGGCCTCTTCGATCACGCAGCCATTCATGATCGTTGCGCTCAGCCCGACAAAGCCCCTGTCGCGGATGGTGCAGCCATGGACCATCGCCATATGACCGATCAGCACATCCTCGCCGATGATCGTCGGGCAGCCTTCTGGCGCTCCGGGCATGGGGCCATCGCAATGGACCACGCTGCCATCCTGAATATTGGTCCGCGCACCAATTTCGATCCGGCTGACATCGGCGCGCAGCACGCAATTATACCAGATCGACACGTCGGGGCCGATAGTGACATCGCCGATTATCCGGCATCCCGGGGCGATGAAGGCGCTTTCGTCAATCTGCGGCGTCTTGCCATGAATCGGGATGATCGAGATGTCGCTGCGCCTGTTCATTCGAGATTCTCCCAAAGATAGAGATGCGGCAGGATGGAAGCATAATCGTCGCTCCACGGCGTTACACCTTCGCCAGCCGGCATGACAACCCAGCGATCGGCATAGTAATAGGCGGGTTCTTCTTTTTCGAGCGTCCCGGTCAGCGCGGCGAGCTGGCCTTCGTCGCGGCTCATCGCAACCCAGATGGAAGATCGCACGCCATCGTCGGGATCGGCCTCGGGCGGACGGTCAAAGCGGATCGCCGCGTGCCAGTCGCCATCGCGGGCCAGCGATGCCACCACCGGTGCCAGATCGACATAGCGGTTGGAAATATGCACCAGCAGCAGCCCGCCCTCCCACAATGCATTGCCATAGATTTCGAATGCTTCGCGGGTCATCAGATGCAGCGGGATGGCGTCGGAGGAGAAGGCGTCGATGGCAAGCAGATCATAGCTGCCCCGCGGCTTGTCCTGCAGCGAAAGCCGTGCATCGCCCAAAGTGATCTGCGCGCCCGGCGTGCAATTTGCGAGATAGGAGAAGATATTGCTGTCGCGCGCAATCTCGACCATCAATGGATCGATCTCGAAAAACTCCCAATATTGGTCCGGCTTGGCGTAGCAGGCGAGTGTGCCGGTCCCCAGCCCGACGATGCCGATACGCGCATCTTCTCCGAAGAGCCGGTCGCTTTTGGCGAGGGCGAGGCCGACCCCGGAATTTTTCCAGTAATAGCTGACCGGCGTGGTCGGTGTTTCGAGCATCTGCATGCCATGCAGTGTTGTGCCATGGCTCAGCCAGCGCATCCGCCCGTCGGGTGAGCTGTTGATCGTGTAGATTCCGAAATAGCTTCTTTTTCGCTGGTCATCATAGGAGAGCTCAAGGCTGTTCCAGGCACCGTTGGCAAGCAGAAGCGAGGCGGTGACGACAACGAAAGCGGGCCGGTTTCCGATTATAACGATCCCCAGCGCCAGGATAAGACAGACAAGCAGGATCTTTTCTGTCTCCATTTCGACCGGCAACTCTTCGCCGCCATAGATACCCAGCGCCATACAAATGGCAGCCATGACAAACAATATGGCGCGCCAGCCCTTGGGGCCGAAAATCTCTTCCTCGCCCAGAGAGAAGAGCCGTTTCTGCGGCAGCAAGGCTGCGGCAGCCAGGATCAGCAATACATGTTCCCAGCTCCAGTCGAAAAGCAGCGGTGCGATGATAGCACAGAAAAAGCCGCCGAGCGCGCCGCCGAAAGCCATGGCGAGATAGAATTTGGTGAGATGGACGGGGTCCGGGCGTGTGCGGTACATCTCTCCATGAAGCGTCACAGCCACGACGAAGAGCAGATAGAGGCCGGCAAGCATGCTGAGTGCCGCGTTGCCGCCCCAGACCGATATGGATGACAATGCCAGCAGCAGGAAGATCGGAGGTGCAAAGAATGTCGTGACATTGGTCAGCCAGCGGCGGTCCGAAAAGGCAACGGTAAAGCTGAGCAGGTAGATGCCAAGCGGCAACACCCAGATGAGCGGCATGGCAACAAGGTCGGTGGTAAGATGCGTCGTCGTTGACAGCATCAGCCCCGAGGGAACAGCCGCCAGAATGATCCAGTATCCGATTTGCCGCCCGGTGACCGGATCGCGCGCGCTTGCCGGGCCGGATTGTTCTACCCGATCAGGCAAGGCATTCCAGATTGCCCGCGCGCAGAGCATTACGAGTAGCAGGAGCAAGATGTAGAAGATGCTCCAGAAATTGCGCTGCCCGTCGACCGGAAGCAGCGGCTCGGCAATGAGCGGGTACGCAACCAATCCACCGAAACTGCCGATATTGGAGGCGGCGTAAAGCGCATAGGGTTCGCCCGTGTTGCCCGCAAAACCGTACCATCGCTGCAGCAACGGAGCCTGCGCGGAGACGGCAAAGAAAAGCGGGCCAATCGAAGCCAGCAGCAGCCATGGTGCCCAGAAGATGGGAGAACCGTTGGCAGGAGGCGACATGGCCAGCAATCCGATGGGCAGCCAAAATGCGGCCAGGAAGAGCAGGGCGATATGCAATTGTGCCTGTCGGCGCGGTGCCAGCGAGGAGATTGCATGTGCATAGGCATAGCCGCCAAGCAGCAAGGCTTGATAAACGAGCATGGCGCTGTTCCAGACCGCGGGCGCTCCGCCCAGCCGCGGCAAGGCCATGCGCGCGATCATCGGCTGGACAAGAAACAGCAGAAAACTGCCGAGCAATATGGTGACGACAAAACGCCGCCGGGCAGCCTTCCCCTGTTTTGGCTCAGCAGTCATCCCTTCTGGGCCGCCAGCCAGCCGCCGCGCTTGGCGATGTAAACGATCGTCGGATTGTCGCGCGGCGGAAAGTCAGGATCGTCAAAATCCAGCGCATGATCGTGCTGCATGCCGAGCTTTTCCATCATCTGCCAGCTTGGGCGGTTGCTTTCGCTGGTGAGCGCGAGGACACGCGGAGCGCCAAGCCGGCTGAAAGCGTAGTCTAGACTGGCAGCGGCCGCCTCGCTGGCATAGCCCTTGCCCCAGGCATCCTCCCGCAAGATCCAGCCAATCTCCAATTCGCCTTTTACATGCTCGGGCGCAGTCGCGGCATCGAGGCGTTTCAGCCCGCAACATCCCAGCAGGGTGCCGGTCTGTTTTTCGGTGACGAACCAGAAGCTGAACCCCTCGCGCGCCTGCGATGCCGCGCCTCTTGCAAATGCTGCCTCTATGTCATGCGCTTCCTCGGGGCCGCCCAGAAATTCGCGCACTTTGGGGGTGTTCATATGCTGCATCCAGATTTCAAAATCGCCTTCGGCCTGCGTGCGCAGAATAAGCCGCGGTGTTTCAATGATGATGTCAGCCATTCAGCAATTTCGCAGCGTCGGCGGCATGGTAGGTCAGAATACCGCTGCAGCCGGCACGCCGGAATGCGGTGAGCGTTTCGAGTATCAAAGCCTCGCGGTCGCCCGCACCAGCCGCCGCCGCCGCTTCGATCATCGCATACTCGCCAGACACCTGATAGGCGTAAACGGGGATATTGAACCGGTCGCGGACCCGCCTGACGATATCGAGATACGGAAGCCCTGGCTTGACCATCACGCTGTCTGCTCCTTCGGAGATATCAAGCGCGACCTCGCGCAGCGCCTCGTCGCTGTTGGCCGGGTCCATCTGATAGCTTTTCTTGTCGCCCTTGAGCAATCCGCCCGAACCGACAGCATCGCGAAAGGGGCCGTAAAAGGCGCTCGCATATTTTGCCGCATAGCTCATGATCTGGACATTGTAATATTCACCCATCTCCAGCGCCTGGCGGATGGCATCGACACGGCCATCCATCATGTCGGATGGCGCGATAATGTCGGCACCCGCCCGCGCCTGGTTGACGGCCTGATCGACCAGCACGGCGACTGTTTCGTCATTGAGGACATAGCCGGTATCATCGATCAGCCCGTCCTGCCCGTGGCTGGTATAGGGATCGAGCGCGACGTCGGTCAGCACGCCGATGGCATCGCCATGCGTATCCTTGATAGCTTTTATCGCATTGCAAATCAGATTGTCGGGATTTGTCGCTTCCGAGCCATCCTCGCTGCGCCGGCCCGGCTGCGTGTTGGGGAACAGCGCTACGCAGGGAATGCCCAATTCGGCGGCGTCGCCGGCGCGCTTCACGATATTGTTGACCGACCAGCGCGATACGCCGGGCAGGCTGGAAACCGGCTCTTCGATATCCTTGCCGGACGTAATGAAGAGCGGCCAGATCAGATCGCTGGGCGAAAGCGATGTTTCGCAAACCATAGCCCGGCTCCAGGCCTGGGAGCGGCTGCGGCGGAGGCGCAAATTGGGGTAAGATGGCTGTGTCATGATAAATGTCTAGCGAAGCGGGATGCAGTGCTCAATGCATTTGCGACAATGGAACACCGGCCATTGTAATCCGGTGCAGATAGCGGCGGTGGCCGGGATAATCGTTCATCGCATAATGCCATGTTGCGCGATTGTCCCACATGGCAAGCATGCCCTCCTTCCAGACGTGCCTGTAGTGGAATCGGGGCTGCTGTATATGGGCATATAGCTCGGCCAGCAATGCATCGCTCTGCTCGCGCTCCATATCCTCGATATAGAGCGTGAAGCCGGGATTGACATAGAGGCCTTTCCGGCCGCTGTCGGGATGAGTCAATACAACGGGATGCACGGCTTCCTGCCCGGCGGACCTGGCATTGCCCAGCCGGCCGTTCATCGCCTTTTGATAGTCGCTCTTCTCCCCAAACACATGATCATTTCCATGCCGCGCCTTCAGGTCTGAGATTCGTTCTTTCATCGCGTCAGGCAGGGCGTCATATGCCGCCGCCATTCCGGCAAACAGCGTGTCACCACCTGAAGGCGGAATCTCCAGCGCATAGAGGATCGAGCCCATCGCGGGTGCTTCATCATAGCTGTGATCGGTATGCCAGCCGCCGCCAATATTGAGCAGCTGATCCGGTTCCTTGAGCACTTCGGCGATCTCGGGATAGCCGCTCACGGGGGTGAAAAAGCGGTTGACGTCGATCTCCCCCCAACGGCGCGCAAAGGCGATATGATCTTCGGGCGTCAGTTTTTGCTGGCTGAAAAACAAAGCGCCGTAGTCGGTGAAGGCTTTGCGGATATCGTCAAACTGGCTGTCTGTCAGGCGGGTGACATCCACGCCCTCGACCAAGCCGCCCACAGCTTCGCTCGCCTTGGAAATCTGCATTGCGCTTCTCCCTTGGCGGGAAGGCTATCCAAATTTGCGGGAGGGGGCAACTTTTTGAGTCAGGCGGTCAATTTCGCGCTGAGGCTTGCTATCCTGCTGTTTGCGGCCCTGCAATGGTGCCAAGGCAGCTCCGGGCTTGATCGACTTCAACTGCTTGAGACGCGCGCGAAAATTCGCAAGATCCTGGCCCGATAGCTGGGAGCGGGTAGCGAATTTGACCGAAAGCGGATTGACCGTCCGGCCGTTTCGATAGAGCTCATAGTGCAGATGCGGGCCGGTCGAGAGCCCCGTTGAACCAACATAGCCGATGATCTGGCCGCGCCGCACACGCTGCCCGGAACGCACTGCAATGCGGCTCATATGGCCATAGCCGCTGCCAAGTCCGCCGCTATGTTTAAGCTCGACAAATTTGCCATAACCGCCCTTGCGCCCCGCATAGCGGACAACGCCATCGGTGACGGCATAGATCGGCGTGCCCGTTGGGGCACCGAAGTCTATTCCTGCATGCATGCGGCGATAGCCCAGTATCGGGTGACGGCGCATACCATAGCCCGAGGTGATTCTGCCGTTGACGGGGCGGCCGAGGAAGCCCCGGCTTTTGCCTACGCCCGATGCCTCGAACCATTGCGTGCTGCCGCCGCTTTTCCACTGCAGCAGTTGCAGCTTGGACTTGCCGCCGCGGTCGATGCCTGCATAGAGCAGCTTGCCCGATTTCACCTCGCCGGTTTCCGCCCGGCGATAGTCAACGATAATGTCAAACTCGTCGCCTTCGCGCAGCCGCGACAGGCTGGTATGGGCGGAGATGACCTTGAGGAAATTCTGGATTGCACTGGCCGGCGCGCCAGCTGCACGCGCCGAGCGATACAGGCTGCTGCCAACCTTGCCGCGAATGCGCAGGGGTGTTTGATCGACGCGGATCGGAAGGCGTTTTAGCGTCAGCGCATCGTTAACCCGCGACAGTTCGAGATTGAGATCGAAGCGCGCGCGAAATGCCAGTGCCTCGAGCGGGCGAGGCTGTCCTCGCGAGGCTCGTTTGCCGAGCGTGATCGAAATCGGTGTGCCCGCCTCGATATCGCCAAGCGACGTCGCCGACGAAACGAGCGAAGTTGCCTGCCGTGCTTCGTTTTGGCTCACGCCGGAGCGTTGCAATACCCGCGAAAAGCTGTCGCCGCGGCCCAATGCAGCGCTCAGTTCGATACGGGGGCGTTCGGGGCTAGCGGCCAGAGCTACGACATTTTCGGTCGCAGCCATTCGCTTTCCGCTATCGCTTCCAAAGGCAATCGGCGTGATCATCTGCGCGCGCGCCTCGTCAAATTCGTCGGCATTGGGTAGCGGGGCCTGTGCGCCATAGACAGGGTCGAAGCCGGGGAGCAGAGCCAGTGCCCCGATGCATAGCAATGTCAGCGTCGCGAGGCCGCGAAACCAGCGCGGCGAACCAATATTGTCACCCAGATCGGTAACCAGTTCGAAGGAAGCAAGTCGCTCGCGCCAGCCTGGCCCAGCACTGGCGGCGTTTCGGGGAAACGCCACCGTGGCCGCATCTATATCGGGCGGCAGGGTCGCCGCTTCTCCGCCGCCGGTCGTATAATTTAGGTCTTTTGCTTCGAACATGGATGCTGTCTGACGACCCCTGTATCGCGTATCTTGTTGCAGGCGCTAAAGCCCATCGCACTGTGCGCGGCCTTGGTTAATGTCAAATTAAGATGACGGGCAAATGAAATTGCCTGCGATGAGCGGTGTAAAATCGCCGACAAGGCTCTATCGGACAGGATTCGTGAGGCTTTGCGTGCGTTTTCGCATTCTCGTCCCCGAAAATTTGCTTCAATCCGCCGTAACGAGCGTTTAGGAGCAACAATATGAAAGCGCTCACGAAAATTCTGTTGCTTGTGCTAGGCTTGCCGGCGATGTCTGCCTGCAGCCAGCAAGCCGATCCCGATGCCGACCGGCTCGAGACATCACGCGAGTTTCCGCGTGCCTATCGCGCGGTATCCAAGGCCGGCGATACCGAATTCTCGACCGAAGCCAAACGTGATGAGGCAGGCGAGGCGAAAATGGTCATGGATTGGGCGGGAATCCAGCCCGGAACGACGGTTGCCGATATCGGTGCCGGCGAAGGCTATTACACCGTGCGGCTGGCCGAACGCGTTGGAAGCAAGGGCCGGGTTCTCGCGCAAGACATCAATCGCGGCGCGCTCAACCGGCTGGGCGAACGGGTAAACCGCGAAAGGCTCGATAATGTCGCGATCAAGGAAGGCGCGCTCGACGATCCGCAATTGCCGAAAGCGAGCTTCGACCGGATATTCATGGTGCATATGTATCACGAAATAACAGAGCCTTACGCCTTTTTGTGGCGGATGCGGCCGGCTCTGCGCGAGGGCGGTCAGGTGATTGTTGTCGACCGCGACCGTCCGACAAACCGCCACGGCATCCCGCCAAAGCTGCTCTTTTGCGAATTTGCCGCCGTCGGCTACCGGCTCAAGGATTTTACCGAAAGGCTCGATGTCGGCGGATATTTTGCGCGCTTCGAACTAACCGGCGAGCGCCCCGAGCCGGACGCGATCGAGGCCTGCGCGGAGCCTGGCGACGCATAACCTCGCGCTTCACACGAAAAAAATAGGCCCTCGGCCTCGCAAGGAGTGGAGGCGAAGGGCCAGTGAGCGCCGCTGCCCTGGGGTTCGGGGGATGGGCCGCCAGCGCATAGTTGCTGCGGTATCAGGTCGCACAAACTACCGCAGCGGTTCTATGTCTGTTTCCTGACGCGGCGTCGTTGTGCGTGCCGCCGTTCCAGCTGTCTCATTTTTGCGCTATGCGCGCCGCGCCTTGCGCAAAATGCGCTGCCAGTGCTTGCGGTCGCGCGTCGGCAGGCTGCGATCACGCGCGCGCCCTTTGAGCTCCTGAACCAGCGTGTCGCCATACCGGTCCCTGAGCAACCTCACCTCCTTGGCATCGCGCGCCGCGCGCTGCCGCGATTCAAACAGCATATCAAGCATGGGTCGCTTCCATCCACAAACCAACCAGAATGAGCGGGGCGATTTGCGCCGCCACGACTCATTATGATTCGGTTAATTACACTATTTTACATTTATGTGTCAAAAGTTGGGTCTGGGCGCTATTTCTGCGCAACATAATTGCGCGGCGCATGGGCGGTGTTGCACTAAGCTGCCTGGCGCGCGGCAGGTGAGAGACTCTGCCAAGTGCCCATCCCGAAATGGGGCGACAAGCAAACGCTGTGGCCTCGCCTGCCTTTATCCAGATCAAAGTGCCGCTTTGATCTGCAACGCCTACTCCTCCCCCATCCTCAGCGCGGCGATGAAGGCCTCCTGCGGAATGCTGACATTGCCATATTCGCGCATCTTCGCCTTGCCCTTTTTCTGCTTTTCCAGGAGCTTCTTCTTGCGGGTGATATCGCCGCCATAGCATTTCGCGGTGACATCCTTGCGCATCGCCGAAATCGTCTCGCGCGCGATCACCTTGCCGCCGATCGCCGCCTGCACAGGGATCTTGAAAAGATGGCGCGGGATGAGTTCTTTCAGCCGCTCGCACATATGCCGCCCGCGCGCGGCCGCCGCATCGCGGTGCACAATCATCGATAGCGCATCGACGGCTTCCGAATTGACGAGGATGTTCATTTTCACGAGATCGCCGGGGCGCAGGCCGATCTGCTCATAATCGAAGCTCGCATAGCCGCGCGAGATGCTCTTCAGCCGGTCGTAGAAATCGAACACCACTTCGTTCAGCGGCAGCTCGTAAGTCACCTGCGCGCGGTCGCCGACATAGGTGAGGTTCTTCTGGATGCCGCGCCGGTCCTGGCAGAGCTTCAGGATGCCGCCCAGATATTCGTCGGGGCAATAGATCACCGCTGAAATCCACGGCTCCTCCATCTCCGCGATCTTCACGACATCCGGCATGTCGGCGGGGTTGTGCAGGAAGCTCTCGCTGCCATCGGTCTGCGTCACCTTGTAGACCACGCTAGGCGCCGTCGTGATGAGGTCCAAATCATACTCACGCGTCAGCCGCTCCTGAATAATCTCCAGATGCAAGAGGCCGAGGAAGCCGCAACGAAAGCCCTGACCCAGCGCGGCGCTGGTCTCCATTTCGAAAGTGAAGCTCGCATCGTTCAAACGCAGCTTGGAGATGCTTTCGCGCAGTTTCTCGAAATCCGCCGCGTCGACCGGGAACAGCCCGCAGAAGACCACCGACTGCACTTCCTTGAAGCCGGGCAGCGGCTCTTCCGCGCCGGCCTTTACGGTGGTGATCGTGTCGCCAACGGCGGTCTGCGAGACTTCCTTGATCTGCGCGGTGATGAATCCGATTTCGCCAGCGGCAAGGCTCTCCAGCTGCTCGATCTTGGGCCGCATACAGCCGACACGGTCGACCAGATGCTCGGTCCCCTGCGCCATGAATTTGATCCGCTGGCCCTTCCTCAGAACCCCCGCGACCACGCGCACCAGAATGACGACGCCGAGGTAAGGATCATACCAACTGTCCACCAGCATGGCCTTCAAGGGCGCCTCGCGATTCCCCTCGGGCGGCGGGATGCGCGCGACGATCGCCTCCAATATATCCTCGATGCCGATGCCGGTCTTCGCGCTCGCCAGCACCGCGTCATCGGCGGGCAGCCCTATAATCTCCTCGATCTCGCTCTTCACCCGGTCCGGCTCCGCGGCGGGCAGATCGACCTTGTTGATCACCGGCACGATCTCGTGGTCATGTTCTATCGACTGATAGACATTGGCGAGCGTCTGCGCCTCCACCCCCTGCGCCGCATCGACGACGAGCAGCGCGCCTTCGCAGGCCGCGAGGCTGCGCGAAACCTCATAGGCGAAATCGACATGCCCCGGCGTGTCCATCAGGTTGAGCGTATAGGTCTCGCCATCCTTCGCCGTATAATCGAGCCGCACGGTCTGCGCCTTGATGGTGATCCCGCGCTCCTGCTCGATATCCATATTGTCGAGCACCTGCTCGCTCATCTCGCGCTCGGAAAGGCCCCCGGTATGCTGGATCAGGCGGTCGGCAAGCGTCGATTTGCCATGGTCGATATGCGCGATAATCGAGAAATTGCGGATGCGCGCCAAGGGAGTGGAAAGCGGAGTGGAGGAGGGGGTTGTCATGTTGACGCGCGAGATAGGGGTGATGGCCCGGAAATGGAAGGGGGGTTAGGCGTTAGTCCAGCGGCAATTCGATTTCCTGCATGATCCGGTCCGTCTTGATCAGGATTTTCACAAACCCCTGATAATGGCCGATATCTTCCCAGCTCAGTTCGCGGCCCTTGCGATCTTTCAGCCATTTCTGCGCGGGCTGGTAGCCACCAATATAAAATTCCCATGCGCTTTCGGGGACATCGGCAAAATACTGGTCCTTGTTGATGAACACCTGGCCCACCCCGCTGCGATCAGGCTCACCTTCGGTTCGCGAAGTCTCGCTCCCCTCCCGCTTGCGGGAGGGGTTGGGGTCGGTGACTCCCGCGCCATATCGGTGTCCGCCGGATCGATCCCCGCCCGCTCGCAAATATCGGCATAAATCTTCGGATCCAAATTGACCGTGCGCCCGGTCGACGAGGTCCTAGATCAAACTCATCTGATCATCGTTTTCGCTTTTTACTTCTGGTGCTTTACGTTCCGCCTCGGTCGGTTTTGGCAAGTCTTTGGCGAGGAAACACTCGCCAGCAACAATTTCATCCAGCAGCGACGATAGGTCGGGTTCCATGGCCAGCGTTTCTTCCAGGACCCAGAGCAGCTCCAGAAACTCATCAGTCATCCGTGGTGTCCAAAGATCGGGTCGGATATCATCGAGCGGGGACGATTTCCTGCCTGCCCGTTCTTTCATCCTATATGCCAGCCACGATTGAACGACTTTTAACCCCGAAACTTCGAAGTCCCAGATTTCGGTAGCGACCGGCCCAAAAAACCCGTCGCCAATCCTGATTTCCTTCTTTTCCGAATCATATGCAAAATCCTC
Source organism: Sphingorhabdus sp. (assembly GCA_028279555.1). Classification (GTDB taxonomy): domain Bacteria; phylum Pseudomonadota; class Alphaproteobacteria; order Sphingomonadales; family Sphingomonadaceae; genus Sphingorhabdus_B. Next base: position 118,688 of record JANQNO010000002.1, read on the forward strand.
AGGATAGTTTGCCGGATCGGATGAGACACCCTTGATGCTGGTTGCCGAGCCTTTGGGCACTACATCACCACGGTCGTCGCCAAGGAACCGTTCGGCATAGGTGTGGAGCCAGATGAGCCTTTTACCGAGATCGACGCCCCGCCGGAACCCGTTTTTATCTTTCGTTATCGGAACACGTGGTCCCGGTGTTTCAAGTTCGTTCCAGAAACGGCCTGTATACGATTGTCCGCCTAGAACAGCATAGATATATCCCGTTAGTTCTTCAGCAGTTACCTCTTCATCATACGTTTCGCCTAACTTTTCCAACAATCCCGGCGTCAAGTTCGGTTCTAGACCTTCACCGTCTCGATACAGTGGCATCACCATTCCGTGACGGCCGTGAAAATAGTTTAGATCTGGGACAAATGCTGACGCCATTATGCCCTGACCATTGCCAAGCTGTTCGGTAATCAAGCTCGTAAGGTACACTTGAGTTTTGCTACGCGTTTCAAGCAGTGGTGGCCTGAGATAATCCCCTAGTCGGTAGTCTAGCAACGCAACATGTCGATCAAATGAGCGAAATCCGTAGCCATCTGGCGCTGGCATTTTTGAATCGGCTTCTAGCGACCCTATTGTGGGGCCGGTCGATTTGTCTTTAGATTGATAGAAAGGATCTCGGTCCCTACTCTTCTTGAAAAGTTTGGATTTTGATTGATCAGTTTCGGCGGTTAACAGAGCATTCCACCTGTTCTTCAAAACTTCGCTTGTTTCTGCGATCGGCCAGGTTCGTTGAAATTGAGAGCCAGTGTGACTCCAAGGAAAAATGTCTGTTAGCTTGCACCACGAAAAGTAATCACCTTGCCCGACTGGCAAGAAAGGTGCTTCCCAGTCATCAGAGCACGTTCGCCAAGTCAAATCTTCGAACTGTAAACGAGATGCTAGCTGCTTGAGTTTTGAGTCTCGATCGGCGGCAGACACTTTTGCATATTTGACTTGTGCAGGTTTTTCACTTGATCCGTTTTTGCTCCTGACGCCAACCGATACAGCGACAGGGGTTTGAATATTGAACACATTCGGCGTTTTGCGTGCGCCAATATTGTCACCACCCAGATCAATAATCCAAAGCTCGTCAAAAGTTTGGCGCATCATTTTTCTCATGCCCAAAAAGCCGGGACCTGCCAGATAGCTCGATGCCGTGATGAACGAGACGATGCCTCCACACGCCTGTTGTTCGAACATGCGCCAGAGTGTCCATCTCCAGAAATAGACATAGTCGTTGTACAGATTTTTTAGATGAACGCCTTGCCCTGCCAATCGCGCCGGTTCTAAGAAATCCTCCAGAATCGGCTCTTCACCCTGTTCTTCGGCTTTGGCTCCACCTTCGATCTGATCACCAAATCTGACCCAACCGCCCTTCCTCTTGGTAGAAGTGTCTCCTTCATCAATATTTTGCCGGTCATAGGGAGGGTTTCCAAGGCAAACGAGAATATCACCCTCATTTTTGACCTTGCGTGCTGCCTCATGCTCTTGTGTCAGCACACGATGCGTCAAATCCAGCCCGCCGGGTGGCGCTTCATTGGGGCTTCCAAGAGTATCAGCAAGGTAGATTTTTAATCGTTCAGGCATTGTCGCTCCTGAACCTTCAAGCGCCTGCGTCAACCGCAAGTGAGCAACCGCATAGGGGCCGACAAGAACCTCAAAACCATACATGTTCTGTGCCATTTGCGATGCGCGACCAGCGACTGCCCCTTCACCAGATCGGGCGCTGACCTTTTCCAGTGCATGCCGGATCGCAGCCACTGGATAAGTTCCTGTTCCAACCGCTGGATCGAGGAACACTACTCCGTCGTCAGCGAAGCCTAGTTTCTTGTCAAAGCGCGTTTCCAGTAGCTCACTAACCAGCCGAACCTGCAATTCCACAACCTCTCGCGGAGTATAATAGACGCCATAGTCGCGCCGGAGTTTGGGATCATAAGCTGCCAGAAAATCCTCATAGAAATAGAGCCATAAGTCAGGTTTCGACTTCATGAAATCATGGGGGTCAAGTGACTCCAGTGAGCGTTGCAGCAGTTCGAAACCTACTCGTAATTCTTCTCTGGCATCTTTTTGGCCAAGCAATTCCAGGGCGCGAGCCAATAATCTGTTACCGTTGTCCAGTGTTTTGGCAGCTTCGATAGGATCGAGTTTTTCGGCGCCGGAAAGCCGTGCCAGTAACATTGCATAGGTTACAGTCTGTGCATACGCATCTGCAAACTGGGCATCATCGGCGGTTGGAAAGAAAAAACTCCGCCATTCGGAAGCCAGCGCCGAAATGTCGGATTCCGGTCTGGCTAGGGCTGCTTCAACTTCTGATCGGAGAAACCGAGTGAAAGGAGCCAGATATTCTGCAAGGGGGCTTGGCTTGTGGGGAACAACCGGCTTCCATCCCAAAAAGGGCTGAATGACTTTGGACAACGCATCGGCGTTATCTTGGCTGACGGCTTTCTTCCCAACATCGACTGGATCATCGTCAAACCGAACAATCGGCCCCTGCCGGACACCGGATCGATAGAGCGCCCACTCGCGCCCGTCGGAATATATCAAATTGGGTAGACTCTTTAGCTTTGCCCATTGCGCTTTGTTATGTTTGCCTTTCAGTTTCGGTGCATCCGCACCGAGACCGGGAGCCTTCAATTCAATATAGCCGCAGATCAAGCCACCAACGTAAATTGCAATATCAGGGCGTACCTTGAGCTCGGACAGGTGAGTTTCAGTTCGACTCTCGACTTTGAGTGAGATAGTCTTGCCTGCTTGGGTAAAAAGATCAGCCACAAGCGGCTTGAGTTGATCCTCGGGAGACGCCTGACCGGGCAGTGCAAACTTTTCTTTCAGGTCCTCGGAGAATTGTTCGAGTATCTCGATGTTCAAACTTACCTCCAAATATATCCTGCAGTTCATGCCTTCAACATTGCATCCACGTATTTGCTTTGCGGCCAATGGTCGAAATTTGTAAAGGCCTTCTCATAGCGCTTCCGCTGCTCGACTGAGTAGCCCTTCAGCTTGATGTTATCCTTGTCGATATCCTTCGCCTCACACCAGCCGATATCGATGCCATCACGCTGAAACAGGCAATCGACCATCCCGACGTCGGTGCGCTTGGGCTCATTGATGACAGTGAGATTTTCGTCGATGCTCTGGAACAACCCTTGGAGCGCAGGGCGGTAACTATGCTCGGTTGCCTGCCCGCTTTCGAACTTGGCACGAACTTGATCGAGATATCCTGCAATGTCCATACTGGCGGCGCATTCCCCCTCACACCCCCATCCCCAAAATCGTATCCCATTGCAAGCGGGAAGGGGTATCACTGAGCGCGTGCATCCCGAACGCTTCGCATGGCAAATCCGCCACCGTTGATTACCGCCCCGGCGCGCACTTCTTACGCGCATGGCACTAAGCCCTGTCCTACAGCCGCCCTGAATTCGTATGCAGCGGGGATGGAGATCATGCTTCTTCTTTGTTGTTCACCGGCGGGTTTGCCGTTCCGCTGGCCTGCCGCTGCGCTTTTCGCTTACGAAAAAATCCGGGCAGAGTGTCACCCTATCTCTGGGGTGGTTTTTCCGCGTCAAGGCACTGATATTATGGAAAATTATCTGAAAGGCACGTGCGCGACACACTGTCACCCTTGTCACCCTCATCGTGACGCTGCGACTCAGGCTGGCGTGGAAAAGGCACTCGCGATTCGAAGCTTCGCAGTCGTTGCCGCCGAAGCGCATTTGTATATTCCCCTTTGCGCGAAGGGGCGCTACGCAGGCGCGCATGACCAAGGGGAAAACATCTGCGGCCCTGCTGCTGTTCGGGGCGACCGGCGATCTGGCGCGGCGCAAGCTGCTGCCATCGCTTTACGCGCTGCACGAAGACGGGTTGATCCCTGCCGATCTGAAGATACTCGGCACCGCGCGCAGCGCAATGAGCGATGCGGAATTTCGCGATATTGCGCGCGCGGCGCTGGCGGAATTCCTGCCCGAGGACCGCAAGAATGAGAAGCAGCTGGCGGCATTTGCGGAGCGGCTGTTCTACCAGCCGCTCGATGCATCGAGCGTCGATGGCTTCGATGCGCTGGCGGAGAAGCTGGGCGATATTTCCGGCGGGCTGTCGATCTTCCTGTCGACCGCGCCCTTCCTGTTCGGGCCGACGATCAAGGGGCTGTCGCATGCCGGCCTCACCGGGGAGCAGGTGCGCATCGGCCTGGAAAAACCGCTGGGGCATGATCTGGCATCGTCGAGCGAGATCAACGATGCGGTCGCGGCGGCTTTTTCCGAAGCGCAGATTTTCCGGATCGACCATTATCTCGGCAAGGAGACGGTGCAGAATCTGATGGCGCTGCGCTTTGCCAACATGATGTTCGAGCCGCTGTGGAATTCGAACGGCATCGAGCATGTCGAGATTACCGTGAGCGAGACCGTCGGGCTGGAAGGGCGGCACGGTTTCTATAACGATACCGGCGCGCTGCGCGATATGGTGCAGAATCACATGCTGCAGCTGCTGGCGCTGACCGCGATGGAGCCGCCGGCGGATCTGGATGCAACGGCGGTGCGCGATGAAAAGGTGAAGCTGCTGCGCGCGCTGCGGCCGGTGGCGGGCGATGAAATGGTGCGCGGCCAGTATGGTAGCGGCGCGGTGAATGGCGAGGCGGTCGGCAGCTACACGGATGATCTGGGCGAGGCATCGGAGACCGAGACATTCGTGGCGCTCAAGGCGCATGTCGACAATTGGCGCTGGCAGGGCGTTCCCTTTTACTTGCGCACCGGCAAGCGGATGCATGAGCGGCGCAGCGAGATCGTCATCCAGTTCAAATGCGTTCCGCACAATATTTTTGCCGAGCGGGGCGGCAAACTCTCCGCCAACCGCCTCGTCATCCGGCTGCAGCCCGAAGAATATGTGCGGCTGCAGGTGATGGCCAAGGAACCGGGGCTTGACCGGGACGGCGTGACCTTGCGCGAAGTCCCGCTCGATCTGTCGCTCACGCAGGCCTTTGCAAAGGCGCGGCGGCGCATCGCCTATGAACGTCTGCTGCTCGATCTGATCGATGGCGATCCGACGCTGTTCGTGCGGCGCGACGAGGTGGAGGCGCAGTGGCGCTGGATTGATGCGATACGCGAAAGCTGGCGCGAAAGCGGCGCATCGCCCAAACCCTATGGCGCGGGAAGCTGGGGCCCATCGGCGGCGATCGCGCTGACCGAGCGGGATGGAGTGAGCTGGAATGAGTGAGCTGCATTCAACCCTCGCCAAAGTCACCGAGCGCATTATCCAGCGGTCGAAGGCCAGCCGCAGCGCCTATCTCGATCTGATCGACCGGCAGCGCGGCGAAGGCGTGCACCGGCCTAATCTCTCCTGCGGCAACCTCGCCCACGGCTTTGCTGCGAGCGGCGATGACAAGGCGGCGATCCGCTCCGGCAAGGCGATGAATATCGGCATTGTCACCGCCTACAACGACATGCTCTCGGCGCATCAGCCCTATGGCCGCTATCCCGAGCAGATCAAGATATTCGCGCGCGAGGCTGGCGCGACGGCGCAGGTCGCGGGCGGCGTGCCCGCCATGTGCGACGGCGTGACCCAGGGGCAGGCGGGCATGGAGCTGTCGCTCTTCAGCCGCGATGTCATTGCGATGAGCACGGCGGTGGCGCTGTCGCATGGTATGTTCGAGGCGGCGTTGCTCTTGGGCATCTGTGACAAGATCGTGCCCGGCATGCTGATCGGCGCGCTGCGTTTCGGCCACCTTCCGGTGGTGCTCGTCCCCGCAGGGCCGATGCCGTCGGGGCTGGCCAACAAGGAAAAGCAGCGGGTGCGGCAGCTTTATGCCGAGGGCAAGGCGACGCGCGAGGAGCTGCTCGAGGCCGAAAGCGCCTCCTATCACGGCGCGGGCACCTGCACCTTCTATGGCACTGCCAACTCCAACCAGATGATGATGGAGATGATGGGGCTGCATATTCCAGGTTCCAGCTTCGTCAATCCGGGCAGCAAGCTGCGGCAGGAGTTGACCCGCGCGGCGGTTCACCGCGTGGCGGAAATCGGCTGGGATGGCGGCGATTACCGGCCGCTTGGCCATTGCATCGATGAAAAGGCGATTGTGAATGCGATTGCCGGGCTTCTGGCGACTGGCGGATCGACCAACCATTTCATCCATATCCCCGCCATCGCCCGCGCGGCAGGTATCCTGGTCGACTGGGACGATATGGACCAGCTGTCGTCGATCGTGCCGCTGATCGCCAGCGTCTACCCCAACGGGGCCGGCGATGTGAATTACTTCCATGCTGCAGGCGGCATGGGTTTCGTTATCCGCGAGCTGCTTGATGCCGGTCTCGCCCACGGCGACATAAGGACCGTCTATGGCGGCTCGCTCGCCGATGGAGTGAAGGAAGCGAAGCTGGAGGGCGACGCGCTTACCTTCGAGGATGCGCTAGCCGAGAGCCGCGATGAAAAGCTGCTGCGTCCCGTGTCCGCCCCGTTCCAGGCCGAAGGCGGGCTGAAATTGCTGGCAGGCAATCTCGGGCGATCGACGATGAAAATCAGCGCTGTAGCACGCGAGCGCTGGACAACCGAAGCGCCGGCGCGCCTATTCGATGATCAGAATGACGTTGTCGCGGCCTTCAAGGCGGGCGAGCTCGACAGGGATGTGGTCATCGTGCTGCGTTTTCAGGGGCCCGCGGCGAACGGCATGCCCGAGCTTCACAAGCTGACTTCCCCGCTCGGCGTGTTGCAGGATCGCGGGCACAGGGTCGCTCTGGTAACAGACGGTCGCATGTCGGGCGCGAGTGGGAAGATACCGGCTGCGATTCACTGCTCGCCAGAAACATTGAAAGATGGCCCGCTGGGCAAACTGCGCGATGGCGATATCGTTCGGGTATGCGCCGAAAAGGGCGAGCTGGAAGCGCTGGTCGATGCCGCCGAATGGGATAAACGCAGTCAGGCGGATGCGCCCGCCGCCGCCCTTGGTACCGGCCGCGAGCTGTTTGCGATGATGCGCGCGCATGCGTCGCCGGCTGAAGAGGGCGGATCGGCGATGCTGCAGCAGGCCAGATTGTGAGCCGAATGCGCGAGATCATCGTTGCGGATATTGGCGGTACACACGCCCGCTTCGCCATTGCGCAAATCGAGGATGGCAAGGTCAGCGGTCTCGATAACATCATTAAGATGCGCGCCAGCGATCACGCTAGCCTGCAGATTGCGTGGGAGGTCTATGGCGAGCAGCTTGAGAGGGATATGCCGCGCGAAGCATCGATCGCGGTGGCGTTCTTTAAGGAGCACGGAAAATGAGCGCCGAGAAGCTTTGACGCATGCCCGTCATTTGCAAGCCTCTAGCCGTCTGTATAGGCTGCCGCTGTGAGAGGATGGAAAGGAGGCGATCATGGGTCAGCTTAAATATCTGCCTGCGAATGTCAGCAAACAGGCGCTCTGCGAAGTTATCGCGAACGACGGCGCGGCGATCATCGAGGGCGTGCTCGAGGCCGATAGCCTGTCGGCTTTGAAGTCAGAAATCATGCCCTATGTCGACGCCACCGATGTGGGCCGTGACGATTTTACCGGGCGGCATACGACGCGCACGGGTGCATTGGTCGCGCGCTCGGCGGCCTGCCGCGAACTGGTTATGAATGATCTGATACTGGGCGCAGCGCGGCAGTTTTTGACACCCTATTGCGAGCGTATCCAGCTCCATTTGACGCAGGTTATTCGCATCATGCCGGGGCAGGAAAAACAGCCGCTGCACCGCGACCGTCTCGCCTGGGGCGGCTTCATTCCCGAGACGATAGAGCCGCAATTCAACACCATCTGGGCGGTCAGCGACTTCACGCAGGAAAATGGCGCGACGCAGATCGTACCAAGATCGAACAAATGGCCCAGCGACCGGAAGGCGAGCTCTAAGCAGATCGAATATGCCGAGATGGCGGCAGGCTCGGTGCTCGTCTATTCGGGCAGCGTCATCCATGGCGGCGGCGCGAATGTTTCCGGCAAAGACCGCATCGGCATCAACAATACCTATGCGCTCGGCTGGCTCCGGCAGGAGGAAAACCAGTATCTCTCCTGTCCGCCCTCCATCGCCAAACACTTCACGCCCGAGTTGCGCGACCTGCTCGGCTATACGATGGGGAGCTATGCGCTCGGCTATTTTACGCCGCCGACGGGACCCGGCGAGAATCCCGAGGTTATTCCGCCCGAGTTCATTTTTACCGGCAAGGCCGGAAGCTGGGGCGCGGATCTTTATGAAAGCGTGAGCGAGCGCGTGCGCGAACAGATGGGAGAGGAAGCCGGTTAGCTAGCCCAGCCATTCCTCCATGATCGCGTTGACCTTTTCGGGCGCCTCCTGCTGCACCCAGTGCGACACGCCCGGCAGGCGGTGCACCTCGATATTGGGGACCCACTCCTCCGTCCCCATGCTGCAATGGATGTTGAGCGCTTTATCAACTTCGCCCCAGATCATCAGCGTCGGCGTGCCGATGCGCCCCTCGCCAATATCGACGAGATGGCGGTGGCGCATCAGGGCGCGGTAATAGTTGATCATGGCGGTGATAGCGCCGGGGCGCTGTGCCGCATGCGCATAAACCTGCAGTTCTTCTTCGCCAAAATTGCTGTCGTCGAGCGCCATGTTGGAGAAGGCCTGTTTGACCCGCTGCGCGCCATTTCGCGTAAGCAATCTCTCGGGCAATCCGGGAAGCTGGAAAAAGAAGATATACCAGCTTTTCCAGAATTGCCGCCATTTCCGGATTTCGCGTTCCCCAACCTTGGGGTGTGGAACATTCATGACTACCAGCCTGTCGATCGGCCGCAATTTGAGTGCGGCAAAATACCAGGCGACAATGGCACCCCAGTCATGCGCGACGAGCATGATTTCACGCGTGGGACTTTCCTTCCGTGCGGCATCGATCAGGGCGGCGACATCGGCGGTCAGATGATCGAGCGCATAGGCGCGGATTCCAGCCGGGCGCTCGCTCTCTCCATAGCCGCGCATATTGGGTGCCCAGACCCGCCAGCCACCTTCGGCGAGCATGGGCATCTGGAACCGCCAGCTATAATTCAGTTCCGGAAATCCATGCAGGCAAATGGCGAGCCTGTCTGAGCCGGGAGGCCCGCATTCGGCCAGGTCGAACCACAGGCCATTGGCATGGATAAACCGTCTTGAAATTCCCTGATCCCGTGCACCAGGCCAACCAGCTTGGTCTGGAACGCGCATTTCGAATCCTTTTTCACAACGCTTTTTGTCCCAATACGGGACGCAAGATAAAAGTCTAGTAAAATGAGGTATTTGTAAGAAGATTGACTCGGCACACCATCAGGCGCAATCTGCCTGAGGAGCCTGGGATTGAGATTGGGAGCAATAATGGCCAAGAGCGACAGCAAGAAAAAGGGCAAGAAGGACAAGAAAGAAACAAGAGCGGCGTTCAATTTCGGCGGTTTCGATGCTGCCAATGAAGCAACCGGAGCGCTCGGACCGCTGGCGGGGCTGGCACGCGAGGATTTCGCGGGCGCGGTTGGCGTGATGTTGCGGCAAACCGCCGCACAGCCAGATGTGGCCTTCAAGGCAATGAGCGGCTTCAGCGAAGATGTCGTCAAGATCATGACCGGACAATCCGATCTCGCGCCCGACCCGAAAGACAAAAGATTCAAAGACCCCGCTTGGCAATTCAATCCCTTTTTCAAGGCCGGTGCACAATATTATCTTGCAGTGCAAAAGGGCATCAAGGACTGGGTCGACGACCTGGAAATGGACGCGATCGAAAAGGACCGCGCCAATTTTGTCAGCCAGATGATCATCGATGCTCTGGCACCGACCAACACGCTGATCGGCAATCCGACGGCGCAGAAGATGGTTGTCGATTCAGGCGGGCTCTCGCTTATCAAAGGCCTGAAGAACGCCTATGACGACATGACCAAGAATGATTTTATGGTCAGCCAGGTCGACAAGAAGCCATTCAAGCTGGGTGAGAATGTCGCCACTGCCAAAGGTGCCGTTGTCTATCGCGACGAGATGATGGAGCTGATCCACTATGCACCAACCACGGACGAGGTCTATGCCATTCCGCAACTGACCATCCCGCCGCAGATCAACAAAATGTATATCAACGACCTGACGCCGGAAAAAAGCGTGGTCAAATGGCAAACCGACAATGGCATTCAGCCATTCGTTATCAGCTGGAAAAACCCGCAGGAAGATGATCCGCAATGGGATATGGCCGACTATGTCGATGGTTGCATCCGCGCGCTCGATGTCATCGAGGAAATTACCGGCAGCAAGACGATCAATGTCTCGGGTGCCTGCTCGGGCGGGCAGACCATGTCGATCATGCTCTCCAAGCTGGCCGATGCCGGCGACAAGCGGGTTGGCTGCGTGACCATGATGGTCTGCGTGCTGGAGCCCAAGCAGGGCGATACAGAGGTGAGCAGCATGGTCAGCGACAACGGCATCGCCCTGGCGCGGCAGCGTGCGCAGAAGAAAAAGCTGATACCGGGAACAGACATGGCGCGCGGCTTTGCCTGGCTGAGGCCCAACGATCTCATCTGGGGCTATGTGATCAACAACTATCTGCTTGGTATGGACCCGCCGGCTTTCGATATTCTCTTCTGGAATGCCGATGCGACCAACCTGTCGACGGCGCTGCTCCTCGATTTCCTCGACCTGTTCGAGGCCAATGCCTACAAAGAGGCTGGCTCGTTCCAGATTGCGGATCACACGCTCGATCTCACCAAGGTGAAGAGCGACATGTTCATCCTTGGCGGAACGACGGATCACATCACGCCTTGGCATGCCTGCTATCGCTCGACGCAGCTATTCGGCGGCAAAAATATAGAATTCGTGCTTTCGCAGGCTGGGCATATGCAGGCGATCCTTAACCCGCCGGGCAATCCCAAGGCGAAATTCTGGCGTTACACAAAAGGCAAGAAAGCCCCCGCCTCGGTCGAGAAATTCATGGAGAATACCGAGGAAGTTGCCGGCAGTTGGTGGCCCTACTGGATTGAATGGTTGCAGGCACGTGCCGGCAAGAAAATCGCTGCACCGAAAAATGTGGGCAGCAAGAAGCACAAGGCGCAGGAAGCTGCGCCAGGGCTTTATGTGCTGGATTGAACTTTGTTGGTCAATCCAACTCGGAAATGGCAAGTTCAACGGCTTTCAAGGCATTGACCCGCCCAAAACCATAGTAGTGACTATGCCCGCTAGCGTCATAATTTCCGTTTCTCGGATCAATGCGTTGGCAGCTTTTGGCAAGGAAGGTGCGGATCTTTTTTCGATCAAGATCGGGGTTTTTCTCTAGCATTAGTGCTATGGTCCCTGCCACACCGGGGCAGGCACTTGATGTCCCCCCAAAAGTGGCCGTGTAGTCACCCAACTGATCCCCTCTTGCGGTGTCGCCGGGGTTATATCCTGAATAGCCTCGCCGATCTGTTGTCCAAATTCCACGCGTCAGAGGATTCGGATGGTTGGCAGGAGGAAATGCGAAATCATTGCTTGGAAAGCAGCAAAAAATGGCGTTCCCGAAATCACTGTAGATGCTGCGCTTGCTTCTGTCGTTGCTTGCCGCGATGGCAAGAACCTTCTCATGTGAAGCATAGCCATCATATTTAACATCTTCATTTCCGTTTCCAGCTGCAAACAGGATAATGCATCCTTTTCCATCACGGCCATGCTCCGCTGCGTAGTCGATGGCTAGGCGAGTTGAAGCGGGAATTGGCCAGTAATGACGTCTTTCGTCGGGGCGCGTCCAATTTCCGTCTGGCGGCCCCCAACTGCAAGAGATAACATCGGCCCCTTTTTTTGCTGCCCAATATATCGCTTCTGCTTCATCGAGAGAGCCTAGATTTGAGGCGAGCCGAATCGGCATCAGCCTGGCGGCCGGAGCGACGCCACTTGCTCCATGGCGCCCTGCGCCGCATGCGACACCAGCACAAGCTGTTCCATGGTCTTCGTCGTAATATTTGGGCCGGGGGTCTGCGTTTCGCCGCGTCGCGTCTCTCGGTGCTACGATCTTTCTTCTGGTTCCGAATTCGGGATGATCGACATCCACTCCGTCATCAATAATCGCGATTACAGTGCCTTGGCCCTTTGCAAGTTTGTGGGCCTCCGAAACATTCGCGTGTGCGTCAATTTCGACGCCGTTTATGGTTGTTTCCTGAAGGTGCCACTGACTCCTGTAGATTTTCTTACTGACCCGGCGACGAACGATTTCGGGGTGTGCGTACTCGACGTCGGCGTGCTTGAGCAAACTCTCTGCAATTTCAAAGACGCCTTGCCCAGTTCCCTCATGAGCTTCGACGAAATAGGCATTTTCTGCATAATCCAGTTGCCGTTTTACGCCCAGGCCATTGGAAAGTATCAGTTTCCGGCATTCGTCTTCATTCAGCTCATCCTTGAACTTTATGAAGAGGTTTTCGGTGTAGACGATAGGTTGACCTGATTGCTGCTCCGTCAGGACTCGGCCGGCAAATCGAACGTCAGGCAAATTTTTCGCGTAGGATTTTGCGGAATCCACACCATTCTCGAGTCCAGCCTTAACTTTATACACACTGACATTGGCCTCCGGGAAATCGAGGACGGGTTCGGGATCGACAACAGCAGCAGTAGGATCCGTTGCATGTGGCAAGCCCCGGCTGGCAGAGGTCTTTCTCCTTATTACAACAAACTCGTCAGATTGTTCCAGATTCACTGGCTCTTCGCTCTTGGAACCGAACCACACTTTTGGCATTGGTCTCCTCCGTTGCTGTCGAATCTCTAGATTGGGCGAGAATGGCAGAAAGAAGCTTGAAGTCTGTGACGATGGTCACGACTCCTCCCGAATTTACTTGGTCGTGGTTGCTAGTATTGCCGCTTGTTGATCTTGCCCTGATTGCGGCGCGGCTTGTTACCCAGCGGGCTGCGCCTTTGCGGTGGGCGGCGCAAATCCTGTAGCTCTGCCTTGTTGTCACCGCGGCTGTTCTGCGGCTGGCCCGCATCTGCAGTTGCCCGTTGACGCTGCAACCGAAAGTCAGTTCGGTTTCGATCCAGTCAGTGTTCGACCAGAGATAGGTGCCCGAAAGGGGTGCCAAGGGAATATCAACACGGTGATCGGAGAAGCTTGTGCCCGCAATAACGTGAGCGTTGTTGCCATTGCTGGTCGTTGTTGTGGCACCAACGACCACAGCTGTCCCTGAGCAACCAGAAACGGTTGTCGGATATGTATCCATTATCTGGGCCAGGGCGGGCTGTGATATTCCCCCAAGCAGAAGGACGGTTGCAAATTTGAGATGACCTAGGTGCATTATTCTTCCCCACAAATCTGTGGGTCTTTGCCTCCCGGTTGGCGTAGAGCTGGGTCCGCAAGGCGGCAAAGACCTCGCGCCTTGGTCGTAAATCCCGCCGGAAAGGTTCGACAGAAAGGTATATTTCCCGGAAAGAGACGCTGCCTGCGGTCTGAAACGCAGCTTTCCCTTGCATTGCGTCAAGCTGACTCTAGTGTAAGCAAAGCGACCGGGTAGACAGGGACAGGGACAGGGATATATGGCGAAGGCGAGCAAGCCCAAAGCAACGCAGCAGGCGAAGAACAAGCCCGCCGCCAAAAAGAAAAGCGCCAAGGGCAAGAAGCGCGCGGCGCAGGGCAAGGTAGACCACAGTACAAAGGTGGAAAACCCGACCAGCAAGGGCAGGAATCGCAAGAAACACCCCGCTGGCCGCGATCCCATTTTTACCATGGAGAAAGTCGACGGCCGCGAACTGCGCGTTGCGCGCTGGACGGGCCCGAAGAAATCGAAGCATTTGCCGGTGCTCTTCTTCAACGGTATCGGCGCGAATATCGAGGCGATGGCCCCGCTTGCCGACCTGCTCGACGACCGCGATTTCATCACCTTCGACATGCCCGGCGTGGGCGGTTCACCCGATCCCGTTCTGCCCTATAACGCGGTCTTGATGGCGCGTGTTTCTGCGCTGCTGCTCGACCGGTTCGACATGCCGGTGGTCGATGTGATGGGGGTAAGCTGGGGCGGCGCGATGGCGCAGCAATTCGTGCTGCAATGCCCGGGCCGCGTGGGCCGCGTGATCCTGAAGGCGACGACAGCAGGCATGATGATGATACCGGGCAATCCGGCCGCGCTTTCCAAGATGGCCGATCCGCGCCGCTATATCGACCCCGAATTCATGAACAAGCATTTCAAGACGCTTTATGGCGGCGAGACCGCAGGCAAGCAGGGCCATATCGGGCGCATCACGCCGCCCAGCCCGCGCGGCTATTTCTATCAGCTGCTCGCCATGCTCGGCTGGACGAGTGCGCCTTTCCTGCCCTTCATGAAAAAGGAAACGCTGATCATGATGGGCGACAAGGATCAGATCGTCCCGATAGCCAACGGTCATTTCCTGAAAATGCTTATCCCCAATAGCAGGCTTTATGTGGTCAAGGGCGGTGGCCACCTCTTCATGCTCAGCCATGTCGATGAAGCGGTCGAGGAGATCCGCAGCTTTCTGGACGAAGGCGACACCGAAGAGATCAGGCAGGCGGCATAATGCGCTTTCTTGCCGCCATCCTTTTGCTGGTCATGGCGGCATGTTCGGGCGGCAGCGGCGCGGTCAAGACGCAAATCGATCCCGATACCACCGGCGGCATATTGGTCGTCGGCAACAAGGGCGAGGATAGCGTCAGCTTTATCGATCTCGCCAGCGGCGAAGAAATCGCTCGCAGACCGACGGCGGGTCGTTCACCGCATGAAGTTGCGTTATCGCCTGATGGCAAGCAAGTGGCTGTGGTACATTATGGCGGCAGCGGCATCGAGCTGTTCGATGTCGCGGCGCAAAAGAGCATAGGCACGATCAAGCTGCCCGATGGTGCCCGCCCGCATGGAATCGAATGGCTGGATGACGGGCGTATTGTGGCCAGCGCGGAGGGCTTAGACGCAATTGCTGTTATCCGGCGCTGCGGCCCCGACGAGGACTGCCTGCAACCCGGCTATACCCACAGCGTGATTTCAACCGCGCAGGAGGGCAGCCATATGGTTGTCGTCTCGCGCAACAAGACACGCGCCTATACGTCCAACCTGCAATCGCGCACGGTGACAGTGATTGATCTGGAGGCTGGCCGGAAAATCACGGACCTGAAAGCTGCTGACCAACCCGAGGGCCTCGATCTGACGCCTGACGGCAAAGAGCTGTGGGTCGCCTCGCGCGGCAGCGACAAGGTACATGTATACGATACCGCCAGCCTGAAAGAGGTGGCGGTGATCGATGTCGGCGATTTTCCGATCCGGCTGGCGATAACCCCGGACGGGAAATATGCGGTGACGTCCGACTATCGCGATGGCGGGCTTACGGTCATCGATGTGGCGACGCGGAAAGTCGCGCGCAAGATCAGCGTTTCGGGCAGCGCGGCAAGCCGTCAGATTACCATCCTGTTCAACAGTGACGGTTCGCGGCTTTATGCCGCCGAAGCTGGCCCGGACATGGTTGCGGAAATTGACTTCGCATCGGGGAAGGTTCTGCGCCGCTTCAAGACCGGCAATGACGGCGACGGACTCGCTATCGCACCAGCGGGCAAATAACCTCGCTTTCCTTTTTGTATAAAGCCGTTACCTTCCCGACTCGCATCTTAGGGTGAGGGGAGAGCGGCCTGTGCGTCACATTGCCATCGTGGGCTCCGGGCCGGCGGGATATTATACCGCCGAAGCAGCGCAGAAGAAGTTCGGTGACGGCGTCAGCGTCGATATTATCGACCGCCTGCCGGTGCCGTTTGGCCTGATCCGTTTTGGCGTCGCACCCGATCACCAGTCGATCAAGGGAGTGGCGCGGCGCTATGAGAAGGTCGCGCTTACCGACAATGTCCGCTTCGTCGGCAATGTCACCGTTGGCGAAGATATCAGCGTAGCGGAATTGCAGGCCGCCTATGATGCGGTCGTGCTGGCCACCGGTGCACCCAACGACCGCAAGCTAAATATCCCCGGTGCAGAGCTGGAGGGCGTTTATGGCAGCGCCGAATTTGTCGGCTGGTATAATGGCCATCCCGACCATGCCGATCTCGGCCCCGCGCTGGCTGGCGGGCATGTCGCGATTATCGGCAATGGCAATGTTGCACTCGATGTCGCGCGTATCTTGTCCAAGACTCAGGATGAGTTTGTCGGTAGCGATATCGTTGCCCGGGCGCTCGAATGGCTGATGGCGGCAAAGACCGAACAGGTGACCATACTCGGTCGCCGCGGCCCGCATCAGATCGCGATGACACCCAAGGAACTGGGTGAGCTGGGCCGGCTGGAAAAAGCCGCGCCCTATGTCGATCTATCGGACCTGCCCGAAGAAGGCGCGGATGCCTTGCTCGAGCCTGGCATGCGTAAATCGGTCACGCATTTGCGCGAATTTGCCGCGATTCCCGAAAGTTACCGGGCGGAAAAGGACATCCGTATCGAGTTTGATTTTTTCGCCTCACCAAAAGCAATCGAAGGCGATGGCAAGACAGAGCGCATCATTGTCGAGCGCACCGAGCTGGATAGCGAGCTGCGGAGCGTCGGTACCGGCGAAACCTACAGTATTCCCGCCCATATGGTGGTAACCTGTATCGGCTATCAAACGCCGCCGATCGAGGGCGTGCCGTTCGAGCATGGGCGCGGGCGTTTCGCCAATGATGAGGGGCGGATATTGCCTGGGCTTTATTGCGTCGGCTGGGCACGGCGCGGACCTACGGGCACCATAGGAACCAACCGGCCCGACGGTTATGGCGTCGTCGATCTGGTTGCGGAGGATCTGGCAGAGGACAGCGGTAAAAAGGGGCGCGAGGCACTAGACGATTTGCTGGCCGAACGCGGCGTCAAACCGGTGACCTTCGCCGACTGGAAGAAGATCGAGGAGGCTGAAGCAGCGCGGGCGAGGGACGGCAGCCCGCGCGAAAAATTCGTGAAGATCGAGGAAATGCTGGAGATCATGCGCTAGTGATGGCCTGTGGGTGGACCGAACTCATGCCGCGTAGCGCTTCGAGGAGCCGGGATGAAACATGATGATATTCTTGCCGCCGCTGAGCTGAGTTCCCATGAACTGGATGGCGGGACGCTTGCGGTGCGCTCGCCGATAGACGGGGCGGAGATTGCACGCGTCGCGCAAACACCTTTGGAGGACATGCCCGCGGTCATCGCTGCCGCGCAGGAGGCATTCCGGGCCTGGCGGCTTGTTCCGCCTCCGCGCCGGGGTGAATTGCTGCGGTTGCTGGGTGAAGAGCTGCGCAAGGAGAAGGAAAATCTCGGCGCGCTGGTCACTCTGGAGGCAGGGAAGATCGTTTCCGAAGGGCTCGGCGAAGTGCAGGAGATGATCGACATCTGCGATTTTGCCGTCGGTCTGTCGCGGCAGCTTTGCGGCAAGGTGATCGCGTCCGAACGCGCTGGCCACAAAATGACCGAAAGCTGGCATCCCATGGGGCCATGCGGAATCATTTCGGCTTTCAACTTTCCTGTCGCTGTCTGGTCGTGGAATGCGGCGCTGGCACTGGTTTGCGGCGATCCCGTGATCTGGAAACCGTCAGACAAAACGCCGCTCACGGCCATGGCAACGCACAAGATCATGCTACGCGCGATCGAGCGGTTTGGCAGTGACGCGCCTCCTGCCCTCGCGCAGCTGGTGATAGGCGGGGCAGATATCGGCCAGGCACTCGCCGAATCGCGGGATGTTCCCGTCCTCTCCGCAACCGGCTCTACGCGCATGGGAAGCGCCGTCGGACCGGCGGTCCAGGCGCGCTGGGGCCGGCCCATACTGGAACTTGGCGGTAACAATGCGATGATCGTGGCACCGTCGGCTGACTTGGAGATGGCGGTTCGCGCTATCGTCTTCTCCGCTGTCGGTACGGCAGGCCAGCGCTGCACCAGCCTGCGCCGCCTTATCGTGCATAAATCGGTGCGGGAGGCGCTGGTGGCGCGGCTTGCCAAGGCTTATGCGGGCCTTGCTATCGGCGATCCGCGCGATGGCGGAACGCTTGTCGGGCCGCTGATCGATGGCGCAGCGCGCAGCGCGATGCTGGCTGCGATAGACCAGGCGGTGGCCGAAGGCGGCGCGCTTGTTTGCGGCGGAAAGCCAGTCGAGGTGAAGGGGCTGGAAGGCGGGAGCTATGTGAGCCCGGCAATTGTTTCCATGCCCCAGCAGAGCGCAATTGTGCGCAGCGAGACCTTCGCGCCGATCCTCTATGTGCTCGAATATGAAGAGCTCGCCGATGCGATCGCACTGCAGAATGATGTTCCGCAGGGGCTGTCGTCGAGCATTTTTACCCTCGACATTCGCGAAGCAGAGACATTCCTGTCAGCCGCCGGTTCCGATTGCGGTATCGCCAATGTCAATATCGGGCCGTCGGGGGCGGAAATCGGCGGCGCTTTCGGCGGGGAGAAGGAAACCGGCGGAGGGCGCGAATCCGGTTCGGATGCATGGAAAGGCTATATGCGCCGCCAGACCAGCACGGTGAATTATTCGGCGGAGCTGCCGCTCGCCCAAGGCGTGGTGTTCGATATTTAGGCCGTTACTCCATATGCTTCATAGAAGCCCGCCTCGACGTAATCGTTCGAAGCATAAGCGAAGCCTGCATCGCCAAAATGCTCTGTCCCCCAGCTATTGCGCACGATGAAGTAATCCTCGGTATACCCTACTATCGCCACCGCATGGCCCGACCATGCCTTGGGCTTCTTGTATTTTTTCAGATAAGGATCGGCAGAGCTGCAATCGAACCAGGCTTTGTCGCAATTGAGCGCAGCAAGCAACGGACCATTTTCCGCTATCCAGCGCCGCCATTCTTGCAGATCGACGCCCAAATTGAAGTAGGAGCTGATTTTGCGCTTTGCTGCCTCCGCATAAAATACGTTGGATTTGTCAAGGTAGGGATAGCGTGGATTGAAGGGAAGTGTTTTGGCGGTAACCACACCGTATTTTCTGGCTACATCAAGAGCAGCTTTGAGGGTCGTTCCCGCGCGTTCGATAAAGCTGGTAGGACGCTCTTGTATTTCGTCAATTTCCTTCGATGACATCCAGACTTGGCGGACCGAAAGCGCCTGATTTTTTCTGGCCCGCCCCGACTTGACCATGTGCCATCTGACGACACCATCCGCCGTAGCCCATCCAACGCAGCTTCCTGTGGTATTCTGGTCCCCAATTTTCCACCAATTTTCTCGCAGATCTACTTCTTTGGGCAGTGGTTCTGCCGCCAGTACGCCTGCCTCAATCGCTGTTTTGCTGGTCCAGTCGTCGCTGGTATCAGTGGACGGCAGGCAGTTGAGCACGCGCCCATCGACAATGCGGGCAGTTGGTTGTTCATCGACTTCCGGCATGGAAACCCTCCTTTTCTGCCAGAAGATCTATCAGCAGGGATTTTTGGTTTCCGTGATACCGATCACGATTAATGTATAGGTGCAGCTTGCGCGGCAGACCATCGAACCAGGTTGGCCTATGTCTTCATTCTACAACAATCGCCCGATGGCATGGATCACCACGCCGACCATGCCGCCGACCAGAGTGCCATTGATGCGGATGAATTGCAGGTCGCTGCCAACGACATTTTCGACGCGATCAGTGAGCGTGGATTCATCCCAGCCCTCGATCGTGTCCGAAACCAGGCTGACAATGCGGTCGCCATAATTTTCAGTCGTGCCTACAATCGCGCGGCGGGCAAAGCGGTTGATCTGCCCGCGCAGCTTCTCGTCTTCCTGCAGGGTCGTGCCAAGCTGGGTCAGCGCCTCGCCGAATTTTCCGGCCATGGCGGCATCGGGATCGCGCGCTGCCTTGAGCAGGCCTTCGCGGCCCTGCTGCCAGAGCCCGTCGATCCATTTGCCGATCGCGGGGTTGGCGAGCAGCTCATCCTTCCACTTTTCCACTTTCTTCTGCAGGGTTTTTTTGCTTTTCAGGTCCTTCGCCAGCTTGGCTAGCCCTTCTTCGCCCTTGGCGCGCAGCTCATGATCGGGGTCTTCGGCCATTTCGGTGATCAGCTTGTCGAGCCCATCAATAATCGAATTGGCGAGCCGGTCATCAAGGCCGGTCCAGCGCATGATGGTATTGGCGCGCTCCTGCACCATCGCTCGGATCGTTTCCTCATTGGCCTCGAGCGTTTTTGACGCCCAGACGATGATGCCGTCCAGTACGGGCTGATGCCGTTTTTCCTTGATTGCCGCCTCCAGCAATTGCCCGAGAAGCGGCGCGACTTTGAGCTTGCCAAGCTGCTTGTTGAGTGCATCCTTGGCCACACCGCCCAGCCGCTCGTCGTCGAGCGAGGCGACAATATCGGCAATCAGGCGCGACGCCCCCATCCGCATCCGCCCTTCGCCGCCGGAGGGCTGCATCAGGAATTTGCCCGCTGCACCCGCCACATCCATGCGCTGCACCTTGCGCGCGACAATGCGCGTGGTTAGGAAATTGCTGCGCAGGAAGCTGGCAAGCGTTGTGCCGATGCGCTGCTTGTTGTTGGGGATGATCGCGGTGTGGGGAATCGGAATGCCGAGCGGGTGGCGGAATAGCGCGGTTACAGCAAACCAGTCGGCCAGCCCGCCGATCATGCCGGCCTCGGCAAAAGCGCGCAGGAAGCCCCAGCCATGATGATAGTTGTTTTCCAGATGCGAGGTGATGACGAAGAGAATAGCCATCGCGATCAGCAGGCCGGTCGCGATAATGCGCATCTGGCGCAATTCCTGAGCGCGCGTGTAATAGCGTGCTTGTTCGCTTTCGCCCAATTGATCGACGGTCCTCACGCGGCGGGGCCTAGCGCAGAACTGCGCTTCCTGCCAAGCGGGCGCTTGGAAATGTTACTCGGCAGGCTGTAATCCGCCGGGAAGCTCACCCGATGGCCGCGGTTTCGGTTCCTGAGCCTGGGGCCGCGGTCCATCATCATCGTCGCCCGGGCGATAGGTCAGGAACTTGCGGCGCAGCCAAGGGCCTGCGCGTTTTTCGAACCCGTCCGCAAGGCTAAATCCGGCGGGAACGATGAGCAGGGTGAGCACCGTCGAAAGGATCAGGCCGCCGATCACCACCACGCCCATAGGCTGACGCCACGCGCCGTCGCCCGAAAGCGACATTGCCGTTGGAACCATGCCAGCGGTCATCGCAACGGTGGTCATCACGATGGGCTGTGCACGCTTGTGTCCGGCATCCATGATTGCCTCGAATTTTCGCTTGCCAGCATCCATCGCCTCGATCGCGAAATCGATTAACAGGATCGAGTTTTTGGACACAATTCCCAGCAAGAGTAAGATACCGATCAGGACGGGAAAAGACAGCGACTGATCGAGCAACCAGATAAGCAAGATGCCGCCCAATGGTGCCAGCGCCAGCGAACACATATTCACCAGCGGACTCATAAGGCGCTTGTAGAGCAGCACCAGGACCGCAAAGACCAGCAAAACACCCGCCGGTAGTGCGACAGAGAAATTATCCATCAGCTCTTTTTGAATTTCATCCTGCCCAACATTGTCGCGAATAACGCCTTGCGGTAAGTTGTTGAGCGTAGGCAACTTGTTGACTGCTTCCATGGCCACACCGCGCTGGACACCGCTTGCCACGTCGGCACCAATCAAAGTGCGGCGGTTCTGGTTATACCGCCGGACAGTGGTCGGTCCCGAGCCGAAGGATATATCGGCGACACGCTCCAATGGTACGGAACCTCCGCTTCTGGTTTGAACGGGAAGCTGGGCAATGGTGCTGAGATCCTGACGCGAGCTTTGCGGTAGCTTCACCCGGATCGGTACCTGCCGATCCGAAAGCGAGAATTTCGCAGCATTTTGCTCAATTTCACCCATTGTTGCGATACGGATCGTCTGGCTGAGCGCAGCCGTTGTAACACCCAGCTCTGCTGCGAGTTCGGCGCGTGGTTTGATGATTATTTCTGGTCGTCTCGCGTCCGCAGAAATGCGCGGTGCAACAATCAGGTCGAGTGCTTTCATTTCCTCAACCAGCTTTCCTGCTGTGGCTTTCAGAAGCTCCGCATCCGATCCGGCAAGCATGATGGAAAGATCGCGGCCGGTCCCTCCACCGCCTGGTCCGCCCTGGGCCTGAAAGCGAACTCTAGCGTCAGGAAACTGTGCCAGGGTGGGCGCGAGGTCGCGGGTGAATTCAAAGCTCTTTTTGTCCCGCTCATCCTTCAGCGTCACGTAAATCGTTGCATTGCCAACTCTGACGCGTTCGAGCGCGCGCTCAACCTCGGGCTGCTGGTATAGAATGTCGGCGACTCTGGTCGTTGTTTGCTCGGTTGCCTCCAGCGTTGTGCCGGGCACCATTTCAATCTCGACCCGAACATTGCGGTCGTCAATTTCCGGCTGGAACTGGAAGGGCGATCCGGCAAACAGCAAAATCGTGATGAGGAAAGAGAAGTATCCTATTCCCATCATCCACACACGGCGGTCCTGGAATCTGGCTACAAGATACTGCCAGCTTTGATGCATCCTGCGGCCAAAAATACGGGAAACAAGGCCGAGCGCGAACAAAAGGGCCAGTATCAGCAGGAAGCCAATCAATGAAACAAGCAGCAGCAGCAATATGCCAAGCGGTTTGGCAATCAGTAGCCACAATAGCCCTTTTTCCTCGCCTGCGACCGCATTAGCAATCGTTTCCGGAATGGCCAGTTCAGAGAGGGCACCATGCGGCATGAAAACGCCAAAGCCGCCAACGGTCAGCACGCCAACAATCACCAGCAGAAGGACGGGTACATACACCCAGCGACGCTTGATTCCCGGGAGATCTGCGCGGAGCGCGTGCACCTTCGACCGGTCCAGCGACCATTCGAGCACGGACATATAGCGGTCCATCCAGCGTCCGCCGCCATGATCGGCATGCCCCTTTGCCTTGAGGAAATAGGCTGCCATCATCGGCGTAATCATCCGCGCAACGGCGAGGCTCATCAGAACGGCAATCACGACCGTGAGGCCGAAATTCTGGAAAAACTGGCCACTGACGCCCGGCATCAGGCCAACGGGCAGGAATACAGCGACAATACAGAATGAAGTTGCGACCACCGGCAGACCGATCTCGTCTGCGGCATCGATCGAGGCCTGATAGGCGGACTTGCCCATGCGCATGTGGCGCACGATATTTTCGATCTCCACAATCGCATCATCGACCAGAACGCCCGCTACCAAGCCAAGAGCTAGCAATGACATCTGGTTGAGATTGAAGCCCAGCAAATCCATAAACCAGAAGGTCGGGATCGCCGAAAGCGGGATTGCGACGGCCGAAATCATTGTTGCGCGCCAGTCGCGAAGGAAGAAAAACACCACGACAACCGCCAGGATTGCACCTTCGATCATCGCCGCGATCGAACTGGTATATTGTTCCTTGGTGTACCGCACTGTATTGAACAGCGAAATGAACTTTATGTTCGGATTTTCCGCCTCCAGCTTGGCAATCACTTTCTCGGCTGCCTCGAAAGTCGTTACGTCCGAGGCACCTTTTGCGCGCGACATAAAGAAATTGACCACTTCCTTGCCGCGAACTTTACTGATGGAACTTCGTTCGGAATAGCCATCGCGCACCGTTGCCACATCGGACAGGCGGACCGTACCACTGGCAACGCGAATCTGTCTTTGCGACAGCTCATAGGCGGTTTCATTGTTGCCGAGGACGCGGACGGACTGGCGCGTGCCTCCCACTTCAGCCATGCCCCCAGCAGCATCCAGATTATCCTGCCGCAGCAGATTGTTGATTTGGCCAGCAGTTACGCCCAGAGACCGCATTTTGGATGGGTTGAGGATCACCTCGATTTCGCGATCCACCCCGCCAAAGCGGCCAACCTCCGCCATGCCCTCCACCCCAAGCAGGCTCTTGGAGACCGAATCGTCGATAAACCAGCTAAGCTGCTCGATGGTCATATCGCTGGCTTCGACGGCATAGATGCCGAGAAACCCGTCAGCAATCTCAACCTTGCTGACGCGGGGTTCGAGAATTCCGTCAGGCAAATTGCCGCGGACCGAATCTACCGCGTTTTTCACCTCGGCCACGACATCATTCGGATCGTTGCCTATCTCAAACTCGATGAATGTACTCGAAGAACCCTCACTCGCCGTCGAACTGATGTTTCGGACGCCATTGATTGATCGCACAGCGGACTCGACCTGCTGTGTGATTTGGTTCTCAATCTCGGTTGGTGCTGCGCCAGGCTGCGAGATGTTGACCTGCACACCAGGGAACTCGATGTCTGGATTGTTAACCACATCCATCCGGATGAAGCTCAAAATGCCGGCGAACAACACGGCCGCAAAAAACACCAGCGGGATCACCGGGTTGCGGATCGACCAAGCGGAGAGGTTGCGGAAGTTCATAGCGATCTTATTCTTCGCTCTGCATTTTTGGAGAGATTGTCTCGCCTTCGGTCAAGAAACCGCCGGCGCGCAAAACCACGCGCTCGTTGCCGTTAAGCCCTTCAATGATAGCAACGCCCCCATCAGTAACGATTCCGGTTTTCACACGGCGCTGCTGCGCTTTGTTGTCCTTTCCAACAATATAGACAAAGCTGCCATCATCATCGGAGAGGATTGCGCTTTCCGGAAGTACCGACGCCGTTACGGCTCCGCTGTTGATGCGGGCTGATGCAAAACCGCCGGGCCGCAATTCGGTTGCATAAGACAGTGAAATTCGTGCCGTGCCCTGCCGGTTCTGCGGATCAATCACTGGAGAAACCTGCCACACCTGGCCGGAAAAGGCCTTTTCCGAACCAACCGGGGTAACCTCTGCCACAACACCTGTTGAAATTTGCGCCAAATCGGTTTCGCCGACGCGCGCGCGCATCTCCATCTCACCGCCCTGGGCAATGCGGAACAGCGCACCACTCCCGGCAGATGCCGTCTGCCCGACCTCGACATTGCGTTCCAGCACATAGCCGCTGACGGGCGCGAGGACATTGAGGCGTGCATTGCTGGCGAGCGCTTGCTGATATTGCGCGCGTGCAACATTCAGCCGGGCACGCGCGCTGTCGCGTGTCGCCGTCCTGCGATCAACGTCTGCCTTGGAAATGAATCCCCGGTCGACAAGTTTCAGCGCGCGGTCGAGTTCGTTCTGGGCAAGCCGCAGGTCTGCTTCGCTTACGCCGATTTGCGCGCGCAAGGCTTCGGCCTGCTGTGTCTGCACCGAGCGGTCGATTGTGACCAGCGTTTGGCCCTTCTTGACCCAGTCGCCTGCATCCGCATGGACGATCGTTACCCGTCCGCCTTCGCCAACCACGCCGACAGGAACCTCTCGCCGCGCCGCCAGAGTGCCTGTCGCGCTAATGCTGCGAGCAACCGTATTGGAGCCAGGTGCGATGACGGTGACGGTTGGTGCTTGCGCGTTGGCCTCATCACCTGCCGCTGCGCCCTGTCCGCTACCGCCAGTGGCAAAAAAATAGGCAACGCCAGCCGCGACAATCATCAGGAGCAGCACCCCCAGCCCGATCATCAGCCGCTTTTTGCGTTTGGCACCGGCCTCTTCATCGGAAAGAAGATCGCCGCTGCTGAGGGTCGCTTCGTAATTCATTTTCTTTTCCAAACTGCAACTGGGCCAATGGCCAGTGACCACCGAGGTGTATTACCTCAATATATCACCTCAAGCAAGCACGCGCGCCAGTTTTATTACAAAGCCTTGCGTAGGGCAAAAATTTTGGCGCGGCAGCGATTATAGGCAGGCGGCAAGCATTTTCGACGAACGGCATGGATTTTCAACAAGAAAGGCCGCCCTGGAAGCCCCAGAGGCGGCCTCTCCAACAAATAGCCGGTGTTGCTAACGGACGGTGCCGCGCTTCACGAGATTGACAATTCCCAGCAGAATTACAGCGCCTACGAATGCCGTAACCAGATACATGAACCAACCGGCGTCGGTCGTCAGAAAACCGACATACTGGCCGATAAAGCTGCCGATAAGACCGCCAACAACGCCGACGATGACATTCCACATAATGCCCATGTCTTCGTCGCGGTTCATCACCTTGCTGGCAAGCCAGCCGGCAATGCCGCCCAGAATAATCGTTGCAATCCAACCCATTACTTTCCTCCTGTTCTTGTTGCCTCCTGTTCGAAGGCCGCGGTGGGGGTGATAGACGGATTCGGCCAGACTGCCAACCGGATGGATGAATTTTTGGTGCTAGGCCTCGTAAAGGGCAGAAAAAAGGCCCCGTTGCGATTGCAAGGAGCCTTTATAATCGGAAGTTTGAGAGAGCCGATCAGTATTTCTGTTGCCGCTCATAAAGATCGCGATAATGCTGGATTCGTGTAACTCGCAGGCCGGGCATGCCGGAGCGGTCGACCGCGCGCTGCCATCCGGCAAATTCCTCGAGCGTCAGGTCATAGCGTTCGCAGGCCTCGTTGATCGAGAGCAAACCGCCATTTACGGCAGCAACCACTTCGGCCTTGCGGCGCACGACCCAGCGAGTCGTACCTGCGGGCGGAAGGCTGTCCAGCGTCAGCGGCTCTCCCAAGGGGCCGATGACCTGTCCGGGTTTGATTTTCTGATTCTCAATCATAACGTCCTCTAATGCTCATTTGCGGCCAGGATTGATGTCTGGCTCTCGTTTAAAGGGGATGCTTTGCATTTGCCTGAAGCGCTTTGGTAAATGCCGTCTTCACCATCTCGTACCGCAATGAGACAGGCGTCCGGCAAAAAAGCACCTGCCTGAATGACAGGCAGGCTCGACGCAAAATGACGGATTCGGCTCGCTAGCATTTCGCGTGCGGAGGCGCGGCCTTTGGTACTACTCAGTATGGCCGCATTTATGGCGCGGCCGGTATGGCTTGCGGCCTGGCCCGTTATGACGGCAGCCAGTATCGACCGGTGGTCCCGGCGCGCATCGATTGTGCCGTCTGCAGGCCTGCCATGGGGGAAATTCATGTCCATATGCGCCGGTCTACACAGCGCGCGATAACAGCGGGTAAAGGCCGGCTTCACGCGATGTTAGGGGCAGTTAACGGGTATTATCATTTGCTGTTCGGTGCTGTTTCAAACCGGGAAAGCGGTCAATAGGATTGGCCTTTTTCCGCCATTTCGCCTATGCGCCGCAGCCGATATGAATCAGCAAAATTTCTCTGCAGATTTTCAGTTGGGCGACGATTTTTCGCGCAAAAGGATCGTCGTAGCCATGTCGGGCGGCGTGGATTCGTCGGTTGTGGCGGCGCTTGCCGCGCGTACCGGCGCAGAAACCATCGGCGTGACATTGCAGCTTTACGATCATGGCAGCGCGGTGAAGCGCGCAGGGGCTTGCTGCGCGGGGCAGGATATTCGCGACGCCCGTGCGGTCGCCGACCGGCTGGGCATCGCGCATTATGTTTTCGACCATGAAAGCCGCTTTCGCGAATCCGTGATTGATCAGTTTGCAGATGAATATATGGCGGGCCGTACGCCGATACCCTGCGTCCGCTGCAATATGGGTGTGAAATTTACCGATCTGTTCCATATGGCGCGGGAATTGGGTGCCGATTGCCTGGCCACCGGTCACTATGTGCGCCGGGTGGGAGGCGCGGAAGGCGCAGAGATGCACCGCGCCAGGGATCCGGCGCGGGATCAGAGCTATTTCCTGTTTGCCACCACGAAGCAGCAGCTCGATTATCTGCGCTTTCCGCTCGGCGATATGCCCAAGCAGCAAGTTCGCGCGATTGCCGAGGAGCTTGGCCTGATCGTCGCGAACAAGCCCGACAGTCAGGATATCTGCTTCGTGCCCGATGGTGACTATGCTTCGATTGTGCGCAAGATCAGGCCGGATGCCGAGACGCAGGGCGACATTGTCCATCTCGACGGTCGCGTGCTGGGGCAGCACAAGGGGCTGATCAATTTCACTGTGGGCCAGCGCAAGGGATTGGAGATCGGCGGGCAGCCAGAGCCGCTCTATGTCGTTCGGCTCGATGCAACGAAGAGCGAGGTGATCGTAGGGCCGCGCAAGGCGCTTGCAGTAACGGCCGCACGTATCGATGAATGCAACTGGATCGGCCCCGTGGAAGGCAGGCCGGTGATGGCCAAGGTTCGCTCGATGGGACAGCTAACACCGGCAACGCTAAAGGAGGGCTGGCTGCATTTCGACAATCTCGAATATGGCGTGTCGCCTGGACAGGCGGCGGTGCTCTATGAGGGCACGCGCGTGCTTGGCGGTGGGTGGATCGAAGAAACGCAGGCGGCGACGCTCGACTTGGCCGCTGCTTAATCCAGCGCTTCGACCTCTTCCTCGGTCAGATTTATGCAACCATAGCCGTCGCGATATTCGGCAACATCATGCGCGAAAAAGGGAACGCTGGCGGTGACGCGTTTATTTTCCGGGTCATCGGCCAGCGAAATGATCTCCATTCCATCTTCCTTGTCGCTCTCGCAGGAGGCCATGTCGCGGCCGCCGATATAGCGGCAGGAACAGATGACATGCGCGGCATAGCCGGCACCCACGCGCGACTGCCCCTTTATGAAAGACAGGTTCCAGAAAAAGAGGATCAGCAGGATGATCAGAATGGCGAGCAGCGCGTAACCGATCTTGCGGCGCGTGGTCATGCCGCCTTTGCCCGCAGATTTGGAATCCGGTGTTGCCATGTCCTGCCTTTATGTTGCAACAGATGCGCCATGGGTAGGGTCAAACCAGCTTTTCTGGCAACCGCTTTTTGTATGGCCGCGCTTTCTGGCTGCGGAGGAGAGGCGGCCGCGGAAAAAGAAGCGGTAGCGGAAAGCAAGCCGGAACAGGAAAGCGGCTTTGCCCGCTATGCCGATGATGCCGCAGTCAGCGAAGCTTCGCTCAAGGCTGCGGTTGCACCTTTCTTCGAGGATCCGGCGCTGGCTGAAACGCGCGCGGTTGTGATCCTGCATGGCGGGATATTGATCGCGGAGCGCTACGCACCGGGCTATACGCCCGACACGCCGCTGATTAGCTGGTCGATGGCGAAAACGGTCACAGGCACGCTGATCGGCCTGATGATTGCCGATGGCAGGCTCGCGCTCGACCAGCCTGCGCCTGTGGAAGAATGGCAAACGCCAGGCGATGCGCGCCGCAATATCACCATTCGCCATCTGCTGCATATGGCCTCCGGCCTCGATCATACCGAGATGCCTGACGCCGAGGGCAATCCGCCGATTTACGCTGTCGATACGACCCGGCTGCTGTTCCTGCCCGAGGGCAGAGAGAATGTCGCGCGCTATGCCGAAACGCGCACGCTGGAAGCGCAGCCTGGCGAGAAGTTCGAATATTCGACCGCCACCAGCCATATCCTCGTCGATATCATGACGCGGACGCTGACCGACAGCAAAGACCCCGACATCCGGCGCGAAGCAATGCTGCGCTTTGCGAAAGGGCGGCTGTTCGATCCGCTGGGCATGGAAAGCGCTGTGCCCGAATTCGATCGCAATGGTACCATGCTGGGTGGCAGTATGATCCACGCGACAGCGCGCGACTGGGCGAAGCTGGGTGAATTCCTGCGCAACAATGGCTCGGTGAAGGGCGCGCAGCTGCTGCCGACAAGCTGGACGCGTTTCATGCGCACATCGAGCGAGCTGGATGCGGCCTATGGCGGGCATTTGTGGATCAACAAGCCGCGGCCCGAAGGCCGTAACCAGGTGCTCTTTCCCGGCAAGGCACCGGATGATGTCTTTGCAATGCTCGGGCATCTGGGCCAGCAGGTGGTCGTGTCACCGCAGCATAAGATGGTGATTGTCCGGCTGGGCATGACGCCCGATAGCGATCTCGGCCCGATAAACGATCAGATCGCGAAGGTCATCAATAGTTTCCCGAAGTCGAAATAAGTTTCGACTCTAGCCCGTCATCCCGGCGAAAGCCGGGATCTCCAACAGGACTAGCGCTTGGCTTTGGGAGATTCCGGATAGCGCGTATTGTTTGCCAAATCACAGATTTGGAACAATCCAGCTTCCGGAATGACGAGATTGCCTAAAGCCAATCAAGCCTTCAACTTCGGCGCATCGTCGCCGAGATCTTCAAACCAGGCCTCGACTTCGCCTTTCAGCGTAAGCTGCATCGGGCGGCCCTTGCGGTCGAGGCTCTTGCCGGCAGCGACCTTGATCCAGCCTTCCGACACACAATATTCTTCCACCGTCGTGCGTCGCTCGCCGCGGAAATTGATGCCGATCCCGCGTGCCAGCGCCTCGCCGTCATAATGGTCGCTGAAAGGATGGATGGAGAGCCGGTCGGGCGGCGTGTCTTTCGCACCAGTTTCTGTTTCGTCTGTCATGGCAGCAGCCGTTAGCCGGAAGGATCGAACCATTCAACAATCAAGATATCGAGATCGTCCTTCGGCTCGAAATTTGTCTTGCGCACCTCGAACTGCGTCGGCGAAATCTTCTTCATGCCGTCCATGCAGAAGCTGACCAGCCGGTCTGCGCTGCCCTTGTCGACGACCAGCCGAAATTCCCTGATCGGCCCTTTCCAGTTGGCACCCGAAGAGAGTACATAGCCGATCCAGGTCTCGCCGTAAGCGCCCCCATACTCACCCCTTGCCGCGGCGCGCCAGTCGAAGCCGCGCAGGAAATAATCGTCTATACAGTAGCGCTTCCGATATTCAGCGATGCCTTCGGGGTAGCTCTTGCGAACGGATTTCATCAATGTGCCGCCAACGCTACCTCCCGTTAATGGTGCGTAGCTATGCTCGACTGTGACGGTCTTGCCTGCCGGGAATGTCTGCTTGCGGGTAATATGGCGAATGACCTTCCAGGCTGGAATGAAAGTCCAGTCATAGTTGGTGATTGTCCTGAGCAAGCCAGCCTCGATCAACGGGCGGCGCTGATCATCATCCATCGCGTTGAAATCACTGATGAAATCATGTTCGCCCAGCCAGTTGACCGGCCAGCCGCGCGCCTTGACCTCGGCCGTCACATCGCGATCACCGATCATCGCGCGCGTTACCTTTGTCAGCGGTGCCGGCGCGCCATCGATCTTGGTCTCGAATTTGAGCGAGTCGAAATCGGGCGGGCCCTGATAGAGCCAGTCGCCGTCATCGTTTTCCGGCAAAGCGGGCAGCGGAAAGCTGATCAGCGTCGTCACATCCTTGTCGCTGGTATTGGTGAAGCGGTATTTGACCCGCACCTTTTTGGCCGAAATATACAGATCCTCGCTGTCCATGCGGATATGCTCGGACTGTTTGAGTGTCAGCCCGCCCAGCGCATATTCCGCCTCGCTGTCATTGGCGGTAAGCGGCGGGGTGATACAAAGCAGCGCTGCGGCGGCGGTTGTGACAAATTTCTTCATGCGGCGCTTATGCCATGCCATGGGGTCGGCATGGAAGCGCGAAATTACGATTGCATCATTCTTGGCGCTGGGGGAGCCGGTCTGCTTTGCGCGGCAACAGCGGGCCGACGGGAAAAGCGCGTGCTTGTTATCGATCATGCAGAAAAGCCGGGAAAAAAGATCCTGATTTCGGGCGGTGGACGCTGCAACTTCACCAATGTGAATGCGACCACGCAGTATGCGAAGGAACGCTATCTTTCGGCCAATCCGCATTTCGCAAAGTCGGCGCTGGGCCATTACACGCCGCAGGATTTTATCGAACTTGTGAACGCCCATGGCATTGCCTGGCACGAAAAGACATTGGGGCAGCTATTCTGCGATGGCAACGCGCGGCAGATTGTCGCGATGCTGCTGGCCGAGTGCGAGAGGGGCAGCGTCGGGATCGCGCTCGGCCATCCGGTTTCCGGCGTCAGGCACAGCGACGGCAATTTTCACGTTGATTATGGTGATCGGTGGGTGAGCGCACCTTCGCTGGTAATTGCAACCGGCGGACCCAGCATCCCGAAAATGGGGGCAACTGGTTTCGCCTATGATCTCGCGCGGCAATTCGGTTTGAAGCTGGCGGAGCCGCGCCCGGCACTTGTGCCCTTTACGCTGGGCGGTGAAGATGTGCTCTTTCGCGAACTTTCCGGGGTGTCCGCAGATGTCGAGGCGCGATGCAAAAACCGGATGGCGAAGAGGGGCAAGAGTGACATAGTCTTTCGCGAAGCGGCTTTGCTCACCCATAAGGGGCTCAGCGGCCCGGCGATCCTGCAACTCTCCAGCTATTGGCGGCATGACGATCCAATCGCGATCAATTTCTTTCCCGATGCACCGCGTGGCTGGCTCATCGCCGCAAAGCGAGAAACACCAAAGGCGACGCTGAAATCAGCGCTTGCACGGACGCTCTCCGAACGGCTTTCGGAAAAACTGACGGAGTTAATCGGTCTTGTCGGAAACCTTGCCGACCAGAGCGATGCGAAGCTGGAGGCTGCTGAGGCGCGCCTCGCCGCATGGTCTTTTTTGCCCAGCGGCACCGAAGGCTATGCCAAGGCTGAGGTAACCGCAGGCGGCATCAGCACCGACGAACTCTCGCAGCAGACAATGGAAGCCAAGCGCGTGCCGGGGCTATATGTGATCGGTGAAGCGGTCGATGTCACCGGGTGGCTCGGTGGCTATAATTTCCAGTGGGCCTGGGCGAGCGGTGTGGCCGCAGGGCAGGCGGTTTAAGCCGCCTCTTTCTTCCGTGACGCCTTCTTGCGCTCATGCGGACAGAGCAGAGTCTTTCTGAGGCGGATTGATTTGGGCGTCACCTCGACCATTTCGTCATCGTCGATATAAGCGATCGCCTGCTCCAGCGTCATGATTTTGGGCGGGGTAAGGCGGATGGCGTCATCCTTGCCAGTCGAACGGAAATTGGTCAGCTGCTTCGATTTCATCGGATTGACTTCGAGGTCTTCGGGCTTTGCATTTTCGCCGATGACCATGCCTTCATAGACCGGCGCGCCCGGACCGATGAAGAGGATACCGCGTTCCTCCAGCGCGTTGAGCGCATAGCCGACGGCATCGCCTGTGCCGTTCGAAATCAGCACGCCATTCTGCCGCCCCTCGACGCTGCCTTTGTAGGGCCCGTATTTCTCGAACAGCCGGTTCATAATGCCCGTTCCGCGTGTGTCGGACAGAAACTCGCCATGATAGCCGATCATCCCGCGCGATGGCGCAGAAAAGGTGATGCGCGTCTTGCCACCGCCGGAGGGGCGCATATCGGTCATCTCGGCCTTGCGCAGCGCCATTTTTTCCACAACCGTGCCGGAGAACTCATCATCGACATCGATAATGACAGTTTCATAAGGTTCGCTGCGCGTGCCGCTTTCGTCTTCCTTGAAAAGGACGCGTGGGCGCGAAATGCCCAGCTCGAAACCCTCCCGGCGCATGGTTTCGATGAGCACGCCAAGCTGCAATTCGCCGCGGCCTGCCACCTCGAAACTGTCCTTGTCTTCAGCCTCGGTGATGCGGATGGCGACATTGGTTTCGGCCTCGCGCTCGAGCCGGTCCCTGATCATGCGGCTGGTCACCTTTTCGCCCTCGCGGCCTGCCATGGGGCTATCATTGACCGCAAAGCGCATTGACAAGGTGGGTGGATCGATCGGTTGCGCCTGGATGGCTTTGGTCACGCCAGGCTCAGCGATGCTATTGGCCACGGTCGCCTTGGTCAGCCCCGCAAGCGCGATGATGTCGCCTGCCTTTGCTACCTCGACCGGCACGCGGTCCAGCCCGTCAAAGGACATAAGCTTGGTTGCGCGCCCAGCTTCGATGACATTTCCGTCCATGTCGATGGCCTGGATGGGATCGTTGACCCTGATCCTGCCGGACTGCACCCGTCCGGTGAGCACACGGCCCATAAAATTATCGCGGTCGAGCAGCGTAGCGAGGAAGCTGAAAGGCGCGTTCTCGTCGAGGCCGGGTTCTGGAACATGGCGCACGATGGTTTCAAACAGAGGCTCCAGCGTGCCTTCGCGGGCTTCCGCATCTTCGCTGGCATAGCCCTCGCGGCCCGAGGCGAAAAGCGTCGGAAAATCGAGTTGCTCGTCGCTGGCGTCGAGTGACACGAAGAGATCGAAGACCTCGTCGAGCACCTGCTGCACGCGCTGGTCAGGGCGATCAATCTTGTTGACTACGACGATGGGGCGCAATCCCAATGCCAGCGCCTTGCCGGTCACGAATTTGGTCTGCGGCATGGCGCCTTCGGATGAGTCGACCAGCAGGATGACGCCGTCGACCATTGACAGGATGCGCTCGACCTCGCCTCCGAAATCGGCATGCCCCGGTGTATCGACGATATTGATGCGCGTGTCCTTCCATTCCACCGACGTGCATTTGGCGAGGATGGTGATTCCGCGTTCCTTTTCCAGATCGCCCGAATCCATCGCGCGCTCGTCGACGCGCTGATTGTCACGGAAGGTTCCCGACTGCCTGAAAAGCTGGTCCACCAGCGTGGTCTTGCCATGGTCGACATGGGCGATGATCGCGATATTGCGCAGGGACATTTTGCTGGTTCCTAAAACTATCCGTTTGTCTCGAGCGTAGTCGAGAGACGCAAGTGGCAGCACGACCATAGTGTCTCGACTGCGCTCGACACGAACGGGAAATTTGTTGCATGAAAATTCGCCGCGCCTTTAGCGCGGTTTGTGCTGCGGTGCAACAAGCTAGGGTGCTGGCTATCGCTACCCAACTGCCGTCAGTTTGCGTTGTAGCCGTAGTCGCGGGTCATTAATGCTTCCTTCCAATAGCCTTCCCTAGAAAGAACAATATTCTTGTCGGTTTGGAAGGGCCAACTTTCGAGAAGTGTAAAGTGGAAGTGCTTTCTGGCGTATTCGACACCATTCGATCCTCCAAGTCGAACCAGATTCTTGTTCCAGCCATGCCCATTGGCGACATATTGGCTCCATCGATGCCATATGCCGTCATCGCCATAGGCTGAGCCAACATACATTTTTCCAGTTTTCTTGTCCGAGATCAGATAGATTCCATTGACGTTTTGCAATGCAGCTTTCCAATCCGGGCGGTCGTTATTGACGAGTATTTCCAGCATGGCAAAATCGACCGAGCATTTGTCGAAACCTGCAAATGTTTCTCCTGAATATGGCTCTTTCAGAAGTTCGGTTATCTCGACCGCTCCAAAAAATGTATCTGGAAGGAAGGCTCTGCCCCTCGAAAGTTTTCCGCCGACTTTCAAGCGGCCAACCAACTCTGCGCCAAATTTGACTTTCTCGATATCATATCCATTCGGGCCGGGTTGGCTGGACCGTCCAGCAACCTTGAACACACCGCCAAAAAGCCATGTATCTTTCTCGGGATAAAACTGGATGAAAGCTACAATATACTTCTTGTTGAACTCGTCTTTGTTCCCTCGATAGCTGTTCCAGCCCTTCCATTCTCTCTGGCTGCGCAGAAACACGTCCAACGGATAGTCTTCGCCATTCCATCTTGCTGCATGAACCTTGCAGTTATCCAGAATTTCTTTTGGCAGAAACTTGTCTATGTGGAGGGTCATTGGTCTCGGAATCCAAACTTTGTCGAAGCTTGCCATCGCGCCCCAAGATAGGCAACGCGAAATGATGCAAACCCTCCGCCTGATCGCGTCCGACAAGTTTATCTGGCTGCTTTCCGCCGCGGTGCTGCTGGCGGCGCTGCTGCCGGTGGACGGCGCGGCGGTGCCGGTCGCATCGGCGGCGGTAACCGTAGGGATATTCACCATCTTCCTGCTGCATGGCATCCGTATCGACCGGCATGAGATATTCGCCGGTCTCAAAAACTGGCGCCTGCAGGGCAGCATCTTCCTGTTTGTGTTCGGCGCGATGATGCTAGCCGGGCTGGCTTTGTCGGCGTTGATTGACGGGGCGGTTGCGCCGATGATCGCGCTCGGCTTTCTCTATCTCGGCTGCCTGCCCTCAACCGTGCAGTCGGCGGCAAGCTACACGGCGATAGCCAAAGGCAATGTCGGCGCGTCGGTTGTCGCAGCCGCACTCATCAACCTGTCAGCCATATTGGTCACGCCGGTGATGTTCGCGCTGCTCGCGCGCTCGGTGGGCGTCGTGGTGACCAGTGATACATTCATCCGCATCATGACGATGCTGCTGCTGCCTTTTATAATCGGACAGATCATTCAGCCTTGGGCAAGACCGTTCGAGCGTAGCTGGTCCTGGCTCACCGGATGGGCGGACAAGATCGCCATCAGCCTGGCCGTTTATGTCGCATTTTCGGGTGCCATCGTTTCCGGGGTCTGGGAAACCGTCCCGATCACTGATCTGGCGCTGGTTGCACTTTGCGTGACCGTGCTCCTCGCTTTTGCCTTTTCGGGCGCATGGCTGCTGGGCGGCTGGAACGCTTTTGCGAGAAAAGACCGGATCGCGCTCCTCTTCGGCGGCGCGCATAAAAGCATTGCTGTCGGCGCGCCGCTTGCGGCGCTGCTATTTGCGCCCCAGCAGGCCGGACTACTTCTCATCCCGCTGCTACTCTATCATGTCAGCAGCCTCGTCATATCCGCGCCGCTGGCGCTGAAGCTGGCGGAGGATTAAAGTTCGCGAAGAGCCTCCGCCGGCTTGGCGGCTAGCACGGGCAGCGAACCGGCCATGCCGAGCAGGAAGGTCAACCCCGCGCCGCCGACCAGCGTTATGCCCAGCGTCAGCGGATCGGGCGCAAAGCTGAAATCGAAAATCTCCACGATGACATACCAGCCTGCGACCAGGCCCAGTCCCAGCGCGACCAGGCCGAGCAGGACCGAGAGGAGCGCGTATTCCAGCGCCTGTGCTCCCAGTATCTGCTGGCGGGTCGCCCCGAGCAGCTTCAATATCACGCTATCGTAGATGCGGCTCGCCCGGCTGGCGGCAATCGCCCCGACCAGTACGGCGATCCCGGCCAGAATGGCGATCGAGGCCGCCGCGGCAATCGCGCGCGCCATCTGCGTCAAAAGGACGGTGATCTGGCTGACAATCTCCCCCACCTCGAGTAGCGAAGCGGAAGGGAATACGGGCGGAATGGCCCGGGCCACGGCGGCTTCCTGCGCTTCGGGAATGGTCAGCGTTGCCACCATATTGTGCGGGGCTGTGTCGAGCGATCCCGGTGAAAATACGAGTATATAATTGAGTCCGAAATTGTCCCAGTCGACGCGGCGGAAGGAGGCGATCTCGGCCTGTACCTCCACGCCCAGCACGCTGATGGTCAGCGTATCGCCCAGCTTGACGCCAAGCGCGGCTGCCTGCTCTTCTTCCATACTGACCAGCGGCGGGCCGCTATAGTTTTCGTCCCACCATTGACCGCCTGTCAGCGTGCTGCCCTCGGGCAATTCCGCGCTGTATGTGAGGCCGCGGTCGCCGCGCAGAACCCACGCACCTTCGGGCAGCGTTTCCAGATCGGCTACGCGCTTCCCGGCAAATTCGGTGATCGATCCGCGCAGGGCAGGGATCATGTTGATGTCGCCGCCAGCCGATTGCTGGCGCACGAGCGCAGAGAACTCGCCAGCGCGCTCTTTTGGAATATCGAGCACGAAGAAGGAGGGAGCGCGTTCGGGCACGGTGCGTGAAATCTCGTTATTGATGCTGGTCTGGATCGTCGCCAGCGTCACGAACAGCGTGAGCCCCAGGCCAAGTGCAACGACCAGCGCGCCTGTCTGAGCACCGGGCCGGTGCAGATTGGCGAGCGCCAGGCGCGGAAGCGGGTTGCTCGGGCGCGGGATACGCGCAGAAATTTTGCGCACGCCCCATGCGATTGCGGTCAGGATAAGCAGCAGCACAAAGGCCGCAGCAATGAAGCCTGCAGAGAAAATCCACTCGCGCGCCGTAAGCAGAGCCAGAGCGATAATAGCCGCGATGGCAAGTGCTACCCAAATGGCCGTGCGCCGGTCGACGCCTTGTTTGCTGTCCACCACCGCCCGGAATAATCCGGCAGCCGGTACTGTGCGCGCCCTGGCCAGCGGCGGCAGGGCAAAGGCCGTCGCGATCAGCAACCCATAGGCGGCGCTGGCGAACAGCGGCGGAAGATAGAAATTGAAGCCTTCGGGCATCGGTAGCAGGTCGCCGATAAAAACCGAAATGACAGAAGGCGCAATGCCGCCGACGACCAGGCCCAGCGTGATGGCAATCGCCGCCACTGCAAATATCTGCATCATATAGATGCGGAAGATGGTGCCGCTATCCGCACCTGTCACCTTCAGCGTCGCAATACTGGCGCGTTTGCTTTCAAGATAACTTGATACGCCATTGCCGACGCCAATGCCTGCGATCACCAGCGCGGCCAGCCCCACCAGCGTCAAAAACTGCCCCATCCTTTCGACAAAACGCCTAGTGGATGGTGCGCCATTAGTTCTGTCTGTCACCTCCCATCCGGCAACGGGGAACTGTTCCTGCAATTCTTCGAGCGTTTGGGTCGGGTCGATATCGGACGGGAGCTTTACCCTGTATTTGGCGCTGAACATGCTGCCTGGCTGGATGAGGTTGGTGGCCGGCAAGTCGCGATAGTTGATGATCGCCACCGGCCCGATGGTGAAGCCTTCACTCAGCCGGTCGGGTTCCTCGGCGATGAGCGCCGTTATTTCGAAGCTCTTTTCGCCAAATCGCACAGTATCGCCTGGCGTCAGTGACAGCCGGTTGGCCATTGCATCGCCAATGTAGATCTGTCCCTGCGGCGGCGCGCGCGCCTCTCTCCCGCCTTTCAGAAGGAATTTGCCGTAGAATGGATAGGCATCGTCCACGGCTTTCAGCTCTGAGAGCAGGCTGTCCTCTTCGGCAATTGCCATGGCGCGCAAGCGGACGGTTTCGGAAAGCTCCCCGACATCGCGAAAGGCCTTTAGCTCCTCATCGGTGGCCATACGCTGTGCGATCTCCACCTCGATATCGCCGCCGAGAATACTCTGGCCGCGCTGCGAAAGCTCATCGGCAATGCCTGCGGTCAGGCTACCGATCGCCGCCAGTGTCGCGACGCCCAGAAACAGGCAGATCGCCAACAATCGAAGCCCTCGAATGCGGGCCGAAAGGTCGCGGCGCGCAATGCGCCAGATAGCGGGCAGAGAGAGAGTCATGGCAAGTTACCGCAAGCCCTGAGCCGCCGGAGCACAGCGAAGGCGAAAGTCGAAGGGCGTTTCAATGCCGAGAAGCGTCCTTCGACAGGCTCAGGACTAACGGTGCTATTAACGCAGGAATCGGCCATCATCCCTCCACGACCTTGCCATCTTCCATGCGGATCACCCGGTCGCAGCGCTCGGCAAGCTCGGGATCATGGGTAATGATGAGCAGTGTTGCACCTAGCGCCTTGCGCCGCTCGAACAACAGATCGATAATCGCCTGCCCAGTCGCGCCGTCGAGATTGCCAGTGGGTTCGTCGGCAAAGATAATTTTGGGCGAAGCGGCCATCGCGCGGGCGATTGCCACCCGCTGCTGCTCGCCGCCTGAAAGCTGCCCGGGATAATGGCCGATACGGTGGCCTAACCCGACCGCCTCCAACTCGGTAGATGCCTTGGAAAATGGATCGTCGATACCGGCCAGCTCCATGGGAACGGCAACATTTTCCTGCGCCGTCATGGTGGGGAGCAGGTGAAACGCCTGTAGCACAATGCCGATGCGGCCGCGGCGCGCGGTGGCCAATGCATCTTCGTCGAGATCGGTCAATGCAAGGCCATCGACGCTGACGCTTCCGCCGCTGGCACGCTCGAGCCCGGCAAGGACTGCCATGAGCGAACTCTTGCCCGAACCCGATGGTCCGAGCAGCGCGACGCTCTCTCCATGCTGGATGTCGAGGTCGACACCGCGCAATATATCGACCGGCGCTTCCGCGGTCCCCAAAGTCAGCGTGACATTCTGCGCGCGGATTGCCATATCCGCATTCGAATTATAGTTATTGGTCAAGGAAGCGCCTTCGCGAAATGTTGAAGAATTTGTCACTATATGGGGCGCTGCTCCTCATCTGCCAACTGGTCCTTTCGTGCAGCCCGGAAAATTCGACAAACGACGCTCCAACAGAGGCGAGCGAACAGACTAGCGAGACTGCACCGGTGACTGCGGATAAGGATGCGGGCGAAGATACGCGGCTGGTCGTGGCTTTTGGAGACAGCCTTTATGCCGGATATCAGCTGGGCGCGAAGGAGGGGCTTGCGCCAGTGCTCGAGCGGAAATTGCGCGACGGTGGCTATGCCGTCACCGTCCGCAATGCCGGGGTTTCCGGCGATACCACTTCGGCGGGGCTGAGGCGTTTCAATTTCGTGCTGGACAGCGCGCAGCAGGAGATCGAGCTGATTGTCCTGGGGCTTGGCGGCAATGACATGCTGCGCGGGATCAAGCCGGAGGAGACGCGGGCCAATCTGAAAGCGATGATGGAGGAAGCGAAAAAGCGCGAGATTCCGGTTATCCTCACCGGCATGCTGGCCGCGCCCAATCTGGGTCCCGACTATGCCAACGAATTCAACGCTATCTTTCCCGATCTTGCGAAGGAATACGGTGCCCGGCTTTACCCTTTCATTCTGGAAGGTGTGGTGACGGACAAGACGCTAATGCTACCTGACAATATCCACCCCAATGCGAAAGGCGTCGAGAAGCTGGTCGAAGGATTGTCGCCGCTGGTCGAAGAGGCGCTGAAACAGGAATAGAGCCACTGTCCTATAAAAATAATACAGTGACTTGAAAAAAATGCGGCCTGCCGCCATTTTGGTAGGAAAGAAACCCAGGAGGGAAAGACAGCCATGCCAACCGAGACCGAAAAAGCGCCAGCGCCCAGCGTTGCAACAGCGACGGCGACCGAAGATGACCTGAAGCTGACGCCGCCCGATCCGGTTCCCCCGGTTGCGCCGGAAAAGGCCGCTGGCCTGGTGCCGGTGACCGACGAACAGAAAAGCAAGCTGCAGGAACGCGTCGATTCCTATGTTGCGGAGCTTGTGGCACAGGATGTGAACAGTCCCGAATTCGGCAAGCGCGTCGATCAGCTGACCAATATGGGCCGCAAGGAATTGATGGCTGCTGCCGGACAGTCCAACCGCTTCCTCGACCGCCCTATCCGGCAAATGGATGACGATCAGGGCGTCGGGGCCGATCTGGCCGAATTGCGCCGGACGGTGGAAGATCTCGATCCATCCAAGCGCGGCAACCTGATGACCAAGAAGAAGCTGTTTGGCATCATTCCCTTCGGCAGCAAGCTGAGAAATTATTTCGACAGCTATCAGGGCGCGCAGAGTCATATCAGCTCGATCCTCGAGCGGCTCGGCAATGGCAAGGACGAGCTCCTCATGGACAATGCCGCGATCGATGTGGAGCGGAAAAACCTGTGGGATGCGATGGGCAAGCTCGAACAGATGATCGTCATGTCCAAGCAGCTCGACGAAAAGCTGGAAGAGAAGGCCGCCGAACTGGAACTATCCGATCCTGAAAAAGCCAAGGCGGTCCGCGAAAGTGCGCTGTTCTATGTGAGACAGCGCACCCAGGATCTGCTCACCCAGATGGCGGTGACGGTGCAGGGCTATCTTGCGCTCGATCTCGTCAAGAAGAACAATACCGAGCTTGTCAAAGGCGTCGACCGGGCATCGACCACCACGGTGGGCGCTCTGCGTACGGCCGTGACTGTTGCCCAGGCGATGACAAACCAGAAGCTGGTGCTAGACCAGATAACAGCGCTCAATACGACGACTGCGAATATCATCGACGGGACAGGCGCGATGTTGCGCGACAATACCGCGCGCATTCACGAGCAGGCCGCCGGTTCGACCATCCCGCTGGAGACGCTGAGCCGAGCCTTCCAGAATATCTATGACACGATGGACGATATCGATACCTTCAAGATGAAGGCTTTGGAAAGCATGAAGCAGACCACCGAAGCGCTGGAAGGCGAGGTTGAAAAATCCAAGGGTTATATCGCGCGCGCCGAAGGCCAGGCGCAAGCCAAGAAAGAGGTCACCGACACCGGCCTGCTGACCGCGCTGGAGGACTGAGTTGAACAATCCTGCCGCCCGCTCTGACGAGACATTGACCGATGCGCGCCGCGCGCTCCGCAATGTCCGCGCAGGCAATTCGATAGGCACGAAGAGCGCTGCGCTGAAGCGCCAGCATTATTGGAGCAAGGTCCGCAATGCTGCCGTCGCGGTCGGCGCAGTGCTGGTTGGCGCGAGCGTGATCGGGTTGGTCATCGATGGCCTCGGTTTCACCGGCGTGATGGCAACCGGCCTGATCGGTGCGGCGGCGGCGTACCTTCTGATGCGCTATCCGAATATGCCGATGCCGACGCTGGAAACGCTCAAGACCACCGATTTGGCGACCCTGGCGGGCAAGACCGAAATCTGGCTCGAGCAGCAGCGCCCGGCGCTTCCCGCGCCCGCGGTCACACTGGTCGAGGGTATTGGCACGCGGCTGGATCAGCTCGCGCCGCAACTCGCCAAGCTCGACGAGAAAGAACCGGCCGCGCGCGAAGTGCGCAAGCTGGTCGGCGAGCATCTGCCCGATGTCATCAATGGTTATAAGAGCATCCCCGATACGCTCAAGAAAGAAGACAACAAGGGCAAGACGCCCGAAGAGCAGCTGGTGAGCAGCCTGAAGCTGATCGATCGGGAGATTGAAAGCGTGACCGGGCAGATTTCACGCGGCGAACTGGATAATCTGGCGATCAAGGACCGTTATCTCGAAATGAAATATGATAGCGCCGGAG
Organism: Sphingorhabdus sp.; assembly: GCA_028279555.1. Lineage (GTDB taxonomy): Bacteria > Pseudomonadota > Alphaproteobacteria > Sphingomonadales > Sphingomonadaceae > Sphingorhabdus_B. Next base: position 160,969 of record JANQNO010000002.1, read on the forward strand.
ATTGAGGGCGGAGCCTTCTTTTAAAATGGATCCCCCGCGTGGATTCGAACCACGATTGACGGAGTCAGAGTCCGTAGTCTTACCATTAGACGACAGGGGAGCGTCGCCGGGCCTCTAGGCAGCAGAAAAGCTGGTGTCAAGAAAATTGAAGGATGTAAAATGCAACACAATTTTGTTCCATATGGAACAAAACTAGATGCATCTGCCCGGTGCCTGTCAATGGCGCTGTCGGCTTACGGGTGGCCGCGATCGGGCGTGGCTGGGGGCGGAAATGCGCCCGACATCCGAAAATGTTGAAATTTTAACCTTGTTGGCGTAGCTTTACTGTCAGGTACCGGCGGATATTCCGATCCGGATAGAAAAATAAGCGAGTTACGGTCATGGGCGATTTTGTCGCACCATCGCCGCAGGACAAAGGCAGCGGATCAGGGCAAGATCCCAATTCGCGCAAAGATGCGGCCAGAGGCCCCGGGAATAAAAGGGGCAAGAAGCGCGGAAACGGCGATTCCAGGACGGCGCACAATCCCGATTCATCCGGCAGGCAGGATAATGGCGCAAGGCGCGCCAAACACAGTAGCAACGGCAAAGCGCACCGCCGGCCGCCGCAATCACGCGGCTGGCTGGGCAAAACGGCCTATGCCGCGCTCGATCTGGGCACCAACAATTGCCGCCTGTTGATCGCCAAGCCGGGTCGCGATGGCTTCACCGTCGTCGATGCCTTTTCGCGCGTCGTCCGGCTGGGCGAGGGGCTCGCAAGCACTGGCAAGATGAGCGAGGATGCGATGGACCGCGCCGTCGAGGCGCTGGGCATTTGCGCGGAGAAACTCAAAAAACGCAATGTCGTGCTGGCCCGTTCGGTCGCGACCGAAGCCTGCCGCCAGGCGCTCAATGGCGCGCAATTTATCGACCGTGTGCGCGAAGAGACGGGCATCATGCTCGATGTCATCACTCCGCAGGAAGAAGCGCGGCTCGCCGTTATGGGCTGTCACGCGCTGCTCGAGGAAGGCGACGGGCCCGCGGTAATCTTCGATATAGGCGGCGGTTCGACCGAACTGGTGCTGGTCGGTACCGACGGCGTTATCCCTGAAATATTGGATTGGGTCAGTGTGCCCTGGGGCGTCGTCTCGCTGACCGAGAGCGTGAAGGTCGATATGCGGAGCGAAGAGACGCGCTTGGCGGGCTATGACAAGATGCGCGCGCAGGTGATGGAGAGTTTTGCGGAATTTGCCGGGCGTCTGCCCGAAAAAGGCGACAAGCGCCTGCTCGGCACGTCGGGGACGGTGACGACATTGGCAAGCGTCTATCTGAAGCTACAGAGCTATGATCGCAATGCCGTCGACGGGCTCAACCTGCCGGTCGCCGATATGCGCGCTATCGCGCAGGAGCTGGCACACAGGGACATCGCGGGCAGGGCGGAGTTCCCCACAATCGGGGAGGAGCGCGCCGATCTAGTCGTGGCGGGCTGTGCGATCCTGGAGAGCATTTTTGACATCTGGCCGGGCGAGCGGCTCGGCGTTGCCGACCGCGGCATACGCGAAGGCATTTTGCGCGCGCTGATTGCCAGCGACAGCAAACGGAAGCGCCGCCGTGGCTAAGCGCATTTTCGGTGGCAAGAATTCCGGGCGCACATCGCAGGTCAAGCAGCGGGTAAAGACTGCCCGTCGGCGCAGCGCGCAATCGGCGCGCTGGCTCGAACGGCATTTGAACGATCCCTATGTGCAGCGTGCACAGGCCGATGGTTATCGCAGCCGCGCCGCCTACAAGCTCACCGAACTCGACGAGAAGTTCGGATTTCTGGCTGGCCGCAAGGCGGTGGTCGATCTCGGCATTGCGCCGGGAGGCTGGGCGCAGGTGGTGCGCAGGCGGCTGCCCGGGGCGGCGGTGGTCGGCATCGATCTGTTGCCTGTCGATCCGATCGAAGGCGTGACCCTGCTCGAAATGGATTTCATGGACGAAGCCGCGTCCGACCGGCTGATCGCTGAATTGGGGCAGGCACCGGATCTGGTACTGTCGGACATGGCTGCAAACACCGTAGGGCACAAGCAGACCGATCATTTACGCACGATGGGGCTTGTGGAAGCGGCGGCGGACTTCGCGCTCGATGTTTTGGAACCCGGAGGTCACTTCGTGTCGAAGGCCTTTGCCGGTGGCACTGATGGCGAGCTGCTGCAGCTACTGCGCGCCAATTTCAAGACTGTCAAAAATGCCAAACCGCCGTCGAGCCGCAAGGGTTCGGTCGAATGGTATCTGGTCGCGATGCACCGGAAAGGCTGAAGCCACTGCGTTCAGCCGTGATTGAGCGATCCATTCTTGCGGATGCGCACCAGATTCATGCCAATCTTTCCGCCCTTGCCCATAATCTTGACATCGATGCTGCCGCTGCTTCTGAGGCCAATCGAAGCCCCGGCGGTCAGGAAGGAAAGGATACCTGAACCCTTGCCGCTGATTTCAATCTTGCGCGCATGTTCCTTGGTGCCGAGGAAGGACCAGTCGAGCGCGCCATAGACCTCTTCGACGATATAATATTTGTCATGCCGCCAGCTGCTGAGCGAATGAAGCTGCATCGCGATCTGCAGCATATTCTGGATCGACGCGCCGGTCAGCGTGGGCGTCTTGAGCATGAATTGCTCCTTGCCGCCAAATTCCAGCCGGACCGATGCATCGGCGGCGAGGTCCAGGCCAGACGTATCGGGCAGCTCGACGCCCGCCTGAAATATCTTCTGGCGCACCCGCGATGTTTTCAGATCGAGGCTGATGTCGCTATGCGCGTCGGATTCCAGCGTTGCGCCGAAATTGCTGATATGCCCTGCCTTGTGGAAGAGATCGTTGCGCCTCACGACTATATCGCCCAGTTCAAAGGGCTTTCCTGGAAGCCATACGGCGCGCGCCGCGATGGCCTTGCGCAGCTGGCGGTCGAACTTCCTCGGCAGTGACATGATGTTCCCTCCTCGACTCTATCGCCGAGGATGTATCACAGATTCAGATATTTGGCGTGACTTTTGTCACATGACGTAACAATGGCGTTGGTCTAGCCGTTGTTTCTGGCTTCATCGACTGCTGCCTGGAGGTCGACGGCCTGATGCAAACCCTCCATCAACTGATCTCCAATAATGAAAGTTGGCGTTCCGTTGAAGCCAAGCTGCCGCATGCGGGACACATTGTTTTGCAGCTCTCGGGTTACGGCGTCGCTCGCGGCGAAGGCTTCGGCGGCCTCCAGATCCAGGCCCACCTTCTGCGCGACTGTTCTTATGCTATCTTCGCTGGGCGAACCTTCGGCAAACATCGCCTGGTGGAAATCCATATATTTGCCCTGCTTGGCAGCGGCCAGCGCCCAGCGTGCGGCGAGTTCGCTGCTTTCGGCCAGTATCGGCATCTCGCGATAAACAATTCGAATATTGCTGTCGGCTTCCAGCAGCTTGTTCACTTCGGCGACGCTGCCACGGCAATAGCCGCAATTATAGTCGGTAAACTTGACCACGGTGACATCGCCCTGCGGATTGCCGGCAATCGCATTGGCAAAGGGTTGGCCTATGCTGTCGCCTGCCGAGGCGAGCCGTTCGCGTGCTTCATTCTGGTTCAGCTGCTCTATGGCTTCGGCAATGATCTCCGGATTTTCAAGCAGGGCCGAACGAACGAGTTGCCCCTTGAACAGGAACATGCCGCTGACGCCAAGCAAAACGCCGCCAATCAAAGCGAACAGGACGGGAAGATATTTGCTCATAGATCGGCCTTCATCGGTTAAACCGGCCCGCAGGCCATCAGGCAATTATTCGGAGAATGCAACCGCGCGGTTACCTGTTGTGTTCCAAACTTAGTGCGAATGGCCGAAATGCGAGTGACCAGAGTGTGAATGGTCGTCCATAATATTGGGTGACAACCGCCGGCGTCCGCGGTTATTCTTGGCAAGTTCGGCAACCTGAGCCTGGGCAACAAGCTTGATATCCTGGGCGCGTATCCAGTCGGGCGAATATTCCTTGAGCCCGCCCATGGCCCTGGCGGCGTTTGGCAGGGCAAGCTGCGGCTGCCGGATCATCAAATAGCGTTCGGCGCTGGCCAACGCGGCGCGCGGTTCGTCGCCTTGCTGTGCGTAGACCACGCCAAGCTGATACCAGGCAAACGGGTTGCGATTGTCGCGCGCGACGGCGGCCTTGAGCACTCTGGCTGCTTCGTCGAAATGTGCCGGATCCTCGGTCGCAATCAGCGCATGGCCGAAAATGGCCGCGATCAGCGGCTGGCTGTTGGTGAGTTCCACTGCCTTGCGCAGCGACGGAAGCGATTCTTTGGGCTTGCCCGATTCGAGCAGAATCTGGCCGAGCAGCTCATTGAAATAAGGATCGTCGGGCTGCCGCGCGACCAGCGCTTCCGCCTCGGCTTTGGCCTTTTGCGGGTAAGCGGCCTGATGCCAGGCATAGGCGCGCGCATAGCTGGCGGGGATGCTTGTGTCGCTCTCGGGATAATTGCGCAAGGTTACATTGGGATCGTTGAGATAGCCTTGCAGCTTTGCCTTTACGCGCTTGAACTTGGTTTCCCATTCAGGATTAAGCGGTGCCTCCCAAGCAGGGTCGGCCTCATACGTATCTTGCAGGACGGAGATGCGTTCTCCTGATAGCGGGTGCGTCCGGTTGTAACTATTATCCTGCGGAATGCCGAGGCGGAATTCGAGATTTTGCAGGCGCTTGAAAAAATTGATGGAGCCTCTGCCGCTGATGCCTGCTGCTGAAAGATAGCGTGCACCCGATGCATCGGCCACGCCTTCCTGCGCGCGCGAAAATGCCAGAAACTTGCCCAGCGCCGCGCGCTGGCCAGCAGCAAGAATGCCTGCGCCGGCCTCGCCAGCGCCTGCGGCGATGGCGGCGGCGGCCAGAATCAGGCTGGCAATGGTGATGCCGCTGGCCGGGCCGAGCCCTTCGTTGAAGCGCACAACGTGGCCGCCCTCTATATGACCGAGCTCATGCGCGATGACGCCCTGTACTTCATTGGCAGTGCCAGCTGCTTCGATCAGCCCGGCATGCATATAGATGACCTGTCCGCCGGCAACGAATGCATTGATCGAGCTGTCATTGACCAGGACGATGTCGACATTATTGGGGTCGAGTTTGGCTGCGCGGATCAGCGGCTCGGAAATTTCCTTGAAAAAGGCTTCCGTTTCGGCATCGCGCAATATCGATTGCGCCATGGCTGGCTGCACGGAAAGCAGCAGCGCAACACAAAGGGCGATCGCCATTTTCAGGCGATATCGAAAATAACGGGCCATACTGTCCCCTTGGCGGGCGCAAACTGAACCTTTGCTTAAGCCGCGCACCTAAAATGCCCTAGCCGAAAGTGCGTTGCCACCAGCCCGAACGCGCCTTTTCAGGCTTCGCCTCATCGCTGGCCGCATCGCCATCGCCCTTAGCGGTCTTTGCATTGCTGCGCTTTGCGGCAGGCTTCTCCGCCTCGGCGGCTTTCTCGTCATCGGCCGTCTTGGCTCGCGGGGTCCGTTTTTTGGGCTTTTCAGTCTCGTCTGCGCTGCCCGCTTTTTTGGCGCGAGGCTTCCGCTTTGGCTTGACGTCTTCGGCAGCTTGCTCCGCAGCCTTTTCATCTGCCTTGGCGGTCTTCGTCGCGGCAGCACGTTTGCGCTTGGGTTTTTCGGCCTCTTGTTCCTTCTTGGCTGTCTTGCCTTCTTCTTCCTTGTCGGCGGCGATTTCGGCTTTTGTCCGGCGGCGGCGCTTTGGCTTTTCTTCCTTCGCCTCACCGGTGGCGGCTTCCTCGGATTCTTCAGCCGTTTTATCAGCCTTTTTGCGACCGCCGCTGCGCTTCTTTGCGGGCTTTTCGTCGGTGGCGTCTTTATCATCAGCAGATTTCTCTACCTCACTTTCACCATCGCGCGCACGGCCGCGCCCACCGCGTCGGCCGCGCCGCCGTTTGCGCTTGCCCCGGCCTTCGTCCTGCGCTTCGTCCCCGGGCTTTTCGCTCGAGTCTTCGGCATCGTCGTCATCGACGATGGGCGGCAGTTTGGCGCGTTTTTCCGGTTTCGGCCCCGATGCGCCTACGGACATGCGCGCGCCTTCACTCTCCTCATTGGGCGTGATGCTGATGCTGACGCCGTAGCTTTCCTCGATCGCAGCCAGCTCGCTGCGTTTGTGATTCAACACGTAGATCGTTGCTTCCTGACTGGCTTGCAGCAGTATCTCGCTGCCTTTGCCGCGGGCCGCTTCTTCCTCAATTATCCTGAGCGCCGACAAGGCCGAGGACGATGCTGTACGGACAAGGCCTGTGCCCTCGCAGTGCGGGCAAACACGCGTTGATGCTTCGAGCACGCCGGTGCGCAGCCGCTGACGGCTCATTTCCATCAGGCCGAAACTGGATATGCGGCCCACCTGAATGCGTGCGCGGTCGTTTTTCAGCGCTTCTTTCATGGCGCGCTCGACCTTGCGGCTATTGCTGTGCCGCTCCATGTCGATGAAATCGATAACCACAAGCCCCGCCATATCGCGTAGCCGCAACTGGCGCGCAATTTCCTTGGCGGCTTCCAGATTGGTCGCCAGAGCGGTTTGCTCGATACCATGCTCCTTCGTCGAGCGGCCCGAATTGATGTCTATGGAGACCAAGGCCTCGGTTGGGTTGATCACGATATAGCCGCCGGATTTGAGCTGCACTACTGGCTGGAACATGGCGGAAAGCTGATCCTCGACGCTGTAACGCTGAAACAGCGGAACAGAATCGGAATATTGCTTCACGCGCTTGGCGTGGCTCGGCATCAGCAATTTCATGAAATCCTTCGCCGCGCGGTAGCCATCGTCGCCTTCGACCATCACCTCGCCAATGTCGCGATTGTAAATATCGCGGATCGCGCGTTTGATAAGATCGCTGTCACTGTGGATCAGCATCGGCGCGGAACCCTTGAGCGTCTTCTCGCGGATTTCGTCCCAGAGCCGGGCGAGATAATCAAAGTCACGCTTGATTTCGGCCTTGGTGCGCGACAGGCCGGCGGTGCGGACAATGCAGCCCATTGTCGACGGCAGCTTCATTTCTGCCACGATCGATTTGAGCCGCTTGCGATCCGACGCATTCGAGATTTTCCGGCTGATCCCGCCGCCATGGCTGGTGTTGGGCATCAGCACACAGTAACGTCCGGCAAGGCTCATATAGGTGGTGAGAGCCGCACCCTTGTTGCCACGTTCTTCCTTGACGACCTGCACCAGCAAGACCTGACGCCGGTGGATGACGTCCTGAATCTTGTAGCGGCGGCGTAGATTCATCCGTTTGGCGCGGGCCTCGTCGCTGGCTTTTGCCTTGCCGCGCCCCCGGCCTTTTCTGCTCCCGCGGCGGCGGCGATTCCCCCGTCCGCGGCCCTTGCGGGGTTGTTTGTCATCACCTTCGGCCTTGTCTTTTTCGCCGTCGACATCCTCAGACCCGTTGTCGCTGGATTCCTCTTCATCCTCCTCTTCTTCATCACTATCCAGGTCGGGCTCCTGGCCTTCCTCGATATCGATGGTGTCGATCGCATCGTCATCGTCGACCTCGATAAGATCCGTGTCTTCTTCTCCCGCGGCTTCCGATTTGATAATCTCGGCCGGCTCATTGTCTTCGTCTTCCTCCTGCTCGCGCAATGCTGCTTCTTCGGCAGCGGCTTCGGCCTCTTCTGCGAGCAGCTTGTCACGATCCTCTTTGGGAATCTGGTAGTAGTCGGGGTGTATTTCGGCAAAGGCGAGAAAGCCGTGCCGATTGCCGCCATAGTCGACGAAGGCAGCTTGGAGTGATGGTTCTACCCGGGTTACCTTGGCAAGGTAGATATTGCCTTTGAGCTGTTTGTGTTCAGCCGATTCAAAGTCGAGTTCTTCGATCCGGTTCCCTGTAACGACGGCCACCCGGGTCTCCTCCCGGTGCCGCGCGTCGATAAGCATACGCGTTGTCATGTAATTGTCTCCAGGCAGCGGTCACAAGCGGGTTCGCTCTCTCGCTGCTTATGTTGCATTGGCCGCGTGCCATCGCGCTTTTTCGGGACGGCTGGATGCGGCGAATTTTCATGTTTGATAAAAACGTGTCTGCTGCCTGGACATAGCCAGCGCGAAGCGCGCCGACGTTATTCCCAGACCATGCGCCACCCTGATGCGGGCGAGCGGTGGTGGAAATATCATGCCTCATGCAGCGTCAACCTGTAAAAATGGGAGCCGGCGGCAGATCGCGCCGATACCCCCGAAATCTCTGGCGAAACAGACTGATGCTGCAGCGCCGTGACCTTCTGCTAGCACCGTCCCAAGCCTTCGGCAAGCGCGAATGAGGCGATGTGCGACCTGTAAAATCATGCCTAATTCCCCATTAACCTCGTCTGGTGACCCGGTTTTCGCCTCTCATGCTTAATTTCGCTTTCATCATAGCGGTGAAGGACCCTGAGGCAGATGGCATCAAAAAATTACTGGACCCGATTTGCGGCGGGATTACAAAGGGCTTCCATGTTTTCGGTTGCCCTTTTCGTCACCGGACTTTTTGCTTCGCCAGCGGCCTATGCCGGTGTGGTAAAAGACGTCGTCAGCAGCGAGCGGACAATCACTGTCAAATTTGACGATATCGTCAACAAGGCATCGGTTTTCACGCTTGCCGGCCCCAACCGCATTGCCCTTGATATTCTGGGCGCGACGGCCGGCAAGCAGGCATCGGCAGGCGGCCCGGTCAGCAATGTGCGGCAGGGGCAGTTCGGTCCGCACACTGCCCGTATTGTTTTCGATCTCGCCAGCCCGGCCTTGGTAACAGGCGGTCAGTTTTCTGCCGATGGCCGGAGCCTGACCATCAAGCTGCGCCGGGCGGCGGTCGGTGAATGGGCGAATGCCCTCGCGCGCGGCCGGATGAGCTTCCTTCCGCCAAGGCTTTTTCGCTCCAAGCCGCCGAAAAAGCGCTATGAGGTGAGCGCGCCGATCGGTCGCAAATCGCAGCGCGGCCTGCCGAAAATCTATGGGCCGTCCGACCCCAGACTTCCGCTGGTCGTCATCGATGCAGGGCATGGCGGCCATGATCCAGGCGCGATCAGCCCGCATGGAGGCATTTACGAGAAGGACATCGCGCTCGCCGTGACCAAGTCGATCCGCGATGCGCTGGTTCAGACTGGCCGAATCCGCGTCGCATTGACGCGCGAGGATGATCGCTATCTGGTCCTGCAGGACCGTTTCGGCATTGCCCGCAAGATGAAGGCCGATCTGTTCATGTCAGTCCATGCCGATGCGGCCGGAAATCACACGGCCAATGGTGCAACGGTTTACACGCTGTCCGAAACAGCATCGGACCGGGAAGCACAGAAACTGGCAGCGCGCGAGAATAAGGCAGACATTATCAATGGCGTGAATCTCGGCGGCGCAGATGCCAGCGTTTCGTCCATCCTGATCGATCTGACGCAGCGTGAGACGATGAATGTGTCGGCCGATTTTGCAAAATTGCTTATCCGCGAGGCGAAACCGAATATGCGGGTGCGTTCGCATTCGCACAGGTTCGCGTCTTTTGTCGTGCTGAAAGCACCCGATACGCCGTCGGTTCTGTTCGAAACCGGCTATCTGACCAATGCGCGCGATGTGGCTTTTCTGTCCTCAAAAGAAGGGCAGCGCCGCATCGGACAGAGCGTGGCGAGCGCGATACAGGTGCATTTTGCCCGCCGCCTTGCTTCGCGCTAGAGTGTTTTTCCGACCTCAGCCAATCCACATTCTGGACAATTACCGGCAACAAGAATCTGGACCTTGCCCGTAGATGCGCTAAATACGAGCATCTATGGAAGAAGCCGAGAACAATAATGTCAGCTATCGCCTGACCCGGGAAATGACCGGTGCCTGGGCGTGGCTCAAGAAAAGATGGGAAGGAAAGTGGTTTCGCTGGGGCGTCTACGCGCTTGGTCTGCTGCTTTTGGTGATGCTTCTTTTCTGGGCATTGTTCGTCCGCAATCTTCCCGATGCAGAGCGGCTGCTGGAATATGAATCGCCGCTGCCGACGGTGGTGCGCGATATCAATGGTGAACCTTTTCACAGCTACGCGCGCGAACGCCGGGTGCAGCTCGAATATGCCGATTTTCCCACGCAGCTGGTGCGCGCCTATCTTGCGGCGGAGGACAAAACCTTCTTCGAGCATGGTGGGCTTGACTATCCCGGCCTGGTGCGCGCGGCCTTCGAAGGGTTGGTAACCGGCGATACGCCGCGCGGCACCTCGACGATCACGCAGCAGGTAGCGAAAAACCTGCTGCTCACCAACGAAGTCACCTATACGCGGAAGATGAAAGAAGCGATCCTCGCCATGCGGATCGAGGAAACGCTTACCAAGCAGCAGATTCTGTCGCTATATCTCAACGAAATTCCGCTTGGCCGTCGCTCTTTTGGGGTCGAGGCTGCTTCGCAGGCCTATTTCAACAAGAGTGTCGAGCAGCTCGCGCTGCATGAAATCGCCTTCCTGGCAATATTGCCCAAGGCACCGGAAACTTACGGGCGGGAGAAGAACCGGGACGCGGCTCTGGCAAGGCGTAACTGGGCACTGGACGAGATGCGCGACAATGGCTGGATCACCGCCGAACAGCTCGCCAGCGCCTCGGCGCAGCCATTGGGTCTTGCGCCTTTGCGCGGTCCGCAATTTCAGCGCAAGGCCGGCTATTTCACCGAAGAGGTCCGCCGGCAGCTCATGGAACGGTTCGGTGAGAATGCCGAGGACGGACCCTATAGCGTCTATTCCGGCGGGCTTTGGGTGCGCACATCGCTTCATCCGGAATTTCAGGAATTGACCACACAGGCGCTGCGCGATGGGCTCTTGCGTTATCATGCAGGCAAGGGCTGGCCGGGTCCGATCAATCATGTGAAGGCGGAAGATGGCGATATTTTCGGGCAATTCCTCTCTTCCAATATCGAAATCGACTATTCCAACTGGCGTGCAGCTCTGATCGTTGCGCCGCGCCGGGTAAAATTGCGCAATGGCAATGAAGGCCGCCTCAATGGTGGGCCAAGCTCGCTGAAAGTCGGTGATATCATTGCCGTCGCACCCGCCGGGAACGGCGTTTACAATGTGCGCACCGTTCCCGAGGTGGGCGGTGGTATGGTCGTCCAAAACCCGCTCAATGGCCGGGTTCTGGCCGTGCAGGGCGGGTTCGATTCCCGCATTTCCAGCTTCAACCGCGCTACGCAGGCGCAGCGCCAGCCAGGCTCGACCATCAAGCCCTTCGTCTATGCAACGGCGATTGATCAGGGTATGACGCCAGCTTCTATCATTCTCGATGCGCCTTTCTGCGTTTGGCAGTCGGCTTCGCTCGGGCGCAAATGCTTCCGCAACTTCGGCGGGGCAGGGGGCGCTGGACCGCGCACGATGCGCTGGGGCCTGGAACAGTCGCGTAACCTGATGACGGTGCGTGCCGCCAATGATTCCGGCATGGACAATGTTGTCAAGACCTTCGACAGCATGGGGATTTCCCGGCCCGGACAGCCTTATCCGCCCTATCTCGCTTTTGCGCTGGGCGCGGGCGATACGACGGTGTTGAAAATGACCAATGCCTATTCGATGCTGGTCAACCACGGCAAGAAGCTCAACCCCACATTCATCGATTTCGTGCAGAACAGGCGTGGCAAGGTTATTTGGCCGGCCAAATGGAAACCCTGCAAGGGCTGCAACATGGATGACTGGGATGGCAAGCCGATGCCGCGTTTTGCCGCTGCCGGCAAGCAGGTGATGGACCCGGTCACCGCCTATCAGGTGGTACATATGCTGGAAGGTGTGGTTCAGCGCGGTACGGCGACTTTGCTCAAGGATCTTGGCCGCCCGATGTTTGGCAAGACCGGAACAACAACCGGGCCGACCAACGTGTGGTTTGTGGGGGGTACGCCCAATCTCGTAGCGGGTGTTTACCTTGGCTTTGACCAGCCCCGGAATATGGGCGGCTATGCGCAGGGCGGCTCGCTCGCCGCGCCAGTTTTCAAACAGTTTGCAAAAGAGGCGCTCCCATATGTTCCGTCAAAACGTTTCGTTGCGCCGCAGGGCGCACGGCTGGTGCGGATCGACCGGCAAACGGGCAAGCGCGTCTATGGCGGTTGGCCCGATCTGAGCGTGGACAATTCGGTGATCTGGGAGGCCTTTGCCGCAGAGACCGAGCCCAAGCGGAGCATCCGCCGCGCCGACATCGCTGCGCGCGCCAAGCCCAAGCGGCGCCGCGCCGCATCAACCCAGCAAAGGGCGAACACCAACCGATCGAGCAACAGCAACGCGCCGCAGGCCGTTCGCGGTGCCAGCGGGAGCACGCAGGACCAGGAATTTCTGCAACAGGAAGGCGGCATCTACTAGCGCGTAGCGCTTGCGCCGCGCAATCAAATGCTTACATTTGCCCTATGGGTAAGGAAGAGTCCAAGCTGGTAGCTGCGGACAGCGCCGATGCTGTGCTGACCGCGATAGCGCATAGCCCGGTGCCCTCGGTGGTCAGCGACCCGCTACTGGAAGACAATCCACTTATTGCAGTCAACCAAGCTTTCCTGGATCTCACAGGCTATGATGAGTCAGAGATTGTCGGACGCAATTGCCGTTTTCTCGCCGGGCCGAAGACCGAACCATGGGTGAGCGAGAAAATCCGCGAAGGGATTCGCGAGCAACGCCCGGTCCTGGTCGAAATTCTCAACTACAAGAAAGACGGCAGCCCGTTTCGCAACGCGGTGCTGATAGCGCCTGTTTTCGATAATGACGGCAAGCTACGCTATTTTCTCGGCTCGCAGGTCGAGCTTCCAGAGAAAGACAGCGGCATGACGATCAAGCGTCATCAGGTGGCGGTCGAAAAACTCAAAAACATGTCGCCGCGGCAACTTCAGATTTTGAAAGATATGGCCGCTGGTTTTCGCAGCAAGCAGATCGCCTATCGTTTGTCGCTATCCGAGCGCACGGTAAAGATGCACCGTTCGATTCTGCTCAAAAAGCTCGATGCGGGCAATATGGCGGATGCCGTCAGGCTGGCAGTGGAGGCGGGTTTGTAGCCCCAAAGCCCGTCCTATCGGTCATATGTCCAAAAGGCCATATCGCGCCGCGCAATTCGATATGCAATAAAACCTATGCTGCGAGTGTTTGCCGGCGCATCCCTCCCTTACCCCCAAGCCGGCAGTACTCGCGCATCCATAACACGCATCTGTGTCCCCTGACACTTACTGGCTGGCTTGTTTTTGCCAGCCTTTTTCTTGCTCAGCGATCTGCCGCGGCTACGCCGCCTGATCCGAACAGCGCGTCGATTTCCTCGCTGGCAAAGCCGGCCTCTTTCAGAATTGCCTCCGAATCTCCGCCCTTGGCGGGTATTTCGAAACTGTCTGCCGGCGGCTGGCTGGAAAGCCGCGGCGCGATTTGAGGATGCGTCCAGCCGGGTTCCGATACAAGCGCACTCCGCTCGATATTGGCAGGGTGCTCCGCCGCTTCCTGATAGTCGAGCACGGGGGTGACGCAGGCGTCGGTCAGGGCAAAGGTCTCTTCCCACGCATCGCGGCTTTTGCCCGCGAACACCGCCTCGAGCATTTTTTGCTGTTCTGGCCATCTTGCCCGGTCATTCTGGCCGCCATATTCGTCTGGGCCGATTGGGAGCTTTTCCATCATGGCCCCGAAAAATTGCGGTTCGATGCAGCCAACGGCGACAAATTTGTCGTCAGACGTCTTGTAGCAGCGATAATAGGGCGCTGCGCCGTCGAGCAGGTTGGCCTCGCGCTTTGGTTGCCAGGCATTGAGGCCATGCATGCCGTGGACAAAACACATCAGCGAATGGGTGCCGTCGATTATCGCCGCATCGACAATATCTCCCTTGCCTGATTTTTCGCGCGCAACCAGCGCTGCCAGAATACCGGAAACCAGAAACATCGATCCACCGCCGAAGTCGCCAACCATATTGAGCGGGGGCATAGGCGGCTCGCCATCCTTACCCATGGCATGAAGCACGCCCGTCATCGCAATGTAGTTTATGTCATGCCCGGCCATCTGGCTCCAAGGGCCTTCCTGCCCCCAACCGGTCATGCGACCGTAGATGAGCTTCGGGTTGACTTTATGGCAATGCTGCGGCCCGATGCCGAGCCGTTCGGTGACGCCGGGGCGCAAGCCTTCGATCAGTATGTCGGCATTCTCGACCAGCTTGAGCAGGGTCTTGGTGCCTTCGGGATTGCGCAAATCGAGAATGATCGAGCGCTTGCCGCGCCCATCGATTGCTTTGATACCCGGGCCGGGGCGGTCGACCACTATGACATCGGCACCATAGTCGGCGAGCAATTGGCCTGCATAGGGGCCCGGGCCGATACCGGCGAGTTCGATGACTTTATATCCGCTGAGCGGTCCGTCGCGTCCAGCCATGTCGTCTCTCCTCATTTAATCACGTGATTAAATCGTTATGGAGAATGGCGAGCGAGGGCAAGCCGGAATTTCGGCTGCTCTATTGTGCGTTAAGCGCCTCTTCCACATAGTCGAGCCGGTCCTGCCCGAAGAAGAGCTCGTCACCGACAAAAAAGGCCGGCGCGCCGAACACGCCGCGCGAAACCGCTTCTTCGGTATTCGCTTTCAGCTTGTCCTTATTTTCCGGGGCGGTGCCTAGCGAGACGATCTCAGCAACATCGAAGCCTTCCTCGTCGCACATGGCGGTTAGATGCTCTTCATTGGTCGGATCCATGCCATTTTCCATGCCATAGCTGTGGCGGAAGCAGGCATCGATAAAGCGCGCCCGCTTTGCGCCATCTTCCATTCCTATTGTCGCGCGCGTGAGGATCAGCGTGTTCATCGGGAAATGCGGATTCATGAAGATCGGCACGCCGTGCCGCTTGGCGCAGCGCTGCAGATCGCGCGCCATATAGGCACCTTTCGCAGGCACCATCCCTGGCGGCTTGTTCCCCGTCGCCTGCATCACGCCGCCCTGAAACATGGGCCGATAGATGAGCTTCGCGCCAGTCCGTTCTGCGACTCTGGGCGCGGCATAATGCGCAAGATAGGCCGTCGGGCTGACATAATCGAAAAAGAATTCAAAGGATTTTGACACCGAAATTCTCCCCTAAACTTCCGAGGCGACCGAGCGCCCGATGTCGCTGCTGTTCCACCATGGGATATCCGTGTAGCATCGCAGATCGATTTCATGTGTCCAGACCGAGCGATGCTGCTGCGCCAGATGGAAATAGGTCTCGGCGATTTTCTCCGGTTGGAGCAAGCCGTCTTTCGCGCCCTGCGTTTCACGCAGTTTCTTGAACAATTCAGGGCCCAGCAGCTTGCCGAGCGTATCGGGTGCATCGACCGACCCATCGACGATGATATGCGCAATATGGATGCCCTGCGGTGCATATTCGGCATTCAGCGTCTGGCACAGCATTCGCCGCCCGCCCATCGCCGCAGCATGGCTGTGTTGACCAGCATTTCCCCGCACCGCAGCGGTTGCAGAGGTGACAAGAATATTGCCCTTGCCGCGCTCTACCATCAGTGGGCAGACTTTCTTGGCGATGCGAAACAGGCCGTAGGTGCCGAGCCGCCAGCCCAGTTCGAAGGCGCGGTGCGGCGTATCATCCAGCGTTCGGTTGCCGATCTGCGCGCCTAGATTGTAGATCACGGTGTCGATCGGACCAATTTCTGCCTCGACCTGATCGACGCGCTCCTCGATGCTGCCATCTTCGGTCGCATCCATCAGGAAGCCGGATGCCTCGCCGCCGGCATCGCGGATATTGCTTACCAGCCGGTCCAGCCCTTCTTCATCGCTGCGCCGGCACAGCACGGCGTGATACCCTTCGGCGGCGAATTTCGCGCCGACCGTACCGCCGATCCCGGCACCTGCGCCTATCACCAAACAAACGGGCTTCATCATCTTCTCCTCTCGCTGGTGCGACTCAAAGCGTTAGAGTAACAGGCTATTTGCGCAGCGAAAGGGTGACGTATGGGAAGGTTGCATAACAAAAAGGCACTCATTACCGGCGGCGCGCGGGGCATAGGCGAGGCCATAGCGCGGGCATTTGCCAAAGAGGGCGCAGCGGTGGTGATCGCAGACATCCGTGCGCCGGCCGGCCGGAAAACAGCGCAGGCGATGGATGCAGAGTTTTTCGAAATGGATGTATCCGCCGAGAACGATTGGCAGCACCTGGCAGAGGCGCATCCGCAAATGGATATTGTGATCAATAATGCCGGGATTACCGGTTTTGAAGACGGATCAGCGGCGCATGATCCCGAAAATGCTAGCCTGGCCGAATGGCACCGCGTGCATGCCACCAACCTCGATGGCTGTTTCCTCGGTTGCCGCTATGCGGTCCGCGCAATGCGCGAAAAAGGCGAGGGGAGTATCATCAACATCTCCTCGCGCAGCGGGCTGGTGGGCATCCCGATGGCTGCGGCCTACGCATCGTCCAAGGCCGCCATCCGCAATCATACGAAATCGGTTGCGCTTTATTGCGCTGGGCAGGGATTGAATATCCGTTGCAACAGCATTCATCCCGCCGCGATATTGACACCGATGTGGGAAACACTGATTGGTGACGGTCCGGACCGCGAAGAGAGAAAGGCTGCGATGGTGGCCGACACGCCGATGCAGCGTTTCGGAACCGTGGAAGAGGTCGCTGCCATCGCGCTTTTGCTGGCCAGCGATGAAGCCGCCTACATGACGGGCAGCGAAATCAATCTGGATGGCGGCCTGCTAGCCGGTAGCGCCGTTTCACCGGGAGAGTGAAAAGGAGGGAGCCACAAAATGGCGAAAATGAAATTCTATACCAACCCGATGTCGCGCGGGCAGATCGCGCGCTGGGCGCTGCATGAGGCTGGCGCGGATTATGAGCAGTATTTGCTCGAATATGGCGAGACGGGCGACGGCGGCATGAAATCGGCTGACTATCTCGCGATCAATCCGATGGGCAAGGTTCCTGCTATCGTCGATGGGAACGCGGTGGTGACCGAATGTGCGGCAATCTGCGCCTATCTGGCGCAGCGCTTCCCCGATGCCGGGCTCGCGCCTGCAGATAACGAGGTTGCCAGCTATTATCGCTGGATGTTTTTCGGTGCCGGTCCGTTGGAGGCAGCCGTCACCAACAAAGCGCTGGGCTTCGCTGTCGAAGCGGACAAGGAAATGATGGCAGGCTACGGCAATTATGACCGTGTGGTCGATGTGCTGGCCGCGCATTTCGACGCCAATGATTTTGTCTGCGGAAACCGCTTTACGATGGCCGATGTCTATGTTGGTTCGCAGATTGTGTGGGGCCAGGAATTTGGCACGGTCACGCCCAAGCCTTCATTCGCGGCCTATGCCGAGCGGGTAACGCAGCGCGAAG
This sequence comes from Sphingorhabdus sp., assembly GCA_028279555.1. GTDB lineage: Bacteria > Pseudomonadota > Alphaproteobacteria > Sphingomonadales > Sphingomonadaceae > Sphingorhabdus_B. The sequence continues at coordinate 178,197 of JANQNO010000002.1, forward strand.
CATATATCGCGGCCAAAGAAATCGATGGCAAGCTGATCGCGGAAGCGCAGGGAGCAGACTAAAAACTCCCATGCCCGAAGTTCGCAGGGAATGCCGGTAATGCCGGGAATGATCCCTAATCGGCATCCTCGACATCGACCGTCTCGCCGGTGACGCGCTGGGCCAATGCAGCGGCGATGAAATTATCGAGCGCCCCGTCGAGCACGTCGCCAGGCGCGGTCGAGATTTCGCCGGTGCGCAGATCTTTCACCTGCTGATAGGGCTGGAGCACATAGCTGCGGATCTGGTGGCCCCAGCCAATCTCGGTCTTGCTTTCATATTCGCTTCCGGCAGCTTCCTCGCGTTTGCGCAATTCGGCCTCATAGAGCCGTGCCTTCAGCATACCCATCGCGGTCGCCCGGTTCTTGTGCTGCGAGCGATCATTCTGGCTGGCGACGACGATGCCGGTCGGCTGGTGGGTGATGCGCACCGCGCTGTCGGTGGTGTTGACATGCTGCCCGCCAGCGCCAGATGCGCGGTAGGTATCGATCTTCAGATCGCCTTCATTGATGTCGATTTCGATATCATCGTCGATGACGGGATAGACCCATACGCTCGAAAAGCTGGTGTGGCGTTTGGCCGCGCTGTCATAGGGCGAGATGCGCACGAGCCGGTGCACACCGCTTTCGGTCTTGGCATACCCGAAGGCATTTTCGCCCTTGATCTGCATGGTGCAGCTTTTGATGCCGGCCTGGTCTCCGGCCTGATATTCGACCATCTCGGTCTTGTAGCCGCGGGCTTCTGCCCAGCGCATATACATGCGTTGCAGCATTTCGGCCCAGTCTTGGCTTTCGGTGCCGCCCGCGCCGGCATGTATCTCGATGAAACAGTCATTGCCGTCCGCTTCGCCCGAAAGCAGCGCAGCGACCTTGTCCTTGTCGGCGCGGTTGGCAAGCTTTTCGAGGTCGCCGACGCCCTCATCGGCCAGCGTCTCGTCGCCTTCCATTTCTGCCAGCTCTATGAGCTCGACCGTGCCGGTCTTTGCGTCATCGATTTCACGCACTGTGTTGATCGCGCTTTCAAGCCGGCGGCGTTCGCGCATGATCGCCTCGGCACCCTTCGGATCGTCCCAGAGCGTCGGGTCCTCGACCTTGGCATTCAGCTCATCGAGCCTGCGCAGGGCCTTTTCCCAATCGAGCGACATGCGCACAAGATCGAGCGCGGCGTCAATACGTGTCACCAGATTTTCTGCGTCAGCGCGCATGATCTTCTCCGTGGATTTACCGTGGCAGCGCCTTTAGCCGAATAGGTGGCAAAGTAAAGCTGCGCCCGCCGCTCAGTATGCGAATGTCTGGCCGACCATTTCCTCCGACAGCATCCACAGCTTGTCCGCCTTTTCAGGGTCGACCGCATAGCTGCGCACGCCGCTAGACGTGTCTTCATCATCGACTTGCGCGACATGGCAGTCTTCAAGATAGACGCCGCCCTTGCCGTCAAGCTCTGGCGCGGTCGCGGCATAACAAGTCGTTGCTGCACCTTGCGGTATGGTCTTGAAGGTTGGCGTGCTTCCACCCGAATTTTCTTCCATACGCTTCGTCAGGAAAGCGATATCCTCCTCAGTCAGATGACGCCCCAGATCGGTCTGAATACCGCCGGGATGCAGCGCAAGGCTATATACGCCCTTTTTCGCCAGGCGGGCTTCCAGACCAATAGTGAACAGGATATTCGCGGTCTTCGACTGGCCGTAAGACTGCCATTTCTCATATTCACGCGCCTCGAAATTGGGATCATCCAGATTAACCGGTGTGATATGGTGGCCGCGGGAGGAAAGATTGACGATGCGTGGATGATTGCCTTTCAGAATAGCTGGCATCAGCAGGTTGGTCAGCAGGAAATGACCAACATGATTGGTTCCGAACTGCATCTCGAAACCATCAGCGGTCTTGCCTTGCGGGCAGGCCATCACACCGGCATTGTTGATCAGCAGATCGATGCTGTCATATTTTGCAAGAAAAGCATCGGCGAATTTGCGAATGCTATCGAGCGATGCCAGATCCATTTCCATCAGCGTGATATTGGCACCGGGCAAGCTTGCGCGGATTTCGCCAGCGGCAGCCTCGCCTTTGGCCATGTCGCGCACGGGGATGACGATCTCTGCGCCGCTGGCGGCCATCGCCCGCGCGGTTTCCTGGCCGAGTCCTGAAGCGCCGCCGGTGATGACCACCAGCTTGCCGGACAGGTCGATTCCCTCCAGCACCTCGTCTGTTGTGGTGGTTGTCCCGAAACTGCTGCGGTCGGTCATGCGAATCTCCTTTGGCAGGTCTATGATCCAGCCCGCCCGTCAACGCAAAGAAAAAGGGCCGCCCCATTGCCGGGACGGCCCTCTTTGCCGCGACGAAACCGTTGAGCTACGATCAGAATTTGCCGCGGAGCGTGATGCCATAGCTGCGTGGTTCCTGAATGAATGCAGAGCGTGAGCCCGAGCGCAGCACAGTGTTGAATGTCACGCCGCGGGTAATCTCGTTGGTGAGATTGGTGACAAAAGCCTCAATCGCCCAGCGATCTTCGACATCACCCAATGCAGCGCGCATATTGATCTTCACATTACCGTCCTGCACGTCGAAGGGCACTGGAATTTGCGCTGCCAGGTTCGACGGATCAACGGCCTGCGTTGACGTCCGGCGATCGCTTTCAAAACGGATCTGGCTATTCAGTGTCAATTTCAGGCTGGTGCCCAGCTCGCGTTCGTAAGTAGCACCGCCAATGGCCACGATGTCGGGCGCATTTGTAAGCGAATTGCCGCAAAGCGCGAGCACGTTTGGTGACGTCAATGTGCCTGCGCAGTCATTTGGATAGCGTGCATCGGTTATCGTAAGGCCACCGTTGAAGGTGAAATTGTCATTTGGACGAAGCACCGTCTCAATCTCGACCCCAGTGGTTTTTGCTGATGGCACGTTGAAAGTCTGGAACTGTGCGCCAGTGAACTCCAGAACCTGGAAGTTGGTAAATTCTTGATGGAAGGCCGCAATATTTAGCGTTACGGCATTATCAAGGAACTTGCCCTTTAGGCCAACTTCGTAAGCGTCAACTTCTTCCGAGGCAAAGCGCGGGTCGGCCCCTCCGGCGGCTGCCGTGGAATCGAGGTTGAAACCGCCTGATTTATAGCCGTGGGTAAAGCTGGCATATATGTTGACATTATCAAATGCATAACCCAGCTTACCGGTATAGATCAGTTCTTCATCGTTGAATTCGCCTGCAAATGTGCGCGGCAGTGGAAAGACCGCTGCCTGCGGAAGATCTGCAGGCGCGGTAAAGGCAAAACAGCCGGTTCCGAAAATTGTATTGACCAGCGCTCCGGGAACAGCATTTGCGGCGATTGCGTTCAGGATTGCGGGGCAGAGCTGATTGTTGCTGGTGCCCTGAGCAAAGCTGCCATCCTTGCTTTCATCTGACCAGCGTAGGCCGACAGTCACATTCAGCCTGTCCGTAATATCCAGCGTATTGTGGGTGAATAGCGACCAGCTTGTGCTGTTCTGGGTATATAGATTGTTGTTTGTCGTGCCCGCTGGATCAACGCCGCTGAAAACTGTCAGTGGGTTGGCGCCAAGCGCGCCATTTGTTGCCGGGAACAGAAGCGCGCCGATCAGCTCGCCATAATCTTCACCAAGCCGGAAATTGGCTGATTGGAAAATATCCTCTTCGGAATAATAACCGCCGATGAGCCAGCTAAGCCTACCGTCAAGAGCGTCGCCCTGAACACGCAGCTCATGCGTCATGGTTTCAATCTGCGTGTTGTTCCCGGTGACATCAAAAACATCAAGGCCAGAAAAATCGGAATCGTAAGCTTCGAAAGAATCGAATTCACGATAAGAGCCAATATAGATGATGTCCGCACTATCGCCGAGCGGGAATTCAAATTCGCCAACTATGCCCCAATTTTCGACATCGGTTATCGGTTCGAAGTTGACCGTTGCGATACGGTTGTCGACTGCCCGTTGCGCACTGGTTGTATCGAAAGCGCTGACAGCCACATCCGGGGCCGACATGCCGCCTCGCGCACCCAGACCCACAAGGCCAAATATGCCGCCGGTTTCAACAGGCGACTGCAGAACTTCAAGGGCCGCACCGAAAGGCGCATCGCTTTTCGAATAGTCAGCAACAACACGGCCTCTGATGCCGCTATCCGTTTCGAAACCGATCTGGCCCCTGATCAGATATTGGTCCTGCGCATTGGATTCGCCCACATTGTTGCCGTTTCGGTCGAGCAATGTGTAATATCCATCGCGGTTCCGATAGGCACCGGTCAAACGCAGAGCCACGCTGTCCTGCACAACCGGGACGTTTACTGCGCCCTGCACGCTGACGAGATCGCGGTTGCCATATGTTGCATTTACAAAGCCGCCAAATTCGTTGAGATCAGGCCGCACATTTGTGATGTTGAGTGCACCTGCCGAAGTATTGCGCCCAAACAGAGTGCCCTGCGGGCCGCGCAGTACCTCGACACGCTCAACATCGACAAATTCGGAGAGCGCCACACCGGGCCGCGACTGATAGGCACCGTCGATAAAGATGCCAACCGCGCTTTCAAAGCCGATATTGTTTGATGTTGTACCGACGCCGCGAATGCGAAGCACGACCGAGCCCGATGCAAGCTGCGCATTGGAGGTCGAGAAGCTCGGCGATACCTGGGTGATATCCTGTACGTTGACGACGCCCTGCTGCTCGAGTTGAGCTGGGCTGACCGCGGTTACGGCAAGGGGGATATCCTGCACATCCTCGGCACGCCGTGTAGCGGTCACGATGATGATGCCATCGTCTTCATCCTCGGCAACTTCGTCATTCTGCGCGTCTTGTGCGTAACCCGCCGCCGGGATCAGCATGCTGCTGCAAAAGGCAGCCGCGATGAATTTGTTGAATTTTCGCATTATGTGTTCTCCTCAAAACAAACCGATTATGTTGCAGGCATGCTGCAGGCCTCTTTGCGGGCCTTTCACCGGGAAGTTGGCTTTAATTGATAGGTTAAATTGCGGACTCGTCCAGTTTTTTGACGTTTTATGACGCGGATTGGGGAAAGATTGTGGCATTTTTGCCGCGCTTGTTTATGGGCGTTTTGCAATGTTTGATCGCGCCAAAATCATCGACGATTCATTTGCTCGCAGGCTGCGTGACGGAATTTTCCCGCAACCCGGTCCGCACAGCAAAAATGCTGCAGAATTTGCTGCGCACCGGCTGGTCGACATATTCGATAGCCAAATCATGTCGCGGCATCTCGATTTCTGGGCGCGGCAATCCAAAGGCAAGACATTCTATTCGATCGGTTCCTCCGGGCATGAGGGCGTTGCAGCTATGGCCGCCGCGTCGCGGCAAAGCGATATGGCCTTTCTGCATTACCGCGACGGGGCCTTCCTGATCCAGCGCAAGAAACAGCAGGGCGGGCTGACGCCGCTGCATGACATGGCGCTTAGCTTTACAGCATCGGCGGACGATCCAATTTCGGGCGGTCGGCACAAGGTGCTGGGCTGCGCGAAGACATTTGTGCCGCCGCAGACGAGTACGATTGCATCGCATCTGCCCAAGGCGGTCGGCGCAGCTCATGCCATTGGCCGGGCCAAGCGCCAGGCACTTGCCGATGCGATATTGCCAGATGATGCCGTGATCCTGTGCTCTTTCGGAGATGCGTCGGCCAACCATTCGACGGCGCAGGGTGCGATCAATGCAGCGGCATGGACCGCTTATCAGGGGCTGCCCATGCCGATCGTCTTTCTGTGCGAAGACAATGGCATCGGCATTTCCGTACGCACCCCCGGCGGCTGGATTGAGGCGAATTTTTCGCAGCGCGCAGGGCTGCATTATATCGCCTGCGACGGGCTCGATATGGTCGACGCGCTCAGCGGTTGCAGCGAAGCGGTGGCTTGGGCGCGGCAGAAGCGGCAGCCGGTTTTTTTGCACATGCGCACCATACGCCTGATGGGCCATGCCGGAGCCGATGTCGAAGCCGGCTATGCGGATATGGCTGAGATCGAAGCGGCCGAAGCGCAGGATCCGCTGTTGCACAGCGCGCGCATCTTGCTTGAGCGGCAGATTTTGGGTGCCGACGAAATTGCCGCGCGTTACGAGACTATGCGCGCCCGCGTACAGCGCGTCGCGGGCAAGGCGCTGAACCGGCCCAAGCTGCCAGATGCCGATACCGTGATGGCAACAATTGAACCCAAGCAAAAAACAAAAACATCATCTTCGCTGCCAGGCGATGCAGCGCGACAGAAAATTTTTGCCAAAGACCAGCGCAACCTTTCCAAACCGGCGACTCTCGCCAAGGCGCTCAATTTTGCGCTTGCCGATCTTATGCTGCAATATCCTCAGATTTCGGTTTTTGGCGAAGATGTGGGCAGAAAAGGCGGCGTCTATGGCGTTACCCAAGGCTTGCAAAACAAGTTTGGCGCAGCAAGAATATTCGATACGCTGCTGGATGAGCAGACGATTTTGGGAACCGCCATCGGCATGGCGCATAATGGCTTTGTACCGATCCCGGAAATTCAGTTTCTTGCCTATTTGCACAATGCCGAAGACCAGCTACGCGGCGAAGCGGCAACGCTCAGCTTTTTCTCCGCGCAGCAATATCAAAACCCAATGGTCGTGCGTATTGCCGGGCTGCCCTATCAGAAGGGGTTTGGCGGCCATTTCCACAACGACAATAGTCTGGCCGTTCTCACCGACATTCCCGGCATTATCGTCGCGTGCCCATCGGGCGCTGCCGATGCACCCGGGATGTTGCGCGAATGTGTCAGGCTGGCGCATGAGGATGGCAGGGTGGTGGTCTTTGTCGAACCGATCGCACTATACCATACAGCGGATCTCGAGGCAGCTGGCGATGAAGGGTGGCTGGCGGATTATGCTGCACCGGATGAGGCGCAGCAAATTCGCTTCGGTGCTCCGCATCTTCATGGCGACGGAACGGATTTGTGCATCCTTTCCTATGGCAATGGATATTATCTTTCGCGGCAAGCCGAGACAGCGCTGCGCAAGGCGGGCATAACAACAAGGATTGTCGATTTGCGCTGGCTGCATCCGCTAAGCGAAGAAGCCATCTTGGAAGCAGCCGCACCCTGCGAGCGGATTCTCATTGTCGATGAATGCCGCCGCTCGGGCAGCCTGTCGGAGAAGCTGATGACGATGCTGGCGGAAGCAGGTCGCGGTGATGCATCGAGCCGATTGACGGCGGAGGACTGTTTCATCGCGCTCGGGCCCGCCGCCGAGGTGACGCTGCCCTCCAAAGACAGCATCATCGCCGCTGCTGGGAAAGCGGTGGGCAGGACATGAGCAAAGAGACTGCCCTTGTCGTTTGCCCGGGCCGGGGAACCTATAATGCGGCGGAGCTCGGCTATCTGCAACGCTGGCATGACGGCGGCGGCGATTTTGTCGCCATGCTCGATGATCTGCGCAAGAAAGAGGGGCAAACGGATATTTCGAGCCTCGACCGCGCAGCGAAGTTTTCATCCAGGCAGCATCTGACCAGCGATAATGCCTCGCTCTTGATCTATGCCTGCGCGCTGGCCGATTTTGCGGCGATCGACCGCGACAGGTTCGAAATTGCCGCGATCACCGGTAATTCGATGGGCTGGTATCTGGCGCTTGCCTCCGCCGACGTGCTCTCGCTGGAAGATGGCGCGGCGCTGGTGAACAATATGGGCCGGCTGATGCATGAGAAGGGCGTCGGCGGGCAGATCGTCTGGCCGCTGGTAGATGCGGATTGGCGCATCGACCCGGAAAGGCAGGCACTTTGCGAACAGTTGCTCGCGGAGGCAGCTGATCGTGAGGATATCGCGGTGCATATCTCAATCCAACTTGGCGGCATGCTCGTTTTTGCCGCCGATGATGCTGGCCTGAAATGGCTGGCTGGCAAGCTGCCGAAAGATGATCGCTTCCCGATGCGGCTGAACCACCATGCCGCGTTTCATTCTCCTCTGCTCGATCATATCGTGCCCGAGGCGCAAGCGAATAACCCGATGGAGAGCTTTGGCGGCGGGCGGATACCGCTGATTGACGGAACCGGGCGGATCTGGTCGCCCAAAGCCTTCGATCCTGCGGGAATCTATCGATACACGCTGGGGCATCAAATCAACCGCAGCTATGATTTTTCGCGCGCTGTTCAGGTCGCTGCAGCGGAATTCGCCCCCGATCGCATCATTATCCTCGGCCCCGGAACAACGCTGGGCGCGCCAACCGCACAGGCGCTGATTGATGCAGGATTAAACAGCTTTTCAGGTAAGGCGGAGTTCCAAAAGTTGCAAAATGACGATCCCTATCTGCTGTCGATGGGGATTGAGGAACAAAGAAAAATCGCTTGCGGATGACACCATCGATTCAGCCTGTTAGGCAGACCGCATCCGATTCACCAACAAGAATAAAGGGAATTGTCGCCACATGGCCGAAGAAATCGAATTCTGGGATTTTGAAGATGAGGGCGAAATGGTCGAGGCCGTGGCCGGCGATATCAAATTCATCATCGAAAGCGCGCTCGATGCGCGCGGCGAAGCGCTTGTCGCCTTTCCGGGTGGCTCCACGCCGGCACCGATTTTCGACAAGCTGGCGGCTTCCGACATCAAATGGAAATATGTGACCATCGTGCCGACCGACGACCGTCTGGTGGCGGTCAATAGCGAGCTTTCCAATGTCGCCGATATTGCCCGCATTTTTCTGCCGCTTGGTGCGCGCGTGTTGCCGCTGACCAGCGAGGCAGAGGATTACAAGCTTGCCGGCAATGCCGCCAATGCCCGCCTTAGCGACCTGAAATGGCCGCCGGACCTGGTCTGGCTGGGCATGGGCGCGGATGGGCACACGGCCTCGATTTTCCCGGGGCCGGATATGGAAGATGCGCTCGAAGGGCCGGATGATATGCTTGCCACCGGCATCGAGCCCGATCCGCTGCCCGAAGAGGCGCCGGTCAACCGGGTGACCATGACCGCTGCGGCGATCAGGCAGGCACGAACGACGATGCTCGTCTTCAAGGGCGCGGGCAAGCGGGCGGTACTCGACGAGGCCATTGCCCTGGGCGCAGAGTCGCCCTATCCGATCGGGCGTGTGATCGACAAAATCACCGTGCCGATCGATATCTATTGCATGTGAGTAAGGAGCGCGGTCAGATAGGCCGCAAATTGCGCTTCTTGCTGTCTTCTTGGCGGTCGAGTTTCTTCAGATAGAAGGGCACGTCGGATTCGCCCTGGCCCACCGGTTTGCGGGCAACTTTGGGATCGATCGGCTGATCGAAAGCGATTCCGATCCGGCCCTCGGCGACCCATGCCACCGTGCCGGTGATCCAGCCGATATTGCGCAGGTTGAGCTCGACCTTCTCGCCCCGGGCCACCTGGACGGGGGCTTCGGCCATCAATCCGCCGGCAGAAAGATTGCGAATTCGAACCTCGCCCTCTTCCTTGGAAGCCGGAAACCGCAGGACGGCCTTCAAAAACAGGCTATCTCGGTCCGCATCGCGCTTTGCGACGCCTTCGCTGGATTCAGAAATTTTTCGCGACAGATCAACCATTTGTATTCCTGGCACCCTGAAATAACTTTTTACATGATGAAAATTGCCAGAAAGAGGTAGCAAAAAAGTTAACGGCGACCCCCGAAATGCTTGGCTTTGCGTTCTTTTGTTAACCAAGCGGCTGCGGAAGCAGGGCCGGTCTAGTCGTCGCGCGAGATCCGTTCGCGCCGTTCGTGCTTTTCCTGCGCCTCCAGCGTCATTGTCGCGATCGGCCTTGCGCGAAGCCTTGCCAGCGAGATGGGTTCGCCGGTGACCTGGCAATAGCCATATTCGCCTTCCTCGATCCGGCGCAGCGCCGCATCGATCTTGGCGATCAGCTTGCGCTGGCGGTCGCGCGTCCTCAGTTCGATCCCCCAATCGGTCTCGCTCGACGCACGATCATTCAGGTCGGGTTCGCGAATGGGGCCGTCCTGAAGCGAATCAAGCGTACCGCGCGATTCGGCCAGAATGTCGTTACGCCAGTCGTTGAGTTGCCGCCGGAAAAATTCCAGCTGCATGGGATTCATGAACTCTTCTTTATCGGACGGTTCATAACCATCCTGCAATTGAATATCGGAAGATTTTGATTTAGAAGCTTTTTTCTTTCTCTTGGCGCTGGCGGCCATTCCTGTCTCTCCACATCAAAATAAGCTTCCGGCGAAGCTGAATCCCGGATGCCTTCCCGGTATGTCGCGGCCTATAGACTCGGCCATGGATGCAGACAAGCCGATATTGCAGGGTAAGTGAATATCGGCTGAAAATCCGATATTTGGGCGAGCATTGTTAACAAATCGGCTCCGAAACAGTTCCACTTCGGGACGGCTTTCAAAAATCCCGGCAAATCGAGCAATAAAATTACGCGCCAGGCTTCCAAACAGGGTTAACGCAATTGAGCTTAACCTCTTATTCTGGCTTGCTCGCTACATCAGGAGGCGGAAAAAAGGGCATTCCATCGGTTTCCCGGGATTTCTCTCCAAGGCTGAAGAAGGTTTATAACAATGTCTGTACGCATGGCTTTAGCAAAATTATGTGCCTGTACCTGCGGGGGCGCCATCATTGGTGGCGGCGCGGTGCAAGTGACGGCAGGGGCACCCGGACCGGGCTATCAGGAAGTCCGCAAGGTGAAGACCGTCAAGCGCAAAAAGGTCAAGGCCCGCAAAATTGCGCGCCATGCACCAACACGCAAAACGAAGCGCGTTCGTCGTATCAAGAAAACGACCACAACGACCAGTTGTACGCCCACAGTCGTGAAGGTGGCGTCGCAGGCTGCGGCTCCGGTTCCCCTTCCGCCCGTTCCTATTCCCTACACGCCTCCTCCGGCTCCTGTTTATCAGGGTGATTTCGGCGGTGGTGCTGTACCTATCGTGGTCGGCGGCAGCGGCGGCTATGGCGGTGGCTTCGGCGGTGGCGGCTTCTTCGGAGGTTTCTTCGGCGGCGGCGGAGGCGGTGGCGGCACCGTTGTGATCTCCTCAACATCCAGCGGCGGTTCGACCAGCAGTTCGACGGGCGGCTTTACCTCCACGGGTGGGTCGACCTCGACCTCAACCGGTGGTATCACGTCGACGGGCGGCTCAACGAGTACTTCGTCAGGCAGTATCAGCACTTCGACCGGTGGGGTCAGTACCTCTACAGGGGGCGTCAGTACTTCTACCGGCGGCGTCAGCACCTCGACCGGCGGCGTGTCCACGTCTACCGGCGGTGTGACCAGTTCTTCTTCGTCTTCGAGCAGCTCGTCATCTTCAAGCTCGTCCTCCTCCAGCAGCAGCTCCTCTTCGAGCGGCGGCGGCAAAGGTGGTGGTAAAGGCGGCGGCAAAGGCGGTTCGTCCGGTGGTTCCGGCGGCTCAGGCGGCAGCTCCTCTTCGACAAGCGGCGGTTCGTCCTCGAGCAGCAGTTCCTCCTCATCGAGCAGCGGTTCGTCGTCAGGCGGCAGCTCCAGCTTCGGCGGATCGTCGAGCTTCGGTGGCAGCACCAGTTCGTCGAGCGGTTCGTCAAGCTCCTCAAGCAGCTCGTCTTCGTCGGGCGGTTCTTCGACCAGCTCCGGCGCGACCAGCAGCGGTGCTTCGTCGAGCTTCGGCGGCAGCACGAGCACTTCCTCGGGCTCTTCGTCCAGCTCGTCGAGCAGCTCTTCCTCATCGTCGAGCTCTTCCAGCAGCTCGGGCGGATCAAGTGGCGGTTCAACCGGCGGTACCGATGTTCCCGCCCCGCCGATGGTCCTGCTCTTCGGTGCAGCGGCAGCAGCACTCTTCGCGCGCCGCAAGACCAAGAAGAAAGAGCTCGAAACAGCTTAATCTGCGGAAAATCAGGAATAGCGGAAAGGGCGGCCATCTGGTCGCCCTTTTCTTTTGCCCCTTGCACGGCGGCAAGCTGCTCGGCATAGCGCAGCCATTATGCATGACCTGAAGTTTATTCGCGACAATCCCGATGCTTTCGATGCCGCGCTGGCGCGGCGCGGACATGCCACGGTTGCGGCAGAGATACTGGCGCTCGACGAGAAACGGCGTGCGGTTCAGACCGAGTTGCAGGAAGCCCAGGCCCGCCGCAATGAAGCCTCCAAGGCGATCGGCCAGGCGATGGGGCAGGGCGACAAGGACAAGGCCGAAGCGCTCAAGGCCGAAGTCGGCGCGCTCAAGGAAAAAATGCCGCAATTGGAGGAAGAGGAGCGCGAGGCGGGGAAGGCGCTGAATGACCTGCTGGCAGGCCTGCCAAACCTTCCTGCCGATGATGTGCCGGATGGCGCGGATGAGGCCGAAAATGTCGAGCTATCGACTTGGGGAGAGAAACCCGCATTTGATTTTGAACCGCAGGAACATGCCGACTTCGCCCCGGCACTGGGCATGGATTTCGGGACGGGCGTCAAATTATCTGGCGCGCGGTTCACTTTCCTACGCGGCAATATGGCGCAGCTGCACCGTGCGCTCGGTCAATTCATGATCGACCGGCAGACGCGTGAAAATGGCTATAGCGAATGCATGCCGCCGGTGCTTGTCCGCGATGAGGCCATGTATGGCACCGACAAGCTACCCAAATTTGCGGAAGATAGCTTTCAGACCTCACTCACGATCCCCGAGAGCGATTTCGAGCTTGCTGTGGACGCTGCAATCAAGACACTCCAAGATCAAGGCGGAGTGATGCCTGAAAATCCCGAGGAAATCCGGAAAGACTCGATTCATCTCATCAAGGAATGGGCTGAGAAAACAAACGTCGCCCGCCGCTGGCTGATCCCGACCTCCGAAGTTTCGTTAACCGCCTCGGTGATGGACGACATTCTCACGCATGATGCGCTGCCCCTGCGGTTTGCGGCACTCACGCAGTGTTTCCGCAGCGAGGCGGGCGCGGCCGGCAAGGACACCCGCGGATTCATACGCCAGCATCAGTTTGAAAAATGCGAGCTGGTCTCGGTCACCCGCCCCGAGGACAGCGAGGCAGAGCATGAGCGCATGACCGAATGCGCAGAGGGCATCCTGCAAGCACTGGGGCTGCATTATCGCAAGATGCTGCTGTGCACCGGCGATATGGGCTTTGGCGCGCGCAAAACCTATGATCTGGAGGTCTGGCTGCCGGGGCAGGGTGCTTACCGGGAGATCAGCTCCTGTTCCAACACCGGCGATTTTCAGGCGCGGCGGATGAATGCGCGCTTTCGCCGTGAAGGCGAGAAAAAGCCTGAATTTGTGCATACGCTCAACGGCTCCGGCCTCGCCGTGGGCCGGACATTGGTGGCGATTATCGAAAATTATCAGCAGGCTGATGGTTCGGTTGTCATCCCCGATGCGCTGAAACCCTATATGGGCGGTGTGGAGAGCATCGCGCCGGAAGGCTGAGTTGCAACCGCAGTGCTGAGCCGGAAACGCCGTCGGCGCTTCCGGATGTCGAAGCACGCTTCTCGGCTGTGAGACGCCCTTCGACTGGCTCAGGGCTGCGGTTTTTCAAACTGATCTCAAGCCGCCAGTGCGGAATAGAGCATGGTCTTGATCTCGCGCCGGATCGGATATTGCATCGACGGCATTAGCTGGGTCATGAAAATCATGATGATGTCCTCCACCGGGTCGACAAAAAAGGCGGTCGAGAACATCCCGCCCCAGTGAAATTCGCCCTTCGAGCACGGGAGCATGGTTGCCGCGGGATTCTCGACAATTCCGAAGCCAAGCCCGAAGACATGTCCGGCATTGTCCGCTTCGCTGAAAAGCGACTTCGAATGCTGCGTCAGATCGCCGCCGCCCGGCAGGTGATTGGATGTCATCAATTCAAGCGTTTTGGGGCTGACGATCTGTTCGCCGTCGAGCGCGCCGCCATTCAAAAGCATGCGGCAGAAGCGGTGATAATCCGCCATTGTCGACGCGAGCCCGCCGCCGCCTGATTGAAAATTGCATCTCCCTGCCCAGGCGCTTTTGGCCCCCGGTGCGTCATATTCTTCCATCAGCTTTTCGGGATGGTAGGAATAGCTTCTGGGAATCCGCCCGGCGCTTTCAGCAGGCACGGCAAAGCCCGTATCGACCATCCCGAGCGGAGCGAAAATATGCTTCTGGAAATAATCGCCCAGGCTCATGCCGGAAATGCGGGCGATGATGACGCCGAGTACATCGGTCGAGACCGAATAGTTCCAGCTGCTGCCTGGATCGAAATCAAGCGGAATTTGTGCCAGATGGCCGATAAATTCATCGTCTCCCTTGACCTTCACCCAGTTCTCCAGCTCGCTCTCGCGGTAAGCCGCGTCGACCGGCGTGCGCTCCTGAAAACTGTAAGTCAGGCCGGAAGTGTGGCGCAGCAAGTCAATAATCTGCATCGGCCTCGCCGGCGGACGCGTCACGAAAGGCGCGTTGCCGCCGCCGGCGACAAAGACGCCGAGATCTTCGAATTCGGGGAGATATTTCGCCACCGGGTGCGACAGAGCTACCTTTCCCTGCTCGACCAGCTGCATAAAGGCGATTGCGGTTATCGGCTTGGTCATCGACGCGATGCGAAAGATGGCATCCTCGGCAACACCCGACGTCCAGCGGTGGGCGATTTCATCGCCGCGCCCGATCAGCAGGTCACCGAAAGGCATCCGCCCGCTATCGAGGTAATTGGCGGTGATATGCGCACCGATGCGCTCCAGCCGGTCGGGCAGGAAGCCGAGCGCCTTGGCGTCGATCGAACCGTGCATCAGACGGCCGTTTGTCCGAATGGCTGACGTGTGACCGGGTGGCTGGAAGAAAGCCCGCCATCAACTGCGATAGACTGACCGTTGACATAGCTCGCCCGGTCGGATGCAAGGAACAGTGCCATTTGCGCAATTTCGATGGGCTCGCCGCCCCGGCGCAGCGGATTGAGCTGGCCGATCTTGTCCTCTTTCCCCTTTTCGCGCGCCATCGAGTAGATCGGCGCGGTCATGCCCGTTTCGATAATCCCGGGGCAAATACCGTTCACGCGGACATTGCTGGTCGCCATCTGCTGCGCGCCGACCTTGACGAGGTTCATGACGCCCGCTTTGCTGGCCGAATAGGCCGGGCCGCCCGCACCCGAGCGGATGCCCGCAACGCTGGCGGTGCAGATGATCGAGCCGCCGCCATTGTCCGCCATATATTTGCCGGCATGCTTCACCATCAACCAGGGACCGATGAGGTTGACGCGCAGCACCTCCTGCCAATCCTCTACCGTATGATCGAAAATCCCTGCAAAACTGCCGCCGATTCCGGCGTTGGCAAAGGCGGCATGCAATCCGCCATATTGGCTTACTGCTGCATCGACCAGCTTGCCGACATCGTTTTCGATACCGGCATCGCATTGGATCGCCGTGACGTCGCCGCCGGTATCGCGAACCATCTGTGCCGTTTCCTGCAGTCCATCGCTGACATCGGCGATGACCAGCTTGGCTCCTTCCTGCGCGAACAGCAATGAAGATGCCCGGCCAATTCCGCTCGCGGCACCTGTAATTATCGCAACTTTGTCATTCAATTCCCCGGTCATTCCAGTCCTGCCTTCTGTGCATAATGAAACGCTTGATCGACGAGCGGCGTGACCCGTTCCGACATGGCCTTGGCGTGAGCCGAAGCTGCGGTTCCGTCGATGACGCGTTTTTTGATTCCCTGAATAATCCCGGCGAGCCGGAAGAAATTATACGAAAAATACCAGTTCATGTCAGGAATGCTATCGCGGCCCGTTGCCCCGCAATAGCGCTCGACAACTTCTTCCAGCTCGGGGATGCCGAGCTCTTCGCGCTCCAGATCCATCACGCCGCTCCTGCCCTCATTGGGCGTGACCCAGGCCATGCAGACATAAGTGAAATCGGCCAGCGGATCGCCCAGCGTCGACAGCTCCCAGTCGAGCACGGCCAGGCAATTGGTGCCGGCCTTCTCGAAGATTGCATTGTCGATCCGGTAATCGCCATGCACCACGCTCGTCCTTGTCTGATCGGGCAGGGTGGCCGGAAGCCACTCGATCAGCCGCTCCATCTTCTCCATATGCTCGGTCTCGGACAGCTTATACTGCTTGGTCCAGCGGCCCACCTGACGCCCGAAATAATTCCCTGGCTTGCCAAAATCGGAAAGCCCCATGGCTTCGACATCGCTCTCATGCAGCCGCGCAAGCACATCGATCATTTCGAGGTAAACGCCGCGCCTTTCATCGGGCGTGGCATCGGGCATCGCACCATTCCAGATCGTGCGGCCCTCGACCATGTCCATGATGTAGAACATGCTGCCGATCACGCTATTATCCTCGCACAGGCCAAAGGGCTTTGCGACTGGATATCCGGTGGGATAGAGGCCGGAAATAACCCTGAATTCGCGGTCTACCGCATGTGCACTTGGCAGCAGCTTGCCCATCGGCTTGCGCCGCAGAACATAGTCGCCGCTTTTCGCATGCACCTTGTAGGTCGGGTTGGATTGGCCGCCAGCAAATTTGCGAACTTCGATCGGGCCTTCGAAGCCATCGACATTATCCGTCATCCATGTCGTCAGCGCGGCATCGTCGAGCCGGTCATCGCCCTCCAGCGCCACCGTTCCGACAAAGGCTTTTTCTGCGTCTACTGCCATCAATCAAACACCATTACCGGCTTCGATATGCTCTTCGCTCATCGTGTAACAGCCATGTCGCCCGAGGAAATGCGCGAATTGGGCCGTCCGCCATGCTTGCCGAATTCCATCCGGGCAATCGCGCGGGCGTGAACCTCGTCGGGGCCATCGGCGAGGCGCAGGGTGCGCTGATGCGCATAGGCACTGGCTAGGCCGAAATCGTTGGAGACGCCGCCGCCGCCATGCGCCTGGATTGCATCATCGATGATCTTCAGCGCCATATTCGGTGCTTGCACCTTGATCATGGCGATCTCTGCTGCTGCGGATTTGTTGCCGACCTTGTCCATCATGTCGGCGGCCTTCAGGCACAACAGGCGCGTCATTTCGATATCGATACGCGCGCGGGCGATGCGCTCTTCCCAAACGCTGTGCTCGGCAATGGTCTTGCCGAAAGCAACGCGCGAGAGGAGCCGCTTGCACATTTTTTCCAGCGCCTCTTCGGCGACACCGATCGTGCGCATACAGTGATGGATACGGCCGGGGCCAAGCCGGCCCTGTGCAATCTCGAACCCGCGGCCCTCGCCAAGGATGCAATTGCTGACCGGCACGCGGACGTCTTTCAATTCGACCTCCATATGGCCATGGGGCGCATCGTCATAGCCAAAGACCGGCAAATGCCGGACGATATTCACGCCTTCTGCATCGAGCGGCACCAGAATCTGCGACTGCTGCTGATGGCGTTTTGCCTCGGTATCGGTCTTGCCCATCACGATCGCCACCTTGCAGCGGGGATCGCCCACGCCCGAAGACCACCATTTGCGGCCATTGATGACATATTCATCACCTTCGCGCACCATCCGGGTTTCGATATTGGTTGCGTCCGACGATGCCACGGCAGGTTCGGTCATCAGGAAGGCGCTGCGAATCTCGCCATTCATCAGCGGCACCATCCATTGCTGCTTCTGCTCTGCCGTGCCGTAGCGCATGAAGACTTCCATATTGCCGGTATCGGGCGCGGAGCAATTGAACACCTCGGAGGAAAAGCCGATGCGGCCCATCTCTTCGGCGCATAGCGCATATTCCAGGTTTGTGAGGCCCGGCCCCTCGAACAGGACGGTGTCGTCGACATGCGGGTGGCCCGATGACGGCGGCATGAAGAGATTCCAGATGCCAGCGGCCTTCGCTTCCTTTTTCAGATCCTCCACAACCTGGATGACCTTCCAGCGATCTCCTTCGGCATCCTGCTCCTGATAGGTCGGAACGGCGGGGCGGATTTTTGCCTCGATGAATTCGCGCACCCGGTCGCGCCAATATGTCTGTTTCTCGCTGAGATCGAAATCCATGAATCGCTTCCTCTTCTTTTAATCGTTCGTTTAACCCTGTCAGACGCGGCGCGGAATTGCCAGCCGTTAATGCCGAATATTCCTCACGCTCTTGCGCTCCAGGCCCTAGACATGTTTGGCTGCCGTGCCGCGCTGCCGTGCCTCATGATCTTCCTCGCCAAGCGGAAAGAGCGTATAGGCCCAGGCACCAAGCAATGCGAGGCTGACCGACAGGCTCACGTATATCCATACAAAATTATCGACGATTTCCGGTCCAACCTCGCCGGGTTTTGCGCCTTCGGGCAGGCCAATGGCAGAGATAATAATTCCGGTCAGCAGAATGCCGACACCATTCACCACCTTTTGCATCAGGAACATGCCCGATGCAAACAGCCCTTCGCTCTGTTTCTTGGTGTCATATGTATGCTGATCGGCGACATCGGCGATCATCGAAAGCGTCAATATCATTGCCGAAATGCTCGCCGCCGTTGCCGAGATCAAAAAGGCAAATAGCAGCGGGATCATGCTTGCGTCGCCAAGCTGCGGAAAAAGCCCGAACTGCCTCAGCAGATAGGGAAGATTGCCGAGCACAAGCGCGATCAATATCATCATCGAGGCAGATCGTGCTTTGCCAAAGCGCCGCGACACCGGCGTGACGATCAGGAATGCGGTGAAGGCCGAAACGAACAGGAGCAGCGCAAAGGCCGTGAAGTCGGCCTGCGAAAAGCCCCAGACATGGGAGTAAAGATAGGGAGTCAGCGCGAATGTCAGCCACTGGTTGGTGAAGGCGAAAATACCGGCAAGCATCAGCAGCATGAAAGGACGGTACCGGAAAGTACCGAAAATATCGGCAAGGCCCTCGGCGCTGCCGGGCTGCGTCCCGGTTGCATGATATTTTGCGACGATGATCCTGTGTGTCGCCAGCGCTGATAGCAAGACCGCGATCAGCATGACGCCTGCACCGAACCAGGCATAGTCGCTATAACCCTGTTTGTTGAGCAAGCCGACCGGCTGGTTTTCGCTAGCGACCAGAAACACGCCGTAAGCAATCGCCATAATCGCAAGGCCGCCGCCCCAGCCGAACAGAAAGCGAAAGCGCATAATGCTGGTGCGGTCATGATAGTCGCTGCTGAGTTCCGGCAGGAGAGCGAGTGTCGGGACTTCATAGGCGGAGAAGGAAATCCTCACGGCAGTGGCGATCAAAAACAGGTAAAGCAGTTGCATGCCTTCGCTTCCGCCGGGCGGATGCCAGAGTAGCAACCAGAAAATGACGATCGGAAGCGCCGCGCCATAAAGCCAGGGATGCCGGCGCCCCAAAGGACTGCGCGTGCGGTCGCTGAGCTGCCCGATAAGCGGATCGACAAAGGCATCGGTGATAAGCGCGAGGGCAATGATCAGGCCCGCCAGATCGGCGCGCAGTCCGATAACCTGATTATAGTAGAATATGAGGAAGGTCGCGAAACCGTTGTCTTTGATACCGTATGCGACGGAACCGAATCCGAAGCCGAGCTTTGTCTTCAGCGGCAGAATTGTTCCGGCAGATGCCACGATTCGGTCTCTCCTCAACCTCGCTGAACCCTATCGAAGGGCAGGCAAAGGTCAATCGGCTTGGGCGTTACGCTACGGCAACGGCGACTAGCGGTGATATCGCTGCGCGCCGCCATCTTGGCGCTTGCGCCAGCCGGGCCGAATCATGCTATGCCTGAAGCTTGGACGCTGCGCGGAGAGGCCGCGCAGCCACGAGGAGCTTAAATGACCGACCTTGAGACATTTGCCAGCGAAACGAGGAGCTGGCTTGAGGAAAATTGTCCGCCCGAAATGCGCAAGCCATCCAAAGGCGATGATGAGCTATGCTGGGGAGGCCGAAAATTCGAGTTTCAGAGCGACGCGCAGAAACAATGGCTCGAGGTGATGGCTGAGCGGGGCTGGACCGTGCCCGACTGGCCGGCCGAATATGGCGGCGGCGGGCTGAGCCGCAAGGAGGCGAAAGTTTTGAAGCGAGAGATGGCCAGGCTGGGCTGCCGCGCACCGCTATCGAGCTTCGGCATCTGGATGCTTGGCCCTGCCTTGCTACAATTTGGTAGCGAGGAACAGAAAAGGCGCTTCCTGCCCGAAATCGCGCGCGGCGAAATCCGCTGGTGCCAGGGCTATTCCGAGCCCGGCAGCGGCAGCGACCTGGTTTCGCTGCAAACCTTTGGGGAAGACAAGGGCGACCACTATCTCGTCAACGGCTCCAAGATATGGACCAGCTATGCCGACAAGGCCGACTGGATATTCTGTCTCGTGCGCACCAACAAGGAAGACAAGTATCGCGGTATTTCCTTCATGCTTTACGACATGGAAAGCGAGGGCGTGTCGACCAAGCCGATTCAGCTGATCAGCGGCGCGTCGCCCTTCTGCGAGACATTCTTCGACGATGTGAAAGTGCCCAAGGAATATGAAGGCGGCGTGTCCAGCGTGGTCGGCGAGGTCAATCGCGGATGGGATGTCGCCAAATATCTGCTCGGTCACGAGCGCGAGATGATCTCCGGTATGGGCGGTGATGGCGGTACGGCATCACTCGGCGCGGGCTTTAAGCATGTCATGGAAAGCGAGAGCGTGTTGCGCGGTCAGATGGCGCTGTTTGACGTCGATAGTCTGGCTTTTCGTTCGCATGCCGAGCGTTTCATGGATGAATGGAAAAGCGGCAAAGCGCATCCTGCCTATTCCAACCTGATGAAATATCAGGGAACCGAGCTCAACAAGCGGCGCTTCGAGCTTGTCATGGCCATGGGCGGGAGCGACGCGCTCGAATGGGAGAGCGAAGCCAGCAAGGGCGGCAGCAAGGCGCGCAGCTGGCTGCGCACCAAGGGCAATTCGATCGAGGGCGGCACCAGCGAAGTCATGCTCAATGTCGTGGCCAAGCGCATTCTTGAAATGCCCGGCGGTTAAGGGAGTTTGATCCGATGGCAATGACACTCAATGACGATCAGGCGATGCTGCAGGACAGCGCGCGCGAATTCATGAAATCCGAAGCGCCGGTCAAGCATTTCCGAGAGTTTCGCGACAAGGAATGCAAGGATGGTTTCTCCCACGGGCTTTGGAAACAGTTTGCCGAGATGGGTTTCACCGGCATTTTGATTCCTGAGGATGACGGCGGGCTGGGGCTTGGTCATATCGAGGCTGGCATCGTGCTGGAAGAGATCGGTCGCAACCTGTCGCCTTCGCCCTTTCTGACCACGTCGGTGGCGGCGGTCGAGGCGCTCAAAAGTGCAGACAAGGCCATGCGCCAAAAATGGTTCCCCGGCATTCTGGCCGGCGACAGCGTGATCGGCCTTGCCATCGATGAAGGTAGCAAGCACCGGCCAGCAAATATAGCTTGCAAGGCGGAGCGCAGCGGAAACGGCTTTAAACTCTCAGGCAAGAAGCAGTTTGTCGTGCAGGGCGCGTCTTCGGACATGCTGATTGTCGCTGCACGCACCGCGGGAAGCACCGGCGAAACCGAAGGTCTGACGCTGTTCGCTGTCGACAAGGAATCCGCCGGGCTGAACATCGATCCCGTTCGCCTGGTGGACAGTGCGGTTGCTGCGCATATCGAGCTGGACGGTGTCGAAGTCACGGCAGACGCGGTTATAGGCGAGGTCGACGAGGGTTGGTCGGTGCTGGCGAAAGTTCTTGATGCAGGCCGCGTGGGCGCGGCTGCGGAGATGGTCGGCGTTGGCGGCGGCGCGATGGATATGACTTTCGACTATCTCAAACAGCGCAAGCAGTTTGGCAAGGTTATCGGCGAGTTTCAGGCATTGCAGCACCGCGCGGCGCATCTTTTTGGCGAGATGGAACTGGCGCGTTCTGTGGTGCTGAAAGCGCAGAATTTCCTTGATGATGGCGATGAACGCGGCGAGCTTTATTCTGCAGCAGCGAAAGCCAAGGCGGGTCTGGCCTGCAATCTTGCCGTACGCGAAGGGCTGCAGATGCATGGCGGGATCGGCATGACCGACGAATATGACATCGGCCTCTATATGAAGCGCGACCGTGCGCTGAACGAATTTTTCGGCGATGCCTTTTTCCATGCTGATCGCGTCGCAACGATGAACGGTTACTAGGGACGCATCGAAATGGACTTCGACCTCTGGCGTCAGCGCTCGCCCCATTATGACGAAACACATGATGCGCTTGCGCAGAGCGTGCGAACTTTCGTAGCGCGCGAGATCGAACCCAACATAGACCAGTGGGAAGAAGATGGAGAGCTCCCACTGGATTTGCACAAAAAGGCCGCCGAAACCGGCATATTGGGGCTGCGCTACCCGGAAGAATTTGGCGGTCATTCCGAGGGCTTCGACATCTTTCACGGCATGGTTGTGACCGAGGAATTGGCCCGGCCCGGTGCCGGCTATATTCGCGGGTCCAAGGTGGAGCGCATTTACCGCGAAGTGCGCGTCAACGCGATTGGCGGCGGCAGCGAGGAAATCATGCTCGATCTTGCCGGACGGCAACTGTTCGGCGGCAACAAATAGGAAGGAAACCCCCAATGGACATCAATACACTCTTTTCACTTGAGGGCCGGACGGCGCTAGTCACTGGAGGATCGCGCGGCATCGGCAAGATGATCGTCGAGGGCTATCTCGCCGCCGGTTGCCGCAAGGTCTATATCAGCGCCCGCAAGGTCGACCAGATCGAAGCCGCTGTTGCAGAATTTGGCGACAAGGTGGAGGGCATCCCTTCCGACCTCTCACAAGTCGAAGGCTGCGAGAAGCTGGCCCATGAGATCGCTCAGCGCGAGGAAAAACTCGACATTCTCGTCAACAATGCCGGTGCTGCCTGGGGCGAGGCCTGGCCCAATTTTCCCGAAAAAGGTTGGGACCGGACGATGGATCTGAATGTGAAGGGACTCTTTTTCCTGACGCAGGCGTTGCATGGCACCATGAAAAATGCCGCCAGTTTCGATCGGCCAGCGAAGATCATCAATATTGCCTCGATCGACGGCATCAAGATCAACCCCTGGCAGACCTATCCCTATCAGGCATCCAAGGCTGCGGTCATCCATCTGACCCGGCGTCTGGCGGCAGAACTTGCGCCGCAGAATATACTGGTGAGCGGGATCGCGCCCGGGGCATTCCCGTCGGATATGAACAAGGTCGCCCGCGATCATGAGGAAGCGGTTGGAAAGAATATTCCGTTCCCGCGCGTCGGAACCACCGAGGATATGGCCGGCACCGCGATTTTCCTGGCGAGCCGGGCCGGCGACTATATTTGCGGCGATACCCTGGCCTGCGACGGCGGTGTGGCTTATTCCAGCCTGCCAGGGAACAGCATAGCACCCTGAAAGTCCGGGCTGTGACAGCTATGTTTCAAGATTGCATTTTGTGCAACTAGCGCAATTTTTTTCGCAATTGCACAATAAGACCTTCGACCGCATATGGAGAGCAACGGAACGCGAATAGCGAACCGACATAACCAGCAGGCTCTCTCTCCTCCTCTCCCTCTTGCCTGCTGGAGAAATGCAGCGGCCTCCATACACAGTGTGGGGGCCGTTTGCCGTTATGCACTATTTTTTCCACCGCTAATTGCATCATCTGTGGACAAGTCGTGATTTTGGGCTTTGCGCGACTCGGTTTGCCGTGCAAACTCTCTTTTGTCAGGCAGCAATGCCGGACCATCAAATCGGGAAAAGACCGGACCGCAAGGAAAGGGAAAGGAACGAGGAGATGCGCATGGGAAAATCGAATATCAAGAGTGGATCGGAGGCTTCGGCCAAAGAGAAACGAAGGATAGGATACCGAACATGTGATTTGGCGACCTGAATTTCCTCTCCGGAGGGAAATCAGGAAGCCGGACGCCAGAAACAGGAAAGAAATGCCCTAGTGGCACAGGACTTCCAAATTCAGGCGAGTGGGCGCTGGCAGCAATGTCAGCGCCCATTTACTTTGGGCGATTTGGAATGCGATTGCCTGCTTTTCTCACCGCTAGACCGCTTGCTGTGACCCAAGTCACGGAATTCAGCCGCGTGCCGCCGTTAGGTCCGATCAGCGACCCGACGGTGCCTCCAACCAGAGAATGTGTGCACCGTCCGCCTGGCGGGCCGGTTCTGATCGGCCTGCCTTTTTTCTTTTGCTTGTCTCTGGTCTGTGCTTAGGCAACCCGCAAATCTCGACAAGGGAGCAGTTATGCGCGCATTTATCTTTCCGGGACAGGGCAGCCAGGCGGTGGGCATGGGCAAGGAGCTTGCCGGAGCCAGTCCGGTCGCCCGCGAAGTTTTCGAAGAAGTCGACGAGGCACTGGGGCAGAGCCTTTTCCGCCTGATGAGCGAAGGGCCGGAGGACGAACTCACCCTCACCGAAAATGCACAGCCGGCGATCATGGCCAATGCGATAGCGACTTTGCGCGTGTTTGAAATCGAGGGGAAAGTTCCGATTGCCCGCGAATGCGGCTTCGTGGCCGGCCACAGCCTCGGCGAATATACCGCGCTGTGCGCCGCCGGCGCTTTCGATCTTGCGACCACCGCGAGGCTTCTCAAACTGCGCGGACAGGCCATGCAAGCCGCTGTTCCCGTCGGTGAAGGCAGCATGGCGGCCCTGCTCGGCGCGGATATCGAAAAGGCGGAGGCACTGACAGAGGCTGCTGCTGATGGGGAGGTTTGTACTATCGCCAATGACAATGACCCCTCGCAGGTTGTCATTTCGGGTCACACTGGCGCGATCGATCGCGCAATCGGGCTCGCCAGAGAGCATGGCATCAAACGCGGGATCAAGCTTCCGGTCAGCGCGCCTTTCCACTGCCCGTTGATGCAGCCAGCCGCGAATGCAATGGAAGAAGCATTGGGGGAAACTGAAACCGCTGGGCCCTTTGTGGAGCTGTATGCCAATGTCACCGCCGCCCCGGTCAATGATCCTGTCGACATGAAGGCATTGCTTGTCAAACAGGTGACGGGACGGGTCCGCTGGCGCGAATCGGCGATTGCGATGGCTGAAGCAGGCGCGACCCATTTTGTCGAATTCGGCGGAAAAGTGCTGTCGCCGATGGTCAAGCGCAGCGCCGGCGGAGATGTCGAAACGACCAGCGTGATTGCGATGGATGATATTGAGGCTTTGCTGAAGGGATTCTAACATGGCCCAGCCGATTTTGCAGGAGCGCGCCGGGAATATTTTGACGCTGACGCTCAATCTGCCGGAAAAACGCAACCCGATTTCGGATATGTCGGTTGTCGACGGATTGTGCGCTGCGCTGCAGGCGGCAGACGAGGATATCTCTGTCCACTGCGTGATTCTGACCGGGGCGGGGAGCGCCTTTAGCGCGGGCGGTGACCTGAAAGCGATGCGCCCGGATTCGGGCGGTTTGCCATCGGCAAAACCGGTCCAGACGCGGCGAAATTACAAATATGGTATTCAGAGACTACCGTTGCTGTTTCAGGCCCTGGAAGTGCCGGTTGTGGCCGCAGTGAACGGACATGCCATCGGCGCCGGTCTCGATCTGGCGACCATGTGCGATGTGCGTGTCGCTTCTGCAAATGCGAAATTCGCGGAAAGTTTTGTAAAGCTTGGAATTATTCCGGGCGATGGCGGTGCCTGGTTGTTGCCACGCATCGTCGGCTTTTCCAAGGCTAGCGAACTGGCGCTGACCGGCGATACGATTGATGCCGCGGAGGCGCTTCGGATCGGCCTCGTTTCCGACGTTGTTCCCGCCAACGAGTTGATGCCGCTTGCACAAAAGATTGCAGGCAAAATCGCCGCCAACCCGCCGCATGCGGTGCGTATGACCAAAAGGCTGCTGCGCGAGGGACAGACAAGCGATCTTAAAAATATCCTGGAGTTGTCTGCGGCCATGCAAAGTCTTGCGCATGCCACAGCGGACAATAAAGAGGCGATCAATGCGTTTCTCGAAAAGCGCAAACCGGAATTCAAAGGAGAGTAGCAAAATAAACGCGCTGGTTGGAATGTGACTTTTAGCTCACGCGGAGACGCAAAGGCGCGGAGAAAAGATTTGAAAGAGATTGATGAAGTAAGCGGAGACGTTGTCGATTTGGCTCTTCGCATCCACAGGGACCTGGGCCCAGGATTGCTTGAAAGTGTCTATGAGACCGTTCTGGCCGGCAAGCTTGCAAAACTGGGGTACAAGATCGACAGGCAAAAGCCTGTCGATATAGTCTTCGAAGGTTCAAGATTTGAGGCCGCTTTTCGGATTGATCTGCTGGTCGATGATCGGCTCATTGTTGAGATAAAATCTGTCGAAAAGCTAACCAAGGCGCATGGCAAACAGCTGCTTACCTATTTGCGCCTGACCGGTGAGCCTGTAGGTTTGCTTATCAACTTTGGCGGTGCAACTTTGAAAGAAGGGTTGAGACGGATCGTCAACAACCATAAACCCTCCGCGACTTCGCGCCTCCGCGTGAACCAAAACGAGGAATAGGAAGAAATGTTCGATCTTACTGGAATGACAGCGCTTGTAACGGGGGCGTCGGGCGGAATTGGCAGCGCCATCTGCAAGGCGCTGGCGGTGCAGGGCGCGCGGCTTGCCGTATCGGGAAGCAATGAGGAAAAGCTCAATAAATTCCGCGACGAGCTTGGCGGCGACACGATCGCGATTCCCTGCAACCTGTCCGACAGCGACAGCGTGGAGGCGCTCCTGCCATCCGCGATCGAACAGCTTGGGCAGCTCGATATTCTCGTCAACAATGCCGGGGTGACCCGCGACAATCTCACCATGCGGATGAAGGATGAGGAATGGGATGATGTTATCCGAATCAATCTGGAAGCTGCGTTCCGTCTGATGCGCGCGGCCAATCGCCCGATGATGAAAGCGCGCTTCGGGCGGATCATCACCATCACGAGCGTGGTCGGCGCGACCGGCAATCCTGGACAGGCAAACTATGCAGCCTCGAAGGGCGGGTTGACCGCCATGTCCAAGGCGATGGCGCAGGAACTGGCGAGCCGGGGGATAACCGTCAACTGCATCGCCCCGGGCTTTATCGCAACCGCCATGACCGAAGATTTGCCGGATGCGCAGAAGGAAGCACTGAATGCACGCATTCCCATGGGCCGCATGGGCGAAGGCGACGATATCGGGGCGGCTGTTGCCTTTCTCGCTTCGAAGGAAGCAGGCTATATCACGGGGCAGACCTTGCATGTGAATGGCGGAATGGCGATGTTGAGCTGACATCCAACCACTTGCAAGCGGCAGCGCTAGCGATTAGGGCGTTTTTGAAAGTTTAACTCCCATGAAAAAAAGGGGCCAATAAATGAGTGATACAGCAGACCGGGTAAAAAAGATCGTTGTCGAGCATCTCGGTGTCGAAGCTGACAAGGTGACAGAAGCTGCGAGCTTTATCGATGATCTGGGCGCAGACAGCCTGGATATTGTCGAGCTGGTGATGGCATTCGAAGAGGAATTCAACGTCGAAATTCCCGACGATGCGGCCGAGAAAATCTCGACCGTGAAAGATGCGATCGAATTTATCGATAATCAGGGCTGACAAAAACGGGGCGCTGCTGCGTCCATGCCAGTTTGATTTTCGAACGGCTTTCCCGCTTTTTCTGGCCGGAAAGCCGTTTGCATATCCGGGGCAAAATCCTCTATTGAGGCCGGTGACAGAGGTCTGACGATGGCCAGGAGATATTGAATGCGGCGTGTTGTTGTTACTGGATTGGGGCTGGTGACGCCGCTGGGGGGCGATGTCGAAACCAGCTGGGCGAATATCCTCGCCTCCAAATCGGGTGCCGGAAAGATCACGCGTTTCGACCCTGCCGATCAGAAATGCCACATCGCCTGCGAGGTAAAGCCTGCCGATCACGAATATGGCTTCGATCCCGACAAGCGTGTTGACCATAAGGTGCAGCGCCAGGTCGATCCCTTCATCGTTTACGGGATAGACGCCGCCGGACAGGCGCTGGAAGATGCCGGATTGACCGAAATGAGCGATGCGGAAAAGCGCCGCACAGGTTGCTCCATCGGTGCCGGCATTGGCGGTCTGCCGGGTATCGAGAAAGAATCCATCGTTCTGCATGAACGTGGTCCCGGACGTGTGAGCCCGCATTTCGTGCATGGCCGGCTGATCAATCTGATCACCGGACAGGTGCAGATAAAATACGGCTTCATGGGTCCCAACCATTCGGTCGTGACCGCCTGCTCGACCGGTGCGCATTCGATTGGCGATGCTGCCCGCATGATCCGCGACGATGATGCCGACGTCATGCTTGCGGGCGGAGCGGAAAGCACGGTCAATCCGCTTGGAATTGCGGGCTTCGCGCAGGCGAGGGCGCTCAATACGAGCATGAATGACCAGCCGGAAAAGGCAAGCCGCCCCTATGACAAGGATCGCGACGGTTTTGTCATGGGCGAGGGCGCAGGAATCGTTGTGCTTGAAGAGTATGAACGCGCCAAGGCACGCGGCGCGAATATCTATGCCGAGGTGGTTGGCTATGGGCTTTCCGGCGATGCCTACCATGTGACGGCCCCGCATCCCGAAGGTCTCGGCGCGCAGCTGGCGATGGAAATGGCGCTCAATAAAGCCGGGCTCGGCGCGGGCGATATTGACTATGTCAACGCGCATGGCACCTCGACAATGGCCGACACGATCGAACTCGCGGCAGTCAAACGGGTTCTGGGCGACGATCTGGGCGGTGCGTCCATGTCGAGCACCAAATCGGCGATCGGTCATCTGCTAGGCGGTGCAGGCGCAGTAGAGGCAATCTTCTGCATTTTGGCGCTCCGCGACCAGATCGTGCCCCCGACGCTCAATCTGGACAATCCCGACGAGGGAACCGAGGGCGTAGACCTCGTCCCGCACAAGGCGCGCAAGCGCGAGGTGTGCGCCGCGCTCAACAACAGCTTCGGCTTCGGCGGCACCAACGCCAGCCTGATCATGAAACAAGTCGATGCGTAAGCTCGGTTATGCGATCGTCGCCCTCGCGGCGCTCGTGCTGATGATTGTCGGTGGCAACTTCGTTTATGGCTGGAATGCAAAAGGCCCGTCCGAGCGCGACGTAACGGTTGTCATCAAACCCGGATCCAGCCTGCCGCTTGCTGCGCGTTCGCTGGAAGCCGGCGGCGTGGTCAAATCGGCGGACGCCTTCGTGACGCGCGCCAAGATACTGGGCGGATCGACGACGATAAAGGCGGGCGAGTTCCTGATCCCAGCAGGCGCATCCAATGCAGACGTCATGTCGATCCTGCAAGGCGGCAAGACCGTCCAGCGGTTGGTCACCATTCCCGAGGGCATGCCTTCGATCATGGTCTTCGAGCGGCTGATGGCGAATGATCAGCTGACCGGTGAAATCACGGTGCCCGCCGAAGGATCGGTCATGCCCAACAGCTATGCCTTCGAGAAAGGCGAGCCGCGCGCAGATGTGTTGAAACGCATGCAGGCGGCTATGACGCAGGCGGTTGGCGAGCTATGGCCGGACAAGGCGCCGCATGCTGTGGTCAAGACCCCGCAGGAGGCGATCATCCTTGCCTCCATTGTCGAGAAGGAAACAGCCAAGAAGAGCGAGCTCAGAAAGGTCGCCGGTGTCTATTCCAACCGCCTGACCAAGGGCATGATGCTGCAGGCCGATCCCACCATCATCTATCCGATCACCAAGGGCAAACCGCTGGGCCGCCGCATCCGCCAGTCGGAGATTCAGGCGGTCAACGACTATAACACCTATTCGATGACTGGCCTGCCCAAGGGTCCTATTGCCAATCCGTCGAAAGCGGCAATCGCCGCGGTGCTCAACCCCGAAAAAACCAGCGCGCTTTATTTCGTGGCCGATGGCAAGGGCGGCCATGTTTTTGCCGATACGCTGGAGGAGCATAACAAGAATGTCGAAGCCTGGTATGCGATCCGCCGTGAGCGGGGGGAGATGTGATCCGCTGCGCGGTTGCCGCCGGCGTGCTGTTGATCCCTTCAGCCGCATCGGCAGATATCATCTTTACAAATGGGCAAAAGATTGCCGAATTCCCAAGCTGCGAGGTGACCGTTGAAACTCGCTATGGCCCGGCCAAGGTAGAGCGGACGCTGAGTGAGGGTGCGTATCTTTACCAGAACGTATCCTGGCGCGGAGTCGATGCACAAAAGCCCGCTGGTTTCGTGGTGAGTCCCTGGTGGCGGAATAGCAGGACTTCTGGCCTCGCTGCGGGACCCGTCTTTGATGTCGGCCTGCAAAAAGGCAAATCCACGATCTTGAGCCGTTCGCTTGCGCTAGGCAGCAAGCTGACAATAAGGGCAGCTGTGCCGGATGCAGCTTCCGTGGCGATCATTTATGGTCCATTGCAAGACAGAAGGTCAAAATATCGTGACGGCTTCAATGTCGATGTGGTTGACCTGGTGAACCGCTTCCAGACGCAGGAACACGTCATTCTTGAGATCGAGGAACCGGCAAGACGCGGCGATGCCGAAATACATCGCGGAAAACTCTCTCTCAATTCTGCGCGTGCGTTTTTACAGATCGATAGCGAAGCCAACCGCTTGCTGGATGAATGGCAATCGGGCGGCGGCGTCAACTGCCCGGGAGAGTCGCGCTAGTCGCCTCTAAACCTGATAATAGTCCCGGTACCAGGCAACGAAGCGTTTCACGCCTTCCTTGACATCGGTTTGCGGCTGATAGCCGGTCAGGTTTTTGAGCAAAGTTGCATCGGCCCAGGTTGCCGGGACATCGCCCATCTGCATTTCCATGAGATTGCGGATCGCCGGCTTGCCGCACTCGGCCTCGATGGCGTCGACAAAATCGGTGAGTTTCACGCTGTCACCATTGCCGATATTGACCACGCGAAAGGGCGCCGCATGCGACAGGCTGTCCCATTCGGGAATGTCATCGGCGCTTTCCGGCTTTTCGGGGACTGCATCGATCAGTAGGCGGATACCGCGCACCAGATCGGTCACATAGGTGAAATCGCGGTACATTTCGCCATGGTTGTAAACATCGATGGGGTCGCCATTCAGGATGCCGCGCGTAAACTTAAACAGGGCCATATCCGGTCGGCCCCAGGGGCCGTAAACGGTGAAGAAGCGGAACATGGAGACCGGCAGGTTCCACAGGCTGGCATAGCTGTGGCCCATGCTTTCATTGGCTTTCTTGGTTGCGGCATAGAGCGTTAACTGCGTGTCGACCTTTTGTCGCTCGTGAAAAGGCATATCGGTTTCTGCGCCATAGGCCGAACTGGTCGAGGCCATCAGCAAATGATCGACTTCCAACTCGCGGGCGCATTCCATGACATTGAAAGTGCCGACGATATTCGCCTCGATATAGGCGCGCGGATTTTCGATCGAATAACGCACACCGGCCTGCGCGGCGAGATGCACGATCACATCGGGCTTCTCGGTCATGCAGAGCGAATGCAGCCGGTTCATATCTTCCAGCATTCCGACATGTGCGGAAAAATGCTCGTTCTGCAGCAGCATCTGGTGCCGCTTTTCTTTCAGGCGGACGTCATAATAATCGGTCAGCCCGTCATAGCCGACAACGACAAAACCTTCATCGAGCAGCAGGCGCGAAAGATGATAGCCGATAAAGCCCGCAGATCCGGTAACCAGGATTTTTCGCATAATATGGTCCAGTTCGGTCCGCTTATGGGCGCGGATTTGCGCCAAGGGTTTCGGCTTCTCTAGATATAACCGGAATGCCTAACAAGCCGCAAATATCCACACAAAAGGCGATCATTCGCCCACAATCTGCTTGCTACTGGCGGCATTCTCGTCGAATTTGCCAGGCAATGAATGGAACAAAGGCATGGAAGGGCCGCGAAAAGGCCCGCCGCGTGAGAAGGAAAGCCGTTGGCTGAGAGCAAACCACTTGTCGTGGGTATCGGCGGCACGCTGTCGCCCAACAGCACGACGGAAAAGGCGATCAAAACCTCGCTGGAGGGTGCCGCAGACGCCGGTGCAGACACGCTGCTCGTTCCCGGTCCGGCGCTGGAATTGCCGATCTATTCCTGGGAGCGGAAAGAGCGCAGCGTCGAGGCGCTCCATTTGATCGACTCGCTGCGCAAGGCCGATGGCATCGTCATCGGGTCACCCGGTTATCATGGCAGCATTTCCGGCCTCATCAAAAATGCGCTCGATTACACGCAGGATATGGCGGAGGATGACTGGCCCTATTTCCACGGGCGTCCGGTCGGCGCGATTACAACGGGCGCTGGCTGGCAGGGGGCGGTGACGACGCTCACCGCCTTGCGCGGGATTGTCCATGCGCTTCGCGGCTGGAACACGCCGCTCGGCGTCGCCATCAATACCGCCACACCCACCTTCGACGACGATGGCAACTGCCTCGACCCGAAAACCGACGCGATGCTCCGCGATATGGGGCGCGAAGTGGCGGAATCGGCTAAGATGCGCGCGGACACGCGCGATGGCAGGGAGATTCCCGGCGGGTTCAACTAGTGCGGGCGATTTAGCTCAAGCGCGGCTGGCGCACCCTAGAGGATTCGAACCTCTGGCCTCTGCCTTCGGAGGCGGCCCAAGCGACCTACGCTAGGGTTTCCAAGAGTTTCTTTTATACGATAAAGCACTGAAATCATCATTGATGCACCGCCAGATGCGGTATGGTCCATGCTGACCGATACCGACAACTATCGCGATTGGGCGGTTTTTTTAGTGGATATCCAGGGGGAATTTCAGATGGCGCTCAAATTACCTTGGTGTTTCAGCTCAACCCGGAAAAGGAAAAGCTCACAACCATCGACCATAAAATTGCAGTCGTTGACGGGCAGGAATTCTAATGGGCCGAGAAGGGTCCCATGGGGATCAGCGACAACCATCACTTCAGGGTGGAGCCTACCGATGATGGCAAGACCCGGTTTGTACAGAGCGACGAACTGATCGGCGGTGCAACCTGGTTGATGAGCGGTTATCTGGCGAAGGTCTATCTGAAGGGATATGGCGACTTCAACCGGAGCCTCAAAGAAGAGGTTGAACGCAGGATTTCATAACGAGTGCCTCTGATGAAACGCCAGATGGAAATGAAATGAACATATTGATCACAGGTGCGACTGGCATGATTGGCAGTCTGGTGCTTGAGAAATGCCTCGACGACCCCCGGGTGTCCAAGGTGACCAGCCTGCTGCGCAGGCCATTGGGCATTCGCCATGAGAAGCTCGAGGAGATCATCGTCGAGGATTTTCTGGCGCTCGATAACGATGCACCCTGGCTCAATAGCTTGAATGCCATTTTCTATTGCCTGGGCGTTTACACTGGTCAGGTCGACCGCGAGACCTTCCGGCAAATCACGGTCGACTATCCCGATGCGCTGGCCGATGCAGTCCTTTCCAGCAGTCCGCAAGCGCGTTTTTGCCTGCTCAGCGGCGCGGGAGCAGATCGTAGCGAGCAAACCCGGACGCCTTTTGCCCGGGACAAGGGCACGATAGAAAACCGGTTGTCGGCAAAAGGCCTAGGCGGGTTTCATTCATTCCGTCCGGGTTACATTTACCCGGTTACGCCGCGGGCCGAACCAAATTTCGGCTATCGCATGATGCGGTGGCTCTACCCACTTATCCGGATGGGGGGCGACAATTCGAGCATAAAATCAACCGAACTGGCGCAGGCCATGTTCCAGGTAGGGCTCGATGGTCACAAGCTCGAGATCCTTGAAAACAGGGATATTGTGTTGCTCGTGCGTGAATCCTCCTGATGGCATAGTGCCCGGTTGCCAGACATTTTTCGGTCGCCGGATCGGCTTCAGTCGGTTTTAGGCCGCATCTTGCCCTTGAGCTGCTGTTCCCATTCGTCCCGCATCGCGCGCGCTTTTTGCATATATTTTTCATTGTCTATCATCGGAACATCAATGTCATAGACATCGGCAAGCTCGATCATCGATTTTCGGTCCAGCTCCTCAAACACGGCCAGCATCCGTTCGGCTTCCGGCCGCGCGATGCCGAGCGCTTCGAGGGCCGAACGGGATGCCCGGATAGAACTGTCATAGGTTTCGCGAATGATGTCGCGGCAACCCACGGACCAGAGATCATAGACATGCATGCGGTCAATCGCCCGCGCAACCACATGGACATGCGGATATGCTTTGCAGATATGGCGAGCAAGCTGCGTAATGGCCTGTTTGTCGTCGATCGCAATGACAAGTATCTTGGCATCGCCTATGCCCGCGGCTTCAAGCAGATCGTGACGGGTTGCATCACCATAATAGACGCTCAGCCCAAAGCCGCGAAGCAGCGCCAGCTGTTCGGAGCTATAGTCGACAACAGTCGTTTCAAAGCCAGCGCCAGCGAGCGCGCGATTGACGATTCCGCCGAACCGGCCATGCCCTGCAATGATAATCTTGGCGTCTGAATCGATCTCATCGGCTTCGCGGGTCTGCTCGGCGGAATATCTGGGCGCTATCAGGCGGTCGTAAATTATGAACAACGCCGGTGTCATCAGCATGGACAGGGCAACAACCAGCAGCAGGATATCGGCTATATCTTTTGGTAAAACGGCATTGGCCGCCGAATAGGACAGTAGAACAAAACCAAACTCGCCAGCCTGCGCCAACCCCAGGCTGAACAGCCATTTGTCTCCGCCGGCAACTCTGAACATCCGCGCCAATATGAAAAGCACAGCCGCCTTTAACAGGATCAGGCCAAGGGTCAGCCCAAGAACCAGCGCAATATTCTGGGACAGATAGGCAAAATCTATACCCGCGCCGACGGTAATGAAGAAGATGCCCAGAAAGATGCCCTTGAACGGATCGATATCGCTTTCCAGCTCGTGACGGAATTCGCTGTTGGCCATCACGACGCCTGCCAGGAAAGTCCCCAGCGCAGCCGACAGGCCCACCATCGTCATCAGAATCGTGATGGCGAGCACGATCATCAAAGCCGTCATCACGAATAATTCGCGCAGCCGCGCACGCGAAACAAAGCGAAAAATCGGATCGGTCAAATACCGCCCGCCGGCGATAACTGCCGCAATAGCTCCGACAGTGACGATTGCGGTCTGCCATGCTGGCAAATGCTCGACGAGGTTCAGGTGTATGCCCCCCTCGCCCGGTCCATGATCGCCCGCCGCGCCGGCTGCGTGCCCTGCAATCTGCTGCAGCTCCGGCAAGGCCAGCAAGGGTATAATGACCAGCATGGGGATAACGGCAATGTCCTGAAACAGAAGCACGGCAAAACTCGCCTGTCCGCCATCACTTTTCAGCAGGCCTTTTTCATTCAACGTCTGGTTGACGATCGCCGTCGACGACAACGCGAGGATCATGCCGATCGCCAATGCGACGGTCCAGGGCTGATCGAAGAAGGCAAGCGCAATGGCGCAAACCGCAGCCGTTGTGACAGTCACTTGAAGCCCGCCCAGCGCAAATATTCTTGCCCGCAGTTCCCAAAGCGCCTTTGGGCTCATTTCCAGGCCGATGATGAACAGCATCATGACCACGCCAAACTCGGCAAAATGCTGCAAGCCGATAACGTCTGCGCCAATTAGATTTAGCAGTGGGCCGAGTGCAATGCCCGCGAGTAAATAGCCGAGGACCGATCCCAGACCCAAGCGCGTTGCCAGCGGAACGGCAACTATTCCGGCAAAAAACAGCGCGAAGGTGATCAGCATGAATTCGTTTGACATGAGAGCATCCCTAGTTCCCGGTGCCGCTACCCGCAAATGCCTTTTTTAAAGAATCCAGTTGCTTCTGTGCGTGACGCCGAAATGGCTTTTCGAAAATGATCCTGCATCGCCTTCGACCGAAACAGAACAGATATTCTATTTCTTGACAGGCGATCGCGGCACTGTCTATAACCCGAATAATTATTCTAATAATGTACGTCAGTTATAATGGTTGAAGAAACTATGGAGAGCGAGCCTACGCCAATGCCGGAATGGTCAGCAGGCACCAAATTTGTCGATTCCGAATCAACCCGCTCAACAACTATTCTACAGCAAGTCGCCATGCTCGACACTAGAAGCTGCATTCGCTAGCAACCAAAAGACGAAGGCGGATAGGAGTACTCATTGATACGTCATTTCAAGCTGATAGGACTTGTTACTGCCCCATTGTTTTTTGCTCAAGCGTGCGGTGAAATCGAGCAGCCTCAAAAGGCTCAGGCAGAACGGCCGGCAAAACTGCTAAAACTGGATGAAGCGTCGACCAAGGCAAGTAACAGCTTTCCAGCCACGATCCGTTCGGTGCGCTCGACCGATCTGGCGTTTCAGGTAGGCGGTCAAATAACCACCTGGCGGGCGCTGGGCGGACGCTATTTCCGCAAGGGCGATGTGATTGCAGCGCTGGACCCGCGCAGCTTTCGTAATGCCGTAACCCAGGCCGAGGCGCAGTATCGCAACGCGAACAGCGAGTATCAGCGCGCGCTGCGCCTCATAAAGGAAGACGCAATCTCGCGCAGTGTGGTCGAAGGCCGTCTGGCCCAGCGCCAGGTTGCCCAGGCCTCTCTGGATAGCGCGCGGAAAAGTCTGGCGGACACGACATTGAGGGCACCGTTTTCCGGATTCGTCGGCCAGACCTATGTCGAGCAGTTTCAGAATGTTCAGCCGCAAGCACCGGTGGTCAAGCTGCAGAGCAATGCTGTGGAGGCCATCGTGAACGTGCCTGGCAGCTTCGTGCTCAATTCGAACAAGATCCGATACTTCAATACCTATGTTGAGCTTGACGCAGCGCCAAACCGGCGGTTTCCGGCGACCTTTCGCGAGGCCACGGGCCTGGCCGACCAGTCGACACAGACATTCGAAGGCCGCTTCACATTCCAGGCACCCCGCGACCTGGTGGTGCTCACCGGCATGACAGCCACGCTCTATTATGATTATGAGCTGGATGGCAGCGCGCAGGACGGCATCTCCGGACTATCGATTCCGCTCTCCGCAATCGTCACCAACGACGGTAAGAAATATGTGTGGGTCGTCACACCGGTCAAGGGCACGGTCTCGCAGCGAGAGGTGGAGGTTGCCGACGGCGTTGGTGAAAATGTCATCGCGACCTCGGGGCTGAAAGTCGGGGAAACAATTGTCGCTGCCGGCGGTGCCTATTTGCGCAAGGGCGACAAGGTCCGCCCATGGAAGAATTAAGCCGGCATCATGACGATCGCCGAATATAGCATCAAAAACCGGCTGATGATGTGGATCGTGATCCTGCTCTCGCTGTTTGCGGGCTGGACTGCCTATCAGAATATGCCC
The DNA here is from genome assembly GCA_028279555.1 of Sphingorhabdus sp. Taxonomy (GTDB): domain Bacteria; phylum Pseudomonadota; class Alphaproteobacteria; order Sphingomonadales; family Sphingomonadaceae; genus Sphingorhabdus_B. The sequence continues at coordinate 215,058 of JANQNO010000002.1, forward strand.
CGTTTCGAGGATCCCGAATTCACCATCCGGGTCGCGCAGGTTTTGACCCAGTATCCCGGTGGAAGCCCCGAGGAGGTCGCACGGGAAGTAACCGCGCCGCTGGAATCCGCGCTTCAGGATATGGCGGAGGTCAAGGAGATAAACTCGGTTTCTTCCGACGGCTTTTCGGAAATTTCGGTCGAGATCAAATTCGGCGCTTCGCCGACCAAGGACGATCTCCAGGTCATCTGGACCAAACTCCGCAACAAGGTGGCCGATGCTGCCGGGGATCTGCCACCCGGTGCTGGCCCGTCCTTTGTTTTCGACGATTTCGGGGATGTGTTCGGCATATACTATATTCTAACGGGCGACGGCTTCACGATGGCCGAGATGCACAATTATGCCAAGGAACTGCGACAGGATCTGCTTTCCCTGAAAGGCGTCGGCAAGGTCAATATCGCCGGTGAGCAGGACGAGGTTATCTATGTGGAAATTTCGCGGCAGAATGCCGCTGCCCTCGGTGCAACCGTCAACAGTATTTTCAACCAGCTTTCAACGCAGAATGCCGTCGTTTCCGGCGGCTCGATCCAGATCGAGGATCAGCGGCTGGTCATCACACCGACAGGGGACATCGATTCCGTCGATGCCATCAAGAATCTGCTGGTTTCCTCATCGGAGGGACGTGTTACCCAGCTCGGCGATATTGCGCGCGTTACGCGCGGCTATAGGGATCCGGCAACATTCAAGATGTATTATGATGGCAAGCCCGCACTCGCGCTGGGCATTGCCGCGGTATCGGGTTCAAATGTCGTTGCCATCGGCAAGGAGATTTCGGCAAAGCTGGAGGAAGTCGAAGATCAGCGTCCGATCGGCATGAAGCTGCACAAATTCTATCACCAAGGGGAAGTTGTCGAGAGATCGGTTTTCGATTTCGTCATCAATGTGGTCATTGCGCTGGTGATCGTCATCGGCACGTTATTCGTGTTTATGGGGCCGCGTTCGGGCCTTGTCATTGGCCTCGGGCTGCTGCTGACGATAGCCGCCACTCTAGGCACCATGTATATCATGAATATCCCGATGCACCGGATTTCGCTCGGCGCGCTGATTATCGCACTCGGCATGCTTGTCGACAATGCCATCGTGGTTACCGACGGCATTCTGGTCGGCACGCAAAAGGGGCGCAAGATAATCGACATAGCCGGTGAAACGGTCCGCAAGTCAATCTGGCCGCTATTGGGCGGGACCATAGTCGGTATTCTTGCGTTCGCGCCGATCGGGCTGGCACCGGGCGATACGGCCGAATTTACCGGTGACCTATTCTGGGTGATCCTGATCTCTCTGCTCTACAGCTGGGTCTTTGCGATCACGTTGACTCCCTTCTTTTGCAGCCTGCTACTCAAGGAAGCCAAGGCGGGCGATGCCCCACCTGAAGAGAAACCGGACGGTCGTTTCATGCTGCTATTCAAGGATCTGATCCAGCGCCTGATCCGAGTCAGGGTGGTGACCATCCTGGCCGCATTCGCCCTGTTTATGGTCTCGCTCTTCGGCTTCACCTATGTGACGCCGGGCTTTTTCCCGGCCTCGACCACGCCGCAGATGGTCGTGGATTACTGGCTACCCGAGGGGACCGACATATCCAAGACCAACGCCGATATGCGCAAGCTCGAAAAATTTGTCACCGAGCAGGATGGCGTCGAGAATATACATACCCTGGTCGGGCGCGGCACGCTGCGCTACATGCTTGTCTATCAGTTTGAATCAAACAACAGCGCCTATGGCCAGATGCTGGTAAAGGTGGACGACTATTCCCGCCTCGACGCGCTTATTCCCAAAGTCCAGAATCATATCGATCAGAATTATTCGCAGGCGCAAGGCAAGGTCTGGCGATTTGTGCTCGGGCCGGGCGGGGGATCGAAGATCGAGGCGGCCTTCACAGGCACCGATCCCAAAACACTTCGCAAACTCGCCGATCAGGCCAAGGCGATATATGCAGCAGACGGAGGTGCGCTTTCGATCAAGGATAATTGGCGGCAGCAGGTGCCGGCCGTGGACGCGGTCTATTCGGACGTGAAAGGCCGCCGTGCGGGCGTGACGCGCACCGATCTCGGCAATGCGCTGGCGCGCAATTTTTCCGGGCAGAGGGTAGGGGTCTACAGGGAGAATGACGATCTGATTCCGATATTGTCGCGCGCGCCGGCAAATGAAAGAGAGGATATCTCCAGCATCGGCGGGGTACAGGTTATCGGTGCCTCGGGACGCTCGGTGCCGCTCGACCAAGTGACCGATGGCGTAAGAACGGTATGGCGCGATGGCCAGCTGCGCCGCACCGACAAGGTCTGGAGCATAAAGGCGCAGGCGGATCCGGTGCCTGGCCTGCTTGCCGGCGACCTGCAAGCGAGGATACAGCCGAAAGTTGAAGATATTGAATTGCCGCCCGGCTATTCGCTGAAATGGGACGGCGAATCGGGCAGCAGCGAGGAGGCCAACAGCCAACTGATGGGCGCTATTCCCTTCGGGTTTGGGGCAATGGTGCTGGTCGTGATTTTCCTGTTCAATGCCCTGCGCCAGCCGCTCGTCATCTGGTCGGTCGTCCCGCTTGCGCTGGTTGGTGTGGTATTCGGCCTGATCGTAATGGGCGTGCCCTTTGAATTTATGGCCATACTGGGCGTTCTCTCGCTGGCGGGCCTGCTTATCAAGAATGCCATAGTGCTGGTCGATCAGATCGATCTGGAGATCGATGAGGGCAAGCCGCGTTTCGATGCAATTGTCGACAGCGCGGCCAGCCGCGTGCGCCCCGTCCTGCTGGGATCGGGGACGACTGTGCTTGGCGTCATCCCGCTATTCTTCGATGCGTTCTTCCAGTCGATGGCGGTCGTGCTGGTATTCGGCCTCACTTTTGCAACGATTCTGACGCTGATCATCGTGCCCGTGGTCTATGCGACCCTGTTCAAGGTTTCGGCAGAAGAAACGGCAACAAACCCTCCGCCGCCGACCGGCAAGGCGAAAGGAGCTGCCACATGAAGCTACGCGTCATACTTGCCCTTTGCGCAGCATTCACCATTGCCGGCTGCGCCTCGTTGAGCACCGACCGGGATGTGAAGGAGGCGGCCCGCGCAAGTGTTCCTCAATTGCCAGATCAATGGCTTGTCGAAGGCGCGCGTCCGGGCGAGGTGCAGATTGGCTGGATCGACCGGATTGGCGATCCCGTGCTGTCCGGCCTGGTCCGCGAGGCCCAGCTCAACAACCGCAATATCCAGGCCGCTGCTGCCAATGTCGAGGCATCCTGGGCCTTGGTCAGGCAAGCCCGCGCTGCCCTGTTCCCAGCCGTCAACGGGACATTCAACGCCAGCCGGACAGGCAGGTTCGAAGGCCCGGTTCCCGATGCGAGCCAGTTCAGCCTGACCGCGCAGGCCCAATGGGAGGCCGATCTCTGGGGCCGGGTGCGGGCCGGAAGAAACGCAGCCTATGCCAGTGCACAGGCTGTGGAAGCCGATTTCCGTTACAGCCAGTATGCTCTCGCCAGTGCGGTGGCGGGGGCCTATTTCGCGACCATCGAGGCGCGGCTGCAAATCGGCGTTGCCGAGCGCACCGTGGCCGCTCTGGCGGAGATCGATCGCATCGTGCGTGTGCGCTACCGAGAGGGGTTCGCTTCCGCGCAGGACACGGCGATCACAGGTTCCGACCTGGCTTCGGCGATAGACAGCCTGGAAAATGCAAGGGGTGCTGCCCGCACCGCCAACCGGGCATTGGAATCTCTTCTCGGCCGCTATCCGGGCGATCAGCTTAGCACAGCAGCCGATCTGCCGCCAACGCCAGCCATGCCGCCGGCCGGAATACCATCCGGTTTGCTGGAGCGGCGGCCCGATGTGATTGCCGCCGAACGGCAAGTCGCAGCGGCCTTTGCTAATCTCGATCAGGCCAGAGCCGCGCGTTTGCCGATTGTTTCCCTGACCGGGAGCCTGGGCGGTGCATCGAGCGACCTAACCAATATTCTAAACGGCCCCAATCTCGTCTGGTCAATTATCGGTAATGTCCTGCAACCCATTTTCGATGGCGGGTTGAGGGGCGCCCAGGTCGACCAGGCCGATGCCAATCAGCGTGCCGCCATTGCCGCCTATGCCAGTACAGCGCTCAATGCCCTCAATGAAGCAGAGACCAACCTTGACCAGGCGATTGTCCTCCGGCGTAGGCAGAACGCGCTGGACAATGCGGCGCGCGCTTCGAACCGGGCTTTCCAGCTAACCCAGCTGCAGTATAAGGAAGGCGAGACAGACCTGATTGATGTGCTTAATGTTCAGCAGCGGGTGTTCAACGCAGAGCGCGCCCTCGTGACGATCCGCCGGGCGCGGATTGAGCAATGGGTTGCGCTCAACCTTGCCCTCGGCGGGGACTGGCAAAGCCCGGACAGCGAAGGGACTTCGCCGGAATGAGCAATAGCGGAAAACCGGCATGCTAATCCAGATCCTGATCGGTTCGGCTCTGATCTGTGTCAGCATATTCACCACCATTGCATTTTTCTCTGCTGCCTCGATGACAATTTCGGCGACGGATGACTGGCTGCAAGCCGGAATGAAGCGTTTCAGAGCGATGATTGCCGTTTTCGGCGTTGTCCTGTGTTTGCTGGCAGCATTGAGTGTGGCCATATGGCTTTGGGCCATTACCTTCATCTGGGTTGGCGAATTTGATAATGTTGAAGAGGCCGCCTATTTCTCCATCGTGTCCTTCACGACCCTGGGATTTGGGGACGTTATCATCAGCAAGGATTGGCGCCTGCTCTCGGGCATGCTGGCGGCCAACGGTTTTTTGCTGTTCAGTATTGCCACGGCATTCCTGATCGACTCTCTGGTGCATATTCGAGACACACAGCAGCCAAGAAAAAAACAACAAGACTGAAATCATGCTTGTCCGCTATTAGACTCTAAACGGACAGAACCAAACATTCCGAAATCGGCCCAAAAGCAGAAACAAAAAAAATGCTTCCATAATGCTTCCGCTGCAAATTTGCCTACCCTTATCAATTGGAGTTTTTTCATAATACGTTGATTTTATTGAACTTCTGGCGCACCCGAGAGGATTCGAACCTCTGGCCTCTGCCTTCGGAGGGCAGCGCTCTATCCAGCTGAGCTACGGGTGCGCAGGCCGATTTTCACCGGCGTCGCGGGCGTCTAGCAAAGCCTGCGCAGCAGCGCCAGAGGCTTTTGCGGGAGCCGCAGCGCAGACGCCCTTGCGCCAAGGACGATTCCCGCTAAACCGGCGCGATGGACAAGATACTCATTCGCGGCGGCAAACCGCTCAAAGGCACGATTCCGATCTCCGGCGCGAAAAACAGCGCGCTGACCTTGCTGCCCTGCGCGCTGCTCACCGACGAGCCGGTGACGCTGCGCAATCTGCCGCGGCTCGCCGATATTGACGGGTTTCAGCATCTGATGAACCAGTTCGGCGTATCGACCAGCATTGCCGGTGCGCGGCCATCCGATTTCGGCCGGGTGATGACGCTGCAGGCAACGCGGATGACAAGCAATGTCGCGCCCTACGACCTGGTACGCAAAATGCGTGCTTCTATCCTGGTGCTCGGCCCGCTTCTGGCGCGCGACGGTGAGGCGACCGTATCGCTGCCGGGCGGCTGCGCCATCGGCAACCGCCCCATCGACCTGCATCTCAAAGCGCTCGAAGCGTTCGGTGCGGAGATCGAGCTCGCTTCGGGTTATGTAAAGGCGAGTGCGCCGAAAGGCGGCCTGCCGGGCGGTAGCTTCACCTTTCCGGTGGTTTCCGTCGGTGCGACCGAAAATGCTGTGATGGCGGCTGTGCTCGCCAAGGGGGCATGCGAGCTTAAAAATGCCGCGCGCGAGCCGGAGATTGTCGATCTGTGCAATCTGCTGGCGGCGATGGGCGCGAAGATCGACGGCATCGGGAGCGAGACGCTGACCATCGAGGGCGTGGACCGGCTGCATGGCGCGACCTACCGGGTGATGAGCGACAGGATCGAGGCGGGCAGCTATGCCTGCGCCGCGGCGATCACCGGCGGCGATGTGACCTTGCAGCATGCCAAGGCCGACGAGATGGGCGCGACGGTGGCCGCGCTAACAGAGGCTGGCGTGACGGTCGAGGAAGTGAAGGATGGCCTGCGTATCGCGGCGAATGGCAAGATGCAGGCGATCACGCTGACCACCGCGCCCTATCCCGGCTTTGCCACCGACATGCAGGCACAGTTCATGGCGATGCTCTGCATGGCCGAGGGCTCGTCGGTACTGACCGAGACGATTTTTGAAAACCGCTATATGCATGTGCCCGAGCTCAACCGGATGGGCGCGAATATCGAGACCAAGGGGCGCACCGCGATTGTGCATGGCGTCGAAGGCATGACCGGCGCGCCGGTGATGGCGACCGACCTGCGCGCATCGATGAGCCTGGTTATCGCGGGGCTGATTGCCGATGGCGAGACCGAGGTGAACCGGCTCTATCATCTCGACCGCGGCTATGAGCGGCTGGAGGAAAAGCTGCAGCTGGTCGGCGCGGATGTGGAGCGCGTGGGGGCGGATTGAGCGACACCCCCATCCTCACCGCCGACCAAACCCGCGCGGCGGAGCAGGTGATTTTCGACAGCGGCGTGCCGGTCATCGACCTAATGGAAAAGGCAGGCGCGGCGGTCGCCGACGCGGTGATCGAGCATATCAAACCCCTCCCCTTGAGGGGAGGGCCAAGGGGTGGGGGAACGCAGCAAGAGCAGCGTCATTTGGATAGCCTCCCTCCCAACCCTCCCCCTAAAGGAGGAGGGCTTGAATGCCTGATCCTTTGTGGTCCCGGCAATAATGGCGGCGATGGCTATGTCGTTGCGCGGTTGCTCAAGGAAGCGGGCTGGCCGATCTGCGTTGCCTCGCTTGCCGAACCGAAAACGGAGGCTGCGCAGATTGCCCGCGATCGCTGGAATGGACCGGTCGAGGAACTGGCCGATGTAGCACCGGCTTCCATCCTGATCGATGCGCTGTTCGGCACAGGGCTGACGCGCGGTCTGGACGCAGAAGTTGCGGGCCGGTTCGTGACGCTGGCCGATACCGCGCAGCAAACAATCGCCATCGATTTGCCTTCAGGTATAGAGACCGACAGCGGCGCGCTGCTATCGCCGGTGCCGCATTTCGACCTCACGATCGCGCTTGGCGTCCTTAAACCCGCGCACGTCACAGAGCCCGGCAAGGCGCATTGCGGCCAGGTGGTGCTCGGCGATATCGGTCTTATTCCGGTTGCGCGCGAAATCCTGCATTCCTAAGCCGTAGCCCTGAGCTTGTCGAAGGGCGCTTATCCTTAGACGCGTGCTTCGACAGGCTCAGCACTAACGGTGTTTATCGAGCGGTGCCCTGATTTGCGGTTGTCAGGGTTTCCCTTTTTAACATCCGCCACAGCATCATCCATAAAATCACCGCGAAAGCCGACAGCACGAAGAGCGCAGGCAGCCCGCCGAGATTGCTGAGCATGCGGATGCCGTCGATGCCCGATGCGCTCACCATGATCCAGGCCGCTGCGCCGACCAGGCTGCCCCAGATCAGTTTGATCCAGACCTTGTGCGCCGCCTTTTCGCCTTCCACCTCGCCCTCGACCGATAGCCGCGAGAGCACATCGGTGTTGCTGTCTGCCGCAGTCACATAGGAGAGGAAGGAGAGCGCGACGAACAGTGCGGCGACGCCGAGCGCGAGCGGCATTTCCTCGACCAGCCGGTAGAGCACGAATTCGGGGCCGCCCTCATCGAGCACGGCTTTCAGAATGCCCGGCTGCGCAGCCTCGGTCTCTATTGCGAAACCGCCGAAAATGGTCATCCAGACGATTGCAAAGAGCGAGGGCAGGAACAGGTTCATGGTGATGAAGGCGCGCACCGTATAGCCTTGCGCGATGCGGCCCAGAAACATCGCCGACAGCGGTGCCCAGGCCATCCAGTTCGCAAAGTAGAACACCGTCCAGGCATTGATCCAGTCGGCATCGCCATAGCCGCCCAGCGACAGCGAACGCGGCACGAATTCGGTCACATAGCCCGCCAGCCCGCGCCCGCCCAGGACCAGAATTTCCAGCGTCGGGCCGACGGCGATCACGAAGATCGCAACCACGACGAAAACTTTGGTGTTGATGTCGGAGAGGATACGGATGCCTTTTTGCAGCCCGCTGATCGAAGAGGCCGTGAAAGCCGCGACAATGCCCACAGCAATCAGGCCGATCAGCACCGGGCCTGTCTCCAGCGGGCTGATCCGGTCGATCCCGCCGCCGATGGAGAGGATACCTGCGCCCAGCGATGCCGCGAGCCCGAAAAGCAGCGAGGTCAGGCAGATCGCATCGAGTATCTGCGCGGCATTTTTCGGCAGCGGCTTGCCGCGGATCGCCGATATCGGTGCGGAAAGCGAAAAGGGCTGATGAAAATTGTGATAGGCTAGCGCAAAGGTCAGCGCCGGGACGGTGTATATCGCATAGGGTGTGATCGCCCAATGCATGTAGAGCGAGGTCATGGCGAATTGCGATGCTGCTGCGCCGCCTGCCTCAATGCCGCTGGTCGTGCCGCCGGGGTCGTAGATATGATAGATAGGCTCGGCCGTCGCCCAGAATAATATGCCAATGGCGATGGTGGTCGACAGCGTGATCGCAAACCAGTCCCAGCGTGACAGGACCGGTTTGGCATCGGGGCCGCCCAGCCGCAGTTTGCCGAGCGGTGAGATGAAAACCGCAAGACAGGTCAGTACAAAGAGGAACGCGGCGAGTGCGAAAAAGCCGCCAAAAACTCTCAATATCCAGTCATTGATGGCTGTGACGGTTTGCAGGAAAGCCGCGGGGGCGACCATGCTCGCGGCGACCAGCGACAAGAAAAGCGCAATCGGAAGCCAGAATGTGATCGGGCGAAGGCGGATTTTCTCCGTCAATCCTCATCCCGCCTGTTATCCCCATCCCGCATATTCGCCACCAACCACACGCGGATGGCGCTGGCAAGCCCCGGCGGCGTTTCGGAAACTATCCGCTGCGCGTCGATTTGGCTGACCAGCGCGTTGATGGCGAGCCCGCGCTCGGCTGCTGCATGTTTGAGCATGTCCCAGAAGACCGGTTCCAGACTGATCGAAGTCTGGTGCCGGTCGATGGTGACCGAGCGTTTGACCGGGGGGTGATAATGAGGTGCGGGCATGGCCACGCCTTAGCCCAATTCGTCATTCCCGCGAAGGCGGGAATCCATCACCCTACTTTACAGCCAGGGACGGCAGCGCAGCCGAGAGACGAAAGCGAGATTACCCTCCCCGCTGCGACCGGCAGACAAGCTGCCTGGTCTCGCTCCCCTCCCGCAAGCGGGAGGGGTTGGGGGTGGGTATTGGCAGCTATCAATACATATGCTGGCCGCCATTGATCGACATCGTCGATCCGGTCACGAAACCGCCCTCCTCGCTGGTCAGGAAAGCCACGCCGCGGGCGATCTCCTCGGCCTGGCCCAGACGGCCAACGGGAATTTTCGCAACGATTTTTTCAAGCACGGCTTCGGGAACTGCAGCCACCATGTCGGTATCGATATAGCCGGGTGCGATGGCATTCACGGTGACACCAAAACGCGCACCTTCCTGCGCCAGTGCCTTGGTGAAACCGTGAATGCCTGACTTGGCAGCGGCATAGTTGACCTGCCCATACTGCCCCGCCTGACCGTTGATCGAACCGATATTGACGATCCTGCCCCAGCCGCGTTCGCGCATGCCCGGGAAACAGGCCTTCGCCATATTGAAACAGCCGCCCAGATTGACGCGCATTACCTCGTGCCAGTCGTCATAGGACATTTTATGCAGCGTTCCGTCGCGGGTAATGCCGGCATTGTTGACGACGACATCCACCGGCCCCAGATCTTCGGCAACCTTTGCGCATCCGGCCAGCGTGGCTTCATGGTCGCCGACATCCCATTTATAGGTGGCTATTCCCGTGCGGTCGGTGAAGGCTTTTGCCTTTTCATCGTTGCCGGCATAGTTGGCCGCAACCGTCATCCCCATATCTTTCAGGGCGACGCTGATCGCTTCGCCGATACCGCGCGATCCGCCGGTTACGATTGCAATTCTCTGGGTCATTATTTTGCCTTTCGATGTCACGCTATTTTGCGACTCGAACGCTACTGCAAGCCCGGTTTAGCAACAAGATGACGCGAACGTTATGCGACCTTCGTCGCAGCCGTCATATCCAGCCGGAAAGTTCGCGGGCGACGAGCGCTTCCAGCATATCCATGCCGGCTTCGCTGTCATTGAGGCAGGACAGATAGGCGAAATTCTCTCCGCCTGCCGCTTCGAACTGCTCTTTTCCCTCGATCGCCAGTTCCTCCAGCGTTTCCAGGCAATCGACCGCGAAGCCGGGCGCGAAAATGGCGATATTCTTCCTGCCTTCGCCTGCCAGCCTCTGTATCGTGTCGTCGGTAGCCGGTTCCAGCCATTTGGCGCGGCCGAATTGCGACTGGAAGCTGACCGTCAATTCGCGCCCCATATGCTCGGAAAGCAGCCGCGCGGTCTTCTGGCACTGGCAGTGATAGGGATCGCCGAGGAATAATGTGCGCTCCGGCATCCCGTGAAAGCTGACCACCAGGGCGTCGGGCGCGAAATCCAGCTTTGCCAGTTCACCCTCGACCGAAATTTTGAGCGCATCTATATAGGCCGGATCATCATGGTAGGGCGGCAGGCTTCTAACTGCCGGCTGCCAGCGCATTTCGGCAAGGATGCGGAAACTCTCATCCATGACCGTCGCCGTGGTCGCACCCGAATATTGCGGATAAAGCGGCGCGATCAGGATGCGTTCGCATCCCGCTTCCTTCATATCCAGAAGCTGCTGCTCGATTGCCGGTTCGCCATAGCGCATGGCATAGCGAACATGCACATCCGAACCCAACCGGTCCGCCAGTTTTTCCGCCTGCGCCGCGCTATAGACGGCCAAGGGAGAGCCTTTGTCGGTCCAGACCTTCGCATAGGCTTCCGCCGATCTTTTGGGCCGCGTGTTGAGAATGAGTCCGCGCAATATCGGCTGCCAGACGAGCTGCGGAATCTCGACCACTCTGGGATCGGATAGAAACTGTTTGAGGTAGCGCCTGACTGCCGGGGTCGTGGGCGCATCGGGTGTTCCCAGATTGACGAGCAGCACGCCGACCCTGGGCTGCGCTATTTCGGGATGTCCAGCCGGAATCTCCATCACAGACCTCGCGAAAGCAAGGGAAGCTCACGCAGCCTTACGCCGGCGGCAGAATTGAGTGCGTTGGCAATCGCCGGCGCGACGACGGGGACGGCGAGTTCCCCTATGCCGCCCGGCGCTTCCTCGCTTTCCATAAACTCGACCGTGATCTCGGGCGTATCGTCTAGCCGCGGCAGGTCGATATCGCGCAACCGCCGCGCCAGGGGCAGGCCGCCCTCGAAAGCTGTCGAGCCGCCCAGCGCCTGCGCCATGCCGAAAACGATCCCACCCTCGATCTGTTGCCTGGCGATCTCCGGATTGATGAGCCTTCCGCAATCGGCAACCGCTGTGATCCGGCTGACACGCACACCATTTTCGCCGGCCTTGGCGGTTACGATCAGGGCGATATGGCTGCCGCGCATCTTGTGGCAGGCTAGACCATTACCGCTGCCGCTCGCGCCGCCATCCCATCCGGCGAGTGCGGCCACGCGGGTGAGGCAACGCGCCAGACGGGTTTCGCCCACCAGCATCTGCATACGGTAGGACAGCGGCTCGACGCCGGCCTTTGTGGCCAGCTCGTCGATGAAGGCCTCTCGGAAAAAAGCGGTCAGATTGTCGCCATTGCCGCGCCAGCGCCCCGACGGGATCGGCAGCGACGCGGGATAGTGTGTGATCTGGATATTCGGTATGGCGTAGGGCGGCATTGCGCCTTCTATGGCAAGCGGATCATATTCATCCGATACGGCAAGAAGGGCATCCTGTTCGCTGTCTCCTTTCAGCCGCGCTGCGATTTCCCGCATGGCCGGCGGCGTGGCGATGCTGCAGCTATAGCCCTCTATGCGCCCGGCGGTATCCAGCGTAGCTTGCATGCGGGCCACCGCGGGCGGGCGATAATGATCGCGCATGAAATCCTCCGGGCGCGACCATATCAGCTGCACGGGCCGCCCGGCCTCTTTGGCGAGCACCGCCACTTGCGCCGCAATGCGGCTGTCCATATTGCGCCCGAAGCTGCCCCCCGCCATCATCGGAAACAGAACGACATCGTCGGTGGAGATGCCGATCGCTTTTGCCGCTGCCCTTTGCGCCGCCGCCGGTGCCTGGGTGGCGAGCCAGAGCAGCAGGCGGCCATCCTTCATCTGCGCTGTGGCGCTGCGCGTTTCGACAGGCGCATGCAGCGCAGGCGTTGCTGCATAGGTCGCCTCGATCAGGCGCGTGGCAGCGTCTTTTTGCGTCGTCGCCTCGAAATTCCCGCTTTTGTGGATGATCCAGCCCTTGCCTTCGGAAAAACGGCTTTGCAGGTGGCTGTCCATTTCCGCGCTGTCGGCCATTTCGCCGCGTGTTTCGAAGACCGGCTCCATCAGGTCGAGCGCGCGGTTGGCCGCCCACCAGTTGCTGCCAAGCGCCGCGACCCAGCCCTTGGCCTTGATCACAGTGACCAGACCGGCGACATTGGATGCGCCCTTGCGGCTCAGGCTTTTGAGGCGGGTGTCGCCGATGGGGCCTTGCCGCACCGATGCATAGAGCATGTCGGGCAGGCGGATATCGCCTGCAAAGGTCGCGCTGCCGTCCACTTTGGCCGCGACGTCGAGGCGTGCAGCGTCGCTACCCGATATCTGGTTTTCAGGCGATGGTCGCAGCGGGACAGGATCGGGCGCATTCCCCTTCGCGGCTTCTGCGGCAAGCTCTGCAAAGGCAAGCTTTTCCTCGCCAAAGGTCACGAAGCCGTCTTCGGTATCGCAGCTTTCCCAGTTGGTATCCCATCGCTCGGCCGCGGCCATGCAGAGCAGACTGCGCGCAGCGGCACCTGCTTCCCGGCAGAATCGTTCGAACTGCCGCACCGATGAAGAGCCAGCGGTGATGACGAAATCGCTGCGCTCTGCTGCTGTGTTCAACAAGGTTTCGGGTATCTGCGCTGAATCTAGCGACGTTGGAACGAAGGCACCAGACCATTCGCGGGCCAGAAGGTCGTTGGCGAAGAGCGAGCTGGGCATGAGCGGCTGAACCGCAACCGTCCGCCAGTCCGCGCCCAACTCGCCAGCCACGATCTGTGCAAGCTGTGTGAAAATGCCTTGGCCCATCTCGGATTGCGGGATGCCGATAATGACCTTGCCGTCTTCTGCGATCTTCAGCCAGGGGCCGAATAGATGCTCGCCTTCGGCGGCCGGCAGGTTGGGAAAATAGCGTCGCGGCCAGAGCGCCCAGGCAACGAGCAGCCCGGCTCCCACGCCGCCGCCGATCAGCAACTGGCGGCGTGTCGGGTGCGGCCAACGGCGCTCTTTTGTTTGCTCTCCTGCCTCTTCTGCCTTTTCCCGGATTTTGTTCATCCAGGCTCTCCCGGCTTGTCGAGCCATTGTGATAGCTTCAGCGCGATTTTTGCATAGGCGTCAGCGATCGGACCATCGCCAAGCGCAGGCGGCTTGCCCGAATCGCTGGCTTCCCGGATGGCTATGTCGAGCGGAATCCGGCCCAGGAAGGGAATATTCATATCCTTCGCCGCTGCTTCCGCGCCGCCCGCGCCGAAGGGATTGCTAACCTCGCCGCAATGCGGGCAGACATATCCCGCCATGTTTTCGACAAGGCCGATGATCGGCACCTTTGCCTGATCGAAAAAGCCTATCGCGCGCGCCGCATCCATCAATGCGAGATCCTGCGGTGTCGAAATGATGATCGCGCCTGTGGGCTTGTGTTTTTGCACCATCGAAAGCTGGATATCGCCCGTTCCTGGCGGCAAATCCATGATGATGTCCTGCGCTGCGCCCCAATCGCCGTCGACCAGCTGCGATAGCGCATTGCCCGCCATCGGCCCGCGCCAGGCGATGGCCTGCCCCGGCTTTGCCAGCTGCCCCATCGACAGAAAGGGTATGCCGCCCGCACCGGTGACTGGGATCAGCTGCTTTTCCTTTGCTTCGGGCTTTTTGCCTTCGGCATTCAGCAGGCGTGGCTGCGACGGTCCGTAAATATCCGCATCGACCAGCCCGACCTTGCGCCCGGCGCGCGCCATTGCAATCGCCAGATTGGCCGAAAGCGTGGACTTTCCGACCCCGCCTTTTCCGCTGGCAATGGCGATCAGGCGGCGCTTGACGCGCTCGGCCGTCTGCAAAAGGCGAATGGTCAGCGAACTGTCCAGCGCTTCGATCGCATGTTTTACATCGGCCGCGAGCAATTCGCGCTGCGTCTCATCCAGCCCGGACATGTCGAGCATCAGCGATACGCCGCCATCCTTCAACCGGATACCGCTCGCGCGGTCTTGCGCGACCGGCGCAATCGCCGCTTCGATGGATGCTACATCAACCATGAAAGCAGCGAATAATGCGAGAATCTCCCGATTGACACTGTTTTTCTCAAAAAGCGTTCCTATAAAGAAGGAATGGACAAAAAAGACGAAAATGCGGGACCATCCGCCATGCCGATCGACGGCAAGGGGCCCTGGGATACCGGCGGCAGTGGCGGTGAAGGTGATGGCGGCGGTGCAAAACCGCCCAAGGGCAATGGCACCAATCCCTGGGATCCGGGATCGGCGGAACCGAAACCGGCAACCGGCGGCAAGGTCACCTCGCTTGAAGAGCTTTTGAAAAAGAGCCGCGGCGGCGGCGGGAAAGGCGGCGGGTTTGGCTCGCTCCCCAAGGGACCGGGCGGCCGCAGCATCTGGACTATAGCGATCATCGGCTTGCTCGCCATTTGGCTTGTATGGACCAGCGTGCACCGGCTCGAGCTCGCGCAGAGCGGCGTGGTGACGACCTTCGGCAAATATTCGCATACGGTCGGGCCCGGCCTGTCCTTTACCTTGCCCTATCCGATCCAGAATCTGCAGAAAGTGGACACCGGGCAAGTGCGCACGGTGACCATCGGATCGGCGGACAGCAATGCGGAGAACCTGATCATCACGCGCGACCAGAATGTCATCAATATGGCCTATAATGTGCGGTGGCGCGTCACCGACCCGGAACGCTTCCTGTTTCAGCTCGAAGAGCCGGAGGATACGGTGCGCGAGGTTGCCGAAAGCGCCATGCGTGCCTCGATCGCCAATTTCGACCTGATCCAGGCTATCGGCCCGGGCCGCGGCGATATTCAGGCGGATACAAGGCGGCGGATGCAGGTCATTCTGGATGAGTATCGCGCCGGTATTTCGGTCACCAGCATCGATATTCAGCAGGCCGCTGCGCCATCCGAGGTGCGCGAAGCCTTCAACCAGGTGAATGCTGCCAAGCAGCAGGCCGAGGCCAACAAGAATGAAGCGCGCAAATATGCGCGTCAGGTTACCGAGCGGGCGCTGGGTGAGACCGCTGAATTCGACAAGATCTATGTGCAATATCGCGAGGCACCCGGCGTCACCAAACGCCGCATGTATTATGAAACGATGGAGCAGATATTGTCGACGACCGACAAGACCATCGTAGAGTCTGGCAATGTCACGCCCTATTTGCCGCTTCCCGAAATCAAGAAACGGGTGGAAAGAGCCGCATCCGAAGTGCAGGCCCAGCAGGGAGGCAGCCAATGATCCAGCGTCTGTTTGCCAACCCGGTTGCGCTTTCGCTCACGGGCCTTGCAGTCATCGTACTGCTCGCCATGTCGGTTTCGATCACGCCCGAAACAAAGCAGGGTCTGATTACCAGCTATGGACAGTATAAGCGCACGGTAAACCCGTATAGGGCGGGTGACGTTCTCGGCCAGTCGACACAGGCAGGGCTGACCTTCCGTATCCCCTTCTATGAGCAGATCACCTATATCGACAAGCGCATACAGAATGTCGAAATGGCACCGCAGGAAGTGTTGTCGACCGACCAGCTGCAGGTGCAGGTCAATGCCTTTGCACGCTACCGCATCAATGACACCAAGGAGATGTACCGGACGGTGCGGACCGAAGAAGCGCTCAATGCGCGGCTGGCCGAAACGCTGGGTTCATCGGTGCGTAACGAGCTGGGCCGCCGCTCCTTTGCGACCTTGCTCAGCGCCGAGCGCGGGCAGGTCATGGCCAATATCCGGCAGCAGCTCGATGCAGAAGCCAAGAAATATGGCGCAACCATCATCGATGTGCGGATCAAGCGCGCCGACCTGCCGGAGGGCACACCGCTCAATTCTGCTTATGACCGGATGCGTTCGGCAAGGGAGCAGGAACGTGCCACGATCGAAGCGGAGGGCCGCAAGGATGCGCAGCTGATCCGCGCCGAGGGCGAGGCGGAAGCCGCGCGCATCTATGCGCAAAGCTATGGCAAGGATCCGGAATTCTATGATTTCTACCGCGCCATGCAAAGCTACAGGACGACATTCCGCAAGGGAGACGGGCAGGGTGAAACCAATGTTATCCTGTCGCCGAACAACGATTATCTGCGCAAATTTCGCAATGGAGGCTGACCCTGCTATGCCGTTGGTCGATTTATGAACGACGTTTGTAGTCACAAGGCCCTTGAAGCAGGCGTTATTCAATTACGGTTCAGCTTCGCGGGATAGATTCGATGATGTAAAAAGCGGGCAATATGTCCTGCAGATTTATGTGAAGAGGAAGAAGAACAGTGCGTTACGCTTATGGAATCACCACGGCGCTTCTGCTGGCGGGCAGCACGATCACGCTGGCCACCGGGCAACCGGCAGGTGCGCAACTGCTCAATGACAATATGCCCGCCCCGGCAACAGCACCCGCTGGCGCACCGGTCAGCTTCGCCGATCTGGTGGAGAGGCTGCAGCCTGCGGTCGTCAATATCTCGACGCGCCAGCGCGTTGTTCGCCGCAACAATCCGGCCAACGACCTGTTTGGCCGCTTTTTCGGGCAACCGCGCGGTGGCAGCGGTCCCAGCATTCAGGAAGGCACCTCGCTCGGCACTGGATTCCTGATTTCCGCCGATGGCTATATCGTCACCAACAGCCACGTCGTCTCTCCGGGAAATCGCAACGCAACGGTGAAGTCGATCACCGTGACGCTCGCGGATAATACCGAATATGATGCAGAGCTGGTGGGCCGCGACGAAACCGCAGACCTGGCCGTCCTTAAGATCACGCCCAAGGGGCAGCTTCCCTATGTGCAATTCGGATCAAGCGCCAATTCGCGCGTCGGCGACTGGGTGGTTGCGATCGGTCAGCCGCTGGGTCTCGAAGGGACGGTAACGTCCGGAATTATCTCCAATATCGGCCGCACAACCGGCTCGGGTTCACCCTATGACCGCTTTATTCAGACCGATGCCTCGATCAACCAAGGCAATAGCGGCGGCCCGATGTTCGATCTCAACGGCAATGTTATCGGCGTGAATACCTGGATTGCGTCGAATACCGGCGGCAATGTCGGGCTCGGCTTTGCCATTCCCGGAGAAATTGCCGCACCAATTGTCGAGAAGCTAAAGCGCGGCGAGAAGATCGAGCGCGGCTATCTTGGCGTGGGCTATAATGCGCTCAATGACAAGCTGGCCAGCGCGCTTGGCGTCAACAAAAATGAAGGCGTTTTCGTCAATGCGGTCCCAGCCGACGGTCCTGCCGCCAAGGCTGGCGTCAAGCCGCGCGATGTGATCGTCGCCGTCGATGGCAAAAAGGTCAATATTGATAATCCGCTCTCTGTCATCGTCGGCAACCTGCCGATCGGCAAGTCGGTTCCGATCGAGCTTATTCGCAACGGCAAACGCGTGAAAGTCACCGCGAAGCTCAGCAAACGGCCGAGCGATCGCGAGCTGGCGGGCGGGTTCGACCTGCAGGATGAAGCTCAGGGCCTGCCAGAGCCGCAATTCCGGCAGCAGCTTGAAAATGAGAATGAGCTCGGTCTTGTCCTGCTTGATCTCAACCCCGCCATCCGCCGCCAGCTTGGCCTCAATGACGGGCTGAATGCCGTCGTTGTCTCCGGGGTGAACCGTCTTTCCGATGCAGCTTTGGTCGGCCTGCGCCGCCGCGACCTGATAACTGAGATCGACGGCAAGGCAGTCAGCTCGCTGAGCGATGTCGAGAGCGCTATTGGTGCAGCCAAGCGCGCCGGAAAGGATGCCGTGCTGCTTCAGGTGCTGCGTCCGGGCTCTCCGCGCAGCTATGTGCCGGTGGAGTTTGTGAGGGACTAGACTCTACCCGGGAAGACAAGGTTTGGAGGGGCTGCACAGCGATGTGCGGCCCTTATTTGTTGCCAGCAGCTGCCACCTTGCTGCCGAGAATGCGTTCGCGAAACAGCGCTTCTGCGGTCTTGTCTTCATTGCGCTCGAACCACCTGTTGCCGGTAATCCCGCGTGCGGTTGCTATATTCTGAAGCTTGTTGCCGCCGGCAAAATCGACCTTGGGGGATAACGCGCCCAGCGGGTCGGCATAGGCTTCGTCGGCGCTGACAATGGTCCAGCCCTTTGCTTTCAGCGCTTCGGCCAGATCATCGATATAAAGCGCGGCGAGATCGGTGTCGTGCAGCAGCATAACCTGCACCGGGGCGCGACCAAGCGCCCGCCGCGCCAGCTGGTCGGAGAATTCCGCCGATTTGACATGGGTCTCGACATAGAGATCGCGCAGGGCGTTGCGGTCGATGTTGCGGCCTGATTTGATCGCGCGAACTGCCTGAGTTTCCAGCTTCCAGTCCCAGCCGTCTATCGTCACATAGCCATGGCGCAGTCCGCGCTCTTTCATTCCGGCGCGAACCGCCTCTGTCTTGGCCTTGTTGCGTCCGCCCCGGTCAAGCTGCGGATAGCGGAACCAGGGGCGGTAGGTTGGCTGTTTTTTCAGCCATTTTTCTGCCTCGTCGACATCGGCGAGAAAACGCGCGGCCGAAACCTGCGAGAGCACCAGATGATTGTTGGTGTGATTGGCGAGCAGATGCCCGGCCTCGGCATAGGCAGCGAGCGTCGCCGCACCATTGTTGCCAGCGCTGATCCGCCCGGGATTGGCGAAGAAAACGGCCTGCCTGATTCCGGCCTTCTTCATTGCATCGAGGAATATCTTCGGGCGCTCTTCCAGTGAGATGAGCCCGCCAGAGCCGCGCGGGGTATCATCGAAGCTGAAAGCAATGCGCTTGTCGCCTTCGATCTTCGCCGCGCTGGCAACTGGCGCCGATGGTGCAAACAGCAGCGACATGGCAAGCAAAAAGGCCGTCAGCGCAGCCAGATTGAACAGGGCGATATAGCCCCAGGGCAACCTGCCTATCGATCGGAACGCGTCTTGCACTGGTGCCTGCTCCTCAACCGCAGAATAGCAAAAGCCAAACATTCCGGCAAAAGCGCGGATTAGCGAGTCATTTCGCCCGGCTGTCTGATATTGGGACTCTGAACCGGCGCAGTTTCACCCCATTGTCGGGATCACAAAGGCATCATTGGTTTCTGGGCCGCCATCGGGCGATCCATCGGGCCAGCGCGCCGTCACGGTTTTCACCTTGGTCCAGAATTTGACGCCTTCCATGCCATGCTGATTGGTATCGCCAAAGGCGCTGCGCTTCCAGCCGCCGAATGTGTGATAGGCTACCGGCACGGGGATCGGCACATTGATGCCGACCATGCCGACATTCACGCGCGCGGCGAATTCGCGCGCGGCATGGCCGTTGCGCGTGAAAATTGCGACGCCATTGCCATATTGATGCTGAGACGGGAGGGCGAGCGCCTCTTCGAAGCTATTGGCGCGCACCATCTGCAAGACAGGCCCGAAAATCTCTTCCTTGTAGCTTTCCATGTCGGGCGTAACGCGGTCGAAGAGCGAGGGACCGATAAAGAAGCCGTCCTCATGGCCCTGCAGCGCAAATCCGCGCCCGTCGATCACCAGCTCCGCGCCTTCATCGACGCCCTTCTGGATCCAGCCCTCGACGCGTTCTTTGTGCGCTTCGTTGACGACAGGCCCGTAATGCGCCTCTTCGTCGGTGGAGATACCGACGCGCAGGCCGTTGATCGCCGGGATCAGCTTCTCGCGCAGCTTGTCGGCGGTATCCTCGCCCACCGGCACGACCACCGGCAATGCCATGCAGCGCTCGCCCGCTGAGCCGAAAGCTGCACCGGCCAGATCATTGACGACCTGATCAAGATCGGCGTCGGGCATCACGATCCCGTGATTTTTCGCGCCGCCCATCGCCTGGACCCGCTTGTTATTTGCCGTCCCGTTCGAATAGATGTAATGTGCGACATCGGATGATCCGACAAAGCTGATGCCGCCAATCGCAGGATGCGCGATGATGGCATCGACCATTTCCTTGTCACCATGCAGGCATTGCAAAATGCCTTCGGGAAGGCCCGCCTCCAGCATCAACTCGCAAAGACGAACGGGCACGCTGGGGTCGCGTTCCGACGGCTTGAGGATGAAGGCATTGCCGGTCGCAATCGCCGGGCCGAACATCCACATCGGGATCATCGCCGGGAAGTTGAAGGGCGTTATGCCCGCGCCAATGCCCAAAGGCTGCCGCATCGAAAAGACATCGATGCCGGGGCCAGCACCCTGCGTATGCTCGCCCTTCAGCGCATGCGGAATACCGCAGCAGAATTCGATGACTTCGAGCCCGCGTTGCACGTCGCCTCTGGAATCGGCAATCACCTTGCCATGTTCGGAGGACAGCCGATGCGCGAGCTCGTCCATATTGGCTTCGACCAGTTCCTTGAATTTGAACATGACGCGGGCGCGGCGCTGCGGATTGGTTGCGGCCCAGGCCGGCTGTGCGGCCTGCGCAGCGGAAACCGCCTTGTCCAGAAGTGCGGCGTCGCCCAGGGCAACCTGCGCCTGCACGCCGCCATTATTGGGGTCGAAGACATCGCCGCTGCGCGCCGATGCGGGCGCGCCACCAGTCATATGATGATCAATCTGCCGCATGATTTTCCGAATCCTTGCTTGAAATATTATTGCGCCGTTTTTGCGGGATTCGCGGGGTGAAAGCAAGCCGTGCAATCGCGCATTGCCCGCCGGGCAAGGGCGCGCTAAATCCGGCAGCATGAAACTCAGCAATGCTATTCTTCCTGCCGCCTTCCTTGCCATTGCTCTGACCGCAGGTCCGGCAAAGGCGCGCGACTATGGTGAAGTGGCCGGTTGGCAGCTGGCCTCGGCAGGCGAAAGCTGCGGGCTTCTTTCCACCCGCGCGGGCAATGGCGAGATATTGATCCTGCGGCGGCTCGATGGCGCGCTGCATCTGCAGGTCAGCAGCAATTTCTGGGAGACCGGTGACGGCACCGATATCCGCTATGCCATCGATGGCAGGGAATGGGAGGGCGCGATCGGCGTCGCACCTGTGAGCGAAGGCGAACAGAAGGGCTATATCGCGGCTTTCGCGCCCGATTTTGCCGACCTGCTGCGCGCCGGAAACCGACTGTCGGTGAAGGATGGCTCGCGCACGCTGGGCATCTATTCGCTGGCGGGCTCTGCCGCGGGTCTCAACCGGCTCGAGGCGTGTCTCGCCGATTTGCGCCGCGATGGCCCCGCCAAAATCGTCACGGCGGAAGAAATCGCCGCTGCCACCATTACGCCAGCGAGGCCGCAAGGCGGGGCGGGGCGCTGGTTCAGCATGAGTGATTATCCCGGCCGTGCGTTGCGAGATGGCCGCGAAGGCACCGTAGGCTTTCGTTTGACCATCGGCACCAATGGTCGCGTGACCGACTGCGTGGTTATGCGCAGCAGCGGCCATACCGATATCGACGAAAGCACCTGCAAGGCGGCGACGAGGCGCGCGCGTTTCGATCCGGCGGTCAATGGCAATGGCGAGAAAGTCGAGGGCCGCTATGACGGCAGCGTCACCTGGCGGGTGCCGGAGTAGCTAAGCCTTCTCCAGCGTGCATTGCAGCGGATGCTGGTTCTTCTTGGCGAAATCCATTACCTGCGTGACCTTTGTCTCGGCAACTTCATAGGGGAAAATCCCGCATACACCGACGCCCTTTTGATGGACATGCAGCATTACCTGCGTTGCCTGATCGGTATCCATGCTGAAAAAGGCCTTGAGCACATGGACGACGAATTCCATCGGTGTGTAATCATCATTGAGCATCAGCACCTTATACAGGCTGGGCTTCTTGGTCTTGGGCCGCGTACGCGTTGCAAGGCCGACGCCGGGGCTGCCGGTATCGTCATCGCGATCGCTGTCATTGGCCAGGAAGATTTCCATCCATTCGAAATAGGGTAGGCCGGGGGCGCATCGCAACCCCAAATTCGACGAATGATCACAAAAAAACCGCCCCCAGGCCCGCATGGGCTTGGAGGCGGCTCAATGGATCCTGCTCTGGTTTTGCCGGCTTTCCCGCTGCCGAGGGAGGAGAGGAGAGAGGGCAGCAGGTGCCGTTTATGCGCACCAAAGCAGAAACTCGTTTGAAAGCGCTTAGGCGGCTTTCTTGAACAGGTCGGTGGTTGCAGCCATCCGGTTCGAGATCGGCTGGAACATGTCGCTCATCAGCTTGACCATAGCTTCGGTATTCTTCGAAGTCTGGTTCATGGCGATTTCAACGCTCTTCTTGGCATATTCACCCTGAAGCTTGACGAAATCGGTCGGCGACTTGACGGCGGTGATTTCTTTCACAGCGGTCTGAACTTCACCGAAATTGCTTTTCGCATATTCAAGGTTGGTCTTGCCGAGATCCTGCGCACCTTTTGCGCCGATCTTGCCAGCTTCGATCATGGCTTCGACATTGGCTTTCTGAAATTCGTAGCCGTCGGCTGCAAACTTCTTGCCTTTTTCCAGAACGTCGCCAGCGCGGTCGCGCAGGTCGGCGGTGAAATCTTTTGCTTTGTCAGCTGTCTTTTCTGCAGTCTTGGTCATTGTCTTCGCTCCTTTGGAGATAGGGTCACTGTCGACAGTCTTAATGCCGGTCACCAGCTGCTCTTTCTTGGCAGCGGTTTTCTTCGCAGCCGCCTTCGCAGCACTCGCTTTTTTGGGCGCAGCCTTTTTCTTCGGGGCGCTCTTCTTAACGGTGGTTGCCTTGGTAGCCATGAGTCACATCATTCCTGTCTTTGTTGCAGTGCAATATATAAATGCTGCACTGCAATGTCAACAGAAAATGTTGCGCTGCACAAAATTATTTTTAAGGGCAAGAAAAACGAGCTATTTCATATTCTTAAGATATAAAAATTCGTGATCTTGGTGATTCCCAACCATGAAAACCGTATCGCCGATATGGGAAAAGCCATAGCGCTTGTAGAAGCGTTGGGCGCGGATATTCTCGCTGAAGACGCTGAGCAGGATTTCATCGGCCTCAATGGCTTTGGCCTGTTCAATAGCCCATTGCATCAGCATCTGCGCGGTGCCGCTGCCCTGATGGCTGGCGCGGATATAGAGCTGTTTCAGTTCCATTACCTTCTTGCCGCCGGGATCATAATCCAGCGACACGCCGTCGGCGATCTTGCAATATCCGACCAGCTTTCCGCCCGCTTCAGCCAGCCGGTAGGAAAGGGCCGGGTCGTCCATATCGGCCCGAACGGCGTCTTCGGAATAGGTCTGCTCCAGAAAGCTATTGAGGTCTTCCGGATCATAGAGATGGGCAAATGTCTCGACAAATGTCTCACGGCCCAGTTCCGCGAGCGCCGGCACGTCTTCTTTTGTTGGTTCGCGGTAGGTTACGGGCATATCGCTCTTCAAAAAAACCGCAGCCCTGAGCCTGTCGAAGGGCGCCTATCCGGACAAGCGTGCTTCGACAGGCTCAGCACTAACGGTTTGGTCTGGCTGCCGCGTCAGGCCGCCAGGGTCAGCTGTTCCAGACGGACATAGTGATGATCGATGCTGCCGAACTGGTTCTCGATCATTGTTGCCCGCTTGAAATAATGGCCCACGGCCAGCTCGTCGGTGATACCGATCCCGCCGTGTGTCTGGATCGCGTTCTGCCCGACAAATTTGCAGGCGCGGCCCACCTTGGCCTTGGCCTGGCTCACCGCTGCCATCCGCTCTTCGGCTGGCAGGTCGAGCCTGAGCATTGCCATCAGAGTCATCGATTTCGCCTGCTCGACTTCCATCATCATGTCGACCAGCCGGTGCTGTAGTACCTGAAAACGGCCAATCGGCTGGCCGAATTGCTGGCGCTGTTTGGAATACTCAAGCGTATCGGCATGCAGGCGCGTGGTCACGCCAACCGCCTCGGAGCAGACCGCGACGGTCGCTTCATCGACGATCAGCTCGATCAGCGGCAGCGCGCCGCCTTCATCGCCGAGCAGCGCGTCGCTGCCGACTGCGACATTCTCGAAGTAAATCTCCGATGCCATGAAGCCGTCATTGGTCGGGTAGTCGCGCTTCACGACGCCATCCGCCTTGGCGTCGATCAGGAAGAGCGAGATACCATCGCGGTCGCGGCTGCCGCCGCCCGTGCGCGCGGTGACAAGCAGATGCGTGGCCCAGGGCGCGGTATAGACGACCGACTTGTGACCATTCAGCGTATAGCCGCTGCCATCTTTCTTGGCCGTTGTCGTGAGGTTAGCAAGATTGTAGCGGCCCTGCGGTTCGGCATAGGCAAAGGCGATGATGGCTTCGCCCGAAATAATTTGCGGAATGACCGCTTCGGCCAGCGGCCCACCGGTGCTTTTGAGCGCGCTGCCGCCGATCACAGCCGTCTGCAGATAGGGTTCCACCGCGATTGCCTTGCCCAGCTCCTCCATGATTACGACATGTTCGGTCATGCCGCCGCCAAGGCCGCCATATTCCTCGCCGAAAGCCGCGCCGAGCAGGCCAAGCTCGCCCGCGATGGATTGCCATATCGCCGGATCGCGGCCGCCATCGGAAGCGATCATTTTCTGGCGCTTGTCGAAATCATAATTGTCCATCAGGAAGCGCGCGAGCGTGTCGCGGATCATTTCCTGTGTTTCGGTATAGGTGAAGTCCATTTTCTGTTTCTCCTTTGCCGTCACCCTGAACTTGTTTCAGGGTCCATCATGAAATCAGGCAATGTGCTTGAAGTCTGGATGGATGCTGAAACAAGTTCAGCATGACGAAAAATCGTTCCCTTGCTATCTTCGCTAGAGCCCCAGCACCATCTTCGAAATGATGTTGCGCTGAATCTCGTTCGATCCGCCATAAATCGTCGTCTTGCGCGCGTTGAAATAGGTCGGCGCGGCCTGATGCGCATAGTCCGGCCCGATCGGATATTCATTCGAACCTTCCGGAAAGCCGCGGAAATAGGGCGCGCCATAATGGCCGACTGCCTCAAGCACGAGTTCGGTGATCCGCTGCTGGATTTCGCTGCCCTTGATTTTCAGCAAAGATGCTTCTGGTCCTGGCCCCTTGCCGGCATTTTCTCCGGCGAGCGAGCGCAGCTCGGTAAATTCGAGCGCGGTCAGATCGGTCTCCAGCTCGGCAATCTTGCGGCGGAAGAAGGGGTTGGCCATCAATGGCTTTTCATCATCGAGCTCGCTGCGGGCAATATCCTTGACCTTCTCGATCCCGCGCTTGGACCGGGCGACCGCAGCAATGCCGGTACGCTCATGCGCGAGCAGGAATTTGGCGCAGGTCCAGCCTTTGTTTTCCTCATAGATGCGCTGATCGACGGGAACGCGCACATCTTCGAGCCAGACTTCATTGACCTCGTGATGGCCGCCCAGCGTGATGATTGGTTTTACCTCGATGCCCGGTGATTTCATGTCGATCAAAAGGAAGCTGATGCCTTCCTGCGGTTTGACCTCATTGTCAGTGCGCACAAGGAAAAAGCCCCAATCGGCATGCTGCGCCAGCGTCGTCCAGGTTTTCTGGCCGTTGACGACATATTCATCGCCGTCGAGAACCGCCTTGGTTCTGAGCGACGCCAAGTCGCTGCCCGAGCCAGGCTCCGAATAGCCCTGGCACCACCAGTCTTCGCCCGAAAGGATGCGCGGCAGGAAGCGCTCTTTCTGCTCGGGCGTACCAAAGGTGTAGATCACCGGACCGACCATATTGATGCCAAAGGGGAGTATCTGTACGCATTCCGCAGCGGCGATTTCCTCAGAGAAGATAAAGCGCTGCGTCGGGTTCCAGCCGGGTCCGCCATATTCCTCTGGCCAGGCCGGCGCGACCCAGCCCTGCTTGAACAGAATCCGGTGCCATTTCAGATAATCTTCCTTGCCAAGCTCCTCGCCGGCATCCTGCTTGGCGCGGACATCGGCGGGATAGTTGGCGGCAATGAAATCGCGCACTTCCTGCTGGAAGGCGAGTTCGTCGGCACTGAATTCGAGATTCATGATTCGGCTCTCCTTTGGTTGCATCAGGGCGTATCGCAACTTGACGTTTACGTAAAGGGCAATTTTGCCGCCCGCGCTATACCGGCGTGACCAGTCCGATCATCGCGCCCGTCATGGCGCTCGCGAAATTTCCTGCGACCCAGCTTTTCATGCCGAGCGAGGCTACATCGCCGCGCCTTTCCGGGCAGAGCGTGCTGATCGTCGAAACCAGCAGGCCGACGCTGGCGAGATTGGCCACACCGCACAGCGCATAGGTGACGATCAATTGGCTGCGCGGCGAAAATGTTCCGGCGGGAAGCGCAGCCATTTCGAGATAGGCGACATATTCATTGAGGATCGCCTTGGTTCCCATCAGCGCGCCGGCGCTGCCCGCTTCGCCCCATGGCACGCCCAGCGCCCACATGAGCGGCGCAAAAATCCAGCCGAAGACGCGCTTTAGCGTAATCGCTTCGCCGCCAACCAGAGGGAGCAAAGCCAGTATCTGGTCGGTCAGGTTGACGAGCGCGAAGACCACGATGATGACGGCGATCACCGCCAGGAACAGTTGCATCCCGTCCATCGTGCCGCGGACAAGCGCATCGATGCTGCTTTCATATTTAAGGCCGCTTTTCTTCTCGTCGGCCTTGGTCTCGCCGCCGCCCGGCACCATAAAGCGCGCGAGCAGCAGCGCGGCGGGAAGCGAGATCAGCGATGCCGCGATCATATGGCCAACCGCGTCGGGAACGGTCCTGGAGAGTGTCTGAGCATAGAGGATCAATATCGCGCCGCTGATCGTCGACATGGCAAGCACCATCACCATGAATAATTCGGCGCGGCTCATCTTCGCAAAATAGGCTCGCACCACCAGCGGCGATTCCACCACGCCAAGGAAGATATTCGCGCCGCCCGACAGCCCGACTACGCCGCTGACGCCCAGGCTGCGCTGCAAAAGCCAGCTCAGGGTGCGCACAATCAGCCGCAATATGCCCCAATGCCAAAGCAAAGCCGCCAGCGCCGAAAAGACGATCACCAATGGCAGGATCTGGAAAGCAATGATCAGCGGCGCTTCCGCCCCTTCCTTGATCGCGAAGGGCAGTTTGCCACCGCCGAGATAACCGAACATATAGGATGACCCGGCGAGCGTGGCCTTTTCGATCGCGGTCACCGCGCCATTCGCCAAGGTGACGACGTCCCAGACGATCGGAACCCGCAATATGACCAGCGCCAGCAGCAGCTGGATCAACAAGGCGCCGCCGGTCCATTTCCAGCCCGGCCAGGCACCGCGCTTTTCGGAAAGTAGCCAGGCGATTGCCAGAATGAGTGCCAGGCCGATGAGGCCTTGTAGCTGCGTCAGAAAAGCCACAGCCTATCCGCGCATCGCCGCACCGAGCGGCTCGGCAATGACGGGATAGCCATGGCCATCGGGAATGCTCAGAAATTTACCCTCGGGCCGATCGTCGATATAGGTGAGCACGGTGCGTACCGGAAACTGGCGGGCATGCTCCGCCGCCTCCGCAAAGCTGCCAAATTGCGCCAGCCGCTCCAGATTGCGGCGCGTCGGGAAGATGATCTTCACCTTGCGTTCTTCGGCCAGATCGAGCGTTTCCTGCGCGCTCGCCCAGAAGAGCTTCTTGTTCTCGGTAGCATCGACAACCGCGTTCAATTGCGTGTCGCCGGCATCGACCAGATAGAAACGCGTATCGAACACGCGCGGTGTATTCTCGAAAGCCGGCGGCCGCCAGCGCGCCCAGGGCACAAGCTGCGCGATATCGGGCGTCCAGCCAAATTCGGCGCAGACATCGGCGAGCGGCACCTGTTCGTGCAGCGCTGCGCGGGCCTTCGCGCAATCGGCGGGATCGTCCACGCCCTTGAGCCCGAGCGCCAATCCTGCTTCCTCAACCGTTTCGCGGATCACCGCCAGCCGGTGCGCAACCTCGTCGCTATCGAGGCCGAGCGTCACGTCTTCGTCAAGCGCCTGCGCAAAATCGAAATCGGCCGGATCGACCTTGCCGCCGGGAAAGACCGCCGCGCCGCCGGCAAAGGCCATCGTCCTGACCCGCTCCATCATCAACAGCTTGGGCGCGCCGCCACCCGGATCGCGGTGCATGATGACCATCGTTGCCGCCGGCTTGGCCTCGGGTTCTTGCGCCTCGTTTCTACCGTCACTCGCCATCAGGCGCATCAAGCATGGAATGCGCAGCTTGGCCAGCGGGTTTTTGTCTGGACCGCGCACTACCGCTCGAGATCGCGCCTGAGCACGCCCGAAATGGTGAGGATCAGGAGCGAGGTCACGATCCAGCCGAGCAGCTCATAGACCAGCTTGAATATCCGCCAGAGCATATAGGGGTCCTCGCCCGGCATCCACCACCAGGGTGGGTTTTGCATTTCGTCTTCATAATTTCTGCCGTCAACCTTTTCCCAGCTGGTCTGTTTTGTTTCTTTTTTGCCATCGGCTATCTCCAGCGGAACATTGCGGACGGTACAGCGGTCATATTGATCAAGGTCGATCAAGGGAATGAAAATGTCCATTGCAAAAAGTATGCTGCTAACATTCAAATTGCAGGGCGTTGCCTTGGCAAAAATTGCTTTGCCCTGAATTCGTGTGTCACCATATCGATCTTGCTCAGCTGGGGCATCTGGCAGCGCGATCGCATCCTCGGCAGCTACTTGATATTCTTTCTCCTCAAGCTCTTCTCGTTTTCTGTCGCTGACCATCATTGGATCACTGGCTTCTTCGCGCACAGCCGCATCGGTGGAATCTGCCTCAACATCTTTTGTCGGCTGGCTCTGGGGATTTGGTGAGGCAGGTCTTCGCTTTGCAACCCCGACACTGCCAGCTGTCTCATCCGGGCTTTCGGGTTCATAGTCTACATCCAGTACCAATGCGATCTTTGGATGAAGGTTACTTTCCGTTCGGTCTTCGTTCTTTTCGGGATCTTGCGTTACTAGTTTAAACCAATCTGGGCTTTGCGCCCAGTGACCGGTGCGTCCATAGTGCACGATCGTCGAGCCCATTGCCACAAATAGTGCAAATGTGATCAGTGCATTGAGCGGCTCTGTCCCGTACCGAAAGCCATACCGGAACAGCAGCATCACAAATCCGTAAATGAACGGCCAGAACGCTATGACGATCAAACCAAGGGCCAGAGTGGCAAAAACGGCCTTCGAGATACCGTTCCGACTATTTTCCATCTCAAAAAAATCGCCCCCGAAAAGGCAATAGATGACAGCGGCGAGAACTCCGAAAATTACCAAGAACTGTATTGATCTTCGAACACGGATTGACTTAAACGCTGCATGATCTGCTAGTTTTTTTGCAATCCTATCGCCCAGTTCGGAGATCATTTTTTCAAATTTTGCGAGGCCCAATCTAGTTCGCGCATCAACTCCGCCGTTGTTGTCATCCGTTGCTTCCAATGCGCTAATTCTGTTTTCAGATTTTTGGATAACAAAAGAGAATATTTCGCGTGTTGATCGGAACGGGAAACGCAAGATTGCGAGCAAAAGTAATATTGCCCATCCCGCGGCTAGGGTTGTAACTGCCAGCATCAGCCATTTTTCGACAATTGGGATGCACGAAGTCCAGCCAATTTCCAATATTCTGTCGATAGCCCAAAAACCGAACACTCCGGAGAAGAAGGCAAGCAAGAATGGCAACCAACGGCTCAAATAGATCGCACTGAAGAACTTTCTGAAAACACGCGAATTCTCGGCATTTTTCCGTTCGACCAATATGTCGCGGGCAGTCTGCAGCTCACCAGCGCGATTATAGGCCAGCGCAAATTCGTCATAGACTTGCGGGACAAGCGATCGATCTTCGCTCAACAGCAACCGGCCATATTTTCCTGCGTCGGAGAAGCAGAAGATCATCCCTGCGATGACGGTGATCGCCGAGCTGGCAATCCACCCGAATAGCCATGTCAGCAATATAAAGGTTATGCCCATCAACACTAACGGCCACAAAAACTTGCCATTACCTTTTTCCAGAAATTGCCAGCGATGCTGTTTCATGATCCAGGCAACGCGGCTTTGCGCATCGCGCGACATAGTCGCAGAGGCTGTTGCCCGGAAATCTTCGGCGTCGGGCTCGTTTTCATCGGTTCTACCGCGCCAGCGCGGTTCAGGCTGGTCGAACTTCAGCCCGGCGGCCCGCAATAATATGCCATGTTTGAATCCCCAGCCGGAGCCGCAATTGTCACTGAGTGCCGAGCAACGCATTCGCCGAATATCGACCACCGCAAATTGCCTCTGCAGGATATGCCCGGACCTTAGCTTGAAGGACATGATGCGGTGTATTGCTTTGCGGAAAGTGCCAGCTACATCTTCGTCAGAATAGCCGGTCGGCTGGCCGTTTTTCCCCTCTGTTTCGCTGAGTATCCATTTCAATCCGCGAATTTCCAGTTCGGATTCAGCCGACATATCCCGCAGGTTGAAGGCGGTTCTTTTCGCCTCCAGGTATCCCTGACGGCTTCGGGTCTCAGCTTTTGCGTTGACATACCGAAACCAGAAACTGGTAAGATCAAACTTGATATTCTCGATTTTCACCGTGCCCTCGACGCGGCTGTCTTCCATCGTCAGTCCGCCGCAAAGCTCCATTTTTTCTTCTAAGGAAGTCTCGCTCCCAGTGTCGCTGTCCCCGTTTTCGTACTTGCCATTGCCGATCTTCACATGGCCATCGACTTTGCTTTCCGACAGATCGATTGCTGCCACGATCTCTGCATTTTCCAGTTCGTTTTTGTTGCCCCGGCTGGTGGTTTGCTCGCTTGCTTCGCCGCTCTTTTTATCCTTATCAACTTGCATCACATTGCGGGTATTGTCCGCCGTCACCCTTTTGCATTCGATGACAACTTCATGGTTGATGTCGCTGTTGTTGAGCAGGATTGATCCGCTACAAGTGCAATCATTGGTGATGTGAAAACCTGTTCCGATATCGGCTTTCCAAAGGTCAATAGTGCCATTGCGCCCACCGTTGCCTTTTTCGCGCGTCGACTTTTCGGGCGGGCCGTTCCTGAAATGCGACGCCGTAATGTAGCAGCGCCGGTCTATCTTTATTCCATGTGCGCGTAGCCACAATGTGTCGGTTGCGGCAGGGTTGTAATCTGAGCTCAATACGCCGAAATTCGAGAAGAAATCTTCTGTGTGTTTGCTGCGTTTATCTTCATCTCCCAACAGTAGCTCGAAAACATGTCTCTGGTCTCGATTTTCTGGCTCCTTTCCTAGTCTATGGATTTCGAAATTCTTTCCAACATTGGCAGCCGCCAGAATGATCCCACCATCAATCTGGCAAAGATCATTGAGCGGTGGGTTATCGACATAGTCGCCAATGGTAACGCTCTGCGATACATTGGCTTTGGGAAAATGGATCGCTTCCCAATGTCGCCTTTCATGCCGTTTCGCGATATAAACACCACCCCCGATACGAAGCTCGCCAATCGTCGCCCCGACACCGGCAACCTGGCCAATCACGAGATTGTATACAAAGGGGGCTCGCCGGTCGCTGATGTTATCGCAATCCGCCCTTTTCTTTTCGTCAGGCGTGGAGAGTTTCATGCCCAGCAGCCCTTTGATGTTGCACATTTCGACGTCGAGCGCAGTCAGGTCGGTGTGGGCGAGCAAACGGCTGCCGCAGATCATGAAATTGTCACCTACATCGCAAGCTCGCGCGGAGACTGTTCCAATCACTACACTGTTGATCATTCTTACACTGTCGCGGACGTGCGTCCTGTCTAACCTCAGCGCAATGAATTCCGCATCATCGGTGTTTGCACCGTCAACGTCAATCTTTCTGCCGCTCCGGCTCTTCTCAAAAGTGAAGGTTCCGCCGGATAAAAACAGCGATCCTTCTATCGTTGCGGCCTCCAGATTGACGAAACAGTTCTCAAGACGGGAAATGCTGCCTGAAATTTTGCCATCTACAGAGTTGTTTCTTTCAAACAGTTCATCATCTGTTTTTTCTCGGTTTTCAACGATATGCTCGGCAAAGGGAAAGCGGTTGCGCATCGCCTTGGACATTTTAGGTCCGCAACCATTCAGGTTCAGACTACCAATGACATTGACATCTTCGCCTCTCAATACCGGGAAGATCGAGCCTTCAAAGGAGGTGGGGCCCAGTTTGGCGGACCGCAAATCGATTCCTTCCGAAATCTCGCAATTTTTCAGTTTCAATTGCGGAATAGCGCTACCGTCAAGATCCATCACACCTCGGAGATTGAGTTTCTCTTTAATGGAGAGACACTCTTCTTCAGGGCCAATTATCGTTACGCCCGAGCGGGTTAGGTCTACTTGGAGAGGGTCGTCGTCGTTCGATTGTTTGTTTATTCTCTCATCCGGCGGCCATGCCGTTCTTTTCCTGAATCGTTTGTCTGCGCCATCCCCCTTTAGACGATCAAGAGGCAGTTTCAGGAATATCAAGCGGATGAGGTCTGCCCTGATGCCTTGATTGAATTCCGCTTTGGAAAATTTGAATTCATTTCGGGCACTATCGTCTGATCCAGCATGCTGTAGCGATACAGGATCGAGAACTTCACATACGAAATTACTTTCTTTGCTTGGAACAAGGTGCAATGGCCGTCCGCCTTCGACCTGCCAGACAAGTGCCCACTCCAAAGGCCTCAGGTCTACTCTGCCCGCACCTTCATTCCCATTGTCATCTGAAAGCTTGTCTGGCGGCTTTCCACCGCCACTTCCCCGCACCTTCTTCCCTGCCGCCACGACGACATGCCCCCTCTATTCGTCATACCCCATGCTTTTATTTTTTGTGGCGACTCCGGGATACAGGGATATCATTCACGATATTGCTATTCCAGTGATTTCTTCGTGACATTACATGCGGGAAGGGCCTGTATTTCTTGGAATCTGCAAAATCCGCCCGGATTTGCAATAAATGATCGTTCATGGCAATTTTGCTAACGAGAAAGAGACTGGATAGGGGGCGCAAAAAAACCATGGGAATCGTTGAGTTATTGGGACTGGCGGCTAGCGTTTCCCTGCTCTCCGGATGGCGGCTCTATCTGACCGTCTTTGCCACCGGGCTCGCCATGCAGTCGGGCTATGTCGATTTGCCCGAGAATCTGAAAGTGCTCGATGCGCTGGGCAGCTGGTGGGTGATCGGCATTGCCGGGCTGGGCGCGGTTGCCGAATTTTTCGCCGACAAGGTCGCCTGGCTCGACAGCATCTGGGACGGGCTGCATACGCTTATCCGTCCATTGGGTGGCGCTTTGCTCGCGCTGGCCGTGGTCGATAGCGGCGATCCGACCTGGCAGGTGATCGCCTTCCTGCTCGGCGGCGGAGCGGCCTTTGCCGGCCATGCGACAAAGGCGACCGCGCGCGCGGCGGTCAACACATCGCCCGAACCGGTGAGCAATGTCGTTGTCTCTGCGGGCGAAGATGTCGCGACGGTCGGTATCCTCGCGCTGGTCTTTGCCAACCCCGTGGTCGCGGCAATTGTCGCGCTACTGCTGCTTGGCCTCACCTTGCTGGCGATGTGGTGGGGCTACCGCAAATTCCGGCAGGTTTTCCCGAAGGCCGAAAAGATCCAGAAACCGCATAGCTAGGCGTTTACAGCGTCTAAAAAACCCTTCGCCCGCTGCGCAATCGCGGCTGGTAATGCCTGCTCGGACAGGCCGGCAAAAGCGCCCACCAAGACGGCAACCGCACCTGAGGTCAGCAGGCTTGACGCCTTAAATCCGCCAATGACGATATCGACCAGCCCTGTCGTGACGATCAATGTCAAAATCGTCGTCAATACGCCGGTGAAGATGAGCCGCATATAGGGGGCAATCCTGTCCTGTTCGATAATCGCCAGATCATAGAAGGTCAGCGCAACCTTGCGAATGGCAAAGGACGCCCAGGTGCCGCCCATACATCCGGCAAGCACGAGAAAGATATGCCGGAATTTATGCAGCTCTTCCGGGAACAGGAAGTCGTATTTGGTATCGCCGCAGAATGAAAAATGTGCGGCGCATTGCGGTATATATTGGTAGGCCAGAAAAATCAGGGAAAAGACCAGAGCCGCAAGCAGCGCCGGTATGCCCAGCTTTTCGAGATATTCATTTTTGACCCTGCCGCCTTCGCGATCGACAATCTCCGCCTGTAGCGACGTGAGCGCAGCATCGGCGATTTCGGTCTTGGAATGTTCTTGCCCCAGGCCGAGTGAAGTCAACGCAAACAGCTTGTCAAAGGCTTCGTCAAAGCTGGCCCGATTGCGTGCCTGGCGTTTTGGATCGGTGGTTTCGACATTGTAGATGAGCTTCAATGCGCTCAATGTCGTTTCGATCCGGTTCTTCAGCTTTTGTTGTTCGGGGGGCATTGGATCGGCAATGTCATAGACGCCGAAATGGATATCCTGACTAAAGATTGTATCGGGGTCTTTCGGATCAAGATCGGGGTCGAGATAACGCGATATTTCCCAGAATTTGCCATAGCTGAAATCAGTGTAGCCCCGGCTGGCGGCGTCATCATCGTCGCCGACAACGGGGCCGGTTGCCTCGGTTTGCGCCGCGCTTTTCGCATCTGCCTTGGCTGCGGCTGTCTTTCGCGCCGGGGCTTTCTTTTTCCCGTTTTTCTTGTTTTCCTTGTCAGCCTTCTTTGCGCCAGCAGTCGAACTGATTTTCATTTTTTCTCTCCCAAGAAATTCAGGCGGTGAACTCGTTGCCGCATTTGGGGCAGGTGACCTTTTTCCTGATCGCCGGGCCGGTCTTGAAAATTCCCGGGCCCATCGGATCGCGAATGGCCGGGCCGGTTCGCATCGGCTCTGCGCCTTGTGGACCGCCGGTTTTTGGCTTTTTTGCAGGGCCGGTCATGCGCACCGAATTGAGGTCCGGAAAACTCGACTGTTTGATCAGCGATTGGACATCGCCCAGCTCGTCCAGCAAGCCGCGATCATCGATTTCGCCCAGCGCATCGGGCGCACCATCCTCCAGCGCGCCCAGCAACGTGCCCAGATTTTCCCATTTTTCGGCCATGGCTTTTCTCTCCCCGTTTTTCCGCCCGCGATTTCAGCTGCAATTGGGGCCGGCAGGTGCGGCGAGCGATCTGCGAGGCCGGCAAGTGGATGCGAATTATGGAAAAATAGTCCGCGTCGCATCTCCGATCTGCCAGCGCCCCGCGCTGCGTGGATCATTCATCTATGCGACTCGTTTTTCTTTTCTGTCTAACGGATCGCGTTTGAGGTGTCTAATAGCGGTACGGTTGGCGAGGGCGCGTGATGGGTGTCACGAGTATTAGAACAACAGGCCCAACTCAAAAGACAACTCTTTTTCGTCTTCCAAGGTTAATGCGTTATTCCCATTCACATAATTGAATCCAAGGTCCACAGCGCCTTTGCCGAAAGTCCAGAATCTCTGTTTTAATGAAGCCTCGAAGCGCCTAATATCAGGTGCAATCCCACTTATCACTGGTAGAATCCTGTACGAAACCGAACCCAACAATTGGCTATCGCTACCGGTAGGCCCAAAGAGTTCCATTCCAAACTGAACTCCGGTAGCCAAATAGTCATCGTATTCATTTGGGTCCGCCAGCCCTTGTTTTGTTTGTATTGCTGCTTCTAAGTCGATCTGAAAATTGCAACGGGTTCTTAGATCTAGAATTCCGATCGGAAAACCGCGTCCAAACGAACACAGAGGAATCCCGTTGTTTCCTTCATCCAAATCAAGGAATGGTTCGAACAGAACTCTCGTCCTGAGTTTTTGGCTCTTTTCAACAAAGTTGAAAATGTAGGATATCTCGGCGTTGGCAAACAGTTTCTTTTCGCTGTCATTTTTTGTTAATTCTGAATCCGAAATGACGCCAACAGCCAACACATTGGTGTCATCTTTGTTGCGCCGCTCACCATCAGCCAGCGGGGCGAATGGCCTAGTTCGACTTTTTTTGCGTTCATAAGCCGCTAGCGCATAGGTTGAAGCTGCGAGAGGATTTGATCTTATGTCCTGACCATGCAATCGCAAGCCAATCGCTCCCTTTATGTTCCAATCCGTTTTTATTTTTTCCTCACCTTCGTCATCCACCTCCCACTTTTTGGTGTAGCTTAGCTTGAAAGAGTCAGCCTTTTTTCTTTCGTCCGCTGCTAGTCCAAAATCTTCAGGTTTTGCGCGAACGACGAACAATGGGGATTTTTGAACCTTCCCAATTCTCTCGACTAAAGTAAGTTCTTCCTTTCCGGCTTTTTCGCCACAAATCACTCGTACAGAAGTACCCGGTTTGAACAGCCACTTTTGTTGTCCCTTGGATGGGTTGATTGGGTTTGGCACCAGCCTTGCTGGCTCACCCTTGCTGGTTCTTCCGCTTGCCAAAAGTTCTTCCAAGAGATCAATTGAGTAATAGATCTTCTTTTCATGTTTGTTGCTGGGCGGGCCGGCGGGAGACGTTTGGATAGTGTACATGTAGGAAGGTAACGAACCGCCCGGAAAAGGCGCAGGCAGATCCGACGGTAAGATATTTGAAGAATGAACTATGGCTTCAGCAAGCCGTTTGTAAGAGATTACTCCATTTCCTTGCCCAACGCAGGCACGTTTTAGAATGGTTTGTGGATCTGCACCAGAGTCATTCGTTTCTTCGGCGAGAAGCGATTGGTGATAAAACAATGCTGCTGGCAGAAGGGCAAATTTGAACTGTTCCATCATTCTCATTGGAGCATCGCTCTTGCTTTTGCAGTGGCATTTGCGGCTGCGGCCTTTTCCGAGATAAAAGCCTGAAACGTCTGAAGACGTTCTTTCCTAAGCTTGTCCTTTTCATAAGCATGAACTTCTATCGGGTTTTGGATTTCTGAGTTAAAGCTGTTGACCAAATTCGTTGCAGTTTGCCGCCAACCTCGCCTTGTAAAAAAGAACGGATCTTCCGACGGTTTCTTCATTTTCCATGCTCGATCTTTCAAATCGTCATAGGACTCTGAAATCCAGTCTTCGATAACTGCTTCCGCAATTGAATAGAAATTGGGCATATTTCCCTCCTTTTTCGAAACAGCGTTTTACAAGCGCAAAGAAGCCTGCGCCGTGACCGCCGTCACGCCCCGCCACAAAACCGCACTTGCGCTTGGAACATAAATAGAACATAAGCCGCGATCATGGTTGGCCATTCGAACAGGTGGACTCTGTCTGCGCGGCGCGGCATGGATGCGCGGATGATTCCCGTTTTGCTTTCGAAAATTGCGCCCGCTTTGGCCACAGATGGGGTTGTCCTGAAACAAGTTCAGGATGACGTTTCCAATATCGTCATGCTGAATTCAGTTCAGCATAACTGCATGCAGCCAGGAACAGCGGCTGGCCTGAAACAGCGACTTGCCGGAAGCAAGAATGACGGCCTGTTCCTGAACGACATATCCCCGTCTGGATTTTTCGCATGAGCCTCGCCCACATACCGAAGCAGAGGCCTGCCAAATGCTGACCCACATAAAAGTGCGCGGTGCACGCGAGCATAATCTAGCGGGAATCGATATCGATCTGCCGCGCGACAAGCTGATCGTCATCACCGGCCTGTCGGGCAGCGGCAAATCGTCGCTCGCTTTCGACACCATCTACGCAGAAGGGCAGCGCCGCTATGTCGAGAGCCTGTCGGCCTATGCGCGGCAATTTCTGGAGATGATGCAGAAGCCCGATGTCGAGCATATCGAGGGGCTCTCGCCCGCCATCTCGATCGAGCAGAAGACGACGTCGCGCAATCCCCGCTCGACCGTTGCGACGGTCACCGAAATCTACGATTACATGCGCCTGCTCTGGGCGCGCGTCGGCATTCCCTATTCGCCCGCAACCGGCGAGCCCATCGCGGCGCAGACGGTCAGCCAGATGGTCGACCGCGTGATGGCGCTGAAGGAAGGCACCCGCCTCTATCTGCTCGCGCCGGTGGTGCGCGGGCGCAAGGGCGAATATCGCAAGGAAATCGCCGAGTGGCAGAAGGCCGGTTTCACGCGGCTGCGCGTCGATGGAGAATTCTTCCCGATCGAGGAAGCGCCTGCGCTCGACAAGAAATACAAGCACGATATCGAGGTGGTGGTCGACCGGCTGGTGGTCAAGGAAGGGTTGCAGACGCGGCTGGCCGACAGTTTCGAAACGGCCTTGCGGCTTGCCGATGGCCTTGCCTATGTAGACCTGGCGGATGGGACGGTTGAGGAGGCGATACCCACCCCTAACCCCTCCCGCAAGCGGGAGGGGAACGATACGGTCTCTCCCCTCCCGCTTGCGGGAGGGGTCGGGGGTGGGCCTGGCAACCTCAAAGGCGCAGGCATCCCCGCCAACCGCATCGTATTCAGCGAGAATTTCGCATGCCCGGTTTCGGGATTCACGATTGCCGAGATCGAACCGCGGCTCTTCTCCTTCAATGCGCCGCAGGGGGCCTGCCCCGATTGCGACGGGCTGGGCGAAAGGCTCGAATTCGACCCGCAGCTGGTGGTGCCCAATGAGGGGCTTTCGCTAAAGCAGGGCGCGGTCGTCCCCTGGGCGAAATCGAACCCGCCCTCGCCCTATTATATGCAGGTGCTGTCCTCTCTGGCACGTGCCTATGATTTCGATCTGGAAACGCCCTGGCGCGATCTTCAGCCGGACCAGAAGCAGATCATCCTCAATGGCACGGGCGGAATGCCGGTCGGGCTGACCTTCAAGGACGGCCGCAAGGAATATACAGTTACTAAGCCCTTTGAGGGCGTGATCGGCAATCTGCATCGCCGCATATTGCAGACCGACAGCGCCTGGATGCGCGAGGAGCTCTCCAAATTCCAGACCGCGCAGCCCTGCGAGACCTGCGGCGGGAAACGGCTCAAACCTGAAGCGCTCGCGGTGAAGGTGGCGATGACCGACATTGCCGAGCCGACGCGGATGAGCGTGGGCGACGCGCTCGCCTGGTTTGAAGCCCTTGAGGAAAAGCTCACCGATACGCAAAAGCAGATCGCCACCGCGATCCTGAAAGAGATCAATGAGCGGCTGGGCTTTCTCAACAATGTCGGGCTGGACTATCTCAATCTCGACCGCACTTCCGGCACATTGTCCGGCGGCGAGAGCCAGCGTATCCGCCTTGCCAGCCAGATCGGCAGCGGCCTTTCCGGCGTGCTATACGTCCTCGACGAGCCCAGCATTGGCTTGCACCAGAAAGACAATGACCGGCTGCTCGCCACGCTCAAGCGCCTTCGCGACCTCGGCAATACCGTGATCGTCGTCGAGCATGACGAGGATGCGATCCGCAATGCCGACTATGTCGTCGATCTCGGCCCCGGCGCCGGCGTGCATGGCGGCGAGGTGGTCGCCAAGGGCACGCTGAAACAGATCATGCGCGCCAAAAAATCAATGACCGCGGATTACCTGAATGGCACGCGCGAAATTGCGGTCCCCGAAAAGCGCCGCAAGGGCAATGGCAAGACGCTCACAGTCAAAGGCGCGACGGCCAACAACCTCAAAGACGTGACCGCCTCGATCCCGCTCGGCACCTTCACCTGCATCACTGGCGTCTCGGGCAGCGGAAAATCATCGCTCACCATCGATACGCTCTACCGCGCCGCTGCGCGCTCGCTGAATGGCGCGCGCGTTATTGCCGGGCCGCATGAGGCTATCGAGGGACTCGACCATCTCGACAAGGTGATCGATATCGACCAGTCGCCCATCGGCCGCACACCCAGATCGAACCCCGCGACCTATACGGGTGCCTTCACCAATATCCGCGACTGGTTTGCCGGGCTCCCGGAATCGGAGGCGCGCGGCTACAAGCCCGGGCGTTTCAGCTTCAATGTGAAGGGTGGCCGCTGCGAGCAATGCACCGGCGACGGCGTGATCAAGATCGAGATGCATTTCCTGCCCGATGTTTACGTGACCTGCGAGGAATGCGGCGGCAAGCGCTATAATCGCGAAACGCTGGAGGTGAAGTGGAAGGGGCTGTCGATTGCCGATGTGCTCGACATGACGGTCGAGGATGCGGTCGAAACCTTCAAGGCCGTGCCGCCGATCCGCGACAAGATGGCGATGCTCTATGAGGTCGGCCTCGGCTATGTAAAAGTGGGCCAGCAGGCGACGACCCTGTCGGGCGGCGAGGCGCAGCGCGTCAAGCTCGCCAAGGAGCTTTCCAAACGCTCGACCGGCAAGACGCTCTATATCCTCGATGAGCCCACCACGGGGCTGCATTTCGAGGATGTGCGGAAGCTTTTGGAAGTGCTCCACCGGCTTGTTGAGCAGGGCAACAGCGTGGTGGTGATCGAGCATAATCTCGATGTGATCAAGACCGCCGATCATATCATCGATCTTGGCCCCGAAGGCGGCGTCAAGGGCGGGGAGATCGTTGCGGAGGGCACACCCGAACAGGTCGCCGCGAACCCGCTCAGCTATACCGGCGGCTATCTGAAGAAGATGTTGGGGTAGTGATGCCCTCCCCATCGACTTGCGATGGGGAGGGGGGACCATGCGCAGCATGGTGGAGGGGTCTATGTGTCATCTCACGCGGAGGCGCAAAGGCGCGGAGGAAAAGGAAAACCCGTCACCCTGAACTTGTTTGACCTTTGGTCACTGCGTTCCAGGGTCCATCATGCAGCAGAATCCGCGCACGACTTGGGATGGATACTGAAACGAGTTCAGCATGACGATGCGGAAACAGGTGCCTACTGAGCCACCACGCGGTTCAGCCAGAGCAGCGTGATCGGCACGCTGAGCTCGGCGATCATCCCGGCGATCATTTCGGGCGGCGGCGCGCCGACGGAGAGGTAGGAAACGGCGCGCGCAATCCCGCCGATAAACACCGCGACCACGACCGCGCGGTAAAGCGTAGCGCGGCGCTTCACATCGCCGGCGACGTAAAACAGCATCGCTGAGATGCCGATATAGACACCGGAGAGATAGCGGAATTGGTTGTCGAGCGCGTTGCCGCCTAGTCCGTCGATGCAGTTTCCGGGACCTTCACCGCAGACGAGCCCTTCCGCGCCGCCCAGCACGCCCGTCACGCCAAAGAAGAGCGGAACAGCCGCGAAGAGGCAGACGAATATCCTGAATGCGGTCATGATGGCCCCCTCCCAGTTACCCAGCGCGGATGCTCGCAGGATGGAGCAGGGGAGTCAAATTTGGGCAGTCACAGAAATAACCGCTGCACTAGCTCCAGTCGATTCCGGTCGCGATGCGCAACCTTCATATGCGCAAGGAAGGTATCGGTGGCGGGAAGATTTTTGAAGGGGGGTGGGGGGAGCGAAATAATGTCGTGTCAGAGCAGTTAGACAGCCTTTACCCGATTTCTCGTTCTGGAGCACTTGGGCCAAGCTGGTTAAGGAACCTACTCGCATTCATCACAGCCTCTCCATACTCAAAACTCGCCGGTTCGATCCCAGATTGATGAGCGTCTGCTGCCGCCATCCTGCGAGAGCAAGTCAGAAACAAACGGCCCGGCTCTCCTTCATCGGGCCGAGCCTTCACCCTGCTAATTCCGACAAAAAACAGGCGTCGTTGTTCTTCGATGTCTGCCAATTTTTCATTGTCTGTCTGATCTTCGTCAGGACGTCTTGGCAAGACGCCTTCTACACAAGCCGCTACAACGGTGGCAGGAGCAGATAGGCCCTTGCTCTTGTGTAGGCTCATCACCCTAACATCTTGAATTTCTGATGGTATTTCTGGTTGTGCGATTGCATAGCTAAGCTCTGCAACAAATGCGTTCAGCGTTCCCTCGTTATCGAACTCTTCGTTCTCTAAAATCTCCAAAGAAAGCGCCCGAATATCACGCCAACGATCATCATCTTCAGGGAATAACTCTTCCACAAGCGCTTGATGACCCCCATCGGCAAAGAGTTGTTGAAGTTGCTCAGTCCTCTCCAAAATCTCGGCAAACCTAGCAATCAGCCGGCCACAGTAAGGTAACTGGATAACTCCATCTTGCAGTCCGAGTAGGGTAGCCCAAGGCGAGAGACCTGTATCCGCTGAATGTGAACGTACATGCGCATATCCTCCGCGAAGCCAGGTGTTACTGTTGCGTCCTAAGAGCCAGCGCAGTGCGACACGATCATCGTCATTCGCAGCCAATTTCAAGAAAGCAAATCGCTCTTGGGTTTCTTCGTCATCAAGTTCCGCTTCTTGATAGTATGATTTGGTTGGGACATTTCGATTGACGAGCTCTTCGTAGATATAAGTCCCTATGATCTTTCGCTGCGCCAGGATGATGATATCGCCGGGGTGTGTTCCTTGGCCCATAAGATCCTCAACAATATCGGCGATCCCACCAATTTCTTGCTGGAGATCAGTAAACTGGATGATCCGAACTTCTCCTTCACCGTTTGCATCGAACTCGACTAGTTGTCGATTATGGTCCCTTGTCGGGCTTTCTCCGATCAAATGATTTGACATTTGAACCACCCTTGCCGGACACCGGCGGCAATCGGTAAGTGCGAGATCCTCGGCTCCGTTGTTGTTGTCGCACCACTCCTTGATTCCTTCAGGGTGCGCAAATTTGAAACTGTAGATTGATTGGTCATCGTCTCCGACAATGCAAACGTCGGCATAATCAGAAAGCATGCGAACGATTTCCTGTTCTACCCTGTTAAGATCTTGGAACTCATCAACCAATATATGACGAAATTCGCTT
The DNA here is from genome assembly GCA_028279555.1 of Sphingorhabdus sp. Lineage (GTDB taxonomy): Bacteria > Pseudomonadota > Alphaproteobacteria > Sphingomonadales > Sphingomonadaceae > Sphingorhabdus_B. Next base: position 257,724 of record JANQNO010000002.1, read on the forward strand.
CGCTCTTCTGCAACAGGATTATCCCTTAAATATTGATAAAGATAGGGAATTACTTCGCCGATTAACATACCTCGATGGAAAGTGAGCCAGGAGTTTAGCGCGATCTCGAATTCAGGGTCCCGAAATTCTTCAACATCCGCTGGATCATCGTGCTGTAAGCGGGCCCACGCGGCGTGATACGCAAGTATTTTCTTCTTAACATCTCGCTTTCCGCCATGTTGACATAGGTCTGAATAAAGAGGCTCAAGCTCAAACTCATTTAGAGGGCGGGGAACTCTAGCGGTCGCTTCAAGTACGTGATTTCGAGATAGGATTTTAAGTGCGAGGCTATGAAGAGTCGTGCCATTGAGTTCTTCAGCTCTAGGAGTGTCCATTGCGACAAGTTCACGGTGAAGATCTTCGGCAGCTACTCTGGTGAATGTTACCGGGAGAATCTCCGAAGGCTCTATTCCTTCCTCTAACAACCTTGAAACACGGCGCTTCATGGCGAAGGACTTGCCGGTACCTGGGCCAGCAACAACCCGAATGCGGTTGTTGTCAGACGCCGCTATCGAGTAAGCTTCTGAACCCTGCTCTAATCCATCGTCCCAAGCCATCAACTGTCCTAAAGAGTCACAATAATTGATACATAGTAGCAGAGTTAAATCTTAAATAAATATCAAATAGGATGAAGAAAAACCTTAGAAGTGATCGCAATTCAATGGATAGAATGGAGGTCTTTGCCATCACCGCCACTTCATCGCCCACGTTACCCCACCCCACTTGCCCCTCTGCATCGCATAAGCTATCCCTCGCCACGCAGCGGGCAAAATCCTGCTGTGGGGTGTAGTGACCTCGCGTCCGCGCACGCACGGTCGATAGCAATATCGGCCGGGTTGCCGTCACGCATGTCCAAGGCTCCGCCTAAAGGTGGCGGCAGCTCTGTGCGTGCGCAGAGTTCACTACGACCCGGCTTTCGGACCGGCATTCTTTCACATCCAAACCCGCCAGTCCGCTGCGCCGGGCCCCATTTTTGATAGCCAGTGAACAGGCCTTGGGTAGGCGGTGCTTTTCCGTCGCGGCAGGCCCGCCCCCTTCGCCTGTTTCGCTGGCTGAGCCCGGCGGCGTGGTTGCTCCGTCCCCAAGAGCGGGGCGACAGGCGGCGCGTTCGCATACGGGTCGCGCCGGGCGGGAGGAAATCTCGGTTGGTGGTCTGAAGGTCTGGACATGCATCTTCGCCATCTTTCCGCCCGGTTTTTGATAAGGAAGCGGCGATTGGTGACACGGCGAGGCGGCAAGCAGGAAATGGGCAAGCGCAGGCCATCCATCGGCCTGCTCAATATCGAATTCGCGCTGCTCGTTATGGTAACGGGTTACAGCCTTGTCCGCTCCATCCTTTACTGGCTGAGCTAGGGTCAGGAGCTTGCACAAGTGATGCATCACCTCACGTGATCCCCAGCCCTTCGACGCCGCCTGCGGCGTTGCTCAGGATAAACTAGCATCTTCGATGCAGGCTGGAGTCCAGTCTGGCAAGCGGGACATACTGGACCCCAGCGTTGTTGCCAGGGCAACGTCTTCGACTCCGCTGGGGAGCACCAAAGGGAAGCACTGGGGAACATATGGCCAATTCAAAGGCGTGCTTGATGGGTTCGGACGCTAGCTGCCGTAAATCTCCGCCTCTTTCCAGAAACCCGGTTTGCTCTCTCCGTTCCAGTTTTTCCCGTCGGGGAAGCGCAGTTCGACGCCTGATTTCGCGCCGCTGCCGAACAGCCGCATATTGACGCCCATGCGTGCCGCCTGTTCGGGGTGCGCGGCGGCATAGCCTTCGGTCGTTTGCCAATGCGTTGTCACGCCGCAGATGGGGCAGAAATGGACGCGCACCGCTGGCTCGGCATAGTCCGCCCTTGTGTAGCCTTCGGTCTCGCCCTCAATGGTGACATCGGCGGGGTCAAAATAGCCCCAGATCGCGCCGGCCTTGGCGCACAGGCTGCAATTGCAGTGGTTCATATAGTCCGGACGGTGCGCGATGCGCACCGTCACCGCGCCGCAATGGCAGCTGCCTGAATAGGGGGCTGTCTCGATCATGCGGATTGCATAACATTTCGCAGCCAAGAGGTCATGCGTGATCTCCAGCCCTTCGACGCCGCCTGCGGCGTTGCTCAGGATAAACTGCATCTTCGATGCAGGCTGGAGTCCAGAACAAATTTGAACCGCGCTGGACCCCAGCGTTGTTGCCAGGGCAACGTCTTCGACTCCGCTGGGGAGCACAGAGGGACTTCGCCGGGATCACCAAGGGGCTTTGTGCTGTCCTACAGGCGGGAAATCTGCTTGGTGCGGGCGATGGATGCGTGTCTTTCCTTTCCTCTCCCCGCCACAGCGTGCCCGCCGATGCGCGCAAAATTCCTGACGGAGTGTCACCCTGTCAATTTTCGCTGTAACGCCCGGTATGAGCGGCTTTGCGCCTTTTCGCTCCCGGTGACAGACTGTCAACACTGTAACCTTTTTGCGCGCCATGCCGCACGTCCCGCCCTTTGCAGCGCCGCGCCGCGCGGCTATCGCGGCTGCGTGACACAGCTGCCATCTCTCGCCGATGCTCTGCGCGAAGCCGCTGCGCGCCTCGACGCCGTGAGCGAGACGGCGCGCCTCGACGCCGAATTCCTTGCGGCGCATGCGCTGGGGCTGGAACGGATGGCCATGCTGGCAAGGCTGCGCGATCTTGACGCGCCGGCGGGCTATGAGGCGCTCATCGCGCGGCGGCTGGCGCATGAGCCGGTGGCCTATATCACCGGGCGGCAGGAATTTTACGATATCGCGCTGGCGGTCACGCCTGATGTGCTGATCCCCAGGAGCGACAGTGAGACGCTGATCGATGCGGCGAAGGCGTATTTTGACCGCAAGCTCGAACCCGAACCCAAAACCGTTAGCCCTGAGCCTGTCGAAGGGCGCTTCAATGCGGAGAAGCGTGCTTCGACAGGCTCAGCACTAGCGGTTAATGGGAATACTCCTAAACGCATCCTCGATCTCGGCACGGGATCGGGCGCGCTGCTCTTGCAGGCGCTGACCAGTTTTGGCGCGGCGCGCGGTATCGGCGTAGATGCGAGCGCGGCGGCGCTGAAGGTAGCGTCGGGCAATGCGGAGGCGCTGGCGCTTTCGGATCGCGCGGATTTCCTGCATCTCGACTGGCGCGAAGCGGGGTGGGTGGAAGCGCTGGATGGGCCATTCGACCTGATCCTGTGCAACCCGCCCTATGTCGAAGAAGGGGCAGAGCTTGCGCCGATGGTGGCGGAGTATGAGCCTGCGGCTGCGCTTTTTGCCGGGGCCGACGGCCTTAGTGATTACCGGCTGCTGCTGCCCGCCATTGCCGAATTGCTTGCGCCAGGCGGCATTGCCTGTTTCGAGATTGGCGCTACGCAGGCGGGCGCTGTGGCCGATCTGGCCGCCGAGTCGGGGCTGGGGAGCCGGCTTCACCATGATCTGGCGGGCAAGCCGCGCTGTCTGCAATTCTCGCGGCGGCGCGCGTGAAAAAGCGCCTTTTGCCAGGCATTTGCCCCGTTAACGCAATTTTTGCTTGGTTTTGGTTTATTGAACGCCTAGAAAGAAATCGCTCGGTAGCACGGGGCTTTGTGAAAGACATGCTACCTGGCCGTCCCCAGCGACAGTTTAGCCTTGAGCGAAGTCAGCGGACTTCCAGCGCAAAAGGGACAAGTTAGCGACAAAGGACCAATAGCTTTCAAGGAACGGGTCACCCTTTATGAATAATCGCCAGAATAACCGCAGGCGCGGTCGCGGTGGCAATCGCCAGAACAACAATCGCAGCGGTGTCGACCACCAGAACCGGATCGACAACCGGGCCCGCGGAAATGCCAGCCAGATGCTGGATAAATACAAGAAGCTCGCCAACGATGCGCAGCTCAATGGCGACCGGGTGAATGCCGAATATTATCTCCAGTTTGCCGACCATTATTTCCGGGTGCTCGCTGATTACCGCGCGCGGCAGGAAGCCAAACAGGAGGCGAAGCAGGAAGAACGCCGGCAGCGCGAGGAAGAGCGCAGCGCTGGCGATGATAGCCGCGATGGTGACAAGCCGCGGGCGCAGGCCGACGAGGGTGAAAAAGCGCAGAAGGAAAAGCCCGCGCGCAAGCCGCGTGGCCGCAAGCCGCGCGAGGCCAACGGCGCGGACAAGTCCGCCAATGGCAGCGGTGATGCCGATGGCGGTATCGATCTCGCGGTATTGCCGCCTTCGATCTCTGCCGACGATGATGAAGGCAAGGAAGAAAAGCCAAAGCGCAAGCCGCGCGCGCGCCGGGCAAAGGGCGATGAAGATGGCGGCGAAGAGGTTTCTGCGCCAGCGGAATAACGCCAGCCTCAACGCAGCGTTCAGCCCCGTTAAGCTGGTTGTAATACACGGATAATTAAGACATGTTCCCTTCGAACGAAATCGATGGGGAGAATGTCCGATGCGCAAGCTGTTCCTGACAATAGTGGGGAGCGCGCTTGCAGCCCCCCTGATGGCGCAATCTGTTGCGCTGCCCGGCGAAAAATCGGCGCAGGGCGATGTTTCGGTTACCATCTACCAGAATGGCCAGAGCCTGGTGCAGGATGTGCGGCAGATGAATTTGCCGGCGGGCCGTTCGAAACAGGAATTTCCCGACGTATCGGGCTCCATCCGGCCGGAAACGGTGACGCTCTCTGGCCCTGGTATCGGCATTGTCGAGCAGAATTTCGACTATGATCTGCTCACCCCGGCCAAGCTCATGGAAAAGGCGGTCGGCCAAACGGTTACGCTGATCCGGACCAACCCCGCGACCGGCAGGGAAACGACCTTGCGCGCCAAGGTGCTGGCGGCGAATGGCGGCGTGGTTTTGCAGATCGGCAATACAATCGAGGTGCTCCGCGATGATGGCCTGCCCGTCCGCGTGATCTTTGACCGCGTGCCGCCGAATATGCGCGCCAGACCCACGCTTTCTGTAACCGTCGAGGCACAGGGCGGACGCGTTCCGGCAACGCTCAGCTATCTGACGCCGGGGCTGGGCTGGAAAGCCGACTATGTGACGCTGTTCGACGATGCAGCCGGCACAATCGATGTGCAGGGCTGGGTGACGCTCACCAACAATACCGGCACAACTTATGACAATACCAATGTCCTGCTAGTCGCCGGTAATCCCAATCGCGGCGGCGGGCGGCGCGGCGGCATCCGCTTCCCGACCGGCACAATCGATCAGGCTGGAACCCAGAGCAATGACCGTGAAAGGCTGGGCGATTATTATCTCTATCCGCTTGGGCAACGCACGACGATTGCCAATGCGCAGCAAAAACAGGTGAGTTTCCTCGATGTGAAACGGGCACCTGCGCGCCGCGCCTATGAATTCGTCAATGGCTGGCTTTCCAGCGGCAATTTCCGCAGCGCGTCTTCAGTGCTCAAATTCTCGACCTCGCGCGGCGGCGGGCTGGGCGATCAGCTGCCGCAGGGAACGATGCGCGTCTATATGCGTGACAAGCGCGGCGACCCGCAATTTATCGGCGAAAGCGCGATTGAGAATACGCCGATGGGAAGTGCGATGTCGATCCGTACCGGCGAGGCTTTCGACGTGAAGGTGAAAACTGTGGTCGTCGAGCGCAAACGGATCAATTCGCGCCGCTGGCAAACCAGGATGAGCTATGAAGTGACCAATGCACGGCCAGATGCGATCACGGTTGACCTGGCGCAGCGCGGCCTTTGGGGCGATGTCCGCATTACAGAGCAGAGCCTGGAGGGCACCCGCGTTTCGGCGGACAAGATCGAGTGGAATGTGCCCGTTCCTGCCAATGGCAGGGCCATCGTAACGGCCACATTCGACAGCCGTTATTGAGGCGAGAGTGGCTGAACCACAAACCGCAGTGCTGAGCCCGTCGAAGCACGTTTCTCGCTCGGGAGTCGCCCTTCGACAAGCTCAGGGCTTCGGTGTTCTTTTGGCAGTTTTGTCTGCTGTATGCCTGTTTCGCCCTGCACCAGCGCAGGCTCAGAATATCGTTATCTCCGACAAGCCCGAGACCATCTCGCTCACTGTTTACCGTGCGCCGAACCGCGGTGAGCAACCGATCAACAAGAACTGGCCGCGCGGCTATGCGCTGATTACAGAGACCCGCACGGTGACCATTCCGGCGGGCGAAAGCGTGATCCGTTTTGAAGGCGTATCGGAAGGCATGTATCCGGAAAGCGCCATCGTGACCGGGTTGCCTGAAGGGGTGCGCGAGAAGAACCGCGATGCTCGGTTGCTTTCGCCAGCGGGCCTCGTCGATTCCTATCTGAAACGCGAAGTCATGCTGAAACGCACCAGCAGGGCGACCGGCGTTTCGACCGAGCAGCGGGCGATCATAACAGCCGGGCCTGGTGGCGGCGTTATTCTGCAAACGGACAAGGGCTATGAAGCGCTGCGCTGCACCGGACTGCCCGAACGGATGAGCTACGGCCGGGTGCCAAAGGATCTTTCGGCAAAGCCTACACTTTCGATCATTACCAGCAGCGACCGGGCCACTACCGCGGAGCTTACGCTGACCTATATGTCTGGCGGTTTCGATTGGCAGGCCAACTACTTGGTGCAGATGCGCGATGAGCAGGTTGGCAATCAGGGCGGCGACACATTGCCGAAGGACAAGGCATCGCTCTTCGCCTGGCTGACGGTTGCCAATGGCGGCAGTCAGAGCTTCCCCAATGCCAATACCATGGCGATAGCCGGCGAACCCAATCGTGAGCGCCGGGGCGTGCAGCCGCGCCCGACGGGGCAGGGACTTCGCCTGACCTGCTGGCCGATGCAACGGACGCATCAAGTGCCTTTGCGCGGGCCATCGCAATATCCTGACGCGCTTCCGGCACCGCCGCCGCCGATGGCCATGATGGATGCGGCGGCGGAATCGATTGTCGTAACGGGAACGAGAAGGGGCAGTGCTCGAAAGGAAATGGCCGTCCCCATTGCCGCGATAAAGGCCGAACAGGAGGATCTGGGCGATCTGAAGCTCTACCGCGTGCCCGAACGGGTGAATGTGAATGCCAAGGGGCAGAAGCAGGTGGCGATGATCACCCAGCCCGATACGCTGTTCGACCGGCTCTATACCGCCAATGTCAATGATCTGTATGATGACGAAAGCAATCCGATGTCGATCCTGCTGCGCGGCGAAAATCGCGAGAAGGAGGGGTTGGGCCTGCCGATGCCATCGGGGCAGGTGCAGGTCTTCGAAGGCAGCAATTTCGGGCCCTTGCTGGTTGGCGAGAGCACCATGAAAGATCGCGCGATTGGCGATGAGGTGGAGCTTGTAGTTGGCAACTCCAGCGATGTCCGGATAACGATAACCAATTTGCGCCGTGACAAGCTCCGCGAGTTATGGCTGGTCAAGCTCAGTAATGCGCGCAGCGAGCCCGTTCGTGCTGAAGTCGAAATTCCCTTTGAATTGAGGCGAAGCGACAGGCGGATCAGGAAAGTTGATGGCGTTCCGACCTGGCGCGGGATTATTCCGGCCAATGACGAGATAAGCTTTCAGTATAATGTCCGGCTGGAAAAGGAGCGCTGACGCGCGTGCTGGCCTATTCGGGTGGAAGCGGCTTGGGCCGGTGATTTTCATCCAGCGCGACAAAGGTGAATAGCCCTTCTGTCACCTTCACGTCTTCCAGACCGCTATTGCGCGTCGCGATCACCTCGATGCGGATGCCCATCGAGGTGCGCCCCCGCTTTTCCAGATGTGCATACACCGAGATAACATCGCGCAGCAGGATCGGGGCGATGAATTCCATTGTCTCGATTGCGACCGTCGCGCATGGCCCCTGTGCGATCCGCGAGGCAAGGGTGCCGCCGGCGATATCCATTTGCGACAAGACCCAGCCGCCGAAAATATGGCCGTTGCTGTTGATGTCGCGCTGCGCCGGGACAACGCGCAAAACGGGGTCGTGATAGGGTGGTGAATTGCCGGTATTCTCGCTCATCCAGAGGGTTCCTCGTCATCCACCGCGTCTTCGACGGCCTCGTCATGCCCCGTACCGCTAGAGAGGAAGACTAGCCCCATCAAGCTGGCCGCGAGCATCAGCGACGCGATAATGGCACCTGCCGTGGCGATATAGAAATGGACCGAGACAAAACCATTCTGCCAATAGAAGGCGCCGAGCGCCAAAGCCGTGACGATCAGCGTAAAGCCGAACATCCATCGCATCAGCCGCCAATATCTTCCCCATGCAAATTTGGCATATTGTGGGTCATCGAGCGGGGAGGGTTTCGCCATTCCGCTTCCTCTATGCTATATGCCCTGCCAAGAGCAAGCAGCGAAGGAGGAGATTTCATGACGATAGCCGCGATATTGGAGGCGAACTCTCATCCAATTCACCAGGCGGCAGCGGACGAAAGCGTATCCGATGTCGCGGGCAGGCTTGCCGAATTTCGCATTGGCGCGCTTCCGGTGACCGATGGCAAGGATGTCGTCGGCATATTTTCCGAACGCGACTTGGTTTACGGTGTCGCCAAATTCGGCTCCGAGATGCTCGAGAGGAAAGTCCGCGAGGTGATGACATCGCCGGCCATAACGGTGACGGACGATACCGCCGTCTTGTCGGCGCTGTCGCTGATGACAAAGCGCAGGATACGGCATTTACCGGTCGTCGACGGCGGCGGCCTTGCCGGGTTTGTATCGATCGGCGATCTGGTCAAATACCGGATCGAGAAAATCGAGGCCGAGGCGAGCGCGATGCGCGACTATATCCAGATGGCCTGAATTCAGCCCGGCGTCTTACCGGTGGGCGGTCTCGGCTCGGTTTCACCCGTGCCAGGCGCGAAGATCACTTCGTTACTTTGCGGTTCCGGCTCGGGCTCGGTGGTGATCGGCGGTTCGGTGAATGTGACGTCAGGCGATGATGCCGGCGGTGCCGCGGTAAAGCTGCTTGCAGGCTGGGGCGTCCCATACCGGGCATGCCAGTTTGCGAGGTCGATCTCATATTGCGCATAGGCATCGTAGAAATCGACAAAGATTCTGTCGATATCATTCAGGCCGGTAAAGGCATATTCCTCAAACCCTGCACGCGTTACCGGATCCAGCGCCAGCACGCCGCGCGATTTTTCGAGCGCCTTGTTGCAGAATGCGGATTTCACCGGCGGCAATGCGAAATAGTTATAGAGCGCGGTTGAGGCCTCATCGCGTGCACGCTGACCAGTCCGCCTGGCACCATGCTTGCTGATATATTCGCTGTCCACGGCGCGGTTGATGCGCGCCAGCGTATTTTTGTAGCGCGGCAAGATCTGGTTGTAATTCTGGGCAATCTCGCCCCAGACCGGGCCCCAGCAATTGAGCGCCGCGACGTTGAGCGCGATTCTGAAATTCCACAGATGCTCGTCGCGCGTCAGGCCGCGATTGGGCGTCATGCGCACACCATCCAAGCCCAGCGGAGGCACCACAGTGGATGCCGCTGCACCGCCGGGCGGCAAGGGCATGGGCGGCGGAGCGGGTGGTGCGACAACAATGGGCGGAGGCGGCGTCACCGCCGGCGGAATAGGCTGGCAGGCAGCAGCGGCGAGCACGAAGATTACCCCCGCCAGCTTCTTGTTGTAACTTGCCATCTGTCCCTCTCCCGGTCTCTTACCTAACCCTTTGTCGCTTCAAACAGCATGATGGTTCAAAAATAAAGGCCTGATCGGCGACATCGCGCAAAAAAAGGGCCAGCAGTTTCCTGCCAGCCCTTTCGTTAATGGAAACTGAAACCGTGTGGTTACTCGCTGCTGCCCAGGAAGCTGAGCAGGAACTGGAACATGTTTACGAAACTGATGTAGAGCATAAATCCGCCAATTACGGCCATTCGATGTTCGCTAGCGCGGCCTCTGAACATCAAATATTCGCTCTTGATTGCTTGGGTATAAAAAGCGGTCAGGCCAGCAAAGACCAACACCCCAACGCTACTTATGACCCAATGTAAAGTAGACGACTCCAGAAAGATGTTGAGTACCATCGCAATTAAGAGGCCGATGACACCCATGAAAAGAAAACTGAACCATCCGCTCAGATCTTTTTTGGTCGTGTATCCCCATAGACTCAATGCTGAAAATGAGGCGGCAGTTGCAAAAAAGGTGCGAGCAATTGATGCCTGTGAATAGACCATGAAAAACATGGAAAAACAAAGGCCAATCGAAATGGCATAACCCCAGAAGCAAAGTTGGATCGTTGAGGTCTTCATTCGGTGCATCCCGAACCAAAGCGGAACGATAAACGCCAATGGCAGGAGCATGATCATAGTGGAGATGCCGCTCGGCTCTGCCATCAAATTCTGCGCAAACTGTGTCTGCGCGAAAAGTAGCGCAACGATTCCGGTGAGCAGCACGCCCGAAGCCATATAATTATAGACTTTGAGCATGTGCGAACGCAGGCCCTCATCAAAGACCGCGGTCTCGCCGGTTTGCGCCGGAGCCGTGCCAAAGCCGGTCCGGGCCTGTGCATTTCGTTGATCAAACTGATCAGCCATAGCCAAAAAACTCCTCAGAATTGCGGCACCATAGCCGCTTGGCCCACAATATCGCGATTCTGCCCGCCAATTTCAAGCAAAACCGGTATGGCCGCTATGCGGACATTGCCAATTTTTGGGCGAGCGCCTCGGTAGCATCGGCGAGTTGCCGCCAGCAGCCCACAAAATCCGCATCGCTGCCATAATAGGGATCAGCCACGGCATGTCCTTCGCTGCCGGGAAGGAAATCGAGCAGCAGGCTTATCTCCGCCGGGCCATCGCCGCCCATCGCCCGCAAATCGCGCAGATTGGCATGATCCAGCGCGCAGATGAGATCATATTCGAGGAAGTCGCGGTTTGTTATCTGCCGCGCCCTGAGCTGCGAAATATCGACATTCCCCTGTTCGAGAGCAGCCGCTTGTGCGCGGGTATCGGGCGGTCTGCCAATATGCCAGTCGCCGGTACCGGCAGAATCGATGGTTAGATCCAGCCCATGGCGTGCGGCGGCTTCATGCATCGCGGCTTCGGCCATAGGTGAACGGCAGATATTGCCCAGGCAGACAAACAGGACCGAATTCATAGACATGCTGCTCCATCTTCGCTTGCGCTTTGTCCGCCGCTTGCCTACCCCAAGCGAGCGAGAGAGCCAATAACAAGAAGAGGGAAGAGCTACATGGCAAGCAATCCAGCGGCGGTGGCGACACAGACCGGTCAGGCATTCGGAAGTTCAGGCTACCGCAGCTATGTGCTCTTCACGCTCACACTTTCCTATACCCTGAATTTCATTGATCGCATTCTGATCAGCATTCTGTCCGAACCGATCATCCGCGAATTCGGGCTGAGCGATCTTCAGTTCGGAGCGCTTTCGGGCCTTGGCTTTGCCGTGATGTACACCTTGATGGGCATACCGATTGCGCGATTATCCGAAAAATATCACCGGGTGCGCATCATCGCGGCGGGCATTATTCTCTGGTCGGTCATGACCGCGCTTTGCGGCGTGGCTGGCGGCTTCGCTTCGCTTTTGTTGTTCCGGATTGGCGTTGGGATAGGTGAAGCCTGTCTGACCCCGCCTGCCAATTCGATTATCGCCGATTATTTTCCTCCGCGCAGCCGCGCCCGCGCGCTTGCTATCTATGCCATGGGGGTAACGCTGGGCAGCGTTCTCGCCGCTGCATTCGGCGGACCAATTCAGGAAATTTTCTCCTGGCGCATGGCCTTTATCATTCTGGGTTTGCCGGGCGTACTGGTTGGCCTGCTTGTACTATTCACGGTCAAGGAACCGCCGCGTGGCTATTCCGACCCGCCGGGCACGCCAAAGGTGGACGCACGCGGCTTCAAGGAAACGATGCAGCGGCTGACCGGTAACAGGACATATTGGCTCAATATCACTGCTGCCACACTCGTGGCCTTTGTCGGCTATGGCGTGGCATCCTTCCAGGTATCCTTCTTTGTCCGCGCCTATGATGTAAAGCTGGCCGAAGTCGCGCTCGCCTTTATCGTTCCGCTCGGTCTTGCTGCGGCTGGCGGCACTTTCCTCGGCGGCTTTTTCACCGAGAAGCTCAGCGCAAAGTTTGAAACGGTTCTGGCCTGGCTGCCCGGCTGGGGGCTGATATTATGCGTCCCCTTTTACTGGTTCGGCTTTGGCAATCCGGATGCGACTACGGCATTCTGGTTGCTGCTTTTCGGTTCGATCTTGCATTATTTCTATCTGGGCGCGCAGTATAATATCTGCCAGGGCGTCGTTGATACGCGTTCGCGCGCGACGGCGGTCGCGATCCTGCTCTTTGTCGTCAATCTGATTGGCTACGGGCTCGGCCCGCTGGTGGTTGGCTATCTCAGCGACGTCTTCGCAAGCAGCCACCTGGCGGCTTCGCAATTTGCAAGCGAGTTGACGCTTTCGGACTGCAAGGCCGAGGCGAGCACGCTGGTTGAGAATCTCGGAGCAACCAAGGCCGCTTTCTGTAATGAAATGAGCGCGGAAGGGCTGCGCGGTGCCCTTAAGATCGTCATTCTGATCTTCGGTCTGGCTGGACTCTTCTATCTCTGGGCCTCGCGCACGATCAAGGATGATCTGGTTGCAAAGATAAACTGATCGCCTCGCCGGTTTAATCGTGTGATTAAATTGGCTTGACGCTGGGCTGGCCTGCATGCAATTCGCAGTCCAGCTGTTTCCAATAGGGAGAACCTCCATGTCGCTGGATACGCTGAGCAGGACCGCCTACAGCGAAGACCATGAGGCCTTTCGCGATACCGTTCGCCGTTTTGTCGCCGAAGAGATCGAGCCCAATGCGGGAAAATGGGACGCGGAAAAAATCGTGCCGCGCGATGTCTGGCCCAAGGCGGGCGAGCTTGGAATGCTGTGCCCGACAGTGCCGGAGGAATATGGCGGGCTGGGCCTCGACTTCGGCTATAATGCGATCATCGACGAGGAATTCGCCTATGGCACCGATGTCGCCACTGGCTTCTCGCTACAATCGGATATCGTCGCCAACTATATCATCCAGTATGGCAGCGAGGAGCAGAAGAAGCAGTGGTTACCCAAAATGGTCTCGGGCGAGACGATCACCGCGATTGCGATGACCGAACCGGGAACGGGCAGCGACCTTCAGGGCATGCGCACCACCGCCAAAAAAGATGGCAACCACTATGTCATCAATGGCAGCAAAACCTACATCACCAATGGGCAGAATGCCGATCTGGTGCTAGTTTGCGCAAAGACCGATCCCGATGCCGATCCGGCCTGGAAAGGCACGTCTATCATTCTGGTCGAGGCTGACCGCGATGGCTTCAAGCGTGGCCGCAACCTCGACAAAGTCGGCCAGGATGCCGCTGATACTTCGGAGCTTTTCTTCGAAGATGTACGTGTGCCGATGACCAATTGCCTTGGTGAGGAGGGTATGGGTTTCATCTATCTCATGCAGGAATTGCCGCAGGAGCGGCTCGGCATTGCGGTTTCGGCGCAGGCCGCGGCGCAGCGCGCCTTCGACCAGACGGTGGAGTATTGCCGTGAGCGCAAGGCCTTTGGCAAATCTATCCTCGATTTTCAGAATACGCGTTTCGTGCTGGCCGACCTCAAGACCAAATTGCAGGTCGGCTGGGCGCATCTCGACTGGGCGCTGGCAAAGCACATGAAGAAAGAGTTGACGCCCGAAGAGGCTAGTGGTGCGAAATTATGGCACACGGAACTGCAGGGTGAAGTCGTCGACAAATGCCTGCAGTTGCACGGCGGCGCGGGCTATATGAATGAGTATCCGATCGCGAAGCAATGGCGCGGCGCGCGCGTGACGCGCATATTTGGCGGCACCAGCGAGATCATGAAGGAACTGATCGGGCGGTCGCTGTAAGGAGATGTCGCGTCACGATCCCGCCCGCCTGATTGCCGAGAATTACCCGCATCGCATGGAAGTGCAGACGCGGTTTCAGGATATGGACGTGATGGGTCATCTCAACAATGTTGCTTACGCAGCTCTGTTTGAACATGCCCGTGTTCTCTTTAACCGCAGCATGCGCCCCTGGAAAGAGCGTCCGGAAGCCGAACGTTCGGTGCTCGGCCGCGTCGAGATCGACTATTTGGCCGAAGGCCGCTATCCCCATCCAGTGGAAGTTTGCACAGCCATCGGGCGGATCGGGAATTCAAGCTACACGATAGTACAGGCGATGTTCCAAAAGGGCGAGTGCATTGCGCTGTCTGAATCGGTGTCTGTGGTCCGTACCCACGGTGAAGCGAAACCGCTTCGTGCCGAAGTCGTTGCGGCGCTTAACGCCTCGCTGATCAAGGGCTAAGCTTCCAGGTCGGCCTTTAACTTGCTTAGTTTGCCGACCGCGGCCGCGGCATGGGGGCCGATCCATCTTTCATGAATGGCGTGGATCGGCAGCGGGTTCAAATGGTTCCAGCGTTCGCGGCCCTTGCGCTCTATGATAATCAGCTCGGCTTTCTCCAAAACGCCCAGATGCTGCATCACCGTGCAGCGGTCATATTCGGGAAAATGCGCGCACAGCGTTCCCGTGGTCAGCGGCTGATCGCGCAGATCATCCAGTATCTGTCGCCGCAAAGGGGAGGATAGTGCCTTGAAAACGCTGTTATATTGATCGCTGATTGACATGTTATATTTATATAACATAATATCCAGGCGAATCAAGGAGGAATCCATGGAACTGAAATATACGGTGGCCGCCCGGATAGCGCGGCCGGTGGCGGAAGTATTCGAGGCCGTTGTCGATCCTGCGAAGCTTTCCAACTATTTCACCACGGGCGGCGCGACGGGACGGATGGAAACCGGCACAACCGTCATGTGGAAGTTCCATGACTTTCCAGGCGAGCATCCGGTCGAGATTATCGAAGTGGTTCCCGACGAGAAGATCATACTGGAATGGGAGGCCCATGAAGGAGAGGGCGAAGACGGGGGCAGTGCCGGCTATATGATCCGGGCTGTCATGGAATTTTCGGTAATCGACGGTGGCAAGCGCACGTTGATCCGGATTTCCGAACATGGCTGGAAAGAAACGCCTTCAGGCCTCAAGGCATCCTATGGCAATTGTGAGGGATGGATGCAGATGATGTGCTCGCTCAAGGCCTGGTTGGAGCATGGCATCAATTTGCGCGAAGGCTTTTACAAATGAAGCTGAGCGCAGCCTAATCCACATAGTTCGCCGCGCGTTTCTGCATCTGGCTCATTACTGCCTCCATCTGGTTGGGCGTGCGGATCACGGCATCCTGCGCGATGCTCTCGGCCATCAGGATATCGTCTTCGGCGCGGTCGGGAAGCTTGTTGAACATGTCCTTGGCAAGCCGGATGGCATCGGGATTGCGGCTGGCAATCTCGGCCGCCATCGCCATCGCACGGGCATGCGGATCGGCATCGACATGGGTCGCAAAGCCGAGCGCGCGCGCCTCTTCGCCCGAAAATTCGCGGTTAGTATATGTCAGCTCGCGCAGCACATCGTCGCGCACATAGCCCCGCCACAGCGCATAGCCGCCCATATCCGGGACCAGCCCCCATTTCATTTCCATGATCGAAAGCCGCGCGCCGGGCGCGATAACGCGGATGTCTGCGCCGCTCGCAATCTGCAATCCGCCGCCAAAGCAGACGCCGTGGACGGCCGCAATCACCGGCATCGGAAGCTCGCGCCATAGCGTTGCGACATATTGGAAATCATTGGCATTGCCATTGGTGCGATCGGCGAGTTTCTGGGCCCTTCCGCCGCTTGGATTGGCTCCGCCCGATGCCGCCATACTGGCCATATCGAGCCCAGCACAAAAAGACCGGCCTTCGCCCGAAAGGACAACTGCGCGCACGCCTTTTTCTTCTTTTAGCTGTTTGCCTGCTTCAATGATGCCTTGAAACATTGCCGGATCGAGCGCATTCATCTTGTCGGCGCGGATCAGCCGGACATCGGCAATGTGGTTTTCGATCGATATGCTAACGCGGTCTTTCATGTTTTTTCCTCAACACTGAGTAGTTAAATTTGGTGTCACCCCCGGCTTGACCGGGGGTCTATGGACTAAAGCTGTGTTCAGCAACCCAATATCAGGCCATGGATCCCCGCTTTCGCGGGGATGACAGGTAGAGTTTGAGCCGCAAGGGAACTCACAATTCCCCCTTCAGTCTGGCTTCCACCAGAGGCAATTGGTCATTGCCGAAATACATGAACTTTTCGTCGACGAAGATCGTCGGCGAACCATAGGCCCCGCGCTCGATAGCCTCATCGGTGTTGGCGCGCAGCGCGTCCTTGATCGCCTGCTCCTGCGTCTTTGCTGCCAAAGCCTCGCCATCGAGCCCGGCATCGCCCGCCGCGGCGATCAGCGTGGCCGGATCGTCGAGATTTTCGCCCTGCAGCCAGAAGCGCGAAAAGGCGGCCTTGGAAAAGGCGCGCAGCGCTTGCTGATCATCCTCGATCGCGCAGGCCATGCGCATGGCGAGTACGCTTTTTGCCGGATGGCCCGGCGGCGGGAAGATCAGATCGAGCCCCGCATGTTTGCCCCAATCCATCATGACGCGGAATGTGTGCACCAGCTTCGGATTGTCGAGCTGCGCGCGCGATTCATACACGCCCTGATTGACGGCATTGAATATCCCGCCGACCAGCACCGGGCGCAGATGCGCCGTCACGCCGGTGCACTCCTCCACGCCGGCGAGGTTAGCGAAAGCGATAAACGTCCAGGGCGAGGACAGGTCGAAGAAAAATTCGAGTCTGCTCATACCGTTTCCTCTTCCGCTCTCGCATCAAAATCGCGAAACACTTTGCCGGTCCATTCCGGCAGGGGAACCGGACGATGCGTTTCCAGATCAACATGCACGCTGATCAGCTCAACCTGCGCGCGCAAATCGTCTCGGCCATCGTCATGCACCCCGTGTATCTCGACCAGCTGCGTCATGCTCGTATTGCCGACCTTGATGGTGCGCGCCATCACCTCGATCATCTCGTCGGGCCGGACCGGCGCTTCGAACAGCACTGTCGCCTTGCGCACATGAAATTCGAGGGGTTCGTCCGGTTGCTGGCCGCGCAGATCGGCAACGCGCCAATATTCGGTGATCGCAATATCGGCATAGTCGAGATAGCGCGCATTGAAGACAACGCCCTGCAAGTCGGTTTCCGAATAGCGGACGCGAAAACGGTGATGGAAGGCAAAATCGCTGCGGGGCATGTCTGAGCGATGCCGGATCGGCGCGATTCAGGCAAGGCTGCCGTTAGGGAAGGTGGCCAAACGCGGTTATTGGCGCTCGAGCAGTTCCATCGGCACATGAATGGTGCGGATCGCCAGCCTGACCTCGAACAGGAACAGCGCCAGCGATGAAAGCAAGAGCAGCATGGCAATGATGAAGGATGCGGCAATGGGCAGATTGAGCCCATCCTGCCCGGAGCCCAGCAGGAACAGCAGCGCCACCATCAGGCATACGACAATCCCGCACGCTACGCAGAGCGCAATCGACCAGTTGATGACATCCATCCTGCGGTCGAGAATCCGCAATTCGGCCACCAGCCGCCGATGCTCCTCGCCCTTGGTCTTCGGATGCAGCTCCATCAGATGCCGGGACCTGTCGACAACACGCGCCAGCCGCCCGGCGATGACACTGAGAAAGCTGGCCGTCGCAACGAGCAGGAAGGCTGGAGCGAGCGCGATCTGTATGGTCTGGACCAGCGTATCCTGCATTGGGCTGGGCCTAGCCTGCCTTCGCTTCGCCGCCCGAGTTCACGCCCATCGATTGCAGATAGCGTTTGATGCCGCGCGCGGCCTGCCGGATACGCTGCTCATTCTCGACCAGCGCCAGGCGGACATAGCCCTCGCCCTCGTCGCCGAACCCGGTGCCGGGCGAGACCGCAACCTTCGCCTCGGTCAGCAGCTGTTTGGAAAATTCCATACTGCCGAGATGCGCGAGCTGCGGCGGCAAAGGTGCCCAGGCGAACATGCTGGCCTCGGGCGGCGGGATATCCCAGCCCGCCCGCGCAAAGCTGTCCACCATCACATCGCGGCGTTTCTTGTAGAGCTTGCGGTTATATTCGACGATATCCTGCGGGCCGTTTAGCGCGGCGGCGGCGGCCACCTGTATCGGCGTGAAGGCACCATAATCGAGATAGCTTTTCACGCGCGTCAAAGCGCTGATCAGCTTCTGGTTGCCGACCGCATAGCCGATCCGCCAGCCGGGCATGGTGTAGGTTTTCGACATGGAGGTAAATTCGACCGCGATATCCTTCGCCCCCGGCACCTGCAGCAGCGATGGCGTGGGTGTATCGCCGAAATAGATCTCGGCATAGGCGAGGTCGCTGATCACCCATAATTTATGTTCGCGCGCAAAATCGACCACCTTCTTGTAGAAATCCAGATCCGCGACATAGGCGGTCGGATTGCTCGGATAGCCGATGACCAGCACCGATGGCTTGGGTACCGAATAGCTCATCGCATATTCAAGCCGGGTGAAGAAATCGGGGCCGGGCGCGGCGGGAATAGAGCGGATCGCCGCGCCGGCGATGATGAAACCGAAAGTGTGGATCGGATAGCTGGGGTTGGGTGCCAGCACGACGTCGCCGGGCGCGGTAATCGCTTGCGCGAGATTGGCAAGGCCCTCCTTCGAGCCGAGCGTAACCACGACTTCGCGGTCCATATCGAGCTCGACGCCGAAACGGCGCTGATAATAGGCGACCTGCGCTTTCCGCAGTCCCTTGATGCCTTTTGACGCCGAATAACGGTGCGCGGCAGGATCGTTGGCGACTTCCGATAGCTTATCGATGATATGCTGGGCCGGTGCGCCATCCGGATTGCCCATACCCAGATCGACAATATCCTCTCCGCGCGCGCGCGCCTCGGCCTTCATCGCATTGACTTCGGCAAAGACATAGGGCGGCAAACGCTTGATACGATAAAATTCTTCGGACATTGTCGGTCTTTCGATTGGCTGGGCATCCATATACCGTAGTGCTGAGCTTGTCGAAGCACGTTTTTCAACATTGCTCAAGACCGATAGTCGCCCTACGGTCATCGCCAGCTCTATCGTGCTGCCGGCTCAGGGCTGCGGTGCTGTTACTTAGCCAAAAGCTGTATCGCCTTGCCAGGGAGATGATGTTATCTGCCTTCTCATGGCCGACGATAGCGATTCCTCCAACAGCCCCTTTCCCCCCGACAACATCGGTGAGATGGCCGAAAACCTTGCAAAAGGTGGTGCCAATCCGCTCGAAGCCTACAGCCATGCGCTCGATGCCTGGGGCAAGGTGCTCGAGCCGCTGGCCAAGGCGGGGCAGGACAAGGTCAATCCGAAAGACCGCCGCTTCAAGGGCGAGGAATGGGAGCATCCGGTCTTCGATCTGGTGCGGCAGGGCTATAGCCTGATGAGCGACTATATGCTGGGCGCTGCCGAGCAGATCGAGGGGATGGAGCCGGCGGAGAAGGCCAAGCTCAAATTTGCGGTGCGCACCGTGGTCGATGCGATGAGCCCGTCCAATTCACCGCTGACCAACCCGGTCGCGCTAAAAAAAGCGGTCGAGACCAGGGGGGAGAGCCTGCAAAAGGGCGCGCAGAATTTGATGCGCGATATGCGGCGCGGGCAGCTGACCCACACCGATCCGGATGCCTTCGAGCTTGGCAATAATATCGCGGTGACGCCGGGCAAGGTGGTGCATCAGACGGATATGTATCAGCTGGTGCAATATGAGCCGGCAACCAAGCAAGTGTTTAGAACTCCATTGGTTATTTTTCCACCTTGGATTAACCGTTTCTACATTCTCGATCTGACCGCCGAAAAAAGCTTCATCAAATGGTGCGTCGATCAGGGCATCACCGTCTTTGTCGTCAGCTGGAAATCCGCGGACGCCTCGATGGCAGACGTTGTGTGGGACGATTATATCGGCGCGCAGATCGACGCCGTCGATGCGATCCGCGATGCGCTGGAGGTACCGTCGGTCAACGCGATCGGCTACTGCGTCGCCGGCACGACGCTGGCTGCAACGCTCGCCATCCTGCATGAGCAGGAGCGCGAGCATATTGTTGAAAGCGCAACCTTTTTCACCGCGCAGGTTGATTTTTCGCGCGGGGGGGAGCTTCTCAATTTCATAGACGATAATCAGCTGGTGATGATCGATGCGCTGGTAACCGACGGCTATCTTGATGGGCGCTATCTGGCGCTGACTTTTAACCTGCTGCGCGGCAACGATCTCATCTGGTCGACCTTCGTGAAGAACCATCTGCTGGGTGAGGATTACCCGGCCTTCGACCTGCTCCACTGGAATGGCGATGTCACCAACCTGCCAGCGAAATGGCACCGCGATTATCTCTGCGATCTCTACCGCGATAATCTGATGGTCGAGCCGGGACGGCTCAAGGCGCTGGATACGCCGATTGATCTGACCCAGGTGCAGACGCCAACCTATGTGCAGGCGGGGATCGACGATCACATCGCGCCGGCCAAAAGCGTGTGGAGAATCCGCGACCATTTCAAAGGCCCGCTGAAATTCCTGCTCGCGGGCAGCGGGCATATTGCCGGCGTCGTCAACCCGCCATCTTCGGGCAAATATCAATATTGGCTGAATGACGATCCCAAGGTGAAAAGCCTTGAAGAATTCAGCGAAGGCGCAAAGGAAATTCCCGGTAGCTGGTGGCCCGACTGGCTCGAATGGTATGAGGGGCACGGCGGCGGCAAGGTGAAGGCCACCGGCGCGCGCATCCCAGGCAAGGGCAAGCTCAAGGCGCTCGAAGACGCACCGGGCAGCTATGTGAAAACGCGGTAGGGAGCTCGGCAAGGGGGGACGGCCTTGAAAGGCTTGGGTTATCTGTTGATCGGGATTGGAGCGATCTACCTTGTGATTGCTTTTAACATGGATGTGTCAATATCCACCCCATCTACCTACGTTCCCGGCGTAGGAAGTATAGGTGGCGGCGAAGTGGCCAACCTGGATCTGATGGCGCGTCGCCAGAACCACCTCATCGTGGCCTCTCTGATCACCTTGATTGGCGCGCTCATGGCAATCTTCGGCAAGGATGCAGGCGAAAACACCAAGAGTTTTTCCTCTGCGACTCCCGAACCCAAAGAAAAGACGTTCGAAGGCGAGCGATCATTGTCATCCGATCCCTATCGGCTCTGGTTGGCGGACACATACGGAATCGAAAAGAACG
Source organism: Sphingorhabdus sp. (assembly GCA_028279555.1). Classification (GTDB taxonomy): domain Bacteria; phylum Pseudomonadota; class Alphaproteobacteria; order Sphingomonadales; family Sphingomonadaceae; genus Sphingorhabdus_B. The sequence continues at coordinate 278,753 of JANQNO010000002.1, forward strand.
AGCTATTCGATCAGTTTGTCTTTCAGGAAAAGACATATGACACGCTCGATCAGGCGTTGTTGCAAGCCCATTCAATTGAAGAAGAAGCAAATGCACGGCGGCTTGCCGATCAGGAGCGCCGCGCAGCCGAAGCCGCTGAAAAACTGGAAGAACAACGACTGGCGTCTGAAGAGGCAAAGGCGCGATGGCAGGATCAAAAACCAAGGGTAATTGTCGGTTCTGCGTTGGTCGTGGTCCTTGCCATTCTATCCTACTTCGTTTTTCGGGAATCGCCGCAAGAGCGTGAAGCTCGGCTGGAACGCGAACGGGAAGCACGGATGGAGCTTATCGAAAGAACGGAAGAGACTTTTGGTGTCAAAATTCCTGTCGATGCGACCGGGCTTGAAACCTTGGAGAATGACGGCACCTACTCCTATCTTTGTGACGAACAGCAGACGGGAAGACTGCTTAAGTTTCGAACCAACAAGTCTGAGAAAGACGTGAAGGAAATGTTCGCAGAAAGCCTCGGCGAAGGCGAGGCCATGTATGGGAGCTTGGCTGATCAGTATGATTGGTCCTGGCGCAAGGATGGAATCTATTATGAGCTTTCATCATTCGAGGAAAAGCCGCCGATCGACGTGCATTTCTGCATGGTGGAATAGACGGTCTGGTCAAGCCGGTTGCTCGATTGGCTGATGCCAAAATGCCCTATTCGCCTCCTCCCGTTCGCCCTGAGCCTGCCCAAAGGTGACCGGGCCGCAAGCATCGTGCTTCGACAAGCTCGGCCCCCAACTCGTCCGGCTCGCAATGCGTGATCTGAAAGATGTCGCGCCTTTCCATATGCTGACTCTCCGCAGGGGATTGCCTCTGCCTACGCCATCGCGGGGAGAAGCAAAAGCACAAGGGGTGATGGGCTTCGGCAATTGGCACTGGCTTATCGCGCCTGAGCTTCTTAAGGTCGGCTTCAAAAGAAGGAGTTACCCATGAAATTGCGCTATCTTCTCGCCGCAACCAGTCTGGCGTCGATCACTGCCCCCGCACTCGCCGATGATCAAAAAGAGGGCAACCGCTTCACCGCCGAGCGGGTGTTTGATCTGGAATATGCCGATGATCCGCAAATCTCGCCCGACGGTTCCACCATTGTCTATGCGCGCAAATCGATGGACAAATTCTCCGACCGGGTGAAAAGCGATCTTTGGTCGATCAATACGCGCAGCGGTGCGCATCGGCCGCTGGTGACGGGCAAGACAAGCAGCTCTTCGGTGCGCTGGTCGCCAAGCGGTGACCGGCTGGTTTACCTGACTTCAACCGACGGCAAGCCGGATATGCGGCTGCGCTACAATGATAGCGGCGAGAGTTTTTCGCTCGGACAGTTCGAATTTCCACCGAGTGCTCCCACCTGGTCTCCCGACGGAAGCTCGCTAGCATTTGCCATGCTGGTCCCGGACAAGCCCGCAACGCTTGCAAAACCGCCGCGCTCGCCCAAGGGGGCGGAATGGGCCAAGCCGGTGAAGGTCATCGATGACCTTGTTTTCCGCTTCGATGGCGCTGGCTATCTGCCCAAGGGCAACCGTCACGTCTTCGTGCTCAGCGCCGAAGGCGGAACAGCGCGGCAGATCACCAGCGGCAAGAGTGGTTTTGGCTCACCTGAGTGGCTCGATGATGACACGCTGCTCGTCACCGGCAATGATGTTGAAAATGCCGATCTCGATCCGATCGAGAGCGAAATTTACCGGATTGATCTTTCCGATGGATCGCGAACGGCCCTGACACAGCGCGATGGCCCCGATGCAGCGCCCAGCGTTTCACCGGACCGTTCGCGCATTGCCTATCTTGGCTATGACGACAAGCTGAAATCCTATCAACAAACCGATGTTTATGTGATGAACCCGGACGGGACGGGTGTTCGCAACCTGACGGCGGGTTATGACCGGTCGATCGACAGTATCGAATGGCGCGCGGACAGCCGCGCCCTGATCGCGCAGTCGGAGGTCGATGGTTTCCTGACGCTGGTCTCAATCGACCTGTCCGGCAATGTCCGCCCGCTGGTGCAGGATGTCGGCGGGACGTCGATCGGCCGGCCCTATGCCGGGGGCAGCTTCTCGGTTGCCAGCCGCGCCGGCGGCAGCACGCCGCTGATCGCCTACACAAAAGGCACCGCCCAGCGCCCGGCGGAGGTTGCTTTCTCGCGCGGTGGCCGTTCCGCCCGCACCCTCACCAACCTCAACGACGATGCGCTCGGCCATGTGCAATTGGCGCGGATCGAGGAAATTCAGGTGCCATCCAGTCATGACGGGCGCACAATTGAGGCCTGGGTCGCGCTGCCCCCGGATTTTCGCGCAGATGGCAGCTTCCCTTTGATCCTCGAAATTCACGGCGGGCCGCACACCATGTATGGCCCCTTTTTTGCCGCCGAAATTCAGCGTTTTGCCGCAGAAGGCTATGTTACGGCCTATGTCAATCCGAGGGGCTCGACCGGCTATGGCGAGGAATTCGCGCAGCTCATCGATCTCAACTATCCCGGCGAGGATCATGACGATTTGATGAGCGTGGTCGATGCGCTGGTGGCGCGCAATTATGTCAGCAAGGATCGCTTGTTTGTCACAGGTGGTTCGGGCGGCGGCGTGCTGACGGCCTGGGCCGTCGGCAAAACCGATCGCTTCGCTGCCGCTGCGACGATCAAGCCGGTCATAAACTGGTCCAGCATGGCGCTGTCGGCAGACATATCGCGCTTTGTCAGCCGCCACTGGTTCCGCGCGCAGCCCTGGGAGCAGCCGCTGGAATATTGGCGCCGCTCGCCGCTTTCGCTGGTCGGTAATGTCAAAACCCCGACCATGGTCATGGTGGGCGAGGCTGATTGGCGGACACCGACTTGGGAAGCAGAACAATATTACACCGCTCTCAAGGTTCAGGATGTCGATACTGTCCTGGTTCGCGTGCCCGGTGCGTCGCATCTGATTGCTGGTCGTCCGAGCCAGCTGATCGCCAAGACCGACAACATCATGGGCTGGTTTGCCAAATATGATCCGGTCAAGAAAAAGGAAAAGAAAACAGAGGGTCAATGAGTTTACTGCCCGCTCTGTAAACCGAAATAGAGAAATCTCTTTCCTACATATAACCATATAGGATATATCGATTCGCGTTATCCGGCGCATGCGGTTCGCGAGGCATGGGGCGGATGGCGGGATGCGATGCAGGCGGAGATGTGCCTGCAGGAATCGCAAACGGTCGGCGCGGCGGGGTGCCTGACGGACAAGAGAGCCTGTCCGGTCAAGCTCGAAACCCCGGTGCAACCATGCCGATGCTTCCGAAAGACGGCGATGGCCATATCCATCCTTCGTCACCCCCGACTTGATCGGGGGTCCAGTCGCCTGGGCCTTGTGGGCCTATGGCAGCGGGCTGGATTCCCGCTTTTGCTGGAATGACGGGAAATGGCCGTCGCCCCTGCGCCTTCAAAAGCGCGGGCATCATGCGGGCATTTTTCATGGAGCCCTTACCCCCGCATTGATGGTCTGGCCGGAACCTAAAGGCGCGCTGGCGGGACATGAAAATCCCGGACCCTCGTCAGCATCAATCCAGCCAATCCGGGTCGCAGGCCTGCCCCCGTGCCGGCTGCGCCGACCGTCCCTTATTTCCGATGCCTTTTCATTTACGCTGCTGCTGTAGGAAATTTTGTTGCGCGTGTAGGAAATTTGAATGCGTTAGATCAATCCTCTGCGGCGATGGTTACTGTCAGGCCTTCCAGTGCATCGCTGACATCGATCTGACAGGAGAGACGCGAATCTTCATTCCGGTGGTCGCTGCTTTCCAGCAGATCATCTTCGTCATCGCCCATTTCGCCGACCTTCTCCTTGTAAGCCGGATCGACATGGACATGGCAGGTCGCGCAGGAGCAGCAGCCGCCGCATAGTGCGAGCAGCTCGTCAAAGCCATTGTCGCGGATGACTTCCATCAGCGTAAGGCCGTCTTCGGCTTCGACGTCTCTGCTTTCGCCTTCGCGGGTGATGACGGTGATTTTTGGCATCTTCGTGTGACTCCTGTTGAACTTGGCCGTGCCTGATAAAGCGCTGCTTTGCCAGCGCCAAGTATATTTTCAACAGCCTTTGTGGCTGCACCCCTTGGCCGCCCTGTCTCGCATCCCTATCTGCAATGCCTGATAATGCGGATTCGCTTATTTGTTCAGCAAGGCTATTTCAATGACCGACAACACACATGCTCCCGTCATCATCATCGGCTCCGGCCCGGCTGGATACAGCGCCGCCGTCTATGCCGCGCGCGCCAATTTGAAGCCGATGATCATTTCCGGCGTCGAGGTTGGCGGGCAGCTGATGACCACGACCGATGTCGACAACTGGCCGGGGGACAATGAAGGCGTGCTCGGCCCGGATCTGATGGACCGCATGCGCAAGCATGCCGAGCGTTTCGGCACGGCGATGGTCAATGACCATATCGAGAAGGTCGATTTTTCGAAACGCCCCTTCACGCTGACCGGCGGAGCAGGGGATTATACCGCCGATGCTGTTATCATAGCGACGGGCGCGAGCGCGCAATATCTGGGCCTGGAATCGGAAAGCAAATATATGGGCAAGGGCGTGTCGGCCTGCGCGACCTGCGACGGTTTCTTTTACAAGGACAAGCCGGTCGCGGTGATCGGCGGCGGGAATACCGCGGTCGAGGAAGCGCTCTATCTATCGAATATCGCCAGCCATGTGACCCTGGTGCATCGGCGCGACAAGCTGCGCGCGGAAAAGATCCTGCAGGACCGGCTCTTCGAAAAGGAGAAAGAGGGTAAGCTCACGATCATGTGGAATCATGAGCTTGACGAGGTGCTCGGCGACGTGATGGGCGTCACCGGCATGCGCATCAAGGGATCGAAAATGCACGAAACGCCCGGCGCGACGCAGGATATCGATGTCCACGGCGTCTTCATCGCCATCGGCCACAAGCCCAACACCGACATTTTCGAGGGCCATCTCGATATGAAGGGCGGCTATATCCAGGTGCGTTCAGGGCTGGACGGTCAGGCCACTGAAACCAGCGTGCCCGGCGTGTTCGCATCGGGCGACGTCATGGACCATATCTACCGCCAGGCGGTGACCAGCGCAGGAACGGGCTGCATGGCCGCGCTCGATGCCGAACGCTTTATTGAGGCGGAGGGTCTTACAACTCAGGACGAGGAAAAGGCCCGCCAGCCAGCATAAGCCAGCGCGGGCAGGCCGATCAGGTCGGCGATGGCTATTGTCCGCAGAGCTGGCGGGGATCCGGCCATCCAGTATAGGGCCAGGAAGGCTAGCATGCTGATGGCGACCGCCACGACGCCCAGCCGCCGCGATCCGGGGTCGATCGCGCACCAGACACAGATCACGAATATCGCGAGGAAAAGCGCGGCGCGGTGATGCATGAGAAGATAAAGCGGACTGCTTGCCTCCAGCCCATAGAGCGTCTGCATCATCGACGGCCGGAAGAAGGACAGCGCTGGCATCACATGCACCAGCGCCAATATTCCCCAAGCGATACGTTCGATCATGCCGCCAGCCTAGACTTTGCGCGTCGCGAATAGCAAGCGGACAATAAGAATGCTGACTTCACGCGTGTTTTCCAGCGAAGGCTGGAATCCAGACTCTAACTGGCTGACACTGGACTCCAGCCCTTCGACCTGCTCAGGAGAGCCTTTCGCTGGAGATCACGGAAAGGTCAAAGCAGGCGCCATTGACACTCATCCGCCAACCGTATTATCCATGCAATACAGTAATGGGGAGAGGGCAGATGGCGAATTTCGACCCGGCGGCGGAGACCGCACGCTATATTGACGGGCTGGGACCGGAGGCGCTGGCAAAAGCCGCGGACTATACGACCGGCAGCCACTGGCTGCTGCTTTGGGCGCTACTCGTCTCCGCGCTGGTCACCTGGCTGATTGTCCGCTGGGGCCTGCTCGACAAAATCTGGGCAAAGATGGAAAAGCGCGGCTGGGCGCTCAAGACATTTACCGTCAGCGCCTTGTTTTCGCTGGTGTCGACGATCCTGTTCCTCCCCTGGACGATCTATAGCGGATGGTGGCGCGAAACGAGCTATGGCCGCACCAGCCAGCCGCTTGCGGATTTTCTGGTCCAAGGGGCGATCAGCATGGTCATTTCGGCGCTTGTGCTGGGGCTGTTCTTCCTTGGCGTCTATTTCCTGATCCGCAAGGCCGGGAAAGTCTGGTGGATCTGGTCGGGCGGCCTGGCCAGTATTGCGATCATCTTCATGCTGCTGATCTCGCCGATCCTGATCGAGCCGCTCTTTAACGAGTTCAAGCCGGTGCCCGAGGGTGAGGTGCGCAGCGCAATCGAGGCGATGGCGGATGAGGCCGACATCCCGCATGACCGCATATTCATGTATGATGGTTCGCGGCAGTCGAATAATTTTACCGCCAATGTCTCGGGCGTCTTCGGCTCGGCGCGTATCGCCATATCGGATGTCGCGCTGAAGGAAGCTTCGCTCGATGAGGTCAAGGCCGTGACGGGGCATGAGATCGGCCATTATGTGCTTGGCCATATCTGGCGGATGGTCGGCACCTTGGCAGTGCTGGCCGTAGTCGTTTTCTTCGTAGCCGACCGGATTTTCCCCTGGTTCGCGAGGGTCTTCGGCAGTTCAGCATCGATTGGAGATCCGCGCCGCCTTCCGATATTGATCTTCATTATGGGGTTGCTGTTTCAGTTCGCACAGCCGGTCATCAACGGAATCATCAGGATGGGAGAGCGCGAGGCGGATAATTACTCGCTGAAGACGGTCAATCTGCCCGATGCGCTGGCAGGCGCGCTCGTCAAGACAGCCGAATATCGATATCCGCGCCCCTCGGCCTTGCAGGAAATGCTCTTCTACACCCATCCATCGGTCGAGTGGCGGGTGCGCAATGCAATGGAGTGGAAGGCGAAAAATCCGCCGCCTGCCAACTAGCTGAAAAGATCGCCGCGCCCGGTCGCATATTCGGCCATCGCCATAGTCGTGAGCTGTGCGTTTACGCGGATGCAGCTCGGCATCACGCTGGCATCGGTGACATAGCAATTTGCCGTTCCGTGCACGCGGCAGTCCAAATCGACGACGCCTTTCGCCGGGTCGGCATTGATGGGATTGCCGCCATGCGGGTGTGAACTGGATAGCGTGATGTCGTCGCTTTCGCGAATTTCCTTCACGAAAAAGGCGTCGATATCCTCGCCTGCGTGTAGCGTTCTGCCATTGGTGAGCGCCGGGTAAAGCTCCTCTGCGCCTGCGGCAAAATGGATTTTGGCAAGCGTGCTTGCCGCCTTGCGGATGGGCGGCATGTCTTCCTCTCCAAGCCGGAAATCGAGCTTGCTTCCCTGCAGCGTTCCTTTCCGGTCACCGGGAAAGAGAATGCCGGCAGAAGCGACATTGCCAAAGCTGCGCATCCGCCTCGCATGCTCATCGAACCAGCCGGGCATCATCGCCGCCATCGACATGGGCGGCTGAAAATGGCTCTCGATCAGATAGTCGCCCATATCGACATAGGTGGCCATCTGGTCTTCGTCCCAGGCCGGTGTTTTGGCGAGCGCGCCGGGCATCTTGGCGATGATCGGAGAGGCAATGTTGAGCGAGATATTATAGCCGGCATTGGGAAAGCCGCTGTCACGCAGAATCTTCGAAGAGGCGAGCGCCCCTGCCGCCACGACCACACCTTTGCGTGCGCCTATCTGCTTGAGCTCCCCTCCGCCAAACCGAACCGCAACGCCGATGGCGCATCGCTGCGGCGAAGTCGGATTGTCCCAGAGAATTTCCTCCACCACTGCATTGTCCGCAATGCGCGCGCCATGCCGAGAGCAAGCCCAGGGAAGATAGCTTTGCGCCATGCCCCATTTGCGGCCATAGGGGCATCCGGTGTTGCAATAGCCGCAATAGGCACAGGCAAATTCGCTGCCTGGTGGCCCGTAGTTCTTGCGGAACCAGCGCGCCGGAGCGTCCTGCGCCATAGGGTCCTCGCCGGTCGCCTTCCATGCCTCGAATCCGCGCAGTAGATGCGGACCGTTGCGCTTGGCGCTGCGATGTTCGATCTCGGCGATATTCAGCTTGCCTTCGACTTCGGCAAAGGCGGCATCAAGCGCGGGACGATCCAGCTCTACGCCTATTTCAGCCCAATAATCGAATATACTCGCGGCCTTGGGGTGGGTTTCGCCGGGCTTGTTGGGACGCAGACAGATGCCGTTGTTGATCGCAGAGGAACCGCCGACGCATTGCCCTTGAAAAACGACGAAATCATTATTGCTACTGGTTTGCAGACCGCCATGCTTAAACAGCCGCGCGGTCATGCGTCTTTCCTCGAATGTCATCTGGCGGGAAGGATAAAAGGGGCCGGCCTCGAGGATAAGAACCTTGTGACCCTCGCGCGCGATATTGTGCGCAGCCACCGAACCGCCCGAACCCGAACCGATGACAATGACGTCGACCTCGTCTGGAATATCATGGCCCTCGACCACATAGTCCCGATGCAGATCGCGGTTCGGCGCATCGATAATGGGGACATCTTCGGCGCCGCGTTTGCGGTGAGCGGGCAGTGTAAAGCCGATTTGCTTATAGACCGGGTTATCCTTGTTATCGTCTTCGCTCGCGCCCTCCCAGTGGCCGTAATAGCCTGCATAAACGATACCGCGCAGCCGGGCCATATCCTGAAACAGGTCGAACTTGCTCTTCTGAATGCGCTTTTCGATCCGTTTCGCCCGCATGCCAACCGGCATGAGCCGAAAGAAAATGCCCCCCAGCACCAGCGACAATCCGGTGAATGAAATACGAAGTTCGCTGACTTTCTCTGCGCTGACTTCGGCAAACTGGGTCTGGATATTCTCCACCACCTGGTCCGGCGAAATCGCCATGTCGACGCGGTAAAAAAGCGCCTCGGTAAAGGCTTTCAGGAATCTGGCCTGCCCCGAAGGGAAGGGTCGCCGCATGGTCTGTCTCCCTGTAAAGTGGGAGGCTAGGCGCGGCCTGCGGGATTGGCTAGCACAAAAGCGTCATCTGCCTATTGCGCCGCTTTTTTCTCCAGACGGAATTTATGCAGCAGCGGTTCGGTATAGCCGCTTGGCTGATCGATCCCCTCGAATACCAGCGCGCGCGCGGCTTTCAGGGCGATGCTATCCCCTTCGAGCTTTTCATAGAGCGAATCGCCTGCATTCTGCTCGTCAACTTTCGCCGCCATTTTTTCAAAGGCCGCATTCACCTGATCGGCTGTGCAAACCCCTTGATGCAGCCAGTTTGCAATATGCTGCGAGCTGATCCGCAGGGTCGCGCGATCTTCCATCAGGCCGACATCATGAATGTCGGGCACTTTCGAGCAACCAATCCCTTGATTGATCCAGCGCACCACATAGCCAAGGATGCCTTGTGCATTATTCTCCAGCTCTTCCGCGACTTCTTCGTCGGACCAGTTATGCCCCGGCGGCGCAACGGGAATGGTGAGCAGCGGATCGAGTCCTGGCGATGCAGGCAGCCCCTTCTGAACATCGAATACATTGCACTGATGATAGTGGATGGCATGCAGGGTAGCAGCAGTCGGAGACGGAACCCAGGCAGTATTGGCACCGGCTTTCAGATGACTGATCTTCTGCTGCATCATGTCGGCCATCATGTCGGGTGCGGCCCACATACCCTTGCCGATCTGCGCCTTGCCCGAAAGCCCGCAGACAAGACCGATACCGACATTGCGCGCTTCATAGGCTTCGATCCACTCAGAGCTCTTCATGTCGCCCTTGCGGATCATCGGCCCGGCCTGCATCGCGGTGTGCATCTCGTCGCCGGTGCGATCGAGAAAACCAGTATTGATAAAGACGATCCGGTCCTTCACCGCATGGATACAGGCAGCGAGATTGGCCGATGTCCGGCGCTCCTCGTCCATTACGCCGACCTTGATCGTGTGCCGGTCGAGACCCAGAATATCCTCGACTGCATCGAACAAATCATTGGTGAAAGCGCATTCTTCGGGGCCGTGCATCTTGGGCTTGACGATATAGATCGATCCGGTGCGGCTGTTGTGTAGTGCGCCCAACCCTCTCAGGTCGTGCATCGCACAGAGCGACGTAAAGAGTGCGTCGAGAATGCCTTCGGGCGCTTCATTTCCACCTGCCCCGGACTCCGATCCGGGGTCGGGAAGCAGCACCGCCGGGTTGGTCATCAGATGGCCAACATTACGCACAAAGAGCAAGCTGCGGCCAGGGAGTGTGAACGTGGTGCCATCAATCCACTCTCTGTCAGGCTCTAGCCTGCGCGAAACGGTTTTTCCGCCCTTTTCGAAAGACGCGTCCAGATCGCCGCGCATCAGCCCGAGCCAGTTGGAATAGGCGAGCACCTTGTCTTCGGCATCGACGGCTGCGACCGAGTCCTCCATGTCGATGATGGTGGTAAGCGCGGCTTCCAGCAGAATATCCGAAATCCCGTGTGGATCATCTTTTCCGACGGGATGTGACCGATTGATCTGTATTTCGACGCGTAATCCGTTATTTTCGAACATTATCGCCGAAGGGTTGTCGGGTTCGCCCCGATAAGCGCCAACATGGTCTCCGTCCACACTCGGCCAGTCTTTGTCCCAGCCGGGAAACACATCGCTCAGGAATTGCTTTGCCTTTGCGACCACGGCCGCGCCCCGCTCGGGATCATACCCGCCCGGCTTGGCGGGCGGTGCATCGAGCGCATCGGTGCCATAGAATGCATCATACAGACTGCCCCAGCGGGCATTTGCGGCATTGAGGACAAAACGGTCATTGAGCGAAGGCACGACCAGTTGAGGCCCCGCCATGGTCGCAATTTCCGGATCCACATTCTGCGTGCCGATGCAGAAAGGCGCAGGCTCGGGAACCAGATAGCCGATGTTGGTCAGAAAGCCCTTGTAGCCCTCCATATCGGTGATCGGTCCGGGGTTGGCCTTGTGCCATTCGTCGATCTGCCTTTGCAGTGTTTCGCGCTTTTCAAGCAAGGCCCGGTTGACCGGGACAAATTTCTCCAGCAGCCGCGCGAGACCGCTCCACAAGGCGTCAGCGTCCACACCCGTGCCCGGCAGCGCCTTTGTTTCAACAAATTCGGCAAGATTGCCGGCCACTTTAAGGCCGGCGCGGGAGACATATTCGGTCATATTTTCAGGCTCCAAATTATAGCAGGATGCCCGGGGAGGATCTTTATTGTTGCGCTGCACCTAGCCGAGGGCAGCAACAGGGCGCAAGCGTTGTTTTTAGGAAATCGAAGCAATTGCGTGCTATTGCTTCGGCCCATGAAGCTCACCACGCATATCGTTGAAAAACCTTGGGGGCGGCGGGATATTCCCGCTGCCTTTGGCGATATGGGCGGCAAGCAAATCGGCGAAATCTGGTTCGATGCGCCAGGCGGGGGCAAGCTGCCGTTGCTGGTGAAGTGGCTGTTCACCTCGGAAAAGCTCTCGGTGCAGGTCCATCCCGACGACGCGCAGGCAAGGGCGCGCGGTCTGCCATCGGGCAAGGAGGAATGCTGGTTCATTGTCGATGCCGAGCCGGGCGCTGTGATCGGCATGGGAACAAGCGAAGAATTGTCCAGACAGCGGCTGCGCGATGCTTCCATATCCGGCGAGATCGAGGCGCTGCTCGATTGGCGTCCCGTCAGCGCTGGTGACTATTTCTACATTCCTGCCGGAACGATCCATGCAATAGGCGCTGGCATTACGCTAGTCGAAGTGCAGCAAAATGCCGACGTTACCTACCGGCTCTATGACTATGGCCGCCCGCGCGAACTGCATCTCGGCGATGCCGTGGCCGTGTCCAATGCTGTCCCCTATGCCGACCCGCGCAGCGGGCAGGCGGCCAGCGACATGAAACTGGTCGACAGCAAGTATTTTCGGCTCTGGATGGCGCAGGGGCAGGCGGGTCTGGCAGCTATTCCAGCAGGCTGTGACCGCTGGCTCATACCGCTCGCCGGGGAAGTTCGTTCAGAAGAGCATATCGGCAAGGTTGGCGATTGCCTGCTGGCTGGGCCGGATCAGACAATTGCCATGTCACCCGATTGCCAGCTCCTCGTGGCCAGCCAATAAGCTGCTATTCGATCCGCGCCCTGAAGCGCAGGCTGAAACTGGGGCTGCCGCTGCCCCGGTCGGCTGCAAAGAAACCCGCAGGGGCAACCCTGAAATGGGTGACGGCGGAATCATAACCATCACCGTCGGGCACTGGCGTATAGTTGAAATTGACGCCGTCGATGGAAAAGGAAATGGCGTCGGTCGTACTGCCGAGGGAAGAGTAGATGACGGGATCGAGACCGGATGTCGGCGTGCCCTGAATGAACTCGACCGGCCCCGAGCCGGCACCGGCGAAATCATTCACGAAGAGCGCTGTATCTGGCGGCAACTGCTCGGTTACGGTAACGCTGTCCTCATTTGGCGGGGCATTGCCGCTGTTGGTCACCAGGATGAGATACTCGAAGCTGGCATTGGGCAGTGCGAAATGATTGCTGTCGACATCGCTGACGAAATTCTGGCTGACCTTTGTCACACTCAACTGCGCGCTTAAATCGGCGTGAAAGGGCTGCGAGAAGGCAATTATGCCCACGCTTTCGGCATCGGCTGCAGCAACCGAGCGTTCGCCATCCTGGTCGGTATCTTCATCGACGCGCAGGCCGATTGTGGTTGCTCCCTTTGAACAATAACGCAGCCAGCCACCGTCGCCATTGCGCCGGCTGTTCTTCTTTGCCACGACAACCGCATTGGTGCTGTTCAAACCGAAATTCTCGGTAAAACAACCATTGTCCCAGCCCCTTACATTGAAGCCGCTAACCGTGCTGGCCCAGTTGACCGTCACGCCATTGATATCCGGAAAATTCTCGGTCGCTCCAGCGGTCATCGCGATCCATCCAACCGTTTCCGTCACCGGCGCTGAACCGGTCAGTGCCTGTGATCTTTCCAGCGCGAGCTGAAACCCCGTTGCATTTGCATTTTGCACAATCGCTGTGATGTGCGGGCGCGAAGGTGTGGTGGCCGGGTTGGCTGTTTCGCTGTTGGCGGTCTGGATCTGCGCCAAAACCGCCACTGATGCGCCCAGAGATGCCGAATAGTTGACGGTTGACCAGCTTGCAGTTCCCGCCACGCCTGGGCCCAGCTGGACATTGGCGATGTTATTGCGGCCTGCTTCGATGATACTGCTATCGGGCAGGGCATGTCTGCCCGGCTCCACGGCGATATATTGCGCCGTCTGGTCAAGATGGCCGCCATCCCAGTTATCCGGTTCCAGGATCAGCGCGTCAAAACCGGTGGTGGTGACGTTGGTTATGCGGATCGACGCCGATTGGTTACCGCGCTGATCAGACAGGGCGACGACAATGGGGACGGTATCGAAAGGATTTTGAAAAGTCACCGGAGTCGGTGATCTATTGGACCCGGTGGTGCTGTTGGTACGGAACTCTCCGCCTTCCAGCCTGCCGGCATGCAGCGCCGTTCCGCCGGAAAGCAGAAGGACAATAAGCAAAATGCGCCCGATATGGCGCGCAATGGACGATATTCCTGCCATTTGAGCGACTTAGCCAAATGCGGTTAACGTTTGGTTAGGAATAGCTAATTTTTTGCAATATTTTTGCACCGAAACGGACCATTCGTCGAAAGCTGGTGCGAACAGGAAAGCAAGGGGGGCGTTTCCTGTCCGCCTTGGGATATTCGCGCTGGTTCTCCCAAAGGTTACAGCCTGCCATCAAGCGGTAGCAGATGAAACCAATTCGCGTTATGAGGCGGCCATGACCGACATGACCTATGCGCGCTATCTGGCGCTGGACACATTGCTTTCCGCGCAGCTCCCGCAATCTGCCGAAGATGACGAGATGCTCTTCATCATCATCCACCAGACCAAGGAGCTGTGGCTGAAGCAGATGATCACCGAGCTGAAACTGGCGATGGAGCAAATCCGCGAAGACGCGCTGGTGCCTGCCTACAAGGCGCTGGCCCGCGTCAGCCGCATACAGGCGGTTATGACGCTCAGCTGGGATATTCTCTCGACTATGACGCCGTCCGATTATACGCGGTTTCGCGGCGTGCTGGGGCCGTCCAGCGGCTTCCAGTCCGACCAGTTTCGCACCGCCGAATATATGCTTGGCCTCAAAGACAAGGGCTTCCTGAAATATCAGGACGACCGCCCGGAGGCGCAAGCTTCAATGCAGCAGGCGCTCGATGCGCCGAGCATCTGGGACGAAGCAATCCGTGCTGCTGCGCGCGCCAGGCTCGATATCCCGGATGATGTGCTAGAGCGTGACTGGAGCCAGCCCTATGAAGCCCGGGCTGAGGTTGAAGCGGCTTTTCTTGAGGTTTACCGCGATACCGAGCGCTATTGGGAACTCTATCAACTGGCCGAAAAGCTGGTCGATATCGATGATGCGCTCGCCGCATGGCGACACAAGCATGTGCTCACCGTGGAGCGAATTATCGGCGGGAAGCGCGGCACCGGCGGTACGGCAGGCGCAACCTATCTGCATGGCACGCTTTCCAAGCGCGCTTTCCCAGAGCTCTGGTCGCTCAGGACTCAGCTTTGAATAGAGCCGTAGCCCAGAGCAGCCTGTGCGGAAGCACTGGCGAAAGTCGAAGGGCGCTTATCCTCAACGACGTGCTTCGACATAGCTCAGCACTACGGTTTTGGATAGGGTTATGACCTTCAAACATCTCTTCAAGCGCTCGCTCGGTGCCGATCCTGAACGGCTGCATTTTGCGGCGCACAGCCACCATCTCTGGCCTGATGCCAGCTATACGGGCCAGATGCAGGCCTGGGAGGATGCAGCCTCGCTGGCGGATCTAAAATGGAGCAAGGTCATGGGACCGGTCTGGGACGAGGCGCAGCAGCATATCGCGCGCGAATTGTCGCTCCCCGACCCTGCGACCATCAGCTTCTCCTCCAACACGCATGACTTTTTGCTCAGGATCATGTCGGCAATCGAAAAACGCCCGGTGCGGGTGCTGGCAACCGATGGCGAGTTTCACAGCTTCCGCCGGCAAATGGCGCGATGGGTGGAGGCCGGCGAGGCGGAATTGACGAAAGCGGCTGTGGGCGAGCTTTCCGATACAGCAGAGCGGGGCACCTTCGACCTCATCTTTGCCAGCCAACTGTTGTTCAATTCGGGCGCTGTTACGCCGGGACTGGACCGTCTCGCTGCGCTTGCCCGGCCCGATGGGCCATGGGTCGTTATCGACGGCTATCACGGGTTTATGGCGATGGAGACCGACCTTTCGGCCATAGCGGAAAAGGTCTTCTATCTGGCGGGCGGCTATAAATATGCCATGGCAGGCGAGGGCGTCTGTTTTCTCCATGCGCCGCCGGGATTTGCGCCCCGCCCCGCCGCCACCGGCTGGTATGCCGAATTCGACGATCTGGCGCTTCCGCCCGGGACAGTCGGCTATGCGCCCGACGGCCGGCGCTTTCTGGGCAGCACATTCGATCCATCGGGGCTGTATCGACTCAACGCGGTGCAGCAGATGCTGACGGAAGAATCGCTGACAACGTCAAAAATTTCAGACCATTGCGCGGCGCTTCAGAGGCAATTTCTGGATAGCAACCCCTTGTACGGCTTTGAACTTCTCAACGCGCCCAATGGAGCAGCGCATGCGCGCTTCCTGGCTTTCAAGAGCGAGGCTGCGCCAGACATGCATGCCGCGCTCGCAAAACGGAATGTCGTCACCGATGTGCGTGGCGATGTGCTGCGTATCGGCTTCGGGCTTTACCATGACATCGAGGATGTCGAGCGGTTGCTGCAGATTCTGTGCTTAACCAGTTTATAGCTTGTGACAAACACCGTTCGTGCTGAGCTTGTCGAAGTATGAACGGTGCATGTCATCTGCCCTTCGACAGGCTCAGGGCGAACGGAAAAACTTGTGCTCACCGCGGATATTTCTCGTCCATATAGGCGAGGTCGACGCGGATCATGTCTTCGAGGACATCCATATCGACACTCGACAGTCGGCCCAGATAGAGACAGCTCTTGCCCATCCGATGCTTGCCCAGCTTTTCGCGAAGCTTTGTCATCTTCGCTTCGGTCGCCGGATTGCAATATCCGCCCATCAGATAAAGAACCAGATTGGCCTTGCGCGGGGAAAAGCCGGTGCGCGCCATATCGCCTTCGCGCCCGCTGTCATACTTGTAATGATAACTGCCAAAGCCGATTATGCTGGGCCCCCACATTTTGGGCGGCAGGCCGGTGACTTTCTTGAAGACTTCCAGCATCACCTTGGCATCTTCGCGGCGGCCCTCATGCGCGACGCCGTCGATAAAGGCATCTACGTCAGCGTCATTTTCCGCCGTTTTCAATTTTGCCTGCGCCATGACATCCTCCCTTGTAACAGCGGCCAGCCTACTCGCCGCCAAGCTCTTTCACAAGCTCCGGGGCCGGATAGAGTGTCTCGAGACCCTGCTGGATGGCCTCGGTCGAAACCGAAACGGTGCGGTTGAGATTGCCGTCATAGCCATAATTACCGCCCAGCGAGTGGATATTGCCGTCGAAAGCAGTGCCGATCACCTTACCTTGCCGATCAAGCACCGGCGAACCTGAATTGCCGCCGATGATATCGTTGGTGCTGACGAAATTATAGGTAGCCGCCTTGTCGAGTCCATCCGCATTGGCTTTGAAGGCTTCGGCAATTTTGTAAGGGTCGGAGCCGGTCGCGCGGTCATAGGTTCCGCCCATCTGCGTGGCGATAGGGACTTGTCGCCCATTTTCTTCCCAGCCCTTGACGCTGCCATAGCTGATGCGCAGCGTGAAGGTTGCGTCGGGATAGATGCTGTCGCCATAGGCGGCAAAACGCGCATCGGTCAGTTTCGCCTGCGCAGCGGTCACCGGCGCTTCATATTCCTGCTCATAGCGCTTGTTCAATTCACGCGTCCGCGCGTCCTGCGACAGCGCCAGCTTTATCAGCGGATCATTCGAGGCCCGGATCGCTTCGAGGCCGCCTTCCCAAAGCTGCTTGCGCACCGCCGGGTCAGCAAGCTGCGCGCCTTTTACCAGCCGCGCAGCCATATCCTCGGGGCTTTCCTTGCCGAGCAGTGCCTGCACATCAGGATTGTCAGTAGTGAGCAGTTCGCGGGTCTTGGACAGCCAGAAACGCAGGCTGAGTTCTTCGAGCCAGGGGTAGGTCGGTGCTGCATCAAGCAGGCGTTTTTCAACCAGCGGCAGCCGCGCATCGGCGTATTCCGCCAATCGCTCGGTATTGGGCTTCTCGCGCTCGATCGCTGCGCGCACCAGCGTCCGCGCATAGCCATAAAGCTGCGAAAGGCCGCTTGAATCGATCTGGGTATAGGCTTCGTCGAAATTGCGATAGGCATCGACTGCCTTCGCGATATCGGCCCAGGGGTCGCCTTCGATCTGTCCCGAGCTGCGCTCTTTCAGCGCGGCTTCTGCTGCATCAAGCTGTGCGGCAAACTCCGCATTGTTGAGCGCTTGCATGCGGCCATTGAGCGCCTTGAAGGCATTTTCGACGCCAAACAGACGGCTGCCGCCCTCTCGCGTGCGTTCTTCGCTGCCGCGCATAGCCTCGATCAGGCGACCGCGATACTCAGCCAGCTGCAGCAGGCGGCGAGGCAACGCGACCTCGCGCTGGTAGGCGCGCTGCTCAGACGTCATGCCGCGCTGCGTAGAGCCAGGGTTGCCGACTACGAAGGCGACCTCGCCTTCCTGCGGCGCGCGGACATTCCATTTGAGATGCTGCGGTGTGCTTGCCGGTTTGTCGCCATCATAGGCGCGCAGAAAAGCGGCATCGAGCGCGTAGCGCGGAAAATTGAAATTGTCCGGGTCGCCGCCGAAAAAGGCAGCATTGAATTCCGGTGCCCAGGCGATGCGGACATCGGAATATTTGCGGTATTTGTAGAGCTTATACTGACCGCCGCCGAAGAATTTCACGACCTGGCAGCGCGTTTTTTCCGTATCGGGGCACTGGCTTGCCTCGATTTCGGAGATTCGTGCATCGCGCGCGGTTACCAGCTCCGCGCCTTGCTTGTCGCCGATCGCGCCCTTGATATCGGCCGTATAGTCGGTGATCGCGGTGACCAGCTCGGCCTGCTGGCCCGGGCAGGTTTTTTCATTGCTGCGCATACCAGCATTGAAGCCGCCGGCAACCAGATCGCTATCCTGGGTAGACAGATCCTGCAGGCAGCTCACGATGCAGTGGTGATTGGTCAGAATCAGGCCGTCGGGAGAAACGAAGCTGGCAGAGCAGCCGTTGGTCAGGCGAATGGCTGCTCCGCGGCTGCGGTCGAGCCAGGCCTGATCGGGTGCCCAGCCATATTCCTTTTTCATCTGCTCGACCGGGAAAGCATCGAATGTCCACATGCCTTCTTCGGCGTGGGCAGCAGGTGCGAGCGCCAGCAAGGCGGCTCCGCTCGTCATGGCCGTCAGCATGGTCTTGGCGCGATAGGTTTTTGCCGGGCGAACTGTCATCGTCTTGTCTCTCCAAAGATATATCATCTCTTATCTCTCCATATCGGCTTGCACGGCCCTGTCCAGACTGTTAGCGCGCGTTCGAAATATACTTGTCGGCGAAAGCACCCAGATGAAAGATTCGGTCAGAAAAGTCGTTCTCGCTTATTCGGGCGGACTCGACACTTCGGTCATCCTCAAATGGCTTCAGGTCGAGTATGACTGCGAAGTCGTGACTTTCACGGCTGATCTGGGACAGGGCGAGGAGCTGGAACCCGCGCGCGCTAAGGCCAGACTTATGGGCCTACCGGACGAGAATATCTTCATCGACGATTTGCGCGAGGAGTTTGTCCGCGATTTCGTCTTTCCGATGATGCGCGCCAATGCGCGCTATGAGGGCGACTATCTGCTCGGCACCTCGATCGCGCGACCGCTGATATCGAAACGCCTTATAGAGATTGCGGCGGAAACGGGCGCGGATGCCATTGCGCATGGCGCGACCGGCAAGGGCAATGATCAGGTGCGTTTCGAACTGTCTGCCTACGCGCTCAACCCCGATATCAAGGTGATCGCTCCCTGGCGCGAATGGGATTTAAGCAGCCGCACGGCGCTTATCGATTTTGCCGAAAAGCACCAAATCGAAGTGCCGAAAGACAAGCGCGGCGAAAGCCCGTTCAGCACTGATGCCAACCTGCTGCACACGTCGAGTGAGGGGAAGGTGCTCGAAGATCCGTGGGTGGAGACGCCCGACTATGTCTATTCGCGCACGGTCAATCCAGAAGATGCGCCCGACGCGCCGGAATACATCGAGATCGATTTCGAGCGCGGCGACGGTGTGGCGATCAATGGCGCAAAAATGTCGCCGGCAACGCTGCTGTCTGCGCTCAACGAATATGGCCACAAGCATGGTATCGGGCGGCTCGATCTGGTGGAGAACCGCTTTGTCGGGATGAAGAGCCGCGGCATGTATGAAACGCCGGGGGGCGAGATTTATGCGCGCGCGCATCGCGGCATCGAACAGATCACGCTCGATCGCGGGGCAGCGCATCTCAAGGATGAGCTGATGCCCAAATATGCCGAGATGATCTATAACGGCTTCTGGTATGCGCCCGAGCGCGAGATGCTGCAGGCATCGATCGATCACAGTCAGCTGACCGTAACCGGCACCGTGCGGATGAAGCTCTACAAGGGCAGCGCGGATGTGGTGGGCCGTAAAGCCGACGTTCAGTTCAATCTCTATAGTGAAGATGTCGTGACATTCGAGGATGATGCAGGTGCTTATGACCAGAAGGATGCCGAAGGTTTCATCAATCTCAATGCGCTGCGCCTCAAATTGCTGAACCGGAGGCGCAATAGCTAAGCAGGAGGGGTATATGCGGAAGGTCGTAATTGCTGCAGCACTGGGAGCAGGCTGCGCCGCTATGCTGCATGCCGAGGCACTGCGCGAAGATCGCGATATCAAGCTGTCGAAAGCGATGGTGACCTATGACACGGACGGTGTCGTGATCGCCAGCCGAGCGACCAAGGGACAGCCGGTTATCTCAATGCCCGTGACTTACCGGCGGACCGGCATATTGCGCAGCGACATAACTTTCGAAAAATCGGGAAAGACTTTCATTCGTGCTGGCGCGCATGGATTTTATGCGGGCCTGTATGGGGTGAAAGACGGCGAGGCGGCATGGCGCGGTACGCCGATGTGGTGCTTCAGTGAAAAGCCGCAAAGCATGAAAGCGGTCGTGCGCTGTGCACGGATTGGTGGAGCTGCTGCGGATACGGGCTGGATAGCCGTGACCAATCCCAACACGAAGTATCTGCCACTCTTTGCAGGCGCCACCAAACCCAAGCGGGTTTCGCAGCCCGATGTTGAGGAGCAGGCTGTAACGATGGCGCCCGACCTCAAAATGGTCTGCACCTTCAAGGGCTGGTGGCAAGATAAGGCGAAAATAGCCTGCGAGCTTGGCGGGCTTTCGCATCTTGGCCCCGGTGTGTCATTTCCGCATCCGAAAGGGAAGGACGGCGTGGTGCGCTTCGTTACCCCGCACGGAACGCTCAAAATTTCGCCAGACCCGGCAGACAAAAAAGCAGTTTTGGTGCAATTGATACCCGCCGACCCGCCCGTCGAACAGGTTATTTGACGAAACAGCAGCCATCGGCTTTCCCTCGCTTGCTTCCATCTTGGCTTGACTAATATGTAATAATGTAATTACATATTGACTTAATGAGTGAGTCGGCTTCCCTTGATACAGAAACGGATGCGGTGTTTCATGCGCTGGCACACGCCACGCGGCGGGAGATACTGGATCTGCTGCGTGCCCGGCCGGGGCAGGGCGTCGGGCAACTCGCACAAAGCTTCGATGTCAGCCGTATTGCCATCATGAACCATCTCGCCGTGCTCGAAAACGCCGGGCTCGTGGTCAGCGAGCGCGACGGGCGCAGCCGCAGGCTCTATCTCAATATCGTCCCGATCCAGATGATCCACGAAAGGTGGAGCGATGAATATGGCGCGATGTGGGCAAGCAGGCTGACGGGAATCAAATATGCGGCCGAACAAGCAGCGCAGGGAAAGCGAGGGAAAAAATAATGACCAAACCCGAATATGCAGAAAAGAGCATCTACAGCATCATGATCGATGCACTGATCGGGCGCGTCTGGGACGAGCTGGTCAAGACCGACACGGTGCTACCCTTCTTCTTTGGCGCGGTATGCGATACAACCGGCCTGAAGCCCGGCGCGGCCATGGCAATGCGCAGCAAGGACGGCAAACATACCAGCGTGGTCGGCGAAGTGCTCGAATTCGACCCGCCGCACCGCTATGCGCATAGTTTCAAATTCACCAACTATGACGATCCGCCCTGCAAGGTTACCTATGATCTGAAAGGGGTCGATGGACGCACCGAATTTCGCCTGATCACCGAAAACGCGCTTGCCGGCAGCAAGACCGAAAAGGCCATGGCGCGCGGCAATGGCTTTATCGGGGGGAATCTGAAATCACTGGTGGAAAGCGGCAAGCCGCTTTTTTCAGGGCGCATGGTCATGCTGATAGGCGCGCTCACCGGCTGGATGATGCCGCGCATCACGCGCAGCGAAAACTGGACGTTCGAGAAAATTCTGGAACTGGAGAAACAGGGAGATTGAACAATGGCGACACCTGAAGAAATGGCAGCAAGCATGATTGCCAACATGCCGGAAAAAACTGGCAAATCGCTCGAGGACTGGCTTACGATAGTCGGCGCTTCGGGGCTGCAAAAGCATGGGCAGATTGTCAAATTCCTGAAAAGCGAGCATGCAATGACGCATGGTTTCGCCAATCTCGTGGCGAGCAAGGCGCTCAATCCCGAACCTGTTAGCGAAGATGCTCTGGTCGATACGCAGTATACAGGAGCCAAGGCGGCGCTGCGCCCGATCCATGACGCCATCGTCGAATTTTGCACAGCGCTCGGCGGCGACGTGGAAATCGCGCCGAAGAAGGCATCTGTCAGCCTGCGCCGCTCCAAACAGTTCGCACTGATCACACCTGCCACCAAGACGCGGATTGACTTGGGCTTGGCGCTCAAGGGCGAAAAGGCCAAGGGGCGGCTGGAAAGCTACAACGCCATGTGCAGCCACCGCGTGCGTATCGAGGATATCAGCGATTTCGACGACAAGGTGAAAGGCTGGATCCGCCAAGCTTACGATCGCGCGTGACGCGGTTATAGAAGGGGTTGCAGCCCTCCGCGCCGTCATTTTTTCTCTTCGTCATCCCCGCGCAGCAGACCGAGATAACCCAGCATATATTTCACATCCGGGTCGCGGCCTGCGAAGCTCCGATAGACTTCGTGATAATCCATCGTGCCGCCACGGCTCAGCACCTTTTCGCGAAGGCGCTGGCCATTTGCCCGGGTTAGACCGCCATTTTTGACAATATAGTCGCGGCTGTCATGATCAAGCATCTGCGTCCACAGATAGCTGTAATAGCCAGCGGAATATCCGGTCGAGCTTGAGAAGATATGGTTGAAATAGGTGCCGTAATAGCGCGGCGGGACAAGCTCTACCTCCAGACCGAGCTCGGACAGCGCCTGCTTTTCGAAGGCGATGACCTTTCCAGGTGTGTCAATCGCGGCGGCTTCCTTGGCTGAAAGCGAGTGCCATTTCATGTCGAGAAGCGCGGCTTCCATCACCTCGCCGAAATCATAGCCCTGATTGAATTTGGATGCGGCCTGTATCCTTTCCAGAAGCTCCAGTGGCATCGTTTCGCCAGTCTTGTAATGCTTGGCGTAATTTTGCAACACGGCAGGATGCTCGCGCCACATTTCATGAACCTGTGCAGGGTATTCGACAAAGTCGCGCGGGGTGGCCGTGCCTGACAGGCTGGGATATTTTTGCTCGGCGAACAGGCCGTGCAATGCATGGCCAAATTCATGGAAAGCCGTGTTTACCCAGTAAAAGCTCATTAGCTGGGTTTCGCCCTTGGCGGCCTTGGGCACATTCAGCACATTGTAGATGACAGGTTTCTCATTCCACAGATAATTCTGCGGAACGAAGCTCCCCATCCACGCACCGCCACGTTTGGAAGGACGCTGGAACGGATCGAAATAGAATAGCGCCAGCTCCGACCCGTCATTGTCGAAGATCGTGTAGACCGAGACATCCGGGTGATAGGTCGGGATGTCTGTGCGGCGCTCGAAGGTCAGACCATAAAGCTTGTTGGCCATGTAGAATATGCCGTCTTCGAGCACTCTATCAAGTTGGAGATACTCTGTGACTTCCGCTTCGCTGAAATTGTAGCGATCCTGCCGCACCTTGTTGGCATAGCGGTACCAGTCCCAGGGCTTGACGCTGAATTCACCGCCTTCCTCGGCAATCTTGGCGTTCAGGATCTTTGCTTCGCGTCGCTGCGTTTCGGCGAGTGCCGGAACCATCTGCTCCATAAAATCAAGTGCGAGCTTTGGCGTATCAGCCATATTGCCCTGCATGATGTAGCTTGCCCAATCCGGTTTGCCGAATAGTTCTGCTTTTTCTGCGCGCAGCTGAGCAATCTTGGCGACCGTCATCCGCGTGTCGAATTTAGAGTTTGTGCCATCGCTGCGCTTATAGCTCAGCTTGAACAATCGCTCCCGTACATCGCGGTTCTCCAGCTCGGGCAGCAGCGGCTGCTGGGTGGTGTTCTGGAGAGCGAGCGCATATTTGCCATCCATGCCCATACTCTTGGCTTTGGCAGCCGCAGCTTCGATTTGGCTCTTAGAAAGGCCTGCAAGCTCTGCTTCGGTGTCAACGATCAGCGGCTGATCATTCGTTGCCGAACGTACTGTCTGGCTGAACTCCGTTGTTAGCGTCGAGAGCTCGGTGTTGATCTCCTTGACACGTTCACGCTCGGTTTCGGTCAGTTCGGCACCAGCCTTGACCATGTCCTTATAGGTCTCTTCAAGCAGCTTCGCACTTTCCAGATCGAGCGTGAGGCTGTCGCGTTTGTCGTAAACCGCCTTTACCCGCGCAAAGAGCTTCGGATTCAGGATGATCGAAGATGAGTGGGCAGAAAGTTTAGGGCTGACTTCGCGATTGATGGCGTCGAGCCGGTCATTGGTATTGGTGCCGGTCAGCTGATAGAAAACGCGAGCCACCCGGCTTAGCATACGGCCTGATTTTTCAAGCTCTACAATGGTGTTTTCGAAAGTCGGTGCATCGGGATTATCGATGATCGCCTGTATTTCGGCAATATGAATATTCATACCCTGCTCGAAAGCCGGGACGTAATCATCCTCCGATATTTTCGTAAAATCCGGGGCCTTGAATGGCAGAGTGCTGTCGGACGCGAAGTAACCCGAGCCCAAGGGAATAGCTGTGGAAGTGCTTTCGGCTTTCTGCGCTTCAGTCCCCTGATCCGATGACGCCAACTGCGACTGTGTTGCACAACCGGTCATCAGCGCTAGGGCCGATGCAGTGCAGATGATTGAGCTTAATGGGTGACGCTTTATGATATAATATGCCATTTTTTCTTTTTTGCTGATTGGTGCGACAAGGTCAATACCATACAGTTGTCCGCAATATATAAGGGAGGTTTGGCGATAAAATACTGAATTTGATAGGGATATTGGAGTGTGATCCGTCCTTCCGTTTTTCCGGAGGTTCAGCAAGACGCAGAAGTCAGTGGAAGATATCGCTTGATACAAAGGATGCCGTGTTCTGGCGGCGCTCGCATATTAGCACCGGCTGGAACTAATCCAGCTGCCCCTTAGCGCCGGCGTTCCGGATTGCCCGCTGGCTGTGCGCATTATGCCCGGTAAGAGGGAGATGCCCATTGCCGAGAATCAGCTTTGGAATCCCTTAATCAGCTGCATCGTATGGTCGAGAAATGCCCTTGTCCGGGCTAGGCTAAGCGAATCCGTTTGCCGCTTGCCACGGCTAGCTAAGGCTTGGGCAACCAGGCTATCCGGCCCGTGCTGTTCCAGCCACCAGCGGCCACCTTCCGTCTTGGACAATATTCGTCCCGTTTCAGCAGCATAGACAGATCGGGCACCATTGAGCACTGCGTTTTCCCCGGCAAGTATATCGGCAGGGTTCAGCAGGTTGCGCCGATGCCATTGCAATTCTTCGATCAATGCTGTGCACAGCAGATCGCGCGCGACTGGTCCGAAAATTTGCTCCACAGGCGGGCCTGTCAAAACACGGCCAGACTGGCGACAAAGCTCCAAATCTATAAGCGTATCATTGGCTGTTCCAGCAGGTTCGTAAACGGTCGGCCAATTCGCACCTGTTGAAAGCGCAAAAGCGAACTGGAAATCCAAGGTGGGTTCGCGCACTGTTTCGGCCGTGCAAAGAATGAACTCCAGACCTGCGACCGGAACTGGCCTGGCATTATGCGATAGCGATGAAGTCAAATCCGCCTGCTGCGCTTTCGACAGCTGCCCGGCAACTATGCCTATTATGTCAATATCGCTCATCGACTCTCTAAAATCAGACTGCACGGCTGAGCCATGGAGATAGAGTCCAGTTAAATGGTCTCCGAGTATCTGTTGTATGCTGGTAGTAATCTCATCCAGATATCTTTCTACGCGCTCATTTTCTTTTATTTTATTGCCCATATTATCAGATGCTAGATTCTATCCATCAATGTGTCGAGATCATGAAAAAACACACCGGGTATGATAGCTGTGCGGATTCGATCGAATGTGATCGGTGCGCTTCCCGTGTAACAGGCGGAATGTAAAAAGCAGAAACATCGAAAACACTTCCTTTGTTACAAAGGATGCGGTGGATGTCCCGCCTGCTCGTTAGCGCCGGCGATTCCGGATTGCCCGCTGGCCGTGCGCGCATTATGCCCGGTAGGAGGGAGATGCCCATTGCCCAGAATAGGCCTTTTAACATTTTTGACACTTGCCTTGGCGGCCTTGGTCATTTGGTCGCCGCAATATGCCTATGCCGAGGGTTCCGGGGCAGAGGAAACAGCTCAAACCACATTTCTCATTCCCTTTGCCCCGCCGCTGGATACAGACCTCTATTTTCTCGAAACCAAAACGCGGGAGCGCGATGGCCGGCAGACCCGCGCGACAGTGAAGCTGAAATTGCGTTTCTCGAAAGCAGAAACCGGATACCGCATGCAGTTTGCCAGCGTCGAGGTGGAAGTCGGCGGCAGGAAATTTGACAGCCAATCACCGCTCGCCAAATTGATGCCCGATATATTTTCAAGCTCGACCTACGAATTATCCGAAAATGGCGAAATTCTCAGGATCAGCGACTGGCCAGCCGAGAAGCAGCGGCTGAATGCTAGCCGCGCCGATGCGGAAAGGTTGATGAAGCTGCAGGCAACCGATGACCAGCTGGTCGATACATTGCTCGAGTCTACCTATGGCTATTTTCAGTCGCTCACGGCCGAGCAGGCACCAGCGTATTTCATCAAAAACTGGATGCCTCTACTTGGTGCCGGCGGTACCGAAATGGTGGCAAATGTCCCCGAGGCTTTTGACAAAGAAGTTGATGTCGGCGGCGTGGTCGTGCCTGTAAAGGCAGAATATACTCTCTCTAGCAAGGATGACGGAAAAATATTGCAGCTTCGGGCCGACAGGCTTTTGAGCAAGGAATCGACCTGGAAGGTGATGGAACCGGTATTCACTAATATTCTGCAGCCGGCATTGGAAGCAAATAAGGAAGGCAGACAAAAGCGCGCCGAAATGGAAGCCGCTTTCCGCAATATGCAGCTCAATGAAAAGATGCTGGTCGATTTTGACGCGGTTACGGGCCTCCCCCGGAAAGCTGAGCTGGGGCGCATCATCATTCAGGATGGCGAAGAGACACCTGCACCGCCCGAGACCATTCGCTATCTGGGCACCGACCGTGAAGAACGGATGGGCCGCAGTGCTCCAGCGCTGATCTACTAAAGCAGCTGTCTTGCTTTTGGCAGCATGTTCTGCCCGGATTGGTTGTACAGATCGGCGGCCTTGACAATGCCCTGCGTTTCACCCGCGGAGGTGCCGCTGTTCAGACATCCAGAGGAGAGCATTTCAAGCAAAGCACCTCTAATGAGCCAAGGCTTGACAAATCGAAAACAATTCAATAATTATTGAAATATAGTTGATTCGCCTTTGATCGATCTGTCTCTTGGGTCGGTTACCGTGGATCGCAATGAACAAGGTTTGGCGATGAAAAAGATTTCACTTGTTACAAAGGACGCTGTGGATGTTCTGGCGGCGCTCGCGCAGCAGCATCGGCTGGAGCTCTTCCGGCTGCTCGTTCGCGCTGGCGATTCCGGATTGCCGGCGGGCGCGATTTCGGATCGACTGAAGATATCGCCTAGCGCTCTCTCCTTTCATCTGGCCAAGCTTATCAATGCCGGCCTGATAGTCGATGAGCGGCGGGGAAAATCGATTATCTACCGTGCCAACTTCCCGGCCATGACTCGGCTGCTGTCTTTCCTTACCGAGGATTGCTGCCGCGGCGTCGCCCTCTCCCAACAGGAAACAGAAATAAGGAAAGCCTCATGAAACGTTTTCATCTCAATCTCAAAGTATCCGATCTGGAAAAATCGAAGGCCTATTATACCGGGCTGTTTGCTGCGCAGCCGACGGTGGAGAAGGACGATTATATCAAATGGATGCTCGATGATCCGTTTATCAACTTCTCGATCGAGCCCACCGATGGAACGACAGGCATTGCCCATGTCGGTATCCAGGCGGAAAATGAAGCCGAGCTGGGCGAGGTTTTTGCCCGCGTGGCCAATGCCGGGGGGCCGCGCTTTGAAGAAGGCGAGACCACCTGCTGCTATGCGCATTCGGAGAAAAACTGGACGCAGGATCCCGATGGCCTGATCTGGGAAGCATTTTACACAGACGGGCAGACGACGCATTATGGCAAGCCGCCCGAGATTGCCGATATCGAAGCTGCTGCGTCCTGCTGTATGCCCGATACTACCGAACAGAAGAAGCCGGCAGAGCCGCGCTGCTGCTGACATAAATCTGCAAAGCGATACTGGCATGACACCGGACCATGAAGAATGTCCTAGTATTGTGCACCGGAAACTCTGCGCGTTCCATCCTCGGTGAGGCGCTGATCAATCATCTCGGCACGCCCCGATTTCAAGCCTATTCTGCTGGCAGCCATCCAAAGGGCGAAGTTCATCCCAGCGCGCTTGACGTAATGGCGCGCAGCGGGCTTCGGGTGGGCGGCTTCTCATCGAAGAGCTGGGACGCTTTTGCAGGCAGTGATGCGCCGCCCATCGATATAGTCATCACGGTCTGCGACAATGCCGCTGGAGAAGTTTGTCCGGTGTTTCCTGGCAGGCAGATACGCGCGCATTGGGGTATCGCGGATCCGGCAAGCGCTGAAACGCCAGAAGAGATCAAGACTGCGTTCGACAAGGCATATGCCGAGATGAAGGCGCGAGTGGAGGCCTTTTGCGCGCTCGATATCGGCGCTATGGATGCGGCAGAATTGCAGCAGGCGCTTAATGCCATCGGGACGATGGAAGGCGCGACCGAAGGCGTTTAGAGGCAGGGGGCAACAACATGGCAAATCACGGAAGCGCCCGCGCGCTGGCCGCCGAGGCCGTCGGCAGCTTTTTTCTCTTTGTGACCGTCGTGGGGTCAGGGATCATGGCGGAGACGCTTTCGGGGGGGAATGTGGCGATCGCGCTGCTGGGGAACACGCTTGCCACCGGTGCTATTCTTTTCGTGCTGATTGCCATGTTGGCGCCGATTTCGGGTGCTCATTTCAACCCCGCCGTGACGCTAGTCATGTGGCTGCGGAAGGAATTGTCGGCACGTTCCGCATTGTTGTTCGTGGCCGTTCAGCTGGCAGGAGGTATATTGGGTGTGCTCGCCGCGCATTTCATGTTCGATCAACCGCTGTGGCAGTTGTCTGAAAAGACACGCACAGGGCAAGGGCAATGGCTTGCCGAGCTCATCGCGACATTCGGGCTGCTCTTCACCATTCTAGGCTGTATCCGTCATCGACCAGACTGGGTGGCACCTGCGGTCGGCCTCTATATCAGCGCGGGTTACTGGTTCACCAGTTCAACCAGCTTTGCCAATCCGGCGATTACCATAGCGCGCTCGCTGTCGGACAGTTTCGCCGGGATCGCGCCTGAAGATGTGGCGGGTTTTGTAATCGCGCAATTCGCCGGAGCGATACTCGCCTGGTGGCTGGGCAAATGGCTGTTTGCAAAAGATGAAACGGCGGTGCATTAGGCCTCGATGCTGCTGTCGGCCTTAACATTGCTGGGTGGATTCGTGCTGCTGATTATCGGCGGCGAATTGCTGGTGCGCGGCGCTGTCCGACTGGCCGAACGCGCAGGCATGTCGCAGCTGCTGATCGGGCTTACCATCGTCGGCTTCGGTACCAGTGCGCCCGAACTTGTCGCCAGTTTAGGCGCGGCGATGCAGGGTTTCCCGGACATTGCCTGGGGCAATGTGATCGGTTCGAATATGGCGAACAGCCTGCTCATACTGGGCGTCGCGTCGATAATTTACCCGATGGCGGTGGCGCGCGGCCCGCTTTGGCGCGATGGCGGGCTGGCGGCGGTCACGACAGGCATGCTCTATTTTGCGGCTAGCTATGGCCTGGTGAACCGCTGGCTGGGCCTGTTCTTCGTCTTCGCGATGCTCGCCTATCTCTATTATGCCTACCGCGAGGAAAAGGCCGAAGGGCCGCATACTACTGCCGTCGGCGAAAAGGCCGCCGCCCTGGAAGAAAGCGACAAGGCATTGCATCTGCAGCAGGCCGTGCTGCGGTCGATCATGGTGCTGATAGCAGGGATAGTCATGATTGTGGCGGGCGGTCATTTTCTCGTCGCCGGCGCGGTCGAGGTTGCGGAGTGGATTGGCCTCAGCAAGGCCGTTATCGGCCTGACTGTGATTGCCATTGGCACCTCGATGCCGGAGCTGGTCACTGCCGTCATCGCGGCCATTCGAGGGGCCAGTGCGGTTGCATTGGGCAATGTGCTGGGGTCGAATTTGTTCAACCTGCTGCTGATCGGCGGACTGACGGCAACCGTCGCCCCCGGGCCCATTGCGGAGCAGCTGACAGGCTTCAGTCTTCCTTTGCTGCTTGTCGTGTCGGTCCTGTTGATGGTGTTTGCGGCGACCAGCCACCGGATTTCGCGCATAGAGGGCGGGATATTGTTCACGCTTTATGTCGCACTCATGGTGCATAGCGTTTCTTGAAGGCAGGAGAGGGATTCTGAAAAGAGCACCAACATCAATTGCCATGCTCGCATTGATTGGTATTGCCGGATGCGCAACGCCGGATGGAACAACTTCGGAAAATTCGGAATCCAAGGTGCAAACCGCCGAAGCCGATCCGCGCCCGCAAATCATAACCGGGAACGGTAAACGCAACTTCATCATTCTGGAGGGGGCGTCACGCAGGGGGGCGACTTTTTCCTTTCCCAAGGTGCAGATTGAACGAAATGGCTGGCTTGTCATGCACCCCTTCAAGGATGGCAAACCGGTTCCAACGGTTTATGTCGGCAGTAGACTGGTTAAATCGGGCTTAAGCGAAAATGTGGAAATCTCGGTTGGCGACGTGCCGGAGACCGGCACCATGTTTGTCGTCATGCTCCATTTCGATATGAATGATGATGGCGTGTTCGATTTCAACGATGGCATCACAGTGCCCGATGCGCCGGTTTTTGAAGATGGCACGCTGGTGGCACTGCGCTATGCGACGCCGGAAGAAACGGTCAGAAAATAGCTCTGTTCCCGGCGTTTTAACCCAATTGTTAACCATTTGCGGCTATGCCCGCAGCCATGGAAAATGCGCCTGAAAACAGCGCCATAAACAGCGTGAAAAGCGCAGAACCGCGCCCTCTTTCCGCCGTCAGCACAATGGTTGGCGTTGCCGGATTGGCCGGGTTGGCGCTCTGGGTCATTATCGCGCGCAATTTTGGGGCGCTTGCCTACGCTGTCGGCCTGACGCCCGAAATGATGGGGCTGGATGCGATGCCGGAACGGGCTGATGGTCCCTATTCGGCGTTGATTGCAGCCGTCTTTTGCGGCGGCCCGATGGTGCTCTGGTCGCTCCTGGTGGATAAAGTCCACCGCCGCGCGTCCACCGGCATAAACTGGTCGCAGAAGAGGCGGGTCAAGGATGTGCTGGACGACAGCATCGTAAAGCTGGCCGGACTGTGGTTTACCTGGGGTATCATCGCCGCGATCTACGGTGTCTTCCGCTTCTGGTGGACCACCCAATATGCGAATTTTCCTTTTGCCATGGATCTGTTCGAGGCGGCGGCGATCCCGCTTGTCATCTTCTCGGTACCCTATGTCATCTGGCTGGACCGTTTTCTGGTCAATCAGCGCGAGGGGGCATGGCATCTGGGTGCCTGGATAGCAGGCCTGGATGGCTGGGATTCCGAAGAGATATTCCATCATCTGCGGGCCTGGGCGGTCAAGGGCTTCTTCCTGGCATTCATGATCTCGATTGTGCCCGGCGGCTTTCACGGGCTGGTCAATATGGACTTTGCCGACGTTACCCAAAATCCCGTCTGGCTCGCCAACGCGCTGATCACCACCATGTTCGTGGTCGATGTCCAGTTCGCCACTGTCGGCTATCTGCTCACCATGAAGCCGCTGGATGCGCATATCCGCACCGCCAATCCCTATATGTCCGGCTGGGTCGCCGCACTCATTTGCTACCCGCCCTTCATTCTGATGAATTCGGGCGGTCCGCTCGATTATCATGTTGCGACCAGCGACTGGGCGCACTGGTTTGCCGGGTATGAATGGCTGCTCTATATCTGGGGCGGCATTCTGGTTTTCCTGACCGGCATCTATGCCTGGGCTACGGTTGCCTTCGGCCTGCGCTTTTCCAATCTGACGCATCGCGGAATCCTGACCCACGGCCCCTATGCCTGGACCAAGCATCCCGCTTATCTTTCCAAGAATGCCTATTGGTGGCTTGCCACCATGCCCTTCCTGGTGACCAGCGGTTCGGGTTGGGATGCATTGCGCAACACCATGATCCTGCTCGCCGTTTCGGGCGTCTACTATTGGCGCGCACGCACCGAGGAGAAGCATCTGCTCGCAGATCGCGACTATAAGGACTATGCCGAATGGATGGACCGCAATGCGGCGATCCCGCGCTTCTTTCAGTGGCTGAAGGGCTTTGCCGGGAACCGGCTTTATGGCAACCGGCCGAAGGTGGATGAGGGGGCCGTCCAGCCTGCGGAGTAACAACTATTCGGCAGCGGTAATTGCCAGAATTCTGAAGCCAGTAATCGCGTGACCGGTTCTCAGCTGCAAAGCAAGATCCTTAGCTTCCTGAGGCGTGAAGTTGCCGGAAACCAGAACGACGCCGTCCAAGATGGGTTCGCGAATTACGGGCGTGGTGAGCACCTCTCCATCCAAAATGATTGCAATCATGCTTCCGACATTCTTTGAAGTCAGTTCTGAAAGTCTCTTTTTTCCAACCTCGTCAAAGCTGATTTGCACCGCCGCTTCTTCAGTGTAGATGTCAAAAATATGGTTGGCGTATGTAATGTGGTTCCCGACCAGCCAACCATGACGTTTAACTTCGATGCTTCCACTGCCATCCGCCATCGGCAAAACCTGGTTGCCCGGGGATGCCTTGCCCGTATCGATATTGGCAGGGTCAGCATCGTCATCGGTCAGCCTAATCTCCAGAGTGCCTTTTCCCATGACCAGTGTTCGTACCGGCTCAATGTCTTCCGCCGTCAAGAATTCAAGTTTAATCGTGCTTTGCCCCGCTAGCGTGACCTTGATGTGATCCAGACCGGACAGCTTCAATCGTTCGCGGATCACCTCTATTCCGGTGTTCATGGCCTGATCTACTGAGGTGCCAGAATCCTCGATCTTGGACAGCGCTTCAGGAACGGCTTCGATAATCATAGTGTTGGTTGGTGGTAAATTGACAGTAGATTGACCACCTGCCGAATTCACGCCGCCCATAATTGAGACAGAGATGAAAGTAGTAAATAGTATCCGCCAGAGGATTGTCATCTTTGCAAAGCCCTTTCAACCGACTAGCTACCTTAAATCCCAACCGCCCTTCTTGCACCACCTATCTTTAACCGTTCAGTTAAACATGCTATCGGCATCCCCTGAACAAGGAGAGATTCGATGCATGATATGGTCATCCGCGGCGGCAATGTGGTCGACGGCACGGGCAGCGAGGCTTTCGCCGCCGATATCGCAATCGATAATGGCTTGATCACCGCGGTGGGCGATATCGAGGCAAAGGGCCGCGAAGAGATTGATGCATCGGGCAAGACGGTCACGCCCGGCTTTGTCGATATCCACACGCATTATGACGGGCAGGCGACTTGGGATGCGGAAATGGCCCCATCGAGCTGGCATGGCATTACCACGGTCGTGATGGGTAATTGCGGCGTCGGCTTTGCGCCTGCACGGCCCGACCGGCATGATTGGCTCATCGGCCTGATGGAAGGCGTCGAGGATATCCCCGGCACTGCGCTGGCCGAAGGGATCACCTGGAACTGGGAGAGCTTTCCCGAGTATCTCGACGAGCTTGAGCGCATGCCGCGCAGCGTCGATGTCGCAACCCATGTGCCGCATGGCGCGGTGCGCGCCTATGTGCTGGGCGATCGGGAAAAGCCGGGCGCGGAGCCCACCGAGGATGACATCAAGAAGATGGCCGATATCGTCGAGGAAGGCGTGCGCGCCGGTGCGCTGGGCTTCTCGACCTCGCGCACCATCCTGCATCGCAGCGTCGATGGCGAGCTGGTGCCGGGCACCACGGCGACCAAGGAAGAGCTGATCGAGATCGGCCGCGCAATGGGCAAGGTCGGACATGGCGTTTTCGAAATGGCCAGCGACCTCAACAAGGAATGGGACGAGTTTGGCTGGATGGGCGCGCTCAGCCGCGAAACCGGCCTTCCAGTGACCTTCGCCGCGCTCCAGTCGATTGCGAAGGACCTGCCGCTCGAGGAGCAGATTTCCACGATGCGCGCGGAAAATGACAATGGCGCAAACATCGTCGCGCAGATCGCGCTGCGCGGCAATGGCATCATCATGGCCTGGGAGGGAACTGTGCATCCCTTCATCAAAAAACCAAGCTGGGAGGCGATGGCCGGCCTGCCCTGGGAAGAGAAATATGCGAAGCTGAAGGATCCTGAATTCAAGGCGCAGCTGATCGCAGAGGACAGCTTGCCGGCGGATAATGTCGATATGGCACCGATCCAATTTATCGTGACCAATGGCTGGGCGATGCAATATCAGATGGACGATCGTTTCAACTATGAGCCAACGGCGGAAGAAAGCATCAACGCAAGGGCCAATGCAGCGGGCGTAACGCCGGAGGAATATGCCTATGACCTGCTGATGGCTGACGATGGCAAGGGCATGATCTACCTTCCCATCCTCAACTATATCGATGGCAATCTCGATTTTCTGCATGATTTGCAGCAGGCCGACGACACGGTGAACTCGCTGTCCGATGGCGGCGCGCATTGCGGCACAATCTGCGATGCGGCGAGCCCGACCTTTATGCTTGAGCATTGGGTGAAGAAACGGACGCGCGGTACGCTGCCGCTCGAGCATGCTATAAAGCGGCAATGCCAGGATACGGCGCGGCTCTACGGGCTGAATGATCGCGGCGTCATTGCGCCGGGCTATCTCGCCGACATTAACATCATTGATATGGACGCGATCAGGCTCGACAAGCCCTGGCTCGCCTTCGACCTGCCCGCGGGCGGCAAGCGGCTGTTGCAGCGCGCCGAGGGTTACATCGCTACCATC
This sequence comes from Sphingorhabdus sp., assembly GCA_028279555.1. GTDB lineage: Bacteria > Pseudomonadota > Alphaproteobacteria > Sphingomonadales > Sphingomonadaceae > Sphingorhabdus_B. The sequence continues at coordinate 313,288 of JANQNO010000002.1, forward strand.
AAATCCGGCAAGGTCACGTTCAAGGATGGGAAATGGACGGGCGAGACTCCCGGCGGCCTGATCCGCGGTCCGCAGCAGGTGGCAATGCTGGAAGCGGCGGAATAACAGATGAAGCAGCAATCCCCGGACAAGCCGGGGATTGCGCAATCTACAGCATTATCGAAAACTCCATCTGAGCCGAATGAATGCTGAGCGGCCCGGACCTGGGATGCGGGCACCGAGTGGTATGTCCGAACCGCTGACCCGATTGTAACCTGCCAGATGATCGACATAGTTCTCGTTGAGAATGTTATCGATACGGGCATCAAGCAGTATGTTGTCGATCACGGCGATCTGCCCGAACAGGCCTGCGACCAGATAGCCCTCGGTTGCCTGTTCGCTGTTGGTGAGCGACACGTCATTCTGATCGGCGAAGGCCTGCGCCTCCAACCCAAATGACCATCTTTCCGCTTGCCAGGAAAGCGCCAGCCGCGCGTTGGGCGGAGCGATACGATAGAGATTGTCGTCGATATCGCGCCTTTTCCCACGAACATAATTGAGTGTGCCGTCCATGTGCAGGGGCCCTGCAATCTGCCAACCGAAATCCATGTCGAAACCATAAATTTCCGCATCGACATTCGCGAAACGCAGCGGGGTTGGGTCGCCATTCATGTTTGCGACCATCTCGACCGGGCTGTCGATTATTCCGGGCGTAGCGTCAAAAGGGACGCCCTGAATGAAATTGTCGATCCTGCGATAGTAGATGTTGGGCCGCGCATAAAATCCGTCACTTTCATAGTCGACGCCGATCTCAGCGATCCATGCGGTTTCGGCTTTCAGGTTCAGGTCGCCGACGTAGATGTTGCCGTCGGCAAGCCCGCCGCTCGCGCCTGTGGGTAGCCAGGAAAACCGCTCAACCGCATTCGGAACGCGGGTCTTTCGCGCCAGGGTCAGTCGCGGCGTCCATGCACCGTTCTTGTTCCAGAAGCGTCCGACAACATCCAGCGTCGTATCAGTCCCGGAGCGGTCTGAGGACGCAAAAGCGCTGGCCAGCATGCGGGGCCCCATCGGAACCGCGCTTCCAAGCAGAGGAGCTGCCGCATCCATCCGGTGCCGGTCGATACGTATGCCGACCTCGCTTTCCACCGAGCCGAAAGCGAAGCGCCCCTCCGCATATCCGCCAATGCGGCTGCCCTGGATGTTATTGAGTGACGTGATGAAAAACAGCGCATTGGCCGGGTTTGTGATGCGTACATCCTTGTCGCTTGTTTCGATATCGGCACCGATCTTCAGATAGCGGTCTGCATCGCCAAAACGAAATGCAACTGCTGCTGTTGCGCTGTCGGCATCTGCGAAGGTGGCCCGCCGTCTTGCCGGATTGGCGGGCGGTGGGCGCAAGCTGAAATTATTCATGAGGTGGCGGACAGCTGCATAGCCGAGGTCAAGCTCCAGCGTTAGTTTATCGGATAGCGGACCGGAAAAACTGGCGTTCAGAAAATCGGTGTCAAAATACTGGATATCCATGGGAAAAGGCGGGTTTCCTGTGGGATCGGTTTCTTGTCGCCGGTAGGACAGGGCAAGCGTGCTCTCGCCCATTCGCAGGGCTGCATTTCCGCCGAAGTTTATCCGCTCGAAACTGCTGGAGGCTATCTGTCCGCCGGGAAAGCGCTGGTTGTCTCCTTCCTCCTGGGAGGCGAGGAGAGAAAGGGCGATATTCTCATTCGAAAGGCCTGCAATACCGCCCAAAAAATAGCTGTCATTGCTGCTATTATAGCCGGCGGTAATATCGGCAACCGGCGCGAGACTGTTGCCGCTGCCAAAATCAACCTGTTTGAGCACGGCATTGATCCCGCCGCCTAACCCCGGACCTTTGCGTACTGGGCTGACCCCGCGGTCAACCTCAATCCTGTCAACAAGCGGCATGGGCGCATAGTGCAGCGGCGGATCCATCAGGTTCGGCCCGCCCGAGGCAAAGCGCTGACCATTGACGCGAACGAGCAGCCGTTCGCCAAAAAGGCCGCGATACTGGACCTGGCCGGAAATGGCACCATTGTCGATGACCGCTGCACCGGGAATACGCGCAGCCAGATCGGCAGCATCTGCCGCCGGAAGGGCGACATCCTCGCTGCTGATCTCGTCTGAGTTTTCCGCCGTGGGCTGGCCGGTGACGATGATGTAGGTCAGCGGGTCATCTTCCGCCTGTACCGGGGCTGCAAGCGCGGCGAAGCCGGTGCCCAGCAGCATGATAATCTTCTTTTGCATTTGGAATTTCCTGAATCTGAATAACATGCATGAGCCGCCGCCTTGAGGCGCGGACATGCGATCGTAGATATTTATGAGGTGGAGCCTGCCCTGGCCGGGCAATCAGCTATTCAGGACAGTTGGCGGGCCGGTCGATGGAGGCAAGTGCAGAGTGCGCGCGACCGGTAGCGCCAGCGCGATAAGTTCTGTTTTTGCGTTATGAAGAAAAGGGCTTGGAACCGTTACCGCCGATGGCAGCAATGCATGCCCTGCAACCATCCCGGCAAAGGCGCAGCTTTCATTCAGCGATTCCTGCGAATGATCCGATGGCGGGTCGCCATGAGCCGCATGATGGCTCATCTCATCATGCTGCATCGGTTCGGCATGGTGCTCATGTCCGTCCGCGTGCTGTTGAGATTGGCCATTGTGACAGATGATGATGGCGAAACCATCCTCACCCCAATGCGGCATCATGCCCGGCGGTATGGCAGCAAGCGACAGAATCGCAAACAGGGCGATCGCAAAGGCGGGAAAGGAAGAATGATATCTCATTACTTTGGCAGGGCGACCATATCAGCCCGCTCTTCGAGATCAAGTATGCCATTGTGCCAAACTGCGATAGTAGTTTGATAGCCCCGTTTCTCAGCGGCTGCGCCGCCCGACGCCGCATGTTCCTTCTGCGGGCAGGCGATTTTCGCTGGCAAGCGCTTTGGCAGCGGCCCGGGCGCGATCTGTCGCGATGATGTCGACGCCCGCTTCGCCCAGCTCGGCATAGCGCGCATCATTGCCGAGGCGATCGAGCTTCCTGTCGATAGAGTTCGGGCCGCCCAGCGTGCCGAAAATGACCTCGACATCGGCCCGCTCGAGAAAGGCATAAAGACCCGGCTTCGCGCTTCGCGTCCCCGTAAAGGCCAGCAGGCGGTCTGCTGCTATTCCGGCAGCGATCGCTTCATCCAGCGCTCCAGGGCGATCGATCGAGAGCGAGATCATCATTTCCGGCGCAAGCTGGTGCAGCTTGGTCGCGGCGCTTAACGAATAGGCGATCAGGATGACATTGTGCCGGTTACCGGTCGACCGGATGAGTTCGATCACATCCTCATATTTCGCCGACCGCTTGAAATCGATCTGGAGCACGGTGCGATCCTTCGCCCAGTCTAGCGCCGACTTCAGCGTGGGAATGCCGTAGGGCGTGGTCCAGCCATCGGCATCGCGTAAACGCAGCTGCTGCAGGTCGCTCCAGTCTAGCGCCGCCGCCTCTCCGCTGCCATTTGTGGTCCTGTCCAGTGTGTTGTCATGCAGCAGGAAAGGCACGCCGTCGCGGCTTCTGGCTACGTCGATCTCCATGATAGCGGGGGTCGCATAGAGCATGGCATCCATCGCCTCGATGGAGTTTTCCGGCAGGCCGGGAGTCGGCCCGCCGCGATGCGCCGAGATCAGCGTTTTTTCCTCGCGCTCGAAACAGTCGAGCATAGCGGAGAGGTTGCCGCTATTGTCGATCGTCCATTGTCCCTTGGCTGCGGATTGCGCCGCAGCGGAAGGAGCGGCAATTGTGGTCGACGCCGCGACAATCGCAAAAGCGGTAAAGACCGGAACAGACTTGCGCAGCATGATGGGTAACCTTGCCCTGGATACTGGAAACGTATCTTACTTTGCCCAACGCTCAGTGAATATCAACAGCTGACCCAAGCCTAACGAACGAATGAAGCCATGATTGCCATCAGCACGAGCAGAATAACAATCACGATCACGAACAGGATGGCGAGCGGAAGGAAGGTGCCTGTATCATTGTCATAGCGGGCGACCACGACCAGCAAGCAAAGAACCGCCAATAGCGTGACCGCCATGGGCGGCAGGAAAAAGCTCGAAAGCGCCACCAGCAATATGGCCGCCAGCGGAACGCCAAATCGGGACTGCCAAAATCTGAGCAGTCCGGCTTTCATCTACCAGGGTCCTGACCCTAAACCCGCATCGGCATCAATACATAGAGCGCGGGCGATTTGTCATCTTCGCGGATCAGCGTCGGCGCGCTGGCATCGGCAAGATGAAGCTCGACAATATCGCTTTCGATCTCACCCAATATTTCGAGCAGATAGCGAGCGTTGAAGCCGATCTCGAAGCCGTCGCTTTTATACTCGCCGGGAACCTCTTCCTGCGCCGTGCCATTTTCCGGGCTGGTGACGGAGAGCGTGATCTTGTCGGTATCGAGCGCCATCTTGACCGCGCGGGTCTTTTCGGTGGCAATAGTGGCGACGCGATCCACGCCGTCGCTGAAGCTCTTGGGATCGATCTTGAGCAGCTTGTCGTTCCCCGTTGGAATCACGCGGTTATAATCGGGGAAAGTACCATCGATGAGCTTGCTGGTGAGCACGGCATTGTCGAAGGTAAACCGGATTTTGCTCGCGCTCAAATTGATCTGGATGTTGGCGTCGCTGCTTTCATCCAGAAGTTTGCGGACTTCCGCGATGCATTTGCGCGGCACGATAATGTCCGGCATGCCCTCCGCGCCGCCGGGGCGCGGCAGCGTCACGCGTGCAAGACGGTGGCCGTCGGTCGCAGCGGCTTTCAGCACCGGATCACCCTCATCGGTGACATGGAAGAAGATGCCGTTCAAATAATAGCGGGTTTCCTCGGTCGAAATGGCAAAACGCGTCTTGTCGATGATCTGGATGAGCGAGGCAGCCGGAAGCTCGAAGCTGGTCGGCAGTTCGCCTTCGGCAATCATCGGGAAATCGTCGCGGGGAAGGGTTGCCAGGCTAAAACGCGCGCGGCCTGCATTGACCGCCATCCGGCCATCGGCTGCGTTCAGCGAAACCTGCGATCCTTCGGGAAGCTTGCGGGCAATTTCGAACAGCGTATGTGCGCTGACGGTGGTCGATCCGGCGGTTTCCACCTCGGCGGCGAAAGTCTCGACTATTTGCAGATCGAGATCGGTCGCGGTCACCTTGATCGCGCCGCTATCGTCTGCTTCGATCAGGACATTGGACAGGATGGGGATGGTATTGCGCCGCTCCACCACCGACTGCACATGGCCCAGGCTCTTCAGCAGAGTCGCGCGTTCGACTGTCGCCTTCATGATAACTCTTTCTTCCCACTGCTTGCGTTCGGGCAGGCCAGCATCCAGCCGGGCCACGGAAAAACGCGATTTTGGGCATCTTCCTTAACAATAATGCGCTTGGTGGCAAGATGATAGGCTTTGCAAGCGTCAATAATCTGTGGAAGAAGCGCGATTTATGGGGATTTCAACCAATGGGAAGCGGCTGTTTATCGCGCGGCATGGCGAAACCGTTTTCAATGTCGCCGGACGCATGCAGGGGATGACGGCGCATACTCCGCTGACATGGGCGGGCTGCGAACAGGCGTCGCGTATGGGTGTGGCCCTGCGCGAACATGTAACCGACCCGGCTGCATTGCGGCTGGTCGCCTCCCCGAGCGGGCGGGCGCTCCAGACTTTGGCCTTGATTTCAGAGGAAATTCATGCCGATTGGCATAGTCATGTCACCGACGACAGGCTGCGCGAAATCGACATTGGCGGCTGGGAAGGGCGCTATTATTCCGATATTCGTGCAGAGGTTGGCGAATTCGTCGATAGCGAGCATCGGCTATTTACCCGCAAAGCCCCGCAAGGCGAGGATTATCGCGATATTGCCACGCGGCTTACCGAATGGATCGGTGAGCAGCCTTTTGACCGTGACATGCTGATCATCAGCCATGGCATGACGGCCCGGGTGCTGCGCGGTTTGCTGGCTGACATGGAACCGCTGGAGGGTTTCGGCGCGCCTATCGCGCCGAGCCTCTCGCAAGGCAGCATGGTGATGATCCGGGACGGGAGCGAGAGCCTTGTCATCAGCGGCGATGGCAGCGGAGAACGGGCGTGAAACGCTTGCTTGCCTTTCTCGCGCTTGTGGCGGTTGCATTTCCTGTTGCCGCGAAGGACCGGCTGGGTGTCTACCAACGCTGGGCGGCATTCAAGGACCCTGAAATTCCGCGCTGCTATGCGATTGCCGCGCCGGATGAAACGGTGGGGCGGCAGTCGATAAAACCCTATTTCTCGATCGGGTTTTGGCCCGAGCGCGGCGTAACGCATCAGATTTATGTTCGCCTCTCCAGGGAGCGTTCGAATAATAGCGGCGTCACGCTTTCCGCGGGCGGCAGGCGCTTTCGGCTCGAAGCGGATGGTCGCGGTGCATGGGCGAAGGACAGGCGGATGGATCTCGCCATCATCGCTGCCATTCGCAGCTCCCGGTCTTTGAGCATCGAGAGCATCGGCCGCGATGGCCGCACGATCGTCGATGCCTATGCGCTGCGCGGCGCGCCCAGCGCTATCGATGCAGCGGCTTTGGGGTGCCGGCGGAAATAGCGGAACTGGCAATTCGCGCGCTGGCTGCCTATATCGCGCGGCATGCAGATTCCAGGCCATATAGACCCCGTCGTCACGCCGCGCAGTATCACACCGCGCGAGGACGGGCGTATTGACCTGTTGGGGCTGTCTGTGCCGCAAATTCGCGAATGCCTGACCGAAGCCGGTCTCGATGAAAAGGCCGCCAAGCTCCGCGCTAAACAGATTTTCCACTGGATATATCACCGCGGAGTCACCGAATTCGATGCGATGACCGACATTGCAAAGACGCAGCGGCCTTTCCTGGCCGAGCGTTTCGTGATCGGACGTCCGGACATTGTCGAAGCGCAAGTCAGTGAGGATGGTACGCGTAAATGGCTGCTCAAAAGCGGCGACGGCCATGACTATGAGATGGTCTTCATTCCCGACGCAGACCGCGGAACGCTGTGCGTGTCGTCGCAGGTTGGCTGCACATTGAATTGCCGATTTTGCCACACCGGCACGATGCGGCTGGTGCGCAATCTGACGCCTGGTGAGATTGTCGGGCAAGTCATGCTCGCGCGCGACGCGCTGGGCGAATGGCCGAAGGGCAATATGGCAGGGTTCGGCGATGACGAAGCTGCGGATGAAGACCCTGCCGCCCAATATTCCTCCGATGGCCGTATTCTCACCAATATCGTGATGATGGGGATGGGAGAGCCGCTCTATAACTTCGAAAATGTCCGCGATGCGCTGGGTATTGTCATGGATGGAGCCGGGCTTGCCCTTTCCAAGCGGCGGATTACGCTGTCGACCAGCGGCGTCGTCCCGATGATGGAAAAGGCCGGCGAAGAGATCGGCGTCAATCTGGCCGTAAGCCTGCATGCCGTGAGCAAGGATATCCGTGACGAGATCGTGCCGCTCAACAAGAAATACGGTATCGAGGAATTGCTGGAGGCCTGTGCCGCCTATCCCGGCGCGAATAATGCGCGGCGGATTACCTTCGAATATGTCATGCTGAAAGACAAAAATGACAGCGATGAAGATGCGCGCGAACTTGTGCGGTTGATCCGGAAATTCAAATTGCCCGCAAAGGTGAACCTGATCCCCTTCAATCCTTGGGAGGGTGCGCCCTATGAATGCTCATCGCCCGACCGTATCCGCGCATTTAGCAACATCATCTTCGAAGCAGGGATCAGCGCGCCGATCCGGACGCCGCGTGGCCGAGATATCGATGCCGCTTGCGGGCAGCTGAAGACGGCAGCGAAGAAGCCGAGCAGGGCCGAACGCGACCGGCTGGATGAGGAAAAACGGACCGTTCTATCCTAAGTCTTTTCCTTTCATTTCAATGAACAAGCTGTGTTAAATAAGCAACACAGATGGTAAAGTTGCACGAGTTTGCAAATTTAATTTGGTATTCATCTTTGCAGCCATATCTCCCCGATATCCGAAGCGGGCGACCCTCTTCGGTGAAGTAAACAGAAAGAAAGAAAACATCATGCGTAAATTGATGATCGCAGCCGCTGCGGCTGCCACCCTCTCCGCAACTCCTGCCTTTGCCGAAACAAGCGGCGAAGGCCGGATCGAGGCTCGCGGCGGTATCGCCTGGGCCAATGGCGCAGAAGAAGCCATTGCCGGTGTTGCCGCCGGTTACGACTTCGATCTGGGCGATAGCGCTTTTGCCGGCGTTGAAGCTTCGGCTGACAAAATCCTTGCCGGCGGAACCGACGTTGTGTTCGGCGCAACCGCACGTCTTGGCGTAAAGGCTGGCAGCAACGGCAAAGCCTATGTCACCGCTGGTTACAGCTTCAACGATGGCGACGCTTTTCACGCCGGTGCGGGTTACCAGCACAAGGTTGGAAACAATGTCTATCTGAAGGCCGAGTATCGCCGTTTCTTCGACACGGTCGATGTCAATACCGCAGCGGTCGGCGTTGGCATAACCTTCTAAAACCTCTCCCGTTTTGCGAGAAGAAAAGGCGTCCTGTTCGGGGCGCCTTTTCCTTATTTTTGCGCGAATGGCGTCTTGTCATTCACGTCGGTGAGATTGTAACGCAAGGCCAGAGGCTTGCGAAGTTGGTTTCGGAGGAAATATGGCGCTGATCGACCGTCTTCTTGAAGGACGCCTGCATAGCGGGCAATTGACGATAATCCGGCCAGACGGATCGGAACGGATTTTCGGCAACGCCGTCGCGGGATGGCCGGCGGTCACCCTGCGGATCAATGCTGCCAATGCGGAGCGGCGCATCCTTACCAATCCGCGGCTAGGCCTCGGCGAATGCTATATGGACGGCGCTGTCAGTATCGATGATGACGATATTATGGGTTTTGTTGAGCTCGTGCGGCGTAACAATCTCTGGGAGAATGGTGGCGAGATTGGCGACCCCTCGGCAACGAAGGCGCTTTTCAAGAAGATGGCGAAACCCTTTCAGCAGCTCAATTCGCTGGCGCGCTCGAAAGACAATGTCGCACATCACTATGATCTGTCGAATGATTTTTACCGGCTCTGGCTCGACGAGGACATGCAGTATAGCTGCGCCTATTGGCCCGATGCCGATGTCGGGGACGGCGGCTCGCCGCTTTCGAATATCACGCTGGATCAGGCGCAGACGGCAAAAAAGGCGCATATCGCGGCCAAGCTGGCGCTAACGCCGGGGCAGCGCGTGCTCGATATCGGCTGCGGCTGGGGCGGGATGGCGCTCTATCTCAATCGCGTGGCCGATGTTGACGTGCTCGGAATAACGCTATCGGAAGAGCAGCTCAAACTTGCGCAGGAGCGATCGGCGAAAGCCGGTGTTTCGGGCCGCGTCAAATTCGAGCTGATCGATTATCGCGATCTTGCCAGGCGCGAACCGCAGGGCTTCGACCGCATCGTTTCGGTCGGGATGTTCGAACATGTCGGCGTGCCGCAATTCGAGACTTTCTTTCGCGCCTCGGCCAATTTGATGAAAGATGACGGGGTGATGCTGCTCCACACGATTGGGCGGATGGGACAGCCGGGCGCAACCGATGCCTTCACGCGCAAATATATCTTTCCGGGCGGCTATATTCCGGCCTTGTCGGAAACCCTACGTGCGAGCGAGAAGGTCAAGCTCATTGCCAGCGATATCGAGAATTGGCGGATGCATTATGCGCTGACCCTGCGGGCTTGGTATGATCGCGTGCGCTCTCACCGCGATGCCGTGATCGCGCAATATGACGAGAAATTCTTCCGGATGTGGATTTTCTATCTGTCGGGCGCGGCAGCGGCCTTCGAAAGCGGCGGCATGTGCAACCATCAATATCAATTTGTCCGCAACCGCCGTGCACTCCCCATGGCGCGCGACTATATGGCGCAGGCGGAAAAGGACTATGTCGCAAAAGGGTGAGCGAAGTCAGCTGAAAATTGCGACCGATTGCATACCTGTCATCATCGGCTCGCCGTCTGCGTTCCAGACGCTCATAAACTGGCTTGATGCGCCGTTTCTTGCATGGTGTGTGTGGCTTTCCAGATGCCACCACCCCTCACGCGTTTCCGGCGTCTCGGACAGAATATTGAACTGCCAGTTGATCGAGCTGACCATGCCTGCTTCGGTCATCAGTCCCATGGCCGATGGCGGAAGCGCGTCGGAAATGCAGACTAACTCTGCCATCGGATCTAGCCCCTCACGCTCGATAAGGCGTTGCCAGCCATGCATCCGCGGTGTTCCTCGGCCCAGCTCGAGCCGCTTGCCGACATAGTGCATATTGTTGGTGAAAAATTCCGGCGGCCCGCTCCGCAGCGCGTCATCCTTGGGCCAATCGTCAAATTCCGGTTTTTCCAGATCGGCATAATCGACATGGCTGTCGCGGCCATGCATGAAGACGAAGCTGCAAGACAGGGCGGTTTCGGGTCCGTTTTTACCCTCGGCGATGATCTCCGACCTGACAAAGGCCGAGTTGCGTCCGCGCCGCAGCAGGCTGGCGCGAATTTCCACCTCGCCCGCGACAGGCCCGACGAAAGCCACTTGTCCCGATTTTAGCGGCGGCAAATCATCGCCGACCAGTTTCGCCGTTTGATAGGCCAGGGCCGAACTCAGCCCGCCATAGGATGTGCGCCCCTGAAGCCAGTTGGCGGGGATGGCGATCCGGTGAGTTTCGGCTCCGGCTTCGAACTGATCCAGAATTTCCGCAAGATTCATGGTTGAGGGCGTTAGCCAAGCGATTAATGCTTGTCATCCCATCTTATCTGACAAATTGTCATCGATCGTGCGGATCGGGCAGGAGGAAGAATTTTGGATCAGATTTTGCCTCTCCTGACGCAAGATGAAGGCCCGGCAGCCGATACCGTTTCGAACGCCTTGATCGCGCAAATATTGCGGGCGGCAGAAGGCCTGCGCGCGCCTGTTGCGCAAATCTTGCGTGAAACTGGATTGGACGAGGCCAGGATCCGCCATCCGCTGGGGGGTGTTGCATTCCCGGTGCTGGTGCGGCTCTTGCAGCAACTGGAGGATCATTTCGACAATCCTGCCGCATCTGTCCGCCTGGCCAGCTTGACTATTCCGGCCAGTTTTTCCGATCCCGGCTATGCATGCAGACTGGTACCCCGGCTGGAAGATGGCATCCAGTCCTGGCTGAAATTGTTGGCGGGGCAGCAAAATTCACTCTCATCCAACTATGACCAAGCGACGGCCCAGATCGAGTGGAAGCTGAAGGGCACAGATCCCATGCTGGCGGCTCCGTTCGTCGAATTTGTCGTTGCCGCCCAGATCGAATTTTCAAGGCGGGTTATGATGGAACCGCTGCATTTGCAACGCCTGTCGTTGCAACATGCGCCGCGTTTCGATCCGGCCCTCTATACCTCGCTTTTCGGTCTGGATGTGCGGTTTGGAGCAAGTAGTAGCGCGGTTCGCTTCGAGCTGTCACAGCTCGTGTTGCCGACACGAATGGCGAATGCGCGGTTGCGCTCCGCCATGACCGGTCTTTACGGCAAGCCGCGAAAGCTCGCGGCGCGCGGCAAGCCGCTGACTGCGCAAAGCTTTTTGTTCCTTCTCACCCAGATGGACAAGCCTTCGGTGACGCTGGATCGCATGGCTGCCGCTTTTGGGATGACCGAGCGGACGTTGCGCCGAAAACTGACCAGCGAAGGATACCCTTTCCGCAAGCTGATGGACGAGGTGCGGCAAGACCTGTTCGCCCTCTACCGGATGGAAGCGAAGCGGTCCTTGGGCGAGATCGCCCTGCTTCTGGGCTATTCGTCGCTAAGCGCCTTCACCCGGGCAAAGCAGCGCTGGACGAAGGTCAAGCCGGCAGCATCTCTTTGAGCATAATATTGGTGTCGGCCAGTGTCTCGGTGGGTATTTCGGCCCGCGCCTCGACAAGCTTGCGGCCCTGGGCGTAGTCCTTCACAGCGTTGACGCAATCGAGCGCGATGACCTTGCCCCGCTTTAGATAGACGACCGAAAAGCTGTTTTGAGCAGGGTCACCGCGCAGGACAGTTCGGTCATGCCCGATAGACAGGCCAACTGTCTGCAATTTCAGATCGTACTGGTTGGACCAAAACCACGGCGTTGCCTCATAAGGCTTGGGATTGCCGCAAATATGCGCGGCTGCAATTTTGGCCTGATCATTGGCATTCTGAACCGATTCCAGCCTGATTTCTGCGCCGCCGGCAAAGCCATTGGCATGGAGCGCGCAGTCGCCAACCGCGTAAATATCGGGCAGCGACGTCTGGCAAAATGCGTCAACGCGAACGCCGTTCTCTCCCGCCGCACCTGCAGCGATCAAGGGCCCGACCGATGGGACTATTCCGATGCCAACGACAACAATGTCGGCAGGCAACATCTCGCCGCTTTGCAGCTTTACGCCTTCTGCATGTTCGTCACCAATAATCGAATCGATTGTTACGCCGGTGCGAAGGTCGACGCCTTGCGCCCGGTGATAACCTTCGTAGAAACGCGACAATTCCGCGCCAGCAACGCGCGCCAGAACCCGGTCCAGCGCTTCCAGCAAAGTCACCTGCCTGCCCAGTTTGGTGAAAACGGCGGCTGCTTCCAGTCCGATATAGCCGCCCCCGACAATGACAATTCTGTCAATCTCTTTTAGCCGGGACATGATCGGATCGACATCGCCGCGCGCGCGGATTGCATATACGCCATCCAGATCGCCACCCGGGATGGGCAGTTGCCGCGGTTCGCCGCCTGCTGCCCAGACGAGCTTCCCAAACGAAATTCTGCTTCCGTCTGAAAGACTTACCGCATGCTCTGCGGCATCGACCGCAACAACCTCTTTGCCTGCAAGCAAGGTGATTTCATTCTTTTCCCAATAATCCGCAGGACGCAGCAGCAGCTTTTCGAAGGGCTTATCACCGCTTAGATATTCTTTCGATAGCGGCGGGCGCTCATAGGGTAGCTGGTCTTCACGGCCAATGATCGTGATCGATCCGGCAAATTTTTGCTGACGCAAGCTGATGGCAGCCTGCGCACCCGCATGGCCGGAACCAACGATCACGACGTCATAGTGCATTTCAAGCGCCCCGGGGAAGGAATGGTGGGCGTAGCAAGGATTGAACTTGCGACCCCTACGATGTCAACATAGTGCTCTACCACTGAGCTATACGCCCACTCCGGATGCTCGCCTCTAGCGCCAGCCTTGCGGCCTTTCAAGTCTCATTTGACTTCGCCGAAACTTTCCCGGTTGAACAGCCTCTCAACTTCGAGCACGAGATCGCGCAAGTGGAATGGCTTGGAGAGAATTTTGGCATTTGGAACCGATTCTCCGGCTTTCAGGACAACTCCGGAAAAACCGGTAATGAACATAACCTCGGTCCGCGGGGAAACCTTGCTGCAATGGCGGGCCAGTTCGATCCCGTCCATTTCGGGCATAACGATATCGGTCAGGAGCAAGTCGAATTCTTCATTTTCAAGCAGCGGGACGGCCTCGGTTCCGCACTCGACGGAAACGACGTCATATCCGGATTTTTCAAGCGCGCGCGCCAGATATTCGCGCATCGCCAATTCGTCTTCAGCCAGCAGAATTCGAGGCATAATTGTTCCCATCCGCGCTCATTGTGGCAAATTGCCGCCCCTGCGCAAGGGCATTAACCGGATATCTTTAATATTTTGCTGATCCGGCAATATTCTGCCAGAAAAGCCTAGATGGCGGAATCGATCAGCAAAATGCCGCAAAATTCGGTCTGCGCCTTCGGGTTCGAGGCTTTCGGCTGCGAAATGCCGAACTGGCCGGTGTTGCTGGCCGTTCCACATGCGGGCCGGGATTATCCCGCCGAGCTGACTGCCAATCTTCGCGTCGATCCTTCTGCCATTGTGAAGCTGGAAGATCGCTATGCCGACCTTTTGACGAAAGCGGCCCGGGAGACAGGGTTTTCAGCAATTATCGCAAGCAGGCCCCGTGCATGGATGGATCTGAACCGGGCCGAGAATGATCTTGACCCGGCTATGCTGCGCGATGTGCCAGCTGAATTTACGTCGCTGAACAGCCCCAAACAGCGTGGCGGCCTCGGCCTGGTTCCGCGCCGACTGACAGGTGTTGGCGAGATTTGGAAAGCGCGATTTCCCTTTGCCGATGTTACGCGGCGGATAAGCGAGTTCCACAAGCCCTATCATGATGCGGTAGATCGCGTGCTGAGACAGATGCGGGCCAAATTCGGTGCTGCTATTCTTCTGGATGTACACAGCATGCCGCCTGTCAAAACCGCGCATGGCAATAGTCCAGATTTCGTTGTCGGGGACCGTTTCGGGAGCAGCGCGGCCAGTTGCCATGCGGATCTGCTGCGTGGACGGATCGAGGCCAGCGGATATCGCTGCGCGCTCAACAGCCCCTATCCTGGAGACTATATCCTGCGCAGGCATGGCCGTCCGGAGCGCGGCATTCACGCCATTCAGCTCGAGGTGGACAGAAGGCTGTATCTCGATGAAGCGATGCGTGAACCCGGACCGGGGTTGGCGAAGATCTCGGCTCTGGTTGCGGAGTTGGCAGGGCTGCTTGGTGATGCAATCGCAGGCGGAGGCGAATTGCTCGCTGCCGAATAAAAAACCACCCCGAATTTCTTCGGGGTGGCCAAGGTTCAGGGAGGGGCACCGTAGAGCGGGTGCCCACAGCGGGGCAGAAGGGAGGGGAGATATCCGCCCCGCAACAATAAGAATGGGTACTATCTAAGGCAAAATCAATAGCTGCAGTCCAACGGGCTGTTTTCCCGGATCAGGCCGCGGCTATCCGGGCCGATGCGCCTCTTTTCTGCCGAATCGGTCGATTTACGATCAAGCCGCGGGTGCTTCTGTAACTTCGGGGACTTTGCCTTGTTGTACCTGCTGCGCAAAAATGTCCCGCATCAATTGTAGCGAGAAGAGATGGGCATGCATCAACGGCAGCATGCCATTCTGGTTCATTTTCCTCAGCTTTTCTCCTGTCAATTCGCGCAGTTTGTTCTCGTCGATCATTTTGAAGCCGCGATAGACGAAAGGCTTCTCAACGCCCGTCTGCTGAATCGAGACCTCGCCTTCCATCAGCAGGTCTTCTTTCTTCAGCTCTTCCATAAAGGCCTGTGTTTGCGCGCCAGCCTGTTCGAAGTCCTCGCAGAATTTGAGAATATTCTTGGTATTCTCGGTCGGCTGGTCACCATCGAAAAGCGGCTCCGCATTCTTCTTGTAATTGCCCACAGCTTTCGATGTGGGATCAAAGCAAAGCGACATTTCGTCGCTATCGGGCTGCAATCGCGCGAGCAGAAATGGATAGCGGCGCACATAAGCAGGAATGTACACTTGGGTGGTAAACTTGCCCTTGTCGTCCATGAAGATGTTGACGCCCTCATTCAATCCCATCAGCGCCAGCGGCACCGGGTTGTCTCCAGCGGAGAAAATGATGGGAAAGTTGCGCGATGCCATCACGAACTCCTCGATCGTCAAAGGAATAGCATGCGCACCTTCCATGAATTTGGCGTTGTCGATACCGCGTGTGGACCATTTTGCGTGTTCCTTGCTGTTGAGGGGAACCAGGTCCTTGTAAAACATCGGAAGGGGATTTGCTGTGGGCGCGGTGGCCATGATCTGAAACTCCGTAGGGTGTGATTCAATTGCTGGCGGCGGCTTTAGGCAGATCGGCGAAACTAGGCAAGAGGAACAAGCTTTCCGGGGTTCATGATATTGTCCGGATCGAAGGCCGCCTTGATCGCGCGTAGCGCATATAGCCGTGCAGGGTCCGACAATCGCCGGAGATCATCGAGCTTGAGCTGGCCTATGCCATGCTCGGCCGAAATCGAGCCGTTATAACTGACGACCCGTTCATAGACATGGCGGCTGATGTCCTTGCCTTGATCGGCATACCACGCCTGTGCTTCGACAGCGTCGGGTGCTTTAACATGAAAATGGATATTGCCGTCGCCCATATGCCCGAACGCGATCACCTGGCTGCCCGGAAAGGCGGCTTCGATTTTTGGCGATTCATCCTCGATAAATCGCGCCATATCTGCCACTGGAACGCTGATGTCATGCTGCATCGCGGGGCCTTCTGCCCGTTCGGCCTCGGCGATCGAATCGCGAATCTTCCAGAACGCCTCGGCCTGCGTCTCGCTCACGGCCAGCGCTGCGTCCCGCAACAGATCTATTTCGCTGGCCTGGGCCAGCAGCCGCTCGGCCAAGGCGGCAGGGGATTCCTGCTCGGCGGAGTCCTGCACAAACTCCATCAGCACATGCCATTTATGCTCCTGCGCAAGCGGCGACCGCGTTCCATCGATATGTTTGAGGACATTTGTGAGCGCCAGCGCCGGAAGAATTTCAAATCCTTCAAGCGCGCCGCCCGCATTCTTTTCGACATGGCGGAGCAGGTGATAGGCGGTTTGCGGATTTTCAACACCCGCCCATGCAACGCAGCGATCTTTGAGCGCCGGTACGGTCTTGAGGACGGCTGCCGTGGTGATGCCTATCGTGCCTTCGGAGCCGATCAAAAGCTCCTTGATATCGAATCCGCGATTATCCTTTTTGAGCGGTGACAGCCCGTCAAAAATACTGCAATCGGGCATCACCGCTTCTATGCTTTCGACCAGCGCGCGCATCGTCCCGTGGCGCAGAACCTGCGTGCCGCCGGCATTGGTGGAGACCAGCCCGCCGATGGTCGCGCTGCCTTTTCCGCCCAGCGTCAGTGGGAACCGCCTCCCATATTTCGCCGCTTCCTCATGCAAATTTTGCAGGATCACGCCAGCCTGGCAGGTAATATGACCGCTATCCTCGTCAAACCCCGTGATTTTGTTCATCCGGCGCAGCGAGAGCAGTATGGCCTGCCCGCTTTGATCGGGCGTCGCGCCTGCAACCATGCCGCTATTCCCGCCCTGCGGCACCAGCGCAATCTTTTCCCGCGCGGCGACCTTTACGATTCTGGAAACCTCATCCGTGCTGGAGGGAGACAGCAGCGCGGCTGCCTTGCCTGTGAAACGCCCGCGCCAATCGGTGAGCCAGGGTTCCATGTCCTCTGGCGAGGTTGTGAAACCTTTGGGTCCGGCAATGGCTTCGAATTCAGAAAGAGCATTTTGCATCTTGTTACATTCCATCGATCAGAATAGCGCAGATTGACAGGCTTCCGCGCAGGCGCTTTACTCCCAAATTCATGCCATGTTCAATCATTCAGGCTAGTTTGCTACTATAAATTCTCTTTATTTTCCGGATTCGAAAATTTGCGTCTTTTTGCCAGCCTGTTGTTGTTGCTCGCCGGATTGCTCTCAGCAAGCTATGTCATGACGGCGCAGGCACGGGGCGATCCGCGTCCCGCGGCGGCATCGGTGGTCGAACATTCGCCGCATGGCTGGTTCCAGGTTCGCGTGCGCCAGCGGGTAGTTGTGCGGGTGCCGAGCCGCGTTCCAAGGCCGCAAGCCGGACGGGTTCCGAAATCGTCGAACCGCTTCAAGGAAAAGAAGATCGGTAAATGCGTTATGCTGAACCAGATCGTCGCAGCGCGTCCGGGCAGCAGCAAAAACCAGAATCTGGAGCTTGTGACAAAGAGCGGACGTCTCGTTCGTGCCTATTTGGGCAATGGCTGCCTTGCCCGCGAATTCTATGCCGGGGCCTATATTGAAAAGCCGCTGGACGGGAAACTGTGCATCGACCGGGACCTTGTCCATGCACGCACAGGGGCCAAATGCGAGATCGACAAATTTCGCCAGCTTGTGCCGCGCTAGGGCAGCCTCATTCGCCGGACATTCCTTGACATTCGCAGCCTGAGCCCGCAAAGCGCCGCCACTGCATAATCAAGCCATTTGCGTTTCCCATTTTCCGGAACACAGTTGTATGCCCTTTGCCGATCTCGGCCTTTCAGATGAATTGTTAAAAGCGGTCGGCGAAGCCGGCTATGAGGAGCCGACACCGATCCAGGCTCAGGCGATCCCGCCGATTTTGATGATGAAGGATCTGATCGGGATCGCGCAGACAGGGACGGGCAAGACCGCCTCTTTTGTTCTGCCGATGATCGATATCTTGTCGCATGGCCGCGCACGGGCGCGGATGCCGCGATCGCTGATCCTCGAGCCAACCCGTGAACTCGCCGCGCAGGTGGCGGAGAATTTCGACAAATATGGCAAATATACCGGGCTCTCCAAAGCGCTGCTGATTGGCGGGGTTTCGATGGGCGACCAAGTCAAGGCGCTGGAAAAGGGCGTCGATGTGCTGATCGCAACGCCGGGCCGGCTCATGGATTTGTTCGACCGCGGAAATATCCTGCTCAATGGGTGCGACTTGCTGGTGATAGACGAGGCCGACCGGATGCTCGATATGGGTTTCATCCCCGATATCGAGCATATCTGCACCAAGCTGCCGGCGACGCGCCAGACGATGCTGTTCTCGGCAACCATGCCGCCGCCGATTAAGAAGCTCACCGACCGGTTTCTCGACAATCCCAAATATATAGAGGTCGCAAGGCCGGCCACGGCCAACAAGAATATCGAGCAGCGTATCGTGCATGTCGCGCCCAACCGCAAAAGAGAGTTGCTGCGCAAATTGCTGAAGTCCGAAGAGGTCGAGACCGGCATCATATTCTGCAATCGCAAGACGACGGTGCGCGAGCTCAACAAGAGCCTGAAACGACACGGCTTTGCGGCAGGTGAGATTCATGGCGATATCGATCAGGCGGCCAGACAGGCCGAGCTGAGTGCCTTCAAGAATGGCGATATTAATCTGCTTGTCGCTTCTGATGTCGCAGCGCGCGGGCTCGATATCAAGGGCGTCAGCCATGTCTTCAATTTCGATGCACCCTGGCATCCCGATGACTATGTCCACCGCATCGGCCGCACCGGCCGGGCAGGGGCGAACGGCAAGGCCTTCACTTTTGTGACGCGCGCCGATGAAGAGGCGCTGGACAATATCCAGAAGCTGATCGGTTACAAGATCGAGGTGCTTGGCAAGGATGCTGGGTCAAAGAAGACGGCAAAAGGTGAGGCAGACCGCAAGGCGTCGGAGAAGAAAAAGAAGCAGCCGGTAGAGCGGTCAGACAAACCAAAGCCGGAAAAAGCGCCGAAGTCCAAGGCGAAAGCTAGGGAGGCACAGGCTAAAGATGAGAGCGATGACGGCGAGGGCTGGAATGGGCCGGTTCCCGGTTTCCTGGGGGCAGGTTTCAAGAAGTAGCCTGCTCTTGAAGCGCATATCTGAGGAACGGCAATTTGCGGCCTGGCACTGTGGCCGAGGCTCTTTCGCCAATCCGTTTCGCGCCCATGCGCAGATAGAATTTTTCTGCACCCGGGTCCGCCTCGATCAGAAGCACTTCCGCGCCCAGCTCGCGGCACCGCTTTGCGGACCATTCGAACAGAAGGCGTCCTGCACCTAGCCCCATATATGTCGGATCGACGAAAAGCTTTTCGAGTGACCCTTCCTGCCTGTCGACCGCTATCTCGGCAACACCGACCGGTCGCCCACCATCGAAGGCGGCCATAAGATTGCCCGACGCTATCATATCCGCGCTGACGGTCAGTTCGGGCTCCCAAATCTGCATATATTTCTCAGGATATCCCCAATGCGCCTTCGAGCGCAGGCAGATCGATGTCAGAGCTTCCGCCATATCTGTATCCGGGACTGCAATCTGGATCTTCACTGCCCCAAAACCTACCTTCCGATTGGCTCAGTTCGGTCGGTGTCAGCGCTTGTTGCCTTGTCCTTCTGAAAGACGGGGCGGCCCCCAACCCATGTCTCATGGACTGTCGTTCGGCGAATGGCGCTCGGGCTTGCCAGCAAGGGATCGGTATCGATTAGGAGAAAATCGGCCCGTTTGCCGGGCGTGAGCGATCCGATCTTGGCCTCAGCAAATGCAGCATGGGCCCCGCCAATCGTAAAACCGGCAAGCGCCTGCTCGCGCGTCACCCGTTCTTCTGGCCGCCATCCGCCGAAGGGCTGCCCCTTGGCATCTTCGCGCGTGATCGCGGTCGCAATACCGGCGAAGGGATCGGCGCTTTCCACCGGCACATCCGACCCGAAGGCCAATCTGCCGCCAGCCTTCAGGATGCTGTTCCAGGCATAAGCGCCCTCCAGCCGCTCCGGCCCCAGCCGCGCTTCGGCCATGACCCGGTCCGAAGTCTGGTGGACCGGCTGCATGGATGAGATAATGCCATGCTTGCCGAGCCGCAGCAGATCGGCAGGATCGACGATCTGGACATGCTCTATCCGCCAGCGCCGGTCCCCTGGGAAGGTCTCAGCCAGATCCTCGATTGCGCCGATGGCATCCGCATTGGCCGCATCGCCGATCGCATGGATGGCCGTCTGGAACTGATCCATCGAGGCGCGCACCATCGTGTTGCGCAATTCGGCATAGCTTAAAAGACGCAGGCCGGTTTCGCCTGGCGCGTCGGTGTAGGGCTGTTTGAGCCAGGCCCCGCGGCTGCCGAGCGCGCCATCGAGGAAGATTTTTACGCCACCAAGACGCAGCTTGTCATCATAGAGCCAGGGCGTCGGGCGCGGCCCGGCAATCATCTCCATCTGTTCGATCCCGGCGGCATAGGCGAAGATCCGAATGGACAGCCATCCTGCATCGCCGGCGCGGCGGTAGCTTTGCCAATCCTCGATGCTTGTCCCCATGTCGGCAATTGCGGTGATGCCCTGTGACAGCAAGATTTCCTGCGCCTTGGCGAGCGCGATATCGCGGTCGGCAGCGCGCGGTTTTGGCACATGCTTGCCAACAAGCTCGGCGGCTGCATCGACAAATATACCGCTGGGTTCGCCCGCCAGCACAATGATCTTTCCGCCCGGTGGCGATTGGGTTTTTGCCGTTAACCCGGCAATTTCCATCGCCTTGAAATTGGCCCAGCTGGCATGGCCATCGACGCGGCCCAGCCAGATCGGCCTGCCCGCCGCGGCCTGCTTGATGGCGGGTGTTTCCAGATCGCCAGCATTGGGGAAGCGGCCAAGCGCCCATTTCTCCTGATTCCATCCGCTACCGATGATCCAGCGCCGGTCCGGATATTCTGCGGCATAGGCAGCGATAGCCGCCTGGGCCTCGGCGAGGCTGTTTGTTGCCGACAAATCGAGCGTCAACGCCTGAAAGCCCATGGCCATGACATGGCCATGGGCATCGATCAGCCCCGGTATCATGGTCTTGCCTTTGCCATCGGTCCGGAAATCCAGCTGTCCGGGCAGCTTTTCGTTGCCTGTGATCAGCTTGCTGACCTTGCCCTCCCGGTCGATCAATATGCCCGAGAAACGGATGACATTGCCTTCCTCGTCGAGCGTGATGCCATTCACATTTTCGATCAGCCCGTCGGCAAGCAGGGGAGACGCTGCCGCAAGCGCGGCCAGTGCGACTATCTTCTTCATCTTTTCGGCAATCTCCGGATCAACGAACTGGTATCCTGCCGCTGACCGCCCATAAACTGAATATCGGAATAATATTGATCGACCATCGCGGCGAGCGGAATTGATGCGCCATTGGCCCGCGCTTCTTCCAGTGCCAGACCCAGATCCTTTCGCATCCAGTCCACGGCAAAGCCGAAATCGAACTCTCCCTTGGCCATCGTATCCCAGCGGTTATCCATCTGCCAGCTTTGCGCCGCACCGCCCGAAATGGCCTCGAATACCTTGTCCAGATCGACTTCGGCACATTGCGCAAAATGCAGCGCTTCTGACAGCCCCTGCAGCACGCCCGCAATGGCGATCTGGTTGACCATCTTTGTCGTCTGGCCAGCACCGGCACTGCCCACATGCACCATCCGCGCGGCATAATTCTGCATCAACGGTTCGGCAGCGGCAAAGGCGTCAGTGGTTCCGCCGCACATGATCGATAGCTTGCCATTTTCTGCGCCGGCCTGGCCGCCGGAGACCGGCGCGTCGAGAACATGAATACCATGCGACTTGCCCTCGACGGCGAGCTGCCGCGCGATGCGCGCCGACACAGTTGTGTGGTCTAAAAAGAGCGTGCCCTTTGCCATCGCGGCAAACGCGCCTTCGCGGCCAAGCGTAATGGTCGCAAGATCGTCGTCTGTGCCGACGCAGCTGATAGCGGCCTCGGCCCCTGCGGCTGCCTCAGCCGGGGATTCAGCCACCTTGCCGCCATGCTTTTCCGCCCATTTTTCGGCCTTTGAAGCGGTCCGGTTGTAGACGACCAGATCATGTCCAGCTGCTTTCAGGTGGCCAGCCATTGGGCCACCCATCACGCCCAGTCCGATAAATGCAATCCTCGCCATATTCGCGCTATCCCTATCCTGTGTTTGCATGATTGGCCAGATGGGTTAGGGCATTTCGCATGAGCGATCTTCTGAGCCTGGAACATATCCGCGCGGCGCATGACCGGGTGCGCGATGCGATCATCGCAACCCCGACGCTGCACAGCAAGACCCTGTCGGAACTGGCGGGCGCGGAGATTTGGCTCAAATTCGAAAATCTCCAATTTACCGCTGCATACAAGGAGCGCGGCGCGCTCAACGCATTGCTATTGCTCAGGGAAGAGCAACGAAAACGCGGCGTGATAGCGGCATCGGCGGGGAATCATGCGCAGGGATTGAGCTATCATGGAACCCGGCTTGGCGTGCCTGTGACGATTGTCATGCCGGTGCCCACACCATCGGTCAAAATCATGCAAACCGAAAGCGTTGGCGGCACAGTCGTGCTTCACGGCGAGACTTTCGATGAAGCCTACGCCCATGCGCGCGAGCTTGAAGAGCAGCAGGGGCTGACCTTCGTGCATCCTTTTGACGATCCCGATGTTGCTGCAGGGCAGGGGACCGTTGCGCTCGAAATGCTGGAGGCGGCTCCAGAACTTGATTGCCTGGTCATTCCGATCGGTGGCGGCGGGCTCATGTCCGGGATGGGCACGGCGGCTCGCGCCCTCAAGCCGGGCATCGAACTAATCGGCGTAGAGGCCGAGCTGTTTCCGTCGATGTATGCGCGCCTCAATGGCAAAGACATGCCGTGTGCCGGGGACACGCTAGCCGAAGGCATCGCCGTCAAGGAGCCGGGGAAATTTACCTCCCAAGTGATTGAGGAACTGCTCGGCGAAATTTTGCTGGTGTCCGAAGGTCAGCTTGAAAGCGCGGTGAGCTTGCTTTTGCAGATAGAAAAGACCGTCGTAGAGGGTGCCGGCGCGGCCGGGCTTGCAGCGGTACTGGCCCACCGGGAGAAATTTGCAGGCAAAAAGGTCGGCACGGTGCTGTGTGGCGGCAACATCGATACGCGGCTACTCGCAAATGTTCTGCTGCGCGATCTGGCAAGATCCGGCCGGCTGGCACGGCTGCGACTCACTTTGCAGGACAGGCCGGGCGCGCTCTTCAAGGTTATGCGTCTGTTCAATGAGCATCAGGTCAATATCATCGAAATCTACCACCAGCGGATATTTACCACGCTTCCGGCCAAGGGCCTGATCACCGACATCGAATGCGAAGCGCGCGATGCCGGGCAGCTTGACGGGCTCATTGCCGCGCTTTCGGGCGCAGGCTATGCGGTCGAGAAGGTCGAGTTGAACCGGTAACCTGCTGGCCGGATCGCCAGTTGACATGCCGAGCGGCCCACAAATTTTCGTGGTAAACACCCTTTTCACAATGACGATGCTGAGTCATAATGGAGGCTTGTTCTTGAAGCAGATTCTCGCGCGCCAACAGGCAGCGCCAATACGGATGGACGATGACGGCACCGGTTAGATTTCCCCGCTTTTTTGTGACCAATCCGTCACCTTGCCCCTATTTGCCGGGCAAGACCGAGCGCAAAGTCTTCACAGAACTGAATGGAACACATGCGACGGAATTGAACGATGCGCTCAGTCGTATCGGCTTTCGCCGTAGTCAGAATGTCGCCTACCGGCCCAGCTGTATCGACTGCAAGGCTTGCGTTTCTGTGCGCGTATTGTGCCAGGAATTTGAGCCAAGCGCCTCGCAGCGGCGAATTCTGCGCCGCAATAGCGATTTGGAAGTCAATGACTGCCGTCCCTGGTCAACCTCCGAACAGTATGAGTTGCTGCGCCGTTACTTGCGCCAGCGTCATCCTAATGGTGGCATGACCAATATGGACGAGATGGACTATGCCGACATGATCGAGCAATCGCCGGTCAACAGCCGGGTGGTGGAGTATCGTGGGCCCTCCCAATCATCGCGGCCCGGCCAGTTGCTCGGGGCTTGCCTGACGGATCATCAGGGCGATGGCCTTTCGATGATATACAGCTTCTATGATGCCGAGGCCGAAGGGCGCCCGGGACTTGGTAATTTCATCATCATGGACCATATTTTGCGGGCGCGTGATGCGGGCCTTCCCTATGTTTATCTCGGCTATTGGGTAGATGGATCGCCGCGCATGCAATACAAGACGCGCTACCGGCCGATCGAGAGGCTTGGACCCGATGGATGGGAGCGCTTCGCCCCAGCCTGAGCCGCTCGTCTTCAAACCCTATGCGAAAAAAAAGCCCCGCCGGTTGGCAGGGCTCTTTTTGTCTGATGGCTATTCTACTAGCAGCGGCAGCCTGGCTTGCGCAGCCTTTTTGACTTCGGTTTGACCAACCGCTTGCCGGGCCGTTTCACATAGACATCCTCATACACATATTCGGTTGTCGTTGTGGTGGTCGTGCTTCCAGGGATGATCGTAACAGTTGTTTGCTGGGGCGGATGATAATAGCCGCCGGGCACCCAGTAATAACCGCTGCTCCAGCCATAACCGACCTGGTGATAGGCAGGGCGCTGCGCGACAGGATAGCGGGGTGCTGGTGCGGGATAGGCAGGTCCATGCGCAACCGGTCGCTGCGGGACGGGAAGGAAGCGCTCGCATTTGTCGAGCGCCTTTTCGATGCCCAGACCAGCCAGAGCGCCAATACCTCCGCCGATCAACGAACCTTCGAGGCGGTTGCCGCGTCCAGCGATGCGATTGCCTGCGACTGCTCCGATGACGGCGCCGATTACGCCGCCCTTGACGCCGCGCCCTTTCAGGCAGCGCTCATAGGATTCAAACCCATGCGGCGTCTGGTAGGCCGGGGCTTGAGGATATGCGGGTGCAGGATAAGTTGTAGCATGCGGCGCCGGCGCTGCATGGTGAACCTTCGGCGCATGATGCACCGCCTTGGGGGCATGGTGCCGCGGATACGGGACAGCGGTATGACCGGTGCCAGCCCGGTAAACAGGATCGCCGATCGACGTTCCGCGATAGGTGCCCTGATAGACTTTGCCCTGTTCATTGGTGTAGGTGCCTTGCCATTCACCGCGATAGACGCGATTTTCGGGATCGACATATTGTCCCGTCCATGCACCGTCATAGACACCGCGTTCGGTCGGTCCTTCTGGAGCCGGAGCATTGTAGGTCTCTTCGCCCCACCCATAGACGCCGCGATCCGCGCTGATCGAAGGGCCATATTCAGCTTCTGCTCCGGCATCGTGGTAGTAACCATTCGGCGCATATGCGCCGCCGCCCTGGCTCCAGTCGATATTCTGGCGGTAGTCATAGACCATGCCACGTTGGTCGCGCAGAACCGCATCATCGTAATAACGCGACCAGCTATAGCCTGGCTGCGGAGCGCTCAGGCCAAATGTGCCATAGTTGGCAATGCCGAAGCTGGGCGCAATCCAGTAGGAAGGAAGCGAGAAGCCATAATAGGGACGCTGGTAAAAACCAACGAAGCCGCCGCGAAATCCACCGCGATTAAACTTGCGGTGACCGCGCATTTTCATACCGCGCATCCCCTTACCGCCGTGCATTTTCATACCACGCATGCCTTTGCCGCCGCGCATTTTCATGCCGCCACCACGCATCTTCATGCCGCCGCCCTTGGCACCATTGACGGTCATATCCAGCTTCCCGACTGCTATATTGGCTGGTTGCGGAGCGATTGAGTCGCTCGCTGCTGCCGGGCTGCTGGCGAAGGCAAGCGCAGTGACTGCAATGCCTGAAAATACTATGCTCTTCATGATACTCGGGCTCCTCGTGCAATTCGCGCCACCGGCCCGCTCGCGCTGCGATGGTCCGATAGTTAAGAAAACCTTAACATTTAATGCCGTTTAAAGCCAATCGCCGGAATGTAAAATGGACACACTTTCCGGGCTCTGTCCCAATTTGGCGCAGTTTGATGGAAAATGCCTTACAGCCGCATAGCCAACAGCGAAGCCAATGCCTCGATCCCGGCCCTGTCTTCCGCATCGAAGCGGGCGATTCCCGGGCTGTCCAGATCGATTACACAGCTTACTTCGCCATAGCGTTTGACCGGTACGACCAGTTCTGACCGGCTGTCGGCGTCGCAGACAATATGCCCCGGATAGGCATGAACATCGTCAACCAGCCGTGTCTCGCCGCTTTTGGCGGCCTTGCCGCATACGCCTTCGCCAAGGGCGATACGAATGCATGCGGCCTTGCCCTGAAACGGGCCAAGCACCAGTTCTTCATCGGCCATCCGGTAAAAACCGGCCCAGTTGATGTTGGGCAGAAACTGCCAGAGAAGCGATGCGACATTGGCCATATTGGCAATCGGATCAGGCTCTCCGTCGGTGATGGCATCGGCGGCTTTCAACAGCTCTTCATAGAGTTCGGGTTTGGGCAGTGAATGATCAATTTCAAAAGTATACATGCCGAATTTCCTATTCAGTCGTAGCTGACTTTGCCACGATTTTTCTTGATCTGCGAGCGCGCCTTCTTCCTGTCCACGCGCCGCGCTTTCGCTGCCCGGCTCGGCTTCGTTTTGACGCGTCTGGCCCGGCGCTCATGCGCCTTTTCGATCAGCTCGCTCACACGCCGCCTTGCTTCGTCGCGGTTGGCTTCACGGGTCCGGTGGCTGCGCGCCGTCACCACCAGCTTGCCGGCGGCGGTTAGCTTGCTGCCCGCGAGCTCTTTGAGCTTTCGATATGCATAGGGTGCGAGACCCAGCGCATGGATATCGACCCGAAGCTGGCAGGCAGTGGCGACCTTGTTCACATTCTGCCCGCCCGGCCCGGTCGAGGCGAGAAAAGATTCTTCGATCACGTCTTCTGGAAGATTGAACGCCATAGCGATGCTAATGGCAGGGCAGCCTCGCGCTGTCGAGCGAGCGAAGCGCGAGACTGCTCAAAAGGCGGGTTTTCAGGCGGCCAACCGTTCGATTTCTGCTGAGGCCTTGGCCATCGCTTCGTCGCCGATCACCATCTGCTGTCCTCCATCGATTACGGTAACGCCGGTGATGCCGACAAAGCCAAGAATGAATTTCAGATATCCGGACGCAAAGTCTGCATCGCTGCCCAGCTCGGTTCCGCCAGACGTGATGATGAGGAAAGCTCTTTTGCTTTCGAGCAGCCCGGCAGGGCCATTCTCGGTATATTGAAATGTCAGCTTTGCACGGACAATCTGGTCGATCCATGCCTTGAGCGCGGCAGGCACACCGAAATTGTAGATCGGCGTTGCAATCAGGAGCGCGTCGGCGTCCTGTAGCTCCTCGACCAGCGCATCGGAAGCGGCAAGCTTCGCATTCTGTTCCGCGCTTCTTTCGCTCGCATCGGTGAAATTTGCACCGATCCAGTCCTGGTCCACAAAGGCGGGCGCATCATCAGCGAGATCGCGGTGGACAAGTTTTTCCGGTGCCAGTTTGGCAACCAGTTCATTGGCAAGCGCGCGGGAAGTCGATCCATCCTTGCGGCCGCTGGCATCGATGCGAAGTAGAGTAGTCATTGAAGTTTCCTTTCAGAAGATTGGTTGGGAAAGAAGGAGGGCGCGCCGCGATTTAGGGGCTGCGGCGCGCCCTTTTAGGAATCAGGCGGCGTCCACGAGGATGATCTCGCTGTCGTCAAGCGCGGTGATAACCACCTCGCCTTCGCGCATGGCGACGCCGTCGCGGGCATTGGCCTGCTTGCCATTCACCTCGATCGCTCCGGTGGCTGCGACGAGATAGGCATGGCGATGCGCGCCGATTTCATGCGTTACGCTTTCGCCAGCGTGCAGCGTTGCACCCATCACACGGGCCGGGGTGCGGATAGGCAGCGCGCCATCATCCGTCTCGAAACCGCTGGCCAGTATTTGCAGGCTGCCTGCACGATTGCCTTTGGGAAAAGGCTTCGCGCCCCAGCTGGGCGAACCGCCGCGCCGATCGGGAATGATCCAGATCTGGAAGATTGCGGTGTCTTCGTCTTCGAGATTATATTCCGAATGGCGTAGGCCGCTGCCAGCGCTCATCACCTGGACATCGCCAGCCTCCGTGCGGCCCTTGTTGCCCATACTGTCCTCATGGGTGATCGCGCCGCTGCGGACATAGGTGATGATTTCCATATCCTGGTGCGGATGAGGCGGGAAACCGCTCTGCGGCTGGATGATGTCGTCATTCCACACGCGGATTGATCCCCAGCCCATGCGCGATTGGTCATAATAGTCGGCGAAGGAAAAATGATGATGCGCATCGAGCCAGCCATGGTTCGCCGCGCCGAGCGAAGCGAAGGGGCGAATATCGATGTCTGCTCTCGTCTTGGTATCTGCCATTGGATGTCTCCTGGTCGTCGCGGGGCAGGGGCCCTGCTTGTTGTTGCCATCCATATGGGCGGTATCGATAAGCCTTGAAATAGAAACATTGGAAACATATTGTTTCTACAATTGATCTAATAGGAGATGGTCTTGACCTTGCCCGATTTCGAAGCCTGGGCGATTTTTGCGAGCGTCGTCGAACATGATAGCTTTACCGGCGCAGCGCGCGCGCTCGGCATGTCGAAGGCAACCATATCGAAGGCCGTCACGCGGCTGGAGAACGATATCGGTGCGCCGCTTTTCCACCGTAGTTCGCGCCGGCTGACGTTGACAGAAACGGGCAAGGAGCTCGTTGATCATGCACGCCGGATTGTCGTCGAGGGCGAAGCAGCCATGGATGCCGCGCGTGAAGAGGCGGGCGAGCTGTCGGGCATGATCCGCCTGGCGGCACCGATGAGCTTTGGCATCGGGCAAGTCGCACCGATACTTGGCGAGTTTCTCTGCGCGCATCGGGGCGTCAATATCGATCTGCAGCTCAGCGATGCCCAGACCGATCTGATCGGCGAGGGCTATGATCTAGCTCTGCGCATCGCCGAGATGCCGGACAGTTCGCTGCGCGCACGCAAATTGCGCGATGTGACGCTGCATACAGTGGCCAGTCCGGCCTATCTGTCGCAATATGGCGAGCCGACACATCCCGCGCAGCTGGGCGAGCATCGCTGTCTCAGCTATTCCTTCTCTCGCAAGGCTGAAATCTGGGATTATGGCCATGCGGATGGCAGCAAGATATCGGTCCGCGCCGAAGGCCCGCTGCAAATCAACAATGGAGAGGCGATGCTGCCGACCATCTGCGATGGCGTTGGAATAGCGCGCCTCCCGGATTTTATTGCCGACAGGGAGATTTCGGCCGGCAGGATAAAACCGATCCTGGCCGACTGGTCGCCCGGCCGCCTTGCGCTGCATCTTGTGACGCCGCCAAGTCGCTTGCGAACGCGCCGCGTTGCCGCACTGATCGACTATCTGGCGGAGAAGCTGTCGGCGAAATAGCTGTGAGAAATCACAGCTTTTGCGCGACGGCTTTCTTCAATGCCGGCAGAACATCTTCTTCAAACCATGGGTTTCGCTTCATCCAACCAACCACGCGCCATGATGGGTGGGGCAGGGGAAAGACATTCGTGCCAAATGCAGCAAAATTGCGAACCCGCTCGGAGAGCGATTCCTTCTTCGCCTCCGGCAGATAATGGTTCTGCGCATAGCTGCCGACGAGCAGCGTCAACCTGTCATCAGGCAGGACGTCCAATATGCGCTCATGCCAGAGCGGTGCGCATTCGTTGCGCGGCGGCAGGTCGCCGCTCTTGCCTTTGCCCGGATAGCAAAAGCCCATGGGCATCAATGCAACCTTCTTCTCGTCGTAGAAATCTTGAGGAGCAATGCCGGTCCATTCGCGCAGTCGCTCGCCGCTAGGATCGTCCCAGGGAACTCCCGTTGCATGCACCTTGCTGCCCGGGGCTTGGCCGATGATCAGGATTCTGGCGGTGGAACCGAATTGCACAACGGGACGCGGTCCAGCCGGCAGATGCTCGGCGCAATGGGTGCAGGCCGATATTTCCTTTCGCAACTTTGGGGCTGCATCAGGCAACGACGGGTTCCAGCATGGTGATGGTTCCCGCATCGGCATCAATTTCAGCGGCGACGCCCACCGGGATACAATATTGATTGCGGACATGGCCAAAATTGGCTCCGGTGAAAGCCGGAATGCCGAGCGGAGCGATTTTTTGCTGCAGCACCGCCTCTAGTGAGAAGCTTCCCGGCACGTCTGGATCGCGATTGCTGCAGCGGGTACATTGTCCGAAAACGAAACCCGACAGCTGCCGCAATATACCGGCCTGCCCCAGCTGGGTGAGCATTCGGTCTATCCGGTATTCGGCCTCGTCGATATCTTCGAGGAAAAGGATCGCGCCTTTGAAATCGGGGAGCCAGCCGGTTCCGACCAATGCATTGAGCACGGTAAGATTGCCGCCGAGCAAAGTTCCTCTGGCTTTACCCACGCCAATGGTCAGTTTGGGCCAAGCGGGTTCGGCCTTCTCGATTTCCGGTTCCCCGTCCGGCGGCTGCAAATCCGGCAAGCTACCTGGCGGTAGCGGCGGCCGGCCCAACGCCGGTGTTCCTGCATCAAAGGCCAGGGAGCGAAAGCTGTTTTCGCTGTTCTCCCACCAGCTGCTGGTCGCATTGGGACCGTGAATCGTGGCAAATCCGCATTTGGTCTGAATGGCCATATGGAGCGCGGTGATGTCGCTATAGCCGACAAGCAGTTTGGGATTGGCGCGAATGGCATCCCAATCGAGATAGGGTAAGATACGCGCTGCGCCCCAACCGCCGCGCAGCGCAAACAATGCCTTGATATTGTTGTCGGCAAACATGGCATTGATATCGGCGGCGCG
This sequence comes from Sphingorhabdus sp., assembly GCA_028279555.1. Lineage (GTDB taxonomy): Bacteria > Pseudomonadota > Alphaproteobacteria > Sphingomonadales > Sphingomonadaceae > Sphingorhabdus_B. The sequence goes on from JANQNO010000002.1 coordinate 344,085, forward strand.
CGCATGATCACCGCCAGCCAGATAGCCGAACTGCCTGTTTACATTCGCGCCGCGTATTGGATCGAGGCCGAGTGCGCGTATCGCTTCTTCGGCGCGGGCAATGTCGCTTTCACCGTCCACTGGAGAGGCCGGAGCGACAATCCCCACCCGGTCTCCGGCTTGCAATCTTGCTGGCTTGCGGATGCGGGGCTGGGCAGCGGTTTCGAAAGCTGCCATCTGGCTGGCAAGGATACCGCCTGCCATTGCCGCCATTATCTGCCGGCGCGTCGTCATCCTTACTCTGCTTCCCATCGGCCTATCTTGCCGCGAATTTTACAAAATTGCTTGTCATTTTTCGCAAATTGCATCCAACTGACGTTCAAACGGGCGCTCGCGTGAATTTTTTTTCGCAGCATCAAGCGACTCTGAAACCCGCAGAATTGAGTCGTTTCAGCGTTTTTTGATGTCGAGCGACTCGCGGATTCTCTAAGGTTAACCCCAAATTAACCTTTTCAGTTCATCTCCCTTATGGTTAATAAATGCCGAAGCGCGTCGTTACCAATTTGAAAGACGGGTTTCGGGGGACTTAAATTTTCAAGAGGGGTTTGCCTCATGCGGGTGCTTTTAATCGAAGATGAACCGACAACTGCGAAGGCCATCGAAATGATGCTCGCGACAGAGGGCTTCAATGTATACACCACCGATCTGGGCGAAGAAGGCCTCGATCTCGGCAAGCTGTATGATTACGACATCATTCTGCTCGATCTGAATCTACCCGACATGCATGGTTATGATGTTCTCAAAAAACTGCGCGTGGCCAAGGTGCAAACACCCGTACTTATTCTTTCCGGTATCAGCGAAATGGACAGCAAGGTTCGGTCCTTCGGCTTCGGTGCCGATGATTATGTGACCAAGCCATTTCACCGTGAAGAACTGGTTGCCCGCATTCATGCCGTTGTTCGCCGCTCGAAAGGGCATTCGCAGTCGGTCATCCGTACCGGCAAGCTCGCCGTCAATCTCGATGCCAAGACCGTCGAAGTCGATGGTGCCCGTGTGCATCTAACCGGCAAGGAATATGCAATGCTCGAGCTACTGAGCCTGCGCAAGGGCACGACGCTGACCAAGGAAATGTTCCTGAACCACCTGTATGGCGGCATGGACGAACCGGAACTGAAAATCATCGACGTCTTCATCTGCAAACTGCGCAAGAAACTGGCGCTGGCCTGTGGCGGCGACAACTATATCGAAACGGTTTGGGGGCGCGGCTATGTGTTGCGCGATGTTGAGGAAGAAGCCAAAGTCGCCTGAGGCGGCCAAAGTGATTTAACGCAATACACCCGCGAATAGGAAGGGAGCGTTGTCAGATGGCGGCGCTCCCTTACTTTTATTTGGTCGGGCTAACGATTCCGTTGCGGCAGGCCGGCAAAGGTTACGATACTTTCCCGGCCATCCTGTGATATGGCCGCAACGCCGAAGAAATGATCGTCAACGACGATGCCGGATTCTTGTTTGCAGGTGCAAGCGGCTGGACGAATTCGGCTCTGCTGTCCTGTTTTTGTGCCTGTGCCAACACAGGCGAAGCGAATGCAAACATGATGCTGCTTGCGGCAGAGCGATCTTTTCCATTAGCAGTGGGACTAACGCCTCAGGTCTGCAAATACCAGCGTTCTCCGCCTTCCAGGCCAACAGCGGTTAGCTTGCCGGTATCCCAGGCGCCGGTGTCGATGCCGATCCTGCTGCGTTTTTCGCGAACCTTCTTGTAGATCGTATGGCCGTAGACAACGACCTTCTCAAAGTCGCCGCGATAGTTGAGGAATTCACCGCGGATCCAGCGCAGATCCTCCGCTTCCTGTTGCGGCAAGGGAACTTCGGGCCGGATTCCGGCATGCACGAATAGATAGTCGCCAACGACGATCTGATCTTCGAAACTCTCGATGAATTCCAGATGTTCCTCGGGAACGATTTCTGGCAGTTTTTTGGTGAGCTGCTTCATATCCAGTTCGCGATACTCCTTCTTCGAAATCGGATAGCTCAAAATCGTTTCTTCGCCGCCGATGCGCAGGAAGAAGCGGGTCACTTTTTTGTCTTGTCTCCGGCAGGCTTTCAAGAAAACCTCTTCATGATTGCCCATAAGAAACCGGACATTGTGCGGCTGCTTTTTTTTGAGCTTGATCGCCTTTTCGATCACCCCTGCGCTGTCGGGGCCGCGATCCACCAGATCGCCCAGAAAAATTATGTGCGTGCTGGCCGGACCGCGTTCTTCATCATCTGCCTCGATCTGCTTCAGCAATTTTTTAAGCAGGTCTTTGCGCCCATGAATGTCGCCGATGGCATATACGCGCATCCCGTCTGGCACGCGCGCAGCATCGAGCGGCTTCTTCTTTTTTCCTTTGCGAGACAACAGTCCGAACATGACGCCCACCCTCTAGGCAGATCATCTTTCCAGCACAAGCCAGCTTTGACTGCCGAAGGAGATCAAGAGCGATCTTCACAATTGGACAAGTTTTGCGAAATATATATGCTGCCCGTTAAGTCCGAGTCTTTCACTACAAGGAGAGAAATGTGAGCAGCAGCCATTTGGTCGCCCTGAAACAAAAACATGCTGAGCTGGAAAGCCGGCTCGAACAGGAAGAAGCAAGACCAATGCCCGATGAGTTGCTGATCCATGATCTCAAAAAACAAAAACTGAAACTGAAAGACGCAATGGTTCGGGAAGCCCAACCGGCCTGACAAATCCGGCTTTCGTCAAAAAGGCGAAAATCCGATTCGTGATACTCGCGATGGCGAACTTGTTCTGCTAGGCAAGGCGCTATGGAAAGCGCAGCCGTAGCAGCAAGGGAAATCCTAACTGGCCTCCATGACGTGATGGCGGCCAGAGGAAATGCTCAGTCCAAACTGGACCGTGTCGTGGACATTATCGGCGAAGCGCTAAACAGCGAGGTCTGTTCGATCTACCTTTTGCGCGATGGCGCGCTTGAGCTTTGCGCCACCCGCGGCCTTAATGAAAGCGCGGTACATGTCACCCGCCTCGGATTGGGCGAGGGTCTTGTTGGTACCATTGCCCAGAATGTCGAAACGCTCAATCTAGACGAAGCGGCAGCCCATCCGGCCTTTCTCTACAAGCCCGAAACCGGCGAAGAAAGCTTCCACAGTTTTGCCGGGGTCCCGATTGTCCGATCGGAAAATGCCGTCGGCGTGGTCAGCGTCCAGCATGCCGATCCGCGGCGCTATGACGATGTCGAGATCGAGGCGCTCCAAACTGTCGCAATGGTGCTATCCGAACTGATTGCCAATGCCGAGATGATCGATGACCTCGCGCTTGGCGGGGCATTCGACGAGAGCACTGCGATATTGTCGGGCCAGCCTCTCGTCAGCGGTATGGCTTCGGGACAAGCTATTTTCCACCAGCCCCATGTGCGAGTCGAGCATGTCATGGCCCAGGATATCGAGGCCGAGCGACAGCGGGTCTATTCGGCATTCGACAAAATGCGCGAGCAGATTGACGATATGGCCCGGCAAGCGGATTTCGGCGTGGGAACCGAACATGAAGAGATTCTCGAAACCTACAAGATGTTTGCGTATGACGAAGGCTGGTCGAGGCGCATCAACGCGGCGATCGATAGCGGGCTGACAGCCGAAGCGGCCATCGAACGGGTTCAGCAGCGCACCCGCATGCGGATGCGACAGATTGATGACCCGCTGCTCGCCGACCGGATGCATGATCTGGAAGATTTGTCGAACCGCCTGCTGCGCATCGTGTCAGGGCAAATGGGCACGGCGGCGCAATTGGGTCTGAAGAAAGACTCGATTCTGATCGCACGCAATCTGGGGCCAGCCGAGCTTCTGGAATATGATAAAAGGCGATTGCGCGGCGTCATACTGGAAGAAGGCTCGCTCACCGCGCATGTGACGATCGTGGCGCGCGCGATGGGCATCCCGGTGCTGGGCCGGGTTGCAGACATTCGTCACAGGGTGCGCGATGGTGACATCCTGCTGCTCAATGTGGATGAGAAAAGCGTCATCGCGCGGCCACAGCCGACGGCACTTGAACTTTTTGAATCGGAGCTTGAGGACCGACTCAGGAAAAAGGCGCGTTTTGCCGAATTGCGCGATGAAGAAGCGATCACCAGGGATGGCCAGAAGATAGAGCTCCTGATCAATGCTGGCTTGCGCGATGATGTGTCCGCGCTTTCGCTTGCCGGCGCGGATGGGGTCGGTCTTTTTCGCACCGAATTCCAGTTCCTGATCTCGGCAACGCTTCCCCAGCGCGAGCGACAACAGCGTTTTTACCGAGAGATAATGGATGCAGCGGGGGAGAAACCGGTTATTTTCCGCACCGTCGATGTGGGTGGAGACAAGGCCTTGCCCTATCTCAAGAACCAACCATTGAGAGAGGAAAACCCGGCGCTGGGCTGGCGCGCTCTGCGGCTAGCGCTGGACCAGGAAGGATTGATGAAAGCGCAGGCCCGTGCCTTGCTGGAGGCGGCGGCAGGTCGAACATTGAATGTCATGTTTCCCATGGTGTCCCAGCATTGGGAATTCGATCAGGCGAAGGCCATTTTTGATGCACAGATCGCATATCTCACCGGGCGTAAGCGTCAGTTGCCGACGCGTATTCGCTATGGTGTTATGCTCGAGGTGCCTGCGCTGGCCGAAACGCTCGACCTTGTCCTGCCAAAGATCGATTTCATCTCCATCGGAACCAATGACCTTACCCAGTTCCTGTTTGCGGCCGACCGCTCCGATCCGCGGCTTGCCGACCGCTATGACTGGCTGAGCCCCGAGATATACCGGTTCATCCGGCGCGTGATTGACAATTGTGGCACCCAGGATATCGATATTACCGTGTGCGGCGAAATGGGTGGCCGCGCGCTGGAAGCCTTGGGGCTGATAGGTGCGGGTGTCCGGAGGCTGTCGATCACGCCAGCAGCCATCGGGAGTATCAAGGCGATGGTCCGCTCGGTCGATCTGTCGCGACTGCAATCACAGATGGAAGCAATGCTGGCAAAGCCGCCTGCCGATTTGCGAGCCGAATTGTCTCAGTGGGCCAATGCAGAAGGCGTTGAAACAGGTTGATGTAAAAGCGCTGAATCGCGGCCTTTTGCCATTGACTTTGCAAATGCGATAATCATTGTGCCGATTCAGCCCGGAAGAGGCGTGGGAGAAGGGTCGTGTCCGAAGAAGCCGAGGAAACTGAAGAAGGCGAAGCTGGTGAGACACCGGAAAACAAGGAATTTGCCTTTGACAAGGTTGGTGAAAAACTGGCCGCCGAACGGAAGGCGCAGGGGCTGGATTTGACGACGATTGCAGAGCGGACCCGTGTACCCATTCGGCATCTGGAAGCGATAGAACGATCGGATTTTGCTGCCTTGCCCGGTTCGACATATACGCTTGGTTTTGCGCGGAGTTATGCAAGGTCGTTGGGACTCGATGCTGTTGCGATTGGAAGCGAGTTGCGCAGCGAACTCTCCGAAACGGGCCATGATGGTTATCAGGCACCATCGCAAAGCTATGAACCCACCGATCCAGCGCGCGTGCCGCCCAAGGCACTGGCCTGGACAGCAGCGGGCATCGCCGGGTTGCTGCTGGTTGGGTACCTGATTTGGCGCAGCGTCACGCTGGATGGTGGCGCGGTTTCCGAAGGCGAGGATGCAAGTGCGACCGCTGGCGAAGTGGCAGCAGAAGGAAAGGTTGAGGCCGGAACGCAGGCCGCCTCCAACGCCCCCACGCCCAGTGGCGCAGTGGTTTTGACAGCTACGGATACCGTATGGCTACGGATCTATGATGCCGGTAATAACCGGCTCTTTGAAAAAGAAATGCAAGAAGGTGAAAGCTATACCGTGCCTGCCGATGCCAATGACCCGATGATCAATACTGGCCGCGCGCAGTCGATTGAAGTGACGATCGGTGGGCAAAGGGTTGATCCGCTGGGGCCGGCCGACTTGCCGATCCTCGATGTCGGGGTCAGCGCAGAGGCTCTTTTGGCGCGTGAAAATTCCGGGCGATCTTCCGAAGAGAGTAGCCAATAGACCTTGAATAACAACTATCTAGCTTATTTCCTGGCCTCGACTCTTTATTGCGCGACTCGGGGTCGGTATAGTGCCGCATATAAGGTGGTTTCGGGAGGATAAAATGTTGAAATTTCGGCTTCTCTTGCTTGCGGTGGCGCTTACATTGCCGCCTGTTGCGGCACAGGCGCAGAGCGACGCCAATGTCGAGGGCCGCGTCAAGAAACTGGAGAAGGAAGTTCGCGCTATCCAGCGACAGGTTTTCCCGGGCGGAGATGGCCGGTATTTTGAGCCTGAAATAACCGCCGACGATACGGCTGCGCAGGACAAAAAAGCACCGGCTACGACGGCTGTAACCGATCTGATCGGCAGGGTCGATGCTCTGGAAGCACAGTTGGCTGCTCTCACTGGGCAGGTCGAGCAGAATGGTAACAGTATCCGGCAAATCGAGGCGCGCCTTGCTGCGCTCGAAACGGGCAATGCTGCGGTTGACGTGGCCAGCGACGCGGCCGCCGCAGCCGACAATTCATCGACATCTTCGGCCAGTGCGGACAATGCGCGCGTTCAGGCCATTGCTGCCGTCGAGCGCCCCGATACCGGCGATGCGTTCGAAGACAGCTACACTTATGGATATCGTCTCTGGGCGGCCAAATTTTATCCTGAAGCACAGGCACAGCTGCAATCGACTGTCGACGAATTTCCCAGCCATTCGCGCGCCAGCTTTGCACGAAACCTGCTTGGTAGGGCTTGGCTTGACGAGGGCAAGCCGGCCACAGCCGCCAAGATATTCTACGCCAATTACAAGGATATCCCCACCGGCGGCCGCGCAGCGGACAGCCTCTATTTCCTGGGCGTCGCGCTGACGCGCATGAATCAGAGCGACAATGCCTGCAAGACCTTCGCACAGCTTGAGTCGGCTTTTCCGCAAACAGCATCGGGCAGGCTGGCCAATCGCTTGGCGAGCGGGCGCTCGAATGCCAACTGCAGCTAGGGCGCTGACCTAGTTGGGTGCGCCTATCGATGTATGTTCGGCTTTTGCCGAAGCCGTCGACCGGCTGACAGGAGACATTGGCGGCAAGATATGTTTGGCCGTTTCCGGCGGCCCGGATAGCTTGGCGCTTTTGCTCCTTTCGCGGCGGGCTTTTGCGGATCGGATTGTCGCCGCAACGGTCGATCATGGGTTGCGCCCGGAATCAGCCGAAGAAGCGCAATTTGTTGCAGAGCAATGCGAAAAACTGGTGGTCCAACACGCGATTTTACGGCCCGCAAAGCCGATCGAGGGCAACATTCAATCAAAAGCGCGCGAGGCGCGTTATGCCTTGCTAAGCGCGCATGCTGCCGCAGCCGATTGCAAATGGATAGCGACAGCGCATCATGCCGACGACCAGATGGAGACCTTCCTGATGCGGCTTTCGCGGGGTAGCGGCGTTGACGGACTGGCCGGAATCCGCAGCCGGAACGGAAACATCATCCGGCCTCTATTGCAGTTTGGCAAGGGCGAGCTGGAGGCGATTTGTGCAGAAGCGCGCATTGAGCCCATTCGCGACCCGAGCAATGAAGACCCTGCATTCGACCGCGTGCTTATCAGGAAATGGCTGTCGGAAACCGAACTTCCTTTTGACTCCGCTGCTGTTGCGACAAGCAGCGCGGCTTTGGCAGATGCAGCCGAAGCACTGGATTGGATGAGTGAGCGTTTGGAACAGGAGCGTATCGATCAGGATGGCACAACCGCCCGTATTTCGGTTCAAGGGCTTCCGGCTGAAATTCGGCGGCGCCTTTTGCAATCGGCATTGCGCCGGCTGGATCCGGCCATCCAGCTACGCGGCAGCGCGCTAGCCCGCGCTAACGGGCAGCTGGCCCGGGGCGAAACGACTATGCTGGGCGACTGGAAAATTGCGCCCGGAGAAAAATGGATGATAACGCGCGCACCGGATCGGCGCGGCTGACCGAGATTTCCGCTAACCGAAAAAATATAGTATATGTTGCCATTCGACCATTCGCTCCTACATTGGAGCAATATGGCGAGAGCGCCCCAGGACAAGGTATGAGTGATGGATAACGACGAACAGGATCCGCAGCCCAATCCGATGATGCGTAATTTGATGATTTGGGCCGGTGTTATTGTTGCCTTGCTGCTGATGGCATCGATTTTCAGCGGTAGCGGAGCGGATGCCGGGCAAGGCATGACCTATTCGAAATTTCGTCAGGATGTCGCCGCTGGTAAGGTGGAGAGCGTTTCCATCGCGCCAGACAGGATCACCGGCAAGATGAAGGATGGAGAGATTTTCTCCACCGTTCCGGTTGGCAACGATACCGAATTGACCAAGCTGCTCGATGAAAATGGCGTCGAATATCAGGGGCAGCAGGCCGATCAGCCCAGCATTCTTACTTATTTGTTGATCCAGGCGCTCCCCTTCCTCCTGATTTTGGCCGTTGCATTTTTCGTGCTCAGGCAAATGCAAAAGGGCGGCGGCGCAGGCGGCGCAATGGGCTTCGGCAAATCAAAGGCAAAATTGCTCACCGAAAAGCATGGAAAGGTGACCTTCGAGGATGTCGCTGGCATCGACGAAGCGCGCGAGGAACTCCAGGAAGTTGTGGAGTTTCTAAAGGATCCGCAAAAATTCTCCAGGCTCGGCGGCAAGATTCCCAAAGGCGCGCTGCTTGTCGGATCGCCGGGTACCGGTAAGACCTTGCTGGCGCGGGCCATTGCCGGCGAGGCGGGAGTGCCCTTCTTCACCATTTCCGGTTCCGATTTCGTCGAGATGTTTGTTGGCGTGGGCGCATCGCGGGTGCGCGACATGTTTGAGCAGGCGAAAAAGAACTCGCCCTGCATTGTCTTTATCGACGAGATCGATGCCGTGGGCCGCTCGCGCGGTGCCGGCCTGGGCAATCAAAATGACGAGCGCGAACAGACCTTGAACCAGCTGCTGGTTGAGATGGATGGTTTCGAAGCCAATGAAGGCATCATCATCATCGCCGCCACCAACCGGCCCGATGTGCTGGACCCGGCCCTGCTTCGGCCGGGCCGTTTCGATCGTCAGGTCGTGGTTCCGCGCCCAGATATCGAGGGCCGCGTCAAGATTCTCGAAGTACACATGCGCAAGGTTCCGCTTGCACCCGATGTCGATGGCCGCGTGATCGCGCGCGGCACCCCCGGATTTTCGGGTGCCGACCTCGCCAACCTGGTCAATGAGGCGGCCCTGCTCGCGGCGCGCCGCGGCAAACGGCTGGTTGCCATGCAGGAGTTCGAGGATGCCAAAGACAAGGTGATGATGGGCACCGAGCGCAAGTCGATGGTGATGACCGAAGACGAGAAGAAGATGACCGCTTATCACGAGGCGGGCCATGCCATTGTCGCCGTTCACGAGGAAGCATCCGATCCGATCCACAAGGCCACGATCATTCCGCGTGGCCGCGCGCTCGGCATGGTTATGCGTTTGCCCGAACGCGACAATTACAGTTACCACCGCGACAAGATGCATGCCAATCTTGCCGTGTCGATGGGCGGCCGCGTGGCGGAAGAGCTGGTGTTCGGCTATGACAAGGTTTCTTCTGGTGCCTCTGGCGATATCGAATATGCGACTAAGCTTGCCCGCGACATGGTCACACAGTGGGGTATGTCGGACGAGATTGGTCCGCTGCAATATGAAGAGCAGCAGCAAAGCTATCTCGGCTATGGTGGAACCCAGCGGGCACCGATGTCGGACGATATGGCCAAAAAGATCGATGCCGAAATTCGCGGCCTGGTCGAAGGCGGCTATGAGCGGGCGAAAAAGCTGCTCAAAAAGCATCGCAAGCAGCTCAATCTGCTGGCCGAGGCATTGCTCGAATTCGAGACATTGACCGGCGACGAGATCAAAAAGCTGCTCGATACCGGCAAGTTTGAGCGCGACGATGGAGAAACCGTGACGCAGGGAAATATCCCGACGGCGGGCACGATGATCCCCAAAGCAGGCCGCGGGAAAAAGGGTGGTATTGGCGATGCCAAACCGCAGGGTGCCTGAGGCAAGCTGGCGGCGAGGCACCACATGCCGATCTATTGCGACGAAAGCGGCGGGGTTTCGCGGGGGGTGATGACGCTTGCCGCGCTGTTTATCGAGGAAGACAGGGCCGAGTCTATCTTATCGCGGTTTCGCGAGGTCACCGGCCTGCGCGGCGAGCTAAAGGGCAGCCGGATCGATCTCGCCGAACGCGCACTGACCATAGAACTTCTGGAAAAATCTGATGCCAAAGCTGTGATTTCTATTGCGCTGTCGGCAACAACAACGAAAAAAGGCGAAAATCGCGGTGCGCATGACATTGCGGTCTATGCCTCGCTCATGGACGATGCGGTGGCGGCATTGCTGCCAGCGACCAAAGGATGCTCCAGCGTGGTCATGGATGATGGCCGCTATGGCGACAAGGTTCTGGAATATGTGCGCCGGGAAATTGCGGAAATTGCCGGCCCGTGGAATACGAGCCAGCTCATTGAAAGCGACAAGCTTGCTGGCCTTCAGCTTGCCGATGTGCTGGCCAACAGCTTTTACAATCGCGCTAGGGTTTCCGGCAAGCAGGCGCGGATCGCGGCCATGCTGCAGCCGATGCTTGATGACAGTCGGATCGAAATGCGGATTTTGGAAGGCAGCGATGTCGAACCGCTGCCCGCGGGTCTCAAACCAACCCGGGCTTAGTCGCGGGCAACGCCGGCGCTGCGCGTTGGCGCAGCAGCTGTCAGGCGAAGCGCTTCTGCCGAACGGCTCAGCGAACCAATCTCATCGGCGTCTTCGTCGTCATCGATCTGCACCTTCTGCAGCGACTGGATCAGACCTTCTTCCAGATGTTTGGGCTTGATCGTTTCTTCGGCAATTTCGCGCAGGGCAACGACGGGATTCTTGTCGCGGTCGCGGTCGATCGTGAGCTCGCCACCACCCGAAATTTCGCGAGCGCGCTCGGCAGCGAGCAGCACCAGGTCAAAACGGTTGGTGACTTTATCAATACAATCTTCAACGGTAACGCGTGCCATGCCGGCTCCTGAACAATGAGATTCGATGTCGGAAAGAGCAGCGCAGATAGGGCGCGCGTCGCTTTTTGTCAATGCAAGAGCGATTGCGCATCATCGCTCGCCTGCCTATTTGGCACAACATGCCGACCAAAGCCGAATTCAATGTCGATGGCCATTATCTGCGCCCGGTGCATGCGCCCGAAGACCGGCTTTCCGCATTGCTTGGGCTGATCAACAAAGCGCAAAGTTCGATCCAGCTGGTCATCTATATCTATGAGACGGACAGGACGGGGCGCCAAATTCGCGATGCGCTGATAGCTGCGGCGCGGCGCGGTGTTGCCGTACAGCTCCTCATCGACAGCTTTGGCTCGGCGACGATGAGCAGGGACTTTTTTTCCGGTCTGGAGGATGCAGGAGGCAGCTACAGCTGGTTCAGCTCGCGCTGGAATATCGGCTATTTCATTCGCAATCATCAGAAAATGATCATAGCCGACAGGCGGCGCGCATTGATCGGCGGCTTCAATATCGGCGATTCCTATTTTGGCCGCGCAGGTGATGCCAGCTGGGAAGATTTCGGGCTTTTGATCGAGGGTAAAAAAGTTGCCGAAATATCGGCACATGGCGACCGGTTGTTCGAAAACAGTGCCGATGGCGGCGTAAGATTTCTCGCCCTGCGCCGCGCGATCAACAGTTGGCCGGAAGGATCCGGGCCACTGAGATGGCTGCTCGGCGGTCCCACCAACCGGATATCACCCTGGGCAAGGCGCCTCAAAAATGATCTGGAGAATGGCGAGCGGCTCGATATGGTCTGCGCCTATTTCTCACCCACTCAGGCCATTCTGCGCCGCATTTCCAAAATCACACGCAAAGAAAATGGCGGCGCTATCGTGCTTCCTGGAAAGACCGACAATGGCGCGACGATTGGCGCGTCGCGTTCGCTCTACTCTTATCTGGTCAAGCGCGGGGCCAGGCTGTTCGAATTTGAACCCAGGCCGCTGCACATGAAGCTGCTGATCATCGATGACGCCGTCTATGTCGGTTCTGCAAATCTCGATGTGCGCAGCCTGTTTATCAATATGGAGATCATGCTCAGAATAAAGGACAGGGTGCTCGCAGACTATCTCAGGCAGCTTGTCGCTCGGCTTAGCGAACAGTCGGAGGAGCAGACCCTCGAGCGGCATAGCGCACGCCGAAGCTGGTTCAACCGCCTTCGCTGGGGGCTGGCTTATCTGCTGGTCAGCGGCATCGATTTTACGATCGGACGACGCGTCCGCTTTCGCCGGTTGCGCAGCAAGCAGAAATCGCTGCCGCGTTGATCAGTCCGATTGGCGCTTCCATCCCCAGAACAGATGACAGGGGAGAATATTCCACCATTCGAAGCCATGATCGATGAAATCGAAATGCGGTGCCATGAAATCGCGCGCGCGTTTGCGGAACTGATAGACCAGAAATGCACCGCCAGGGCGGATCGCCTTTCCGGTTTCAGCAGCGATTGTCGTGCCAAGATCATCGGGCAAAGTAGAGAATGGCAGGCCGGACAGAATATAGTCTGCGTGCTCGAACCCGGCTTCCTGTATAATGCTGTTCACATCGGCTGCCGAGCCATGCACGGCAACAAAGCGGCTGTCCCTGATGTTTTTTTGCAGAAAGGCAATGAAATCCGGGTTGAGATCAATCACGAGCAGCGTTGCGCCCGGTTTCATCTGGTCGAGCACTGGTTGGCAGAAGGTTCCCACGCCCGGGCCATATTCGACAAACAAATCACATTCTTCCCAATCCACTTTGGAAAGCATCTTGTTCACCGTCCGGGATGAGGAGGGAATAATCGACCCCACCATGACCGGATGTTTCACAAAGCCCTTGAAGAACACACCCCATGGACCGAGCAGGCGTTTTGCACGCTGTTTGAGCCGCTCGATTGGATGCTGTTTCGCTACTGAAGACGTCATGCACGATCCCGTGTCAAATTTCTGCAATATTCTGCCTAGGTCGCAAATGCAGGATCGATATGCAAGCTTCCGTAAGTTGTTTTCGAATTGCAAATTGCAACCTGTCTTGTTTTGTCCTGCCAAAAGGCGCAAGGGGAGCGGCATGTCCACGCATCCCAAAGGCAGTATTGCGGTTATCTTCATAGCGCAGCGCACTGAAAGGGATGAGGCAGGCTATGCCGCCGCCGCCCAGCGTATGGAAGAACTGGCCGGCGAACAGCCGGGCTATCTGGATATGGATCATACGCGCGGCGGCGATGGTCTCGGGATCACCGTCAGCTACTGGGCCGATGAAGGCAGCGCAAAAGCCTGGCGCGACCACAACGAGCATGCCGCCATCCGCGACCAGGGCCGCGACAAATGGTATTCGCATTATAGCCTGCATGTGGCCGAGATTACCCGCAGCTATGACTGGACGAAGCGTTGAAGGCTGAGCGAAGGTCGATAGCGCCAGACCGGGTCGCGATCCTGTTTACGGTGATGCTTGTCGCGGCCGCTGGCAACACCGCCATGCAATCGATTTTACCTGCGATTTCGAGCGAACTCAAAATAGCCGATGTTTGGGTCAGTCTGGCCTTCAGCTGGTCTGCGCTGCTCTGGGTATACACTGCGCCGCGCTGGGCGCGGCTGTCGGACCGTCGCGGTCGCAAGGCGCTCATGAAGCTGGGCACGATGGGCTTTATCGCATCCATGTCGCTTTGTGCTGCCGCCTTGTGGCTGGGGTTGAATGGCTTGATGAGCGCGGCATTGGCCTTTGTCTTCTTTGCCGTCTTCCGCAGCCTTTATGGCGGCCTCGGTTCTGCTGCGCCGCCGGCGGTCCAGGCCTATGTCGCGGCAAGAACGGAGCGGGAAGAACGAACAAAAGCGTTGTCGCTGCTTGCCTCTTCCTTCGGACTGGGAACCGTCATCGGCCCCGCCATAGCGCATTATCTGGTTTTTGATCCAGTTGGGCTGGCCGGCCCGATGATTATTTTCGCCCTGTTCGGATTGGTGGTTCTGATTGCCCTGCAATTTCGTCTTCCCAATGACGAACCGAAATATGCGGTTCGCGGAGCGGTAACATCCTATCCGAGTGCTGCCTCCATCGCCCAGCCGGATATGGATGCGGAGGATCGGGCCGAGGCGAAAGCGGCGGCACCAGATATCCGCCTTTCCTGGCGGGACAGTCGCTTTGTCGCCTGGCTTTATGCAGGATTGGTCGGCGGCCATGCGCAGGCTATCATGATGGGCGTCGTCGGCTTTCTGGTAAGGGACAGGCTGGGGTTGCAGGGTCAGCCGGCGGAGGCAGTGCAGGCAATTGGCTCGGTGATGTTTATGGGCGCAATGGCAACCTTGCTGGCGCAATGGGGACTCATCCCGATATTGTCATTGCAGCCGCGCGCATCCGTCCTCTGGGGCGCGATGCTGGCGCTGGCCGGGACCGTTATCGTCGGTGTCAGCCATGATTTCTACAGTATCGGTTTGGGCTTTGCGATCGCCAGCCTCGGTTTTGGCCTGTTCCGGCCAGGCTTCACAGCCGGGGCATCGATCGCGGTGAGCCGGGCGGAGCAAGGCGATGTTGCCGGCAAGATCGCAAGCGTCAACGGCATGGCCTATATATTCGCGCCGGCAGCGGGGGTCGCGCTATTCAACTGGTGGGAACCGGCGACTTTCCTTCTAATGGGGCTGGCGCTGTTGTGGCTCCTCATTTGGGGGCGGAAAACTCTGGTCTAGCCCTCATGCTTTTCGGCATTGACCGGCTTGACCATGCCCGGCGAAACGAAACCGATCCCCTCGGGCTCCAATGCTGCTTGTTTCAGCTTGGCCTCGATCGATTTATATTCCTCTTCCATTTCCGGTGTCACCGTTGCGCGGCTCGCATTCAGCGCCTGCGAGAAGTGATTCATTTGAACTTCCTTCACAGCGTTGCCGCCTTCGCGAAGCGCGAAAAGGCCTGCTCGCCGCACCAGATCTTCCAGGTCAGCGCCTGAATAGCGGTCGGTGCGCTCGGCAATCTCGTCGAGATCCACATCCTTCGATAGCGGCATTTCAGAGGTATGGATGGCAAGGATACGCCGTCGCCCCGCCTTGTCTGGCACGGTGACATATACCAGTTCGTCGAACCGGCCCGGGCGAAGCAGGGCCGGGTCGAGCAAAGTCGGGCGATTGGTCGCCCCGATCAGCACGACGGAATTGAGATCTTCAAGCCCGTCCATTTCGGCAAGGATCGTGTTGACCACACGCTCGGTAACCTGCGGCTCTCCGATCCCGCGACCGCGCGCTGGAGCTAGGCTGTCGATTTCGTCGATGAAGATGATACAGGGCGCAACCTGCCGCGCCCTAGCGAAGAGCCGGGCAATCTGCTGTTCGCTCTCGCCATACCATTTTGAGAGCAGATCGGATGATTTCGTGGCAATGAAATTGGCGTTGGACTCGCGCGCCGCCGCCTTGGCGAGCAGCGTTTTACCGGTGCCCGGCGGGCCATAAAGCAGAAAGCCCTTGGCGGGCCGGATGCCCAAATGCGAAAATGCCTCGGGGCTTTTGAGCGGCAGCTCTATGCCTTCTTTGAGGCGCATCTGGGCTTCGTCGAGGCCGCCAATATCAGCCCAGCCCACCTGGGGTGCCTGCACCATGACCTCGCGCATCGCCGATGGCTGGACGCGTTTGATGGCTTCGAGAAAATCCTCACGGCGGACTTCAAGTTGCTCAAGGACGTCTGGCGGGATCGTGCCGCTTTCCAGATCCAGCTTGGGCATGATCCGGCGAACGGCTTCTATCGCCGCTTCTCTTGTGAGCGCGGATAGGTCGGCACCAACAAAACCGTAGGTTGTGCGCGCCAGCTCCTTGAGCGAAATATCCTGCGCCAGCGGCATGCCGCGCGTATGGATGGCCAGTATTTCCCGGCGTCCGCTTTCGTCGGGCACCCCGATAATGATCTCGCGGTCGAAACGTCCCGGCCTACGCAGCGCCTCGTCTATCGCTTCCGGGCGGTTGGTGGCGGCAATAACCACCAGATTCGTGCGCGGTTCGAGACCGTCCATCAGCGTGAGCAGCTGCGCCACAAGCCGCTTCTCCGCTTCACCCTGCACCTGCCCACGCTTGGGCGCGATCGAGTCTATTTCGTCGATAAACAGGATCGAAGGCGCGGCTTTTGTTGCTGCTTCGAAAACCTCGCGCAGCTTTTTCTCCGATTCGCCATAGGTGCTACCCATAATTTCCGGGCCGTTGATCAGGAAAAACTCGGCATCGCTTTCATTGGCGACAGCCCGGGCTAGCCTTGTCTTGCCCGTTCCAGGCGGACCATGGAGCAGGACACCGCGTGGCGGATCGACGCCGAGGCGCGTAAAAAGTTCAGGATAGCGCAGCGGAAGCTCGACCATTTCGCGCAGGGACTCAATGGTTTCCGCCATTCCGCCCAGATCATCATAGGTGACATCCGCACGCCTTGCATCTTTGGCTTCAGTATAGTCGGAGCGCAACTCGATCTCCGTCTCTGCATCCACATGGACGATTCCCTTGGGCATCGTCGAAACAACGGTCAGACGGATCTCAGCCAGCGCAAAAGCCGGCGCTGCCAGCATCTGACGCAGCTGCGGCGGCATGTCATCGGGAGCGACGCGCTGCTGCCCATGTGTTGCGGTGATGTCCCCGGCGACGAGCACGCGCCCGGCGAAACTGCGGCGCAGAGCTTCTGGCGAACCCTGGAGTTTGAGATTTTGCTGGGCAGGCGCAAAAACCACCTTCTTGGCTGGCTGCGATTCAGCCTTGCGAATTTCAACCTGATCGCCCGCACCGGCCCCGGCATTGGCGCGCTGCAGGCCATCGAGGCGAATGATCTCCAATCCTTCGTCTTCCGAATAGGGGTCGAGCACGCGCGCCGCAGTCGCTCTTTTCCCCACTATCTCCACCACGTCGCCTTGCATGACGCCGAGCGCTTTCATGAAATCGCGGGAGAGCCGGGCCAGACCCCGTCCGGAATCTTCAGGCTTGGCATTGGCGACCTGTAATTTGGCTGGGACAGCAGTATCGGCTGGGGAGGCGTCGGCCATTCTTTTTGTCTCCTAGGGCTCTTGTGGCAGGAGATAGGATGCCGAGCGAAGAATTGCCACCGCAGAACAAGAATTGCCGCAAAAAAATGGCGCGGTTTTGCCACCGATCCTGCAAAGATCATTGAAGCGGAGATGCCTAAAAGACCGGATTGATTTCTGCCGCCTGCTTCCCAGATAAGCATAACGATCAATTTTTTTTGTTAGTTGCGCCTTTTGCAACTGGCCCGCTATAGCTATGATCCGGGAAGGACAGGAGAAAACCCCGTGAGACGATTACCGCCTTTGCGCTCTCTGGAGGCCTTTGTCCGAGTGGCAAAGCTTGGCTCGGCAAAGGCTGCGGCGAGCGAACTTGCCTTGTCTCCGCCGGCGCTGAGCCGTCGTATCAAGGCGCTCGAAGACTTTATGGACAAACCGCTTTTTGATCGCAAAGCGCAGGCGATGGTGCTCAACAGCGACGGCAAGGAACTCCTCGAAGCCATCGAACCGGCGATGGATACGATGGCCGAAGCGATCGAGCAGCTGTCCGGTCAGGGCGGCGAATACCGTCTAAGGCTGGGCGTTTTGCCCCTGTTCGGAACGCAGCGGCTGATCCCCCGCCTTCCCGAGCTTCGCAAGATGTTTCCAAAGCTGCATATCGACGTCGATACATCGCATAATGCGCAAAATTTGCTTGGCGACGTTGTCGACGCGGCAATTGTGATCGCATCTGACATCGATCCCAAATTATACAGCGTCCGCCTGGATCATAACACCGTCTATGCGATTGCCTCGGCCAAGCTTGCCGAGGATCAGAAGCTTGACGACCCTGCTGATCTCAAGGATCAGACGGTGCTGGTGCATAGCGACATGCCGCAAATCTGGGAGAAATGGCGCGAAGCGGTCGGCCATCCGAAGCTGAAGCCGCTCGCCGTCGACCAGATCGACAGCGGGCCCCTGATGCTCGAGGCGGCAGCCAATGGGCTGGGCGTCGCCATCATGCATGGCAGCCATCTGTCCGATGCGAAAGATCCGCGGCTGACCCGGCTGTTCGATGTCGAGGTGGAAAGCCCCTACAGCTATTGGTTCGTGTGCAGACAAAGCGCCTTCAAACGGCGCGCTGTCAAGATATTCCACGACTGGCTTTTGAAGGCTGGTGTTTAGGGTCCTGATCCTAGCTCACGCCAAAGGGAACCACCTTGTTGTCGATATCATGGCCGATATCGGCGCTGCCCAGATAGGCTATTCCGCTTCTTTCGCACCAGCGCCGCACGATGGCTTCCGCATCCTCGCCGAACGGCCGGTCATTGTCGGGAACATCGCTGACGCGGCCTAGCCTGACTCCTGTCAGACCGGCATCGGCCAGATGGGCCGTGACGTGGAACAGTGCACGGTCAAATGCATACAGATACTCGCTGACCTCTTCCAGCATCAGCACATGCCCTTCGAGATCGGGCATGATCGGGGTGCCCACCATCATGGCCAGCGTCATCACATTAAAGGCAGCAAAGTTCTGATTGGGCACAATGCTGGTGTCGAGCGATGCAGCATCGCGGTGGACGAGCCAGTCGAGCGCCCGCTTTATCGCCGCATCGCCGCCCGCCCTTCGGATATCTGCGGGCATTGGGCCATGGGCAGGAAACCCGATGCCTGCCCTATATAGCCCGCCCAGCAGGTTTCCGGCATCGCTGTAGCCAAGATAGGCTTTGTCGCGCGCCGTATCACCGAGATGCTTCACACAATATTCGGCTATCCGCGCTGCGCCATATCCGCCGCGGACAAACCAGATCGCATCGATGCTGCTGTCGTTGGCCAGATTGACAAATGCCTCGCGCCGCAACGCGTCGCTTCCGGCAAAATGGCCTTCTTCGGCAAAACATTGTTCGTCGAAAATCAGGTCCGCCGATGGATGGCTTTTTGCAGCGGTCTGGATTACCCGCTCAGCGTCTTCGCGCAAAAAAGGCGTAGAGGGCGCGCAGATTCCGATCTTCATTTTTCTGCCCCATGCAATTGCCAAATTCTGCCCGAAGCAATAGCGGGGAAGAATGAAAAATGACAATTCCTATTTCTTTTGCGGCATTGGCGGATCCGGCATGCTCCCCCTTGCCACAATTCTGGCGGAGCAGGGCGCGAAGGTTTCGGGATCGGATCGGGCACTGGATCAGGGCCGGCTCGCGACCAAGTTCGATACGCTGCGCGCCAAGGGGATGGCGCTTTTCCCGCAGGATGGCAGCGGCCTGACGAATGGCGATCAGATACTGGTCGCCAGCGCCGCGATCGAAGACACGGTGCCGGATATCCGCCGCGCCAACGACCTGGGCTGCGAAAGGGTGACGCGCGCCGAGTTACTGGCAGAACTGCTGAACGCCAGCCCGCGCAGCGTCGTTATCGGCGGCACCAGCGGAAAATCCACTGTCACAGGCATGACCGGCTGGATAGCTGCGGAAGCCGGGAAAGACCCGACCATCATGAATGGCGCGGTGATGAAGAACTTTGTGGGCAGCGATGCTCCTTATGCATCCAGCCGTGTCGGAAGCGGAGGGCTTTTTATCAGCGAGGTCGACGAGAGCGATGGTTCAATTGCACTGTTTCGACCGGAAGTGGCCGTGCTGAACAATATCAGTCTGGATCACAAGAGCATGGAGGAACTTCGGCATCTTTTTGCCCGGTTTGTCGAGGTGGCAAGCCGCGCGGTTTACAATGCTGATGACGACGAGACACGATTGCTTATGGCGGGTTTGTCGCTTCCCGATGCAACGAGCTTTGGCACGGCTGAAGGCGCGGATTTCCGCGCGACCCATATCGTCGAAGCGCCGCATTCGATACGCTTCAATCTGGTAGCGCGTGGGCAAAGCTGGCAGGTGGGATTGCAGGTGCCCGGCAAGCATAATGTGATGAATGCGCTCGCGGCGCTGGCTGCCAGCGATGCACTCGGTATCGCTTTGCAGGATACGGTTCCGGCTATAGAGGGGTATACAGGGCTGGCGCGGCGCTTTGACATTGTCGGGACCGAGAATGACATAACCGTGATCGATGATTTCGGGCACAATCCGGACAAGATCGCCGCGACGCTTTCCACAATGCGCGCCTTTCCGGGGCGTATCATCGCATTTTTCCAGCCGCATGGTTTCGGTCCGCTCAACAAGATGGGCAAACAGCTGGCCGCGACATTTGCGGAAAATCTTGCTGCAGATGACAGGGTGTTTCTGTGCGATCCGGTCTATTTCGGCGGAACGGTGGATCGCAGCACGGGCAGCGACGATATGGCTGAATGGATCAATGATGCTGGCGGCGTTGCCGAACATCTCGCCGAGCGTGAAGATTGCGGAAAGGCGATGGCCGATATGGCGCGGCCCGGGGACAGGATAGTCGTCATGGGCGCAAGGGACGATACATTGCGCAGTTTCGCTTCGGGTTTGCTGGCCAGTCTGGGCGAAACGGTTTGACGCAGCCAGCCGATAACAGGGTGCGGAGCATCGTTATTGTCGGCGGGGGAACGGCTGGCTGGATGACTGCCGCTGCGCTGGCCAGCAGGCTTGACGGGTTGGGCTGCGAAATCACGCTGGTGGAGTCGGCAGAAATCGGGACGGTTGGTGTTGGTGAAGCGACCTTGCCCAATATCCGCGCCTTCAACCGGATGCTCGGCATCGATGAAGCGGAATTGATGGCACGGACTAGCGCCACCATAAAGCTGGGCATCGAATTTTGCGATTGGGGACAAGTCGGCGACAGCTACATCCATCCTTTCGGCGATTTCGGCGACGCCATAGGCGCCGCCGACTTTCATCAATACTGGCTGCAACAACGAGATGCCGAAAACACAAAGGATTTTGGCGACTATTGCCTGGCGATCAGGGCTGCAAAGGCTGGTCGTTTTGATCTGCCCGCACCAAACCCTGCTTCGCGCCGCCATGCATTTGCCTACGCATTCCAGTTCGATGCGAGCCTGTATGGTGCCTTTCTGGCCGATTATGCGCAAGCGCGCGGTGTGCAGCGGATCGAAGGCAAAATCACCGATGCCCGCTGCGATGGCGAGACCGGCTTTGTCCGGTCGGTGATGCTGGAAGATGGCCGCAAGATGGAAGGCGATTTGTGGATCGACTGTTCAGGCTTTCGCGGACTGCTGATAGAGCAACATTTGCAGACCGGCTATGATGACTGGAGCGAGTATCTTTGGTCCAACCGCGCCTGGGCCGTGCCCTGTGAAACAGTGGCTCCGGTCCACCCCTATACACGTGCGACCGCGCGCGAAGCCGGGTGGCAATGGCGCATTCCATTGCAGCACCGGGTTGGCAATGGCCTGGTATATTGCGACCGCTATATCGACGACCAGGCCGCGGTGGACCTCCTGATGGCCAATCTTGAAGGTGAGGCGCTGGCCGATCCCAAACAGCTTTTCTTCAAGACCGGCAAACGCCGCAAATTGTGGAACAGGAATGTCGTTGCGATCGGCCTTTCGGGCGGATTTCTAGAGCCGCTAGAATCGACCAGTATCGACCTGATCCAGAACGGGATCATGAATCTGATCGAACTGTTCCCCGGAAGGGAATGTGCCGAGGGCGATGCCGGGGAATATAACCGGCTCATGGATCTGGAGTTTGGACGGGTGCGCGATTTCCTGATGCTGCATTATGCCGCCAATCAGCGCGAAGAAGATGATATGTGGCGCGAATATCGGGAAATGGAACTGCCAGATAGCCTGCAGGCCAAGATCGACGCCTTTAGGCAGCGCGGGCTGGTCCCTCAATATGCAAATGGCCTTTTTCAGCCGCCTAGTTGGCTTTCGGTCTTCATCGGCCAGAATATTTTTCCAGAGAGCTATGATCCACGCGCTGAGACAATACCGGAAAAGAACCTAAGCGCGCATTTTGTCGAGATCGATGCCGACCTGGAAAAGCTGGTTGCGGCGATGCCGGAGCATCGAGAATTTATCGAAACCTATGGCGCGGCATTCGATGCCGGTGCCGTGGGCATGCCGGCGCAATGACACAAGAAAGCCGACCGCTGGCCAGTATTGCCTTATTCGGGAAGCCGCATGGAGTCTGGCCGGCCGCCGCAGTGCTGCAAAAGCAGCTGCCCGAGCGGATCAGCCTGACGATTGTAGAGGACAATGCAGGTGCCGGGCACAGAACCGCATGCCTGCTTCCGGCAAAGTCACCGCTCCATGACCTTTTGGACATCCGGCTCGAAGAATTAGCCGAGCAATGCCATGGCCGCTATTCGCTGGCACTGGAATGGCAGGGATGGCCGAATGAAAGCAGCCGCTTTTTCTCTGCTCCCTCGGGTGGGTTGCCACTTATCGAAGGACTGGAACTGCATCATATCCTGCTGCGCGCAGCCAGGATGCACGGAAAACCATCCGATCTGGGCCATCTATATGAACCATTCCGCTTTGCTGCCCGGGCCGCCAGTGCAGGCAAATTTGCCTGGCCCGACACGTCGGGGCTGTCGCCCGCTGCGATGCTGGGGCCGGCTGCGCATGTCGAATCGAGCGCCTACGCAGAATTGCTGAAAGGCAAGGTCGATCTGGGCAGGGTGATTGTCCACCATGCTGTACCGCATGAGGTTAGACAGGAGAAAGACGGTGGCGGGATCAGATCGGTCAAGCTGGACAATGGCATTTCGATCGCTGCCGATTTCTTTGTCGATGTGTCAGGGCAATTGTCTGATCTGGTCGGCGAAAAACTGGACAGCGGCCGGCAATCGCTGGCACCATTACTACCATTTGATCGTGTTATCTCCGGAGCAAGGTCCGCAAAGAGCGGCAGTCTAGCATCACATCCGGTCATTCGAGCGCTGCCGGGCGGCGTATTGTCCGAAATACCGCTGGCCGACAAGATTGCCTCTGAGTTTCTATTTGTCTCCTCACTGGTGGACGAAGAGGGGGCTAAAAATGCAATCGGAATTGACAAGAAGAGTGCGGCTTTCGAGGCCTTCTTCCTGGATCGTCCCTGGACGGAAAATCTCGTACGGATTGGCGAGGCGGCAACCAGATTGGGTTCGCAATTTGACTCCGATCAACGATTGCTGGCAGAAGAAATTATTCTGCTGGCAAGTCATTTGCCGGCCCGCAACCGGATGCAGGCAGAAGCCGCAACCTATAACGCGCAGCAAGCGGCTCGGTGCGAAGAAATCCGCGATTTTGCATTGCTGCCTTTCACATTGAGCCGCAGCGACGGTGATTTTCTGGATATTGCCCGAAGCGGGGAAATCCCCGAAAGCCTCAAATTACGGATCGATCAATTCAAAAGCCGGGGGCGCTTCGTCCCTTACGACCATGAGTTAATCGATCGCCAGCAATGGCTCGAAATGCTGATCGGCTTCGGTTTGGTGCCGGCGCGCCATGATCCATTGGCCGATGCGCTGGACATGCACAAAATCCAGCCCGCGCTGAAACGGCTGGCCGATAGTTTCAATCGGGCAATCGCCGGCATGGATGACCACCGCTAGCTGCTGAGCGAAATCGAGCATTTCTCTTGCAATTTGGTGCGATCCTGCCTATCCGCGCGCTTCCCGCAAGGGAATCGAAGAAAGCCGGAGGGGCGTTACGCATGGTGCGGCGTCAGCGATCGGCAACATAAAGGAAGTGCCAATGGCTCTCTATGAGCACACATTCTTGGCGCGTCAGGACCTGTCGCAGGCGCAGGTAGACGCGCTGGCGGAAGCCGCCACCAAGATCGTCGAGGACAATAAGGGAAAGGTTGTAAAGACCGAAACCTGGGGTCTTCGCACGCTTGCCTACAAAATTCAGAAAAACCGCAAGGCGCATTATGTCATGCTCGATATTGATGCTCCGGGCGACACTATTGCCGAGCTCGAGCGTCAGACCCGCATGAATGAAGATGTGCTGCGCTATCTGACCATCCGCGTCGATGAGCATGAGAAAGGCCCGTCGGTGATGATGCGCAAGAATGAGCGCAAAGGCCGCGGCCGGGATGGGGAGAATTAATCATGGCAAAACCATTTTTCCGTCGCCGCAAGGGCTGTCCATTCTCGGGCAAGGATGCGCCGAAGATCGATTACAAGGATGTACGTCTGCTTCAGGGCTACATTTCCGAGCGCGGCAAGATCGTGCCTTCCCGCATTACCGCCGTTTCCGCAAAGAAGCAGCGCGAGCTGAGCCAGGCGATCAAGCGCGCCCGGCATCTCGGCCTGCTGCCCTATATTGTGCGCTAAGGGAGAAGAGACATGGAAATCATACTTCTCGAACGCGTGGAGAAACTGGGTGGCATAGGCGATGTCGTGACCGTCAAGGACGGCTATGCACGCAACTTCCTGCTACCCAACAAAAAGGCGCTGCGCGCCAATGAGGCAAACAAGAAGGTCTTTGAAGCCAACCGGGCGAAAATCGAAGCCGACAATGAAGCCAAGCGCAAGGATGCGGAATCCGCATCGAAGAATGTCGACGGCAAACAGATCGTGCTTATCCGCGCGGCTTCCAACGCTGGGCAGCTCTACGGCTCGGTGACGGTGCGCGATATTGTCGAGGGGCTGAACGCTGATGGCGCGGACATTACCAAGAAAATGATTATCCTCGAACGTCCGATCAAGACGCTGGGCGTTTTCGATGTGAAAGTCGTTCTCCATCCGGAAGTTTCGATCACGGTTCAGGTGAATGTGGCACGCTCCGATGACGAGGCCGAACTGCAGAAGGACGGCGTCGATGTGATCGCGCAGATGTTTGAAGACGAGCAGGCGGAAATTGCCGCTGCCGCCATTGAGCAGGCTGAGGAAGCCGAAGTTGCTGCCGATGAAGCGGAAGAGGCCGAGAAAGAACGCCTTGCCAAGCTTCAGGAAGAGGCCGAGGAAGCCCGCGCCGCTGAGGCCGCTGTTGAAGGCGATGATGGCCTGTCGGGCGAAGCGCCTGCAGAGGATAGCGCGGAAAACTAGTTCAGGAGGCTTTCCTGGCCGATAAAGAAGAGATGGCCGTTCGCGCTTTGGCGCGAGCGGCCGTTTTTCTTTCGGTCAGCATCTCGAAAAGCTCTTCATAGTCCCGGGCCATACGGCTGGCGCTGTAACTGTGTTCAATGTGGCGGCGGGCCGCAACAGCCATATCTGCGGATTGTCCTTTCATTGCCTTTCGCATCAACGCTGCCAGCTGCCGGGCATTGCGAGGCTCGAACAGACGGCCGGTCTTTCCGTCGACTACAAGATCGGTACTGCCCGGAATATTTGAAGCGATCACGGGAATTCTGGCCGCCATTGCCTCCATAAGGCAGCGCGGTATGCCTTCTTCCAGCGACGGCAAAATGAATAGATCGAAATCGCCGAGCAATGCGATCCGGTCGTTTCGGAAGCCAGTGAATTGCGTTCTCCGGGAGATATTCAGCTGGCTTGCCATTTTTTCCAGCGCTGCTTTTTCTGGTCCTTCGCCGACCACGACAAGTTCGCAAGATGGCTCGTCCAGCAGCGCAAAAGCATGGAGCAGGGTCCGCACATCCTTGCGCGCGATAAGCTGGCCGATATATCCAATGGTAAAGGCCTGCCGCTCATACTGCCTGTCTTTTGCCGCCATTGCCGCGTCAATCTCGTCGATGTCCACGCCGTTGGAGATCAGCTGCACATGGTTCGACTGTCCCAATCCGGCGGGAAGGTTCCCGAGTAATTCCTGCGAGAGAGGCGCTACCGCATCGAAAAAGCGAAACAAGAAGCGATCGGCTCTTTCGTATGCGGCGAGCTTCCAGCCGGCCCCGCGGCTCCAGCCATGCGGCGTTGCGAGTGTTTTGACCGGGAGTCCGAGACAGGCTGCCAAAGTAACCACATCCGCCTTGTAACCATGGCTGTGCACAATATCGATTTGCTTGTCCCGAATGACATTTCGCAGCGAGCGGATAGTACCAAGAATCGAGCTACTTGGTCTGCCGATCGAATGCCCTGGAATACACGCTGCCTTCGCAGCAGCTAGCAATGGTGGGGGATGGTTCTCGTCATCATCAATGGCGGCGATGCGGCAATCGAATTTTCTGGCATCGAGATTTCTGCACAAAGCCAATATCCATCGCTCAGCGCCATAGAGCGGACCTGAAGTGCCCAGTTGCAGAACGCGAATTTTGCGGTCACCGGTCATTTCTGCCCTGCTGGAAATTGCTTCACTGGGGATTGGATCTTGTTGCTCGCGCCGCTGCGCATCATCCGCTGCAGGGCAGCAACATAGTTGCCTGAAATCATCTGCTCACAATAATCTGCATATTGCCTTTGCCACAGCCTGTTTGCATTGCGCCCCATTTCGCGGCAGCCCTCTGGATTACGATTGGCTTCGGTCAAAGCGGCTTCGATACTTTCCTGATCTTCCGATACTGCCCAGCCGGTTATGTGCTTTTCGACGCGGTCACCCGGCGGCGATCCTTTGGTGGTCAGCATCGGCATGCCAAGCAAAAGATGCTCGAAATATTTGTTGGGAGCCGCGAAGGGGTGGTTGGGCTGGGTAAGATAATACAGCCCCGCCAATATATGGCATTCCCGCATCAGCTTCAGCCCGGAATAGTGGGATTGGGGACCATGAAACACTATCCTGCTGCACGCAGCAGCTTCGCGCCTGATGGCAGGTTCGAGCGCACCCGTTCCGGCTATGTGCAATTCCACGAATGGCAGTTTCCTTATGGCGGCACACAGATGCTCAAGTCCGCGAAATTGCGGCTCCAGCGTGCCCAAATAGCCGACTTTCAATCGCCGCCCCAGGTCATGTGCCGCGAAAGGGTGCTCTGCTGGCGGCCTGGCTATGTCGGGCACATTTTCAACTATGAGCAGCTTCTGCGGGTCGATCCGTGCATGTTGCCGGAGGCGGCATTCGTCGGCGATGATGACGAGATTAGCATGGCGAATAGTCAGGGCATCTGCCCAGTCTGCGGCTTTCTTCAGCCAGCCCACCAGGCCGCGGCTGTCAGAATAATGGTCATAAATATCATAGATGAAGGGGCGTCCGGTCAGTTTGCTAGCCACCATTGCCGGCAGGGCCGTCTCGAGGTCGACGGCATGGATGACCGCAGCTTTCTCTGATCGTATCAAGAGATAGTGGAGAAGAAAGAGATTGAAGCAGGCAAGTTTCAGGGCGAATATGAACTTGTTCCCATAAGTGGCGGGCAGGATGAATGTGCGTCGGCTGGAATCTGCTCGCCTCGCATTTTTTCCTTTTGCCGAGCGGTCCCAATCGATGACCTGGTTTTCGATCTTGGATTTATGCATCGCACGCAGATACCTGCCAAGGCGGGCATCGATGTCCGCGTCGCTGGCGCGCAAGAAGACAACAGATGACCGATTCTTTTCCACCGATCTGAAGTTAAGTTTGGCCGAATATCGGGTCAAAGCCTTTAACCAAGGCTGTTAATCCCGGTTTGGATAAACTAACTCTGCAGCACTATGGTTGACTGGAAAGACGCCTTTACCCGATTGCCCGAGTTTTTTCCCTTTATGTGGGATGCCGGGGCCGATCAGCTTATGCTCATGCGGCTGTGGATGGGCGACTAGGCGGCTGGCAAAAGCGCGTTTTCGGTGTTGTTACACCTAGCCTCTTGTCACAAGGTCCGCGACAATTATGATGTAAAGCCAGTAACTTCTGGGGAATATCACGATGATCAGGAAAGTTTTCGCTTTTTTGGCCGCGGTCGCATGGGCATTCGCTACGGTTCATGCGGTGCCGGCATCATCTGCATCGACCAACGCGCCCGAGGAGATGCCCGCGCTATCAGAGTATGGGAAGTTGCCTGGTTTTGAAGATGCTGCGATTTCATCCAGCGGCACTCGTCAAGCACTGCTTGCAACGGTCAAAGACAAGCGCGTAATTATCATTGTCGACGGAGGCACGGCAAAGCTGCAATACAATATCGGCGAAGCCAAAATACGAAACTTGCAGTGGGCCGGTGACCACTATCTGTTGGTACGGAAATCGGAAACTGTAAGATTAGGTTTCGATTATATAGGAGACAAAGGCGAATTTTCATCAATATTGGTCATTCCTATGGATGGGAGCGAGCCATGGCATGTCTTTGACCAACAGCGAGATATCTTTAACGCCACGATCGGAAATTTCGGTACCCGGCAAATCGGCGACGATATGTATGTCTTCTTGGGCGGCTTTGAGCTTTCACGCGAGAAGGTAAATTCCAACATTGTCACCTTCGGCCTCAAAGATGGAAAGCGAGACCTGTTCAGATTAAATTTGCGTAGTAGGGATGCCAAAATGTTGTCGCGAAATGACGACTATAACATCGGTAAGGACTGGCTGGTCGGCGCCGATGGCGAAATTTCCGCCACCATGGAGGTCGACCAGCGAAGCGGCAAATTTGTAATTAGGGGCGTTAGCGGCAAGAACATCATTGAAGGAGAAGCAAAATATGGTGCTTCCCTGGTCGCATTCAGCCAGGATGGCAGTAAGGCCATCTATTATGTGAATGCTGAAAATGATGAGCGGGGCAAATATCTGCAGGTGCCGCTTTCTGGAGGGCAAGCGGAAGAAATTTTTCCCGAGACCAGAATAGCTCACTTTTATACGGATCGCCGCACAGGTAGGATTGTCGGCTATCGTCAGGGTGATCAGGCGAAAACTCGATATTTTTTCGATCCTTTGTTGCGCAAGGATATGAGTAAAATCGGCAAGGCATTCCCGAACCTCAATGTCAGGCTACAGGACTGGACGGACAATTACCGCGCAGTGATCGCCAGAACCGATGGAAACAAGGATTCCGGAACTTGGTATAAGATAAACCTAGAGAATCTAAGCGCAGAAGCCATTGGTTATGAACGCATGAAAATCGGCCCGAATTCAGTTGGGCCGATAAGCACATTTCCATATACAGCATCAGATGGACTGCAAATGGACGGAATATTGACTCTGCCCATTGGATTGAAGCCCGAAAACCTGCCTGTGATCATACTGCCTCATGGCGGGCCTCACAATCATGACGAAGAGGGGTTCGACTGGTGGGCACAGGCGTTTGCCTCGCGCGGATACGCCGTTTTCCAGCCCAATTTCCGGGGGTCTACCAACCGGGATGCGGCTTTCAAGCGGGCAGGATATGGCGAATGGGGCCGCAAGATGCAGACCGACATATCAGACGGCCTGGCCGCTCTGGCGGACCAGGGAACAGTTGATCCGGATCGCGCATGTATCGTCGGTGCAAGCTACGGTGGTTATGCCGCGCTAGCGGGAGTTACGTTGCAGCAGGGGCTGTATCGCTGTGCAGTTTCCGTAAACGGAGTTAGCGATCTGAAAATGATGGTAAGTACTGATATCAAGGAAAGTGGGAACAATCCCATGTTGAAAAGATCCTTGGAACGGCAAGTTGGCGCTGGAAGCGATTTGCGCGATGTTTCGCCGCGCCGCTTTGCGGAGAAGGCCGACGCGCCGGTGCTACTTATTCATGGCAAGGACGACGTCGTCGTTCCCTTTAAACAGAGCGCAGTCATGGCAGATGCCCTGAAAGACGCGGGCAAACCTTATGAGTTTGTCGAACTGGACGGCGAAGATCACTGGCTCTCGCGCGGCGAGACGCGGCTGGAAATGCTGAAGGCTGCCGTGGCCTTTATCGAGAAATACAATCCGCCGGAATGATCCGTTACCGCTGGTCGCAATGTCTAACAGCCTTCCAGTGGGAAAAAAGTAATGAAAATGACAAAAGCACCGTTGCCGTTCATCGAAAAATACTGAGCACTGGGCTCTTTGTCGAAACGCATTGGTCCCTGAACCAATGGGTGCTTGTCTGGCCCCGGCTTCGAAGCTCTGATCACCGCCATTGCGAGCAGTTGACTGCGCGGCTTGGACTGGATCAATGTTTTTTGCCAATTCGGTGACACCATACCAACACTTACTCGACGTTCCCAGAGACCGAATTTTAATGAGCGTACTTTCGGAGGAAGAATTCCGGAATGCGAGTTTTTTGGATCAGCGAATTTTTACGCCGCATCAAAAACGTTGGTGGGCGAGCTGGTTAGAAGTCGAAGGCCACGCAGTAGAAAACAAACCGGCTCCTCATGTTATCTTCCACATCGGCCATGTCGGCTCGACGCTGATTTCCCGGTTGCTGGGAGAACTCGACAGTGTCTTCGCCTATCGCGAGCCCCTCTTGCTTCGAAGCTTGGCCGAGATTGAACTCACCCTGGGGTCATCTCATGCACCATGGTCGACTGACCGCTGGAACCGAAGGCTTCCACAAGTGATGGGCTGGCTGTCGAGGACTTCGACGCTCGACGCGCGCGCCATAATAAAAGCCACCAGCTTTGTTAGCGCAATAGGGCCCCAGATTTCCCGTTATGCGGGGAATGTCCTCACATTGCGCGCAACTCTACCTCGGTATCTTGAAACAATATTGGCAGGCGAGGCGTCAATGGATGAGACGCTGGCCATGGCCCCGGGCCGGTTGCGACGGCTCGAAAAAGCTATGGGCAGGCAGGTAGCAAATCTGTGGGAGCTGGACATCGCTCAAAGGGTCGCCTTGAGCTGGCTATGCGAGATGCACAGTCTGGACCGGACTTCGTCATCTGTCGAGAACCCCGGGCTAAATATTGATTTCGACAATTTTCTGGCAAACCCTACAGATGGCTTCGAGGAAATTACAGATTTTTTTGGTCTCCCGTTAAACTCGGCAGAGCGGGATTCCATAATTTCCGGCCCGATAATGACCAGCTACTCAAAGGCACCAGAGCATGGCTATAGCCCCGAACTGAGAGCACAATTACTTGCGCGATCGCGACATGAGCATGCAGAAGCTATTTCAAATGCAATTAAATGGACTAGAGAGATAATTTCGGTGCACAATAAGCTCGACGGGCTTGGTGTGATGACGGAAGGATAGGATATGTTTCGCAGGATAGAGTTGCTCGATGGTGCACAGGTCCAGCAGCTGCAGGATATCGCCGCCAAAGGCAATTTCGTTGACGGAAAGATCAGCAACCCGCATTCGACTGTGAAAAATAATCTGCAGTTGCACGATCCGCAGGCCTATCAGCAGTCCGCCAAAATCCTTCATGAAGCTCTAAACAATAATGAAGAATTTCACGAGTTTGCATTCCCGCAGAAAATGGCTCCTCCGCTCATGACCCGTTATACCTCCGGGATGCATTATGGCTTACATCCGGATAGTGCCACTATCCGCATGCCCGACGGACCGCTTAGATCGGATTTGAGCTGCACGATCTTTCTCAACCCACCCGACAGTTATGATGGCGGTGCTTTGCATGTTCGCCTTGAGAATGCCGACCTGCATTTCAAGGAAGAGCCTGGCGTTGCCATTGTATACCCTTCAAGTACCTTGCACGAGGTGGAGGAAGTCACGCGCGGCGAGCGGTTGGTTGCGATCACTTTCATCCAAAGCAGGATACCCGACACGTTGAAACGCGACCTTTTGTTCCAGTTGAATGAGGTCGCGGCGCTAGAGGGCAACAATATGGATCGCGATAATTATGCCCGCATGCAGCTGGTGCAATACAACCTGATGCGCATGTGGATGCAGTAACCCGTGACCGTTTCCTCGAGCTAGGGTTCGGACCCATTAAGAATTTCCGCGAGGTTTGAAGCAATTTTGTTCAGGGCAAGACGGCAAGTCGCTGGGATATCAGTACATCGTAAGGCTTGCCAACGCAGCCATGGACAAAATTGGTCAAATCCTTCGGACGACAAAATGGCTTTGATCTCAAAACAAAACGGACTTGCAGGCAGAACAACTGCCTGACTGCGTCCGGCTTGCTTCGATATCTGTGTCATTTTGCCGCCTCGCAAGTATTGTTAGTGAGTCCGAACCCTAATAGCCCATCAGGCTCATCACTTCCTTTCGGCTGCGCTGATCGTCCAGGAAACAGCCCCGCAGTTTCGAGGTAACCATGTCGACGCCGTGGACCTTGACGCCGCGTCCAGTCATGCAGCCATGTTGCGCCTCGATGACGACGGCGACTCCTTCGGGTTTCAGATTGTCCCAGATGCAGTTTGCAACCTCGGCGGTCAGGCGCTCCTGAACCTGCAGCCGCCGCGCAAAACCATGCAAAACGCGGGCAAGCTTGGAAATGCCGACGACCTTGTCGGTTGGCATATAGGCGATCGAGGCCTTGCCGGTGATCGGGGCCAGATGATGCTCGCAATGTGACTGGAAGGGAATATTTTTGAGCAACACCAGTTCGTGATAGCCGCCAACCTCTTCGAAGGTTCGCTTCAAATGTTCAGCCGGGTCTTCGGCATAGCCCAGGCAATATTCCCGCCAGGCGCGCCCTACGCGTTTTGGCGTGTCGAGCAGGCCTTCGCGCGTCGGGTCATCCCCGGTCCAGCGGATGAGCGTGCGGATTGCATCCTGCACTTCGTCGGGGACAATGACTTTGCCACTATCCTCATATTCGTCATCATAATGGATATGTGCGATGGGAAACACCTTTTCCGGCATATTCATGGCCTGTCTCCTGCATGGTCCCTACCCCAAGCAGATTTCAGAGACTTATAGGGCCAGCCGTCCTTTCTTCCTAATACGGACCAAAAGCCGTTGTTAGCCGATTTCTTGCCCAGTGTCTTTCCAGTCGGCAAGGAAAGCCTCGATGCCCTTGTCGGTGAGCACATGCTTGAACAGCGCCTTGATCACACCCGGCGGCGCAGTCATCACATCGGCTCCGATTTTCGCTGCTTCCAAAACATGCATACCGTGACGCACGCTGGCCACCAGTATCTCGGTTTCGAAAGCATAATTGTCATAGATCAGGCGGATATCCTCGATCAGCTGCATGCCGTCGAAGCCATTGTCATCATGCCGCCCGACAAAGGGGGAAATGAAGGTCGCCCCGGCCTTTGCAGCCAGCAGCGCCTGCGAAGCAGAAAAGCACAGCGTGACATTGACCATAGTCCCGTCGCTGGTGAGCGCCTTGCAGCTTTTCAGCCCGTCGATGGTAAGCGGTACCTTGATGCAGACATTGTCCGCTATTTTGCGCAGCACTTCTGCCTCTTTCATCATTTCCGCATGATCCAGCGCAACGACTTCCGCCGAGACAGGCCCGTCTGTAAGCCCGCATATTTCCTTGGTAACTTCCATGATGTCACGGCCCGATTTCTTGATCAGCGACGGGTTGGTGGTCACGCCATCGAGCAGGCCCGTTTCGGCAAGCTCTGCGATGGCTGCTGTATCGGCTGTGTCGGCAAAAAACTTCATCTTTATTGTCCCCGCGACTTGTCGGAATCGATTGCCACCTGTTAGCGCTATTGCGGCAGGAAAGGACAGGGTTATTTATCCACAGACCTTGCTTTGCAAAGCCAACCACCGAGGAGAAATCCATGACCGACACGTTTCGAGAAGACCTGCTTTCCGGAAAGGTTGCTTTTGCCGCAGGCGCATCATCGGGAATCAATCTTCAGGTTGCCCGGCGTTATGCCGAGGCTGGCGCAAAGCTTTTCATGATCAGCCGCAGCGACGACAAGATTCAGGCTGCGGCCCAGGGGCTGCGTGATGACGGGCTGGAAGCGACCGGCATGGCCTGCGACGTGCGCGATTTTGGTGCGCTCATGGCCGCCTTTTCCGCCTGTCGCGACAAATATGGCGCGATCGACATCGTGCTTTCGGGTGCAGCAGGCAATTTTCTCAGCCCCGCATTGGGGATGAGCGCCAATGCCTTCAAGACGGTCGTTGATATCGATCTCCTTGGCACCTTCAATGTGTTTCGTGCCAGCTTTGAATTTCTGAATGCGCCGGGCGCGTCGCTGACCGCGATCACAGCGCCGCAGGCGGTCAATGCGATGCCGATGCAAGTGCATGCTTGCGCGGCAAAGGCCGGCGTCAATATGGTGGTCAAATGCCTCGCAATGGAATGGGGGCCAGGCGGCATCCGGGTCAACGGCGTCTCGCCCGGGCCGATTGGCGGCACTGAAGGAATGGAAAGGCTCGCGCCGAACAAGGAGATGGCGGAAGCCAGCAAGGGCCGGATTCCGCTGCGCGATTGGGGAACGAAGGACGATATCGCCGATGCATGCCTGTGGCTTGCCAGCGATGCTGCAAACTACGTAACCGGTGCCATCATCAATGTCGATGGCGGAGTAGAGCTTGGCGATGCGGCGATGGATCTGACCAAGGTTGAGATCAGGAAATAGCGGCATGCAGGAATAAACGGCAGCTTGCGCGTGAACCGAGCCAGCGGTAGGCCAGAGATATGTGAGAGGGAGAAAACCGAACCATGCGCTTGCATCTGATCATCATGTCGATCCTTGCCATCTTGATCGCCCAACCGGCGTTGGGCCACGAGCCGCCGGTTGGCTTAGCGACCGAAGCAACACGCGAGGCAAACGCCAAGGTCGCCGCGCGCCTTCCCATTTCAGAGCCGAGTGATTTTGAAGACGCCACACGCGGGCGGATTGCCCAGATAGAGGGCGGGATCATTCGTAATGCCAAAGGCGAAGTGGTTTGGGATGCGAACCAGTTTGCTTTCCTGAAAGGTGAAGCGCCGGCCAGCGTGAACCCCTCGCTCTGGCGGCAATCCAAGCTGCTTGCAGAACATGGCCTGTTCGAGGTGGTGCCCGGCATCTACCAGTTTCGGGGTTATGATCTAGCGGTTATGTCCCTAATTCGCGGTGATAAGGGTTGGATCATTGTGGACCCTCTTACCTCGGTGGAAACCGCTGCTGCCGGGCTCGCCCTGGCCAACGAGACGCTGGGCAAGCGGCCCGTTACCGGGGTGATTATTACGCATAGCCATGCGGACCATTTCGGCGGCGTAGCTGGCGTTCTATCAAAAGAGCAGCTGTCGGACGGTTCTGTTCCGATAATCGCCCCAACAGGCTTCCTGCTGGAGGCGGTAAGCGAGAACCTGCTCGCCGGAAACTATATGGGCCGGCGCGCAACATTCCAGTTTGGCCAGGGCCTTCCCCATGGGCCGACGGCTTCGGTCGGATCTGGGCTTGGCCCCGGCCTACCGCAGAACAGCATAATCTCGCTTGCAAAGCCGACGCGCGAGGTCAGCCCCGGTGACGACCCCATGACCATTGACGGTATCCGTTTTGAATTTGTCGATGCTGCCGGCACCGAGGCACCAGCAGAATTCATGTTTTATCTGCCGCAGTTCAAGGCGCTGCAGACCGCCGAAGTTGCAACCGGAACGATGCACAATACGCTGACCCAGCGGGGCGCTAAAGCGCGCGATATGCTGGCCTGGACGAAAGCCATCGACAAGGTTCTGCGCGAGTATGGGGACAAGGCGGACGTGGTGTTTGCCTCGCATCACTGGCCCACTTGGGGGCGGGAAAATGTCAAAAAATTTCTGGCCAATCAGCGCGATGCTTACCGCTATCTGCATGATCAGACGATCCGGCTGGCGAACGCCGGGGAGACGATGACCGAGATAGCCGAAGCTATCGGCGAGGCGGAAGCGCAGAAGAGCGATTTCAGCACGCGCGGCTATTATGGAACAAACAATCACAACTCAAAGGCTGTTTATCAATATTATTTCGGCTGGTGGGACGGCGTGCCTGCCAATTATCACCGGCATGTCCCGGTCGAGGAATCGAAGCGCTATGTCGCGGCGATGGGCGGCGCGGAAAAGGCGCTCGAAACCGGTATTGCGGCGTTCGATGCAGGCGATTACCGCTGGTCTTCGGTCATATTCAACCATCTGCATTTTGCCGACCCATCCAATGCGGAGGCAAAGAAATGGCTCGCCGCCAGCTATGAGCAGCAGGGATTTCAGGCCGAAGCGGGAAGCTGGCGCAACTATTTCCTGAAAGCCGCTGCCGAATTGCGCAAAGCCGATAAGGCCGAGACCTCTATTTTGCGTCCGCGCGTTGAATTGCTTCGCGCTATCCCGACAGCGCAGCTCTTCGATTCGCTTGCGGTGCGCTATAATCCAGCGAAGTCCCAAATGCCGGGTAGCAGCATCCAGTTCACTTTTCCCGATCGCAGTGAAGAGTTGAGCCTGCAGGTTCGCAAATCGGTGATCGTTCCGCGCATCGGCGAGAAGCTTGCCAAGCCATCGGCCAGCGTTACCATCAACCGCTCGGATTTTGACCGGCTGCTGGCGCAGGACATCAGCTTTGCGCAGGCCATGCAGGAAGGGCTGGTCAAGATTGACGGTAATCCGCTGGTGCTTGCCGCGCTGTTCGCGGCGCTCGACGAACCGCCACCGGATTTCAATATCGTGACGCCTTAGATACCAATCCCCGGGACGTTATCCGCCGAGACCGAATACGCCGATCAACAGCGGGTCATTCGTCTTTTGCGGGTCAGCACGGATCGCTGCCTCCTCAGCACCGATCGATGCCCAGATGGCGTTGTCGGCTTTTTGATTGATGTCGCTGGCAAGCGCGCCGATGTCGAAACCGGAAACTGCCCTGATCGCATGGCTCACCACGTCGTCGCTGGCGAAGCGCAGGGCATCGCCAACGCCTGGCAGCATCGCATCCATCAGCGTGCTGCCCATGTGCCCGCGCAGAAAACTTGTGGCCGCCTGAGGGCCACCACGCACGATGCTTGCGGCATCGGCTATGCTGACATTGCGCACGGCATCGGCAACAAGCGGTGCTGCACGCTCTGCGCCTTTTTCCGCCGCCCGATTGAGCTCTTTCTGCAGCCGCGTGCGAAAAGCGCTGCTTCTCAGAACCGCGCTCAGAATGCCCGAGCCGGTCGATCCGCCAAACCGGTCAGGCAGGGCGATGCGTGCAACATTGCTGTCGTAAAAGCCGCCCGGCTGCAGCAATTGCGCGAAGGCCGATTGCGATGAGAGAGACAGCAGGCGGCGGATGGCGTCTGTCAGGCTGAATCCCGGAATGCTAGAACAGGCAGGAAGCGCCAAGATCCCGCCAGCCATTGCCCCTGCCAAAATTTGCCTGCGACCTAAATCCATTGCGACTCTCCTTGTTCCCTTTCGGCCCTCTTATCAGAGAACTACCAACTGCCATAGCAGCAGGTGACGGGCTGTTGGATGCAGCGTATAGCAGGGGGCCATGAATCGCGTTCGCGTCGTCCTGTTGACCCAAGTAGTTGGTCCGCTTGATTACAAGCTCCCGGACGGGGTCAGCGCACCGCCGGGTAGCATCGTTACCGTGCCGCTGGGGCCGCGCAAGCTGACCGGCGTGGTGTGGGACAAGGGTATTTTCGATGATGAACCGGTCGACGACAAGAGGCTGCGCGCGATCTATGAGCTTCACGAGATTCCGCCACTTCGCGATGGGCTCAGGCGGCTGGTCGACTGGATCGCGGACTATTATCTGACAAACCATGCTGCGGTATTGCGCATGGTGCTGCCCTCGGCAGCACTTGGCGGTGGCGGTACTATTACCGAATATCGGCGCACCGATGTTGAGCCATCGCGCATGACGCCGCAGCGCGCGGTTGCGCTCGATGCACTGGAAGATGCGCAGGGGCTGGTGCGCGAACTGGCCGAAGAGGCCGGGGTCAGTGATGCGGTGATCCGCGGCCTTGTCAAGCTGGGTGCATTCGAGGCGGTCGAAGTCAGCGTCGATACGCCGTTTGAAAAACCTGATCCGGACCATGCCGCGCCAACGCTCAACAAGGAGCAGGCCGCAGCCGCGACAGCAATCTGCAGAGCAGTGCAGGCGCAGAGCAATGATGTTTTCGTGCTCGATGGCGTGACCGGGTCGGGGAAGACCGAGACCTATTTCGAAGCCGTGGCCCAGGCGCTGAGAGCGGATAAGCAGATTCTGCTATTGCTTCCGGAAATCGCATTGACGCAGCCGGTGCTCAAGCGTTTCGAAGTGCGATTTGGCGTAGCAGCGGCAGCCTGGCATTCGGGCATGCGGGCGGCGGAGAAAAGGCGTATCTGGCGGCAGGTTGCCGATGGCAGCTGCAAGGCCTTGATCGGAGCGCGTTCGGCCCTGTTTCTGCCCTTTGCCGACCCGGGTCTGATTATTGTCGATGAGGCGCATGAGATCAGCTTCAAGCAGGAAGACGGCGTCCGCTATCATGCCCGTGATGTCGCTGTCATGCGCGGGCATTTCGAGGGATTCCCGGTTGTGCTTGCATCGGCCACACCTGCGCTGGAATCGCGACATATGGCGCGGATCGGGCGCTACCGGAATCTGGAGATACCCTCGCGATTTGGCGAGGCCAAAATGCCGCATATCGCTGCAATCGATTTGACCGAAACTCCGCCCGACAGACAGCGCTGGATCGCCCCGCCCCTGCTTAAAGCGCTTGAAGAACGGTTGGAGCGAGGGGAGCAGAGCCTGCTTTTTCTGAACCGCCGCGGATATGCTCCGCTGACGCTTTGCCGAAATTGCGGGCACCGCTTCCAGTGTCCCAACTGTACCAGCTGGATGGTCGAGCACCGGCTGGTTCGGCGGCTGGCGTGCCATCATTGCGGCCATGTTATGCCGCCGCCCGATGCTTGCCCGGAATGTGGGGCCGAGGATAGCCTGGTGGCCTGCGGTCCGGGTGTCGAACGCATTCGTGACGAGGTTCAGGCCTTCTTTCCAGAGGCACGGCTTTTTGTTGCGACGTCCGACACGCTGTGGTCGCCTGCCAAAGCCGCCGAGTTTGTCGAACTGGTCGAAAACAAGGCGGTCGACATCATCGTCGGCACGCAGCTCGTAACCAAGGGCTATCATTTTCCCGATCTCACCCTGGTCGGCGTTATCGATGCTGATCTCGGTCTGGAGGGCGGAGACTTGCGGGCCGCAGAGCGGACATTCCAGCAAATCGTTCAGGCGGCGGGCCGCGCCGGGCGGGCGGAAAAGCAGGGCGAGGTTTTCATCCAAACCCGCAATCCATCGCATCCGGTCATTGCTGCTTTGGTGGATGGTGATCGCGATGCCTTTTACGATGCCGAGACTGCCCAGCGGCAAGCGGCGGGCGCTCCGCCCTTTGGCCGGTTTGCGGCCATCATCATTTCCTCCGAAGACGAAGCCGAGGCAATAGAGGCTGCGCGCATCATCGGTGCGTCAGCTCCCAAAGCGGAAGGCATGTATGTCTTTGGTCCCGCGCCTGCGCCGCTTGCCATGCTTCGCGGTCGGCACAGGCAGAGGCTGCTTGTGCATGCCCGGCGCAGTACCGAATTGCAGGCAATCATGCGGGATTGGCTGGGCGATCTGGAATTTTCGCGCGGCGTGAGAGTCGGCGTCGATGTTGACCCCTACAGCTTCTTGTGATTGTGCGGCGTATGGCCCGAATTTATCTGTTGGCGATCACCCTTCTGCTGGCATTTCTTGCGCCGACGGCTGCGCTTGCATCGGCCAGCGATATTCAGGCCGCGAGCAGGAGCGTAGTGCGCGTCGCTGTTATCGGACAGGTCGGCGAGTCGCAGGTTTTTACCGGGCACGGGTCCGGCGTAGCGGTCACGTCCGATACCATCCTGACCAGCGCGCATGTCGTCGAAGAGGCCAACTATGATGAAGGTATCAGCTTTCTGATCATCCCCAGCGAAGGCAGCAAAGGCTTCAAGGCACGGCTGCTGGCCTGGAACCCCGACAATGATCTTGCCCTGCTCAAAATCACCGATGGGGGCAAGCTGACACCTGCTGCTTTTCTGACCGGGGCTTTTGCCGATGGCTCCGATGTATTTGCAATCGGCTATCCGGCCAATGTCGATGTCGCGCTTCAACAACAGGATAGCGATACGCTGCAACCCCAAGCTCCGGTCAAGACCCGCGGATCTGTTTCCGCTGGCCGGTCCTCCAAGCTGTTCGAGACGGTTTTGCACACCGCGCCGATAGCGCCGGGCAATAGCGGTGGGCCGATCGTCGACAATTGCGGGCGCGTGGTGGGTATCAACAGTTTTGGCTCGCAAGCGCAGAGCGGCGGAGCGGAGTTCTATTTTGCCGTTGCGATGAAGGAGATCGTTACATTTCTGCGTAGCGAGAAGATCGGCTTTCGCAGCGTCGCAAATGCTTGCCGGTCGGCTGCAGAGCTCAGCCAGGCCGAGGCACGAAGGGAAGCCGAAGCGCGGGCGAAAATCGCTGCAGAACAGCGCATTGCCGCAGAAAAGAGGGAAAGCCTGGAAGGGGATACCCGCCGCAGAGCAGAATACCGGGTAATTGCAGAGCGCGAGAACCGTCTAGCCTTCGCCGGCCTGCTGCTCGCGCTGTCGCTATTTGCCGCCGGTGCAGCGCTTGTCTGGCAGCAGCGCGGGAACCGGAACATGCTGATCATATTCACCATGGGGTCGATCGGCCTGTTCGCACTGGCAATACTGATCTTTCTGCTACGCCCGTCCTTCGACAAGGTCGATGATCTGGTGCGCAAGGCTCTGGAGCAGGAGGAATTGAGCGGTGACGGCGATACAGCCGCGAAGCTTGCGGCAGGAAAAATGACCTGCAAGATCGCGCCCGAGCGAAGCCGGATCACGGTATCAAACGATGCCGACGTCATTTTCGACTGGGCTGCCGATGGCTGCGTCAATGGACGCACCCAATATGCCGAAGATGGTGCAGAATGGCGTCGCAGTTTTGTGCCCAACAGCGATGCCCGGGTATCGGTGGTCACCTTCGATCCGGTAAGAAGCCGGTATCGGATTCAGAATTATCTGCTCGGTTCTGGCGCGATGGCAAAGGCGCGCGAAGCGCGGCAACGCCACCGTGTCCGGGGTTGTTCCAGCGAACAGGGCCTGCGCACAAAAGTCGCGGAAATGAATGGCGCAATCCGCGATTTGCTGCCCAATACGCCCAACGAGATTCTAAGTTTTGATTGCCGGCGGGAGGCCTTACCCTCAACCGAATAGGCGGCTGGCGATATTGCGGTCGGCGAGCACGGCCTGCGCGCAATTGTGCCCCGGCGCGCCGGTCACGCCGCCGCCCGGATGCGTCCCCGATCCGCACATATAGAGGCCTTTGATGGGACCGCGATAGCCGCCATGGCCAAGGATCGGTCGCGCGGCCCAGAGCTGATCAAGCGACATGCGCCCGTGAAAAATATCGCCGCCTGCCAAGCCAAATTTTTCTTCCAGCCCGCGCGGAGACAGGATTTGTTTTCCCAATACAGTCCCACGAAAACCGGGGGCATAAGTTTCGATCACGTCGAAAATACTTTCGACTGCCGATTTTTCACTTGCATCATCCCAAGCATATTCGGGATCGAATTGCTGGCAGAAGAGGCTGGCGACATGCGCGCCTTTGGGGGCCAGACTGTCATCGATTGTTGACGGGATCAGCATTTCGACAATCGGTCGGTGCGACCAGCCATGCTGACGCGCATCGACAAAAGCGGCATCCATATAGTCGAGCGAAGGGGCCATGATAATGCCGGAACCATGATGTTCACCCTCCTCGGGCAAACAGGTGAAGCGGGGAAGGCTCGATAGCGCGACATTCATGCGGAAAGTGCCGCTGCCCGTCTTGTAGTCCTGCATGCGTCTTTTGAAATCGTCGGGCAGAGCGCTGTTGTCGATCAATTTTCCGAACAGCAATTTCGGCCCGACATTGGCGATGATGCGCTGTGCTGCAATCTCTTCTCCGCTGGTCAGGCGCACAGCCGCCGCACGATCTCCATCAAGTAAGACGCACTCGACCGGGCGCTCCAGGCTAATTTCAACCCCTGCATCTCGGCATGCCGCGGCCATGGCCTGGGTGATCGCTCCCATACCGCCAACCGAATGTCCCCAGGCACCCTTCTTGCCATTCACTTCTCCGAACACATGGTGGAGCAGGACATAGGCGCTTCCCGGTGTATCGGGTGAGGCATAGTTCCC
This sequence comes from Sphingorhabdus sp., assembly GCA_028279555.1. Classification (GTDB taxonomy): domain Bacteria; phylum Pseudomonadota; class Alphaproteobacteria; order Sphingomonadales; family Sphingomonadaceae; genus Sphingorhabdus_B. The sequence goes on from JANQNO010000002.1 coordinate 385,630, forward strand.
GACAACCGCGTCAAAGCCGAACAGGGCTTTGACCGGGTCGCTTTCGAACCAGCTTTCGAGAAATTCCCGCGCTGATCTTGTGAACAGGTTGAGCAGGTCGCGCTGCCTTTCGACCGATAGTCTTTGGAGCATGCGGCCCTGGCGGAGCGCGTCAATCACACCGCCTAGTCCACTGCCTTCGCCGGGCGGTGATCGCAAGGCGAGGTCGCGCAGAATATCGGCTACCCCGTCGAGCATGGCATCATAGGCGGGCAGCGCGGCAGCATCCTTTTCGGAAAATTTGCCAAACTCTGCCTGCGCTTTCTTCAGGCTGCCGCTGACTTTCAGATACTGCCGGTCGTCGATCGGCAAGAAATTCGACAGGGGGCGTTCGATTGCGCGGTAGCCATAATCTGCGAGCCGCATGTCCTCTATCACCTTGGGCTGCAGCAGGCTCACCGTATAGCTGGCGACCGAGTTTCTGAAACCGGGGTGGAACTCTTCGGTGACCGCAGCGCCGCCGACAACATCGCGGCGCTCGACAATACGCACTTTCATACCTGCCTTTGCCAGATAGAAAGCGCAGACGAGGCCGTTATGACCGCCGCCGATGATCAATGCGTCATACTGCATCCACTTGCCCTAAACCATTCGCCTTGGCTTTGCTCCCCATAATGCAGAATTATTGCAGCAAACACTGCATAAGTTTCCATTGTAACCAGCCGCTTGCAGGCGCTAAACAATTGGAATGGTGAAGACTCGCAATGCCAGTGAGACAGCGGCTCCCAATATTGCTGCGCTGGAGGCCATCGACAGCCGATTGCGCTGGCTTTCAAGCTGGATCATTCATAATGCCAATCACATTCGCGCAAGCCGTGACGGCATAAAAGTCGGTGGGCATCAGGCCAGCTGCGCCTCGATCTCGGCCATTATGACGGCGCTCTATTTCCATGCGCTGGGTCCCAATGACAAGGTTGCGGTAAAGCCGCACGCCGGCCCGGTCCTCCACGCCATCCATTATCTGCTGGGTAACCAAACGCAAGAAAGCCTCGAAAATTTCCGCGGCTTTGGCGGCGTGCAAAGCTACCCTTCGCGCACCAAGGATACTATCCCTGTCGACTTTTCGACGGGCAGTGTCGGGCTTGGCGTTGCTGTGACTGCCTTTGCCAGCCTGATCCAGGATTATCTTATTGCGCATAAGGGCATGGAGGAAAATGATGCCGGGCGGATGATCGCGCTGATGGGCGATGCCGAGCTCGATGAGGGCAACATTTATGAATGCCTGATCGAGGCCTACAAGCATCAAATCCGCAACTGCTGGTGGATCGTAGACTATAACCGGCAATCGCTCGACAGCACGACGGCGGATCGGATGTTCCGGCGTTTCGACGACATTTTCGAGACCTGCGGCTGGCGGGTTGTCACCATCAAGTCCGGCAAGCTGCAGCAGGCGGCCTTCAGAGATCCGGGCGGGCAGGCGCTCTCGGACTGGATCGACGAAACCCCCAATGCCGAATTTGCCGCATTGACTTTCCAGGGCGGGGCCGCGTGGCGCGAAAGGCTGCTGGCCGATATCGGCAAGAAGCGCGGTGTCAAATCGCTGCTGGCAAGGCGTAGCGATGAAGAACTGGCGGCGCTGATGACCAATCTCGGCGGGCATTGTATCGAGAGCATTTGCGAAGCATTCGACAGTGCGCAGGACGACCGCCCGACACTGTTTATCGCTTACACGGTCAAGGGTTTTGGCCTGCCATTTGCCGGTCACAAGGACAATCATGCCGGCCTGATGAACCCATCGCAGATCGAGGGGCTGCGCGCCGATCTGGGGATATCCGAAGGTGAGGAATGGGGCGCCTGGGCCGGGCTATCGGGCAACATCCGGGAGGAAGCGCGTGCGGTGGCCGAGGCGTCACCTCTGGCGCGCGAAAAAAGACCTGCCGCGCCGCAGGTCGAAGTCCCGCCCATTTTGACGCCGGATGGGAACCGACAGTCGACTCAGACCGCCTTTGGCAAAATCTTGCTCGAGATCGCCAAGCAGGGCGGCCCGCTCGCCAATCGGATCGTCACGACATCGCCGGATGTTACGGTGTCCACTAACCTTGGCGCGTGGGTCAATCAGAGCGGTCTTTTCCGGCGGCAGGAGATGCCGGACGTCTTTCGCGCCTCGAAAATTCCCAGCGCACAAAAATGGGGTGGTAGCGAGGCCGGACAACATATCGAGCTGGGGATTGCCGAGAATAATCTTTTCCTGATGCTGGCGGCGATGGGGCTGGCGGGCGATATTTTTGGCGAGCGGCTCATTCCCATCGGCACGGTCTATGATCCCTTCATCGCCCGCGGGCTCGATGCGCTCAACTATGCCTGCTATCAAGACGCCCGCTTCCTGCTGGTTGCGACGCCCTCGGGATTGACGCTTGGCCCCGAAGGCGGAGCGCATCAATCGATCAATCCGCCGCTGATTGCGATGGGTCAGCCGGGTTTGACGCATTATGAACCCGCATATGCCGACGAGCTGGCGCTGTTTATGGAGCATGCCTTCGCGCTCATGCAGCGCGACGATGGAGAGAGCGTTTATCTTCGCCTGACGACGCGCGAGATCGATCAGCCAGAACGCGATGATGATGGCTGGAAGGATGCCGCGCTTGCCGGGGCATACTGGCTCAAAGCGCCTAGCGATGGCTGCGAAGCGGCAATCGCGGCAATGGGCGCGATCATGCCTGAAGCGCTGGAAGCGTGGCGCGCCATGCGGGACGACTTGCCGGGTCTGGGGCTTCTCAATGTGACCTCGCCCGATTTGCTGCACCGCGATTTCAGCGCGAAAGGGCAAGCGAGCCATATTGCGCGTATCCTGCCGAATGTTCCGCTTGTCACCTTAACCGACGGCGCGCCTGCTGCACTGTCCTGGCTGGGCGCAGTGCATGGCCAGCGGACCGTGCCGCTGGGCGTTGACCGTTTCGGGCAAACCGGTGATCTGCCAGATCTGTACCGCGAATATGGGCTCGATGCCGATGCCGTGATTGCGGCCATGGCCGCGCTATTTTCCCGGTGACCGAAGGTCTAGTGTCATGACGCTACGCCTTTATGCCTTTAATTGCGGCTGGTTTCAGTGCCGCCCCGGTTTCTTCATCGATGGCGAAGAGGGGGATTATATCCGCTCACCTGTCCCGGCCTATCTCATCGAGCATCCCAAAGGCAAAGTGCTGTTCGATACCGGCCTTGGCGAGCGCTACCGCAAGACGCCAGAAACGATGATGCCGGAAAATAAATTCGGGCTCCAGACGCTGGCGGATATGGAGATCGCGGCGCGCCTCAGGGGCGCCGACATCGATCCCGCGAGCATCAACTGGATCGTCAATTCGCATCTGCATGCCGACCATTGCGGCGGCAATCCGCAGATTCCCAATGCAACCATCATCGTACAGCGCCGCGAATTCGAAGCAGCTGAGGAGACGGACAATCCGGCGCTCTATCATGCCAGCGAATATGATCCGGGCCATCCGGTCAAGAAAATCGATGGCGAATATGATCTGTTTGGCGACGGGACGATCCGAATCATCCCTACCTATGGCCATACGCCGGGCCATCAGAGCGTGATCGTCACGCTGCCGAAAGGCGAAGTGCTGCTGGCGGCCGATTGCTGCTATACAGAGGCCAATCTGCAGCGCCGCGCGATGCCGCAATTTTCATGGGATATCGGCGAGGGGCTGAAAACGCTCGATCGGCTCAAGGATATGGAAGCCAAAGGCGTGCGCATCCTCTTTGGCCATGATGCCCGGCAATGGAAGTCGGTGCGCGAGGCCGAGGCGCTGGATTAGCGCGGGCCGCCATCGACGCGCAGGATGGCACCGGTCGTGTAGCTGGAACTGTCGCTCGCCAGCATCAATGCAGCCGTGACAATCTCATCAGGCTCACCTGGACGGCCCAGCGCTACCGGCTGCTCCTCGCGTGATTTCTCATCCCAGGCCTTTGCTATGTCGGTCAGGAATGGGCCGGCCTGAATGGCATTGACGCGGACTTTCGGCGCATATTCGCGCGCCAGCGATCTGGTCATGGCGTCGAGGGCGGCTTTTGCACCACTATAGGGCACGACGCCGGGAAAGCCGCCATCGGCGGCGACCGAGCTGATATTGATGATGCAGCCTCCATCGCCATCGGCCATGCGTTTGCCGATCCGGCTTGCCAGCCGGAAAGGCCCCTTGAAATTGAGGTTGAGGACGGAGTCGAAAAGCTGCTCGGAAACTTCATGGCTGGGTGCTGCGGGCGACATGCCGGCATTGTTGATCAAGATGTCGACGCGACCAAATGCGCCATAGCTTTCTTCGATCAGCCGGTCGCATTCGTCCCATTTTCCGGCATGCGCTGAGATCGCATGTGCGCGGCGGCCCAGCGCGCGGATTTCGCCAGCCACCTCCTCGCATTTTTCCAGCTTGCGGCTGGCAACAATAATATCCGCGCCGCGCTCGGCCAGCGCCATCGCCATCCGGTAGCCCAGACCGCGGCTCCCGCCTGTAATCAGCGCGACTTTGCCGGTGAAGTCGAAAAGTGGATCAGTGGCCATCAAACCCTTTCGATGATAATCGCCGGCGCCATGCCGCCGGCCGCGCACATTGTGACGAGCCCGCGCTTCTTGTCCTGCCTTTCAAGCTCGTCGACCATCGTTCCGATCAGGATCGAGCCGGTCGCACCAATGGGGTGGCCGAGCGCCATCGCGCCGCCATTCACATTGACCGTCTCGCGGTCAAGATCGAGATCGCGGATGAACTTCTCGGCAACGACGGAAAAAGCCTCGTTGATTTCCCACAGGTCGATATCGTCTTTGGTCAGGCCTGCCTTGTCCAGCACCTTATTGGCGGCGGGAACCGGCGCATTCAGCATCAGCGTCGGACAGTCGCCCATATTGCACATCGCCACCACTTTGGCGCGCGGCTTCAGGCCATTTTTCTCGGCATAGTCTTTCGATGCAAGAAGCACCGCCGCTGCGCCGTCGACGACGCCGGAGCTGTTACCGGCATGGTGGAAATGCTCGATCTTCAGATCGGGATATTTCTGATTGATCAGCCCGCGAAAGGTCGTACCCTTGGGATCGAGCGGCATGTCGGCAAGCTTGGCAAAGGATGGTTCCAGTTGCGCCAACCCCTCAGCCGTTGTTTGCGGGCGCGGAAATTCCTCCTTGTCCAGCACCACCGTTCCGTCATCGTTCACAACGGGGATCAGGCTCTTGTCGAAGCGGCCTTCCTTAATGGCGCGATCGGCATTTTGCTGGCTCTTGAGCGCGAGCGCATCGAGGTCTTCGCGGGCAATGCCTTCCATGCTCGCAATGGCGTCGCCGCACACGCCCTGATGCGATTGCGGATGGCTTTCCTGCAGTCGCTCATTTTCGCTACCCATCATCGGCGCGCCAAGCCCGGCTTTCATCTCGTCCTTGGTGCGCTCGGCGGTGTAGGACATGCTCTCGGTGCCGCCACCGATGACGAGGTCTTCTATACCAGACATGATCTGCGCTGCCGCCAGATTGACCGAGGTAATGCCGCCACCGCAAAAACGATCGAGCGTCATGCCAGAGGATAGAATCGAATAGCCGGCATCGAGCGCAGCCATCCGGCCCAGATCGCCGCCCTGCTTGCCCTTTTGCGTGGAGGTCGACCAGATGACGTCGCTGACCTCTTCGGTATTGAGATCGTTGCGCTCCTTGAGCGCCCTCAAAACCGTGGCGGCAAGATGCTGCGGATGCGTGTCGGCAAGCGCGCCCTTGCCAACCTTGCCGATGCCGCGCGGCGTGCGGCAGGCGTCGATGATATAGGCTTCATTCATGGGAGTGGTTCCTTAATTCCAAGACTATTCTGACCAGATGCGTTCGATTTTTAGTTTTGAGTTTGGATTGTCCAAAGTTGTTGAAACGCGAACTTGCCCGGTTTGAATTTGTGTGCCTGACAGGCAAGCTTCCGAATCATATTCGTTCACCAGAAAGCTTATCTGGTTATCTGACCATTTTACGTTGCCGTTGAAGCTCCAAGGCGTGCCGTACGAGCATCGGTCATCGCCATTTACGCTACTGCCGAAAAGATGGCGAGATGCGACAATTGCTCTTGATTGTGTGTCGAAAACCACAAACCCGTGACCATCATAGGCTTCAAGTATGAACACATACCTCGCCTCAGGAGACCAAAATGCGTCAATAGCATTTACGGTCAACTCGAATTCCGAATCTGGATCGCGTTTTTTCCCGTTCCAGATCATTTTGCCCGTTTTTCGGTTGACCAGCCGGGGTTCGTGAAAACCATGATCCTGAACGATAGTTACCAACGCATAAGGGCTGGCACCATTTTGTGAAATTGAGGCATACAGTGCCTCTTCCCAAGAAACATCGGGCGTTTCCATCAACACACCATTGTAGGATATACCGCTGGATTTCCAGCTCCAGCCCCCAATCGATTTAGCTCGTTCAAGTTTGAAAGATGTTGCCGGTTTAGAGGCTTTATTGTTCGGACCAGGCGTCTTGCCAGCAACAGAGAAACTACTTCGATATTCCGGTTTGATTGCATTCAACAGTTCCTCTGTAACCGGAATCTCGAACTCCAAAGGCCCTGCCGCTCCGCTCGCTATTACATAGGACGCGACATAGATTTTGAACCGGTCCATTTTTGCCCCTGGCTTGCCCGCCGGCTGGATTGTTGTTCGTCCGTATCCGCCGCTGGGGAACAACCGCATCTGCGTTGGAATGTTTGTCCTGCTGATCGTGGGGCAAGTCTCATATCCTTGCACGGGATTGTGTTTTCCCCGTATCTTCCGGCACATCAGATTGTATAGTTTCTGCCTATCGCTTGCCGGATCAACAAACAGATTGGCCAGCTGGATTTGGCGATCCTTCTTGAGATCCCAGATCAGTGCGTCAGCGTAGCTGCGGTCGCGCATTCCGCCCGTGTTGCCGCCGTTGAAAAGCTGCAAGCTCAGTATTTCCTGGTTGCCTCCAATTACAGCATAACCGGCCGACCAATAATGCCCCGCTTCATAGTCCTCGACGAATTCATCCTGTTCCCGGTCAACCCATACGGAATAGGTTGCATATAACTTCGGATATCGCTTCAGCATTTCCATGCTTTGATACTGAAAGCCTTTTTCGCCCTCGATCATGGTCTGAGCCATTGCAGGGCGGCCATCCAGAATCGCCAGTCCGAGGACCAAAAGAACGACCAAACCAATGCTTCTCAATCTACACAGCATACGCGCACTTTCCCCTACTGGCCCGATCTATCCCATTCTTGAAAAGGGCTTGTCCTTGTCGACGCGCACATCCTGCGGCAGGCCAAGCACGCGCTCTGCGATGATGTTCTTCAGGATTTCGTCGGTGCCGCCCGCGATGCGCATGCCGGGTGCCCATAGCCAGCCCTCCTGAAAGGCAGCTTCCATCGGCGCTTTTTCGCAGTCGGAAATGAGGCCATAGTGATCCTGCATTTCCATTGCGCTGTTGCAGATATCCTGCATCTGGTTGGCGGTGATGACCTTGCCGATGCTGCTCTCCGGCCCCGGCGTCTCGCCCTTGGACAGCGCCGTTTGCGTGCGGAATTTGGTCAGTTTGTAGCCTTGCGCGGCGACATACCAATCGGCGAGCTTGGACCGGAAAGCCGCGTCGCTCATGGTTCCCGCCTCGCGCGCATAATTCATGATCTCGCGCCAGTCCGGGCCAGCCGATCCGCCCACAGCCAGCCGTTCATTCATCAACGTGACGAGCGCCACTTTCCAGCCCTGTCCGGGTTCACCCAGCCGGTCGCTGTCAGGAATCCGCACATCGGTGAAATAAACCTCGTTAAACTCGCTGCCACCGGATGCCTGATGGATGGGGCGCACTTCAACGCCCGGATCCTTCATGTCGATTATGAACATGGTGAGCCCCTTATGTTTGGGCACATCGGGGTCGGTCCGCGTCAGGACAATACCATAGTCGGAAATATGTGCGCCGGTGGTCCAGACCTTTTGCCCGTTGATCACCCATTCGTCGCCATCGCGCACAGCCTTGGTTTTAAGACCTGCCACATCCGAGCCTGCAGCCGGTTCGGAAAAGAGCTGGCACCAGATTTCTTCGCCGGTCAGAGCAGGCGGCACATAGCGTTTTTTGTGTTCATCGCTGCCGAATGCGATGACGGTGGGCAGGCACATGCCAAGGCCGATGGCAAAGGGATAGGTCGGCGCGTTGAATTTCGATTCTTCCTGATTCCATATCACTTGCTGAATGGGCGTGCCGCCGCGTCCGCCGAATTGCTTGGGCCAGGTAATTTGCGCAAAACCGCCTTCTGCCTTCGTCTTCTGCCATTTCTTTGCGCGCTCGATAAAGTCGGGCTGATAGCGCGCGTCACGATCATTTTCCGCAGGATCGAGATGCTTTTTTAGGAAAGCACGGGCCTCGGCGCGGAATTCGGCTTCTTCGGGCGTGTCTTCAAAGTTCATTGTCTGCTTCCTTTCAGGCCGCGTTTTTCATTTCCAGCGCGCGGACAAGCTTTTCTTTCCACACTGCGGGCGCGCCAGCCTGCACCGCCAGAAGTTTTGCGCGGCGATAGAAGAGGTGACAATCAACCTCCCAGGTAAAACCCATGCCGCCATGCGTCTGCGTGTTTTCTTTCGAGGCAAACCAGAAGGCCTCCGATGCTGCGATCCGCGCGGCAGCCGCCGCCTCGGGGAGCTCCGCGGCATCCGTGGAAAGCGCCCATGCTCCATAATAGGCGTTGGATCGCGCGACTTCATTCTTCACATACATGTCGGCCAGCTTGTGCTTGATCGCCTGATTGCCGCCGATGGGACGGCCAAAGGCATGGCGTTCCTTGGCATATTCGATAGCCATCTCCTGTGCGCGCGATGCGCCGCCAAGTTGCTCGAAAGCGAGCAGGATGGCTGCACGATCCAATATCGCCTGATACATTTCAATACCTTGCCCGGCTTCTCCCAGCCGCTCGCCCGGAGCGGCGGAGAAGGTCAGCTGGGCATGGTCGCGGGTCGGCTCGACTGTTTTTAGGGTCTCGCTTGTCACACCATCTGCGGACAGGTCGGCAATCACCAGGCTTGTGCCGCTGCCCTCCTTGACCAGCAAGAGCGCATGTGTTGCGATGCCGCCATCGGTTACCGGAATTTTGCTGCCCGTTACCTGGCTACCATCAAATTCGCATTTGATCGAAACTGCTGTGATCGGTCCTGGTCCCTCCGACGCTCCGACGCAACCGACAATACTGCCATCCGCAACCTTGGGCAGGAACTCCTGTTTTTGCGCATCGCTGCCAAATGCTTTCAAACCCTCGGCGAAGAAATAGATGCTCGATCCGAAGGGTACCGGCGCAAGCACGCGGCCCAGCTCTTCGGCAATTACGCACAGTTCGAGCATACCAAGGCCGAGGCCGCCATATTCCCCCGGAATAGCCGTGCCCAGCCAGCCCATTTCCTTGATCTGCGTCCAAAGCTCATCGCTATGATGGACATTGTCATTGTCGAGAACTTTGCGCACCACGCCGCTGTCACATTGCGCCTCCAGAAATTTGCGCGCTTCATCGCGCAAGAATTTCTGATCGTCGGAAAAATCAAAGTCCAAAATGGCGCTCCTCTTCTGCTTTGGGTGCAACGACTATCCTAGCCTGCATCCGCTCGCAACCAAAAATTTAATCGAGCGATTAAACTGCCATATTCTGCTTTGCCTGGCCCATGGCGGATTGACGCTTCGGTGCTTTTCCCATAATCTTATTGGCGAGTCGAAGAAGCAAATCTGCTTTCGATGCGGCAATCTCCTCCGGATTGTCACAGCCCAAAGGTCGTACGGGTCGTGCCTGTTTAACTGTTCGTCGGAACAGCCTGGATTGCGCGTGAAGCGAATAAATCCGGTTGTCGGCGGCAACGGAATTGGTGACCGCTCATGGACCCTTCGCAGATCAACCAATTGATACATGGCCACAAGCTTGTTGGCGGCAGTGCCGCGATGAATGATGTGCGGCGGCTGGTTTCGCGGCTGTCGTCATCCAAAGCAACCGCGCTAATCCATGGCGATACGGGTACGGGCAAGGAGGTCGTTGCGCTTTTGCTGCACCATAACAGCCCCTGCGCGAAGCAGCAGCTTGTCCCGATCAATTGCGCGGCCATTCCCGAAGCGATGATCGAGGGGGAACTTTTCGGCTACGAAAAAGGTGCCTTTTCCGGCGCGGTCAAATCCTATCCCGGGAAATTCCGCCTGGCCGATGGCGGGACGCTGTTCCTCGATGAAGTCGGCGAGCTGAGCCTCTCTGCGCAAGCAAAGATTTTGCGGGCACTGGAAAGCGGCGAGGTCTTCCCGCTTGGCTCGATGCGGCCAGTGCGTTGTTCGGTGCGGGTGGTGGCGGCAACCAACCGCGATCTGAGGCAGGAAGTTGAGGCTGGCAGATTTCGGGCCGACTTGTTTTACCGACTGGCTGTTGTGCAATTGCCATTGCCTCCAATGAGCGCGCGGCGTGAGGATATTCGTCCGATCGCGCAATATCTCCTGCGGCAAATCTGTGACGAGATGGATTTTCCATGCCCGCGCATGACCGAAGATTTTTTGGCTGCACTGGAAAATTACGGGTGGCCAGGCAATGTCCGCGAAATGCGTAACGCCATCGAACACGCTGTTGCGACTGCACTAGACCCCGAAGCGCTATCGCCAGGGGATCTGCCGCTGGAGATTGCATCTTCCCTCGAAGGCAAGGCCCGCGCCGGGCAAGAATCGGAGTCCGAGCGCCAGCTTTTGCTGCGCATATTGGCGGAAGCCGGCGGACAAAAAACAAAGGCAGCGCGCAAGCTCAACTGCTCGCGTATGACTCTGTATCGTCGCCTTGAACGCGCCGGTCTTTCCCAAAGCCAACTGCAGGTCGCCTAGGGCCATGTGCTTGACGAGTCCTAAGGTGTAACAGCTGTCACACCCCTCCTGTTACATATTGTAACAGCCGTGACAGCTTGCTGACCTCCATATTCACCTATCGCGTTGAAATTTCAGCCAACCACTAGTTGGCACGCCCATTGCTTTGCATGTTGCAGGCGGAGTGCAGGCGTGCATCTGCCCTTTAGGGAGCCATGCATGGCAGGACCAGGACAGAATGGAGAGGTTGATGCCGCCGCGTCGAAAGACCAACGGGTCTTCGTCAACCATGTCGCCATCGATGTTTCGCTCTCCGAATTTCGCATCGATATCGGTCAAAGCGGCCCAGGCGAAAGTGACGAAGACAAGCTCTACCGCTTCGTGACCACGCCGCATCATTTCCAGACCATCCAGCGTAAAATCGACCGGGCCGCAGGCCGCTATCTGGCAAAATTCGGCCCGATCTCCCGTCAGGGCCAGGCAAGCGGGGGCGGCGATGGCTGACCTGGCTGCGGTGAACCTTGTCGGGGAGTCGATTGTCTCGCTGCTGCGCCAACGGCGCTCCCTGATGGCGGCTGAAGGCACATTGGGTCCGGTTTCCGCCACGCAGGATATTGCGCATGTCCCGGTCGCCAAGCTGACCTCCAATGCGCCGCCGACATCGGGGCTGAGCATCACCTGTTATCAGATTGCCCGGTCGGACCACAGCCCGGCACGGATTGGCCAGGCCGACCCTACCCAATCGATCGGCATATCGCTCGAGCTATCTTACCTGCTTGCTTGCTGGTCCTCGACGGTTTCCGACGAGCTTGCCCTGATGAGCTGGGCCATGCTGGAACTCAATCGCTTCGCGACGCTCGACAAGGGACAGCTTGTGGGCGGTGACAGCTGGGAGCGGGGCGAAACCATTCAGATCGCGCCCGAACAGGCAAGCTTCGAACAGCTGACCCGAATATGGGATGGTTTCAAGCAGAAATACCGGCTGAGCACGCTCTTTCGGGCGCGCGTTGTCCGCATCGGCTATAGCGATCCGGCCGATGGACCGCCAGTGGTCGCATCGCGCTATGCGTTCGAACATGGCGACCCGGCGATGGCAGGTGCAGCATGAATATGATGCTTTCCCCCGATCTGCTGGACCGCCGCGCGCTCGCCCTGATTCAGTTGTCGGACATATTTGGCCGTCCGGTGGAAAGCCCGGTCGAGATTACCGGTTCTAGATTGCGGAGCTTCCGCAAATCTGGAGGGCGCATCGCGATAATCGGGGCAAAGGGCTTTTCGGAATATGAAGCCCAGTTCGATCCCGCGCCATCCAGCCCGGCCATAGGATCACGGGATGTTGTCATCGGGATTACGCCGTCAGGCTCGCTGTATGCATCGCGCAGCTTCACATTGAAGCTCCCGCGCGAGACCAACCCGAATGGTCGCGGTCAGCCGCAATCGATATTCTCTGCGCTTCCCGTCACCCTTCTACCGGGGCCGGCTTTTGCTGCGGCTGGCAGCAATTTCATCGTTCGCGCCCAAGTCACGCGGCAAAGTGATGGAGCAGCGGTTGAAAATGCGCTGCTTCGCGGGGTCAGCGATGACGGAAAATTCGCGGCTATGGCGGTTACCGACTATCGCGGCGAAGCGGCGCTCGTCTTTGCCGAGATACCCGCAAGCTTTGCCGGGGCTGGTGCCAATGTCGAGCAGAGCATCGATGGCAAGGTCATTGTCGATACCGATCCCGCCACGGTGCGGTTTCACAAGGAAGAAGACATACCGGCAGCGGCGCTTGCGGCGTCGAAACGCAAGCAGGGACATGTCGACCCGCATGCAATGGCCGCCGCGATTCCGGAAAATTTTGGTTCCGGCAAACCCATCAAGATAGCCGCCGGCCAGTCCCAGTCACTCGCGATCAAATGGAGCTAGCGATGAATTCTACACCACAAATTTGCAGTTCAACAAGCGCCCGCCACCGGGCCCAGAAAGAGGAGGCCAAGCATGCCTGAATATCTTGCCCCGGCGGTATTCGTTGAAGAGACGAGTTTCCGCGCAAAATCAATCGAAGGAGTTGGAACCAGTACCGCTGCATTTGTCGGATTGACGGCGCGCGGCCCGGTCAGCCAGGAGCCCAGCGACCCGACCCCGCCATTGCTGACCAACTTCAATGATTTCGAGCGTTATTATGGCGGCGTCGACGATCTGACGATTGGCGGAAAGCCAACACCCAACTATCTGGCGCTTGCGGCGCAGTCCTTCTTCTCCAATGGCGGCGGGCGGCTTTATGTCGCGCGCATTTTGGGAACGGGCGCGAGCAAGGCCGGCCCGGTAACGCTGAACAGCGGCAATCCGGCAGTGAACAAGCGCGTTATCCTCTCGGCACGCGGCGAGGGCGGGGCCAAGATAGCCGGAAGCGCCCACAATTTCAGCGTGACGATCTTCGAAACGCTGCTTGAAACCACCAAGGAATTGGCACTCAAGCAGCCTGCCGGAACGATGATCAAGATTGGCAACGAATATTTCATCATCGGCGTTACGCCGGTGCTGGGAAGCGGTGCCAATCTCAATAATTTCAACAATGCAGCCGATGGCGCAGACGTCAAGATTGTCACCATCGGGATCGAAGTTCAGGATCCGACCGGTGCCGTCTACGAAGCTGCGGCGCTCGGGCTTCACCCCGAACATCCACGCTATATCGGAACCATCCTGGGCAAGACCCCGCCGCAGGCAATTGAGGCGCTGACCAACCCGATCGAGCTCAGCATCGGTTCTGCAGCAACGCCGTTCGAAGTGCGCGGCGCGCTGATGCATCAGGCTGAAGACACCGACAATCCAAATGTCGAAGCACGCACGGTGGGGCTGAAAGGTGGCTCCGACGGAACCGGCGGGCCATCCAAGGACAAATACAAGGAAGCGCTGGATTCGCTGCTGGCGCTTGAGGATATTTCGATAGTGGCAGCTCCAGGCTCGTCCAGTTTTGCCGATCCGCTGCCCGCGCTCGTCAATCAGGAACTAATCGGCCATGCAGAGGCACGGCGGTCATACCGGATCGCTGTTCTCGATACGCCGCCCAACCTTGAGCTGGACGGTGTCAAAAATCTCAAGAGCAAAATCGACAGCAAATATGCTGCGCTTTATTACCCCTGGGTAACAGTGGGCAATCCCATGTCGGCGACCAATCCGCTGGCACCCTCGCTTATCAATATTCCGCCATCGGGTGCCGTATGCGGCATCTATGCCCGCAGCGATATTCAGCGCGGAGTGTGGAAAGCACCGGCAAATGAAACGGTGACAGGCGCAGTTGCCTTGCAGCGCGATGTTCGTTTCGGCGAACAGGAAGTGCTCAATCCGGTCGGCATCAATTGTGTGCGTTCATTGCCCGGTCGCGGCATCCGCGTTTGGGGTGCGCGCACACTGAGCTCTGATCCGGAATGGAAATATGTCAATATCCGGCGCTATTTCCTCTATCTGGAAGCATCGATCGATCGCGGAACGCAGTGGGCCGTTTTTGAACCCAATGGCGAAGCGCTCTGGGCCAATATCCGCACAACGGTTTCCGACTTTCTCTATAATGAATGGGTGAGCGGCGCGCTGCTCGGAACTTCGCCAGAGGAAGCCTTCTTTGTGCAATGCGACCGCACGACGATGACGCAGAATGATCTGGATAATGGCCGGCTCATTTGTCTCATCGGTGTGGCCGCCGTCAAGCCCGCTGAATTTGTCATCTTCCGTATCGGCCAGAAAACGGCCGATGCGACCGGTTAAGGAGGAAAATCATGTCACGCGATACACCCTATGGTGCCTATAATTTCATCGTCGATTTCGGCGGCGGAGAGGCCCCGACTTCGGCTCAGGGCGGCTTTTCCGATGTGTCCGGTCTGGGCACCGAGATCACCTTGATGGAATATCGGCAAGGTAACGATGTCGAAAACCGCGTCCGCAAAATTCCTGCATTGCACAAGGCTGGCGATGTCACGCTGAAACGCGGCATGATGGGCCTGACCAGCTTCTGGGACTGGGTCAACGTCACCCGGAAGGATCCCGACCACAAACGGTCGGTGATGATCACGCTGCAGGATGAGCAGCGTAATCCGGTGCAAAGCTGGAAGCTTGTCAATGCCCGCCCGATGAAATGGACCGGCCCGACGCTGGCGGCCAAGGGCGGCAGCGATGTGGCAATGGAAGAGGTCACGATAGCGGCTGAAGGCGTCGAGATCGTCGATTGATGCACAGTGCCAGTCGCTAGCAGAAGGCCATAACTTCTATGCCCATGCCCGGAATTGAATTTACGACCCCGCCTGGAGAATCTTCCGCGCTATCCAGCCGCGCCGATGTTGCCATGTTCACCGGCCTTGTTGCGCGGCGTGATGGCCCGCCCTCGCCTGAGCTGCGGGAGCGTTTGCAGGACAATGGCTGGACCGAGGAGGGCGTGTTCAAATGGCCCGAAGGCCGCCTCGATGCGCTGCTGGGTATTCCCGTTCCGGTTTATAGCTGGGCGGAGTTTGATGCACTGTATGATTGGCAGTCGCGGCCGGTGGAACCTGGAAGCGCCAAGACGGTGCCATGCCCGCTCGGGCTCGCGGTGCGGCAGTTCTTCCGGCAAGGCGGTGCCAAAGCTTATATCGTGCGAACCGGCGATCCTCTCCCGCTCGCGGAGCCGGAAAGGGACGAGGCAGATTTCCTTGCCGAGCGTCTGGCGGCGATCAGCAGGACGGGTGTTTCCGATGGCGATGATCATATTCCCATTTTGCCGGGGTTTGACGGGCGTGGAAACCCGGCCGATCCGCTCGATCCGCCGACTTGGCTCGGTGCCGCGGCGATATTTGCGGTGCCCGATGCCGCGATGCTGCTTATGCCCGACCTGATCGATTTGTGTGCTGGCGCTCCCGAAGTCGCGCCGCCAATCGAGCAGCCGCTGGGAATGGAGGAGAATTTCCGCCCCTGCGCGCCGCCCGCGCCGACGCTCGAGCCAGAGGAACGCATCGCGCGACCGGAATATCGTGCACCGCGCCTCGATGCGGACGGCTTTCGGCGCTGGTCGTCTGCCATGGCTTATGCCGTCAATCTTTTGTCCCGGCCAAAAGGCCCGGCACATCGCCGCGATGTTATCCTGATCGGTGCGATGCCGCTGCCATCGGCCAAACTCGCGCCAGAGAATGCCGGGCCGCACCGGCCGCTCGAATTGCTCGCCGACGGCGATCTCGGCAAGCGCATCGATGGCGGCGCGCCCGCGGCGATTTTGGACGAACATGTTCTTGGCAGCCGCCATGTCCAGCTTGGATATCCCTGGCTATCGACTCCGGAAGGGCGGAATTTGCCAGAAGGATTGCAGTCGCCGGACGGTGCGCTTGCCGGCATGGTTGCGCGCAAGTCGCTGTCGGCTGGCGCTTTCCGCAGCGCGGCAGGGCAGGTTTTTCATGGTTCGGTGGGGCTTTTCCCTAAACTTTCGGGGAGCGAAATCGCCGGAGGCGACCCAGCTATTGCAAGCGATCCGGCTGCACGAAAGCGCTGGGACTGGATGGGCGAGAGATTGTGCCTGCTGGGTCCGAAGAATGGCGAGATTCGCCTGATCAGCGATGCTACGCTCGCGCATGAACTCTCTTGGCGCATCGGCGGAATTTCCCGGCTGATGGGGATTATCCTGCGCGCCTCGCGCTATCTGGGTGATGACCTGATGTTCGAGCCATCCGGGCCGGGTCTTTGGAACCGCCTGCGCATTTCGATGGAAATGCTGCTCGACAAGCTTTGGGGACTGGGCGCATTCAGCGGGGCCTCGCGTAGCGAAGCGTTCACAGTGCGCTGCGACCGCGGCACGATGACACAGTCGGACATCGATGCCGGGCGTGTCATCTGCGAAATCGGCTTTGCGCCCGCTTTCCCGGTCGACCGCATAATCGTGTCGCTGGCGCTTCTCGATGCGCCGCAGAAACTGGCGGAGGCGGCCTGATGTCGATCAGCATAGCCAGTGGACAGGACAACCAGCCGCTCTTCGGCAACTTCGCCTTCTATGTGCAGTTCGATGGCCGTTCGGGCGATTTTGCACCTGCCGAAGGTCTCGATGCCAGAACACTGGGCGGATTTTCCGAAGTCTCGGGGCTCGAGGCCAGCATGGAACACAAGGTTATCAAGCAGGGCGGGAAAAACTACGGAACAACCATGCGCGCCGGGCCGGTCAGCTTCGGCACCGTCATCCTGAAACGCGGCGTCGTCCGGTCGCAAAGCCTGTGGCGCTGGTGGTCGCTTTTTGCCGGGGCCGACGGACAGAGCGACGGCAGGCCCACCGACGCCAATCGCTGCGATATTCTGATCGGCATGATCGCGCCGCCGGAAGCCGAGCAGGAGGGAAACAATTTCTCCGTTGGTGATAGCGAAGATCGCCAAGCGGCGCTGGGGTGGAAGCTGGTCAATGCGATGCCGGTCAAGTTCCGTGCCGGCGATCTCAATGCCAAGGGTAGCGATGTCGCCATAGAGGAGCTGCATCTGGTGCATGAAGGGCTGCAGATGAGCGGGGTGGCATCATGACGGATTTTGCCCTCGCTACGATTACAATAGATGGCGATGATGGCTGGGAGGAACCGGTTCATTTCAATCCCGCAACCCTGCGGATCACGACGACCAATCAGCTGAAGGATAAAAAGCCGCGACAGGTGGCCAAACCGACCAGCTATAAACTGGATGTCGAACTGTCCTACGATACGACCGATTCCGGGGCCAGCGTCACCAACGACACTTTTGCCTTTCGGCATGCTTCGTTGGCGACTGCTCAGGGCGCGAGTGGCGGTAATTCCAACCGCCGGAAAAGCTTGCCGACGGTCCTTTTCAAATGGGGCGCTTTTGCATTCCGGGGTGTTGTTGAATCGGTCAATGAATCGCTTGAATACTGGTCGTCTGATGGCGTTCCGCTGCGCGCCACCTTGCAAGTCAGCATCAAGGGCGAAACCAATGCCTTCGATGATGAACCGGCCATCTTCATGTCCGAGGCGTATGATGGCGAGCAATCCTTGCCCGATATGCCCGAGATCATTCAGTCATCGGATGCTTTCACCGCCGACAGGTCGAATGACAAGCCGCCTGCTGCTGCGGAGGAATCCGTCACTGACAAGGCAAAAAAAACGGGCGACAAGACGACCGGGCGAGGTCTTGCAGCGGCCAATGGTATCGAAAATATTCGCGCTGCCGGTGCCGGTGCGGCTTGTGCGGTAAGCGCCGGAGCAGGGGCCAGCGCGAGCCTGTCTGCGGCAGCGGGCTTCAAAATGAGCGGCGGTGTCAGTGCTGGCGCATCGATCGGTTTCGGGGCAGGCGCTTCGGCAGGGCTGAGCGCCGGTGCCGGGCTTTCTGCCGGTGTCGGTGTTGGCATGAGTGCCGGAGCGGGCTTTGGCGCATCTGCTGGAGCCGGATTTGGTGCTTCAGCCGGAGCGGGTTTTGGGGCCTCAGCAAGCGCAGGCTTTGGTGCGTCGGCTAGTGCTGGATTTGGAGCTTCGGCGGGTGCCGGCTTTGGTGCGGCGGCAGGCGCGGGCTTTGGAGCTGCTGCGGGTGGCGGTTTTGGAGCGTCGGCTGGCGCTGGTTTCTCTTCCAGTTCGAGCGCATCTTTCGGCGCGTCGGCGAGCGCGGGTTTTGAAGCTTCCGCCTCGGCAGGCTTTGCTGCCGGCACTTCGGGCAGCAGCGGCTTCTCAACCTCGTCAAGCAGCTCTTCCTTTTTCACCACCTCATCATCGAGCGGTTCGGCATCCACTGGGATCAGCGCCTCCGCAGGGGCTTTTGCCGGGCTGGGCAGCTCGAAGACGGCATTGCCGCCAACCAATTTCAACATTGAAAAGCTGCTTCCGCCGCCGTCACCCGCGCCTGCCGGTGAGGGCGGTCACTATGATGTGAGCGGCAAGGTCGTGAGCAAGGATGGCCAGGTGGCGGCCAGCTATCAGGCCTCGGCAAGCTGGAGTTTCGAATGATGGAGATACGGCTATGAGCGTTGTCATCGAGGAGGTCATTCAAGAGGGGCCAGGCGAGGCCGTTTTGGATGGTGAAATGCCAGCCAATCAGCGGCAGGCACCGCCAGGTGACCAGGCACCGGATATCTTTGCGACCGGCTTCGAAATGCGCCGTATGCAACATCGGCTGGACAGGCTGTGGGCTGACTGATGGCAAGAAGCGACCCACCTCCCCCTGCGACGGCCATGGCTCCGACCCTCGAGGTCGACGGCATGAGCTATCCGGTCATCACCGGAGCGCTCGAGCGGATGTGGATGCGCGAAGCCAAGGGCGGCATGACCACGATGGAGATCGGGCTAGTCGACAGCATCGCCGACCCATCCGGTGAAGCGGTCTTTGCCGCTGGAACGGACTCGCCCCTCCAGCTCGGTGCTGGTCTGCGTGTTTTTGGCGGGCCGCATGAAGTCAATGCAGCCGAGCTTTTCGATGGGCAGATCACAGCGATCGAGGCCGAATACAGGAATGCCGGACCGCCGCTCTTTACGGTGCTGGCAGAGGACCGGCTGTTCCCGTTGCGGCGCAAGCGCCGGACCAAGCTCTATGAGGAATCGTCTCTGGGCGATGTCGTCACCGAAATCGGCGATGAATATGGTCTGACGGCAGAAGTCCGCGATGGAGTCGACGAAGGCGTGCGCAACTGGATGCAGGCCGACGAGACCGACCTTGCCTTCCTCCGGCGCATTTTGGAGCTCTATGACTGCGATATGCAGATGGTTGGTGATCGCTTGCAGATAGGCCGCTGCGGGATGGATCAGCGCAGCCTGGTGACATTGGCCGCTGGCAGCACACTGCTTCAAGCGCGCATGACCGCCGACATTTCCGAACAGGTGAACCAGCTTTCCATCGGAAGCTTCGATCCGGCGGAGGGCGAGAATGTGGAGCATACTGCCGATGCTGGCGGGTTCGGTCCGGGCGACGGAAAAACCGGACCGGAAATCCTGTCGGAGAGTTTCTCCGACGTTGCCATGCATCTGGGAAGGCAGGGTCCGATGACGACTGCTGATGCCGAAGCCGTCGCGCTGCTGCAATCCGAACGCCGGGCGCGCAGCTTCGTGCAGGTGGACGGAAGCGCGGAAGGCAATGCCGAACTGCGCGTGGGAAGCTGGATCGAACTGGAAGGTGTGAACCCGCATTTTGCCGGGCAATATGCCGTCACACAAGCAATCCACCGCTGGGATGGTGAGCATGGATATGTCACCGATTTCAAGGCGGAATCGGCCTATCTGGGAGAAGCAGCATGAACCCGGTCGCGGCGAATCCCGGTGCCTTCGCACAATCCGACAACTGGTTTTCCGGTGTACATATCGCGCGCGTGGTCGATGTGGCTGATCCTGAAAGCCGCGGCCGTGTACAGGTCGTCATTCCGGCCATCGATATCGCGGGCGAGGCGCCCATCTGGGCGCGCGTCGCCGCGCCTTATGCAGGCGATAATTATGGCGCTTTCTTCATTCCCGATGTCGATAGCGAAGTCCTGGTTGCATTCACTGCCGGCGATGCAACCCATCCCGTTGTCATAGGCAATCTCTGGAATGGCTCTGCCGCGCCGCCGGAGGAGACACCAAGTGACGAAGTCAAATTATGGAGCCTCACAGGAAAGAATGGCACGCGCATCGCCATTGTCGAGGATGAAGCGGGCAGCGAAAAGGTAGAGATCACAACGCCCAATAATGCCAAGGTGACCTTGCAGGAGGGGTCGGGCGGCAAGGTGAAGCTGAAAGGGGCGGGCAGCACCATCACCCTGTCGAGCGGCGGTATCAAGGTTAAAACCGGTGGTGAGGTGACGGTCGAAGGTTCGACGATGAGCGTCACCGCCGGGACGCTCTCCGTGGACTGCGCCTTTTCCGATTTCTCCGGCATCATCAATTGCGACATGTTGGTGACCAACAGCGTCATCTCGTCGAGCTATACACCCGGCGCGGGGAATGTCTGGTGAGCGCGGCGAAGCTTCATCCGGCCCGTCGGCGGCGTCTGGAGGCCAAGATGCCGCCAACGCCCGTGCATGAGGTTTTGCTGCGTCCGCTGTGCGGCAGCAGTGGCCGTGATGTCATTGTGACCGCATCGACGCAGGATTTTGCCGGCGCGATTTTCGAGGATCTGAAGGCCGACAACTGGCAGGACCGGATGGTGGCGATGCGGCGGCTCCGCACCGACGAGCGGGGCAGGCTGGAGCTCAATCAGCCAATCCATCGCCGTTTTCATGTCGCCCTGTTCGAGGCGCAATGCGACCAGCCAGGAAGGCCGCGCCTCGATCCGGAAAAAATTACCGGGATGGGATTGGTGCTCCGGCGGCGGCAGTCGGGTTATTGGCAAAGCTGGAACAAAACCGGCAAGAAGATTTTTGGGTGGCAGGATATCGCCGACATCGAAGCCGATCCGGCTGCGTCGGCAGGAGAGGGCGATCATCCCGCAAATGCGGCCATCCGGAAGATTATCGCCCAGCGCAAGAATCTGCCGACCGAAAGCGGCAGCGAACAGGTCTTGCCGCTCTTTTCCGCGCCGCCCGAAGTCTGCGATGCTCTCGGCAAGACAGTGCTGTTCGGGCTTATCCCGGTGGCAAGCCAGGAGCGCAGTGACGATCCTGCACCAATGCTTGATTATGCAGCCTTGCCCGAGGCGGACCAGGACGCGATCGAGGGGCATCTTTCAGTCTATCTGAAGGAGCGTTCGCGCCGCGATCTGCCCAAGGCGGGTGAGGAATTGCGTCCCGACTGGAACGTCTTGGACAGCCGCCTGCTGGCAAGCGATGGCGCGCTTCATTCGCTCGGGCTGTTTCTGCATCAGGCGATGGTGGAACTTGACGCGCTTGGAACGAGCGCGGCCAGCCGGGCTTTGATGCGCGAGCTGGCGGGCATCGAGCTACCGGTTCAGCGCAACAGCCACGGCAATGTAACCGCCTATATAGATGCGGCCAGTTTCGTTGAGGAGGCCGCGCCCATATTGGTGGGCCAGGAGCGCAACCGCGACGGCATGGTGATGCCGCTTGAATGGCCTGCGATAAGCGCGGGGAAGAGTGCAAGATTGATTGCCGCAGCCAAGGATTGCCTGACCCAGCGGCACAAGGATTTTGTCCAGGCACCGACCAAATTTCAAATTCCCGACGACCTGTTTGCGGTGCGCGCTTTCATCCGTACCGAAGGCCATGAAGGCTGCCCCGACCGGCTCACATGGAGCCGGCACAGCGAATATTTCAAGGTGCTGCCCTGGTGGGATGGTGAGGGGCCAGGAACGGCGATTTCGCTTCCCGATATGAGCCAGCTCAAGAAAGCAAAGCCCAGCGTCGCCTTCGCGATGCCGCCAACCATCGCCAATCTTCTCAAAGGCGACATGAAGGCGCTTGGCGACGGCGAGGTCGAGGACGCACCATCCTCGCCCAATATCGGCTGGCTGTGCAGCTTTTCGATACCCTTCATCACGATCTGCGCCTTCATCGTGCTGAATATCTTCCTGTCGCTCTTCAACATCATCTTCAACTGGTTGCTTTTCATCAAGATTTGCATCCCGATTCCGACGAAATGAGGCACTGAATGTCCGGACCTGTCCTCACATCATCCAAAGCCAACACATTCAGGCCCCCGCTCTGCTGGCCGCTGATGCCGCTGCCGGATGAAAATGGCCGGCTGGAATATCCCGACCTTGAAGCTTCTGTCCGGCACCGGATCGAGGTTATCCTGAGAACGTCACCCGGAGAATCCCTGATGCGGCCGCATTTCGGCGCAGGGCTCGAGGAACTGATCCATGAACCCAATACCGCCGCCGTGCGTTCCCGTGCGCAGCAGACCATCACCGCGTTTCTCAGCCGCTTCGAGCCGCGCATCATTCTCGATCATGTACAGCTTTCCAGCGGCAACGACCCGCGCATATTGCTGGTCAATATCGCCTACCGGATACGCGCAACGGGCGTGGCGCAGAATATCTCGGCATCGATGCCGATAGGAGGTGCCTGATGCCGATCAGACCACCGGCGCTCGATGATCGCAGTTTCGAGGATCTCTATGCGGACATGCTCCGCCGCGTTCCCGCGCACACGCCCGAATGGACCGACGTCCGCGAAGGCGATCCGGGTGAGGCATTGCTGCGGCTGTTTGCCTATCTGGGCGATACCATTCTCTATCGCGCCAATCTCATCCCGGAACGGCAGAGGCTCGCTTTCCTTCGCTTGCTGGGTCAACCATTGCGCCCGGCCCGGCCCGCGCGAGGCCTGATCCAGGCGAGCATCGACGATGAGGCATTCAGCGATATCGTGACGCTGCCGCAGCGCAGCGCGATCAGCAAACCAGAGCATTTCGAGCTCGATGGCGAACTGTCGATCCTGCCGGTGGAAGGCAAGGCCTATATACGCCGCAGGCCAGACGACAGGGAAAGCTCGCAGCTCAGCGATCTCATCGGAGATCTGCAATCGCTTTACGGCATTTCCGGCAACGGTTCTGCCTATGTCACAACGCCGGTCTTCGAGGGCGGCGCAGCCGAAGCAGCAGGGCGCGACATTATTGCCGAGACCATCGACGATTGTCTCTGGTTTGCCCTGCTGGCACCAAGCCCCGAAGCAGCGGTTGTTGCGGCGGTTCGCGACAGGTTGGGCGGTGGCAGCGAAAATCGCCGCGCCGCTCTTTCGGTGGGTGTTGCGCCGCTGATCGACATTCCGGCCAGGCTGGAGGCGGTGACATCGCCTGCTCCGATTTCGCATGTATGGGAGATTTGCACAGGCGCAGGCGATGGCGATGAATATCTCCCGCTCGAAATGCTGCTCGACGGTACAAATGGTCTCACCCGGCAGGGCGTGCAGAAACTGCTTCTGCCCGGCAAGGATGACTTCGGCGTTCCCGATAATGACGTGCTTGCCAATATTCATGCTGGCGTGGGCAATCGCCCGCCCCGGATCGATGATCCGATTGAAGCTTCGCGGCTGATTGCATGGCTGCGTCTTCGCCCGCTACCCGAGGCTAAGCTCTCCTCGCTCAAGCTCGGCTGGGCGGGCATCAATGCAGGCAGCGCGACCCAGCTCAAGACGCTGGGGCGGCAACAGATAGGCCGGGGCACCGGCGCATCGGGGCAGCAATTCGATCTGGGCGCGACCAATGTCGAAGCGGGCAGCCTCGTCATCGAAGTCGAAGAAGAAGAGGGCATGCGGCAATGGCGGCAAGTGCCCGATCTCGCCCATGCGGCACGCGGCGACCGCGTCTTCAGTCTCGATGCCGAGGCCGGTCAGGTCAGTTTCGGCGACGGTGTACGCGGGATGGCGCCTGGGCTGGGACGCGCTGTCCATGTCGCCTATCTGCGCAGCGGCGGCGGCAAAAAAGGCAATCTGCCAGCCGGGTCACTGAAAAGCATTACTGGCCCTTCGCCGACGCCCAAGCTCAAACTGAACCAGCCTCTGGCGATGAGCGGCGGTATCGAAGCCGAAACGCTCGAGCTGGCGGAGGCACGGATACCGGCATTGCTGCGTCACGGCGACCGCGCGGTGACGAAAAGCGACTATGCGGCCTTGGCGATGGCAACGCCGGGCACAGCTGTGGGCCGCGTCGAAATCCTCGAAAAATTCAAACCGCAGCAGCGCCGGTCCGGCCTGCCCGGCGTGCTTTCGGTTATGGCAATCCCGGCGCGCGCCGGCACCGAGAAACCTGCGCCGCGTCCTGACCGCGCGATGCTCGAAAGCGTATATGGCTGGCTGGATTCGCGCCGGCCGCTCGGCACCGAACTCTATGTGATCGGGCCCGACTATGTCCCGATGGGCGTCAGTGCAGCGGTCGAACTGGTCGATCCGGATCAGCGCGAGGCCGTGCTCGATATGGTCTCGCAGACCATTCGGCTGCATCTCTGGCCGCTCGCACCGGGCGGGCCGGATGGTCAGGGCTGGCCGCTGGGCCGCGCTGTCGACGACAGGTTGATCGAGACGGCCATCGCCAGGGTTCCGGGTGTTCGCAGCATAGCGCCCGTGCGGCTCTTCTCGCGTCACCGCAGTGGCCGCTATCTGCCGATCCGCGAAGATCGCACTGGCCGCGGGCAGCTGCGGCTGCGCCGCTGGCAACTGCCCGAACTCACCATGCTTTCCGTGTCCGTTGGCGACAGCGCGTCATCCAGCCTGCCGCCAGCGGGCGGCGAAGGTGATGACAATGCTGTCGCCATACCAGTCGTGCCGGAGCTGTGCTGATGAAAGGAGGGCCTGAATAATGGATGTAAACGGCCTGCCTTTCTGGCAGCTTTCCGGTCGCCGCGACTTTGGGCTTTCGTCTGAAACCGAAGCGGTGCGCGTTGCCGAGGGCCTGCAATTCTCCGACGAGAAACAGCATTTGACGCTGGCGCGCGAACAGGCG
The DNA here is from genome assembly GCA_028279555.1 of Sphingorhabdus sp. Classification (GTDB taxonomy): domain Bacteria; phylum Pseudomonadota; class Alphaproteobacteria; order Sphingomonadales; family Sphingomonadaceae; genus Sphingorhabdus_B. The sequence continues at coordinate 410,728 of JANQNO010000002.1, forward strand.
GCTCCTGCCATTCAGGAACATGAGATTTTCTCGCGCCGGATGGCAACTTCGCCTTCGCCGATCGCCGATGGGCTGGGCGGCTTTGCATGGTGGAGCAATGCCAACGACCGTATAGAGGCAAGCGGTTTTTTTCCGGGCAGCATCCCCATCGATCTTGCCGGTGACGATGCTGCGGAAAGCCCCAGCGATATTGCTTTCGGCAGCGACGAGGTGATTTATGCCGCACGCGATGGCATCGTCATCATGCATGACAATCGTGACCGCTGGCCGGATGCCAGGGTCAGCCATGACGATTTCAATGCTCATCTGCTGGCACCGGCACCCGGCGGGGGTGCCTGGGCCTTCGACCGGGTCGAGCGGCGGCTCGCCCGAGTTACCGGTGTGCCGCTGCGCTTTTCGGGCCTCGACGATGCCGAGGCGGGGCGATTTGAACCCGTCGATCCCAATCCTGATCCGCCGCGCATGATCCTCAATCGCCGTGCGCGGGTCAGCGATGATTTCGACGTGGTAGCGATGGCTTCTTCTCCCGGCGGCAGGCTCGCGCTGCTCGCCTGGGAAGCGGGCGAAGAGGCTGTGATCTTGCTGCTTGAAGATAGCGTGTTTGTCGTCCATTGCCGGCTTGCCGGCCTTGAATTTCCTTTCTCGATCGCCTGGCAAGGCGAAGGCGAGGTCGCGCTGCTGGCGAGCGATGGCGAAGAACCGGCCAAGCAGGCTTTTGTCTACAATATGAAGACCGGCGCGACGCCCGAACGTGCCCGCCTTCCCGATGGGCGCGTATTTCCATTGCTGGAGACTTGGCATGGCAAATTTGCCAATGCCTTTGGGGATCAGGCGCACCATCTGCAAGCCAGCGGTATCTCCGAACCGATGGGCATTCGGCCGCTCCATCCGCTGTCGGGCGGGAGCCATGCGCGCAGCGGTAAGGTGCTTGTTGGCCCGATCGACAGTGGCAAACCCGGCACCATCTGGCATCGCATCTATGCAGACGCGGCGCTTTCGCATGGCGGAGCGATCCAGTTGCAGCTGCAGGCAAGCGACCAGCCGTCGGCCCCTGAAATCGCAGCCAGCGGGGATGATCCGGACTGGGCGATGCATGTCATCGGGAAAGCAGGTGACGATCTGGATGATCAGGCAGTCCCGCAGGCGGCATGGCTTTCCCAACAAAGCGAGATCGGTAATGCCGGCTCATCGCTCGCCTGTCCGCAGCGTCCAGAAAAATCGGGTCTGTTCACGCTGCTTGCGCAAAATCCGCAAAGCAGAGTGCGGCGCATCACCGGGCGTTATCTCTGGATCACGCTGGGCATGACGGGCAACGGGCTGGCTTCCCCTGAACTCTCCGCGCTGCGTGTTTATGCTGACCGCCAATCGCTTCGCGACCGCTATCTTCCGGCATTTTATCAGGAACAGCTGACCGGCGGTGATGCTAGCGCTGCTGGGCCAGCCACGCGGCATGATTTTCTGGAACGTATGCTGGAGAGTTTCGAGGGCAGCTTTACCGAGATCGAAGGCCGCATAGCAAATGGATGGGAAGTCACCGACCCGGCAAGCGCGCCCGATAGCGCTCTGCCCTGGATCGGTGGGTGGATCGCCGAGGAAATCGATCCTGCAGAATCCCCGGAGCGTGCTCGGCAAAGACTTTTGGCATCGCCCCATTGCCGCGCGCTTCACGGAACGCAGGGCGGATTGATGGCTGCGCTCGAACTGGCGACCGGCGGGCGCGTGCTCACCGGCGGGCAGATTTCCGATGATGGAATAGTTCCCCCGCCGGGCAGCCTTGTGCTCGCCCGATTTGGAGGCAGCAAGCTGCGCGGTTTGCTGCTGGCGATCTCTCAGGGTGGTGGTTGTACTATCCTTGCAGGCGGCGCGGTGACGCGCGGCGATATCGTGATCGTCGAAGGCTTCCGCTTGCGGCGGACATTTGCAACGATCCTGGGTGCCGATCTTGTCGATGAAGAAGATCCGCTGACGCTGGGCACCGCTGTGTCGGGCAACAGCCATGTGGGCGACACGCTTATACTCGGCGACAGGGCGGGGCGCGAATTGTTCGCGCTTTATCGCAGCGAGATCGACAGCGCGCGGGGCGATACCGAAGCGATCAAGCGCTTCTATGAACGGCTGGCCTGGCGCGTGCTTGTACTGGTTCGCGGCATCGAGGACAAATCGGAGATTCAGCGGCTCGAGGATGTCGTTGCAAGGGCTGTTCCGGCGCATGTCGAAGCGCAGATTTTTGCCGCACAAACTGCGCTGATCGTCGGCGCGGCTTCGCTCGTGGGAATTGACAGCTATCTGTCCCAAGACACTGACTTTGAACGCGTCCGCCTCAATCAAAGCCTGATCGGCGAAGGCGACTATGTTGCTGGCAGCGGCCATCTCGACCGGCGCGCCGATGGCCCTGTTTCGCTTCCGCCGCTCGCCCGCGCCGACGGACCGGAAGAGGTCTGGCATGGCGGCTCTTTCACGCTCTCTGCAATCAACTCAACTGCGGCCAAGGGACGCCGCATCAATCGCCACATCTGGATGTGGGACAAGGAGGAAAAAAATGGCTGAATTCAAACCCAACGTGCCGGTGGTGCAGAATACGCCGCATGTCACCGTCGATATCAAACGCGGCAACGCATTGCCGCCCGGAAAGCACCGCTTTCAGCTCGTTGTCGTCGATGATGCAGGAAACGAGTCAGAACCCGCTTTTCTCAATATCGTCGTCAAGGACAGCGCGCGCCCGACCGCCGTGCTCGAGCTGGTCGACAAGAACAAGGCGGTTATCGAACCGCCCATCGTTCCAGCCGGCAAGAGTTTCATTCTGTCCGGTGCCGGGTCGAAAGACGCCGATGGCCGGATCAAGGAATATCGCTGGACATTGCTTTCGGGAAATCGCTGATCGATGCCAAAGCTCGTCCCCAACAAGACAGTCAAGACGGCAAAGCCCGAGCTGGTGGTGACCAACCAGCTCAAGGCAGGGAAATATCGTCTGCGTCTTGTTGTAGTGGATGATTCCGGGAAGCTTAGCAAACCGGCAGAGCTTGAAATCACAGTCAAGGCGGCGCGCCGGCGCAATCCCACCGATGTTATCCGTGACCGCGTCGTCGTCGATCCGGTTGTCCGCGACAGCGTGGTCACAGATGCGCTGCGCCGCAGGGTAACGCCTGCGCCATCGCCCCAACCTCCTCCTTCGCCTCCCAGCCGCGCTCGCGTCAGGCGCAGAGCGACGCCCACACCGGCACCCAAACCGCCACCGCCTTCGCCGCCCGCCTCCCGTCGCCGCAGGGTTCGGCCTACACCCGTAACGCCGCGCCGCCCGCGCCGCCGCTAGCATCTGAAAGGAACCCAATGCGATGACCAACTATGATGGCACCATGACCGCCGATCCGCTGACCGAGCTGGATGCAAGCGAAAGGGTGAATTATGCGACCGGCGTTCTGCTGCAGGCAGACGATTTTCGCGATGAGCAGACCTATCACCGCGCCAACCTTGCCCGCGCCCTTCGGCATTTGGCAGGTGCTGGCACGCTTGCCGGGCTAGCCGTCCGCTCGCCCGAAAAAGAGGATAACGAGCTTGAATTGAAGGTTGAGCCGGGCGTTGCGATTGACAGGCATGGACGGCTTGTGGGGATGAATGCCGCCTGGTGCACCCGGCTTGCACGCTGGTTTGCCAGCCAAACGACCGGCGGATTACGGGCTGCTATTCAGCGCAAGCCGCGTACCAAGCTCGACGTTGCCGTGGTGGCTGATCTGTTTCTGTCGGCGCAGGATTGCGGGCGCGGTAAAACGCCCAGCGTCGCGCAGGGGCCATTTGACGCCTTGGACGCGCTTGTTCCGGCAAGGCTTGCCGAGCTTCCCGCCTTCGAGCTGGTGCTGCGCGCAGAGGGCCCCCCGGGGCCGATACCGGCACCGAAAAACCACTGGCCAGCGCCCAACGCCACCAAGGAAAAGAAGCTCGCTGCTGTCCTGGGAAGCTGGCAGGTGGCCGAACGCGACGGCCCCCAGGGTGAGCTTGAGCCCTGGAGCGAGCATGTCACCGGCGAAGATAGCGCTGCCGTGCTGCTCGCCCGCATCGCCATTCCGGTGAAACTCGCCGCCGATGCACCGGCCGATGTCAGACCTACACTCGATGCCACCAAGCGCGTCCATGTCGACAATGCCGTGCGGCCCTTCATTTACCTGCCCGGTAAATGGCTGGGCGCTGCACCAGATCCGGTTCCGGTTTCGGAGCCTTGAAGATGAATAGGGAGTATCCATCATGAGCATCATTGAAAAAGCCGATTTGCGCGTTCCCATCGGTGTGGCCGATGCGAAGGAGATCGCCCGAATGGCGCGCGACGATGGCCGGGAATTTGTCGACACCGAAGCGATTGAGGATCAGCTCTCAGATGGCCCGCTCGTCCTCGATGGCATGCGTCGCCGCCCGCGCTATTTCGACGGGCGTTTTCTGACCGGAACCGATCTGACACGCGATCAGGACTATGTCCGCCAGCGTCAGGCCGATATGGCCCGGGCCGGCGGAACCGGGGTGATCAATGGTCTGAGAGTTCGAGGTCGCACATTGGCCCGAGGCCAGACATTGCGGATTACGGCAGGCGTGGGCCTGACACCGTCGGGCAGCGTGGTCATGCTGCGCACCGCGCGCGATGTCCCGCTGCTCGATATTCCCACCTCGCGGCAGCTTGATGCAGCGATGGGAATATCGGAGCTGCCGCGCGTTCCGCTGGACCGCAAAACCGGACTGTTTATTCTCGCGCTTCGTCCGGTCGAATTTACCGCCAATCCGATTGCTGCCTATCCACGTTCGATCAGCGGCCACCGAAAGGTCGAGGATGGCGACATCATCGAAGCGACAGCAATGACCCTGATACCCTACCCAGATCAGGCGGGATCGGCGAGCCTGACCGAAGCGCGGCGTAATGTCGCGCGCAGCATTTTCCTGTCTGGCGGCGATGGCCTGCCCCAGGACGCGCTGCCGCTCGCCATGCTTGCGGTTGACCGCGGCACTGTCCGCTGGATCGATACCGCTATGGTCCGGCGCGAGACGGGCGACGAGAATGATCTGCATGTGCAGCTCGGACGGCGGCCGCGCGCTTTGGCCGAAGCACATGTCGTGCAGCACCGCGAGCATATGGAAGATGTGATGGTCGAGATCGCGCGTGCGCGCGAACCTGCGGCCTTTCCTGCGAGCCAGCATTTCAGCTTGCTTCCGCCAGCCGGTCAGATGCCCGCAGCATCGCTGCAGCCCGATGATTTCGGCTTCAGCCAGTTCTATTTCCCGCCGGGTGTCGATGCTAAGCTCGCTTTCATTCCTAGCGACGAGATACCGGCATTGGTGGATGAATCGCTGTCGCTTCCTCCGATCGATCTGACCGCGGATTCGGAGAAACTGGATGCGCTCGGCATATCGATCCTGATCCCGGTTTCGCGCGAGCGTTTCATGCGTTTCCGTCACGCGCTGCCCGAAGGCGGGCTGCCGGTCAGCAGCGATAATGCCGCCAACAGTGCGCGCACGCCATTTGAGCTGCTGACGGCGTTGGAAACCAAAAAGCGCCGGGCCGTCGAGGCATCCGAACGCGATGCGGAATCAGCCGCCGCGATCGAAGCCGAAGAGCTGACCCGCAAGGCATGGGAAGCGGCTTTCCATGAGGCTGTCGGCGCATTGCCCCAGCATGATGGCATGCCGCCGATGCTGTGGTATGTCCGGCAGCGCGCTTCGACGTCGCGTGGCGGTGCTGGCGGATCGCCAGTCGCTGTCAGCGGTGATGATGTTATCGTCAATGAGATGGTCAACGCCAATATTGACCGGCTCAAGCTGGGTGACCGGGTCACCGCCATAACCGGAAAATCGACACCGCAGGCGACGGCCCGCTTGATGACCTTGCTGGGTTCGCCGGCGGTCGCGCGTACCGATGTTCTGACCGCGGCAGTGGTTGCCGATGTCGAACGCGTGGTCAAAGAGGAAGTGCCGGAGATATCAGCAACTCCTTCGCGTGCGCTTGAGCGTCAACCAGGCCGCCAGCCCTCGCGCCGGATTGTGGCTACCGCACCGACCCGAAGGACGGACCGGATCAGGATGGCCAGCCCGGCCACGATGCGCACGCTGAATCCCGCAGTTATGGCCCGGATCAAGCCGCCGAGCAGTCGCTTTGCCGCCATCCGTACAGGGCTCACACGCACGGCCATTGCCAAGGCAAAAGGCAAAACAACCGCAGCGCGCAGCAAGACCAAGCTCAAGCTGGGCGAGGGCGAAGTCATGGATATCGCGCAAGACTATTCGGATCCCCGGCTGGGCGAGGGTTTTGAACGGATTGACCATGTTCTGGGCGAAAGCTGGCCCAACGAAAAGGCAGCCATCTGGATCGGGGAGACCGGCAAGGCGCTCGATATCGACGGTGCCTTCCGCAATGTCGAGGGCGAGAAACTGCCCGATTTTGCAGAGCTGCTGAAGTCGGCCGTTGCCGGCAAGGACACGGCGGCAATCGACAATGTGCTCAAGAAGATGATCTAAGTTGAAAAGGCAGAAGCGGTCATGGAAATCACCAAAGGCATAAACCGTCCGTTGAGCGATGAGCATGTCATCGCCAGCGATCCGCCGCTGCGCCCGGAGCTGCCCGATGAATGGCGGCGGCGGATCAATCCGTTTGGCGGGCGCTCGATCTCCGACAAGGCGCTGACCGCAGAACAGGATGTGCGCGCGGGCATGGCGCGGATGGCTTCGCTTGGCAGCGCGCCGGGCGTGATCGATGGCCTCCATGTCTCGCCGGCACCGGGCGCGTTGGGCGAAACACCGGACAAGGCACAGCTCGATATTGCTGCCGGGATGGCGCTTGCGCATTCGGGTGAGGACATCTCTGTTGGCGCACCGCGGCGGATCAAACTCGCCGATATCCCGGTGGTCATGCGCGCTGACCATGCCGATATTCTCGCCGGAGGAGAGGATGAGATACCCTTGGTTGGCGGCAGCGATGATGCAATTGCCGCCGATGAGGAAAGCCGGCTGCGGCCCGTCTTGCCGCGCAAGATGACAAGCCGGCTGGGCAGCATCGCCAAGAACAAGAAGGCAAAGAATTTGCCGCGCGCCGCCATATTGATTGCGCAGCCGGTTTCGGTCGAGATTCTGGGACGCCCCGTGGATGATTGCCCGCTCGATCCGCGCGATGACCCCTATCTGGATATGCAGCGCATCGATGGCTGCCGACTGCTGCTTTACGTGTGGCCGAGCGAAGTCAGCGCGCTGGACGGCGGGCCTGACTATAACTGGCCCGGCGGCGGCGAGGCGCTGCGCAACAAGCTGGCTTATGCGATTTTCGACAATGAGAAGCTGCAGGGCGAGGACGATCAGCATCCATGGGACGCCTGGGGTGTTCCGCTCGCGCTGGTGGGATTTGACCAGCATTGGCAGCTTGAATTTGTCGATGTCGCTGCCGCAGCGCGCAAGGGCGGTGCCGACCGGAAGCAGAGCGCGATGGTGCCCTATACCGGCGATGTCCGCCTGTGGCAGGCCCGGATCGACCAGTTTGTCCGGCATCTTGCCGATCTGCATGCAGATGATGAAGAATTGCTGCGTCAAAGCTTCGAACGCCTACCGCCTGCCGGATTGCTTCCCAAGGAGCGGTTCGATCCGGTACTAAGGCGGCAGGACTTCTTCCCGCAGGGCTTCAAGGTATCCGCCGCGCCGATTCCGATGTCCAATCTGGAACCGGCGATCCTGGAAACCGCTTCCCTGTCGAGCATGAAACGCGGGACGCCCGATGCGGTCGAGATGCTGGTTCCCGTGCCCGACGAGATGTATGAACCGGGCCTCTTGCAAACAGAACTGCTCGATCCTGAATTTGCGCGTTCCATCATGCGTTTCCGGCAGGACCGCAAGCAATGGCTCATTCGCCGTGAAGCCGCGCGCCGCCGCTATGACCGGTTGGTGGAATCGGTTTCGGGCGTGGTCAATGGCTGGCCGAAGACCGACCTGCCGATAGAGGAAAACAGTCCATTCCCGCGCGTCCAGGTGCCGGTCGAGCTGACGCGCACACGGCGGATCAACGCGCGCAACCAGCTCGCCGCGCAGCGTTTGCTCGGCGCTCATGCGACGCTGCCGGTGCAGCCGAGCGATACCATCTGGTTCTGGCTGCGCGTTCACGAATCTGCACAGCTGAAAGGGATTTCTCTGCGTGTTGGCGCAGGCACCAAAGCAGGAAATGACAAGGGTCTCGCCAAGGGTGTCTTCTGGGGCAATCCGGGCGGCATGATGATTGCGAAAATGGGCAGCAACATCGCTAAACAAAAGGCGGGTGACCTTCCCGAAGAGGGCGGCTGGACGCTGATGGAAATTCCGGCGAGCGACGTCTGGTCACCCGATGGCAAAGGGCTGGACGGCTTTGCGCTTAACGGCCTCGAATTCGAGCAGATGGGCGGCGACATCGAATGGGGCTCATTCGGCAAGACCGATGCGAAGGGGCTGCGCTATACCTATCTGGCCGATGACACGCCGGCGGGTTCGACTTTGACCGTCACGGGCGCAGAGAAGAAGACCTGGCCGTTTGAAACTGTCGATGGACGCAAGAAAATCAATGTCCCCGATTTCGGAACTGTCAGCGAAAATGGGGTGCGCCGCGCTGGCGCTATCGATTCTTTCCGCAATGACTGGACGCAGGATTTTCTTGCCGCCGATATGGCGGAAATCGACGAAGGCGGCATCGATGCCTTTCTGGCCAGCGTGGATTCCCGGCTCAAGGAAACTAATGATGCGATCGATCTCGGTTTTGTCCGTGCCCGGTCCGATATTTACCGTGTGCGGCAAATCATGTTGGGAGCTGACGCTGCCTCGCGGCTGGTGACATCGCCTTCGCTTGCCGACCTGTCCAAGCGCGACGAGGGCGCGCGAGCAACCAGCAAGGGCATCAGCGAATTTCTGAAGGCTTCGACCACAAAAAAGGCGACCGACACGATCTTCAGCGTATCGCGCGCGCGGAATACGCGAAGCAGTGACGCCGTGATGGCCAAGGCCTTCGTGCCCAAAACCATGACCCTCAATATTGCCTCCATGGCTTCCGCCTCAAAAGTGACAGCGAAAGCCCCGCCCCCCCCGCCTCCGCCGCCCACCACATTCCCGATCAAGCTGGTCAATTTTGCGGCTGTCTCGCCGCTTGCCATGAAGATGGCAACGACGCAGAAGACCAAGGGGGTAGGCTCGAAGAGAAAGAGGCCGCGCAAAAGGCGTCGCGGCAAACGCCCGACCAGCTTGCGTGCCCACCGGATATCGAGGGAAACGAGCCGCTACAATCCCAGCGATATTCGGGCCCAGTTGCCCATCGCCGGACTGGTCGAGCGCACCATCAGCGTTGCCGAACGCCTGACGCCTCCGCCGGCGGTTCAGGCCCTGACCTATGCAATTGCCAGCAAGGCCGCTGTCGTCGATACGCTGGCACGGCTTTCAAAATTGCGCAGCGGGTCGCCGATCGGCGTCTATATTGCCGATATCCCCGTGGCAGGCTTTCACCTCAAGTCTACGCCCGACGGCAAAGAGGGTGCGCCGCCCACTGTCCAGCAGCTTTTGGCTGACCGCAAGAAAGCGGCGGCGCAGCAGCAATATGAGGATGCCGATGATATTCCAGGCGAAGTTGGTTCGGCCACCGGCAAGCATGAATCGGACTATTTCACGGCGGCGGTGAAGGCGATCGACAACAGCATTGCCATCATGCGCGCGGTGGAAGGCCGCGTGGCATTGTTCGAAAAACTGGCCGCCTCCCTCGAAGGGCTCAAAAAGAACCTGCTCAATTCTGCCAATGAAGCAGCGCGCTTTCTGCGCGAGGTCGATGTCGAAGTCGAGGAGGCGCGCCACGACCTTTCCACCGCTGAGCGCCTGCGCGATGAGGAACAGCAGCGGGTCGACGCGCTCAACCTCAAGCGTGCCTCAATCCTTGAGGATCATGTGCCTCTGATCGCCTGGCGCAGGCCGCGTCAGGCCGCGCATCTGCAAGAACTACCGCAGGCCGAGATCGCTTCCGGGTTGCAGGAAAGCCCGATTGTTTCCTGCCGCAAGGATCACCCCGATGTCCCCGAAGAAGTCGAGGATTATCTGGAGCTGATGCGCGAAGTTCCGGTGAAGTGGTTCCCGCAGCTGCAGCGCGAAGTGGAGCGCGTCAAACGGCTCGATAATATCCGCAAGGCGCTCTACACGGTGCAGCAGCGGGCGCTTTATCCGCGCGCGTTCCCGGCCTTGCGCAATATCGCGAAACAGCACAGGCTGCGCTATGCTGCGCAGCAGGCGATGGTCTCGCAGCAGCGCCGGATACAGGCGCGCCGCAGTTCGGTAGCTATGTTCAATTTTGCTGCCGTAGCGCAGCTGTCGCTCGCGCAGGCCCATCTGCAATATCGCGAGATTGCAACCTTGGGCGATTTGCTGACCGGAACACATCGGCGGCGCAGGCTTACGGCCCGGGCAACCGAACTGTATGAAGGTATTTCGGCAATCGCAGCCTGCATGCATGAGAGCTTTGGCGAGGTGAAACCGATCATCCGTCTGGGCTGGGCAGAAATTCTGTCCGAGTATGACGATCCTGCGCCGCTGCGCGAACTCGCCGGTTTGCCGCGCTGGGCCGAAGTCCCGATGGAGCAGCGGCGTGCGCTGCAAGGCTTTGTCGACTGGCTCTATGCGCGCATTGATGAAGACAATAACGAGGCCGCCGAAGCGATCAATGAATTGATCCGGATTTGCATTTTGCTTGCCGCTGAAGCGCCGGTGGATCAGATTATTCCGGCCCGCCTCGTGAAGCCCGTGCCCGCCCGTATCGGCGGACGGTTGCAGCTCGCGCTCGACATCACCCGGGTCAGGCGCGGCATGACTGCCCTGATCCGTGATCGCCGCGACCGGATCGTATCCCGCGCTGTGGTCGACGATGTGCGCGAGGGCTATGCCGATGTCACGATCAAATCCTTCAGCCGCCGGATCACCACCATCAGCCCCGAAATGCGCTTTCAGCTTGTCGGCGGCAACCGGTGACGATCGATGAATGCGCTAACCGTAAAATCCATGCGCATTCGCAGTCAGCCGGGGGAGAGCAGCCGCGCGGCCTTTCAGGTCGAAGACGCTCTGCGCAGCGAAATATCGGCTACAGACCGGCTGATACTGATCAGGAAGTTGCAGCTTGACAGGCGGACGTCATCGCGCGCGGCTTATGTGCGTTCGAATGCGGTGAGAGAGAGTTTTACAAGCGAAATGGACGCCGCCTGCCACGGGCTGAGTTCGGGCGCGGTCCGCGCGAACAGCGTCTGGTTTGCAAGCAGAAGCGAAGCGCGCCGCGCACTGCTCGAAAAATTGTTAAAGGGTCATGCGGTTGAGGGTTGGTTCTGGAAGTTGGCGGTGCCGAACTGGAAAGGTCATACCCTGGAGCAATGGACGGCGCGCCGTCTTGAACGGATTCTTGCCGCTGACAATGCGCGCGCGCTGGAGGCAACAATCGCCGAGTTTGACAGTTTGGGTGAGATTGGGACGCTGGCCGCGATTATCGCCAAATGGGCCTCGGGAAAGAACACTCCAGGTCAGGGGATTCTTGCCAGCCGGGTTCCATCCAAAAGGGCAACAAAACGAAAGGACGCAGCGCGCGATGCGACGATCACTCCCGCATCTGGCGCGGACGTTGTCTATCTTAGCCTTCCCGAAAATTCGCGTAGCATATTGCTGGCGCTGGTTCGGGCTTCGGGCACCGCTCACCCGGTTGTGACCCAATTTGCAGAGCAACTGGCGCTGCTGATCGCGCCGAGCCTGCGACTGGACCGCGCGCAGCTTTTCGCTGTTGCAGGCGAGCTTGTGCAGATAGCTGCTGCCCCGGCATCAGCTCCAAAGGCCGCCGATGCTGCGTCGGCACAAGCACGTGTCTCGCACCAGATTGCACAGGCGGCCAATGAAGCATCTCCCGCCAAAACCAGGCAATCCCCCAGTGCCAAAAAAACGGCCGAAGAGCGTCCGGCCAGCCATTCGGCGAGCAAGCGCGCTGAGGATGAAGAGCCCATGGAAAATCTTCCGGCCAGCCATTTGGAGGCAGGCGAGTTTCGCTGGCGCGATGAAATGCTAAAGAGCCGTGCGGCTGGTCTTTGGCTTGCCATTCCGACCATGATCCGCTGCGGCTGGCGCGAATGGCTTCAGGATCGACCGGCGCTGTTGGCGCTCGATCCCGGCCGGTTCTTGCTGCGCCATATTGCGCAGCATCACCGCGTTGCAGACGATGATGATTGCTTGCTGCCCTTCGGCGAATTGGAACCTCTGGCAGACATCCAGCACTGGGCCTTTTTGTGGCGGCGGGCGATTGATGGCTGGCTGTTTCACAAGGCGCGGCTGCGGTTGCATCATCTGGTCTGGCGAACCGGCAAAATCGCCATCAGTGACGAGCGCATCGACATTCACTTTCCGCTTGCGGATGCCGATATACGACTGCGCCGCCATGCGCTTGATGTCGATCCCGGCTGGACCGACTGGCTGGGCCTTTCCGTGCGGTATCATTTTGATGGCGGGGACAGCGCATGAATGCGCCTGTTTCCCAGCTCAAAAAATCGGCGCTGGTCGAGCGCGCAATGCTTCGTCTCCATTCACAAATTCCGGCGGAGCAGATGCCAACAACCATCCCGGAGATTGCGGGAACCGAAACCGCCAACAGAATTTTGCGCAAACTCGCCAGGCGGCTCGATCTCTCAATAGGCGAGCAGTTGGCCCTGGCGCTTTGCTATGCTGTGCAAGTCGATCCCTATGCGGCACGGCTGGTTGCGCAGCTTCAGGCTCCCATCGGCGGCGCGCAGCCATTTGCAGGGCTAGTGGCAACGCTGTTTGCCGACCAAGGGCTCGATCTGCCGGCCATCATATCGGGCCGCGCTGTGGCGGCGGGCCTGATATCCATAGGGGACGCCAACGCGCCAATGCCCGAGCGACCGCTGGATATGCCGCTCCATGTCGTCGCTGCGATGGGTGGGCAGCTGCAATGTCCCGGTGGCATGCAGCAGCCAGACGCCAGCAGCTTCGCGCTGCCCGCTTCCTTGCAAAAGATGATCGCGCAAATGGCAGGCGAGGTAACCCAAAGCCTGAAGCAAGCGCGGTCGAAAATCTTTACCCTTCGCTGTCAGGATGATCGGGATGGCAAAGCCATTGCGGCGAAAATTGCTGCCCACGCGAAACTGCAACTGGTTCAAATCTTGCCCGATCAAGAGGGCGCAGATTCCGGCTGGCTGCACGCTGCCGACGCGCTGTGCCTGATAATGGCATCGGCTGGCCCCGGAGAAAATCGCGAAATTTCTCCGCCCAGGGGATATAGCGGCCCCGTCATCGTCGTTGCCGGAAATGATGGCAGCTACAATTCGCCAGTCCCGATTGCCGAATGGAAAATCGCAACGCCAGATCGAGACGACCGGGAAAAATTATGGAAGGATGCGGGGCTCAAAGCGGCAGCGTCCAAGGTTGCGGCGCGGCGCTATCGTCATGGTGCAGCGCGCATTGCGGAACTTTCGGCTGCCATAGAAAACAAGCCTGCTGACCAGCAACTCAAACAGCTCGGCAATGCGCTTCTTTCCGGCAGCAGTCCGCTCGACAAGCTCGCCCGGCGCAGCCATATTCCCGTTGCGCGTGATGATATCATTTTGCCCGACGAGCTGGACCGCGCCATCGAGAGGTTGCGGCTCAGGATCGCGCAGCGCAATCTGCTGGCTGAAACACTCGGACCGACCTTGCAAGCGCGTTATCGTCCCGGTGTCCGCGCGCTGTTTACAGGCGATTCCGGGACCGGGAAAACGCTGGCGGCGCATTGGCTGTCGGGCCAAGCCGGATTGCCGCTGTACCGCGTTGACCTTTCAGCGCTGACAAGCAAGTGGATTGGCGAGACCGAGAAGAATCTCTCCAGCCTGCTGGATCTCGCCGAGCATGCCGATGTCATGCTGTTTTTCGACGAGGCAGATTCGCTGTTTGGTGCGCGCACCGATGTTGGCGATTCGCATGACCGCTTTGCCAATGCGCAGACCAATTTCCTGCTGCAGCGCATTGAGGAATTTGATGGTGTTGCGCTGCTCGCAACCAACAGCCGGGACCGGTTCGACCCTGCTTTCGTGCGCCGCCTCGACGCCATTCTCGATTTCCCGCTTCCGGACGCTGCGGCCCGCTGCAAAATCTGGCAGACGCATCTTGGCGACCGGCATGATTTGTCGGATATGCAGCTCAACCGATTGGCCACCGAGGTCGATCTTGCCGGCGGGCATGTGCGCAACATCGTGCTTGCCGCTGCGTCCATGGCGATGAGCGAGGGCAGGGCGGTAGGTGCCGGAGATCTGAAAATCGCTGCCGCTGAAGAGTATATGAAGCTGGGCCGCGCACCGCCGCCGATGAGCGCATGTTAGCGCCGGTTCAAAGGCAAAGGCCGGCAGCCGAGACCACGAGCGCCAACTCTTCGAATATGAGCAGCACGCCTGCTGGATATTCTACGCAACCCAACTATTCGGTCGCGCCCGAAACGCAGTTTTATACCTCTTCCGAACCGGTCAGCTACCCGGTTTACATGTCATCGCCTGTCTCTTCGCAGATGAGCAGTACGGCACCGCAGATGTCGGCCAGCCCGGTGCTTTCGTCCCAGCCGCCGCAAAGCAGCCAGCCGCCAGCGTCATCGTCGGTCGAGCCTGCACCAACGAGCGCAGAAACAACAACGCAAGAGGGCGATGAACAGCTCATGTCGGTCATGCCCGGCGGAGACGGAAGCGCTGCCGATGGCAGCGGATTGATGTCCGAGATGGTGCCCGCCGCGAATGGAGAGGAGGGCGGGGAGCAGCCGGCACAGGCGCAAGGCGAGGGCAATGCTGGCGCTCAGGGCGAGCGGCAGGAAAGGCAGCAGGCGGCAGCACCGCAAGGACCATTCGTTGCGAAGATCGTTCCCCACCGCGACACAGCGCCTTACAAGCTCGTTCCGCGTTATCTTGATCTGGAAACCTCTCCGGCGATGCCCGAAACTCCGCGATCGCTGTCGGTCTTGCCAAAGGATGGCGAAAAGGAAATTCCGCCCTATCTGAAAAACTACAAGCGCAGTTTTGCCGAAACGGCGACCGCCAGCGAACGGCGGCAAAATGCCATCTTGTTCGATGGCCGCAAGGAAGCTCATGCCTTCAACTATGTTCTGCTGGGTGCCCGCCGCCGCGTGCAGAAATCGCTTGATGCAGGGCTCAGCGATCTCGACCGCTCCTATGACCGGGCGCAGCTGGATATCGAACAGGGCGAGCGTTATGCAATCGACCGGCTCAAGCAGATAGCACGCGGTGCGCGTGCAATCGTCCGCGCAGCGGAACAGGAAGCGCTTGCCATCATCGAGGAGCGCAAGAATGTAATTCTCGATGCCATGAGCGCGTCGCAGTTGGATGCGCTGGATATCGAAGCGATGCTTTGCGGCTATAGCGGCGAGGTCGATGTAAAGGGCGCTGCGGCAAGCGAGGCCTTTACGCAGCTTGCCGGCGATCCGGGCAGGGTGCTCGCCGACGACGGAACCAGCAGCCGGTATGCCAATACCGAGCAGGTCTCCTTTCCCGGTATCGACAATTCGATCGATACCGATGACTATGATCCGGAATTGCCCGCAGCGATAGCAGAGGAGCTCAACCCGGCCGTTACCCATCACTCAAACGAGAGAAGCGGTGCCTATACTGAAGGCGTAACATTTTTTGGCGGACGCTTGGCGGACGCTGCCGTCGCGTTCCAGGCCACTGCGACCAATGCGTTTCAACCATTTCAGCAATATGTTGACCGGCTTGGCACTGCCGCGCCAGCCCACATTGCGACCTTGCGAAACAATGCCTTCAAATCGATCAAGAAGATACAAAAGGCCTGCGAGCGCAACCTTGCCCAGAGCAGGAACAAGGCCCAGCTGTCGCTTGCCCGGCGCCATGACAAGGTCCGGCAGCAATCCATAGAAAAAGCGCAAAAACTCGCAGACAGCCAGGCCAAGGCGATTCAGGGCAACGCCCAGGCGCAGCTGAATTCCAATGCAGCCATCGCCGCTGCGCAGGGAAGCGCCGTCATTGCCCTGGAGGAAAATATCGCGGATCAGGCCGGACTGCCGGGCCAGAAATTTGCAGAATATGTCACGACAGCTTCGGCGAACACGGATGCGGAAGCTGAAAAAAGCGCGGTGTCGAAACAGAAGGAAGCTCGCAGCCGCAGCAAACAGACCAGGGATGCAATAGACCAAAAGGTCGAAAAATCGGGCAACGCTTACGATATGAGCATCGCCAAATTTGTTGAGATGTTCCGGCAGGCTTCGGCGCAATCTTCTGCGGCGATGATGCAAATGGCGCAGGCCCAGCAATCGGCGATGCAGTCGACCGCCGAACCTGTAAGCAAGTCCATCGAGAGCTTTGAAATACCGGCCGAGGACGAGCTATTCCGGATGCAGGAACAGCTGCGCATAGCGATCCAGCATGCCGGCCTGCAGGCGCACGGCATCTATATCGGTGAGCCGGTACCGCCGCTCGAGGGCGAGAGCGAAAGCCCGGCGCAGGATCAGCAGCCGCAGGAAGCCGCGCAGCCGCCGGCGCGCATTGGCGGCAACCCGCAAGAATTTGTTCAGAAGTCCGATACTTATACGGCCAATGCGCAAACCGAAGTGAAGCTGGTCAGCCTGGCAAAACAGATTGGCGGCACGGTAGCCAACGATGTTGTCCGGCGAAGCACGGGGTTGAGCGACCAAATGTCCTTGCTCGGCCAGAATCCCAAGGCGACACTGGCTTTGCTCAGGGGTATGTCGGCTCTGCGCGGCGCGGCGGTGAGCAAACATTATGAGGTAACCTACGGGAAAGATCTGCGCGACGACATCTGGCATTATATGAATTGGGGTAACTTTGCCTCCGGCGTTGGCACGCGGCTTTATAGCAGGCAGGCTGCGCTCGACTATCTGGATGGCAGGCGCGCGGCCGGTGCGCTCAATGAAATGCGTGCTGCCGTCGAATTCTGGAATGATGAAGACCAGGTGTTCGATGCATTGGGAGCATTACGCCCCGAAGATCTACCGGCTCTGCGCGGGTTTGTGCAGTCGGATGAAATTCTTGCATCTGTATCCAATGATCTGAGCGAGTCCGGCAAGCAGGCCTTCGATCTTGTGACGTCTGCTACTGAGGAAAATGCCGCAGAAGCATTTGCCGCTGCGCGCGGCATCCGCATGACCCCGGTCATACAGGAAAAGCTTGAGGTCGGTCCCGAGCGCGGCGCGGATCAGGCATTCGACGAAATGCAGCGGGTAGGGCGTCTGGTCGGAACCACGACACTGGAGGGCCGCAACGAATTTGGCCTGGACGAAAATTTCGAGCATCAGGACCCTGCCGATGTCCACCGCGAAAGGCAGCGTCTGTGGGGCGAGACGATGGCGCATGTCGGCGGCGGCGGAACCCGTCACGAGGATGGAGCGGCTGGCGGCATCGAGTGGCTGGACAATGCCGTTGAACAAGCCAACTACAATCGCTCGCATGGCCGCCGGTATAATCCCGATACGCGCCAATATGAGGACCGCGTTATTCGCGAAGAACAGCGCCGGTTGCTCCACAATATCGCCGAGTTCGGTGCCGATGCACCGGAAACCAGGGCGGCGCAGCTGCATGCAGAGGAAACACGCCGGGGCGGTGCAAAACGCAAGCGTTGGGAAAATGCCCTGCATTTCGAAGGCGGACCTGCTGCAGTCGATGAAGATGGCAACCGCCTGAGCCGCCGCGAGGAGCAAAGGCGGCAGCATGCTCTCGATGAAGAAACCCAGCAATCGGGCAATCAGCTTCCCAACGAGGAAGACAGGATGCTGCAGCTTTATGATAGCTACAAGCATGGCGTATCGAGAGAGACGCCGCGAGACCCCGGAGAAATCCGGCGCGAGCTCGGTGAATCTGTCCGCCGGGGCACGCGCGACGAAAGGCTTGGGCGCCTGCTCGAATCTCAAGTCACCAAAGGCCTGACACACCCCGATACGGCCGCGCTGGCCTTTGAACATGCGGTTGATCGCGCGGGAACCGACGAAGATCTGCTGCGCGATACATTCGGCCGGATGAACCGCGATCAGATTGACGCAGCGGTGGCGCGTTATGATGCGGCACATCCGGGCGAAAGCCTGTATGAACGACTGGGCCTGTTCGACGCGAATAATGATCCGACATCGGCAAATTACTGGATGCCAGAGCTGTCCGGCGATGACCGCATCGACATTCAGGTTTTGGCTATGGGCAAACCGCGCGATGCGCGCGAGCGCGCCGAAGTCGCGCGCATGCGGTCCAGACTGCAGCGTGACAATGCAAGCATTCTTGGCCGGTTGGTCGCTGGCGATGAATATGACCGCATGGTGCGTACGCATGACCGGATGGTCCGCTCGATGGGCGTTACCGAGGCAGACTTTGACGAACGCGGGCGGCTCAGATCGCCGCGCGGCGTGCCTATCGGTAATTTCGACGAGAACGGAAATTTCGCAGTCGGCGGCCCCATGGGGGCGATCGCCTTCGGTATGGAGATGGAGGCCAACACCGCACACGCCAATAGCTACCGGGTCGCCATAGACAATATCGCCAATGCGGTCACCACTGTCATCATGATCGGAACTGCGGTTGCGATTGCAATTGTGGCGGCCGTTACGACAGTTTTTACCGGTGGAGGCGCAGCAGCGTTCTGGGTTCCGGCATTGATCACTCTCGGCGGGGGGCTTCTCGCCATGGGTGCCAATGCGGCGCTGAAGGGCGGCCGGTATGGTTACGAGGATTTCGGCCGCGATCTGGGAATGACCATAGTCCAGGCCGCGACAGCGGGTATTGGCGGCAGTCTGGGTGCGGTGGCCGCGGGCGCTTCGAAAGGCCTGACTGGCGTTGCAGCCGTCTCGCGCGCCATCGCCGCAGAAGCCATGGTCGGTGCCGTGGCGGGCGGCATTGGCGGTGCGGGCAATGCGCTGTTCGATGATGCGGCATGGGATAGCGGCAACTGGCTGGAAGGCATCGGCGACGGCTTTACCAGGGGCATGATCGGTGGCGCTGTTGGCGGTGCCGTGACGGCGGGCATTACAAGGAGCGCGACGGCTGGATCGATGTGGAGCCAAAGATATCGTCAGGCGCGGCAGGCCGGCGTATCGGCCCGTTGGGCGCGCGCCATCGCCACCGGTCGGACCGCCAAGGCCATGGGCAATGTCGATCTGCAGCAATCTGCACTTGGCCGGGTGCTTGGCGGCGGTTTGGGTGGTTCGGCAACGCGCGCTGCCGAAATCGAATATGACCGCTCCCGCGGCAAATATCATGGCAGCAGCGCGCAAGCCTTTGGCGAAATCGTCTCGGCCGGCGCACAAGGGGCAGCATCGAGCGTCGGAGAAATTGCCGGTGAGGGGATCGGCAACAGGTTAAAGCCTCGCGTGGCAAGATGGTATGCGCGCTGGCAGGCACGCCGCGCTGCCGCCAATGACAATGCACCGCCTGTCGACGCCGATGGCAGCGTCACGGCTCGTCCACCGCAAGCCGACGATGGAGATTTCACCGGGGCAACGCGGCCTTCGGACCTGACGGACGATCCGGGGCCGGCAAGATTGCCAGCAGGGCCGGATGGGGGGCAGCCACAGATGAAGTTGCGCTCACTCGATGGCGACGATACCGGTCTGCCCCCGGTCGATGGCGACATAACCCGGGAAATCCCGACGCTCACGACAATGGAGCAGCATCTCGAATCGGGTGGCCGCGCCAATCGCCCGATTACCGACAATATTCCTCTGACGCCTGAAATACTGGCCAGAACGCGCCGTATTCCCGAACATAGCGACTTTTATGCAGACAGCCCGGAAACGGCGCGCAGAAATTACGATCTTCTGCGGCAAAAGGATCCGCACCGCGAAGTATTGCTGGCGCATAACCCGGAAACGGGGGAGTTTATTGTCCGTCAGGGCGGTGATCACAGCGTGCAGCCGCCCCCTGCCGGCTGGGAGACACTGCGCCATTCGCACCCCTATCTCTCGCCGATCGAAGGTGCGACCCTTCCGGCACGGCGTTCGCGCAGCCTGCCGAGCGGTGAACGCGGTGATTTCTCCGTATTGAAGACCGAGCTGGACCGATTGTCTGCGACGCTCGGGCCGGATGTGCCGCTAACCCGCGAATCGGTTATCGATATTCAGTTTGGCGATCAGCATCTGGAAACGCATTTCGCGATCACGAAAGAGGGAGACAATTACAGCTATTTCGTTCAGTTCAGGCCGCCGCGTGACGGGATAGCGACCCTGGGGCCCTTCCGCAGCATCGGTGAATATGAGGGCTTCATTCGCACCGATCTGGGTGTCCGGCGGCAGGCTGGCGAAGGCGACGCGCTGATGACGCCCGATGTCGGGCAGTCGCGGCCGCGGCGTAGCGTGAGGCATGGGGATGCACCCCCGCTTCGGCAGGCGGCCGATATCGAATTTTTCCGGCAGCGTATGGGCATGGCCAACGATTTCGAAGCGCAGGTTGCTGGGCTCAGGCCGCGCGGAGACATCGATCCCGCATTGGGCCGCCATGCCGCGCTTGCCGATGCGCATCAGCGTGTTCGCGATATGGGGTTGGTGGGTGAGCCCGATTCGATGATCCGCCTGCACAATATCATCAACGATGACTCCATTCCGATCGACACAAGGCGGCTGATTTCCGATGTGACGCTGGAGGCCACGCGGCAGCAGATGGTTCGTGATGGATTGCTTGCGCCAGGCGAGCCGCTGATCATGCTTTTCCACGGCGCTACGGATGGCCGTGCGCGCAATATTGTCGAAGGCGGTATCGATATGTCCCGCCGACCCGGCGGCGTGATGGATGATTTCGGCGAGGGGTTGTACTTTTCGCAGCATCTTGAAAGCGCAATGGTCTATGCGCGCGGCCGCGGCGGTACGCGCGATGGTGCAGATGGCGCGGTCATTCCCTATGTGCTTCGCGGCCGCGACTTCGGTGCCAGCGTCGATGTCAGTACCGGCGGTCCGCACCGCGCGCAGTGGGAAGCTTTCGTCACCGCCAACCAGCATCTTTTCCAGAAATTGAATGTCGATCCGGAAATACTGCGCCGGCCGGAAACCATGGAAGCGATGATGCGCGGCGAGCCGCTGCCTTTCGGATCTTTCGATGCCGAGGGCCGCGGCGCGGTGTTCGATGCTTTCCTGGCGCATATTGGCGGCACGCATGGCAGACCGGATATCATCTTCGGTGATCTCGGCGGGCCGTTGACCAGCGGCGTACAATTTCGCGGTGGGGTGACCGATCAGGCTGCGGTTCGGTCGCAGCGGATTGCCGATATCCTCAATGAACAGCACGCACCCCGTCGCCCGGCAGCGGATAACGACAATGATTCCGGTCCTGCGATGCTCAGGAGTCTGGATGGGCCGCAGGAAGAGGCGTCCTCGAAGTCTATCAGGCGAGAGCCCAGCGATGAGACAAGGCGCAGGAGTGATGTTGCAGATGATCGTGAAGGCACCGTTCTTGCGACCGATGGGGAAACGCAGGCAAACGATGTTGATCCGCGTGTTCGTGCCCGTGAAATCATGGCCGAGCTGGAAACTTCCCGGCCAGCGGTAGAAGCATTGGAAACCGAACTTCAGCGGCTCAAGGATGCTCCGGGCGAAGAAATGCAAAGCATAGCCGATGAATTCGATTCGCTTATACCGCCAGATTTCGACCCCGATCACCCCAATGCCAATCGGGCCTATAAATTGATGGAAGAGATCGTCGATCTGATTGGCGGTGGTGACTATGAAGAAGCACTGCCAAAAATCGCAGAGAGGATTGAGAGAATGTCCCGTGTGGCCACCGACAAAGATGCGGTTGGTCGTGTCAAGCGTATTCGCAAGATGGTGGAAGATTATATACACGCAAGGGACGAGCGGGCCGCCCGGCAACAGCAGTTGGAGCTTGAGATTGCTCCTCGGCGAAAAACTGTCGACCAACTGCAAGAGGAGCTGTCTTCACTCCGGCTGTTTCAAGACGTCCCGCTGCATCCTGATCTTCCCGAACCGATGGCCGGTATGGACTATGACGTTGCAGAAGGTTTCGTAAAAAGACGTGAAACAAAGGATGGGCTTTCGGAGGAACTCGCAATCGAGCTGGTGGAAGCCATGGCGAAGGACATTCGCGGGGACGGTTCCGACTATGATGCGATCCTGACGGCTGAAGGCTTGAAGCGGTTCGCACCGGTAACCTTGGCCAGGATGCAGGAAATCCATGCCGCGTTGCATAAACATATCTTCGGTTTCAAAGCTGAGGCCCAGCTCGCCAATGCCATTGCGAATGGCGAAGTCAGCGTGCCAGCCAGGGTTGCGGGCGGTGTGGATGCGGACCAGACCGTCGTTTATTTTGGCCACGGTTCTGGTGAGCACCATGCAGATGTAGTGTCGGTGGACTCGCAAGGGAATGTGATCCTATATGACTCGAAGTTTCATGGTAGCGGCTCTGGCACAGGCCATTCAGACACATTTGCGGATGCAGGCAAGCGTGCAAAATCTTTGGCCGCTGCGCGCGCTGCGATAGAGAGCAATGACACGCTGCCGGATCATATTCGGCAACAGGCCTTGGACAATATTGACGCCGGTATTTTTCTCGCAATAACTGCGCACACATCCGGCGATGGCAAGTTTGCCCTGCGGATCATTGCGTCTTCCGCCGACGGTAGCGTAACGAAGGATCCCTAGTTGAAAATTGAACCCTACAAAATTTCAGAACGGATAAGGACTGGTCGTTTCATTCAGCGTAAAGCAGAAGACAGGGCTCGTTTTGGTCCGACCGGCGCATGGCGGGCAGGAAGCCAGACATTGCAATCCGCAATCCAATGTTGGTGGGCAGCAGAAGAAAATGTCGGAACCGAGCTGTTGAAACTGGCGCACAATTGGCTCTGCGCACCCGAGAGTGAAGGAAAACCCTGGGGAGAACCTCCAATTTTTCATGAGGCATTGCACCGACAGGCGATGGCGATAGCTGCATGGGCGTGCGGAGAATTCAGACCGGAAGCTTGGCAGCAAGCGGCTGCTGCGATGCGTCAATGGCTGAGCGAGCATGAAACATCAGAAGCTGAGCCATGGATGTTCGAGGCGGCGCTGTGCGACTGGCTTTCGGGTTCCAAGCCATCGGAAACGGCCCTGTCGGATATCGACGGGATTTTGATCAACGCGCTCCGATCCGGGGACAATGATGCTTCGGCATTTGCGGCATATTTGTACCGACGGAAGGATGATCATTTCGATGCAACCGATATTTTCGGACAGGCGATTCTGCAAATCGCCGCTTTTGGAAAAGCAGCGCAGATTAAACACCCACCGCTTTGTATGCAGGCCATTTTTGCACTTTTGCCCGAAGTTCCAATACCTTCGGGACTGAAGGAACGTGGATGGAACGATGCCCACAATCTTTCGCTGGAGCTTGTGAGACCGAATATCGAACAGCTTACAAGTCTCCTGGCTGTTTCAGGAATGTTCTGCCGGTTCGATACAGACCGTTTGAAGATAACGCGTGACAAAATTCAACCAGCCGGTGCGATAAAGACGGAAGTTACCCGGGCCTTTGAGAAAAGTAGCCTCGTCAAGCTGGAAATCGATTGTCCAACGGCCGGACGCCTAGGTGGGCTAATCTCAGACATTTTCGCCACATAAAAGCACATATTTGATCTGCGGTTTGCCGCTAAAAGCTTACATTATGTAATGGTCGCTTGACATTATCAGCGAATCGCGACATATAGTCATGGAAGCATGACATATTGTCAGGTGTGAGTGATAGGATTTGACAGATGAAAAAGAGCGGTAAACAAACACCAGGGCGCAGCGGCTGGTGCAAGAGCAGAATGAATGGACAGCAGGAACTGATCCTCTGGTTGAGCTTTTTTGTGCTTTTGTGGCCGGCGATTCTGGGATGAGCAAGATGCAGATTTCCGCCTCCCTACTGGACAAATTTCTTTTGCTGCCGCTCGCCGCATCGCTGATGATGATGGCGGATAAGGGCAAGGTCGATGCTGCGCTGACAAGCGGTTCGGCGACGCAGGTCATGCTGCTGGCGGCGGCAACGCTGGTCGTAGCGATATTGGCCGTTCTCGGCACTAAAATCGACCGGCGCTGCACGGAGGATTATATCTACCAGATATTGTCCAATGCGGCTTTGATCGCGGTAGTGACCGCCGTTATGATGAATATGGCATGGGGCATCGTGACGGTTGTGGATATTTCAATGCCGCGCCTGACCGGGCAGATGATGACGGGCATCGTTGGCTTCAGCTGGTGTACGGCCTACTACTGGTATCGCTGGCGCGGTGTACAGCCATGAAAAACAAGCTGAAAGTCCTGCGCGCGATGAACGACTGGAGCCAGGCGGAGCTTGGCCAGCAACTGGACGTGTCGCGGCAGGCGATCAACGCCATCGAAACCGGCAAATATGACCCGTCGCTCCCGCTGGCATTCAAGATCGCCCGGCTGTTTGGCATGCCGATCGAGGAGATTTTCGACGATGGATTTGAAGGAGATAAGAATGCCTGAGGGTCAGGACGCATACGCGCCGCGGGAAAAACTCAACCGGAATGTCCTCCTGGCCTGCCAAATTCTGGCCGGCTTATCGGCTTTGGCTGCCTTTATGATCGAGCGGTCTGCGGGCAATGAGGGTAGCCTCATCTCGGACAGTGCTCTCTCGGTACCTACCGCCATTTTGCTCGCGATTCTCTGGGTGGTCATCCTGCCGGCCATCGCCGTGTTCTGGCACAGGAAAGCCATTGATGAGCAGGAAGAGGCGGCGTTTCGTGACGGAGCATATTTTGCTGCCTATGCCTTTTTGGTTGCGGCACCGACCTGGTGGATTTTGTGGCGCGGCGGGCTTGCACCAGCACCCGACGGGATCGCGATCTACCTCCTGTTCATGGTGATATGGACGCTTGTCTGGCTCAAAAAGAAATATATGTAATTTAGAAACATAGGAGCAAAAAATGAAATCGGACTTCAAGACATTCTTCGCATCCGCCCTCTCCATTTTTGCTATGGCCTTGGCGATACCGGGCGCTGCCCATGCACAAGAAATGCTCAGTTCCCCCGAACCGCACGAAGAAGCCGGTCCGCCCGAACCCAAGCCGGTCGAGATCGAGCAGGCCGCAACCAAAGACATTGATCCTGCCCTCTGGGTGGTCAAGGATGCCGACACAACGATCTATCTTTTCGGAACCGTGCATGTGCTGCGCCCCGGGCTCGGCTGGCTGGACGAAGCGGTGAAGGATGCCTTCGACAAGTCGGACAAGCTCGTCCTGGAAATTGTCGATCCCGCGCCTGCAGAGGCGCAAAAGCTGTTTGGCAAATATGCGCCAGACGGGAGCGGCAAAAAGCTGCGCGACAAGTTGACAGGCAAAGAGCGTACAGACTTTGAAGCGGCGATGAAGAAACTGGGCCTGCCCGAAAGTGCTTTCGATCCGCTGGACCCCTGGGCTGCGGCAGTAACGCTTCAGGTGCTGGCATTGCAGCAGAGCGGTTATGATCCCAATCAGGGGGCGGAAAAACAGCTGACAGCAGCAGCGAAGGCAGCCGGCAAACCCATCGATGCGGTCGAAACGGTCGAGCAGCAGCTCAAGATTTTCGACGGGTTGCCGCAAGAGGACCAGCTGCTGTTTCTGAATGCGACGACAGCCGATTTTGATGCGGTCACTACCGGGCTTGATGTGATGGTAGAGGCCTGGGGCAATGGCGAGGTCGACAGGCTCGGCAATATCATGAATCAGGGCTTTACCAGCGAGGAGCTGAAAGCCGCGTTGCTGACGCGCCGGAATGCGCAATGGGCGAAATGGGTCGACAAGCGGCTCGAAAAGCCTGGCACCATATTTTTCGCGGTTGGGGCGGGGCATCTGGCGGGCAGCAATTCGCTTCAGCATATGCTGACTGCCTACAAGATCGATACGCAGCGCATAGCCTATTGATCGGTGCCGGCCCGCCGGTTTGACCCGGGGTAAAAGCTTGCCTTGCAATTGCGCCTGATAGCGCCTAATAGCGCGCGCTTGCCGCAATGGTCATCCCTGGAGGCGTGGCGGCAGGATAACTTTTTTGGAGATTTACTATGAGCGATCAGCTGACCTTGTCGGCCGAACCTCGCGAGCGGGCAGGCAAGGGAGCCTCCCGCGCTCTGCGTCGTGAAGGCCGTATACCCGCCGTGATCTATGGCGATAAGAAAGACCCGCAGCCTATCCATGTCGAGGAACGGGCGCTTATCAAATTGCTGGGCACCGGCGCATTCACCAACAGCACTGTTGAAGTCGAAGTTGGCGGTGACAAGCAAATGACGCTTCCCAAGGATGTGGCATTCCACCCGGTTACCGATCGCCCGATGCATGTCGATTTCTTCCGCCTCGCGAAAGACGCGACGGTCACGCTGGGAATACCGGTGCATTTCGTCAATGAGGAAGAATCGCCCGGCCTGAAGCGCGGCGGCGTTCTCAATGTCGTTCGCCACGAACTGGAACTGGTTTGCGACGCAGCCCGGATTCCGGAGCAGATCGAAATCGATGTGGCCGGCCTGGAAATTGGCGACTCGGTGCATATTTCGGCGCTCACATTGCCCGATGGCAGCGAAAGCGCGATCACCGACCGCGACTTTACGATTGCCACCATCGTCGCTCCGTCAGCGCTGAAATCCTCCGATGAAGATGAGGAAGAAGCAGCTGAAGGCGAAGAGGGAGAAGAAGGTGAAGAGGGCGCAGAAGGCGAAGCAGCCGAGGGCGCAGAAGAAGGCGGCGAAGACAAGGGCGACGAGTAAGCTCTCTTTCGTCAGTCAAAGAATTGGAGGGCCGGTTTGCTGCAAGGCGGATCGGCCTTTTCTTTGGATGAATAGAAAGCTAAAGTAATCTGGTTGTGAAGGAAACCGCTCGTGCTGAGCTTGTCGAAGTATGAGCGGTCCGTTCGTTGGACCCTTCGACATGCTCAGGGCGAACGGACCCGGGAGACAATATGCAAATCTGGGCAGGCCTTGGAAATCCCGGACCGCGCCATGCGCTCAACCGGCATAATATCGGCTTCATGGTGATCGATGCTATCGCCGAAATCGAGGGGTTGCCTGCGCCCGCCAAGAAGCACAAGGGCTGGGTGCAGGAATGGCGGGTAGGAAGCGAGAAGATCATCCTTCTCAAGCCCGCAACCTATATGAATGAAAGCGGGCAGAGCATCCGCGCCGCGATGGATTTCTACAAACTGGCACCGAGTGATGTGACGGTATTTTATGACGAGCTTGATCTCGCGCCCTTCAAGGTCAGGGTAAAGCAGGGCGGCGGTGCGGCAGGCCACAACGGCATTCGGTCCACCATCAAGCATATTGGTGAGGATTTTCGCCGCGTGCGCCTGGGTATTGGTCACCCCGGCAGCAAGGCCCGCGTGCAGCGCCATGTGCTTGGCAATTACGCGAAATCGGAACTGGATGATGTGGCGGGCCTGCTGGGCGCTGTCGCTGCCGAAGCACATTGGCTGGCCGAAGGCGACGAGGCGCGCTTCATGAATGATGTGGCATTGCGGATGCAGGAAGGGTAAGGTCTCGCCGCGAAAAGGAGATCGAGATCATGCCCGCCAACCGCCGCACCGTCCTGAAAACCTCCATGGCTGCCGCTGCTGCCGCCACCTTGCCCGGCAAAGCTGCCGCCAGCGACAAGCCGCTTGCCGATAAGTCGGTGCTTGTCACCGGCTGTTCTTCGGGTTTCGGTTATCTGGGCGCGCTGCATTATGCGCGTCTCGGCGCGAAGGTTATCGCGACGATGCGCAATCTGCCGCGGCCCGAGGCGGACAAGCTGGTCGGCGAAGCAAAGAAGGAAGCGCTCGATGTCCACATCGTGGAGCTCGATGTGCTGTCGGATGAGAGCGTCACAAAAGCCCTGGCCGAAGGCGAGCGTATCGCTGGCGGCGGAATCGATATCCTGATCAACAATGCCGGAATCGGCATCACCAGCCCGGTGGAGATTCAGGATATGGAAGCAACCAAACTGATTTTCGATACCAATGTCTTTGGTATTCAGCGGGTAATCCGGGCCGCGCTTCCCAAAATGCGCGCGCGCAAATCAGGCCTGATTTTCAATATTTCCTCTCAGCTGGGCCGGGTCATCATTCCAGCCAGCGGGCATTACTCGGCGACGAAATTCGCGGTCGAGGCCATGTCGGAGCAGCTGGCCTATGAGCTGGTGCCGCAAGGCATAGATGTGACGGTGATACAGCCGGGTGGATATCCAACCGACATCTGGAAAAAGCGCAATGTCTACACCCAGGCTCTCAGGGATCGCACAAAAGCCGACCTTATCGAGGCCTATGGTCCGATGGCAGCACAGATGGGCCAGGAAGATGGCAGCGGGCGCAGTACCGATCCCATGGATGTCCCGCGAGCGATTGCTGAAATCGCCGCCATGCCCGCTGGCAAGCGGCCGCTTCGCCGGGCGGTGCATCCCGGGCGCAAGCCGCAACTTGCGATAAACGAGGTCAGCGCGAAGACGCAGGTCGATTGGCTCGGCGGTTCAGGCTTTGGCATGCTGATCAAGGCGGTGCATGACAGTTGATTTTTCGAGTGCTTGACTCTTAATTCTATATATGTAGATTTAAGAGAATGAAGAGAAATCGTTCTCCTTCAAAAACTGCGTTGCGCGTTTTGGCAGCATTGCTGGAGCAACCCGAAGCCGCGCGATATGGATATGATTTGATGAAGTCTATCAGGGTTGCGTCCGGAACGCTTTATCCCATCCTGCTCCGGCTCGAAGAAAGGGGCTATCTCAGCGCAGAATGGCGGAAGCCGGTCAGTGAAGGACGCCCACCACGGCATGCCTATAAACTGACATCGGAAGGCCGAAGATATGCCGCGCATCATATCGACGCAGTCAAGGCCCAGCGAGAGCCAACGGCCAAAAAGGCATCAATATGAAACATCGTTTTTCCAAAAAGCTTGCTCAAATAATGATGGATTGGACGGTCAGACTTACCCCGGATAGTCGCATTAAATGGGCACATGCAATGGCGACCGAATTCGAAGCGATTGCAGCGGATCAAGAGAGCATCTATTTTGCCCTGGGTTGCCTCAAGACAGCTTTGGTCGAACTTTTGCGAACGCGTAGCGCGCTCAACATGCTCGGCAGAATGGTTATGGCAACCGGGTTGGCAATGATGTGCCTTGTTGGGTTGCTGGTGGCAGCAAACGCGCAACACACACCTTTTCAAACAACGATTTTCTACCTGTCACTGGCCTATGGACTGGCGGCCATACTCGCCGCCTTCTCCCTGAAAATGCTTCGGATTTACGCGTTCTTTGGCGCGATATTGTCTTTTTCTATTCTCGCCGGAACGCATTTTGATTTCTATTTGCAAAAAGGTCTTCCCGCCAATCTGGTCATGGCATTAAGCATGGAGGCGACCGGACTGATGACGGCAGTTTTGTTGGCCTCGACTTTCCTTATGCTGCTGCACTCACCCGAACTGGATTTGCCAGCCGATGGTTAGATATCTGCCAAATATAATAGCGATCTGTGCATTACTTCTCGGTGTTGCCCATATCGCCATTGGCATCATCATCTATCCCGCACTCGATCTTGACGCTTTGTGGTTTCACGGATCGGGGCTCGCTATGTCGTCTGTTGCCGCGAGCAACCTCGCCACGCATCAGATGAGCGGCAGAACTTCATATCTCATAATCATTCAGAACCTCGTCATGACCGGCTATTTTGCGCTGGCCCTGACAGTGCTTCCTGCCATCCAGGTAGCGGCGGGTTTCCTGCTTTTCGCTTTGCTGGCGCTTTTCAGTGTTGCCAACCACTGCCGCAATTCACGAACAAGTAAAGCTGGCATCGACGCCATTTGACCGCTAACGGCCTTGGGCCGAATTCAACAATAGCCCGGCGGAGCAGAAAATGGGTTTCAAATGCGGTATCGTCGGCCTGCCGAATGTCGGCAAATCGACGCTGTTCAATGCGCTGACGGAAACACAAGCAGCGCAAGCGGCCAACTATCCTTTTTGCACGATCGAACCGAATGAGGGCGTTGTTGCCGTGCCCGATGCGCGGCTCGACAAGATTGCCGCGATTGCCGAGAGCAAAAAAGTTGTGGCGACGCAGCTCGCCTTTGTCGATATCGCGGGGCTGGTGCGCGGCGCGTCGAAGGGCGAGGGGCTTGGTAACCAGTTTCTTGCCAATATCCGCGAGGTCGATGCGATCATCCATGTGCTGCGCTGTTTCGAGGATGACGATATTCAGCATGTCGACAACCGTGTCGATCCGGTGAGCGATGCCGAAACGGTGGAAACCGAACTGATGCTGGCCGATCTGGAGAGCCTCGAAAAACGCGTGCCCAACTATGAGAAGCGCGCAACCGGCGGCGACAAGGAAGCCAGGATCGCGGCATCTGTTTTGGGGCAGGCGCTGGGATTGCTGCGCGAAGGAAAGCCGGCGCGGCTGACCGAGCCGAAGGATGATGAGGAAGCCCGTATATTGGCGCAGGCGCAATTGCTGACGACCAAACCTGTTCTCTACGTTTGTAACGTCGATGAGAGTTCTGCTTCGGATGGCAATCCGTTTTCGACCAAGGTCTTCGAAAAAGCGAAAGCCGAAGGAGCCAACGCGGTCGTGGTCTCGGCCGCGATCGAGGCGGAGCTGGTCGGCATGGAGATGGCAGACCGGCTGGAATATCTGAAGGAACTGGGCCTTGAGGAAACTGGCCTCGCCCGCGTGATCCGGGCAGGTTACGAATTGCTGCACCTGCTGACCTTCTTCACCGCCGGCCCCAATGAGGCGCGCGCCTGGACGGTCGAAGCGGGCAGCAAGGCACCGCAGGCTGCCGGCGAGATTCATACCGATTTTGAACGCGGCTTTATTCGCGCGGAAACAATCGCTTATGATGACTATATCGAGCTGAATGGTGAAGCAGGCGCGAAGGAAGCCGGCAAGCTGCGCCAGGAAGGCAAGGATTATGTCGTGCAGGATGGCGATGTTATGCTGTTCAAATTCAACGTATGACCTGAGGAGGATAGCTTGCGTATTCTGATTTTCGCAATCGCCTTATTGCTCTGGCCGCTGACACCGCTTCCGGCGCAGCCTGATAATCTCGTCAAGGAAAAGAGAACGGTGATCTATTTCATGCCGGGATCATCGGAGGTGACGCCAGCGGGCAAGGATGTGATCAAGTCGCTGGTCGAGCAATATGCGAAACGTCGCGGGCATTATTTCTACCTGAGCGGCCACACGGACAGCAGGGGAGAAGCAGACGAGAATCTGCTGCTGAGCGCGCGCATGGCCAATGCCGTTGCTGCCTATATGAAAACAATCGGTGTCAATCCGCATTCCATTTCGCTCGCTGCATTTGGCGAGAGCATCTTGGAAGAAAAGACGCGCGACGGCGTTGGCGAACCGCTCAATCGGCGCGTTGTCATCAATGTGTATGTTCCCAAAGGCGCAGGAAAGTAGTGGCCGGAATGCTCTATTATGAAGACATCGAGGTCGGCAAGGTCCGCAAATTCGGGCGGTATGAGGTCACCCGCGAAGAGGTGATCGAGTTCGCGGCCAAATATGATCCGCAGCCTTTTCATCTCGACGACGAAGCGGCTGCAAAAACGCATTTCGGCAAGCTATCTGCGAGCGGCTGGCATACCGGCAGCATGACCATGCGGATGATGGTCGACAATATGAATGCCAACCGGCAGGCGGGGCTCGGTTCGCCTGGAATCAGCAAGCTGGAATGGAAAAAGCCGGTCTATCCCGGCGACGTCCTGCGCTGCGAAAGCACGACCCTTTCCAAGCGCCGCTCCAGATCGCGGCCCGAAATGGGCATCATGGATGGCCGCATCGAGGTCTATAACCAGAATGACGAACTGGTAATGGCGATGGAGAGCATCGGCCTGATCAAGGTGCGTGACCCGGACGCACCGATCGATGAGTGATCTTCACTTCCGCCCGAACAGCTTCTCCACATCTTCGAGCGCGAGTTTCACCCAAGTGGGCCGCCCGTGATTGCACTGGCCCGAATGCGGGGTGACCTCCATTTCGCGCAGCAGTGCATTCATTTCGTCGACCTTGAGCACGCGGCCGGCGCGTACGCTGCCATGGCAGGCTATGGTCGAGGCGACATGGTCGATACGCTCCTTCAGCGATAGCGCTTCGTCATAGGCCGACAGTTCGTCGGCGAGATCCTCGATCAGCCCCTTCACATCGCCGCTGCCCAGCATGGCCGGGGTCGCGCGCACCAGCATCGCCGATGGCCCGAAGCGTTCCAGATCCAGTCCGAAGGCAGCGAGCTCTTCGGCGCGCGCTTCAAGCCGGTCGCAGGCATCCTCGGTCAGCTCGACGACTTCGGGTATGAGCATGGCTTGCGACGCGACTTTCCCGCCCGCGCTTTCCATGGCGGCCCGCATCCGCTCCAGCACCAGCCTTTCATGCGCGGCATGCTGATCGACGATGACCAGCCCGTCCTCCGCCTCGGCAACGATATAGGTGTTGGCGACCTGCCCGCGCGCTATCCCCAGCGGGTGTGCCTTTGCTTGGGGCACGGCTTCATGTGCCTCCGCCGCACGGCCCATGAGGGGGGCATCGAAGGTGTGACGTGCTTCTGCGAGGGCTGCTTCTAGCCCTCCACTCTTTAGTTGGGAGGGGGGGCGTGAATAATAGCGTTGCTCAATCGGGACAGCCTCCACCCCTTGCCCTTTCCCCGAAGGCGAGGGGTTAAAGAAAGCCGATTGCGGATCCGCAACCGGCGCGGCCGGCTCCTGCTGCCACTCGACATTGGCTGCGCGCTGAACGCTGCGAAAGCCCGATCGATCCAGTGCATTCCTGAGGCCGGAGACGATCATGCCGCGGATCATGCCCGGATCGCGAAAGCGCACTTCGGTTTTTGCCGGATGCACATTCACATCGACCAGCTCGGGTGGCATGTCGAGAAACAGCGCCACCAGCGCATGCCGGTCGCGTGCCAGCATCTCGGCATAGGCACCGCGCACCGCCCCGATCAGCAGCCGGTCCTTGACCGGACGTCCGTTGACGAAGAGATACTGGTGATCGGCGACGCCGCGGTTGAAAGTCGGGATACTGGCGATGCCTCCGAGCGTTACGCCTTCGCGCTCCAGATCGACCGGCACGCTGTTTTCAGCGAGGCCCTTGGCGGTAAGCGCGGCAACACGTTCCGGACGGCTCATGCCCGGCTGCACTGCCAGCGTCTTGCGGCCATCATGCTCCAGCGAGAAGCCGATATCCGGCTGCGCCATGGCCAGCCTTTTGACGATATCTAGCGCTGCACCATATTCGCTTCTGGGGGTACGCAGGAATTTGCGCCGCGCAGGGACTTTTCCAAACAGATTCTCGACCCGCACGCGCGTGCCCGGCGGAATGGCGACCGGTCCTTCGCTGACCAGCGCGCCATGATCATATTTGCGCTGCCAGCCGTCACCATCCGCCTGGCCCGAGCCTGTCGAAGGGCGACTCTCAATTGTAAATTCTGCCACGCTGGCAATCGACGGCAGCGCCTCTCCGCGAAAGCCCATCGTGGCAACCAGCTCGATTTGCTCGCCCGGCAGTTTCGAGGTGGCATGGCGCTCCATGGCCAGCGCCATTTCATCTCGCGTCATTCCGCAGCCATCGTCCGCAACCTCGATCAGATTGAGGCCGCCCGATGTCAGCCTGATGGCAATATTGCCCGCATTGGCGTCGATTGCATTCTCGACAATTTCCTTGAGCGCGCTGGCCGGTCTCTCGACCACCTCGCCAGCAGCGATCCGGTTCACCAGAGCTTCAGGCAGTCTTCTTATTGACATCCTGCTAGTCCTAGCCCAAGCGCTCCTTCCAGGCGAATCCTTAATCATCAAAATTTTGAGCAGATTACGATTCCATGACAGGACGTTTTCCGTTAGGGAAGACCATCAGTTTACCGGATTGATCTGGGCGCGAGCCGCATCAACCATTTTCTCGGGTAGGGATAGAAGTGCTAAATAAGTTTTTTCGTTTTTCGTCGCAGGATATGGCGATCGACCTTGGGACCGCGAATACCGTCGTTTATGTACGTGGTCAGGGCATCGTTTTGAACGAACCGTCGGTGGTGGCGATCGAGACGGTCAATGGCATCAAAAAGGTGAAGGCCGTTGGCGACGACGCCAAGATGATGATGGGCAAGACTCCCGACAGCATCGAAGCCATCCGGCCGCTGCGCGATGGTGTGATCGCCGATATCGATGTGGCCGAGCAGATGATCAAGCATTTCATCCACAAGGTCCACGGCCAGCGGCGCATGTTCAGCTACCCTGAAATCGTGATCTGTGTGCCGTCGGGATCAACCTCGGTGGAACGCCGCGCCATTCGCGACGCAGCGTCGAATGCCGGAGCGAGCCAGGTGTTTCTGATTGAGGAACCGATGGCAGCGGCCATCGGTGCCGATATGCCCGTGACCGAGCCGATCGGATCGATGGTGGTCGATATTGGCGGTGGTACGACCGAGGTCGCCGTCCTGTCGCTGCGCGGCCTTGCTTATACGACATCGGTTCGGACGGGCGGCGACAAGATGGATGAAGCGATTGTTTCCTATGTGCGCCGCCATCACAATCTGCTGATCGGCGAGTCGACGGCCGAACGTATCAAGAAGGATTTCGGTACAGCACAGCCGCCAGCAGATGGCGTCGGTCATACGCTGCATATCAAGGGGCGCGACCTGGTAAACGGCGTTCCCAAGGAAATCTCGATCAATCAGGGGCAGATCGCCGAGGCATTGAGCGAACCGATCGGAACGATTGTAGAAGGCGTGCGCATCGCGCTGGAAAATACCGCGCCAGAGCTAGCTGCGGATATCGTCGATCAGGGCATCGTACTGACCGGAGGCGGTGCGTTGATGCACGGGCTGGACGAGCATATGCGCGATGAGACCGGCCTGCCGGTAACAGTCGCCGAAGACCCGCTCACCTGCGTTGCCGTCGGAACGGGCAGGGCGATGGAAGACCCCATCTTCCGCGGCGTCCTGCTGACGGCGTAACCGGCCCGTGGCGCCGCCGTCAAACCGGCGCCCGGGATATTCCCGCAAGGCGCAGTTCGGGCTTTTCGCCACCTATGTGCTTGCTATTGGGGGGGCGCTGTTTGCGGCGCTGCTCCTGGTCGTATCCATAGTCGACCCCAAGGGGTTCAATGCGCTTCGGACGGCAGGCGCTGAAATCACCGCGCCAGTCGCCCGCTTTTTCAATAGTATTCGGCGCAGCGTTGGTGACCTTGCCGAAAATACTTCGGCCTATCTCGATGCTGCGTCGAAAAATGCCGCGCTCACAAAGGAAGTTGAAAGCAGCCGGCAGAAACTCAACGATGCTGCGGCGCTCAAGGTGGAGAATGAGAGGCTCCGCAGCTTGCTGGGCCTCATCGAGGAATCCGGCGGGGAGGGCGTTGTCGCCCGGCTGATAAGCACCAGCGCATCGAGCACGCGCCGCACGGCGACGCTGTCGGAAGGATCGAACAAGGGGATCGAGGCCGGCCAGCCGATCCGCGGGCCGGAGGGGCTGATAGGGCGAACGATCAGCGTCGGGCCGACCACGGCCAGCGTGCTTTTGGTGACCGATGCCGACAATGTCGTTCCCGTGATGCGCGCAGAGGACGGGCTGCCTGCATTCGCCAGCGGACTGGCCAATGGCACGGTTGCCATCCGCCCGATCAATCTGGGCGTAAATCCTTTCAAGAAGGGTGATGTAATCGTTACCTCGGGGAATGGCGGGCTCTATCCGCCCAACATCCCCTTCGGCCTTGTGCTCGACAAATCCGATGACGGCGCAATCGCGCGCCCCTTTGCCGATCCGGCCAGAACGCCTTATGTCCTGACAATGCCGACCTATCAGCCCGAAGTCGTCGCCGCACAGGAGGGTGGCGAAGATGGTGATGCGGAGCAGGCGGAGTGAATAATCCCATCGCTTCGATCATGCGCCCTCGCCGCTCGGGCGGTCAATATCAGTCGCGTCTGAACCGCACGCAATCGCCTGCGCGCATGACCGTTATCCCGGTCGTTTCGGTCCTGC
Organism: Sphingorhabdus sp.; assembly: GCA_028279555.1. Lineage (GTDB taxonomy): Bacteria > Pseudomonadota > Alphaproteobacteria > Sphingomonadales > Sphingomonadaceae > Sphingorhabdus_B. Next base: position 446,655 of record JANQNO010000002.1, read on the forward strand.
TTGCCTCAATGGCCAGCGCCCTGCCGATCTTTACCGCCGGCCCATTGCTGCCGCCGCTGGGCCTCATGGTTTTTCTGGCCTGGCGGCTGATGCGCCCTGGGATATGGCCGGTCTGGGCCGGGCTTCCCTTCGGGCTGTTCGACGATATTTTCAGCGGTCAGCCATTCGGCAGTGCCGGACTGACCTGGTCGCTCGCCATGCTGGCCATGGAAATAATCGACAGCAATGCCGTCTGGCGTGACCATTGGCAGGACTGGCTAATCGCCACCATAATCATTATATTGGTTTTGTTCGCAGGACTTTGGTTCGTCAGCCTCGCTCATTCCGCCCCGGGAGCCACCATTTTGTTGCCACAGATTATCCTGTCTGCCTTGTTTTTCCCGCTGGTGGTCAGATTATGCGCCAGGCTTGATAGCTGGCGACTGGCGACATGAAGAACAACCGCACGCTCAACAGTGCCCAGCAGAAATTCACCTTCACTCGCCGCACCATGTTTGTGGGCGGCGTGCAGGCTGCACTTGGCCTCGTTCTCGCCGGAAGGATGGCCTATATTTCGGTCGCGGAGAATGAGAAATATCAACTGCTGTCGGAGAGCAACCGGGTCAATCTGACACTCATACCCCCGCGCCGCGGCTGGTTTATCGATCGCAATGGCAAGCCCATCGCCACAAACCGCGCGGATTTTCGCGTTGATATTATCCCCGAGCGGCTGGTCGACAAAGACAGGACTGTTGCGACGCTGGCGGATCTACTGGCGCTCAGCGGCGATGATGTCGAGCGCGTCAAGCGCGAGCTGGATCAGGCGCGCGGCTTTCAGCCAATCCAGGTCAAGGATGGTCTGGATTATGAGAGCTTCGCGCGGATCAGCGTGCGTTTACCCGATCTTCCGGGTGTCAGCCCGCGGCAGGGTTTCTCGCGCTATTATCCCAGCGGCGCAGCGGTGGGCCATCTTGCCGGCTATGTCGGCGTGGTATCGGCAGAGGAATATGCGCAGAACAAGGATCCGCTGCTGATCACACCCGGCTACAAGATCGGCAAGGAGGGCCTCGAAAAATCGCTTGAGGACCGGTTGCAGGGCAAGGCCGGTGCAAAGCGCGTAGAGGTGACCGCACGTGGTAAAATCGTGCGCGATCTGGAAACCCGCCCGGACATACCGGGCAAGCCGCTCAAACTGACCATCGATATCGATCTGCACAATTATGCTGCGCGCCGACTTGGCCGCGAGTCTGGTTCGGTCGTCGTCTTCGACTGCCTGACCGGCGATATTCTCGCGATGGCATCGATGCCATGCTATGATCCCAACAGTTTTTCCGATGGCATCGGGGTTACCGAGTATAAATGGCTGCGCGAAGATGAACGCAAGCCGCTGCTCAACAAGTCGCTCCAGGGGCTCTATCCTCCCGGTTCGACGCTGAAACCGCTTGCAGCCATCGCCTTGCAGCAGGCCGGAATCGATCCCGAGGAAAAAGTAAATTGTACAGGTGGCTACCGGCTGGGTAATCGCACTTTCCGTTGCCTTGGCCGGCATGGCCCTATCAATATGCGCGATGCGATCAAATCCAGCTGCAACACTTATTTCTATGCGATGGGTCATCGTATCGGCTATGATGCCATTGCCCCGGTTGCGCGTGCGCTCGGGCTGGGTCAGGAATTCGATCTGCCATTCGTGTCTCAATATTATGGTACGGTCCCCGACAGCGAATGGTTCCGCAAGAAATACGACAAGCAATGGAGCGCGTCCGATACGCTGAATGCGACGATCGGTCAGGGCTATGTGCTCGCCAGTCCGTTTCAGCTGGCTTTGCATGCTGCCCGCCTTGCCTCGGGGCTTGATCTTCAGCCGCAAATATTGGTTGGCGAGCGCAAAAAACCTTCGCGCCTCAAATTTTCCGAAGAACATCTTGCCGTCGCCCGCGAAGGCATGGACCGGGTGGTGAATGCCTTCGGCACGGCGCGGGCCAGCCGGCTCGATCTGGACGATGTCAAGATGGCCGGCAAGACCGGAACGTCTCAGGTTCGGGCAATTTTGAGGGAAGGGCGCTACCGGTCCAACGACCGCCGCTTTCGTGACCACGGTCTTTTTGTGTGTTTCGCTCCAGTTGAAAATCCGCGCTATGGCGCTGCCGTCGTGATCGAGCATGGTATGGGCGGTTCGCGCGCCGCGGCTCCCGTTGCCAAGGATGTTCTGACATTTCTTTACGATCCCGATCAGGCGATGGCGCGGCTTGAGTCGCTCGAAAGCGCGTGGGGCGGCACCATCGAGCAGCGCATGGAGCGCGATCTCGCCACATTCCGCGCAGAACTGGATGCTCCGACCAAAGCCGATAGCGAAGCCGCGCAGAAGAGAGCGGAAGGCGAATGAGCATGCGGCCTGGCATTATCCCGGCACCGATTGCCGGGCTGCCTTGGCGGCTTATTCTGTTGCTGGTCAGCCTTGCCTTTTTCGGCTCGCTTGTCCTCTATTCGGCGGCGGGCGGCAGTCTCGAGCCATGGGCGGGCAAACATATGGCCCGTTTTTTGATTTTCCTGGCGATGGCGATTGTTATGTCGCGCTTCCCCTTGAGCTTCTGGAAGACGATGACCTTCCCGGTCTACGGGATATTGCTGCTGCTGCTCGTCGCGGTTGAAATTCGCGGTTTTGTCGGTGGCGGCAGCCAGCGCTGGATCAATCTTGGGTTTATGGGCCTGCAACCATCCGAGCTTATGAAACCGGCGGTCGTGCTGGCCGTGGCCTGGTTTTTCGATCGGCTGCCACCGTCGAGAATATTCAGTTTCGATGCCGTCTGGCCGCCGGTGCTGATCATGGGCGTGCCCTGGATACTGGTGGTCCTGCAGCCGGATCTGGGGACATCGATTGCGATCTTGTTCGGCGGTGTTGTTGTCGCCTTTCTGGCAGGCTGGCCGCTGCGCTATTTTATCGGGGCTGCGGGCGCGTTGATGGTGCTTGTTCCTGTGGGCTATTTCTTCCTGCTCGAGCCCTATCAGCAGAACCGCGTCGCCACTTTTCTCGATCCTGAATCCGATCCGCTCGGAACCGGCTATCATATCAGTCAGTCGAAGATTGCGATCGGTTCGGGCGGGCTCTTCGGCAAGGGCTTTCTCGACGGTACGCAAAGCCATCTCGACTATCTGCCCGAAGGCCACACCGACTTTGTGTTTTCGACGATGGCGGAAGAATGGGGGATGGTCGGCGGGATCGGCGTTCTATTCGGCTTTTTCCTTTTGCTGCGCTGGGGCCTGCGCGTCGCGATGAAGAGCAACTCTCGCTACGGCCAGCTGGTTGCGGCAGGCCTCACCTGCACAATTTTCTTTTATATTGCAGTCAATCTGCTGATGGTGATGGGGCTTGCGCCGGTGGTTGGAATCCCGCTTCCCTTTCTCAGCCATGGCGGTTCCTCCATGCTGACAGTGATGATCTGTATTGGCATCATCATGTCCATCGAACGCCACCCGGGGTCGCGCGCTGGTAGCTTTGGTTAGGGGAAGTCTGTCCAGGGCTCCCCTTGACAAGCCGGGGCAAAACCACCAAATGCCCCGCTCTGGCCTGCGGCAACGCCGCCAGCAATGCCCGAATGTGGACGCTTAGCTCAGTTGGTAGAGCAGCTGACTCTTAATCAGCGGGTCACAGGTTCGAACCCTGTAGCGTCTACCATTCGCTTGCCATTTTGCAGCATTGGCTTAGGGCAATTCTCCAAGATGAGTGGGGAACATTGTGAGCGCCAAAACTGAAATTGAGAGCCGGCTTGCCGCTGCGCCTATCGCGCCCTTGGTCGGTGCGGACGATCCCGATGTTGCCGTCCGCACTGCCGAAGCGCTGCGCGATGGCGGGCTGACGGTGATCGAGGTGGTGATGCGAAGCGATGGCGCGCAGCGCGGCATGGAAGCCATCATCGAGCGTGTCGAAGGCCTCATCGTCGGGGCGGGGACCGTGTTGACGCTCGAGCAGGCAAAATCGGTTGTGGCCGGCGGTGCGGAATTTGTCGTTTCTCCTGGCCTGGTCGATGATATCGTGCATTACTGCCTGGATGAGGATATTCCCTTTTATCCCGGCACCATGACCGCAGGCGAAGTTCAGCGTGCCTATGCGCTGGGCCTGCGTGAAGTGAAGTTCTTTCCGGCAAGCCTCGCCGGCGGCGTAGCGATGCTCAAGGCATTTTCTTCCGTTTTCCGGGAGATGCGTTTCATGCCCACGGGCGGCGTTTCGCCGGAGAGTCTAGGCGAATTCCTCGCGCTTCCATCCGTGATCGCCTGTGGTGGCAGCTGGCTGACTCCCGGCGATGCTATTGCCGCTGGTGACTATGACAAGATCACCGATCTCGCGCGCGAAGCCATAAAGCTGGCCCGATCCATACGAGCTTAAGGCGTTGCGGGAGGCTTACTGAATCCGTTCCACGGTCTTGCCGCGCGCCGTCAGCATCGATTGCAGCGAGTCCTTGCCAGCGAGATGTCCCGCGCCAACCGCCACCAAAATCTTTCCCGGCCGGTCCAGCCGCTCGATCAGCCAGTCGGTCCAGGCTCTGTTGCGGTCGATGATCAGCACCCGGTACATGCCCTTGCCCAGTTCGGCTTCCGTCAGGCCAGACTCAAGCGTTGCGATTTGCCCCTTCGCCCAACTAATGTCTTCGGCAAAGTCGACAGTGGGGTCTCCCTTGGGCTCGACATCGGCAATCTTGTCGATAGAACCGACCGTGCGGATCTCCTCGAGCATCTGGTCCACCATGCCAATCTGTTCATCTTCGGGAAGCGCGCTCAGCGCTGCGATGACAGCATTGCCATCCTCGATCGAGAGGATCTGCTTTTGGGCCTTCTGGAACTCGTTTTCCAGGACCGTCTCAACGCCGAATTGAACGCCATATTCGCCCTCGAGCTCGGTTTCCTCAAGGCTCTGGAAATAGACCATGAAAGGGACCATCCATCCGGGGAGGACATCAAACATGCCCAGCGGAAGCCCCGTTTCCTCGACCAGTTGCTTAAGCGTCTCGCGATTTTCCGGCTTGATCCGGTCCATCAGCGGTTTCTGTTCGGTGCTCCTTTCCAGCATCTCGTCGAGCATTTGCTCAAGCCCGGCGACAGCTTCTTCGTCAGTTTCGGCAGTTTCCACCACGAGCGTGTCGACGTCCTTGACGATGCGGTTGAATGCGGCCGTTCGCCATTTCAGCCGTTTGGGCAGCATGTGGATCGTTCCGAATATGTAAATGGTCGTATCTTCGTCGGCCATTTTCCAGATTGCCGGGTTGGGCTCGAAATCGAAGGCAGCGGATTGGCGCGAGGCAGTGGTTGTGCAGGCGGCCAGAGAGGAGAGTGCCGCCGCGCCGAGAAACAGCTTTTTCATTATCATCGGCGAAACTCACCGCAAAGCCGCGCAAAGGTCAAGCATATATCGGTGCAACCTGCTTGATTTAACGCAGCGCATCCGCCAATGCCTCAGGCAATAATTATTGCAGATGCGAAGGACATGCCGGTGGTCGACGGCAAAGCCAACAAGGGGCAGCCGCTCAATTTTCAGGATATGATCCTGACGCTGCACCATTTCTGGGCGGATAATGGCTGCGTGATCCTCCAGCCCTATGATCTGGAAATGGGCGCTGGCACCTTTCATACGGCGACCACTCTGCGCGCGCTCGGCCCCGATCCGTGGAATGCCGCCTTTGTGCAGCCCTGCCGCCGCCCGACCGATGGCCGCTATGGCGAAAATCCCAACCGGCTCCAGCATTATTACCAGTATCAGGTGATCCTGAAACCTTCGCCTCAGAATATCCAGCAGCTATATCTCGACAGCCTAGTGGCCATCGGCATCGATCCGCTGCTGCATGATATCCGCTTTGTCGAGGATGACTGGGAAAGCCCGACGCTCGGTGCATGGGGCTTGGGCTGGGAAGTCTGGTGCGACGGCATGGAAGTCACACAGTTCACCTATTTTCAGCAGATGGGCGGCTTCGACTGCAAACCGGTGGCCGGCGAGCTGACCTACGGGCTGGAGCGGTTGGCGATGTATATTCAGGGCGTAGATAGCGTTTACGATCTGGATTTTGGCGGCGCTGGTGTGACTTATGGCGATGTGTTTCTCGAAAATGAGAAGCAAATGTCGACATGGAATTTCGAGGTCGCCGACACCGAGACGCTGTTCGATCTGTTCAAGAAGGCGACGGCGGAATGCGAAAACTGCCTCGACGCGAAGCTGCCTATCCCGGCCTATGAACAGGCGGTCAAGGCGAGCCACATCTTCAACCTGCTGCAGGCGCGCGGCGTGATCAGCGTGCAGGAGCGGCAGAAATATATGGGCGATGTGCGCGATCTCGCGAAGGGATCATGCGAGGCCTGGATGGAGAAGAATGGCTGGGGAGAAATTGCTGGTGCGGGAGAGGCGGCGTGATGCGCAACCTTTGCTTCAAAACCGCTAGTGCTGAGCTTGTCGAAGCACGCCTATCCGCATTGAGCCGCCCTTCGACAGGCTCAGGGCTACGGTGTTTTTTCAAAGTCGAGAGGATTTATGACTGACTTCCTCCTCGAATTGCGGTCGGAAGAAATCCCGGCGCGGATGCAGGCCAAGGCGCGCGGCGATCTGGAAAAACTGTTTGGCGCGCAGCTATCCGAAGCTGGCCTGAAGGCAGAGAGCATTACGGTCTATTCGACGCCGCGGCGGCTGGCGCTGATCGCAAAAAACCTGCCCGATGCGACCGAAGCCGTCAGCGAGGAAGCCAAGGGGCCGCCCGAGGGTGCGCCCGATCAGGCTGTCGATGGCTTCTGCCGCAAGCAGGGCGTGACGCGCGACGATTTGGAGGTGCGCGATGTCAAAGGCCGCCCGACCTGGTTCGCGGTCATCAACCGCCCGGGCCGCGCGACCAGAGAAGTGCTGGCCGAAGCCATTCCGGCCATCATCCGCGCGTTCCCGTGGCCCAAATCGCAGCGCTGGGGCGAGGCATCGATCTCGACCGAGAGCCTGCGCTGGGTAAGACCGCTGTCGGGCATCATCGCGCTGTTTGGCGGCGAGGTCGTCGATATGGAAATCGATGGCATCAAGGCTGGCCGCGAGACGATGGGTCACCGCTTTATGGGCCAGCCCAGCGGCGTATCCCAAACCGTTCGTGCTGAGCCTGTCGAATTACGAACAGACCGTTCAGAGACCCTTCGACAAGCTCAGGGCGAACGGCCTGTTATTCTGATCGATGGCGTCGACGACTATGCCGCGAAACTCCGCGACGCTTATGTCATCATCGATCACGACGAGCGGGCGAATATCATCCGCGATGGCGCGGCCAAAGCCGCGAGCGATGCCGGGCTGAGCCTTGTGGAGGACGAAGGGCTGGTCGTTGAAAATGCGGGCCTCACCGAATGGCCGGTGCCGCTGCTCGGGCGCTTCGATGAGAGCTTTCTGGACGTGCCCGAAGAGGTGATCCAGCTGTCGGCGCGCTCGCATCAGAAATATTTTGTGTGCACTTCTCCCCTCCCGCAAGCGGGAGGGGCCGGGGGTGGGCCTGAAAAGGTGGGAAAACCCACCCCTAACCCCTCCCGCAAGCGGGAGGGGAATCTTGCCAACGCATTCGTCTGCACCGCGAATCTCGAGGCCAGCGATGGCGGCAAGGCGGTTGTGGAAGGCAACCAGAAAGTGCTCGCCGCGCGGCTTTCCGATGCGAAATTCTTCTGGGAGCTGGACCAGAAAACGCCGCTGGCCAAGCATGCGAAGAAACTCGAAAATATCGTCTTCCACGAGAAGCTCGGCACGGTGGCCGACAAGGTCGAGCGTGTGGCCAAGCTCGCCCGCTGGCTGTGCGAGGAAGGTATTGTCAAATCCTCCCCCCAAGTGGGGGAGGTGGCAGCGCGCAGCGCTGACGGAGGGGGGCCTGATAAAGAGGCCCCCACCCCGAACCCCTCCCCACAAGGGGGAGGGGCTATATTGTCGAAAGAGAAACTCGCCGATCTTGCCGAACGGGCGGCAAAGCTGTGCAAGGCCGATCTGGTGACCGAAATGGTCGGCGAATTCCCCGACCTGCAGGGCCTGATGGGCGGCTATTATGCCGAGAAGGAAGGTCTGCCGCAGGAAGTCGCGGGCGCGATCCGCGATCATTACAAGCCCGTCGGGCAGGGTGACGAGGTTCCCACCGCGCCTGTGACGGTGGCGGTGAGTCTGGCGGACAAGCTGGATACAATTTCCACACTGTTTGCCAGCAACAATAGGCCAACCGGATCAAAAGACCCTTTCGCGCTGCGCCGAGCAGCAATTGGTGTTGCTTCGATAGTCCAAATCAATGAACTCAGATTGTCTTTGATTGATGCAATATGCCAGATCATTGGCGATTTTGATCGAGCCGTAACTTCTGCGCCGGCTGACCATTCTGATCGACGTGGACTGAAAGGCCAAGGAGATGGTTCCAAGAACAACCCATTTGTACTGTATAGCGTGGTAGAAACTCGAAGTTCCGTTCTTGCCTTCTTCGCCGACCGCCTCAAGGTTCAGCAGAAAGAGGCCGGCGTTCGCCATGATCTGATCGATGCTGTGTTTGCGCTTGGTGGAGAGGATGACCTTGTCCGCCTGCTGGCCCGCGTAAAGGCGCTGCAGAGCTTTATGGACAGCGATGACGGCGCAAATTTGCTCGCGGGTTACAAGCGCGCGGCGAATATTTTGAAGCAGGCTGGCATAGAATCCTCCCCCCCTGTGGGGGAGGTGGCAGCGCGCAGCGCTGACGGAGGGGGGCTTGATAACGAGGCCCCCACCCCCAACCCCTCCCCACAAGGGGGAGGGGAGCCAGAGGAAAAAGCCCTCCTCTCCGCGCTCGACGCTGCCGAACCGAAGGCCGCCATAGCCATTGAGGCGGAGAAATTCGAAGACGCGATGTCCGCGCTCGCCTCGCTGCGCGGGGCCGTTGACGCCTTTTTCGACAATGTCATGGTCAATGACGAGGATGAGGCGAAGCGCAACTTCCGTCTGGGCCTGCTCGCGCGATTCCGTGATGCGGTACACGCGGTCGCCGATTTTTCGAAGATCGAAGGCTGATGCGGTTCTGCAAGGGTTTGGAATAGATGTTGGAAGGCAATATCCCGATATTCCTTTTGGTTTCCCTGTTTCCATTCTTCTTTGGGGCATTCTGGGTATGTGTTGTGAAACTGATTTCGCTTTTCGGATGGTCGAAATTTGTCGATGACCGCATGATGCAATCGGAGCCGCCTGCCCAGGCGCAGCATTATGCTATGCAATCCATGACGATTGGTTCTTCATTCATGCCATCAAATTACAGCAATTGCGTTTCCGGCTGGGTGCATCAGACAGGTGTCTATCTGAGACCGATGTGGCTGTTTCGTATTGGCCACCCGCTCATTCTCCTTCGCTGGGAAGAGATCGCCAGAATTACGGAATCCAACGTGATTTTTCGCAAATGCGCAGCGATAACCTTCCGCCGCGACCTGCCAAAGCTCCGTTTGTTTGGGGCGCTTGGGAAAGCGGTTCTTGCGCGCTGGCAGGAGCAAAACGGGAATAATCGCCGAAAGGTTGAAGGACGATATTCATGACCCAATATGTTTTTCGCTTTGGTGGCGGCGCTGATGATGGAGCCAGAAAACTCAAAGACGGGCAGGACAAAAACCTGCTTGGCGGAAAGGGTGCCAATCTCGATGGTATGGCCTCGATCGGCCTGCCGGTGCCGCCCGGCTTCACCATCACCACCGAGGTCTGCACGGCTTACTACGCCGGCGGAGAGAGCTATCCGGATGGTCTGAGCGCGCAGGTCGAAAAGGCGCTCGCCCATATCGAGGACATAACCGGTAAAACATTTGGCGATACCCGCGCCGACGGGCCCGGGCCGCTGCTGGTATCGGTGCGCTCCGGCGCGCGCGTTTCGATGCCCGGCATGATGGACACGGTGCTCAATCTCGGTCTCAACGACGCGACCGTCGAGGCGCTGGCGGCCACATCCGGCGATGCGCGTTTCGCCTGGGACAGCTATCGCCGCTTTATCCAGATGTATGCCGACGTGGTGCTCGGCCTCGATCATGGTCTGTTCGAGGAAGCGCTCGAGATCGCCAAGGAAGACAAGGGCCTGTTCCTCGATACCGAGCTGGAGGCGGAAGACCTCAAATCGCTGGTCAGCGAGTTCAAATCTATCGTCGAAAGCGAATGGACGGGGCCCTTCCCGCAGGAGCCGAAGGAACAGCTATGGGGCGCGATCGGTGCGGTTTTCGGCAGCTGGGAATCCGAGCGTGCGAAGGTCTACCGCCGCCTCAATGGCATCCCTTCGGATTGGGGCACGGCGGTCAATGTGCAGGCGATGGTCTTCGGCAATATGGGCGAAACCAGCGCGACCGGCGTGGCTTTTACACGCGATCCCGCGACCGGCGAGAACAGCTATTATGGCGAATTTCTCGTCAATGCACAGGGAGAGGATGTCGTTGCCGGTATCCGCACGCCGCAATATCTGACCAAGGCAGCACGCGAGGCTGCCGGTGCAAAGCCGCTGTCGATGGAAGAGGCGATGCCCGAAGCCTTTGGCGAACTGGCCGACGTCTTCGCGACGCTCGAAAAGCACTATCGCGACATGCAGGATATCGAGTTTACCGTCGAGCGCGGCAAGCTGTGGATGCTGCAAACGCGCAGCGGCAAGCGCACGGCCAAGGCGGCACTGAAAATTGCGGTCGACATGGCGCAGGAAGGTCTGATCAGCCAGGATGAGGCGGTGTGCCGCGTCGATCCCATGGCGCTCGACCAGCTGCTTCACCCGACGCTCGACCCGCAAGCGCCGCGCGATGTCGTGACCAAGGGGCTGCCTGCCTCGCCCGGGGCGGCGTCTGGCGTGATCGTCTTCGATGCCGATACGGCCGAGCGCCGCAACGAAATGGGCGACAGCGTCATTCTGGTGCGGATCGAAACCAGCCCCGAGGATATCCACGGCATGCATGCCGCCAAGGGCATATTGACGGCGCGCGGCGGGATGACCAGCCATGCCGCGGTTGTGGCGCGCGGCATGGGCCGCCCCTGTGTGTCTGGCGCGGGCAGCCTGGCGATTGATGCGGCGGCAAAGACGCTGCGCGTGGATGGCCGCGATTTTTCCGAGGGCGATGTGATTACCATCGATGGAGGCACGGGCGAGGTGATGGCAGGCGAGGTGCCCACCCTTCAGCCGGAACTCGTGGGCGATTTCGGCACGCTGATGGAATGGGCCGATACGAAGCGGCGCATGCGTGTGCGCACCAATGCAGAAACGCCCGCCGATGCTGAGACCGCGCGAGAATTTGGCGCGGAAGGCATCGGGCTATGCCGCACCGAGCATATGTTTTTCGATGCAAGCCGGATTACCGCTGTCCGCCAGATGATCCTCGCCGACAGCGAAGCGGGTAGGCGCGCTGCGCTCGACAAGCTGCTTCCCGAACAGCGCGGAGACTTTGCGGAAATCTTCAAGGTGATGGCAGGGCTGCCGGTGACCATCCGCCTGCTCGATCCGCCGCTGCATGAATTTCTGCCGCATGAAGAAAGCGAGTTTGCAGAGGTTGCCGAAGCCGCCGGCGTGGGCATCGAGGCTCTCAAGCAGCGCGCCGCCGAACTGCATGAATTCAATCCGATGCTCGGCCATCGCGGTTGCCGGCTGGGTGTGACCTATCCCGAAATATACGAGATGCAGGCGCGCGCGATTTTCGAGGCGGCTTGTTCGCTCGCCGAAGCGCCCGTGCCGGAAATCATGATCCCGCTGGTCGCGACCAAGCGCGAATTGGAGCTGATGAAAGAGGTGGTCGACAAGGCCGCCGAGGCGGTGTTCGAAGAGCAGGGCAAGCGCGTCGACTATCTGGTCGGCACGATGATCGAGCTGCCGCGCGCAGCCCTGATGGCAGACAAGATTGCCGAAGCGGGAGAGTTTTTCTCGTTCGGAACCAATGATTTGACGCAGACAGCTCTGGGCGTTTCGCGCGATGACGCCGCTCGCTTCCTCACCCAATATGTCGACAAGGGTATCTATGAACGCGATCCCTTTGTCAGCCTCGATATAGAGGGCGTGGGGCAGCTCATTGAAATCGCCACCGACAAGGGCCGCAAGGTGCGCGGCGATATCAAACTCGGCATTTGCGGCGAACATGGCGGCGACCCGGCTTCGATTGCCTTTTGTGAGAGCGTCGGCCTCGACTATGTCAGCGCCTCTCCCTACCGCGTGCCGATCGCGCGGCTCGCCGCCGCACAGGCGGCGCTCGGCGACTAGTCTGATTTGAACACCGTAGTCCTGAGCAGCATTTGCCCTGGGCAAATGCGACCGTCGAAGGACGCATCAAAGCCTTGAGACACCCTTCGACTTTCGCCAGCGCTGGCACGCTGACGGCTCAGGGCTCCGGTTTCTCGAACTGGATTGTGCCAATTTTGCCTTGCACATTCACTGCCTCCCGCCTAATAGCACCGGCTGCGCGCACCCGTAGCTCAGCTGGATTAGAGTACCTGACTACGAATCAGGGGGTCGGAGGTTCGAATCCTTCCGGGTGCGCCATTTTTCCGACTATGCCAATTCTTCCCAAGCTGCTCATGCTGAGGAGGGATTGAGCTTGCCGAAATCCCGTCTCGAAGCATATATCCTTCGAGACACCGCTCGATGCTTCGACAAGCTCGGCATCAGGCGGTTCCTCAGGATGAGCGAAAACAGATGGCCGATCAAAAACCAAAACCCGCCATTGTTCTGCTTTCCGGCGGGCTTGATTCGATGGTCGTGGCCGGCATGGCGCGCGAGCAGGGCTACGCCATTCATGCGCTCACCATCGATTATAACCAGCGCCACCGGATCGAGCTGGAGGCCGCAAAACGCATTGCAGTGCATTTGGGCGCAGCGGAACATATCATTCTCCCGCTCGATCTCACCAAATTCGGCGGCAGCGCGCTAACCGCCGATATCGATGTTCCCAAATCGGGTGTAAGCAATGATATACCGGTGACCTATGTCCCCGCGCGCAACACGATATTCCTGTCGCTCTGCCTGGGGCTCGCCGAAGCGCGAGGCTCCCGTGATCTGTTCATAGGCGTCAATGCGCTCGACTATTCGGGCTATCCCGATTGCCGGCCCGACTTTATCCGCAGCTTCGAGGCAACCGCCAATCTGGCGACAAAGGCGGGCGTCGAGGGCGACGGCTTCGCTGTTCACACGCCGCTGCTGGAGATGAGCAAGGCCGATATTGCGCGGCAGGCAGCGCTACTGAATCTCGATGCGGGGATGAGCTGGAGCTGCTATGATCCTTTGGAAAGCGAGGGGCAGGGCTTTCTGGCTTGCGGCAAATGCGACAGCTGCCGCTTGCGCAAAAAGGGCTTTGCCGAAGCCGGCCTGGTCGATCCGACCCGCTATGCAGATGCATCATGAGCTATGCCGTTAAAGAGCTGTTCCCCACTATCCAGGGTGAGGGCGTGCAGGCCGGACGCAAAGCTGTTTTCTGCCGTTTTGCGGGCTGCAATCTCTGGTCGGGGCGGGAGGAGGACCGCGCCAGCGCGATCTGCCAATTCTGCGATACCGACTTTGTCGGGACCGATGGCAAAAATGGTGGTCGGTTTGGCGCGGCCCAGCTTGCCAAAAGAGCCGCTATGCTGTGGGGCGATGGTCTGGAAAATCGCTACATCGTGCTGACCGGCGGAGAGCCGATGCTTCAGGTCGACGATGCGCTGATCGATGCCCTGGATGCGGAAGGGTTCGAAATCGCGATCGAAAGCAATGGCACCTTGCCTGTGCATCCCGGCATCGACTGGGTGTGTGTCAGCCCGAAGGCCGGCAGCGATGTCGTTCAGCGTTCAGGCAACGAGCTGAAGCTTGTCTGGCCGCAGCCCGGTAGTGACTGGAAAGACATGGAAAGCTGGGCGTTCGCGCATCATCTGATTCAGCCGATGGATAGCTTCGATGCGCAGCAGAATATCGCGAATCGCAAGGCGGCCATGGATTTTGTGGCGCTGCACCCCCGCTGGCGGCTTTCGCTCCAGAATCATAAAATCCTCGGAATTCCATAGCGCTGGCGGGTTATGGTAAACCCCTTTGACAGGCGGCATCTTTGGTGACAGTCTGCACCGCGGAGAGAAAACGGGGAGAATGATGATGGCCAAAGCCATGCATAGCAGCGCCGCCCGTGGCGAAAAAACCTACGCAAAGAAGATCAACGATCATATCGCGTTGGCGCTGATCGCTTACACGATGGCGCTGATTTTCGGCGTGACACCAGCGATGAAAACCGAGGGCGGATCGATCCTTCCCTATTTTCTGCTGGTGGTTTTCGTTGCGCTGATGGTGCCATTCTGCCGCAATATCGACAATAAATGGAAAAAGCTGGACGGCAGCGAGCTAGGCGACAGTAATCTCAAAAGCCGCTATGCGATCGATCGCACCAAATTATGGATGGTCGCTCTTGGCGTTCCGATTCTGCTTTGGTTTCTGTTCAGCAGCTTCAAATAATTACAGGATCAGCTGACCACCCAATTGACGCGCCCGCGCGCGGCGCTTAAGCCGCGCCCATGCTCAGCAAGGAAGAAGCGCTCGATCACGCGCAGAATCTCGTAAATCAGGCCACAAAAGCCGGTGCCGATGCCGCCGATGCCGTCTATGCATGCGAAGCCTCGACCGAGGTGTCCGTGCGGCTTGGCAATCTGGAAGATGTTGCGCGCAGCGAGGGCGAGGAAATTGGCCTTCGCGTTTTCCTGGGGCCCAAATCCGCGACGATCAGCTCTTCCAGCATGAACCCGGCCATCCTGACCGATCTTGTGGGCCGCGCGCTCGATATGGCGCGCGAAGCGCCGGATGACGAGTATGCCGGACTGGCCCCCGAAAACATGCTGATGGGCGGTGATCTTCCCAATCTCGATATTGATGATGGCGGTGACCCTGATCCAGCCAGTTTGAAGCAACGCGCGCTCGAATGCGAGGATGCGGCCCGCGCGATTCCGGGCATCACCAACAGCGAAGGAGCGGGCGCGAGCGCTTCCAGGACGATTTTCGGTCTCGCAACCAGCCACGGTTTTGCCGGCGCAAAATGCGCATCCGGCTATGGAATTTCGACGGCCGTGCTGGCCGGTGAGGGCGATCACAAGGAACGCGACTATGACTATCGTTCGGCGCGGTATGAGAGCGATCTCGACGCACCGGCCATGGTGGGCAAGCGGGCCGGTGAACGCGCGGTCAGGCGGCTTAATCCGCAAATGGTTAAAAGCGGCGCGATGCCTGTCGTGCTCGATCCGCGTGTGGGCGCTTCGCTGATCAGCCATCTGGTCGGCGCGATTGCCGGCGCTTCGATAGCCCGGCGGACAAGCTTCCTGCTCGACGCGCTTGAAACGCAGCTTTTCGATGGCGGCTTGTCGATAATCGACGATCCGCACCGACCGCGCGGGCTGTCGAGCCGCGCCTTCGATGCCGAAGGATTGCCGACCGCGCGCCGCGCCGTCGTCGACAAGGGCATTCTGACGGGCTGGCTGATGGAAAGCGCATCGGCCCGCCAGTTGGGCCTGAAGCCCACTGGCCATGCCAGCCGGGGCGTGAGCGGAGCGCCGGGCGTTTCGGCCTCGAACCTGCATCTCGAAGGTGGCAGCGGCAGCGTCGATGAGCTGATTGCCGATATTGAGCAGGGCGTTTTCGTCCATGAACTTGCGGGGCAAGGCGTCAATATGGTCACTGGCGACTATAGCCGCGGCGCGGCTGGCCTGCGGATAGAAAATGGTGAAATCACCGAAGCTATCAGCGAGTTTACTATCGCCGGAAATCTGAAGGATATGTTCCGCAATATGCGCGGTGCAGGCGATCTGGAATTCATCTATGGCACCAATGTCCCGACTCTGCGGATTGACGGAATGACGGTCGCGGGTGAATAGCCGGATCGAAAGCTCCAAACTGGAAGCAGCCGTCGAGGCAACGCGCGAAGCAGCGGCGCTTGCCTTTTCGAAATGGCGGCAGGATCGCGCGCCCGATGCCCGCGTCTGGGAGAAGCGCAAGGGCCACCCGGTTTGCGATGCCGATCTGGATGTGGATGCCCTTTTGAAACCGAAGCTGGCCGAAATCCTGCCCGAGGCTGGCTGGCTCTCGGAGGAAACCGCCGATGATCCTGCGCGCCTTGATACCGAACTGGTCTGGCTGGTCGATCCGATCGATGGCACGCGTGATTATGTACGCGGGCGCAAGGGCTGGTGTGTTTCGGTGGCTTTGGCGCGCCGCGGGAAACCGGTTTTTGCGGTGATGGAAGCGCCGGCGACAGGGCAGCTTTGGTTAGCACAGGCCGGGCAAGGTGCAAGCTGCAACGGCCAGGCCATATCGGCGAGCCGGCGCAGCGCATTCAAGGGCGCGCGCGTGCCGGCCGATCCGCACAAGCTGCTTTCGGATATGCGCATCGTCAGGAAACCCAACAGCATCGCGATGCGTATGGCGCTGATCGCATGCGACAAGGCCGACCTGGTGGCGACCTTGCGCTGGGGCCATGAATGGGACATCGCAGCGGCGCATCTGATCGCCGAGGAAGCGGGTGCACGTGTGAGTGATGCGCAGGGCGACGATATTTTATACAACAAGCCCAAACCGCTCGATTTCGGCTTGATGTGCAGCGCGCCGGATATCCATGCGGAGGCTATAGGCTGGCTCAGCGAAAGGGCGGCCAAGATTTCAGCGGAAAATTCACCGTAGTCCTGAGCAGCAGGCACAGTGTGCCTGCGCCCGTCGAAGGACGGCTCCAGGCCGTGAAGCGCCCTTCGACCTTCGCCAGCATAGCTGGCGGCTCAGGGCTTCGGTTAACTATTGCTCCTCGGCCGGGTCCAAAGCCCCTCACGGCTCATATCGGGCGGATCGTTTTCGCGCGCCTGCCAGAAAGTCCTGGCCACCCAGGCAATCTTCGATCGTTTGCGCGTATGCACGCGGTTGTCCCAGGCATGCCCCCCGATCGCGCGTACCTTGCGGGCAATGTCGCCATAGATACCCGCTGCAGACAGCACCGCCCAGCGGGCACGAAAAGGCAGCCGCTTTGCGCCGACGCGCGCCGATGCCTCATACCGCTCGCTTGCGTCGCAGAGCCTGCGGGCGAGGCGCACAAGCTTTTCACGGTTGTGCGGCTTCATATGCTGGCCAGCCTCGATATCCGCGTCCGCCAGCCACTGCGCTGGCAGGTAGCAGCGGCCCGCCGCATCATCCTCCTCGATATCGCGCGCGATGTTGGCAAGCTGGAATGCCAGCCCCAGATCGCAGGCGCGGTCGATCGTATCGTCATCTTCGCGCGGGACGCCCATGATGATCGCCATCATCACGCCGACAGCGCCAGCCACATGGAAGCAATAGCGATAAAGATCATCTTCGCTGCTCGGACGCCAGTCGTCTGCATCGAGCGCAAAGCCCTCCATCACATCGTTGCACATCGACTGTGTCAATCCGCATTCCGCCGCAACGATGCTGAGACAGTCGAATGCCGGAACCCCGGTGCGCACTCCCGACAGCGCCTTTTCGGTCAGCCGGCGCATGATGATCAGCTCGGCTTGCGCATCGTAATCGGCGGCAAGTTCGCCGCCATGATCCTGCCCGTCGGCCATGTCATCGCATTTGCGGCACCAGGCATAGAGCAGCCAGACCCGCTCGCGGGTTTGGCGGTCGAACAGGCGTGAGGCGAAGGAAAAGCTCTTGGATCCGCGCGCGATGGACTGGCGGGCATATTTGACGAGGGCAGGGCGGTCCAACAGTTCAGACACTATGTCACCCCCGACTTGATCGGGGGTCCATGAACTGAGTCGGAATAGCGCCGAGGAAATGGCTGACCATGGATCCCCGCTTTCGCGGGGATGACAATTGAGGGACCGTTCAACATGAGGAAAGTCACAAATCCTCGGCTTTCATCTGGAATATGGTCTTATGCGGCTCATAGGCCTCCAGCTTGGCAAGCAGTCCATCGACGCTATCATCCACGACCAATATGCCGCGATGGGCTTCGCGGACGAAACCGACATCCGCCATATGGTCCTTGAAGGCGATGAGATGGTCGTAATATCCCGCGACATTCAAAATGCCGACGGGCTTGCTGTGATAGCCGAGCTGCGCCCAGCTGACCGCCTCCCACAATTCGTCCATTGTCCCGACGCCGCCGGGCAGATTGATGAAGCCGTCCGACAGGTCGGTAAAGGCCTGTTTGCGCTCATGCATATTCCTGACGATATGCAGTTCGCTGCAGCCGCGATGCGCTACTTCGGCACCGACCAGCGCTTCGGGGATGATACCGATCACCTTGCCGCCAGCCTCCAGCGCGGCATCGGCAACCGCGCCCATCAGGCCGAGCCGGCCGCCACCGTAAACGGTCGTGATTCCGCGCTCGGCCAGTGTTTGACCGACAAGCCGCGCGGCATCGATATAGGTTTGGTCCTCCGGCGTCGCCGAGCCGCAATAAACCGCCAGTGATTTCACCCCATATCCCCGATCATCAATTCCGCCGTTGCCTTGGCGCTGCCGACAACCCCGGGAATGCCAGCGCCGGGATGCGTTCCCGCGCCGACAAAATAGAGATTGCCGATCTTGTCGTCGCGGTTGTGTGTGCGGAACCAGGCGCTTTGCGTCAAGACCGGCTCGAGGCTGAATGCACTGCCCAGATGCGCATTGAGATCGCTTCCAAAATCGGCGGGCGTATAATGGAATTTGGTGCGGATGCGGGAATGGATATCGGGGATCAGCCGCCGCTCGATCTCGCCCAAGATACGCTCTTCCAGAACCGGCCCGACCTCGTCCCAATCCACCGGCAGTTTTCCCAAATGCGCAACCGGCGCAAGCGCGTAGAAGGTCGAGCAGCCCTCCGGTGCCATCGACGGGTCGGTCACCGTGGGGTGATGCAGATAGAGCGAGAAATCCTCCGGCAGGACCCCATGCGTGTAAATATCGTCGAGCAGGCCCTTATAGCGCGGCCCGAAGAGGATCATGTGGTGCGGAATGCCCGGCCATGTTCCCTCGATCCCGAAATGCACGACGAAAAGAGATGGCGAGAATTTCTTGCGGTTCAGGCTGCTGCTGGCCGCCTTGCCGCGCGGATGACCGGCCAGCAGGTCGCGGTAGCTATGCATGATGTCGGCATTGGTGGCGACTGCGTCCGCTTCCAGATGCAGGCCCGACTGCGTCGTCACGCCGCTCGTGCGCATGCCATCCATTTCGATCCCGCGGACGCCGTCACCGAGCACGAGCTTTCCGCCGATACGCTCGAAATGCGTCACCATCCCGGCGACAAGCCGGTTGGTTCCGCCGCGCGCAAACCAGACGCCGCCATCCTTTTCCAGCTTGTGGATGAGCGCATAGATCGCACTCGTCTTCATAGGGTTGCCGCCCACCAGCAGCGTGTGAAAGGAGAGCGCCTCGCGCAGTTTCTCATTCTCGACATAGCTCGAAACCATCGAATAGACGCTGCGCCACGCCTGGTACTTTGCAAGCGCAGGCGCGGCCTTTATCATGCTGACAAAGTCGAGAAAGGCCTTGGTGCCGAGCTTCACATAGCCTTCGTCATGCACGCCCTGACTGTATTCCAGAAAGCGGTTATAGCCCTCGACATCATCGGGGTTCAGCTTCTCGATTTCCTTGCGCAGGCTCGCTTCGTCGTTGGAGTAATCAAAATTGGTCCCGTCGCTCCAGTTGAGCCGGTAAAAGGGCATGACGGGTTCGAGCGTGACATCCTGCGCCATGTCATGACCGGTCAGCTCCCACAGCTGCGTCAGGCAGGGCGGATCGGTGATGACGGTGGGCCCGCCATCGAAGATATGGCCGTCCTTCTCCCAATAATAGGCCCGCCCGCCCGGCTTGTCCCGCGCTTCGACAATCGTGGTGGCAATCCCTGCCGATTGCAGCCGGATGGCGAGTGCCAGCCCGCCAAAGCCTGCCCCTATTACAATTGCTTTTTTGCCGCGCCCAACGCTCATTTTCTTCGTCTATTTCCTCAATGCGTTCAGGGCTCTGCCGACACCAATGGGCGGCTTGCCTGTCAATATTCTCGCCTTGTCGGCAACGCTCGTCTGCCCCGCATAGAAGCGTTTGATCAACCCGTCCGAAAGGGTGTAAAACCGCTCCAGCACCTTGTATCGCTCCTGCGGATCGGCACCGATGAACAGCATCTTGTTGAGTTTGCGGTAAAAGGCCTGCTCCTGCCATAATTTCTCGGCCATGCGGCGCAATGTGACATTCAGCTTGTCGCCGTCGAGATTGTCTATCCCGGCGATAAACACGGCCAGGCGCACCGCATCGGGCAATGAATAGCTGGTCACGCCGTGAAAGAAGCCGCCGCGCGCGCCGGCCTTGGCAACGCGCCCCGACCCGGAAGCCCAGTAATTCTCAAGGTCCCCGCCCATTACCACAGGCAGCACGCCTTTCTCCTCGCGCAATATTCCATCGACCTTCCAGCCATGGCTGTCCGCATATTCGGCGATCCGCTGCTTCATAACGCGCTCGTCCATCTCCGGCGTGTCGCTATAATAGGTGTCCTCGACAAAAAGCTTGTCCATCCCGAAGGGCAGCACATAGACGAAGCGATAGCCGTCATGCTGCGTCACTGTGGCATCCTTGATGATCGGCTTGGCCTGCTCATGCGGTTCGGAGAGTTGCAGCAGCTGCCCGGTAAATTTCTGCCAGCCGCATTCGAGATGCGTGAGATCGGCGCTGCCACGCGCATCGATCACACCGCCAGCGACGATGCGCTGCCCGCCTTTCAGCACCACAAGCCGCGGCGATAGCGATTTGACCTCCGCGCCGGTGAGCAGGCTCTCCGCAGGCAAAGTCTCGCGCAGCACGGCATCGAGCCGCTCGCTTTCGATCGTATAGTAGATATTGTCGAGCCGCCTTTGATGCGCGGGAAAGCGCACTTCATAGCCGGACCAGCCATAGGTGACGAGCGGCGCGGTCAGCCAGCGGTTGGCGGGCGCAATATCGGTTGCGAAGAAGCTCCAATAATGGTTGCCGCCAAAATGCGCCTCGCGTTCGATCAGCACGACTTTCAGCTCGGGCCGCAATTTGGCCAGCGCCAGCGCAATCAGCCCGCCCGAAAGCCCGCCGCCGACAATGGCGACATCGCATTTGATATTTTCAGGTGAAGCCGATGCCATCGGCCCTCCCTAGCCGAGAGGAATCATGGGGGGAAGGGGCCTTTGCGGGGGGTAGCCCATTTAATTCAGCATTTTTGCTCTGTGGTCTCTATGTATCAATCTGAATCAATCAGAATGCCCTTAAAGATACTGCAAATACGGACCTTATAAACTAACACTCGATATTGGTTATGGCTCTCCAATACATTCGTTTGGTGGTTTCGTTCAGTTCGCAGCGATAGGGGTACTTTTTCCCGATGCGATTCACGTCTCCGGGAATGACCTGGCAAATCAGCGATCCTTCTGAATATCTTTTGTCATCGAAAAAGCAGAAGTTGTTTGGCTTGATTTGAGCTTGTGCTGCCTGT
Organism: Sphingorhabdus sp.; assembly: GCA_028279555.1. Taxonomy (GTDB): domain Bacteria; phylum Pseudomonadota; class Alphaproteobacteria; order Sphingomonadales; family Sphingomonadaceae; genus Sphingorhabdus_B. The sequence continues at coordinate 468,018 of JANQNO010000002.1, forward strand.
GTTGTAGCCAAAACACCCAAGGCAATGATGGCAGATTTGGACGATTTCATGATATACTCCCTGCTAAATAGAATGTGTTATTTAGCTTCAAAAAATAGTGTTCCGCGTGATTTTGCTCACGCTCTTGCCTGCAAATCAAATGTCGTTATCCACACATCATGACATCGACATTAGCCGCCATCCTGCTCTCGGCCATCACCATGACGTTGATCGTCGGCTTACGCTATCTGGCGACAAGCGGATTCTTCGCCTGGCTGACGGGCAGGGTGAAACCGGGGCTTTATGCAAGGCTGGATGCGCAAATGCGGCGCGAGATCGGCTGGAGCCTGGCCAGCGCAGGCATTTACGGGATTCCGGCCGGCATCGTTGCCTGGGGCTGGCGCAACGAAGGCTGGAGTCTGATTTACACCGATATTGCCGCCTATCCGCTCTGGTACCTGCCGCTTTCGATTTTCCTCTATCTGTTCGCGCATGATACCTGGTTCTACTGGACGCACCGGCTGATGCACCGGCCCTGGTGGTTCAAACTGGCCCATGCGGTGCATCATGACAGCCGCCCGCCGACCGCCTGGGCCGCGATGTCCTTTCATCCCTGGGAAGCGCTGACCGGCGCGGTGGTCATCCCGGCGCTGGTGTTCCTGATCCCGATTCACGCAGGCGCTCTTTTGGCCGTATTGCTGATCATGACGGTGATGGGCATCACCAATCATATGGGCTGGGAGCTATTCCCGAGATTCATGGTTAACGGCTTGTTAGGAAATTTCCTGATAACTGCAACGCATCACCAGAAACATCACGATGTATATAGAGGCAACTATGGATTATATTTCAGATTTTGGGACAAAATGTGCGGCACCGATATTGGCCTTGGCAGTTTTGGGGAGCGCAGTCGCGGCTAGCGCGACGACAGCGGCGGATGTAACCGTCAATGTCAGCAATCTGCGCAATACCAAGGGGCAGCTGATGGTCTGCCTGACCGCGAACCCCAAAGCCTTTCCCGATTGCCGCAAGGATGCCAATGCGAAGAAAAAGCTGGTCGCGGCGTCGACACGCAGCCTGAAATTTGCTGGGGTTGCGCCGGGCAAATATGCCGTTGCCATCGTTCATGACGAAAACCGCAACAACAAGATGGATCTCGCCATTTTCATGCCAAAGGAAGGTTTCGCCTTTTCGCGTAACCCCAAAATCGGCATGGGCGCGCCCAAATTCAAAAACGCGGCCTTTAGCGTTGCTTCCGGCAATGTGACGCAGAATGTCAGGATGAAGTATATTTTCTGATCATGCCATGTGACCTGCCAGCCGGAATACTGAAACATTTGCTGCTCGCAGCGTTTGCGCTTTCGCTTCCGGCAGCCGCATTGGCACAGGAAGAGACCGGGCGTCCGGCGAGCGGACCGCCGCAAATCGATACCGAGAATGTCGTTTTCGACGAAAGCTGGGTCACCATCGGGATCGGCGCAGGGCTTTCACCCAGCTATGAAGGTTCGGACAATTACAACGTCTTTCCAGCGCCCATTATCTTGGGCAGAGTGGAAGGGTTCGATTTCGGTGCGCGCGGCCCGGGCCTTTATGTCGATGTGATTCGCGACGGTGATGATCGCGATAAAAAAACCAGGTTGATATTCGGGCCGCAATTTCGTGTCCGGCTGGACCGGGTGAACGATATCGACGATCCGATAGTCGACCTTCTGGGCGAACGCGACGCCGCGGTGGAGATAGGTTTCACATCGGGCATCGAATTCGGACAGCTATTGAATCCCTTCGACAATCTGACCCTCGGCCTCGATGCAGGCTGGGATATCGCCGGCGCACATGGCGGCCGGATCATCTCGCCCTCGATCGCCTATTCAACGCCGCTTTCGCGCGCTGCATTGGCACGCTTTTCCATCTCGGCCGATCATATCGACGATGACTATGCGGACTATTATTTCAGCATCGATGCCGCCGGAAGCCTGGCCAGTGGATTGCCGCAATTTGATGCAGATGCCGGCTTCAAGAGCGTAAGCAGCACGCTGCTTATGGGTTATGACCTGTCCGGCAATGCGCTCGATGGCGGCTTCGGCCTCTATCTTCTCGGCAGCTACAGCCGTCTGCTCGGCGATGCCAGGAATTCCCCTGTGACCAGCATCCGCGGAAGCGCGGATCAGTTTTTCGTCGCGGGCGGCGTCAGCTACACTTTTTAGAAGCTGAAGCCGCGTCTGGGCGGGCTTTGCTGCGCAGCGAGCGCCATGCTATATGCCCTGTCGAGGAGAGCGACATGGTCACAGCCACCAACATCACTGCCTGGATATTGCTGATCTTCGGCTTTTACTCGCTCGGCGCGGCCATTGGCGAATTGCGCAGGCCGGGCATGTGGCAACGCATGATGCGGGAGATCGAGCAGAGCAATGCGCTGCAATTTCTGACCGGTATCATCGTGCTGGTGCTTGGCGGCGTTATTGTCCTGGTCAATCCCTATGATCCTGCGGACTGGCAGTCGATCCTGGTCACCGTGATCGGCGCATTCATGGTGCTGGAGGGGATCGCCTTCCTCGCTTTTCCTGACTGGATGACCAAAATTGCCCGGCAGTTTATGGGAAGCGCCATTGCCATCTATGCCTGGATTGCGCTTGCCATCGGCGTCGCATTTATTCTGATGGGCTATGTGCGCTTGCTGGCGAGCTGAATTCTGCCTAAATAGCATTGACCGGGATTTTCAGGAATATCTTTCCGTCGCCGGATGCTGGCGGCATGGCCCCGGCCCGGATATTGACCTGTAGTGATGGCAGAATCAGCTTCGGTGCGTCCAGCGTCTGATCACGCGCCTCGCGCATCTCGACAAAGCTCTTCTCACCGACATGGCCGCCGACATGGATATTGCTCTCCTTCTGTTCGGCCACGCTCGATTGCCACGCCGGTTCGCGGTGGCCATCGGGTTGATAGTCGTGGCCGGTAAAGAGCCGGGTTTCCGGCGGCAGGGAAAACAGTTTTCGGATCGAGCGGTAGAGTGTGGCCGCATCGCCGCCGGGAAAGTCCGCACGGGCCGTTCCATAGTCCGGCATGAAGAGCGTATCGCCGATGAAAGCCGCGTCGCCGATAACGTAGGTGACGCAGGCGGGTGTGTGGCCGGGTGTGTGCAATGCCGCGATATCGAGTTTGCCGAGCGGCAAGGTCTCACCCTCCTCGACAAGCCGGTCAAAGGCGCTGCCATCGGGATGGACATCTTCCGCATCGAACAGGGCGGCAAATTTCTGTTGCACCTTGTCGATATGTCTACCGATCACGATGGGTGCGCCCGTGCGTTCGCGCAGATAATACGACGCGGAAAGGTGATCCGCATGGGCATGGGTCTCAAGCAGCCATTTGAGCTCAAGGCCGCGTTCTTCGGCGCACGCCAGAATCCTGTCTGCAGAGTCGGCTGAAACCCGGCCATTGTGAGGGCTGTAGTCGAGCACGGGGTCGATAATCGCGGCCTGCATGCTTTCTGGATCGTGAACCAGGTAGCTCACTGTATGTGTGACCTCGTCATAAAAGGCTTCTACTTCAGGGCAGCGGCCAACTTCGTCGGATTGGCTGGTCGAGGGCGAATCATTCACGGTATTTCTCCTTCTTCTTTACATTAGCTATTGCTAAATTAGAATCAACTGATATATTCTTTTTATGATTGATCTGGAGCTCTTCGACATCGAGCGTTTTCAGGAAAGCGCATCCGAAGCCGCTGCCATGCTGCGGATGCTCGCCAACGAAAAACGGTTGATGATCCTTTGTCAGCTCGCTGACGGCGAAATGTCGGTCGGTGAAATCGCCGAGATGGTGCAGCTAAGCCAGTCGGCATTGTCGCAGCATCTTGCCCTTCTGCGACAACAGGGGACCGTCTCGACGCGGCGCGAAGCCCAGACCATCTATTATCGCATTTCGGACCCGTCGGCGATGCGCATCATCGCGTTGTTGGCCGAGATCTATTGCCCGAAGGAGTAAACAATAATGGCAAATGATACCCTCTCCCTACTCTCGCCGGATCAAGCCAAGAAGCGCATCGAAAATGGTGCTGTGCTGGTCGACATTCGCGAAGCTGATGAGTTCGCGCGGCGCCATGTTACCGGGGCCGTTTCACGGCCGCTGTCTGCGCTTGAACAGGCACATCTGGCTATTGATCCCGATGACGAAGTGATTTTCACCTGCCGATCAGGGATGCGTACCGCCGATGCCTGCGATCGTCTTGCAGCGCGCGTTCAGGGACCGGCCTTTATTCTCGAAGGCGGCGTTGACGCATGGGAAAAGGCCGGGCTTCCGGTGAAAGTTGATGCAAAAGCACCGATAGAAATCATGCGGCAGGTACAGATTGCAGCAGGTTTGCTGGTACTTTTAGGAGTATTGCTCGGCTTTGCGATCTCACCCCTCTGGTTCGGGCTATCCGCCTTTGTTGGCGCTGGCCTCACCTTTGCAGGCGCAACCGGTTTTTGCGGCATGGCGCGGCTCCTTATGCTCATGCCCTGGAACCGGCCTGCTGCAGTCTGATTTCGCATGGCCGAACCACTACTTTGGGCCGCGCTTGGTGGCTTGCTCATTGGGCTGTTTCTGACCATCTTCGGTGGTGGAGGTTCGGTACTTGCCGTGCCCTGGCTGGTCTATGCCGTGGGCGTTGGAGACACGCATGTCGCAATAGGCACTTCTGCGGCGGCGGTCGCGGTCAACGCGCTGGCAGGGCTGGTTGGTCAGTGGCGATCAGGCCGCGTCAAATGGCCCTGCGCAACTGTTTTTGCAGTAACGGGCGTGGCTGGCGCGCTAGCGGGTGCAGCTCTGGGGAAACGGATCGATGGGACAATGCTGCTTTATGGTTTTGCGCTGGTGATGATTGCCATTGCGCTTTCGATGCTGGTTTCGCGAAAGTCGGAAGGTGACGCCGGTGTGCAGCTTCATCCTGCGCTCATGCTGCGTCTAGTTCCCGCCGGTTTCGCGGTCGGCGCGGTTTCAGGGTTGTTCGGTATCGGCGGCGGCTTCCTGATCGCGCCGGGACTGATGGCGGCAACCGGCATGACACTGGCTCACGCCTCGGCTTCCAGCCTGCTGTCGGTTACGCTTTTCGGCAGCGCGACGAGCGCCAGCTATGCTTTTTCGGGCCTTGTCGACTGGGCGCTTTTCGGCGCGCTTGTGGCAGGCGGCGTTGGCGGCGTTTTGGCTGGCCTGCCGCTCGCGCGACTGCTGGCGGAACGGACCAGGCTGGCACGTACGCTGTTTGCGCTGCTGATTATCATGGTGGCGGTCTATATCTTTCTGTTTTGAGCACAAGCGCGCAGCAATGCTCTTTCAATTTGGCTGCATATCGTTTAGCTTCCTTCAATCCCCGGGGGGCTCCATGCGCAGGCAGGAGCTGAGAGCGGCAAGCACGCCGCGACCCGCAGAACCTGATCCGGCTAATACCGGCGGAGGGAGTGGAGCGAAGTTCACGCCACCACTCCATCCGATTTTATGGAGTATGATAGATGGCTGACCTTCCCGCACATACAGAGATAGGCGGAACCACCGGGCCCATTCGCGGCTCGAAGAAAATTCATGTTGCAGCGAAATCGGGCAGCGGCATCCGCGTGGCGATGCGCGAAATTCATCTGGAAGGCGGCGAGGATCCGGTGCGGGTTTATGATACCAGCGGGCCCTATACCGATCCCGAGGCGCTGATCGATATTTCGACCGGGCTTCATGAGCTGCGGCGAGAATGGATTCGCGATCGCGGCGATGTCGAGGAAGTGACCCAGCGCGAGGTGAAGCCGGAAGATAATGGTCAGCTTGGCCCGGATCGTAGCGGCGGCGTCGCGCCTTTCCCGAAAGTGCGGCAGAAGGTGCTGCGCGCAAAGCCGGGCAGCAATGTCACGCAGATGCATTATGCGCGGCAGGGAATTATCACACCGGAAATGGAATATGTCGCCGAGCGGGAGAATCTGGGGCGCGAGCAGCTGAAAGAATATACCCGCGACGGCGAAAGTTTTGGCGCGAGCATCCCCGATTATGTCACGCCGGAATTCGTGCGGGATGAAGTGGCGCGGGGCCGCGCGATCATCCCGAGCAACATCAACCACCCGGAAAGCGAGCCGATGGCGATTGGGCGGAACTTCCTGGTGAAGATCAACGCCAATATCGGCAACAGCGCGGTCGCCAGCGATGTCGCGTCCGAAGTCGACAAGATGGTCTGGGCGATCCGCTGGGGCGCGGACACGGTGATGGACCTCTCCACCGGGCGCAACATCCACGACACGCGCGAGTGGATCATCCGCAATTCGCCCGTCCCGATTGGAACGGTTCCGATCTATCAGGCGCTGGAAAAAGTCGGCGGCGTCGCTGAAGACCTGACCTGGGAGATTTTCCGCGACACGCTGATCGAACAGGCGGAGCAGGGCGTCGATTATTTCACTATCCACGCCGGCGTGCGGCTGCCCTATGTGCCGCTCGCCGCAAATCGCGTCACCGGCATTGTCAGCCGCGGCGGCTCGATCATGGCGAAATGGTGCCTCGCGCATCATCAGGAAAGCTTCCTCTACGAGAAGTTCGACGAGATCAGCGAAATCTGCGCCGCCTATGACGTCGCCTACAGCCTCGGCGACGGCCTGCGCCCCGGCTCGATTGCCGATGCCAATGACGAAGCGCAATTTGCCGAGCTCTATACGCTCGGCGAGCTGACCAAACGCGCCTGGGAACAGGATGTGCAGGTGATGATCGAAGGGCCGGGCCATGTCCCGATGCACAAGATCAAGGAGAATATGGAGAAGCAGCTGGAGGCGTGCGGCGAGGCGCCGTTTTATACATTAGGCCCCCTCACGACCGACATCGCGCCCGGCTATGACCATATCACCAGCGGCATCGGCGCGGCGCAGATCGGCTGGTACGGCACGGCGATGCTCTGCTACGTCACGCCCAAGGAGCATCTCGGCCTGCCCGACCGGGACGATGTGAAGGTCGGCGTGGTGACCTACAAACTCGCGGCCCACGCGGCGGACCTGGCGAAAGGCCATCCGGCGGCACAAGTTCGCGACGATGCGCTATCAAAAGCGCGCTTCGAATTCCGCTGGCGCGACCAGTTCAACCTGTCTCTCGATCCCGACACGGCGGAGGATTATCACGACCAGACGCTGCCCGCAGAAGGCGCAAAAACCGCGCATTTCTGCAGCATGTGCGGGCCGAAATTCTGTTCAATGAAGATCAGTCAAGAGGTGAGGGAGTTCGCAGCGAATAATCCCAACAGCGACCTGATGTTCGCACCGAAGAGTGTGGAGGAGGCTGAAAAGGGCATGGCGGAGATGAGTGAGGTCTATAAGGACAAGGGGCAGGCGCTTTATTTGCCAGCGGATGAGGTAACAAAGCACAAAACCGAACCGGCAGAATAGGCCATGCCGACAATATTGCGCTTTAGAGGCTACCGTTTCTATTTCTACAGCCATGAACTGAACGAGCCGCCGCATGTGCATGTAGACAAGGGCGGTTATTCATTGAATGCTTGGTTGGAACCGGTTTCGCTGGCGCGCAATATCGGCTTTCGCCCGCATGAAATAAATGGCATATTGAAGATGGTCGAGGATAACCGCTCGGCTTTCCTGGAGGCATGGCATGAATATTTCGGCTAAAATCACCGACGAACGCGTTGCCGATGTGCGTTGTAGCGACGATAGCCTGATCGTCGATTTGATGGACGGGCGCAGCATCTCCGTGCCGCTTGCCTGGTATCCACGCCTGCATGCCGCCACGCCGGACCAGCGCGAAAATTGGGAAAAGGCCGGCGGTGGTTATGGTATCCATTGGCCTGATATCGACGAGGATTTGAGCACCGAAGGACTGCTCAGAGGCGCGCCCGCCCCGAAGGCGGCATGAATTTGGTGTATTTAGTAAACTGTCACCGTAACTCAAAAGACATTTAAAAGCTTTCTCGGTTAAGGCTATCGTCGTTTTTTTAAGGAGTTTATCGTCCGTTCAAGTCGACGTAATATATCATCGTAAGTTATGATATCGATGACGTTTCCATACTTTCTTTTTATAATTTCTAAATCAAAAAATTTTGTATTATATTTTGCGTTATCATCAGTACTATTGGAGAAGTCGCGGCCGATTATTATCATTGATTTTGGATTGGTAATTCGAACATTGATGCCTTGGGGTAGCTGACTACCATAGACTTTGTTCAATAACCTTTCTCCTTTTACACCCCATTTTGAGAGGTGAAAAAGATACTTTTCAGCCTGCATTATACTTCCGGAAAGTTCCTTCTTGGGTACATAGTTGTCCCGGTATGGCCGTTTCATCAAGAGAGAGTCGTCAAACGGTTTTTTGACTTCAATAACATCCAAATGGCCGTTCGCATCTACCAAGGCTATATCGATGTATCGGTTTTTTGTACTGTCGCTGTTTGAATAATAATCTTTAATTTGAATGTTTTCTAGCACCGAAACATATTTCGGAAATATCAATAGTAGGAAGTTCAATATCATGCTCTGCCACTGTTTCTCAGAATAGGCCTCGCTCTTGGTAAGCCATTCTTTGATTGTGTCTCTAATGTACTCATATTTAATTATCTCCGAATCAATAAGCTCTTTTTGGTTAACTGGGTCAATTGGTTTTCCATCTTTTCGGTTTAGATAGCGCTCATAGTTTAATCTCGCATCTCGGTTTTGCTCAATATATTCGCCAACTATCTTGGCAACGCGAGCTCGGGCATATTTGTTTAGTTCGTTGGTGTTTGGGAAACGTTTCAAAAGTTCTTCGAAATGCTCAATCGGAATGGCGTTTTCGTTATCGCCACCGATCCAAATATCACTACTTTCTGAAATCTCACAAATTCTTCTAAAGATTGAGATATTTCTCTCTGCAACGAAAGTTTTTCTTTCTATTGCGATACCGTCGACCGAAATGAAAACGTCGCAGTCAATCCCTAATTTTCGCCCCTTGATCTTGAAGTAGTTCCCTTTTCTTGAGCCGAGCTTAAAACGAAAACAATGATCCTCCAAATCTTCAGCGTCCGCATCGGGCAGTTGGCCAATGAGGTCACTGGTTTTGAATTTAAATGCTTGACTGCTAACTGACACACATCCATCACGAACTAGATCGTGATAAACCCAAGCGCTGCCGGGGTATTCGCCTTGATACTCTAAAATTAGGCGGCGATGGTTCTTTGTTATTCTAAGCATAGATATTTTCCATTTCTTGCTTACTATTGTAGCACAATCGATATCTGCCAAGTGGATAATCTTGACTATTCAGGAAATAGATCAAATCCAACACTCTTTCCGACACACCCCCACATAACTTACCGCCTGTCCCATGACAGACGCTCCAAAACGCCGCCATCCGGAGTAGGATTGCGGTGACAGTGCACCAATTCCTCAATGTCTTGGTAACACCCCACCCCCCAAAACCTAGCCCATCCACCCCCACGCTGCTACACTCCCCCGCGACAAGGAGACGCATCATGGCCCAACTACCTTATGAAGACGCGCTGGAGGCGGTACGGGAGAGGCTGATCGCGGCGCAGGATTTGCTGCGGCAGGAGATCGCCGACTATCCGCAGCCCATCTCCGGTTGCGACTATCAATATGTCCGCCTGATCAGCGACCGCACGCGTATTGCGAACAGCCTCCGCGCGCTGGACAATCAGCCCTTCGTCGCCACGCCGCGGATATTGGAACCGGCGGCCTAATCTTCCTGCGAACATTGCCGGCCCTCACTATTCGTCCAGCGCTCCCCCAATCATCCCCTTCAATCGCGCCGCCACATCCGCCCACGCCGCTGCGCTGTCGGCACTCCATCCGTCGCCTGCGGCCTCCTGCAAAGTCTCCGTCAGCGCATCGACAAAACCCGCATAAACCTCCACGCCAATCGCGCCATAGTCGCGGTGCAGGTCGACGAAATTGGTCACGGTGGTTTCCACCCACCAGGCATCTTCCGCGAGACCAATCATTGCCTCCAGCGTTTCATTCACCATCCGGCCCGCTGCGGCCTCCAGATTCATGAATTTCGCGCGCTCGTCTGGGAAGCTCACAAAAAAGCGGTCAAAGACAAGCGGCACGATATCGATATCCGCCTGTGCTATCGCCAGCAAAGGTGCTTCCATCGCGGCCTGTACATCGATTGCCTGCCTCATGCCAATGCATTTATCCCAAATCCGGGGGTGCGGGAAACGGTTTCGCGACATCTACTACCCGCCGCCGCCTGCCGGTCTGCCAAGCCTTGTCGAATTTTCTGGCTATTTGCGAGTATCGCTCCTAAGCCCGGGCCGCTGACGTCGAAAGTTACGACGGACTTCGAAATTTGAATACCGCCTTTCGCCTTTGGGCCACCGCGTAAAACAGACGACGACTTCCTTTCCTGATGACGAACTGAGGCACGACCTGCGCGGCATGTCGCCGTGCGGAAACATACAAGTTCTTGAAAGGAACCCAACATGCCAACAGGCACCGTAAAATTTTTCAATACCGACAAGGGTTATGGCTTTATTCAGCCCGATGATGGCGGAAAGGACAGCTTCGTTCATATCACCGCCGTGCAGGCCGCTGGAATGGACACGCTGAACAAAGAGCAGCGGCTCAACTATGAAGTTGAAACCGGCCAGAATGGCAAGGAAGCCGCGGTGAATCTGTCCGCTGCCGACTGATACATATCGTGGGGTTTTGACCCCGAATTCGATTCTGCAAAAGGGGGCGGCGGCAGGTGATGTCGTTGCCCTCTTTCCTACAGGCACCCTTTTATGCTTCACACTGGCGGATGAAGCATAAACACTCCCTCCAAACGCCAACGTCCACTGACACACCGCAACTTCCCGCACCCGCGCCGGCCAAGCGCCGCCAATCCCAACCTGGCCGCTGGACGCCGCAGAAGATGGCAGATTTTCTGCGCGAGCTTGCGGCAAGCAACAATGTTTCGGCTGCCGCCAAATCGGTCGGCATGTCGCGGCAATCCGCCTACCGCCTGCGCGCCCGCTTCAAGGGCATGCCATTCGATATCGGCTGGGAGGCCGCCTTTCTGCATGGCTATGACAATCTCGCCCATGCTGCGCTCGAACGCGCGCTCAACGGCGTCGAGGTGCCGCATTATTATAAGGGCGAGCTGGTCGGCACCTCGCGCAAATTTGACGAGCGGCTGACTATTGCGCTGCTCGCCATGCGCAATCGGTATGGTGCGCCGCTGGTCAGCCGCAATGGCGCAGCGGCGGAGTTTCATAGCGAAGCCTGGGACGATCTGCTCATGCGGGTGGCCGAAGGGCGACTTGAATGGGAATTCGGCGATGATGCGCCGAGCGATGCGGACAGGATCGCAGCGCTGGCGCGCAAATATGCGCCGGAGGAAAAACCGGCAGCGCGGAGGCGGGGGTGATCGACCTCTCCGGCAAGAAATCTGCCGGACAGAGAGAACCGCTCATGCTGAGCCTGTCGAAATATGCGCGGTTCCAATCACCCGTTTTGCGACCCTTCGACAGGCTTAGGGCGAAGGGTGATTGGGCCAAAGCCGTTCTCTTCCGCAAAAGTGTCACCCTGTCCTTAAGGCGTTTGCGCCCAGCATCTCTGAGGCTTTCAGCGCAAACGGGGCAGGGTGACACGGTGTCACCTCTGTCACCCTGCGGGCCTCGCGGAAAGATTCCGGTCAAGCGCTCCCGGCGCGAGTCACTCCACGATCGTGATTTCGACCCGGCGTGCCTCTTCGTTGGACAGCTCTTCGCGCGTCGTGTCGTCGGGCTTGACCAGATCGGTTTTCGCCTCATCCACGCCTGCTGCGACCAGCGCCGCCTGCACGGCCTGCGCGCGGTTCTTCGAAAGCTCTGCATTGAGCGCCGCATCGCCGGTTGGATCGTTGAAGCCCGATATCGCCAGCTTCGCTTCCGGATTGGCCTCCAGATAGGCCAGCAATTCGGCGGAAGCCGCCTGGAATTCGGGGCTGACATCGGCCTTGCCGGTATCGAAATAAACGGTGAGCATCGGCTTGGCATCGCGCTGCGCCGCGATCACGCCCGCGCCTTCGGGTATGGCTGGTGTTTCCGCCGCTGCCGGTGCTTCCGCAGGCGCTGTGGCCGCCGGTGGCGCGGCAGGGGCCTCTTCCTCGCTTTCGCCGAAGATCCAGCCGCTGGCCACCATCGCCAGCAGGACGCCGCCCAGTATGACGGCCAGGGCCAGGCAGCCAAAGGACAGAAGGTCAAAATCATCGCCGCC
>JANQNO010000007.1 GCA_028279555.1 Sphingorhabdus sp.
TGGTGATGATAAACATGATGAGGAGAACGAGCATGACGTCGATCAACGGCGTCGTGTTCATTTCCATCATCGGTTGGCCATCATCCTGACCGCCACTCATTGCCATAACAGCTACTCCTGAAATCTATGCCCGATTGCCCGGGATCAGTTAATCGTCATATTTAGGTCGATCGGCGAAGACACAAATCCAACCCGCGTAAAGCCGGCAATCTGGACCGAGATGATCGCGCCGCCGATGCAACGATAGGGCGTGTTCACATCGCCGCGGATATGCGCTTCGGGAAGATCCTCCGGCAAGACATCTCCCGCCAAAATAGCCTCTTCGCCGCCCAATGCTTCGATATTGCGCTCAAAGTGCGTTGTAGCCCTCTCGACCAGCTCATCCGAGCTCATCGGTGTCAGGTTCCAATAGATACGGCACTCGCCATTCGGATTGGCCCCTTCATAGCCATCTTCGCCCGGATCGCGGCCGGCCGCATCGGTCGTGGTCACCGCCAGCAGAACATTCTCATTCTTTGGCGAGGCGGGTTTGAATTCGACGACCGGAAGTTCCATCTCAACCGTCTGGATCACAACCGGAATGGCGATAAGAAAGATGATCAGAAGCACCAGCATGACGTCCACAAGCGGCGTCGTGTTGATGTCTGACATTGGCGTTTCGCCGCCATCGCCTCCCATACTGATTGCCATTGGCTAATCCTCTCTAATTTGTCTGGTATCGCAAATATTGCGGTGTTGCAGGGACGAAATCTCGTCCCTGCCACCAATTCTCCAGACTTACTTCTTCGCCGGCGCTGCGGCAGGCTTGGCTGCCGGTTTGGCCGCAGGACGCGCAGCCGGTGCAGCAGTAACCGCCGGTTTCACCTTGCCGTCCGATGTGATGTAGCCCAGCACGTCATTGGAGAAAGCAGACAGGCTACGGGCAATCGACTTGTTGCGGCTCTGCAGCCAGTTATAGGCAAACACCGCAGGCACGGCCACGAACAGACCGATAGCGGTCATGATCAGTGCTTCACCAACCGGACCGGCAACGGCGTCAAGCGATGCCTGACCAGCCAGACCGATCTTGATGAGTGCGCGGTAAATACCGACCACCGTTCCCAGCAGCCCGACAAAGGGTGCCGTTGCACCCACGGTCGCGAGGAATGGAAGACCTCCGGCCAGCTTGTCGTTGATCGATTCTTCCGAGCGCGCCATCGCGCCATGCAACCAGTCATGCGCTTCGACAGGATCGCTCAGTTCGCCGTGATGCTTGCGCGCCTCCAGGCCATCATCCAGAAGCTGACGATAGGCGCTGTTTTTGTCCAGTTTCTTCGCGCCTTCGGCAAGGCCGTTTGCACGCCACACTGCCTGCGCTTCCTTGGCCTGCTTCATCACCTTGTTCTGTTCCATCAATTTGGTGAACAAAATGTAGAAGGAGCCCACGGACTGAATCACGAGAACGCCCAGGATGGCCCATGCAATCGGACCGCCCTGCTCCATCGCTTCGATGAAGCCAAATTTATTTGCCGGCGCGTCTGCGGCAGCTGCTATAATCATTTCAATCGACATTTTACTTTCCTCTCAGAAAAATAGTTTTTGTATATTACCCCAATTTACTTCGGAATCTGCCAACGGATCCGCGTGCTGAACGATCCGGTGGTTGGATTACCCGCCTTGTCCTTGGCCGGCGTGAATCGCGCGCGGCGCTGGGCATTGCGGCAGGCTGCCCGGTCAAGACCGGGATGACCGCTCGATCCGGTAACCTGACAAGCGGTTGCCCGGCCATTGGCACCAACCGTCAAGCGGATCGAAGTCGTACCCTGATTTTCACGCTGCAAATCGCGGGTCGGGTAATCATTGGTCGTCACCCAGCGCGCACGATTATTGCGCGGGCGCGCCGGAGCGGACTCATCCCTTGGCTCAGGCGGACAAGTCGCCGTTCGGGGAATTTCTTGCCCGTTCCAACAGGTCTTTGTGGGAACCGCGACCGGTACACAGGTCCGCCCTTGCAGCCGCTGACCTGTCGGGCAGGTCGGCAAGGTTTCTTTTGCCGGCGGCGGCGTGTCCAAATCCGGTGTCGTTGTTGTTGTCGTATTCCGCGTCGGTGCCGGGGTCTTGATAGCAACCACGGGCGGCTGCGCGACAACGACCTCATCGGGCGGCGGTGGAGGCGGCTCCTCCTCGGGCGGTTCTTCTTCTTCGATATCGAGAACCTCAAGACGCTCCGTCACATTCTTGACCGCCTCATATGCAAGGCCGGTCACCAATGCGTAAGCGAGCCCGACATGAAGCAGCAGAACAATCGCAATCGCAATGATCCGATTGGTGCTCATCCCTTTTTGGTCAGCATATGCCATGCGTAAGCAACTCTCCTAACTTCCCAAACAATACAGGCTTGCCCGCGAAAACTGTGCAGCTGGCAATGGCAACCCCATACGGATTTCGGTTTATTGTCTCTTCCTACCGATTCTTCGTGCTATTAGCCAAGCGCTAACCACGCTGCAACGGCTTTCTCGCATTCAGCTATGATTCATTCTCTCCACCGGATGGGATGGTATGGCAAGATGACACAATTGGCAAATGCAGCTATAGGCGGCCTCATGAAAATCATTGAAAAATCGTATTTTTTGCCTGCAATCCTCGCGGTGGCAATGCCCGCCGAATCGCCTGTCAGCGCACAATCCGGACTGCCCGAAAATGGCTTTTCCCTGCCAGCGCAGGGGATCGGCTATGCCGATATTGCCGACCTCGTTACCGTCTCTCCCATGATCGTCGACTTGCAGATTCGCAAGATTCGCAAGCTGCCCGATTCGCAAAGCGTGGGCGTTCCCATCAACATCCAGCGCGCAGTGATAGAGGCCGATGTCCTGTCGCTTCTGCGCGGCCAGCAACGCGTGGCCGCACGGGTCAAATTCCTGCTCGATATTCCCAGGGATGCGCGCGGGCGCATACCCAAGCTGAAAAAGCGCCGTTATTTCGCAATGGCACGCGGCGTTCCCGGTCGCAGCGACATGATCCAGCTTGTCCGGCCCGATGCGATGATCGCTTTCAGCCAGACCAATAATGACATGGTGCGTGCGATCACCCGCGAAGCCGTTCAGATCGATGCGCCGCAAGCGATCACCGGTATCTCGAGCGCTTTTCACAGCCCCGGATCGATATTGGGCGAAGGCGAAACGCAGGTCTTTCTGACCACCGAGAATGGGCAGCCCTTCGGCCTGTCGATTGTGAGCCGCGTCGATGAGGAAAAGAAATGGACCGTTTCGACCAGCGAAGTCATCAGCGAAGCCGCGCCCGCGCCGCGGCGCAACACGCTTTTGTGGTACCGCCTGGCATGCGGTCTGCCTAAACAGCTGAGCCCCGAGCAGGTCGGCTCCGGCGAAGGTGCCCATGCAGCCAAAGCGCAGGCGGATTATCAATTTGTCATTGATGCGCTCGGCCCATGCGGCCGCACCCGGCCGCAGCGCTAAGGTGCCATCCGCAGGGGTTGGGCCTCTGCCAGGACAAGCGAGAACCAGTCCTTTTCATCGCTCCAATCCATGATCGGCGTCCACGCGCCTGCCAGCAAGAGCGTATGCGCCGAGCGCAAGTCGTATTTGTGGCTGTTCTCGGTATGAATGCTCTCTCCCGCCTGCATAGAGAATTCTTCACCAGCGATGGCAAAGCGCACATCGCTGCCTGCCACGAGATGCATCTCTATCCGGCTTTCGGCATCGTTCCAGATAGCCTTGTGATGGAACTTGCCAATATCGATGTCGGCCCCAAGCTCGCGGTTGATCCGTTCCAGCAGGTTCAAGTTGAACGACGCGGTCACGCCCTGCGCATCGTCATAGGCCGGGATCAGGATATCGCGCGGCTTGACCCGGTCGAAGCCGATCAGCAGCATCGCGCCTTCATCCAGCGTGTCGCGCATCGAACGCAGCAGATTGACCGCGCTGTGCGGCACCATATTGCCGATCGTTGATCCGGGAAAGAAGCCAAGACGCTGCCCGTCTGCTACGCCGGTAGCCAGGCGGATCGGCTTCATAAAGTCGGCTTCCACAGGATGGATCGGAAGGTCCGGAAAGTCCTTTTGCAATGCGCCTGCTGAACTGCGCAAAAAATCGCCTGAAATGTCGATCGGAACGAAAGCAGACGGCAAGATCGCATTCAGCAGGAGCGGGATTTTGGTCACACTTCCAGCGCCAAATTCAACCAGCGCGCGGCCTTCGCCCACGATTTCTGCCACTTGCGGAACAACCGCTTTGAGCAATGCAGTTTCGGTGCGTGTGGGATAATATTCGGGCAGCCGGGTAATCTCGTCGAACAGCTCCGATCCGGCAAGGTCATAAAGCCAGCGCGCCGGGACGGCCTTTTGCCGCTGTGACAGGCCAGCGATCACATCGCTCCGGAATTGCGGGTCGACGTCATTGCCTGCGGGATTAGATGTCACGGGCGAGCCTCACTCCACTAAATTGCCAGCGTTGATGCGGATAAAAAAAGTTGCGGTAGCTGGCCCGGCAATGCCCGCGCGGCGTGGCGCAGCTCCCGCCCTTCAGCACAAACTGGCCGCTCATGAATTTGCCGTTATATTCGCCGACCGCCCCCGGTGCCGGCCTGAAACCCGGATAGGGACGATAGGCGCTGCCCGTCCATTCCCACACATTGCCGAACATGCCGGATAGCTTACCGCCGGTGGTGGCAACAGGAGCGATCGGCCCCGCTTCATCGAGCTGATGACCGCTATCTGGAGCGACATTCGCAGCAGAAACTTCCCATTCTGCTTCAGTGGGCAGTCTTGCACCTTCCCATTGCGCACTGGCCCAACTGGCATAGGCATCGGCTTCAAAGAGGCTGATATGGCTGACCGGTTGTGCGGTGTCGAGCGGGCTCAGACCATCGAGGCCGAATACATCCCAGCCGCCATCTGGACCCTGCTCCCAATAGAGCGGCGATGTGATCTTTTCCTCACGCACCCAGTCCCAGCCATCGGACAGCCAATGGCGCGCTTCTCCATAGCCGCCATCTTCCATGAATTGCAGCCACTCGCCATTGGTTACCGTGCGATCAGCGAGCGCAAAGGGCTTTAGCAGCACCTCATGCCTTGGCCCCTCGCAATCAAAGCCGAAACCGCGGCCATCATGCCCGATCTCCGATATGCCGGAAGGTCCCTCGATCCAGGTAATATCCCGAATGTTGGCATGTGCAGCACCTCCATCGGAGCACGGCCAGATTGCGGGGCATAGCGGATTTTGCGCGAAGAGATGCTTGATATCCGTCAGCAGCAATTCCTGATGCTGCTGCTCATGATTGAGACCCAGCTCGATCAGCGGCAGGGCCGCTTCCGGCAGCGCAGGGATTGCTTCTTCTATGCGCGTATCGACATGCGCGCGATAGTCGCGCACCTCATCGAGCGAAGGCCGGGTTATCATCCCGCGCCGGGGCCGCGCATGGCGATCCCCTTCTGCCTCATAATAGCTGTTGAACAAAAAGGCATAGCCGCCATCGAAAGCGCGATATCCCGGCACATGATCGCGCAATATGAAGCTTTCCCAAAACCAGGTCGTATGTGCCAGATGCCACTTTGCCGGCGATGCATCCTCCATCGACTGAACGGTGGCATCGGCATCGGATAGCCGCGCGCAAAGATCGATGGTCAGCGCGCGGACGGAGCGGAATCGCTGGATCAGGTCTTCCACAAGCTGGTCATTGTCCCGCGCGATGGTCTCTACTCCAATCCCCTGAGGCCAAGCAGGAACATAGAAGGAACACTCCACAGGTCAATAGTGCATTTATGGAGCGGTATGCCCCCGTTTTCTTCGGCACAACGAAACAGGAGATGGCAGTTTAGCGCGATTGGCCCGGCACCCATTCGACATCGCCGCCTTGCGTCTTGTTGATCACCCGGCAGAGCACGAAAATATAGTCCGACAGGCGGTTTAGGTAGGTGAGCGCCAACGGGTTGATGCGCACCGATTCCGCAGCAGCAGTGAGTGCCCGCTCTGCACGGCGCGTAATCGCGCGGCCCAGATGCATCTGGGCGGCGGCCATACTCCCGCCGGGCAGAATAAAGCTGGTCAGCGGCTCCAGGCTTTCATTGGCGTTGTCGATCGCTGCCTCCAGCCAGTCAACCTGCCCCTGCACCATCCGCAATGTCATATCGCCGGGCGCGAAATCATCATCGTCACCGGCCGGGGTTGCGATATCCGCGCCAAGATCGAACAGATCATTCTGGATACGCTGCAAGGCGGCAACCATTTGCTCGTCAGCTTTGCTCTCTACCAGCGCGGCAATCGCAATTCCGAGCGCGCTGTTGGCCTCGTCGACCTCTCCGATCGCATGCATTCTGGGATCGGATTTGCGGGTCCGGCTGCCGTCGACAAGCCCTGTCGTTCCGTCATCGCCGGTGCGTGTGTAGATCTTGTTGAGCTTGACCATCGGGAATTGCGGAAAATCAGGCGGTCTGCGCCAAAAGCAGCAGCGCAACCACAATCACGATTGCAATCGCCTGCCATTTCACCCGGGCGAACATGGCTCTATTCTGCATCGTCAACGATGTCGGGACGCCCTTCTCGTCGACCTCTTCGGGTTTGAGATTGGCAAAAGCGTGCAGGCCGCGGATGACCGCAAACACCACCGCGCCCATGGCACCAAGAAGCAGAAGGATGAGAAGTATATTCATGTTGGAGCGTTCCTTGATCTCGCCCTTACCCAAGCTTTTCTTTACCTAGGCTTTTGACAGCGTCATGCCAAGGGGCAGTTCCCCATTACGCAGGCTGACCGCAAATGCAAATCCATCCATTCCGCTTGCGCGAATTGACCGGAGCGATGCCGATTTGCGGCTTTTGGCGAGCTTGTCGCCTTGCTCGTCCACAATGAGCGGATGATGCCACCAGGCCGGCTCCGGCAGGTCCAGAAGCTGTTGCAACAGCCGGTGCAGGCCGGAATAGGCGAAGAGATCCATCCCGCGCACGATATGCGTGATGCCATCGCCTGCATCATCGAGCGTGGCCGCCAGATGGTAGCTGGCCGGGGCATCTTTGCGCCAAAGCACGATATCGCCGAACAGCGCCGGATCGCCGCGTTGCAGGCCAGCCGCCAGATCGAACCAGCTTTGCTGGCCTGCCTGTTTGATGGCCCTGGCCATGTCCAGCCGCCAGCAATGCGGCTGCGCCAGGTCGATATCGCGGTGCCTGCAAGTCCCCGGATAGACCGGCCCGTCGGGACCATGCCGGGCGGGCTGTTTCTTCAGCGCAGCGGCTATGTCTTTTCGCGTGCAAATGCAGGGATAGACAAGCCCCTTGTCTTTGAGCCGCTCAAGCGCCGCCGCATAGCTTTCACTGCGCGTCGATTGAAAAATCACGTCGCCATCCCACCCGAGGCCCAACCATTGCAGATCTTCAACAATGGCATCGGCATATTCGCGCCGGCTCCTGCTGCCGTCGATATCCTCGATTCTCAGCAGAAATCTCCCGCCACCGGCGCGGGCAAAATCATGCGCGGCTATCGCAGCATAGGCATGGCCCAGATGCAGATAGCCATTGGGGCTGGGGGCAAACCGTGTGACGATATTGCGACCGCTTGCTGCGGCCTGTTGCGCGAATGCCGCGGCCTCGGCCAACACCATATCTCGTGGCTCAACCCCTCTTGACGTCATTTTCTTTGCACATATTGTGGCCGCTGCAACGAAGCTGCAACAAAATTGGGGTTGAGGATGTTCGGCATCATTCGGGTGACAGTGTCAGAACGCATCAAGCACATGGCCGTGACTTGGAAGAGAAAAGGCCATAACAAGGAAAGAGTGAGGAGAACAGACTTCTATTTGACGAACGAACAACGCAGCTACGGCCTTTTCCGGCCAAGCCCATCGCGGCAGATGCGATTGGTGGGCTCTGGCCCCGGGTGTAGCGCATGATCCATGCAAGCGAGTTTGAAGCCGCAGAAAGGGCGCGGCACCCGGAAAATTGCCCGGCGCTGGTGTTGAATGCAGACTATACGCCGCTCAGCTACTATCCCTTGAGCCTCTGGCCCTGGCAGGCTGCAATCAAGGCGGTTTTCCTCGAAAAAGTCGACATCGTCGAAAATTACGAGCAGCGCGTGCACAGCCCGAGCGTCGATATGCAAATCCCTTCGGTGATCGCGCTCAAGCAATATGTGAAGCCGTCCGAATATCCGGCATTCACGCGCTTCAACCTGTTCCTGCGCGACAAATTCCAGTGCGTCTATTGCGGCAGCGAAGAGAATCTGACCTTCGATCATGTTATTCCGCGCCGTCTCGGCGGTATCACCAGCTGGGAGAATGTCGCCACCGCCTGCCTGAAGTGCAATCTGAAGAAAGGCGGGCGCACACCGGAGCAGGCGCATATGCAGATGAGCATGAAGCCGATCCGCCCGACCAGCTGGCAACTGCAGGATCGTGGCCGCAGCTTCCCGCCCAACCATCTGCATGAAACCTGGATGGACTGGCTATACTGGGATATCGAACTGGAAAGCTGATTTCGGCCGAATCCGGTTGTTGTGATATGACCGCTTTCAAAGAAGCGACGGAGGAACGGAAAAATGGCGAACTGGATAGAAGACGGATATCACAGCGTTACACCTTATCTAACGGTCAATGACGCGGCCGCAGCCATCGATTTTTATGTGAAGGCTTTCGGCGCGACCGAAGTCATGCGCATGCCGATGGGCGACAAGATCGGCCATGCCGACATTATGATCGGCGACAGCCATGTCATGCTCGCCGACGAATTTCCCGATATGGAAAAGCTGGGACCCAAATCGCGCGGCGGGCCCACTTCCAGCCTGATGGTCTATGTCGAAGATGTCGATGCCGCCTATGACAGGGCGGTGGCCGCCGGGGCGACGCCGACGCGCGCTGTCGAAGATCAATTCTATGGCGACCGGTCGGGTTGGCTGCTCGATCCTTTCGGCCATGAATGGACTATCTCCACGCATGTCGAGGATGTCACTCCGGAAGAGATGAACCGGAGGATGCAGGAAATGATGGCGGGTGAAAGTGCCTGACCTGGCTTAAATTCAGGCTGCAAGACCAACGGTAGCAATTTTGGTTTCGTGGGCCGGGTCAGGATCATCGTTTGCCGCTGGCTTGCGAGGCGGTTTGCTTGCCACGTCACGGCGGTGGCGGGCAGCTGGCCTGCGGCAACGGAAGATAGCAGCCACGCGGGATTTGATCGCCCACCAGACCGACTTCGCCCTGGCGGCGAATGCCGCCAAATAAGCGGTGATAACGGCATCATAGTAAAGCGACAGATCCGCGATGATCAATGTCGCCATTTCCAATGACATCAGCGGAAGCAGGCTGTGCATCATCATGATCATCAGGATGAAATAGATAAACTGGCGGCGCTCGAACCGGGCGGCAGCGTCGATCAGCCCGACGACCAGATGCTTGTGCAGCCATTTTGCTGCTGCCGTTTTCGGAAAGAACAGCATGATGCAAAGGGGAATGGCGATCAGCGCGGTTGTCACTCCACCGGCTCCCGTATCGCAGGCACGGCCTCGGCGGCATCTTCGGGCGCAATGCCGGGCGGCGGCGCGGCGGCTATCCTCTCTTCGCCGCGCATCACACGGCCCGCCCGCCGAACCGCCTCGCGCAGCCGCGGATAAACACCGCAGCGGCAAAGATTGGTAATCGCGGCATCGATTTCCTCGTCGCTCGGATTGGTCGTTTTGCGAAGCAACGCCGCTGCATTCATGACAATGCCGGGCGTGCAGAAACCGCACTGGATCGCGCCATCGGCGACCATCGCCTGCTGCACCGGGTGGCTGCGATCACGGCTCAGCCCCTCGATCGTCGTGACAAAGCGCCCTTCCGCCTCGGCAATGGTGACAAGGCAGCTGCGGATCGCCTCGCCATCGATGATCACCATGCAGGCCCCGCAATCGCCGACGCCGCAGCCATATTTCGTGCCTGTGAGGTTGGACGCATCGCGCAGCGCCCACAGCAGCGGCGTTTCGGGGTCCATCTTATACTCGACCGGGCGGTCATTGACGGTGAGTTTGGTCATGCTGCCGAAGCCTATACCGAAGTGCCGGGCTTTGTCGAAGCACGTTTCTCAAGATTGCGCGCGAGGACAGACGCCCTTCGACTTTCGTCAGCGCAAGGGCGCTGAAGGCTCAGGGCTTGCGGTGTCAGTTTGGTGTCCGGTGGAAATCGTTGCAAAAAGGCCGCATTCCTTGATTTCTGCGGCTTTTGCTGCTATATCCCCTTGATATTGGTTGCAGGCGCGGCTAATGCGCGCCTCGTTCGGCCGCAAAGCTTTGCGGCTGTTTCTATTTTTACGGCAGAAAACGGCCCTCTCGCGCCAGTTCGCGCCGAATCGAGTTTGGAGTAGATGAGTTTATGCAGATAATGGTTCGCGACAATAATGTTGATCAGGCGCTCCGCGCCCTGAAGAAGAAGCTTCAGCGCGAAGGTGTCTATCGCGAAATGAAGCTGCGCCGCCATTATGAAAAGCCATCGGAAAAGCGCGCCCGCGAAAAGGCCGCTGCTATCCGCCGCGCCCGCAAGATGGAGCGCAAGATCGCCGAGCGCGACGGCCGCATCTGATCATCTGCCAATCGAGAGTATAAGGAGCGTCCCCTTGCAGGCGCTCTTTTTTTTGTTCAATTAATCTGTCAGAATTTTCCTAGCCGGAAAATCGCCACACCAGCCCACTCCCCCAACCCGGCCCCCAACTATACTTTGGTGTGGCCGGGTGGGGGAGTGGGCTGGTGCCGTAGCGCTTCAATGCATAAACATCATGCTTGAGAAATCGGTCGCACGCTCTAAGACATCGGCAAACACACCAACACAGGCAGCCCTTCATGTCCGCAACCACCGTTCCCATTCCGCCCACATCGCGCAGCGCGCTGGCAAAATACTGGATCGGCATCGCGCTGATTGTTGCTGCGGGGATTGGCCTTGCTTGGTGGGGCACCGCCGACGTGCGCGAAAAATATGGCGATACCCGCAGCTATCTGGCCGATATTGCCAATGATGATGGCGTCGAAACGACCGATTCCGGTTTGCTTTTCAAGGTGGTTCGCAGCGGTGAAGGGCCATCGCCAACCGACGAGGACATAGCGCTCATCGGCTATAAGGGCAGCCTGCGAGACGGCACCGTTTTCGATGAGCAGCCGCAAGCCCCGATGCCGGTGCAGGGCGTTGTCCCCGGATTTTCCGAAGCGCTCAAAAAAATGCAGAAAGGCGGTAAATATGAAATATGGATCCCGCCCGCCTTGGGGTATGGGGCCGAGGACCGCAGCAATCCGCAAACCGGAGAGGTTGTGATTCCGGGCAACAGCGTGCTCAAATTCGAGGTCGAACTATTCGAATTCCGCTCGCGCCAGGAAATCGAGGAAATGCAAAGGCAGATGGAAGAACAGCAAGGCCAGCAAGGCGGCGCTGCTCCGCAAGGCCTTCCGCCCGAACTCCAACGCCAGCTCGAACAGCAGCTGCGCCAGCAGGGACGCTAAAGCCTGCTTGACCTGAGCCGGTTGCTGCGCTCTCCTCCTTTTTGAAGGAGAGCGGTCGATGGAATTCGAGGGCAAGACAGCCGTCATCACCGGCGGCGCGACAGGTATAGGCTTTGCGCTGGCCAAACAGATGGGCGGGGCCGGCAGCCGGATCATCATTAGCGAGCCACGCGAAAACCGGCTGGCCGGGGCTGTCGAAGCGCTGACCGAACTGGGCATCGATGCCAGATATTTTGTCGGCGATGTCACCGATCCGGCCAGCGTAGAAGCGCTCGCCGATTTCGCCTTGGCCGAGAATGGCCGGGCGGATATCATCGTCAATAATGCCGGCATCGGCGGCGACCGCGATTTTGTGCTCGATATGGACCTCGCCAAGGCGCGCGCGCTCTATGAAGTGAATTTCTGGGGCGTTTGGCATGGCATCCAGAGCTTTGGCCGGCGCTTCCGCGAAGATGGAAAACCATCGGCCATCTACACCACCGCCAGCGAAAACAGCCTGTTCAACGCGCTGCCGCAAACGGGCGGCGCCTATGTGTCGGGCAAGCAAGGCGTGCTCGGCCTGATGGATGTGCTGCGCCGCGAAGCGCCGGACAATATCGAGCTGGGCGTCATCATCCCCGGCTGGGTCAAGTCGGAGCTTTCCGAATTGCAGGCCGATGAGGCGATGGACACGGACGAATTTGCCGCGCGCATCTTCCCGCAAATGCAGGCTGGCGAATATTATCTCGTCAGCCACCCCTATAATGTCGTGCGGATGAAGGAACGCTGGGACGAGGTTTATGCCGCCTTTCACAAATACGCACCGCGCGAAGAGGGCGACGATGAGAGCGATGTGCAGCTCTGGTTTCAGCGCATGATGGCGGCACGGCAAAAGGCTGGCGAAGAGAGGGCCAAGGATTGACTCTGCTGTATTAATACAGAAAATCAGCTAGATGACCACCGAAACTTCTGGCTATCGAAAAATGCTCGCCCGCTATGTGGGCTGGGCGATGCTGGGGTTGATTGTCATCGGCCTGCTAACGGCCTTCACGGTTGCTCAAGGCATAGACATCAATCTCACTGCCGAAGTGCGCGTCACGGCCGAAAACATGCTGCAGTCCGAGCAAAATTTGCGTGCCAAGGCCTATATTGGCGGGCTGATGTTCATCCTGGAAATGCTGGTCGCTATCGGTCTCTTCGTCCTGCTGTGCAGGCAGGAAAAGGCCATGGCCGCGCTCAGCCTTTCCCTTGCATCTGCGGCCGCTTTGCTGACTTTGCTGGGCGCGGTGTTCGCGCTCAATGCCGCTGAATTTGCCGGCGACGCTGCATACCGGAACATTGCCGACGGGCAGCAGCGCCTGATGCTCGCCGGTCTGCAAGCTACGTCGGATTACACCTCTTTCCATCTCGCGCTTATTCTCGGCAGCCTGGCAAAGGCCGGATATTATTTGCTGTTTCTGCGGTCGGCCCTGATCCCGAAGATCATCGCCGGATGGGGCCTGTTTGCCTCGCTCTTCGTCGCTTTCACGATCGTCGCGCGCGACTTTTGGCCGTTATTGGGGCATGGCGGAGTTACCGCAGCATTTATGCTTTCCAACCTAATCGCGCTGCTATCGACAGGCATCTATCTCGCCTGGTTCGGCATCCGGCAGCAATAGAAGATTTGGGCCGCAGTTGGGCTAGGCATCCTCGCGCGCCTGGACATGTTCGCGCAGAAAATCCAAAATGCGCGTACCTTCTTCATGAAGGTCAAACTTGCCACCGCGCCGCCAGAAAATGACAAGGAAAATTAGCATTGCCGGGACCGCGATCACTGCTGCCCGCACCCAAACGGGCGCATCCTCTGATGATTGCATCAAGGCACCGGTAAACAGAAAATAGCCAAGAAGAACCAATATCGACCAACGCGCATATCCAAGCCGCCATACTTTCCCGAATCGCCCTGTAATGAGTGTGCCTCCATCATGCGCCTGCATGTCGGCCCTTAGCTCGATACGCGGAATCCAGCCGCCCTTATGCGCAACATGCAGCCGCATCTCCGATTCGGTCCCCCATCCCATAACCCGGCCCTGCCGCTTCTCCCTGTCCGACCAGCCGCCGCTCATCTCCTTTTTGAGAGAATTGGCGAGTGCTATCGGATCAAGCGGAGAGACGAGGCGGATATTGCGGGCCATGCCTCTATGTCAGGACGCGACTATAGTAAAGCCGGGAACGGCCTCCTTCTCGACATGCCGCTTGTGATACATGTCCATCCAGATTTCGCTTTTGGCCGGTTCCGAACCGTCGCAGCGCACATCGTATATGTCGACGATATTCCCGTAAGGCCCGATGCCAGCACTACCGATCCGCGCAAAGGTCGGCGCTTTTCCATCGGCGCAGCGCAATCGTGCCAGATAGGCACGCTGCCCCGGCGGGAAATCGGCCCTGACCGGATTTTTCTCGGAACCCAGCGGGAATTGAGAGACCTTTGCGATAGTCTCTTCCAATTTCTTCCCGGTCATCTGTGGCCCGAAGAGTCCTCCAAGTCCACCCGAAGATGGCGGCGGCGCTGTAGCGCAGCCAGCCAGCGCCAACACCGATAAAATTGTGGCAATCATTCGCATGATCTCTCCCCTGCTAAGCACCTTCTTCTCCAGCCTGCGGGGGCATCCGTCAATCCTTCGGTTTGATCATGTCGGCAGGCACAACCCACTCGGCAAACTGTTCTTCGGTGAGCAGGCCCAGCTCCAATGCACTTTCCTTCAGGGTAGTGCCGTCGGCATGCGCCTTTTTGGCGATCTTGGCCGCATTGTCATAACCAATATGGGGGTTGAGGGCGGTCACCAGCATCAGGCTTTCATTGAGCAGCTTGGCAATGCGCTCTTCATTGGCTTCGATACCGGTCACGCAATTGTCGGTAAAACTGCGCGATGCATCGGCAATCAGCCGGATCGATTGCAGCACATTATAGATCATCACGGGCTTGAAGACGTTGAGTTCAAAATGCCCGTTCGATCCGGCCACGGTTACGGCGACGTGGTTGCCCATGACTTGCGCGCAGACCATCGTCAGCGCCTCGCATTGCGTGGGATTGACCTTGCCCGGCATGATCGAGGAACCGGGCTCGTTTGCCGGCAGCGAAATTTCACCGATGCCGCAGCGCGGCCCAGAGCCGAGGAACCTGATATCATTGGCAATTTTCATTAGGCTGGCGGCCAACACGTTGAGCGCGCCCGAAGCCTCGACCAAAGCGTCATGCGCCGCCAGTGCTTCGAACTTGTTTTTGGCACTGGTGAAAGGCAATCCGGTTATCGCCGAGACATTCTCGGCAAATTTTTCTGCAAAGCCGGCTTTCGAATTGATCCCCGTCCCGACCGCGGTTCCGCCCTGGGCCAGTTCGGAGAGGCGCGGCAGCGCCGCTTTGACGCGATCGATTCCATAGGCGACTTGCTGCGCATAGCCGGAAAACTCCTGGCCCAGCGTAAGCGGCGTTGCATCCTGGGTATGCGTCCGCCCGATCTTCACGATGTCCGAAAAACTCCCGGCTTTGCTGTCGAGCGCCTGATGCAGATGCTCCAATGCCGGCAGCAACAGCTGATGCAGTTGCTCGACCGCCGCGATATGCATCGCGGTTGGAAATGTGTCGTTGGAAGACTGCCCCATATTACAATGGTCATTGGGGTGCACAGGCTCTTTCCCGCCGCGCGTGCCCGAAAGCGCTTCGTTAGCGCGGCCCGCAATAACCTCATTTGCATTCATGTTGCTTTGCGTGCCCGAACCGGTTTGCCAAACGGCTAGCGGAAACTGATCCGCCAATGTGCCGTCGATAACTTCGTCCGCCGCTGCGGCTATGGCATTGCCCAGCGTCTCATCGAGCACGCCGAGCGCCATGTTGGAGAGCGCCGATGCTTTTTTTTGTATTCCCAGGGCCCGGACAAGCGGGGCCGGCATCTTTTCCACCCCGATGTCGAAATTCTTCAGGCTTCTTTGCGTTTGCGCGCCCCAATAGTTTGCTGCCGGAACGGCGATCTCCCCAATCGAGTCGCTCTCCATGCGGGTCTGATTCTCTTCGTCTTTCATATTCTCTGCCATCTTGTGTCCAACGGCCTTTCCAAGGCAATACCATTTGATCGGGCTTTAGGAGACTGCCCGGGCAGACGCAATAAGCCCATGGTGGACTTTGGCCCAACGCGATCTCGGCCATGATATGGGCGCAAAGAAAAAGGCCCGCCGGCGGGGGGCGGGCCTTTTCTCATTCTCGTTATCTGAAAGATCAGAAGCGGAAGGTGACCCCGGCCGAATAGACCTGGTTCTGGGCATTGTCTCGTGCAAGCGTGGAGTCAGCCGACACATACAGGCTCACATTGCCACTATTGTACGACATGCCAACGCCAAATTCACCCCATGCCCGATCGTCTTCCGCCAGCCGGAATGGCGCAAAGGCACCAATGCCGCCAACGAAATTCGCCGTTACGAAGTCTGCTGCATTGTCATATTCATACACCGCATTGGCGCTCAAGCGGAATTGCAGCTTCTTCTCGGGGTTCGACTTGAATTCGATGCCCAGACGGCCCTGCAGGCTTTCATAGTCGTTGCGGTTGATCGCCAATGCCGGGCCGCCGCCAGTCTCGGTTACCGGATCCAGATCCGCCTTGGCATACCGCAGCGAAATTCCAGGCGAGATAATCCCACCAGTCTTCGTCTTGAACTGCTTGGTTAGGCCAAGTTCAGCACCAAAGATCGAGGTATCATCATCGGTGCGAAGCGTGAAAGGCGTCGCACCAAGCGCGACATTGCGGGTCGTGGTCAGGTCCATCCGGCCGTAGGTAATCGCACCGTCGAGATACCAGTTTTCCACCAGTCCAAACTGGCCGTAGAGCGACCCGGAGAAGATCTTACCCGTGGCTTGCTGGCCCAAAGCCGCATTGGCATCAAGATCGCTGTAATAGGCGGCAAAACCGATCATCGATTTGTCGCTGAGATAACGCTCGATGCCACCGGCAAGATAGAAGCCGTCAAAATCTTCATTGATCTGCTCGTTGGGATTGCCGAGTGGCATAGACTGCGCTTCACCGTCGATATAGCCACCAGCCAGATAGATTGCGGTATCTTCATTGATACCGCCATCATATTTATTCTCTGCCGAGCTATTCGCAGCATCGGAAGCGCGGGCAATCTGGCCGCCCACAGCCATCGATGCCATCCGCATCGGATTGCCGATGGTGGCAACCGTTCCGCCATTGTCATAACGGCTTGCCGCATTTTGCCGCCCGGCGACGAAATTCGCCGAGTTGTTCCACATCGCATTTGCCAGCGACATGATCGTGGTTTCTGTCGTCGGTGCCCAGCTATCGAAGGTTGCCTGGATCGTTGCCTGATCGGCGAAATCGAGGAAGGCATACAAATCGTCAAAGCCGGTGGCCGTACGATTACGATCCATCAGCCTTGCATAGCTGGTCTGGACATCATTGCCTTGCTGGACAGCAGACAGATAGGTTTGCGGGCGGATTCGAACATTAACGGCTGTGCCCGTATAGAAATATTGGGCCCGCAGGATTGCGGACATGTCAGTCTCAATGAATGTCCCGGTTACACCGCCAGCAGCAGTCAGAATCTGATAGTTGCTGGTCACCCGGCTGTTAAATCCAGCGACCGGCGCAAAGGCGACATTGCCACCGACATTCGCTTCACCCGTTACGGTGATCAGATCAGAATTGCCCGATGCACCAAGATCGATAAGAAGCGCGGAACCGGAAGCAAGAATGAGGTTTCCGTCGAAATTCAGCGTTCCGATGGTGCCCATCGTCCCCGGAGCAATCATGCCTGCAATGCTCGTGGTGAAGGGCGACGTTACCGTACCCGAACCCGACAGCATACCGCTGAAGATCGTGTAATCGAAAGCGCTTGCGATATCGCCGTCGACGATTATCCGGCCGCCGGTCTGGTTGATGTCATTTTCCATTGTCAGCGACGCACCGGCCGCAATGTTGAGGGCAGCAGCGCCGCCGACATTCAACCGGTCGATTGTCCGTGCACTGGAAAGCGTCGTCGTGCCTGCCTGATTCAAGGTAACCTCGAAATAGCGTCCCTGCACACCGCCGCCGACATCGTCATTGACATTGTCGGGGACGAAACCGGTTGCACCCGGCAGACCATTGTCCAGCGTGGGTGCAGGATTGGCTGTGTCGGTGAATTCAGGCGAACCACCGTCGGAGGCTTGGGGCTCCTCCTCTGCCATTTCAGCGCCGCCGTCGGCATGCGGAGAGTCTTCCGCCATTTCTACGCCGGTATGCGGTGCCTGTTCACCGCCAAGGATCATCGCATTGCCGTCATTATGCGATTGATTCTCAGCGCCCATGATCATGCCGCTACGAGTGCCAGGCGAACCCGACACTGCGGCTACCGCCACTGGCGCTTCGCCGGCATCATTGCCGCCTGCTAGTGCAGGTTGCGGAGCATCTTGAACCGTTTCCGGTCCGGCAGCATTGGCTGCCTCGACTGTTGTTGAAGGCTCAGCAGCGCTGACCGCCTCCTGCGTTACCGATTCGGCAGTATTGCTGTTCGGTGCAGCAGCCGAAACGAGCAGATCAGGGTCAACCTGCGCCCGGCCGTCGACAATATTGTCAGCAATATTCCGCGCCGGCGGTGTCAGGTTGCCGGTGGCCAGATCCTGACACTCATCACCTGGATTATCGCCTTCGGGGTCAAAGCAAACCTCGCCAAACTCGGGCGCAGCCTGCTCTGGTCCACCGCCCAGAGTGGTAGGCAGCCCATTTACAACATTGCCATTCGCATCGATGATGCGGAAGGCAGGATCGAGATCGGTTTGCCAATGGTTGGGGTCTTCCCAGTTGCCATCACCTGCAACCGCGCTCACATAGCGGTAAGGGCTGGTTGCCACGATATAGTCCCAGTATGGGAAGAGTGGCTGATAAAAGCTGTTGGTGCCGTAAGAGCTGAAGACCTGCGCGCCAAAGAAGCGTGAACCACCGGATAGCACGCCAATCTGCAAGTCCTCGCCCGCATTTGCCGCTAGGGCATTATTGGCCGCATCGAGGATCAGCGGGCCACCCGAGTCGCCACCCGCAGTCGTGCCCTCGCGCTCAAGCGGCTCGTCCTTGTAGAGGTTGAAATCGAACGGGTTGGTCTTGTTCGGATCGTCGAAATCAAGATGGTAGAGAACCTGCGGCAGATCGCCGAAGGCATTGCCGAACAGGAAGAGGTTGCGATTGTTGAGAGACGTAAGCGCGCCTAGCATATTCTCGGCCGACTTGCGGCGCCAGTCGATACCGAAGGAAGCACCGGTCGTGCCGCTGCCGCTCCGGCCATAACCGGTAATATTCACATGATAGCCCGTGCCGGTCGTGTCATCGATCGCGCCGGGATCAGGAAGCGGCGAGAAGAGAAGCGCCCATGTCGGGATATTCTGCGCAGGTGTATCAAGCGTCGCAATAGCGATATCGGCCTCGAGGAAACCGAGGGCCGCTGGATCAGCGAGCGACCGAGGATCATAGGCTACACGGCTGATGTTATAGACAAAAAGATCCGGGTTGGATTGGAAACCGCCAATCCAGCTAAGAAATCCTGGGAGCGAATTGCCCTGAAAGGAAAAGGCCGACTGAATGACTGGACCATAGTCACTTTCAGGACGGTCATTCACGCAGTGCGCCGCGAAGAGAACGGTCCGCGGGTTAATGAGCGTACCGGTACAGACAAAGCCGTCATTGCGGAAAAATTGCCCAACGCCATTTACGCTGTCTTCCGGATCGCTGATGTCGGCCGGCGTGAAATTGTCATTCGGCACAATTGCATTGGCCGGAGCGGTCATCGCCATGGCGGCTATGGTGCCAACGGCAGCAGAACGGAGGAGAACGGAGCGCACGCGGCGCGAAGTTGGATTGGTCATAATTTTCCCTGTCCCTAGATCAACAATATAAAACGCGACCTCATTTTGTCTTACGCGTCCTTTTTGGATGGTTCGGTCATAGCGAAATTTACATGGCTGCCAAGGGGAGCAAGCCTTTTTTAACCATAGAGTCACCAAAACAGCACAGTAGAGGCCTGAATCTGTTTGAATTGATGCTTTCTAGCGCTCTTTGGCAACCCGATTCACGGCGGCAAACTCCCGTTACATTTCGTGATAAGCGTCAAATTGGCTTCGGGACAGGAAAGCGGATTCGCGGTCAGCATCGTCGCTTTGAAAAAGCGGTATGGATATGTTCACCGCCTGGTCGACCGTCGATGCCAAAGACGGTGGACTTGGCTGCGCCAACTTTTCCGCAAGGCAAAAGTTCAATTTTTTTGATCTACCCCCTTGCGCGAAATTCAACCTCTAGGAACTCCATGCGTCGCTGCGTTGCAGCAAAAAATGGGGTGCGACGAAGCGAATCAGAAGAGCGATAAAATGAGTGGCAGATTTACCATTTACCCCCTTGCGTTTCAAAATGATTGAGGCACTATAGGTAGCGGTCGGCCATTGGGGGCATACCTACAAATTGTGTTTCTTGCCGCAGAGGCTGTTTCTGTGGACAGGATTGTTTTCCCCGGTGACAAGTTGGGGATAACGCAAAAATTTTGCCCCTTCTGACCGAAAAAAATGCTATCAGGGGTGGTTCATGCCCCGAGTCGAACATGATGTGAACATCGGCGGGAAGTAACGGCTTCCATCTCGGGTGATTGCATCGCTTTGGAAAAACGGTTCTGGTGGTCGGGGTGACCGCGCTTCAGGGCCTCGAGTTGAAACGGGAGCAGGAGTTAAAATGGAATTCAGGGATACGGGCCGGGAAAGTGACGGAGATATAATGACTGACGTGCTGGAACTGGATGCACCAAAAACAAAAAAGCCGAAAAGCGAAAAGAAGGCGGGCAAGAAGAAAATGGCGGACAAGGTGAAATCGGAAACACCGGCCGAGACCGCTCCAGCTAAGGTAAAGAAGCCGGCACCGGACAGCAAGAAGGTCAACAAGCGCCGTTTTGCCATCGAGACCGATGCGTCGCGCGACGATCTGCTCACCGAATTTGGCAAGGAAACGCTCAAAGATCGCTATCTGCTGCCTGACGAGAGTTTTCAGGATCTCTTTGCGCGCGTTGCCGACGCCTATGCCGATGACGGCGATCATGCACAGCGGCTCTATGACTATATCTCGCGGCTCTGGTTCATGCCGGCAACGCCTGTCCTGTCCAATGGCGGCACGGGCCGCGGCCTGCCGATCAGTTGCTACCTGAATTCGGTGGATGACAGCCTGGGCGGCATCGTCAATACCTGGAACGAGAATGTCTGGCTCGCCTCGCGCGGCGGCGGCATTGGCACCTATTGGGGCAGCGTGCGCGGCATTGGCGAGCCGGTCGGCCTCAATGGCAAGACCAGCGGCATCATCCCCTTTGTGCGGGTGATGGACAGCCTGACGCTCGCCATCAGCCAAGGCAGTCTGCGCCGGGGCAGCGCCGCCTGCTATCTCGATATCGATCATCCGGAGATCGAGGAATTCCTCGAAATCCGCAAACCCTCTGGCGACTTCAACCGTAAAGCGCTCAACCTGCATCACGGCGTGCTCATCACCGATGAATTCATGGAAGCCGTGCGCGAGGGCGCGGAATTCGATCTCAAATCGCCAAAAACCGGCGAAGTGCGCGGCACCGTCGATGCCCGCTCGCTTTTCCAGAAGCTGGTCGAGACGCGGCTGGCCACCGGCGAGCCCTATATCGTCTTTGCCGATACGGTGAACAACAATATGCCCAAGCATCATCGCGATCTGGGCCTCAAAGTATCCACCTCTAACCTGTGCAGCGAGATCACCCTGCCGACGGGCAAGGATCATCTTGGTGCGGACCGCACGGCCGTCTGCTGCCTCTCCTCGCTCAATCTTGAAAAATGGGACGAGTGGAGCGTCGAGAAAGGCTTCATCGAGGATGTCATGCGCATGCTCGACAATGTGCTCTCCGATTTTATCGAACGCGCGCCAGATGAAATGGCGCGGGCGAAATATAGCGCGGCACGCGAACGCAGCGTCGGCCTCGGCGTGATGGGCTTCCACAGCTTCCTGCAGGCGCGCGGGCTTGGCTTCGAAAGCGCGCTGGCCAAATCCTGGAACCTCAAAATCTTCAAGCATATCCGCGCGCAGGTCGACGAGGCATCGATGATGCTGGCCACCGAGCGCGGCCCTTGCCCCGATGCCGAGGATCAGGGCGTGATGGAACGCTTCAGCTGCAAGATGGCGATCGCGCCGACCGCATCGATCAGCATCATCTGCGGCGGCACATCGGCCTGTATCGAGCCGATCCCGGCCAATATCTATACGCACAAGACGCTGTCGGGCAGCTTCATTGTCAAGAATCCCTATCTTGAAAAACTGCTCACCGAGAAATCGAAGGACACGACCAATGTCTGGAATTCGATTCTCGAAAAGGGCGGCAGCGTGCAGCATCTCGATTTCCTCTCATCCGAGGAGAAGGATAGCTTCAAGACCAGCTTCGAGATCGATCAGCGCTGGCTGCTCGAACTCGCCGCCGACCGCGCGCCCTATATCGATCAGGCGCAGTCGCTGAACCTCTTCATCCCTGCCGATGTCGAGAAATGGGATCTGCTGATGCTCCACTTCCGCGCCTGGGAGCTGGGCATCAAGTCGCTCTATTATCTGCGCAGTAAATCGATGCAGCGCGCGGGCTTTGCCGGCAGCGAGGAGAAGACAGATGAACTCTCCGGCGGCGTCGAGGCGGATAACACGCTCGATCCCAAAACGGTCGAGCTGATGACCACGCAGGGCACCACCGATTATGACGAGTGCCTGGCGTGTCAGTAGTTTCGATCAAAGTGGTACTTTGACCGAGTTTGGAGAATGAAATGAGTATGTTTGGTAGAGGTATAGGCAGCGGCCTACTTGGAGAGGAAAGAAAGCGCGCTGCTTGGTCAAGATGTCGCGCACTCACCGTTTGGGAAAAAATCCCCTTGGGTTACGGCGACTTTCGAGTTGACGACTATGGGAATATCATTCGGTGGGAAGACTATGGTAATACCAATTCCGAATATGGTTGGGAAATAGACCATATTCACCCGTCCGCTCTTGGGGGTAGCGATAGATATGCCAACCTTAGGGCATTGCACTTTAGAACAAACAGAAGCCTAGGAGGGCAACTTAACGCCCTTTTGGGGAGATAAGTAATTTGCCCTTCCCCCCAAGAAACAAATGGCTTGGGGAAGGGTTGGGATGGGGGCCTGATGCGCAAGCGTCAGCAAAAAAGACTAGGCTGTCTTTGTTTGGTGCCCCCACCTCCCGTCCTCCCCACAAGGGGGAGGAGGCTAAAAGACAATTGGAAATTGGAGTCTGTTGAATGTCACTTTTGGAATCGCGCAAATCCTACAAGCCCTTTGAATATCCCTGGGCCTATGATTTCTGGAAGCGGCAGCAGCAGATTCACTGGCTGCCCGAGGAAGTGCCGCTGGGCGAGGATTGCCGCGACTGGGCGCAGAAAATCTCCGAGCATGAGCGCAACCTGCTCACGCAGATCTTCCGCTTCTTCACCCAGGCCGATGTCGAGGTGCAGGATTGCTATCACGATAAATATGGCCGCGTCTTCAAACCCACCGAAGTCAAAATGATGCTTACCGCCTTCAGCAATATGGAGACGGTGCATATCGCCGCCTATTCGCATTTGCTCGACACGATCGGCATGCCCGAAACCGAATATTCGGCCTTCCTCGAATATGAAGAGATGGCCGACAAATGCAGCTATATGCATGAATTCGGCGTCGATAATGACGAGGATATCGCCCGCACGCTCGCCATGTTCGGCGGCTTTACAGAGGGCGTGCAGCTCTTCGCCAGCTTTGCGATGCTGATGAACTTCCCGCGTTTCAACA
Organism: Sphingorhabdus sp.; assembly: GCA_028279555.1. Lineage (GTDB taxonomy): Bacteria > Pseudomonadota > Alphaproteobacteria > Sphingomonadales > Sphingomonadaceae > Sphingorhabdus_B. Next base: position 23,255 of record JANQNO010000007.1, read on the forward strand.
AGATGAAGGGCATGGGGCAGATCGTCAGCTGGTCGGTGCGCGACGAAAGCCTTCACTGCGAAGGCATCACGCGCCTCTTCCACGCCTTCACCGAAGAGCGCGACTGCCTGACCAAGGCGGTGAAGGAAGACATCATCGATTGCTGTCAGAAGGTCGTGCGGCTTGAGGATAATTTCATCGATCTCGCCTTCGAGATGGGCCCCGTGCCCGGCATGACGGCGAAGGAAATCAAGCGCTATATCCGCTATATCGCCGACTGGCGCCTGTCGCAGCTCGGCCTCTCGCCCGTCTATATGGTCGATGAGCATCCGCTGCCCTGGCTCGCGCCGCTCCTCAATGGCGTTGAGCATGCCAATTTCTTCGAGACCCGCGCGACGGAATACTCGAAAGCCTCGACGCGCGGCGACTGGAACGAGGTATGGGGCGCCTTCGACAAGCGCAAGAAGGCGGTCGCCAACGAAGACGAAGCGGCCGACGAGGGCGAGGATATGTTCGAAGCCGCAGGAGTCGCGGCGGAGTAACGGGGTTTGGGGCGAAAGCCTGTCCTGAACTTGTTTCAGGGTAGTACTTTGGCCGAGGATTTTCAGAGCGGAAAATCGCCTGAGATAAAATAGAGTTTTCTGGAAACTGGTTGGGCTGGAAAACACAAAACATATTATATTGATTACAATGAATAAATTGAATGACCCAGCGCTACATTATCTATTGTGACGAGTCAGACACCAAAGGCCGCTTCTATTCCCACTTCTATGGTGGCATCATAATCGATGCTGCTAAACAGCAAGCAATTCAAGATGAGTTGCAAGATGTCAAAAATGAACTGAATATATTTGATGGTGAGATGAAGTGGCAGCGCATTACAGCGCCTTATACCGATAAATATATTGACTTTGTGAATTCAGTTTTCGACATAATAGATAGAGGCGATATCAAAGCCCGAATCATGTTCACCCAAAATCGTTATGTCCCTTATCTCGACGATTATCAGATAGATAATGAGTATTTTCTATTATATTATCAATTCATCAAGCATGCTTTCGGCCTACAATTCTCAACGCCAGCTGATGGCACCGCCAGCGCGGCAATTTTGCTTGATGATATTCCACATAATCGAGAAAAGCTGGAAGAATTCAAACGCTATATGTCCAGCTTGTCAGATTACCCGGTTTGGCGGCGCGCTGGCTTTTCTATCAATGCCGAAGACATAACAGATGTCGATTCAAAAAAGCACAACATTTTGCAGGCTCTAGATGTAATTTTGGGCGGGATACAATCGAGGTTGAACGAGAAACATACCAAACCTATTCCTCCGGCCAAACGCCGCACAAAAAGAGCAAGGGCAAAGGAGCAAGTTTATAAGGCGATAAAGGATAGAATTTTTTCTATCTATCCAAATTTCAATGTTGGCAACTCAACTGGTCAGGCCAATGGCCCTCAAGACCGGTTTCATCACCCATACCGTCATTGGTTATTCATTCCCAACGGCGCCAAAATCGATCAAAAGCGAACCAAGAAAGCAGCAGGTGTAAGAAAATGACCCCACACAAACCTAATAACACCTCTCGCAGAGCGTGAGGTTTCGATTTGCGCAGGGCCAAATTAAGCATAAACATTTTTTCACAAAACAACACTACAAATTGTGGCTCTGACTCAAATTATACACAATTTATCGACAAGTTTGCCAACAATCGACCAAGTCGAGATTCCAGTTAGGCCCTGCTGAGAAAAAGAGCTTTGGCCATAATGCGGAGTGACGAATGGCCATTTGTTTCAGCAATGCTCCGCCCCCCCCCCCTTCCAATCCATAACCCAATCCGCTAACCCGTTCTTGCAATGCGCAAACTCGCATTGTGAGGCATGGTAACCTCACCACAACGCAAGCTCTGGTCGATAGATATATCGGCCGGGTGGCCGTTACGTATGTCCAGGGCTTCGCCTAAAGGTGCGGCGCTCTGTGCTTGCGCGGAGTTACCATCCCCGGCTTTTCGGCCCGTCGCCATCCCGACATCGCCAATGCCGGCCATGCCTCTTCACTTTAAGGCCGAAGGGGCAGCCGGCAGATGAAGCATTTCCTGTTATTTGTGATCGACAGCGCCGGGCAGATCCGCGCCCGCTGGCGCGCATGGAACCGGCAGCTCGGAAAGCTCCTCGTGATAGAGGTCGCCTTCCTGATCCTCATCGTCCCCTATCTGCTCTTCCGCTGGCTTTTGGTGGACATTTACTGAGCCGGTCGTTCCTTCTCCGTTACCCAAGATTTGATCCGCACAATTGTGATCCCCAGACTTGATCTGGGGTCCAGAATCCAAATGCAGACATTCCGGAAGTCAAACCCCCTTCTTCCATTTTCTTCTGTTTCTTCCGTGTTGTCTTCCATCGCGCTCTACCCCCGAACCACTATTTCAATGGCATCAACAGGCACATTGAAATTTGCAGCCAGCCCCTGCTTGGCCTGATCGATTGTCAGCTTCCTGACCGGCTTTTCCGTTCCACCCGCTACATAGTCGAATGAGACAGTTTCGTTGGCTATGTCGACATTCGTTGATTTCCACCCTGCCAATTCCCAGGATTTGCTTTGTCCCCGCCCCTGATTGGCCCACCATGCCGGATATTGGCGGGCACTTTCGGGCAGCGGCACGCCAATGACGCGTTCGACCTCTTCAAAAGTCGCGTCCCATCGATTGCCTTTCACTTTGGTGAGATGTTCCGTCAGCTTCTGATATTTCATAATATAGTCTCCTAATCGGAGACCGTATAAATTATACATATAACATATGTCAATATTAATTTTCAACCTCAATCAAAGCTCCACCCTTCGACATGCTCAGGACAGGCTTTTGATCGAAAGGAAATCTTCACCCCGCGCTGTTACAGCAGATTACATGTTACAGAAGCGGACAATTGGACAAGGCATTGGCGGGCGAACATTCGGAAAGCTCGGCAAGCGCGCGGCTGCGCGGATCGACGCCGGCATCGATGGCGGGCTGGCGACCACCGGCCACTCGGCGCAGTGCCGCATCGACAATGTCTCGCGCGACGGATGCTGCCTGCATCTTTCCGGCGCAGGCGCAGAAAGCCCGCCGCGTCTGGGCGCGGATGTGCTGGTGCGGATCGAGCGCGTCGAGGCGCTGGGCCGCATCGCCTGGAGCCGCAGTGGCCGCTGCGGCGTGAAATTCGCAGAGCCGCTCGCGCCTGCCGCGCTCAAACGCCTGCGCTGGATGGTGGCCAACACCGACAAGCATGAGCGCAATGTCGCCAGCAGCGCGACCGCCATGTGGCGTTAACACCAGTCGCGTTTGTAACCTTGCCACCTTTCGGCGAGTCCTATCGGCATGTAAAAGCGACTCTGCCGACGAAAATTTCAGGCGGGCAGTGTTTGAACCTGCTTGTCAGACGGGAATAAACCCCTATTGGTGTGTTTCCAATTGTAAGCAATGGCTTGGGGGAGCTAATCATGAAATATCTGGGGTTAATATCTGCCGCATGTGCAATGGCCACGACACCGGCATGGGCGCAGGAAACACTGTCGCCGGTACAAGTGGAAGAAACAGCAACAGATGCGGAAACAACCACACAGGAGCTGCCGGACAATGTCCTGGCCGCGCCTGTAGCCGAGCAACCCGCACCTGTCGAAACCAGAACGGCTACCCTGCCAGCGAATACCGAGATAATGTTTCGTATGGACAAGACTCTGGCCAGCGACAAGCGTGAAAGAGTGAAAGGCGCACCCAAACCACCCAAGGGTAAAAGGCGGCTCACAAATGCCGGTGACAGTTTCACGATGACAGTTATCAATGACGTTACTGCAGACGGTGTCGTGATTATCCCGCAAGGCTCAATCGGTCATGGCGAAGTAATATATGTCACTGGTAAGGGCAGCTTTGGCAAATCGGGAAAAATCGAAATCAAGATGAACCATGTCGAAGTGGGTGACCAGCAATATCCGCTCACCGGAACCTATCTGCAAAAAGGCAAAGGCCGCGGAGGGGCTGCTGTTGCAGGAACGGTCATAGCTGGTGTTCTTGCCGGTGTCTTCATCAAGGGTTCGGAAGCGGATATTCCGCTAGGCGCAGAGATTGCCTTTCGTACAGCAGAAGACATAACCACCGAAGGCCCCGTAGAGACTTCGGTTGCCACAAATTAGGGTGTAAGTATTGGCGCTCGCCGCGAGCAGGTTTCTCCCATAAGAAAATTGACATTGCTTGATATCGCCAGAGCGGTGTCCTTTGACACCAGTCGCGTTTGTAACCCTGCCACCTTTCGGCAAGTCCTTCGGCGACAAGCCTGTCGCCCAGGCTTTGCCCATCGCGTTACCACCCTCAAGTCGCGGCCATATTTGTCCTGGCTGCGGCCATCCGGATTTGCCGCCAGAGAGAAGCTACCGGCATCGGTATCCGCCATTTACCGAACAATAACCATGATGCGCATATTCTTCGCCAGTGAAGAAAGCCACGCCTCTCGATTATCTGAAGGTCCTCGCGCTGCCCGTTGCGCTGGTCTTTGCGGTGGTTTTCCAGGCAACACCGCCGAATATGCTGATGAGCGAGGAAGAGAAAACCGCCAGCGAGCAATCAGCCTACTATCCGCGCTGTTCTGCTGCACGTGCAGCCGGAAAAGCACCGCTTTATCGCGGCGATCCGGGTTATCGTCCGGAGCTGGACGCTGACAATGACGGCATAGCCTGCGAGCCCTATCCCCGCCACCGCCGCTGGTAGCGATGTCCATATGGCGGTAAGACGCATCCCCTAAGAATTTCGCCAAACAGGCGCCCCTGTGCTATGCGCCCTTTCGTCATGTAAAACCGGGAGGAGAAGGAAATGCGACCCTTGAAATATCTCGCCGCCGCGCCGCTGGCAGGGCTGGCCATGCTGACTATGCCGGGGCTGGAAGCGCCGGCCGAGGCCGCAACCAAAGGGCGGCTTTGCAATGTCGATCATGTCGCGGTGATAAGCAGCCGTATTCATGTCAAATGCACGCCCAATGCGAAGGAAGGCTATACGAGCGATCTGCGCTATTATGCGATGAAGCTGTCGGAGCCGCGGGTGAAGATCGACAATATTATCAAGATGGCGATCGAATCGAAGCGCATGAAGAAACCAGTGCGGCTGTGGTTTGATCCGAACGACTATCAATCGGTGCCCGGCTGCCAGGGCAGCAATTGCCGCCGTTTGAAAGGCCTAGCGCTCGAATAGGATAGGAGCGCCTCCCCAACCAGGGAGGTGATGCGCTCACTCTTTCTCAGGCGTCTGCGATTCCAGCAGCGGCGCGATCGAGCCGCAAAATTCCCACCGGTCCTTCATCGCGCCATACAGGTCGATCATGTGGTCGAGCGCGCCGGGCTTGCTCAGGTCGCCAACCAGCGCCAGCTTCACGCCATCGCCTTCGACGAAGATGAATGTGTCGCCGGGGCCCAATTGGGTCACCTTGGTCCAGTCGACTGTCCAGCGCGCCTCGGTTTCCTTGCCCGTCAGGGTGGTGACGCAATCCTCGCTTTTGACAGCGGCCAGCATACGGTCGGGCTCATCGCTCAGGTCATCCTCGATCTGCAGCGGCAGCTTGCCTGCATGCTCGGCAATCGCATCCTTGAATGGAATATCATCGAGATCGGGTGCTGCGAGAACCGGAGGCGGCGGCGAGGCAAATGCGAGCAGAAATGAAGAAAGAATGCCGATCATGCCGGCGGCGTTAGCCCAAATTTCACGCGATAGCCACATGGCAGGAAAGAACCGCTGTCCTACAGCCGGCGAATCGGGTTAAGGACAGGCAACGCTCTTTGACATAGCGGCGGCGCGCTGCGCTGCTCTATAAATGTCCTTATACAGGGCCTCAACTTTAGCAACTTTGGAAGAAAATTTCCTACATGACCAAAGCAGATGACCGGCCCGCAATCGCCTTCAAAATCCTGACCGCGGGGGAGTGGGAGGCTTTTCAGGCAGCGGGCGAATTTGCCGGCGCTCCGGTCGATATAGCCGATGGCTATATTCATCTGTCGACCGAAAGGCAGCTCAAGGGCACGCTGGAGAAGCATTTCGCCGGGCAGTCGGGCCTGGTGATTGCCGAGATCAATCTTGCGCAGCTTGGCGGCAATATCCGCTGGGAAGCCGCGCGCGGCGGCGCGCTTTTCCCGCATCTTTATAATCAGCCGCTGCCGATGGCGGCGGTACTCTCCAGCCGCCCGGCATAACTTTTTACCAACTCCTGCGCTTCCCTCCACTCCGCCGTCAGCCAGCACCGGCAATCATCCGGAGCCAGAATGACCGGCATCGCGGCATCGGGGTTGATCTCGGCAGCATCGCCCGCTGCATCGACGGTCAGCACCGCGAAAACCGGCATATCGGTGAGATCGCGCCAGATGCCTGCCATCGCGAATATTTCCTCGCCTTTCGGCCTGAGCCAATGTTGCCGCTTCTTTCCCGTTTGCGGATCGATCGCGGATGACCAGACGGGGACGGCGGTCGCGGGAATAAGGCAGCGCAGCTCGGTATGGCGCAGGTTGCCGATCCAGAAAGGACTCTGCAGATTGCGCACCCTAGCCACCCAACGCGGCGTCTGCCCGGTCGCAATCGCCGCTTCGGCGCTATAGCCAGGCGGCGGAAACCCCATATGCATCGGACGCAGCACCCGCCGACCGGTCTTCTGATGCCTGACGACAACCGGGGCAAATTTGCCCGGTGCCACATAGCCGCCAGCCCAGGCATCGCGGCCAGCATCCGCTGCCAGTATGCCGGCGATTTCCTCCGAGCGGGCATCGAGACGATAGTGACTGCTCATGCGCTCCGTCGTTAGGCGAGCAGGCCTTGCCGCGCCAGCCCTTGCGGTCATCGCTCCTGCATGAGAGGATTGTCAGATTCGAATAGCGAGTCGGCAAGGGAGACAGCGCGGCAAGCAGCGGACGCCTACCCCTGAAATCCAAGGAGAGAATAGATGACAGATGCAACCGCAGAAGCAACGCGCACAGTCGAAGAAATCGCGCAGGAATTTACCGACCTGTGCCGACAGGGCGAATTCGACGAGGCCGGCGCAAAATACTGGTCCGACAATGTGGTCAGCCTCGAGCCTGGCGGCGGAGATATGGCGCGCTGCGAAGGACGCCAAGCTGTCCAGGCCAAGGGCGAATGGTGGAGCAATGCGCATGAAACGCATGGCTTTGAAGTCGGCCAGCCAGTCGTCAATGACAATCAGTTCATGGTCAATTTCAAGATGGATGTGACCAACAAGGAAAGCGGCATGCGCATGCAGATGGACGAGCAGGCGCTATATACTGTCGATGATGGAAAGATTGTCGAGGAACGCTTTTTCTATCCCGCTCCGCCTCAGGGCTGAAAATTCGGTGGGCCAGCCGGCCCCGGGATCGGAATTGGTTTCGGGGCCTCAGACTGGCCGCGCAAATACACCATTTTGCAGCTCGGTGACGAATTCGGCCGCTCGTTCGCGCGCAACGCCGGTCACCTCTACAATATGCGCAATGGCATGACGCGGCTGACCATCCTTCAGCAAGTCCTCGACCTCGCGCAGCAGCAGCGCCGCTGCGACATCCTCGGCATCTTTCGCCTGCTCGGCTGGCTGTTTGCCCGAGAAGTTTCGAGAATCGACTCGCATTGTTGCCAAGCGGTAGCATCCAATTGTTACGAAAGCGCAAAGTCACGGCAAATTTTACATCGAAATTTGTGGATAAGTCATCTTCGCCATTCTCACGCGTCCACCGGCCATCGAAAATCTATGCTGCTTGTGCCAGCTTCGATTCCACCTGCGCCGAAACGCCGCTCGATTATCTGCCCCGCGCCGCCAGCATCGATGGCGATGATCGTGCTGCAGCGCGTGCCGTAGGCCTGACCACTCAGAAAGTTGGGCAGGCTCCCTTCATCGCCGCCTTCCTCGCTGCGCAATATCGAGAGCAAGTCGCGAAGATCATCGCTGTTCTGGCGCGTCCAGGCCTGCAGCTCAGCCGCCAGCCTGTCCTTTCGCGGCCACCGCGCCTGTCTGCCTCCGTTGGAAAGCGCGAGAATGCCGTCGCCGATGTCATGGGCGGAATGGTCCGGGCTGTTTGTGAAGTGAACCGCGCGGCCCCGATGCTCCAGTGTGAGCAAGTGAAACGGATTGAACGCATCCAACCGCTGCATTTCCAGCCGGGAAAACTCCCCGCTTCCGCGCAGAAAGTCCGCCACCAATGCGCCGCGCGAGGCTTTGCCCGGATCGGGCGGCGAACTGCTGCGAATATTGGTGACGACCGCCAGCCTTCCTCTTTCCGAAACGCCAAGCCAGCTTCCTCCCGATTCCAGATCGCGCCCGCCAATGACGTGATGATCGGCTTCCCCCGCCTTGCCCCAGCGGGCGATGGCAGCCGAAGGCCGGGCGTGAAATTCGTCACGGTTGCCGATGAGCAGGACCGGCCGGCGCGGATCAACATTCAAGGCAATGGCAACAACGCACATGGCAGCTTCCTATGGGAGTTTTTGGAAGTTGGACAGAATTGGGGCAATTTGACCTCGATCAATGCAGGCATACGCAGCATTTCCTAGCCATGCTCCTGCAAACCGAAACAAGGAGTAGGAAACATGGTTGAGCAGCTCATGCCATATGCACCGCATATCTTTACCGGGATGGGTGTAGCCTTCATGGCTGTCCTGTTGAGCGTCAGCATCGCCGACGCCTTCTACAAAGAGGCCTGATTCAAGCCGACTCGCCGGCAAATCCGGCAATGATCTTTTCGGCTTCGTCGCGGTCTACGCGTTTGACCTGCATCACATGGGCAATTGCGCGGTCGGGGCGCTGTTGCAATAACATCGCCTTTACTTCGCGCTCCATGAGCTGTTCCGCGCTATAGGTGCTTTCAATTTCGTTGTCGCCCAGCACCGGCTGACGCGGCCTGGTTGACGCCTCGGCGATAGGCGCATGTGGGTCCGCCACGCGCTCGGGCTCTTCCAGATCCATATTCTCCCGTTCGGGCAATACAGCAACGCGCATGCCTGCCTCGCCAGCGGCGAGATCTTCCAGCGGTGGGGGCGAAAGCAGGTCGCGCTCACGGCTGCCTTTCAGGCCTATTCTGATGATCACCAACATGAATATGAGGATCGCCGAAGCGGCAATTGTCACGATCAGCAATATGTCGTCGCTCATTGCACTGCCTCCCGAAACGATATCGTCACCTTGGCGTCGCTGCCTTCGGCAATATCTTCCTTCGATGCAACGGCCCGATCAACTTCGACAAGGTAACCCGCATGGCTGCTGGCATCGACGGCCATCGTCTTCCAACGGCTTTCGCCGATCATGGCAAAGATAGGTGTAGGCCCTATCGTCGGCGTTTTCCCCGATTTCATGCGGCGGAATGTTCCGGCGTCTTTCTCCTCGATGTAGAAAAACAGCTTGCCAGAATTAAAGCTGTTATCATCACGCCATTTCCAGATTTTTGCGCTTATGGTGAGCTGAGCAGTTGTTTCTTCATCCGCCGCGGACATGGATTCTCCTCTCGTCGTGCTGCAGGCTGCGAGCAGACATAGCAGCAATGGCCAGACCTGCCACTTCACGGCCTTTTTGGCAGTAAAGGCAAGGGATCGAGCCGCGCCGCTTTCCACATCAAGCTCCAATGCAGATGCGGGCCGGTGCCGATTCCCGTCGCGCCGACAAGACCGATGGCTTGGCCTTGCTTCACAATGTCACCTTTTTTCACGAGCAATTTGGACGAATGCACGAATGCGCTGTTGAGCCCCATGCCGTGATCGATCATCAACAGATATCCCTCGCGCGAAAAGGGCTGCTCGGTCGCTAGCGTCACAACCCCGTCGGCTGGCGCGACATAGGGCGTTCCGGTTGGCGCGGCGATATCCAGCCCGGTGTGATAGCCGCCTGGCGACCCACGATAAAAGCGCTGCGACCCGAACACGCCCGAAATCCTGCCGCGCCGAATATTCCAATACTCTATTGGCCAGATAAAGTCCTGCCGCCAGCCTGCGGTTGGATGATTTTCCGCTCGCGCCGCTTTGATTGCCGCCAATTCGCGGTTGCGGCGCTCCGTTGCTTTCCTGCCGCGCGGCAGGGATACATTGACATGCTGGATTTTCCAGCTGCGTTGCGCGACATCAAAAACGCGCTCGCCGGCTTGGCCGTCCGCGCTCGTCCAGGTTAGTGTCTGCTGGACGGGTGCATCGCGGTTGAAACCAATGATAAAAAATCCATCATCGGCCATTTCGACTGACTGATCATCCAATTTCAGCGCGGAAACTCCGCTAGGCGCGCGCGCCTTTAGCAACGCGCCTTGCCTCGCACTGCTGCTGAACCAGAATTCGCTGCGTTTGGGCTTAACCAATGTCGCCGGAGCCACCGACGCATTGTCTGTATGCTTGGAATCGGTGACAGCTTGGACCGTGGGCTCTCTTGTTGTTGAATCGTCGCCTGCTGCCGGCGGCACAGCTGTACAGGCCAAGGCAATAGCCAGCAGCGGAATCAGTGCTGAAATGCGCAAAGACAACATTCGGGTTATGCCTTGCCGAGCGCCGCGCGGGTTGAAACTTCAGCGCTGGCATAGGCTTCCTGCCGTTCCACGCTCCAATAGCGCAGATCTTCCAGACTGATCTTCTCGCCGCTCACGGCGCAAATGACATGATCTCCATTCGAGAGCAAACGAAAGCCATTGGGCATATAGTGCAGTTTCGCTGCCCGGTTTTTGGGTGACATAAGCATAGGGTATTTCATGCCCGAAAGCATGGCTCCAGACAAGGGGTGATAGCCTTTCGCAAACGCTGGCGCCGCGCAATATCCGTTGATTTTTGGCCGCTGCCCCAATAGCGCTTTCGCCCCACGGGAGGCTATAGACCGATGAAACTGCTGCTCCAAAAACTACTGCGCGAGCCGCTGCTGCATTTTTTGCTTGCCGGTTTCATTGTCTTCCTCATTCTCGGACGGAGCGGAGCCTACAGTGACCCTGAAAGCCGCGTCATCACGGTCGACGAGGACCGTGTATCGCAGCTTGTGGCCAGCTTTTCGGCCATTTGGAAAAGAGCGCCCACCCCGAAGGAGATCGACAGCCTCATCCGGGATTATATTCGCGAGGAAGTCTATTACCGGGAAGCCAAAAAACTCGGCCTCGATATCAACGATCCGATTATCCGCCGCCGTCTCAGGGCGAAGATGGAGGAGCTCGCATCGGCTGCAGCCGAAAGCGCCGATCCCGACGATGCAGCACTTCAGCAATTGATCGAGAGCAATCCCGCAAAGTATGCAATCGGCGGTAAACTGAGCTTTCGGCAAATCTGGCTGGGACGCGAAGGCGATGCAGCGGCAGCTCTGGCGCAGCTCAAGGAGGGCGGAGATCCGGCAAAAATCGGAGGAACCATATCGCTGCCGGCGCAAATGCGGGCAGCCACGCCCGAAGAGATCGACCGCGAATTTGGCGAGGGGTTTGCCGAAAAGCTGGCCGAATTTCCGGATGGCCAGTGGACCGGACCGCTGTCATCGGGATTCGGAGAGCATTTGGCCTGTGTCGAAAGCAGAACGGATGGCCGTGTGCCGATCGTCGACGAAATTCGGCAGAGGCTCGAGAATGACTGGCGCGCCGCCAGTATCTCGAAGCGAAAGGATCGTGCTTATCAGGCGCTGCTCGATGGCTATGACATCAGAATCGAAAAGCCGGAATGACACGAGTCTGTGTTTTTTGGTTGGTCTTGCTGGCTGGCCTCGGTGCTTTCTCCGGCGCGGCCCGGGCGGATGAGCTGCGGCCCGGCTATCTCGAATTGACTGAGAAGAGCGTGGGCGGCTGGAGAATCGTTTGGAAAGCACCGCTGAGGGGCGGCATAATGCCCGAAACCCAGCCGATACTGCCGGAAAATTGTACGCTCAAATCCGAAATGACACGCGAAATGGTACCGCTAGCTGCTATTTCGCGCGGCGAAATGGCCTGCCAAGGCAGCGTGCTGGGCAAGCAAATCGGCCTTTCCAATTTCGCCGCTGCACAAAATGACGTGCTTGTCCGGATTGCACCGCTTGGTTCGGAAACGCTGGCTTTACGGCTTACCGCCGACGCACCCGTTGCAGCGATTCCCGACGGACAAAATGACGACTCTGTGCTGGGCGGCAATGTTGCCTGGACCTACTTCATCATCGGTATCGAGCATATCGTCTTCGGAATCGATCATCTGCTTTTCGTGCTTTGCCTTGTCCTGCTGATAAGCGGCAAATGGCAGATTGTAAAAACTGTCACTGCTTTCACCATCGCCCATTCGATCACGCTCGCAGGCGTGACGCTGGGCTGGTTTGGCCTGCCGCAACAACCCGTCGAAGTCGTGATCGCCCTGTCGATCATTTTTCTGGCCGTGGAGATCGTCAAGAAAGACCCGGATAATCCTAGGCTGTCAGAGCGTATTCCCTGGGTCGTAGCCTTCCTGTTCGGCCTGCTCCATGGCTTCGGCTTTGCTGGCGCACTGAAGGAAATCGGCCTGCCCGAAGGTGAAGTTCCAATCGCCCTCTTGACCTTCAATCTGGGCGTCGAAGCGGGGCAACTGGTGATCGTTGCTGTTGCAATCGCCCTGCTGGCGTTTCTGCGCCGGATCAATGCCAATATGATGCAGCCGTCCATCCGCATTGCCAGCTACGCGATTGGCGTCGTCGCATCGCTCTGGTTTATCGAAAGACTGATTGTCTGAGCGCCATAAAATGGAGGCCCGAGCCGGAATCGAACCGGCGTACAAGGATTTGCAGTCCTCTGCGTAACCACTCCGCCATCGGGCCTCATTTGCACATCAAATATGCGGAGAGCCGCGCTCTAGCGAGTTGGCCTTTTCATTGCAACGGGATTCGGCCCCTCGTTGCATCCGGGTGACGTTTGCGGCGAAAAATGGGGGGTTTGTCTTAAAGTTACTTGGCCTTGCAGCGCAGCACGGCTAGACCACAATGGCAAGCTGTATTGCATTTCTAATACAGTCATGCCATTGCCAAGAGGTTCGTAGAAATAGTCCTAATGCCCAAAGCAGACTTCCAGCCCGCCCGTCAGGCGATGATCGATAGTCAACTCCGCACCAGCGGGGTCAATGAGCGTTGGGTTCTGGAAGCCATGGACCGCGTCGCCCGCGAGGAATTTGTGCCGAAAGAACGCGCGGGCATCTGCTATATGGACCGCTCGGTTCCGGTGGGTGAAAGCCGCTATCTCAATCCCGCCCTAGCGACAGGCATGATGATGGAGGCAGCCAAGCCCCTGGAAAGCGACAATACTCTGCTCGTCGGCGCGGCCACAGGCTATGTTGCCGCGTTGCTGGCCCCCATGGTGGACAGTGTCGTCGCCACCGAACGCAAAGGCCGCCTTGCGACGGCGGCAAGAAAAAGGCTGGCGGATTTCTCCAATCTAAAGTTGCAGACCGTGTCGAACCTGAGCGAAGGATATGCCAAAAACGCGCCCTATTCGTTGCTTTGGATCGATGGCGGTATCGAACAGCTACCGGCCAGCCTGAAGGACCAGATTGCAGATGGCGGCAGGATTGTTGCGGGCCTCAAGGAGGGGCCCGTCTCGCGGCTGGCTTTCGGCGTGAAACGCGGCGATGAGCTTGCTTTGCGACCTTTTGCGGATGTCGAGATCGCGCCGCTTTCCGATTTTGAAAAGACAAGGGAATTTGCATTTTGACGCGCATTTCCAGAAAAAGCCTGCTGCTCGCTGGCGGATTATTGGCAGCTTCAAGCGCGGCGCAGGCCGATACGCTGCGCGAGGCGCTGACCTCTGCCTATCAGACCAATCCGACTTTGACGGCTGCACGGGAAGGGCAGAAAGCCACCAATGAAGGCGTCCCGCTTGCCAAGGCCAATGGCCGGCCCAGCGCCAATGTGCAGCCCAGCCTGACCGAATTTGTCATTACCGACAGTTCCAGTTCAGTCGTTCAGGGGCGTTCCTTTTCCGCACCCGTTTCCATCTCGGTTCCGCTCTATCAGGGCGGCGGCGTGAAAAACGCCGTTCGCGCAGCGGAGAACCGGGTCGAGGCTGGCTTTGCTGGGCTTCGCGGCACGGAAAGCGCCATATTTTCGGCCGTCGTTGCGGCCTATATGGATGTGATCCGCGACGAGTCGATTGTCGAGCTCAATCGCGCGCAGGTCGGCGTTTTGCAGGTCAATCTGGAATCGACCAAGGACCGGTTTGAAATTGGCGATTTGACACGGACCGATGTGGCCCAATCGGAAGCGCGGCTGGCGGGCGCGATCAGCCAGATGGAAGCTGCACGCTCGAATCTGATCACGTCGAAGGAGACCTATATCCGGCTCGTCGGCAATCCGCCGGGGGATCTGGAAGCTCCACCGCCTTTGCCCAATCTGCCAAAAACGCCCGATATGGCGGTTGAGGTTGCGCTGGAACATAATCCCGATTTGATAGCCGCACGGGAATCGCGAGAAGCGGCACATTATGATCGCCGCGCCGCCAACGCCTCCCGCCTGCCGACCGTGAGCGGTTTTGGGCAAAGCAGCTATACCAACGCGCTTGGCTCGCTCAGCAGCAACATTCCGGGCTTTGTGCCCAACAATTCATCCTTCACCGCCCAGGTGGGCGTGCGCGCAACCGTTCCAATTTATCAGGGCGGGCGTCCAGCAGCGCAAATCCGGCAGGCGCAGGCCCTGCTCGGTCAAGCGATGGAACAGGAAATCGCCGCTGAGCGCGATGTGATCGCGCAAACCCGCGCTGCCTATGCCAGCTGGCAGGCATCGCTGGAACTGATCCGGTCATCGGAGCGCGCCGTATCGGCCAACGAATTGTCGCTCGAGGGTGTGCGCGCCGAAAACAGCGTCGGCAACCGTACGATCCTCGACATCTTGAATGCTGAACAGGAGTTGCTCAACAGCAAGGTCAATCTGGTTACAGCACGCCGTAATGCCTATGTGGCTGGCTTCACGTTGCTCGCCGCGATGGGCAAGGCTGAAGCGCGCGATCTGGGCCTGGAAGGCGGTCCGCTCTATGATCCGATCGCAGATTATGAGAAGATTGAGGGCGCATGGAATGACTGGTCCTCGCGCCCCGACCCCAACGCTGCGGCGACGCGCACCATTGACACGCCGGCCCAAAAGGCCGAAATAGTGCCGCTGCCGGACTATTCCAAAGGAAATACCGGCAAATAGCAGCGGGGGCTGATCCTATGGCGGACGAAAGCAACGAACCATCGATGGAAGAGATTCTCTCTTCGATCAAGCGGATCATAGCCGATGATGAAAAGGTCGCGCCGGCGCGCGGAAAAAAATCTTCTGGAAAGAGCAACAAGACCGCAGAATCCAGCGCAGATGAGGTACTGGAGTTGACCGATGCTGTCGATGAAGATCAACTTCTCGATGATGGCAAGGCACAGAGCTTGGCCCGCAGCTTCTCGGCATTGCAGACTCTGAGCGAGCCCGGTGCTTCGCCGCAGCTTGTGCGGTCAGGCGAAACGTCGCTCGAGGCGCTCACGCGCGATTTGATGAAGCCCATGCTGAAGGACTGGCTGGATGAAAATCTGCCGCAGATTGTCGAGGCTATGGTCGCCCGCGAAATTTCGCGGATCACCAAGAAAGACTAGGGTCAGGGCAGCGATTTCGCTAGGCCAATATGGCCACACGCACGGCTTAATCCGTCACTTTCAGGACAATCTTCCCGACATGCCCGCCGCTTTCCATATGGGCATGGGCGGCAGCGGCCTCGGTCAGCGGAAAGCTCCTGTCCATTTCCGGGCGCAGCCGGCCCGCCTCGACATCAGGCCACACGCTGCGATAGATTTCGTCGGTCAGCAGCGCCTTGAATTGCGGCGTGCGCGGACGCAGCGTCGATCCGGTTAGCGTCAGGCGGCGCATCATCACCTGCGCCATATTGACCTCGGTAGTCATCCCGCCCTGCACCGCAATAGTCACGTGGCGACCATCTTCGGCGAGGCAGGAAAGATTACGCGGCACATTGTCGCCCGCGACCATATCGAGCACCAGATTGACGCCCTTGCCATCGGTACTCGTTTTCACCTCTTCGACAAAATCAGATGATTTGTAATTTATCGCATGATGCGCCCCAATCTTCTTTGCCGCCGCGCATTTTTCATCGCTTCCACAGGTCACGATGATGGTGATGTCGAAAAGCCCGGCCAGCTTGATCGCCATCGATCCGATCCCGCTGGTCCCGCCATGGACCAGCACCGTTTCGCCTTCGCTGGCATAACCGCGCTCGAACATATTGTGCCATACGGTCATCAAGGTTTCCGGGATGGCAGCAGCTTCATCCATCGACAGGCCATCGGGCACTGGAAAGCACTGGCCAGCGCGGGCAAGGCAATATTCGGCATAGCCGCCGCCTTCAACCAGGGCGCAGACCTTTGTCCCGATATCATAGCCATCGACGCCGCTTCCCTTTGCCACGACTTCCCCCGAAATCTCCAATCCGGGCAGGTCGCTTGCATCGGGCGGCGCAGGATAGCGGCCCTGGCGCTGCACGACATCCGGCCGGTTAACGCCAGCCGCGGCAACGCGCACCAGCAGCTGGCCTGCTTCCGGCTCTGGAACAGGGCGCTGGCAGGGCTTCAAAACTTCGGGACCTCCCGGTTCTGAAATTTCGATTGCTGTCATGCTTTTGGGAATATCAGACACTTCCGTTCCCCCGCCTTCCAAATTTGCCGCCAAGCCCTCCGGCCCGTAAGGCGACTGCTTATTGACAGATGCAACCGGTCAGTCAACTATTGCAGCCATGGATGATGATCTTCCCTTGCGCCGTGACGATCCGCTCGCGCAGCTTGCAAAACAGGATCTCGATCCGCTGTCGCTGGATGAGCTCGATGAGAGAATTGCGCAGCTCAGGCAGGAGATTTCGCGCTGCGAGGCCAAGAAGGGAGCCGCAAGCAGCCATATGAAAGCCGCAGACGCTCTGTTCAAGAAAGGATGAAACACACGGCATCCGGAATATGGTTAACGGCTTGGTAATCTTTTTTGGTGTTAATGCTGCATGAGCAGCAGGCGGCAGTTGAAAGCCGCCACCGCAAGGACAATATGATAAGGAACGACAACGCGACCCGCCTATTTGGAGCCCATTCATGCCATCATTTGCAGAATCCCTAGAGTCAACGCTCCATCAGGCGCTCAAACATGCCGCCGATCGTTCCCATGAATATGCAACGCTCGAGCATCTCCTGTTGGCGCTTGTCGATGATGGCGATGCCATGAAAGTCATGCAGGCCTGCGGCGTCGATCTTGGCGAACTTTCCGACACCATCACCCAATATCTCGATGAAGAGCTCGACAGTCTGAAGATCACGGGCACCGTCGATCCCTCTCCAACCAGTGGGTTCCAGCGCGTCGTTCAGCGCGCAATCCTGCATGTGCAATCGTCGGGCAAGGATGTCGTCACTGGTGCCAATGTGCTGGTTGCCCTCTTTAGTGAGCGTGAAAGCTATGCCGTCTACTTTCTGCAGCAACAGGATATGAGCCGCCTCGATGCCGTCAGCTATATCAGCCACGGCATCGGCAAGGACGGCAAGATTGCTGACAGCGCACCGGTTTCCGGGGGCGAGGCTGCTGAAGAAGAAAAGACATCGGACGGCAAGGACAAGAAGGGCAAGGAAACCGCGCTCGAACAATTTACCGTCAACCTCAACCAGAAGGCCGAGCAGGGCCGGATCGATCCGCTTATCGGACGCGGCGAAGAAGTCGATCGGACGGTCCAGATCTTGTGCCGGCGCTCCAAGAATAACCCGCTCTATGTTGGCGAACCAGGCGTCGGCAAAACCGCCATTGCCGAGGGACTTGCCCGGCGCATCTTCGAAGACGACGTTCCCGACGTTTTGAAACCGGCAGTCATCTATTCGCTCGATATGGGCTCGCTGCTGGCTGGAACCCGCTATCGCGGCGACTTTGAGGAGCGTTTGAAAGCCGTCGTGACCGAGCTTGAAAAGCTTCCCGACGCGATCCTCTTCATCGACGAAATCCATACGGTCATCGGTGCCGGGGCAACCTCGGGCGGGGCAATGGATGCGTCCAACCTGCTCAAGCCGGCCTTGTCGGGCGGCACGATCCGCTGCATCGGATCGACCACCTATAAGGAATTCCGGAACCATTTCGAAAAAGACCGCGCGCTTCTGCGGCGTTTCCAGAAGATCGATGTCAATGAACCTTCGATCGAGGATACAGTCAAAATTCTTGCCGGCCTGCGCAAGGCCTTCGAGGCGCATCACAATGTTCGCTATACCCCGGATGCGTTGAAGAGCGCGGTCGAGCTGTCGGCACGCTATATCAACGACCGCAAGCTGCCCGACAAGGCGATCGACGTTATAGACGAAGTCGGCGCGATGCAGATGCTCAAGCCCAAATCGCGGCGGCGCAAGGTCATCAATGTTGGCGAGATCGAAGCTGTCATATCGACAATGGCGCGGATTCCGCCCAAAAATGTATCCACCGACGACAAGGCCGCGCTGGGCAATCTTGAGGCCGACCTGAAGCGCGTGGTCTTCGGGCAGGATGTTGCCATCGAAACGCTTTCGAGCGCAATCAAGCTTGCACGCGCCGGATTACGCGAACCCGACAAGCCGATTGGCAACTATCTTTTCAGCGGCCCGACCGGCGTCGGCAAGACCGAGGTCGCGCGGCAGCTTGCGAGCATCATGGGCATTCCCCTGAAGCGCTTCGATATGAGCGAATATATGGAGCGGCACAGCGTATCGCGCCTGATCGGCGCGCCTCCGGGCTATGTCGGCTATGATCAGGGCGGTCTTTTGACCGACGCGGTCGACCAGAATCCGCATTGCGTGCTGCTGCTCGACGAGATCGAGAAGGCGCATCCCGACCTGTTCAATATCCTGCTCCAGGTGATGGATAATGGCAGCCTGACCGATCATCACGGCAAAACCATAGATTTCCGCAATGTCATTTTGATCATGACGACCAATGCAGGTGCGTCCGACATGGCGAAAGAAGGCATCGGTTTCGGCAACAATATCAGCAAGGAAGATGCTGGCGACGAGGCGGTGAAGAAGATGTTCACGCCCGAATTCCGCAACCGCCTGGATGCGATCGTGCCATTTTCCTATCTGCCTCCCAAAGTTGTCGCGATGGTGGTCGACAAGTTCATCCTGCAGCTCGAATTGCAGCTTGCCGATCAGGAAGTGCATATCAAGCTCGACGATGATGCGCGCAAATGGCTGACCGAGCGCGGTTATGACAAGCTGTATGGTGCGCGCCCGATGGGCCGCCTGATTCAGGAAAAGATCAAGCAGCCGCTGGCAGAGGAGCTGCTCTTCGGCAAGCTCGTCAATGGCGGCGAGGTCGAAGTGCATATCAAGGATGAAAAGCCGGCCTTTGTCATTACGCCTGCTGCGCCCAAGGATGGCGGAAAGGGCAAAAACAAGAGAAAGCCGGCAAAGAAAAAACCGGCGGCTAAGAAGGCCAAATAAACCCTTCTGCTTTTTGCCATTTCGCGAAAATCTGGGCCGGTCTGCAATTTTGATCCAGATCATTGGCAATTCGGCTAGCGTCTCCGAATATGCGAGCATGTGGAGTCTCGGCAAAGTCGCACTTGCCGGGAAAGAGGGAGAGAATCTATGGCCAAGGGCAACCAGGTCCAGGTGGCATCCAACACGGTCGCGAGCGATATGTCGATTGCCGACCTGGGCAAAGCGCTGGCGGCGGGCTGGCGCGATTTTCTCGGCGCGCCGCTCTTCGGGCTGTTCTTTGCCGGAATCTACGTGGTAGCAGGGATTTTCATCTATTTCGCGCTCTTTACGCGCGGAGAGATTGTCTGGCTGATACCGGCGGCTGCGGGTTTTCCGCTGCTTGCGCCCTTCATCGCGGTCGGCCTCTATGAAGTCAGCCGCAGGCGCGAGGCGGGCCTGCCACTCACCTGGAAAGCAATATTGGGCGCGCTCGGCGGGCGCGGCGAGCAGCAGATATTGAGCATGGGCGTGATCCTCTTTGTCGGCTTTTCCTTCTGGATGATCATTGCGCACGGTATCTTTGCGATTTTCCTGGCAGAATCGGGCATCGGATCGGAATCGCTGGAGATATTCCGCACGACCGCAGGAATGCTGATGCTGCTGGTAGGCAGTATCGTCGGCGCGCTGCTCGCAATTGCCTTTTACGCGGTCACGGTGATCAGCCTGCCCATGTTGATCGACCGCGATGTCGATTTCCTGACCGCGATTATCGTCAGCCTGGCGACGGTGCGCTCGAACGGCTTCGTCATGCTGGCTTGGGCGGCCATTCTCGCCGTTCTTCTCTTCGCCGCCATGCTGCCTTTCTTTCTGGGCCTACTAGTCCTGCTGCCGGTTCTCGCGCATGCCACCTGGCATCTCTATAAACGAGCAGTGGGCGAGCCGGACGGCTAGGGTCACGAGCCCAGGCCGACAAGCTGCGCGTCTGGCCCGGCCGCTTCAAACAGGCCAGCCTCGGTGCCTGTCATCCAGACCTGACCGCCGACCTGTGCAAGCCTGTTGAAAAGCGCTTTGCGCCGTTCGGGGTCAAGATGCGCCGCCACCTCGTCGAGCAACAATATTGGCGGTTCACCGCGCTGCTGCGCCACCAGGCGGGCATGTGCCAGGATGATCGACAGCAGCATTGCTTTCTGTTCGCCCGTCGAACAGCGCGCTGCGTCCTCCGCTTTCTTGCGGTGCTGAACAACAAGATCGCTGCGATGCGGCCCCGCCAATGTCCGGCCGGCTGCAGCATCGCGCGCTCTTCCCTCGCGCCATATTTCGGTCAGATCTCCGCTCTCGGCAACGGTCAGCCCTCCCAATGCGAGCTGCGGAATCGCAAAGACGTCATCCGCCTGCCCGGCAAGATGATTGTCGAGCTGCTCGATCATCCCGGCGCGCGCGCGGACAATATTGCTGGCTGCTTCGGCCATGCGCGCTTCGATGGCGTCGAGCCAAGCGGGGTCCGGACGATTATCATCCGCGAGCAGGCGATTGCGTTCGCGCATCGCCGCCTCATAGCGGCTGGAGTAGCGGGCATGCTCGGCGTGCAGCGCCAGCACCAGCCGGTCCACAAAACGCCGCCTGCCGCCGCTTCCTTCCGAGAATAGACGATCCATCGCTGGTGTAAGCCAAAGCACGGCCAGCCATTCGGAAAGGCTGTTGATGCTGGCATTGGCACCATTGATGCGCACCTTGCGCCTTTCGGGAGACGCAGCTTCAGTGCCCGTTCCGATGTGAATATCGCCAAGCTGGGCCGCGATCGAAAAGCCGCCCAGTCCGTTCGATCGCGCCATTTCTGCAAGCGCTGCCCGGCGCAGTCCCCTTCCAGGAACAAGCATGGAAACCGCCTCGAGGATGTTGGTTTTACCTGCGCCATTCGGCCCGTGCAGCACCACGAAATCCTGCATTGGCTCGATCACGAACTGTGCGTGATTGCGGAAATCGCTGAGCGAAAGGCGGGTCAAAGCCATCGCCAACCGGTGGCTCGGCCCGCGGCGAAGGTCAACCGCAATGTGAAGCTGAATGGCCGATGAACAACAATCCTAGATGTTGGGGAAAATTCCCAATATTTGGAATCATGATGCTTGTCTGACAGCACGCTGGATTAGTTAAGTGCCTATTATGCATAATTTAAACTAAATTGGCACGTTCTCTGCTACGCTTTGGGTGTAACCAACAGAGATTATCAAACGAAACCAACCAAGTTCAAATTGAAAGGAAAATGAAAATGACCCTCTCCACTTCCAAGCATTTCACCGCAGCATTCGCAGCTCTCTTCACCGCCGCTCTTTTTGTCGGCACGAGCATTGCTCCTGCTGTTAACGTCTATTCTTCGGTCGCCGCATAACCGGCACCACAATAAACAATCATAAAAAGGAAAAAACGATGACCCTCTCCGCTTCAAACCACCTCGCCGCCGCTTTCGCCGCTGTGCTCACCGCCATCCTTTTCGTTGGCACCAGCGTAGCTCCGGCAGTGAACGCCTATGCAAGTCTGGCTGCCTGACCGGCAGTTAGCCAAATAGTTTCAACACTCTCTTCGACAAAGGAAAGCTTAATGTCTAAACTCGTTTTGGATCGCGCCAATAAAAAACTGCTCGGCGTATGCGCTGGCCTCGCCAACTGGTCGGGAATTGATGTCGGCATAATGCGGATCATCTTCGTCCTCGCCACGTTGGTTGGCGTCGGATCACCGATCCTGATTTACGTTATTTTAGCCTTGATACTTGACTGAATTTTTTACTTGCCATCTGCTAGTTGAAGCCTGCATTAAGCGCTACTGTTGAGGCAATTTACAAGGTGAGCATGGCGGGCGACAACTCCGAAGGCGAAGACCATGGTGTCAATGCCCGTGAGCATGGGCGTGACGCCGTGGCCATCTATGCCGATATCCGCGAGCATGGTGCCGGCAAATACAAGGTTCACATCATCGATCTGTCGCAATCGGGTTTTCGGATCAAAACCTCCTCGGTCTTGCGCGATGACCGCTCTCTTTTTCTGACCATTCCCGGCTATGCGCCGCTTGAAGCCAGAGTGGCTTGGCATCGTGGCAATGAATATGGCTGCCGTTTCCTAAGCCCGCTGCATGAAGCGATTTACGAGCATATCGTAAAAACCCACCCCTCGTTGAAGGTAGAGTGAAGCTGGGGCGTCGCCGCGGCACTGTCCTGAAATTTCCTTCCAGAAAGGGACAAGACGTCAAGAGGGGTTTACGCCTGGGCAAATCTGTCAAAGCGATATCCGTGCTGCTTCTCATGGGCGTTCTGGCCTGGGCATATGGCAAGCTGACCGACACCCGCGAATCCATAAAGCGCCAAAATAACGAGACTGTCTTTGCTTCGGACGGCGACAGTTTTGTGATCGGGAAGCGCAAGTTTCGCCTGACCGGCGCTGATGCGCCTGAACTTCGTCAGGAATGCCAGGACAAGGCCGGAGTGCCATGGCCCTGCGGACGGGCCGCACAGGGCATGCTGACAACATTGCTGGCGCAGCCCGGCCTGTCCTGCGAAGCCGAAGCCGCAGACCGCTTCGGCAGATCGCTCGCCACCTGCAAGACCAATCTGACGCAGGACATCGCCGCCGAAATGGTGTCCTCCGGGATGGCAGTCAGCAACGAATTTTACGGATTGCGTGACTATGGCGACGAAGAAGACGCTGCGCGCGATGCCAAAAAGGGAGTCTGGCAGGGAGAGTTTCAGCATCCCAAAGAATGGCGCGCGGCCAACCCCTGGCTCTGATCACCCTGCCTTGCGGACGAATACGCTCCCGGCGGAATAGCCTGCCCCGAAAGAGCAGATCAGCCCGGTATCGCCAGCGGCCAGATCCTCGCTGTGCTTGTGGAAAGCAATGATCGATCCGGCGCTGGACGTGTTGGCGTAGGTATCGAGCACAGTCGGGCTTTCATCTTCGCTCGCCTCATGGCCCAGAACCCGCTGCGCGATCAGCCGGTTCATGCCGGCATTGGCCTGATGCAGCCAGAGCCTGCGAAGCTCCTCTCCTTTCAGACCCAGCCGCTCGGCATGATCGAGGATCATCTGGGCGACCATCGGAACCACTTCCTTGAAGACCTTGCGCCCTTCCTGAATGAACAGCTTGTCGGTATCGGGGCTGTCCTGCTCGATTCCGCCATGAGTCCGGTTCAGAAAGCCGAAGTTGTTGCGGATATTGTTCGAAAACTGGGTCTTCAGATTGGTGCCCAATATTTCCCAATGCTGCTTTGGCGCGATTGAAATTTCTTCGACCAGAACCGCCGTGGCGACATCGCCAAAGATGAAGTGGCTGTCGCGGTCGCGCCAATTGAGATGACCGGATGTAATCTCGGGGCTCACCACCAAAACCGATTTGGCACTGCCCGACCGGACATAGTCGGCTGCCGTCTGGATTCCGAAAGTGGCCGACGAGCATGCGACATTCATGTCGAATGCAAAGCCCTCCTCCATGCCGAGTTCGGCCTGAATTTCGACCGCCATGGCCGGATAGGCACGCTGCATATTGGAAGCCGCGCACAGCACGGCATCGACAGCGCCTGCTTCGCGTCCTGCGGCCGCCAATGCCGCATTTGCAGCCTTTACGCCGATCTCGGCCATTACCGAAACCTGCTCGTTCGGTCTTTCTTCAAGTCTGGGGCACATAATGTCCGGATCGAGCACCGATGCCTTGTCCACGACATGGCGCGATTTGATACCGCTCGCTTTCTCGATAAACTCGACCGAGCTGTGGATCAGCGGTTCGGCATCGGGATGCTCGGCATTATATTTGTCGGCATAGGCATTGTAGCTTGCCACCAGCTCTTCATTGCTGATGCTTTCTTCAGGCGTGAAAAGACCGGTCGACGAAATGACCGGGACGAATTGGCTTGTCATTAAAAGATCCCGCTATGTCTGTTTGGCCATATTTCTAAACCCGCTGCCGATAAGGCACAAGCCAATTGCATCATCGCTGCCAAACCGGCATGACGATATTCGGAGAGAGGAACATTCATGGCATTGCATGAGCGCAGGCCCAGCCTGCTGTCGCGATTTGTACGCTGGGTCATCTTGCGCTTTTATAAATTGTTCGGCTGGACAGCCTTCGGCGAAGTCCCCGAGCCGCGCCGCTTTGTGCTCGTGGCAGCGCCGCACACCAGCAATTGGGACTTTGTGTTTTTTGCCGGACTGACGGCAGACCTTGGATTCCAGCCGCATTTCATGGCAAAAAAATCGCTCTTTCGCTGGCCCTGGAAGAATTTTCTGCTCGATCTGGGGGGTATTCCGATCGATCGCAGCAAAGCCGGCAATATCGTCGACCAGATGGCCGAGGAATTTGCGCGGCGAAAGGAGTTTATGCTGACGATCGCGCCGGAAGGAACGCGCGGCGAAGTCGGTAAATGGAAGACGGGCTTCTATCATATCGCGATGGCCGCCAATGTCCCGCTTGTCATCGGCATGATGGATTACGGGAAAAAGCGAGGCGGATTGGGGCCGACCATCATGCCGACAGGAGATTTCGATGCCGATATGGCCAGGATCAAACCCTATTATGACAGCGTCCTCCCGAAACATCCCGAACGCGCCGTTAAAAAAATCACCGGCAAGGAAGAATAGCGCCCATCGGTAACGAACCGGGCCGCATCGCCGAATAACGTCTGGATATTCAACTGGGGAGTATTATCAATGAAAGCGGCAAGCCTACTTTTTCTGCGCATTTCAACTGCGCTGCTCATAATAATCTGGGGATTGATCAAGGTGCGCGCGCCGGACAAGGCCATCGGCGTTTCTGAAAAATATTACGGCGGCATGGTTTCGGCCGAGATGCTGCAAATGCCATGGGGGCTGTTTCAGGTTGCGATTGGACTACTCGTGATTCTCGGGCTGTTTCGCCGCATCGTTTATCCCTTGCAGGCCGCAATATTGGTCATCGGCGCGCTCGCCATATGGAACCACATACTCGACCCGTTCGGCCTGTATCTGTTTGGCGAAGATGGCGGCGCGAATATTCTCTTCTTCCCTTCGCTATGCCTGGCGGCGGCAACGCTTGTTGTCTGGGCATTTATCGATGAAGACAAGCTGTCGCTGGATGTGAAACGCACCAAAGGCTAAGGCTTGGCTCCAGACGTTTTGCCCGATTCTGCGGGTAACTGCGACGAAGGAGTATGCGATGCCTGTTGTCACCACCGAACGCCATGATGATATCCTCGTCATCATCTCAGACAATCCGCCCGTCAATGCGCTCCGGCAGGCTGTCCGCGAAGGACTGGTGGCCGGTATCGATGAGGCCATGTCCGATGACAGCGTGCAGGCGGTCGTAATCCGCTGTGACGGCAGGACATTTTTCGCGGGCGCGGATATCACCGAATTTGGCAAAGCGATGAAGGGCCCTAGCCTGCTCGAAGCCATAGACCGGATGGAGGCAAGCGAAAAACCGGTGGTTGCCGCCATCCACGGCACGGCGCTGGGCGGAGGGTGCGAGGTTGCGCTTGCCTGCCACTACCGGGTTGCGGTTCCTTCGGCCAAGCTGGGCCTGCCGGAGGTCAAGCTGGGGCTGATACCGGGGGCTGCGGGAACGCAGCGTCTGCCCCGACTGGCGGGGGCGGAGGCTGCGCTACCTATGGTCGCCATCGGCAACCCGATTTCCGCCCAGAAAGCCCAGAGCATTGGTCTGGTCGACAAGATCGTTGGCGAAGACAGCCTCGCAGCAGACGCAATTGCCTTTGCCCGCGAGCAGATCGGCAAGCCGGTTCCGCGCGCGTCGGAGGGTACTGCCAATGAAGATGGCGTGAAGAATCCGGCGATATTCGATGAATTCCGCCAGAAAATGGCGCGCAAAATTCGTGGCTTCGATGCGCCCAATGCCGGGATAGAGGCGGTCAAGGCAGCGGGTGAACTGTCTTACCAGGAGGGCGTTGCCAGGGAACGCGAGCTGTTTCTGAAACTGATGGCCGGTACCCAGTCGGCGGCAATGCGGCATTATTTCTTTGCAGAGCGCGCCGCAGGCAAAATTGACGGCATTGATCCGGCGACCCCGCTCATTCCAATCAGCAAAGTCGGCGTGATTGGCGCCGGCACGATGGGCGGCGGCATTGCGATGAATTTCCTCTCGGCTGGAGTGCCTGTGACAATCGTCGAAATGAAGCGGGAAGCGCTCGATCGCGGCACCGGCGTAATGCGCAAGAATTACGAGAATACGGCGAGGCGCGGCCGTATGACGATGGAACAGGCCCAGACGGCCATGTCCCTGCTGACCCCCAGCCTGTCCTATGACGATCTGGCCGATTGCGATCTCGTGATTGAGGCAGTTTTCGAAGATATGGGCGTCAAAAAGGAGGTGTTCGGAAAACTCGACAGCATCGTCAAAAAGGGCGCTATTCTCGCTTCCAACACCAGCTATCTCGATGTGAATGAGATCGCTTCGGCAACGAAGCGCCCGGAATATGTGCTCGGCATGCATTTCTTCTCACCGGCCAATATCATGAAGCTGCTGGAGCTGGTGCGCGGCGAAAAGACCGCCGATGACGTGTTGCTGACGGTCATGAAGCTGTCGAAGAAGATCGGGAAGATCGCGGCCGTTTCGGGCGTGTGCCCCGGTTTCATCGGCAATCGCATGCTCAGCCCGCGGCAGCAGCAGGCCAATGCGATGATCATGGAAGGTGCCAACTATTGGGAAGTCGACGACGTTCTGCTCGAATTCGGCTTTCCGATGGGGCCGTTTCAGATGAGCGATCTGGCAGGGATCGACATTGGCTGGCACCGCGATCCGGACAAAATCGAGACAATGCGCGATGCGCTTTGCGCGGCTGGCCGCTGGGGGCAGAAGGTCGGCAAGGGCTTTTACGACTATGACGAGGCCCGCCAGCGCACGCCATCCGACGAGGTGAAAGCGCTGATCGCCGAATGGGCTGCAAAAGAAGGAAAAGAGCAGCGGGAGATTTCGAAGGACGAAATTCACGAACGCCTGCTCTATCCGATGGTCAATGAAGGCGCGATGATCCTGGAAGAAGGCATGGCCCAGCGCGCAAGCGATATCGACGTTGTCTGGATCAACGGCTATGGCTGGCCGCTCTATACAGGCGGCCCGATGTTCTGGGCGGATACAATCGGCCTTGATGCGATCGTTGCCGGGCTGGAGAAACATGGCCTGCCAGTGGCAGAAATGCTGAGCAAGAAAGCGGCTGCCGGCGAGACTTTCAACGGCTAACGCGCATAACCATATTGGCTATTTCACAAGCCAGATTTCACCATAGCCGTTAAATGCCGGAGCGATTTTGTGCTGCGGTTTCTTGTCAGGCGCAAAGGCCAGATTCGGAAAGCGCTCGAACAGCATGGGCAAGGCAATCCGCCCCTGCGCCTTGCCCAGCGCAGCGCCAAGGCAATAATGCGCACCGCCGCCAAAGGCGAAATGATTGATTTTCTCGCGGGTGATATCGAACGCCTCCGGCTGCGCGTTCATTTCAGGATCAAAATGCACCCCGAAGAGCGACATATGCAGCGTATCGCCGGCCTTCACCTGCTTGTCGGCGACCTCCATATCCTCATGCGCGCTGCGCAGCACCTGCGCGACCGGCGGCTCGATCCGCAATATCTCATCGAGCGCATTCTCGATCAGCGACGGGTCGGCTTTCAGCTTTTCGAGCTGCTCGGGATTTTTGAGGAACTGGACGACCCCGCTCGAAATCATGTCCGTGGTCGTGCTGTTGCCGGCAATCAGCAGCAAGCGAATGAGCAGCACGAGCTCTTCGGTCGTGGCCTTTTCCCCTTCTTCTTCGGCGCCGGCAAGGCCGCTGATCAGATCGTCACCAGGATTGTCGCGCCGTTTGTCGACCTCGCGCGCCAGATAGTCCGCAAGCACGGTGGTCGATTCCTCGTAGAGCGCCGTTTGTTCCTCGCTGCGGAAGGGGTTGAGCGCCTGCATGCAGCCTAGCGACCATCGCCGGAAATCGCGGCGATCTGCGGCATTGATGCCTAGGAGCTCGGCCATCACCGTTGTCGGTAGCGGCGAACCGAAGAGCTGAATGAAGTCGAACTCGTCCTGCTCCGCTTCGATATCATCGGCGAGCTCATTTGCGATCTTCTCGATCTTCGGAAGCATCGCGTTGACTGCGCGCTGATTGAAGGCTTGCAAGACCAGCCCGCGCAACCGGCCATGCTCGGGATCGTCCATCATCAGAATGGAGAGTTCCTTGCTGTTATTGCCGTAGAGCGTTTGCGAAAAACTGCCCGGATTGGCCTTTTTCGGATCGGCATTCAGCTTGCGGTTCTTTATCAGTTCCGACACTTCCCGCCCGCGCGTCAGAAAATAGCGGTTCAGCTGCTCATCCTTGTGCACCGGGTCGGCTTCGCGCAGCGGCTTCAGCTTTTCCCAGGGGCATTCGCGGTAGACCGGATCCATCGCCGAGAGTTGATATCCGGTAGGCAAAGCATCTTTTTCTTCAGACATTTTCTTCCTGTTTCTGCTGTTTTTCCTGTTCGGCCAGCGCCGGTGCTTCGTAGACGCGTTCGGCATTGGCCACTGCTTCGGAAGCGCGCAGCGCCGATATTATGCGCATCAAATGCTGCAGGTCATGCACCTCTGTGTCGATCTCGAAGCTGTGAAATTCGATGTCCCGGCTGGTCAGCCGCAGATTGAGGATGTTCGCCTTGTGATAGCCGAAGATACCCGCAACCTCGCCCAATGTACCGGGCCGGTTATGCAGGATAACGCGCAGGCGCGCCGAGCCGCCATCGCTGCCCTTGCCCCAGCTTAGATCGATCCAGTCCTCGTCCACGCCGCTGGCAAGCGCATCGCAGTCTATCGTGTGCACTTCCACCGGCTGGCCTTCGCGGCGCAGGCCGACGATCCGGTCGCCCGGTATGGGGTGGCAGCATTCGCCCAGGCTATATCCCATGCCCGGGGTCAGCCCGCGAATCGAAATAGCCTGTCCCTGAACGCCCCAATCCTTGGTCTCTTCGGGATCGAACCCCGGTACCAGCGCCTCCATCAGGTCGCGGTCGCGCAGCGAGCCGGAGCCTACCGCATACATCAGTTCCTCTTCATCCCGGTATTCCAGCCGCTTGATAGCGGCTTTGAGCGCCTTTTTTCCAATCCGGCCCGGCAGGCGGGCCACGATTTCCTTGTAAAGATCGCGGCCAATATCGATCAATTCGTCGCGTTCCTGATGGCGGACATGGCGGCGGATAGCCGCGCGTGCCTTGCCGGTTGCGACAAAATTGAGCCAGCTTGGCTGCGGCACCTGTGCATCGCTCTTCAATATCTCGACCATGTCACCGTTGGACAAGAGCGTGCGCATCGGTACATGGCGGCCATTGACCTTTGCGCCGACCGCCTTGTCGCCCAGATCGGTATGCACGGCATAGGCAAAATCGACGGGTGTCGATCCCTTGGGTAACTGGTGCAGCGCGCCCTTGGGCGAAAAGGCAAATATGCGATCCTGATACATCGCCATGCGCGTATTTTCGAGCAGCTCTTCGGCACCGTGGCTGGTTTCGAGAATTTCGATAAGGTCCCGTATCCAGCCGGCTTGGCCATCGGGCGTATCGGCCTGCTTGTAGGCCCAGTGCGCAGCAAGCCCATATTCGTTGGCCCGGTGCATGTCGGCGGTGCGAATTTGCACCTCGACGCGCATATTCTTCTCGAACATGATCGTCGTGTGGATCGACCGGTATCCGTTGCGTTTGGGCGTCGAGATAAAATCCTTGAAGCGCCCCGGCACCATCTGCCAGCGCTGATGCAGCTCGCCGAGCACGCGGTAGCAATCCTCGATATTTTCGGTGATGATGCGAAAGGCATTGATGTCGGTCAGCTGCTCAAAGGCGACGTGACGTTCCTGCATCTTGCGCCAGATCGAATAAGGATGCTTCTCGCGGCCCGACACGGTGACTTTCAGGTCGGCCTCCATCATCGCCAGCTTGATCGTCTGGCTGATGGCTTCCACCTCGACATCGCCTTTTTTCCGGATCTGGGCAAGCCGCCCCGTGATCGTCTTGAAGGCATCGGGTTCCAGTTGCTCGAAGGCCAGCAGCTGCATCTCATGCATATATTCATACATGCCTATCCGCTCGGCCAGCGGGGCATATATGTCCATTGTCTCGCGGGCTATCCGGCGGCGTTTTTCCTCGCTCTTGATAAAATTCAGCGTGCGCATATTGTGCAACCGGTCGGCCAGCTTGACCAGCAGCACGCGAATATCATCGGAAATCGCCAACAGGAATTTACGCAGATTCTCCGCTGCCCGTTCGTCTTCGGTCTGTGCCTCGATCTTCGATAATTTGGTGACTCCATCCACCAGCCGCGCGACATTATCGCCAAATTTTTCGCCCACTTCCTCGATAGTGGTGAGCGTGTCTTCTACCGTGTCATGCAACAGGGCGGTGATGATGGTATCTTCATCCATGCGCAGGTCCGTCATCAAACCTGCTACCTCCACCGGATGGCTGAAATAGGGGTCTCCGCTCGCACGCTTCTGGCTGCCATGCATCTTGACCGTGTAGACATAGGCGCGGTTCAGACGGTCCTCGTCGACGTCCGGATCATAGGCGCGCACACGCTCCACAAGTTCATACTGGCGGATCATGCATGCTAGCTTCGCCGATTTGCGCGATGTTGCAACAAAAAAATGCGCCGCAAGACATCTGAATGTCCGCGGCGCTCAGGCTTTCGGCTTGCAATTGCCATCGGGGGCGATGGCGATCGGGGATCGAGGAGAGAAGCCGAATAATATTTCTTTCAGATCAGTTGCTTGCGAGACGCTCCAGTTCCTGGATTTTCGCCTGCGCGCGCTTGTCGCCATTGCATTTGGCCAGTGCCTCGGTGTCGAATTCGCGCTTGCCGGCGCGGAATGCGGTAACTTCGCCAAATTCACGTGCGATGCTCACGCACATATTCTTGGCCGAAGTGCTGGCTTTTTTCGCGCGGCAATTGTTGCCTTCGCATTTCAGCGACGTACCGCGCATAATCATCCTTGTGCTCGGCGCGGGCTTGGCCAGTTCAGCCTGAAAATACGGTCCGCTGGCAGCATGCGCCATCGGGATGCCAACGGTGTTGCCGACGCCCAGCATGGCCGCTCCGGCAAAAATGAATACACGCTTTGAAAGGTGGGAGAGGGTCATCTGCTTATTCCTTGTGCTAATTTTCCGTTTCCTGACCGCCGGGTTTATCCATCTGGACCCTTCGAATCAGGGCAACCCAAAAATCAGTTGCGAATCGCTACCTAATCGATTAGGTTTTTAGTTGCAACTTAAAACTTAAATTTTTTTTGGAATATTGCCAATTGGCCGCTAACCAAGGGTCTGAGAGGAAAATGCTATGGGAAAATTGCGGGAACCGCTTGCAGAGATGACCGAATGCGGCCTTCCGAATGCCTTGGAAGCCATGGGTGAAAAATGGTCTTTCATGATTCTCAGGGCGGCCTTCAACAATGTCCGGCATTTTGAAGAATTTCTCTCGGAAATCGGAATCGCCCGCAATATTCTGGCAAACAGGCTCACCAAGCTGACGCAGGCCGGCATATTGCACCGCACGCCCTGCCCCGATGACAAGCGCAAGGTCGAATACCGCCTTACCGACAAGGGCATCGACCTGCTCCCGACGATGATTTCATTGCGGCAATGGGGCGAAAAATGGGGAACCGGGGTGCCATCCAACCCCGTGCTTGTCGATGAACAGGATAAACAGCCCATTCGCCGTATTACCATTCGCAGCCATGATGACCGGATATTGTCCAACATGGATCTGTGCTGGATGGATGTTAATGACATCAAGGATCTCGGTGATAAAGCCGGCAGCGAGACTCCTGAAAACATGCGCAAGCTCAGCGCCATTTGACGCCCTTTCCCGCGGACTCTTGCTGACACGGCTGCAAGCAACATTGTAATTTTGTTACGAATCTGCTACATAATTGTGAAAGCCGCCCGAAAAGGTGGCTTTTGCTAACTCCAACGCAAAGAGAATTGATGCAGGCCAAGCAGCTTTTCCGGAAATTTCGAGCATAACTGCCTTTCCGGTGAATGATGGCGGCTGCAAAATCCGATAATTGAAAGGGTTCGTATTATGACGTCCTCAGCGGTGTCCTTCGACGTAGGCGACTATGTTGTTTATCCCAAGCATGGGGTCGGCCGGGTGGTCGAACTTCAGAATGAAGAAATTGCCGGCATGCAGCTCGAGCTTTATGTGCTGCGCTTCGAAAAGGAAAAGATGACGCTGCGCGTGCCTTTCAACAAGGCGGAAAGCGTCGGCATGCGGAAATTGTCTTCCGACAAGACGCTCAAGGAAGCCATGGAAACGCTGAAAGGCAAGCCGAAGGTAAAACGCACCATGTGGTCGCGCCGCGCGCAGGAATATGAAGCGAAGATCAATTCGGGCGATCTGGTTTCGATCGCCGAAGTGACCCGCGATCTGTTCCGCCCGGAGGATCAGCCGGAGCAAAGCTATTCGGAACGCCAGATATTCGAAGCAGCCTCCTCGCGTCTGGCGCGCGAGCTGGCCGCTATGGAAAAGACCGACGAGCCGACTGCGCTTGAAAAAATCCTCGAAGTCCTCAATGAGGCCGCTCCGCAATGGTATGAGCAAGCCGAAGACTGACATATTCCCAACCAAATTCAGCTTATTTGGGGCACCTACATGGGTGCCCCCTTTCTTTTGGCTTGCCAGTCAAACTGCAGCGCTGTATTACTACGGTAATACAGATGGAGATCGACATGCGAATTTTAGCCCTTTCCCTTCCCTTGTTCATGCTCTCAGCCTGCGGCTATTCGGTTTTCGATGCCGCTGAGGATATTTCGCAAGCGGCCAATAATGGCATGAAAGATGGCAAAAAAATCGGAACCGATCCGGCGACAATCGGCAATTTCACCAAATTGGCAAGCGTCGGGCCGGACAACATCGTCTTCAAAACCGGCGATAGTTTCCAGATTAGCGCGAGCGGCAATGCAGAAGCCATCGCCGAGCTGCGCTACAAGCTGAAAGACGGCAAGCTGGTAATCGGGCGGGAAAGCGCCAACTGGGCAGATCTCGGCGGAAAAGCAGCCACCGTGCATGTCAGCGCGCCGACGCTGGCGGCAATCAGTATCGCCGGTTCAGGCAATATCAGCGCGGACGGCCTGAGAACCGATGACATTAAAATCAGCGTTGCCGGCTCTGGCAATGCCATGGTCAAGCAGCTTCAGGCCAGCGCCCTGAGCGCCGCCATTGCCGGATCAGGCGACGTCGAGGTGTCCGGGCAGGCGCAGAATGCAAAATACTCGATTGCCGGCTCGGGCGATATCAGCGCCAGCGAGTTCAAAACAGCAAAGGCCGAGGCATCGATCGCCGGTTCGGGCGATATCGACCTTTTTGCCAGCGAAAGCGTCAGCGCAAAGCTGGTGGGTAGCGGCGATGTCAACGTGGCAGGCGGCGCAAAATGCACGTCCAAATCGCTTGGTTCAGGCGAACTTAACTGTTCCTAGGCTACCATATGGCCTGCAACAGCAATTGACCATCGCCGCCATGTCGGCCTAACATTTGATGGCCAATCAGCGGGAGACGGGCAATGCGATGGATTTTGGCTTCTTTTGCAGCGGCGATACTCTTTGCAGGATCAGCAGAGGCCGCAGAACGCAAGCTGCTCATGGCCGGGTTCAAGGATCTGCTTATCCAGGATGACATCGAGGTCGACCTGACCGTCGGAAAAGCGCCGCGCGCTGTCGTAACCGGTGAGAAACGCGAACTTTCCCGGGTTATTCTGGAACGGCGCGGTGCGAAGCTGGTGATCCGGCTGCGCAGCAAGATCAACAATGCGCCGCAGCGGACGGGCGGCGAACCGCTGAAACTGACAATCAGCAATTATGATCTGGAAAATGTGGAGATACGCGGCAACGGGCTTTTGACGGCCAGCGCGCTTGAAAATAGCGGCAAGGCCAAGATTCTTGTGGTCGGCAGCGGCAACGTCAATATCGACCATATCGATGCGGACAGGCTTGTCGCAACGGTCGTAGGTAATGGACGGGTGACCCTTGGCGGCGGCAAGGTCCGCAGCGGGCTGGTGGAGATTCAGGGCAGCGCCGAAATCGATGCATCCGCGGTCGCTTTCCGCGATCTCAGCATCACCCATGACGGCAATGGCAGCAGCAGCGCCAACGTGGCCAATGCCGCCACCATCACAAATAACGGCCGCGGTGCGATCAGCATCAGCGGAAAGGGCCGCTGCTTCATCAGGCAGGCGGGGGCTGCAACCATCGATTGCCCCAAATATGGGCGCTGACCCCCTGAAACGAGCTGCCGCCGCACTGGCTGCAATGCTGCTTGCAGCTTGCACGCTTCCTGCGGCAGACGGTGATCGCACGGGCTCTGCGGCTGCCAGCTGTCAGCCGGGCGAGAAGCTCGGAACTTCAGAAGCGGGCCTCGAGCAGATCGGGCTATGCGTCGAGAGCGATGGCAAATCCCATGCCTTTACGGTCGAAGTGGCCAAGACGCCTCCGGAGCAAGCCCGGGGGATGATGTTCCGTACCGAGCTTGCCGATGATGCCGGAATGTTCTTTCCCTATGATAAGCCGGAGATGCTGAGCTTCTGGATGAAGAACACCTTCATTCCGCTCGACATCATCTTTATCCGGCAGGACGGTTCGATAGAGAGCATCGCAGCCAACGCCATTCCTCATTCGCTGGAATCCATCCCATCGGGCGAGCCAGCCATAGCGGTACTCGAAATCCGCGGCGGATTGGCTGGAGAACTCGGCATCGAACCCGGCGACAGGGTAAAATGGGCGCAATAGCCCCTGGCCGCGCCGCCAACCGAAATTGCCGCTTTTTCATTGCACCTGCGCCAGCTTGGGCCTAATCGGCTTGGCCATGGGCATTTTGTCAAAAATATTCACCTGGTGGGACGGTGCCACAATCGGCACCCTGCTGTGGAGTGCGCGCAAGGGCAGCAAGGTCGGCGAAGACGAATTCGGTAACCGCTATTTTCAATCGCGCGACGGCCAGCGGCGCTGGGTGATCTACAAGGGCGCAAACGATGCCAGCCGCGTTCCGCCTGATTGGCACGGCTGGCTTCACCATACACATGAAGGCGATCCGGAAGATTTCCTGCCGCCCGAACGCAAATGGGAGGCCGATCCGCTGCCCAACCTGACCGGGACGGCAGATGCCTACAGGCCGGCAGGTGCCCTCGAGCGC
Source organism: Sphingorhabdus sp. (assembly GCA_028279555.1). Lineage (GTDB taxonomy): Bacteria > Pseudomonadota > Alphaproteobacteria > Sphingomonadales > Sphingomonadaceae > Sphingorhabdus_B. Next base: position 58,746 of record JANQNO010000007.1, read on the forward strand.
GGTGGCAAACGCTCGGGAGCGACCGGCGACTATGAGGCATGGACACCGGACGCGTCATGACCAGAATGCGCAAAACTGCGCTTCCCCTCCTGATTCTGGCGCTCGGCCTGTCGGCTTGCAATCAGGGCGCAGAGCAAAAAGCCAAAACCAAGGCCAAGCCGAAAATCGCTGCGGGAGCGCCGCTGCCCGAATTTGAAGGCGATGAGGTTGGAACCCCAATGGAAGAGCGCGTCGCGACGATTGGCCTTCTCAACAAGCGCACCGGCGAATCGCGCGATCTGGAGCTCAAGCCCGGACAAGAGCTGCGCTATGGCAAGGTTGTGATCCGGCTCCGCGCCTGCGAGCGAACTCGGCCTTGGGAGACCTTCCCCGACGAGGGGGCATTCCTCCAGATGGAGGTGCGCCAGCGGCCAGCGGGCACCAACGATGCCGAACGCTGGGAACGGGTATTTTCGGGCTGGCTGTTCAAGAATAATCCAGCCGCCAATGTCGTGCAGCATCCGGTCTATGATGTCTGGGTCAAAAGCTGCAATATGCGCTTTCCGGGCGAAGAAGAGCCGCCTCCTGCGCCACCTTCCGGCGATGCGGCACCCAAGGCAGCACCCAAAAACCCATCGAGAGCGCCCCAGTCGCCAGCACCCGAAGCCGAAGAGCCGGCTGAAGGAGCTGAAGCCGAGGATGACGGCGAAATCGTCGAAGAAGATGTGATAGAGACCTGATCCTGATGCGATAACGCATCTTCGAGCCGCTGCAGATAAGCCTGCTGGGAGATTTCGATAACCCCGAGGCTGGCCAGATGGTCGGTCATGAACTGGCAATCGAGCAGCTGATGCCCGCCAACGCGCAGCCTCGCGACCAGCCAGACCAGAGCAACCTTTGACGCATCATTTTGGCGACTGAACATGCTTTCCCCAAAGAAAGCCCGTCCCAATGACAGACCATAGAGCCCACCAGCCAGCTCGCCATCCCGCCAGCATTCGACGCTATGCGCATGGCCCGCCCGATGCAGCGCATTGAATGCATCTTCAATATCGTCATTAATCCAGGTTTCGTTCCGGCCCGCGCTTTCCTCGGCGCAGGTCGCGATGACATCCGCAAAGGCTTTGTCAGCGGTGACCTTGAAACGGTCCTGTCTCACGCTCTTTGCAAGCGACCGGGAGATATGCAGTGCCTCCAGCGGCAGTATCGCGCGCCGCTGCGGCTCGATCCAGAAAGTGTGGGGATCATCGCGCGCATCGGACATGGGGAAGATACCATGCGCATAGGCGCGCAGCATCAGATTAAGGTCAATTCCCAAGACGGTTTCTTTCCCAATCCTGCCCGCCCAGCAGCCCTGAAATAAAGGCATATAGCGTATCCATAACCTGCCCGATGGTGGCGTAGGGATACTCCGTCATAATCTGCTTTCCTTGCCGCGAATATCGTGCATCATGAAAGGGGAGTTGAGCATAGCAAGAGAGATACCATGCAGAAACAGGCTGTCACCCCATTCCTTGCCGCCATCATGCTGTCCGGTTGCGGCGCTGCCGAGCAGAGCGCTGGCGGAAACCGCTCCTTCGACATTGCCGAAGAAGAGGCGGCCGAAGTCGCCGCCGATGCTGCTGACGCAGCAGCCGAAGAGGGCGACGGCGCAAGCGTCCCTTCCGGCGATATCAAAGTCGCCCGAGCTCCCCAGATTGCCTATACTTATCGCTATGGGTTCCGCGTCGATGCCAGCGCCATACCCGAGCTACAAAAAGCGCATGCCGAGCTTTGCGAAAGCAAGGGCGCGCAGGCCTGCCGCATCCTCAACCTCTCGCAATCGGGCGGAGAGGGCGACTATGCCAGCGGCCGGCTGGAGCTGGAAGTCGCGGCAAAACAGGCGCGCGGCTTTGGCGAGGAACTGGGCAAACTGGCCGAGAGCAAGGGCGGCGATCCGATCGAAACATCCATCGAGGGCGAGGATCTGTCCAAACAGATCGTCGATACCGAGGCGCGGCTGCGCGCACGCATCGTGCTGCGCGACCGGCTGATGGAGATTCTGCAAAACCGGTCCGGCAAGGTATCCGAGCTGGTCGAAGCCGAGCGCGGCGTTGCGGCCGTCAATGAAGAAATCGACCAGGCGCAGAGCTGGCTCGCCGAAATGAAGGGGCGCGTCGCCTTTTCCAAAATGACCATCAACTACAATGCCGGCTATCCTTCAGGCGGGGGATTTTTCGATCCGATCCGCAACGTGCTAGGCTCTGCCGGGACGATATTGGGGAACACGATCGCCTTCCTGATCGGCGCAGTGATCGTCGTATTTCCCATCGCCATTCTTTTGTGGCTGCTGCTCTGGAGCAGGCGGAAACTGGGCTGGCGCTTTCGTTTTTGGCGCAAAGACAAGGCGGCAAACAAAGAGAGTTGATTGCGCCAGCGCCCAACAGCGCCTATAGTCCGGGAAAAGCCCCGGCAGCGCCGAGTCTCTTAATCGAGGCCCGCTTTTGCCGGGGTTCCTATTTTGAAGCGCCATGCACGACTACAGGGGCAATATTGTAATGACTCGCCGCCGCAAAATCTATGAAGGCAAGGCCAAAATCCTGTATGAAGGGCCCGAACCGGGCACGATTATCCAGTATTTCAAGGATGATGCCACCGCTTTCAACGCCACCAAAAAAGGGACCATCGCCGGCAAAGGCGTGGTCAACAACCGGGTTTCCGAGCATGTTTTTATGCGGTTGGCGCATATCGGCATCCCGACCCATTTCATCCGCCGGCTGAATATGCGCGAACAGCTGGTCCGGCAGGTAGAGATCGTCCCCGTTGAAGTGATTGTCCGCAATGTCGCGGCTGGGACGCTGACCAAAAGGCTCGGCATCGAGGAAGGCACGCCGCTGCCGCACACCTTGCTCGAATATTGCTACAAGGATGATGAACTTGGCGATCCGTTGATTGCCGAAGAACATATCGCCTGTTTCGGCTGGGCCACGCAGGAAGAGATGCAGGATATCGCTGCGATGGCCATTCGCATCAACGACTTCATGAGCGGTATGTTTGCAGGCATCGGCATCAAGCTGGTCGATTTCAAGCTCGAATTCGGGCGGCTTTTCGACGGCGATTTTTCGCGCATTATTCTCGCCGATGAAATCAGCCCCGATGGCTGCCGCCTTTGGGATATCGAGACCGGCGAAAAGCTGGACAAGGACCGCTTCCGCCGCGATCTCGGCGGCGAGATGGAAGCCTATCAGGAAGTCGCGCGCCGGCTTGGCCTGCTGCCTGAAGAAGGCGAGTCTTCCGTGCTGGATCTCGACAGCCACCGCGCCAAAAAAGGCAAATAACACACGCATTTCGCGCTTGCCTGCGCGCCATCCATTGATAATCATGCACGGCATGACTTTTCTAACCCGGCCGCTTCTCGCAGCGACATTGTTGTGGGCGCTTGCAGTGCCAGGGCCGGCAATTGCCAGCCACCCTGCACCACCTGCCGGCACCGAGCGCACCGAGCCATGGAATGCAGAAACCTCCGACCTGGAACCTGACCGGAGCATCATTTTCGGCCGGCTGCCCAATGGTATGCACTATGCCATCCGTCCCAATAACCGCCCGGAAAATCAGGTCATTATCCGCATGGCGGTTGATTTCGGATCGGCTGCGGAAGCAGAGGATGAACAGGGACTCGCGCATTTTATCGAACATATGGCTTTCAACGGATCTACCAATGTTCCCGAAGGCGAAATGGTCAAAATGCTCGAACGGCTCGGCCTGCAATTTGGCGCGGACACCAACGCATCCACCGGATATACCCGGACCACCTACAAGCTCGATCTGCCGCGGTCCGACACATCGCTCATCGACAAGGCGCTGTTTTTGATGCGCGAAACCGCCAGCGAGGTGACCTTCGATCCAGCCGCGGTCGAACGCGAACGCGGCGTCGTGATTGCCGAAATGCGCCAGCGGGAAAATTTCGGCTTTCAGGCACTGCGCGCGCGCAATAATTTCCTTTATCCGGGCAGCTATTTCGCGACGCGCTATCCGATCGGGAAGCGAGAAATTGTCGAAGCGGCAAGCGCGTCGCAAATGAAAGCGCTTTATTCCAGATGGTACCGGCCCGATCGGACCCGGCTGGTCATCGCCGGGCCAGTTGATCCAGCGCAGATGGAGAGAATGATCATCGCGCATTTTGGCGGCTGGCAAAAAGACGGACCGGAGCTGGGCGAAATCGACCGCTGCGCCTTCGATGAAGACCGGCCCAGTGCCGCCGCACAATTTGCGCATCCCAAGCTCACTGAAAATGTGACGGTCACACAGCTGGTCAAAGACAAGAAACGCGCCGACACCTTCGACCGCGCGCTTTTGCAGCTCAAGATGCAGATAGCCGGCTCCATCATCAGCGATCGCATGACGCGGCTGTCACGCAGCCAGGATATCCCCTTTCTGGGCAGCAGCATGATTTTCGAACCCGGCTTTTGCGACGCACATGCCCGCATCGGTTTTTCGGTTTCGGGCAAGGATGGCAGCGTGCCCGAGCTGCTCCCCGTCGTCGAACAGAAACTGCGGCAAGCCGCGCGCTTCGGATTCTCTGCGCAGGAAGTGAAGGAACAGCTGCGCCGCTTCGATACGCGCTATGAAAATGCCGCCAAGGGTGCCAACACCCGGCAGAGCGCGGTATTTGCCAATGCGCTGGCGGCGCTCGATGACAATGTCCTCAATGATCCGCGGCATCTACAACTGGTGTGGCTTTCCGCGCGGCCTTTCCTCACGCCGGATGCTATCAGCATGGAATTTGCGCGCTGGCATGACCAGCTCGACCGGCCCCTGATCTTTTTTCAGGGGAAACAGGCACTGGAAGATCCCGACCAGTTGCTGGCGGTCTTTCGCGGCAGCCGGGCAGTCGCGGTATCCGCTCCGGAAACACGGGGCGCAACAGAGTTTGCCTATACCGATTTTGGCCCGCCCGGAGAGATCGTCGAAGACAGTCGGATTGCCGATCTCGATATCCGCACCGTTCGCTTTGCCAACAATGTGTTGCTCAATATCAAAAAGACACCGTTTGAGGACAACCGTATCCGTTTCAGCTTGCGTATAGCCGGCGGCGAATTGGCGCTGGGCAAAGAGAATGCAGCGCTTTCGGCGCTGATGAATGGTGCCTTTATTTCAGGCGGGCTCGAGGCGCACAGCCTCGATGATCTGCGTTCGATATTTGCCGGAACCACAGTCAAATCCGCCTTTTCGATCCGCGATGAATATTTCGGCGGCAGCGGAAGCGTCGCGCCTGCCGATCTTGAAAAGCAGATGCAGTTTCTGGCGGCTTATGTAACGCACCCCGGCTACCGCGAAGAAGCGCTGCGTATCTATCGCCGGCCGCTCGAGGAGCGTTATGCTAGGCTGGATGCAACGCCGGGGCAGGCGCTGACCGTCGCCTACAACCGAATCATAACCGGGGACGATCCGCGGTTTTCTCTGGCACCTCTGGAAACAGCCAAATCGCTCGACTTTGAACAGCTCAAAGACGCGCTCGGCGATGCCCTGGCCAAGAATCAGGTCGAAATAGCGCTTGTCGGCGATCTCGATGAAGCAGCTGCGATCGCGGCGGTTGCCAAGACATTTGGTGCGATACCCATGCGCAAAGCCGAGGCCGATCCCTATGCCGAAGCCCGCAACACCACCTGGTCACCGGAGCGCCGCATATACAATGTCCCGCACAGAGGCGAAGCCGATCAGCTGAGCTGGCGGCGGACCTGGACAACCAGCGACGGCATGGATCAGAAACTCGATTTCACCATGGATCTTCTGGCCCGCATCGTCACCATCCGCCTGCTCGACGAGCTGCGCGAAAGGCTGGGTGCGAGCTATAGCGGCGGCGCGACCTCCTATATGTCGCAGATATATCCGGGTCGCGGTACATTCAGTATTCGCACCAGCGGCGACCCGAAGGACTTAGAGGCCATCGAAAAAGCCGTTGACGGGATTATCGCCGAGATAGCAGTTGGGCCAGTCTCGGCCGATCTGTTCGAACGCGCACGTAAACCCGCTCTCGAGGCCTATCGCGACTGGCGTCAGAAAAACAGCACTTGGATTGGCGTAGCGGCGCGTGCGCAGACTCGCCCCGACCGGCTCGACAGGTTTCGGCGCAGCGAAGAAACATACCGTTCGATCACGCCAGACGATGTGCATCAGGCAGCGCTTCGTTTTTTGAAAGACAGGGAAAGCTATATTTTTCGCGCTGTTCCGGCGGAACAATCGAACGAGCCAAGCTGGGACAAGTAAGGCTTAGCCCTTTGTTTTATAGCCAGCAACAATGCCCAGGACAAAGGAAAGAAACAGCCCGAGCTGGACTTCGCTATTCGTCGCGCCGCCCCAGCCAATATATTCATGGCCCCAGACAAAAAGCCCGACAAATATGGCTGTAGCCAATCCAACCATTTGCTTTCTCCAGACGGAACTTGGTCTATTCCACAGATTCGAGAATCAATTTTACGCGCGCTTGAGTCAATTTCCGGTTTCCGTGCGTCGTTAATTTTTCCTTTCCGGCTATCCCGCCCTTGCACCCTCGACGCTGGCAATTATAGGGGGAGGCGAAGAAAAAGCGTCAGGCAGACACGTCATGAAAACCCGCATATTCGTTACGTTGAAAAATGGAGTGCTCGACCCGCAGGGCAAGGCAATTCACCATGCATTGGAGGGTCTGGGGTTCACCGGCGTGCAAGATGTGCGCGCCGGACGGTTGATCGAGCTGGAGCATGAAGACGGCCTTGGCCAGGATCAGCTTGAGGATATGTGCAAGAAACTGCTCGCCAACACCGTTATCGAGAATTTCGAGATTGAAAGCTAGGCGAAGATGCGCGCTGCTGTCATACAATTTCCCGGTTCCAATTGTGATCGCGATATGGTGGTCGCCATTCGTAAGGTTACAGGCGCGGATACCAGCCTGGTCTGGCATGGCGAGAGCGCATTGCCGGATGGCCTTGATCTCATCGCCATTCCGGGCGGCTTTTCCTATGGCGACTATCTGCGCTCGGGCGCGATGGCAGCGCGGTCTCCAATCATGAAAGCCGTCATCAATGCTGCCCGGTCCGGCGTTCCGGTGCTTGGCGTGTGCAACGGCTTTCAGATTTTGACCGAGAGCGGCCTGCTTCCCGGCGCGCTGATGCGCAATGCCGGCATTCGTTTCGTTTGCCGGAATGTCAGACTTAAGGTCGAAAACGGCCAGTCGATCTTTACCAGCCAATATGATCCAGGCGAGGAAATCACGATTCCGGTTGCGCACCATGATGGCAATTATTTTGCCGATGAAGCGCAGCTTGACCGCCTCGAAGGCGAGGGACGGGTTGCCTTTCGCTATGCCGAACAGGTCAACGGTTCGGCGCGCAATATTGCCGGAATCCTGAATGATGCAGGCAATGTGCTGGGTATGATGCCGCACCCTGAACGCATGATCGAAGCCGCGCAGGGCGGTTCAGACGGAAGGCGGCTCTTCGCCGGGTTTGTCGAGGGCGTCATCCACGAGGTCGCCTGAAGCAGGCTCTTCGGGTGCTTTTTCTTTGCGCCCCGGCTGAAGCCATTGGCCCACAAACAGCAATATAGTCGGCCACAGCATCGTGTTCCAGATATCATGCCAATGCGCGGCGTTTGACTGGACATCTCCGTGCAATATTTCGCGGCGCAGATCCAGCCACTCACCGCCGAGCGCTGCGGCCAGAGCACCGAGCCAGGCGAGAATCCAGCCGCCTTTTCGCCGCCAGCACAGGCGTATGATGACAAAGATCAGCAGCCCGATATGGATATGCAGCGCATCGCGCGCCAGCCCGGTATAGCTTTCGATCAGGATCTTATAGTCCTGAAACCGGTCGGAATCGATGAAGGCGAGAATATCCATGCGAGGATCCTAACCCTAGAGCTTCACATGAAAGGGAGAGAAGTCGGTGCCGTCATCGAATATCTCGACATCCTCCCGCCGCTTCAGCCACCCGACCACAGCATAGGTCACCGGCGTCAATATCGCCTCCCATGCGACCTTCAGCAGCCAGTTGGTAATCATAACAGTGATGACCGCCTCGGCGGTCCAGACGCCCAGAAAGGCAACCGGATAGAAGATCAGGCTATCGACGCCCTGGCCGACGACCGTCGAACCGATGGTCCGGGACCATAGCGCCTTGCCCTGCGTCCAGATTTTCATTTTGGCCATCACATAGCTGTTCACGAACTCGCCCGCCCAAAAGGCAAGGATCGAAGCCAGAACGATGCGCCATGTGCTTCCGAAAACCGACTGGTAAGTGGCCTGGCAAATGTCGCCGCTGCTGCTGCTGCCCGCCATGGCGAGGCTGTCGCTCGCCGGGCAGGTCCAACCGGCAAAAGGCGGCATCGCAACGACCAGCCAGCTCATAAAGGCCATGAATATCAACGCGGCAAAGCCCGTCCAGATTACCCGGCGGGCGCGCGCAAAACCATATACCTCGGTCAGAACGTCGCCGATCACATAGCCGATCGGAAAAAACAGGATACCAGCGCCGAAGATAAACTCGCTGCCGCCAAGATCGATAGCCGCCAATTTCGAAGCGCCGATGACATTGGACAAAAGCAATATCGCGACAAAGGCCGCCATCACGAAATCATAGTAGAGAAACCGGCGGTCCGATGCTGCAGCCGCGCTGCTCCTGGCCGGATTGCTATTGTCGTCCATTACGCAATCACGCATAACCTGCTTTGCTTGGCGGGGCAAAGCCGTTATTGGCCAATCCGGCCAGCGCCCGTAGCTCATCTGGATAGAGCGCGAGACTTCTAATCTTGAGGCAGCAGGTTCGAGTCCTGCCGGGCGCGCCAAACCTTCTTTTCAGGCGAAAAGCAGTTTCTTCAACTTGACCCGCTGCCATGCGGCATCGCCCAGTTGGCTAGCCTGAAAGATCGCCGCCCGGCGGTGCAATCCGGCATCGCAATCGCGCGTGAAACCAAAACCGCCATGAAACTGTATGGCGCGGTCGGCTGCATGGCCATATGTCTTGTCAGCCGCCGCCTTGGCCATGCGCACCGCAACCTCGCCTTCGCCTTGCGCCGAAAAATTATGCGCAGCGCTGTAGAGCAGGCTGCGCGATTTTTCATATCCGACATAGGCATCGACCGTGGGATGCTTGAGCGCCTGATACCCCCCGATGACCTTTCCGAATTGCGTCCGGGTTTTGAGATATTCGACCGTATAGTCGATCACCGCTTGCGCGCCGCCGCACATCTCCGCCGATTGGAGCAGGCCCGATGCAAGCTCGACATGGGCGAGTGCCGCTTCGGCTTTGGCTGGGTCGAGCATTCGGCTCTGTGGCACTGAAATGCCGTCCAGCGTGAGGGCGAAGCTGCGGCGGGTTTCATCGATGATCTTTTCCGCGCGCCATGCCGCAGCCCCAATATCGTCGCGGGTCAGAAGAATCAGCGCGGGCGCGTTGTCAAAACTCACCGAGGCAATCACGATATCCGCGGCCTCTCCCCATTGCACGGCCAGCTTCTTGCCCGACAGGACCAGTTGGCCGCCTTCGCTCCGGGCTACAGCATCGACATGGGTCAGCTCCCAATCGCCATGCGGCTCTTGCAGCGCCAGCGTGCCGATTCCGCCGCCCGCCAGCTTGGGTAACCACTCGCCCTTTTGCTCATCATGTGCGCCGGCGAGCAGAGCCTGCGCGGCAAGCGTTGTGGCGACAAAAGGCGACGCCATAAGATTGCGGCCCATCTGTTCGGCAATGGGAACGGCCTCGCCAAGCGACAAGCCGATCCCGCCGAGGTTCTCGGGAATGGCAATGCCAAGCCAGCCAAGCTCGGCTATTTCCTGCCACAGCGCGCGATCGAAACCCTCGTCGCTTTCCATCAGCGCGCGGACTTTCTCGATCGGCGAGCGTTCGCGGCAAAAGTCACTTGCCTGATCGAGCAATGCGACCTGCTCCTCCGATATGCCCAGCTTGGCCAATTCCATACCTAATCCTCTCTTCAAATTTCCCGGACAAACTCAACGGCATTCTTCTCCGCCTGATCCAGACGCGAGCGGCCGAGCTTGTTCGCCCAATAGCTTTCCGAACCCGCCGCCATCCGCCAATCATAGAGCCGCCTGATCCACAGCTGCATATCATATTCTTCGGTGACGCCAATCGCCCCGTGAACCGCATGGGCAATCGAGGTGGCAATCGGAACTGCGGCACTGGCCGCATGCTTGGCCACGGCGGCACGAGGCTCGCCAACATCAAATCCCCCGGCGCAGCCATATTGCGACGCGACGCGGACAAGCGCCGCCTGCTCTGCCAGCTGCGCCATCTGCTGCTGGATCGCCTGCTGCGCAGCGAGCGGTTTGCCGAATTGTTCGCGCGTGCAGACATGTGCGCTACAAAAGGCGAGCAGCTTTTCCAGTGCACCCGCGATCAACGCTGAATGAACCACGGCAAGCAACGCGCGCGACGGCGTTCTTTCAATGCGCCGCCTGAGCATGGCGAGCGCAATATCGGCGGGCGCAGCTGCCACACCTATTGCGCGCAACAAAGGCTCGGCCTCAAGCAGAGACAGCCCCGCACCTCCTTCGGCCTCGGTGCGCAAAGCATCCAGAAATCCTGCTGCATCGATTGCGCCGAGCACAGCGCTTGCCGCCGCTTCATCGCCTTCGATTACGCGCAGCCTCTCGGGCGGATAATGCTGGGTAAGCAAGCGCTCAAAGGGCTCAAGAAATTCGTTCATCAAGACCGCCTCATCTTAGGCCCAGCCCCCGCGCGATCATCCCGCGCAAAATTTCCCGCGTCCCGCCGCGCAGCGAAAATGATGGCGCGAGTTGCAGCAGAAGCCGCGTGGCCGCCTGCAATTCCGCATTCGGCGTTTCCTCGGGATGACTCGCCAGGTCGTCGGCGACGATTTGCGGAATCTTCTGCTCGAACGAATTGCCCAGATCCTTGATGAGCGCCGCTTCGGTCACCGGACTGTTCCCTTTCTCCAGCTCCGCCGCGACCGCAATGGACATTTGCCTGAGCGCTGCCAGCTCCGCTGTGAGCGCACCGATTTTGGTGGTGCGCGCATCGCTGATCTCTGCCTGCGCGGAGACATGCCCGATCCAGGCATCGAGCAAGACGGCGCTTGAATATATCCGCTCCGGCCCACTGCGCTCAAAGGCAAGCTCTGCCGTTACCTGTTTCCAGCCCTCTCCGTCCTCCCCTACCAATGCGTCCGCCTCCAATTGGACGTCGTCGAAGAAAATCTCGTTGAAATCGGTTTCGCCTGTCAAATCCTCTATGGGCCGGATCGTCACACCCGGGGCCTTCAGATCGACGATGAATTGCGACATACCGCCATGGCGATCTTCACTGTCTGACGTGCGCACCAGCGCAATGACATAGTCGTTGAGATGTGCACCGCTGGTCCAGATTTTCCGGCCATTTAATATCCAGCCACCGTCTTGCTGTCTCTTGGCGCGGGACTGAATCGCGGCGAGATCACTGCCCGCCCCCGGCTCGCTCATGCCGATGGAGAAGAAAAGCTCGCCGGCACAAATTTTCGGGATGAAGCGCTGTCTCTGCTCTTCGCTGCCGAATTTGAGCAGCAGCGGCGCGCTTTGCCGGTCGGCTATCCAGTGCGCCGCCACTGGAGCGCCTGCAATCAGCAGTTCTTCGACGACGACAAAGCGTGCAAACGGCCCCATCCCCTGCCCGCCATATCGCCTGGGAATCGTCAGCCCGATCAGGCCCTCTTCCGCCATTTTGCGGCTGAATTCCGCGCTATAGCCCATCCATGTCCGCGCCCGCTCAGGCAGCGTCATGCCAGCGCATTCACGCGCGACCAAGGCGCGCACTTTCTCTCGCAAAGCCTCGGCCTCATCCGGAAGCGGCGTGAAAGACAAAGGCGCTATAGCGATAGGCTAATCTCCTCGTCCCCCTGTTTAATCGTGCAGTTAAAAAAGGGAAGGCATGATGTGCCTATCTTTTTCTCGTCATTGCGAGCGTAGCGAAGCAATCCAGAACAGGACAACGCGGCACCGGATTGCTTCGTAAACTGCTGCTCCCCGCAATGACGAACGGACTTGCAATTCTGCCGAACACGGCGCATAGGCCCGGCTACGCATAGGGTTGGACGGAAACGTCCATGAAAAGGGAAGCCGGTTCGAAACCGGCGCTGCCCCCGCAACTGTGACCGGATAGGCGGTCGCGCAATATGCCACTGAAGAAATTCGGGAAGGCGCGCGACTTCCAGCAACCCGGGAGCCAGGAGACCTGCCAGATGCGGTCGTTTTTCGCGCGGGCGGGGTGCACCGATGCGGACGAGGGATAACCTTCGCATGACGGCGAATATGAAATGAACGTCATGGGAAGGAGTTAAAAAACCATGCGGAAATTGAAATGTCTGACGGGCGCAGCTTGCGCCGCCATATTGCTGCCAACAAATGCCTGGGCGCAGGATGGTACCCCCGAAGAGCCCATTACAACAAGCTATGCACTGATCCCCGAGAATGAAATTGTCGTGACCGCCAGTGGTTTTGAACAGCCGCTGGAAGAAAGCGGCAACGCCATTACCGTTATCACCGCGGAAGAGCTGGAGACCAGGCAAGTCGTCGTCATCAGCGATGCTTTGCGCGACGTGCCCTCGGTTTCAGTCGCGCGCAATGGCGGCGTCGGCACCGTGACAAGCGCTTTTGTCCGGGGCGGCAACAGCTCGCAGACATTGGTGCTGATCGACGGCGTCCGGATGAATGACCCCTCTTCGCCGAACGGCTTTTTCGATTTCGGCACGCTGCTCGCCGGCAATATCGACCGCGTCGAAATTTTGCGCGGGCCGAACTCGGTCATCTGGGGAAGCCAAGCGATCGGCGGCGTGATCGCGGTACGTACGCGGGAGGCGTCTGCCTATGGCGAAACCCTCGATGCGCATGCCCGCGCCGAATATGGGAGCTTTGACACTGCCCAGGCCGTTGCCAACCTGTCCGGTACATCGGGCATATTGTCCGGCAGCATTGGCGGCGGCTATTATCGCACCGACGGGATCAGCGCGCTTGCGGGCGGAACAGAGCGGGATGGCTATGAAAATGTCAGCGCCAACGTAAAGCTCGGAATTGCGCTTTCGGATAACATATCGATCGATCTGCGCAGCTTCTACAATCGCGGGACGGTCGAGTTTGACAACACATTCCCGCTTGATCCCAACTCGCTTCCCGAGGCGCGTACCGAACAATTTATCGGCTATGTCGGATTGAATGCCGAATTTCTGGACGGCCGTTTTCGCAACCGGATCGCCTATACCCGCACCGATATCGATCGCTTTGGCGAAGAACCCGGCGCGGTGACATTCAATGACAACCGGTTTCGCGGTATCATTGATCGTTTCGAATATCACGGCGGGCTGGATTTGGCGGGCGATTTAGCAACGCTGGTCTTTGGCCTGGAGCATGAAAGATCATCTGGTAGCAGCTTTTTCCCCGCCACCGGTGCGGTGACGCCCACACGCGCCGAAAGCAAGGTGACGAGCGGATTCGGGCAGTTGATCCTGCGGCCCGCCGATGGGCTGACGCTGACAGGCGGCATACGTCATGACGACTATAGTCTCTATGGCGGCGAAACCACCTTCGGCGGCAATATCGCTTGGACGCCCAATGACGGCCGGACCGTGGTTCGTGCGACCTATGCCGAAGGGTTTCGTGCACCGACACTCGTTGAATCTATTCCCGCCTTTTTCGGGAACCCTGCGCTCGAGCCTGAAACCGCGCGTAGCTTCGATGGCGGGGTGGAGCATAATTTTCTGGATGGCCGGGTCACAGCGCGAGCAACCTATTTCAACCGCCGGTCGAACAACCAGATCACTTTCAGCTTCCTGACTTTCCAGTCGGAAAATATCGAGCGCGTTCGCGCCGAGGGGCTGGAACTGGAGCTGGAAGTCCGCCCGAGCGACAATTTCACGGTGAGCGGATTCTACGCGCTGGTCGATGCGGAAAACCGCTCGCCCGGCGCGCAATTCGGCAACCGGCTGGCGCGCCGGCCCGTCGATAGCGCAAGCATATCCGCCGATTGGGATGCTCCCTTTGGCCTCAGGCTTGGCGGTACCATCGATCTGGTAGGCGACAGTTTTGACGATAATGGCAATTTTACGAGGCTAGACGGGTTTATTCTCGGCAGCCTGCGCGCTGCACTTCCCGTGACGGAAACATTCGAAATTTACGGCCGGATCGAAAATCTCTTCGATAGCGATTATCAGACTGCCGCAAATTTCGGCACGCTGGGCCGCGCAGGCTATGTTGGGCTGCGCGCGCGTTTTTGATGAATTGAGTTTGCGGGCAAAGACCGCTAGCAAGGGGGCAAGCAGGAAGGATGAAAGTCATGGACAATCTGAAATCGCCGGGCAGCACTGTCGCTTGGCCCGCATCGCTGGGAGTCGCCACCGTGCTGGGCAGCTATATTCTGGCCTGTCTCTTTCCCTTTGCCGCTTTTGCCGCACTCGCTGCGCTGACCATGCGGTTCAGATCGGGCTTGGCGCTGGTCACGGCAGCTTGGGCCGCGAACCAGTTTGTCGGTTTCTTCCTGCTGTCCTTCCCATGGGATGCGCAGGCTGTCGGGCACGGCATTGCCATCTTGGCGGCCGCTCTGGCTGCCTTCGGCATTGCCTTGGTCATGGTGAAGCGCGGCGGCGGGAGCATCTGGGTTCGCGGCGGCGCGGCGCTGGTGGCGGCTTTCGCAGTCCAGCAGGTGGCCTTGCGTGCCTATGCGCAATTTGGCGGCGGCGCGGAGAATTTCTCCGCCGAAATCGTAACCGCGGTGGCAATCAACGATGCGCTTTGGTTTGCCGGTCTGCTCGCCTTGCGCTTCGTGATCGCCCAGATGACCGGACAGAAAGCGATCCCCGCCGCAGCCTAACGCGGCACAGCTGCCGCCCTTAACGCGCCGGTGAAAAGCGCCATCGCGTCATAAATTCCGTCATGATGGGTGTCGGCCAGCAATTCGCCGCAGGCGTCCCCAAATGCGCGCCTGTCGCCCAGCTGGACAGAGAGCAGCATTTGTGCAGCGGTGACCTCGTCGGGCGTGGTGCGGCGACAGCAAGGCCGCATGATCTCGAAAGGCTGCGGCCAGGCATCGCCGAGCCTGGCAGCGACATTTTGCGCAGCCTTGGCTGCTGTGACCGATCCGAAACGGACAGACAGCAGTTCGGCGGCATCCTCCGGTCCATTTCGGCAAGCAACGCACATCCTGATTCCCTGGATCAGACGAATCTGGATCGGTGACAGATCATGCAGATCAGGCGGCTTGAGCAGCGAATTCATGTCGAATGGCATTGGAGACTCCCTTTGCTGGTTCCCATGAGGCAATCTCTATTGCTACTCATTCGCAATTGCAAATATAAATTGTGATTGGAGGTTTGATCGCTGGCTGGCGATCAGGAAAATCGCTCCCAGGCTGACTGCCGAGACACGCCGAGCGCCTTGCCGATCCTGTCCCAGCTGATTTTGCGATCGCGCAGGATCTCCACTCTTTGCTGCAGGACATTGCGCGCTGCATCTACCGCTGCGTCGCATGCCGCGAGCGACTCGAGCACGGCATCTTCACCTAGCGAAGGCTTCGTTGGGGACTGCTCCAGTATGTGCACACAAGAGCGCACGCAATCGTCGCAGATATTCGCCTGCGCACCGCCCAGCAGGCGCGCCACCTGTTTTTCATTCTTGCCGCAAAATGCGCAAGTGAGCAATTTGGCCATGATCGATCTCCACTATGTCAGGGATAGCCTGACATAGTGGATTTAATTTGTCAAGGCTGCCCTGACAAATTAAGCTCGGAAATCTCGGATATAGACTCTAGACTTCTTCGCAGATGGAAAATTCAGGATTGTCGACCATGCCCATAAACTCGCCCATTACCGACTGAACCAGATCGCCAGGCATGTCTTCGCTGGCAAAGCCATCAAGATCGTCAATCTCGAACAGCTCCGCATATTGCTGTGCCGGCTCACCCTCGCCCATCAACAGGCCGGTCATGCGGTAGGTGTTGAAGCTCTTGACCCGCCTGAGCGAGCGCATCTTTGGCTGATCGGTTTCCTTTACCCATTTTTCGAACTCCTCCGGCGAAACGCCGTCCTTCAAAGTGTAACGCAGCAACAGATATGACATGCTTTCTCCCAACTCAGTTGCGCGGTGGCTGCCGCCGATAGGACAGTGCCTCCGCTATGTGAATGCGACCCACTGATTCGCCATTTGCCAAATCGGCAATTGTTCTGGCAACCCGCAAAATGCGGGTATAGCCTCGCGCTGAAAGCCGCATCGCTTCCGCTGCTTGTGCCAGCAGGTCGCGGCCCGCCGCATCCGGCGTGGCATGGGCCTCGAGCAGATCGCCGTCAAGCTCGGCATTGCTGCGCGCTTTCGCGCCTTCCAGCCTTTTATTCTGGCGCTGGCGCGCGGTAGCGACACGTGCGGCCACCTGCCTGGAGCCCTCTGATGGCGGCGGCAGGGTGAGGTCCGCAGCCGAAACCGCCTCCACCTCGACATGCAGATCGATCCGGTCGAGCAACGGCCCCGATATCTTTGACTGATAGTCGGCAGCGCAGCGGGGCGCGCGGGAACAGGCCAGCGCGGCATCGCCCAGATGGCCGCAGCGGCAGGGGTTCATCGCGGCCACCAGTTGCACGCGCGCAGGAAAGGTCACATGGCTGTTGGCCCGAGCCACACTGACCTCGCCGGTTTCCAGCGGTTGCCGCAGCGAATCCAGTGCAGCGCGCTGAAACTCGGGCAGCTCGTCGAGAAACAGCACGCCGAGATGCGCAAGGCTGACTTCGCCGGGCTTTACCTTCAGGCCGCCGCCGACCAAAGCCGGCATCGAAGCCGAATGATGCGGATCGCGAAAGGGGCGCTCCCTTGAAAGCCTGCCTTCGACAAGCGTACCTGCAACCGACGCCACCATCGACACTTCGAGCGCTTCGGATGGCGAGAGCGGCGGCAATATCCCCGGAAGGCAAGAGGCGAGCAGCGATTTTCCCGATCCAGGCGGCCCGCTCATCAGCAGGTTGTGACCGCCTGCGGCCGCTATTTCCAGCGCGCGTTTGGCGGTCTCCTGCCCCTTCACCTGTTTGAGGTCGGGGCCTCGCCCCGGTTCCTCGACCTCTCCCGGTTTGGGCGGCTGCAGCACCCCGCGGCCATTCAGGTGATTGAGCAGCGACAGGAGATCGGGCGCGGCGATCACCTCCACCTCGCCTGCCCAGGCCGCCTCGGACCCTTGCGATGCGGGGCAAATCAAGCCCTTTTCATGCGAGGCAGCATGCAGCGCGGCAAGCAGCACGCCAGGCGTGCCGGCCACGCGGCCATCGAGCCCCAGTTCGCCGACGACGACATACCCCGACAGCGTCTCGGCATCGACGACGCCCATCGCCGACAGCAGCGCAAGCGCGATCGGAAGATCATAATGCGAGCCTTCCTTGGGAAGATCGGCGGGCGAGAGATTCACGGTGATCCGCTTGGGCGGCAGCGACAGGCCCAATGCGGACAAAGCCGAATGCACCCGCTCGCGGCTTTCGGCGACCGCCTTGTCGGGCAGGCCGACGACGGTGAATTTGCTCACGCCCGCCGCGATCTGGCACTGCACCTCGACACTGCGCGCCTCCAGCCCGAGATAGGCAGTGGTGGAAATAATGGCGACCAAGCCCTTGCCCCCTTTCAAAGCAAAGCTTTTCGGGGCGCTGCCCCGGCTGCATCATTTCAACCAGAAGCTCGTTATGCGCAGGATTTGGGCGCGAGTCCAGATGAGGGTTAATTCAGGCTTCACGATAGAAACTTACCGGATGGCAAGCGGGCATGGATTACCGAAGCAACCATGGGCAGGTTGAACAGGCTTTTCGCGCGCTGGAGCGCGTTTGCAGCGGGGCTGGCGCTCATCGCCGGTGTTCCGGCGCAGGCCGCCAGCTACACGATCGTCGAAACCGTCACCTATGAGTGGGTCGAGGAAGATGGCAATGACCCGGTTTCCGCGCTGGCCAGCCCGGCCGTTGCGGCCTTCGGCCCCTTCAACGTCATCGACAGCAGAACTGTCGAGCTGGTTGGAAGCATCGAAAGTGGTGCGCCAGCCCAATTCGCGGCGCTGATGCGCGCCTTTCCGCATATCAGCCGGATCAACATGATCGATTGCCCGGGTACCGGCGACGACGAAGCGAACCTGAAGCTTGCCCGCATGGTGCGCGCGGCCGGTATTGCCACCCATGTGCCCGCCGGAGGATCGGTGCGGTCCGGCGGCGTCGAGCTCTTCCTGGCCGGTGCACGCCGCAGCGCGGAACCCGGCGCAGAATTTGCCGTGCACAGCTGGATCGACGAGGATGGCATGCAAGCCGGCGATTTTGCACCAAGTGATCCGGTGCATCAGGAATATCTCGCCTTTTACCGCGAGATGGGCATGGACCCGGTCAAGGCGCGCGCCTTCTACGCGCTTACCAACAGCGTGCCCTTCGAAACCGCGCTCTATCTGAAGCCCCGCGACATCGCTTCTTATATCGCCTTGCATTGATGGCTTTGGCCTGACTTGCCATTGGCAAGGCCAGTCACCACATCAGGCCTATGGGAAAAGGACCGATAGACAAGGCGAGAGCCTGGCGTAACCGTTGGGGATCACGCCACGTCTGGATTGTTATCGGCTGGCTGCTCATCCTCATATCGCCGCTCATCGGCGCGATTCCCGGCCCCGGCTTTGTCATCATCTTTCCCATCGGGCTCGCGCTGGTGCTCAAAAATTCGAAATGGGCGAAGCGGCAATATCTCAGGCTTTCCCGGCGGTTTCCGGACTATGGGCGCTGGGCCGATTGGGCGCTGAGACGCAGAAAGGCCGAAGGCCGCCCTCCATTTCCCGATATCTGGGGCGACATCAAAAGTATTGTCAGTCGCAGGAAAGGCCGGAGAAAGCTGGATTGATGCCGGGAAATTCGGTGCCTGCAACCTTGACAATCGAACGTGCCAGGCATAATGCGCGGCGCGATACAGGCGGTCGCCGCAAGGATTCGGCGGCCCTTTCTATTTTCGCGATACTAGATACTAAGGATAAAGACCATGAAGCGCACCTTTCAGCCGAGCAATCTCGTGCGCGCCCGTCGCCACGGTTTCCGCAAGCGGATGGCAACAGCCAATGGCCGCAAGATTTTGAACGCCCGCCGTCTGCGCGGCCGCAAGAAGCTGTCCGCCTGACGCGGCGGGCACCGGCAAGGGGCGGACGATGCCGCCTTATGAAACAATGAGAAAACGCGCCGATTTTCTGGCCGCAAACCGGGGTAAACGATTTGTCACCCCCGGCTTTATCTTGCTGGTGCATGACCGGAGAGACGAGAGCGATGCGATACGCCTCGGCATCACAGTCACAAAAAAAATCGGCAATGCTGTGACCCGCAACCGGATGAAGCGGCGCTTCAGGGCGCTCGCTGCCGAGATGCTAGGAAGGTTTGGCAAGAGCGGTGCCGACCATATATTGATCGGCCGCAAGAGCGGGGTCGAACGGGCTTTCGGCGAGATGCGCGCCGATTTGCAGCGCGGGCTGGAGAAGCTGGGTTCATGATCGCGCGGCTGCTCATCCTTCTCGCCAGGGGCTGGCAGCTGGGCCCGTCGCGAATCCTGCCACCAACCTGCCGCTATTCGCCCAGCTGCTCGGCCTATGCGATTGAGGCACTCTCCAAATATGGCGCAATTAAAGGTGGCTGGCTGGCAACGAAGCGGCTATTGCGCTGCCATCCCTGGGGCGGGCATGGGCATGACCCTGTGCCGTGAGCAGCCCATTTCGACGAATTGATATTGAGGTAGATCAAGAGTGGAAGATCGGCGTAACCTGATTCTGGCGATATTGCTGACGGCGATCGTGCTGTTTGGCTGGCCCTATTTCGCGCAAACTTTCCTGCCGCAGCCCGAACGGCCCGCCGCGACCGAACAGGCGGCTCCTGCTGAAAGCAGCACCGAACCCACGGTCGCCGACAGCGAAATTGCCGAAGCACCCAAGGCCGAAGCAAAGGCAGTGTCGCTCGATTCAGCACTTGGCGGCGGCGGGCGGCTGCTGGTCGAAACGCCCAAGCTCAAAGGCTCGATCAACCTGACAGGTGCACGCATCGACGATCTGGTCCTGCTCCAGCACCGGCAGGATTTGCCCAAAGATTCGCCGCCTGTCCGCCTCTTCTCGCCCGCCGGCACCAAAGGCGCTTATTTCGCGCGTTTCGGATGGGTCGGCGAAGGCATAACCGCCCCCGATCAGAATACGAGCTGGACTGCCAGTGCGCCGAAGCTGACGCCGGCGACGCCGGTTACGCTGACGCATACCAATGACCAGCAACAGACATTCGAGATCGCGCTGAGCATCGATGAGGATTATCTAATCACAGCCGAGCAGCGTTTCACCAATCGCGGCGAGGCCGAAGCGCAGGTCGCGACATTCGGCATTTTGAGCCGCACCGGGCTGCCCGCCGATCCCGACACCTGGAATATTCATGTCGGGCCGATGGGCGTCTTCGACGGTCAGCCCAACTATGACTGGGATTATGACGATCTAAGCGATCCGGATGAAGCGCCCGGCGGTGAAGTGAAGTTCCAGACCACCGGCGGCTGGCTGGGCTTTACCGATAAATACTGGCTCGGCGCGCTGGTTCCCGACCAGAAGCGCCCCATCAACGCAAAATATGTCGCGCGCGGCGATGTCTATCAAACGCAGATGGTCACGGCCAGGCAAACCGCGGTCGCGCCGGGACGGAGCTTTGCACAGACATCGAAACTTTTTGCGGGCGCAAAGGAAGTTGTCGCGCTGGAAAATTACGCCAATGAGGGCGGAATTCCCTTGCTCGATTACGCCATAGACTGGGGCTGGTTCTGGTTCATTGCGATCCCCTTCTTCTGGATATTGCATTGGCTCTACGGCCTGCTCGGGAATTTCGGCCTCGCCATCATCGGCCTCACCATCGTTGTGCGGGCCTTCCTATTCCCCATCGCGCAGAAGCAATTTGCCTCAATGGCGCAGATGCGCGCGGTGCAGCCCAAGATGAAAGAGCTGCAGGAACGCTTCAAGGACGACAAGCAGAGACAGCAACAGGAAATCATGAAGCTGTACAAGGAGGAAAAGGTCAATCCGCTCGCCGGCTGCCTTCCGATCCTGCTGCAGATTCCTATCTTCTTTGCGCTTTACAAGCTGCTGATGCTGTCGATCGAGATGCGGCACAAGAGCTTCCTGCCGCCATGGCTGGAGGATCTGAGCGCGCCCGACCCGTGGACGCCGGTCAATCTGTTTGGCTTGCTGCCCTTCGATCCAGGCCTCTATCTCACCATCGGGATATTGCCCATCCTGCTCGGCCTGACCATGTGGCTCATGCAGAAACTTAACCCCCAACCGCTCGACGACATCCAGAAGCAGATTTTCGCAATCATGCCCTGGTTCCTGATGGTCATCATGGCACCTTTTGCCGCGGGCCTTCAGCTTTATTGGGTTGTTTCCAACATCATCTCCATCGCCCAGCAAAAGTGGCTCTATTCAAGGCACCCGCAGCTCAAGGAGCAGATGGCGAAGGAGGCCGAGGCCAAGGCAAAAGAGAAGGAGAAAGAGAAAGAAAAGGCGGCGAAAGCCTGACGGGCTGGTGGATCCTGAAAAGATCTTTTCCGGCCCGGTCGAATTCCTGAAGTCGGCACCCCAGCTGCAGCATTTACCAGACCCTTCCGTGCCTGAGATCGCCTTTGCCGGGCGCAGCAATGTCGGCAAGTCGACGCTGATCAACGCGCTCACAAATCGCAAAGGTCTGGCCCGAATATCGGGTACGCCCGGGCGGACGCAGGAGCTCAATTTCTTCGATGTCGGCAGGCCGCTCTTGTTCCGCATCGTCGATATGCCCGGCTACGGCTTTGCCAAGGCACCGCCCGGGGTCGTCAAGAAGTGGCGCTTTCTGGTCAATGATTATCTGCGCGGGCGGCAGGTACTCAAGCGCACTTTCCTCCTCATCGACTGTCGCCGCGGCATCGGGGATATCGACCGCGAGATTATGCAGATGATGGATGATGCCGCTGTCAGCTACCGTGTGACACTGACCAAGGCGGACAAGGTAAAGGCCAGCGCGCTAGAGAAACTGCAGCATTCTGTTCATGATGAGCTTGCAAAGCATCCGGCGGCTTTCCCCGAAATATCGGTCACGTCGGCCGAAAAGAAGGGCGGCATTGCCGATCTGCGCAGCGCAGTGCTAGAGGCTGTTATGAGTTGAATTTTCACCGTAGCCCTGAGCCTGTCGAAGGGCGCTTTTCGGATAGACGTGCTTCGACAGGCTCAGCACTGCGGTTTGGATGAAGCTATGACCCTCAAACTCATCATCGGCAACAAGACATATTCGAGCTGGTCGATGCGCGGGTGGCTCGCCGCCAAGCAGTCGGGCCTGCATTTCGAGGAGCTCACTGTTCCGCTTTTCGAGGAGGGCTGGGATGAGCGGCAGCGTGAAGAAGACCTCGCGCCTTCGTCGGGCAAGGTTCCGATCCTGTGGGATGGCGATTCGGTCATCTGGGATTCGCTCGCCATTCTCGAATATCTCTCCGACAAGGTTGGCCGAGAGCGTTTCTGGCCAAAGGATGATGTTGCGCGCGGGATGGCAAGGGCCATGTGCGCCGAGATGCATGCAGGTTATCAGC
The DNA here is from genome assembly GCA_028279555.1 of Sphingorhabdus sp. GTDB lineage: Bacteria > Pseudomonadota > Alphaproteobacteria > Sphingomonadales > Sphingomonadaceae > Sphingorhabdus_B. Next base: position 81,292 of record JANQNO010000007.1, read on the forward strand.
CGCTGCGCCGCGATTGCCCGATGAACACCCGCAAGCGCTTCGAAGGCGCGACGATCAGCGAAGGCGCGCGCGACGATGCCGTTCGAATTCTGCAACTATGGGCGGAAGCGCGCAGCCGTTTCGGCAAGGAAGGCCCCTATCTCTTCGGCACCTTCAGCGCCGCCGACATCATGTTTGCGCCGGTCGTCACGCGTTTCGTTACCTATGGCTTTACCCTGCCCGGCTTTGCGCAAAGCTATGTCGATACGATGATGGGACATGCCTGGATCGAGGAATGGTACGCCGCCGCTGCCGAAGAGGAATGGGTGATCGCAAAATATGACGAGCCGGCCGCCTAGATCGGCCTAGGGGATACGCTCGGTATCATAGTGCTCGCCATCCTTGGTGAAATAGCCATCGGCGCGAAACACCATGTCGATATCCGAATAGCTGCCTCCGCTTGACCGGTCGCCCGCGCTGATTGCGACATAGACGCAATCAGAATCGCTGCGATTCTGCAAATGATGCCCGTTGGCATCGCCAGCGGGGAAGGCGGCGATATCGCCGGCGCGCATCGCATGCTCGCCATCATCGTCGACAAGGACAGCCTCACCGGAGAGCATAATCACCAGCTCGTCCTCGCCATCATGCCAATGCCGCTGCGCCGACCAGGCCCCGGGCTTGAGGACAACATGGCTCGCACCCAGATGCTTAAGCCCCGATGGCGGTGCCAGCCGCCGGTACCATCGCCCCTCGACCTCCCGGTTAAATGGCGGTGGATATCCGGTTGCATTGGTCTGTTCGAATTTTTCCAGATCGAGTTTTGGCATTCGCGCGCCTCCAATAGATATGGACATATGCTACCCAGATTGTCATGCCCGCGAAAGCGGGAATCCAGTGCCTGTCGTTCCGGGCCTCTGGACCCCCGAACAAGTCGGGGATGACATATGAACAATGGCCATGCGCTGGATTATGCCAAAAGGCTGATCGCTTGTGAGAGCGTGACGCCAGCGCGCGGAACCGTCTTTGACGAAATGGAAGCGATGCTCGCGCCGCTCGGCTTTACAGTGGAGCGCTTTATTGCGGGCGAAGGCGATGATGATCCGCATAATGGCGCGCCGGTCGAAAATCTCTTCGCCATCCGCGCCGGCCCCGAGGGCAGCCGTCACTTCGCCTTTGCCGGGCATCTCGACGTCGTGCCTCCCGGCGAAGGCTGGTCGAGCGATCCTTTCGGTCCGGAAATTCGCGGCGAGCTTCTCTATGGCCGCGGCGCGGTCGACATGAAGGGCAGCATTGCCAGCTTCGTAGCCGCGCTCCATGAAATATCCGAAGAAGCAGGCACCATCAGCCTCATCATCACCGGCGATGAGGAAGGCCCGGCGGTCTATGGCACGCGGGCCTTGATCGATCACATGCAGGCGCGTGGCAGCATCCCGGAGCTGTGCCTTGTCGGCGAGCCGACCAGCGTCAACCAGCTAGGCGACATGATGAAGATCGGGCGGCGCGGCAGCGTCAATATGTGGATCAGCGTCGATGGCACACAGGGCCATGTCGCCTATCCGCATCTGGCCGACAATCCGGTGTCGAAGCTGGTCACGATTCTGGCCGAAATCGAATCGGTTCGGCTCGATGAAGGCACCGAGTGGTTTCAGGCCAGCAACATCGAAATCACCGATATGCATGTAGGCAATCCCGCACATAATGTGATTCCCGCCCGCGCCGAAGCGCGCATATCGATCCGCTTCAACGATCTGCATTCAGGTGAAAGCCTCTCGCGCATGAAACGCGAGATTGTCGAAAAGCATGGCGGCGAGCTGCGCCCGGTTATCTCAGGCGAGCCCTTCCTGACGCCGCCGGGCGAACTGTCGGCGGCGATCAGCGATGCCGTGAAAGAAGTGACGGGGTTGGAGCCCGAAGCCTCGACCAGCGGGGGCACGAGCGATGCGCGATTCCTCTCCAAAATATGCCCTGTCGTGGAGTTTGGCCTGACCAATGCGACCATGCACAAGCTGGATGAGGCGGTGGCCGTTGCGGATCTGGATGCGCTGGCCGAAATCTATGCGGGCGTTATGCGGCGCGTTTTTAGCGCTTCAGAATAATGTAGATCGCGCCAGTCCCGCCATGGCGCGGATGGGCACCGCGAACCGTAGCGATGTTGGGCGCATGGCGCGAGGCGGCAAGCCAGTCGCGCACCACGCTGGCGATAGCGCCGCGCCCCTCTCCGCTTGCCCGGTCATGACTGCGCGGCTTTCCCGTCACCAGCAGGACAACGCGCAGCCCTTGATGCACCGCCTGCTCGAGCGCACCGTCGAGCCGCTGATAAGCGCCCGCCAGACCGATCCCATGCAGGTCGATCGAAACATCGGGTTCGATCACACCTTTTTTGAAACGCCGGTCCCAATGCGAATCGAGATTGCCGCGCGGTTGAATATTGCGCTTCAAACTTTCTTTTGCGTCACTCCCGCGCAGGCGGGAGTCTATCCCCCCTCTCGGCCGGGCATCGAGATCGGATGGATTCCCGCCTGCGCGGGAATGACGTTTTTCATTCATTGGCTGCGGCTCTGGGCGCGGCCTTTCAGCATGCAGCGGCGTCACGGTCGCGATCACCTTGTCCCACAGCGCCTGTTCCTCGGCGTCAAGCGTGCTGCGCCGGCTCATGGCAGCCGCTTACAGCCCCAGCCGCTGGAGCGTTTCTTTCGGCAGGAGAAGCAGGGCCGCGCCGCGCGCTGCCATGCCGCCGGCCAGCGCTCTTGCCCGCGCGCCAGCGCCCCAGAAAGTATCGAAACGATTGGAACCCTTGATCGCACCGCCGGTATCCTGCGCCACCCAGATGCCATTGGGCTCGGCGCGGTCCATCGAGAGATAGACCGGCGCGCCAAGCGGTATGAATTTAGGATCGGTTGCCACGCTTGTTTCGCCCACCACCGGATAGCCCATCGCGCCGAGCGGCCCCGCCCCGGTCAATTCGCGGAAAAAGACATAGCTTTTATTCTCGCGCATTATCGCCTTGCCTTCGACCGGATTGCGATTGAGCCAGCTGACGATGCCCTGCATCGAGCTTTCACCGGGCCCCAAAAGCCCGCGTTCCTTCATCAAGCGGCCGATGCCGGTATAATCGCGGCCATTCTGGCTGGCATAGCCGATCCGCATAATCGTGCCATCGGGCGCGCGAAGGCGGCCCGAACCCTGTATCTGCAAAAAGAAAAATTCTACCGGGTCCTTTGCCCATGCGATAATGGGCGCGCGGCCAGCCAGCCCGTTATCGTCGATCATCCCGCGGTCATCATAAAGCACAAGCTTGCTGCCATCGACTTTTCCGCGGATGCGCTTGCCTGCATATTGATCGCCCCATTGCGACAGATCGACATCGAGAAGATCATTCGGCCTGCCATAAACAGGAACGTCAAAGCCGGGGATACGCGTGCGCGACCCTTCTATTTCCGGCTCGAAATATCCGGTTGCAAAGGCCTTGCCATCGCCCACCTGCACTGCATCCATATAGGTCGCAAAGAAAGAGACGGCATCGCCCTGCCAGCTTTTTGCCGCATCGCAGCTTGCGCGCCACTCGTCATTGAGCGTCAGGCCTGACTGGTCGACGCGGCGCAGCAGGCCGGGGCAGCTTGTCTGAAAGGCCGACAATGCGGCTTTTGCCTTGTCTTCGCGAATTCCGATTGCCCCGATTTGCGGGCCGCGCACCAGGCCCAGGCTGGCGGCGGTGCTGCCGTCACCTGTTGGGGTAGGAGCCGGGAACGTAGCATTGGGCGTCGCTGGCACGGGCTGCGCCGCGCCGCCGGGGCTGGATGCAGGCGGTGTTTCGGCCGACGCCGATACCGGCGCAGGAATAATACCGCCGGAACAGCCGGCAACGACCAAAGCAAAAACAAGAAAAGGGAGATGCGCTATTTTCATAGCGCGCTGTGAATCAGGCTTCGTCGGTTTCGTCAAGCTTCCAGTTGCGGTCGCTCGCCTTCACGTCGCGCATAAAGGTCCACACATCGTGGGTTTCAACAGCATCGGTCATCGAACCGCCGATGACCTTGCCATCCTTGTCCTTGACCAGCGCCGCGATATCGGCATCGAAGCGGACGGTCACACGCGCCGTGGGGTGGTCAAGGCTGGCATCGACAATCCGGGCCTCGTCAATCCGCACGAGCCTGTTTTCCAGCGTCTCGCCGCGTTCTTCGCGGGCGGTAATTGCCGCATCGAAGCTCTCGAAGACATCGTCATCACATAACGCCTTCAGCGCCTCGCGATCACCTTTCCAGAATGCCTCGAGCACCATGCCATAGGCGGATTTCGCACCCTCGATAAATAGCGCGGTGTCGAACTGCCGGTCTGCATTGATGATGGCGCGCAGGCCGCTTTCGGCCGCCATGTCAATCGTAATCACGTCGGATTGTGGCAGGCTCTGTCCCGCGCTGGAGTCCGGAACCGGCTCGCGGATCACGGGCGGCTGGCGTTCTTCGGGCGGATTGCGCAATACAGGCTCCTGCTCATGCCCGGTCCGTTTGCCGAGAATAGAGTAAAGCCTGAGGCCCAGAAAGGCCGCGACCATGGCCAGCAAGACGATCGATAAAGTCACAATATCTCCATATATCGGCACAGAATGCTTAAATGACGATGAACGGCAGCCCAGTATCTCGAAACTTGCCCGTTAACCTTTGTCCATACATAGGCCGTTCGATCACAATTTTCAAATGGCATTATGGCGGTAATTGGCATGCGGCAGTAATTATTGCCCTTTGCGCGGCCCCCTGCTAGGCGCGGCGGCAACCAAAGGCGGCAAAGCCTGCCTGAAACAGCCAATAGGGAAAGTGGAAAATCGATGGCAGAAGAAGAAGGCAATGTGACATCCGAAAATCTTGCCGCCAATGGCGAAGATAACGGCCCGCAGGTGGGAATGCTGAGCCAGTATGTAAAAGACCTGTCGGTGGAAAACCCCAATGCGCCAGACAGTTTTGGCTGGGAGGTTCAGCCGCAGATCGATGTTCAGGTCAATATCCAGGTCAACGCTGTCAATGAAGAGGTTCACGAAGTCGGCATGACGCTGGCGGTGAAAGCCGAGGGCGACAAGGGCGTTCAGTTCAATGTCGAGCTGGAATATGCGACCCTGTTCGGCATTCGCAATGTTCCTGAAGAGCAGTCGCATCCCTTCCTGTTCGGCGAAGCGCCGCGGCTCATGTTCCCCTTTGCCCGCCGCGTCATCGCCGATGCGGTGCGCGATGCCGGTTATCCGCCGCTGGTGCTTGAACCGATCGATTTCAACGCGCTCTATGTTCAGCAGCGCCAGCAGGCCGAGCAAATGGCAGATCAGCAACCGGCAGGTGAAGCCTGAGGCGGATCAGCTTCAATTTTGGGCGGGGGCTTTTAGGTGAACCTGCTTAAATCCACCGGCATTATCGGCGGCATGACATTGATCAGCCGCATATTTGGCTTTGTCCGCGATATCCTGATAGCGCGGCTGCTAGGGGCAACGGCGATTGGCGATGCCTGGCAAATCGCCTTTATGTTGCCGAATATTTTCCGGCGGCTTTTTGCCGAGGGTGCCTTTTCGGCAGCTTTCGTGCCGCTTTTCAACCGCAAGATGAAAGGCGAGCAGGATGAAGCCGGGCGGCCTGCGGCGCAGCGCTTTTCCAGCGAGATATTGTCGGTGTTCCTGCCGATACTGCTGGTCTTTTCCGCCATCATCATGCTCGCCATGCCCTGGGTGCTTTGGCTGTTCGACGATTTTGGCGAAGGCGGCCGGGTCAATGAAACCTCTATTGCGCTGGCGCGGATCACCTTTCCCTATCTCGCCCTGATCAGCCTGACGACGCTTTTCGCGGCCATTCTCAATTCGGTAAGCCGCTTTGCAGCAGCAGCCTTTGCGCCGGTATTGCTTAATATCTGCATGATTTCGGTGCTGCTCTGGTCGCTCTGGCAATATGGCGAGACAGCACCCACAAGCACAGCTTACGCGCTGGCCTGGGCCGTTTCCTTTGCCGGGCTGGTCCAGGCTGGATGGCTCTATTTCTGGGCGCGAAGGGCAGGTTTCTCCTTTACGCTGCTTCGTCCCCGCGCGACCAAGGATGTGCGAGAACTCGGCATTTTGATCCTGCCGGCAATCTTCGGGGCAGGCATCTATCAGATCAGCCGCTTTATCGACCTCTTCTTTCTGGGTCAGCTCGAACAGGGTTCCTTTGTCTATCTTGCGATGGCCGACAGGCTCAATCAGCTGCCCCTCGGTATCATCGGGATCGCGCTTGGCGTCGCTATCCTGCCCGCGCTGTCGCGCTTCATCGCCGATGATGACGCCGGCGGCGCGCAGCGGGTGCAGAGCAACGCCATCGAGCTGGGCCTGCTGCTCACCATCCCTGCTGCGGTCGGGCTTTTCTTTGCAGCAAAGCCGCTGGTCACAGCCATTTTCTTCCAGGGCAGATTTACTGCGGACGATGCCAGCATGACCGCATCTGTCCTTGCCATGCTGGTGATCGGCCTTCCCGCCTATGTGCTAATCAAGATTCTCACGCCCGCCTTTTTTGCGCGAAAAGATACGCGCACGCCTGTCTATACGGCAGCATTTTCGCTGGTGGTGAATGTTGTTCTCAACATCATCCTTATTCCGCTTTACGGTGTGCCTGGGCTTGCTCTTGCGGGCGCAATCGCCGCCTGGACGAATTGCGCCTTGCTTTACACCATCCTCCACCGGCGCGGGCATTATCATCTCGAATGGGATCTGCTGCTGCGCATTGTCCGTATCGTCATTTCGGCGCTTGCGATGGGCGCGGCGATCTGGTTCCTCCTACCCTTCGGCGAAGCCCATTATGGCGGCGGGATAGTGGCGCGGTCCGTTTCCGTGCTGATCCTCGTCGGATCGGGCGCTGTAGTATATTTTGCACTTGCATTCGCGACCGGTGCCATCGACAGAAAAAAGATCAATATGCTGACCGAAAAAGCAGCACCAACACAGGAATAGCAAAATGCGAGTCGTATCGGGCATTCAGCCCACCGGAAATTTGCATCTGGGCAACTATCTGGGCGCGATAAAAAACTGGGTGAAAATGCAGGAAGAAGGCGAGTGCCTGTTTTTCCTCGCTGACCTGCACGCCATCACCGTACACAACGACCCCGCCGAGCTTTCCGCCAACACCCGCGAGATGGCGGCGGCCTTGATCGCTGCCGGCGTTGATCCGGAGAAGGCCATACTCTTCAATCAGGCACGGGTCGCGGGCCATGCCGAGCTTGCCTGGATGCTGATATGCAACACACCGATGGGCTGGCTCGACCGGATGACACAGTTCAAGGAAAAATCGGGCAAGCACAAGCAGCGCGCCTCGCTGGGGCTCTATGGCTATCCGGTGCTGCAGGCTGCCGATGTGCTCATCTATCAGGCGACCCATGTTCCCGTCGGCGAAGACCAGAAACAGCATCTGGAGCTGGCCCGCGATATCGCGCAGAAATTCAACAGCGATTTCGGCAGCGCGGACAGCGAGATATTCACATTGCCCGAAGCCTATATCACCGGCGATGCGACAAGGGTGATGAGCCTGCGCGATGGCGCGGCGAAGATGAGCAAATCCGATCCCAGCGAAATGAGCCGGATCAATATGGCCGATGATGATGACAGCATTGCCCAGAAGATCCGCAAAGCGCGCACCGATCCGGAGGTACTGCCCGATACTTTTGAGGCGCTGGAAGGCCGGGCGGAGGCCGCCAATCTGGTCAACATCTACGCTGCCACTGCCGATATCGACGTGCAGGCCGTACTTGACCAGTTTGCCGGCCAGGGCTTTGGCACTTTCAAACCTGCCCTGGCCGAATTGCTGGTCGAAACATTGCGCCCCATTCGCGAGGAGTTTCTTCGGTTGAAGGAGGATAGCGCCGCGCTCGATTCGATTTTGGCGGCAGGCGCGGCAAAAGCGGAAGCCTTGGGCAGACCGACGGTCGATGCCGCCTATGACGCGCTGGGGCTGCTACGCTGAATCCGGCGTTAAAGCGCGGTTCAGTTGCGATTTGCTAGCCGCTTCCCTAGGCTAGGGCTAACAGGAGTCGCAACCATGAATACTCAAATTTTGCGCAAGGCAGCGATGATAGCTGCGCCCGCGGCATTGCTCTCGCTGACCGCTTGCGCCACGCCGTTTCGCGCCGATGTTTCGCGCTTTCAGCAACTGCCTCCGGCACAGGGCCAGAGCTTTGCCATCAAGGCCGCCGACCCTGCCAATGATGGCGGGCTCGAATTTGGCAGCTATGCCTCGCTCATTTCCGACCGCATGGCATCGCTCGGCTATGTTGCCGCGGATTCGGCGGACAATGCCGACTTGACCGTTACGCTCGGCTATGGCGTCGATGAAGGCAAGGAGCGCAGAGTTGTGCGCAGCGATCCTTTTTACGATCCCTTTTGGGGATATGGCCGGCACTATGGCTATTTCGGTCGTTACAGCCGCCCATACATCGTTCGCACGCGGCGGGGCTACCGCTATGTGCGCGGCTTCCACGACCCCTTCCTTTTCGGCGGCTTTGGTTACCGCGGTGGCTATGACGTTTCGAGTTTTACCGTCTACACCAGCGACCTCGACCTGAAGATCAAGCGCAACAGCGACGGCCAAAGCCTGTTTGAAGGCCGCGCCGAGGCCAAGTCGCGATCGAACAAGCTGACCTATCTGGTGCCGAATCTCGTCGAGGCGATGTTTACCGATTTCCCCGGCAGCAATGGCGAGACAGTACGCATTTCGGTCGCGCCGGAGAAAAAGAAAAGCCGTTGAACCAAGCGCGCTGCTGACAGCGCGGGCCAATTGGCAGACTAGCCGGAAATTTCCGGGGGAAGCGGCGGCGGCGCAGCGGGTTCGCTGACCTCCACTGCCTCCGTTTCTTCGCTCGGAGCCTCGTCATCTTCAGATGGCGTAGGCTCCTCCTCGGTTTTCGGCGGCACATAATCGTCAAGCACCGAGGTGCCATTGGCTATATAGCCAACCCCGCCCTTGCGCAGAATGACCTCCGCATAGCCGCCTGCCGTGATTCCGGCGATGCTCATCGTAAGCCCTCTGGATAGCTCGTCGCGCAGCTCGGCATCCTCGCTTGGCGCAGCCAGCAAGCGGGCGGGCGCATTGAGCGTCATTCGCTTGCGACCGAAATTCTCCGCCAGTTCGGGCAGGCTGCTGCCTGTCAAATTCGTCATGAAGACAAATCCCTGCCCATCCTCCAGTTCGAGCCAGTCGCCGCCCTGGGTGAGCTTGCCGCGCGCCTCGTCTCCGCGGCTCAGCTTGCCGACAATCTCGCTGCCTTCGATGCTCGCCTGGTCACGAATATTGGCGGTGCTTGTCGCATAATAGAGGCTGGCCGTTGTCGCGGCAGCCTCCATCTCCTCGACTTCGGAAGTTTCAACCGGTCCAGCCGTCGGCCTGCCGCCCTCACTGCGCCCGAAATCATCGGCCAGGAAAAGCCAGTAATAAAGTCCTGCAAGGATCAGCAGCAATATCGCCGTGCCGCCGATCCAGTATTTCCTGCCGCTGCTATCGCCGCGGTCTTCATAATAAGCAGGATCAGGTTCCGGCGGGATCGGCGATGTGGTGCCAACTGCGCCGGACCCGTCCGCGCCAGCAGCGGGCGGTGCGAAGACGCTTTCCGGTGGCTGGGGCGTGACAGGCCGTGCAGGCGGCGGCGATGAGGAATGGGAAGCGATGCTGTTGCTGTCTGCCGAACCGCTTTCAGCAGGCGCAGCCGTCATAGATTCGCTGGCCTGTTCCCTGCGCACCGGCGTTCCGCAAGCGCTGCAGAAGCGGGCATCTTCCTCCAGCTGTTTTCCGCATGCCGTGCAAACGCGATCCATAAGCGCTGTATCCCCGCGACCAACTTTCCCTCGCGCCTCTCCTATGAAGAAAGCCCGAGGCTGACAAGCATCGCGAACAAAAAAGGCAGGGCGAGATCGCCCTGCCTCCCTTCCCTCTCCCCCAGAGGTGCTTGCTATTCGATCAGGCTTCCAGTTGCCTCAGCAAGGTGCGCACATCATTGTCCATATCGCTGTCCTGCGCGCGCAAATCTTCAACCAGTCGAACGGCATGAATGACGGTCGAATGATCGCGCCCACCAAATTTTCGGCCAATTTCGGGATAGCTGCGCGGCGTCATGACCTTGGCGATATACATGGCCACCTGGCGCGGGCGCACGACCGCCCGGGCGCGCCGTTTGGAAGACATCTCGCTGCGGTCGATCCGGTAATATTCACACACTGCACGCTGAATCTCGTCGATCGTGATCCGGCGCCGGCAGGCGCTCAAAATATCCTTGAGCTGTTCTTCGGCGAGCGCGCGGGTCACTGGGCGGCCCGTCAGCTGCGCATAGGCAAGTAGCTTGTTAAGCCCGCCTTCGAGCTCGCGGACATTGCGGCTGATGGTGCGCGACAGGAATTCAACGACATCCTCGCCGACATCGGCTTCCGGCATATTGGCCAGCCTTTGTTCGAGGATCGAGCGGCGCAGCTCCAGATCGGCAGGTTGAATGTCGGCAACCAGCCCCATCGAGAGCCGCGATAAAATACGCTGGTCGACACCGTCCAGAGCCTGCGGAGCGCGGTCGGCGGAAACCACCAGTCTTTTGCCTGCGCCCAATATGGCGTCGATTGTGTGCAGAAACTCTTCCTGAGTCGACACCTTGCCGATGATAAACTGGATATCGTCGATAAGCAGCACGTCGACTGCCCGCAGCCTCGCCTTGAAATCCATGACTTCCTTGCGGCGCATGGCAGAGACGAACTCCATCATGAATTTTTCCGCAGACATATAAATGATCTGGGCGTCGGGATTAACGGCACCGTAAGCATGGCCGATGGCATGCATCAGATGGGTCTTGCCCTGCCCAGTCGCAGCTTGCAGATAGAGCGGATTGAATAGCGGTTTCTCCGCCGCCGCAACGCGTTCGGCAGCACTATAGGCCAGCACATTGGTCTGCCCGCGGACGAAATTTGCAAATGTCATCCTCGGGTCGAGCGCGGTGCGTTCGGGCGCTGGCCGCTTGACCTTTGCGGATGATTCCTCGTCGCTGATTTTCTCGACCCGGACCGCGCCGGGACGGGTACGGATTTTGAGCTGCTTTACAAGCGGGTTTGTTGCCCGCCACGCCAGACGAATGCGCTCGGCATAGTGATCCTGCACCCAGCTTGCCGAAAAATCGGACGGCAGCAGCAATTCCAGCGTGCCAGTCAGATCGCAATAATCGCCAAGTTCGATCGAGCGAATCCATTGCCCATAGATCTGCGCACCAAGATCGCGGCGCAGGCCCGATGAAATGGACTGCCAATCCTGATCAAGCTGTTTGGTTAGTTCTTCCGGCTTAACTTTCATTTCCGCCGCTGGGCCTCCCGAATTTTCCCGCGGCGCAAAATCTGAATAGTTGCTGCTCACCCTCGACCCCTGTTTCTGGCACCCCAATAAGATGACGGCGATTTCTGGACCACGCCGGCCATCGAGACCTCTCTTCCAGCAGCACCCGAAAACCTCATACTGGCAAGGCAACAAAACACCGGCGCCAAAATGATGTTTGGCGGAAGGGAAGAAGATGCTTTTTGAGGCATCGCTGGGCGGTTGACCTAGCGCTGCTGGAAGTCTTTCTTAGCCACTGAAAATTGAGTCGAGCAAGGGGCACAATGAAAAAAAATTGAAATAATTGCGGTTGACTCGACTAAAGCCCCGCAAATGCGTTGAAAAAAAATAATCTATTGATTCTATTAAATATATTGCCATTCCTGCCGATGGGACTCAAAACGAATCGCGGGGAAAGCTGGATTCCTTCGTGACAGTCCGGTTTCAGTTTGATGACAGTCTTCGCGCAAAGAAAAACCCGCCGGGAAATTGGCGGGTTCGCAAGCGCGCCGATCCGGGCCGCAGAATATTGCGCTGCTCAACCGAGCGCGGCAACTTTCTTGTTCAACCTGCTGAATTTGCGGGCTGCGGTATTTTTGTGGAAGACGCCCTTGGCGACTCCGCGCGCCAGTTCGGGCCGCATAGCAGACAGCGCTTCGCTGGCCGCTTTCTTGTCGCCGGCCTCAATCGCGGTTTCGACCTTCTTGATGAAGGAGCGGATGCGGCTCATGCGGGCCGTGTTAAAATCGGTCCGGCGGGCGTTGCGGCGGATGCGCTTGCGTGCTTGTGGCGTATTGGCCATTATTTACCTCAAAAAAATTCTGCTGGAGCGGCTGTTGCAAAATCGGCAATCTGCCGCGCGAAAGCGGTGCCATTAGCCGCGCGGCGCGGATTCGTCAACCTGCTTTTGCCGCACCATTATTCACCTCATCGCTGACACTTGCTGCAGTAAAATGTCGAACGGCCAGAGTCGACCCGCCGCTTTACGACTGCTCCGCAGCGGCAGGGCTCTCCCTCGCGCCCGTAGACCAGCCAGTCCTTGGCAAAATAGCCCAGTTCACCGTCGGGCGCAGCAAAGTCCCGCAGCGTCGAACCGCCCGCTTTGATCGCTGCAGCAAGTACCTGTTTGATCGCCAGCACGAGCCGCTCAAGGCGGGCGAGCGCAATGCTGCCTGCCTTTCGCCCCGGCGCGATGCCGGCCATAAACAAAGCCTCGCACACATAAATATTGCCGAGGCCAGCGACGATATTCTGGTTGAGCAGCATTGCCTTGATCGGCGCAGCGCGCCCGGTCAGGCTCGCTTTCAGCGACGCTGCATTGAATGCATCCGATAGCGGCTCTGGACCCATGCCGGCAAAATGCCTGCTCGCTTCGACTTCGGCATTGGCGAGGATATCGAGAAAGCCAAATCGCCGTGGATCGTTGAGCACGGCGCGGCGTCCGCTTCGCGTCTCGAGGAAAAAATGATCGTGCTTCCCGATTTCTTCAGGGTCGATCCGCCAGCGGCCCGACATGCCGAGATGAAAGATCAGCGTATCATCGCGGTCGGTGTGGATCAGGCCATATTTCGCGCGCCGCGAAAGGCCCGTCACGCACGCACCGGTCAGCCGCTGGCGCAGATCGGGCGGGAAAGGCCAGCGCAGATCCGCACGCCGGGCCTCCGCCGTGGCAATGGTCTCGCCATCCAGCACCTGCCGCAGACCGGCAACCGTTGTTTCCACTTCGGGCAATTCGGGCATAGCGAAAAGCATTTATCAGTCTTGGGGGATGCTGCAATATACAGCTTGAGAAATACCGCAGCCCTGAGCCTGTCGAAGGGCGTTTCAATTGCCGGGAATCGTCCTTCGACAAGCTCAGGACTTGCGGTTATGGGGTTAAAAGAAATGAGATTTGCTTTAAGGCATCGAACATGAGCGATACCGTATCCTTTGGCTATGAAGAGGTCAGCCCCGCAGAAAAGACAAGCCGCGTCGGCGGCGTCTTTTCGAGCGTCGCATCGAAATATGACATCATGAATGACGCAATGTCGGGCGGTATGCACCGGCTGTGGAAGGATAGATTCGTCCGCCGCGTCAAGCCGCAGCAGCAAGAGGATATTCTCGATATGGCGGGCGGCACCGGAGATATCGCCTTCCGCATGGCCCGGGCAGGCGCGAATATCACCGTATCCGATATCAATCCCGATATGCTGGATGTCGGCATCGAGCGCGCGGTGAAGCGCGGACTGGACAGCCTTGTCTGGTCCGAGCAAAACGCGGAAGAGCTTTCATTTCCGGATCAGCATTTCGACGCATATACGATTGCCTTCGGCATCCGCAATGTAACCGATATTCCCGCCGCGTTAAAAGAAGCGCACCGCGTGCTGCGCTATGGTGGGCGCTTCTTCTGCCTCGAATTCTCGGCAGTCGAATGGCCGGGATTGTCGGAAGCCTATGATCTCTATTCGCACAAGCTGCTTCCCAAAATGGGCAAGGTGATCGCACGCGATGAAGACAGCTACCGCTATCTCGCCGAATCGATACGGCGTTTTCCGAATATGCGGGCCTTCAAAGGCATGATCGAGCAGGCCGGTTTCGCGCAGGTGAAGGTCGAACCGATCATGGGTGGGCTGGTCGCGATCCATTCGGGCTGGAAGGTCTAGGAGAATGTGCATCAGCCAGATTGTCACCCCCGACTTGATCGGGAGCCCATGGATGGACAGTCAGGCCATGGGACCCCGCTTTCGCGGGGATGACACGAAAATAGATGCCGAGAAAAGAAGCAGACGGACTTTATGACCCGCCCTGCCACGCATATCCTGCGCCTTTTGAAATGGGGCCGCATCCTCGCCCGGCACGGTGCGCTGCGCGAACTGGAGAGGAACCGCAACACTCCGGAGCCGGTGAAAAGGCTATGCCGAATCGCACGTTTCGGAACCATCCAGCCCAGGGAGCCCGACTATGCCGCCGCCTTCAAGGCAATCGGTCCGGCCGCCATCAAGCTCGGGCAAACGCTGGCCACGCGTCCCGACATCATCGGCGTTGATGCTGCACGAAATCTACTGGAATTGCAGGACCAGCTGCCGCCAGAGAGATTCGAGCATATCTATGAAGAAATCGATTCCAGCCTGAATGCGCCCGCCACAGATTTGTTCGAGCATGTAGACCCCGAACCGGTGGGCGCTGCATCCATCGCGCAGGTGCACAAGGCGCGAACCGCAGGCGGCAAGGATGTGGCGGTCAAGGTCCTCCGCCCCGGCATCCGCGAGCAATTTGCCCGTGATATCGAAACCTATGAGTGGGCCGCCGCGCATCTCGAAGCATTGGGCGGCGAAGCAGCCCGGCTGCGCCCGCGTCTCGTTATTGCCAATCTCAAACGCTGGACAGCGCGCGAGCTTGATCTGCGCCGCGAGGCGGCGTCGGCTTCCGAACTCAAGGAGGCAATGGAGCATACCACCGGCTATCATATCCCGGCGATAGACTGGGACCGCACTTCGGGCCGGGTGATGACGCTCGAATGGGTCGATGGCATCAAGATTTCCAAGACCGAGAAGCTCAGGGCCGCCGGGCATGATCTGAATGCGCTCGCCGAGCGGCTCGTTCTCACTTTTCTGAAGCAGGCGATCTCAGAAGGCTATTTCCATGCCGACATGCATCAGGGCAATCTCTTCGTGCTGGAGGATGGCACCATTGCGGCAATCGATTTCGGTATCATGGGCCGCATCAACCGGCAGGCGCGATACTGGCTGGCGGAAATTCTCTACGGCCTGACGACCGGCAATTACAAACGCGTCGCCGAGATTCACTTCGAGGCGCAATATGTTCCGAGCTATCACAATGTCGACGAGTTCGCGACGGCGCTGCGCGCAGTGGGCGAGCCGACGCGCGGCAAGCCGGTCAAGGAGCTTTCGGTCGGACAAATGCTCGACAGCCTGTTCGCGATCACCCGCGATTTCGACATGGAGACGCAGCCGCATCTGCTGCTGCTCCAGAAAACCATGGTGATGGTCGAGGGTATAGCGACGCAGCTCAATCCCGATATCAACATGTGGGATGTATCAGCGCCCTATGTAAGGGAATGGATACGCGGCGAACTGGGCCCGGAGGCGCTGGCCGCAGATGCGCTTAAACGTCAGGCCGAAACCGTGAAGATGATCCCCGACATTATCCGCCGTCTGGACGAACAGCTGCCGCGCAAGGGCGGCGCACCCGAACCGCCGCCGCTGCCCGAGGTCGAGCTGATCTGGGACCGGCAGGAGAAGCGTGGCACCGGCTGGTGGCGTTATCTTGGTACCGCGTTGCTGGCCGGAGCCGCCGGCGCAGCTGCGATGTGGATGTGGGGATAACTCAATTTAGCCCTTCGCGACCATTTTCTCCAATGGTGGTAACGAAATCTCAGGAATGAGCCATTAGTTTCCGGCGAATGTTCGCGGACATTCAACTGAATTCGCAAATGACGCTCAAGATACTGAAAATCGTTGTGTTTTCGGTAGTCGTATCAATGACGCTCACCAGCGGAACTTACTACGCGCTAAACGGTGCCGACGAGCAATTCTATTTCGCGGTGCTTTTTTCGGCGATTATTCCGATTATTTGCAGCTTCCCGGTAGGCTATTATCTGACCTTCCAGGCGGAGAGGCTTCATCTGCTCAATGCCGAATTGTCCCGCTCGCGCGAGCAAACCCTTCGGTTGAACCAGAAATTGCAGCATGAGGCATCGCATGATGGCATGACCGGCACGCTCAATCGCAGCTATTTCTTTGCTTTGCTGGAAGAGCGGTTGAGGGACGCAGGCAAAGAAGCGGGCGAGGACGCACTGCTGCTGGTCGATGCGGATCACTTCAAGAAGATCAACGATGATTTCGGCCATCACAAAGGCGACGAAGCGCTGCTGGCGATAGCGGAAACCCTGAAAGGAAATGCAAAGCCAGACGACCTTGTAGGCCGCGTAGGAGGAGAAGAATTTGCACTTCTCCTCAAAGACACGCCGCTCGAAAAAGCGGTCGCCCGCGCCGAAAAGATCAGATGGGATATCGCGCAGATCGACTTCGAGGCTGCTGCCAATGTCAAGCGCAGGCTGACCGTGAGTATAGGCCTCAATATGGCCGGCGATTCGGATACCGAGCACCCCTTGCGCAAAGCCGACCTGGCGCTTTACACCGCGAAGCAAAAAGGCCGGAACAGGGTAGAGGCTTATGACCCGGCGATGGAAAAATCCGCCGGCGCTCAAGGGAATTCAGGCATCGCAATGGCGGTGGGCCAGAACTGACCGGCGGGCGCGCCGCGCGCTAAATCTGGACATTGCGCCCCAAA
This sequence comes from Sphingorhabdus sp., assembly GCA_028279555.1. Lineage (GTDB taxonomy): Bacteria > Pseudomonadota > Alphaproteobacteria > Sphingomonadales > Sphingomonadaceae > Sphingorhabdus_B. The sequence goes on from JANQNO010000007.1 coordinate 97,896, forward strand.
CGCATAGACTTGATGGGGGGAGGATTCCGCCATGCGTTTCATATTCTATCTGACAGCGATTGCTCTGACAGCGCTGAGCGCGCCCCGGGCCGCAACGGCCAGCGAGGAAAAAGCTGCGCCTGCCGCGCATCAATCCACACTGATGGCAAAATTCGCTGGCACATGGAAAGCCGAGGGCACCTCATTCGGCCTGCCGTCGAAATCGACCATGACCTGGAGCCGCGATCTGGCAGGTAAATTCTATCGCGCCGAATATCGCATCGATATGGACAACAAGGGCAAGGCCTCCAATTTTACCGGCCACGGCTACTATCGGGCCGGCGGCAATGACGGCTTCTGGGCCGATACAAGCGGCGATCTCCATCCGCTGGTCATTAGCTACACCGAAAACGGCCTGACCGCCATTTGGGGCAAGGCGGGCGGCAAGCAGGGCCGCTCCAGCTACATAATGCAAGCGGACGGACGGATAGAGGTCATCGACTGGATATTGCGCGATGAAGGCTGGCGAGAATTCAACCGCACGCTGTTCTCGCGGGCCAATTAGCTGTGAGAATTATTGCGCGCCTGCTGCCCTGCGCCGTTGCCAGTTGCGATAGTGACAGTAGATCAACAGGCAGCTGCCCGCCATGGTGAGCCCGGTACCGGCATAGGCGGTGTCCTCAAAGGCCGCGCCCAGCACCAGCAGCGCAATAGCCAGGCAGCCAATCAACAGGAGACGCCGCGACCCGCTAATCCCCAAGGCATAGAGGCTGACCGGAACGACAAATATCAATGCCAGAACATGCACCATCTCCGTCGTCTCTGCAGCCGCGGCGGCAAGCGGCAGCAGCGCGATAGCCACCGGCATAATCACGCAGTGGAGCAGGCACAGGCCGGAGGCGCATATGGCCGTGCCGTCAAACCAGTTCTGACCTCTGCTGATCATATAGAATTCAATCCAGTTCTAGGCGGCTGTTCGCTTCAACAACGCGCCAGGTGATAACATATCATTGCAGGATTCTCATGCTTAGTAAATGAAATTTGTTCGGAAGAACCCAGAATGGAAAACGGCCCCGCATCGCTGCGGAGCCGTTCAAATCGATCTCACAATGTCGGCTGCAAACCGGCTTCCCGGCTCGCATCCCATCCTTCGAAATCTATTCAGGCGTATATGGCAACGAAGAATGATGCAGGTTGATCTTCAGATTGCCATTTTCGTCAGGAACATATCCGAAGGTGTATTCCACCTTGGTTTCCTCTCCGTCAGGGCCCGTGAAATAATAGTTGCCCATCGCCATGGCCGAATCTTCATCGGTGTAAATGCCGTTATTCTCCCAGCGCACATTGGTCCAGCCCTTGATGGCAAAGCCGGTATCTTCGGTGCCTTCGGTGCCGATGAAATAGCTCAACGCCTCGTCAAAATTCTCGCGAAACTGGTCCTGAGCGGCCAGAGTCGGCTTGAACATGACTTTGGAATCATCGCCATAGGCGTAGAGCGTGTTGATATGTTCGGTTGCGCGCGCCTTGAAGTCGCCCTTGTCGGTATGCGTCTTCGCGATGGCGACAATGCCTTCACCCCATTGTTTCTGGGCTTCTTCGACGGCCACTTCGGTTATGGCCGCGCCTTCCGAACCGCGCGATTCGGCGCTATCGGCATCGGCGGCATTGGTGCAAGCTGTTAGGACAAGAACTCCGGTTGCGCTGGCAGCCAGCAGGAAATTGCGTTTCAACATTTTTTGAAAACTCCCGATCAAAATATTAGAAATATCCCGTTCCCTTGGGGCGCATGTGGGAAGCCGCTTGCCTGAATTCAAGGGGATGATTACCCCGTCGATCGATCACAACTCCCGGCTTTCCTTTGCCATGTGATGCTGGCAAAGAGCGGGCATGTTGGAAAAACGCATCCTCCTTATCGTTTCGGGCGGCATTGCGGCCTATAAATCGCTTGAGCTCATTCGCCTGCTGAAGCGGCAGGATATCGCGGTGCGCGCGGTTATGACCGGCAGCGCGCATGAATTTGTGACCCCGCTATCGCTCGGCGTTTTGACCGAAGATCAGGTTTATGGCGACATGTTCGACCTGAAGGAAGAGCGCGAGATCGGCCATATCCAGCTCAGCCGAGAGGCCGATCTGATTGTGATATGCCCGGCAACCGCAAATATCATTGCCAGGATGGCTGGGGGGATTGCCGACGATCTGGCCACCACCATCCTGCTGGCCACCGACAAGCCCGTATTGGCCGTACCGGCGATGAATGTGCGTATGTGGGGACATACGGCAACCCAGCGCAATATTGCCCGGCTCGGGAAAGACGGCGTAGATGTGATGCAGCCAGATGAAGGCGGTATGGCCTGCGGCGAATATGGCCCCGGCCGGCTGCCCGAACCGCCCGATATCGCCGAGCGCATCTGCGCGCTGCTTAATGCGCCTTTCGATCCCGCACTCGCGCAGGCGCGCGGGCCTTCTGCGATACCCGCTGGACCGCTGACAGCGCAGCCCGACTTCGCGCCCGATGCAAAACGCCCGCTGCATGGCAAACGCATCCTGGTCACCGCCGGGCCGACGCGCGAAGCCATCGATCCCGTGCGCTATATCGCCAATCGGTCCTCGGGCCGGCAGGGTTTTGCCATCGCGCAGGCCGCTGCCGAGGCTGGAGCCGACGTGACGCTGATCGCCGGGCCGGTGCATCTCGCCACGCCGCCGGGAGTCATCCGCATCGACGTCGAAAGCGCACGCGAGATGCAGGATGAAGTCGGCAGAGCGCTTCCCGCCGATGTCGCCATCATGGTCGCGGCTGTTTCGGACTGGCGCGCCGCCGAAAGTGCCGGGCAAAAGATCAAGAAGGACGGCAGCGGCGACGTGCCGCCTCTGGAGCTAACCGAGAATCCGGACATACTTGCCGGGCTGGCGCAGCACGCCAAGCGGCCGGAGCTGCTTGTGGGCTTTGCCGCCGAAACCGAAAAAATCGTCGAACATGCCCGGGCCAAGCTGGAGCGCAAGCGATGCGACTGGATCGTCGCCAATGATGTGTCAGGTGATGTGATGGGCGGCGCGAACAATGCCGTCACCTTGGTCACGGCGGAGGGACATGAGGCCTGGGAGGATGCGCCCAAGGATGTGGTCGCGCGCAAATTGATAGCCAGAATCGGCGAAAAGATTGGGCAGAGCGAATGACGGTGCCTCTGCGCATCAAGCGGCTCGACCATGGCGCAGGGCTGCCACTACCCTCCTATGAGAGCGCCGACGCAGCGGGCATGGATATTCGCGCTGCCGAAGCCGTCGATCTGCGGTCCGGCAGCCGGGCGCTGATACCCACCGGCTTCGCGATGGCCGTTCCGCAGGGCTATGAAATGCAGGTGCGCCCGCGTTCGGGCCTTGCGGCAAAACATGGCATAACCGTGCTCAATACGCCGGGCACTGTCGACAGCGACTATCGCGGCGAAGTGAAAGTGATCCTGGCCAATCTGGGCGATGAGGATTTCGCGGTGGCGCGCGGCGACCGGATCGCCCAAATCGTTATCGCGCCGGTTACACAGGCCGCACCGACCGAAGTCGCGGAACTTGATGATACTCAACGCGGTGCTGGCGGTTTCGGCTCAACGGGTGTATAGTGCAAAGATGACTTTGGAATAGATATAGGAGAAACCATGTTAGGAACACTATTTTCGTTTGGAGCGGCACCGACTTTACTGCTTGCCGGCATACCCACTAGTCTTGACGAGCTTCAAGTCGCGCCATTTAAGAAAAAGATGCCCTATTCGGCATATCATCTGGACAGGGCAGAGAAAATTGCGAAGCGCGCCAAGTGCAAGCTCCCAACCGATGACAGCGGAATGATTAGCGCCCGGATTGACGCAGCAGTCAATTTTGACGGCGAAGGTTCCGTAGAAAATGTGGTGCCTGTTTCGATTGATTGCCCGGAGCTTGAGGAATTCGTGATTTCCTATTTCAAGAGATACGGAAAGAAAAACGGCCCAATAACCTCAAATGGCAAATGGTACAGAACCGCACTGTTTTTTCGCTGGTCCAGCTAGATTAGATCTTCGAACCAATTTGGGTCCTGCCACCTTCACCTGATCTCGGCCCTGACATAACAACATGCCGTCTTTGACTGATTCGCAGCTTGATCGCTATGCGCGGCATATTGTCCTAAAGGATATTGGCGGGGCGGGGCAGGCGAAGCTGCTGTCAGCGCATGTCCTGCTGGTCGGAGCGGGCGGGATCGGTTGCCCGGCGATGCAATATCTCGCCGCCGCCGGTGTCGGCAGGCTGACCGTCATCGATGATGATACGGTCTCGCTTTCCAACCTGCAACGGCAGATACTCTTCGGCGAGGATATGATCGGCGCGCCAAAAGTCGAAGCCGCGGCAAAGGCGATCGCGCGGCTCAATCCCGATGTGGCATTTGTCTCGCTCGAGCAGCGCATCGCTGCCGATACGCCAGCCGGCCTGCTGGACGGCGTCGATGCCGTGATCGACGGCAGCGACAATTTCACCACCCGGCTGATCGTCAATGATCTCTGCCTGGCCGCACGCGTGCCGCTGGTCAGCGCCGCCATCGGGCAGTTTATGGGGCAGATTGGAAGTTTCACCGGATGGGAGGAAGGCGCGCCTTGCTATCGCTGTTTTGTTGGCGATGCGCATGATCCGGATGATGATTGCGACAATTGCAGCGAGGTTGGCGTGCTCGGCGCGATGTGCGGCATGATGGGCAGCTTTGCTGCGATGGAAGCGATCCGCGTTGTCACCGGCTTCGGCGAAGGGCAGACAGGCAAGCTGCATATTTTCGATGGCCTCAAACCCGCGATGCGGACAATCACGCTGCCCAAGGATCCCGAATGCAAGAGTTGTTCGCCCTGAACAGCTTGCTTTCTGCACCTTCGTCCCCCAAGAAACAGGCAATCAGGGAGGAAGAAAAATGACTTTGCCGGTAACCGCGCTGACCGCCGCTATTTGCGCTTTGCTGCTGATCTTCACCATGTTCAGGGTCATTGGCCAGCGCATCAGAACTGAAACGGTGTTTGGCGCGGGCGACGACGAAACGCTGGATATGGTGCGCGGAATCCATGCCAACCTGGCCGAGAATGCACCGATTGCGATATTGCTGATCGGTTTGCTCGAACTGGCCAATGCGCATCACTGGACGCTGACCGGGCTCGCTGGTCTCTTTCTGGTTTCCCGCGTCTTGCACATCATCGGAATGTATCAAAGTCAGGCAGGCAAGCTGCGTTTCCGACAGGCTGGAGTCCTGGGCACCACTATTGCCATTGTGGGGCTCGCAGGATGGACGCTCTATCTCTTTGTAACGGTCAATCTCGCCAGCTAGGGCGCGCTCAACATTTCCTCGACCCAGGCCGGCACCAGCGCGGTCGCCGGGCCGTGGCGCGTCTCGTCGAAATAATGGCTGCCCTCGCTCGGCTCGAGATTGAGCTCCAGCGTGCGGATGCCCAGCATCCGCGCCTCGCGCACGAAGCCCGCAGCCGGATAGACCGCGCCGGAGGTGCCGATACTGACAAACAGATCGGCCCGGTTCAGCGCGGCGGAAATCTCGTCCATCCGGTAGGGCATCTCGCCAAACCAGACGACATCGGGCCGCAGCGTGCCTTTGGAGCCGCATAGCGGGCAGGCGGGCCTGTCGATCAGCGGACCGCGCCATTCGGGCCGTCCGTCACAGGCCAGGCACCAGGCCGTCAGATGCCCGCCATGCATATGGATCACATTCTGCGCCCCGCCCCTTTCATGCAGATCGTCGACATTCTGCGTCACGATGGTGAGGCTGCCCAGCCATTCCCTTTCCAGCTTTCCCAGCGCATGATGCGCATCATTGGGCTCTTTCGTCTGGATCGCCTCGCGCCGCATATCATAAAAACGCAGCACCAGATCGGGGTCGCGCGCGAAGGCCTCTGGCGTCGCGACATCCTCGATGCGGTGCTTCTCCCAAAGCCCGCCGGCATCGCGGAATGTATCGATCCCGCTTTCCGCACTCACCCCTGCGCCAGTGAGAATGACGATATTGCTGACGTCGTTCATATCTTTGCACCTGCACGAAAAACCGTTAGGGCTGAGCTTGTCGAAGCCCGCCTATCCATTTGGCAAAACCTTATGAGGAGAAGCGTCCTTCGACAAGCTCAGGACTACGGTGTTAATTTATGACCAAAATCGGAATTGTGGGCAGCAAGGGGCGGATGGGCCGCGCATTGACCAGCGCGATTAAGGAAGCAGAAGCAATTCCCGCTGGCGGCGTGGATCAGGGCGAAGATGTCCGCGCGCTCGCCGCCAAGTCGGACGTGCTCGTCGATTTCAGCGCACCCGCTGCGCTGGAGGCGACGCTGGAGGCCTGCATGGGCGAGAAGACACCCATCGTCATCGGCACCACCGGGCTGGAGGAACGCCACCATTATCTCATCGACGATGCGGCGCAGGATATTGCCATATTGCAAACCGGCAACACATCGCTCGGCGTCAATATGCTCGCCTTTCTGGTCGGCGAGGCGGCGAAGCGGCTCGGCGAGGACTGGGATATCGAGATTGCCGAGATGCACCACCGGCACAAGGTCGATGCACCGAGCGGCACCGCCTTGCTACTCGGCGAGGCGGCAGCAAAAGCGCGCGGTATCGATCTGGCTGAAGATAGCGAGCGCGCAAGGGATGGCATCGGCGAGCCGCGCAAAGCCGGCGCGATCGGTTTTGCGTCGCTGCGCGGCGGCAGCATCGCCGGCGATCACAGCGTGATTATGGCAGGCGAACAGGAACGAATAGAGCTTTCTCACCGCGCCGAAAACCGGATGATCTTTGCGCGCGGCGCAGTGAAAGCGGCGCTGTGGCTGAAGGCGCAGAAAGCCGGGCGCTACGACATGAAAGGCGTGCTGGGGCTTTGAAAAAGGCCGATATCTTCGAATTTTACCGGCGGCTGGCCGAGCTCAATCCCGACCCGGAGACAGAGCTGGAATATGGCAATGTCTATCAACTGCTGGTCGCGGTCACGCTCTCGGCCCAGGCCACCGATGTCGGGGTAAACAAGGCGACGCGCGCGCTATTCGCGAAGGTCAAGCATCCGCGCGACATGGTCGCGCTGGGCGAGGAGGGCCTGAAAGAGCATATCAAGACCATCGGGCTTTATAATTCGAAGGCGAAGAATGTGATGGCGATGGCGGAGATATTGCTGCGCGATCATGATGGCGAGATACCCGCCGACCGTGATATCCTCACCACGCTGCCCGGTGTCGGGCGCAAAACCGCCAATGTCGTGATGAATTGCGCCTTCGGCGCGGAAACCTTCGCGGTCGACACGCATATTTTCCGCGTCGGCAACCGCACCGGTATTGCACCGGGCAAAACGCCTCTTGCGGTTGAAAAGAAGCTGGAGAAGGGCACGCCGGAGCCTTTCCGCGTCGGTGCGCATCACTGGCTGATCCTGCATGGCCGCTATATCTGCAAGGCGCGCACGCCGGAATGCTGGCGCTGCCCGGTCGACGATCTGTGCCGTTTCAAAAAGAAGACACCCGAACCGGCGGTCAGCAAGCGTTCAGGGACAAAGGCGCATGAATAGAAATCGCAAGGGGAATCTGGTAATGCTAAACCCGAGGAGAGATCCCATGAAAACTACAGCATTGTTTGCTCTCGCAGCGATGATCGGCACCGCCGGAACAATCGCGCTGGCGGGCGACAAGGACAAGAAATCGAAGGCTGAGGCGAAATATGAAGAAGTCGGCGAGCCGCAGAAATGCGTGCGGCTGCGCAGTATCCGGTCGACCGATGTCGTCGATGACGAGACAATTGACTTCAGAATGACCAATGGCAAGACCTATCGCAACAAACTCGATGGCGGCTGCCCGGGTCTGGGTTTCGAGGAGCGCTTTTCCTACCGGACGTCGCTCAGCCAGCTATGTAATGTCGACATCATCCGCGTGCTGCATGATTATGGCGGCCGCTTGCAGGAAGGTGCAGGCTGCGGGCTGGGCAAGTTTCAGGAAATAAAGAAAATTTCCGCGAAATAGCGGCGCTGCGACGCGAGCATTTTTGACCGCGGTCAAGGACGCTGCCTTTCTATTGCGGCAAGGCCACCCTATATTCGCCACATTCCGCGCCTAGCAGCGCGCCTTAAACTCGACCGGAGTGCAAGCTGCCCGTGTATAATCAGACATCCTATATCAAGCTCACGCGGCCCTTCATGGCCCGCGACATGCGCATTTACTGGGCGGATTTTCTCGCCAGCTATGCGGTGTTTGCGGCCGGCGCGGCGCTTTGGCTGACGGCAGATAGCGGCTTTGCGCTGCTTGGCCTTATCTTCGGCGTACTCGCGGCCTATCGCTGCGGCAGCTTCATGCATGAGATCGTCCATTTCAACCGCAAGAAGCAGGGCGAGATGGCCTTCAAGGGCGTCTGGAACCTGCTGTTCGGCATTCCCATCCTGTCACCCTCGCATCTCTATGACAGCCATCTCGAGCATCATATGCCCGACAGTTTCGGCACGGTTCGCGATCCGGAATATGTTCCGATCAAGAACCGCTCTGTCCTTGGGCTGGGCGAGTTTGTCTTCGGCCATGTGCTCGGCCCGATCAGCATGGTCGCGCTGCGTATGCTGCTTAATCCGCTGATCTGGATTTTCCCCGCGCTGGGCAGGAAGCTGATGGATGGCAAGGGCACCGCGCTGGTCATTAACTGGGACTATGTGCCGACCGGCATGCAAAAGCCGACAGGTTTCGACCGTTTTGCCATTCTGGCATCGACCATCCTGCTCTATGGCTATCTCGCGCTGCTGGTGACGGGAACGGTCTCGCTCATCATTGCCGCCAAAATCCTGCTGCTTGTTGTCCTGTCGATGGTGCTCAACGGTATCCGGACGCTCGTTGCCCATCGCTATATCAATTATGACGGCGAAAGCGTGAACCGGCAGGCACAGCTGACAGACAGCATCAATCTGGTCGGCAACCGCTTTTTCGGCGGGTTGTTCGCGCCAGTGGGCCTGCGCTTCCATGCGCTGCATCATCTGGTGCAGACGCTGCCCTATCACAATCTGGAAAAGGCTCATGAGACGCTGATGCGCGAGCTTCCCGAAGGCGATGTCTATCGCAGCGTCAATGCAACGATTCCCCAGGCAATGCGCGAATTGCGCGCGGGATATACGGTAACGCCTATTCCAGCGACTTGATGATCGCGGAAAAATCGAGCTCGCCATGTTTCGCGGCGAAGGCCTCATAGAGCTCGGCGGCGCGCGCGCCCATCGGCGTATCGGCATCCGCGCCTGAGGCGGCCTCCATGGCAAGCCGCAGATCCTTGAGCATCAGCGCGCTCGCAAAACCGCCCGCATAGTCATTATCCGCCGGGCTTTGCGGGCCGACCCCGGGCACCGGGCAGTAGCTTGTCATCGACCAGTTCTGCCCCGATGCCTTGGATGAAATATCGTAGAAGGTCTGCAGATCAAGGCCGAGCTTTTCCGCCAGCTTGAAGGTCTCGCCAGTGGCGATCATCGACGCGCCAAGCAGCATATTGTTGCAGATTTTCGCCGCCTGCCCCGCGCCGCTGCCGCCGGCATGGATCACTGCCTTGCCCATGGCAGAGAGAATCGGTTCGGCGCGAGCGAAAGCCGCCTCGCTTCCGCCAACCATAAAGGTCAGCGTGCCTGCGTCCGCCGCCGCAATACCGCCTGAAACCGGCGCATCCACCATCGCATAGCCCGCCTGTTCCGCCTGGCTTGCAACCCCGCGCGCGGTTTCAACATCGATGGTCGAACAATCGAGCAGAATGGCATCCGTAGGCGCATGACCGATTACATCGCCTGCATAGACGGCATCGACAATCTTCCCATTGGGGAGCATGGTCACGACCGCTTCCACGCCGCCGACCGCCTCTTTGGCATCGGCAAAAACCGCGCAGCCATTGGCTTTTGCGCGATCCAGCGCGTCTGCCGAAAGATCAAAGGCATTGACCGCATGCCCCGCCTTCACCAGGTTGGCGGCCATTCCGCCGCCCATATTGCCAAGGCCGATAAATGCTATTCTGGGCACAGGTCAGACTCCCGACAACGCATCGTCAGCTATCAAATTTCGGAAACATCAGCGCGCGCAAACCGCTGCGCTTGAAAGGCTTCCACTGCCCCTCCTTCTGCGCCAGCCGGTCGGCGACCGCTACCATCACCGACGGATTTACGCCCAAACCGCAATGGCTGCCATGCACCTCGATATTCTCTGTTTGCCCGCCGGGCTGCTGAACCGAGCCTTGCCAGGAGACAATACCGTCGGTCTTGCTCAGAATGGATGTAGTCGGGACGGGAGGCGCCTCATGAAGATGGGCAAACTGCTCGTCATTGATGACCTCCGGATTCTGGCCATTCATTCTCTCGAACAGGCGGCGGGCATTGCTGTGATTGCGATCGCCAGAGATAGGGCTGCCAAGTGATATCACCATCCGCACCTTTTCGGGCATCATCTTTGCGAGCTCGCGCGCGAATATGCCGCCGAGGCTCCAGCCAACGATCGAGACCTTGCGCCCAGAATCCTGATGGATTTTTTCGAGCAGGGCCTTCATCGCGTCCAGCCGTTCATTGTTGATGCGGATATTGCGCCCCAATTCCCAGCCATGCGGGTCATAGCCCAGATCCTTTAGCAGCCGCCGCATCGGCCCGGTTGAAAAATCGGAAGCCAGAAAGCCGGGCAGCACAAGCACGGGATGGCCATCACCCTTGGGCAAATGCGCGAGCAAGCCGCGCGCCGCGATGAAACTCCCATATTCAAAAAAAGCCCTGCCTTCGATCAGCGTCAAAAGCTTATTGGGCGGCTGGGCCGGCATTTCTACTGTGGCTGCTGTCATAAAGGTGCTCCCTGATATTTCCTATTTCTTTGCCTTGCGTTTGCCAGAAGACTTCTTCCCGGCGCTTTTTGCAGCCGGTTTTTTCTTCCCCGCCTTCTTTGTGACCGATTTCTTAGATTTCGCTGTTGCTTTCTTTGGTTTGGCCTTCGGAGCGGATTTGCCTTTTTTGGCAGACACCTTCCCGGCCTTCGCTTTTGCCTTGGGCTTTTTCTTTGGTTTTGCGGCTAGCGCGGCTTTTAGCTCCTCGAAGCTTTCTTCGATACATTGCCCATAAAATTCGGGATCGGGCATCATCTTGCGGCATGCCGTGAAGGTCACCGTTGCCTGGCCGACATAGCTTTGCACCACATGACCAAGCCCAAGACCATCGGTCAGGCAAAGCAGGCCATGCATGCTGACCAGCTGCGCGCCGCTCGAATAAATCGGGATCGGCGGCCCCGGCACATTGGTGACCACCGTATTGAAGACGGGCTTCACATAGCTCGACAGGCCGAGCCGCGAATAAAGCTGCGCGCCAAGCGCGAGGAAGAGCGCAGGCGAAACCTTGCTCATCTCGGTCATCTGCCGCGCACCGATGGCGTCCGTCATCGCTTTGCTCTTGGTGGTGCGCTCATGGATATAGGCGATGCGCTCAGCCGGGTCAGCAATATGCGTGCCCAGCGGCGCGATCATCGCCGAGACCTGATTGCCCATGTCATTCTTTTCATTTTCCGAGCGGACCGAGATGGGAGCCATAGCGGTCAGCGCTGTTTTGGGCAGGTCATCCTTGCTTTCCAGATATTTGCGCATCGAACCGCCGACGATCGCAAGAAACACATCGTTGATCTTGCAGCCGGGCGAAAGCGCGCGCAGCGCCTTAATATCCTCTAGCGGGAAAGTCCGGCCCTCGACCACACGATTGGGCGAGATGACATCGTTGAAGCGGCTGCGCGGCGCGGAGATCGTGTCGTCGAGATCGAAATCCTTGTTCAGGATGCCTTTGGCCGCGCGGTAGACACCGGGGACGGCCTGCGCGACCACGCCCAACTGCCGGACGGGGTTGGTCACCGCATTGAACCAGCCGCGCGCCAGCAGCCCCAGCGGATTCGGTATATCCTCTGCTTCCCAATCATCCTTTACATCCGGCGGGGCAACGTCGGGTGTCAGACTATGCAGCGCCTCCATCAGGTCGATCCCTGACATGCCGTCGATAGCCGCATGATGTACTTTCGACACAAAAGCGAAGCAGCCCTTGGGGATGCCTTCGACATTGTCGAGACCTTCAACGACCGTGAACTCCCAGGGCGGGCGGGTCAGATCGAGCGGGCGCGAAAAAACGCGTGCAGCCTGAATACAAAGCTGCCGCCGGTCGCCCGGCTTTGGCAGCGCAACATGGCGAACATGATATTCGAGATCGAAATCCGGATCCTCGATCCAGTAGGGATAGTCGATGTCGAAGGGGACTTTGACGAGACGCTGCCGGATCGTGCGCGACAAACCCATCCGTGCTTCTATAAAGCCCAAAATATCTTTGAAACGGACGAAACCGCCCGGTGCGGTCGCAGGGTCGTAGATCAGAATAGACCCGATATGCATCGGAGCGTTGCGCTGCTCCAATGCGACGAAAGCCGAATCCATCCCCTGCAATTGCCGCATACGCTCTCCCTACAAGATGTCAGGCGCTAGCATAGCATCGGGCATGCGGCAAACGGGTTAAGGCTGTTTACCGTCCTTTCCAATTGCCCTCACGCTTTTCGATAAAGGCGGCCATGCCTTCGACCTTATCTTCGGTCGCGGTCAGTATCTGGAATAGCCGGCGTTCGTGCAGCAGCCCCTGATCCAGCGTCATTTCATAGGCGGCATTCACCATTTCCTTGTTCACCATCGCAGCCATCGGCGGCATGCTTGCAATCGCCTCGGCGGATTTCGTCGCCTCCTCCATCAGCTCGGCAAGCGGCACGACGCGCGCGACCAGCCCGCTGCGTTCGGCCTCAGCTGCATCCATCATCCGCCCCGTCAAGCACATTTCCATCGCTTTCGATTTGCCGATGGCGCGGGTCAACCGCTGCGAGCCCCCCATACCCGGGGCAACGCCGAGCTTGATTTCAGGCTGGCCGAATTTCGCGTTGTCAGAAGCGATGATGAAATCTGCCATCATTGCCAGCTCGCAGCCACCGCCCAGCGCAAAGCCGTTGACCGCCGCTATCCAAGGCTTGCGCACCGCCTTGACGATATGGCTGGTCCATTTGGAGAAGAAATCCTCGAGATAGAAATCCGCCATCGGCTTTTCCGACATTTCCTTGATATCGGCGCCTGCGGCAAAGGCCTTTTCGCCGCTGCCAGTCAGGATGGCGCAACGCTGGCTCGCGTCATTCTCGAAGGCAGCAAAAGCCTCGATCAATTCGTCGAGCACACCGGAATTCAGCGCATTCAGCGCCTTGGGCCGGTCGAGCGTGATGATGGTGACAGCGCCTTTGCTTTCGGATGTGATGGATTTGTAGGTCATTTTATTTCCTCCAGATAGTCATCCCCGCGAAAGCGGGGATCCATGGTCTGTCCGTCGGGCCATGGACCCCCGATCAAGTCGGGGGTGACACTAAAATTTTAGGTCGCGGCCAGCGGTGTCCACTCCTCACCTTCCGGCAGCGGGGCGAAGATGCTGTCGATCAGTTCGTCGCTCACCTCTTGCGGCGTTGCCGGATTCCATTGCGGCGCGTTATCCTTGTCGATGATCACAGCGCGCACGCCTTCCAGAAAGTCATGCATTTGCACCACGCGCGCGCCGATCCGGTATTCCTGGCGCATCTGGCTGGCAAAGTCGGGCATTTCGGCACCTTCTTTCAGCTGACGAAGCGCCACCTTGCAGGTTTGCAGGGATTTCGTGCCGAGCGTATCTCGCACTTGCAAAGCCCAGTCGCTTTCCGCACTTTCAAGCGCTTCCAGAATATCTTCATAGCGGTCACTGGCAAAATGCCGGTTGATCCGGTCGATATGCTCGATGATTTTCGCCTCGGGCGGTGTGACCGAAAGGTCGCCCAGAATGCCCGATATCCGGTCGGGATTGGTCGCAATGCGCTCCTTTGCTTCGGCCAGATTCTCCGAAGGCAGGTAATGGGTGGCAAGGCCCAGCGCGAGACATTCGCCGCCATCGATCCTTGCGCCAGTGAGCGCCAGAAACTGCCCGACGCGCCCCTCAAGCCGCGGCAGATACCAGCCGCCGCCGACATCGGGGAACAGGCCAATCCCGGTTTCGGGCATGGCAAAGCGGGTATTTTCCGTCGCCACGCGATATTGCGCAGGCTGCGATATGCCGACCCCGCCACCCATAGTGATGCCGTCCATGAAAGCGACAATCGGCTTGTCATATTCGAACATCAGGTGATTGAGCCGGTATTCGGTATGGAAAAACTGCCGCGCACGCTTGCCATCCTTCGCGCCGCTTTCCGCCAGCATGCGGATATCGCCGCCGGCGCAAAAGCCCCTGCCCTCGCTGTGATCGACAATCACCGCTTCGACCGCGTCATCGCCCGCCCAGCCTTGCAGCGCTGCAATCATCGCTTCACACATCGGCAGGTTCAGCGCGTGGAGCGCAGAAGGCCGGTTCAGGATGAGATGACCGATGCGGCCATTCTGTTTCGAGAGAATTTCGTCAGTCATATTACACTTTCGATATAGCCCACCCCGTTGCAGCTAGCTTCGCATTTGCTCAGCAAGCTTCTCTTCCCCTCCCGCAGGCGGGAGGGGAGCGAGACTTGCCAAACCGAAAGGTGTGGCTAGACGCAGCAGGGTGGGTTTTTTCTTCACTGCCTCAGCAAGTCCCGCCCGACGATCATACGCATAATCTGGTTGGTGCCTTCGAGGATCGAATGCACGCGCAAATCGCGCCAGAAACGCTCGATCGGATAGTCCTGCAGATAGCCATAGCCGCCGTGCAGCTGTAGCGCGCGGTCGACAATCGAGGAGCCATTGTCAGTCGCCAGCCGCTTGGCCATGGCGGCGAAGCGCGTCTTGTCGGGCGCGCCTTCGGTCACTTTGGCGGCCGCAAGGTAGAGCAGTGCGCGTGCCGCCTCAAGATCGGTCGCCATATCGGCGAGGGTGAACTGCGTATTCTGAAAATCGGCGATTGCCTTGCCAAACTGATTGCGCTCCTTGGTGTAGCTGACCGTCTCGTCGAGGCATCTTTGCGCACCGCCCAGCGAGCAGGCACCGATATTGAGCCGCCCGCCATCGAGGCCCGACATGGCGATGCGGAAGCCCTCGCCTTCGTCGCCGACCCGGTTTTCGGCCGGTACGCGTACGCCATCAAAATTCACCTGCGCGGTCGGCTGTGAGTGCCAGCCAAGTTTCTTTTCATTCGCACCGAAACTGACGCCTTCCATGTCCTTTTCGACGACAAGGCAGGTCACGCCGCGCGCGCCATCGTCACTGGTGCGCGTCATCGTCACCATGATCTCATTCGCGCCGCCGCCGGAGATAAACTGTTTTGTGCCCGAAACGACATAATGATCGCCATCTTTCACCGCTTTGGTCTTCAGCGAGGCGGCGTCCGAACCCGCACCCGGCTCGGTCAGGCAATAGCTGGCAATCTGCGCCATCGGCACCAGATCGGGGAGATATTTTTGTTTCACCGCTTCGCTGCCGAAGCAGTCGATCATCCAGCTCGCCATATTGTGGATCGAGATGAAGGCACTGGTCGAGGGGCAGCCATAGGCCATCGCCTCCATAATCAGCGCTGCCTCCAGCCGGCCAAGCCCGATCCCGCCTGACTCTTCGCTCACATAGATAGAACCGAAGCCAAGCTCCGCGGCCTTCTGGATCGTCTCGCGCGGAAAGATATGTTTCTCGTCCCACTCGGCGGCATGCGGCGTAATCTCGTCGGCCGTGAATTTCTGCGCCATTTCCTGAATGGCGCGCTGATCGTCGGTCAAATCGAACTGGTTGGTCATGAACGCTGCTCTAGGGGAAAGAATAGCGAGTCGGCAATATCGAAAGAGCCCGCTCCGGCCCTCCTGAACTGAAACGCTCGACAAGCCGCAGGGCCGGGCGCTAACAGGCGGAACGGGGAACAAAAAACAGGGGAAGTCCATGCCATCCGGTCTCGCCGCGCTGCTCGACGATGTTGCCACCATCACCAAGGTTGCAGCAGCCTCCATCGATGATGTCAGCGCCGCAGCTGCAAAGGCCAGCACCAAGGCGGCGGGAGTCGTGATCGACGATGCCGCCGTTACGCCGCAATATGTCACCGGTTTTACCCCCGACCGCGAACTGCCGATCATCTGGCGGATCGCGAAGGGCAGCCTCATCAACAAGCTGGTCTTCATTCTGCCCGCAGCGCTGCTTCTGAGCGCCTTCCTGCCCTGGCTGATCACGCCGATATTGATGCTGGGCGGCTCCTATCTCTGTTTCGAGGGCGCGGAAAAAGTGTTGCACAAGCTGATGCCGCATGACGAAACACTCGAGCAAAAAGCCGCCGAGGTGATGGACGCGAACCATGAGGAGACGATGGTGAAGGGCGCAGTTCGCACCGACTTCATCCTTTCGACCGAGATCATGGTTATATCGCTCAAGGAAGTGGCTGAGAATTACAGTTCGATCTGGATGCAGGCGGGCGCGCTGATTATCGTCGCCATCGGCATCACGATAGCGGTCTATGGCGTGGTTGGGCTGATCGTGAAGATGGATGATGTCGGGCTACATATGGCGCAGCGCGAAAATGGCTTTGCGCGGAAATTCGGCCGCGGACTGGTCAAGGCGATGCCCAAATTATTGGGAGCGCTGACCTTTATCGGCACCGCCGCGATGCTGTGGGTCGGCGGTCAGATTATTGTGCATGGTTTCGGCGCGCATCCCGATGCATGGGTGGACCTGGATGGCGGGCTATCCGGCTGGCTGGCCGATGCGGCGATTTCGGGCATAATCGGGCTGGCTATCGGTATCGTGATTGTCGGTGCGATCAAGCTGCTGCCTTTTGGGAACGATGGGCATTAATATCTCTCACACGAAGACACTAAGGCATTGGTAATATTCGACCTCTTGTGGTCCCCAGCGCAGGCTGGGGTCCAGCCGATATCATTGTTTTGCTGGATTCCAGCCTTAGCTGGAAAGCACACATCTGGAATCGACCAGGTTACGGCACCAGCACCGTATCTTCCGGCTCGTCGAGCATATCGGGATAGTCCGAAATATAATGCAAACCGCGGCTTTCATGCCGGGCAAGCGCGCTGTTGACGATCAGCTCGGCGGTCTGGAGCAGGTTGCGTAGCTCGATAAGGTCGGTGGTAACGCGGAAATTGCCGTAATATTCCTCGACCTCTTCACGCAGCAGCGCAATCCGGCTGCGCGCGCGCTCAAGCCGCTTGGTGGTCCGCACGATGCCGACATAATTCCACATGAAACGGCGGATTTCGGTCCAGGTCTGCTTGATCACAACCTCTTCGTCTGAATCCGTTACACGGCTTTCATCCCAGGGGCGGATCGCTGGCGGTTCGTCGAATTCATCCCAGCGCGCCATGATATCGCGCGCTGCGGCATCGCCGAAAACAAAGCATTCGAGCAGCGAATTGGACGCCAGCCGGTTGGCACCATGCAACCCGCTTTCACTGACTTCGCCTGCTGCATATAGTCCCGGCAAATCGGTCCTCCCCTTCAAATCGATAAGCACGCCGCCACAGGTATAATGCTGCGCGGGCACCACAGGGATCGGCTCTTTCGTCATATCGATGCCGAGCTCGGTCAGCTTCTCATCGATATTCGGGAAATGCTCACGGACAAATTCGGGCGGCTTGTGGCTGATATCGAGATGAACATAATCGAGGCCGAGCCGCTTGATCTCATGATCGTTGGCACGCGCGACAATATCGCGCGGCGCGAGTTCCATGCGTTCGGCATCGAAACGCTGCATAAAGCGCTCTCCGCCACCCGTCACGCCCGGAGGCAGTTTCAGATGCCCGCCTTCTCCGCGCACCGCCTCGGTAATCAGGAAATTCTTGACCTCCAGATTATAGAGGCAGGTCGGGTGGAACTGCATCATTTCCATATTCGAGACGCGTGCGCCCGCCCGCCAGGCCATGGCGATCCCGTCTCCGGTCGCACCGCGCGGAGCAGTCGAGAAAAGATAAACGCGCCCCGCCCCGCCCGTTGCGAGTATTGTCGCGCGCGCCGTATAGGCCTCGACATCTCCGGATTGCTGATCCAGCGCATAAACGCCCCAGACGCGGCCCGAGCCGGAGAATTTCTCTTCGTGCCGCCCGGTGATCAAATCAATCGCAGCGCGGTGCGGCAATAGTGTGATGTTGGAATTTGCCTCAGCTGTTTTCAGCAATGCTTCCTGCACTGCCCAACCCGTGGCGTCGTCGACATGGACGATACGGCGATGCGAATGGCCGCCCTCACGCGTGAGATGCAGCGTGTCTTCATCCTTGTTGAAGGGCACGCCCATTGTGATCAGCCGTTCTATGGCCTCAGGCGCATTTTCGATGACGAACTCGACCGTTTCCCTGCGGTTCAGGCCAGCGCCCGCAACCATTGTGTCGTCGATGTGGTTTGCGAAGGTATCGCCTGCATCGAGCACCGCGGCAATGCCACCCTGCGCCCAGGCCGTTGACCCTCCCGTCAGAGTGCCTTTCGCCAGCACCAAGACCTTGTGCTTTTCGGCAAGCGATATGGCCGCAGACAGGCCCGCCGCGCCTGAACCGACGACAATGACGTCGTAGGAGGAGTCAAAGCTCATATTCTCCCCTCCCGCAGGCGGGAGGGGAAAGGAGGTAAAGCAGCTCACTCCGCGCTCCCGCTGGTGAGCGATAGAAACACATCCTCCAGATCCGCCTCTTTG
This sequence comes from Sphingorhabdus sp., assembly GCA_028279555.1. Classification (GTDB taxonomy): domain Bacteria; phylum Pseudomonadota; class Alphaproteobacteria; order Sphingomonadales; family Sphingomonadaceae; genus Sphingorhabdus_B. The sequence goes on from JANQNO010000007.1 coordinate 116,494, forward strand.
GTTGTAACATCGACAATGCCGAGCCCCATATCCTGAATTGCTGTCAGAACCTCACCGGCATTCATCCGGTCCTTGTTATAGGTGATCTCGACCGTTCGGTCGGCAACACGCTCCGATTTTTCGAAGGCCTCATGCTTGGGCGCAGAGGGAACATCCTTGTCCAGAGTAAGCACCACCGCCTTTTCGCGCGCCATATTGACGAGCTCTCCGGTCGGCTTCTTGGCAATCAGCTTGCCATGGTTGATGATCGCAATTTCATCGCACAGCTCTTCGGCCTCTTCCAGATAGTGGGTGGTGAGCACCACGGTAACGCCGCCCTTGTTGAGCTCGACAACATAGTCCCAAAGCTGCTGCCGCAGTTCGATATCGACGCCGGCGGTGGGTTCGTCGAGGACAATCACCGGCGGCGAATGGACCATCGCCTTGGCGACAAGCAACCGCCGTTTCATCCCGCCCGACAGGGTCCTCGCATAGGCATCGGCTTTGTCTTCCAGCCGCACGGCCCTGAGCAGCTCCATCGAACGACGCTTTGACTTGGGGACGCCATAGAGGCCCGCCTGCAATTCCAGCGCCTCCTTGGGCGTAAAGAAGGGATCGAACATGATTTCCTGCGGGACAATGCCGATCGACGCCCTGGCGTTGCGCGGATTACCATCGATATCAAAGCCCCAAATGCTTGCATTTCCGCTTGTCTTGTTCACCATTCCGGCAAGAATGTTGATCAGCGTCGATTTGCCTGCGCCATTGGGGCCAAGGAGACCGAAAATCGATCCCTGCGCCACTTCAAAGCTGACATCGTCAAGCGCCTGTTTGCCACCTTCATAAATCTTGGAAAGATGGCGGATCGAGATTGCTGCTTCGGGCATAGCAGGCTGCGATAGCGAAGGCTTTGGCAAGGCGCAATCGGGCTATCAAGACCGGCAAAAAACCGGAATAAAACCGACATGGCCCCAAAGAACACGCTGCTATTAACTTATTTATTCATATAAAACAATGCTTTGATTGTCGGTCGCCTTCTGGCCATTAACCCCGAATTACAGCCTATCTTTACCTTTTGCTGCCTAGAAGCAGCTTCATGTGTGGGGCGAAACTTTTGGGCCGGCTGCGGCTGGGCGCTGCGATTGCGGCTGGTGCGCTATTGAGCGTTGCTGTGCCAGCGCAAGCCGAAACCGGGCAAGTGGGCGGCGAGGCGGTCGTTGTTACGCCGCTCTCCTTTATCGAAGTAAATGATCTCAAATTTGGCGCGATTATTCCCAGCACAACGGCCAATGGCAATGTCGTGCTCGCGCCCGACGGCACGCGGACATCGACCAATGGCATCATTCTGGTCGGTAGCAGCCATCAGGCCGCCGAATTTGCAGGGCAAGGAACATTCGGGCAGCTCGTCGATATCTCGGTCGGGGCGAATACCATCTGGCTGACCGGACCGGGGCCGCGCTTGCGCGTGCGCAGATTTACCATTGGCAGTACGCCGACCACAACTCTGACGACCAATCCGCGAACCTTCTTCATCGGCTCTCCAACGGGTATTTTCCGTTTTCCGGTCGGTGCCGAGTTGCGGGTCCGCCGAAACCAGCCTGCCGGTCTTTATACCGGCACGTGGGATATCACGCTCAACTATCAATAAAGCCCGATTGCGGCGGCAGACCAGCTTTGCTAATGGGCCTCACATGAGCTTCATTCCGGAGACAATTCGCGTCAAGGACAGCCGCGTTTGCTGCGATGGTAGCGGCGAAGTGCCCTCTGCTTTGGGCCACCCCAGAGTCTGGCTGGAAATTGACGACAAGGGCTATGTCGATTGCGGCTATTGCGACCGGCGCTTCATTCTGATCGGCGGACCAGCGGACAAAGACCTGAAAGCGGCCTGAGGTTAACGGCCGGTAACCATAGACGCACATCCTTTGGACAGCAGCCGCTGCTAGGGTCGCGGCGATGTTGGGTGTAAATTCCATGTACAAGCGCTTTGCTGCGCTGTTGCTGCTGCCCGGCGGCGCGGTTGGTGCGCCCGCATTCGCAGAGGATGCCGATTTCGACGTCAATGTCACCGTGGTAGTACCAGCATCGCTCACCAACACGCAGGGACTGGACTTTGGCAAGATCGTGCCGAGCGGGAGCAGGGGCATCGTCACGATCAACGCCCGCAATGGCAATCGCAGCGGCAATGCCAATGTCACCCTGATCGGCACAGATTTTTCGCGGGGGCTTTTCGACGCTACCGGCGAACCAGGCATGACCGTGACAGTTTCGGGAAGCGCGCGGCGGATTTTCCTGGCCGGTCCGGGCGGTGCGAGAATGCGGGTAAACCGCTTCCGTATCAGCCGGAACAATGCCCGGCAAAGGGGGTTGCCGCGAAATTACGCGATTCCCGCGAGCGGTTCGATGACACTCGGCCTGGGCGGCAGGCTGCGCGTCGGGGCCAACCAGACGCCAGGCCTGTATACCGGCACATTCGATCTGACGATGGAATATCAATAAGCCCTATCCAAGCCGGGCGCTGCTTCCTATATCGGCGGCATGACTTACACCGATCCGCGCTCATTCCTTTATCAACCCGGCCTGCTAGACCCTGACGCTGCATTGCGCGTCACGAAGGATATGCTCGCGGGCTGCGATGATGGCGAGCTCTATATGCAGTATAGCGCCTCGGAAAGTTTCGGCTTTGACGATGGCCGGCTCAAGCTGGCGGATTATTCGACGGGCGGCGGATTTGGGCTGCGCGGTGTCTCCGGGGAAATGACGGGCTTCAGCCACGCCAACGAGATTAGCGAAGCGGCGATCCGCCGCGCAGGCGAGACATTGCAGCTGCTCGATCCGGCCAAGGACCAGCCTGCACCGCCGCCGCGCAAGAACAACCGCCATCTCTACACCGATGGCAATCCGCTCGAACTTGTGCCTTTTGCCGAAAAGGTGGCTCTGTGCGAAAAAATCGACGCCGCAGCGCGCGCCCGCGATCCCCGCGTTGCGCAAGTCAGCGTCAATATGTCGGGCAGCTGGAGCGTTGTGGAGATTGTGAGGGCGGATGGCTTTGTCGCCACCGATATTCGCCCGCTCGTCCGGCTCAATGTGAGCATTGTGGTGGAAGAAAATGGCCGCCGCGAATCCGGTGTTTTCGGCTTTGGCGGGCGCTATCTCTACGACAAGCTCTTCGACGAAGCGCAGCAGGAGCATGCGATCGACGAGGCACTGGCACAGGCGCTCACAAATCTGCGCTCGGTCGATGCGCCAGCAGGAGAAATGACGGTATTGCTGGGGCCCGGATGGCCTGGCGTACTTCTGCATGAGGCGGTCGGGCACGGCTTGGAGGGCGATTTCAACCGCAAGGGATCATCAGCCTTTTCCGGCAAGATCGGCGAGCGCGTTGCCGCTCCGGGCGTGACCGTCGTCGATGACGGCACGATGCAGGATCGTCGCGGCTCGCTCTCGATCGATGATGAGGGCACGCCGACGCAGGAAAATGTCCTGATCGAAGACGGTATCCTGAAAAAATATATGCAGGACCGAATGAATGCCAGGCTGATGAATGTTGAGCCAACGGGCAATGGCAGACGCGAAAGCTATGCCCATGCGCCCATGCCGCGCATGACCAACACCTTCATGCGCAGCGGTGAAGACGATCCGGAAGAACTGCTCTCGCGCGTCGAGGACGGGATCTTTGCCAAGAGCTTTGGCGGCGGGCAGGTCGACATCGTCTCCGGCAAATTCGTCTTCAGCTGCACCGAGGCTTACCGTATCAAGAATGGCAAGCTGGGTGATCCGATCAAGGGCGCAACGCTGATTGGCGACGGTCCAACGGCGCTGACCAAAGTCACCGGTATCGGCAATGATATGGCGCTCGACGAAGGCATCGGCGTTTGCGGCAAGGGCGGGCAAAGCGTTCCGGCAGGCGTGGGCCAGCCGACTACGCTAGTCAGTGCGCTGACTGTCGGTGGAACGGCCGGTTAGTGGCCGATATTTGGCAAAAACAGATTCTGGGCTTCTGGTTCGACGAGCTCGAGCCAAAGGACTGGTGGAAGAAAAATGAGGCCCTGGACACTATTTGCCGAGAGCGTTTTCTGACGCTTTGGGAAGAAAAGCAGTCAGGCGGCACCCAGGAATTTGTGACCGACCCAGAGAAGGCACTGGCGGCGACCATCCTGTTTGACCAATTCCCGCGCAATATGTTTCGTGGCAGCGCAAAGGCCTTCTCGACGGACAATATTGCACAGAATATTGCATCAGCAGCCGTCGAGGCTGGACTGGATCAAGAGCTGTCAAAGCCGCAGCGGCCCTTTCTTTACATGCCTTTCATGCACGCTGAGGATATAGCGCTTCAGGAAAAATCGCTCGCCCTTTTCGGCAAGCTCGGCAGCAACGAAAAATTTGCCCGCAACCATCATGAGGTCATCGCAAAATTTGGCCGTTTCCCGCATCGCAACGAGATACTGGGCCGCCAGTCGACGCCGGAAGAGCTGAAGGCTATTGCAGATGGGGCTTCCTGGTGAGAGGCTGGTTAGTCATGCACATGGTCTGAAAAACTCGTTGTAATCTCATCCCATATTTTGATGGATTCCACAAAAAGCTCTTTTGAAATCCCACCCTTGTCCAAATCCAGATCCATTTCGAGAATTGGATCGCCAGCTTTGTCCAGATATGCACGGCCAAATCGATTGCTGGCATTCCACTCATTGATTTTTTTTAGAGAGGGTTTCGGCTTCGTGAACCATGTGTAAAATTGAATGGATTTGCAGCGCTTAGCATTTTGGCAGTTATAAAAGAGAACAGTCCATTGAAATTCACCTGTTTTTGCTTGAATCATTGGATCGCCACCGTCGTCTTTGGACATCTCTGCCGTGTGACCGGCCAAGCGTATTTCCTTCATGACGGCAAATGGGTTCTCCGCAGAGATATTTTCCGCCTTCGCCGCGTTGCTGAGCAAGAACGCAGTCATCACGACCGCCAAAAATCTAAAGACCATTTATTCCTCCCTTGAAGAACAGGAATAGGATAATAATCTTTTCTGTAAAGAGGTTTAGCCACGTTGCCAACGGCGCAGGCTGGACAGCAACCAATCATATCATCATAGTATTTATATGGCCGAATTTTTTGACGCATTGAACGAGAAGCATGTCGCGATGATCGCGAAGCAGCCATTGTTCTTTGTGGCAACGGCTGCGGCGGATGGACGGATCAATCTCTCGCCCAAGGGCTATGACGCTTTTCGCGTGCTGACGCCGACGCAGGTTGCCTATCTCGATCTTGGTGGTTCGGGAAATGAAACGCATGCACATCTATCCGTCGATGGGCGGATCACCATCATGTTCTGCAATTTCGACCGCCCAGCGCTGATCCTGCGCCTTTATGGGCGCGGCCGCCATGTTCTGCCGCAGGATGAGGAATGGGAAGGACTCGCCGCCAATTTCACGCTTTTGCCCGGAACGCGTCAGATCTTCGTGATCGACATTGAAAGCGTGCAGACAAGTTGCGGCTGGGGCGTGCCCTTCATGGAGATGAGCGGCGAACGCGAAACGCTGCAAAAAGCGCACCGGCAATCCGACCCGCAAGAATGGGTGGATAAAATGCAGGGCCGCAATCGCAGCATCGACGGGCTGGAGGTGCGGCCCACCGACCGCTTTATCGCAGGCGAGACCGGATAATGGCACTTGTCGAGGTTGCCCGCTTTCCCACCGGCGTAAATGCCGAGATCGCCAAAGGCATGCTCGAATCGCATGGTATCGGCGCGGTGACATTCGATGCCGGCATGAATATCGCCGACAGCGCGGCCATCGCGATTCCGGTGCGGGTCATGGTGCTTGAGGAGGACAGGGCCGAAGCGGAACGCCTGTTGAGCGACTCCGGATTGTAATGTCCCAGAGCTTCAAGGTCGCAACCTACAATATCCGCAAATGTATCGGACTGGACCGCAGGCGCGACCCGGAGCGGATATTGGATGTGCTGCGCGAAATCGACGCCGATATCATCGCGCTGCAGGAAGCCGACCGGCGCTTTGGTCAACGCGAGAGCAGCCTGCCCTTCCGCAAGATCGACGAGGAAACACCCTGGAAGCATGTGCCGTGGGGCGTCCGTCCCAACGGTATAGGCTGGCATGGCAATGCGATTCTGGTCCGCGACGAATATGACATCCGCAGCGGTGAGCCGCTCGACCTGCCGACACTCGAACCGCGCGGCGCGGTCGCGGCAGAGATTGTCACGCCTGTGGGGCCGCTGCGCATCATCGGTGTCCATCTGGATCTGTCGGGCCTGTGGCGGCGGCAACAGATCAAATCGCTGCTCGAATATCTCGATACCGTTCAGCGCCAGATTCCGACCGTGATCATGGGCGATTTCAATCAATGGTCCAATCGCGGCGCTCTCTCGGAGTTTGCCTTTCACCATCACCGGATATTGCAGACGCCCAAAAGCTATCACACGGCCAACCCAGTCGCTCGGCTGGACCGGATTATCATCTCCCAGCATTTGCAGGAAGCCGAGCTGGGCTGCCATGACAGCGCGCTGGCCAAAACAGCGTCGGACCATCTGCCGGTCTGGGCGCAGCTGCGAATTGCCTAATATTTATACATAATAATATTGTTGTTTAATTTTTAGGCAAACTTAAGTCGCTAGTTGGTTTCGGTCGTAACTATTTCGGCCGTTAATGCCGAAATTCCGTATCATTTCGCAGTTGCAGCATAATTGGCACGCGCCTTGCTCCCTGTCTGTCGGGCAAAATAGCTTGGGGCAAATATATGAAATATCTGATTGCCGTCATCAAACCGCACAAGCTGGATGAGGTGCGCGAGGCGCTGACTGCCATCGGCGTGGCGGGGATGACTGTCAGCGAGGTCAACGGCTTTGGCCGCCAGAAGGGCCAGACCGAAACCTATCGCGGCGCTGAATATACCACCAACATGGTGCCAAAGGTGAAGGTCGAGATCGCATGCGGTGCGGACATGGCCGAGGCCGCGAAAGAAGCAATTCAGGAAGCCGCCGGGTCGGGTTCCATCGGCGATGGCAAGATTTTTGAATTCGATCTGGCGGGCGCTCTTCGCATCCGCACGGGCGACAATAACGAGGCCGCGCTTTGAGCGGCCCGCAAACGGGAAGAAAGAATCAGGGAAATGAATAACATGAACAAGATGATACTGGCGATGGGCGCTGCAGGGATTGCGGCTCTGACCTCAGCACCGGCTTTCGCACAGGAAGCAGCCGAAGCTGTTCCAGCTGCCGAGGTCGTTTCACCCGGCACCGCCTATATTTTCAATACGCTGCTCTTTCTGCTCGGCGGATTTCTCGTCATGTGGATGGCGGCAGGCTTCGCCATGCTCGAGGCCGGGCTGGTAAGATCGAAGAATGTTTCGACGCAGTGCATCAAGAATATCGGCCTCTATTCGATTGCGGGCCTGATGTTCTGGATCATTGGCTATAACATTGCCTATCCGCATGGCGGCGAGGCTTCCAGCGCCTTGTTTGGCATGGCCGGAACCATCTATCCCATGCAAGCGGTTGGCGCTGCCGATACCGGTACTGGCTATTCCGTCGCCTCGGACTGGTTCTTCCAGATGGTGTTCTGCGCGACCACAGCATCGATCGTTTCCGGGACAGTCGCGGAGCGCATCAAGATCATGCCATTTTTCATCTTCGTGACCCTACTCACCGCAATCATCTATCCGGTTGTCGTCAGCTGGGAGTGGGGTACGGGCTACCTTGACACCGAATGGGGCTTTTCCGACTTTGCCGGCTCCACTCTCGTTCACTCGACAGGCGGCTGGGCGGCATTGGTCGGCGCGCTGATTATCGGACCGCGCCTCGGCCGATATGCTGGAGGAAAGGTCAACGTATTCCCCGGTTCCAGCATACCGCTAGCCACCCTTGGTACCTTCGTTCTATGGCTCGGCTGGTTCGGATTCAATGGTGCGTCGCAGCTTGCGATGGGCACAGTTGGCGATGTCTCGGATGTTTCGAAAATCTTCGTCAACACCAACATGGCGGCGGCGGGCGGCGTTGTCGTGGCGATCATCCTCACGCAGCTGCGTTACAAAAAGGCGGATGTAACCATGGCGCTCAACGGTGCGCTGGCCGGCCTTGTATCGATCACAGCCGAACCGCTCGCACCGACAGTGGGCCAGTCGATCCTGATCGGCGGCATCGGCGGTGCTATCGTGGTCTTCACGGTTCCGCTGCTCGACAAGCTCAAGATTGACGACGTAGTCGGCGCTATCCCGGTTCACCTGATCGCCGGCATCTGGGGCACACTGATCGTTGCCTGGACTGGCGATGCCACCTTTACCGGTCAGCTGGTCGGCGTGTTGCTCACGGCCGTCTGGGTGTCGGCAGCATCAGCAATCGTCTGGCTTGCGCTCAAATACACCATCGGCGTGCGTCCTTCGGAAGAAGACGAAATGGCCGGTATGGACATCACCGAGATCGGGGTCGAGGCCTATCCCGAATTTTCCTCGAAGATGTAGATATTCACCGGATGGCGGCCGCTCTTTTTTGGCCGGCATCCGGAACACAGCTTGGCGGCGGGGCGATCCTCCTTCTCCTCTTCTCTCAGGGTTTGATCCCGCCGCCTCACATTGTTCCTCCCGCGAACAACAGACTTTAAAGGCCCGGGTCAGAAATGATCCGGGCCTCTTTTATTTTTCGCTGATGTAAGGGTCTTCGGGCGGGAGCAATGTTCCGCCCTGATTGATACAGGCTCCCATTTCGACAAATTTCCATTTATCCGGAAGATAGTCTTCTTCCGCCGTACCCGCACAATCATTAAGTTTTTCTGTTGCGCAATCGTTGAATTGCGCTGGTGCAATCCCGTAGCATTTTTCACGCGCCGCGAGTTTGGGCTGAGGCATCTCCAGCCCTTTGTCGGTCTCATCATAACGAACCGTTTCACTGCCTTCGCCGCATGCAACAAGCGCGCCCACCGAAATGAGCGCGCTTGCCATCGATAACAGTTTTTTGTCAGCCGCCTGCCCCATCCGCGCTGCTATAGTAGAGCGCTCAGGCCGCGGCCAGCCTCTTTAGGCAGGCGGGTTGTCCCGGTCCAGTTCAGTCAGCGAACCCTTGCGATCACCGGGCAGCTCGGCATTCAGACATGCTTCTTCGCTGTCAGTGTAGGTCCAGGCGTTGCCCTGATAATCAACGGTCGACGTGCCGGCGCAGCTTGTGCCAGGGCCTGCTGCGCACTGATTCTGTTTAGCAAGCGAGATGCCATAGCACTTCACTTTCTCGGATTTGGTTTCGGCTGCGGCGGTTTCGGTGCCTTCGCTCTCTGCCGGCGCGCGTTCGCCGCCACCGCCGCAAGCCGCCAATGCTGCCGCGCCAGCAAGGGCAGCAGCCATTCCAGTAAATTTGTTCATTTCAAACTCCCTAGTTTCTTTCAATCAAACGCTCAGGAGGAATTTCATCCCCTTGCACTCGCGTCATTCGCCTCCAGTCCGGGAAAGGTTACAAAAAAGGCCTATCAGCCGGTTCAAGGGGCAGCTTGGTTCATTTGCCATGGCTGCTACATGCAGCAATATGGCCAAGCGATTCGAGTTTAGCATCAATGCGGTAGACGGCAAGGCGCGATCGGGCAGCATTGCTATGCAGCGCGGCGAAATCCGCACGCCTGCCTTCATGCCGGTGGGAACCGCAGCCACGGTCAAGGCCACGCGCCCCGCAGAAGTGCGGGCAAGCGGCGCGGACATCATCCTGGGCAACACTTATCATCTGATGCTGCGCCCGGGCGCGGAGCGGATGAGAAAACTGGGCGGGCTGCATAAGTTCATGGGGTGGGAGCGTCCGATCCTGACCGACAGTGGCGGCTATCAGGTGATGAGCCTCGCCGCCTTGCGCAAGATTACAGAGGAAGGCGTATCCTTCCAGAGCCATCTCGATGGCTCCAAGCATATGCTCACGCCTGAACGCTCGATCGAAATCCAGCGGCTGCTCGGTAGCGACATCGTGATGGCTTTCGACGAATGCCCCCCCAATGGCGTGACCTATGACGGGGCGGCAAAGTCGATGGAACTGTCGATGCGCTGGGCGGGGCGCAGCCGCGGTGGCTTTGACGGCAGCAGCGACCATGCCGCGCGCGCAGCTTTGTTCGGCATTCAGCAAGGTTCGCTCAATGAGGAGCTCAGAAAACGCAGCGCCGAGGCCCTGATCGATATCGGGTTCGACGGCTATGCCATCGGCGGCCTGGCCGTTGGAGAAGGTCAGGAGGCGATGTTCGGCGTGCTCGATTTCGCGCCCGGCATGCTGCCGCAGGACAAGCCCCGCTATCTGATGGGAGTCGGTAAACCGGACGATCTGGTCGGTGCAGTCGAGCGCGGCATCGATATGTTTGACTGTGTGCTCCCCACCCGCTCGGGCCGCAATGGACAGGCCTTCACCTGGAATGGGCCGATCAATATCCGCAACGCCAAATTTGCCGAGGATGAAAGGCCGCTGGATGAAAATTGCGATTGCCCGGTGTGCACAGGGTGGAGCCGCGCCTATCTGCATCATCTTGTGCGCAGCCAGGAAATGCTGGGCGCGATGCTGATGACCCAGCATAATCTGCATTTCTACCAGGCTTTGATGCAGGCGATGCGCGATGCGATTGGTGAAGGCCGTTTTGACACCTTTGCGCAGGATTTCCGGCGGGGTTATCTAAACAGATAATGGCCGATATCGCTTCAGCCCTGTCTCGAGCCAAGGCGAACAGCCCTTTCCTTGAGGGGTTGATCGACAAGCATGGCGATATCGTGAAGAAGATTGAGGACGATGGTTTTGGCGCGGCGCTGGCCCAAGCGCTGGCCTTCGAGGATAGCGATACGGGAAAGATGCTGCGTATCCGGCGGCAGGGCGTGGCGCTGGTTACCGCAATCGCCGATCTTTCCGGCGCGTGGGATCTGACGCGCGTCACGCGCGTGCTTTCGGATTTTGCCGACAGCGCGCTCGATACCGCCATTACGCAAGCGATTCGCGAACGCTATGATCAAGAGCCGCGCGGATTTGCAGTGATCGCGCTGGGCAAACATGGCGGGCGCGAACTTAACTACTCCTCCGACATTGATCCGATATTCCTCTATGATCCTGAAGTCCTGCCACACCGTGAACGGGAGGATGCAGGCGAAGCCGCCGTGCGCATCGGCAAGCGCGTGATCGAACTTCTGAACAACCGCGATGAAAATGGCTATGTCTTCCGTGTCGACATGCGCCTCAGGCCAACACCGGAAGTCAGCCCGATCGCACTGCCGGTGGGCGGTGCAATCAGCTACTACGAGTCGAGCGCGCTGGCATGGGAGCAGGCCGCCTTCATCCGCGCGCGGGCTTGCGCCGGCGATCACAAGCTAGGCCAGTATTTCCTGGGCAGCATTCAGTCTTTCATCTGGCGGCGCAGTCTCGATTTCGGCCAGATCGAGAATATCCGCAAGATGACGCTGCAGATCCGCAGTCATTTTTCTGCAGGGCAAGAATTTGGGTCAGGCTACGACCTGAAGAAAGGCCGCGGCGGTATCCGTGAATGCGAATTTTTCGCGCAGGCCCATCAGCTGATTCATGGCGGGCGCAACCCGGAACTGCGCCTGGCCGACACGCGCGCTGCACTCGGCGCGCTTGCAGATGCCGGCGCGATTCAAGCCAAAACCGCCGGGGTGATTGCTACAGCCTATGAAAAACTGCGCCTTTGGGAACATCGGCTGCAAATGGTGGACGACCGCCAGACGCATAGCTTGCCAGAGGGCGATGAAGCATTGAACATATTGGCGAGGCTCGGCGGATTGCAGGACAGTGCCGAACTGCTTGATGATCTACGCCCGCATATCGGGGCGGTTGCCGAAATATATGACGATCTCGCCATAGACTCAGATGGCGGCGGTTTGAGCCTTTCCAGCGAGCAGGAGCCGCTGAAGAAACAGCTTGGAGATATCGGGTTTGCCAATCCGGCAGAAGCGCAGCGCCGCATTTCGCGTTGGCGCAGCGGCAAGCTTCCCGCCATCCGCAGCGAATCTGCCGTAGCGGCTTTCGAAGCCGTCCTGCCCGATATTATTAAAGCACTGGCCTCTGCACCCGACCCGGAAAAGGCGCTGGCACGATTCGACAATCTGATCGAAAGGCTGCCCAGCGCGATCAATTTTTTCCATCTGCTGTTAGCCAGGCCCGCCTTGCTGCAATTGCTCGCTGACATATTGAGCTACGCACCGACATTGGCAGACGCACTAAGCAGCAAGATCGATCTCCTCGACCGGCTGGTCGATGCCAGCGCACTCGAACTGCCCGGCAATGTTGCCGAACTCATATCGGAACTGGCGGGAAAATGCGCCGACCTGCCTTACGAAATGAAACTCGATACTGCGCGCGATTTTGTTGGCGAACATCGCTTTGCGCTCGGCGTGCAGCTGATCGAAGGGCAGCAATTCACCCTCTCGGTGGCCCGCAGCTATGCGCATCTTGCAGAGGCGGCGCTCAATGTCCTGACCGCTGCGGCGGTCGAAGAGTTTGAGAAAAGGCATGGCAAAGTCGCTGGCGGAGAGCTTGTCGTCCTTGCGCTCGGCCGTCTCGGAGGAGAGGCGCTCACCCATGCCTCCGATCTCGATCTCGTCTTCCTCTTCACGGGCAGCTTCGATGCCGAGTCAGACGGCGAGAAACGGCTTGGCGCAACGCAATATTTCAATCGGCTCGCGCAGCGCGTCGTGGCGGCGCTGTCGGTGCCCACCGCCTCGGGCGCGCTTTATGAGGTCGATACGCGGCTGAGGCCGTCAGGAGAGCAGGGCCTGCTTTGTGCTTCGCTCGACAGCTTTGCCAAATATCAGCGCGAACAGGCCTGGACATGGGAGCATATGGCGCTGACCCGGGGGCGGCCGGTATTCGGATCGGCCGCCGCGCGGCGCGAGCTGCAGAATGTCATCGAAACCACCTTGAGAAGCGACCGGGACAGCCGGAAACTGCAAAAAGAAGTGATCGAGATGCGCCGCGAGATGGCGAAACACAAATCGCCGCAGGGCGATCTCGACGTGAAGCTGCTACCCGGCGGGCTGGTCGATCTGGAATTCATCATTCATTTTTTGCAGCTGCGGGAGCAAGTAGCCCTGTATCCGCAGCTGACCAAGGCAGCTGACGAGCTGGCTGCGCTGAATCATTTGCCGAATGAAACCCTATTTGCCCATGATTTGCTGACAAAGATGCTGGTCACGATCCGGCTCGTTGCTCCCGACTGCAGCGAACCACCCGAAGCGGCAAGGGAGGTCGTGGCGCGCGCCGTTGGCCTGAAGGATTGGCAGGCGGTCCGGGCTGCGATAGAGGAAGCCCGCAAGCTGATTCTCGGCGAGTGGAAACGGCATTTGGGGACAAGGGATTTTTGAAAAGGAAAAGGACTAAAGTGATGGCAGAACTGGGCGATAGTCTTCCCCAAATTTCGGTTAAGGACAGCGACGACAGCGATGTAAATCTGGCTGCACTGGCCGGACCGCTTGTGCTCTATTTTTACCCGCGGGCCGATACACCCGGCTGCACCAATGAAGGCAAGGATTTCACCGCGCTCGCGGGTGAATTCGAAAAGCTGGGATGCGCGGTCTATGGCATGAGCAGGGACAAGCCTGCGAAACTGGCCAAATTCAAGGCCAAGTATGATTTTGACCTGACGCTGCTGTCCGATGAAGAAAGCGACGCCACCGAAAAGATGGGGGTCTGGGTCGAAAAGAATATGTATGGCCGCAAATATATGGGAATCGAGCGCGCGACATTCCTGGTCGGCAACGACGGCAAGATCGCGCAGATCTGGCGCAAGGTGAAAGTCAAAGGTCATGCCGAAGCGGTGCTGGAGGCTGCCAGGGCGCTCTGATGCGGTCTGTAGCCCAGGCCTGCCGGGAAGTTCTAAGGACACCGGAGCCGCGAGAAAAGCTGATGCAGGCGCGCCGTGCGGCACGCGAATGGCGGCTGGGCCGGCTGGCACATACATTCGACGTCGCCATGCCCAGCCACCCCGCGCGCCCGGAAAGGCCCGAATTGCTGCCGCCCGCCAAAATGCCCAAACGCGGGAAAGGCGGGTCCGAGCGCGGCAGGATCGCCCTGATCCACGCGCTCGCGCATATCGAATTTGTGGCGATCGACCTCGCCTTTGATCTGGTGGGCAGATTCGGCGGGGAGTTTCCGCGCGAATTTACCGATGACTGGATGCGCGTGGGAGCCGATGAGGCCATGCATTTTGCTCTGCTTGACCGCCGTTTGTTGCAGCTTGGCAGCTATTATGGGGCGCTCCCCGCGCATGCCGGCCTTTGGGAAGCGGCCGAAAAAACGAGCGGCGATGTTCTTGCTCGTCTTGCCATTGTCCCCATGGTGCTGGAAGCGCGCGGCCTGGACGTTACGCCTGCCACGATAAGTCGTTTTACAAATGTCGCCGATATGGCCTCGGCGAGGATTCTGGAGCGCATCTACATTGACGAGATTCGGCATGTCGCAGCCGGGACAAAATGGTTTGAATCGGCTTGCCGGGTTAGGAATCTGTTAACCTTTGATACCTGGAAAAGCCTTGTTAAAAGCCACTTTAGGGGCGGTTTGAAAGGTCCATTCAACGACTCGGCGCGTTCCAAAGCCGGACTAACGACAGATTACTATGCATAGGTTGCATTTCTTTTCCTTTAAATTTTACATACACGCAAGATAAGGGGTGGGCAGAAAACTGCCGCTGGTTCAATCGAGGCTGCGCTTTTTGGCGTGGGTCGCAAACAAGGGTTAAAACACGCTTATGAAACGCAGCGCTATGGCTTTTTGCCATTCACTGACAGGTAGAGCTTTTCTGGTAGCAGGCATTTTTGCCGCGACTGCCGCGTTTTCCGGTCCTGCCATGGCCAACAGCGCCTCGGCTTCGGACAATTTCCGGATTTCACCTGAAGATGTCGAAGCGAACAAGACGGCACTGGGCGTTTCGGACCCGGAGTTTCGTGCATTGCACAATGGCTGGGGTGAAGCCGTCGGGCAGTCGACAAGGGTCGAGATTTCGGTTCCCTCGATCAACCCTGTTGAAGTGATGCGGTTGACGAGCGGTTTCGGCTATCGCCGTGCGCCGATTCGCGGGGCGAGCCGCAATCATAAGGGTATAGATATTGGCGGCCCTATTGGAACGCCGATCTACGCAACCGCCGATGGCGTTGTAAGCCTTGTGAAATGGGGCCGCGGTTACGGAAAATACATCAAGCTGGAACATGGCAACGAAATCCAGACCCGCTATGCCCATCTGTCAGCGTTCAATGTCAAGTTCGGCCAGCGTGTAAAAAAAGGCGATGTCATAGGATATATGGGCTCCACGGGCCGTTCTACGGGTAGCCATTTGCATTATGAGGTCCGCATCGGCGGCGTTGCGGTCAACCCGACAGCATTCCTCGCGCCGGCAAAAAATGACAGAAATGTGTCAAAGACCTTGCTCGCAGCGAAAGATATTGATACCACCGCTCAAGGTGGTCCCGGAGAATAGGACTTCGGCACTTCCGAACGCATCACCTTTGGGAGAGGGTGTATCTAGGGGGCAGATAAGGCGCGAAGCCGCTTTATCGCCCCTTTTTTCTCGGGAAATGTAAAGTTCGAAAGCCGCGCAATTGAATAATGCGCACGATTTTCTTAGATAAAGGGGTATGAGCGAAAATTCAGCCATTGCACTGCTGCCGGGTGCAGCCCGCCGGGTTACGCAGATTGCGGAGAAGCTCGGCAAGGACGCCGTGCTTCGGCTTTCAGTCGAAGGCGGCGGTTGCTCGGGCTTTCAATATCGATTCGGGCTCGCTGAGAAAATCGAATCGGACGATCTGATGGTTGAAGGCGAAGCAGGCGCACGCCTGGTGGTCGACCCGATGAGCCTCGATCTGGTGCGCGGGAGCGCGGTCGATTTTGTCGAATCGCTGGGCGGCAAAAGCTTTCAGGTGACAAATCCCAACGCGCAGGCGGGTTGCGGCTGCGGTTCAAGCTTCGCAGTCTGACACACTCGGGTCAGCGGGATTTCCCCGAGGGGCTGGGTGAAAGCCTTGCTGAACTTTCCACAATCATGGCCAACATTTCGGGAGAATGGTGGCTGATCGGCAGCGCGGCTGTCCTGTTGCATGGCAGCGGCCCGACCAGCGTCGCCGACCTCGATATTCTGCTGCAGCATGACGATGCCAGGGCTATCGCGGACAAGCTCGGCATTGCCATCCGCCCGCCCCGCGCGGATAATCTCTTCCGTTCGGATATTTTCTTCACTTGCCATGACGCGCCGCTGCCGATCGAGTTTATGGCAGGCTTGCAACTGCGTATCGATGCGAAGTGGCATCGGGTGAAACCAACAACGCGCGAAGAAAGGCATGTTGCCGGATTTCCGCTTTTCCTGCCTTCGCGCGGCGAGCTGGCCGAGATTCTGGCCTTGTTCGGAAGGCCGAAGGATCTGGCAAGACGGAAGCTGCTGACAGGCTAGGGGCAAGACGCTTCGCGCTTCGCCCTTGCCAGCCGGAGCCACCGGCTGTTAGGCAAACTCCATGACGCGCATAGCCAGTTTCAATATCAATGGCGTGAAGGCCCGGCTCCCCCGGCTGATCGAATGGCTTGAGGAAACCAAGCCGGACATCGCCTGCCTTCAGGAAATCAAGTCGCAGGATGCGGGCTTTCCGGCAGATGCCTTCGAGAGAATCGGTTATGGCGCTATCTGGCACGGCCAGAAGAGCTTCAATGGCGTTGCAATCCTGGCGCGCGATGCGCGGCCCGAAGAGGTAAGGCGCGGCCTACCGCATTTGGATGCAGAAGATGCTGAAGACGAGCAGGCCCGCTATCTGGAGGCGAATGTGCATGGGCTGCGCGTGGCAACGATATATTTGCCCAATGGCAACCCACAGCCCGGCTCGAAATTCGACTATAAGCTCAAATGGATGAAAAGATTGCGCGCACATGCAGCGGCCATCTGGTCCGAAGAAGTACCTACGATATTGGCGGGCGACTATAATGTCATCCCCAGACCGAATGACATCTGGTCGGACAAGGCGATGCTCGATGACGCGTTGCGCCAGCCGGAAAGCTTGGCTGCCTATCGCCGGATGCTTGGCGATGGCTGGACCGATGCGCTCGGCGTCCAGTATCCTGCAGGCGGCATCTGGACTTATTGGGATTTTCAGGCCGGTGCATGGCAACAGGATCATGGCTTTCGGATCGACCATTTGCTGCTCAGCCCGCTGGCTGCCGACCGGCTTGTCAGCAGCGGTGTCGACAAGGAGCATCGCGGCCGCGAAAAGCCGAGCGACCATGCGCCGACATGGGTCGAGCTCAGCTAGTTGTAGCTGACCACCTCAAATTCGATTCCGTCAAAATCGTAAAAGTAAAAGCGCCGCCCGGGCTCATAATCATCATGGCCCCAGGGATCGAGACCAGCAGCCTTCACTTTCGCTTCCACCGCATCGAGATCATCGACAACGATCCCGACATGGTTGAGCGGACGGCCTTTTTTGAAATTGCTGTCAGCATAGTTGAGATCGGGGTTGGTGTAGATTGCGAGATAAGCATCATCGGTGCCGACATGGATGGTGTCGCCGCCCAGCGCCGAATGGCCCTTCCAGCGAATGTGCCAGCCAAACAGATCGATAAAAAGCTGCGCCAGCCGCTCCGGGTCACGCACCGTGATATTGACATGTTCCAATGTGCCTTTGGGAGAAGATGCTTGTGCCATAATCCTTCCTTTCCTTAACCTTTGCTGCGCGAAATCTGGCGGCTAACGCAACATTCTCTGATAGTGATTGCGATTTCTAGAACCTCAAGCTAAGTTGAGATCAAGATATTTTTTCAGGAGCTTTCCGATGCGGCTCAAGGCCAGCGATTTTCTGACAATCGGGGAGCTCTCCAAGCGCACCGGCCTCAGCGTTTCGGCGATCCGTTTTTACGAAGAAAAGGGCCTCGTCGATCCGATGCGCACAGGCGGGAACCAGCGGCGCTTTCTGCGCAGCGACATTCGCCGCCTGTCTTTTATCCTGATCGCCCAGCGACTCGGCCTGTCGATCCAGGAAATCGGTGCGGAACTGCGCCGGCTCCCGATGGGACGCACACCAACCCAGCGCGACTGGCGACGGATCAGCGGGCGGCTGCGCCAGGAAATAGACGCGCAAATCGCCGCGCTTGAACAAACCCGGGAGAATCTGGACGGCTGCATCGGCTGCGGCTGTCTGAGCCTGAAGAAATGCGCGCTCTATAATCCGGATGACACAGCAGCACGCAAGGGTGCCGGACCGCGCTATACCATGGGCGACCGGGCCATCATTGCAGACCCGGCAGGATGAAACGCATGATTGTCTGGATCGCGAGCTTTGCAGCGACTTTCTATTTTGCGACTCTGATCATTCTCTATCTGGGCCAGCGCAGCTTCATCTATTTGCCCGAAACAAGGTGGATAGAACCGGAGCAAGTGGGTGCCAGCGATTTTGAAACCGTCGAAATCGCCAGCGGTCAAACCCGGCTCAAGGCATGGTGGAAGGCCCCGCCTGCCAAAGGCGCGCCGGTTATCCTGCATTTTCATGGCAATGGCGGATCGGTGGCTGACCGCGCAGGCATTTACCGGCAGTTGACCGGCGGCCGCTATGGGATATTGGCAGCCGAATATCCCGGTTATGCGGGCAATGGCGGAGAATTGAGCGAAGATAGCTTTTTCGCGGCAGGGCAGAGCTATTATGACTGGCTGAAAGCGCAGGGGTATGAAGCCAGCCAGATTATCATCGCCGGCCAGTCGCTCGGCACCGGCGTTGCCGTCAATCTCGCCAGCGAGAATGCAGCGGCAGGGCTTCTTCTCGAAGCGCCCTATAGCTCGATAGCCGATGTCGCAGCGCGCGCCGTTCCCTGGATCCCGGTACGCTGGTTGCTGAAAGACCAGTATGACAGCCAGTCGCGGATCGCCCGGATCGATATGCCGCTGGCCTGGGTTCATGGCGACCGCGACAATGTGATCGATATGAGCTTTGGCCAGAAGCTATTCGATGCGGCCCGAAATCCCAAATGCGCGCATATCATCGAAGGTGCCGGGCACAATGATCTATGGAACCATGACATTGCCGCTTTTTTCCATTCGAATATCGAAAGCATGATGGCAGGCAAGGGCTGCGTCTCCAAAGGCTGATCGGAAAAATGTTAGAGCAGGGATTGATCTATTCCCTTATTTCTGTATTTTCAGAAATAACGAAAGGTGATTCGCAATGGGCATCGAAAAATATCCCGAAGCGATGGAGTTTATTCTCCACTGGGGCGAGATGGGCACACAGTGGGGTGCCAACCGTTCCATGTCGCAGGTGCATGCGCTGCTCTATCTTTCAGACCAGCCGCTTGATGCCGAGGCGATTTGCGAAGCGCTGGACCTCGCGCGCTCCAATGTTTCCAATTCGCTCAAAGAGCTGATCGCCTATGGCATTGTAAAGCGCACCCATATTCCTGGCGACCGGCGCGACCATTTTATTGCCGAGACCGACCTGTGGGACATGTTCATGTCAATTTCCGCCGAGCGGAAGAAGCGAGAGATCGATCCAACCGTCGCCAAGCTGGCCGAGCTGAAAGAACGTATGGCAAGCAACAAGCAGCTGCCAGGCCATGTGCGCGAGCGCATAGGCCGGATGCATCAATTCATCGCTACGCTGACCAGCTGGTATGACGATGTCCGGCGGATCAACAAGAGCACCCTGGTTGCGCTGATGAAACTCGGCAGCAAGGTCGCCCGTTTTGTCCCCGGCAAAGGGAAAGCCGCAACGGCGGATACACCGGCAGGCGGCAAACCCCGCATCCGCCAACTCGATTAAGCGAAAGGAGATCATATGAAACCACAGGGCTTCCCTCATTTATCCCCTAATTTCACTTTCTACAGAAATAACTGATTGAACCGTCCAAGACAGAAAGGACAAAGAAATGACCATTCTTGCTTATAGCCTCTATCTCTTCATCGCCGTTGGCATGACAATCTGGGTCGCCTGGACACTCAGTACAAATGGCAAAATCTATCTGATCCGCTGTTTTGGCCACGACGCCGAACTTGCGACCAGCGTCAATCATTTGTTGGTGGTCGGATTCTATCTCGTCAATCTTGGCTTCATCGCACTAGCATTGAGCACGGCCGGCGAAGTCACCGACGCAGCTGGAATGATGCGCTTTCTTGGCTGGTATGTCGGCCTTGCCGTCCTCGTGCTGGGCGGTATGCATTTCTTCAACATGGGCGCGGTGACGCGGCATGGCAAAAAGGTCGCCGACTGGGTACATGACCGGTTGCCGGAACCCGCCGCCGAAGCAGAAGCGCCCCGCGAGCCCGCCAAGGTGCGGCGTGAAAGCCTGCTGCGATAGTAGGGATACGGCGATGGCTCCTCCCGTTGGAGCCGTCGCCGGCCATTGGTTGATCGATGATGAAGACTGTTCACGCTCCTTACTCTTGGCGAACGGACCCGACCATTCCAGCCTTTGAAGACAATGGGCTGATTGCTGTAATGGATGCGCATTGCGCTCTTTGTGCTTTGGGTGCGAGGTGGATTGCCCGAAATGACAGCGACCGGAAATTTCAGATCATTCCTCTTCAATCAAAACGCGGCAAAGCGCTGATGCGGCATTTTGGCATGGAGCCCAATGATCCGATGAGCTGGCTATATCTCGAAGATGGTCAGGCATATAGCTCCCTAGATGCAATAATCAGAACAGGCAAAAAGCTGGGTGGTATTTGGCGGTTTTTGGCACTGTTGCAGCCGTTGCCCAAGCCCTTTCGGGACTGGCTGTATGGTTTTGTTGCACGCAACCGTTATCGATGGTTTGGCCGTGCAGATTTGTGCGCGCTGCCCGACCCGGAAGTCCAGCGAAGGTTATTGCTGTGAAGATCTTGATTCTGGGCGGCTATGGAAGCTTCGGCGGCAGGCTTGCCGAACTCTTGCTCGACATGGCCGGCCTGGAAATGCTCATCGCTGGACGATCATTCGATAACGCTGAAATGTTCTGCAACGCTCACACGGGGAAAGCCCTGCTGCGCCCTCTGCGGGTGGATAGGGCAGATATCGGCATGGCCCTGGAGCAAGAAAAGCCGGATTTGCTGGTCGACGCATCGGGGCCATTTCAATCCTATGGCCACCGGCCATATGCCGCCGCACAAGCATGTATCGCGCAACATGTCGATTATCTGGATCTGGCAGATTCGGCAGACTTTGTAGCTGGATTCAAAATGCTGGACCCTGCTGCCAAGGCCTCCGATATCTTCGCTCTCAGCGGTGTGAGCAGTTTCCCCGTGCTCACCGCTGCAGTGCTGAGAGAAGTTACGAATGACATGACCGTCAAAAATGTCACCGGCGGTATCGCACCCTCGCCCTATGCCGGCGTTGGACCGAATGTCATGCGCGCAGTGATGAGTTATGCAGGGTCGCCAGTGCCCCTTGTGCGAAATGGCGAGCCTTCCGTTGGCACGGGCCTCGCCGAAAGCATACGCTATACCATCGCGCCGCCAGGCCACCTGCCGCTCAGGAATATCCGTTTCTCGCTTGTTGATGTGCCGGATCTGCAGCTGCTGCCGCCCGCATATCCGGGATTGCTCGACATTTGGATGGGTGCAGGGCCTGTCCCCGAATATCTGCATCGGACCCTGAATTTGCTGGCAAAGACGAGAGCAAAGCTTGGCTTGTCAGCCATGACGCCGCTCGCGCCGTTGTTCTATAGAGTGCTCAATCGGCTGCGATATGGCGAACATCGCGGCGGGATGTTTATTGAAGCCAAGGGCGAAGTGACCGGTCAAAGCACTGAACGATCATGGCATCTTATCGCCGAAGGAGATGATGGCCCCTATATCCCGTCGATGGCCTGCGAGATCATTATTCGCAAGCTTATGGCCGGAACGCGTCCCATGCCCGGTGCGAGAGCAGCGACAAACGAGATCTCGCTTGGTGACTATGAGAATATTTTTGAGAAGCGGGCGGTTTTCACAGGCTGGCGCGACGAAGACCGGATGGCTCAAAAGTCATTGTATGAGCAGCTGCTCGGAAACGCGTATGAAAAGCTGCCGCGAGCCGTTCGGCAACTGCATGGCAGCCGCAAGCGGCGGCGCTGGTCAGGGCGGGCAAAAGTGATCAGGGGGCGTAATCCGCTCGGAGTCCTTGTGGCATGGCTGATCGGCTTTCCACCACCCTCGGACGATGTCGATGTCGATGTCTCTTTTACACCCGATACCGAAGGGGAATTTTGGGAGCGCAATTTTGGGGGCCGACGCTTTGGCAGCTATCAAATTGCAGGGAAGGGCAAGGATGACAGATTGCTGGTGGAGAGATTTGGTCCAATATCAGTGGCCTTGGCGCTGGTGGTTCAGCAGGATCGTCTCCTGGTGATACCGCGCAACTGGCGGATCGGCCCTATACCGTTACCCCGTGCACTTTTGCCGTTTGGAGAAACATACGAATCGGAACAGGATGGCCGTTTCCATTTCAATGTCTCGATCAGCGCACCGATCATCGGACTTGTTGCCGAATATCGCGGCTGGCTGTCCCCTGCCTAACATGTCAGTCGCTAGAGTGCTTTCTGGTAAATCCGGTAGACCTTGTTGACCTTTCCGCCCACGGCTTCGCCCACCGAGCGCATGGGCCCGTTGGAGGACAGCACCCAGCCGAATTCGCCGCGCGTCGCGCCATAATTGGCGCAGATATCGCGCCTGATATATTCGATCAGCATCATGGCAAGCTGGCTCGCCAGCCTGCTGCCCTGATATTTCTGCACCACGCCCATCAGTGGCACCCGGCCTGTCCGGCAAACCGGATTTCTGAGCCACCAGAGCAGCTTCGCCCAGTTGAAAGGCCAGAGCGATCCGCCATAATCCGCCAGCTTCTCATTCATATCCGGTATCGTCATCATGAAAGCCGCAGGCTCGCCATCGACCTCGGCAATCTTGATCAGGTCTTCACGGACAATGGGCTTCAACTTCTTGCCAGCATAGGCAATCTCGCTGTCGGTGAAGGGAACAAAGCCCCAATTGTCCGACCAGGCATTGTTGAGGATCGACATGATCAGCGCGGCCTCTTCATCGAAACGCTTCTTGTCGACATTGCGGATGCGGATGCGGGATGATTTGTCGCCCATGGCGACAAGCCGGTTGACCAGCTCGGGAAATCCATCGGAAATCTCGAGGGCATAGGTCCACAGATCTTCCGCCTTGGCATGCCCGGCAGCTTCCACCCAGGCCCCATATTCCGCTGCATGATATCCCATCATCACCGTTGGGGGGTGGTCATGCCCCTCGATCAGCAGGCCGGGCTCGTCCCACATGGAAAGGCTGACCGGGCCGACAATTCTGGTCATGCCCTTGGCGCGCATTGCCTCTTCAGCGGCATCAAACAAAGCGCGCGCAACATTTTCATCTTCCGCCTCGAACATACCCCAAAAGCCGGTGCCGGGCCCGAAACCCTGCTCTGCCGGCTGCGCAAGCGCAAGATCATCGATATGGGCTGAAATCCGCCCCACAACCCGGCCTGCACGCTCCGCCAGAAACAGCTCCGCCGAGCCATGTTCGAACCATGGGTTCTTTCCAGGGTCAATGAGGCCATAAACTTCATCCTTGAGCGGCGGTATCCAATTGGGGTTATCCGCATAGATCCGGTAGGGAAGCTCCACGAAAAGCTTCTTGTTGGCGGCTCCCGACACTGGCCGGATAATGATCTCATCGTCATGCATTGCCGCTCAATCCTATAGTCTCAGCCATTTGGCAAGACCGCCCAATGCCTCCTTGTCTTCGGCAAGCATGCCAAAATGAAGCACCAGCCACAGCAGCGGCCAAAAGAGCAAAAGCAGGCCAATCGCCCGGACGGGCGCGCCATGGGGAGCCAGCAGAACCCCCGCCAGCCACATGGCAAGGCAGAACAGCAAGGCAGCAGCAGTCGCCCGCCAAAAGCCTTTCCCAAACGGCGAGAGATCATCGCTGATCTGCAACTCCACTGCCGCTGCCCAGGCGGTAACGACAACGCCGACAGCCACGGCAATGGCCATGCCGGTAACCCCGAACTCCGGGACCAGCCAGATGGCGAGAATTACCCAAATCACCAAGCCCAGCAGGCTATTGAGCAGAGGCAAGATGCGGTGGCCGATCATCTCCACGATAGGCGTCGCCGGCCCGATCACCGCTTCCCCGGCGCGGGCAACCAGCAGCAGAATCAGAATAGGAAGGGCGGCCTCGGACCCCGGTGCAAAGCCGGAGAGAATGTCACTCGCGACCAGAATCATGAAACCGGCAATCGGCACCGCCAGGAGCAGCGACATATGCGTTGCAAAGCTATAGAGCGGCGCAACGCCGGTCCTGTCGGCCGCCCCCTGCGCAGATGACAACGGGGCCAATACGTAAAGGAATGACTGGCGCACAATGAGCGGGATCGAGGCGACCTTGCGGGAGATACCGTAAAGCCCGGCAGCCGTCGCACCGGCAGCGCCCGCCATCATGACGTTGAGCAAAATCGGAGGAAGATCATTAAAGGCCCGACGCGCCAGCGCCGGAGGAAGCAGGGCCAGTCCGCTGGCCAGCAGATTGCGCCTCAGCGCAGGCCTGGGCGGCGCGGCAAACACCAGCCGCAGATCATAATAGCGGTTCAGCAGTCGTAGCGCGAGAATGGCTGTCAGGAGCAGTGAGAGCAAATGCCCGAGAAGCAGGCCTTCCAGCCCAAACCCGGCGAGATACAGCAAGGTCACAAATCCGAGCCGCGCCACCTGCTCCCAAAAAATGCGCAGCCGAATCTCCGGGCCAAAGGCCCGTTTAGCCCGCGCCGCAGCGGTCGCCGTCTCGACGAAAATCCACAGCGGAAGCGTTGGAGCAAAAAGCATGATCGCCCGCGGCAAATTTTCAGCATTTTCGGGATCGGAGGAGATGAATCCGGCGAGCGGCTGAGCAAAGGCCATGAGCAAAAGCGCAGCCAACACGCCAAGACCAGTGGAAACCAGCAACGCGACGCGCAGCGCATAATGCTGCGCCTCACGCTCTTTTTCGGCTGGAATGATCCGCTGAAGCGCCTGCCCCATGGCGAGATCAAGCAGATTCGCGAGAATGTTAACCGCGGCCCAAAGCACAATATACAAGCCGTAGCTGGTGAGGCCGAACATCCATGTATATGCGGGCTGCGCGACGATTTCGATCAGTGCACCGAGCCGCGAAAGGCCGGCAAGTCCCGCTCCTTTCGCGACATCTGACCGGCTTACCGCAGGGGCCGTGCCAGCGGCATCATCGCCCCACTGGGTCATTCCTCGGTTCGCACCAAAACAGCTTCGCCGATGAGCAGGAATAACAGGAAGGGTGCCCATGCTGCGACCAGCGGCGGGTAGGCCCCCAGATTGCCCATCGCGAGTGCAAAATTATCGGCAACAAAATAGGCGAAGCCGAGAGCCATACCAATAACCGCGCGGACAAAAAGCGCCCCTGACCGGGCCAGGCCGAAAGCCGCAACCGCGCCCAGCAGCGGCATCAACAGCGCCGACAGCGGCCCAGAAATCTTGTGCCACATAATGGCTTCGAGATTGCTGGTACGCCGCCCCGAGAGCTTCAGATCGGCAATCGCCTCGCGCAGCTCCAGAAATCCGAGCGCATCGCCATCGACCTTCTCATACTGGAACCGGTCGGGCGTAATCCCCTTGCCCACGGTGACTTCTTCGAACCGCTCCTCGCCATCGGCGCGGACCGGATCGAAACTGGTAACATTTTCCAGCCGCCAGACATCACCCTGATAGCTGCCGCTGTCTGCATGGATCACTTGCCTGAGCCCGCCGCGGTTGCGCAAATAGACGCTCACATCCTTCAGCTGGGTCGCATTCCCTTTGCCGCGCACTTCTTTGGCATGAAAGAGATCCTGTCCTTCGCGCACCCAGATATTGTACTTTACACCGCTTTCGCGCGGGATGGCGGCATATTCGACATCCTGCCAGCGTTTCAGCTCTGCGGTGGCCGGGGCCACGACGCGATCATTGAAAACAAAGGAAAAAATGGCGACCAGCAGAGCCGTCATAAACATCGGCGCGAGTATTTGATGCGCAGAAAGCCCCGATGCTTTCATTGCGACCACCTCGCTATTCTGGCTAAGCGTGGTGAATGTGATGAGCGTCCCGAGCAGAACCGCGAATGGCATAAAACGCGCGATCAATTGCGGCACGCGAAGCCCGATATAGCGCCACAAATCGCCCTGCCCATTGCCATCCACTTCCAGAATTTTTCCGCTTTCGCCGAGCAGATCGAGCGTCATCAAGACAAGCACAAGCATCGCCAGAACAGCGAAACTGCGCGTCAAAAACAGCTTGCCCATGTAAAGGCCGACCTGTCGCGAAGGGAAGAATTGCAAATGCATCAGGCTGGCTCGGCTTTCATCGGCGGGGAACGCCCGCGCCGAAAACGCAGCAACTTGCGAATACCCTTTCCGACTTGTTCGGCAAATTTCTCAAGCGCGCCAATTGGCTGGCCGCCCGGCACATGGGCCAGCACATGATACATCCAAAGGATCAAGGCGGCGAACACGAAAAACGGCACCCAAAGGGCAATCAGCGGATCGACGATTCCAAGTCCGCCGATATCCTCGCCATATTCGTTGACCTTGTGATAAGTCACCACCATCACAATGGAGAGGAACACCCCAAGCGCCGAGGTCGACCGTTTGGGCGGAACTGCCAGCGCCAGCGCCAAAAGCGGCATCAGCAGCATCATTATGACCTCCACCATACGAAAATGGAAATTCGCCTCTGCCTTGTTGCGGATATCGGCGGGCTGCGATGAATCGCCGCTAATGCTCAAAAGCTCGGGAATCGTATATTCGCGGTCCTTGCCGCCGCGATCCCGGAAGGCTTCGATCTTTGGCAGGGGGATGGGAACATCATGGTTGGTGAAAGTCAAAACGCGCGGATTGCGGTAGTTGGGCGCATCATGCACCAATGTTCCATTTTGCAGCCGCAATATGATGGTATCGGGATCATCGGTGCGCAGAAATGTCCCGCGTTCCGCAGTAACGGCAATCGATTGCTCGCTCTGCGATTCGCCATAAACGAACAGCCCCGACAGATTCTTGCCATCATCGCGGCTTTCATCGATGCGGATCGTCAAATTCTTGCCCAGATTGTTAAATTCACCCACCTTGATCGACGCGCCCAATGCGCCTGAACGCAGGTCGAAACGCAGCTCTTCATAGAGATAGCGCGAATAGGGCTGGACAAAACCGACGATCGCAAGATTGATGGCCGCCAGCGCAAAGGCAAACATATAGGGGACGCGAAGCAGGCGCCAATAGCTCTTGCCCACAGCGCGATAGATATCCAGCTCGGATGACAGGGCGAGTCGCCGGAAAGCAAGCAAAATGCCCAGTAGCAGCCCGATCGGTATGCCGAGCGACAGATATTCCGGCATCAAATTGGCCAGCATCCGCCACACTACGCTGACCGGTCCGCCTTCGGCCGCCACAAAGTCGAAAAGCCGCAGCATCTTCTCAAGAAGCAACAACATCGCGGCGATAATGAGCGTGCCCATCATCGGTACGAAAATGAGCCGGGCGATATAGCGATCAGTGGCTGTCAGGAATTTCAAACTGTTGTCGCTCTGTTACCCTATTTTGGCCGCAAATCATTCCGATAAGCGAGTTTAGGTTCAGGGGCAATATCCGTGGTGCGTTCGCGCTGAATCGCGCCCTCATATATGTCTCAGGAGTAAAGACGTGAAAAATTTCATTCTCCCAGCCGCGGCACTCGGTCTGTTATCGATGGGTAGCGCGGTTCAGGCCGGCAAGATCGGCAACAATCTCTCGCGCTGCAGCGCGGGTAAGGGGCCTGCTGTCCTTATTACTGTCAGGGGTATCAAATCCTCCACCGGCAAGATGCGGGTGCAAAGCTATCCTGCAACAAAAGCCGCCTGGCTCAAGAAAGGCCGCTGGCTCAACCGTATCGAGAATCGTGCGCGTGCAGGCACCATGACCTTTTGCATGCCGGTACCCAAATCCGGGAATTACGGCATCGCTATCCGGCATGACAAGAATGGCAATGGCAAGACCGACATCAGAAAAGATGGCGGCGGCATGTCGCGCAATCCCAGCATCAATATTTTTAATCTGGGCAAACCTTCGGTGAACAAGGTGTCATTCTATGTCGGCAATGGCGTGAAGCGCATCACCATCAATATGCGATATATGTAAGGCTACTGCTTTGGCTCTTGTTGCGCTCCTTTCCAATCCGCATTCCACTGGCAACAAGTCTTTGTTGCCCAAGGTGCGGTGCTTTTGCGCGCGCAATCCCGACATTTTCCACTATGAGGTGGAAGAGATGCATCAGATCAGCCGGGCGCTGGAGATGATCGCCCGCGTCAAGCCCAAGGTTCTGGTCATCAATGGCGGCGACGGCACGGTGCAGACCGCGCTGACCGAACTTTATCATGGCGGGCATTTTGACGGGGCACCGCCGCCGGTTGCCGTATTGCCGAACGGGAAAACAAACCTCATCGCGCTCGATCTGGGCGCGCAGGGCAACCCCCTGGAAGCATTGTCGGAAATATTGGAGATCGCAAAAGGCGATGTTTCCGGCCATGTGGTTGCACGCGAATTGATTGCACTGTCAGACGGCAGCGAGAATGCCAAACCGGTTCTAGGCATGTTTCTGGGCGGCGCAGGGCTGGCCGACACGATGCTTTACTGCCGCCACAAAATCTATCCGCTGGGCCTTCCCAACGGGCTGAGCCATGTGTTGGCGGTTTTTGCCACGCTGTTTTCCGTGCTTGTCGGTTTCCGCGCAAAATTCCTTCCGCAGCGCGCCGATCCGGTGCGGATTTCGCATCTGCGCGATGGCGAGCTCAAAGGAAGCTTTTCGGTGCTCGTAGTGACGACGCTCGAAAAACTGCTGCTTGGCGCGCGACCTGGCCGGCAAAAGGAGGGGCATTTGAAATTTCTTGCCGTCGACCAGAGCATCGGTGCCATGTTCAAGGTCGTGGCTGCTTCGATTGCCGGAAGGCTTGGCAAGCAGGCGATGCGCGGTGTCCATCTCGCGCAGGGCGATATCATCCGCATCGACGGCGCACACAGCAATGTTATTCTGGATGGGGAGTTGTTTGAGGCCAATGACAAAAAGCCAATCATTCTCAAATCTACACCGCCCATACCCTTCCTGAAAATCGCCGCCTGACAAGGCGTAAACGGACAATCGACAAAAGCATTGGCGCGATATAGAGGCGGCCATATGGCGTCGTTACAACAACTTGTTGCCCGCGAACTGGCCGAACCGGCAAGGCAGGAAGTGCAGGCATTTGCCCGGCATATAGCGGCGCAATATGAGGGCGCGGCCCGCGCTGTGCTTTTTTACGGTTCCTGTCTACGCTCGGAGCGGCTCGAAGGCGAGATGCTCGATTTTTATCTGATTGTGTCGGACTATGCGCCAGCTTACGACAAAAAATGGCTGGCCAAATGGAATCGGCGCCTGCCGCCCAATGTATTCCCCTGCCAGCATGAAGGGTTGATGGCGAAGGTCGCTGTGCTCAGCGAGAATGACTTTCATGCGCTCAATCGTCCAGGCGCATCGGCAGTGTCAGTCTGGGCCCGCTTTTCTCAGCCTTCACGCCTTGTCTGGGTTGCCGATGATGATGAGGCGCGGCGCAAGGCGGTGCTGGCGATTGCCGGTGCAGCGCCGACATTGCTGAATGCAGCTTTGGCGCATAATGACCGGGAGGCTGTTCCGCTGGCCGATCTGTGGCAGTCGGGCTTCGCGCTCACCTATGGCGCGGAGCTGCGCGCCGAGCGTAAGGACCGCCCGGCCTCTGTGATAGACTTTGATCCGGAGCGCTATGAGACATTCGGGCGCGCCGCTCTGCATCATACGGCGATCGCCAATGAAATACGCGGCGATCGGGTCTATCTCGGTGAGGATCCCGAAGGCCGCATCGAGCAGGAGCGCGCACGCTGGCCCGCGCTGCGCCGGCGCGGCAAATTTCTGACGCTCGCGCGCCTCGCCAAGGCCAGCTTCACCTATTCAGGCGGGATCGACTATATCGCCTGGAAGGTGAGCCGTCACTCGGGCGAGGAACTCAAGGTCAGGGCATGGCAGCGGCGCTGGCCGATCCTTGGGGCAGCGGTGATGCTCCCAAAATTGTGGATGAAGGGCGCTGTACGCTGATTTATGTTATCCTTCCCGCTGAATCGAGGGAGGTGATGATATGCCGAGGCAGCTAAAAAATATCCAATCCATCTGGGGCTGGGCGGGGCCGCCATAGAGCAGCCGGAAATAACCGGCGGGATGGAATGGTATGAAGGCTATGGCCAGCGCCATGGTGAGGATGGCCGCGAGGGGCGGCTGGTTTCGATGTATAGCTTCACCGAAAGCTGGGATGCCTGGGAGATGCATCCCAAGGGGCATGAAATCGTTCTGTGCATCGAGGGTGAAATCACATTGGTCCAGGAAGTGGGCGGCGGGGAAAGGCGCGTGACGCTGGCACCCGGGGAATATGCGATCAACGATCCCGGCGTCTGGCACACAGCGGATGTCGACGGGGAGGTGACGGCGTTGTTCATCACCGCAGGCGAAGGCACACAGCACCGGCCTCGCTAGTTTTTGAATACCACCGTCCGATTGCCGTTGAGCAATATTCGGTCTTCCAAATGCGCTCTCACCGCTTCTGCCAGCACGCGGGACTCAATGTCGCGGCCCTTTGCGACCAGCTCTTCGGGCGTGTCAGAATGGCTGATATGTTCGACATCCTGCGCAATGATTGGCCCTTCATCCAGGTCAGCGGTCACATAATGGGCCGATGCGCCGATCATTTTAACACCGCGAGCATGGGCCTGATGATACGGCTTTGCTCCTTTGAAACCAGGCAGAAAGCTGTGATGAATATTGATGCAGCGACCGGAGAGGTAACCGGCAAAATCATCTGACAGTATCTGCATATAGCGTGCCAGTATCACAAGCTCAGCCCCCGTTTGCTCGATCAGTGCCTTCAGCCGGTCTTCCTGTTCAGGCTTGGTCTCCGGCGTTATGGGGTAATGATACCAAGGCGTATCTCCTACCAGCGAGGGTTTTGCATCATCGCGCGGATGGTTTGACGCGACAGCAACCACATCCATATTCAGCTCGCCCACGCGCTGACGGTAGAGCAAGTCCTCCAGACAATGGTCGAATTTCGACACCAGTATCAGCACTTTTTTGCTCATAGATGCAGGTCGCAAACACCATTCCATTTCATAAGCGGCTGCCACTCTGCTGAAGGCTATCTTTAGCTGCGATTCGCTGGGCGCGGAGGCCAATGCCTCATATTTGACGCGCATGAAAAATCGTCCGGAATCGATGTCATTATATTGCTGCGAATTGAGGATATTGCACCCATTATCGGCGAAGAAACCGGAAACCGCCGCAACCAGGCCAGGCTGATCGGGGCAGGATAGCGTAAGAACATATTCAGACATAGTCGTTCTTGCACCCTAAATAATACCCACGGCTTTTCCAGCTGCCTCAAACATCCCCAGTATCTCGCCGACCTGCTCGCTTGAATGTTCGGCGCAGAGCGAGCATCTGAGCAGCGTCATGCCAGCTGGCGTGGCGGGCGGACGGGCGAGATTGACATAGAGCCCTTCTTTGAGCAGCGCCTCCCACATCATCGCCCCGCGCTCCAGATCGGGCATGATCACCGCGATGATCGCGCTCTCAGGTTCGTCTGTGCCCAGCTGGAACCCCAAATCGCGCAGGCCCCTGTGCAGAGCCTTACTGTTCTCCCACAAATGCGCGCGCTTGTTCGATCCATGCATCAGCTTGCGGATCGATGTCGCGGCAGTCGCGACCACCGAGGGCGGCAGGCTGGCGGTAAAGACATAGGGACGGCAGACCAGCCGCATCACCTCGAACTTCGGATGGTTCGACACGCAGAAACCGCCGACCGTGCCGACGCTTTTTGAGAATGTTCCGACGATGAAATCGCAATCATCTATCACCCCCTGCGCTTCGCACACACCGCGGCCATTCTCGCCGATAAAGCCCATCGAATGCGCTTCGTCGACCAGCACCATCGCCCCTGCTTCCTTGGAGATACGCACCATCTCCTTGAGCGGCGCGACATCGCCGAGCATCGAATAGACGCCTTCGAGCACGACCAGCTTGCCGGCATCTTCAGGCAGGCGCTTCAGCCTTTTTTCCAGCGCTTCGACATCATTGTGGCGGAAGGGCACGATTTCGGCATTGCCCATCGCGCAGCCGTCATAGATCGAGGCATGGCTGTCGATATCGAGGATGACATAGTCGCCCTTGCCCGCAATGGTGCTGATCACACCCAGATTGGCCTGATAGCCAGTGGAAAAGACCATCGCATGGTCCATGGCGTAAAATTCCTTCAGCGCCTCCTCGCATTCCTTGTGCCCCTGATAGGTGCCGTTGAGAACGCGGCTGCCGGTCGTGCCGCTGCCGAAATTGTCAAGCGCATCCTTGCCTGCCGCGATGACATCATCGTCGAAGGTCATGCCCATATAGTTATAGGTGCCGAGCAGGATCGTGTCGCGCCCGTTGCAGATGGCGCGGGTCGGAGAGATTACCTCCTCCATCACCAGATTATAGGGATCGGTCACACCGGTCGAAAGCAACGTCTCGCGCGTCTGGATGATGTCATCAAACTTGGAGAAAAGGTCTGTCATAAGGTCAATCCAAAACTGTCATTCCCGCGAAAGCAGGAGTGACCACGAGTGTCAGGAGTCCACCAGCTTCGTTACCGCATCAACAAGCTGACCGACATTTTCGATCTCGGCCTGCATATTCATGGTGATGACAATATCGAACTCGTCTTCAACCTCGGCCACAAAATCCATTACGGTCAGGCTATCCCATTCGAGATCGCCTGCAAATGTCGTCGTCTCCGTCAGATCGACACCCTTTTTGTTGAATGGTTCGATCAGGCCCTTGAGCTTGTCAAACATGGCGCTGCGGTCAGTCATAGTCGCATCCTGTCATTTCTGGTTGGCCTCTTTGGCCAGTTGTGGCGGCACTTGGCAAGCGAATATGGCGGCAAAAGGGCGCAATTGGAGCGCGCGCCTTCCGGCGGCCTAAAGCCATCCCTGCGCCTTGTACCAACGCGCGGTATCCTTCAGCCCCTGGCGCGTCTTGATTTCGGGTTGCCAAAGCGATGCCGGCGGGAGCATTTGCCGGTCGACAACCCAGTCTGGATGGGAAAGATAACGCGCGCGGTCCGGCGTTAATTTTGCCTTGCCGCGCCGCGCACCCCGGTCCCCATAGGCCGCAAGCAACAGGAGCGCTTTGGGCGCGGATATTGCCGTCACCCGCCGCCCCATTGCCCAGCCAACAGCGCGGCCGAAACCGGTGTGGCTCCACCCGCGCGGCTCACCATCATCCGCTTCGAATATCTGGCCCGTCACTGCCTCGCTGGAGGGCAGGAGGGCGACCAGAAGCCGGGCAAGATCATCGACATGGATAAAGGATGCGCGCCCCTTTGGTGGCAACAGAACAAAGCCGCGTTTCGCCAGCCGGAAAAGATCCAGCATTTCGGTATCGCCCGGGCCAAAAACACCCGGCGGGCGGATAATCGTCCAGTCCAGAAGCGACGTTGCGACATGTTTCTCGGCGCGAAATTTGCTCATGCCATAATCGGAGAGTTTGGGCTGCCTGGCAGCGAGCGAGGAAACATGGACGAAGCGCTTCACGCCGGTTTCGCGCGCTGCTGCCAGCATATTTTCCGTGCCCGCCACATTGCCTTCTTCAAAACCGGCCTTGTCGGGCGCATTCACAACACCGGCAATATGCAGCACCGCGTCGGCACCATCGCACAGATTCTCCAGTGATTCGACTTTGTCGAGCGCTCCCGGGATCCAGGTAACGCCCGGCTTTTCGGCCTGCTCGCGCCGCGTCAAGGCGCGGATATGCCAGCCCTGCGCCAGCAGGCATTCCATCGTTGCCTGCCCGACAAATCCGGTTGCACCGGTCATGGCGACGGTTTTCCCTACCATTGTCAGAGCATCACCAGCTGATCGCGATGAACGAGCACCTTGCGCGGCACGGCGCCCAAAATGCTCTCCAGCTCACTCGATTGTTTTCCACAAACCGCCAGCGCATCATCCACGCCATATTCGCTGAGCCCGCGCGCGATAGCCCTGCCATCATGCATGATGTCCACCACGTCGCCGCGGATAAAATCGCCTTCGACCGATATCGCGCCGGCGGGCAGCAGGCTGTTTCCTCTGCCAAGCGCATCGCAGGCCCCGCGATCGACGAAAATCCGGCCCTTTGCCGTCAGCCGCCCGCCAAGCCAGTTTTTGCGCGCGCCACGGCTTTCTTCGGCGGCAAAAATCGTGCCTGTATTGCAGGTATCGAATGCGGCCAGCGGATGATCCTCCTTGCCGGAAATAATCGCCATATTGACCCCGGCAAGGCCGGCAATCTGCGCAGCTTCGAGCTTGGACTGCATCCCGCCCGACCCCATACCCGAAATCGCGCTACCGCTCGCCATCGCGCGAATATCATCGTCGATACGCTCGACGAAGGGCAGAATCTCGGCACCTTCAGCCGACGGATTGCGGTCATACAGTCCGTCGACATCGGACAAGAGGATTACGCCGCTGGCGGCCGCAGCCTGGGCGATGCGCGCAGCCAGGCGGTCATTGTCCCCGAAACGGATTTCCTGAGTCGCCACGCTATCATTCTCGTTGACCACCGGAATAGCCCCCAGGCCAAGCAGCCGGTCCAGCGTCGCTGCAATATTCAGATAGCGCCGCCGATCCTCCAGATCGTCGAGCGTCACCAGCAACTGCGCGGCCGCCATATCTCCCTCGCCCAGCAGGTCGGCCCAGCTGCTCGATAGCAAAATCTGTCCGGCCGCAGCTGCTGCCTGGGCATCGGCAAGGCTGGCGCGCCCGCCCCTTGGAAGGGCAAGCTTGCGCGCGCCGAGCGCAATCGCGCCTGATGTAACGACGATGATCCGTTGTCCGGCTTTATGCCGCCCGGAAATATCGTCAACCAGCGTCGACAGCCAGGCAGACCGCAAATTCCCGCCCTCTTCGACAAGCAGCGACGAACCAACCTTCACCACCAGCAGGGGGCAGTTTTCGGGTGCAAACTGGCGCGACGTCAAACGGGCGACCATGCCTCACTCTCCCCGTCTTTCTCGCCGCGCGACTTTTCGACACTGCTCTTGTCTGGCAATTCTTCTAAGATACGGTCAAGCAATGCCTCGACATTGTCACCGCTTGCCCCTGATATCGCCAGGATTTCTCCTGCGCCTGCAGCCGTCAATTGATCGGCCACATCCTTCATCAGTTCATCGCCGAGCAAATCGCCCTTATTGAGCGCAATGATCTGCGGCTTATCCTGCAGCCCTGCGCCATATTCACCAAGCTCGTGAAGCACGGTTTCCCAAGCCTCGACCGGATCATCACCCGTTGCATCGATCAGATGGATCAATATCTTGCACCGCTCGATATGGCCGAGAAAACGGTCGCCAATGCCTGCGCCTTCGGCTGCCCCTGCAATCAGCCCGGGAATATCGGCGAGCACGAATTCGCGCCCCTTGTGGCTGACGACGCCCAGCTGCGGCCGCGTCGTTGTAAAGGGGTAGGCGCCGACCTTGGCCTTGGTGTTGGTAACGCGGTTGATCAAGGTCGATTTGCCTGCGTTCGGAAGGCCGACCAGGCCCGCATCGGCGAGCAATTTCAGCCGCAGCCAGACATGCATTTCCTGAAAAGGTTCGCCCGGCCCGTGCTGGCGCGGCGCGCGATTGGTCGAGCTTTTGAAGGAAGCGTTCCCGCGTCCGCCAGCGCCGCCGCGCAGGAAGGTTACTTTCTGGCCCACTTCGGTAAGGTCTGCGAGCAATGTCCGCTCTTCATCGTCTGCCAGAATCTGGGTGCCGACCGGCAGCGCGATCACAAGACCTTTGCCGGATGCCCCGGTCCTGTCGCGGCCGGCACCGGGCAGGCCGCGCTGCGCCTTGAAATGCTGGGCATAGCGAAAGTCGATGAGCGTGTTCAGACCCTGAACCGCCTCGAAAATGATGTCCCCGCCCTTACCGCCATTGCCGCCGTCCGGACCGCCATATTCGATATATTTCTCGCGCCGGAAACTCACCGCTCCGGGGCCGCCGGCACCAGAGCGGATATAGATCTTGGCCTGATCGAGAAAATGCATGCTTGGCCTTTAGGGCAGCATAAGAGCTTTGGCCAGATGAGCCTGCATTCGGCCTGACAGATGGTACCGACCGTAACTTTCTTTGCCGCAGCTGCGAATGCTGGCAGGACGGCTCTGGGAGAAAAACAATGCCTGATTCGATTCTGAGTGTGCTCAGCACGCTGACCTATATCTTCATTTTTGCGATTGGCCTTGGTCTGCTTGGCATTGTTGTGCTCTTCATCGCGGATATTTCGCAAACCGGAGACGCCGTGCGGCGGAACTATCCGGTGATCGGCCGGTTCCGGGGCATTTTTACCGAATTGGGCGAATTTTTCCGGCAATATTTCTTTGCTATGGACCGGGAGGAAATGCCTTTCAACCGAGCCGAGCGCGACTGGGTCTATCGCGCAGCCAAGGGCAAGGACAACACGATTGCCTTCGGTTCGACCAAGAATCTGACGCCGTCCGGCACGCCCATCTTCGTCAACTGCCCCTTCCCTACGCTCAGCACCGATGCCGCGCCGACCCAACCGCTGATTATCGGGCCCTATGCCCGTAAGCCCTACTCGGCCAAATCGCTTTTCAATATTTCGGGCATGAGCTTCGGCGCGCTTTCCACCCCAGCCGTACGCGCGCTGTCGCATGGCGCAAAGATTGCCGGATGCTGGATGAATACCGGCGAAGGCGCGGTGTCGCCCTATCATCTGGAAAGCGGCTGCGACATTGTCTTCCAGATCGGGACTGCGAAATATGGCGTTCGCAATGATGATGGCAGCCTGAGCGATGAAAGGCTGAAGGCGGTTGCCGGGCATGACCAGATACGGATGTTCGAGATCAAGCTGTCGCAGGGCGCGAAGCCGGGCAAGGGCGGAATACTGCCCGGCGACAAAGTCACCGAAGAAATCGCGGCGGTGCGCGGTATTCCGGTCGGTGAGGATTCGATCTCGCCCAACCGCCACCCTGAAGTCAACAATATAGAAGAACTGCTCGATTTCATCGCCCATGTCCGGGAGGTCACGGGAAAACCCACAGGTATCAAGGCGGTGGTTGGCGCTTATGGCTGGCTTGAGGAGTTGAGCGAGAAAATCCATGCGCGCGGCGTCGAAAGCGCACCCGATTTTTTCACTCTGGACAGCGGCGATGGCGGAACGGGTGCAGCCCCGATGCCGCTGATGGACAATGTCGGGCTCTGCCTGACCGAGAGCCTGCCCATGGTTTCAGATATTTTCCGCCGCTACGGCCTGCGCGATCGCATTCGCATCATCGCTTCGGGCAAGCGGGTGACGCCGAGCGAAGTAGCCTGGGCGCTGTGCGCGGGCGCGGACTTTATCAATTCGGCGCGCGGCTTCATGTTTTCTCTGGGCTGCATCCAGGCGCTCAAATGCAACAAGAATACCTGCCCGACCGGAATTACGACGCACAATCCGCGGCTGCAAAAGGGACTGGATCCTGAAGACAAGAAGGCGAAGGTTGCCAGTTACGCGCTGAACCTGGTGCATGAGGTCGAGACAATTGCGCATAGTTGCGGCGTCGACGAACCGCGCCAGCTCGGCCGCAAGCATGTGCGCATCGTCCAGGACGACGGCAGGTCTGTCCCGCTCGACGAACTTTACCCGCAGCCTGAAGTGCTGGCGGAACATCAGTAAATGGCTGGCGATTGCTCGAACTGGTGTGCTTCGGCGGGCAGACCTTCGCCCTATGTTGCGCTCCGGCTGGCTTGCCAGCCGAAGCCCGAAGGGCGAAGGCTGGTGGAGCCTAGGGGAGTCGAACCCCTGACCTCTTCGCTGCCAGCGAAGCGCTCTACCAGCTGAGCTAAGGCCCCCTATTGCCGCGCAACCTGGTGCTTGTGCGCGGCGGGAATTTGCGAGAAGCGCGTCTAGCCGCAGGCGCGCCCCGCGTCAATTATCGTCTTTGTCTTCCTCGTCATCGGCCTTCTTCACGCCGAGATCCTCATCGCCGCCCAGATCGACATCATTGTCGGGCGAATCGTTGGAATCGACAGCATCGACATCGATGTCGAGATCGTCATCGCTGTTCGAACTCTCGGATTCCTTTTCCTTTTTCTCTTCGAAAGGCAACGGCTGTTTCGACTTCAGAACCGGTTCTGGATGCCATTGATTGCCGCATTCGATACATTCGACCGGATCATCCTTGCCCAGATCGTAGAAACGCGTACCGCATTTCGGGCATACTCTTTTGGTTCCCCATTCAGGCTTAACCATTTCGGCTTTATTCCTTTTGTAATCTGCTTGGTCGGCGGCCAATTTCAGGACTCGCCCTTTGATCGGCGCTGCCCCTGCCACAATGGACAGGCGCTGTCAAAAGCTAAGCACCGCCTGGGCTGAATGCATGCCCGCTTCGCTCTATTCCCGCGTTGACTTGGCGAGTGCAAAGCCGCAATGCGGACGCGATTATGCAAGGCAATCTCGCCCCGAACAGCTTCGTTGCCAGCGGGCCGCTGCGCGGCAATATCCATGTGCCGGGCGACAAGTCCATTTCGCACCGGGCGATCATGCTATCCGCGCTCGCAGTGGGCGAAAGCCGGATAACCGGGCTGCTCGAAGGCGAGGACGTGCTGGCGACAGCAGCGGCGATGCGGGCCATGGGCGCAACTATCGAACGCGGCGAAGGAATTTGGAGCGTACACGGCGTCGGCGTCGGCGGCTTGCTGCAACCGGAAAGCGCGCTCGATATGGGCAATAGCGGAACGTCGACCCGGCTGCTGATGGGCCTGCTTTCGAGCCACCCGCTCACCGTGGCATTTACCGGCGATACCAGCCTTTCCGCTCGCCCGATGGCGCGGGTGATCGATCCGCTTTCGCTAACGGGCGCAGAATTCAGCGCATCGCCGGGAGCCAAAAAAAACCGGACCCTGCCGCTGATGCTGCGCGGCATTTGCCCGGCTGTGCCGATAAGTTACCGCCTGCCTGTAGCGAGCGCGCAGGTAAAAAGCGCCATCTTACTGGCCGGATTGAATACGCCTGGCATCACGGAGGTGATAGAACCGGTGCCGACGCGCGATCATTCCGAACGCATGCTCAAGGGATTTGGTGCGGATTTGACCATCGAGACGGATGGCAAGGGTGTGCGCCATATTCGCCTGATGGGAGAGGCAGAGCTCAGCCCGCAGCAGATCGAAGTGCCGGGCGACCCTTCATCTGCTGCTTTTCCGATTGTTGCGGCTCTGATCACGCCCGGAAGCGAGGTGACCGTGACCAATGTCGGCATGAACCCGACGCGCACAGGGCTTTTCAAAATGCTCGAAGAAATGGGCGCTGATCTGACCTATGCGGGCGAGCGCGAAGTCGGCGGCGAGCCAGTTGCCGATGTCACCGCGCGGCATTCGACGCTTGCCGGCATCGAAGTGCCGCCTGACATCGCGCCAAGCATGATCGACGAGTTTCCGGTTTTCTTTGTTGCGGCAACCTTTGCCGAAGGAAAGACAATCACATCTGGCCTTGAAGAGCTCCGCGTCAAGGAATCGGACCGGCTGGCACTGATGGCAGACAGTCTGACGGCGATCGGCGCGGCAGTCGAAGAGCGCGAAGACGGTCTCGCCGTCAATGGAACCGGCGGCGAGGCGCTCAAGGGAGGAGCAACCATCCGCAGCGCACTCGATCACCGTATTGCGATGAGCTTTGCGATTGCCGGACAGCATTGCAGCAAGCCGGTAACGGTGGATGATATGTCGCCCATTGCCACCAGCTTTCCGGGATTTGAAGCGATGGTTGCAGGGCTGGCCCAATGATCATCGCCGTCGACGGACCTACTGCCTCGGGCAAGGGCACGATTGCAAAGGCACTGGCCGGGCATTTCGGCCTGCCGCATCTCGATACCGGGCTGCTCTACCGCGCGGTGGGGCGGCAGGTCGCAATGAATGGCGGCGATGCAGATGATGCCGCCGATGCGCTGGCGGCCTGCGATTTTCCCGATAGTCTGCTTGGCGATCCTGCCCTGCGCGATGAAGATACCGGCAGCCTGGCCAGCCGGGTGTCCGTGCATCAAGACGTACGCGCTGCGCTCAGGCAGCGGCAGGTCGATTTTGCGCGGCAACCGGGCGGCGCCGTCCTCGATGGCCGCGATATCGGCACTGTCATCGCGCCCGATGCCGATGTGAAGCTGTTCGTCACCGCATCGCCGAAAACCCGGGCGCAGCGGCGCTACAGGGAAATGGCTCGCACCAACACTAAAGGAAGCTATGAAGAGATGCTGGCCGATATCCGGGCGCGCGACGAGCGCGACACCAACCGATCTGAGGCACCTTTGAAGCCGGCGAAAGATGCGCACTTGCTTGATACCAGCGATTTGACTATAGGCGACGCCGTTCAAGCCGCGATAAAGCTGATAGAAGGCCATCTTCACAGCGATTGACCGGCGGGTGTGAAAGCAAAATCACACGTCATGCTGAACTTGTTTCAGCATCCATTCCGCCTAACAGACCATCGGTCAAGACGGATAGATGGGCCCTGAAACAAGTTCAGGGTGACGATTGGTTTTTGTAGCAACGCTCTTAAAAAGAACGCCTTTATCGACATTCGGTCATAAGGGCAGTCTGGTCAAAGACCGCCGGAACCAACCGGCTGGCCGGAAAATGTTAAATCAAGGACTTTAAACCCATGGCAACTTCGCCAACACCCAGCCGCGAGGATTTCGCGGCACTTCTCGACGAATCACTTGGCGGTGCAGATGGCGGCTTTGAAGGCCGCGTCGTCAAAGGCACCGTAACCGCAATCGACAATGACCACGCGACCATCGATGTCGGCCTGAAAAGCGAAGGCCGCGTTCCCTTGCGCGAATTCTCGTCCCCTGGAAAGCCTGCCGAGCTCAAAGTCGGCGACGAGGTGGAGGTTTTTGTCGACCGCGTTGAAAATGCCAATGGCGAAGCCATGCTCAGCCGCGACCGCGCCCGCCGCGAGGCCGCATGGGATGTGCTCGAAGGCGAATTCGATGCCGGCAACCGCGTGGACGGTACGATCTTTGGCCGCGTGAAAGGCGGCTTCACCGTCGATCTTGGCGGCGCTGTAGCCTTCCTGCCGGGCAGCCAGGTCGATGTGCGCCCGGTCCGCGATGTCACCCCGCTGATGGATATCGTGCAGCCATTCGTCATTTTGAAAATGGACCGCAAGCGCGGCAATATCGTCGTATCGCGCCGTGCAATTCTGGAAGAGACGCGCGCCGAACAGCGCAGCGGGCTTATTCAGAATCTGACCGAGAACCAGGTGATCGAAGGCGTTGTCAAGAATATCACCGACTATGGTGCCTTCGTGGATCTGGGCGGTATCGACGGGCTGCTGCATGTCACCGACATCAGCTACAAGCGCATCAACCACCCGAGCGAAGTCATCAATATCGGCGATACGGTGAAGGTGCAGATCGTCCGCATCAACCGCGAAACGCAGCGTATCAGCCTTGGCATGAAACAGCTGGAAACCGATCCATGGGACAATGCGATCGAGAAATACACGGTTGGAACAAAGCTGACCGGTTCGGTAACCAACATTACCGAGTATGGCGCTTTCATCGAGCTCGAGCCCGGTATCGAAGGCCTGGTCCATGTTTCGGAAATGAGCTGGACCAAAAAGAATGTTCACCCCGGCAAGATTGTTTCCACTTCGCAGGAAGTCGAAGTCGTCGTGCTCGAGGTCGATCTTGAAAAACGCCGCATTTCGCTGGGCCTCAAACAGGCACAGGACAACCCTTGGGGCAGCTTTGAAGAGAAGTATCCAGTCGGCTCGACTGTCGAGGGCGAGGTCAAGAATGCGACCGAATTCGGACTCTTCATCGGACTAGAAGGCGATGTCGATGGCATGGTCCACATGTCGGATATTGCCTGGGGCATCTCCGGAGAGGAAGCGCTCCATCTGCACCGCAAGGGCGAAACGATCAAAGCCATCGTCCTCGATATCGACACCGAGAAGGAACGCATCTCGCTGGGTATCAAGCAGCTTGAGAAAGGCGCACCATCTGCAAGCGGTGCGGCTTCTGCAAGCGGGCTGAAGAAGGGTTCGACGATCACGGTGACAGTACTCGATGTGCGCGACGGCGGATTGGAAGTTCAGGCCGGCGACGATGGCGCAACGGGCTTTATCAAGCGCAGCGATCTTGGCCGCGACCGCGACGAACAGCGCCCGGACCGTTTTCAGGTTGGGCAGAAATTCGACGCCATGGTCACAGGATTCGACCGTTCGAAAAAGCCCAACTTCTCGATCAAGGCATTGCAGCTGGCCGAAGAGAAGCAGGCCGTCGAGCAATATGGCTCGTCCGATTCCGGCGCCTCGCTCGGCGATATTCTGGGTGAAGCGCTCAAGAAGAAGGACAGCTAGGCTGGGACTGCCCCAATGGCCTGCCGCAAAATGCGGCGGATTTCGACAACAGGCCCGCGCAGGAAACTGTGCGGGCCTTTTTCGACAACCCTGCCCCAATGTGATACACCTATGCTTTGGATGACTCAAAAAATGTCGATTTTATACAATAGCATTGTAAAATCGTTTTATATCGGTATCTAACCAACCGGTTTAAAAAAAAGTCGGTCCGGCTGCATGCTTTTGGTCGCATAGCGTGAATTCGGATGGGATAGAAACTTCAGGAGAGGACCCGGCCCATGATCCGTTCCGAATTGATCAAAAAGCTAGAGGCAGATAATCCCGAGCTTAGAACCGAAGAGGTTGAACGCATCGTTGATCTCTTCTTCAATCAGATAATACAAAGACTTGCAGATGGCGGTCGCGTAGAATTACGCGGCTTCGGCGCTTTTTCCACGCGCCATCGCGAACCGCGCGTAGGCCGCAATCCGCGGACGGGGGAATCGGTGCAGGTTCCTGCAAAACGGGTTCCCTATTTCAAGCCCGGCAAAGATGTGCGCGAACGGCTCAACGACTGATCGCCGGCCAGAAAACTCCAAAAAAACTTGCAACGCCGCGCTTGCGGCTTGACCCGCCATGCACAATGATGTTTGCGCATAATCGGGCAAGAAGGATAGCTGTGCGGACGTGGCGGAATCGGTAGACGCTGCAGACTTAAAATCTGTTTTCCAACTGGAAGTGCGGGTTCAAGTCCCGCCGTCCGCACCATAATCGCTTGAGTGTCATGGCTCTTGCGCTAGCATACGTTCGATGCGCCTTTTCATCGTCCTTTGTCTGCTTGTTCTGGCCGCTTGCGGAGCCGGCCCCGCTGATCGCAAGGCTGGGGAAGAGGCGATTATCCGTCTTTCCGATGCCGATGCGCGCGGGCTGGATCCGCAGCTGGTTTCAGATCTTGCCTCGACCCGCATCGCGTCCGACCAGTTTGAAGGACTGACGCGATTTGACAAAAAGGGTAACGCCGAGCCGGGCCTTGCGGAGAACTGGACCGTCAGCGAAAGTGGCAAAAGCTGGCTGTTCCGCCTTCGCCCGAGCATTACCTTTTCGGACGGCGAGCCTATCGAAGCCCGTCACTTTGTCAGCGCTCTGGAGCGCATCCGCAATCCAGAAACGGCTTCGCCGCATGTCGCTCTCTTCGCCATTATCGAGCGTATCGAAGCGGAAGGTAGCGGGACCGTTGCGGCAACGCTCAATCAACCTTTTCCGCAGCTTCCCGCACTGCTTGCCCATCCCGCCATGGCTGCCCTCCCTTTTCACGAAATAGAAAAACACGGCGAAAAATGGACGGCGCAGCGACCGCTGGTCACCAGCGGGCCCTACCGGCTGACCGACTGGCAACTGGCCGAGGCCATTACCCTGGAAGCCAATCCGCGCTGGCATGACGGAAAACCGCAGACCGCCCGGATCATCTGGCGGGCGATGGAAAATCCGCAAAGCGCCTTGCGGTTGATGCTTGCAGGCGGCGCGGATGTCAGCAGCAATTTTCCCGCGAGCAGGCTCGGCTGGCTCAAGGAAAACCGCCCCGATCTCTTGCGCATGCATGATTATCTCGGCAGCTATTATTTCGCCTTCAACACGCGGCGGCCACCCTTCGATGATGCGCGAGTCCGGCGCGCCCTATCGATCGCGGTTGACCGCAAATGGATCGCCGAAGAAATGATCGCAGCGGGCAACAGGCCGGCATGGAACCTGCTTCCGCCAAAACTATCGGCCTCTGGCAAGCCGGCAGCAGACGGCAATGGCCGAACCCGCAAAGAACGGCTGGAGCAGGCGCGCATGTTGCTCGAAGAGGCGGGCTATGGCGAAGCCAACCCGCTGAGATTCGAGATCCGGTTCAACAGCAGCCCGGAGCATCGCCGGGCCGCAGTCGCGATGGCAACGATGTGGCGCGAGATTGGCGTCGATGCCGCCCTGCTCAACAGCGAGGCCAGCTTGCATTTCGACGCGCTCCGCCGGGGCGATTTCGACCTTGCCCGTTCCGGGTGGATAGCC
The DNA here is from genome assembly GCA_028279555.1 of Sphingorhabdus sp. Lineage (GTDB taxonomy): Bacteria > Pseudomonadota > Alphaproteobacteria > Sphingomonadales > Sphingomonadaceae > Sphingorhabdus_B. The sequence goes on from JANQNO010000007.1 coordinate 160,851, forward strand.
GATTTGCCCGCACCGGAAAATTTCCTGGCAGTGCACAGGGCGGATGCCGGACCACAGAATTATTCAGGCTACACCAATGCCAAATATGATACGGCGCTCAATGCGGCCCTGTCCGAAAGCGACCCGGAAAAAAGAACAAAAATGATGCAGATTGCCGAGGGCATTTTGCTTGCCGACATGCCGATTCTGCCGCTTTACTTTTATGTTTCGCGCAGCCTGGTCCAGCCCAGCATAACCGGTTGGCAGGATAATGATTCCAATATGCATCCCAGCCGTTTTCTGCGAAGAAGGGCGCGATGAAGATGCGTCTGGCCTGGATTCTGGCATTGCTGCCTGTGCTGGCCGGATGTTCTGGCGGTGTCGACAATGACAGGCTGCGTGCGGATATCATCAGTGACGAACGCGGTTTCAGCGTCGCCAAATTTCCGCTCAATCGCCAGTCTGCCTATCTTCGTGCAGCAACAGCGCAGGGATTGGTGACATTCGACCGCGAAGGCCGCATCGTGCCTGCACTGGCATCGCGCTGGATGCAGGCGGACAATGGCCGTTCCTTTATTTTCCGTTTGAACAAGGCGCGGTGGAACAATGGCATAGAGGTAGACGCCGACGATGTCGCGGCTGCGCTCAACAGCCGCATCGAAGAATTGCGCGAGAGCAGATTTGGCGAAGCGCTCGGCAATGTGACGCGCGTCGACAGGATGACGGGCCGCGTAATCCAGTTCCGTTTGAGGGCACCGATGCCCAATCTGCTGGAATATCTGGCCCAACCCGAATTTGGCGTCATCCACAATGGCAACGGAAGCGGGCCAATGTTCGCGCGCCAGCAGGGCGCGGCGATGACGCTCCGGCTGCGCGAGGAAGAAAGTATCGATGAGATCATCCTTTCCGAAAGACGGATTTTTGCCAATGGTCACCGCGCATCGATCGCGCTGGCACGGCTTCAGGCGGGCGATACGGATATTGTGCTGGACGGTAATTTCGATACCCTTCCGCTTCTCGAAGCCGCCGATCCGGGCTCGATCACGACCGATTATGGTATGATGCTGGGTCAGTTCGGTCTGCTGCTGGTAGAGGCCGGTCCTTTTCTTTCCGAACCTGCCAATCTGGAGGCAATAGCGATGGGCATTGACCGGCCCCGCATGCTGACGGCCTTTTCAGGGACGACCTGGCGCGAGCAGATTTCGCTTGTCCAGGAAAATATCGAAGATCGCGGCGAAGTCGCACGGCCAGCCTGGGCAAGCCAGAATATGAATGACCGGAAAATGCGTGCCCGCGCCATCATCTCGGGATGGAAGGCGGCCAATGGCAATATTCGTCCGCTGCGCTTCGCCATGCCAGGCGGGCCCGGGGGCAGAGTGATGTTTGCCTGGCTGAGTGCCGATCTCGCCGCCATCGGGCTCGATGCTGTGCGCGTTGCCCCCGATGCAGACGCCGATTTTCGCCTCATCGACCGGATCGCCGACAGCAGCAGCGCCGCATGGTTTTTGAGCCAGCTTTCCTGCCAGCAAACACCGGTTTGCAGCGAAGAGGCCGATATGCTGGTTGCCGATGCCCGGCTGGCAGCAACGGCGGCGCAACGCCGTATATTGCTGGGCGAAGCAGAGGCCATATTGCAGCAGCAACGCAATTTCATCCCCATCGCCAATCCATTGCGCTGGACGGCCTATCGCACGGGATTGCTTGGCTATCAGGGCAACCCGCGCGGCTGGCATTACTTGCAATATCTGGGCCGCGACCCCACATAAGATAGGACCCGGCGCTCTAAGGAGTTCATTTTTATGCCAATTTCTCAGGATCAACTGAATGAGATGGCACGAAATCTCCCCGCCATGTCCGGCGATCCCCAAGCCGTGCGGCAGCGCGTCGAGGCTATGGAACTATTGCTGGAGCGGTCCTTTCGGATTCCCGGCGTCAATCTGCCGGTCGGGCTCGATTCGATCATCGGTCTCATCCCAGTGCTCGGCGATATCATCACCGCCGCGATGGGCGCTTATATGGTGTGGGAAGCACGCAACCTGGGCATGAGCCGGTGGCAGCTGATGCGCATGGCGGCAAATGTCGGGATCGATACCGCTCTTGGTGCAGTCCCTGTCGCTGGCGATGCTTTCGACTTTTTCTGGCGTTCCAACACCAAAAATCTGCGGATCATCAAGAAGCATCTCGACAAGCACCATCCCGGCACCAAGCTGATAGACATCGAGGCCTAGCTCCCTAGCGGCCCCGCCAAATCCTGACTTCGGATTTTGCCGCTGCGCCCTTGACGAATGACGGGCATCGCCGCGGCATGAAGTTCTTTCCGAGACAAATCCGCATTTCCCGCAGCCAGCCGCGGCGATTTGTTTTTACGCGGACCGCATTCGCGGGCAGCCCTTCATTGATATCGGCAAAAGCCTCGGCCAGGGTGCCCGCATTGACGCCGCGCCGCGACAGCCGGTCCATATCCGGAAATTCAATGGCGTTATACATGAGCCGCGCAGCGCCAAAATAGGTCTCCGGCTTGCGCGCCATGCAGCTGCCATGCTTGGCCCATTCATGCTGCAACAGCTGCACATCAGGCGTCATACAGATGTTGCGCCGGATTACGGCGCGCGGCAGCACACCAACCGTGCGGCACCAGCGCGGATAATTCGGCCCCCTCGCCTCGGGCCAGAGACCGTGCAGGATAAAGCCGAAATCGCCGATCTTTCCATTGCATTGCAGCCTGCCCGAGGCGCGCGGCCCGAGGCTCTTGCAATATTCCCGGCTCCAGCTGAGCGCGAGAATATAACCATCGACGGTCGTGCGGCGGATTTCGCCCCTGGGCGGAAGCACCAGATTGGGCCGCGAGAGTTTCTGCGGTGCGCGGCATTGCCAGGCTTGCGCCTGTACGGGTTGGTGGGTGGAGGAAGCACAAAGAACTGCCAAGACAAACATGGAAACTAAAAACCGTAGTGCTGAGCCTGTCGAAGCACGCTTGTCCGATAGGCACCCTTCGACAGGCTCAGGGCTACGGAGGAAAATCTCCTTCATGTCAAACCTGCGCAAAATCGAGGCCTATATCGGCAGCAGGTGCGCTCTGGGTCAGGCGGCCGACAGAGATAAAATCCACGCCTGCTTCCGCCTTGGCGCGGACCGTCTCCAGCGTCACGCCGCCTGAGGCCTCTGTCGGCACCCGGCCTTCAGAAATTCTGGCCGCCAGCGCTACCGCTTGGCGCAGCATATCGGGCTCCATATTGTCGAGCAGCAGGTGGGTGGCACCTGCGGCCAGCCCCGGCTCGATCTGGTCGATTCGGTCGACTTCCAGGATAATGCGCTCGACGCCGGCATCGACTGCGCGTTTCACCGCCTCGGCAACGCCGCCCGCCACCGCGACATGATTATCCTTGATCATCGCTGCATCCCAAAGGCCGAGCCGGTGATTCTGCGCGCCGCCCATGCGGGTTGCATATTTCTGCAAATGCCTGAGCCCCGGAATGGTCTTTCGGGTGTCGAGGAGCGTGCAGCCGGTGCCGTCAATCCGGTCCACATAAGCGCGCGTCATCGTCGCAATCCCGGTCAAATTCTGAGCGATATTGAGCGCGCTGCGCTCTGCGGTCAGCATGGCCCGCCCCTTGCCCCTGAGCCGCATCAGGTCGGCCCCTGCCGGAACAGAATCGCCCTCGCCCGCCAGCGTTTCGATCTCCACATCAGGATCGAGCGCGCGAAAAAAGGCTTCCGCCACTGGTAGCCCGGCGATCACGCATTCATGCCGTGCATCCATCACGCCGCTGAAGACCGCATCGGCGGGGATCACGCTTTCCGAAGTGACATCGCGGCCCGTTGGGCCCAAATCCTCGGCGATGGTCGATTTGACGAATGCGTCGAGATCGAAATGATCGATTTTGAATGTCATGCAACATCTTCTGCCATCAGCCGAGGCTATTGTCGACAATCGCTCAATGCCATTTTGTCATCCCCGCGAAAGGCTCAACTGAGTTTATCGAAGTGCGGGAATCCGGAAGAATGCTATTGACCTGCTTCCGCAGTTTCCCAATCGATCACGCTGCGCGTCACCGCCTGCATCAGTTCCTGCCGCTCCTTCACGGGCCGGTTGGTTGCTCCGATCATCACCACCAGCGCATAGCGCCGCCCTGATGGCGATATCAGGATACCAACATCATTATAGGCCGTAGCCAGCAATTTAAGCACCTGCCCGGTGCCCGTCTTGTGCGGCAGGCTCCAGCCCTGTGACAGCCCTCCACGCAGCCGCTTCGGCCCGGTTTTCGACGCGGCCATCAGATCGATCAGATATCTCGACGATGCAGGAGAAAGCAGCCGTCCCTCACTGAGCTTTTTGAGGCCGTCTGCTATTCCCAATGGCGTCGCGCCATCGGGCGGATTGGCGAGATAGACGCCCATCGTCTGCATCCGCTGCGCAAAGGGAACGCGCTTGCGCGCCTGCCAGAAATTGCGGCCGTAAGAGTAGCTATCGCGCCACTGCATGCCGGTAATCGACATTTGCAGATCCTTCTCGCCCGATGCCATCGCGATGTCGGAAAGACCCCTGCTCGCAAGAAAGCGCTGGATACCCGCCTGCCCGCCCACAGCATCGAACAGCGCGGCATTGGCGGTATTGTCGCTCTGCGTCATCGCGCGGCGCAGCAAATCTGCGATCGTGGTCGTATAGGCCCCGCGCGCCAGAATTTGCTTGCGGATGGGCTGGTGAAAGATCGAAAGATCGGCTGCGGTCAGCGTGACTTGGCTATTCAGCGAAATTTCGCCCGCATCGACGCGGTCCAAGAGAGCCGCGGCAACCCATAATTTGGACAGGCTTTGCTGCGGCAAGAGCAAATCGCCATTATGCGCCGCGGTCCAGCCATCGTCGATCGAGCGCACGACAATCCCGACATCCCCGTCGAAAGTGCGCCCCAAGGCGGTCACGGTGGTTTGCAGCGCGGCGGGGGCGGGCGGCTGATCAGGACGGTTTGCAGCAGCCGTTTCGCCTGCGCTGCCCTGTGCTGTTGCTTGCGCGGCGGGGACTATTTCGGTCTGGACAGCGGCAGCCTGCACCGCCGGCTCGTCTGTGAGCGCGCGCAGCCAGACATAGCCCGCCACCACCGCCATGATCAGCGGAAAGGCAATCCAGGGCCAGGTGAGCGGCCCGCTCAAAGCTATGCGAGAATTCCGCGCCATCGACGCATTATAGCGCGAAATGCTGGCGGAACTAAGCCGGTTAACCTTGTTACTCCCGCAGCAGCGACATTCTTGCCATAGCGGGGCTGCTTGACCGAACTATGTGAATCACATATAAATGAAGATTGAATACGACAAAACGAAAGACGAGGCAAACCGGTTCAAGCACCGGCTATCCTTGGCTTTCGGGAAACGGATATTTGATGATCCATTTCACCGGATTCTGCCATCGATAAGGGAGCAGGACGGTGAGAATAGATACAAGGCAATCGGGCTGGTTGACGGCAAGCTTCACACTGCCGTTTATGTGATGCGAGAAGATACAGTCCGGTTGATCTCAGTTCGCAGGAGTAACGCAAGTGAGCAAAGAGACTATGATCGCAATTCCCGCCGACCCCAATGACCCCGAAGACTTTGATGTATCAGTCGCTGGGCTGGAACGGGCGAATATGGGGCAGCGCTTTCGTGTTCTGCGCCATCGCCTTGGGCTGACACAGGAGCAGTTTGCAAAGACATTCGGGATAGCACTGCACAGCCTGCGCCAATATGAAATTGGCAGGCATATGCCGCCGCCGGCCACACGCGCCTATCTGAAGGTGATCGAGGCAGAACCGGAAATGTGCAAACGGGTTATTGCGGGGTGATCGGAAGCTATTCCTTTCAACGGTTTGAAGAGAATATCATCAAGCAAATGACCTGCCAGAGCATGATCCAATTTAATTGAACCAAACCGAAGCCCCAGCGCAGGCTGGGGCCTATCCCAAATTGCGGTCAGGAACGGAACCTTCCGTTCTCGATTTCCGGTCCGGGATAGACTCCGGCCTGCGCCGGAGCGACGATAAGGATTTGCACCACAAGCATATTCCACGTCATTCCCGCGCAGGCGGGATCCAGCCCTGCTCCCACGGCATCGTATCTGGACCCCCGCTTTCGCGGGGGTGACGATAGAGGGAAGTGATGCCCCTTAACTCGACGTCATGCCAGCGAAAGCTGGTATCTAGGGCAGTAGCTCACCCGCCCTCATGCGCCAGATCTTTCGGGCCCAGATCGCCCTGGCCGACCTTGCCCGCGCTCATTTCCAGCATCCTGTCGAGGCTTTTCTTCGCGCCGAGGCGAACCTCTTCATCGAGCTCGATTTGCGGCTCCAGATCGCGCAGGCAGAGATAAAGCTTCTCCAGCGTGTTGAGTGCCATATAGGGGCAGATATTGCAGGCGCAGTTGCCATCCGCGCCGGGCGCGCCGATGAAATTCTTCTCCGGCACCGCCTTTTCCATCTGGTGGATAATATGCGGCTCGGTCGCGATGATGACGGTATCGGCCTCGGTCTCCTTGGAAAATTTGAGGATCGAACTGGTCGAACCGACATGGTCTGCATGATCGATGATATGCGGCGGACATTCGGGATGCGCGGCAACGGGCGCACCCGGATGTTCGGCCTTGAGCTTCAATAGCTCGGTCTCGCTGAAGGCTTCATGGACGATGCACACGCCGGGCCAGAGCAGCATTTCGCGGCCGAATTTGCGGCTCATATAGCCGCCGAGATGCCGGTCGGGGCCGAAGATGATCTTCTGATCCTCCGGGATTTGCGCAATGATCGCCTCGGCGCTCGAGCTGGTCACGATAATGTCGCTCAATGCCTTCACCTCTGCCGAGCAGTTGATGTAGGTGAGCGCGATATGATCGGGGTGCTTCTCGCGGAAGGCCCTGAATTTATTGGGCGGGCAGCTATCCTCAAGGCTGCATCCGGCATTGAGGTCGGGGAGCACCACGGTCTTTTCGGGCGAGAGGATTTTCGCGGTCTCGGCCATGAATTTGACCCCGCAAAAGGCGATAACTTCGGCGTCGGTTTCAGCGGCCTTGCGCGAAAGCTCCAGCGAATCGCCCACAAAATCCGCCAGATCCTGAATCTGCGGCTTCTGGTAATAATGCGCAAGAATGATTGCATTGCGCTCCTGTTTCAGCCGCTCGATTTCGGCCAGCAGGTCGATGCCGGAGAGGTCTTCGCGTTTGGCGGGAGCATTCATAAGCGATTCCTTTGATTTATCTGCCTCCCATATAGGTAGCCAAAGCGCATTTGTCTTGTGTCCAGCGCCCCAACCCGCTTAATTTCCTGTCGCAAGCAAGAGGAGAGCGCGCTGATGTACAAGCTTGAACTGACCGAATCCTATTTTCCTGCGCAGGCCAACACACCCTACCGCGAGATGACCATCGATCAGGTTCTGCGCGAACAGGCGGAGCGGATCGGCGAGCGGAAAGCGCTGCGTGAGTTGCTCGACGATGGCGAGATTGGCCGCGAATGGACCTATGCCGAATTGCTGGCGGATGCGGAAGAAATGGGCCGCGCGCTAGCATCGCGGCATGCGGCAGGCGCGCGGATAGCAATCTTTGCCAGCAATTGCCCGGAATGGGTGCTGATCGAATATGGTGCCGCGATGGCCGGGATAACGCTGGTGACGATCAATCCGTCATTCACGCCGCGCGAGGTGAAATTCGTGCTCGAACAGTCGAACTCTGAAGGCGTCTATTACATGCCCCATGTGCGCGGAACCGAGCTGCGCCCCATCGTCGATAAAGCCTGCAAGGATTTGCCCGCCATCAAACACAGGATCGACATCACCGACGAGGAGGCGCTGATGGCCGGATCGGGCAGCGGCGAACTGCGCGAAACCGAGCCCTTTTCGATTGTCCAGATCCAATATACCTCGGGAACGACCGGCTTTCCCAAGGGCGTGCTCCTGCATCAACAGGGCCTGCTGCAGAGCAATTTCGACGTGTTCAACAGGATCGGCGTCGAGGATGGCGACAGCTATCTCTGTCCCTTTCCCTTGTTCCATACGGCCGGCAGCGCGGTCAGCGTGCTGGGGAGTCTGACCCAGGGCATGACGATGATCCTTGCGCGCAATTTCGATCCGGCGGCGATTGTCAAATGCATAGAACGTGAAAAGCCGCGGATATTGGGCGGCGTGCCGACAATGCTCGTCGCGATAATCGAGGCGGCGCGCGCGATGGGCGCAGATTGTAGCTCGATCGCGCGCAGCGTCAGCGGCGGCGCATTGGTTGCGCCTGAACTGGTGCGCGGCGGGCGCGAAATTTTCGGTGCCCCAATCCTGATTGTCTATGGCCAGACCGAGGCATCTCCGGGCGTCACCCACACCTGGCCCACCGACAGCGAAGAGGATCTGACCCAGACCATCGGCCAGCCCCTGCCGCATATGGAGGTCTCCATTCGCGATACAAATGACAATTCGGTGTGCGATATCGGCGCGCAGGGCGAAATCTGCGTGCGCGGCTATCACGTCATGGAAGGCTATAACAACAACCCGGAAGCGACTGCCGAGGCTATCGACGGGGATGGGTGGCTGCATACCGGCGATCTCGGCACCATGGATGCGCGCGGCTATTTCAGAATAACCGGCCGGGTGAAGGAGATGATTATTCGCGGCGGCGAAAACCTCTTCCCGGCAGAGATCGAGGCAGCAATGCTGGAGCATCCAATGGTCGCCGAAGTGGCTGTTGCCGGTGTGCCCGACGAGAAATGGGGCGAGATTGTCGCCTGTTTCATGCGCGCCGCCGGGGGAGAAAAGCCGTCGGTCGACGAACTCCGCGCCTTTATTCGCGAGCGATTGTCCCCGCAAAAGACGCCTGCGCACTGGGTATGGGTGGAAGAATGGCCGCTCACCGGGTCGGGAAAGATCCAGAAATTCGCGCTGGGAGAAGCCTTCGCGCGCGGCGAATTTGCCGACCGGCTGGCCTAATGCGCGGTGGATGATTTGCCGAGCGGGCGCGCATCATTCCAGGTGCTGAAGGCTTCGTCCTTTTCCTCGTCGGGATAAAAGGCCTCGACCCGGGCGGTCAGCTCGACCGCGCGCAGCGGCAGCTCAAACAGCTGCTCCATCGCCCGGCGATGCGCATCGCGCGCGAGCTTCATGGGCAGTTCCGCCTGCGCCTGACGCAACAGCTCGGCTTGCCCCTTTTCGCGATTGGCCGCATCGAGCACGCTGTCGACATTGGTCACCATGCGGAGCAGGCCGCCATCGTCATATTCGCGTATCTTGGTCATGTCGATTTCAGGCCCGGTCAGGATCACCGGCGGCAGGCGGATCAGCAATTTGTTGCTGCGCGGTGCCCAGCGAATATCCTCCGCCTGCAATTCTTCGAGATCGATTTCATAGCGCACCAGCCCTTCGATGATCAGCGTCTTTTTCGCGCTCAGCCCGAAGCGCTCCTGCTCGCTGGTGACGGCTGCGACATAATTGGCGGTGAAGGCCGACAGGCGCTTCTGTTCTTTGACGCTTTCCAGCGCGGCGCTGGCGACGGTTTGCGGTGCCGGTGGGCCCATCCCGCCAAAGCTGCGCAGGCCCATTCCGATCGCAAAGATCAGCCCCAGCAGCAGCGCCCCGCTGACAATGGCGTAATTCAGGAGTTTGTTATCGCCCATAAATCCCCGTCATTATCCGCCATGCCGCGCGTCTGAAGATCGATCAGATGCGCCAGCACCGAACGGCCCGCCGCTCCATGCAGCCTCTTATCCAGCCCCTTATACATTTCGAGCACCATCGATGGAATATGACCCTCGCCCTTTTCGAGCAGATTGAGTATCTGCCGCTCGCGCTGGCGGCGATGCCCGATCATGCCGCGCACCAGTTGTTTGGGCTTCTCCACCGCCGGGCCGTGAGCGGGATAATAGACGCTGTCACCCCGGTCATAAAGCTTCTGCAAGCTTGCCATATAGGCGCGCATGTCTCCATCGGGCGGGCTGACCACGCTGGTCGACCATTTCATGACATGGTCGCCGGTGAACAGCGCGCCCGTCTCGATCAAAGCAAAGCAAAGATGGTTCGATGTATGCCCCGGCGTTGCCACTGCTTCGAGCGTCCAACCATCGCCGGAAACTGTCTCCCCGTCCGTCAGCACCCTGTTGGGCGTATAATCGGGATCGAAGGCGCTGTCGGCACGCGGGCCGGAATCCTCGATCACCAGCGGCGCGCAGCCAATAATGGGAGCGCCTGTCTCCTGCTTCAGCGGCGCAGCGGCAGGCGAATGATCGCGGTGGGTGTGGGTACACATAATGGCCGTGACCTTTTGCCCCGCCACAGCTCGCAAGATCGCCTCGACATGACCTTCGCCATGGGCATCATCGGACTTGAAGGGATCGCCGGCGCTCTTGCCGCTGCCTGTCGGACCCGGGTCGATCACCGCAACATCCTTGCCGGCCCCCACCAGCCAGGTCTGCGTTCCGGTATAGGTATAGGGCGAGGGGTTGGGGGCGAGCACGCGGCGCACCAGGGGCTCAAGCTGCTCGGTCTCTCCCGCGCGGATGCTGTCAGGCCATTCCCTCTCGCTCATCATCGCCCCCTATGGCGCAAGCGCCAGCAAAGGAAAAGGGGCAGGAGATGCGTATCCTGCCCCTTCCCCATCCGGAAAACCAATATAGGGGAGCTTGAACTTACCGGATTTATCGCTGGCCGCGGTTACGCAATAAGATCGCGTTCCAGCCTGCGAATATTATTCTCCAGCTTCTTCTCGACTTCACGCCGTACCTTCTCGGGCAGGCTCCTGTCGTCTTTCAGATCGTCACAGGCTTCGCGCAAACTATCGAGCGCGGCCTTGCGCGCCTTCATAACCTCGGCCTTGCCGCAAAGATGGATGCTTACGGCAGCGTAATTCTGCCCGCCATGATTGCGATAGGACCGGCTGATATGCCGCTGCTTGCCGGCCTTGCACTCGCCAGCGATCTCGCCGATGCGGATTTCCGGCACGGTAACCGAGGCGAGCGCGGACAAGGCAGCCGGATGTGCCAGCCGCTGCGGTGGCGCTGGCGGCGTCACGGCCAGTGCGGTGCGGCGAGCCGCGCGGGCTTCCTTCAGCGCAGCCGCCTTCTTCTTGCGAATTATGACCTTGCGCTTTTCCGCATCCCTGGCTTCGACTTCCTGTCTGATCTCGACGCGAATCTGCTCGGCATCCTCAGCTTCTTTCAGCGCCTTGGCCCGCTCTTTTTCTGCCTCTTCGATCATTTTCTCGATTTTTTTATCATCGATTTTCTTGGTCGATTTCACGGTGATGGTCTTGCCATCCTTCTTGATCGTCTTGGTATAGAATTTGGTCTTGGCATTTTTTTTGCCTTTTTCCGCATCGAGCATGATGACATGCATATCCTCATCATGTTTCCCGTGCTTTTTGGCCTCGTCATGCTGCGCATGGTCTTTGGCGGGATCATGCGCCCACACCGGCACCACCGTCGCAGTCATCGGCAGGGCAACGCCGATAGCCGCAAAAATGCCGATCCGTCCGGCGATCCGGCGGCTTTTGTCGTCATTATTCATGGCGAGCCGCTTCAGCCTCTCGATCACTGTTTTCGGCGAGTTGAGCGCCGTGGCGAAGGTCGGCAGATCCTCATGCGCGGCGCGGGCCAGCGTGCGGCCATAGGTTTCGCGCGTGCCTTCATCCTTTCCGGAAAGCACGCGCGCGTCGCAGGCGGCCTCCTGGTCGAGGCGGAAGGCCCGCCAGGCAAACCAGGCGATAGGATTGAACCAGTTGAGGCAGAGCACAATGAAGGCCAGCAGATTGATCAGCAGATCGCCGCTCTTGTGGTGCGACAGCTCATGCTCGATCGCCAGCGCCGCCTCCTCCTCGGCAAAATGCGATGTGAAATTCTCGGGCACGGCAATAAAACGCCGCAGCAGGCCAAAGGCCAGCGGCCCTGTCACCCTGTCCGAAGAAATCAGGCGAACGCCATCGATCTCGCCCATATCCTCGGCATCACCCAAAAGCTGATCGCGCATGTCGCTGTAGCGGATCATCTGCAGAATAAAGAGAAGCGCGGCTCCGCCAAGCCAGAGGGTAATGCCGATCCCCACCCAGTCGACGCTTGACGCTGCTGCCGGGAGCGCCGCACCTGCCGTGATATCGGCCATCATGCTGCTCGCCTCGGGAAGATTCCCGGCGGGCAATGCAGTCGCAGCTGCAGGCGCTTCGATGGTTTTTTCGATGCTGGGCATGAACAGCCGCGCGGCGGGCAGCAGCCAGAGCCAATAGGCGACCGAAGGGCCCAGTGCCTGCGCTACCGGACGGCGCACAAGCAGCACCAGCAGCATCAGCAATGTCGTCATCAAAATCGTATCCGAGAGCCATTCCATCATGACTTCATCTCCCTGAGCAACCGCTCGATCTCCGCAATATCTTCATCCGACAAATTTTCCTTCTCGGCGAGATGCGCGACAAGCGGCATGAATTTGCCCCCGAACAGGCGGTCGACGAGACGGCGTGATTCCCCGGTCACATAGTCCTCGCGTTCGACCGCAGGTGTATATAGAAACTGGCGTCCATCCTGCCGGTGCGTCACCGCGGCCTTGGCGGCGAGACGGGACAATAACGTCTTCACCGTCGTGAGCGACCATTGGCGGCTTTCCTCCAGCTTTCCGGCTATATCCTTGGCGGCGAGCGGCGATTGCTCCCACAGCACCTCCATAACCGCAAGCTCGGCATCGCTGATCCGCTCCGGATTTGCCTTATCCTGCATTTCGAATCTCCTGACTACGCATGTAATCGATGTGGCTGCGGCTGTAAACAGAAATTTTGGGCGGCCCGATGCCGCCTTCTTGTCGAGAGATTTTACACCAGCAAAAAAGTGAACGCATCGTTAACCATCCAAGTCATTGAAATTAAACAGCCGGGTAGTTTTGGCACGGGGGGTGCATTGCTATAGACGTTCAACAAGCACACCCAAAGTTACGGACGGGGTAGGTTGCTTCTGGTCTCGCACCGCCCCGTCCCTGCTTTTCTCCAATTTCAACGAAACTCAAATAGGCGTCACTCCCGCGGAGGCGGGAGTCTATCCCAAGCTGATTTCGCGACTAACTCGTGGGATAGACCCCAGCCTGCATCGAAGATGCAGTTTATCCTGAGCGACGCCACAGGCGGCGTCGAAGGGCTGGGGTGACGAATACTGATTGCCAGAATTCTACTCTTCCGCCATTCCGGCAAGCCGTTTGGCCCGGTCTTCGGCGATCAGCGCATCGACCAGCTCGCCCAGCCCCTCGCCCGCGATAATTTCGGGCAGCTTGTGCAGGGTCAGGTTGATGCGGTGGTCGGTCACCCGGCCTTGCGGAAAGTTATAGGTGCGGATGCGCTCCGAGCGGTCACCCGAACCGACCATCGACTTGCGCGCCTCGGCCTCTTCGCTTTGCGCTTCGTCGCGCTGCTTTTCATAAAGCCGCACAGCGAGCACCTTCATCGCCTGATCCTTGTTCTTGTGCTGCGATTTCCCGTCCTGGCAGGTCACCACGATATTGGTCGGCAGGTGGGTAATGCGCACGGCGCTGTCGGTCTTGTTGACATGCTGACCGCCAGCGCCCGAGGCGCGGTAGGTATCGATGCGCAGATCCTCGCTGTTGATCCGCACGTCTACCTCTTCCGGCTCGGGCAGGATCGCGACGGTCGCCGCGGAGGTATGGATGCGGCCTCCGGACTCTGTTTCAGGCACACGCTGGACGCGGTGCACACCGCTTTCGAATTTCAGCATGGCAAAGACGCCCTTGCCATTGACGCTGGCCACCACCTCTTTGAAGCCGCCTTGATCCGATGCATTGGCCGAGATCAGCTCGACCTTCCAGCCCTGGATCGCGGCGAAACGCTCATACATGCGCAGCAGATCGCCCGCGAAAAGCGCCGCCTCGTCGCCGCCCGTGCCGGCGCGGATTTCGAGCATGGCCGGACGGTCATCGGCGGCATCGCGCGGCAGCAGCAGGATAGCAAGGCGCTGCTCTGCATCCGCCATCTGGTGCGAGACATCCTGCAATTCCTCGACCGCCATGTCCTTCAGCTCGGCATCGGCGCTGCTGTCCTTGACCATGGCGTCGAGCGTGCCGACCTCTGCGCGCAAGCGGCGCACCTGTTTGGCCGCGGCTGCCACGGGCTCGAGCTCGGCATATTCCTTGGACAGCGCAACGAATGCGTCGCCCTCGACCGTTCCCGAAGCCATCCGCGCCTCCAGCTCGGCAAAACGCGCCTCGATCTGCGCGATCCTTTCGGCGGCGATTTGGGTCATGCTTTTCGCCCGTGATCGTCATTCCCGCGCAGGCGGGAATCCAGCTGCAAACGCCGAATGACTGGACTCCCGCCTGCATCGAAGATGCAGTTTATCCTGAGCGGCTGCTGCAAGCAGCCAGCCGAAGGGCGGGAGTGACGGGTTGGGTGAACGCGGAGATGCAAACGCGTTGAAACAACGTCATGCCAGCGCAGGCTGGCATCTATCCCGCCTGTCTGCTCGACTGCAATTTGGGATAGACCCTCGCCTTCGCGGGGGTGACGGATTGGGTTCACGCGGCGACGCGGAGGCGCGGAGACTTCAAACATCAAGCGGGTAGACCTTTATTTCGTCGCCATACATTGAGTCGAAAGTATCCTTAGATGCCAAAAAGCCTGCGTCAGTGATTGTTTGGTCCAGAACACTGGCAATACTTTCAAAATCTTGAGGGTGTCCTACCCTTACTTTGAAGCGGATGTTTCCAATATTCTGATCACTTGTCACATAGTCATCACAGATCACGATAACCTTGGGGTTGAGTTTCGCTGCTTTTTCGAAGCGTTTTTTCTTTGATCCGGTCGAGAAAGTGGCCGCCGACAATCCAAACTTTCGTACAGCTTTAGCAAGTGCGATAACAAGGTTTCCAAACAAGTTTGACTCGTCAACCAGAGCAAAGTCGAGTGCGACGCCTTCCGGCGCATCCACCAACATCGCCAGCCGCTCGATACCCGCTGCCCAGCCGACCGCAGGCGTCGGCGGACCGCCCAGATTTTCGATCAGCCCGTCATAGCGCCCACCGCCGAGAATGGTCGAGTGGCTGCCGAGCTTTTTGGCCTGCTCGCTGCCCTGATCGGGAATGAATTCGAATGCCGTATGGCGGTAATAGTCGAGCCCGCGCACCAGCTTGTGGTCGCGTTTCGGTTTGATACCAGCAGCTTCCAGCCCTTCGGTCACGGCCGCGAAAAATTCCTGCGCTTCGCCGCTCAGAAATTCATCGATCTTGGGCGCATCATGCGCGATGCCGCGATCATCGGGATCCTTGCTGTCGAGAATACGCAGCGGGTTTTTCTCCAGCCGCTCCACGCTTTCGGGGCTGAGGGCATCGCGATAGTCATTGAAATAGGCTATCAGCCCTGCACGCCAGGCATCGCGGCTGTCCGCATCGCCCAGCGTATTGAGATGCAGCGTCACACCATTGCCGATGCCCAACTCATTGAGGAGCTGATCCGCCATCACCAATAGCTCGACATCCGCAGCGGGTTCGGCCGCCCCGATAATCTCCGCATCGATCTGGTGGAATTGCCGGTAGCGTCCCTTTTGCGGGCGTTCATAGCGGAATAGCGGCCCGTGGCAGGATAGCTTCATCGGCGTATGCTGCTGCCATCCATTCGACAGGTAAGCGCGGGCAATCCCGGCGGTGAATTCCGGGCGCAGCGTGATCGAATCTCCGCCGCGATCCTCGAAAGTATACATTTCCTTCGATACGACATCGGTGGTCTCGCCCAGGCTGCGCGCAAATACCGCTGTCGGCTCGATCACCGGCAGCTGCAGCCCCTTGAAGCCATAAAGCCGCCGCACGTGTTCGAAGCAATCGACGACATGCGCGAAGCGTTCCTCGGCCTCGCCATACATGTCCTGCGTGCCGCGCACCGGGTTTATCTTTTGCGTCTTGGCCATGATGCCGATGCTCTAGCCCCCTTTGGCGCAAGGGAAAAGCCCATAGATTATCGCTGGACCGGCCCGCCAAAATGCGCTTGTTAGAAGCCATGATCAGAATATCCGCTATCCTCGCCTGCGCGCTGGCCGCGCTTTGCCTTTCTGCGGGGGCCGCCACAGCGCATACGCCCCCACCGCAGCCCGTGCCCTTCGAGAACAAAATCCCCAAGGCGCTCGATATTCCCTACCCCGGCGTGATGCAGCTGACGGTGGACGCCAGCGACACAAGCCGCGCAATATTTCGGGTGAAACAGGTGATACCGGTTCCCCCGACCATTTTCCCCACGCTGCCTGCTGTACCGGCAGAGCCAGCGCGCATGACTTTGCTCTATCCCGAATGGCTTCCAGGCAAGCATGCTCCGCGCGGCGCGATTGCCGAACTGGCGGGTCTCAAAATCACTGCTGGCGGCAAGCCGGTGAGCTGGAAACGCGATATCGTCGATGTCTATGCCTTTCATGTCGATGTGCCCGATGGCGCGAAGCAGATCACGGCGGAATTTCAGTTTCTCTCGGCTCTGCGCCCTTCGGAAGGCCGCCGGGTCGTCACGCCGGAATTGATGAATATCCAGTGGGAGCAGGTCTCGCTCTATCCGGCTGGCTATTTCACCCGCAATATCCGCATAAAACCCTCGATCATTCTGCCAAAGGGCTGGACCGGCGTGGCCGCGATCGATGGCGCCAGGGTAAGCGGCAACCGGATCGATTATGGCGAAACCAGCTACGAGGATTTCATCGACAGCCCGATGTTCGCTGGCCGGCATTACCGAAAATGGGATCTCGGCAATAATGTGACCTTGAATGTCTGGGCGGATGAAGCGAAATATCTGGAGGCAAAGCCCGAGCATATCGAGGCGCACCGCGCACTCGTCGATGAGGCGATCGCGCTTTATGGAAACCGGCCATTTGACCGCTATGAGTTTCTGCTGGGGCTGACAAGGGAGCTTGGCGGCATCGGGCTGGAACATCACCGTTCAAGCGAGAATACGCGCGAGACCGACTATTTCGTCGGCTGGGACAAGAATGGCCATGAGCGCGGGCTGCTCCCGCACGAACTGATCCATACCTGGAATGGCAAGCATCGCCGGCCAGCCGGCATGTGGACGCCGGACTATAAGACGCCGATGCGCACGCAGCTGTTATGGGTCTATGAAGGGCAAACCAGCTATTGGGATCTGGTATTGGGTGCACGGTCGGGTCTTCAGTCCAAGGAGCTGATTTTGGGCGAGTTGGCACGCAGCGCTGCACGCTATCAGGTCCAGCCGGGGCGCAGCTGGCGCAGCGTTGAGGACACCACGCAGGATCCGGTGATCGCGGCGCGCAAGGCCAAGCCATTTTATAGCCATTCGCGCGGCGAGGATTATTATGTGGAAGGCGCGCTCACTTGGCTGGCGGCCGACATGATCATTCGCGAACGCTCTGGCGGGCGGCGCTCGCTTGATGACTTTGCCAAGGCTTTTTTCGGCAGCGGCCGCGATGGCGACTGGATTGTCGATACCTATGATTTTGACGAGGTCGTGGCGACGCTTGGCCGCATCGAGCCCTATGACTGGGCCGGCTTTCTGGATGAAAAGCTGCGCAAACCCGGTCAGCCAGCGCCCTTGCTCGGCATCGAGAAAGGCGGCTACCGGTTGGTATACAAGGACGAGCCCAACGCCTTCGAGAAAGAGATGTGGGCCGAAAGCAAGAGCCTCGATCTCTGGTATAGTCTGGGCCTGAGGCTGAATAGGAGCGGCGAGGTAACCGCGACGCTTTGGGACAGCCCGGCCTTCAAGGCATCGCTTGTCAACCGCACGAAGATCCTCGCCGTTAATGACCGCGAATATAACCGCGACCGGCTGAAAGAGGCGATCACTGCCAATAGCGAGGGCAAGGCACCGATCCGCCTGCTGGTCAAGCGCGATGGGCGCTTTCGCACCGTCACAATCGACTATCGCGGCGGGCTGCGTTATCCGCATCTGGAACCGGTGAGCAGCGAAGAACAGCGGCTCGACCGGCTATTGAAACCGCTACGTTAGGAAATACACTCCGACCAAAGCCCTATTGGGTAGGCGGCCTTACCCGGCTATTGAAATGGGGCCTTCGTTCATCTGTCCCCAGGGAAGCTCATGAATATCGACAAAATACCCACCGGTGACAATCCACCCGAAAGCCTGAATGTCATCATCGAGGTTCCGGTCGGCGGCGAGCCGGTTAAATATGAATTCGACAAGGCATCGGGCGCGCTCTTTGTCGATCGCATTTTGCATACGCCGATGCGCTATCCTGCCAATTACGGTTTCGTCCCGCATACGCTGTCTCCCGACGGCGATCCACTAGACGCATTGGTCGTCGCGCGCTCCCCCTTCATGCCCGGCAGCGTCGTTCGCTCCCGCCCGATCGCTGTGCTCAATCTGGAGGATGAACATGGCGGCGATGAAAAGCTGCTCTGCGTGCCGATCGACGCCACCTTCCCCTATTACCGCAAGATCGGCGAAGGCGGCGATCTGCCCGAAATCGTGATGCAGCAGGTCGAGCATTTCTTTACGCATTACAAGGATCTCGAACCGGAAAAATGGGTGCGCATCGGCAAATGGGGCGATGCCGAAGAGGCGAAGCAGGTGGTCCTGGAAGCAATTGAGCTTGCCAAAAAGAGCGGCTAGATAGCGGCAATGAACAAAGCCATTTATGCCCTTCTACCCATCACCCTTGCTCTTTCCGCCTGCGCCACGCCGGAAACACGGATCAAGACGGCGCTCACCGATGCCGGTCTCTCAGAACCGATGGCAGCCTGCATGGCCGACCGTATGGTGGACCGGCTGTCGCTGATGCAGCTCAACAAGCTGCGCGGGCTCAAAAAGCTCAAAAATACCGATGTGAAGAAACTGAGCGTCGACGAGTTTCTGAAGCGTACCAAATCGCTGCAGGATCCCGAGATATTGAGTGTAACGAGCACGTCGGCTGCGATCTGCGCGGTAAAGTCGCTCTAGGGTCAGGACCCTAAATCGATTGCCAGGCCGGACAGACGGGATAGACACTCGCCTGCATCGAAGATGCAGTTTATCCTGAGCGGCTGCTGCAAGCAGCCAGCCGAAGGGCGGGTGTGACGACTCAGCTTGCGTGGATCATGCTCTGGGAGCGGCAGTATCAGCCTAGCGCGCGAGAAAGGACCACCAGCGCGCGGCATCCAGATCGGCGGCTGGATTTGGAGCGTTTGCCGGCGCGAAAACCGCGCATTCGAGGCAGCGGGCCTGAATGCCCTTGACCGAGAGCAGTCCAGCGAGATCGGCAAATATCATCTGCTGCGCCAGAGTCTGCTGCCAGCTTGCACGGGCGAAGAGGTCCATCGGCGGCAGATCGGCATAGCGAGCCCCAACAAAACTGCCGAGCCAGCCGAAGCGCATATCGGCGGGCGGATCGAAATAGCGCGCATGCCAGCCATCTTCATCCAGCTTGGCGCGCTTGGCCGCTTCGGCGAGCGCGTCTTCCATCGCGCCAAGCCGGTCGACAAGACCTAGCTGCCGCGCGGTTCCGCCCGCCCAGATGCGCCCCTGCGCAATAGCATCGACCTGCTCGGCCGTCTTGCCGCGCGAATCGGCCACGCGGCCCAGAAAATCGCGATAGCCGTCTTCCACAACGCTTTGTGCTACGCGGTCGAAATCTTCGCTGAAACCGCCAAAGACATCCGGCTCGCCCGCAAGCGGAGAGGTTCGTACGCCGTCCGATGTAATGCCGATCTTGGCCAGCGCATTCTCTGCGCTCGGCAGCACCCCGAAAATACCTATGGAGCCTGTAATTGTGCCGGGTTCGGCGAAAATGACATCGGCGGGTGTGGATATCCAATATCCGCCGCTGGCCGCCAGATTGGCCATCGACACGATGATCGGCAGTTTCTTTTGCTTGGCGGCTTGCAGCGCCAGCCTGATCTGCTCTGAGGCAAACACCGATCCTCCGGGGCTGTCGACGCGCAGCACCAGCGCCTTTACATCCTCATCGTCGATCGCGCGGTAAATGGTGCGGCTCACCGTTTCTCCGGCGGCAACACCGGGCCCTGCATTGCCGTCGACAATTTCGCCGGCTGCCGTAACCACGGCAATCGCGCCGCCACCGCTTTCAGGCAACTTGCTGGCAAGCATTGCATCTACACCGAAGCTTGCAAAACTTCCCGGTTCCTCGTCTTCGCCTTCGCCATATTTCTCGGCCAGAAAATCACCAAAGGCGATCCGGTCCCCCAGCCTGTCAACGAGCCCATTGTCCTTTGCCAATTTGGCCAGATCGCCGCTGGCCCCTTCAATCTCGCCAGCAGGATCGGTAAGTAGTGCATCGATCTTCGCCTTTGGCCGCGCCTTTTTCATCACCGACAGCGTGTGGTCCCAATATTCGTCATAGACCGCACTCAAAGCCTCCTTGGCTTCGGGCGACTGATCCTCGCGCAGATAGGGTTCCACCGCGCTTTTATAGGTGCCGACGCGGTAGATATGGGCCTCGATGCCGCTCTTGTCGAGCAGCCCTTTATAGTAGGTGCGCGAACCGCCGGGACCGGTGATCAAAACCCCGCCGAGCGGATTCATCCAGATTTCGCTCGCATGCGCGGCCAGTTGATAGCTGCTGTCGAAATAGCCGGTGGCATAGGCATAGACCGGTTTGCCGGCCTTCTTGACGGCTTCCAGCTTTTCACCAATCGCCCCAAGGCTGACCTTCCCGCCTCCGGTGAAGCGGTCGAGATCGAGCGCGACGGCCTTTACGCGGTCATCCTCTGCGGCCAGCTCCAGCGCGCGCACGATGTCCCGCTGCCGATATTGGCGCATGGGAGCTGCACCGGAAAGCAGGGCCTGAAGCGGGTCGACGGCTGCGGGCTGTTCGACAATACTGCCTTCGAGCGAGAGATTGAGCACGCCGTCGCGCACATTACCGGGATTTGGAGCGCTATTTAGTGCTGCAAAAAGCAGGGCAAAGAAAAGCAGGAGGAGGAGCAGAACCAGAAAGTCCTTCACCCCGACGACAAATTTCCACAAGATTCGCGCTACATCGACCATAGTCATTCCCGATCATCTGCTTTCCTTCGATGTAGGGGCGGCATTCCAAAATGAAAAGGACCACCAGTTGGCTCTGGTGGTCCCTTGCATGGGTCAGCGGTCGGTTAAGCCGCCGCCGGAAGTGTTGCCATCACCCTGGCCAAAGCGACGAGGCCGCGCTCATCGCCAGGGCGTTGCTGAATTTTCGGCTCAGCGAACCTGCTCCCGAACGGACATGACCGACCCCTTAACTGAACCATGAGACATCGGATCACCTCCTTTCGATTGTTGAAAAAATGTTGCTTTGCGCATTGCTTTGCCCTCCGCAACCACAGGTGTGAATCAGCGGGCACGCATAAACAAGACTTGATTTAATTTTTTTTCCGGCCAAAGATGGAGTTTCCGGCCTGAGCGCGGCCGCATCAGCGCCTGCAATCCTCGACAATCCGGCCAATTTCCGACCAGACAGGCAGCGCGAGCGAGAGCTCCCCGCTTGTCTGCAGCGCTATCCTGCCGCGGCTATAGGCTATCGCATCAAGAATTGGATCGTTCGGCATGATCTCCGCCGCCATATAGGGGCGCTGCCCGCCGGTACTGCGCGCTGGCAGCTCCTTCAGCCGCGCCGAGCTTCGCAAGGTAAATTGCCCGCTTCGCTGCGAAGAAGCCCGGCCCAGATAAATCCGCCCGCGCTGTATATCGCAGCGCAATGTCACCAGTGCATCGCCGCCGGCAGGCCCGAAAAGCGCGATCGATCCGCGGCCATCCTGCCGGTATGCCCAGTCGCCGGGCGTGATCGGCCATTCGGTCCAGTGACCGCTGGGCTGGGCCGGAGCAGCCGCCACGGGCGCGGGAACGACCGGCGCGGGCACCGCCGCCGGTTCGGGCTGCGGCGGAGGAGGCGCTGCGCAAGATGCGAGCGTAGCCGCCGCGGCGAAGCCATAGATAAAGGAGAATCGCGCCTGCATAGCCGCCTTATGGCCAAAGGCAGCTATGGTGGCTAGAGCGATAACCATATGCCGGCAAAGAAAATCAGGATCGATCAACTGCTTGTCGAGCGCGGCCTGGCGGAAAGCCGGACGCGCGCGCAGGCGCTGGTCATGGCCGGGCTGGTGACGGCGAATGAAACAAAAATCGACAAGGCCGGGCAGCAGGTCGCGCCGGACGCCGATATAAGCGTGAAGGGCCGCGACCATCCCTGGGTGTCGCGCGGCGGGCTGAAGCTCGATCACGCGCTTTCCGAATTCGGTATCGATGTCGCTGGCAAGGTCGCCATCGATGTCGGCAGCTCGACGGGCGGCTTTACCGATGTTCTGCTCTCGCGCGGCGCGGTGCGCGTCTATGCGGTGGACAGCGGTACCAATCAGCTCGCCTGGAAATTGCGGAACGACGAGCGCGTCATTGTGCATGAACAGACGAGCGCGCGGATACTGACCGGCGAACATATCCCCGAAAAGGTGGATATGATCGTTTGCGATGCCAGCTTTATCGGCCTTGCCAAGGTGCTTGAGCGGCCACTGGCTTTCGCCAAGCAAGGTGCGCAGCTCGTGGCACTGATCAAGCCGCAGTTCGAGGCCGCGCGGCAGGAAGTCGGCAAGGGCGGTGTGGTCCGCGATACGGCTGTGCATGACCGCGTCTGCCGAGAGGTATCCGGCTGGCTAGAGCATTCTGGTTGGGCAGTGCACGGCCTGACGCAAAGCCCGACCACTGGCCCCAAAGGCAATATCGAATTTCTGATCTGGGCCGCAAACTCAGGCGGTTCCTAGGCCGGCCTTGTGCCTAAGCCGGTTCGCGTTCCGGCTGCGCCTCGCCCCATGCGGGGAAAGGGTCTTCGAGCCAGGCCCATTCGTCAGGAACGAAATCATCCTCAGCTACAAGGCATGCATCGAGCGCGGATGTGATCTGCGCCTGATCCATGCCGATGCCAATAAAGACCAGCTCCTGACGGCGGTCACCCCAGACGGGGTCCCAATGCTTGACCACGAATTCTTCGAATGTGCCATCTTCCGGCCAATGATGTTTGGGAACCGCAGCCCACCAGCGGCCCATCCGGCTCACGGTTTTTTGCAATCCCGCAATCGCCAATTCGCCCAGATAGTCGGGGCGCGTTGCCAGCCAGAAATGCCCTTTCGAGCGAATGACCTTGTCGAGACTTTCGCCGACAAGGAAGCGATAGAATTTGGCCGGGTCGAATGGCCGCCGCGCGCGGTAGACAAAGCTCTCGACGCCATATTCCTCGCTTTCGGGCCGGTGGCTGGCATAGTCATAGAGCTCCTTGAGCCAGAGCGGATGCTGCTCGGCCTGCTCTTCATCGAACAGGCCGGTGTCGAGGACGGCATCCAGATCCACCTTGCCATAATCCGCCTCGATGATCCGCGCATCGCCGTTCAAAGACGCGACGACTTTCTTGACCATCGCAAGCTGTTCGGCGCTTACATCGCTTGCCTTGTTCACAATCACAACAT
Organism: Sphingorhabdus sp.; assembly: GCA_028279555.1. Classification (GTDB taxonomy): domain Bacteria; phylum Pseudomonadota; class Alphaproteobacteria; order Sphingomonadales; family Sphingomonadaceae; genus Sphingorhabdus_B. The sequence goes on from JANQNO010000007.1 coordinate 184,196, forward strand.
CGGCAAACTCGATTTGCTCGACAAGCAGGCCGACGAGGCTGCGGTCATCGCCTTCACCCGCGGTCTCGCCTCGCGCAGAAAGCAGGTCGCTGCTCGAATAGTCAGCGAGCAGATTGACCGCATCGACGACCGTAACCATGGTGTCGAGCTGCGACACATCGCCAAGGCTCTCGCCATCTTCATCGCGGAAAGAAAATGTAGCGGCCACAGGAAGCGGCTCGGAAATACCGGTGCTCTCGATGACAAGATAGTCGAAACGGCCATCTTCGGCCAGCGCGCGAACCTCTTTCAACAGATCATCGCGCAAGGTGCAGCAGATGCAGCCATTGGTCATTTCGACCAGCGTTTCTTCCGAGCGCGACAGGGTTGCCTCTCCGCCGCGCACAAGATCGGCATCGATATTCACCTCCGACATGTCATTCACGATCACAGCCACTTTCTTGCCCTCACGGTTGGTGAGGATGTGGTTCAGAAGGGTCGTCTTTCCTGCACCGAGAAAGCCGGAGAGAACGGTAACGGGCAAGCGCTTTTCGGGAGGCATCATCGGGGAATCCCTATGTTTAAATGGTATAGTATATCATTTCTCTACACGTGAGAGTTGGAGCCGACAATAGAAGATTGGGTGCTGTGCCAGCATCAATCGGTAAAGCGCCTCCACCCTCGGTAGTGCCTTTTTGCATCTCGCGATAGCGCGTGATTTCAAATGGCAGTTCTTTATCATAATCCACAAGACAACTCCGGCGAACGAGATAATAAGACGGGGCCGGTCCTTACATGCATTTACCATACGTTCCAGACGCAAAGCCCAATTACGGGCCGCACAGGCAATATCGAATTTCTGGTCTGGGCATCGGCATCGTAGGATGCCTAAGATTGCACTATTCGAATTTTCAAAAGTAGTTCGTTGCTCATGCTCTGCAAAGAAACCGCGTCCGCTATAGATGGTGTCGCCCATCAATTTATATTCCAAACACTTGAAGAATTACTACCCGGATTCATCTATGACTGGTTTGGGTAATGAAAGGCGGCTAGTCCCGGACAGGTTGATTCGACTATGGGAGCTTTCGTCCAGTGAATATAGTTTTGGATGTTCTTGTTGGAGGCGTCTGCCTCGCCATGGTGGTCGCCGGTGTCATTTGGCAGGGCATGACATATGCTTCTTTGGACAAAGGGGGCGATTCTCTACCCATTAGACTCTGGATTGGTTTTCCGATCGGAGCTCTACTTGCGTTCGGATATGTGTTTGTTCAAATTGCAAACTGGTTTTCCAGTGAGCCATCCAATACGTTTCTGGGAACTGTAGGTGTGTTTCTGTCGATATTGGCAGTAACGCTTGTTTGGCACCTAAAGAATGTTGTGGGCCAATTTTTGGTCGGCATCTCGGCCGCTTGGGCAACATACCGCTATTATGTTGCCGGAGAATTTGACGTCCTTCCGCTCTTTGGTTGGGTCGTTGATTTCTTGCTTTACTGGGCGCCGCCATCAATTCAAATTGCGTATGTGGCTGGTTCCTTTGTGGTTTTTATTGTATCCGGGATTCTTGCCTTGCTACAGTTTGACTGGTGAACAACATTGGGTCGACAACAAACATCACAATACGTCTCTTGACTTTGGCAAAACGGACCTGGTGCTGCCTACCCTTTATACATCCCGTCAAGCTTCACCTGATAGCGCTCCTTTATCACATGCCGGCGGATTTTCATGCTCGGCGTCATTTCTCCATTTTCAATGGCAAAGGGTTCGTCGGTAAATTCATATTTGCGCACTTTTTCCACCACCGAAAGATCGGCATTGACGCGGTCGACCGCGGCGCGGATGGCGGCGCGGAATTCGGGATTATCCTGCATCTCGGCAAAATCATATTTCTTGCCCTGTTCGCGCGCCCATTCGAGCGCCCATTCCGGATCGGGCACGATCAGCCCGACAATATAGGGCCGCTTGTCGCCCGACACCATTGCCTGCAAGATTTCCGGCTGCAATGTCAGCATGCCTTCCACCTTTTGCGGCGCGACATTGTCACCCTTGTCATTGACGATCAGGTCTTTCTTGCGATCGGTGATGACGATGCGCCCGGCCTCGTCGATATGCCCGACATCGCCGGTATGCAGCCAGCCATCCTTGATCACGCGCCGGGTTTCCGCCTTGTTGCGCCAATAGCCCTGCATCACCAGCTCGCCGCGGACACAAATCTCGCCATCTTCGGCGATGCGCACCTCGGTATTTTTGAGCGGAGGGCCAACGGTGTCCATCTTGAGCCCGGTTTTGGGGCGGTTGCAGCTGATCACCGGGCCGGCTTCGGTCTGGCCATAGCCCTGCAATAACGTGACGCCCAGCGACTGAAAGAATATGCCGATATCGGGATTGAGCGGCGCGCCGCCAGACACCATCGCCTTGATCCGGCCGCCCAGCCGCTTGCGAATTTTCGGTTTCAATGTGCGCGAAAGCAGCATGCGCATGGCAAAATCGCGTTTTCTCTTCTTGCCGGTAAAGTCGCGCTCGCCAATTGTCAGAGCCTTGTCCAGCAGATAGCCCGGCATCTTCCCCTGTTTCTCGACCGCCTTGATCATGCGCGCGCGCAGCACCTCGAACAGGCGCGGAACCACGACCATGATGGTTGGCCGCACCTCCTCTATATTGCTCGCCAGCTTCTCCAGCCCCTCGCTATAATAGATCTCGGCGCCCACGCCGATCGGCAAAAACTGTCCGCCTGAATGCTCATAGGCATGACTGAGCGGCAGGAAAGACAGGAATATTTCGTCGCCGAGGCCGAAATCCTCGCGCAGCACAGTGCCCGAACCTTCGACATTATGCAGGATCGCACCGTGATGCTGCATTACGCCGCGCGGCGCGCCGCCCGTTCCGCTGGTATAGATAAGGCAGGCCAGATCGTCGCGCCCGACATCTTCCATCGCTTCGGCAAGCGCAGCGACATCCGCGTCCGTCCCCTGCACGAGGTCCGACCAGTCGTGTATCGCAAGCTGCCCGGTCTGAGCTACCCTGAGCGGCTCCATGCCGATGATGAATTCGGCCTGGGAGGACCGCACAGCGGCCGGCATAAGCGTTTCTGCAAGCTTGGCCGTCGAGACAATGATCGCCCGCGAGGCGCTGTTGTCGAGAATATGCTGGTGATCGCGCTCGGTATTGGTCGTGTAGGTCGGCACGGTGACGCAGCCAGCGGCCATGATAGCAAGATCGGCTATGCACCATTCGGGCCGGTTTTCCGAAACCAGCATCACCCGGTCGCCCTTTTCGAGCCCGAGTTTTTTGAGCGATTTGGCAAGCCCGGCAACGCGCCGCGCCACTTCGTTCCAGCTCAGGCTGACCCATTCGCCGTCCTGCTTTCGCCAAAGAAAGGGGCGGTCGCCGCGCGCCTCGGCTTTGGCGAGGAACAGCGCCACCAGATTGTCATGGCCTTCAAAATCGTCGAATTTCCCTGCGCCCACCTATTCCCTCCCTCACTCTTCAAAGGAAGCTAGCGCGGCTTTTTGCGGAGTGCAATCGGAGACCTTGACTATGCGGGGTCGTTTGCCGGCAGCTGGCGGGCCTCATATTCGATGAAGGATTGCTCGAGCCTTTTTCCGGCAATCTCCCTGCCTGCCGTGCGATCGAGCCCAAGCGAAGCCGATAGCGGTGCGCCGAGCAGGGAATCGCCGAGCGCGAGCAATACCATCTCCAACGTCAGCAAATGCAAATTTCGGTCGGCATGGCCATCTTCGGCGATATCGTCGACCAGCGCATGTATGGTCTCGACGATCGGATCGAGCGCATCCTCGTTACCCGATAGCAACATCCAGGAAGCCAGCGCGCCCGCCCCTTCGCGATCGAATGAATCGAAAATCAGGTCTGCAAGCTGCCGCGGTGTCATCTCGCCGCCCCGCGTCTGCTCCACAGCCTCGCCAATCTTGCCGCACACAGCACGCGTCAGATATTCGGCCAGACCGCGCTGCAGACCCGAAGCGGAGCCGAAATGATGCAGCAGATTGGCATGCGTGCGGCCGACGCGCGCGGCAACTGCCTTCAGCGTCACGGCCTGCGGACCGGTTTCAATAAGCAGCGCCCGCGCCGCCTCTAGCGCGGCCAGCCTACTGGCCTCGGGGCTGAGCCGCCGGGCACCGGGTTTCTTGCTCAAATTCTTGTCATCCCCAGACGTCATTGCTGTCTCTGCCCCGCATAACGCCTACTTCTATTCACCAAGCTAGCGATATTGGCAAGCCATCATGGTAAAGTTTGCTGCAATGCAGCGTTACAAAATTCGACAGAATAAAGCCTTTGAATTCAGCATTTTTTATTTTCCATTACCGCCTTGTTAACCCTGAATCTTAGTCACCATTTTATCCGCGCGGCGTAATCGGGATACATGCTATCCGGGGAAAAAGCCCAAGATGGCGGTCGGTCCGCCACAGAAGATGCCGTTCCGGCGGGGCTGAAGCCGCGCGAATTCAGGCAGAATGGCGCTGCCACGCCCCAGCGGCACTGGCTGCGTGGCGATCCCTTTGCCACAGCTTTTTTTAACTCGCTTTCTGCGATTTTCCCGCAAGGCGAAGCCTTTATGGTGCGATCGATGCTGCCATGGCGCGGCAAGATGCCGCCACAACTTGACGCAGAGCTCAGGAAATTTGTCGAGCAGGAAGCCGCCCATAGCCGCGAACATGACGACATGAACCAGGCAATCACCCGTGCTGGCTATGACATCAGCGAGCTGGAGGCTGTAATTGCCAAGCTGGTTTCGCGTTTTCGCGGGCGCAGCGCGCTGACAAAACTGCTCGCCACTGCCTGCATCGAGCATTTTACCGCCATCATCGCTGCCGAAATCCTGGAGAATGACTGGCATCTGGAGGGTGCCGATCAGGACCAGCTTCCCCTATGGATTTGGCACGCAGTCGAGGAGGTAGAGCATAAGGCGGTGGCTTATGACTGCTTTGTGGAGGCCGCAAAAGACTGGTCGGCGGCGAAGAGATATACGCTGCGCTGCGCCATGATGCTCGCCATCACAGCTAGCTTTTTCGTCAACCGGACCCGCGGTCAGATCACCCTGCTGCGGCAGGACGGCATCGGCCGCTTTGCGGCGCTTGCAGGCGCAATGAGATACGGATTTGGGAAAGGCGGAATTGGCCGCAATATTCTGCGGCCCTGGGCGCGCTTTTTCAAACCCGGCTTTCACCCGGCGGCCAAAAATGACCATCATCTGATCGAAAAGGGTGAGCGGATCTTCGCCGCGTTGCAGGCTCAGCAGGCACCAGCCGAACCTGCCGAACGCCGCAAAAAGGTCCGGCTTCCAAAAGCAGCTTAGGACTTCGGCGCACTAAGCTGCTCTCAGTTCTGCATCATAGGGAATAAATCGCTTGGCACCGTCGGCCATGACATCGCTTTCATCGTCTTCCAGCGCGAGCTCCATATGGATGCTGGGAGCCTTGCCGCCGCGCCCGGCGCTGTAACGCGGTTCGATCCGGCCCACCGGCCGAAAACCCAATTTGCGCATGACGCTGCCCGAAGCCGGGTTGTCCACGAAATGGCTGCATTCCAGCTTGCGGTGCCCTATGGCTCTGGCGATCTCGACCACCGCGCGGCCCGCCTCGCTGGCATAACCCAGGCCCCAATAGGGCCTTGCGATCCAATAGCCGAGCTCGGCCTCGCCATCATTTTCGCCCAAACCGCATGAGCCTATCAATACTGGCGCGCCGTTGGTGCGCTTGAACAGCAGGAAGTGCGGAAATAGCGGGTCCTGCCCTCGCGCCGCAAACGCGCGTGCATCGTCAAGGCTGTATGGCCAGGGCGCACGCGCAAGATTGCGCACGATCCCCTCATCATCGATGGCGTGATAGATCGCATCGGCGTCTTCGGGCCAGCCTGGCCTCAAGAGCAGTCTTTCGGTTCTTGCGAACATGGCTGCGTATCTCCTTGTTTCGTTTGCGCCTCTGCTGTCTTTTCATGACAGCTTGGCGACAATTCGCAGGGAGATGAGGTAAAAAGAAAGGGAGACCGGATGATCCGTCTCCCTGACTTGGTGATTTCACGATTTTTGTCGATCAATCCGGATCATCCAGTGGGACAATCCGTCATCGATTGATCCCGTTTATTCGGCGGCCTCTGCCGGCATGTCGACCGAGACGAATTTGCGCCCGAGTTTGCCGGCATGAAATCGCACGCGGCCATCGGTGAGCGCAAAAAGCGTATGGTCCTTGCCCATGCCGACATTCTCGCCCGGATAGGTCTTGGTGCCGCGCTGGCGAATAATAATGTTCCCGGCGACGACGTCCTGTCCGCCGAATTTCTTCACACCAAGACGGCGGCCGACACTGTCGCGGCCGTTGCGGGATGAACCACCTGCTTTCTTATGTGCCATGGTCTATGCTCCTTTAACTGCTGGCGCTCGCGGCGCTCAGCTATCCTTCTTCTTGGCGGCTGCCTTTTTAGCAGGGGCCTTTTTGGCCGGTGCCTTCTTGGCAGAGGGTTTCTTTGCAGCAGCAGCTTTCTTGGGCGCGGCCTTTTTGGGTGCAGCCTTTTTGGCTTCAGCTTTCTTTGCAGGAGCCTTCTTGGCTTCGGTCTTTTTCGCAGCTGCCTTCTTCTCGTCAGCCTTTTTCGGCGCAGCTTCCTTCTTCGCAGCCGCCTTCTTGGCCGCTGGAGCTTTGTCCTTGCCGACAGCAAGAATCTTGAGCAACGTCAGCGACTGGCGATGACCCTGCTTGCGGCGGTAATTATGGCGGCGCTTCTTCTTGAAAACGACGATTTTGTCACCGCGCTCCTGCGCGATAATCTCGGCTGAAACGGAGAGCCCCTTGGTCTCGGCAGCCTTGCCATCTGCGCCAGCAAAAAGCACATCGTCCAGCGCAACCTTGTCGCCAGCTTCTCCGGGCAGCTTTTCAACTGCGATCTTGTCTCCTGCGGCGACGCGATACTGCTTGCCGCCTGTGCGCACGATAGCGAACATGGCTAATTCTCGTTTCCGTATCCAATTGGCTTCAATTTGTCATCGGGAAGCAAAGCTTCCGTCAGCTTCCGGCAGCACAAGAGATGCCTGATTCTCTTGATGATGTCCGGAAGAGCGCGCAGCTAGGCGAAGCGCAGCGCTTTGTCAACGCTTTTTGGCGGCTTTTTCACCCGTCAGGCGGCTCTTGCCCGATGCCTGCTTGGGGCGTAAACAGCGCGGCCATGAAGCGCCACTTCCTTCTCCCGTTGGCTCTGGGTTTTTCCGTCGCGGCTTGCGGCAGTCTTCCCGAAGGCGATTTTCCCTCGCTTGCCAAGCGGCCTTACGAAGATTCAGACCCCATGGCGATCGAGAAAAAAGCCCCGGTTCCGGCGCCCTCCAGCCTCCCCGCCTCGCTTGCGGCAAAGCTGTCGGCGCTGGAAAGGCGCGCGCGCGCAGCCGATGCCGAATTTCGCACATTGCTGCCAGCGGCCAGGGCCAAGGCGTCTGCTGCAAAAGGTGCCGCACAAAGCAGTGACCGGTGGATTGCAGCCCAGATCGCGCTGTCCCGGCTCGATCGCAGCCGCGCCGATGCGGTTGCGGCGCTTTCGGAAGTCGACGTCCTGCTGCTGGGAAATCTCGATGAAGGCCTCACCGGGAACAAGCCGCAATATGCGCCACTCATGGAGCCGGCGCAGCAGCGTATCGCCGCCATTGTCAAGGCGCAGAATGCGATCATTGACGGTATTTTTGCAAGCATCGGCTGACCGGCGCGCTGCAATAATGCTCGCCAGGGGCAGTCACTGACGACATTTTGTTCGCTTGAGCAACCTCGAAAACTAATAATTTTGTGCAATGCGGCAATTGCTGGCTTGACCTGGCTTTTCGCTACGGCAATGACGGCTCCATGACCGTTTCACCCGCCAAATCCGCGATCTCGCAGAATCCCGACATCCGCTATCTGGGGAAAATGCTGGGCGATGTCATCCGCGCCTATGGCGGTGATAAACTATACCGTCAGACCGAATATATCCGTTCCACCAGCGTCGACCGGTTTCGCGGCGTCGAGGGAGCCGATGCAAGCGATCGCGGCCTCGGGGCGCTCAGCCTCGACGACACGCTCGATTTTGTCCGCGGCTTCATGCTTTTTTCGCTGCTCGCCAATCTGGCAGAGGACCGGCAGGGCGTCGCCAGCGAAGAAGGCGCAAGCTTCGAAGAGGCGCTGATCAAGCTGCATGAAGAGGGCGTCGATAACGATACGCTGCGCGATCTTTTGGCCAATGCGCTGATCGTACCGGTGCTCACCGCGCATCCCACCGAAGTGCGACGCAAATCGATCATCGATCATAAAAACCGGATCGCGGCATTGATGGCGATGCGCGATGCGGGCCGAAGCGCGACGCCGGACGGAGACGATATCGAGGATGCGATTGTCAGGCAGATCGCGCTGCTTTGGCAAACCCGGCCGCTGCGCAACGAAAAGCTGTTCGTCTCCGATGAGGTCGAAAATGCCCGCAGCTATATGCAGCAAGTATTCCTGACCGCACTGCCCAAGCTCTATATGCGCTGGGAAGCGGCGCTGGGCGAACGTCCGCCCGGTTTCGTGCGGCTGGGCAGCTGGATCGGCGGCGACCGCGACGGCAATCCCTTCGTCGATGCCGAGACCCTGCGCTATGCGGTGCGGCGCAATGGCGGCACCGCGATCCGCCACTATCTGGAGGAAATTCACAAGCTCGGCGCGGAAATCTCCATCTCGAGCCGCAACAGCGATACACCCGCCGATGTGCTGGCACTGGCGGACAAGAGCGGCGACAATGCGCCCAGCCGCGCGGACGAGCCCTATCGGCGCGCGCTTTCGGGCATCTATACCCGGCTTTGCGCAACCCATGTCCGGCTCGTCGGCGATGAACCGCCGCGCCCCTCCTCGCTCGGCGGCGAAGCCTACACAGGGCCGGATGAACTGCGCGCCGATCTGGCTACGCTGGCTGGCGGGCTGGCCGCTGGCGGTGACGGGCAGCTCGCCACCGGCGGCGCGCTGGGCCGCCTGATCCGGGCGGTCGAGATTTTCGGTTTCCATCTCGCCACGCTCGACCTTCGCCAGAATAGCGTCGTGCATGAGCGCGTCGTTGCCGAGCTGTTTAAGGCCGCTGGCGTCGAGAGCGATTATCTCGCGCTCAACCAGGAGGCGCGCGTCACGCTCCTGCTTGCGGAACTATCGCACAACCGCCCGCTTGCCGACGAATGGCAGGATTATAACGAGGAAACCGCCAAGGAGCTGGCGATCATCCGCGCCGCTGCCGAGGCGCAGGCGAATTATGGCCGCGGCGTAATCACCACCTATAATATCAGCCAGACCGAGAGCGTGTCGCATATGCTGGAGGTTTATGTGCTGGCCAAGCAGGCCGGGCTCTTCCGCATCGGCGAAGATGGCACGCCAAGCGCGACCATCATGTCGGTGCCACTGTTCGAGACGATCGGCGATTTGCAGGCGGCACCTGACACGATGACCGCCTTTTTCGCGCTCGAGCCGATGCGCGCGCTGGCCAGGAAGCGCGGCTATCAGGAAGTGATGATCGGCTATTCGGATTCGAACAAGGATGGCGGCTATATCACCTCGACATGGGAGCTGTTTCGCGCCTCTTCCGCGCTCGCCCCGATATTCGAGCAGGTCGGCGTCGGCATGCAGCTCTTTCACGGCCGGGGCGGAGCGGTGGGCCGCGGCGGGGGAAGCGCTTTCGGTGCAATCAAGGCGCAACCGCGCGGCACCGTGCAGGGCCGCATCCGCATCACCGAACAGGGCGAGGTTATCGCCGCCAAATATGGCACGGTCGATAATGCCGTCACTTCTCTGGAGACGATGGTATCGGCCACGCTGCTGGCGACATGCGCGCCCGACAAGATCGCCGAGGTGGACCGCAAGCGCTTCCACGCTGCGATGGCCGATCTGTCGAAAGCGGCTTTCGGCCATTACCGCGCGCTGGTCTACGAGACAAAAGGCTTTGCCGAATTCTTCCGGCAGATGACGCCGATCAGCGAGATCGCCACGCTCAAGATCGGTTCGCGCCCCGCCAGCCGCAAGAAAGGCGGACGGATACAGGATCTGCGCGCTATCCCCTGGGTCTTCAGCTGGGCTCAGGCGCGCGTCATGCTGCCGGGCTGGTATGGCACAGGCCAGGCGCTATCCGAGTTTGGGGACAAGGAATTGCTAAAGGCGATGGCGAGCGAATGGAGCTATTTCAGAAGCCTGCTCGCCAATATGGAAATGGTGCTGGCCAAAAGCGATATGGGCATCGCGGCGCATTATGCCGCGCTGGTCAAGGATACAAAGCAATCCGAAACGCTCTTCGGGCAGGTCAGGGATGGCTGGAGCCAGGCGCATGACAGCCTGCTTACCGCCACCGGGCAGGATCATTTGCTCGCAGCCAACTCCACGCTCAACAATTCGATCCAGCTGCGCCTGCCCTATATCGAACCGCTCAATCTTTTGCAGATCGAGCTGATGAAGCGGCACCGCGCGGGCGAGGATGACCCCCGGATCGGTGAAGGCATCCAGCTGACGATCAATGCGATTGCAACGGCGCTCAGGAATAGCGGCTGACAGCCCTCTGCCGCAAGTGGTTGACGGTCCATCAAGACTGTGGTTTCTATGCCCCGAGGGACGTTGCGGAAGGATATTGCAAAGGCTCGTCACAACATGACTACTCAGATATTGATCGCATCCGATCTGACCGCGCGCGGCGATCGCCCCATGGAACGTGCCCGGCTGCTGGCCGAGGCATGGTCGGCCGATCGCACCATTATATTCGTGCCCCCCGGCAAAAAAGCCGACATCGATCAAAAGCAGATCAAGCAGGCGCTCTCGCGCAATTATGGCGATGATGCGCAGGATTGCGCCCTGGTCATTGCCGAGGGCAAGGCCCCGCAGGCCATTGCCGAAACCGCCGAGCGGCTGCATGCCGACCTGATTGTTGCCGGTGCGGCGCGGCACAACAGCGTTACCGATTTCTTCCTTGGCACTGCGGTCGATTATCTGGTGCGCCATGCCAGCGCGCCGACACTGGTGGTCAAGGAAAGGCCGCGGGGCAACTACAGGAATATTCTGGTGGCCACCGATTTTTCGGAATTCTCGGCCCAGGCGCTGCGTATAGCGCTCAGGCGCTGGCCGGATGCCCATGTCCATCTCGTCCATTCCTTTCATGCAGCCTATGGCGCTTTTGTGAAATCCGATCAGGCCGCAAGCGACCAGCGCGCAGAATCGCAAGCCGAATTCGATGCTTTCATGAAGGGAATGGAGCTTTCCGGTGAGGATGCCGCGCGCGTCACAGCACATCTGGTCGAGGGCGATTTGCATCACACCGTGCACAGCATGCTCGAAAAGGGCAAGGTCGATCTGCTGGTGCTCGGCACCCACGGGCGCGGCGGTTTTTTCCAGGCGACAATCGGGAGCCGCGCCAGCGAGATGCTGGGCTGGTCTCCTGTCGACGTGCTGATGGTGCGTAAGCCGGCAAAGGCATGACGCAGATCCCGGCCAGGCTGCGGCCGTCCGGGACAGCTTGCCGCGATATAATGATGCGGTGACCTGAGGCCATGCACCCCGAGATACCCTACCTGCGAGAGGCGATCATATTCCTGCTGGCCGCGGGCCTGATCATCCCGCTGCTGCGCAAGGCAGGGATAAGCCCGGTGCTTGGATTCCTGTTTGTCGGCCTCATTATCGGGCCGTTTGGCGCTGGCCGGCTTGTCGAGGATTTTCCCGCGCTTTCCCATGTCGTTTTCGATGATCTGGAGGGTGTGCGGCGCTTTGCCGAACTGGGCGTCATTTTCCTGCTCTTCACCATCGGGCTGGAGCTGTCGGTTGCACAGCTATGGGCGATGCGCAGGCTGGTCTTCGGGCTTGGCAGCCTGCAGGTGACGGTGACGGCGCTGGCGATCGGCGCTATCGCCTATCTGTTTGGAAATTCGCTGGTCGCCGCGACGATTTTCGGGCTGGGGCTTGCGCTGTCATCGACCGCGCTGGTGATGCAGCTGCTGACCGAAAGCAGGCGGCTCAATTCGCCCACCGGCCGCCCCAGCTTTGCGATCCTGCTGTTCCAGGATCTGGCGGTGGTCCCGATCCTGTTCTTCGTCGGGTTTGTCGGGGCCAACCAGGAAGGCTCGCTGTTTTCGGCCGCCTCGCTCGCGGTGCTGGAGGCGGGGCTTGTTATTGCCGTCATTTTCGCTTTCGGCCGCCTGATCGTCGGGCCGCTGCTGCAATTTGCCGGCGGCACGGGCAGCCGCGAGATTTTCATGGCGACCATCCTGCTGCTGGTGCTGGCCACCGCAGCGCTCACGGCGCAGGCTGGATTGTCGATGGCGCTGGGTGCATTTCTTGCCGGGCTGCTGTTTGCCGGGACCGAATACCGGCATCAGATCGCCAGCGACATACAACCCTTCAAGGGGCTGCTGCTCGGTCTGTTTTTCATCTCGGTGGGGATGAGCCTCGACCTGCTCGCCGTCTGGCAGGTTATCGGCTGGATCGTGCTTTCGGTCGCTGGCCTGCTCTGCCTGAAAGCCGCGATCATATTCGTGCTTGCCCGGCTGTTCCGGCTGCCCCTCCCGGTTGCGGCGGAAACCTCGATCCTGATGAGCCAGGGCGGCGAATTCGCCTTCGTCATCATATCTGCGGCGCTGTCCTACGCCTTGCTGGATGTGGAGGCGGCTCAGTTCATGCTGCTCGTCGTTATCGTCACCATGTTCCTGACGCCCTTCTTGGCCGTGCTGGCGCGGCGCGTGGGGCAAAAGCTTCAGGCAAGCGATGTCGGCGCGGCTTCGGATGGCCCGGCCGTGCAGGATCAGAATACCGTCATCATCGGCGGCTTTGGGCGCGTGGGGAAAATGCTGGCCCGGCTGCTCGAAAAACAGCGCGTCCCCTTCATTGCGATCGACAGCGACGCGGCGCTGGTCGCGCGCGAGCGGGCAGCGGGAACGCCGATCTATTATGGCGATGCCAGCCAGAAGGATGTGCTGACCCATGTCGGGATCGACAAGGCGGCGGCTTTTGCAACGACCATGGACGCCCCCGAGATTGCCGAGCATGTCGTGCGCAGCATTCACGATTCCTGGCCGCATGTGAAGATCATCGCGCGGGCCCGCGATGTCGAGCATGCGCTTGTCCTTCAGAAATCAGGCGCGCAGAGCGCGATCCCCGAAACCATGGAGGCGAGCCTCGAACTGTGTGAACGTCTGCTCGCAGGGATCGGCTTTCCCGAAGACGTCGCCCGCAATGTTACCGGCGATTTGCGCGAATGGGTGTTTGCTTCCATGACGGAAAAGGACCTGGAAGAAAAAAAGCCGGATTGAGAAAGCAAATCCGGCAAGCCGTTTACAGCCCGTCCAGGCCCTTGCTGACCAGAATATTGACGGCAACGCGGCGGTTCTGCGCCTTGCCTTCCGGCGTGCTGTTATCCGCTGCGGGGTCGGCCTCGGCCATGCCGGTCGGCGTCAGCATCCGGTATGGCTTCCAGCCGCAGGCCTGCTGCAGATGGTTGACCACGCGGCCGGCACGCCGCTCGCTCAAGACCTGGTTATATTCCTGGCTGCCAACCGAATCAGTATAGCCGACCACCAGCAGCAGCGCATTGTCCATCCCGTCGGCTTGGCTCGCCGCGGCGCACAGATCGCGTTCGGCCTGCGGGGTCAGCCGCCATTTGCCGGTATCGAAATAGACATTGGTGACGCCCTTCACATTATATTTGTCGATGTCGCCCATCCGCCCGCGCAGCGCCTCTGTCGCCGCGGTCTGCTCGGCAAAGCCCTGCTCGGTCCCGGTGCGGATCATCGATGCGGTTTTGAGATCGCTGCTTTTCAGCCTGATCTGGCGGGCGACCAGACCGCCGCCCCATTCGACCGTCCGAACCGTCACCGGCAATCCATTGAGCAGCGAATCCGCCGCCAGCTTGCTGCGGCTGAGCCCCAGAAAGCCGCCGCTACCGCGTATCTGGGTGCTTTCGGACAGCGATACCACGGTGCTGCCGCCATCCTCGCTAGTGATGCGCATGCGCTCGGCATTGCGCGCGGAGATCAACCCCTTCACCTCCGGTCCGTCTGGCAGGCCCGACAGATCAGCCGGCGGCGCGCCATAGACGGTAATGTCACCTGCGCGCACCTGCTGATCCTGCGCCAGCGCGCTGCCCGGTGCAGCCACCGCCAGCGCGGCGATCAGGATGGTGATATTGGAATTGCTGATAATGTGAGTCATGCATAGCTCCTTTGACCTGAAAGTCAGTCCCGGCCCCCATGATCATTTTATTGAAGTGGCATTGCCGCATGGCCCGCGCCGCCTTTTTGTACGGCGCGCCCGGCCATTCGCTCCCCATAAACATCCCGCGGGGGCAGGATGCGCCGCATGAGCGTCCAGACTGCTTAGGCGCGCCTTGCTGACAGATGAACGCACGGCGCAACCGGGCGGTATGCAGGGACAGCGCGAGCGATCGGTGCGGTGAGTGGTTTGAAAATGAAACGATAACTATACTGAACATCCTTCCTTAAGCTTTGAGGACCGCTAACGCTACAGAACGGACTTGACCAATTGTCGCCTTGCGCTAGAAAGATCTTGTTATGTTCTCATCGGAAAACCTTTCAACAGAAGCAGCAATCGACTTGCTGGCATGCGCGAGAGGGAAAAAGTTTGGAACTATTCTGGCAGACCCACCATGGCAGTTTCAGAATAGAACTGGAAAAGTGGCACCTGAACATAAGCGGCTCAACCGTTATAGCACCATGTCTTTAGATGATATTTGCCGATTGCCCGTTGATGAAATAGCTGCTGATCCATCACATTTATATCTTTGGGTGCCGAATGCATTACTGCCGGATGGCTTGAAGGTAATGGAGGCATGGGGTTTTCGCTATGTGTCGAATATTATCTGGCACAAAATCCGCAAAGATGGCGGTTCAGATGGGCGGGGCGTTGGGTTTTATTTTCGCAATGTCACCGAAATTCTATTGTTTGGCGTGAAGGGGAAAAACGCGAGAACGCTGGATGCCGGTCGACGACAAGTGAATATGATTCAGTCGAGAAAACGCGAACATAGCCGGAAACCCGACGAACAATACAGCATCATTGAAGAATGCAGCTGGGGACCAAGACTGGAAATGTTTTCACGCGGAGTCCGGCGCGATTGGACAGTTTGGGGCTCCCAAGCCGACTCCACCTACAAGCCGGATTGGAAGACCTATCATTATAATAGTTCCTTGGAAGCCGCCGAATAATGTTCGGAAAATTGCGTGGGGCTGGGTTCGAGCTTCATTTCACAAATCACGCCCAAGCTATTTTGACCCATGACTTTTCGGACTTGGCCGCCGAAATTGAGGCTGCCTTGCTGGAGCTTTCTTTGCCGATTTCCGAGATAATCGGAGGTGGGGGCGGCGAATCGAAAATGACTCAACGTCTTCGTAAAGCATTGGCCGGCCTAGGATGGCCAAAACACAACTTCGTCGTATCAAAATCTGTCGACGGAATAGCGAAGGAATCTACCAGCCACGAAATCGATCATGTGCGCCGATCACCAAACGGAACCGTGGCTTTTGAGATTGAATGGAACAACAAGGATCCTTTTTTTGATCGTGACCTTGAAAACTTCAAACGGCTTCATGCCGAAGGTGCGATTAGCATGGGCGGGATAATCACCCGCGGCGCGGGCATGCAGTCTGAAATGTTGCCAAGAGTGCTAGCCTATGGAAAATCTGAAGGAATCGCTGGCTATGATGATCTTGCCGCAATCAATCTCTCTCCGACTTCAGCTCAACGCAAGCAAATCAGCAGACAAGTTGATGCAGGGAAGCCTTTTGTAGAAGCGTGGTCTCGAAAATTTGTATCTGACAAATACGGTATGGCAACAACGCATTGGTCCAAATTGCAGGATAGAATCGCCAGAGGTGTAGGCAATCCCTGCCCTTTAATTCTAATCGGATTGCCAGCGTCGATTATCGATATGACGAATTGCCTTTCCTACACACCCCAATCTGTGGCTTATCCTGATGGATGACACAGAATCATTCTTCCCATAACCCGCCCTCCGGCCGCGATGATGCGGCGGAAGGGCAAAATGAAACCCCAACCGATCTGATGCAGTTCGATCCCGTGCCGGTGCGCGCGCGGCATGATGGCTGGACGCCGGAACGGCAGCTCGATTTTATCGAGGCGCTGGCCGAAACCGGCTGTGTGGATCAGGCCGCCCGCATCGCGGGGATGAGCGTGCAATCCGCCTACCGCATGCGCCGCCGCGCCGATGCGCAGGCCTTTCGCCTCGCCTGGGAAGCGGCGCTCGACCATGCCATCTCCAGGCTCTCGCATGCCGCCATTTCACGCGCCATTCACGGCACGCCGCGCCCGGTCTTCTATCAGGGCGAGCAGGTCGGCGAATGGCGTCATTTCGACGAGCGCCTCACCATGTTCATGCTGCGGCTGCGCGATCCGGTGCGCTATGGCCAGTGGCGCGACCGGCTGGAAGCGCAGCAGCATGAGGATGGCCCGGCGCTGATCCTCAATCGCTGGCAGAACCGGCTGGAGGAATGGGCGCATACAGGCAGCTATGACCGCAGCGGGCCCGACATGCCGGCGGAGGAAGAGGAGGAAGACTATTTCGAAGGCGAATCCGGTGATGAAGCGGGCGGAACAGGAGAGGAGATTTGATGCCCAGCATGCTCCGGCCCATGGGTCGAACCGACCCTAACTTTCCTAACCTTTCGCTTTGCGGTTCAGATTTCGGTGAGCCTTATCTGCAGCCCGTCTTTGGGGCGCGGGATTGGCCATGGCTGCCACTCGGGATCATAGCCATCCTCAATTTCTATGCGCCGCGTGGTGAGCAGCCGGTGCATGAACAGCTTCACCTGCTGATAGGCGAAATGCAGCCCCAGGCACATATGCGCGCCGCCGCCAAAGGGCACCCAGGCATATTTATGCCGCGCCTTTACCTGTTCGGGGGTAAAGCGCATCGGATCGAATTTTTCCGGCTCGGGCCAATATTCCTCCATCATGTGAACCTGCGCAGGCGAGATGCTGACCGCCGTGCCCTTGGGGATGTGATGCCCCATAAATTCGAAATCCCTGAGCGCGCGGCGCGGGATCGAGGGAACGGGCGGGATCATCCGCAGCGTTTCCTTCATCGCCATTTCGGTAAGCTCGAAGCTCGACAGGTCTTCATAGGCGACATCGCTGCCGGCGGGAGCAATGGCGAGGCATTCTGCGCGCAGCTTGTCCTGCCATTCAGGATGCTTGGCCAGCATCCAGACCAGCGAAGTCAGTGTCGAGGTGGTCGTATCATGCGCGGCGAGAAGCAGGAAATTCATGTGATCGATGACTTCCTCGTCGCTCATATATTCGCCGTCCTCGCGCTTCACACGGCAAAACTGGCTGAACATATCCTGCCGGTTTTCATTGCGCCGCCTTTCCTCGATCTGCGGCAGCAGGAATTCGGTCACGAATTTGCGCCCCCTTACGCCGCGGCCCATCTTGGTGAAAGGCAGCGGGTGGCGCACCGCCCCGATCGAGGCCTGAACCATATCGACATAGGCCTGATTCATGCGGTCGGCCTCGGGGCCCAGCTCCATCCCGAAAAAGACCTCCATCGCAACGTCCAGCGTCAATTGCTTGATCGCCGGAAAAAACAGCATTTCGCCCTTCCATCCCGGAAGCTCGCGCGCAAATATGGCGTTCATGTCTTTCACATAATGCTTCATCGCATCGGGCTTGAAAGCGACGCCCAGCGCGCGGCGATCGACGCGGTGATGATCGAAATCCTTGAGCATCAAACCGCGCGGGAAGAGCAGGTTGAGCACCGGTCCCCAACCCTGCTCGGAAGAAAAAATTTTTTCCCGGTCCATCAGCAGCAATTCATTGGCCTCTGCGCCGACCATGTTGATACCGGTCATGCCCAGCGCCTTGTTGCGGTGAATCTTGCCATATTTTTCGGTCATATACTGGCCGAAGGCGGGCGGATCCTTAAGCAACCGGAAAGTGTTCCCAACGATGGGCCAGCCATCCTCGCCCGGCAAATGCGACAGTTTGTCCATGCTCGCACGTTTTACCCAATGCGGGTTTGCGGCTTCACTGCTGGCAAGAGCCATGGGATAATTCCATTGTTTAATCGACCGGTTAAATCATCTTCTGCCACCAATCCCCGCATTAGGCAAGCGGTGAGCATTCGCCGGGGAAGTGTCCCGATATGAATAACAACCGATTAAGGCATTCATATTCAATTCAATCCCTCTATCCTAACCCTTGGGCATTGGAACAACAGGGCGAGTCGAATAGGCAAAAAGCCAGCGCCGCCCGCCAAAAACGGACAGGGGTGGACGGATGAAAAACGGATTCTCTCTAGGTGGAAAAGCGCTGCTCAGGATCGCTGCGCTGACCGGCGTTGGCTTTGGCCTGTCGGGTTGTTTCGGCGATTATGCAGACGGCTATTATGGCGTTGGTTACAATGCCTATGACTGCAACCCTTACGACCCCTATGACAGCTATTATAATTGCGACTATCGCTATGGCTTTTACAATATCGGCTTTGGCGGCGGCTGGTGGAACAGCTATTATTATCCCGGCTATGGCTTCTACATCTTTGACCGGGTCGGCACCCGCTACCGGATGAAGGATCATCATCGCCGCTATTGGAGCAAGCGGCGCCATGACTGGGCGCGCAAGCGCGGCTATCGGGGAGATGGCTATCGCGGGCGGCGTGACGGATATCGCGGACGCAGTTACCGTGGTCGCGATGGCGAATATCGCGAAGGCCGACGTGGCGACGGACGTGGCTATCGTGGCCGCGATGGCGAGTATCGCGAGGGCCGGCGTGGTGACAGACGTGGCTACCGTGGCCGCGATGGTGAGTATGGCGAGGGCCGGCGGGGCGGCAGGCGCGGCTATACAAATCGGGGCCAGCAGAGCGGAGAAGCGCGCGGCAACCGGAATCGTCGCGGCGACGCCGTTCGATCCGGTCGCCGTGAAGCACCAGTCGCACGCGGGAACAGGCGGGGCGCAAATAATGCACCCCGCAGCCGGCCGCCACGCGTTGCCCGCCCGGTCAGAAGCCAGGAAGCCGCGCAACGGCCAGCGCGGGCACCGCGCGCATCCACACCGCGCCGTGCACCCAGAGCAGAGGCACCTCGCCCTGCACCGCGCACCGCGAGAAGCGTAGGCGGGCCGCGCCTGAAAAATAACTGACTAGCTCGCGGCGAGCAGCTCCGCGTTACCGCCGGCGGCGGTCGTGTCGATGGTCACGGTCCGCTCGGTCATATAACGCTCGATCGGGTCATGACCGCTAAGCAGCAGAATGATCGGCCCGTCACGCCGCGCAATCAGGGCCGCGATCTCCGCCCGGTTTTCGCGGTCGCAGGCGACGGCGTCGAATTTGCCTCCGATAAGCATGCTGTTCAGATCGTTCCCTGCAGAATCGCAGAAGGAAGTCTCGTTGCCAGCCGCCTTGGCCAAAGCAATCTGCCGCTCAAGATCTTCCTTTTGATCCCCGCCCAGACACAGAATCGTACCGCGCGGATGCAATGACAATGTATTCTTCTCGCCCGTCGGACCCGGTAGCGCCACCGGCTGCGGAACAACGGCTTGCACTGCTACTTCGTTGTCACTGCTTCGCGAAAGCCGCGCCAGATAATGCGGGCCGCCGGCCTTCGGACCCGTCCCCGACAACCCCTCTCCGCCAAATGGCTGCACGCCGACGACGGCACCAATCTGATTGCGGTTGACGTAGATATTGCCGATTCTAGCCTGGCCCGTGACGGCATCCACCCGGCTATCGATGCGCGTATGCAGTCCCATCGTCAGGCCGAAACCAAGCGCATTGATTTCATCGGTCAGCGCTTCGATATCACGGCCAGCAAAGCGAACCACATGCAGCACAGGTCCGAAAATTTCCTCTTCCACTGTCGATACGGACGGCACTACAAAAGCAATGGGTGCAATGAAGTAGCCATTCTCCGATTGCGGTGCCTCGCTCTCTCCAACGACCCTGTGGGCGCTCCGCATCTTCTCCACATAACCGGCGATTTTTTCCTGCGCCTGCGCATCAATTACGGGGCCGAGATCGTTGCTTTGATCGTTGGGAATCCCGACCGAGAGCTCATCCATTGCTCCCGACAGCATTGTTTCAAACTCTTCGGCAATATCATCCTGAACACAGACGATCCGGCAGGCAGAGCAGCGCTGGCCAGCGCTTTGAAAGGCAGAAGCGACGACGTCCTCGACCACCTGCTCGAGCAGGGCGGTGGAATCGACGATCATGGCGTTTATGCCGCCCGTCTCCGCGATCAGCGGAACCAGTGCGCGGCTGGTATCGGCCAGCGATGAAGCGATGATCTTTGCGGTGCGGGTGGAACCGGTAAACACGACACCGGCAATATCGGCATGCCGCGTCAAATGGCTGCCCAGCAGCGCACCATCGCCAACAACCAGATGCAGTGCATCTCTCGCCACGCCTGCATCATGGAGCAGTTTGACCGCGCGATAGGCAATGAGCGGTGTCTGCTGCGCGGGCTTGGCTATGACGCCATTGCCCATAACCAGCGCGGCCACCACTTGGCCTGCAAAAATCGCCAGCGGAAAATTCCAGGGGCTGATACAGGCGACGACACCGAGCAGCATGCGAGAATTGTTGGCCGCTTCTTCCGCCTGATCGGCATAATAACGGCAAAAATCGACCGCTTCGCGAATTTCGGCGATGGCGTCGGGAACCGTCTTGCCGGCTTCGTGCACGCACAGATTCATGAAGGCGTCGGCATCATCCTCGATCAGATCGGCGGCCTTGCGCAAGCATGCTGCCCGCTCGGATATCGGCGTTCTGGCCCAGGCCGATTTTTTGGCCGCGTCAATCGCGGCGTCGACATCTGTCACTTCGCTTTCCGCAATTTCGCCAACCATCTGTTCGCTATCATAGGGAGCGAAGACTGGCCGCGAAGCACTCTTGCTGGCCCTTCCATTTACAACCGAAGACGCCCTTGCCTCGATGGGCCGTGCAACAACATCAGAAAAACGTGCATGCTGATCGGCTTGAGAGAAATCATCGCCTTTTGCGGCCGGCCTGCCGCCCAGATAATCGCGCGGCTCGGGAATAGCAGCATTTGGCGAGAAGTCCGCTGCGCGGGATTGGTCAATCGGATCGCGCGCCATTTCCTCTGATACAGTGCTCGCGTCCGCCAGCTGGTTGACGAAGGAAGAGTTGGCGCCATTTTCAAGCAGCCGGCGAACCAGATAGGGCAGCAATTCCTTATGCCGGCCCACCGGAGCATAAATCCGGCTGACAACGCCATACTTACGCGTCAGCTCAGCATGCAGCGCCTCGCCCATCCCGTGCAGCCGCTGGAATTCGAAACGAATACCGCTATCCTTGGCCATATGCATGACCGCCATCGCGCTATGCGCATTATGGGTGGCGAAAGCCGGCATGATGATATCGCCAAGTGCCATGAGCCGCCGCGCACAGGCAAGATAGCTGACATCTGTATGCTCTTTACGCGTGAAGACCGGATAGCTTTCCAGGCCCATTTCCTGGGCGCGCTTGATCTCGGTGTCCCAATAGGCACCCTTGACCAGCCTTAGGTTGATACGACTGCCCGCCCTACGTGCCATTGCGCCGACCGCATCGATCACCGGTATGGCGCGCCGCTGATAAGCCTGGACCACAATGCCCAGCCCGGTCCAGCCTGCCAGCTCTTCCATCTGCAAAAGCCGCTCGAAAATCAGCAGCGACAATTCTAACCGGTCGGCTTCTTCGGCATCGATGGTGAGGCCAAAGCCAGCCTTGCTTGCAATCGTGCACAGCCGGGCCAGCTTGTCCGTGAGCGCCGGGACGCAGCGCTCTTTCTGGGCATATTCATAGCGCGGATGCAGCGCCGAAAGCTTGACCGAAATGCTCGGTGCCCGCGCCCGGTCATAATCGCCGCGCAATCCAGCAAGATGGTTGGCAGCGGCAAGATATTGCTCAAAATAGCGCTCTGCATCCTCGGCAGTATGCGCTGCTTCGCCCAGCATATCATAGGAGAAGGCAAAACCATCGGCCTCATATTCCTCAGCACGGTTGCAGCCTGATGCAATATCGCTGCCCAATACAAAATGGTTGGCCATCATCGATATTACGCGGCCCACGGCGGCCTGCATCACACCGTCGCCGAGCCGGGCGGCAAGATTGGCCGCATCAACCCCGCCGCTTGTCCGCGCCCAGCCTTTGGCAAGCGAAAGCCCCGCCGTCGCCGTCTTGACCGTAGCGCCCCTGCTGCCGAGATGCGCGGCCCAATCGCCATCGAGCAGCCGGTCGCGCAGCAGCAAATTTTTGGTGAACGCATCGGGCGTCCGGATCAGCGCCTCTGCCAAGCGCATCAGCACCACCCCCTCATGGCTCGACAGGCCATATTCCTGCAGCAGTGCATCCATTGGCGACAGGCTGCCAGCATCGCTGCGGATAGTTTCGATCAGCGCCGCCGCGCGCCGGGAGATCGCCTTGCGATCCTTGCCGTCAAGCCCGGCCTGCTGCGCCAGTTTGCGGACAAGTGCCTGTTCGCCGGTGAGATAATGCGCAGCGATGTGGCTATTTTCGTGGGGCATGACGCATCCGCAATGAGAATTCAGGCGCGCTTATTGCCACGCGATGGCAGCCAGGCAAAGCGCAATCGGCAGCGGAAAATTTTTCGCTTGGCCGCTGGGCATCTGTGGTTATTTTATGTCCGGAAACAGGCAGAGGATTCTAATTTTGCAACAGGCAG
Source organism: Sphingorhabdus sp. (assembly GCA_028279555.1). GTDB lineage: Bacteria > Pseudomonadota > Alphaproteobacteria > Sphingomonadales > Sphingomonadaceae > Sphingorhabdus_B. The sequence continues at coordinate 206,844 of JANQNO010000007.1, forward strand.
AGCGCATCGCTGTCATCAAGGAACTTTTCGGGTGCCCCGCGGAGGTCGCCGAACAGGCCAATGCGTCGATGCATCACCGCAAGGCGGCCTGCAACAATGCCATCCTGCATCAGGGCGATGAAAGCGGTATCTGCCATTTGGTCGTCGATGGCCATGCCCGCGCGCACATAGTCGGGATCGACGGGCAATATGTTCAGATCGCAACCTATGAACCGGGGGAGATATTCGGTTCCTACCCGGAGAAGGAAACGCAGCGCGCCGACATTATCGCTGGCGATGGCCTCGAATTATTGATCATCGAGAGCGCAAGGCTCGCCGAACTCGCCGACGGGCTCGCGCCGCTTGGCGGCGGATTGTCGCGTATATTCTCCCAGCAGATGGGCATGCTGTTCGACCGGATGGCTGCCCGGGTGATGCTCAGCGCAAACGGGCGGGTCTATGCCGAATTGTTACGACTTGCCGACCGGGACAATGTTATCAAACCTGCCCCTGTCATTGCGGCCATCGCGGTTTCCGTCCAAACAGCCCGCGAGACGGCATCACGCGCTTGCAGCAATCTGCAGAAGCGCGGAATTATCGAGCGCGAAAAGACGCATTGGCGGATTGTCGCACCGCGTCAGCTGGAAGATATGATCGCATAGACCGGAAAGCTCCCGATGCTGCTGCGTATCTCGCCAGCTTCTTCAACACGAATATCATCATCTGCCGCCAGTAGCGCGAAAGCCGCGGCCTTGCTGGCAGAAACCTGTCCTTCCTCTGCCGTTTCGAGCAGTGCGCGGCAGCGCGCGAAGAGCGCGCTCGATTCGATACCCGATGTTACGATACCCTGATCGATGGCGCATTTGCTTGTATCATCCTGCAACGCGGTCATAGCGCTGCGGGCTGCTGTCAGTGTTGAAAATTGCAAGATAACCCCGCCCGGAATCTCATGCCGCGCAGTCTGGCCTTCGACCCCATCGGGCGACACCCCTGCACCAGCCAGCGCCAGCAAGGCGGCAAGCTGGCCTTCGTCTGCCTGCCCTTCCGGCCTGGAACCTCCGCTTTCGTGAATGGTGATGGTATCGGCCGCGCCGCCGCTCGCTATCCAGTCCGACAGCCTCTGCTGCGCGCGCTTCTCATGCCGCCGGTCCATCCTGAGGGCGAGCGCTTCACTTTGCAGATTACGGGCATTCTGCCGCGCCAGCCCCTGGCACACCGCTTCACAGATACGCACGGCATTGGGTAGGGGCGCATCCGCCGCTGCTAGATAATCGACCGTATCGGCCTGCTCCATCAGGGCATCGAAGCGCGACGCCCAATCTTCGCCGATCGCGGCCACCGATTGGGCGCGGAAATTTTTGCGGTCGCAGGGCAAAATCACATGCAGCTCACCGCCGCGCGCCAGCAGCGCTTCGGCAATCAATATATCCGCGCCCGCCGCCAGCGCGCCATAGCCAAAACCGACATTATGCGCCGCGAGCCAGCCATCCACTTCGGCACACAGCGCGCTTTCATCCTCGGGCAGGCGCATCACCCCCTGGAAATGCAGGCTGGCGGGCGGTTGATACCGCTCCAGCCAGCCTGCATCCGCCCCCATTTCGGCTGTGACCAGCCGAAACTGCCCGATGGTTGCTGCGTGATCCTCATAGGCCTGCGGAGCCTTGCCGATCGCTTCGGCCAGCGCCGCTCGCGCTTCTGTTTCTTTCCCCAATAGGAGCAACGCCTCACTGCGCGTCGCGCCGAGCCAATAGGCGGTTTCCGCCTCGTCCGGATTGGCATCGAGCATGGCAAGCACATCATTTGCGAGGCTCTGCGCGCGCGCATTATCCCCGGCCATCAGCGCAAGCGTGGCGGCATTGATCAGCGCGTAAGAGGATGGAAAGACCGCAGAGGACGCGGCATAGGCTTCGCCCGCTTCGGCAAAAAGGCGCTGACGCTCCGCCCCTGATGCGGCCTTCGCCTGATCCTTGATCAGTCGCCCCTTGAGCGTCAGCGCGCGCGGATCGTCCGTCGCATCCAGCCAGCCATCATCGACAAATAAGCGCCAGGCCCGCGCTGGCGAACCAGCCCGGGCCGTGCGCAGGATTTTGGGAAGTGGGGTCTTCTCTATGACGATTCTTCCGAAGTGAGGTCGATGGCCTGCAATTTAATGACGGGCTCTTCAACTGAGAGGTCTAAATAGCGGAAACTATTTACACCACCGCCACCGGGTGGCGGGTTTTTGATATCAGGATCGATTGTTATTGGCAGCCACCCTCCCTGATGCTTTTGTTCTAATTCTACTGTAAAGCTGAACCCGTCAGGTGGGACATTGGCATTGCTATCGCGAGCGTTGCAATAAATACTGATCCGGTCATCTAATCCATCTTCATAAAATGTACCGGTTCCGTTTACTTGCGCTACCCCATAGTAGTCGATGCAATCTTCTTTAGTTGTAAGATGCACACCTTTTCGCAGCGGCCAACGCCAGCGCACATTTTCATCCAGAACAATGGTAAGCTTAGTGTTTTCCTCGATTGCCAGATAGAAAATCCCTGTTCCGATCCCATCTCTTAGCTCTTCCACAACTACCTTTGAGAATGACTGACCTGAATTCGTGTCTTCCCTCATTGTGAATACGATCCGCGTCTTGTTACCAGCGATTTGTTTTTCTTTGATTGACAGAGTCAAGTTTACGTCCCTCGCGGGATCGCCCTCAAACGGAATGTCGTCCAAAATTGCGTACTGCCGGAATCCCTCTTCTGGTTTCATTTTATAGTCCTCCCTTTTTCTCCAAGTCATCAATCTGAATACTCCAGCCGCGCCATTCTTGGTTATGGGGATCGTGCTGGAGCAGACGATCCGCGTTTCCCTTTGCAGCCTTCAAGAAACTGCGAAGCTGACTAACCCGATTGGTTTTTGTAAGTAATTGGGCGAATGATAGCTGAGCACGCATCAAGTTCTCGATCCTCTCCATGTTTTCCGGCTCAAGTTTTATCAATTGATTGACAAGCTCTTGCTGCTTGATCCGGTGCTCGAATGCCAAATCAATTTTCCCGTTTGCGAGCCAAGCGTCCGCCATCCACGCCTGCCGGTTCGCATAGTTTTCTATCACCGTCGGGTTGCTGCTATTCGACCGATACACCGACAACATCGTTTCCAACGCCAACTTACATTCTTCTAGCGCCAAACTAGGTTGTTGCGGCCTCCCAAGAGAAACCGCACAAAGATCACCATAGGCAAAAGCCAATTCCACAATCCAGTCAGCTTTTCGTGAAGGTAGCTCAACGAGAGACAGCGCAAGACTTTTTCTGACTTCAAAATGTCTGCGTGCCGACTCCTTTTTCCCGTTAAGAAATGCAACGTATCCTAGCCAGAATTCGCTTTGCGCATGCGAATATATCCTGTCGGGATTTTCCTTTTCTCGTTCGAACAACTCTTCCGTTACTCGGTACGCTTCCCGAAATTTCGCGAGTGCTTTGCCCCGGTCACCTCGAACAAGATCATCCTCGCCCCAACTATGTAGGACGAAAGCCCGCTTCTCCAGTGCTTCGACCGGAAGCGCGGAGAGATCCCCCTGATTTTCGTAATATTCCATCGCGCGCTTGTTGACCGCCGTCATGATGTCGAGCCGCCCCACGCCTTTCAGGTCTTCGCGCAGATCGGTCAGCATGAAGCCGATCAAGCCGTCGGCTTGCGCCTGCTGATGCTGCGCCTCCGCCCGCTGGGCCTGCGCTTCGTTGCGCGACTCGATGGCGACCACTGTCATAATGGCCATCACTAGCATCGCCGCCAGCGCCCCGCCCGTGACCGCCATCACGCGCCGGACCCGGCGCTGGGCATCGCGCTGGACGAGCGCATCGAGCGGTACAGCGGCAATCCCCGCCACGACTTTCAGAAAGCCGAGCCGCGACCCGTCGCCCTCCTTGCGCAGGTCCGCCGCGAGCGGCTCCTTCCCCAAGGTCAAGGGAAGCGGCAAGGCTTCGTCGGGTTCGCCCTCGATCAGCGCAGCGAGCACAGGGCGATCGGGATGCAATTCGCGAAACAGCTCTATCTCGCGCGCGACCCAGGGCGATGCCTTCGCGGCAGGCGAACAGAGCACAACCAGAGCCTGCGATATTTTGAGCGCGGCCTTTACCGATTCCGACAGATCTTCGGCAGCAGGAAGATCTTCGCGGTCGCGGAATATCTGCCCCAGCCGGTCGCTGGCACCGCTATCTCCTGCATTCTTCGCATCCGCGAGCCGCGCCGCCACATGCTTCGGCAGGCGGTAGCTTTCGAGTTTCTTATGGAGTTTCTGCGCAGCTTTCTTGTCAGCATGACTATAGCTGACGAAAGCGCTGAAGGCGCGACCTTCCCTCTCCCCCATCCCGACTTCCCCCGCTCGGAATTATGGATTCGGTTACATTCATAACATGATATGACGTAGGGTAACAGGCAGCGGCAAAATAGTGGCGCAAAGCCCATCCAATACTCCTGCAATGGCGCCGCTTTATTCTTCCCGGTCGACGATCACATCTTCGGCTTTGACATCGGATTTGGGCGTTGCTCGCGCCATCCGCTTCATCCTCAGAATCCGTCCGTCATGCCAGCCCATCAGGCCCTCATCGACGCCAAGCGGAAGGAAGAGCGCGCCGCTGCTCTCCGAGAGCCCCCATTGACCGCCACCCGCGCACATCCATTCATGCGGATTGCCGGTCTTTGCAGGATCGATCTTGAGCAGTTCAAGCGCGGGGGCAAAAAACTGATCGGCCTGTTCGCGCGCTGCCTTCTGGATAATGATGCCCGACACCGGTTCCTCGCAGAAATCATCGCTGCCTTCGCTCTTTTGCGGCATATAACTCCAGCGCAGCTGCTCAGGATAAATGTCGACAATGGCACCTTCCATCGGCTCCTTCACCTTGCGCGATGCCGTTTTGCGCGTCCTGTCCAGCGCCAGGATCGCCTCCACTTTCCAGCTACCCTGCAGCTGCTCAACGGTAATCTCGTCAGGAATCGAACGCTCTAGCCCGGCATCGCCTTCCTTCGCACCGCCGGGCGCGGGGGCGGCGGTATTGCTGGCGCTATTGCCGGCAGATGCGTCATCTTCCTTTGGTGCATCGGCTTTCCTGTCGCAGGCCGATATGAGCAAAGCGGCCAGCATGAGTGGCGCAACCAGTTTCTTCATAGGGAAGCAGCCTTTCGTCAATCGGTATTGATCAGAATATAGCTGAGCTTGGTCTGGCCGCCAAGCGCGCGCAGAAAGCTACCATATTGCGATTTTGGAATGGTCTGGCAGCCCGCCGACCAGGTGGTGCTGTTGCCGCCGCGGTGGATCAGCATAGACCGCTGAGCTCCCTTTGGATCGATCATGTCGCCGTCGACCAGCGAGAAATGGCCATCATGATTGACGTCGCGCATCGCCACCTGTGTGGAGCGCGCGCGGAAGAATGCACCGCCAAGGAACGTCCCGGCCTGCTTCACATAATGATAAGTGCCCGCGCGCAAGCGCCCTAGATCGTTGCGGCCATCTCCGTCGATATCGGTGCTCGATCCCTTATGCGCCTTGGCCTGACCCCAGGCATAGATGCCGGCTGGCTCGGTGTTGCCCTTGAAGCGGCGCAGGCGAACCGCGCCGCCAGGTTCCCGCCAGACCAGAATCATCGCATCGTCATAGCGGCCGTTCAAATGCTTCTTGCTGTTTGTCCGATTGCGCAGCGCAATCAGCACCTTTTGCCCATTAGTGAAATTATTGAGCGCTTCGAGGTCGCCATATTTTTCGATGAGCAGGCGGACCTCATCATCGGTTAGGGACTTTTGCGCTTTTTTGAGCAGCGCATCGGCTTCTTTCTCGACCTTCTCTTCGTCTTTCTCTTTGGGCGGCGGTGGAGGCGGCGTGATCGCTTTTGCTGCATTTTCCGCCGACAGCATGGCCAGTGCATCATTCAGCTCATTGCGGAAGCGCTTTGCCACACCTTCCTGAACGGCCTGCGAATTGCGCGAGAAATGCGCGAGATTACCATCCGCATTGCGCCGCCCGCGCTCACCATAAATAGCTACAATCGCATCGCGGTCATAGGCGGCGTCAGAAGGCTTGGTTTCCAGACCCTTGAGCAATTTCCCGATCATGCTGGAGCCCGGCCCATGCTGCACTGCCGTCGACCAGACCACATCCTGCAAGGCGCGGCTGCGCTCATTCACATCGATGCCTGACAGGTCTGTGATCTTCTTGACCTGTTTGTCATAGTGGGTGCGCTTGATATAGGCGTGCTGTGCTTCGTGGAAGGCATGCTCCTCGCGTTTGGCGATCGCTTTCCAGATGCGCGAGAATTCCGCGCTGCCCTGTTCTGCTCCGCCGAACTCGTCCTTGTATTTCTTGCCCTCGGCATTGAGGAACTGGCGCGGGCGGTCCATTTTCGATGCCAGCTGATAGCTACCGTAGGACACCCCGCCATGATCCCCGCGGCCGGTCGAAACAGTTCCGGCACCGCCCGATGACACCTCATATTTCTTCGACAGATTGCCGAGCTCTCGGGCCGGGCTGATCGAGGAAGCAGTTGCAGCCGGCGTGCCGGAGGGGATGATCAGCCTCTGGCCGACCGAAATCTTGTTGGCATTGGCAATCTTGTTGGCCGCCATGATCTGCTGCACGCTGACATTGTAGCGCTTGGCAATCTTGCCGAGCGTGTCCCCGCTCACAATTGTGTAATATATCTCGCTGATCGGTTTGACCCTGAGCTCTTGGCCCACGGAGATCGCATTGCGATTCTTGATACCGTTAAGCGCGACAATGGAATCGACGCTGACACCGTGATTCTTAGCGATCTTGCCGAGCGAGTCGCCCGAACGCACCTTGTATGTCTGATAGATTGCCATAAGGCCCCTCCGCTTGCGCCGCAGACGCGGCAAGAAAAGAAGATACGACCTTATTTTTTAGGATTGGCGAATCTTGTAACATGGGGGAAGCCAAAAGACCAGAGCGGGCAAAGGTGCCCAGGCTGTGAGGCGCGGCAATACGCTCCATATATGCCTTGAGATTCGCTATTTCTTCTGCATGGCCACTAGTTCCGTTCCGGTCACAAAACCGTCCTTGTTGCTGTCCACTCGCGAAAAGGCCTTATCATAGGCTCCAAGCCGTCGAACCATCCCCGCCCGCCCGACTCCGTCCTTCGCATTCTTGTCGATAAACCTGCGAAACTCGGACTTGGAGAGCTTGCCGTCATTGTTGCCGTCGGCTTGCTTGAAATTCTCGCGGGCAGCGGCGCGGTCAGCATTTGCATTGGCAAGCGTGGGAGCGGCCACAAAAATAGCAATGAGCAACAGGCATTTCGGGGCATCCATTCGGCTTCTCCTCGGATCTATCTCATATGGTCTGCAGTTGCAGAAATTTGCGCGCTTCGCGCGCACAGACTTCCGTTACATCCTGATGCAGGAAATGAGAACCGCCTTTCAATATGGCTGGCTCGAAATCCTGCGTGCCCGATATAGGCGGACGCACGGTCAAACGGACATATCTAAATCAGCCCTTTGCGTGGTGCATAAATAAGTAGCGTCGCATACTCTGGCAGTCATCTATTGCGACTTTCAGGGTGAGAAGAGTATCAGCACCGAAACGAATGTCTTGTCAGGAGGGGATGGGTGCTCAAAAAGACTGCTATAGCGCTGGTTTTAGCTCTGGTGGCTTTGATCGCTGGAATCATAGTCTTTCAAAAGCAGGCCGGAATGGCGCTTTTCGAAAGGGCTATCGAGACCAGAATTGGGAAAGACAACACGGCTTCGCTGGCCGATGGATTGCATATCGGCCTTTGCGGGACGGGTTCCCCGCTCCCCAATCCAGATCGCGCCGGCCCGTGCAACATCGTCATCGCTGGCGAGCAGATTTTCGTTGTCGACATCGGCGAGGGCGGCGCGCGCAATATGAGCCTGATGGCCATCCCGATTGCGCGGGTGGACGGGTTGTTTCTGACGCATTTCCACTCCGATCATATCAATGGCTGGGGCCCCTTGATGCTGCTTCACTGGACGCAGGCGAACGCCACAAAGCCGATGCCGGTCTACGGCCCTAGCGGCGTGGAAGCGATTGTCGAAGGTTTTAACGCAGCATATACAACCGACGACAGCTACCGCATGGCGCATCACGGAGAAAAAATCGTGCCATCGACCGGCGGCGGCGGAGAAGCACGATCATTCGAGATGGCAGGCGATGCGGTGATCATATTCGAGAAGGACGGCCTGAAAGTCACGGCGTTCAGGGTGGGCCACCATCCGGTAGAACCCGCAGTCGGCTACCGATTCGACTACAAGGGGCGGGCGGCTTGTATCAGCGGCGACACTGCCAAGTCGGCAAATCTCGAGCGCGTCTGCAAAGGGGTTGACGTGCTGGTCCATGACGCGCTGGCATCGCATATGGTTGCAAAAATGACTGCCGCGCTGGAGGCAACCGGCCAATCCAATACAGCGCAGATCACCCGCGATATCCTGGACTATCATGCCACTCCTGCAGAAGCGGCAGAGTCGGCAAAAGCTGCTGGAGCGAGCATGCTGGTGCTCAGCCATCTGGTGCCGCCGCTGCCTTCGTCATTCTTCTACCCGGCATTTCTGGACGATGCGCCGGACAAATTCGACGGCCCGATCATTGTCGGCGAAGATGGCATGCTGTTCAGTCTTCCAGCGGGGTCGAAGGCAATCGAGCAAAACAAGCTCATGTAAGGAGAATGCACCGGTGTATGTGATCAATGGAGCGATGGCTTCTCCCTATTCGATGAAGATGCGGGCGCTATTTCGCTACCGGCGCATCGCTCATATCTGGAATCATGGCGCTGCAGCGCAGGCCGCGCAAAGCGAGGTAAAAGCTCCGGTTATTCCCGTGATCCAGTATCCCGATGGCAGCTTCCACAATGATTCGACGCCGGTTGCAAGCAAAATGGCCCGGCTGCGCTCCCTGCGCCCATCGGGGAGACGCTCCCCTCTTTTGGTGGCCATTTCTACTACTGTACCTCGCTTTGTCATATTTCTACCGGTCGCGCTTGGTTCCAATCATGGCACCTACTCTGCCGAAGTAGCGCCCCTGGGCGGCGCGGCGACTGACCCCAATGTGGCCCCTCTGCGAAAGGAGTAGTCGGCCTAGCGGTTAATTCTTGCCCGTTGCGGCAGGATTTTGTAGCGCAAAGCTGATGAATGACTGTTCGACTTGTGTTGTCAGAAATCGCGCGATTTGCGCAAGCCTCGATTCCAATGAAATCGAAGCGCTTGGCCGGCTTGGACGGCAGCAGAAAGTGAGCGCCGGCCAGTCGCTGATCTGGGAAGGCGGTGAAGCCCTTGTGGTGGCCAATATCATTGACGGGGTGTTCAAGCTTTCTGTCAATGGCGCGGACGGCAAAGAGCAGATCGTAGGCGTGGCCTTCCCTTCCGATTTTATCGGTCGACCCTTCGGCGAGGAAAGTCCCTATGGTGTGACTGCTCTGACAGCCGGCGAAGTCTGTATGTTTACCCGCAGGGATTTCGACAATTTCGCTCATCAGCATCCGGAGCTCGAGCACAAGCTCCTGCACCGCACGCTGGACGAACTCGATAATGCTCGCAAATGGATGCAGCTGCTGGGCCGCAAAAATGCCGAAGAAAAGCTGGCGACTTTTTTGCTCGTGATGTCGAAGCGCCTGGCCGGACAGGCGTGCAATCCAGCGGATCTTTCCGGCGGTTTCACATTGCCTTTCGGGCGTCAGCAGATTGCCGATATTCTGGGGCTGACGATTGAAACCGTCAGCCGCCAGCTTACCAGGATGAAAGATCTCGGTCTGATCGACGTGCCATCGCGCCGCGATATTGTCCTGCGCGACAAAGAGGCGCTTGAGGATCTCGCTGCCTAAAAGCGATAGCTGACGCCAGCGCTGATTACCCAGGGATCGATTTTATGCCGCGTGCGCAGAACTTCTGTGCCGCCGGCGTCGAACCAGCGCGCAGTCGTGCGCAGGAAATAGCGCTTGGCATCGACGGACAGTCCGAAACCATCTTCGCCCAGAGGCAGATCGAACCCGGCCTGTACAGCTAAACCGAACTTGTCGTTCAGCTGCTGCCGCGTGGCACCCAGTGCAGCGGTTGTTGCGCCTGGTTGCTCGTCGATAAACACGAAATAGGTTGGCCCCGCACCGATATAGGGCTTGAAGCCACTCTCGGTATTAAGATGGAATTTGGCGGTCAGCGTTGCCGGAAGAATTTTGGCATTTGAAACAGCCTCTGCGCCCGCAAGCGCAGCGCGTCCGTCGACGTCATGTTGCGTCAGACAGCAAATTGTCTCCAGGCTGAAATTGTCGCTGACGAAATATTCAAGGGCGATGGTGGGAACATAGTTGTCATTCGCTGCTGTCTGGGAACCGGCTGGCAGGCCGACTGCATTATTTTGCAGTTCGGTAATCTCTCCATCCGGCAAGACAGCCGTACCCAGCAGCTTTACTTGGACATCTCCGGCTTCGGCACGCGCCGCCTGCGGTGTGACCGCCATCGTAGTTGCGGCCAGAGCAGCCAAAATCGTGGGTTTCATATCTTTAACTCCTGTTCAAGGCCAGACCATCAGCCCGGCCATCTGTCATGCTCGCATCTTTGTCGCCATCGATCAGCAAGTCCGCATTGATGCGGCGCAATAAATTTGTTGATCCATATCAATGTTGGCCCTGCACGCCTGCCCTAGGGTTCTACCATCCAATTGGCATTCCCATGCCTGGATAAGGGAAGGTAGAATTATGGACAGACTGGTTTTCAGGGCCGGTGGATGGCTCCTGCTTGGATTGTTGGCGCTTCTCGCGGCGGCGGCGGCTGCAGATAGCGGATTTGCTATCCATATGGTGATCGCAGCTTTGGCTTGCATGATTGCCGTTTGGGTGACCGCAAGCAAGGCTGACTATGGCGCAATGGCGCGCGGGATACTGAAAACGCCAGCAGATGAAAGCCGGTATGATGACGATCCCATACGCTGGGGCGTCATAGCAACGGTTTTCTGGGGTATGGCCGGATTTCTGGCAGGCCTCTTTATTGCGCTTCAGCTGGTGTTCCCCGTGCTCAACCTCAATCTTGAATATACCACCTTTGGACGGCTTAGGCCGTTGCACACTTCGGCTGTGATTTTTGCATTCGGCGGAAATGCCTTGATTGCGACCAGCTTCTACATTGTGCAGCGCACCTGCCGGGCGAGGTTGGCCTTCCCTGGCCTCGCCCGGTTCGTATTCTGGGGCTATCAGCTTTTCATCGTGCTGGCCGCGACCGGCTATCTCTTGGGCATAACCGGAGGCAAGGAATATGCCGAACCGGAATGGTATGTCGATCTGTGGCTTACCATCGTGTGGGTCGCCTATCTGGCAGTATTTGTTGGCACCATCGTGAAGCGGAAAGAGCCGCACATCTATGTCGCCAACTGGTTCTTCCTGAGCTTCATCATCACCATCGCGATGCTGCATATCGTGAATAATCTCGCCGTGCCGGCAAGCTTTCTGGGTTCTAAAAGCTACTCTGCATTTGCCGGGGTCCAGGATGCCCTGACACAATGGTGGTATGGCCATAATGCGGTCGGATTCTTCCTGACGGCCGGCTTCCTCGCGATGATGTATTATTTCGTGCCGAAACAGGCCGAACGGCCCGTCTACAGCTATCGGCTCTCAATCATTCACTTCTGGTCGCTGATCTTCCTCTATATCTGGGCCGGTCCGCACCATCTGCATTACACCGCGCTGCCCGACTGGGCGCAAACGCTGGGCATGGTTTTCTCGGTCATGCTGTGGATGCCCAGCTGGGGCGGCATGATCAACGGTCTGATGACGCTGAATGGCGCGTGGGACAAAATCAGGACCGATCCGATCATCCGGATGATGGTCCTGTCGCTGGCCTTTTACGGTATGAGCACTTTCGAAGGCCCGATGATGTCGATCAAGGCCGTGAACAGCCTCTCGCACTATACCGACTGGACTATTGGCCATGTCCATTCCGGCGCTTTGGGCTGGAACGGCATGATCACTTTTGCCGCACTTTACTATCTAGTGCCACGCCTGTGGGGTCGCAAGCGCCTCTACAGCCTGCGCATGGTCAACTGGCACTTCTGGTTCGCGACGCTGGGCATCGTATTTTATGCAGCCTCGATGTGGGTTGCTGGCATTACCCAGGGGCTGATGTGGCGCGAGTATGGCACCGATGGCTATCTGGTGAACAGCTTCGTCGATACCGTTGTGGCCCTGCAGCCGATGTATCTGGTCAGGGCCTTGGGCGGCGCACTGTATCTCGCTGGCGCGGTCATTATGGTCATCAACATCTGGAAGACCATCGCCGGCAGCCCTCTGCGCGAAGAAAAGCCGATGACAGAAACGCCGCACAATGAAGAAGCAGACCGGCCCATCGTTGCCGTGCCTGCCGAATAAGGAGCAATATGATGGGAGATCCAAACAACATTTCCCCGGCTGGCGAAGGCAGATTCAGCCACAAAAAGCTGGAACGCAATGTCTCGCTGCTTGGCTTTTTCGCGTTAATCGCTGTCGCCATTGGCGGTATTGTCGAGATTGCTCCGCTTTTCTGGATCAAATCGACGGTCGAAAAGGTCGACGGGATGCGGCCCTACACGCCGCTGGAGCTGGCCGGACGCAACATCTATATGCGCGAGGGCTGCTACACCTGCCACAGTCAGATGATCCGCCCTTTTCGCGACGAGGTCGAACGCTACGGCCATTATAGCCTCGCTGCAGAAAGTATGTATGACCACCCTTTCCAATGGGGGTCGAAGAGAACCGGCCCCGATCTGGCGCGTGTCGGCGGCCGCTATTCGGATGAATGGCATGTCCAGCATCTCGTCGATCCGCAGTCGGTCGTGCCGGAATCGATCATGCCGCCCTATGCCTTCCTCGCCGAGCGCGATTTGAAGGCAGGCGATATGAAGAATGATCTCACGGCGCTGTCGCGCGTCGGCGTTCCTTACACAAAAGAAGCAATCGCCGCCGCAAATGATGATCTGCAAGCGCAGGCCGACCCCAGCATCGATGGATCAGAGGTCGCTGCGCGCTATCCCAAGGCGCAGATTCGCGACTTCGACGGCAATCCGAACCGGTTGACCGAGATGGATGCGCTGGTTGCCTATCTGCAGATGCTCGGCACGCTGGTCGATGTCGACAAGGCGCAACCGCAGCAGGTAGCCGCAAGCGCGGATTCGGCAAAGGGAGACAAGTGATGGATTATGACAGCCTTCGCCATTTCGCCGACAGCTGGGGCCTGCTGGGCATGGTGATCCTGTTTCTCGGTCTCGTCGGCTGGACCTTCCGCAAGGGCGCTGCCCGCCATCATGACCAGGCGGCCAACATGATTTTCAAGGATAATGAAGATGAGTGAAGACAAGCGGATCGACGAACCCACCGGCACCGATTTTGTCGGTCATGAATGGGACGGCATCGAGGAGCTGAACACGCCGCTGCCGCGATGGTGGCTCTGGACCTTCTACCTCACTGTCATCTGGAGCCTCGTCTATGTCGTGCTCTATCCGGCCTGGCCGCTGATCAGCGGCGCTACCGCAGGAACGCTTGGCTGGACCAGCAGAGGCCAGCTCGAATCCGAGATGCAGGCGGCGCAGCAACAGCGCGCACCGATTCTGGCAGCGCTTGCGCAAACACCGCTTGAAGATCTGCCCGCCAATCGGCAGCTTATGGCAACCGCTATCGAGGGCGGGAAAGCGGCGTTCAAGGTGCATTGCGTCCAATGCCATGGCTCGGGCGCTGACGGCATCAGGCCCGGTAGCGGCTATCCCAACCTCAATGACGACGACTGGCTGTGGGGCGGCAGCATGAGCGAAATCCAATATACGCTGGAGCATGGCATCCGCAGCCCCGATCACGAGGATACACGCTTTTCGCAGATGCCGGCCTTTGGCGAAATTCTCTCGGCAAGCGAGATCGATGCCGTGACCTCCCACACACTCAATCTTGCCGGAGAGGGCCCGGCAAATGCCACCGGCGCGCAGCTCTATGAACAAAATTGCACAATCTGCCATGGTACGACAGGCCAGGGTGACCGTAGCCAGGGCGCGCCAAACCTGACCGATGCGATATGGCTCTTTGGCGGCAGCCGCGATGACATCCGCACGACCATTGTCAACAGCCGGCAGGGCGTAATGCCGCGCTGGAACGACAAGCTCGATCCGGTGACGATCAAGATGCTGACGGCCTATGTCTGGTCGCTGGGCGGCGGCGAACAGTCCGCCAGACCGGATGCCACACAGGCTGCAACGGATGGCGGCAGCAGCGATGCCGGATCTGAGTGAACTAACCGGGCTGGGAAGCCCGCTCTATGAAGCGCGGAAGGGCGTCTACCCCAAGAAGGTAGACGGCTTTTTCCGCCGCTTCAAATGGGCGATCATGGCGATCACGCTCGCGATCTACTACATCACACCCTGGATCCGTTGGGATCGCGGCCCCTATGCGCCCGATCAGGCCGTGTTGGTGGATCTAGCAGGACGCCGTTTCTTCATGTTCCAGATCGAAATCTGGCCGCATGAATTTTACTATGTCGCCGGCCTGCTGATCATGGCGGGCATCGGCCTATTTGTTGTGACCAGTGCGGTCGGCAGGGCCTGGTGCGGATATAGCTGTCCGCAAACGGTATGGACCGACCTTTTTCAGCATATCGACAGGCTGGTCGATGGTGATCGCAATGCCCAGATCAGGCTCGCCAATGGCCCGTGGACCGCCGAAAAAATCGGCAAGCGTACGTTCAAATACGCTATCTATCTTTTCATCTCATTCTGGACCGGCGGTGCCTGGATCATGTATTTCGCCGATGCGCCAACGCTCGTGGTGGATTTCTGGAGCGGCAACGCCGCACCGGTCGCCTATGCTACAGTCGGCGTCCTAACCGCCACCACCTTCATTTTTGGTGGCTTCATGCGCGAGCAAGTCTGCGTCTATATGTGCCCCTGGCCGCGTATCCAGACGGCGATGATGGACGAAAAATCGCTACTGGTGACCTACAAGGATTGGCGCGGCGAACCGCGCGGGAGCGTCAAAAAGGCAGAGAAGAAACCGGAGGCCTTCGGCGACTGCATCGATTGCAATCAATGCGTTGCCGTTTGCCCCACCGGCATCGATATCCGCGAGGGACCCCAGATAGGCTGCATCACCTGCGCATTATGCATCGATGCCTGCGACCAGGTTATGGAACAGGTGGGCCGGCCGCGCGGGCTCATCGACTATTGTACGCTGGATGATGCCGAGGCGGAAAAGAAGGGCGAGGAACCGGTACCACCGCTAAAAACGCTGATGCGGCCGCGCAGCTTTATCTACCTCGGAATCTGGGCCGCAATCGGCTTGGCAATGCTGTTTGCTCTCGGCAACCGGACCCGGCTCGACCTGGCAGTCGAGCATGGCCGCAACCCGCTCTATGTTCAGCTTTCCGACGGCTGGATACGCAACAATTATATCGTCAAGCTGAGAAATATGGAAAACCGGCCACGCAAGGTCGCGGTCGAGATGACAGGTCTAAAAGGTGGCGTCATGTGGATTCAAGGTGGCAGCAGGGACGCGGCGGCCCAAAGCCTCGAAGTGGATGTTCCGGCCGACGCGATCCGCAAACTGCAGGTCTTTATTGCTGCACCAGGTAACGGCCCCGCTAAGGAGGAATTCAGCATATCAACCAGAGGCCTCAGCGGCGACAAGCGAGGCGACAGCGATGCAGCGAAGTTCGAAAGACCAGGGAGCGAGTGATGGCAGACAGCAAGAAACAGATTGGCAAGGATGAGGGGCTGAATGGCAGCCATATGCTGATGATTTTCGTGGCGTTTTTCGGGGTGATTGCAGCGGTCAACTTTACCATGGCCAGCTATGCCACCTCGGGCTTCTCCGGCACAGTGGTCGACAACAGCTATGTTGCGAGCCAGAAATTCAACGGCTGGCTCGATGCCGCCAAACATCAGGACCAGTTGGGCTGGAAACCGGATGTCAGCCGCGACGAAAATGGCCGGATATTGATCTCCGTCAAGGACGCCGCCGGCAATCCGCTTAATGTGCGGGCCGATGGAGAGGCCCAGCATCCCTTGGGCAGGAAGGATAATATGCCGCTTGCATTCACGACTGTCGGCGATGGCCTGCTGCGCTCGGACGCCAGCCTGCCTGAGGGTCGCTGGCAGATCTATCTGACAATCGAAAATGGCGATCAGGCCATGCGCATTCGGGAAGATATCGGGTGAATGCGCTCGCCCATACGGCGGGCCAGGGCTCAGCGCTGGTAAGCGATGATTTCGCGGTGCCGGACATCCGCTGTGCGGGCTGCATTTCCAAGCTGGAAAATGGGCTGGTACGCAATAGCGGTATCGCCAATGCGCGGGTCAACTTCACGGCCAAACGCGTAACGCTGGAGCATGACCCAGCGCTCAGCCTTCCGGACATGGTCGGCGCATTCCTCGAACTGGGCTTTGAAGCCCATCCGCTGGAGCAAGAAAATGGCGATGCTACGCGGGAGGACAGCAAGCAGCTGATGCGTGCGATGGCCGTCGCCGGATTTGCGATGATGAATATCATGCTGCTTTCGGTTTCGGTCTGGTCCGGAGCCGGCGGCGTGACGCGCGACATGTTTCACTGGCTTTCGGCGCTCATCGCGCTTCCAACCGTTGCCTATGCTGGCCAGCCCTTCTTCAGATCGGCCTGGAGAGCGCTGCGCATGCGCCGCACCAATATGGATGTTCCGATATCTATCGGGGTCTTGCTCGCCACCGGCATGAGCCTTTACGAAACAGCTACGAGCGGCCCGCATGCTTATTTCGACAGTGCGGTCATGCTGCTCTTCTTCCTGCTGGTCGGGCGCTATCTGGACAGCATGATGCGCGACCGCGCGCGCAGCGGGGTAACGGCGCTGCTGAAGAATATGGGAACCGGCGCGATGGTCATCGGCGAGGATGGCCGCGAACGCTGGGTTGATACCACGGCGCTGGAGCCGGGCATGGTGATGACCGTAGCTGCCGGCGAGCGTTTTGCTGCCGATGGAGAGATCATCGAAGGCACCACGCGCATCGACAAGTCGCTGCTCACTGGTGAAAGCGAAAGCGAAGCGGCGACATGCGCTACTCAGGTCCATGCCGGCACGCTCAATATGGAAGCGCCCGTTAGGGTGCGCATATCGGCGGCCGGTGAGGATACGACGCTGGCCGACCTTGCCCGGCTGATGGGAGAAGCAGCACAAGGCAAGTCGCGCTATGTGCGCATAGCAGACCGGGCCGCGCGATTTTATGCGCCTGCGGTCCATTCGCTCGCGCTGATCGCCTTTGCCGGCTGGATATTGGCAGGCATCGGCGTGCATCAAAGCCTGTTGATTGCTGTCGCAGTGCTTATCATCACCTGTCCCTGCGCGCTTGGCCTTGCCGTGCCGGCAGCGCAGATCGTGAGCGCTGGCGCCCTGATGCGGGCTGGTGTATTGGTAAAGGACGGCAGCGCGATTGAGCGGCTTTCGGAAGTGGACAGCGTTGCCTTCGACAAGACCGGTACGCTGACGCTGGGGAGGCCGGAGCCGCAGAATCTTGACCAGCTGAGCCGCGACGAAAAATCAATTGCGCTTGCGCTGGCATCGGTCAGCCGTCACCCGCTCAGCCAGTCTTTGTCTGCTGCGCTGCGCCGGATGGATATCCTTCCTGCCGATATCTCGAATGCGACAGAAACTGTCGGGCAAGGCGTCACTGCGATGTGGCGGGGGAAAACCGTTTCGCTTGGCAGGCCTGCTGGCGACATTGCAAGTGACAAGCTGGTGACGGCGCTTGCAATCAGCAGCGAAGAACGGATCGTGAGCTTTACCGACGATCTGCGCCCGGAAGCAGAACGCACAACCGCCATGCTAGCGAAGATGGGTCTGGACGGGATCATTCTGTCGGGCGACAGACCGCAGGCAGTCTCGCGGGTGGCCGGAAAACTCGGCATCACGGCGCTGGTCAATTTATTGCCGCAGGAAAAACTCGATTTCCTCAAGAAACAGCAGGCGCTGGGAAGGCATATCCTGATGGTCGGCGACGGGCTTAATGACGGACCGGCGCTGGCAGCCGCGCATGCCTCAATGGCCCCGGCAACCGCGAGCGATGCCGGCAAGAATGCTGCCGACCTTGTATGGATGGGTGACAGCCTGATGCCGGTTGTGCATGCCGTGCGCGCCGCGCGGCGTACGCAGCAGATTGTGCGGCAGAATTTCGCGCTGGCGATTTGCTATAATATCGTCGCCGTCCCGCTTGCCCTACTGGGCATGGTGACGCCGCTTATTGCCGCGATCGCCATGTCGGGCTCGTCACTGATCGTCGTTGCCAATGCACTGCGGCTCAGGAGCGCGACCGCGTGAACGGGCTGGTGATCCTTATCCCCATTGCGCTCGGTCTTGGGCTTGCCGGTCTTGCAGCCTTTTTCTGGTCACTGAAGAATGGCCAGTTTGACGATCCCGACGGCGCAGCGCTTCGCATTCTGATCGATGACGAGGAGGATGCACAATGCGACTGAATGGGATATTTGCCGTGATCGGCGCGGCAGCGCTGGTTTTTCCTGTGCTTCCGGTGCCTGCCAAAGTCACGAGCATATTGCTTGCCTCCTGCGGTGATCTGCCGCCTGTCGCAATCGACATACCGGGGAAGCCCGAGGAGCCGGACGATGGTCATGGCTGCTGCAAGCAGGCATGCCACGCGGCGAACGAACGCAAGAAAAAAGACTCTGCGCATGGCTGTTGCTGAACCTCTCACTGCCATGCTTGACAGCGCGCCGGAAACCGAGCCCTGGCCCTATATCCCTGAGCTGCTCGAACAGCCCGTTCCGCGCTTTACCAGCTATCCGCCTGCAACGCATTTTCAGGATGGCGTGGGCGATGAGCAGTATCGCTCGGCTCTTGAAGCCATCGCACCGGGCACCCCGATCTCGCTTTATCTGCACATCCCCTATTGCAACAAAATCTGCTACTATTGTGGCTGTAATACGGGCGCAGCCAATCGCAAAACCCGCCTGGATGCCTATCTCGGCGCGCTGGAAAAGGAGATCGAGCTGGTCGGCGGGATTCTCGGCGGGCGGGCCAAGGTCAAGCATATCGCCTTTGGCGGGGGCAGCCCCAATGCGATCGAACCGGTACAATTCGTCCGGCTGGTGGATCGCCTGTCGACCATTTTCTCCGCTGCCAACCCGGAAATTTCGGTTGAGCTCGATCCCAGGAATTTCTCTCTCGAATGGGCATTGGCGCTGAGCGCCTGCAATGTCCGCCGTGTCAGCCTGGGCGTGCAGACTTTCGCGCCGCATGTGCAACGAGCCATTGGCCGCATCCAGCCCTTCGCGATGATCGAGGAATGCGTCGCCAGCCTAAAAATGCGCGGTATCTCGACGATAAATTTCGACCTGATGTATGGTCTGCCCCAACAGTCACTTGCAGATCTGGAGGAGACGGTCGAAACCGCAATCGGCCTCCATCCGTCGCGCGCAGCGCTGTTCGGTTATGCGCATTTGCCCGATATGATCCCGCGCCAACGCAAGATCGATTCGTCGCTTCTCCCGGACACGCGGCTGCGCTTCGAACAGGCGCAGGCCGGTTTTCGGCTTTTCACGGCGGCCGGCTACGAAGCTGTTGGTTTCGATCATTTCGCGCTGCCTGAAGATGCCCTGAATATCGCCCACAAAAACGGGCATATGCGGCGCAATTTTCAGGGCTTCACCGATGATGACTGCAATATCCTGCTGGGTTTCGGGGCCAGCGCAATCAGCCAGTTTCCCGGCCTGATTGTGCAGAATGAGAAACATGCCGCACGGTATCGGTCCTTGGCTTCTGCCGGGAAACCGGCGGCAGCCAAATGCATCGAAAAGCCAGAGCAGAGCCGGAGAATCGGCGCGATAATCGAGCGGCTGCTATGCGACCACCAGGCGGTTTTGCCTGCCATATTTCGCAGCCGACTATCCGCTGCACCCCTGAACAAACTGATCCGCCAGCGTTTGGTCAGCTGGGATGGGAAGCGACTTGCGATACCGGATCACGGGCGTCACTATAGCCGGCAGATCGCTGCAGCGCTCACCGAATTGTTGAAGGACGCTCCGACCGGTGATGACCGCACTCTGCTGCCTGGCTAGCCGTTAACAGCCCACTGACTTGTCTGCCGCGCCGCAACAATCTTCAGAAGCTGTATTTCGCCGAAACCTGAACCTTCTGCAGATTGCCGTCGAGGCCACCCTCGGTCTCCCGCTCGGCATACATATATTCGATACCGACATCGAATTTGGGTGCCGGCGAGTAGATCAGGTTGACTAATCCGTTCCAGACTTGGTCGGTCGGGCCGAACCCGGTAAGCGCGACCGGATTGTCCGCCTTGAAATAGCTGCCAGCGATCGTCGAGCGCAGATTGTCGCTCCATTTGTGACGGAAAGCAGCGAATCCGGAATAGGTAAAGATCGGGTCCAGTCGCCCAGTCGCGGTAACCGCAGCATCATTCACGATGTTGAGGCCGATATAGCGGCCTAGTCCATCGCCTGCGGTCGCCATAAAGCGGAAGTCATTATTCTTGCCGATCGGCACCTTGCCCGATACGCTGACGCCATAACCAAATGCGCTATCGCCCTCCGGCGCGAAATCCCCGTCGCCGGCATTCAGCTGGCGCAGGATACCCGCTATGGCGAGACCGTTCTTCTGGTAACGCAATACGAAATCGGGCAATTTATCGTCGCCCGGGATCACGCGCCCTCCGGTCGCTGTTGTGACTTCCGTTTCTGGCTGTTCCAGCGCAACGGAAAAACCATTTTTCGAATAGCGAATCATTGGCTGGCGATCAAAGACTGTGCCCGGGGTCACACCGATGAAATCGAGGCTGTCGGGCAATGCGCCGACATTCTGGAAGGTGCTCCATGTCTGCCCGAACAGCCAATCGTCGAACGTAATATAGGCCTGCCGCATGCGCGGAACGAAGCTGTTGGAAATCCGTTCGTCGCCGCCGCTGGTGACCATGAAATCCAGCTCGAGATAACCGCCCAGCTTGTGCTCGCCCACATCGGTGGTGCCGCGCACGAAGATCCGGGTCTGTCGCGCGTTGAAATCGGTATCAAAACCCGACGAGGCACCGCCGACCGGAATTGTCGAGGGGATAAAAAAGTCGCGCAGAATCGAATTTCCTGGCAGCTGCCCGCCGCTGGTTTTCTGGGTTATCGCATCCAGCTTGACATAGCCGCCGATCTTGATGTTGGTGTTGCCAACATTGAAGCCATCACCGCCACCTTTGTTTTCAGCAACTTTCTTTTCGACTGCTTCCGTCCGGGTCGCCAGCGCGCGCGTCTCCGCGACGGCTTGTTGCGCCTGCTGAACGGCAGCCCTATCCTCCGAGGATTGCCGCTCCTGCTGGTCTATCTTCTCAACGAGAGTCATCACCAGCGCCTCCAGCCGGTCCAGACGTTCCTCAACCGTCTTGTCTTCGGCGGCAGCAGGGGTCGCCGTCAGACAAGTTGCTGCCATCAACATGCCCCGCAATGCCATTTGCTTTTTTGAGATCATTTTTTGCCCTCCCAAAATTTCTTTCGGTCCGAGAGCTAGCCAATCGGGGGGCTGTTTCGAAATTAGCCAATGGTATATACGACCAATGTAGCAATGCCCGATCCACCCGCTTTCAGCTACTCTTTGCATATAGATCAGGGCGCGCTGCCAGCGGGCACGAGCCGTCAGACGGGAGTGAAAATATGAGCGATGTTATGGAAAAGACCGCAGCCTCGGATTTGGTCCATCCGCCGGCCTCGGCTGTGGAAGGCACACATTGCACGCCCGAGCAGTATGCCGAGCTATATGCTCAAAGCATTGACGATCCCGATGCCTTTTGGGGCAAACAGGCAGAGCGTATCGACTGGATCACCAGCCCAAGCAAGATATCGGGCTGGTCATATGACCCGGTTGACATCAAATGGTTCGAAGACGGTGAACTCAATATCTGCCACAATGCCGTCGACCGGCATGTCGAAGCCGGGCTCGGCGATCAAGTCGCGCTGATTTTCGAGCCCGACGACCCGGCCACCGAAGGCCGAAGAATCACATATGCGGAGTTGCGGGCGGAAGTCATACGCATGGCAAATACGCTCAAAAAGCTGGGTGTCGGCAAAGGTGACCGCGTGACCATCTATATGCCGATGATACCCGAGGGCGCTATTGCTATGCTCGCTTGCGCACGGATTGGTGCCATTCACTCGGTAGTCTTTGGCGGCTTCTCGCCCGATGCATTGGGGGGGCGTATTGAGGATTGCGGCAGCAAATTCGTCGTCTGTACCGACGGCGGTCTACGCGGCGGCAGGCCCGTCCCGCTAAAACCCAACGTCGATGCAGCGCTGGACAATGTGGATGGCGTCGAAGGCGTACTGGTCATTCGTCATACCGGCGTCGATGTAAATATGGTTGGTGACCGGGATCACTGGTACCACGAAGCCAGCATCAATGTAGCTGCCGATTGCCCCTGCGAGATGATGTTGGCCGAAGACCCGCTCTTCATCCTCTATACCTCAGGCTCGACGGGCAAACCCAAGGGGGTATTGCACACCACAGGCGGCTACGCGGTCTGGACCGCAACAACCTTCCACTATGTCTTCGACTATCGCGAAGGCGAGGTATTCTGGTGCACTGCCGATATCGGCTGGGTTACGGGACACAGCTATATTGTATACGGTCCGCTATTGAACGGCGCGACCCAGGTGATGTTCGAAGGCGTGCCCAATTTCCCCGATCATAGCCGCTTCTGGTCTGTGGTCGAAAAGCACAAAGTCAATATCTTCTATACCGCCCCGACCGCGATCCGCGCACTGATGGCCGAAGGCGACGGGCCGGTGAAAGCGCATGACCGCTCCTCGATCCGGCTGCTCGGCACGGTTGGCGAGCCCATCAATCCCGAAGCCTGGCGCTGGTATCACGAGGTTGTAGGCGACGGGCGCTGCCCGATCATCGATACTTGGTGGCAGACCGAAACTGGCGGAGTGATGATAACCACGCTGCCGGGCGCGCATGATATGAAGCCAGGCAGCGCAGGACGGCCCTTCTTCGGTATCCATCCGCAGCTGGTCGACAATGATGGCGGGGTGATTGCCGATGAAGGCGATGGAACGGGCGCGGCCGAAGGGAATCTCTGTATTACCCGCAGCTGGCCGGGCCAGGCGCGCAGCGTCTATGGCGATCACGAGCGATTTATCCAGACCTATTTCAGCACCTATCAGGGCAAATATTTTACCGGCGATGGTTGTCGCCGCGATGAAGATAACTTCTGGTGGATCACCGGCCGCGTCGACGATGTGATCAATGTTTCCGGCCACCGGATGGGCACTGCCGAGGTCGAAAGCGCGCTGGTATCTCATCCCAAAGTGGCCGAATCTGCTGTCGTAGGCTATCCCCACGACATCAAGGGGCAGGGCATTTACTGCTATGTCACACTGAATGTCGGCGAAGAGCCTTCCGATGAGCTTGTCGCCGAATTGCGCAAGCATGTCCGAACAGAAATCGGACCGATCGCTACGCCAGATCATTTGCATCTGACGCCCGCTCTACCCAAGACACGCTCGGGCAAGATCATGCGGCGCATCCTGCGGAAGATTGCAGAAAATGACTTTGGCTCGCTGGGCGATACGTCAACGCTTGCCGACCCATCTGTTGTCGATAGCCTGATCGAAGGGAGGCTGAACCGCTAGGGCGGGGCTCCGGGTATGTCGCGTTTTATCATCACGGACGACCACCCGCTATTCCGCAGCGCACTAGCACAGGCCGTCGGCAAAGTCTGGCCGGACGGCGAGATCGTGGAGGCGGAGACCATCGCGGGCGCGCAGGAAGCACTTGAAAGCGGACCTTGTGAACTCTTGCTGCTTGATCTGCATTTGCCCGACAGCGAGGGACTCGCCCCTCTCATGGATTTTCGTCACGAATATCCGGCGATGCCGGTTGCAGTCGTTTCAGCCAGCGAGGAAGACCGGGTCATTCGTGCCGCCCAGGCTCTGGGAGCCTCGGCATTCATCCCGAAATCCTCGACCCTTGATGAGATGCGGCAAGCATTGTCCGCCGTTCGCAATGGAGACGTCTGGTTCAAATTCTCCTGTGCGCCCGGCGATGAAGACGAGTCGGACGATTTCTCCCGCCTCGCCAGTCTGACCCCGGCGCAGCGGCGCATATTGATGCTGATAAATGAAGGGCTGCTCAACAAGCAGATCGCCTACAGGATGGACATTTCCGAAGCGACCGTCAAAGCACACATCACCGCGATCTTTCGCAAGCTTGGCGTTATCAACCGAACCCAGGCTGTATTGATCGCGCAAAAACTGGATATCGCAGAACCCGCGACACAGATGCCCTGAGAGCTATCTTGCCGCTTTCTCCCTGCCCGGCTTTTTCGATGGTTTGTGCTTGAGCAATCCGGCGATCAGTGCCCTGAGCGCCATGGGTGACGCAGGCTTTAGCAGACGCTCGAAGCCAAGATTGCGGCTGAGCGCAAGCGTAGCGTCGGTATTCTCCGCGGTCAGCAGGATCGTTGGCGGCCTCGCATTCCAGTGACTGGTCAGTTTGCGGTAAATCTCGTCGCCAGTCACACCGTCATCAAGCTGATAGTCTAGGATCAGCAGGTCGGGAAGATCGGGTAGCTCGTCGCCGATTGCGGTGGCTGCCGTCACGCGGCCGCCCCATTTGGTCAGCAGCCCGGAAAGCGCCTCCAAAGCCGACGCATCATTATCGATACAAAGTATGTCGGCATCCTTGAGCGAGCCACCTTGTGACGCCTGATCCAGCACTTCGCCTGGTCCAGCCAATTTTGCTTCGGCGCGTGGAAGCCGGATGGAAAAGCAGCTACCCTTGCCAAATTCGGACCACAGCCTGATCTCGCTGCCGAGCAGATTCGCCAGCCGCTGGGCCAGCGCAAGGCCCAGACCAATGCCCTCCTTGGCCTGCGAGCTATCGAGCCGGCGGAATTCCTCGAATATCAGCTCCCGCTGATCCTCAGCGATACCGGGGCCCGTATCCCAAACCTGGATATCGACATCCTGGCCGCACCTTCGTGCGCCCAGCAATATCTTCCCAGCGCCGGTGTAACGGATGGCGTTCGAAAGCAAATTCTGGACAATGCTTACAAGCATCCCATGATCGGTCCTTAGCCAGATGGAGCTTGGCACCACGTTGAGAGTGATGCCTTTATCCTGCGCGCGCGCCTCAAACTGCCCCTTCAGATCGGCGAAAATCTGGTCCAGGGGGAACCGGATCGGCTCGGGCTTTAGTCCGCCGCCATCAAGTTTCGAAATGTCGAGCAGTGTTCGCAGCAGGTTGTCAGCCAGGTCGATGCTGTGGTCGATCTGACCAACCAGTCTTTTTGCGGCTGTTTTTTCCTCCTCGATCTCCTCGGCCAAGGCCGAGGTAAACAGCCGCGCAGCGTTCATGGGCTGGACCAGATCATGGCTTGCGGCTGCGAGAAAACGGGTTTTAGAACGGGTTGCCTTTTCAAGCGCCGCATTCGCTTCAGTGAGCTGCTGCGTACGCTCGGCAACCATGGCCTCCAGCGCCTGCTCCTGCCTGCGATCAGCTGTCACATCCGTATAACTTGTCACATAGCCCTGCTGCGGTGTCGGATTGCCTGTTATCTTCAATATGCGTCCGTCAGGCTGTTCTCGTTCCTGCTCATGCCGACGCCCACTACGCATATGGCCAAGCCGCTTCTCGACTTCGGCAGCGACCTGTTTCTCGTCGCTATCGCTGCGCCGCAAATTGAAGGCGATGAGCTCGGCTATCGGTTGGCCGACAGCGACCAGATGCTCAGGTAAGTCGAACATCTCGATATAGCGGCTGTTCCAGGCGACCAATCGCATTTCACGATCGACCACCGCGATCCCCTGGTCGATATTTTCGACAGCGGTCTGCAGAAGCTCGCCGCTGAATTGTAGCCGCTGAGAAGCTTCGTCGAACATCGCCACGACTTCCTCAAGCGGGACGGCATCTCCCTCCAGCGTCGAATTAACAAGCGCGCGCGCAGAGGATGCGCCCAATATTCCGGAAAGCCGGTTTTCGGCGAGTTCGATGAGCGCATTGTCGGCGGGATCAAGATCACTATATGTCTTACCATGCGTTTGCCGTAGCGCGATCATAGCCGCACGGCTGCTTTCCTCGCCAACAAACTGCTGCAGCAAGAGGCGAAAGTCGATAACGCGTTTGGTTTCCAGCTCCGCTCTTGCGTCCTGCTGCTTCCGGTCCATCGTCACGAAACTGATCGCTTGTGCAGAATCGAGCAGGTTTGGCTGAAACAGAATCGATCCTGCAACATATAATGCGGCATTGAGGGCGAGGCTGATCACCACGCCAGATACAAGCGGGTCTTCCGCAATCGAAATGACCGGTCCGCCGCCCAGATAGGCAGGCAGTATCAGCAATGTCAGCCACGCCAGAAAGCCGGCAGCGAGCCCAGCCTTCATTCCGGCCGCATTGCCTCGCTCCCAATAAAGACCGCCTATTAGTCCCGGCATGAACTGCGCCACTGCGGCAAAGGACAATGTGCCAAGCCCGGCCAGCGTCGCATTGCTGTCGATCGTCCGGTAATAAGAATAGGCAAGAGCGAGGCAGCCAATGATGACGCTGCGGCGGATCCACAGCAATTGTCGCCCCATGCTCGCGATCCGGTTGGCAAGATTTTGCCGGTTGCGATAGACCAGAGGAACAACCAGGTCGTTGGTTATCATGGTCGACAGCGCCAGCGTGCTCACGATTATCATGCCGGTGGCCGCCGAGAAGCCCCCGATAAAAACGAAAATCGCCAGCCAGTCCATATCGCGGGATAGCGGCAGCGACAGCATGATCATGTCGGAATGTGCGCTGGCAAAATCGAGATGGCTGAGACCCGCCAGCGTAATCGGGAAGACCGCGAGCGTGATAATCACCAGATAGATCGGAAAGGTCCAGCGCATGATCGCATCTGGCCGGTCTTTGTGGGCTTCGACCACAGTCATGTGAAACTGCCTCGGCAGGCACAGAGCCGCGCAGAAGGAAATCAGCGTGAGCACCCAGAATCGCGCATCGACCTGATCGAGACGAAATATGCCGATTTCCGAAGGCTCAAGCTGCCGGCCCTCGCTGCCTGCAAGAAGCCAGAAAGCAAAAGCCGTCATCGCGAGCAGGGCTAGCAGCTTCACAACCGCTTCCACAGCTATTGTAATGACAAGGCCCCGATTTTGCTGGGTCAAATCGATCGATCTGGTGCCAAACAAAATCGCAAACAGCGCCATTACCCCCGCCACCACCAGCACTACTTCGCTGGCTTGCGCCGTCTGCAGCAGGTCGGGCGACAGGGCGGCAAGCGTCTGCGCCACCGATTTCAGCTGAAGCGCGACATAGGGCAAGAGCCCGATTGTGGCGATCACCGTGATGATGGCAGCGACCTGCCCGCTCTTTCCGTAGCGCGTAGAGAGAAAATCGGCGATCGACGTCGCGTGGACCGACTTGCCCAGCCGCAAAGTACGCGCCACCAGCGGATAGCCGACCGTAAAGAGCAGGATTGGCCCCAGATAGATCGGGATGAACTCCAGACCGCTGGAAACGGCCGTTCCAACCGCACCATAAAAGGTCCAACTGGTGGCATATACAGCCAGCGATAACCCATAGATCAGCGATCTTTGCCGCGCCGAAAGATCAAATCGCCCACGATCACCAGCAACGGCAATGGCAAACAGGCCCGCCGAATAGACAATGGCAATCGCAAGCGCGATCCAAAGCGTCATATGCTCCTCTCCTCCGCCCCAGCTTACATCGAGCTGGGCTCCGCGTCAGGTCTCATCCAGCAACTTGGCATGTGTTTGATGGGCCTAGCCCTGGCTTCATGGCAAAAAAAGGGGGCAGCGCCAAGGCCGCCCCGCAAGTTCAGGAGAGACGGAGGCCGCCGGATTGGAAGCGGCCTCCGTTTGGAAAGTTCAGTGAGCGTGCGCGTCCCCGGCTCCGCGCGGAACGCGGATCGAGTTCACCAGCTTGCGAATCTCCATTGGCGGAGAGTCCGTCATCTTCGATACGGCGATTGCCACACCAAAGTTGATCAGCATGCCGACCACACCGATGCCCTCGGGCGAGATGCCAAACAGCCAGCTTTCGGCAACATTGGCATCCGGGTTCATCAACTTGAAGTAGAAGATGTAACCGAAGGTGAAGACCAGGCCGGAAACCATGCCGGCGATGGCGCCTTCCTTGTTCATGGTCTTCGAAAAGATTCCCATGAATATGGCCGGGAAGAGCGACGCAGCCGCCAGACCGAAGGCGAAGGCGACCACCTGCGCCACCCATCCGGGCGGATATATCCCCAGATATCCGGCCACCAGGATCGCCGCTGTAGCCGCAATTCTGGCCGCCAGTAGCTCTCCTTTCTCGGTAATATCTGGACGGAAGGTACTCTTGAGCAAGTCATGACTTATCGATGAGGATATCACCAACAGCAGGCCTGCCGCCGTCGAGAGCGCAGCAGCTAGGCCGCCCGCGGCAACCAGCGCGATCACCCAACCGGGCAGATTTGCAATCTCCGGATTGGCGAGCACCATGATGTCGCGGTCGACATAGACCTCGTTTTCGCTTTCGGCATTGGGTTCGTTGGAAAGCAGACGCTCGCCATGCTTGCCCGTTTCACCCGTGAATTCCGGCTTGCCGACAAAGGCGTCGCCGGCGCGATATTCCATCTTTCCATCGTCATTCTTGTCCTGCCAGGCAATCAGGTCATTGGCTTCCCAATTCTTGAACCAGCCCGGTGCTTCGACATAAGATTGGTCATTGACGGTCTCGATGAAGTTGATCCGCGAGAATGCACCAACAGCCGGAGCCGTCGTATAAAGCAGGGCGATGAAGACCAGCGCCCAACCAGCGGATTTACGTGCATCCGATGCTTTCGGCACCGTAAAGAAACGCACGATCACATGCGGCAGACCGGCTGTGCCGACCATCAGCGCCATGGTGATGCAGAAGACATCGATCATCGACTTCGATCCGTCGGTATAGGGCCCGAAGCCGAGATCCTGCAGGACCAAATCCAGCTTTTGCAGCACATACATCCCCGAGCCGTCATTGACCGTCGAGCCCAGCCCCAGCTGCGGGATTGGATTGCCGGTCACCAGGAAGCTGATGAAGAATGCCGGCACCATATAGGCGAAGATCAGCACACAATATTGTGCCACCTGCGTATAGGTGATGCCCTTCATGCCGCCGAGAACGGCGTAGACAAAAACGATGCCCATGCCGATGACGACACCCATGGTGATCTGCACGTCAAGAAAACGCGAAAAGACGATACCGACGCCGCGCATCTGCCCGGCTATATAGGTAAAGCTGATAAAGATCAGGCAGATCACCGCAACCACGCGCGCCGCCTTCGAATAGTAGCGCGTGCCGATGAAGTCGGGCACGGTAAACTGTCCGAACTTGCGCAAATAGGGCGCGAGCAGCAGGGCGAGCATGACATAGCCGCCTGTCCAGCCCATCAGATAGACGCTACCATCATAGCCCAGAAAAGCGATGAGGCCCGCCATCGAAATAAAGCTGGCTGCACTCATCCAGTCGGCTGCCGTGGCCATACCGTTGACAACCGGATTGACACCGCCACCGGCGACGTAGAAGTCTTTTGTAGACCCGGCCCGGCTCCATACCGCAATGCCGATATAGAGCGCGAAAGACAGGCCGACGAAGATATAGATTAGCGTTTGGGTTTCCATGTCAGCCTCCCTCAGTCATCCAGATCGTATTTTTTTTCGATCTTCCGCATCTTGACGGTGTAGTAGAAGATCAGCGCGATAAAGACGTAGATGGACCCCTGCTGCGCAAACCAGAATCCGAGCGGATATCCGCCGAGCGAAAATTGATCGAGAAAATCGCGGAACAAAATCCCTGCCCCGAAAGAAACGACAAACCAGATCGCCATCAACGTACACAGAAGCCGGATATTTTCCGTCCAGTAGGCCTGCTCCGATTCTGTGGTTTCAACATCTTCTTCGGACATGAAAACCTCCCCTTATTATGCTATCTTCGAAGGAAATGGCTCCTCCAGCCTGCACGGAAGGCTAGAGCAGACACTCAAATTGGGTAGAGCGACTTTGGTCTAATGCCCGCGCCAGTCGATCAACCGCGCATCAATATATCGGAGAGCTTCAGATCTTTTGCCCCCGACCGCGCCAGTTGCGCGAGAAACAGTTCGGCGCAAGCAATCGCGTCAGTCAAGCCGTCATGCGCACGGTATTGCGGCAGACCATAAGCTGCCCGCAGCTTGCCCAGGCGCAATCCGTCTGCAGCCCGCTCCTTCGGAAACCAGCGCTGTTCCAGTTGCATGGTACAGACGAAATGGCCGACAAAAGGCGCGTCATATTGACGCTGGCAAACGGCATTCAGGAAGCCTGCTTCTATCTGCGCAAAATGGGCAAGAATGATCTTGCCGGCGAGCTTTTCAACAAGCTCATCGACTACGTCTTTCTCCGGTCTGCCTTTTGCCGCCTGGCTATCGGTAATCTGGTGGATGGTGACGGCCGTTTCCTGAAGCGCATCACGAGCGCGAATTCTCTCGCGGCGCGCGGTTGAAAGGTCGATGGAAGCCAAATCCATTCCGACCCAGCCCGCCTCCAGAAGTGCAGCATCCTCTCCCAGTCCGTCGCTTTCGAAATCGAGCGCAATGATCGCAACTTCATCCAGCTCAACGTCCTCGGCCGGAGGGCTGGCGCGATAGTAAATTTCCAGCGGCGTGCCCGCCGCCTTTTCCTTTGCCTGTTCCCAGCGCCGCCGCCAAAGGCGACCGGATATCCAGCTGGGAACCGCAAGCCTCAACTAATCCCTCCGGCATGGCTCCTGCTGATACTGTCGAGATGCGTCTGGATCACCTTGAACGCGTCTTTCAAATGTTCGCGCTCAAACCCGGAAAGCGACTTGGGATCGAGATTGTTGGTCGGCCTGTCGCCCGCCGTGATCTGGCGGGACTGGTGGCGAAACCGGGTATCGCGAATAAACTCGAAGCAATCTGCAAGATCCGCTTCGCCTTCGCCGCTCATGCCTCCGGCTGCGCTGGCTGCAGCTAGCCGCTCTAGACTGTTCACCTGCGGCAGCCCATGCGCAAGCGCGTGCACCCGGGCGATATCAACGACGGGCGCTATAGCCTGATGCTTGAGGTCAAGCACATCGCCTTCGCGTTCATCATGCTCAAGCAGAAAGTTGCGGAAAAAACCCAGCGGCACTCTTGTTGCGGCGGCCGCGCGTGCAACGAATGACAGGAATATCTTGTTGGCTACGCTCCATTCAAGCACCTGACTGCGCAGCTGATCGACCAGAGAAGTCTTCCCCGCCAGCCCGCGCATATCGAAAAAGATTGTGGTGTTGAGCACATTGTCAGGATCGGGATTTTCGATCCAGCCGCGATATTGCTCGAGCCACGCCCCCAGCGGTTTGCGCCATTTCTCATTGGTCGCCATGATATCGCCCGGACAATAGACATATCCAGCGCTGTTGAGCCCGTCGCATAATCGCTGCGCCAGACCGGAGAAATATGCGCCATGTTTTATCGCATCATAACTGTCATCCAGGATGAAGCCATTATCCTGATCAGACCCACCAGCCTGCTCCCGCCGGGCCAGCGAACCGAATACGATGAGCGCGTAAGGAACCGGGGGCGGACCAAGCTCAGTCTCGGCTAGTTCAAGCAAGCGTATATGCACCGCCTCTCCGATCGCGGAGACGAAGCGTGCAACATGGTCTGCATCGACACCGTTGCCAACCAGGTGTACTATTACCTGCTCCAGTTTCTGCGCTGCGACAGCCACCGCTTCGGCATCCAGCGCCGCGTTGATTTCAGCAATCACATGCAGCGCGTTCATGCCAAGCCGCGTGAGCAAGTCATTAGCGCTGAGTACGCCCTTGATCTTGCCGGCAGAATCCACAACCGGTAGGTGGTGGATATTGTGGCGCGACATAATCAGCTTCGCCGCCAAAGCCTGCTCATTCTCCGGCAGGGTGATAGGGTCAGCCGTCATGATCTCTCCGACAAGGCTGTCATAGGGAAGCTGATGGGCGAGAACGCGGCGACGCAAATCCTTGTCGGTGATGATGCCCACCAGCCTGTCATCGCCGCAAATGGGAAGTGTTGATACATCGGCATCGGCCATCGCTTTTGCGCATTCGGCAATCGTCATATCGGGGCTTCCCGAGGTGACGCTATTTCGCCTGAGCAAATCCCTGACAGGAAGCGCGAGTTGCATTTGTCCGCCGCCCGTTTCGCGCGATGAGCGCAGCGATTCGACAGCGCGGCGAAGTCGGCGCGTTTCATCTGCATGGAAGAAATCCTGTACTGCCTTATGGGCCGCATGCAGCTCCAGAAAATTATCTTTGTCGATGCGGTATACCAGGCTGTCTTCGAGCGCGACGACCTGATTCCTTGTCCGATCACCGCGCAGCAGCGAAGGATATCCGAAACACTGGCCTTCGCCGAGCCGGTGGTTGAGCGCTGTGCCGCCGATCCGTAGCTCGACCGCACCAGACCGGACGATGTTGAAATGGGAATTCTCCCTCTCTGCTTCGATTATCGTCGTACCAGCGCGGAAATAACGAATTTCCATCCGGCGCGAAATCTGCCCCAACACCTGTTCCGGAAGGTCGCGAAAGGGCGCAAAGCGCTGCAAAAAGGAGAGGATCTCTTCTATTTCCATTACTTTTTCTGCCGTGAGCTTGGCATAGCACCAGCCATGGCAAAATACGACTTACGTATCATTGGCCAGAATCAAAACGGTCGGAAATACCCGCACCTATATCCGGTTATTCCGGCCCGCGGGCGATGCCCCGTTTCAAAACGCCATTGGCGACATCGGCGATCTCTTCGGCAGACATCTCATCCGACCAGATCGCATATTTGAGTCCCAGAAAGACATTCATGCCCATCAGTGCCCAGGCATGCGCCTCCTGCAAATCGCTACGCAAATCGCCTTTCGCCATACCCTCCTGCAAACGGCCGAAAATCCGTTCCGCTGTGCCCTGGTAATGCGCATGATAGCTCTCCGGATCGACGAACTCGGTTTCATCGATAATCCGGTAAATCTCCTTATGCTCGCGGGCAAATTTCAGGAAGCCCTCCAGCGCCGCATGCTCTTTCTCCAGCGTTCCGCTAGTCCCTTCCATCGCCGTCACAGCATGGGCACCAACCTGCGCCGATAGATCCTTTACCAATGCGCGAAAAATCGCGTCCTTCGAATCGAAATAGGTGTAGAAGCTGCCCAGCGCGGTGCCGGCGCGGCGGGTGATGCCGCTGATCGAAGCTTCATGAAAGCCCTTTTCGCCAAATTCCAGAGTCGCGGCATCCAGCAGTTTTCTGAGGGTTTTTCGACCCCGCTCGGTCCGCGGCTCCTTTGGACCAGCTGAAATCGCAGAGATGGCGTCTGTTGTCATCATGTCACAGCTAGTTGGAAAATAGGCGGTTGGCAAATTCAAAAGTTGAAAACTGGTTCATCTTTCAATATTGAAGCTGTCTGAACAAGATTCCTGGGAGAATATCGATGTCGAAATTTGGTCATATGCGGCGCGTCCTGATGCTGAGCACTGCCGCCAGCTTACTGCCCATGGCGTCCCCCGCGCTGGCTCAAGTCCAGGACGCGGCCTCGGCAGAGGAAGATGACGGCGTTATTGTCGTGACCGCGCGGCGGCGCGAGGAATCGCTGCAGGACGTCCCGGTTGCCGTAACGGCATTCAGCGGCGAGCAGCTGACGCAGCGGGGAGCTGCCGATATTACCGAACTCGGCCAGATCACGCCCAACACAACGCTGGAGGCATCGCGCGGCACAAACTCGACTTTGACAGCTTTCATACGCGGAGTCGGCCAACAGGATCCCGTGTCCGGTTTCGAGCAGGGCGTCGGCATCTATCTGGACGATGTCTATCTAAATCGCCCACAGGCAGCGGTGCTGGACATCTATGACGTCGAACGCATCGAGGTTCTGCGCGGACCTCAGGGAACTCTGTATGGGCGCAACACCATCGGCGGCGCGGTCAAATATGTAACCAAGCAGCTCCCTCTCGATTTCTCACTCAAGGTCCGCGGCACGGTCGGCACTTATGACCAGGCGGAAGGTGTTGTGACCGTCTCGGGCCCGATCAGTGACATGGTGCGTGTGGGCGGTTCGCTGGCTCGTCTCTCTCGCGGCGGCTTTGGCGATAACACCACCCTGGGAATTGAAAATTACAACAAGGATGTCTGGGCCGGACGTGCCTCGCTGGAGATTGGCGGCTATGATGAGCCGATTCTCATCCGCATTTCGGGCGACTATACGAAGGACGACAGTAATCCGCGTGGTGGCCACAGGCTGATCCCCGGACAGGCTTCCGGCGCGCCGGTCTTGGACGACGTGTTCGATACACGCGGCGCGCTCAATGATCCCATCCAGGAAGTCGAAGCCTACGGGGTGGCAATGAACATCACTGCCGAGCTCACCGACGCGCTGACATTTCGTTCTATCAGCGCATGGCGCCGCGATGACAGCGCATCACCCATCGATTTCGATGCGCTGCCTGCAGTCGATCTTGATGTTCCGGCGCTCTATCGCAACGAACAGCTGAGCCAGGAGTTTCAGCTGCTTTATAGTGACGGCCCGGTAAACGCGTTGCTTGGCTTCTATTATCTCGATGCAAAGGCCGACACGCAGTTTGATGTTCGCCTTTTCACGACTTTTGCGGGCTTTACGGCCTTTACCCAGGCCAATGTCGACACTGAAACATTCGCTGTCTTTGGCGATGTCACCTTTGATTTCACAGATCAGATTAGCCTGGCTTTGGGTGGTCGCTACACCTGGGATGAGAGAAGTGCAGATATTCTGCGCCAGAATTATCTCGGCGGAGGGTCGCCCGTGTTTGGGGGCGCAGGCGTTCCGTTCGGCGGGCCGAGCACCGATTTCCAGGGTAGCCGCAAATTCAAGAAATTCACGCCGCGCGCCTCGCTCAGCTTCAAGCCCACACCGGAGCACAATATCTACGCAAGCTATTCGCAGGGCTTCAAAGGCGGTGGCTTTGACCCGCGCGGAGTCGGCGTCAACGCGCCTGACAGCAACGGAAATGGAATCTTTGACGATGAAGATGTCGCCACTTTCCTGAGCTTCCGTCCGGAAAGCGTCGACAGCTACGAGATCGGCTACAAGGGCAGCTTGCTCGATGGTGACCTCAACATTGCCCTCGCCGGTTTCTATGCGGACTACACCGATGTGCAGATACCGGGTTCCGTCGCCTGTAACGTTGGCGGCATAGCCACATTCTGCGGCGTGGTGTCCAACGCTGGCAAGGCCGAATTCTGGGGCGTAGAGCTTGAGGTTAACTCGCGTTTGGCCGAAGATTTCGCGACCGTCGGTGACAGTCTCAGCTTTGTCGGGTCACTCGGTTATATCAACGCGGAATACAAGCGCTTCATCACCAATATTGGCGGGGTGCCCACCGACGTTGCCGATTTCCGCGAGGTGCAAAATACTCCAGAATGGACAGCCAGTGGCACGCTGGCCTATTCGACACCTGTTGGCGATGGCGACCTGTATCTGGGTACAACCTTATCCTATCGCAGCAAGACCAACCAGTTCGAAATTCCCAACCCCTTCATCGACCAGAATGGCTTCGCGCTTTGGGATGCGAGCCTGGTCTACACAGCGCCGGACGAGCGGTGGAGCATCGGCCTCCACGGCAAGAATCTCACCGACAAAGAGTATATCACGTCGGGATACACATTCGTTGTTGCCGATCCCACGACCGGTGCTATTGCCACCGGACCGAACGGGTTGCCCATCTCGGCGCTCGGAACCGAAGGTACATTGTCGGCATTCTATGGCAATCCGCGCCAGATCTTTCTGACGGGCACCATACGATTCTGACAATTGCCCTGAATGGTCAGGTGATTGTCATGCCCGCAAGCGAAAGTCCGTGGATAGACCATTCCTACCGCAGCGCCGATAACCGGCTCGATCTTTATGCACGCCTGTATGAAAGCGCCGGGAGAACCGATGCTCCGCCGTTGCTGCTGATGCATGGGCTGACGCGCAACAGCGCCGATTTTGAGGGGCTGGCCGCGCATCTGGCTAAGCACTATCGCCTGATTGTGCCCGATCAGCGTGGGCGCGGTCGGTCGGAATATGATCCTGAGCCCGCCAACTACACGCCGCAGGTCTATGCTGGTGACATGTTTGCGCTTATGGACGATCTGGGCATCGAGACGGCAACGCTGATCGGCACTTCCATGGGTGGTTTGATGGCAATCCTCATGGCACTCGCTCAGCCGGCGCGGGTGCGCGGTATGGTGCTCAATGATGTCGGCCCGGAGGTCGACCCTGCGGGCATCGAACGTATTAAGAGCTATGTCGGCAAGATCACACCACCTGCAACATGGGATGAAGCGGCAAACTATGTGCGCCGGATCGCGGGCGATGCTTTTCCTGATGTCACCGATCATGCCGTCTGGATGAAATTCGCCCGCGCCAACTTCATAGAGGAAGACGGCCAGATCAGGGCGTCTTATGATCCAGCGATAGCGCAAGGCGTCGAGGGCGATGACCCCAGCGCCGTACCTCCCGATCTCTGGCCGATCTGGGATATGCTCAAGACGAAGCCTGTGCTCGCGATACGGGGTGCAATTTCGGATATTCTATCGGCTGAGACTTTTGCCGAGATGGAGCGCCGGCATGGCGAGCATTATACCGGCGTTGAAATTCCCCAGCGGGGGCACGCGCCCATGCTCGATGAGCCAGAGGCGGTCGACGCCATCCGCGCCTTTTTGAACCGGCTATATTCGGCGTGAAACAAACCGGCGCGCCCGCAACAATAGCGCGAAAGCAGACGCACCCCAATGTCGCGCTGGGCATGCTGCTACTCGTCTATATCTTCAACTTTGTCGACCGGCAGATATTGTCCATTCTTGCAGCGCCGATACAGGCCGATCTCGGCCTGTCCGATACCCAGATGGGCTTGCTTGGCGGCCTGTCCTTCGCGCTGCTCTATTCGACGATGGCTGTGCCGCTGGCGATCCTCGCCGACCGCACCAGTCGCAGCTGGGTTATCGCCGTTTCTCTCGCAGCCTGGAGCGGCTTTACTGCACTATGCGGGCTTGCGCAGGGATTCTGGTCGATCTTCCTCGCGCGCGTTGGCGTTGGTGTGGGCGAGGCAGGCGGCGTCGCACCATCCTATGCGCTGATCAGCGATTTCTTCCCGCAGGAAAAACGCGCCCGTGCGCTTGCCATCTATTCGCTTGGCATTCCGATTGGCGCAGCTAGCGGTGTCCTCATCGGTGGCTATGTCGCGGCAAATATCGACTGGCGCGCAGCCTTCATAACAGTCGGCCTTTTGGGCGTCCTGCTTGCACCGATATTCAAGCTGCTCGTCAAAGACCCGCCACGCCGGGCCGCCGCCGATGCAAGCCAGCAACCTCGTCTGCTCGCCATTGCAGCTATTCTATCACGCAAGAAGAGCTTCTGGTTACTCGCCTTCGGCGCTGCGTCGAGCTCCATGCTGGGTTATGGTCTTGCTTTCTGGCTGCCCAGCCTGCTGATCCGCAGCTTTGGGCTGGACCTTGAGCAGGCAAGCTATTTCTTCGCCGCCGTGCTGCTCACTGGCGGCGTAGCAGGCATTCTCCTCGGCGGTTGGCTGGGAGACCGGCTAGGGCAGAAAAATCGCGCCGCCTATGCCCGCCTGCCTGCCATCGCCTTTGCCTTGGCTGTTCCATTTTTTGCCGCCGGCGTGATGGCACCCAATGTCTGGATCGCCTTTATTGCCGTCCTTATACCGCAGGCGCTGGTCTATGTCTGGCTCGGC
This sequence comes from Sphingorhabdus sp., assembly GCA_028279555.1. Classification (GTDB taxonomy): domain Bacteria; phylum Pseudomonadota; class Alphaproteobacteria; order Sphingomonadales; family Sphingomonadaceae; genus Sphingorhabdus_B. The sequence goes on from JANQNO010000007.1 coordinate 244,533, forward strand.
CCCGTCGTATCAGCCGTTCAGCATCTGGTCGAACCGCCGAGCCGTGCCACGGCCTCCGCGCTCTTCCTGCTGATCAACAATCTGATCGGCATCGCAGGCGGTATCTATGCGCTTGGTGCCTTGTCGGACTATCTTAGCCCAATCTATGGCGACGAGGCGCTCCGCTATTCGATGCTATATTCGCTTGTCCTCTATCTGGTGGCGGCGTTGCTGATGGCACTGGCATCGCGCGATCTCCCGCGCGACTGGGTCGAGGATTGAGCGAGACAACCAACCCGTTTTCGCCTGCTGCTCGAAAAGCCGAGTCATACCTAGCCTCAGGGCCAGCAAGCCTGAATAGCCTGTAATGCCTCAGCTGCTCGGCAGCGCGAGTTTCACCTTCGATGCCTGCGCGGAAACCTGTCCTACCGGCTTGGGATCCTCGGGCGGTACCGGTGCTTCTGGCCACATGGCAAGCAGAGTTTCCAATTCCTGCTTGACCTTTGCAGCATCGGCAGAATCGAGAGCTTCGGCCCGCGCTAGTGCCACCTTTGTGAAGCCAAAAGCGTCCTGATATTCAGGCGCATCGGTTATCTTGCCGTCGGTAATCGAGACCGTATACTCGTCCACGGTTGTATCCATTAGATAGCGGATGACATCCGCTGCATCGCCCCCTGCCTTTTTAGAAATCTCGGCAAGATGTTCCTCGGCGGCTTTCAGCTGCGGTTCGATTTCGGACGCCGGTCTGCCTTCCTCGAGCGCTTTGGAAACCGTTTCGAAAAGCGCAGCATTGAAGCCCAGTTCATCCAGCCCCCTGCGTTCGGCCTGATAGGCCTCGGAGACCGGATGCAATAAATGGGGGGCTGCCATCTTCGGCTCTCCAGCACGGTAGAGCGCCAGCCCAGCCTCCACATGGCCGGCCATAAAGGCCAGACGTTTGGGTAGAGGAAGCTGGGATATATCCTGGCCGGATTCGCCGCCTTCACCCTCGCCGCCTTCGCCTTCACCACCTTCACCTGCGCCCTGCTCGCCCGTTGCCGAGGTTTCAGCGCCTTGCTCGCCAGCTTCACCGCCTGACGAACAGGCAACCAGGCTGGAGCCAACGAATGCAGTTGCGAGGCCCAATCCGGCCCATTTCTTTATCGATGATTTCATGTCATATTTCCCTGAAAATACAGCTTCGAATCCAGAAGGCACAATATCGCGTGACTGCGCAAATGCAAATCAATATCAAGCTACCTCATGATTCTATCTATATCTGATATCGCTGATAAGCCGCTTCAACAGCGTATCGAGAGTATGCTGGAAAAACTATCCTGGCGCGATGGGCGCGTTACAGCAGGCGCTGTGGCGAAGAAAGTCAAACATAATTTGCAGGCGGACTTAAGCAGCGCGGCAGGCCGGAAACTGTCTGGCGAGTTAATGTCTGCGATCTCCACCAATGCCGTGCTGCAAGCGGCTGCGCGACCGCGACGATTTTCCAATCTGATTATCAGCAAGACCGGTGAAGGCAGTTACTATGGTCCGCATGTCGACAATGCGATCATGAAAAAGAAAGACGAACAGTTGCGCACCGATCTGTCCTTCACGCTCTTTCTGACACCAGCTGATTCATATGAAGGCGGGGAACTGGTGATCCATGCAGCCGGCGTTACCCAATCGCTCAAGGGCGATATGGGCGAACTTATTCTCTATCCATCTTCAAGCATCCATGAGGTTACGCCCGTCACATCCGGCGAGCGGACAGTGTGTGTCGGCTGGATAGAAAGCCTGATTGCTGATCCTGCACAGCGCGAATTGCTGTTCGATCTGGAAAATCTGCGTGTCTCTCTCCGCGCAACGATGTCCACGCAATCTGCTGAACTGGTGACACTGGACAAGGTGATTGCCAACCTGATCCGCCAATGGGCGGTCACCTAGCTGTCAAAAGGCCGCTTGTCCTCTCTATTGCCAGCCGGCGCGATCGAATAGCTTCACTGCCTCGGTCTGGTTGCGGCCCAGCTGCGATGCATTGATTTCATCCTCCTTGAAACTGCCCAGCGCTTCCACCACTGATGCACTCTTGACGCTCGGCACCGCCGGATATTCATTGTTGCCGTTAGCAAAATATTGCTGCGCACTCGTCTCGGTCAGATATTCCAGAAAGCGGATGGCATTTTCTTTGTTGGGTGCGTGTTTGAGAAGCCCGGCACCGCTGATATTCACATGGGATCCGCGCCCTTCCTGATCGGGAAAGATAATGCCGACGGCATCGAAAGCGGCTTTTGCCTTGTCATCCCCGCTGGCCATACGCGCGAGATAATAGCTGTTTACAACCGAAATTTCGCACTCGCCTGCCGCAACCGAATCTATCTGGCTCGTGTCATTGCCTTGCGGCTTGCGGGCAAAATTGGCCACCACGCCTTTCGCCCATTGTTCTGCCGCCGCCGCGCCGTCATGCGCGATGGTGGATGCAAGCAATGAGATATTGTAAATGTTGGACGAAGAGCGGACGCAAATCTTGCCCTTGTACTCCGGATTGGCAAGATCGGCATAGCTCTCCAGATTCTCCGGGCGGCCGTTTTTCTTATTGTAGATTATAACCCGCGCGCGCTTTGACAGGCCAAACCACAGGCCATCGGGATGCCGCAGATAAGCCGGCAGCCTTTCGGCCAGAATATCCGATTCGACCGGTGCCAGTATTCCCGCTTCTTCGGCGCGCCAAAGCCTTCCGGCATCTACCGTAATCAGCAAATCAGCCGGGCTGAATTCCCCTTCGCTTTTGACCCGCTCGATAAGCGCGTCAGCACCAGCCTCTATCCGGTTGACCTTGATCCCGGTCTTCGCTGTGAAATCATCATAAAGCGCAAGATCGGTGTCATAGTGGCGGGAGGAATAGACATTTACCTCTCCCGCAATCGGCACGTCCGATGCGTCATCGGAAGAAGGCGCGCAAGCAGTAACAGCAATAACAACCAGAGCAGTGACAAGGCTCTTGAATTTCATATTATCGACCTTTCGGGGAGAATTCACTTATTGCGAATCGTTATCATTTATCGCCCGTATTGTGCAAGCCTGTATTTCAAGAAGCCCTCGGAAAGGTGGCTATCTGACCTGAATTGCATTTCAAACCCACATGGTCGCCGGGGCTGCACGAGGCCTCCAGCGAAACTTCCGCCTTTATATGCTCGCCGCTTTGCGCCTGCAGAACCACTATCCGGCTGTTCTCGGCTCGCCGAATGTCCAGCACACTGCAGCCCTGCCCATCCGGGTCGATCACTAACGCTGCCGGATGCACCAGCAGATCCAGCTGCTCAGATGCTGCCTGATTTTTCAGGCAGGATGCAGGCCATCTGCCAAAAGCCGTTTCGATCACATCGCCTGCCCGCGTTCCGGCAACAATCTGGCCTCTTCCGACCATGGACCCGATGGCTGCTGTGGCCGGTGTATCGAGAAGCGCATCGGGCGTATCATATTGCACGACCCGGCCACGATCCATGACGGCGATCCTGTCACCGATTTCCATCGCCTCCTGCGGATCATGCGTCACTAAAATAGCAGTTGCCCCGCGTGCTTGCAGCAGCTTGCGGGTATCTTCCCTCAACTCCCGGCGCAACACGAAATCTATGTTGGCGAAGGGTTCGTCCATCAGCAGAATAGCGGGCTCCGGCGCGATGGCGCGCGCGAGAGCCACCCGCTGTTGCTGACCGCCCGAAAGCATGTGCGGAAAACGTTCCCCAAAACCAGACAGACCTATCTTCTCGAGCCATTGTGAAACAACAACCGACGTGTCCGCTGCCGCATCAAGACCAAAAGCAATATTTTTGGCGATCGACATATGGGGAAACAGCGCACCCTCTTGAAAAACCAGCCCAACAGGCCGCTTTTCAGGCGGTGGATTTTGACGGGCATTTGCCAGAACTTCCTGGCCCAGCCGAATTTCTCCCTGCTGCACATCCTGCAAACCGGCGGCCAGATGAAGCAAGGTAGTTTTGCCGCAGCCAGAAGGCCCCAACAGACAAGCGATTTCGCCGCTGGAAACGGCAAGGCTGAGATCTGCGAGCGCCTCCACATTGCCGTAGCTGTGGCCAATATTGCAAAATTCCAGATTCAACAGACTTCCGATCATCCCGCTTGATGAGCCGCCTTAATATGATAGTCCCGGGCAATGCAATCTCGGTTTTTCAGGACCATCAGCGGATGATCGACAAGCTGCGCCTGGATGGATGGCTGATGACGGCCGGCGTGGTTGCCCTGCTCGCCGCGATCCCTTTGATTGCCATATTGTTTTACCTGCCGGTCGGCGGAACGCAGCCATGGAACCATCTTTGGCAAACCACATTGCCCGACTATCTTTTCAATACCCTGTTGCTGATGCTTCTGGTTGCGCTCATTGCTGGCCCGATCGGTGTGCTAACAGCCTGGCTCGTGACCGTAGCAGACTTTCCGGGTCGGGCGGTTTTTTCATGGATGCTTGTTTTGCCGCTGGCCGCACCGGCTTATGTCATCGCATATGTCTATACCGATTTTCTGTCCTTTGCCGGGCCGCTGCAATCCACATTACGTTCATTTTTCGGTTGGGAGATGGGCGACTACTGGTTCCCCGAAATCCGCAACATCCCCGGTGCCGCGCTGATGCTCGGACTAGTGCTCTATCCTTATGTCTATCTACTGGCGAGATCAGCATTTGCCGTGCAAAGCCGCAATCAGTTTCAGGCCGCCCGGTCGCTGGGAACAGGGCCCGGACGGGCTTTCTTTCGTATCGCTCTACCCTGTGCCAGGCCCGCTATCGCTGGCGGGCTAGCACTTGTGCTGATGGAAACGCTGGCAGATTTTGGCGTCGCGGAATATTTCGCCATTCCAACCTTCAGTACCGGCATCTTTCGCAGCTGGCTGGCGATGGGAGACAAGCTGGCGGCGATGAAGCTGGCGGCGATTATGATGCTGGTGGTAATGCTCCTCCTCTGGCTGGAAAGCGCCAGCCGCAAAGGGCGCGTGACGAGCAAAGATACGCTGGCATCGCGGGCCACAATCCGAAAACTATCTACAGGCAAAGGCGCGCTTGCAGCGCTCACCTGCGCCATGCCGATATTGCTGGGTTTCGTGCTGCCGGTTCTGATATTGGTGAATTACGCCGTAAGCACCGGTGACAGCCAAGGTTGGGGCGAGCTGTGGGAATATACGCTCAGCAGTATCAGATTGGCCATAATCGTCGCGCTGCTTGCGGTCGGCTTCTCCTTTCTGCTTGCCTATGCGCAAAGGTCCATTTCAAGTGGTTTCGGGAAAGCCGCGATACGCGTGGCGACGCTGGGTTATGCGCTGCCTGGCGCGCTGCTCGCAGTTGGGCTTTTGGCACCGCTGGGGACTTTCGATCAATGGCTGACCGGCATTCTTCAGGACAGGGCGGACTTTTCGGGCAGCCTACTGCTAACCGGAAGCGGGATGATTTTGGTCTACGCGCTTGTTGTCCGCTTTCTGACTGTGTCTTTCAATAGCATCAGCGGACAGATGACCAAAATTCCTGATTCGATGGATGCTGCGGCGCGCTCGCTTGGCGCATCGCCGGGCCGCGTTGTTCGAAAAATCCATATGCCCATATTGGGCAGTAGTATCGCTGCTAGCGCGATGCTGGTTTTTGTCGATGTTCTTCGCGAGCTGCCGGCAACGCTTATCCTGCGCCCTTTTAACCTGGAAACCCTTGCAACGCGCGTCTATCGCCTGGCCAGCGACGAGAGGATAGCCGAGGCTTCGACTTCTGCATTGCTTATTGTGCTTGTCGGCCTGCTGCCCGTTTTGCTGCTAAACCGCATCGGCAATGGCAGATGAGTAGTCTGGCGTCTGCTGTACACCAACCGAAATGCAAGCTGCTTTTGTCATGGGCCCTGCCGAGAAGTTACCTTCGCAAATGTCACCGCCGACGCGGAACGCCTGCTACACTTTGCTGGCTTATGGTTGCAGGATTGACAATGTCATTGATGCTACATTTCGGCGAGAACGAACCGTGACGGCCGGTAAAAGTCCAAGCCTTACACTTCCTGTTTTTGAGACAAATTTGTTCGCAATAAATGGGGCGATTTTGGCGCACAGAAAGCTCGATTGTTCGTCCAATCTGGCCTTTGCCTGCCCTCGTGACCCCCCATTCGTAGCGTCCTCTGGATCGATTGGATTTTGCTGATTTTAGAGACGACGAAAGCCGGTTTACCAGTCTGCCAATCACCAGTTGGGCGGTTCCTCTCCAACCCTTTGCTGGATTGGCCACGCTCGTTGCTTTTCTGCTTCGCCCTTTCACGAAAGCCGTAATATTGTTGACCAAGCCCCTATATCTGATTTCGACTTTATCGATGGTACCATCATCTGACAATGTGAAGGAGTAGTTTACCTGATCATCGGGCCGCGCTCTCAAATGACGGGACAGCTGGCCCTTATATTCCACACGTTTGTGATATCTTTGACCGGTGTTCATCCCTTTGCATTTGAAATGATGCCCCTGAATCTTCAGGCGTTTGGTCTCGGTACTTACGCCAGCTGATTTTCCAATGATCATCAACGTGACACACTCATCGAGATTTTCCCGGTCTCTCTTGCTGAGCGGCTTTACTTCCCGTGTCTTGCCATCTCTATTGTCGGTAATTTTGCCAGGCGCTTTTTCGTTCCGTTCCCGCGCTTCTCTCTCCCTATCACTCGGAGCAGCCGACCCTTTGGCAAACACCGAACCGGTCAACATACCAAGGCACATTAGAACGATTGCAAGACAGGCAGTTTTGTAGCTATACATCCGGTCTCCACTCCCCTTTTTCCCCATCTATCTCTGCAGTCTTTCCCGACTATATTCGGCTTCTTCCTCTTCCATATCGCCGTGCCTATCGTCGCCCAGAGGGTCTAGTTTGCCCGGCGACCTTCTGTGTTCCGCTGCCGATCGCCCTGCTCTGTTCGAGCGGTTGTCTGATTCAGGATCTCCGTGGCGAATGGTTGCGCCACCCCTTCGCGGCCGAGAACCTCGGGTCCTTACTCCCGAAACGGTCCGGTTGTTTATCACAAAATTTCCCACACGCCCTTTGAGCCAACATACAGATTTTTTTGTTTTCTCATTCTTGTTGAGGGTCCACGCTCGACAATTGGGGGTGTTGCCACACAAATTCTGGCAAAATTCAGGCCGGTCTCTGCCAGGTCGCAAAGTTACGCTGCGGATATCATTGCCGGGACGGTCGACAAACCAGTAGAGCTGTGACCCTCCTCGATTTCCGGATCTGGCCAGTTTGACCGATTGCCCAATTCTGATCGCCATAGTACCGATGATGAGCGAAGAAGAGCCTTTCCAGCCGCCATCAACGGCACGACCTGCTGCTGCAAGAAACTTATCAGCATACCAGGTGCCAATCTTCATTTTTGTGTTGCCAAGCCCACCGAGTTGGTTGACGATTTTTCGGAATCCCCCTGACTTGGTGTTCATCGTCAATCCACCAATTTCACCAGTTGAACTCACCAGGAATGAGTAATTTACCTGGTCATCGGGCCGGGCGGTCAGGTGATGAGAAAGCTGTCCTTCGACTTTGTAGAAGTCGCCGGATTTTGTCCATCGACTGTACCGCTTGCAGTTAAATTCATGGCCACGAACCTTAACCTTTTTCTTGGTCGGACCCATCAACATGCGGTCTACACAATCATCAAGTCTCTGCCGGTCAGCCGCGCTCAAGGCTGCACTACGTCCAAAACGGCTGTCTTCGTCCGGAAGGTCACGATTATCTCTTACGCGATCCGGTGTTTGCCGGGCACGCTCCCTGGCGCGCTCTTCGGCTGAAGGCTGTGCGAGAGATATATCGGCAACGGCAACGGTGCCCGTCAGTCCAAGAATTAGGAACACCGGCAATATTGAGCGAATATTGGCGATGAAACGCATGGCAACTTCTCCCCAAGAAATAGCCTATTGGAAAGATAGCGTTGCTAGTTCCAAAGGCGTCGTTGGCTGAACAAAAGCGACCACTCCCAGAGTATGGAATCGTAACGTGGAGTAAATGATGCAAATGCATCATTTTTGGAGCGAGGTTTGACTGGTATCAGATTGGGTCTAGCATCCGCCTAGACGCCGATTGGCTGGAGATGTTATGCAATTCTTTGAGACAGGAATTGAATGAAAAGCAGCTCTTTTTATTGAGCGAGTTTCTCGAAACTCTTGCCGGCCATGTTTCGGCAAGTGCGCCGCATAGCTTCCGCAAAAATGTCCTTTTCTCGCTTTCACGCTATATTGGGTTTGATGGCGCAATATGGGGTGAGGCCCATATCACGGATCGCATGACATTGCATGAACCTGAGGTCGTTGGGCTACCCTCCGATGATCTTTCGGATGTCCAGGCTGCTGCTTATAGCGATCCTCATATGCAATTGGTTTTTCAGCAACCAGGTTCGCCAGTTGCCTATTCGGTAGATGAAAACTCACCAAAAGCACTTATTGACTATACGAGCCAAAATGATGTGAAACATATCATGTCAACTGCTCAATTCGATCCGGAGATTGGATTGGCAAGCGGCCTCGTGCTGACTCGTCGTCCAGAGAATCACGCGTTCAACAAAATAGAAGAAGCCTATATGTTCGCATTATTTCCTCACCTCATCCGGTGCTGGGCGGAGAATCAAATTTGTTTTGCAAGGAGCGAAATCGACAAAGATCATCGGAACAAGGTCTTCGCTGTTGTTTCGCGATTGGGCCATATCAGCGGCGCTGAGAAGGGGTTTTTTTCCAAGCTACGTCTGGAATGGCCAAATCATCAAGGCCCTGAGCTACCAGACGAAATCAAATCCCTAGTATCACGGCGCTCTCTAGCATCTCACACAGGTGGCAAGATAGTTGTTAAATGTCACCCAACAAAAGATCTAAGCCTTCTTGTAGTCAGGAGCCGCGTCAAGGCTGATAGCCTGACCAAAAAACAGCTAACTGTAGCCAGACTGTGTGTTGATGGGCTGACCTACCGCGAAATTGCAAAGCATCTCTCAATTGCCCCAAGCACGGCAAGAAATCACATAGCCGCCATTCACGAACGCCTGGCCGTTAACAGAAACAGCGAAATCGCAGGACTACTCGCCGAAATGGAATAGCATCTCAATCGCAATGAGATTCAGTTTCCGGCCATTCTGCTAATTGCAGGCTCCTGGCCAGTGGGCCTCTTCTGTACTAGAGACTTTTAACCGGCAGAATAAAAATCGAGACGACCCCAGTTTAGCCAGGGTGCTGGAAAACTCCTTCAATATATTGATAATATTGGAAGAGCTGGTTGCGGGAGCAGGATTTGAACCTACGGCTTTCAGGTTATGAGCGCTTAAAAAGCCTGCCCTAACCAGTTCTTTTTATTGCTTTATTTGCAGAAATTCTGCGCTGCTCGGCTTGACTGTTGATGATGATTGAGCCTGTGTAACCGCGCAAGGTTTCGCATCGGCTTGATCCCTCTTGCTTACTATATGCATCCTGTAAGCGATTCGAATGGCCTTGGGGGTTAGTCTAGAGCGCTCAGTGTCGAGCAGCCCCGGAAATTGGTACTAGGAACCCTCTCCAGGACAGGTGATGGCATCGATAGGCCAAGAGAACACTCTGTGTTTCAAATGGCACAGCGATAGCTGGCGAGATTTGAAATTCAGTGTTTGTCCAGATCTTCAAATCTGAGGGATGCGTAATAAAATGAGTATAATGTTGATAATTGCATCATAATATGTCAGTAAAATAAAGAATGACGAAATTATTAGAGTTTTAGGGAGGTTTCTGAATGGCCGGGGACTCGCTGGGCGATTGTTTGCCCGGCGTGCAAACTATTCCTATTGCTGAGCATAATCCCATCCGCAGCAGTACGGATTGGGACGCTATGCGCACGGCCTGTAAGGAAAATCCGGGCGCGTTTCATGGCGGACTCGCCAAGCGGAATATTCACTGGTTAGCAGAACTTGGCGATTCGCGCCATGGTTGGGTCCAGTGGGATGAAGAGGCGGGCATCTGGACTGGTTGGGACAGAGAGGCCGGTGAAGCGGTTACGCTGGTCAAGTCCGAGGATTTCGAGCCTTGGGACCGGGCTCTCAATGATGACAGCCCGCCGCATTTTAAATGGTTCCAGGGCGGATTGACCAACGCCGCCTTTAACGAGGTGGACCGGCATGTGCTCGCTGGCCATGGTGATGAGGCTGCGCTGATCTTCGAGGGCGATCGCTGGGACATGGCGCGCAATGACGGGCGCGGCGGACCGGTGGATTGCTATCCGGTGTCTCGCAAGCAGCTCTTGCTGGAGAGCGCAAAATGCGCACTGGCGCTCAAGGCATTGGGTCTGAAAGCAGGCGACCGGATCGCGCTCAACATGCCGAGTATTCCGGCACAGATTTTCTGGACCGAAGCAGCGAAGCGCCTGGGCATTGTGTACACACCGGTGTTCGGCGGCTTCAGCGACAAGACCCTGTCCGACCGGATAGCCGATGCCGGGGCAAAGGTCGTTATCACCGCCGACGGCTGTTACCGCAACGCGCAGATGGTGCCGTTCAAGACCGCCTATACCGATCCTGCACTGGACAATTTTGTCGCCATCAATGTGGCGATGCAGCTGATTGACGAGGCGCTCACCGATGCTGAATTGGGCGTGAGTGAAGAGGCGGCTGCGATCATCAAGGCCACTGTGACGGAGATGCTGGACGGTGAAGTCACGGTTGAACGCTCCGATATCATGCGAGGGGTCGGTAGAGCTTTGTCTGAACTGGGCCAGTCCGGTGCGCTGAGCGTACAGCAGGCCTCTCAAACCCGGATCGCCATTGCAACCCGGTTGGTGGAGTCCCCGCCGCGTGTGGAAGCTGTGATCGTGGTCAAACATACCGACCAGCCCGACCTGATCTGGCATGAGCGCGACCGGTGGAGCCATGAGCTGACTGATGCAGCTGGTGAGGAATTGCTGGCCGCCGCGCGGGATGCCGGGATTGAGGTCGCTAGCGAAGCGGACTTGCTGGCGCTGTCCGATGAGCAATTCGTCCGTGCCGTCTGGGCGAGCTGCCTGCCGCTTCCAGTCGATGCCGAATATCCGCTTTTCGTTATCTACACCTCCGGTTCCACCGGCAAGCCCAAGGGCGTGGTCCATGTCCATGGCGGCTATGTTGCTGGCATCGCCGCGACCATGCCCGTCGCCTTCGACGCCGCGCCAGGCGATACGATTTTTGTCGTCGCCGACCCCGGCTGGATCACCGGACAAAGCTATCTGATCTCCGCCTCGCTGACGACGCGGGTGACGACCGTGGTGACCGAGGGCTCTCCGGTCTTCCCCCATGCCGGTCGCTTCGCTTCGATTATCGAGCGCCACAATGTGCAGATTTTCAAGGCGGGCGTGACATTCCTCAAATCGATCATGTCCGACCCGGAAAATCTAAAGGACATGCAGCGCTATGATCTGTCGTCGCTCAAGGTTGCGACTTTCTGTGCCGAGCCCACGTCGCCGCCGGTTCAGGCATTTGCGATGGAACAGGTTACGCCCTGGTATATCAACAGCTATTGGGCGACCGAGCATGGCGGCATCGCTTGGACGCATTTCTATGGCAATGGCGACTTCCCGCTGGAAGCCAATGCGCATACCTATCCGCTGCCATGGATTTTTGGCGATGTCTGGCTCGAGGGCCAGGAAAAGCTGCACGACGAAACACCGCTGATCGCGCGCGACGAAGACGGCGGTGTATCGTGGCGGCGGGCGGAGGAGAAGGAAAAGGGCGAGATCGTGATTGCGCTGCCCTATCCCTATCTGGCGCGCACGGTCTGGGGTGATGCCGAAGGATTTACCGCTGGTGAGGGCAAGGTCAATCCCGATTGGATCGGCGATGGTTCGCGCTGGTCGGACACTTACTGGCAGCGCTGGAAAGGCACCTGGGCCTATACGCAGGGCGATTTTGCCATGCGGCATCCGGACGGCTCCTTTTCGCTGCATGGACGCTCCGACGATGTGATCAACGTGTCTGGCCACCGGATCGGGACCGAGGAGATAGAAGGTGCTATCCTGCGCGACAAGTCGCTCGATCCCAATTCGCCGGTTGGCAATGTACTGGTGGTCGGCGCACCGCACCGGGAGAAAGGTCTGACCCCTGTCGCCTTTGTTACGCCGGTGACGGGCCGCAAGCTGACGCAGGAAGATCGCCGCCGCCTTACCGACCTGGTGCGCACTGAAAAGGGTGCAGTTGCGGTGCCATCCGATTTTCTGGAGGTTGAACAATTCCCTGAAACCCGCAGCGGCAAATATATGCGACGCATGGTCCGGGCGATGGTTGAGGGTGGAGAGCTCGGCGACGTGACGACGCTGCGCAATCCGGAAAGTCTGGATGAATTGCAGCGTGTGGTCGATGGCTGGCGGCGGCGGCAATCGCTGTCCGATGATCAGGCACTGTTTGATCGTTATCGCTATTTTCTCGTCCAGTATAACAAGATCGCCGAGGGCAAGCGCGTGGCGACGGTCACCGTCTCCAACCCGCCGGTCAATGCGCTGAACGAACGCGCGATTGATGAGCTGGTGATGGTGGTCGACCATCTGGAACGCAAGGATGACGTGGTTGCTGTGGTTTTCACTGGCGCGGGTAACAGCTCTTTCGTCGCGGGCGCGGATATCCGGCAGATGCTGGAGGAAGTGCAGACGGTCGAGCAGGCGAGCATATTGCCCAACAATGCGCAGCTCGCCTTTCGCAAGATCGAGCAGATGGCCAAGCCCTGCATTGCCGCAATCCAGGGTGTGGCGCTGGGCGGCGGGATGGAATTCGCGCTTGCCTGCCATTACCGAATTGCCGAACCAACGGCCCGCTTTGGGCAGCCGGAGATCAATTTGCGGCTCATGCCCGGCTATGGCGGTACCCAGCGATTGCCCCGCCTGCTCGCAAGCAAGCGCGGTGCAACCGGACTGCGCGATGCGCTCGACCTGATCCTCGGCGGACGGTCGATCGACGCCGCGCAGGCGTTCGATATCGGCGCGGTGGACGATATAACAACAGGCGCGGACGACGTGCTTTCCCGCGCCCATGCGCTGGTGCGTGAATTTGATATGTCACCCGACGACAGTCTGCTGGGTCAGGCGTGGCGGCAACGTCAGAAATGGACAGCCCAATGGGAGGAAGCATCGGACATTGACCTCGACTCCGTGCTTGAGGATGACTTCCTGCAACGCATATTGAAGCAACTGAAATGGGCGGGCCGCGACAAGGCGGGGCAGCGGGCGCTGGAGGCGATCCGCATCGGTTGGCAAGAAGGCAGCGCCGCGGGCTACGCGGCCGAAGCCAGGCGTTTTGCCGAGGCGATTATCGATCCCGATGGCGGCAAGACCGGCATCCAGCAGTTTATGGACAAGCAAAGCCCGCCGCTCCCCGTGCGCCGCAACGGGGTCTGGATCGACGAGGAGCATGAGCCGCGCAAAGCGGCACTGATCAAGCAGGGTGAGCTGCTCGATATCGGTGATCCCTTCTTCCCGGGCATCACGCCGATCCCTGCGCATCAGCTGGCCTTTGGCGTTGCCCGCGATCCCGATACCGGCGCGCCGCGCTTTGGCGAACCGGCCGAGCATGAGAAGGAATTGATCGTACCTGTTCGAGAGCCAGAACCCAACGAAGTGCTTGTGTTCATGCTGTCCTCGGAGGTGAATTTCAACGATATCTGGGCGCTGACCGGCATTCCGGTCTCACCATTCGACGCGCATGAGGAAGATGTGCAAATAACCGGTTCAGGCGGGCTGGCGCTGGTCGCCGCGCTCGGCAGTGAGGTTCGGGCCGAGGGACGGCTCGGCATTGGCGATATGGTTGCAGTCTATTCCGGGACCAGCGATCTTCTGTCACCCAATGCCGGCAACGACCCGATGTATGCGGGCTTCGCAATCCAGGGCTATGAAACCAAGACCGGCAGTCATGCACAATTCCTGAATGTGCAGGGACCGCAATTGCACAAGGTACCAGGCGACCTGACACTGGAGCAGGCGGGCAGCTATGTGCTCAATCTGGGTACAGTGGTGCGCTGCCTGTTCACGACGCTGGAGATCGAACCGGGCAAGACGCTCTTTGTAGAAGGATCAGCAACCGGGACGGGTCATGATGCGATGAAAAGCAGCATCAGGACAGGTTTGCAGGTGACTGGACTGGTCTCCAGCGAGGAACGCGCTGAATATATCCGATCACAGGGGGCGGTGGGAGCGCTCAACCGCAAGGATCCGCGTTTCGCCGATCACTATAGCAAGATTCCGGACGACCCCGATGCCGCGCGGCAATGGGAAGCCGATGGCGAGGCGATGGTGGAGGAATATAAACGCCTCAACAATGGCAAGCTGGCGGATTATGTCGTCAGCCATGCTGGCGAACTGTCCTTTCCGCGCAGTTTCCAGCTGCTTGCCGAGCATGGCAAGCTTGCCTTTTACGGCGCGTCTTCCGGCTATCATTTCGGTTTCATGGGCAAACCGGGAGCCGAACGCCCGGAGGCAATGCTGCGACGGGCGCAATTGCGCGGCGGCGAATCTGTTCTCCTCTATTATGGCCCAGGCACCCGCGAATTGCTGGACGAGACCGGGCTCGAAATGATCGAAGCGGCGCGACGGTTCAAGGCGCGGACGATGGTTGTCACCAATACCGATGGGCAGAAGGAATTTCTCCAGTCGCTGGGACTTGACGATACGCTGGAAGGTATCGTCAGCCTGGCCACGCTGGCGCGGCAGCATGGCGACAATTTCCATTGGCCCGAAACCATGCCGCAGCTCGCGGATGCGAAACAGGATATCGATGCCTTCAAGGCGGGAGTGCGCGATTACCAGACGCGAACGATGAAGCCCTTTGGCACCGCGATTGGTAAAATCCTCCGCTCGCCCGACAATCCGCGCGGTGTGCCGGACGTGATATTTGAACGCGCCGGACAGGATACGCTCGGCATTTCCACCTCCATCGTGAAACCGTTCACCGGGCGTGTGGTATTTGTCGAGGACATGTCAGGCCAGCGCTTTACCTTTTACGCGCCGCAGGTCTGGACGCGGCAGCGCAAGATCATCATGCCAACCGCGACGATACTCGGCACGCATCTGTGCAATGCGCATGAAGTGACCATGATGAACAGCATGATTGCCGCCGGCCTGCTCGACGTCACCGATCCGACGGTGGTCGAATGGGATGATTTGCCCGAGGCGCACCAGTCGATGTGGGACAATAATCATACCGGCTCGACCTATGTGGTGAACCACGCACTGCCGGCGACGGGGCTCAGGAGCCGAGACGAGTTGCTCGAACATTGGGCGGCTCAGCTCGCAGAGCAATCTGAAAACTGATTTCAACAGAACGGGAGAGAAACATGACGACCAAGACCAAATCGGCCGCCAAAGCGAAAACGGCTCCCAGCTCTGTTGAACGCAAGGGACGGCTGGATGGCAAGATCGCGCTAGTCACCGGCGCGGCGGGCAATCTCGGCAGTCATATTGTCCGCCACTATGTTCATGAGGGCGCAAAGGTCATCATGACCGGCCGTACAAAGGACCGCATTGAGGCGGCACGCCAGTCGGTGATCGACGATACCGGCGTGGCAGAGGACAGGGTTGCTACCGTGGTGCTCGACGGAGCGGAACCCAAATCGGTACGCGCAGGCATGGCCAAGGCGATCAAGGCTTTTGGCAAGCTCGATATCCTCGTCAACAATGCCGGTTCGGCTGGCCCGAAGCAGACACTGGAAAATGTTCCGCTGAGTGCCGCCGACCTTGAGGCAAACCGCAAGGATGGCGCAGCGGACACCGAGACTGTCGGCGATGCGATGCGCAACATATTGGGTGTCACCTGGAACCTTGCCCGCGAGGCCGCGCCGCATATGAAGGTCGGCGGGACGATGATCAATGTCTCGACCATTTTCTCGCATACGCGTTATTATGGCCGCACCGCGTATGTCGTGCCCAAGGCCGCGCTGAACTCGCTTTCGGAGCAGCTGGCGGTCGAACTCGGACCGCGCGGTATCCGGGTAAATACGATATTCCCAGGTCCGATCGAGAGCGATCGCATCCGCACCGTCTTCGCCGCGATGGATAAGATTCAGGGCAACAAGGAGGGCACCACCGCCGACCATTTCATGGGCCGGATGTCGCTTGAACGGAAAATTGGCACGGCAAAGAAGGGCAAGACCCTGCCGACACCGCCCGATATTGCGCAGACCTGCGTCTTTCTCGGCAGCGATGAATCGGCGGCTTTCAATGGCCAGGAATTTGACGTCACCCACGGCATGGCGGTGGAGAAAAATTCGCGCTCGACCTATCTGGCCCGGCCCTCGATGCGCTCGCTCGACGGCACCGGGCTGTCGGTGCTGATTGCGGCAGGTGAGCAGTGGGAAGACGCGCTGGAGTTTGCCAAGGTGCAGACGGCATGTGGGGCTCAGGTGCTGTTGGGGCTGCGGCGGCAAGCAGATGTCGCGCAAGCGAAAGCACGGGTGAAAGCGCAGGAGGCTGAGCAAGGCCTGACCATCGTCCGGTTCAACCGCGCCGATCCGGAAGGCATGGAAGCCGCGCTGGAGGAATTCACCCAAAACCATCCCTCCATCACCAGCGCCATTTTCCTGCCCGTCAAGGCTGTGAACCATTTCCAAGGTGCCCTGATCGACGTCTCGGACAAGGACCTGAAGGATTTCATCGACATCGAACTGACAGGCATCATCGCGCTCGGTCGCACGCTGAGCCGCTACTGGAAAAAATATGACAATCTGGTGCAGGAACCACGCTTTGTCTATATTTCCAACGCTAGCGATGGTGATGGTGACCGGTTCCACAAAATTCTGACCGCCGCCACCACGCAGCTGGTGACGATCTGGCGCGATGAATCGCAGGTCGACAAGGAGCAAGGCAAGCTCAACCAGCCCGCCTGGGGCAACCAGATTGTCCGCTATTCCAATGACGAGGAAGAGAATATCCGCTTCACCGCCGGACAGGCGACGCGGATCGTCTGCAAGAAGCACAAAATCCAGGAGAACACGTTGTTCCTGCCGCAATCGATTGGAGAGGCCACCGGTGCGCGCAAGGCGATGGTGGGCTTTGCAGAGAACATTACCGGCTTGCACCTCGGCAAGGTGGCTCTGATCACCGGCGGGTCGGCGGGCATTGGCGGACAGATTGCCCGCCTGCTCGCACTCGCTGGGGCAAAAGTGATGATGGTGGCCCGCCGCGAAAGCGAGCTTAATGCCGCCCGCGACCGAATTGTTGGCGAGCTACAGGACATCGGTTTTTCGGGCGTTGATCAGCGCGTCCAAATCCTGCCCGATATCGACGTCAGCGATTTCAAGTCGCTGAAAAAAGCGGTCGATGTAACGATGAAGGAATTTGGCCAGGTCGACTATCTGATCAATAATGCAGGGGTGGCCGGGGCCGAGGATATGGTCGTCGATATGGATATCGACGCCTGGCGCTGGACGCTGGATGCCAATCTGGTCTCCAATTATCTGCTGATGCACGAGCTGGTTCCCCACATGAAGGAACGCGGCACCGGCTATGTGCTCAACGTGTCTTCCTATTTTGGCGGTGAAAAGTATCTGGCCGTCGCCTATCCCAACCGGTCCGACTATGCCGTGTCGAAGGCCGGGCAGCGGGCGATGGTCGAGAGTTTTTCCGAATATCTTGGCCCGGAAGTGCAACTCAACGCCATTGCGCCCGGACCAGTGGATGGCGATCGCCTGTCCGGTGTCGGCGGCAAGCCGGGCCTGTTCCAGCGTCGTGCCAAATTAATCCTTGAGAACAAGCGTTTGAACGCCGTTTATGCTGCTACAATCGAGGCGATCCGCGAAGGCGCAACCGTCGAGCATGTACTCGGGCGGCTTGCCCGCAACGACGCAGCTTATTTGTCGCATGATGAAGACTCTCCCAAGCAGTTGCGCTCTCTGGCACTCGATTGTGCCAAGGAAGGTGATGGCGTCTGTAGCTGGGACCGTTTCCTGCTAACCCGCGAAATTGCCGCGAGCCTGCTCTCCCGGCTGGGCCGCGGCGGCTATTTGCTGGACAATGAGAAGCTGACCGAACAGAGCGAGGCAAACAATGGCAAATGGCTGAAATTCGCGCCGCCCGAGGATCAACCCTTCCTGCCGGAAGAGAAGGTCAATAAAATGGCCGCAGGCGTTGGCAAGGGCGTGCTGTCGCAGCTCCATCTCGGCAGGATGCCGACCGAAGCAGAAGTGGCGCAGGCCACGGTCTTCTTCCTCGCCGATCGCGCGGTCAGCGGAGAAACTTTCATGCCATCGGGCGGTCTCAGCGTGCAACGCTCGGCGACCGAGCGCGAGCTGTTCGGCAGCCCCAAACAGGAACGCCTGGATCGCATGCGCGGCAAAACCGTATGGTTCATCGGTGAACATCTGGCAGACTACAAAGCGGAAACAATCAGGCAGATGTTGATGGAGCACAAGGTTGGCCGGGTGGTCCTGCTAGTCAAATCGAAAACCGCTGGCATGTCGATGATTGGGCGATTGCCCGATGAGGCCAAGGCAGCGGTCGAACTGATTGCCTATGCCGGGAAGGATATCGAACAAGCGATGGACCAGGCACTGGGCCAATGGGGCCGCCCGACCATCGTCGTGTCGACTCCACAAACCGAGTTGCCCAACCGGCTTTTCGAAAAAGGAGCGATTTTGTCACCGAGGGAATTCGCTGACGTGATCGAGCAAAATCTGACCCTGCATTTCCGCGTTGCGCGCAAGGCTTCGCTCTATGACGATTGCCAGCTGGTGCTGGTCTCGCCCGACGTACCGCTTGGCACCGACGGGCCGGCTTTCGCGCTCGCGAATTTCATCAAGACCACGCTCCATGCCTTCACGGCGACACTGGCGGTTGAAAATGAACGACTGGTCCACGATGTGCCTACCAACCAGATCAACCTGACCCGCCGAGTGCGCTCAGAAGAACCCTGTGACGAGGAGGAACATCAGGAAGAATTGAAACGCTTTGCCCGTGCTGTGCTACTGGTGGGTGCACCGCTCCCCGATGCGGAAGATTCCCGCTACCGCGCCCGAATCTACCGGGGAACGTCAATGACAGTGTGAACAAGATAGGGCATTGCAAAACGGTCGCTTTGCGCCCTATGCAGCCAAAACCAGACAGGCCGTTATCGGCCCATTAGATCACTTTGCGATTCACAAAGCGGATCTGCTTCTACGCTATCCTCCAGGGTGAAAGGCCCCTTCATATCGCTATTCAATCCTGTAAGGGCACGAAGGTGTATTGCTGAAAGCAAACGCCGTATCAATATATAGATAATATTGGAAAAACTGGTTGCGGAAGCAGGATTTGAACCCACGACCTTCAGGTTATGAGCGCTGTAAAATACTGCCCTAACTGGTTCTTTTTAATGCACTGTTTCCCGCAATTCTGCGCTGCGCGGCTTGACTGTTGATGAGGGTTCGACCTGTGTAAACGCGCAAGGTTTCGCATCGGTTTGTTTTCTATGGTTCGCTTTGGATCAAGTCACCATGACAGCCAGCGATTTGCGCTATACACAGTCGTCCAGCACGTTTGCTGTGACTATACAATAGCGCAAAATATTCTTGCGATAGGCCCAGGTCAGAAATCGCGCCGTAACCGCGTATTTCAATCGGCTCCGCAGGGGCAATTTTTGACCAGCCGGAGATCGTCTATATTCCCGCCACCAACGCGCAAAACCTATTGTCACATCTTCGCTAATGTCTCGAACCTCGACGCGCTCGAAACCGGCCCGTTGCAACTGATCGGCATATTGCGTCCGCGTAACCATATTGAGTGCTGGAATTCGCGACAGTTTGAGCATCGCCTCTAAAATCCAACGATCAGTGAAGCTTTGCTGGTTGTCGGAGAGAAACAAATCGGTCAGGCCAATTCGGCCGCCAGCCTGAAGATTTTCAGCTGCTAGTGCGAATAACTTTTTGCGGTTTGAGAAATGATAGGCGCAATCCAATGCTACGACACAGTTCGGTTTGGTTTTTGAGCATATGCGGTTCCAATGCGCGGAATCAGTCGCGTCGCCGGCCAGCAGTTTCTCGGTATCTTCAGGAAATCCAGCGGCGCACAGCTTTTCGTGAGCCATTTCGGTCTGGCTTTGCGAGAAATTGACCCCGGACAAGCCAGCTATTCCATAATGTTCCCGCCACAAAAGCAACTGGTCGCCGCAACCAAACCCCAGATCCATAGCGACGGAGTTTTTGTCGAGCCGAAGCGCATCGCCCAAGAGCATCGCAAGCGCGCGGCAGGCGCCCGAATAATCGCGATGATCAGCCCAATAGCCAAGATTTCCCCAGCTGGCGTCCTCTTCGTTCAGCGCGACTTCGGCAAGATCATGAAACTCGCTCATCTGGTATCAATTTGCCGGAATATCTTCCCAGGGAATTTTTACACCCAGTTGTCTTGCAACATGCATGGAGGATTCCACCGCGGCATCGAGCAATGGGATTTTGTCCGCCATATAAGAGCCACATAGCCAAAGCCTGTTGCCTTGCTGATGATGGAAATCGCGCAAGGATCTAGCCGCTTGGCGGCTCTCATGATTGACGACGGGCCGCGTAAAGGGGACGCGCGCCAGCTCTTTCGCGGGATCGGGATCGCGGATCGGATTCCAGGTTTGGAATATCGTATCCTGCCCGGACAGGCGCGGAATGGTGTCGGTCAGATTGACGGTGACCTCTGCACGATTTGACCCGGCAGGAATGTGATAGCTGACCGGCGCCAGAGGCGCAGGCGATTTGGGCAACAGGCCCTTGTCGGTGTGTACGCTCATGACCGATCGTTCGAACGGTACTTTCTCGAGCAATTCTTGTTGAGTCTTGAATCCGGCTAGCATCGCAGCGGCATGTTGCGCCTGCGCCGCAACTACAACCTGGTCATATTTTTCAGTTTCGCCTGTAGTTGTTGTCACGGACAGTTGATCACCGCCGGTCAAAATTTTCGTGACCGCGCTGTTTGTTTTGACCTTTGTATCCTGCAGTAGCCGAGGCACGATATCATCAACGCCTTTGGCGGCGCTCATGATACCCAGCTTCTGCAATCCACTGGTCAGGTAACCGAGCATGATGTCGGCAGGATAGTTTTTGATGGATTCAAAATCACAAGTGCAGGTAACCGACATCATCGGCAGAAGGACGATATCGATGAAATCGTCACCCGCGCCTGATCGCTCAAGATATTCACCAAATGAGAGATGTGTCAGATCAGATCCGCCAATTTGTCCTTTGCGAAAATCGTTTCTGGCGCTTTTGAAAAAACGGCGCGATTGCAAGGCTATCTTCCAAGCCCTTGGGCTGAACAAACTGTCATTTTTCAGATAGGAATAATCGAACCCGGCTATACCGCCATTGCCATAATGCAGCATGATTTCGCCGTCGCCATCGGCAAATACGCCGGCATGGTCGGTCGCCACGACCTCCGCGTCGATATGCTTATAAAGCGCGAGCAGATTGGAGTAATAGCCCTCAGTGAATATCCTTAGAGGGATGTCTATTCGTCGTTCAACGCCACCGCTCGCATAATCGATGGTGTGGACACCCATGCCGGCACGCGGCTGGCTCTCATATACCGTCACGTCAAATTTTTTGCGGAGCAGCCATGTCGCGGACAGACCGGCAATGCCGGTCCCGATAACAGCCAGCTTTGGTTTGCTGTTTTGCTTTGAGATCAAAGGTCTCCGAGAATCAAGGCCAGAGCCCAGCTTATCTGCTGATTAGGCAAAAAAACAGACCTGGAAACAGGAAGTCGCCATTTTGGCGCTCACTGCTGGTGAGTTAGAATCGCATAAGCACCTGACTGGATTCATGGAACCAGCGGATCGGATCTCCCGCGCCTGCACCTTTGGCCAGCCCCAATACGAGCTACGTCCGCTTTTGTGCCCAAAGCGGACATCTATCTTTGCCGAAGCCTAGAAGACCTACGCAGTAGCGCCCACAAATCTGCTTCCTGTATGCTTACAGTGGAGGTGCCGAGGTGTATTACTGTAAGCACACACCATCTCAGTATATTGATAATATTAGGGAAACTGGTTGCGGGAGTAGGATTTGAACCTACGACCTTCAGGTTATGAGCCTGACGAGCTACCGGACTGCTCCATCCCGCGTCACCAGATTTGGGCTTTGCCCGCTGTTGGGCCGCCCTGGACCGTGTCGGCCCCAAAAAGCGAAAGGCGGCCAGCCTTTGTGAGACCGGCCGCCTTGAAATGCGAATGGGTTTTTCCTCGTGCCTTGCGCCTGCTGCAATGCCTGGCGACGTCCTACTCTTCCATGCCTTAAGACAAAGTACCATCGGCGCTACCTGGTTTCACGGCCGAGTTCGGGATGGGATCGGGTGGGGCACAGGCGCTATGATCACCAAGCAATGAAGCAGGCGCAAAACAAACTGGAATAATAATCGATTTTTCAATCAAAGGGTTAGCATTGAGCGTATCAAGCCGAAGCTTACCGCAATGATGGCATGGCCTGACGGCCAGTCTTGTCATTGATGGTGGGACTTCAAGCGCGAAAAGAGTAATTAGGACCGGTTAGCTTCATGCGTTACCGCACTTCCACACCCGGCCTATCAACGTAGTGGTCTACTACGACTCGATGAAATCTGATCTCGAGGGAGGCTTCCCGCTTAGATGCTTTCAGCGGTTATCCCGTCCATACATAGCTACCCTGCTGCGCGGCTGGCGCCACGACAGGTACACCAGAGGTATGTTCAACCCGGTCCTCTCGTACTAGGGTCAACTCCTCTCAAATTTCGACGCCCACGGCAGATAGGGACCAAACTGTCTCGCGACGTTCTGAACCCAGCTCACGTACCACTTTAATTGGCGAACAGCCAAACCCTTGGGACCTGCTCCAGCCCCAGGATGTGATGAG
>JANQNO010000010.1 GCA_028279555.1 Sphingorhabdus sp.
GCCCCCTTCGTATTACCGCGGCTGCTGGCACGAAGTTAGCCGGGGCTTCTTCTGCGGGTACCGTCATTATCTTCCCCGCTGAAAGAGCTTTACAACCCTAAGGCCTTCTTCACTCACGCGGCATGGCTGGATCAGGCTTTCGCCCATTGTCCAATATTCCCTACTGCTGCCTCCCGTAGGAGTCTGGGCCGTGTCTCAGTCCCAGTGTGGCTGATCATCCTCTCAGACCAGCTAAAGATCGTCGCCTTGGTAGGCTTTTACCCCACCAACAAGCTAATCTTACGCGGGCTCATCCTTTGCCGATAAATCTTTGGACCGTAGTCATTATGCGGTATTAGCTCAAATTTCTCTGAGTTATTCCGCAGCAAAGGGCAGATTCCCACGCGTTACGCACCCGTGCGCCACTAGACCCGAAGGTCTCGTTCGACTTGCATGTGTTAAGCATGCCGCCAGCGTTCGTTCTGAGCCAGGATCAAACTCTCAAGTTTGATTCAAACACCCAACCGGCACGGCAGAGCCGCTGACCGGAAGGACGCGAATTTCAAGGAGCCGTCCTGCACAAAAGTCAATTACATATATGGATATGCGTAAAGGACATATGTGCAAGCCGGCTAATTTGGTTACCCGAACGATCGCAGCCTTGAAGCCTGCGGATCCGGGGCCGCCGCCCACATGTCCCTTCATCTATTCATCACAATGTCAAAGAGCCAACCAGCAAAAAGGGACACCCGTTGTTCCCCGATATTGCTACCGGAGGAGCGGGTGACCTTGTTTTTGGCGACCGATACGGCAGAAACACTGGGCTTTGCTGCGTCGGTGGAGGGGCATATATGGGCGGCCTCCGATTCAGTCAACAACCTTTTTGCAATTTTATTACAAAAAATCACCGGTCGCCGGGCGGCGAACCAGAAACAGGTTGCTGACCGACAGGTTTTCAATACCAGAAACTGGCAGAAAAGTACAGGTTCCAGTGCGGTTTAAACGCCAAATTTGCAAGCGGGCTCCATAACGGCTTGTTAAGCAAAAAAAGCTAGGCTTTTGCGATGTTGCGGCTTTATGTCACCATAGATACCGAGTATTCGGCAGGCTTCTATCGCCCTGGCCAGCGGATGACGCGTGTGCAGAATTACGCCATGTCGCTTCTGGGGCGCACGGACAGCGGCGATGCAGGCATCGGATATCAGATGGATATCCTTGACCAGAATGGCCTGAAAGCCGTGTTTTTTGTCGATCCCATGCCAGCGCTGGCATGGGGTCAAGGTGCCATCGATGACATTGTCGGGCCGATCATCGAACGCGGCCATGACGTCCAGCTTCATTTGCACCCCGAGTGGCTGGAATTTGTCGATGACAACCCACTGGGCGATCGCACTGGCCGCAATATCGGGGATTTCAGCCTCGACGATCAAAGAACGCTGCTGAATTTTGGTATCGACGCGCTAACCGCAGCAGGCGCACCAAGACCCGCGGCGTTTCGTGCCGGCAATTATGGTGCCAATGACGATACCCTGCGCGCACTGGCAGAAGTGGGGATTGCCTATGACACCAGCTTATGCCCGGGTATCGAAAATTCGGAATGTAGGATAGAACTACCCGAAGGAAGCATCTTACCAGTTCGGCATTGCGGAATCATCGAAGTCCCAATCGGTGCCGTGATATCGCCTGGCGGTAGAAAACGGCATGCGCAGATTACCGCACTTTCGCTGCGAGAAATGCAAAAAGCGCTATACCAGTGCCTTGATCGAGACATAACTGATTTCACAATTGTATCCCACAGTTTTGAGCTGCTGAGCCGCAACCGCAAGAGCATCAATCGCATTGTCCGTAGCAGGTTCGAAAAATTCTGTCGGTGGCTGGGCCGGACGGATAGCATCCAAACCGCAACCTATCGTGACAATCCACCGGCAGTCGGGGGGGCGAACGACCAGAACCTGCCAGCGACAAATCTGCTGCTGACCGCCGAGCGGATGGCTGTGCAGGCAGCAAGCAACTTACTCTATGGTGCAAAATGATGCTCCGGGAAACAGATATTGCTTTCCGGATCGGTTGCCGCAGGGTCTTCGGCCTGACCCGCAAGCTGGTAATTGCCAGCTACAGTCTGCAAGATATCCTCACAGGCCGTCGCCACCAGATTGGGCATCTGCCCGATGGCGGACAAGGCTATCGCCTTCAGTCATTGCCTGCTGGCGAGATTGCCGCAGTCAAGCGCATGTTTCCCAACATGATCGCGCACATCATGGACGGCTATCCGCGTTATTTTATCGAAATGGACGGCAGCTATGACGAATATCTGTCCGGCTTTTCCGGCAAAACCCGCTCGACGCTGCGCAGGAAGGTGCGAAAGTTCGCTGCACTCGATGGCCGCGATAAACCCGATATTCGGACCTACCACGACCCATCGCAGATCGCCGATTTCTTCAAGCTGGCAAGCGGGCTGTCCGCGAAGACCTATCAAGAACGGTTGCTCGATGCAGGGCTGCCGGCGAGCAGCGAAGACAGGGACCATGCAATCGGTCTGGCCCGCGAGAACCGGCTGCGCCTTTTCCTCCTTTTTTCCGGCGGAAAGCCGGTCAGTTATCTTTACCTGCCGGTTGAAGGCGACACGCTGATCTATGCCCATCTCGGCTATGATCCTTCCTATGCGAAACACTCGCCGGGCACTGTGCTGCAGATGCTTGCGCTTGAAGAACTTTTTGCCGAACAGCGCTTCAGCTATTTCGACTTCACCGAGGGCGAGGGTCCTCATAAGCGTCTGTTCGCCACCGGGCATGTGGATTGCGCCACTTTACTCCTGCTGGAAAATGGCATGGCGAACCGGTTGCTTCCTGCTGCGACGGGCCTGCTCGAAAGCGCTGTAGCCGGTCTCGGGGAGCTGGCCGAAAAGACCGGAACCAAACCAGCGCTTCGCCGGATGCTGAGAGCCTGAAATGGATATCGCCGCGAAACCACCCGAGGATAATGCCGAATTTGGAAGCCGCGTGAAAAAGGCTGTCATTTGGCGTTCGGGTACGCAAATCGTCGCGCAGATAATTGCCTGGGGTTCTACGCTGCTGGTGATGCGCGCGCTGGACCCTTCCGACTATGGCATTTTTGCGATGACGCAGGTGGTCCTGACCTTTCTGGCCTTTATGAGCGGTCACGGTTTTGCCAGTTCGCTCATCCAGTCTGAAGAGGTGACGCCGCACAAGATCAGGCAGGCCTTCGGAATGCTCCTTCTGCTCAATGCAGCAATCGCCTGCATCCAGCTGATGATCGCTCCTGCGGCAGCGGCCTATTACAAACAGGATATCGTTGCCGATCTCCTGCGCTGGCAGGCGGCCATCTATCTGGCCACGCCCTTCATGGTCTTGCCCGAAGCGCTGATGATGCGGAATCTCGAATTCAAAAAACCCGCCATCATCAATCTGATTTCGGCGGTCATGGGTGCGACGGTGGCGCTGACCTGCGCCTATAATGGATGGGGCGTGTGGACATTGGTGGCCGCGCCAATCTCGATCTTCTGGACACGGGCGATCTGCCTGGTGATTGCGGCGCGCATGTTCATTCTCCCCAGCTTCGATTTTCGCGGTGCGGGGCATATGTTCGGCTTTGGAACAGCCTTGCTGATCAATCATTTCTTCTGGACGATCCAGAGCCAGTCGGACATTTTTATTGCTGGCCGCGTCCTCGATCCGCATACGTTGGGTCTCTATGCAGAAGCGCTTTTCTTCGCGCTGATATTCTCGTCCAAATTCATACCGCCGCTCAACGAGGTCGCCTTTCCTGCCTATTCCAAGTTGCAGAAAGACCCGGCGGCTTTTGCATGGTCGTTCCGCAAGGCGATCCGGCTGATCATGCTGATTGCCTGTCCCTTCTATTTCGGCATGCTGGTCACGGCAGCACCGATGATCGAGACGCTGATCGGAACCAAATGGCTCGGCATGGTGCCTTTCATCCAGATCCTTGCGCTTGCGATGCCGGTAATGACTCTCCAGATCCTGTTCGGCCCCGCAACCAATGCGCTGGGCCGCCCGCGCATCCTGATGCAATGCTCGATCTTCGGCGCTATCGTGATGCCGGCGACCTATATGATCGCGATCCAGTTCGGGGCGCAGGCGCTTGCATGGGGCTGGCTGATTTCCTTCTCGATCCTGCTTGCTTTTACCTGCTGGAGATCGAACCGGCTGATCGGCGTGACCGCGCTCGATCTGTTGCGCGCCGTAGTGCCGGGCATGCTCGCCGCATCGCTGATGGCGATTATCGTCCACCTTTGCGACATCTGGCTGCTGCTCCCGCTCTGGCCGGAGATCGGCAGCGCCCCGCGCCTCGCCATTCTCGTCGCCATCGGCGGCATCAGCTATGTGGCGATGCTCTGGTTCACCGCGCGCGAAACCTTCCGGGAGGTGCTCGATCTCCTTATCAGGCGCAAGCCGCCGGAACCCGAAGCTGAGCCGGTTCCGGCGGAGTGATCACGGCTTGAGCAAACCGATCTCTATCAGCCTTTCGGTCAGATAGTCGTCGGCCAGAATCGGCTCGGGATAGCGATCCGGATTTTCCGCGCTCGCGCAGCCGGGCAAGGTCGCGATCTCGAAATCGCTGCGCAGATGCAGGAAATAGGGCATCGAATAGCGCGAATATTTCGAGCGGTCGCCCGACGGATTGACCACCCGATGCGTCGTCGAGGGCAGCACATGGTTGGTCAGCCTTTGCAGCATGTCTCCGACATTGACCGCGAGCCCGCCTTCAGGCGGAGAGACGCCCATCCAGCTGCCATCGGGGCGCAAAATTTCCAGCCCTGCTTCTTCCGCTCCCAGCAGCAACGTGATCAGGTTGATATCCTCATGCGCGCCGGCGCGGATTGCCCCGCCGGTATCTTCGCCCTGAAGCGGCGGATAATGAAGCAGGCGCAGCACGCTGTTGCCGTCCTCTATGGCAGTATCGAACCAGTCCGGCGACAGATCCAGATAGCGCGCAATCGATGACAGTATCTTCGCGCCAACCCGGTCGAACTCTGCATAAAGCGCTGAAAATGTCTCGGCAAAGCCGTCGATACCCTCGGGCCAGATATTGTCCGGCATCGAGCTGCGCAGCGGGTTATCCGCAGCCAGTGTCCGACCGACATGCCAGAATTCCTTGAGATCATGATGCGCCGCGCCTTTGGCAATCTCGGTCTTGAAGGGCGTATAGCCCCGCGCGCCTGCAATGCCGGGGTCATAGCCCTTTTGCTTCACCTCTTCGGGAAGATCGAAAAGCGTTTTCGTCAGCGCCCAAGCCTTGCCCACAAGGCCGGTATCCAGCCCGTGATCCTTGACCATTGCAAAGCCGAATGTCCTGAAGCTGCCGCCCAGTTCCTGCCCCAGCGCATCGGCACTATCATTCGCCAGCGAAATGACCGGCATCTTTTCTAATGTGTCGCTCATGTCCATAAGGGTAACCCTAAGCAGACTGCGGCGCCAGAAAAATTGCGCTGCATCAATTTGCAGCGAGGAGAATATTCACGATGGCGAAGAGACACTGGCTGGTTAAGAGCGAACCCGATGCCTATGGCTGGGATGACCTGGTGGCCGAATGGGAGGCAGGCGACAATCGCGACTACCCCGGGCAGAATCCCGGCATGTGGGACGGGGTGCGCAATTATGCCGCGGCCAGCCATATGCGCGAGATGAAGAATGGCGACGAGGTGTTTTTCTATCATAGCCAGCAGGGGCTGGAGATTGTCGGCATCGCCGAGGTCGCGGGCGAACATTATGTCGACCCGACCGACAAGAAAGCCGGAGAACGAAAAACAAAATTTGTCTGCGTCGATCTAAAGCCCGTGCGCAGCCTGGCAAACCCCGTGAGCCTGAAACAGATCAAGGCCAATCCCGAACTGGCCGAGATGAAGCTGGTGCGGCAGGGCCGGTTGTCGGTCTCTCCGGTCACCGATGCAGAGTGGAAGGAAATATTGAAGATGGCAGGCGAGTAGGAAATATTCTTGCAAAGTTGCCAAGGTTGCCGGCCTAATGGGTGGTTTTTTGGTCCGCAGCGGACGGGCATTTTCGAATCACGCCTCATCTTCACCCCATTCGCCCTCTTCATGACCGTCCGCCGATGGACCGAAGCCATGCGCTTCGAAATCGGCATTGCCTGATTCCAGCTGGTCCTCCAGCAGACCGCGCGCACGCATGAACATCACGCCGCGCGCTTCATCGGGCTGCTGCGCGATCATCGCGTCCATATATTTGCCGAAACGCACCGGGTCGCGATAGCGCAGCAGGAACATCGTCAGCCTCTCGTCGAAATGCCGATATTCGCCCACCTGTTCCTTGCCGCGAAAAATCGGGCGCGGCACGCCGTGCAGCGCACGCGAGAAGGCGGCATCGGCCAGACGTTCGACCCCGGCATCGAGCGCGGCGCGCCAGGCGAGCCGGAAGGCAGCGGCGTCGCTGCGGTTACGCAGCTTGTAGGCGCTGGTTTGGCTCATGCCGACTGCGCGGCAAGCCTCCGAAACACAGCCGCAAGCCGCGAGTGCCTCGATAAAGGCCATCTGCCTTTCCGGTGTCCAGCCATTGTGCCGCATGCGAACGGGTACGGGATCGAATTCGGCGAGGTCGCCTGAATTTTCGTTTTGGGGCGGGTCAATATCGTGATTCTGCGTCATCCATCAGGATAAGGCACAGATGGGGGCATGTAGGAAAGGTGTTTTTTGATTCCCGGACATTCGTCAATCCCGGTTGGTGTGATTTGAGCGGTGAGTTTCTTGGTTGAGCACCGTTCGCCGATCAAGGCACTCCCGTCACACCCGAGTAGGCGGGTGTGACGATGTTTTCGCCTGGCCCTGCAGTCCAAATTCTACGTCGCCCCAGCGACGGCTGGGGCCTATCCCGCGTCTCAGCTGTGAACCGAACCCTTCGTTCTTGACTTCTGGTCTGGGATAGACACCCGCCTGCGCGGGTGTGACGGTTTCCGGTGTCGCCACACAGTCAAAGCCCGCCACTACCTCAGCCCTTCAACGCCGCCTGCGGCATCGAAGGGGCTTGTGCGCTTGTTTGGACCCTGAACCTAATTTGCGGTTCGGGCAGCCGATACCTTTCTTAGCGCTGCTTTCGGCCAGGTCACCGGGAACTGCGTCTGCGGATTGAACACCTCGCCCTGGTCCGCCGCCTCGGCAGCCGCGATTTCTTCCGCGCTCAGGAATTCGCTCGGCTCCAGGGCAAACACGTCGACGCCGCGCGCGATTTCGGTCGCATAGATGCGCCCCTTATACCAATAGGCCGACCAGTATCCGCCGGTAATCAGCTGATCCTCGTCGACCGGGCCGCGATCAAAATAGGCGATTTCAAACGGCTTTTTGGCATCGGTGAAATCGATGACGCTGACCCCGCCCTGATACCAGGCCTGCACGAAGATATCGCGTCCCGGCACCGGAATGATCGAGCCATTGTGGGCGACGCAATTTTCCTTGTCGCCCTGCGGCGCGGGCAGCTTGTAGAGGCTACGAAATTCGAGCTTGCCATCGACAATCTCGTATATCGCGTTTGCGCCCCAGTTTCTCGGATCCGCCGCCTGACAACGCGGACGGCCGCCACCGCCCCATTCATCGGTAAACAGAACCTTGCTGCCATCATTGCTGAAGGTGGCCGAATGCCAATAGGCAAAGCCCTTGTCGACAACCTCGTCGATGCGTTTCGGATTTCTTGGATCCGTTACGTCGAAGATCACGCCATTGCCGGAACAGGCACCGGCCGCGAGATTTTTCGAAGGGAACACCGTGATATCATGACAATGGTCGGTGCGATTTGTTTCCTGTGTATCATCACCATGATCGCCGCCCTGCCAGAGCCCTGCCAGACGCCCTGTCGCGGGGTCGGCAAAGACAGCCGGGCTGTCGACTATCCGCGCCTTTGAAGGATCAGCAAGCGGAATCTCGATCACATCGATGCGGAAAAGGGCGGTGCGATCATCGCCCGCTACATCGCCGATGCAGCCCGCCATCTCCTCCTCTTCGCGAATCCGGGATGTGCCCGAGTTGTATACGATCAGACTGTCCCGGGTTTCCTTCACCACCGAATGGGTGTGGGAACCGCGGCAGGTCTGCACCTGGCCAACCTGAACCGGGCGGGTAATGTCGGATATGTCGAAAATACGCAGGCCGCGAAAACGCTCCTCGCTAACCTTGCCTTCCACGCCCTGCAATCCGCAGTCGAGGCGCGCGCGCGTGTCCTGCACGCTCATCAGCAGCAGATTGCCGGCAATCGATACGTCGCCCTGACCGCCCGGGCAGACAACCGAGCTGACCAATGTCGGCTGGCCGTCTTCGCCCAGCCGGTAAGCATTCCATCCATGATAGTTGCCGGCAACCATTATATCGCCGGAAAAGGCCATGTCGGTATTGGCAAAGCTCAGCAGCGGTGCGCGCTCGCCAAATTCCGGCTTCTTTTCTTCATCCTCTTTTTCAGCCTTCTTGTCCTCCTCATCCCCGTCTTTCTTGGGCTTTTCGGGTTGCAAGCCAGCCGGGTTGGCAGGGTCGAAAAAGCCGGCAGGTTTGGGCAGGCTGCTGACTTTGCGCAGATTCTTTATCGCTTCTCCGGCATCGGCAAACCCTGCCTTGAGTGTAGCGCGGGGGTCTTTCGACAGGCTCGCCAAAACGGCGTTCATACGCTCGATCTCGGCAATTTGGTCGCGCTTAACATCATCTGTAAACTGCGCCATCACCGGATCATAGGCCGTGCCGGGATATTCGAGCAGTTCGTCCACCATATCGACCGCACCTTCATGATGCACGATCATCAGCTCGAGAAACAATTTGTCGAAGGCCGTACCGCGCGCTGCCGCCAATTCGCGCATCTGCTCAGGGCTGGCCATGCCCCGCATCGTGTGATGCGCATGCCCCATGCCTTCCATCATCAGGGGCTCGCTGCGGTCATCGAGCCAGCCGCGCATGAAGTCTATCTCGTCCTTCTGGCTGGCATCGATTCGCCCGGAAACTGCGACAATGTCTTCCTGATTGGTCCGGTCCTTCACCAGCGCCGACATATCGACCGCCTGCTGATGGTGAATGATCATGCCCTGCATGAAACGGACATCGGCGGGCGAATAGCGATTATCCGCCAGCTTTATGGCTTCTTCACTGCTGAGCTGTTTGGGTGCCTCGCCGATCGGCCCGGGCTGCATGATGGGCGCGCTGTTATTGGCGAGGAGACCAGGGGTAAAAGCTGCCGCGCCCAACAGAGCGCCCGCTACCAGTGACATTTTCATGATCGTCATTCTCCCGCCAGTACTCAGTGTTTGTTACCCTCATCGCTAGCTGGGATTGCGAACGATGTCGAGCGTATAGAAGGACAAGAAAAGGCGGCCTTTAATTCAGCTATGAGCAAGGCCTCAGGCCGCTTCCATCTCTTCCATCACATAGAGCAGGCAATCCTGGCCGATGATCCGAATGTCGAGCGTCGCCATCGAAGGTATGATGTCGCAGCAGATGAGCAGCTTCTCCCCGCGGATTTCAAACAGCTCCGCGGCGATATCGCGGCCATCGTCGGTATGCGCTGTCAGCGGAAGGGCCGTTACGCCATCCAACGTTGCGAGCAGCTCGCCCTTTTTGAGGCATCCGAAATTATGGTGATCGAGATCGCTGCGGAAGGTGACAGCCTCGTCCCTGCCCTCAAAGCCGAAGGCCACATCCGGTTTCACCTTCACCACCGCGCGCGTTTTCAAGAGGATGATATCGCGTTTTGCCATTGGGTGGCCCGGAAGTTCATGCATATGCAGGCAGGCATCGAGAAACTCGGTCGCATGCGCCAGCCCCGCAGCCTCCCCGGCCTTGCCGCATTCGAGCGTTACCGCAGGGCAGTGCTCGGCCATTGCCATCGACTGCGTGCCCGCAGGCTGGCGGAAATAGATCGCGGTGCGCGCGAACAGCGCGGCGAGATGGAGGAAGGGCGGCGCGAGCCGGTTGATCCCGGCATAATGCGGGTTGCTGCCGGTATTATTGTGCAGGTCGACGCTGGCAAAGAGCGGAGAAGCCGTAACCGTGGCGATGACCTCGCGCATCATCGCCGCCTCGGCTGTGTCTGGCGTGGCTGTTCCGGGCCATGCGCGGTTATAGTCGCTCTGCCCCCGCGCGATGCGTTCTCCTGTCGTCGCGCCTGCCACATTGGCGATGAAAAGCCAGAGGCTGCGGGGAAGCGGCCCACCTGAATATTTGCGCAATATCGCCTGCACAGCCTGAAAGCCCGTTGGCTCGTTGCCATGCTGCAAGGCGGTCACGAAAAGCGGCGGGGACTGCCGCCCTTCCAGGCGAAAAAGCGTCGGCCCGCCCAGCAGACCTTCGACTTCGGCGGGCGCGCAGGAGAGCAGCTTGCCAGGAATGTCGTTACGTAATTTCAGCATGAAGTTCAGATCGTCCAGCCATGCACGGGTTCGTCGCTTTGCTGCCGCTCCAGATAGGCGGCAAGCATTCCATCCATGGCGGCATCATGGCGGCGGACATATTCGCGCTGCCAACTTGCGCCATTGCGCCCACTCGCAGCGCGCTCTGCGATAATACCCAGATACCGGCCGATATCGGCATCGTCGATATGCAGGCTGCGCAGACCTGCCTCAGCCATCGGCAAGAAAATCTCGCCAATCAGTTTATCGAGCGGCTGGTCATCCTCGCCCCGCCAGCGAATGCGCGCTTTCAATCCATGGCGCGCGGCAGCATAGAAATTGTCACGCGCCGTGAAAAACTGACAACGTTTGTGCGGCAGAGTCTCGTCACGCGCCAGAAATGTGACCAGTCCGAAATAGAAGGCTGCGTTTGCCATGGCATCGACAATCGTCGGACCAGCAGAGACAGCGCGCTGCTCCATCCGGTAATGCGGTGTTCCGTCCTCGTCCCAGCCGATCAGCGGCCGGTTCCAGCGCCAGATCGTGCCATTTTGCAGCCGCAGATGATCGAGCTTTTCTGCGCCGCGATCCATCAGCTGCGGCAGCAGCACGGGATAACGCTGCCGATTGGCGAGGAACACTTCGCTCAGCGCCTCCTCGATAAAGCGCACGCCAAAGGTAACGCGTTCGGCATAGTCCCAGTCCCCTACCGACACCGCCTGTTCGAAAAGCGGAATGCGCGTCTCATCCCAGAGATCCCTGCCGAACAGATAGGGCGCGTTGGCCGCCACGGCGACCGCGGGAATCGAGGCAAGTTTGGAGGCATTGTAGAAATTCGCGCCCTCTGCCGCCGGGATTTTGAGGTGAATCTGGAAGGAGGTCGTGCCTGCCTCCAGCATGACGTCTGTATGCTCGCTCTCCAGGCTTTCGCGCCCATCGATCGACAGGCGGATTGGTTTGCCGCGGCGCATCTTGAAAACCTGATTATTGATCGCTTCATAGCGTTTGCCATGCGACATGTTTTCTTCGCACAGATCCTTGCCCGTGATCGTGGGCAGGATGCCGATATTGGCGAGTTTCAGATCCATATCGGCGGCAACCGAACAGGCCCTGTTCCACTGTGTCAGCAGATTTTCATGCAGGATCGACAGGGCATTGCGGTCAAGCTCGGCGGGATCGCCATTGAATTCGATGTTGAAAAGGGAAAGTTCCGGCACCACCAGCGCGCTGCCGATCGCCTCGATCAATTCCTCATTCTTCGCCGCCGGCCGCATGTCGGCATCGACGATCCAGGCTTCAAGCTCGAAGCCGCCGGTTGCGGGCCCTTCTGAAAGTTTGCCCTCAGCCTCCAGCGCCTGCAGCAGGTCTGTCTCCGCGCGCAGACGCTCGACAAAAGCGTCATAGTCGGCATCCTCGAAATCGCTTGTCTCAAGTTCCTGGCCCATGAACCCCTCAAACTGCTTTTGCCGCTATCCCGGCAGTTTGACAAGCGGTCCGCCGATTTCAATTGCCCGCTTGTAGGCATCACGCGCCATCAGCCGCTCCAGATAGCTTTTGGCATTCGGGCGCTGATCGAGCATTCCAGTGAGATTGATCAGTTCCAGCAGATATTCCATATTGATATCTGCGCCGGTAAATCCGCTTTCCAGCAAAAACTCGCGCCCCTCCAGATGCGCATCGACATAATCCAGCAGCTTGGTGACCTCGCCGCCGACAAAACCCTGCAAAAGAGGAAGCTTGTCGAGCCCGCCAAAACGCGGCCCGAGCATCGTCAGCAGCACCGGCATCGCCAGCGTGCCTTCGGTAAATTGCATCCATTCAAGATAGGCGCTGCGCTCTGCCTCCCCCGGGGCCACGCCCAGCTTCCCGGCACCATGCGTCTCAATCAGATATTCGATGATCGCGCCCGATTCCATCATCACCCGGCCATCGACATCGACCGCCGGTGCCTTGCCGAGCGGGTGGATAGCAAAGAGGTCATCCTGTGAGCGGTTGGTGGTCTCGTCGCGGTGATGCTCGACAATACTGTAACCGATATCGAGCTCCTCGAGCAGCCAGATAATCCGGGTCGAGCGCGAGTAACGCAGATGGTGCAGGGTGATGGTCATCGAATTTCCTCTCGTCATTCCGGACGTTACGGCAGCAGAAATCTGTGATTTCGCTGCTGCTGTTAGAGCCGGAATCCAGTCAACTTTCCAGCCAAAAAGGAAGGCTGACTGGATTCCCGCCTGCCCTGCAGGCAGTTTATCCTGAGCGGCTGCCGCAGGCATGCAGCCGAAGGGCGGGAATGACGAAAGAAAGACGGCTCCTTCTTTTCTACCCGGTCCGGTAATCCGCAACCAGATCGCCGGTTGCCGCTATCTCCTCTTCATGCCCCTTTTCGCGCCAGCTTTCCTGCAAGGCTTCTTCCTCCCATTGCCGCATGGCAGGATGCGCGATGATATGCTCAGCCCATTCGCGGCCCGCTTTTCCGACATCGAGATCGAATGTCCGCACCCGGTATGCCACGGGCGCGAAAAAGGCATCGGCGGCAGTGAATCTATCGCCGCCCAGCCAGGGCCCGCCGAAACGCTCCAGCCCTTCCTCCCATAGTTCGCGGATGCGCGCGACATCTTTCTTAAGCGCCGCCGACATAGGCCGGGGTTTGACCCGCACGCCGACATTCATCGGGCAATCATTCCTCAGCGCGGAAAAACCGCTGTGCATTTCAGCCACCGCACATTGCGCATAGGCACGGGCAGCCTCCTCATCCGGCCAGACGCCCTGATGCCGCTCGGCGAGATAAAGCGTGATGCCCAGCGAATCGTATATCGTACGCTCGCCATCGATCAGGGCGGGCACCTGCCCGGTCGGTGAGAATGTGCGGAAGGCGTCATAATTGACCATCGCAGCGAAGGGCTCGATCCGGTCCTCGAATGGAATATCGAGCGCCTTCATCAAGATCCAGGGACGCAAGGACCAGCTGGAATAGTTCCGGTTCGCGGTAATGAGGGTGTAGGTCATTTTCTTTTTCCACGCAGGAACAACATGTTCCCCCTAAGCACAGTCGCCTGAATATCGAAATAACCTCCGAACGCAGTTTCGATATCACCGGCAGTCTCGGGTTCGGCAGCTTCGCCGCGCCGATGAAGCAATCTCAGCATGCCATCACCTATTCTTCTACCTGACAAAACGAGACAACAAAGCGCAGCCGGCGCTGCCGGCTCAAGCAGGGCGGCAAAGGCGGGCAAATAGCAGGAACGGCTTCCAAATAAATGCGTCATGCCCCAGCTCATTCCACCTGCAAAACTTTTGTCATCGAAAGGCGGTGCCAATGCATCACCCTGAAGAAATCTGCCAGACGGCAGGCGCTTCGCACCGCGCTCAATCATGCCCAGCGAACGGTCAAACAGAAGCAAGCGGCCTTCATGTCCCTGATAGGCGCTAGCGGTGAAGATCAGAGAGCCGCAGCCATAGTCGATGATCGGCTCTAGCCCCTCCGATTGCCCTAGAAAATCAGTCGCAGCCTCGACATAGGCCGACTTCGGACATCCCCACACCAGCCGGTTATAAATGGCATTTCCGACGAGCAGATCATACCCGGCTGCCATACTGTCATATGACGACTCTCTTTGATCGGTCGGCAAGCTGCTCAGAATGCCAGGAGTCAGCTGATGAAATGTCATCAGCAAGATTTTGCCGACAAGGCATTCCAGGCGCGCCATGTCCCCACGGCGTAGGCAACACCATAGACCAGCACGATCAGCGACGACCAAACCGTAAACGCATCGGTCAGTTCGGGCTTCCACAGATGAAGCGGGACAAGCGCCAGCCCGCGCAGCAGGTAGATCGCCGATATGACCACAAGCCCGGTGCGCAAGAGGGGCAGCCGGGGCAACCTGCCCGCACCTGAAAAGGCATAAGCTGCCCAGATCGCCAGTATCCCCGCGATACATATTGTCATATAGACAAGGCTCGGGTCGCCCCGCTCATATGCCTGAATCGATTGTTCAGGCGCGCCGAAGAAGCGAAACCAGTCTGGCCCGCCCAGGATGCAACCAATATGCAGCAGCGACGCGGCAATCGAGAGCCAGCCTCCAATAATGAGCCAGCGGCTGCCAGGCGAAGCTGATACGCGCCGCGACAATTATCGCGCCCTGATTGCAAAAATTGCCGGTACCAGCATCAGCCAGAAACCGGAAGCGGGCATCAGCAGGATGCCAAGCAGCGAAATCGCCAGCAGCGCCCATCCAGTTATTGCAAGCTTGTGCTTCAGGCCATTTACCTCAAGCTGGTCGACCGCGAATCCCGTCGTCGCCATGAAGAAGCCGGATATCAAAAACCAGCTTACTGCTGCGCGCATCGGGTCTTCGCCGACCGTGTCGAATAGCCCGTCTGCCAGCAATCCTCCGACTATGCCGCCAAAGACGGCAAAACCGAACAGCGTGTGGAGTGCAGCGATCGCAAGAATGCTTCGCCCGATCCACCTGTTTCGCATCAGAGCGCAACCTCATATTTCGCCGTCGTGGCCGCAGCGACATCCTCTTCGCTGACGCCCGGTGCGAGTTCGATCAACCGGAAGGGACTGTCATGATCGGCGCGGTGGAACACGCAGAGATTGGTGATGATCATATCGACGACATTGGTGCCGGTGAGCGGCAGCGTGCATGCAGGAATGAATTTGGGGTCTCCCGCCTTCGACTGGTGGTCCATCACCACGATGATTTTCTTCACGCCTGCGACCAGATCCATCGCGCCGCCCATCCCCTTTATCATCTTGCCCGGGATCATCCAGTTGGCGATATCTCCATTCTCGGCCACCTCCATCGCGCCGAGCACGGTGAGGTCGATATGCCCGCCGCGGATCATCGCGAAGCTGTCGGACGATGAAAAATAGCTCGATGTCGGCAGCTCGCTGATGGTCTGCTTGCCGGCGTTGATCAGGTCGGCGTCGACTTCGTCCTGATAGGGAAAGGGGCCGATGCCCAGCATGCCATTCTCGCTCTGCAGCGTGACCTCCATCCCGCCCGGGATATGGTTCGCCACCAGCGTCGGAATGCCGATGCCGAGATTGACATAATAGCCGTCTTCCAGCTCCTGCGCCGCGCGCGCGGCCATTTCATCGCGGCTCCAACCCTTTGGCTCTTGTCCTTTGCTTTCTGCGCTCATCAGATCAGCCCCAAATCATCATCTTTTGTTCCGATAGAATTTTCATCCGGCAGCGGTGCCGGATTTTTGCGCTCGGCATCGAGGCCCTCCCAGATACGCTCGAGAGCTTGCTGCTCGCTGATGCCCACCGCCTTTGCCCATCCGCGTGCAGCATGGCGGATGCAATCGACCATTGCGATGCCGAATGTGGCCGGATCGGGTGCGAGCGCGACGGGATTGACGAAACAGGTGACCGGGCCGTTCTCCTTTGCCCAGACGCGCAGAAACTCCTTATGGCCCTGCACCATATCGGCATAGGGCATCAGATCGATCGGGATGGGTTTATTGGTCATTCTTGCTCCTCCGGGCTCCACCGCGTTTCGGCGGGGAAAACCTCATCATAGCTTCCAGCAATGTCCGGCCCATAAACAGGATTCGGCAGAATAAACCATCCCTTTCCCCAAAGCGGCGAAAAACTGCGATGGCCGGAGAGAGCCTTGCGCTGCATCGGGCGAAGCGCCGGCCTGTTGAAGATGTCAGCAATATCGCCGAGCTGATCCCCGACCAGTGCAATCACGCAATAGTCATTTGAGATGATCGCGCGGCGGCCATCCTTGCCCGATCCGTCGGGCGCATCTCCACGCAGGAAAAGACTCTCGCCATGCTTGAATTCGCCGAGCCCCGCTGCTGCCAATGTGGCTTCTGTACCGCCCGGATTGTGGTTCGAGCGGTTGGTGTTGACGATGACGGTAATGCCTGCCTTGCGCAAGCGATCGAAAGCCTCGATCGACCCGGGCGTCGCAAGCGCTTTGCCTGCGCCGGTTTTTTCCCACTGGGACCAGACTTTCGGATCGAAATCCCTGCCTTGCTCGGCCATGTAGCGGGTGACGCCCATATTCCAAAGCAGCGTCTCATCTGCATCGAAGACTGCGGCAAGCGGCTTGTTTCCGCATGCCAGCCATCTCGGGTCTTCACCGTCACTGCCGATCGCCAGCACAACCGAATTTTCCGGGCGCTCGGCCGCCATTTTTTCGGCATAGTCTGCAATTTCTGCCCAGCTCTGGCGCAGTATGATGCTCGATTCCGCAGAGCCATATAACCACTGCAAATTTGGATTCGGCGAATTTTCAGTCGGCGTCTCACCAATCTGACCGGCCGCCTCTTCGGCAGTGAATGCAGTCGGCGATGTCTGCGTGGTTGCGCAGGCTTGGAAAGAGAGAGCAGCCAGCAAGAGTAAGATAGTTGGTTGTATAGGTTTCATATCGGCTCCAATCATGGATGCAGGCGCGGACCCATGATAACTTTTGCGTCAGGCCGCCTCCCTTTCGCGCGTGGTTTCAAACTCGATTTTCTTGTCATAGGGCGCACCCGATATCAGCCGCTTCACATAGATGCTGGGCAGGTGGATGCAGTCGGGGTCGAGCTCTCCCACCTCGACGATCTCTTCCACCTCGGCCACGCAGATTTTGCCTGCAGTCGCCATCGGCTGGTTGAAATTGCGCGCCGTTTTCCGAAAGACCAGATTACCCGCCTTGTCGGCCTTCCAGCCCTTGACGATACACAGATCGGCATAGATGCCGCGTTCGAGGATATAGTCCTCGCCCTCGAACTGCTTCACTTCCTTGCCTTCGGCGACCTGCGTGCCGACACCGGTCTTGGTATAGAAGCCGGGGATGCCCGCACCGCCCGCACGGCAGCGTTCGGCAAGCGTGCCTTGCGGACAGAATTCGACCTCGAGCTCACCCGCCAGGAACTGCCGTTCAAACTCCTTGTTTTCGCCAACATAGGAGCTGATCATCTTCTTGACCTGACGGGTCCGCAAAAGCTTGCCCAGCCCCTCGCCATCGATCCCGGCATTGTTGGAGGCGATGGTCAGATCCTTGACGCC
Organism: Sphingorhabdus sp.; assembly: GCA_028279555.1. Lineage (GTDB taxonomy): Bacteria > Pseudomonadota > Alphaproteobacteria > Sphingomonadales > Sphingomonadaceae > Sphingorhabdus_B. The sequence continues at coordinate 17,342 of JANQNO010000010.1, forward strand.
CGAATCGCGCACCGCGTCGATCAGCCGCTCGGGAATACCGCAGAGGCCAAAGCCGCCCGCACAAATATGCATGCCGTCGAACAGCAGCCCGTCGAGAGCGGCAGCGGCGTCCGGATAGATTTTCTGCATGGGGAATCTGCCTGCTATATTGGAAATCTCGCCACGCGATAACGCGCCCGCATGACAAGGGCAAGTATCCTCGGTACATGCCGAAATTCACCCCCTGTTTGACCAACATCAATGACCAGGAGCAGGACTCGCCTATCCTGCTCCGCAAGAGGCGGGAAACACAGCCCGCCGGAATAAAGGAGGACGGAGTCATGAAATCGATTTTGCTTCATGCCGCGCGGGACAATGCGATGGAATCGCGGCTGCAGGCGGCGCTGGATATTGCGCGCCGCTGCGACGGGCATCTTACGCTTCTTCATGGTCAGGCCTATCACGATTATCTTGCCATCGACATGTTTGGCGGTGCGCATCTGATGGCCGATGTGCTCGCCGCGAGCGAGGAATTGCAGACCGAGATACGCCAGAAGATGAGCGAACGCCTTGCAAATGAGGCGGTGAAATGGGACTGGCGGGACACCTCCGGCGCGACCATCGACATGCTGGTCGAGGCGTCGCGTTTTTCCGATCTGATAATTTTGTCGCGCGGCGACGGAGAGGCCATCAATCGCAATGTGCAGCGCTCGATAATCGGCGATATCGTGATGGACTCCGGCCGGCCCGTGCTGGTTGTGCCGGAAAACAGCAAGGGGCTGTCATTCGATCGGGCGATGGTTGCCTATGATGGCTCGCCCGAGGCGGCGAGCGCCATCCGCAGCGCTCTGCCCTTGCTCAAACTGGCTGAAGCCGTCGAAATCGTCGAGGTGGAGGAAAAGGAAAGCGAATATCCGCTGACCGACGCGGCGGAATATCTCGCGCGCCACGGTATATCCTGCCAGATTCGCGAATTGAAGCGCGCGCGGCAGGGCATAGCTGAAACGCTTTTGGGCCATGCCGGTGCCTTCGAGCCGGATTATCTGGTGATGGGTGCCTATGGGCACAGCCGGCTGAGGCAGACATTGTTCGGCGGCGTGACCCGCCATATGCTGAGCGAGGCGGATTTCCCGCTGTTGCTGGCGAGCTAGGGTTCTGACCCTAGCTTCACTTCGAGCAAGGCCCCGAGTTCGGTCAGCGCCTGCTGGCCGCCGGTTACCTTGATAGCCGCCATGCCGAGCGCGGCGGCGGGTTTGCAGTTGATGCCGAGATCGTCGAGATAGACGCAGCTTTCGGGCGCAACTGAAAGCGCCGCGCACATCATTGTGTAGATACGCGGATCGGGCTTGCGGATACCGGCCTTGCTGCTTTCGATGATGTGATCGAAGCGCATCATGATGTCTGCGACCTGCGCGGCCTTTTCATCGGTCACTGCCATGCCCGCGCCTTTTCCGCTGGGGACATTGTTGGTGATGCAGCCCAGCGTGAAGCCGCGCTGTTTCAGCCTATCCAGCGCAGCGACCATCTCCGGACGGACATCGCCCGCCAGCACCGCGAGCACATCTGCGCCGCGCAGCTCGACATCGATCATCGCCGCTTCATTGGCAAACAGCATGTCGAACTGCTGTGCATCGATCTCGGCGCGCTCGAATAGCGCCCAGGCGTTACCATCGGGATTCGCAGCGTTGATCCGCCGGATGCTGTTTTGCGGAATCCCGCGCTCTGCCTCGAGCCGGTTGAAGGCTTCGAAAGGTGACGAGGTGATCACCCCGCCGAAATCGAAAATGACGGTGGTGTAGTTGCTCACTTGTTCAGATGTTCCAGCCGCAGCCCCGGCCTTTTCCAGCGCATTTTCGCCAGCTGGCCAGACCCAGACAGGCAGATCCAGGCATCCATCATGTCATCGCCGCCAAAGCAGATATTGGTTGTGAAAAGGTCGGGCGTGGGCACGAATTCGACCAACTCGCCTTCCGGGCTGATCACGCTGATCCCGCATTCGCCGATGGTGGCGACGCAGATATTGCCGCTTGCTTCGATCGCCAGACTGTCGAAAAACTTGTACCCCGCCGGGCGGTAAACCGGAATGCCCGGGCCGCCCGGCCCGGCATCGGGCGCGACCTGTCCCGGCGCGGTCACATTGAATTTCATCAACCGGCAGGTGTAAGTCTCGGCTGCATAGAGCGTCTTGCCATCTGGCGACAGCCCGCAACCATTGGGGTTATTCGAGGGGAAGATTACTTCTTCGATGTGGCTGCCGTCTGCTTTTGCGTAGAAGATACCAACAATATCGTGGCAGCGTTTCTCAAAATCGATCTTGCCGTGGTCAGTGAACCAGAAGCCGCCGGCATCATCGAAAACAATGTCGTTGGGGCCGCGCAGCACGCAACCATGATCGCCGCTCTTGTAAAGCAGTTCCACCTCGCCGCTATCGATGTCGATCCGCTCGATCCGCCCGCCCGAATAATCGTCGGCAATCCCGTGCGGCATCAGATAGCCGTCTTTTTCGTTCCAGTTGAAACCGCCATTGTTGCAGCAATAGAGCTTGCCGTCCGGCCCCAGCGCCAGGCCATTGGGGCCGCCGCCGGTTTCGGCCACCATTTGCTTCGTGCCGTCAGGCAAGACGCGCGTGATGCAGCCGGCCGCTATCTCGGCAAGAATGATACTGCCATCGTCCAAGGCGACCGGGCCCTCAGGAAAACGCAATCCGCCCGCGATGATCTCCATGAATCTCTCCTGCAAATGTCATCGGTGGGCTGGCACAGATCGACGCGCAAGGAAAGGCGTTCATTTCTTGTTAATCAAATCCCAAAAGTTGGGGAATTTTCCCAATAGCTGTGAATGTCAAAACTGTCAGTAGTATGAGAAATATGCTATACATCTGTTTTTCTTGTATTTTATAAAACTGGCACGCGATCTGCACTGCTGTGACTGTAAGCAATTACGACCCACTGACCGCCCTCCGGGGCACCAAACAGACATAAGGAATTTGAACAATGACCCTCTCCGCCAACAAACAGATCACCGCCGTTGTTGCAGCTGTATTTTGCGCTTTCGTTACCCTCGGCACCAGCATCGCCCCGGGCGTTGCCCCCTATGTTGCCTAAAAAGAGCAACTGAACCCAAAAAAAGGACAGGAAAAATGAACTTCTCCCAATATCCCCGCACTTCCGCGATCATCGCCTCGGTCTTCTGCACCATGATCGTCTTCGGTATGAGCGCCGGCCCCGCCGTCGAGCCTGTGGCTACGCTGCTGGCCTGACCGGCCGGCAGCCCCTAACAGGCGAGCTCAAGGAAATAATATCGACAAAAGCATTTGAACCCGGCCGCACCATGTCTACATCGGCTTTCAAGCGAAACGTCCCCGACATGCGAAAGGCGGCCGATGACCGAATATCCCGAAAAGCTGCAGCTCTACATCGATGGCAAGTGGCATGGCGCAGCGGGCCGCGACAGGATCGCGGTAACCAATCCCGCCAATGGCGAAACCATCGCCGAACTCCCGGTGGCAAATGACGCCGATCTTGCCGAGGCATTGGAAGCGGCAAAGGCTGGCTTTGCAGAATGGAAAAAGCGCGATGTGAATGAACGCGCTGCATTGCTTCGCGCAGCTGCTGGCTTGATGCGCGAACGCGCCGATACGATCGCCACCTATCTGACCATCGAGCAGGGCAAGCCGCTCCCCGAAGCAAAGGCCGAAGCCGCCAATGCAGCGGCGGTATTCGACTATTTCGCCGAAGAGGCAAAGCGCGCCTATGGCCGCGTTCTCCAGCGCCCGAGCGGGCAACGCAGCCTCGTGCTCAAACAGCCAGTCGGTCCGGTCGCGGCATTTTCCCCCTGGAATTTCCCGGTCAGCCTTATGGCCAAGAAGATGGCAGCCGCGCTTGCCGCAGGATGCTCGATCATCGCCAAGCCGGCCGAGGAGACCCCAGCCTGCTGCATCGAACTGATGAAATGCGTTGCCGATGCCGGCATCCCCGGGAATGCGGCGCAGCTGGTCTTTGGCGATGCAGACCATATCAGCCGGACGCTGATCGGATCGGATATCATCCGCAAGGTCAGCTTCACCGGCAGCGTGCCGGTCGGCAAGCATCTGTTGAAGCTGGCAGCAGAAGGCGTCAAGCGCACGACGATGGAACTCGGCGGCCACGCGCCCGTGCTGGTCTTCGACGATTGCGATTTCGAAAAGGCGGTGCATCTCGCGGCAAACACGAAATTCAGGAATGCCGGGCAGATCTGCATCTCGCCCACGCGCTTCTATGTGCAAAGCGGAATTTACGACCGCTTCGCAAAGGAATTTGCGGAGCGCACCGGGCATCTGAATGTCGGCAGCGGGCTTGAAAAAGGCGTCGATATGGGGCCGCTTGCCAATGAACGCCGGCCGGCGGCGGTCGGCGGTCTGATCGAGAATGCGAAGGAGAAAGGCGCAGAACTGCTCACCGGTGGAGGACGCGGCGATGCCGGCAATTTCTTCGAGCCGACGGTGCTGTCCAATGTCCCGCTGGAGGCCGATATCATGAGCCAGGAGCCCTTCGGTCCCGTCGCGGTGATGCGACCCTTTGACACATTCGATGAGGTTATCGAACAGGCCAATCGCCTGCCCTATGGCCTTGCGGCATACGCCTTTACCGAAAATGGCCGCACCGCCAATCTGGTCAGCGACGCCCTGGAAGCCGGGATGATCGGCATCAACAGCTTCGTCGTTTCCGCCGTCGATGCGCCCTTTGGCGGCGTGAAGGAGAGCGGGTTCGGCAGCGAGGGCGGGCCCGAGGGGCTCGACAGCTATCTGGTCACCAAAGCGGTGCATCAATATTGATCAAGCGGCGGCTCTATCTCGCGGCGGGATTTGTCGCGACCGGCATCGGCATTGTTGGCGTTTTCCTGCCCGGCCTGCCCGGCGTGCTTTTTCTCATCCTGGCGGCGGCCTGTTTCGCGCGCAGCAATCCGGAGCTGGAAGCGCGCCTGCTCGCGCATCCCAAATATGGCCCGATCATCACCGACTGGCGGGAGCGCGGCGTGGTCAGCCGGAAGGCCAAATGGTCGGCGAGTATCGTCTTCGTGCTGACCATCGTGGCCAGCCCGATATTCTTCCCGCTGCCGTGGAGCGCGATCCCGCCTGTCGCGTGCACAATCGTGGGAACATGGCTTTGGCTGAGGCCGGAAAAGTAGATTAGAGATCGCAGCTGCGCACCACCGCCCGATTGGTCTCATGGTTGACGGCAATATCGGCCAGCACGCTCATCGCCATCATCGGCACGCTGTTGCTGCGCCCGAAGGCGGAGAAGGCGATCATCGCCTGGCGGTCCAGAAGGCGGCGGCCCTTGCAGACAAGCCTGCGCATGTCAGCTCTCCTCCCCGGCCACCGGCGCGGCGGATATCCGGACAGGAATGTCCACCTCTATCGAGCGGCCATTGTCGAAAATATGGCTTTCATCCTCGGCAAGGAAAGCAAAACTTTCAGGCGCTGTCATGAATAGTGCGCCGGTTGCGGAGAAACCCAGAATAACGGGGAATATATGGGATACCAGTTTCTTCATGCCCCATTCTTCGGAGCCTGAGGAGAAAAGGTTACGCTGCTGAATTCATCGCCGGCACATCAGGCGATGTCGGCGTCCCTGACAATCGCAATCCCCGCTTCGCGCTGGGCCTTGAGCTCGGCCTTCAGCTTCGCAGGATTGCGCGCGAAGACGAAACCGAAGCTGACGCCGCCTCCTTTCGACTGGGTCGCATGATGCAGCTTGTGCGCCTGCACCAGCCGCTTGGCATAGCCGCGTTTGGGCACATAACGAAAATAGCGCTGATGCACCAAGCCATCATGAATGAGCGTATAGATTATCCCGTAGAAGAGAATGCCCAGGCCAACCCAGGTGGCGGGCGGCCACGCGCTTGTTCCCATCACCGGCGGAGAGCCGATGGCAAACATGGAAATGCTCATCGCCGCGCCGACCAGCCCGTAAAGATCATTCTTTTCAAAGCGCTTGTCATGCGGCTCATGATGATCGCGGTGCCACGCCCAGCCGAAGCCGTGCATGATATATTTGTGGCTCGCCCAGGCGACGAATTCCATCGCGACCACGGTGGCGATGACGATAGCAAGAATGACGAGAATGCTCATTACCTACCTGATTTTCTGAATTCTCGGTTGGCCAGCGCTAATCTCGTTCGACCAGACCGACTTGTTAGAGGTCGTATTCACAAATATCGGGACTCTTGCCGCAAAGACCGAAAAGACGTGAATTTCTGTTGGAGTGGGGTCCAACACGTGGCTTAAAAAGAAGCTTTCCGGTTTCCCTTTCTCCTCATCGCCGGTCAGCGGCAAAGTAATGCAGCCCTTTGTGAATGCGCGGTGGCTGATGACTTTGCCATCCTTGACCGCAAAGCGATAATGCTTGCCCAGCGGCACCGACTCCAGATCGGCTTGCGGAACGAGGAAATAGACGAAGATCGGATCATCATTCTCTTTTGGTGGTAGAACGACCAGATTGAATGGTGACTTGCTACAACGCGTTATTTCGATCTTTGAGTTGAGCGCAGCTTGCCGTGCTTCGATCAGTTTGATCTGTTCAGCGGATAAATTTGCAGCATCGCCCGAAAGCAATTTCCGTTCCGTCACACCATCCGGATTCCAGACCGCCGAATAGACACCTGCATAGCCATCCCCGTCCGGCCTCCAATATGTCACGAGAAATCCGGCGTCGCTTTCGGTGACGACCCAGCCGCGAATGCCGCTCGAATTGATGTCTTTAATATCTTCACGCGCCGTGTCGGTCGTGTGCCATGCGGCTTGGTCATGATTGTAGATTGCAAGGCCGCGATCCAGCGCTAGCTTGAGAGCCGCTTCCTCCTCAGCTGAAATTTTCGGTTCTTCAGCCAGCAGCGGCGACGAAAAAGCTAGGCTGAGAGCCGCAAGAAACCGCATTAAGAAGTCCATTGCATCCTTATACAGAGGGCCATGGCACGGTCAAAGCCCGGAATTGCCCAGTCTTGCTTGCATATTGGGGATGCGTAGTTAAATCATCTGCATGACCGGCCCCAAAACCCTCTATCAGAAGATATGGGACACGCATGTCGTCGAGCGGCGCGATGACGGCACGGCGATCCTCTATATCGACCGCCATCTGGTGCATGAGGTGACCAGCCCGCAGGCCTTCGAGGGGCTGCGCGCGGCGGGGCGCAAGGTGCGGCGGCCCGATCTGACGCTGGCCGTCCCTGACCATAATCTGCCGACCACCGCGCGGCGGGACGAAAATGGCGCGCGCATTCCCATCGCCGATCCTGAAAGCGCTGCGCAGCTCGCCGCGCTCGAAAGCAATGCGCCCGAATTCGGCATCCGCTACATCGGCGATGCCGATGCCGAGCAGGGCATCGTCCATGTCGTTGGGCCCGAACAGGGCTTCTCGCTGCCCGGGACCACCATCGTGTGCGGCGATAGTCACACGGCCTGCCATGGCGGGCTGGGTGCGCTCGCCTTCGGGATCGGCACCAGCGAGGTCGAGCATGTCCTTGCAACGCAGACGCTGCAACTGAAACAATCAAAGTCGATGGAAATTCGGGTCGACGGCGAGCTTAGCGCGGGCGTGACGCCGAAGGATCTGATCCTGCATATTATCGGCGTGATCGGCGCGGCCGGCGGCAATGGCCATGTCATCGAATATCGCGGGCAGGTCTTCAAGGAAATGAGCATCGATGGCCGCCTGACCATCAGCAATATGAGCATAGAGGCCGGCGCGCGCGCGGGCCTGATCGCGCCGGATGAAAAGACGATAGCCTATCTGAAAGGCCGGCCAATGGCACCCAGGGGCGCCGATTGGGACGCTGCGGAGGATTATTGGCGCACGCTGCAAAGCGACGAGGGTGCGGTCTTCGACAAAAGCGTGCATATCGACGCAGGCGACGTCGCGCCAACAGTCACCTGGGGCACGTCACCTGAGGATGTCGTGCCGGTCACCGGCAAGGTGCCAGACCCGGAAAGCTTCGCCGATCCGGCCAAACAGGAGGCCGCACGCCAGTCGCTCGCCTATATGGGGCTGGAGCCGGGTACAGCGATGCAGGATATCGAGGTCGAGAACATCTTTATCGGCAGCTGCACCAATAGCCGCATCGAGGATTTGCGCGCAGCTGCAGCCATCCTGAAAGGGCGCAGGAAAGCGGGCAACGTAAAATGGGGCATCGTTGTGCCGGGCAGCGGCCTCGTTAAAAGGCAGGCCGAAGCAGAAGGGCTCGACGTTATCTTTACCGATGCGGGCCTCGAATGGCGCGAGCCGGGCTGCTCCGCCTGCCTCGGTATGAACCCCGACAAGGTGCCCGCGGGCGAGCGCTGCGCCTCGACATCGAACCGCAATTTCGTCGGGCGGCAAGGGCCCGGCGCGCGCACGCATCTCCTCTCGCCCGCAATGGCCGCCGCTGCCGCCGTGACAGGACGGCTGAGCGATGTTAGGAAGATTCTCTCCCAAAAGGAATTGACATGACCAAGAAGAAAAAAACCGACGAAAGGCCGGATAAAAAGGAAGATGGCAAATGGTCGACCGGTGCCAAGGTCGGCGCTGCCGTGGGTTCCGCCGCACTGATGGCGGCTCTGCTCTATGCCGGCAAGCGGCATCTCGATCACAAGAAAGACAAGCCGAAGCCGGGTATCGACAAGCAGCCCAAAGCCGATACGGACTGACGCCCCCGTGAAGCCTGTATCGCACATTTCCGGCAAGGCGATCCCCTTTGGCGCGAAGAATATCGACACCGATATCATCATCCCGGCGCGGTGGCTGAAGACCATCAGCCGGGAGGGACTCGGCAAAGGCGCATTCGAGAGCATCCGTTCGCAGGATGGCAATATCTTCGACGATCCGCGCTTTTCCGGCGCGCCAATCCTGATTGCCGGCGACAATTTCGGCTGCGGATCGAGCCGAGAGCATGCCGCTTGGGCGATGGCAGATTTCGGCATTCAGGCGGTGATCGCGCCGAGCTATTCGGATATATTTTCGGGCAATGCTTTCAAGAATGGCCTGCTCGCTATCGAACTGCCGCAGGAAGCGATCGACCGGCTGATGCAGGTGGCCGAGGACGCGGCGGACGAAGAGGAACCGGTCTCCATCGATCTGGAAAGCCAGACCGTCACGACGGTCTTTCAGGACCGCTTTGCATTCGAGATCGACCCTTTCCGCAAGAAATGCCTGCTCGGCGGCCTAGACGAAATCGCGATCACGCTGGAAAGCGAAGGCCCGATTGCCGACTATGAGGCAAAGCAGGCAGCAGACAAGCCCTGGCTGGTGCCGAGCTCGGCGATGTCGTGATATTTCGGGCGCAGGCCAGCATCGCTGGCCTGCAAGAAAATAAGGAAAGAAGAAGAGAAGATAATTTTGTTAGGTGGCGCATGCCAACGATTGCATAACCACTTATTTCTTTTTTCCTTGCGTCCGCCATTGGCGGACGCGCTAAATAATGGCACGCTCAACGAAGATAAACAAATATACGGAGACCTCCTATGCGCGCATTGCTATCGACCGAAGTCGGCGGACCGGACAGCCTTTCGCTGGGTGAATTGCCTGACCCCGAAGCAAGTGCCGGTCATGTCGTGATTTCGGTCAAGGCCTGCTCGATCAACTTCCCCGATGTCCTGATCATTCAGGATCTCTACCAGTTCAAACCGCCACGTCCCTTTGCGCCAGGCGGCGAAATATCGGGCGTGGTCGAGGCGGTTGGAGACGGCGTTGAGGATATCGCGGTCGGCGACCGGGTGCTTGCAGCCTGCGGCAATGGCGGGCTCGCTGAAAAGGTCGCTGTCCCCGCGCGCGGCGTGTTCAAGATTCCCGACAGCATGCCTTTCGAAGAGGGCGCTAGCCTGCTGATGACCTATGGCACATCAGCCCATGCCCTGCAGGATCGCGGGCATATGAAGGAGGGCGACAATGTCCTCGTGCTCGGCGGTGCGGGCGGTATCGGCATCAGCGCGATCGAACTTGCCAAGGCCTATGGCGGACGCGTGGTGGCCGGCGTTTCGAGCGAAGAGAAGGCAGGGGTCGCGCGCGGTGCCGGTGCCGATGACGTCGTCGTCTACCCCCGCCAGCCCTTCGACAAGGAGCAGTCCAAGGCATTGTCGGGCATGTTCAAACAGGCCGCCGGAGCCGATGGCTTCGACATCGTCTATGACACGGTCGGCGGCGATTATTCCGAACCGGCGATTCGCTCGATCGGCTGGGAAGGGCGCTTCCTCGTCGTCGGCTTTCCGGCCGGAATCGCAAAGCTTCCACTCAACCTCACTCTCCTCAAAAGCTGCGATGTGTGCGGCGTCTTCTGGGGTGCTTTCACGATGCGCGAGCCCGAGCGCAATCGCGCAAATATCGCTGAATTGATGCAGCTCTATGAAGCCGGCAAGATCAAGCCGCGCGTTACCGCGACCTATAGCCTGGAAGATGGCGGAGAGGCGATCGCACTGCTCGCCGATCGCAAAGCCACCGGCAAGATTGTCGTCACCATGTAGATTCAACTGCTGGCTTGTTTTGACACGGCCTCGCCCCTAAATAGCGGGAAGCCCATAAGCTCGTTTGAGGAAAGCTGAATGACGACATTCGATGATCGCGAAAACGCGTTTGAAAATAAATTTGCACGTGACGAGGAATTGCAATTCAAGGTCACCGCGCGCCGCAACAAGCTACTCGGCCATTGGGCTGCAGAGAAAATGGGGCTGACCGAAGAAGAAACCGAGGCCTATGGCAAGTCGGTTGTCCAGGCCGATTTCGAGGAATCGGGCGAGGACGATGTGCTCAGGAAAGTGCTGGGCGATTTGACCACGGCGGGGGTCGAGGCTGATGAAGCAGCCGTGCGCACCGCGATGGATGATATTATGGTTGAAGCGCGCCGCCAGTTCATCGAAGAAGCGGAGGAATAGAAATCGCGCGATGCCGATGGCGGCCGAAGATATTGTGCGCCTTATCGAGGAAGGCCTGCCCGGCGCGGAGGTTGAAATGACCGATCTCGCCGGCGACAATGACCATTGGGCCGCAAAAGTGATCTGGGAAGGCTTTCGCGAGATGAGCCGGGTGGAGCGCACGCGGAAAGTTTATGCGGCGCTCGGCGGGCGTATGGGCGGCGAACTGCACGCCTTGCAGCTCACCTGCGCGGTGCCGGAGTAAGAAAACAGCGGCTCTTTCGCCGCTCGTCCTGAGCCTGTCGAAGGACGAAAGGAATTGGCAGATCGTGCTTCGACAGCGACCCGCCGGGAGCCAGCACGAACGGAGACTAGGAGTTGAATTATGTCCGTAAATAAGAGAATCGACGAGGTCGTAAAGAAGAATGATGTTGTGCTTTTCATGAAGGGCACACCATTATTCCCGCAATGCGGTTTTTCATCGCGCGCGGTCGCGATTCTCGACCATCTCGGCCTCAAATATGAAAGCGTCGATGTGCTCCAGGATATGGAAATCCGGCAGGGCATCAAGGATTATTCCGATTGGCCGACCATACCGCAGCTCTATGTCAAAGGCGAGTTTCTGGGCGGTAGCGACATCATGATGGAAATGTATGAAGCCGGCGAATTGCAATCACTCGCAGAAGAAAAAGCTCTCACCAAGGCAGAAGCTTAGCCAGGGTCGAATACTGGTTAACCCGGCCCTGACCAAAAGCCCTAATTGTATATTTTCGTCATTTTCCTATGTGGGTTGCCACAAGAGGAATGGGCCAAGCGATGCCGGATACGAAAATTTCCGATGCCGATCTGGATGAGTGGGCCGATGGCGCGGTCGCGCCGCTCGTCAATCCCGACAAGCTGAATATCGTTCAGTTCGAACCGCCGCCTCCGCTCGCCGCCTATGTGACGCAGCTCTATTATTTCCGCTGCGAGGAAAGCGAGATCCGGGACATGCAGCCAGCGGCGCTTGGTCATCTGGTGTTCCGGCTGCGCGGCAACGGAAAGCTGCGCTTTGCCGATGGTCATGTGGACGGAATGCATGCCGCCATGCTGTTTGGCCCTTGCAGCGCGGCAGCCGAGTTTCGCTTATCCGGCCCTTTTCATAATTTCGGTCTTGCGCTTTCGCCGCTTGGCTTTGTCGCGCTGACCGGCAAGCCCGCTTATAAATATGCCGACCGCCTGATCGACGCTGCGGATATATTCGGCAGCGAGATCGACCGGCTCGCGCTCAAGCTGCAGGACGGCGCAGCCAAGAAGCAGATGTCGCCGCTGCAAATGGTCGAGGCGATCAGCGATTTCCTCTTGCCCCATGCGCGAAGCGTGAAGGAAGAACATATCCGCCTGATTGTCGCGGTAAGCCAGTGGCTTTCGGCCAGTCTCGATCCGCAAATCGAGGATTTGCTCGCGGCTCTACCCGACATGTCGCGCAGCAAGATCACCCGGCAGATGCGCCGCTATTATGGCGCAACGCCCAAGCCGCTGATGCGCAAATATCGCGCCCTGCGCGCCGCCTCGCATCTGGTCGATCCTGATTGCACGCCAAAATTGCGGCGGGAAATCGAGGCGCTGTTTTTCGATCAGCCGCATATGATCCGCGAGATTCGCCATTTTACCGGGCGGACACCGAAAGCGCTCGATGGCGACGATGCGCGGATATTGCGGATGTGGCTGTCGAAAGAGAATTATCGCAATCTCGACGCCTATCCCGGTTGACGACCACCGCAGCCTGCATTGCAATTTTTGCACATGGCGAGCGGTTGATTTTTGCCAGATTCGCCGCCATCTGTTAATAAGAGTAAATTAATCTGATTTTGATTCGCGGGGGTGCCCGAAGATGCGGCTTTCCAATATGGCCGATTATGCAATTGTCGTCATGGGCGCAGCGGCGCGCCATTGTGGCGGCGCGCGAACATCGGCGACTGCGCTCGCCGAAGAGACCGGCATTGGCCTGCCGACCGTCCAGAAGCTGGTGAGCCTGCTGTCCAAATCCGGCCTTATCAAATCCTCGCGCGGTGCGGGCGGCGGAATTCAGCTCGCGCGGCCGGCAGCCGCGATCAGCCTTGCCGACATCGTCGAAGCCATCGAAGGGCCGATTGCGATGACCAATTGCATGAGCGAGACCGGATGCGACTGCGCGTTGGAGCCAGCCTGCAGCGTGAAGCCGCACTGGCACCAGGTCAACAGCGCGGTGCGCGGTGCTTTGGGCAGCGTATCGCTCGCCAGCCTTGCGCAGGAGCCCGCGCTATGACCGACGAAGTGGAAATCAAAGATCGCGCGGCGCGCGAAGCAGCAGAAAAGCTCACCGAATATGAGCATGGCTGGTCCGCCGATATCGAGCAGGAATTTGCCGAGAAGGGCCTCACCGAAGACACCGTCCGTTTCATTTCGGCGAAGAAGGAAGAGCCGGAATGGATGCTCGAATGGCGCCTCAAGGCCTTTCGCATGTGGCAAAAGATGGAATCGCCGGACTGGGCGAAATTGAATGTCCCGCCGATCGATTATCAGGACGCCTATTATTACGCCGCGCCCAAGCCCAAGGAGAAGCTGGCCAGTCTCGACGAGGTCGATCCCGAAATTCTGCGCGTCTATGAAAAGCTCGGCATTCCCATCGAGGAGCAGAAGGTGCTCGCCGGCGTCGAGGGCGCGCGCAAGGTTGCGGTCGATGCGGTGTTCGACAGCGTGTCGGTGGCCACCACTTTTCGCGAGGAGCTCAAAAAAGCGGGCGTCATCTTCCTGTCGATCAGCGAAGCCATCAAGGAATATCCGGAGCTGGTGAAGAAATGGCTCGGCAAGGTTGTGCCGATGCAGGATAATTTTTTCGCGACGCTGAATTGCGCGGTCTTTTCCGACGGCACCTTCGTCTACATTCCAGAGGGCGTACGCTGCCCGATGGAGCTTTCCACCTATTTCCGCATCAATGCCGAAAATACCGGTCAGTTCGAACGCACGCTGATCGTCGCCGACAAGGGCAGCTATGTCAGCTATCTTGAAGGCTGCACCGCGCCGATGCGCGATGAAAACCAGCTCCATGCCGCCGTGGTCGAGCTTGTCGCGCTGGATGATGCCGAGATCAAATATTCGACCGTGCAAAACTGGTATCCCGGCGATGAAAATGGCAAGGGCGGGATCTATAATTTCGTGACCAAGCGCGCGCTGTGCCAGGGTCGCAACAGCAAAGTGAGCTGGACGCAGGTCGAAACCGGCAGCGCCATCACCTGGAAATATCCCAGCTGCGTCCTCAATGGCGAAAACAGCATCGGCGAATTTTATTCGGTCGCGGTGACCAATAATTTCCAGCAGGCCGACACCGGCACCAAGATGATCCACAATGCGCCGGGCACCCGCTCGACCATCATCTCCAAGGGCATCAGCGCGGGCAAATCGAACGGCACCTATCGCGGGCTGGTCCGCGTTGCGCCGAATGCCGAGGGTGTGCGCAATTTCACCCAGTGCGATTCGCTGCTCTTGGGCGACACATGCGGCGCGCATACCGTGCCCTATATCGAGGTGCGCAATCCAACGGCGACGGTCGAGCATGAAGCGACGACCTCGAAGATTTCCGACGACCAGATGTTCTATGCGCAGCAGCGCGGGCTGGACGAGGAACAGGCCGTCTCGCTGATCGTCAATGGTTTCGCAAAAGAGGTGCTGCAGCAGCTGCCGATGGAATTTGCCGTCGAAGCCAAAGCGCTTCTGGAGATCAGCCTTGAAGGGAGTGTGGGGTGATGGATATCGCGACCATTGCATTGCCTTTCCATCGATATGCTGATGGAAGTCCTGTATTCATTGAGACTCCAAACGGATTTGCAGCGGACTTCGGCAAGAAAACTCCAGCAGGCGACCGGGAAAGACAGCGTTACTTCAACTCTTGGCTCCAAAAATTGGGTGAGCAACTGGGATCAAATCGTATTCCGGTGTTTATCGAATGGGTAACTGGAGAGGTGACAAGAGTGGACAAAGGCTGTGTAGGGCATGCTCTTGCTGCTGGGCTGATACAAGAGGTGGTTATCGGGCAGGATCGCACCGTAACGCACGTCATATTGAAAGAAACCAATGCTCCAGATAAATAACCTCCACACCACCGTAGCCGACAAACCAATCCTCAAGGGGCTGTCGCTCGCCATCAATGCAGGCGAAGTGCATGCGATTATGGGGCCTAACGGCGCGGGCAAGTCAACGCTCGCATATGCGCTGGGCGGGCGCGATGGTTATGACGTGACCGAGGGTAGTGCGGCTTTCACACCCCCACGTCACTCCCGCGAAGGCGGGAGTCCAGAAGAGGGAACGGAACTGGATTCCCGCCTGCGCGGGAATGACGAAGAAATAGATTTGCTTCAGTTGGACCCACACGAACGCGCCGCCGCCGGCCTGTTCCTGGGCTTTCAATATCCAGTCGAGATTCCCGGTGTATCCAACATCCAGTTCCTGCGCGAAGCCGCCAATGCACAGCGCGAAGCGCGCGGCGAGGAGGCCTTGTCAGGCGGCGAGTTCCTGAAGCTCGCACGCGAAAAGGCCGGGCTGCTAAAAATGGATATGGAGATGCTCAAGCGGCCGGTGAATGTCGGTTTTTCCGGCGGCGAGAAAAAGCGCAACGAGATGGTGCAGATGGGCATACTGGACCCGCGCCTCGCCATCCTCGACGAGACCGACAGCGGCCTCGATATCGATGCGCTGCGCGTCGTCGGCGATGGCATCAACAAGATCATGCGCGCGCCCGACAAGGCGGTGCTGCTCATCACCCATTATCAGCGCCTCCTGGAATATGTGCAGCCCGATTATGTGCATATTCTTGCAGATGGCCGCATCGTGCGCACCGGCGGGCCGGAGCTTGCCAAGCAGCTCGAAGCCGAAGGCTATGACGCGATCATGGAGGCGGCGTGATGATGCTCGTTGGCTCCAACTTAATTCCGTCAGCCCTGAGCCTGTCGAAGGGCGTTTCTCGAGATGGACAGGCGGGCTTCGACAAGCTCAGCCCTAACGGTGTCTACTATGGCTAGCCCCCTCCCCACACGCCGCCCAACGCACAAAGACGAGGCCTGGCGCTATGCCGATCTGAACGCGCTCGAGGCGCTGTGGCCGCTGCCCGCGCCGGAGGCGATTATGGTGCCTGCTGGTGGCGGCCTGAAGCGCGCCATCGTGCCCGAAGGCGGCGTGACGCAAATCGAATTGACGCTGGGCAAGGGCGCGCAGGCTTCGCTCCATGTGCTCAATAGCGCGGGCGATTATGGCCGGGTCGAACTTGACGTGAAGCTGCATGAGGCGGCCGACTTTACGCTCGATGCCGTGCAACTTGCCAGCGAAAGCCAGTCGATGGAAATCGTGACCACCGTCCGCCATCTGGAACCGGGTGCCACCAGCCGCCAGACCATCCGCAATATCGCTTCGGCCAAGGGTAGCGTCACCTATCTGGGGCAGGTCGCCGTCGCGGAAGGCGCGCAGAAGACCGACAGCGAGCAGGATGTGAAATCGATGCTGCTCGATCGCACCGCTACCGCCAATGCGAAGCCCGAGCTCGAAATTTTCGCAGACGATGTGCAATGCGCGCATGGCGCGACGGTGGGCGAGCTTGATGCGGGTGCGCTGTTCTATCTGGCATCGCGCGGCCTGCCGCCGGCGCGCGCCAAGCAGCTGATGCTGCAGGCCTTTGTCGCCGGTGTGTTCGACGAGGCCGAGGAAGCGGAGAAGCTCGCCGAAGCCGCGCTCTCCAAGCTGGGAGAGATGGTGTGAGGAAACTCGCATTCCTTCTGCCCGCCTGCGCCATGCTGACCGCATGTCCTCCGCCGGAGGGTGTTAAAATTGCTGGCCACACGCCTGCCACCATTTACAACTATGATGGCAAGTTCCGGCTGGTCCCCGCGCCAAAGAGACTGTGGGAATCGCCGCTGGATATTGCCGGACATTTCATGAAGGGCCATCCCGAAAGCGTGGAAGGTAAGCCAGGATTCGAAACGCGCCTTATTGACGAGAATCCGAATGATAATCAGCTGACCTTGCTGATTACCGCGATGGGCTATCTCGACGACAGCGTGCGCGGCGAGCAATGGCGGATCAAAATCAGCAATGCGGGTAGCGGCTGGGGCGTTGTCACCGCCGAGAACCGCTTTATGTGCCAGCGCGGGCCAGGTGCAGGCCAGTGGGTGATCGAACCATGTCCGTGATGGAACATACATCTCCCCTCCCGCAGGCGGGAGGGGAACAAAAGGCGCGACTTCCCCGGTCTCACGACGGCCGAGGGCGAGCGCTGGCATTATCTCGACACCGCTGCTTCGGCGCAAAAGCCGCAGGCCGTGATTGATGCGATGAACCGCGCGATGGGCGAAGACTACGCCACCGTCCATCGCGGCGTATATGCGCGCTCGGCCAATATGACGCTGGCTTACGAGGCCGCGCGGCGGCGGGTGGCCGAATTTATGGGCGCTACAAACGAGAATGAGATCGTCTTCGTGCGCGGCGCGACCGAGGGTATCAATCTCGCCGCCAATAGCTGGGGCGGCGTGAATATCGGCGAAGGCGACCGGATTATGCTCAGCCAGCTGGAGCATCATTCGAATATCGTTCCCTGGCAGATTCTGGCCGGACATATCGGCGCGCATATCGATGTCTGTCCGCTCACCGAGGATGGCCGGATCGATCTGGACTGGCTGGAAGCCAACCTGACCGAGAAGCATAAACTTGTCGCGCTGGCGCATGTCTCCAATGTGCTGGGCAGCGTGCTCGATGCGAAGCGGGCTGCGAAAATTACCCACAAGGTGGGCGCGAAGCTGCTGCTCGATGGCTGTCAGGCGGCACCGCGCATGGCGCTCGATATGGGCGCGCTCGATTGCGATTTCTATGTCTGGTCGGCGCACAAGCTCTACGGCCCGACCGGGGTGGGCGTGCTGTGGGCACGCAGCGAACTCCTGGAAGCCATGCCGCCCTGGCAGGGCGGCGGATCGATGATCGACCGCGTGTCATTCGACGGCACAAGCTATGCCCCGGCCCCGGGCCGATTCGAGGCTGGGACGCCGATGATCACCGAGGTGATCGCGTTGCATGCAGCCATCGACTATGTCGAAAGCGCCTCCGGCACCAGCGGCATGGACAGCATGTTTGCGCATGAAAGCGCGCTGGCGGCTGAACTGCGCGAAGCGTTGCGCAGCATCAACTCGGTCACGCTCTATGGGCCGGAGCAATCGGCGGGCATCGTCTCTTTCACCATGGAAGGGGTGCATCCGCATGACATCGGCACCATATTGGATGAAGAGAATGTTGCTGTGCGCGCCGGGCATCACTGCGCACAGCCGCTGATGGATCACTACGGCATCCCGGCCACTGCGCGCGCCAGTTTCGGGCTTTATTCCGATGAAGCCGATATAACGGCGCTGATGCGCGCGATGGACCGGGTCCAGAAGATTTTCGGGTGACAGGCTATGAATGAAGAACGCGAAATCAGATTCGAAGAAGTGGACTCGGTGGACGCGCCGAAACGCGCCCGGGTCGAGGATGCAGTCGTCGCGCCCTCGCCAGCCGAGCAGGACGCCATGACCGGAGAAGGCGCGCGCGCGCAGATGGAGCGCAAGAAGGATTATCTCGAGGGATTTCTCGCGCAGAAGCCGGCTGCACCGGTTGAGGATGGCAGGGGCGACAAGGGCGACAGTGCGCTCGAAGAGGCTATCGTCGATGCGCTCAAGGAGATTTACGATCCGGAAATCCCGGTCAATATCTACGATCTCGGCCTGATCTACAATGTCGAGGTATCGGGCGCGCAGGCCGTCGTCACCATGACGCTGACCACCCCGCATTGCCCGGTCGCGGAAACCATGCCGGGCGAGGTTGAAATCCGTGCCGCTTCGGTGCCCGGGGTGATGGATGCGGAGGTCAATCTGGTCTGGGATCCGCCCTGGGGGCCGGAAAAGATGAGTGATGAAGCGCGGCTCGAATTGGGGATGCTTTGATCCTTCGAGACAGGCCTTCGACTTCGCCCTTCGGGCTTCGCTCAGTCCTACCTCAGGATGAGCGGGATAGGAGAATTGAGATATGACGGAAAAAAACGCTCACGCTGAGGAGCCGCTGAGTTCATCGAAGCGGCGTCGCGAAGCACCTGCTGCCGTTATCCTTACACCCGCAGCAGAGGCACGCATTGCCGAACTTATGGCCGAGGCACCCGACGATGCCATTGGTGTGAAACTCTCGACCCCGCGCCGGGGCTGCAGCGGCCTAGCCTATTCGGTCGACTATGTCAGCGAGGAAGACAGCTTCGATGAGAAAATCGAAACGCCCGGCGGTATCTTCTATATCGATGGCGGCTCGGTGCTCTATCTCGTCGGCTCCACAATGGACTGGCAGGAGGATGATTTCACTGCCGGTTTCGTTTTCGAAAATCCCAACGCCACCGGCGCATGCGGCTGCGGCGAAAGCTTCATGGTGTGAGCCAAATCGACTTTGTCGTCGAACCGGCAAGCGAGGAAGACCAAACCGATTGGCTGGAAATGCGGCTTCGGCTCTGGCCCGATGAAGACCGGCAGGAGCTTGCCGCGGACCTTGCCGATATGCTGGACGAGACGAATGCCAAGCAATGCTGGATCGCGCGGCAGGTTGACGGCCTGCCGATCGGTTTCGCCGAGGCCGATATCCGTCAGGACTATGTCGAGGATTGCGACAGTCCGGTGCCCTATCTTGAGGGAATCTGGGTGGCCCCCAATTTCCGCCGCGCCGGTGTGGCGGACACACTGCTCGCCACGGTCGAGGAATGGGCGCGGGAAGCCGGATTTGCCGAAATCGCGTCGGATGCGCTGCTCGACAACAGGGCCAGTCATGGTTGGCACGAGGCAGTGGGCTTCGACGAGGTCGAACGCGTCATCACCTATCGCAAGGAAATCTGAAGCGCCGAGCCGCGGTCAGAAATTCAGATCGAAACGAAAAGCAACACCGAGATCGTCTGCGGCGGCCCGAATATGCCCCGGTTCCTGCCGCCAGAAGGCATTCGCCGAAAATTGCCCATGGGAGAGCGGGATCGACCATGCCAGCTCGCTCGCAATTTCGCGGCCTTCGGGCGCGAGACTGAAAAGACGGCGATCGAAAGTCGCGCTGCGCGAAGAATAATCATAGCTGGTCGGAAGATCGAGCGCCAAGCCGCCGCTTGTAACCCGAAGTGGTTGCGCGATCCTTAGACCCAGCTTGTCTCCCCGCAAAAATATATCGGTTTTTCCGGCATCAAGAGAGAAGGCATTGCTGGCAATATGGCCGCTTCCACCGAACGGAGCCGATCGCCGCGCGAATGTCCAGCCCTGCCGCCAATGCGCCGCGACAGACCAGCCACCGCCAAGCCAGACATGGCCGCCAACATCCAGAAACAGGCTGTTCGCGCCGCCGCGCGCAAGCGTCTCACTGAAGCGCGCACCCAAAATCGTCTCGTTCTCGTCCAGCCAGTTCAGGCCAGCCGTGAGTCTCACCGGTCCGAATTCCCGGTCGGCCGTCAAGCCATACTCGCTATAGCCATAACGGTTGTAGCCAGTTCGTCCGGAGGATGTTGGCGCAAGCTCGAACAACGATGCTGCCCCGCTTTCGGCGCTCGCCGTCAAGCCAAACCCCGCCAGCTCCTGCCGGATGGCAAAGGCAGTCCGGGGTCTGCGCTGAATATCGCTCGCCCCGGCCCCGCCGGTGGCAGCGACGAAGCTTGCGCTGGCCGGCCGGCCCTGGAGCAACGCGACCTGCCGCGCCGCACCCTGCCGGACGGCAAGGCTGAAGCGCGTATCGGCTGCAATCTGCGCGCTCACGCGCCCAGCCAGAATACGCGCCCGCTGGTCATTATTCTTGCCGAGATCGAGCGCCGTGAGATTGCTTTTTCCGGCTGCGCCCGGAGCAATGTTGAAAGCAAGCTCTGTCGACCCGACATTTGCGCCCACGCTGCGGCCCTGCGCGGCAAGCGCCGCAGCCAGCCGAGGTCGCCGCTGTGCCGACAGCAATCCATGCGTCAGATCAACGGTATAAGCCCGCCCATAGGCATCAAGAATGATGGCGTCCAACCCGGCGCGGCCTGCATCGCCCATCGGCGCAGACATGCTTCCGGCATTGCCTGTCAGCGGAACAGCGATATCGGTGCCCGCAAGACGTGTGGCTCCGGCCGGCGCAAATGCATTCGCAATATCGAGGATACCCCTGCCATAGGTCGTATCCGTTCCGGCCTCTCCCACATCGCGCGCAGAGCTGAGCAAGAGGTCGACGATCTGCGCGCCGGTGAGGTTGGGAAAGGCCTCAGCCAGCAATGCAGCCGCACCCGAAATTTGCGGTGCGGAAAAGCTGGTGCCGGCATAGACGCGCACAAACTGCCCCTCTGGCGTGGTTTCGATCTCGATCGTGTCGTCCTTATAGACACAGCAGATACCCTCGCCGAGAGCGGACAGAGTGAAATCCCGGGTGTCCCCGGCCAGATTGCTGAAGTCGGATATGGCATCATCGTCATCGACCGAGGTGGATATGATGACCAATCCGTTGCCATTGGCCAGCAATGACCGGGCAAAGGGGCTGGGGTTGTTTACATCATATTCGGGCTCGTCGTCATTGCGCTCGTTTCCGGCAGCGACAACGATGATAATCCCGGCCTGGGTTGCGCGCCGGACAGCGTTTCTTACGCTCGCACTGGCACCGTCCGCTCCGCCCAGCGAGATATTGATAACCCGCGCACCGACAGCGACCGCGCGGTCGATCCCCGCGGCAATGGCACTGTCGGCATAGCGGCATCCCGAATCCTCGTCATCTTCGCCTGGGTCTGTGCAGCTTGTTCCGCTGTCGGCACGAAGCGCAAGTATGGTGGCGTTGAAGGCGATGCCATGCGTGTCCAGATCGTCTTTGCCAGCCGCGATAACGCGCGCCACGCGGGTTCCATGACTATCCTCCAGGGGTTCGTCAAAGCCGCGGCCGCCGCCTGTCGCATCGAAAGACTGTGGATGGATGCGCCCTGCAAATTCGTGACTGTCGCCATCTATACCGCTGTCGATTACCCCAACGACCACGCCCGAACCATCTGCGCCCTGCTGATAGGCGGAGACCGCCCCATGATAGCTTGGCCCGTCCGAGCGGCGAAACTCTGCCGTGTTGAAATCTGCCGTTGGCGGAGGGGGTGGCGGGGGCGGGGGCGGGGGAGGAGGAGGCGGTGGGGGTGGCGGAGGAGCAGCTGGCGGCGTCGCTCCGATCCCGCCGCCTGCCGCATTGCTGCCGCTGCATGCAGCAACGGCGAGCGAAAAGATGATGGCCGAACCTGCAGCAAGGGTCCGGTTTTTCCGCCTCTTTGTCATATATGCGCACCCAGTTTTTGCGGCACGGTTTGCTTGTCGTGAAGCAGGCCTGCGAACAGCCAATGCCTATATTCCCCTTGCAAATTGAGCCTATAGGAGAATTGCGATTGCGGCAATATCAACAAAATATGATCGCGGCCTTGTCCCTCCATGGAGCAACGTCTAATCGCGTCGAATGTTCGCCTCGCTCAAAGCTATCGATAGCTGGATCTTCGATCTCGACAATACACTCTATCCCGTCAGCTGCGGCATCCACGCGCTGATGGACGATCGCATTCGGGGCTTTGTCGCGCGGCTTTTGAAGCTTTCCGATGGAGAGGCCCACCGGGTGCAGAAAGACTATTTCCGCTCGCATGGGACGACGCTCAACGGGTTGATGGCGGATTATGGAATCGATCCGCATGACTATCTGGCCGATGTGCATGACTTTCCGCTGGAAAGGCTCGATAGAGCGCCGCCGCTGGCCGGAAAAATTTCCGTGCTGCCCGGCCGCAAGATCATCTTCACCAACGCGGATGCGCCCTATGCGCGGCGGGTTTTGGCACGGCTGGGCCTGAGCGGGCTGTTTGAGGAGATTGTCGACATTCACAGCTTCGGCTATCGCCCCAAGCCAGCCGAGGCCGCCTATCGAACGCTGTTGGAAAAGACGAGCTTGAACCCGGGAACGGCGATCTTTTTCGAGGATCAGGCGCGCAATCTAGCGCCTGCAAAAGCGCTGGGGATGACCACGGTTTGGATCGAAAATGGTTCCGATCTCGGCGATCTACAGAGCGATGGTGCGCATATCGACCATCGCAGCCCCTGCCTTGCGGCCTTTCTCGATCGCGTTATAGAAACGCTCGCCCTGGAAAATGCCGAGTAAGGAAAAGAAATAAAAATGACACAGCAGCTTGCCGACATCATCGACGACGCCTGGGATAAGCGAGAGAGTCTCGGTCTGGAGACGCAAGGCGAAATCCGCGATTCCGTCGATGAAGCGCTCAACATGCTCGACAGCGGGAAGGCACGCGTCGCCGAACCGCGTGACGGGGAGTGGGCAGTCAACCAATGGCTCAAAAAGGCGGTGCTGCTGTCATTCCGCCTAAACCACATGGAGATCATCGAGGGAGGTCCTGGCGGTGCGGTCTGGTGGGACAAGGTGCCTTCCAAATTCGCTGGCTGGCAGGCCGATGATTTTCGAAAGGCCGCCTTGCGAGCCGTGCCAGGCTCGATCGTGCGCAGGGGCGCTCATATCGGCCGCGACGTTGTTTTAATGCCGAGCTTTGTAAATCTTGGTGCCCATGTCGGCGACGGAACGATGATCGATACCTGGGCCTCGGTTGGCAGCTGCGCACAAGTTGGCAGCAATTGTCATATTTCGGCAGGAGCCGGTATTGGCGGCGTCCTGGAACCGTTGCAGGCCAACCCGACAATCATAGAGGATAACTGCTTCATTGGAGCGCGCAGCGAAGTGGTCGAAGGGGTGGTCGTGGGTGAAGGCTCGGTTATCGCTATGGGAGTTTTCATCACGCAGTCGACGAAAATCGTCGATCGGGTAACTGGTAAGATTCATACTGGCCATGTCCCGCCCTACAGCGTCGTGGTACCAGGCACCATGCCCGCGAAAGCCAACATCGATGGCGTACCCGGCCCTGCGCTGTCTTGCGCTGTAATTGTCAAAACCGTGGATGCGCAAACCCGCAGCAAGACGGGGATCAACGAGCTGCTGCGCGACTAGGCAGGAGGAAAAAGCAAGCTCTTGTCGATTCTTCTTGCAATTCGGAGTGAATCGCTCTAATTAAGAATCACGGACCGGGCCCCTCTGGCGCTCGCAAGTTGCAAATCTGCAATGGCAGCGTGATGTCGGCCGTATCGGATGTTTCCGGTGCATGGCTTGCGGGCGGTTCCTACCCATCCCTTCCCTCCCTAAGCCTGCGGGTCATCGCCGGATCATCCGATTGAACTTTTAAATGTTCAAGAGGAGAAAAAAATGTCCGACAAGGCATTTCGTTTGCTGGAATATCACCAAAAGCTCGATTCGCGGCTGCGCGCTGAAATGAAGCGCCGCTGGCCCGATTTCGCAAAGGTGGCAAGGCTCAAAAAGCTGAAGCTGGCGGTCAAGGACCGCCTCGCCAGGCTGTCGCGCAAACAGCGCGCAGCACGGGCCTGATCAATTCCGCTTGCGCACTGGGGCATGAAAGTCGGGTGTTTTTTTCGCGATCCAGCGGAGAAACCGCCCGATCTCTTTATCCGCACGCAGCGCCTCGGCCCCGCAATAGTGTCGCGCCAGTTCGGCATTGCCAAAACGGGCATGGATCATGCGGTGGCAAATGGGATGCACCGGCACCCTCTCCCGCCCGCCCTTCGACTTAGGCAGTGGATGGTGCCATTCCACCTTGCGGCCAAGCGGCCGTTCGCACAGCCAGCAGGAACAGGCCTCCGTCATAACCGAGACAGCAGGGTGTCCGGCCTCACCGCGCGCAACCCACGCAGCGCGTCGCCATCGGGTCGATCTCGAGCCGTTTGAAGGCGATGGCCTCCCCGCACTCGGCGCACCAGCCATACTCGCCCTCATCGATCAGCCGGAGCGCATGCCCGATCCGAGCCAGATCGGATTTTCGCCTGCGTGCTTCTGCTTCGCTCATGGCCTGCTGTTGCAGTGCATCCATGCGCGAGAGGCGCCCGACCGACTGTTGATCCAGATCGACCGTCGCGCGCCAGCCTTGGCTGCTTGCATCCTGCGCCGCCAGAGCTTCCCGCATTTCAAGCAGCTTGCGCCGAAGCAAATCAAGCCGCTCGGCGGAGAGCCCTTCGGCCATTCAGTCTGCAGGGCCCATCGCGAAGGCACACAGCTTGTTGCCTTCGGGATCGCGGAAATAGGCACCGTAAAAGGCCTGATCGCCCTCATCGCCGCGCACACCGGGCGCACCTTCATCGCTGCCGCCCAATTCCAGCGCCTTGGCATGCAGGGCGTCGACCTTGGCACGTTTGTCGCATATGATCGCGGCCATATGCCCGTTGCCCGGTTCCGCCTTGTTGCCATCGTAAGGCTGGGTTACACAGATTGCGGGCTGCCCCCAATCGGTGCCATACATGGTGAAGCCATTCTCCTCCATCCGCATCATTTCTTTGCCGCCGACTTCGCCGACCAGGTCAGCATAGAAACTGCGCTGTGCATCAAGATCGTTGGCACCGATTGTAATATATCCGATCATTCTTCTTTCTCCATTTCTCTGTTGGCGGTCAGCCTATCACGGACAGCGCGCGAGGCAAGGTGAGACCGGCGTCTTTTCATCGACCATGGTGGCGATCCGCAGCCTGACCAGGCCATCATCGGGCCGGGACCACAAACCTGCGCGAAGACCGTAGGCATCGCCCAAATGGCCGACCCAGCCGCCCGGCTGCAGCTCGATTCCGAGACCCCAGGCATGAATATTGCTGCCATCATTGTCGCCGTTGCTTCCGTCATATTGCCAATGGGGCCGGGTCATCTCGGCAAAACTCTTGCGCGATAGCAGCGGCATGCCATCGTTTGCGAGAAGCCTGCCGATGGTGACAAGCTGCTCGGCGGACATGCGAAGCCCGCCCTGCGGGCTGAAAGCCGAGCCATTCCTGCCAAGCCGGTAGCGCGCCAGATCGCAGCTGCCGTCGCTCGCCCTGACAAAGGCGCACTCTCCCTCGCCTGCCGCCAGCGGCGGATCTTTGGCAAGGTTGCCATTGGGCCTGAGCAGCGTCACAGCCTTTGCGCGTAAAGCCGGGCTACAACCGCTCCAGTTGAAACATGCATCCATCTGCAGGCGATCGAAAACCTGTTCGCGCATAATGCGGTCGAACCGTTTACCTGTAGCGGCTTCCATAATGGCGGCGATCACCGGCGAGCCGATATTGGCATAGCGAAAATATGTGCCCGGCGGATTGCCGCTGTCCCAGGCACCGGGTTTGGCCAGCAATGACTGCAAACGGCCATCGAGCGGCAACCAATAGCCAGCGTCGTCTTTGAGGCTCGATGTGTGGGAAAGCAGCATGCGCAGCGAAATAGGGCGATCGGGATAGTCCGGATTGCGCAGCGGCCAGCCGAGATATTCGCCGACATCGCGGTCGAGATCAAGCTTACCCTGTTCGGAAAGACGCATGACGGCAAGCGCGGTCACCAGTTTTGAAATGGATGCGGTCCGCATGGGCATGTCGCTGCGTAGCGGACGTCCTGCAACACCGGCATCCCCCGTGATGCGCTGAATGCGGTTCCTCTCGGCATCGGCTTCAATGTAGATCGTGCCCGGCCTGGGCAAATTCTGGGGCAGGCTCGCACAAGCGCTGGCGAGCAGCGCAAGCATCAGCGCCGGTAACTTACCGCTTTGCTTCACAAGGCCCCTTGTGCCTGCCGACCAGTTTTGCCTCGACCGGAACATGGCCGATCATCGGCAAGCGCAGCCCGATTTTTGCATCGAATGCAAAGCTCTTCTCGGTCATCGGTCCTGTTAGCTCCATATCGACCGCGCCCACCGAGGCCATTTCGCAGGACAGCGAAATATTGGCCGTGCCGCCGACCAGTTCAAACCGGCCATAACGGCAATCTTCGGCATTGCCGGCAAAGAAGGAGGGCGGCGGTGATTTGGCCTTTTCCGCATCGAGGCAGCTTGCTTGTGCGCCATCCTTTTCGACGCGCGAGACGATCTTGTTGCGCCGGCTTGCGGCAAGCGACGGCAAGTCGATGTCGCTTACCTTCAGGGTCGATTCCCAAGCACCGGTGTCGAGCGATTCGATCCCGCCAGCCCCCATCGCTGCGGAAATCTCTCGCGCGCTCTCACCGGCGACATTATGCTCGTCGTCGTCATAAGGTCCGCAGGACGCCAATGTCGGAATAGCAGCCGCAGCGAAGAAAAAATGTCTCATCTTCCCGCTAGGTTCCTGCATTCGCCAATGCATCCGGCATTCGAAGCGATCCGCCCAAGCCCAAGTCAGCTTGGGCAGTCGCCCAGCCGCTTCGCAGTGATCGTGCCCTTCATCGTCATGCCTTCTTCGCCGACACCGGGAACACCCGACATTTGCTGGTTGATCTGCATGGTATAGCCATTGCTGCTAAAATCGCCGTCCATATCCATGGTCATCTTGATACCGCCGGGCTGATCGCAAGACATTTTCGCCTTCATATTGTTGCCGGAGCGGTTGAGGCTTTCCATCTTGCAGCCGCTATCTTCCTTCTGACCAAACATTTCAGCACCCGGATCCTTGGCCTGTTCCTCGGTGATGCAATGCTTGACCGTAAAGCCCTTGGCCATCCGCTCCGTCATCATGCCCTTCACGCTGTCCGGCATGCCGGGAATGTCCACCTCGGTAAAATTCATCGACATCTCATACTGACCGGCTGTCATCTGGCCGACGTCGCCCATCGTCGCTCTGGCTTCCTCAGCGGTTATATTGCCGTCGCCATCCCTGTCGGCATCGCCGCCCGAAGAACAGGCCGCCATCGCCAGCGACGCGGCACCCAAAAAGAGAAGTTTTTTCATTCAGCTATCCTTTCCCAAAATCTCCGTTGCGCATCATGATGGTTAAGCAGGGAAAAGGCAACGGCTTAAACGGCAATGGCGGGGTGACAAAAGCCG
Source organism: Sphingorhabdus sp. (assembly GCA_028279555.1). Lineage (GTDB taxonomy): Bacteria > Pseudomonadota > Alphaproteobacteria > Sphingomonadales > Sphingomonadaceae > Sphingorhabdus_B. The sequence goes on from JANQNO010000010.1 coordinate 45,073, forward strand.
GCGCGCTGCTCATATAGCAACAATGGCCGGACTGGTGATCAGACGCGGGCTCGATGAGCCCGAGCAGGATGCGGATTTCACGCCGCACAAGCCCGCACGCCCGGAAAAGGCCGAGGGCGGCAAGGCCTTCAGGATCGTGTCCGACTATGAACCGGCGGGCGACCAGCCGCAGGCGATTCGCGAGCTGGTCGATACCGCGAAAGATGGCGAGAAGAATCAGGTGCTCTTGGGCGTAACGGGCTCCGGCAAGACCTTCACCATGGCCAAGGTGGTCGAGGAGCTGCAGCGTCCTGCCCTCGTGCTGGCACCCAACAAGATACTGGCGGCGCAGCTTTATGGCGAGTTCAAAAGCTTTTTTCCGGACAATGCCGTCGAATATTTCGTATCCTATTACGACTATTACCAGCCCGAAGCCTATGTGCCGCGCTCAGATACCTATATCGAGAAGGAATCGAGCGTGAACGAAGCCATAGATCGCATGCGCCATTCGGCGACGCGCGCGCTGCTCGAACGCGACGATGTGCTGATCGTCGCCTCGGTCTCCTGCCTCTATGGCATCGGCTCGGTCGAAACCTATTCGGCGATGATTTTCGACCTCAAGAAAGGCGAGACAATCGACCAGCGCGAACTGATCCGCAAGCTGGTCGCGCTGCAATATAAGCGCAACGACCAGGCCTTTGCGCGCGGCAATTTCCGCGTGCGCGGCGACAATCTGGAGCTGTTTCCTTCGCATTATGAGGATATGGCCTGGCGGATCAGCTTCTTCGGCGACGAGATAGAGGAGATCGCCGAGTTCGACCCGCTGACCGGAAAGAAGGGTGTCAAGCTCGACAGGGTGCGTGTCTATGCGAACAGCCACTATGTGACGCCCGGCCCGACGATGAAGCAGGCAACCGAAGCAATCAAATTCGAGCTTGCCGAGCGGCTTAAGGAGCTGGAGGCCGAAGGCCGCCTGCTCGAGCGCCAGCGGCTTGAACAGCGCACCAATTTCGATCTGGAAATGATCGCCGCCACCGGCAGCTGCGCCGGGATCGAGAATTATTCGCGTTTTTTGACCGGCCGCCTGCCCGGCGAGCCGCCACCGACGCTGTTCGAATATCTGCCCGACAATGCTTTGCTCTTTGTCGATGAAAGCCACCAGACCGTGCCGCAGATCGGCGCGATGTCAAAGGGCGACCACCGGCGCAAGCTGACACTCGCCGAGCATGGATTTCGTCTGCCGAGCTGTATAGACAACCGGCCGCTGCGCTTCAACGAATGGGATGTGATGCGCCCGCAAACGGTGTGCGTTTCGGCCACGCCCGGCCCGTGGGAGATGGAGCAATCGGGCGGCGTTTTCGCCGAGCAGGTGATCCGACCCACCGGCCTCATCGACCCGCCTGTCGAGATCAAGCCGGTCGAGGATCAGGTGCAGGATTGCATCAATGAGTGCCGCCAGACCGCGGAGAAAGGATACCGCACGCTGGTCACGACGCTCACCAAGCGGATGGCGGAAGACCTGACCGAATTCATGCATGAGGCGGGGCTGAAGGTCCGCTATATGCATAGCGATGTCGAGACGCTGGAGCGGATCGAGCTGATCCGCGATCTGAGGCTAGGCGTGTTCGACGTGCTGGTCGGGATCAACCTGCTGCGCGAAGGCCTCGATATCCCCGAATGCGGGCTGGTCTGTATTCTCGATGCGGATAAGGAAGGGTTCCTGCGCAGCGAAACCAGCCTCGTCCAGACGATCGGCCGCGCGGCGCGCAATGTCGATGGCCGCGTGATCCTCTATGCCGACCGCATGACCGGATCGATGGAGCGCGCGATCAAGGAAACCGACCGGCGGCGCGACAAGCAGCTTGCCTTCAATGAGGCGAACGGGATTACGCCCGAGACGATCAAGCGCGATATCCACAATATCGTCGCCGACACCGCGAGCAAGGACGGCGTCACCGTCGATATCGATGATGACGAGCGCAACAATCTCGTCGGGCATAATCTGCGCGAATATGTGAAGGAGCTGGAAGAACGGATGCGCGCCGCCGCCGCCGACCTGGAATTCGAAGAGGCCGGACGCCTCCGCGATGAAATCCGCAAGCTCGAAGCCGACGAGCTGGGATTGCCCGAAGACAGCCAAGTCGCCGCACCGAAGGGCCGGTCGACGGAGGGTAAGCCGGGCACCCGGAAGCTGCGTTATGGGCGGACGCGGCGGAAGTTTTAGCAACCAAAATTTCAGCACATTGACCGAACTTCGTATAGAAGTTATAAACTTCAAAATGAAGTTATCTACTGACTATGCTGAAGCAATACCCTTTTCGCGATCTAACTTGGCTTTAGCTATTGGAGAAACGCGTTCAAAGGTCGGTAACTGGATTGACAGGAACTTACTTTGGCAGAGGTCTCATACTCACGGCTATTACAGGCTTAGCGAGGTATTCGATTTAGCTGGTTTTGCTGCACTTCGGATAGCTCATATCCCTGAGAAGGACTGTGCAAGTTACGTATATAACTATGGTTTCTACAGATCCTTTCTTCACGGCGATCAACTGAATCATTTTTCTTATCGAGAGAGCAGTTGGGACATTGGTATTTACGATCCGTCAGCACTTGTTTCACTCACGATCAACATGCGAACTCTTGGAGCAGATATCTTCAAACGTATCTCCGAGGAGGCAGCGAAATCCCCAGAATGCTGGCCTGATAATGCTTTTGAGAGCTTTCGGTTTTTGTATTTGAAAGCCGTAGAAATGAATCGACTAGACTATGGGGCAGTGCCAATTTTTGAAGAAGGTGCCTCGTGATCCGCTCGTTCGCCAAAACCGAAACGGAGAAAATTTGGAATGGCGAGCGCAGCCGAAAGTTGCCTGCGGACATTCAGGGTCGCGCACTGGTTCGGCTCAGAATGCTGAATGCAGCAGGCAGCCTTGACGATCTCAAAAACCCGCCGTCAAACCGCCTTCACGCGCTGAAGGACGACCGCGCTGGACAACATTCTATTTCCATTAATAGGCAATGGCGTATATGCTTCATCTGGAAAGATGGAGATGCATATGACGTCGAAATCGTCGACTATCACTAATCCCGACTGGCTGCATAATGCCCATGCCGGGGAAATACTGGCTTCGGAATTTATGGAGCCTTTGGGTCTGACCAGCGTCGAACTCGCCGCTGCCTTGTCGGTCGATGAACTACGCCTGCAATCCGTGCTTAGCGGCAAAAAAGCTGTCGATGCTGATCTCGATCTCAGGCTTGGCCGCTATTTCCGGATGTCAGAAGGGTTTTTCCTTCGCCTCCAGGGTGATTTTGAGCTGCTGGAAGCCAAACGCGCGCTCAATGGCGAACTCGACCGCATCCAGCCGCGCGCCGCCTAACTCCCCAGGCTAGCGATCAGATCGCCAATCGCATCCTGGCTGCGCGGCGCAGGCTTCGCCTGGCTCTCGTTTCTCGCCTTACGGTCAATATCAGCCAGCGCCTTGCTTGAAAGGCTGAATGTCCTGGCCGCTGCGCGTGCCGGTTTGCGCGAGGCCACCCGGACCTGACTGCGCGGCCAGTTACCCGGCACCGGCGTCAGCCGCGCCTTGCTTCCCAGCAAGGCCACCAACCGCTTTTTCATCTGGCCGTCACTCAGCCGCTGTTTCGGATAGATAAAGCCATTGAGCGGCCAGCGCGTCCCGCCAAGCGCATCATTCGGCGTGTACCAGACGCGCACCCGGCTCCAGTCATTGTTGGGCGATGCATCGACGACCTTCACATTCTCTTCGACATGGCCGCGCTTGCCGCCGATTGTCGACCAGTTGGCGTGGCTGATAATGACGGTGCGCTTGTCGATGATCTTGCGCACGGCTGCGACATGGCCGAGCCGCATGCCGCCATGCGGCCGGAATGACATGATCGCGCCGACCTTGGGCTTGGAACCGCGGGCATAACGCCCCTTCGCCTGGCCCCACCATGTATGCGCATCGCCGCGTATCTCCACGCCCGTCAGCGCGCGCGCATAGGGCACGCATTGCAGCCCTTCATTGAGGGCATGCGCAGCGGACGGCATGAAGATAACGGCCAGTGCGAGCAGAGCGGGAAAACGCAACATCCCGCCGGACTACAGAGAGAAGGGAAATGCCGGCCTAAAAGCTATAGTTAACAATTCTTTGCAAATGCAACGGCGATCAATGCTCCATATCGGAATGACCCGCCCCGGCGTCCTGCATAGCGTCAGGATCGATCCCGCGCTTTTTCAGCCAGGCCTGCATCTGCGCGATTTCGGTCTTCTGCGCCTTGATGATTGCCTCGGCGAGCGCGCGGGTTTCCGCATCCTTGCCATGCTTCAGCACAATCTCGGCCATTTCAACCGCGCCCTGATGATGCGGGATCATCCCGACCATGAAAGCCTCGTCGGCATCGGCCGGAATCTTGCTCATGCCCTTATGCATCTTCGCGTTGACTTTGAAATAGGCTTTTTGGGCAGCATTCATACTCGCGGCAGCCATATTCAGCTCCGTGTCATCTATTTCCCACTTCATTTCCTGCTCTACAGGTTTGCAGGCAACAAGCACTGGCAAGATCATCATCGCAGCATATTTCATTCAGCTATCCCCTCAAATCCGGCGGCGTCGCTTCTTCTGCAAGCATCGCGATCGCCTCGTCGACGCCCATGATCCGTTGCTGCTTTTCGCCCAGCGTACGGATGGCAACGGTGCCTTCGTCGGCCTCGCGCTGCCCGACAACCAGCATATGCGGGATTTTCGCCAGGCTATGCTCGCGCACCTTATAGTTGATCTTCTCGTTGCGCAGATCGGCTTCGGCTCTGATACCCGCAGCTTTCAGCTTCTCTTCAACCTGTTTGGCATAGCCATCGGAATCCGAGGTGATCGTCGCCACCACGGCCTGCACGGGGGCAAGCCAGACTGGCATGCGCCCGGCATAATGCTCGATCAATATGCCCGTGAAGCGTTCCAAAGAGCCGAACAGCGCGCGATGCAGCATCACCGGGCGATGCTTCTCGCCATCCTCGCCAATATAGCCTATGTCAAAGGCTTCGGGCAGATTCATATCGACCTGCAAAGTCCCGCATTGCCAATCGCGGCCAATCGCATCGCGAAGGACGAATTCGAGTTTGGGGCCGTAGAATGCGCCCTCACCTTCATTGGTGGTGTATGCGAGGTCCATCGCCTCAAGCGTTTCGATCAGCGAGCCCTCCAGCACGTCCCAGATCTCATCAGACCCCATCCGGTTCTCAGGGCGCGTCGAGAGCTTGATGCGTACATCCTCGAACCCGAACTCGCGATAAATGTCCAGCACGAGGGCAACGACATCGCGGTTCTCATCATTGAGCTGCTCTGGCGTACAAAAGATATGCGCATCGTCCTGCGTGAAGTGCCTAACCCGCATCAGCCCGTGGAGCGCACCCGAGGGTTCATAGCGGTGGACTTTGCCAAATTCGGCCATGCGCAGCGGCAGGTCGCGATAACTTTTCAGGCCATGTGCAAACAGCGATACGCCGCCCGGACAATTCATCGGCTTGAGCGCAAAGACGCGTTCATCCTCGGTCTGCGTCGTGAACATATGCTCATGATAGTTGAACCAGTGACCTGAGGTTTCCCAAAGGCTTCGGTCCATCACATCCGGTGTGTTCACTTCCACATAGCCAGCACGATCCTGCCGCCGGCGCATATAGGCGATGAGATTGTTGAACATCGTCCAGCCATGCGGGTGCCAGAAGACCGCGCCGGGTGCGAATTCTTCAAAATGGAAAAGGTCAAGCTCGCGGCCCAGCCGCCGATGGTCGCGCTTCGCCGCTTCTTCCAGCATGTGAAGATGCGCCTTCAATTGCTTCTTGTTGAGCCAGCCGGTGCCGTAGATACGCGTCAACTGCGCATTCCTCTGGTCGCCGCGCCAATAGGCCCCGGCCACACGCGTCAGTTTAAACGCTTGCGGGTCAAGCTTGCCTGTGCTGGCAAGATGCGGCCCGCGGCACATATCCATCCAGTCATCCCCCGACCAGTAAACAGTCAGCTCTTCATCCTCGGGAAGCTCGGCGGCCCATTCGGCTTTGAAGGCCTCGCCCTCCTTTTCCCATTTTTCGATAAGATCGGCGCGCGGCCACACCTCGCGGCGCAGCGGCTTGTCCGCCTTGATGATCTCGCGCATCTTGTCCTCGATCGCAGGAAGGTCATCGATACTGAAAGGATCGCGGCCTTCGGGTGCCATCACATCATAGTAGAAGCCGTCATCGGTTGCCGGGCCAAAGGTGATCTGCGTGCCCGGCCAGAGCGCCTGCACTGCCTCGGCCAGCACATGCGCATAGTCATGCCGCACCAGCTCGAGCGCCTCTGCCTCGTCTTTGGAGGTGATTAGGGCCAGCTCGGTATCGTCCTCCAGCGGCCGCATAATATCGCGAATCTCTCCGTCGATACGCGCGGCAAGCGCGGCCTTGGCCAGCCCGGGACCGATATCGGCGGCGATCTCGGCTGGCGTGGTCCCCGCAGCGACTTCACGGGCGCTGCCATCGGGGAGGGTGATCTTGATCTGGTCCATCTTGCTCATATCTCAACTGCCTTTGCCGCGCGCCTTGGCATAATTTGGGGCGCACCGGAAGATGGTGTCTGTTGTTTTTGCAGCGATTTCGGGAAGAGACACCGTGCCACCCGAAAACGGGTGGCGGTGGATGCGGTTCAGCGCGCGACCATCCGCCCCCCGGCAAGGGAGGTCGTAGTGGTCGTGGTTGTGATCCGAATCCGGTCCATGTGCTGGATGTAGCGGTGGCTGGTTTCAATTTCAATAACAGGAATGACATGCAGCCTTGGTCAATGATACCAATCAAAAAGTAAAGGGTGATTGACATATTCAACCTGACTAAAGTAAAGCCTCCTTGACTGATTCGAAAGGACGCTTGACATGGCAATTGCCGAAACAGACGAAAATTCCGAACTCATAAGGCCTGATCACCGGCAAACCTGGTTTTGGGGCGTCCTATTCCTCGCCGGGATGTTCGGTTTCCCTTTTCTGGGCTGGGTCATATATGATTGGGAGCAATGGACCATATTTGCCGGGATGATCTTTTCCATGTTCTTCCTCTTCCCCATGGTCCGCTCAGCGACGGCGGCCAGCGCCGAGGTGAATGAGGATACGCCTGCGATGCGCGCCTATAACAAGCGCATCCTGCTATGGTCCTTTGCCTATGTCGGCCTGATGTTCGGGGCGGTCATCATTTACCAGCAGTTCGAACCAAGCGGAGCTCTCCTTGTCCTAATCGCTCTCCTGCCTGCCATCCCGATCCTCTGGTCAATATATGCGGTAGGATCCTATCTGCGTGAAGAACAGGATGAATATGTTCGTCACCGCAAGATACAGGCAGGGATATTCGCCACCGGCTTTCTGCTCGCAGTAACCACCGTTTGGGGCTTTCTGGACCTGTTTGGTATGGTGCCAGGTGTGCCGGGATATATGGTGATGCCGATCTGGGCAGCAGGCCTTGGAATCTGGACTCTGGTCAGCTGGATACGCGGAGCATGAAAAATCGCCTCAAAGTGCTGCGCGCCGAGCGTGACTGGACACAGGGCGATCTTGCCGAGGCGCTCGGCATCTCGCGCCAGTCGGTGAATGCCATTGAAACCGGAAAATATGATCCGTCGCTTCCGCTGGCCTTCAGGATTTCCGATCTGTTCGAAATGCAAATCGAAGAGATTTTCATAAAGGAGTAAAAGACTATGAAGCATGCCCCTCTCCCTCTTTTCGCCGCGCTCGCTCTGACCGCTGCTTTCCCTTCCCCGCTGATGGCGCATGAGGCTGCCGCGCCCGATTGCGCCGTTTCCGGTGATATCGAAATGGCTGAAACCGAAGGACATTCGGAGCGCATCACAGTCAAGCTGGCGGGCAAGCCAGATGGCCCGGACGTCGTCCTGATCCCCGGTCTTGCAACGCCCCGATCTGTCTGGGATGACACGGTGCGGGGTCTCGCCGGATGCTACCGCCTGCATCTGGTCCAGGTCAGAGGCTTCGGCGATGCCCCCGGAGCAAATGCCGAAGGATCCGTGCTCGATCCGCTTGTTGCTACTGTCGCCGACTACGTCGACGACGCGATAATCGACATGGGGCGAGCAAAACCCAAAATTATCGGCCACAGCTTCGGCGGGCTGACTGCGATGAAAATCGGTCTCGCCATACCGGAGAAGGTCGAAGAAATTATGGTCGTCGATGCCCTGCCCTTTTTCGGTGTGCTTTTTGGCCCCGATGCCACCGCCGAACAGATAAAGCCGCAGGCCGAAGTGATCCGCAGCGCGATGCAGGCGGCCCCTGAGCCCGGTCTCGATGCCAATACGCTGCGCACCATGTCGCGCAGCAAAGCGGGCCGCGATCAGGTTCTGGCATGGGCAAAGCAAAGCGATGTCAAGGTGTCAGGGCAGGTATTCTATGAAGTGATGACGACCGACATCCGAACCGCACTGAAGGAAAACAAGGTGCCGCTGACCATGCTTTATCCGATCAATCCGCACAGCCCGTTTCCCGCTGAAATGACCGAGAATGTCTATAAGGGCAGCTATAGTGCAGTTCCGGGGGCGAAGCTGCGGCGGATCGATGACAGCGCGCATTTCATCATGCTCGACCAGCCGGAGAAATTCCACGCCGAAGTTGCGGCCTTCCTGTCCAACAAGGAAAAGGGGGAAGCTTCGGCTCCTTGACTTTGGCAGTCATATGCCGACAACGGTCCCCGCAGCCGGAAAGGGACAGGCATGGACGATTATAGCAGCAGAAGCGAGAGCGCGCCGCCACCGGCAAAGCCGCCAAGCGCCTTTCAGTTCCACGGCAACTGGCAGGATTTTGCGAAGATAGCCTTCCCCAACCTGCTGCTCACCATCGTCACGCTCGGCATATACCGCTTCTGGGCGACGACCAGAGAGCGCGAATATTTGTGGAGCCAGACCGAATTTATCGATGAGCGGCTGGAATGGACCGGCAAGGGAATCGAGCTGTTTATCGGTTTCCTGCTTGTCTTTTTCCTGATCCTGATGCCCTTTGCGGTTATCAACTTCATCTCCCAGGGGTTGATCTTCCAGGGACAGGAAGCGCTCGCCGGATTGATCGTATTCCTTCTGCTTTTCGCCATTTTCTATCTCACCGGCGTCGCCTATTTCCGCGCGCTCAGATACCGCCTGTCGCGCACCTATTGGCGCGGCATCAGGGGCGGCAGCGACAATCCGGGTTTCTTTTATGGCGTCAGCTACATCTGGAAGTCGCTGGCCGGGTGGCTGCCGATCTTCCTGCTCGTTCCCTGGTCGTCCATTTCGCTATGGAATGAACGCTGGAACCGGATGAGTTTCGGCCCGCACATGTTCACCTCGAATGCCGAATGGACCGACCTGATGAAGCGCTATCTGCTCTTCTACCTCGTTCCCTTCCTGATTTTCGTCGGCATATTCGCGATCATCGGATATCTTGGAGCCACCGGTGCGTTGCAACCGGACGGAGGAGAACTTGATCCGGGGGCCGGAGCCCTGCTTGGGGTGTTTGCGATTGTCGTATTCGTTGGCTTCTATATTCTCATCCCGATTGCCGCGCTGATGTATTATTCGAAATTTTTTCGCGTCGCGGTGGGCGGACTGAAACTCCACAAGCTGGAGTTCGATTTCACTGCGCGCTCGGCAGACTGGATTCTGTTCTTCCTGGCCAATATGGCAATCATCCTGTGCACATTGGGGATCGGCTACATCTTCATGCCCTACCGTAACTGGACGTTTTTCGTGCGCCATATGGAGGCCTTTGGCGAGATCAATCTCGACGAACTGACACAATCGGAAACGACGCGCGCGGGGCATGGCGAAGGCTTGCTCGATGCCTTCGACGTTGGCGCGATTTAGGGTCAGGACCCTACCCAATGACTGAAATCGCCCCCGATCACGTCTTCCAGGCCTGGCATTTCGATGGCAAGAGCGCTGTGCGCCGCCCGGTCGATATTCAGGCCATCGGCAACGACTTTTATCTGACCGAAACAGAGAGGCGGCATGGCCCGTTCGCTTTTGCAGACATGACCTATGTCGGCGAGCAGAATGGCGCGCATGTCTATGGCCATGACGAAATCGATGGCTGGCGCCTCGGCCTGCGCGGCGAGATACCCGGAGAATTGAGCGGATTGCTGCCGCCTCCACGCCGCTATGGCGGATGGATCGACCGGCTGGGTCTGGGCAAGGCCAGCATCACCTTCGCGGTGATCAGCGCAGCGGTGGTGGCAGTGGTGCTGTTCACGCCGCAATGGCTCGCGCCGCTTGTTCCATCGAGCTGGGAGCGCGAGATGGGCGACGCGCTGGTCGGCGATTTCGGCGGGCGTTTCTGTTCGACCGAAGATGGGAGCGCGGCGCTTGCGAAAATGACCCACGCGCTCGATGACAACCCAGAGGATTTGCAAGTCGAAGTCGCCAATATCGATATGGTCAATGCGGTTGCGCTGCCCGGTGGGAAAGTGATCATTTTCCAGGGTTTGATTGATAACGCGCGGTCGCCCGATGAAATCGCCGGCGTGCTCGCACACGAAATCGGCCATGTGCGCGAGCGCCATGTAATGCAGGCGCTTTTGCGGCAATTTGGTTTGTCCATCGTGCTTGGCGGCGCGGATGGCACTGGCGGAAGCCTGCTCAACGGCGCATTGTCATCGAGCTACAGCCGTGATGCCGAGCGCGAAGCCGATGATTTTTCCATTCGCGCCATGCGCAATGCCAATATCTCGCCGGCTGCTACCGCCGGATTTTTCCGCCGCCTTTCGCGGCTCGATGGCAGCGACCAGCCCGACCAGAATGCAGCGCGGATTACCGGCTATATGTCAACTCATCCGCTATCCGGCGAACGTCAGCGGGCCTTCGAAAACAGCCTGGAGGAGGGCAAGCAATATGCCCCCTCGCTAACCGCCGCCGAATGGCAGTCGCTCAAAACGATGTGCGAAAATGATCCCGATGTCGAATCGGGCTTTGGGCCGTTCGACTAGGCCCTATGTCAGCCGGGCGCTGGCAAACAGCACCCCGAATGGTTTGCACCAGATAACGACGGTCGTGTAGCCCTGATCGATAAGCGACTGATCCACCGCGTAGCTCTGCGCTCCGCGATTGCTCTTGAGCTTGCCAAGTTCGACATACTTCGCGCGTTTCACGCTCGCCGAATTGCGCGCCGGTCCCTTGACCAGCCATACCCGCAAATTCGGACCTTGGCTCACGCTGAAATTGGAGAAAGCTATTTTGTGGCGGCCATCCTTGCCCCGGACAAGCTGGGCACGGCCGCTTCCCGATTTTCCGCCTGCACCCATAAAGCTGCCGTCGAGGACAGAGGCCGCCGCATGCGCTGCGACCGGCGACAGCAATGAAGACGGAAGCGCGAGCGCCAGTCCGGTTGCGATCAGCAACATCTTGCCATAGTTTTTCATCATAATCTCCTTTGCTTGTGGGTTCGCAAGGGCGGCAGCAGTCGTTACAAGGCCAAAATATGAATGACTTGCCAGCGCAGATGATCGAAGTTGCGAACGGCGCGCGGATTGCGTGCCGCTACCAGGATGGCCGCGGACCCTGCCTTGTGTTTCTCCCCGGCTATATGTCGGACATGCTGGGCGGAAAGGCCGAGGCGCTTTCAAGCTGGGCGGTCCAGAATGACAGCGCGATGCTTCGGCTCGACTATTCGGGCTGCGGCGAGAGTGATGGTGACTTCGCCGATGGCAGCCTGAGCCGGTGGCGCGATGAGGTCTTGCAGGCCATCACCTATTTTGCCGAGGGAAAGCAGATCATTCTTGTCGGTTCATCGATGGGCGGGTGGCTGATGCTGCTGGTCGCAGCGGAATTGGGAGAAGGGCTCGCCGGCATGATCGGCATCGCTGCTGCGCCAGACTTTACCGAATGGGGTTTTGACGAAGAACAAAAACAGCAGCTGGCGCAGGGGAAAACCATATTTGAAGAAAACCCCTATGGCCCCGATCCGACACCCACCCATGCCAAATTCTGGCGGGATGGAGAATCGCTAAAGCTGCTGGGCCAAGAAATTGCCATCGATTGCCCCACCCGCCTGCTTCACGGACAGCGCGACGAGGATGTCCCCTGGGAAATTTCCCTGCGGCTTGCCGCTGCGCTGCGTTCAGACGATGTGCAGGTGACGCTGATTAAGGACGGCGATCATCGCCTTTCGCGGCCGGAGGATATCGATATTTTGATCGCGACTGCCGCACATCTACTACAAAATTGATACCGGGGCTAAGCTATGCATTTCTTCCTCCCTCTAGTCCTCCTGCAATCTTCGGCGCTGCCAACCATCGACGAGCTCAGGCTGTCCGAATGTATCGAACTGGCTGGAAAGGACGCGCCTTCCGCGATCATCGAAGGCAGCAAATGGCGTCAGGAAAATGGCGGCTGGCGCGCCGATATCTGCCTCGCCAACGGCTATGCCCGCAATTTCGAATTTGCCCGGTCGCTGCCCTATTTCGAGGCTGGTGCCGATGCCGCATCGCAGGAAACAGACGAGCGCGCCAACCTCTTCTGGCTGCAGGCCGGCAATGCCGCCATAGCAGCCGACAGGCCGAAGGATGCTGTGCGCTATTTCGACCGCGCGCTTGCCAAAGGCGCGATGAGCGATGCCGACCGCGCCGAAGCGTTGATCGACCGTGCACGCGCGCATGTCGGCGCGGGGCAGGAAGCGCAAGCCAAGACCGACCTGTTCGCGGTGCGCCGACTCGCGCCAGAAAATGCAATGGGCTGGCTGTTTTCAGCTACGCTGGCACGCCGCAACGGCGAACTGGCGGATGCGCAGAGCTTCATTGCGACGGCCGCAAGCCTTGCGCCCACAGACCCCGCCATGGCTCTTGAAGCCGGCAATATCGCGGCTGCCGCTGGTGACCTTGCGGCGGCCAGAACGCAGTGGGAGTTGACCGGCGCCCTCGCGCCGGACAGCCGCCAGGCCAAAACGGCCAAGATGCGGCTTGCCGAGCTTGGCGGCATGACAGATAATGAGGGCGCGAGCGAACAGACGGAAGGGGCAGCCGATGGCCGCTAAATATCTGCATAGCATGATCCGCGTCAGCGATCCGGATGCAACGGTCGATTTCTTCCGGCTCATCGGCCTCGAGGAGGTCCGCCGCTTCGATGTCGAGGCCGGCCGATTTACGCTCATCTTTATGGCTGCGCCGGGTCAGGAAGGCGTCGCCGAGGTCGAGCTTACCTATAACTGGCCGCCCGAAGATGGCGGCAAGACCGAAGAATATGCCGGGGGCCGCAATTTCGGCCATCTCGCCTACCGCGTCGATGACATCTACGAGACCTGTCAGCGGCTCATGGATGCGGGTGTCACCATCAATCGCCCGCCGCGCGACGGGCATATGGCCTTCGTCCGCTCGCCAGACGGGATCTCGGTCGAGCTGCTCCAGGAAGGCAGCCTTCCCCCGCAGGAGCCCTGGGCCTCGATGAAAAATACAGGAGAGTGGTGATGGCGCTGGAAATTGTCAGAATCCCCGTCCTTTCCGATAATTATGTCTGGCTGGTGCATGAACCGGAGTCGGGCGAAACCATGATTGTCGATCCGGCCGTTGCGGATGCGCCGCTTGCCGAAGCGGAAAAGCGCGGCTGGAAAATCACCCAAATCTGGAACACCCATTGGCATCCCGATCATACTGGCGGCAACGCGGAGATAAAGGAAGCGACCGGTTGCGTGATTACCGGCCCCGAAGGAGAGGCAGAGCGCATTCCCACGCTGGACCGGCTGGTGAAAGAGGGCGACAGAGTTACCCTCGGCGAGGTTGAAGCGCATGTGATCGACGTCCCTGCCCATACGGCCGGCCATATCGCCTATCATCTGCCGAGCGAAAATGCGGCCTTTGTTGGCGATACGCTCTTTGCGATGGGCTGCGGACGGCTGTTTGAAGGCACGCCGGCGCAAATGTATGACAATATGCGCAAGCTGGAGGCGCTGCCCGACGCGACGATGGTCTATTGCGCGCATGAATATACCCAGAGCAATGGCGATTTCGCGCTCACCGTCGAGCCCGATAACACCGATTTGCGAGCACGCATGGATGAGGTGCGCGATATGCGCGGGCGCGGCGAAGCGACGGTGCCAACCACAATCGCAGCGGAAAAAGCGACCAATCCCTTTATGCGCGCCGATTCGGTGGAAGAACTTGCCCGCCGCCGCGCGCAAAAGGATGCAGGCTAACTTACACTAGCATCTGCGCAGACGCACCGCTAAAGGACGCGCAATCAGAATTAATGGAGGCCGACACGTGGCTCTGGGACCAAAGGGCGGCAAGCCCGATCCAAATGACAAGCGCGCGCTCAGCGACGATGTCTTCCTGCGCGAAGTCGATGAAGCGGTGCGCAAGGACGAGCTTGAAAATTTCTGGACGCGCTATGGCCGCTGGCTGCTGGGGCTGGCCATTGCCGGCCTGATCGCATTCGGCGGCTATATCTGGTGGTCCGGCCAGCAGCGCGGGAATACCGAGGAAACCGGTGAAACCTTCATCCAGGCGATCGACAAGCTGCAAAATGAAGATGAGGCAGGCGCGCTCGAAATCCTCAAGGGTATCAAAGAATCCGGTCAGCCTGCCTACCGCGCGATGGCCGAGCTGGTGGAGGCCAATCTGGCGATGGAAAAGGGCGATAGCAAAAAGGCGATAGCGGCCTATGCCAAGGTTGCCGCCGATGACAGCCTGCCAGACGCCTTTCGTGACCTTGCCCTGATCCGTCAGACGACCGCCGAATTTGACACGCTGGAGCCACAAAAAGTGATCGACCGGCTCAAACCGCTTGCCAAGCCGGGCCATGCCTGGTTCGGGAGCGCCGGCGAAATGACGGCGATATCCTATCTGAAAATGGGCAAGGAAGACGCCGCCGGTCAAATTTTCGCCCAGATTGCCAAGCAGGAAGAGTTGCCTGAAAGCCTGAAGGCGCGCGCCACGCAGATGGCGGGAAGCCTGGGCATCGATGCTGTTCAGCTTGACGACACGAAAGGCAGTGCATCGGGGGACGAAGACGCGGAAGCGAAAGGCAAGGATAAGTGAAGATACTGGGTAAGGGCATAATCCTGCTGGCAGGCGCAGCGCTGCTTTCGGGCTGCGCGGTTATCAACGGCATTACCGGTGATGGCGACGACAAGAAGACAACGCCGACAATCGGCAACCGCGTCGATATTCTGGGAACACAGGTCGACAGCAAGGCCGATCCCTCGCTATCCGGCCTTTCGGTCATTCTTCCGCCCGCCCGAACCAATGCAAACTGGCCGCAAACCGGCGGGAATGCGGCAAAATCACCTGGCCATTTGGCGTTGGGGCAATCGCTCGCCCGGCGATGGAGCGCTGATGTTGCCGCTGCATCGAACAGCAAGAAGCTCGCCGCTGCGCCGGTCATCAACAATGGCAAGCTTTTTGTTGTAGATACCGATGCGCGCGTTTCGGCATTCGATACCGCCAGCGGCGCAAGACTATGGGCCACGATACTGGAAACCGACAAAGATGGCCGTCCCTCGGCCTTCGGCGGCGGCGTGGCAGCCGAAGGCGCATTTGTCTACGCCACCAACGGTGTGGGCGATGTCGCAGCGCTCAACGCAGACACTGGCGCAATATTGTGGACCAAACGCCCAGCCGGGCCACTGCGCGGAGCGCCAACGGTGGCGATCGGCAATGTCTATGTCATGACCCAGGACAACCAGATTTACGCGCTTCGTGCATCGGACGGCGAAAGACAATGGAACGAAGCCGGGCCGCTCGGTTCTTCTGGTATATTCGGCGTCGCCGCACCTGCGGTGGCTTCGGGGACGGTAATCGCGGGCTATTCGACCGGCGAACTCACCGCCTACCGCTATGAAAATGGCCGCAATCTCTGGGCCGACAGCCTGTCGCGTACCTCGATGCGCACCAGCGTTTCGACGCTGATCGACATCGATGCCGATCCGGTGATCGACCGCGGACGCGTTTTCGCGCTTGGCAAAGGCGGGCGCATGGCGAGCTATGAGCTCAATAGCGGCCAGCGGCTCTGGGAGATCAATATTGCAGGCATCGCCACGCCGGTTGTTGCGGGCGAGTGGGTATTCGTTTTGACCGACGATGCCAAGATGCTGTGCGTGCAGCGCTCTTCGGGGAAAATTCGCTGGATATCGCAATTGCCGCAATTCAAGGATGAGAAGGACAAGAAGGGCGCGATCGGCTGGCGCGGCCCTGTTCTGGCCGGTAACCGCTTGATTGCTGTCAACACGCTTGGCGAAATATGGGCGGTTTCCCCGGGGGAGGGCTCCTCGAGCATGATTTACGACAACAAGGACCGCATCTCCGTGCCGCCCGTGGTTGCCGGTGGCATGCTCTACATCCTTGACGACAAGGGCCGCGTCTCGGCCCTCAAGTAAAGACTTGCCGCCGAGCAGTCGCCCGCATAGGTCTGCTGCGCAGATGAAACCCGCCATTGCCATTATCGGCCGGCCCAATGTCGGCAAATCGACCCTGTTCAACCGGTTGATCGGCAAGCGGCTGGCGCTGGTCGATGATCGACCGGGCGTTACGCGCGACCGGCGCGAGGGCGAGGGCAGCCTGTTCGACTTGGAATTCAGGATATTCGATACAGCAGGCTATGAGGAGGAGGACGCGCAAACGCTACCTGGGCGGATGCGCGCGCAAACCGAAGCGGCGCTCGAAGAGGCCGATGTTGCGCTCTTCCTGGTTGACGGTCGCGCAGGGATAACACCGCTCGATGAAGAGATTGCCCGCTGGCTGCGCGCTTCGAACCGCCCGGTCGTACTGGCGGTCAACAAGGCAGAAGGCAGGCAGGCCGAAGGCGGCATCGCAGAGAGCTATGCGCTGGGGCTAGGCGATCCGATAGCAATCAGCGCCGAGCATGGCGAAGGCATGGCCGATCTCTTTCAGGCGCTCATGCCGCATATCGACGCGGCGGCTGCAAAGATCGCAGAACAGGGCGATGCAGGCGATGCCGATGATCCAGACGCACCGCTCAAGCTGGCGATAGTGGGCCGGCCGAATGCAGGTAAGTCGACACTCATCAACCGCCTGCTCGGGGAAAACCGGCTGATCACCGGGCCGGAAGCGGGCATCACCCGCGACAGTATCGAGATAGACTGGGTCTGGAGCGATCCCGGCAGCGGCGATGAAAGACCGGTCCGGCTCATCGACACCGCCGGTATGCGCAAGAAAGCAAAGGTAAAGGACAAGCTGGAAAAATTGTCGGTTGCCGATGGCCGCCGTGCCATCGATTTCGCCGAGGTCGTGGTGCTGCTGCTTGATGCCAGCAAGGGCCTCGAACTGCAGGATCTGAAAATTGCCGATGCGGTATTGCAGGAGGGCAGGGCACTGGTAATCGCCATCAACAAATGGGATATAGCAGAAGATGCCAGCAGGCTCTTCAACGGCATACGTGCGGCTTTGGATGAAGGGCTGTCGCAGCTGAAAGGCGTGCCGCTGATTGCCGTGTCGGCTGCGACGGGCAAGGGCACCGATCAGATGCTCAAAGCCGCCTTCCACGCGCGTGAAGCCTGGTCGCGCAGGGTTCCAACCGCACTCCTCAACCGCTGGTTCGAGGCCGCTATTTCGGCCAATCCACCGCCGGCACCGGGCGGGAGACGTATCAAGCTGCGCTATATCACGCAGGCAAATAGCCGCCCGCCCGCCTTCGTCGTGTTTGGTACGCGCGTAGATCAACTGCCGGCAAGCTATCATCGCTATCTGCTCAACGGGATCAGGCGCGATCTCGATTTTGGTGCCGTTCCGGTGCGTATCAATCTTCGCGCACGCGCCAATCCCTTTGCTGCGGACTGACCCGGCAATTTACCTGTTTTCACGTTAAGTCAGGCGAACTGTAAAATCGTATACCCGCGGTTAACCAGTTGCGGTTAGGATTGCGCCTTGGTTGTGGATAGTGGCCATATTCGCACAGGAGTTGAAGCATGATGCATGAAGGCGAGATCAACGCAGGCAGCGATGATCTGATCAATTGGAAAGCCTTTGCCGAGGCGCGCAACGCGCTGGGCGAGCATTTTGTGCGCCTGCTCGGCTATTTCCGGGAAGACGGCATCAAATCGGTCGCAGCTATCGAGCAGGCCATGCTGGAAAAAGATTCAGGCGCGCTCGTTATCCCCGCCCATACGCTGAAAGGGGAATCGGCTCAGTTCGGCGCAGACCGCCTTGCCTTGCTGGCCGAGGAAATCGAGGTGGCCGCGCGGCAATTTGTCGAATTGCGCCAGGATCCGTCCGAGCTTGTCGAGCAGGTTGCAAGGCTGCGCCCGCTTTTTGAAGAAAGCCTGTCGGCGCTCGAAGCCGAATCGAGCCCGCTTGTACAGCGCAAACCGCTGGGCTTCGGTCAACGGCCGGGCGGTTTTGGGACGCGGCCGGGCTGAGCCTATTCTAATTTGTTGTTTTTATGTCCGCCTGAATGGCTGAAGCTGCCTGCGCGCGAGGCTGCGCCAGATCCATTCGAGCGGGCCGTAGCGGAAGCGGAGCAGCCAGGGTAGCGACCAGAGCAGCATGATCGCCCACATGCCGAATACGAAGAATAACAGCTCCCACCGCCCGACCTTGCCGAAAAGACCAAAGCCATAACCATAAAAGATCGTTGTCATGACGATGCTGGTGCCCAGATAGTTGGTGAAGGCGGCCCGGCCCGCAGCGGCAACGCGCGCGATGAAACGGCTTTTTGCAAACTTTGCGATGAGCAGCAGCAAGGCAGCAGCATAACCGATTGTCATCAGGAGGCGCGCGGGCATGGTCCAGGCGATATTCGCATTCATGACCGTTATGATGTCGAAGCCGCTTTGATATACGGCAAACGTAATGGCCGCCATCAGTAACGCCCCAACCGCAGTCATGCCGAACGCAAAACGGACATAGCGTTCCTGTTCCCATTCTCCGGTCATAAATCCGCTTTTCATCAGCGCCATGCCTATCATCATCACCGGTACGGTTTCGATAATGATCATGAAGGTGTTGACGAAGGGAAAATACCAGTCCTCCGTCAGCTTGTGCCGGACAATCTCCCAATAGCTGCCCGAGTATAGCCGAACCTCGGCTGCAACCGTCTGTGGGTCGACGCCCAGGTCGGCAATCATGGTATTATATTCGGCGATTGCCTCGGCGCTTGCATTCGGGGCCTTGGCCGCCATTTCGGCAAAATACATGCCGCCCATGCCCAAACCAACAAGCAAAAAAGCCGCGAAATAGGCGATTAGCGCCCATTTGACGAGCCGCTGGGCCTGCCAGCCGCGAAACAGGAAAACTATCGAACCAGCGACGGCATAGAGAAACAGAATGTCGCCCCACCAGATGAAAAAGAAATGGCAAAGGCCAAAAATGGCGAGCCAGAACATTCTGCTGTAATGCACGCGTTCCGGGCGTTCACCTTTTCCGGCTGCACTTTCCGCCACCAAAAGCATGCTGGCCCCGAACAGCAGCGTGAACAACCCGCGCATTTTTCCATCGACAAGGATGAAAGAAAGCGCCCATGCCCACAGATCGGTCGGCTCAGTCCCGCCATATACCTTTGGCGTGATATAAGCCATTTCGGGCATGGCAAAGGCCATAATATTCATGAGAAGGATCGCCATCACCGCAAAGCCGCGCAATGCGTCGAGCGTTATGTAGCGGGCGTTAACCGGTCCCGTGGTCGCCAAACCGTCCTCCTGTGGCTGTATTAGCCAGCTACTACAGCCAGCTCGAAATCTGGTCCAGCGGTTTCTTGATCGTGGCGTGAACGGGAATCGTCGCATCGGCTGCGGGTTTCCCGGCAACCAGCACCATCATCGGTTTCTCATCCGGTGGCCGGTCGCATATCTCGTTCAGGAATTTCATCGGATTGGGCGTATGGGTGAGCGTCGCCAGTCCAGCCTCATGCAGTGCATGGATCAGCATGCCCGTTGCGATGCCGACGCTTTCATTGACATAGTAATTCTGTTTCTTCTCGCCGGCATACATGCCGCCCTTGCGCTGCCCGAATATCACGATCAGCCAGGGCGCTGTTTCGAGATAGGGCTTGTGGTCATCGGTTCCCAGCGGTGCCAGTGCATCGATCCATTCCTGCGACGCCTTGCCGGCATAGAAGGCCTTTTCTTCCGCCTCCGCCGCCGCGCGGATGGCGCGTTTCTTGTCCAGCGAGGAAACGACAGCGAAATGCCAGGGCTGGTGGTTGGCACCGTTGGGCGCGGTTCCAGCGGCAAGCAGCGCATATTCGATCACCTCGCGCGGCACCGGCGCATCGCTGAAATAGCGGCAGGTCCTGCGGGTTTTGAGCGCTTCATAGGCGGCTTTTGCTCTGACAATCCGCTCATCATCCGAATAGTCGGGAAGCGCAGTATAAGGGATGGTTTCATGATCTTTCATCGCGCCTGTTTAGGCGGCAAGACCGGGCGCGGGAAGAGGCAAAATCGCAAGCCTTATTAACACTATTGTAAGCAGAGGTCATCTATGATAGGCCGCGCATGGTTAGACAACATGGAGTCCTCGCCGTGACAGAGCCCGCGACCAGCCAAATTCCGCTCGTGCATCCCGATCGCCCCAAACATCGCAAGCGCCCTTTGAAAGCGCTGCACCATTTCCGCAAGCTGATCGCGGACAAGGAAGATACCGAACAGGTTTTTCACATTATCAAGGCGCTGACCGGCAAGGACTTTGCCGAGCGCGCCGAATCCTTCTGGGCGAGCAAGCGCGGGCAGGCCGTGCTGACCGACAAACACAGCCTGGTCGAAAGGCTCGACGATCACGCGGCCTTGCGCAAGCTGCCGATGGGCAGCGTCGCGCATGCCTATTGCGATTTTATGGAACGCGAAGGGCTGACCGCGCAAGGTCTGGTCGACGAATATGAAAGCTTTGCCGACAAGGGTGGGCGCTATGACGACATGATGGAACGCTATGGCAATCGCCTGCGCGATACGCATGACCTGTTCCACGTGCTCACCGGCTATGGCCGTGACGCCCTGGGTGAACAATGCGTGCTGGCATTCACCTATTCGCAGAATCCCAATCTCGGCACGCTATTCATCGCCTATGCCGGCGGGCGTGAAGTGAAAAAGGGGTTGCCATCGGCGGTTCCGATCTACAGCGCGATCCGCGAAGGGCAGCGTCATGGCAAGGCCGCCAGGATGATTGCGCATCAGGATATCATGGCGCTGCTCGCCTTGCCGCTCGAAGAAGCGCGCAGGCAGCTCAATATCAAGCCGCCAGTGACCTACCGCAAATGCCACGAGATGATGAAGGCCGGCGGAGTCGATCCCTATGACCTGCTCGGGCAGAATGCGGCTGCGGCCTAGTCCGTCTCTGTTTTGATGGTGATCTCCAGCGAAAGCTGGAGTCCAGTCTTATTATCGACTGTAGTTGCTGGACCCCAGCCTGCGCTGGGGATCACCACCCCGCAACTTAACGCAATTCCTTGCGGATCACGAATTTGAGGCCCGACCAGGTTTCGTCGACTGCGCATTTCTTGGTATCGACAAAGCCGATGGCGAGGCCCGCCCTGCGCACATCATGCTCGTCGATCTCGCTGGGGATTTTGGCGGCCTTTTTGGGCCAGCTCACCCAAACCTGCCCCGCCGGATCGATGAGATCGCGCAGCGCGGCAAGCCGGTCCTCCAACACCGCGCGCTCTGCTGTGAAAATATGCGCGGCGTTAATGCCTTTCGAAGGGTTGTCTTCTTCGATCAATGTCAGGCCAGACTCGTCGATCTCCGCGCAGACGCTATCCGGCATCGCATCGAACCATACGCGCATCCCGTCTTTCAGGGTGAGCTTCTTCGCCAGCGGCGTTCCGGAATATCCTGCGGGCAAACCAATCCTCCCTTTGTGATCCCCGGACTTGATCCGGGGTCCAGTGAGATAGCACTCACCAGCAACACTCTGGACTCCTGCCTTCGCAGGAGATCACGGTTGCTATCCCTCCACCCAACCACGTTCGTCATTCCCGCGTAGGCTGGAATCCAGTTTTCACCGACCTCTCGACTGGACTCCCGACCAAGTCGGGAGTGACGATTGGATCAAAATCACCCCTCCATCCAGTACCTGAAAAAGCTTTCATGCGCCGCGCGCAGATCGGCAAGGGCAATCTTGTCCAGAAGGAGGCTGTCCTTCACAGGGTCGGTGATCCAGATATGATCGCCTTTGACCGTGCCGATACGGTAGATTTCGATATCGGAATCGGACGACACTTCCAGGATTGTCTCGGCATCGCCGCACACGACATAACGACCCTGATCTTCACCGAAAAGGGATGCCTCATAATGTCCTTTTCGCTGATCGAGCGCTAGCAGCTGACATCCCAGATTTCCGGCGAGCGCCATTTCCGACAATGCGACCAAAAGCCCGCCATCGGCAACATCGTGAACTGCCGTTGCAATTTTCCTGTTAACGAGCTGCAGGACGAACTCCCCGGCCTCCCGTTCCTTTGCTAAATCGACCGGGGGTGGAGCGCCTTCCTCGCGCCCAAATTTCTCGCGCAACCACAATGACTGCCCGATGTTCCACCGCCCCTTGCCGGGTTTCTCTCCAACGAGAAAAATCGCATCCCCTTCATTTTTAAACCCAATCGTCGCCATCTTGCTGACATCATCGATCACGCCGACGCCGCCGATAGCCGGGGTGGGTAGGATCGCGCTGCCACCACCGGTGGCCTTGCTTTCGTTATAAAGGCTGACATTGCCGCTCACGATGGGAAAATCGAGCGCGCGGCAGGCATCGCCCATCCCTTCGAGGCAGCCGGTGAATTGCGCCATGATTTCCGGACGCTCCGGATTGGCAAAGTTCAGGCAATTGGTCACCGCGAGCGGCCGCGCACCGACCGCGCATAAATTCCGGTAGGCTTCTGCTATGGCCTGTTTGCCGCCCTCATAAGGATCGGCATAGCAATAGCGCGGGGTGCAATCGGTGGTGATGGCGAGGCCCTTGTTCGAGCCATGCACCCGCACGACAGCGGCATCACCGCCCGATTTTTGCAGCGTATCCGCGCCGACCTGACTGTCATACTGCTCCCAGATCCAGCGGCGCGAAGCGAGATCTGATGACGCCATCAGTTTGAGCAGGTCCGCGCCGATATCGCTGCTTTCGGGGATGCTGTCCGGGTCAAGCGGCTTGACCTTCGCCCAGGCCTTGTATTCTTCCCTGCTCATCGCCGGCCGGTCATATTTGGGCGCATCGTCCGCAAGCGGACCGAGAGGGATATCGCAGACCACCTCGCCCTGCCATTCGAGCACCATCCGCTGCGTATCCGTGACCTCGCCAATCACCGCGAAATCGAGTTCCCATTTCTCGAAGATCGCCCGCGCCATCGCCTCTTTGCCGGGCTTCAGGACCATCAGCATGCGTTCCTGACTTTCCGACAGCATCATCTCGTAAGGAGTCATGCCTTCCTCGCGCTGCGGCACCGCATCCATATTGAGGCGGATGCCGGTCTTGCCATTGGTCGCCATTTCGACGCTGGAACTGGTCAGCCCGGCTGCGCCCATATCCTGGATCGCGACGATCGCATCGGTCGCCATCAGTTCGAGGCAAGCCTCGATCAGCAGCTTTTCGGTGAAGGGATCACCGACCTGCACGGTGGGGCGTTTTTCCTCTGCATCCTCGGCGAAATCCGCGCTCGCCATGGTTGCGCCATGGATGCCGTCGCGGCCTGTCTTGGAACCCACATAGACAATCGGATTGCCCACACCGGTGGCGGCGGAATAGAAAATCTTGTCGGCATCGGCCACGCCCACTGTCATCGCATTGACGAGGATATTGCCGTCATAGCTGGCATGAAAATTGGTCTCTCCGCCTACCGTCGGCACGCCGACGCAATTGCCATAGCCGCCGATACCGGCGACGACGCCCTGCACCAGATGCTTCATCTTGGGATGCCCCGGATCGCCGAAACGCAGCGCATTCATATTCGCCACCGGCCGCGCGCCCATCGTGAAGACATCGCGCAAGATTCCGCCCACGCCCGTCGCTGCGCCCTGATAGGGCTCGATATAGCTGGGGTGGTTGTGCGACTCCATCTTGAAGACAGCCGCCTGCCCGTCACCGATATCGATGACGCCGGCATTTTCGCCCGGCCCCTGAATGACCCAGGGTGCCTCGGTGGGGAGCTTGGCCAGATGAATGCGCGAGCTCTTATAGCTGCAATGCTCCGACCACATGACCGAAAAAATGCCCAGCTCCACCAGATTGGGCTCGCGCCCCAACCGGTCGAGAATGATCGCATATTCATCCTCTGACAGGCCATGTTCGGCGACAATTTGCGGCGTGATTTCAGGTTCGGCAAGCGTAGCGGCATCATTCATGCCTCGCCCTTAATCGCTCGCCAGCGCAAAGGCCAGCGGCAAGCGCGGAAGGTGACATTTTTCATCGCCAGCCCGTTGACAGTGAGAGCAGCAGGGCTACCTAACATGAAATTGCTTCAAGGGGTTCGCCATGCGTGAGAAAATCCGGGCCTTCGTCGAAGCGCCTTCTTTCGAAAGATTCATCATCGCCGTGATCGTCGTCAATGCGATCATCCTCGGCTTCGAGACCAGTGCGGATATAATGGCCGATTACGGGCCGCTGCTGGTTGCGCTCGACCGGGCAGCGATCGTCATTTTCGTGATTGAGATTCTTCTGAAGCTATTCGCTTACCGATGGCGCTTTTTCCTCAATGGATGGAATGTCTTCGATCTGACCATTGTCGGCATTGCTCTCGTCCCCGCCAGCCAGGGCTTCAGCGTCCTTCGCGCGCTGCGCATCCTGCGCGCCCTGCGGCTGGTGTCGGTGGTACCGTCAATGCGCAAGGTGGTTCAGGGGCTGCTCGCCAGCATCCCCTCGATGGGATCGGTACTCGTACTCTTGACACTGATTTTCTACATCTTCGCGGTCATGGCCACCAAGCTGTTCGGCGGGGCCTTCCCTGAGTGGTTCGGCTCCGTTGGCGCATCGCTCTACTCGCTGTTCCAGATCATGACGCTGGAAAGCTGGTCGATGGGGATCGTGCGCCCGGTGATGGAGGAATTCCCCTATGCTTGGGCCTTCTTCGTGCCCTTCATCATGTGCACCAGCTTTGTCGTGCTCAACCTGTTTATCGCGATTATTGTCACCGCGATGCATGAGGCCGACCAGGAAGAGGCAGGCAGCGAACGCGAAGAAATCCTGTCCGAACTCCGCGCGCTGCGAGAGGAAGTTTCAGCCTTGCGGAGCGACCCTTCGCGCTGACTCTGCCTTCGGGCCGGGCAGCTTCTGGCGCGGGCCTTTCATTGCATGAAAAGGGGGCCGGAAATCCGCCCCCTTCTGTTCAATATCTAGTGCGTTATTTCTTGCAGCTTTGCGCGCCTTTCCCTGCGAGCCGCACATTGATCTGGTCGCCGCTGCCGGTCAGCATGGTCTCGCCATCTTCCGATTTCATCGGACCGGTGGGCTTTGCAACTTCTTCGGTGCCTTCAGCCGGGGCTTCGGCTGCTTCCGGTTTCACGCGAATGGCTTCTGCGGTTTCTTCGCCGACGCGGATCGATGCGCTTTCATTCTCGCCGAAAAATTCGACATAGAGAATGGTGTTGTCAGCACAGCGATAGGTTCCCTTCGACGTAATCGACGGCGGCATTTCAACCGGTTCAGCGGGCGCTTCGGCAGTGTCGGCACCGGCAGCATCACTTTCGGCAGGGGTTTCGGTATTGTTGCATGCCGCAAGCGCAAGCATGGCAACGGGGGTGATCATCAGGAGAGATTTTTTCATAGCGGCGGCGGCTTAGCGGGCAGAAAAGTCAATGTGAAGTGAAAATCTGTCAAACGGCATCGAACATCCGAAATGCTTGACCGCACCCGCCGCCCGCGCCAAAGAATAGCGCTATGGGAAGCGAAGCAGGCAAGACGGGCGAACCGACGTTCGAAGAAGCGCTTGGAGCACTGGAAGCGATTGTCCAGACGCTGGAAGGAGGCGAAGCGCCCCTGGACGAATCGATTGCACTATATGAGCGCGGCAACAAGCTGCGCGCGCTCTGCCAGAAACGGCTCGATGCAGCCAAGGCACGCATCGAAGCCATTACGCTGGGCGAAGATGGCGCACCGCAAGGCACGCAGCCATTCGACACGGAATAGGCCGGGCCCGGCGGAATGAATGCATGACCGGCAGCAAATCCCTTCCAGCCAATCTCGATGCGGCGCTTGATCGGATCTCAGCCGATATCGACGCCGAGTTTGCGCAACTGCTCGCCGTCCCCGACGATGCCAGAGCGCCGCTCTATGAGGCGATGCGGCATGCCTGCATAGGCGGCGGCAAAAGGCTGCGTCCCTTGCTGGTCTGCGCATCGGCGAAACTTTTCAACGTCGATTATGACGCTGCATTGCGCGTCGGAACGGCGGTCGAGGCCATTCATGTCTATTCGCTGATCCACGATGATTTACCCTGCATGGACGATGATGCGCTGCGCCGCGGCAAACCGACGGTGCACAAGGCCTTCGGCGAGGCAACGGCAGTCCTTGCCGGCGACAGCCTGCATGCTCTGGCCTTCGAAATTCTGGCGCAGCCCTCGGTTCATGCTGACCCCTTTATACGCAGCGAGCTTATTCAATGCCTCGCGCTGGCGAGCGGCCCGGAAGGCATGGCGGGCGGGCAGATAATGGATCTCGAAGCGGAGCGCAGTTCATTCGATCTTCCGACCATCACGCGGCTGCAGGCGCTCAAGACCGGTGCGCTCATCGCGGCCAGCGTAGAGATGGGTGCAATTTTGGGGCATGTGCCAGCCGAAGGCCGGGTGCATCTGAAGGGCTATGCGCATGATGTGGGCCTCGCCTTCCAGATTGCCGACGATATTCTGGATGTCGAAGGCGACGAAGCATTGGCAGGAAAAGCGCTGCACAAGGATGCCGATGCAGGCAAAGGCACATTTGTGTCAATTTTGGGGCTGAAGCGGTCGAAGGAACAAGCGCAGCTTCTGGTCGACCAAGCGACTCAGCATTTGGCCAGCTATGGCAGGGAGGCTGACCTGCTGCGCAGCGTCGCCCAATATGTGAGCCAGCGCGACCGGTAACAGGAGGGAAGCATCATGGCGGAGAGAATAGGCGTCTATCCGGGAACATTCGACCCCGTTACGCTGGGCCATATGGACATTATCGAACGCGGCGCAAAGCTCGTCGACCGGCTGGTCATCGGCGTCACCACCAATATCGCCAAGACGCCGATGTTCGACGATGATGAACGCATCGCAATGGTGGAGCGCGAAGTCGCGGCGCTGGGAAACACCAATATCGAAGTGGTCGGCTTCAACTCACTGCTTGTCGATTTTGCGAAGGAGCAGGGCGCAGGCGTCGTCATCCGCGGCATTCGCGGGGTGACCGATTTCGAATATGAATATCAGCTCACCGGCATGAACCGGCAGCTTAACCACGAGGTGGAAACAGTGTTCCTGATGGCGGATGTGGCGCTGCAACCGATTGCGTCACGGCTGGTCAAGGAGATCGCGCTCTATGGCGGCGATATCGGAAAATTTGTGACGCCAGCGGTGAAGGAGGATGTGGTCGCACGGGTCGCAGGGCGATGATAGCAATCTGATATTTGGCGATTCGATCCTCCTCAAATAGTTTGGTTTTTTGATTTACCTCAATGTGCCAATATTGCCGGCATGTTGTATTTGCTGTTTATCCGGAGGTGAAGGGGGCGAGCGATGGCGGGCAAAAACAAGAAACAAAAAGCTGGCGAGAAAAAGAAGGCGGCCAGGAAATCGTCAAACGGCAGAAAAAAGCAAGGAAAGCACACGCTTGAAGAGGGGCTGGCGCATGAACGTGAAGTCGCCGCGCAGGAATCCAAGCATGAGCTGGTCGATGAGGTCCGCGCCGGGCATCCGGATGGGGAACTGGACGATATCAAAACCATCCTGTCCGGCGCGTCTCCCGATGATGCGGCCGAGCTTTCCGGCTATCTCGGTCTACCCAAGCCCGGGGGAAAGCCGCGCAAAACCCGAAATGATCTCGCCGATGACTGGCGTGAAGGCGGATATCCTTATAAATTCAAGATGCTGCGCCGCGACTATGAGCGCGACAAATTTATCTTGCAAACCGAACTGTTGAAACTGCAGAGCTGGATGAAAGAATGCGACCAGCGGCTCGTGATACTGTTTGAAGGGCGCGATGCAGCCGGCAAGGGCGGTGCCATCAAGCGCTTCATGGAGCACCTCAATCCGCGCGGGGCCCGTGTTGTCGCACTGGAAAAGCCAAGCGAGGTCGAGCGCGGCCAATGGTATTTTCAGCGCTACGCCGAACACCTCCCGACCAGAGGCGAGATCGTCATGTTTGATCGCAGCTGGTATAATCGTGCCGGAGTGGAACGCGTTATGGGCTTTTGCTCCGACGAGGAATATCACGAATTTCTGCGACAGGTCCCAGATTTCGAGCGCAATCTGGTGCGAAGCGGTATCCATCTCATAAAATTCTGGTTTTCGGTGAGCCGCAGGGAGCAAATGCGGCGCTTCAACGAACGCAAGGTGCATCCACTGAAGCAGTGGAAGCTGTCGCCGGTCGACCTGGCCAGTCTGGATAAATGGGATGATTATACCCGGGCGAAAGAGGCGATGTTCTTTCACACCGACACGGCGGATTCGCCATGGACGGTTATCAAATCCGACGACAAGAAACGCGCGCGTTTGAATGCCATGCGCTATGTGCTGCATTCGCTTCCCTACACCGACAAGGACGCCTCCCGCATCGGCCGTGTCGATGACCTGCTGGTTGGCCGGGCCAATGTCATTCACGAGCGCGGCGAATATGGTGCGCGCGGAAAGGATGATTGAGGATACGAGCCGGCAGGCGTAGACTTCTATCCCGTCTTGAGCGCCGCCATCTCCCTCAGTTCGGTCTTGAGAAGCTTGCCGATATGGCTGCGCGGCATTTCGCCAATTGCGTGCAGCGCCGATAGCCGCTGCGTCTTGCCGAGCCGCGCGTTGGTCTCGGCCAGCACAGCATCGGTATCAAGCGACGCGCCCTTCTTTGCGGTAACAAAGCCCAACGGCGTTTCGCCCCAGCGCTCTGACGGAACACCGATGACTGCGGCTTCTTCGACATGTGGATGCTTCAGAAGCTCAGCCTCAAGATCTACAGGATAGATATTGAAGCCGCCGGAAATGATCATATCCTTCGCCCTTCCGACAAGCTCGACAAAGCCGTCGTCATCGACGCGGCCGATATCGCCCATCCGCTGCCAGCGGGTGCCATCTTCGTCATACCAGCTTGCTTCCTCGGTTTTCTCCAGCTGGTTCTGATAGCCGCTCATCATCGTGCGCGAACGACCCACAAGTTCACCGATTTCACCAGCCGGAAGCCGCAGGCCACCCTCGTCGATAGTGAATACCTCGCTCCCGTCCCACGGAATGCCGACGGTATGCAGCTTGCCTGGATGCTCATGCGCAAGGAGCAGGCAGACCACGCCGCCTTCGGTCATCGAATAAATCTCGACCAGCCCGCCCGGCATGCGCCTCAGCACCTCCGCCTTCAATTCGGCGCTGAAAGGCGCGCTGGTGCAATATTTGAGCTGCATCGAGGACAGATCGAAGTCATCGAAGCGCTCATACTCCATCAGCCGCTTATACTGCACGGGCACCAGCATAGTATGCGTCGCGCGCGCGGCTTCGGCCCGCTTGAGCCAGCCTTCAACGCTGAATTTCTTCATCAGCAGCGCGGTTCCCCCGTAAGCCATCGTCGGCAGGAACACCCCCAGCGTCGTGTTCGAATAAAGCGGCGTGGAAAGCATGCTGGCCTGCCCCGACATCCCGAAATGCGCGCCGGCGGTATATTGCCGCCAGCGCATCTGCCGTGAATGGACGATGCCCTTGGGCGTGCCTGTGGTGCCGGAGGAATAGATGATGTTGAAGGGGTCTTCGCCCGTGCATTCCAGGTCGGTCGGCGCTGCTCCTTCTGCCGCCATCCAGTCGCGATAATCCGGATAGTCCCCATGCACTCCATCCAGCATGATGACGCGCTCGGGCGCTATGTTCTTGCCGGCTAAATCCGCCAGCTTGGCAGCGTCAATGAACAGATGCATCGCGCCGCTGTCGGCCATCATCGCTTCGAGCTGCAGCGGCGCCGCGCTGGTCGTCAGCGGGGCTGCGCAGCCTCCGGCGCGGATTGCGGCCAGATAGGCGAGCGCATAATGTACCGTCGTCGTCCCCAGGATCGCGACCGCCTGTCCGCGCTTCAACCCATCCGCCTGCAATTGGGCCGCCATCCGGTTCGTGAGCGCATCGACCTCGTGCCAGGCCAGCCGGTCATCGCCATCGTCGAGTGCCATCTGTTCGCCGCGCTGCGCGCCATGCGACGAAATCAACGCAGAGAAATCTCCATAGGGCTGTTCGAGATAGGCATTTACATCGAGAGTCAATTCGAACCCGCCTTTCGTGAGCTCATAATCGACTGCAAGGTGGCCTCTTCAAAAAAGGACTCGTTGCATATTGAAGAATCCTGGCCTTCAAAATTACCTCGAAATA
Organism: Sphingorhabdus sp.; assembly: GCA_028279555.1. GTDB lineage: Bacteria > Pseudomonadota > Alphaproteobacteria > Sphingomonadales > Sphingomonadaceae > Sphingorhabdus_B. The sequence continues at coordinate 75,457 of JANQNO010000010.1, forward strand.
TCTTCTCGCTTCGTCCATTCATGCCGACAAATTTATCGAGACGCACTTTCGACTGCTCAGGGTCGTAACTAAAATCAATGCGCGACGCATGGTATGTTGGGCAACCATCTTCATCGAACTCCACTCTGCCTGCATAGGGCCAATCGCCTGAAAGCCGTATCCCGTCGTAGCCAGGGTGCCGGTAGGTCTCCATGAAGTAGCTACGCTTGCCTATAATCAAGCGCACCGCGACAAACGCATCATGTGCTCCGTCACGTCCATTTCTGTGGAAGTTGAACATATCGCCGGTTATCTTGAGAACGAAGACACCGCATGTTTCGAATTTGTTCAAAGGCCCGTGAAAGGCAAAATCTTCGGAATATTTCTCATGGGCAAAAATGAAATCCGATATCTTTAGCATTCGCCGCTCCGGAAAGCCGCTATTGGGGCGAAATTCCGGTGGATTGATATTGATCGATAGGCGGTGCGCCTTTGGATCACAGAGTAGCTCGATATATTTTTCCGGCTGCCACCCCGCCGAACTTTTGCCCTTTGGCAGTTTGATATAGTCGTCTGGAATAGGGGTGCGCTTGCGCGATGGTGGTGGTTCCGTTGCCCTCTCAACCTTCTTGGTAGCTGAAACAATGCTCGCCGGCGCAGAAACAGCCGGCTCCACTGTAGAAACGGTTTCGCTATGTTCGACCTTCGAGCATCCAATTGCGAACAAGCAAGCAAAGATCATGGTGGTTATACGACGTTTCATTTCACACCGCCACCTGGCTTTGCGTCACCAGCGCAACCAGCTTGCCGTCTTCGTCGCTGATCTTGGTTTGCAAAACGGTGATCTGCCTGCCGACCTTGACGGGCTCGCATATAGCATGGACGGTCGTGCCTTCCGCCGCAGGACGCAGGAAGTTGGTTTTGCTCTCGCTGGTGGTCGTTCCCTTCGCGCCTTCGGGAAGATTGGCATAGGCGGCAAAAGCGCCCACCACATCTGCGAAAGTCATCACCGCACCGCCATGGATCGTCTTTGGCTGTCCGGGGCCGGAAATGGTGCAGATCTCGGGGCGGACAAGAAGCTCGGCCTCCACCCTGTCCTCGTCCATTTTTGTGATTTTGATGCCCAGAGTCTTGGCAAAAGGCACCATATCGGCGGGATTTGTCATGCTTTCTCCTCACATTTCCAATCTCATTTTTCATAAAAGGGTAAAAGGAAAAAGAGGTTATTGTTTCAAAGCGCGGTCATTCATGATGCGCTTGATATTGTCCTTGAATATCATCCCCCCAAAATTAATCAGCAGCAGGAGAGGCTGCTGGAGCATTCTCACATAAGTAAGCGCTTGCTTGAAATGCAGATTGGTAAGCCGCTCAACTGACTTTATCTCCACCAGCTGGCGCTGCTCGACAATCAAATCGGCACGATAGCCGTCGGGGTAAGTGACGCCGTCAATTATAACAGGAACGGGCTGCTGATAGCTTACCGAAAGCCGCAGGCTTTCAAGTCTTTTGCCAAGCGCTTTCTCATACACAGATTCGAGCAATCCGGGCCCGACATCCTGATGCAAATGGTAAGCCGTATCGACGATTACACTCGCGAGTTCTTCGATAGTTTTCGGCATCTGGTCATCCCCCTTATTCCTCTTTTTCCTTTTACCCTTTCATGAAACAACCAGATTCCACTCTCTAGCATAACCAACCCTTTGAATCCATGCGCATAAACCCTGTGGAAAAGGACAGCTTTTGCTTGGGTTTTGCCTGCCGATTCCCTATGATGCCAAGATGAGTGACGAGCCTTCACAAAGCACGCCGTCGGGCGACAGCGCCGAAAACCCCAACAAGGCCGATTATGGCGCGGATTCGATCAAGGTTCTGAAAGGCCTGGACGCGGTCCGCAAGCGCCCGGGCATGTATATCGGCGATACCGATGACGGCTCCGGTCTGCATCATATGGTGTTCGAGGTTTCGGACAATGCCATCGACGAGGCTCTGGCTGGTCATTGTGATCTTGTGCTGATCGAGCTCAATGCAGATGGCAGCGTCTCTGTAGAGGATAATGGCCGCGGCATACCCACCGAAATACATGCCGAAGAGGGCGTATCGGCGGCTGAAGTGATCATGACCCAGTTGCATGCCGGCGGAAAGTTCGAAAACACCTCCGACGACAATGCATACAAGGTTTCCGGCGGACTCCACGGCGTGGGCGTATCGGTTGTCAATGCGCTCTCCGAATTTCTCGAACTCACCATCTGGCGCGATGGCCAGGAGCACTGGATGCGCTTCGAGCATGGCGAGGCCGTCAATCCGCTCGAGGTGAAAGGCGATGCGCCGGAAGGCAAGAAGGGCACGCGGGTGACCTTCCTGCCGTCGACCGACACCTTCAAGAATGTAACAGAATTCGATTTCGAGAAGCTGGAGCATCGCTACCGCGAGCTGGCCTTCCTCAATTCGGGCGTGCGCATCCTGATCCGCGACCGGCGGCATGAGCAGGCGAAGGAAGTCGATATGCTCTATGAGGGCGGCATTGCGGCCTTCGTACAGTATCTCGACCGGAACAAGACGGCGCTGTTTCCCGATCCGATCGCGATTTCATCGGAACGCGACGGCATCGGCATCGATGTCGCGCTGGAATGGAATGACAGCTATTACGAGAATGTCCTCTGCTTCACCAACAATATCCCGCAGCGCGATGGCGGCACCCATCTTGCCGCTTTCCGCGCGGCGCTGACCCGCACGCTCAACAATTATGCGGAAAGTTCCGGCGCGCTCAAGAAAGAGAAGGTCAAGCTGACCGGTGACGATATGCGCGAAGGGCTGACGGCGATCGTGTCGGTGAAGCTGCCCGATCCCAAATTTTCGTCGCAGACAAAGGACAAGCTCGTATCTTCGGAGGTGCGCCAGCCGCTCGAAAGCCTGATGGCGGACAAGATGAGCGAATGGCTGGAAGAAAATCCCGCGAATGCCAAGCTCGTCATCCAGAAGGTGATCGATGCCGCTGCGGCACGTGAAGCCGCGCGCAAGGCCCGCGAGATGACCCGCAAGGGCGCAATGAGCGTCGCCTCGCTGCCCGGCAAGCTGGCTGACTGCCAGGAACGCGACCCGGCCAAGTCGGAGTTGTTTCTGGTCGAGGGTGACAGCGCCGGCGGCTCGGCAAAGCAGGGCCGCGACCGGCAATATCAAGCGATCCTGCCGCTGAAAGGCAAGATCCTCAATGTCGAACGCGCGCGTTTCGACCGGATGCTGACCAGCAAGGAGGTCGGCACGCTGATCCAGGCGATGGGCACAGGCATCGGCCGCGATGATTTCGATATCGAGAAGCTGCGCTATCACAAGATCGTGATCATGACCGACGCCGATGTCGATGGCGCGCATATCCGTACGTTGCTGCTGACATTCTTCTATCGCCAGATGCCCGAGATCGTCGAGCGCGGACATCTCTATATCGCGCAGCCACCGCTCTACAAAGTCGCCAAGGGCAAGAGCGAGGTCTATCTGAAAGACGATAATGCGCTCGATAATTATCTGGTCGATGCCGGGTTGGGCGGAGTCGTGATGGAGACAGCGGAAGGCACGCGCGCCGGCGACGATCTTGGCGGCTTGATCGCGCATGCACGGCGGATGAAGAGCCTGATGGCCTATGTGCCGCGCCGCTATAATGGCGCAATCATAGAGGCTATGGCGCTCACCGGCGCGCTTGATCCGGGCCTCGCGCCCGCCGACCGCAAGGCCGCAGCCGAGAAGACGGCGGCATGGATGCAGCTGCAGGATGGCGAGGGGCAGTGGACCGGTGAAGTAACCGAAGAGGGCGGCTATGGCTTTTCCCGGCTGTGGCGCGGCGTCACCGACTATCATCTTGTCGAGGCGGCCTTTCTGCAAAGCGCCGAAGCGCGCAAATTGCACCGGCTCGCAGGTGAAGAGGCGGATAGCTACCAGACGCCGTCGAAGCTGGTGAAAGCAGCCGGATCGTCGGCTGCGCAGGAAGATGCGGTCGATACAGATGGCGACGAAATCGCGCTGGCCAAGGGCGAAACGCTGATCACCCGGCCTTCGGAATTGCTGGAGGCTGTGCTCGCCGCGGGCCGCAAGGGGCTCGCCATATCGCGCTATAAGGGGCTGGGCGAGATGAATGCCGAGCAGCTGTGGGAAACCACGCTCGACCCTGAAAACCGCTCGCTGCTGCAGGTGACGGTCGAACAGGCCGACCTGACCGACGAGATATTCACCAAGCTGATGGGCGATGTCGTCGAGCCGCGGCGCGAATTTATCCAGGATAATGCGCTGAACGTCGCGAATCTGGATGTCTAATCGACTCTGGTTAGCCTTTGAAAAATGATCTATATCTTCTGCTTTCTCGAAGAAAGCGACATATGATACGCGCGCACTTACTCTTGTTTCCTTTTGCGCTGGCCTTGTCCCCGCCAGTTGCGGCTGAGTCAAAGACTGCGAGCAGCGATTGCGATACGCCCGAGCTGCGTGCAGCAGCGGAAGGTGGCGACCGCAACAGCCAGAATGATCTGGGGCGCTGCCTGATGGGTGCCGAGGACGAAGCAAAACGGGCCGAAGCGCGGCGCTGGTATAAGCTGGGAATGGAAGCTGGCGATGTTGAGGCAAAAAATGGATATGCTGTGACGCTTTTGCAAGGCATTGGCGGCCCGGAAGACGCCGAATCCGGGCAAAAGCTGATGGAGGAAGCTGCAACAGAAGGGTCCTATGGTGCCAAGCTGACTTTGGCCGACCATTATCTGCAGGGCGGGGGGTTTTATGACAAAGATGAAGCAAAGGCGCTGGCTTTGCTCGTCGAAGTGGCAGACAGCGGGGCTGTCAAAGGAGCGTCCCAGGGATGGATCGAATGGCGCATCGGGATGATGCATCTAAATGGTACAGGAACGGCAATAAACAGAGGCAAGGCTTGGCACTGGGTTGTTCGGGGTTCCGAAAATGGCGCTGAGCAAGCAATGATCAGCAGGGCTGTCATGCTCGCCACGGGCGAGGGGACGACAGAAGACGACGTCGCCGCGCGCGAATGGTACAGCAAGGTGGCATTTGGCGGGCAGAGCAATTGGAGTCGCGGCATGCGCGGCCTTGGCTGGATGCTGTGGAATGGCGAGGGCGGCCAGGTCGACCGCAGAAAGGCCTGCACATATCTCAACCTGGCCTATCGCGCCGGTGACGACAAGGCGGAGAACATACTCGATCAGATTTCGCCACAGCTGAGCGATGAAGAAAAAGAGACATGTAGCAGCGACGCGCAAACCTGGATTGACGAGAATTTACCAAAGAATCAGCAGGGCTGACTTCATTCTCACCCCACCGCGAATCCGGCCCGCCATGCCGACCATCGCTTGCAGCACCCGATTAAACAGCGGATAAACATTGGCATAACTAGAAAAATGGGGTGTGACGCGTCATGCGTAGAACGCAAATATTTGGGCTTTCGGCCGCGCTTTCGCTTGGAATAGCGGCAGCAGCGCTGCCGACAATCGGCGCGCAGGCGCACCATACCGGCGCGAAAAGCGGCAAGGTTCTCGCCACCGGCATGGCCAGCTTTTATGGTAAGCGCTTTGCTGGCCGGAAAACGGCAAGCGGCGAAATCTTCAACCCAGCCAAAATGACCGCCGCACACCGGACATTGCGCTTCGGCACGAAAGTACGCGTCACAAATCTGCGCAATGGCCGTCAGGTGGTGGTGCGGATCAATGATCGCGGACCCTTCGCCAAAGGCCGTGTGATCGACCTTTCCCGCGCTGCGGCGCGGCAGATTCGCATGGTAAGCAGCGGCGTAACCCGAGTGCGGCTGGAACGCGTCAACTAGGGTCAGGACCCTAGCGCGCCTACCCGTCTTTGGCGCTCCCCAGACAAATATGGCTGGTTATGCTCTGCACCATCGGCAGCACACCCAGCGTATCGGCGTGAAAATCCTTGTAAGCCGCCAGATCGGCGACCTCGACGCGTAAGATATATTCGACCGCCCCGGTAACATTGTGGCATTCGCGCACTTCGGGCGCATTGGCCATCGCCGCCTCGAAGGCCAGCGCATCTTTTTTGAGATGCCCCGACAGGCCGACGGTGACGAAGATCACTGCGCCCACGCCCAATTTCGACCGGTCGAGCACCGCGCGGTACCCCGCAATGATCCCGCTGCGTTCCAGTTCCTGCACCCGGCGCAGGCAGGCAGACGGCGATAAACCCACACGGTCGGCCAGCGCGACATTGGCAAGCCGGCCATCGGCCTCAAGAGCTTGCAATATATTGCGGTCAATCTGATCAATTTCAGCCATAGATTGCGCGATTGCAGCATATTGCGCGTAAAAAGCAAGGAAATTCGCCTCGATATTGCATATTATCCGTGCAGAGAAGAATGGAGATGCAGGATGGTTATCGAGGCGCTTGAAAATTACGACATGTCGGCAGAACGCGGCTTTCTCTGCCGCTATGACGCGCGCGATGTAGAATTGACCGGCAAGCTCGCCGAAGCGCGCGACATCGCGATGGCGCTGCCCGAAATCCTGCCTTCGGGCCGGGTGCGGACGCTGATGAAGGCTAATCTGCCCGAAATCGACATTGCCGCCGAGATCGACCCGCTGTCCGATGCGGAAATGCGCATGGCGATGGTACATTACAGTTTTATGGTTCAGGCCTATGTCTGGGGCGAAGCAGAGGCGCCAGAGATTCTACCGAAATGCCTGGCGCAGCCAATCGTCGCGCTGGCCGACCATCTGGGGCAGCAGCCCCTGCTGCCTTACTCGGGCTATGTGCTTGATAATTGGGCAAAACTTGATCCCGAGGGCGGAATTGATCTCGACAATATCTATATGATCCAGAATTTCCTGGGCGGGCAGGATGAGGCCTGGTTCGTGCTGATTCACGTGGCGATCGAGGCGCATGCCGGCGAAGTGCTCGCCGCGATGGCTCCCATCGTGGCCGCCGCCAATGACGGGGATACCGAACTGGTGCGGCAGTTGCTTGAAAAAATGGCCGTGCGCTGGGACGGGATCAATGCACTGTTCGACCGCATGACCGAACGCTGCGATCCCTATATCTATTTCGAACGCGTACGCCCCTATATCCATGGCTGGAGGGACAATCCGGCGTTGCCGCACGGCCTGATCTATGAGGGCGTGGAGCGCTATGGGAGCAAGGCGCAGGCATTCCGCGGACAGACAGGCTCACAAAGCTCGATCGTCCCGTCGATGGATTCGCTGCTGGGCGTGGGCCACGCCAAGGATCCGCTACGCGAATTTCTCGACCAGCTACATATCTACCGGCCGCCGGGGCACCGCCGCTTCATCGAGGATGTGCGGAGCGCGAGCAGATTGCGCGGCTTTGTGGAAAAGGCCGCCGACAAGGGGCTCGCGGATGCCTATAATGCCAATATTCAGGCGGTCGCCGATTTCCGCTCGCGCCATCTGGAATATGCGGCCAGCTACATCAACAAACAGCAGAAGCGCGCCGATGGCAATGACACCGATGTCGGAACCGGCGGCACGCCCTTCATGCGCTATCTGAAAAAGCATCGCGACGAAACGGCGGAAAATCTGATCGCGGCCTAGGCCAGCGTCAAGCGTCGCCACTAAGGGCGTCGCGCAGCCAGCCGGGCAAGGCGATTTCGCCCAGATCCGCAATGCGCCGATGCTCGACCGAGAAGCCAATCCCGGGATACGCAGCCTTTTGCCTTTTCTCATCGGCCTGCGCCATCGGAACCACCACCATGCGCCGGTTGATCTTGGCGCGCCAGTTCATCCGCGCGGTATTCTCCTGCCCGACATAGCAGCCCTTGGTGAAGCTGACCCCGTTCAGCTCGATCGCATTGCATTCGAGCCACAGCGTCTGACCGTCGCCCAGCTCAGCTACTCCTTCGGTCACGCCTAGCGACAAGCGGTGCTTGCGATAGTCTTCTGAAACATCCGTATCCTGCGAACCGGCTTCTCCTATCCAGCGCTGGCCCAGAATCGGCAGGCGCGGGTCGGGGTGGGCTCCACCCGAGGAATTCCAGAAAACACCCCGCGCGTTGTCGGGTACAATGTCGATCTTGCGGCGCAAACGATAGAGCGACAGGCGTTTCACCAGCGCGCCCGAGCGCTCGGCCTCGCAGTCTATCAATATGTCGGCCGGAGACAGCCGATCGGCAAAGAGGAAAAAATCGAAAAGGCATTTGCCCTGCGGGCTGAGCAACGCGGTCCACAGCGGTTTGCCGGGCGCGACCTGCGCCGTATCCTGAGTGACCAGCCCCTGCAGAAATTCGCGCACATCCTCGTCTGCACCCGCCGGAGACAGCCGAACAACAGCGCGGTCGGCCAGGCGTCCTTCAATTTTGCTTGGGCTTGCCATGCGCTTGAGGTAAGCGCTTCGACATGCCTGCACAAGTCAATAGCGTAACCATCCCGCGCCCTGATGACTGGCATCTGCATTTTCGCGACGGGCAGGTGATGGAAAGCGTGGTGCGCTATACCGCGCGGCAATTTGCGCGCGCGATCGTGATGCCCAACCTGTCGCCGCCAGTCACCACGGCGGCAGCTGCTGATTCCTACCGCCAGCGAATATTGGCTGCCGTGCCGAAAGGTGAACAGTTCACCCCGCTGATGACGGCCTATCTGACAGACAATAGCGACGCAGAGGATCTGGTCAGCGGGCACGCAGACGGCATCTTTACCGCCGCCAAGCTCTATCCTGCAGGTGCCACAACCGGCAGCGCGGATGGCGTCACCGATATCGGTAAAATTTATCCGCTACTCGAAGCGATGCAAAAGGCTGGCATGCCGCTATGCATTCACGGCGAGGTCACCGATGACGATGTCGACATTTTCGACCGCGAGGCGGTATTTATCGAGCGGACGATGTCAAAGCTTGTCAGCGACTTCCCGGCGCTGAAGATCATTTTCGAGCATATCACCACCGACGATGCTGTGCAGTTTGTTTTGGGCGGCCCCGAAACGCTAGCCGCAACGGTCACGCCGCAGCATCTTCATATCAATCGCAACGCGATGCTGGTCGGCGGGATTCGCCCGCATGCCTATTGCCTGCCAGTGGCGAAGCGGGAGAAGCACAGGCTGGCGCTGCGCAAAGCCGCGACCAGCGGCTCGCCGAAATTTTTTCTCGGCACCGATAGCGCCCCGCATGAGCGCGGCGCTAAGGAATCGAGCTGCGGCTGTGCCGGCATTTTCGGTGCCCCCTTTGCGCTCGAAAGCTACATAACGGTCTTCGATGAGGAAGATGCGCTCGAAAATTTCGAAGGATTTGCCGCGCGCCACGGCCCTGCCTTTTACGGCCTGCCGGTCAATGCTGGCAGCATCACGCTGAAGCGCGGCAAGGCGGTTGTTCCCGGGGCGATTCAGGCAGCGGGAAGCGAGATCGTCCCCTTCCATGCAGGCGAGACGCTGGGCTGGGAGCTGGCCTAGAAGCTGAAACTCAGGCCGGCACCGAGCGAGGTTGCCTCCGGCCCGACAAAACCAACGCTTTGCGACGCCGTGAGATTGAGCCGCAACGGACCCCCCAGCGCAAATGATGCAAAGCCGCCAAATTCGCCCCAGACATCCCCTTCACCGGGAACATTCCTCAGCGCGACGAGCTGCGCCATACGTTCGCCCGTAGCGGCATTGCCCGGCGCAAATGCGGTGCTGTTCGAACTGGCCACAAAGGCGGCAAAGGGGCCCGCACTATGCGCACCCTCCTCGCCGAAAAGATGCATATAGGTAAGCGAAAGCGTGCCTGCCACGCCCTCCTCGCGCTCTTCCACCGCCACCTGCCTTCCGCTCGGAAGCGTTGCAGCACGGGCAATGTCGATGCTGTTATAGTCGACCGCGAGCGACGGCGAGAGAAAGCCGTTTTCGCCCAGCGGCAAGTCGTAGGTCAGCGCAGCGCCGACCCCGAAAATCCGGCCATCGCTGTTGACGATCACCGGATTGCCGTCATTTCCGAGGCGTTCACGGTCAAATTTCCGGCGGCCAAAGGTAACATCGCCGTCCAGGCTGAAATCGCCCAGCCCGATGCCCGCCGAAAGGCCCAGCTGCTCGCTGCTTGCAGGAACGGCGTTGATCAGCCCCTGAACGTCGCCCGCGTCTACCTTGGTGGCGGACAGCTGGATGTAGCCATCGCCGATATCGCGCGTGACCGATGCGCTGACATAGGCCTGGTTGTCGTCCTCGCCGACCAGCGTTACCCCGCCCGAAATGCCTGCCCGCCAGCTGTTGCCTTCGTCTTCCTCGCTAGCGAAGGCCGGCAATGGCAGGCTCGCCGCGGCGAGCGCGATCAAATATTTTCCGGTCATAAAACCCCCTGTTTTGCGTGTCTCCATGCCCTTTCAACGCGGCGCATTCAAAAAACCTTCAAAAATTTCGAAGGATTTTCGGCTATACTGCGTTTTAACCATGTCAGCGGGCTGAAAAGCGCCCAGGCAAGAAAGGCAGATATTTTGGAGACGGCAAGGTCCACCGATTGCCCAAGCGATGACGCATTGATGCGGCGCGTCGCTGCACGCGATTCGGCGGCACTACACTCGATTGCCGAGCTGCATGGTGAGATTCCTTTCCGTATCGGGTGCCGGATGCTCGCTGATCCGGTCGAAGCAGAAGATATTGCGCAGGAAACGCTATTGAGGCTTTGGCGGCATGCGGATCGCTGGGTGGACGGCGGCCCGGGCATCGCCGCCTGGCTGACCCGCGTAGCCACCAATCTCTGCCTCGACCGGCTGCGCAAGGCGCGGCGGCAATCCGGCGAAGATGTCCCCGAGCGCGCCGATGAGGCCCCGCTGGCAGATGCCGAACTGGAAAGTGATCAAGTGAAACAGGCTATTATCGATTGTATAGGTGAACTTCCCGAACGCCAGCGTGCCTCGGTCATCCTCACCTATTATGAGGCGCTGTCCAACAGCCAGGCTGCCGACAGCATGGAAATGAACATCAAGGCCTTCGAATCGATGCTGTATCGCGCGCGCGGGGCCTTGCAGGGCTGCGTCGAAGGCAAGGGCGTCCTTGCTGCAGACATCGCGAGGATCAATCCATGACCGCCTCCTTCTCTCCCGCAATGCAGGCGGCGCTGGACCGCTATGATGTCCCTGCCCTGCCCGATGGTTTTGCAGACCGCCTGGTAGCGCGCGCAACTGCCGAGGCCGCCCTGGAGCCAGCCGCCAGCAAGCGAAAGGGCAGCGCCAGCCCCTGGCGGCGGGCCAGCCGGATTATTGGCTCTGCAGGAATATTCGGCTTTTTCTCGGCCACGGCGGCTGCCATGGGCCTGTTTGGAGAGCCGGTCGAGATACCGGTCATTTCCGATGTCGCCCGGCAGTTTGATATGATCGAAGAAAGGCCTGCCATTCCGCGGGCCGTCGCCGCTGAAAATATGCAAGCCCCGGCCGAGCGGGAAACCGGTGCCGATGGTGCCGCCGCCGATGAAGATACCGCTGCTATGACGGCGAGCGAAAGGCTGCAGCGGCTCGCCGCCGATCCGCGTTTCCGGAAACTGACGCCAGCGCAGAAAAGACGGGCCATTCGACGCGCTGCAAAAAGGATGATCGACACGGGCGAGGCAACACCTGCGGATATTCGCGCCGCGCTGTCGGACGTGCGGCGTGGGCGGCAAGCTGCAGCCGACAAGCCTGCGCGCCGTGCGGCGCTCAGACAGAGGATCAGGAATGCGACGCCCGAACAGAAAGCTAGGCTGCGCGAGCGGTTCGAAACGCTGCCCCCCGAGAAACAGGCAGCCATCCGGGAAAGGTTGGATATCGCTCGGTCAGCGCAATCCGCGGCTGAGAGCGACAGCACCGACACCCAGGCCGAGAAGCCGGAGGCTGGGCCTGTAGAACCGGCAGAAACCGCGCCCACAGACGCTGCAGCGACAAGCACGGTAGCACCGCCCGCTATCACACCGGAGCAGCGAGAAAAGCTGCGCGAACGCTATCGCAATGCGACGCCCGAGCAGCGAGCAGCAGCGCGCGAGCGTATCCGCGCGCGGCGCGAACAGGCCAAGGCGAAAGCCCGTACTTCGGTGCGCGAACGCCACACAAAAATCCGCCGCCGCCGCAACTGATTGCGCCGCCACAAGCACGAAACTGAAATTAATCGAAGGGAATCTTCTTTCTCTCCGTTGAAGAATCAGGAGCAAAAAAGCATCCGAGAGAAACAATGGAGTTAAGAGAAATGAAGAAATGGATCACCCTCCCCATCACCGCCGCCTTGCTGGCCGGCCCGGCAGCGGCGCAGCAGACCAAAACGGTGACAATAGACAATGACCGGATCAGCGGCAGCAAGACCATCACCCGCGACGGGCAGGGCAATGTCACCGTCGATGGCGATGTCACCCGCAAATCCGACGGCGCGACCGCCTCGCATGACTATAGCCGCACGCACACCGAAAATGGTTGGACCGCAAGCGGCGAGCAAAGCGATTTCAAGGGACGTTCGCGCGGCTTCGACTATGAGCGCAGCCGCACCGACAATGGCTGGGAAGCCAGTGGCTCGGCCTATAACCGGCGCGGCGACCAGTATGACTATTCGGCCTATGGCGTGCGCGGTGATAACAGCCGCGAGCGCGGACGCACGGTCAACCGCAATGGCGAAACCGTCTATAGCCGGAGCGACAGCGCAGTCCGCGATGCCAATGGCAACATTGTGCGCAACACATCGGTGACGCGCGATCCGACATTCAAGCCGAAGAAGCGGCTGAAACCGCTCAGGGTCAAGAATCCGAAACCGCGCAAGCGCGTCCAGCGCCGCCGCGGCCGGTAAGCCTGTCTGCCGGTGGATGGCGGTTCTGGCAGGCACCGCCATCCACCTTGTTCAAACCCGCAAAGGAGGAAGATGATGATCACCATAGTAACCCTGATGGCAGCGCCCGCAATGATGGCGGTCGCGCCATTACCCGCTGCCAACATTTTCGCATCGGCAAGCGTGACGAGAGTTGCGGTCTACAGGGCCGCCAAACGGCCGCCAAACTGGCGGCGGATCAATCACAAAATCAACAAGCGGGCGAAAAATGCCGTGAAGAATGGTGCCAATCCGGCACGCGTTCGCAAGAAGGTAAAGGCACACAAGAAGAAGCTTTATCGCCGCTGGAAAGCGTCGCAATAATCACTCCGCACCGGACCGCAACCCCTGTATCCTGCGGCACCGGATAAAGCCGCCCAAGGCGGCGACCCTCCCCAAGCAAGGACGGAGTGCAAACTGGAAGGGCCTGGCCGGCAGTCAAATGCGGTCGGGCCCTCTTTCTATCCGGCGCGCCTGCCGGCTTTGACAGCTTCGCTGGAAAACAGGATGAGCCCTGCCCAGATGAGCGCAAAGGCAAGCAGCCGCACTTCGGAAAGCTCTTCGCGATACAGCCAAACTCCGACGATAAACTGCAAAGTCGGCCCGATATACTGGATAAAACCCAGCAGGCTGTAATCCATCCGCCGCGCCGCCATGGCAAAGAGCGCCAGCGGCAAGGCGGTAACCGCGCCGCCGACCGTCAGGTAAAACATGGTGCGCATATCACCGCCGACCCAGCCCTGACTGCCTGTCTGAAAGGCAAACCAGAAAGCCGCGATCATCGATAGCGGCAGCAAAACAGTGGTTTCGACCGCCAGCCCCGGAACAGCGCCGACAGGTGCCAGTTTTCGCACCAGCCCGTAAAGCCCGAAACTCAGCGCGAGCGCCATGCTGATCCACAGCGTCGAAAATGCACCAGCTGCAAGCACCGCCACGGCAAGCGCGGCCAAAGCCACCGCAGCCCATTGTCGCTGCGTCAGCCTCTCACCCAGAAACAATGTGCCCAGCGCGACATTGAGCAAAGGATTGAGATAGTAACCCAGGCTCGCCGCCAATATCTGATCCGAATTGACCGCCCAGACATAAACCAGCCAGTTGACAGAAATGAGCGCAGCGCTGAGCAGCATCCAGCGCAGCGTCTGCCAATTCTTCAATACTGTCCAATATTCCAGAAGCTGTCGGCGCAGCGCCATTATTGCGATCAGCAAGGGGACCGCCCAGACCACCCGGTGCGCGACTATCTCCAGCGCCGGGACATGCGCGATCTGCTTGAAGAAGATCGGCATGACGCCCCAGATTGTATAGGCACCAATTGCCGCGGCCAGCCCCGCGTGATCCAACCGGGTTCGATCTTGCCGGGCTGGTGTTTGCGTCAGAGGAGTCCGCCGCCCAGCCAGAGCCTCAGCACGCACACCACCAGCACGAATATGTTGAAATTCCGGCCGGCATTGCTCGACGAAACGAGGCCGAAGAGCAGGCCCAGACCCGCAATGATCAATACGAACCAGTTGGCCCAGCCGAAAAATGGAATAAGCGCCGGTATAGCGATAATCAGGGCAACGAGCCCAAGCAGAATAGAGATGATATTAGCCATAACTGTATTATGGGGTTAATACGCCTTGCATTCAAGTCTTGATCGCCAGTTTTCTGCACCTAAAGCAAGCAGGAGGAAAGAGGAAAAAGCAATGTTCGATCCGAATTTGATGCTCGAGACAAAACGACTGTTGATGAAAGTCCCGTCAGCCGGCGATTTTGATGGCTTTTGCCAGATGATGGCGGACACCGAGACCGCGCACTTTGTCGGCGGCCAAATGAACCGGGCGCAATGCTGGCGCGCTTGGTGCACGATGATCGGGGCCTGGTATATGCGCGGCTATGCGATGTTCTCGGTCTATCTCAAAGACGGCGGCGAGTGGATCGGCCGGATCGGCCCCTGGAATCCGGAAAGTTGGCCCGCGCCCGAGGTCGGCTGGGGATTGCACCCCGCCCACGGCGGAAAGGGCTATGCTCTAGAAGCATCAGCGGCGAGCCTAGATTATGTTTTTGATGTCCTGGGCTGGGATGATGTCATCCATATCATCGATCCGGAAAATCTGCCGTCTATCGCGCTGGCGAAGCGGCTTGGCTCGTCCAACCGCGGACGCACGCAAATGCCCGCTCCATTTGACGAGGCGATTGTCGATGCATGGGGACAGACAAGATCGGAATGGCAGGAGAACCGCAAAAGTCATCTTGGGTTAATCACGCCGGCAACATAGTTCGGTCCTGTTTGCGCCTAACGGTTATTCTACGGCTTGATGCAGCCTGCCAAAATTGGCATATTCCTGACGAGTGATTTTCGGGCGGTGCGAAGGGCATTGTGACAGGGAAAAGACGATGAATAATGGCATGATAATTTTGAAGAATTTCCGGCAGAGCGTCCTGGCCGGAGCGGCTATGCTCGCCATTTCCTTTCCGGCGGCCGCGCAGGAGGAAACGCCGCAGGAGCCGGAAAATCTGATCCCTGAAGCAGCGCAAACGGTGCCCGACACGAGCGCCGAGCCGATGGCGGAAGTTCCGCTCGAACAGCCCGAGCCTGAATATGTGCCGGCCTGGAAAGCCGCCTATGCCGAGAATCTTCTCACCACAATCAATGCCATCGGCAGCGAGGGGCTTAATCCTGAAGACTATCAGCCTGGCAAGCTCGCAGCCGCGATAGCTGGCGGCGAGGGCGAGCAGCTCGATGCAGAGGCAACGCGCGCTATGACCTGGCTGATCGAAGATATGCGCGATGGGCGCACACCGGCAAAATCGCGCGTGCAGTGGTTTGTAGTCGATCCCGACAGCGATTTGCACCCGACAGAAAACCTGCTCGCCCAGGCGCAGGAAAGCGGGGACATAGCGGGGATTTTGAAGTCGCTCGAACCAATGCATTCCGACTATGCAGCCTTGCGCGCCGAACTGGCAAGCACGCCTGAAAGCAATCAGGCGCGCCGCAAGCGCATCATGGCCAATATGGATCGCTGGCGCTGGTTGAAGCGCGATCTCGGCCCTGACTTTCTGCTCACCAATGTGCCCGAATATCAGCTGCGCTTCGTGGTCAACAATCAGCTGATCTCGACCTACCGGACGATCGTCGGAAAGCCCGGGCGAACCGCCACGCCGCAACTCGCCGAGAATATCGAGGGCGTGGTATTCAATCCGACCTGGACGGTGCCGCAAAGCATCGTGAAGGGCGAAGGCCTGGGCGCGCGCGTGCTCGGCAATCCGGCCTGGGCGCGCTCGATGGGCTATACCGCAAAGACAGGCGCAAATGGCTATGTCAGCGTCGTGCAGAAACCCGGCCCCAAGAATGCACTCGGCATGATGAAGCTGCATATGCCCAACCCGCATGCCATCTTCCTGCATGATACGCCATCAAGGCATCTTTTCAGAAATGCGAACCGGGCGCTCAGTCATGGCTGCATCCGCACCGAAAATGCGCTGGCGCTGGCCATGACGATGGCGCTGGTGCTGGGCGATATTCCGATCGAGCGCAGCAAGCAGATCGTAAAGTCGCTGAATTACAAGCTGGTGCCGGTTAAGCGCGAGCTGCCCGTCTATATCACCTATTTTACAATGGCGACCGATGTGAACGGGAAAATGTCGAATTTCCGGGATATTTACGGACGCGACAAGCCGGTTTTCAACGCCTTTGCCAAACCGCGGCCTATCCGCGCCGGCAAGAAAATGATGAGCTCTGAAAAAATCGTGCCGATCGAGGCACCCGGAGCCTGACAGGCTAGCTATTTATCCCCGAAAGCTTTCCAAAGACTCTGGAATTCGCCATCAGGCGCGTCGGAAGCTGACTTGGTGTCCGCGCCATTCGCGGCCCATTCGCGCTTTGGTGACGGTGAAGTCTGCTCGCTAATCTTGTCGGCAAAAATCAGCCGCCCGCCGCCCAGATGATAGAGCATGTCCTTGTTCAGACCCGGCGGAACCGCAAAACAGCCCTCGCTGCGGCCCAGCTTGCCCCATTTTCCAATCATGTCGGGCGCGGCATACCAGGCTTCGTGAACAACGATTGCGCGGTCGAAGGCGGTATGGTTGTCGGGATCCAGCCCCTCGAGCCGCATCGACGAACCATATTTGCCATTATACCATTCCATGGTGAGATAAGCGCCGCGCGATGTCGCCAACGAACCGGGCGTACCGGAAAAGCTCTTCAGCCAGCCATCATGCTGCGGGTCGGAACCGCGTCCATGTGCGACGAGATAGGGGCGGACAGTCCCGCCCAGCATGTCGACGACGAATAGCCGGGGCTGGCTCGACCGCAGGCCGAAATCGACGATCCCAACCTTGTCGCGCCGCCAGAGCCGACCCGACACACGCTCCATCTCCTGCCGCGCGCGATCGACCAGATAGCGCTGCCCTTGCGCGACGCTGCTCGCGCGAGCAAAGGCCGCCGTTGGCATAGCGGAGGCCGCAAGCATGGCTGCGCCTCCGGTGAGCATTGTTCTACGGTTTGCGTGAATCGCTTTCATGGCCCCTGTCATAGCATGAGGAAACTATCCAATTGCTGAATGATCGCCATGTCGATGCGACGGAATCCTGAGAATCAGCGGCGAAATGTGCAAAAATTAACCTTTGTCCGGCTTTGAGACAGATTTTGGGCAGCATTGACGCCTGTTCTCAGCCAATCTCGGCAGCCTGCTCGATCGTCTTGGGCTTGGCCCGCGCCGCCACCAGGCTGCCCGTCACGATCAGGCCGGTACCCAATATGGTCGGCCAGGTCACCGCTTCGGCAAAGAAATACCAACCGAAAATCACCGCCCAGACGAAACCGGTATATTCGACCGGAATCAGTATCTGCGCTTCCGCCCGCGCATAGGCCCAGCTCAAAAGCAGCACCGAGATAATCGCCAATAGCGCAGCGGTGCCAAGCAGCGGCAGGCTGCCAAGCGGGACGTCCTCCAGCAGGAAAAGCGCGAAGGGCAGCAATATCGCCGCAGTCAGCCAATTCTGGAAAAAGGTAATCTCCACCGGCCCTGCAGCCTGCGCCTGTTGCCGCGCGAGGATCAGATTATAGGCAAACAGCGTGGCCGACGCCATGACGGCAAGCGTGCCCCAGATAGCCTCATCCTCATATTCGCCGCTGAACTTGCCGGTGACGATAATCGCAACCCCGGCGAGCCCGGATATCGAGGCGATGATCGCTTCGCGCCCGATGCGCTCTCCGAGCAGCAGGGCCGCGAGATAGAGCGCGATAACGGGGGCGAAAAAGGACAGCCCGATCGCTTCGGCTATCGGCAGCCGCGCCAGGCCGTAAAAGAACAGAACCGCCATTGCCGCGACCACGGCGCTGCGCCGGATATGCAGGCGCAGTGCATGTTTCCCGGGCCACTTCTGCCGCCGGGCAAGGAAGACCGCGCCCATGACCGCGCTCCCCACGATGTTGCGCCAGAAAACCGCGGCAAAGGCACCGAGCGTGATCGCCAGCTCCTTCATCGCGACATCCATCAGCGAATAGAACATGATCCCCACCGCCGCGATCAGAAAGGGAATGGCGGGATTGGGGTGAAGGGATGGGCGGTTGGTCATCGCGCATTCCCTTAGTCGCGCCCATGCGATATGGCGAGCACCAAGGGAGAATAAGATGCGAAAAGTCGTATGTCCTGCGTTGCTGGCCGCGATGGCCTTGGCGTCATGCCAGCAAAAGCAAGGCTCGCCACAAAGCGCTGGCAATGATGCACCGCCGAAAGCCGCGACTGCGGCAAATGGAGAAGTGGCCGCTGCAAAGACGCCATCACCGACATTGATTGCTCACCAGCCGACTTTGGAGAAGATACTCGGCAACAGCGGTATCAGTTTGCAATGGATCAGCTGGGAGCCTCGGGATCGCGGAGAATTGCAGGCGCGTTGGCGGGGGAAAACGCTGTATCTCCAAGGTGAACAGAAAGCCCCTACCGGTTCCGCGTCGCTCATTCTGGATGGCAGGGTGGTGACTGTTACAGACAATAGTTTCACCTTCAACGGAACCTTACGGATCATCGACACGCCCGACCTTGGACGACAATGCAAAAAAGAGGGTAAAAGCACATTTGCCATCACCCAGAACCGCAAATATTTTCGCCTTCGCGAATTCGAATGGTGCGACCGGCTGACCGACTATGTCGATATCTATTTCTGATTTGGGCGTGGTTGGACATCAGCCCGGCGCGCGTGTAAAGGGAATCGCCAGCAGATAACAAAAGATTGTCGGGTCGCCCTGAATAGAATGGGGAAAACGATGGTCGATGAGAAAAAGCCGGCAGAGCCAGCCAAAAGCAGCAGCGCGGGGATTTTCGGCCCCGTCATTCATGTCATCCACGAAGCGCGCAAGGTGCATCCTGCTGCCGGCATCCTGCTAATTCTGCTAGCAATATTCATAGTGGTCACTGTTGTTTACCAGCAGATCAGCCCCTTCGCGGGCGACGGCTGGCCCGATATCGTTCGCTTTATCGTTTATGCTGTCCTGATCTCGCTTTTCCTGATGATGCTCGTAGCCTTCTTCGCCGAATTCATCATGCCGTCTGAAAATCCCAAACAGGGCGCGCAATTCGGCCGAGGGGCCATGCTTGTCCTGATGATCGCAGCAGGCGGGGGGGGTGGCTGGCTCGCCAACGAAAACTGCAAGTTTGACCGGTTCGTGTTCGGTGGTGAACCCTGCGCATTGGCACCACTGGATGATAGAGACGAGGAGCCGACCAACAAAGTTGCAGCATCTGACAAGGATGAAGTCAAGGCACCAGATCCAGAGCCCAAGCCTATACCCGCCCCGCCCAAACCCGTGGTTTTTGGCGGCTATGTCAACAACAGGAAGACCGCCGAAGCGACGATCCGCAATCTGCGCGCACGGGTGCGCTTCACAACTGAGCTGTTCGTGGCCGATGTGACGCCCGACAATATCTTCACCGTAGAGCTACCACCGGAGGCCGTCGACGAGACTGTATATGTTTCAATTCGCGGTCAGGGATTCAGGTCGATTTCGAACAAGGCAGTCAAGATCGCCAAGCCTTTGAAGGGCACGGAAAATGTCAATCATATCTGGGATCTGTTTCCTATCAGCAAACCAACCCAGCCGCCGGACCTCACACATAAGGTCAAGATTCCAAGCCAGTATCTGCGAAAACTGGAGAGCAAGGCGATTCAGCTGCAGAAGAAATAGTTTTCGGCTTGCCCTAAGCCGGCTGAGGCTATTTCAGCACCATCTGGTCGCCGGAAATATTCACATTGTCGATCTTTTTCAGGAATGCCTGACCAAGCAGCGAGCGGTCGAGCCCGTCGGGGATGATCGCAGCCGGCACATTGCTCACCGAAAGGCTGCCCAATTGCATATTGTCCAGCATGACCGGCTTGCCGAGCACGTCGCCGCTCACCCCGCGGCCAACCACACGCAATTCGCTATAGTCCCAGTAGAAACCGAGCATCTCTGCATCAGCACCCGTCAGGGCAATCGCCGTGGCCCCGGTGTCGACCATGAAATTGACCTGCTGGCCATTGACGTCGACATCGGCATAGAAATGCCCGTCGGGCTCGCGGTCCAGCGTGACCTCATTCGACAGCCAGCCATCGTCGCTGCCGGCATCATCTGCATAATCCTGGACGGTTGCCATCTGATCGGGAGCCGTCTGCGCAGTCAGCTTTGGCCCAGATGCATCGGCAGACGTGGCCTGCGGCGCGGTCTGGAACATGTCGGGCAATATCCAGCCCGCCGCGATGGCCACGGCAAAAAGCGGGAGGACAACACGCATCTGCATGGAGAGTTCTTTAGGCGCAAAGCCCTAAATTGCGGTTAAATCGCGCCCTGCAATAGCGAAGCCGACAGGCGGTTCGCCTCGATCAGGAAAAACAGCGCCAGCAAGACGAAGGGCGCGGCGTATTTATAGTCAGCCTGCTGCATGTTGCGGCGCAATATAGCCGCGCGGTTAAGCCAAGGTGAATATGGCGCCCAGAGACTCGTGTTCCGGCGCTACTCCCTGCGCCAGCCTTCTTCGGCGAAATAGGCGAAAATCTCCTCCTCGCTGCGGCTTGCCGCATTGCGCCAGCTGCGCGCATCCTTGCGGTTGAGCAGCGCCCCGTTTGCCGACAACACCATCACATAGGGCGTGTTTTTCTGTGTCTTGCCGCCGAATCGCTCGATCAGATGCTGGTTGCGCCCCTCACCCTTGCGCTGCGGCGTCCCGGCATCGACATAGACGGTCTCATATTTTTCCGTCAGCATCGCAGCAAAGCGCGGCTTTTCGAACCAGCCCGCCAGCCCGCGGCTGTCATGACACCAGTTGGCACCGAGGATCAGAATCACGCGTTTGCCATTTTCTGACGCGCGGCCAAGCGCAGCATCGACAGCGGCGTCGACCTCGGCCTGTTCGCTCAGCTCATCATAGGGACTCGCTTCAGGATGAGCAGCAGTTTCTGCCGCCCAAAGATGAACCGGCTGAACCACAGAAACGAGGAGCAAAAAAGCGAACAGAAAACGCATCACCGGATTTGCCTTATATCAACATCGATATCGAGCAAGTCCCACTTTTTGTCAGATGTCAAAACAGGCAGTCCTTCCCGCCGTGCCAGCGCCAAACAGGCCCGGTCGCCAATCGACGCTCCGATATGTTTGGTCTCGCTGCGCATCAGCCCCGCGACTACCGCCAGCGCATCATCATAGGGAACAATTGCGATCCTGAGCCGATCGACCAGGGGGTCGATTTTGTTATAGTCATATCCCTTGTCGATCACCGATGTGATCACCTCACTCAAATTGACCGACAGAAGCTGGCTTTCAAATCCATGCTGAGCAACCATATCCTTGCCCGGTTCGCCATACAACAGCGCCAAAACCGCCGATGAATCGAGAATGACGCTCAACCTTCGCCCCACATAGCGCGCCGGCTGGCAAGGAATTCATCTACGGCATTGCCGCTTGGCTCGCCGGGAGTCATGGCGCGGAAAGCCTCCTGCACCTCGCGCACCACCTGCGCATAGGTTTTGATGACCACGGCATTGCCTTCGCGCTCGATGACCAGCGTATCGCCTTCCTCGAAGCCCAGTTCGCGCCTGAGCTGCGCCGGAATGACGATCTTACCGCCCTTGATGAGTTTCGCCTGATAGGTCATGAGATGCTCCTTGGGACCTATAACGTAGCATGGGTCTTAAGTGATAGCAATGGGTCTACTGAGCAGAAAGTAGAGCTGAACTCACACAGCTACCTGAAAATGCTATTCTGGCTGAACCCGCCTCGACCATATAGTTGCTATTGGTCTCTAAGGCTTCTTTTGCTTTTTCCATTTCCTCCGGATTGACAGTAATACCGTTCTCAAGGTTCGGTGCCAGTAATTTAACAGCTTCGATAAGCTTGCCCTTATCGCCACATTTTGTGCTGAACCCGCTATTCAGTCGCACACGCCACACCCTATCATTTTGATCCAAATAGACCTGATGGGATCCCCCCGAAAACAGGGTTCTTATTGAGTGACCGCCTGAAAAACTGTCAGGTCTTTCGCTAGTGCCAAGCAATGAATTCCAAGGAGCTCCAAGTTCTCCTAGTTTGGCTCCGACTTCTTGTTTTGATGCAGTGAAAACTGTTTTTTCATATGCCTCTATATCTTTTTCAGGCGCACTAAAGGGCTTGTCTGCTTCGGAATCTTTGCTCTCTTTGCATCCAGCTAGTGCTAGGAAAAATGAAGCGCACAAAAAAATCAGTCGCATTGTTTATTCCTACTCCGCCGCCTCTTGCGCGGCCTCACCTCCCGCCTCGATCTCGGCGGCTTTGGCTTCGACGAGGCTTACGATATGATCGACCATATCAGCATCCTCGACATGGTGATCGGTGACGCCGGAGAGGTAGACCATATGCTTGCCCGCACCGCCGCCGGTGATACCAATATCGGTTTCGCGCGCTTCGCCGGGGCCATTGACCACGCAGCCGAGAACGGAGAGCGAAAGCGGCGTCTTGATATGGCTGAGGCGCTCTTCCAGCGTCTGCACGGTGCGGATGACATCGAAGCCTTGCCGCGCACAGCTGGGGCAACTGACTACGCGCACGCCCCGCGTCCTGAGCCCAAGCGATTTGAGGATTTCATAGCCGACACGGACTTCTTCTTCGGGTTCGGCGCTGAGCGACACGCGGATGGTATCGCCGATACCCGCCCAGAGCAGGTTGCCGATTCCCAGCGCGCTTTTGACCGTCCCGCCGATCAGCCCGCCCGCCTCGGTAATGCCCAGATGCAGCGGGCAATCCACCGCTTCGGCGAGCTGCATATAGGCGGCAACCGCGAGGAAAACATCGCTCGCCTTCACCGCCACCTTGAACTCGTGAAAATCCAAGTCCTGCAAGAGCTTAATATGGTCTAGCGCGCTTTCCACCAGCGCTTCGGGGCAGGGCTCGGCATATTTTTCAAGCAGATCCTTTTCCAGGCTACCGGCATTCACACCGATGCGGATCGCGCAGTTATTTGCCTTGGCCGCATCGACCACCTCTTTCACGCGCGTCTCGCTGCCGATATTGCCCGGATTGATCCGCAGGCAGGCCGCACCCGCCTCCGCCGCCTCTATTCCCCGTTTATAGTGGAAATGGATGTCGGCGACGATGGGCACCTGTGCGGCGCGGACAATCTGTTTGAGCGCCGCGGTACTGTCTGTATCGGGGCAGGAGACGCGGATAATGTCGACCCCGGCATCCTCGCAGCGGCGGATCTGGTCAACCGTCGCCTTGACGTCGCTGGTCGGTGTGTTGGTCATGGTCTGCACGCTGATCGGCGCATCGCCGCCGACCGCTACATTGCCGACCATGATCTGCCGGCTCTTGCGGCGCTCGATATCGCGCCAGGGGCGAAGGGAGGGGTTCGCATCGGACATGCTTCGCGATATAGATGCTGACCGGATAAAGGGCAATCTGCTCTTTGCGCCGTGTCGGGGAGAGATGATAATGCGCCTTTTGTTAATGTTTGCAGGCTTGGCCGCACTGCTTTGGACGCCAGCCGGCAAGGCCGAGGAGCCACTTGCGGCAGGGGGCGAATGGTCGATCGCCATCCATGGCGGGGCAGGCACGATCAGCCGGGACCGGATCACGCCGGAAAAGGATGCCGAAATCCGCGCCGCGCTGCAAAAGGCGCTCGATGCAGGCGCGAAAATATTGAAAGATGGCGGTTCCTCAATGGATGCAATCACCGCGGCGATCACCATCCTGGAGGATGATCCCAATTTCAACGCTGGGCGCGGGGCTGTGTATACCTGGGATGAGACGAACGAGCTCGACGCCAGCATTATGGACGGGCGGGATCGCAACGCCGGCGCGGTGGCAGGTGTAACCGCGACCAAAAACCCGATCCTGCTCGCGCGCGCCGTGATGGAGAAAAACCCGCATGTCATGCTGGCAGGCGAGGGCGCGGATGTTTTTTCGAAGGAACAGGGTCTGGAACAGGCCGGGCCCGAATGGTTTGCGACCGAATACCGGCTGAATCAGATCAAGGCGCGCAAGGCCAAGACAGTGAGCGCAGCCAGTGCAGATTATAAATATGGCACCGTCGGCGCGGTCGCGATGGACAAACACGGCAATATGGCCGCGGGCACCTCGACCGGCGGGATGACCGGCAAACGCTGGGGGCGGGTCGGCGATTCGCCCGTTATTGGCGCGGGGACCTATGCCGATAATCGCAGCTGCGCTGTCAGCGCAACCGGCTGGGGCGAGTATTTCATCCGCGTCGGCGTGGCGCAGGAGATTTGCACGCGGATCAGGCTGCGCTTTCCGGAATTGATCAGGGAAGCCCAGAAAAGCGTGCCCAGGGATGCCGATGGCAACTATACCTTTGCCATCCATGCCAGCGAATTCCCTTTTCCGCATGAAGAAGCGCAGAAAATTGCCGATGACGTGATGGCCGAAGTGGGCCGCTTTGACGCCACCGGCGGCATCATCCTGACAACGCCCTGGGGGCACAGTATCTACAGCTTCAATTCGAAAGGCATGTATCGCGGCCGCGCCGACAGCGGCGGCGTCAATGAGGTGGCGATCTTCGGGGATGAGTAGCCAAGCCTGCTATCTACCCCCCAACTCGCACCCTCGCGCTTCCAGTATCGGTCGCATTTCGCGATAGGCGGCGGGGGTTTTGTAGAGCGGGATATAGGGGTGCAGGTGGTGCACCACGTGATATTGCATGCCCATGGAGCCGAGATTGCCGACCATCGATTTCCAAGCCTTGGTATCCTTGTAGCGGCCCACTTCCATACCGGGACTATGCGGCGCCCAGCTGAGGAAGAAGATCACATAGGTAATCGCCACATGATAGGGCAGCCACCATAGGAAAAAAGCTTCCAGCGCAAAGCCGCTCCACGCCAGCGCGCACAAGACCGCAACAAAGCCAAGCTTGTAGAGAATCGCCAGCAGGATCAAATCCTTGCGCCCTGCCCGTTCCAGCGAAGCCAAATAGTCTCCTGTACGTTTGGCACCGGGCTGGCGCTCCTGGATTATGCGCCAGATCGCCTGCCACGGGCCATCGGCATGGCTGGTAATATCCGGGTCTAGCTCCGGATCATTGGTGTGCCGGTGGTGATCCATATGGGTCACACGCAGCACATTGAACGGGTAGACGATCATCCAGGTGGTGGCATGGCCGATCAGCTCGTTGAGCCAGCGCAGTTTCTGGCCCGGCCGTGCGATGATGTCATGCTGCGCATCATGCGTCGGCAGGTAAACCAGCGCCAAGCTAATCGTCGATAGGACGAACCCCAGCCAGAGCGGAATCACATCGAAAATAACCAGCGGCCAGAGCGCCAGCCAGAAGGCGAGATTTCCAAAAGCCCAACAGATCATGAATGCTGGCGAATTGTCCGAATATTTGCGGGCGATTTTCAGCTCGAGCTTTTTGAGATCGGCGTCGCTTAACTGCGACAGATCGGATGGCATATCGATTTTTACGGGCGCGTTCATATCCACCTCCCCTTGATCTGCGCGAACAGGCCCCAGGCTCCTGCGACAATCAGCGCAAAGGTCAGCGCCGACAGGCCAAAGGGCGGCGTCCAGCCCAGCGCTTCGGTTCCCTGCACCATCACCGGTACAAGAAAGCCAAAGGCAAAGATGAGCGGCAAGAATTTTAGTACAAGCCTGAGTATTGGCTCCATGTGATCCTCCCTGAAAATCCTACGCCGCTTCGGCGGCACAGTCCGTTTCGAGCGCTTCAATCTTGTCCAGCAATATCTCTCGAAATTCGGGCACCGCATCGGCGGCCATCACGAGATAAAACCCGCGAAGCTGGCGGCGGCGGCATTCCCGTGCGCTGATAATGCCATGTGCCCAGTCGCGCATCGGCCCGCGATAGCTGATGAACATTTCCAGCCCCAGCGTTTCAGCCGATATCCGGCCTTGCAACTGTCCTTGCGCAATAGCAGCGCGGCAAGCAGCGGTGGCCATATCTGCCGAACGCTGTCCGGCACTGGAATGATCCATCGCCATATCCCCGCGCGCGGCAAAGGAACCCTGCACCCTTTCCGTCGCCAGCGAAACCGCCCGGAAGTAATCTTCGTCGGACATGACCTGTTCAAAGGCTGTTTCAACCACATGTTCGGCCATTTCGAGCGGCGTTTCACAGGATTCAAAATCCAGCCGCTCCCACACATTTTCCACGCTTTCGGTGATCATCATGCGGATGATTGCGTCCTTGTCGCCGATCAGATTGTAGAGCGTCGGCGCCGTCACACCTGCTGCCTCGGCGAGGCCCCTGGTTGTCAATCCATCCATGCCCTTTTCTGCGATGATCTTGCGCGCTGCTGCCAAGATACGCTGGCGGCGCTTTTCCATATTGTGAATGCGGGTTTCTGACATGCGAATCGCTTCTCCTGCCGACAGGATTTAGCGAAGCGAGAAGTTTAATCAATGATTAAATTTTATCAGTGATAAATTTCTAGCCCTGTCGGCAATCTGCGCAGGTCCCGCGCCCTTCGATGACAGGGCGCACATCGGCGAAGCCGGCGGCCGATGCCGCGCCGCGCACCGCACCTGACAGGCTGTCATTGTCGATATGCGTCGCCTTTCCGCAATTGTTGCAGATCAGGAAAATGCAGTCATGTTCACAGCCAGGATGCGAATTTGCCAGATAGCCATTAGCGCTTTCAATGCGCTTGGCGAGGTTGGTCGCCACAAATAGATCGAGAATGCGGTAGACACTGTTGGGCGCGACGCGCTTGCCGCGCTTTTGCGACGCCTGATCCGCTATGTCATAGGCGCTGGCAGGCTTTTCGAAACTCGCCAGCACGTCAAAAATGTCTGATCGCATGCCGGTCCACTGTTCGCCAGCCGCCAGCAAGGTTTCGCGCGCCGCTTCCGACAGCGCCTCGCCTTTATGTTCGAGATGATGATGGTCAGCCATGGATGCAATCTATGCCTTTGCGCCGCGAAGGGCAATATAGCGCATCGGCGACTTGATTGATGCTTTATCGTGCCGTCCGGTAGTTCAGATAGTGGCCAAATGCCAATAGCACGACGCCAGCTATCGTCAGGAGAATTTCGCCATTGCCATGGGGCATTGTCAATGCACCTCCCATGAGGCCAATTCCCACCCCGCCGAAGCAAGCCGGAAACAGGCGACCGTGCTCCCGCAGGCCCAATCCAAGCGCCAGAACGCCAAAAGCCATTGCAAGGACCAGCCCAACTTCATGGATTATGGGATCAAGCAGGATACTGCCCACCGAAGCCAGAAAGCCGAGAAAAAACACGCTGGCCAGGCAATGGACAAGGCAAAGCCCGGCCAGGCCAATGCCAAATCCGTCCATTATGCCCCGCGAGCGGGAGAGCCGGTTCCATGCCAGTGCAATCATGGCAAACAACATAGTGCCATGGGGCAAAGGATACAACATTACATCTCATGTCGAATGCTGTTTTCTCGACAATCTTGTTCAGGTCTGCTCCCACTTGCAGCCTGAACAGGCCATTCACCCAATTTTTCAACTGCGACCCGCCTTGCGCGCCGTTGCAAGCGGCGGCATATCGCATGCATGAAAGATACGCTTTCAAAAACCAATCCGGCTTTGCTTGCCAACTGGCTGCTGGTGGTGGCCCTTATGGTTTTCATCATCGTCATCGTCGGCGGTATCACCCGGCTTACCGAATCGGGTCTTTCAATCACCGAATGGAAACCGGTGATGGGCACCTTGCCGCCGCTCAGCGATGCCGACTGGGCTGCAGAGTTCGAAAAATACAAGCAGATCCCGGAATATATCGAAATCAACGGGCCGGCAGGAATGGATCTGGAAGCTTTCAAGTTCATTTATTTCTGGGAGTGGTTCCACCGGCTTTGGGGCAGACTGATCGGACTGGCGATTGCGCTGCCTCTGGCACGGTTCTGGCTGCGCGGGCGCATCCCCGCCGGCTACAAGCCGCGGCTGCTGGCGCTGCTCGCGCTGGTCGGGCTGCAAGGCGCGATCGGATGGTGGATGGTGGCGTCGGGGCTGGAGACACGCACCGATGTCAGCCATTACCGGCTGGCGGCGCATCTTCTCACCGCGCTTTTTATCCTTGGCGGACTGGTCTGGACGGCGCTCGACCTTCGGCAGCTGGCGAAAAACGGGCGCACCCAGCCTGCCCGGCTCACGGGTTTTTCGGTAGCCATTTTAACCATACTCTTCATTCAATTGCTCTTTGGAGCTTGGGTCGCTGGGCTCAATGCCGGTTATGTTTCAAACACTTGGCCGCTGATGAATGGCCGCTTCTTTCCAGAGGGGATAGAATGGCGTCATGGCGCGCTGTTTGCCATCATCAATGACCCTTTCCTAACCCATTTCATCCATCGTTGGTGGGCATGGATTACCGTCATCGCCCTTGTCATCATGGCGCGCAAGCTACGCCGCGAAGCACGGATAATATCGGTAGTGATACATACGACTTTCGGTATTCAGATCCTGCTGGGGATAGCGACCGTCATGAAAAATATGAATATCAACCTGGCCGTGCTGCACCAGGCTGTCGGCGCACTGGTAGTCGCCGCCGCCGTGTGGGGAGCGCATCATCTGGGGCTGGAAAGGCGATCGGCAGAATGAACGAGATTGCGCTCATCTATACCCTGTTTCCCAGCGCCGCCGAAGCCTGCGATACCTGCAAGACGCTGCTGGCTGAGGGCCTGGTAGCCTGCGCCAACCGCTTTGCGCCAGTAACTTCGCATTATATGTGGGATGGCGAAATGCAGGCGCAGGAAGAGTTTCCCGTGCTGTTCAAGGCGAGCCCCGCCAATGCCGATGCTGTGCGCGACCGGATCACCGAACTGCACAGCTATGACCTGCCCGCAGTGCTGGTCTGGACCGCCGCGGCAGATGCGCCCTATGCCGATTGGGTCAGTCAGCAAATCGCCTGACGAAAAATTGCGGGTATTATTTTACCCGCTCCGAAAACCGCAAATTTGCTTGACTTAGCGCGATTTGGCCGTCAATAGCGCGCCTTCATTCGCTGGAACATGCATATGAGCCATGCGATTCTCTCTCAATTTTCGAAAGGTCGAAAAGGGCAAATGAAAACACTGTCCAAACAAACCAAATCGATCCGCCCGCAGGATGTCGAGAAAGACTGGATTCTGATCGACGCCGATGGCCTGGTCGTTGGCCGCGTCGCCGGCATTATCGCCAATATCCTGCGCGGCAAGCACAAGCCGAGCTATACGCCGCATGTCGATTGCGGCGACCATGTCGTCGTTATCAATGCGGACAAGGTGCGGTTCACCGGCAACAAGACCAAGGACAAGAAATATTACCGGCATACCGGCTATATCGGCGGGATCAAGGAAACCACGCCCGAGCGCATCTTCGAAGGGAAATTTCCTGAGCGCGTGCTGGAAAAAGCGGTCGAACGCATGGTCCCGCGCGGTCCATTGGGCCGGGCGCAGATGAAAGCACTGCATCTCTACAATGGCAGCGAACATCCGCATGACGGCCAGTCGCCCAAAACGCTCGATGTTGCGTCCATGAACAGCAAGAACAAGGTGCGCGTATAATGTCAGACAACACAGAAAACACCGCAACCTCGCTCGCTGACCTCGATCAGGTCGCCGGCGATGCCGTAGCCGAAACCCCGGCCCAGCCTGCAACGCCGCTGCGCGAACAGGAGATCGACGATCTCGGCCGCGCCTATGCGACCGGTCGCCGCAAGGACGCTGTCGCCCGCGTCTGGCTGAAGCCCGGCAAGGGCGAAATAACCGTGAATGGCCGCGACCAGTCTGTCTATTTTGCACGGCCAAGCCTTCGCCTGGTCATCAACCAGCCTTTCGATGTAACCGATCGGCGCGGACAATATGACGTGATCGCCACCGTCAAAGGCGGCGGTCTGTCGGGTCAGGCCGGCGCTGTGAAGCATGGTATTTCGCAGGCGCTTACGCGCTACGAACCTGCGCTGCGCGGCACTGTGAAGGCCGAAGGTTTCCTTACCCGCGACAGCCGCGTGGTCGAGCGCAAGAAATATGGCCGCGCCAAAGCACGCCGGAGCTTCCAGTTTTCCAAGCGTTAATCGGCTACTGCCGAATATTCTCAAACAAATGCGGTCCTGCCAGTCGGCGGGGCCGCTTTTTTTGCCTCGGTCGAAATTCGGTTAGGATAAAGCCATGCTGAAATATGTAATCCTGGCGTTGATCCTCTCGGCCATTGTGGTCGGCATCTGGTTCTATTCGCTATCCGGCCCGCAAAAACTCGACCTTGCCGACCGCCTCTATCCAGGCGAAGCAAAGATAGATGGAAAGCCGGTAACGGGCATCGCTTTCGATAACGGCGAACGCCAGCAGCTTGATATTTACCGGCCAGAGGGCGAAGGCCCTCACCCCGTGCTGATCTTCTACCATGGCGGCAGCTGGTATCACGGCGAACGCGCGGGCTATGCTTTCCTGGGGCGAGCCTTTGCGACACGCGGATTTGTGACCGTTATCGCCGACTATCGCAAATATCCGCAGGTGAAATTCCCCGCATTTGTCGAAGACGCTGCAGATGCAGCAGCCTGGGTGCATGGCAACATTGCCGAATATGGCGGCGATCCGGGCAATATTTTCCTGATTGGCCATAGCGCGGGCGCGCATATCTCCATGCTGGCGGCGCTCGACCCGCAGTGGCTGGCCCGCAAAGACATCGACTCTTCGATCATCAAGGGTGTGATTGGTTTGGCCGGACCCTATGACTTTCTCCCGTTCGAAGAGGGTGGTTCCGCCGAAAAAGCTATGGGCGAATGGCCGCGGCCCAAGGAAACCCAGCCCATTACATATGCACGCGGCGATGCACCGCCACTCCTCCTATTGCACGGCGCAGATGACGATCTCGTCGGACAGCATAATTTCAAGAATCTGAGCGGCGCGATTGAGCAGGCGGGAGGAAGCGCCATGTCCAAACTCTATCCCAACATCGATCACTACGAAATCATCATGGCCATCGCACGGCCTTTCAGGGCCAAAGCGCCGGTGATCGAAGACGCTATCGCCTTCATGCAAGGTAGAATTCAGGCGGCGGAAACGCAATGACCGCGGCCAGACTTTTCGGAGACCAACAGTTCGGCCATCAAGGCTGAAGTCCTGTTCATATCGGCCCGTAGCCGTTGCGCTTGCTCCTGACCATCTTGCTGGGCCAGCTCCCAAATCTGCGGCATCGACAATCCGATCCTCAAAGTCGCGCCCCATCTGCCATCTGGTAGCTTTATAGACCGCACTGGCTGCCCGAGGCGAACACCCCGGTCAATAAGCTCACGGTGGAGCCTGGTTGCATCATCAAAGTCGAGATTGCGCAGCAGCTTGTCATCGGCATCATGGCACATATCAAGCGTCAACAATGTTTGCATCTCCAGCGGATGATCGCAAACGCTGGAGGTTTCTGTCGGGGCGGCAGGCCCGACAATTGAAACACCTGTTTCCTCCGCCAGTTGCATTCCCGCTTTGACAAAGCGGCTGACAACGGCAAACGCCTGCTCGGCCGGTATCCGCTGAAACCTCTCCAGCTCGAACAGCGATGCATCGATGCGCAGGGCAAGACCGGCATTGCCCGTACCCGGCAACAAATCACTGCCTGCCCAGCCAGCGGGAAACTCCGAACGCCGGAAGATTGTCGCCATGCCAGCTGGAAGTGGGTGTGCGGTTTCCACCATGCCTTGCGGAAGGAGCGCAAAACCGCTGAAAGGCGGGCCGCCCATGAATTTCGAGCCGGTCAGCATGACAATCATCCCGCGCCTCAGATAACCGGCAATCGCATCCGATGTGATGCGCGCCTGACAGGCATCTACAACAAACTGAAGCCGGCCTGCGAAGCGGTCCTGCAATATGTCGACCTCGTCCAGATGCGGCAATATCAGCCCCGTCTTCGAGCCATGAACCATATGAGCAAGTACCGGCTTTCCTGCCGCAATCGCCGTCTCGATCGCCCGTTGCATGTCGGCGGCAACCGTAGCGCTGTCACGCGCCATTCCCGCCTTACAGCGTACAGGAATATCGACCAGTTCAATGACCGGGAAACCGGCAACGGGTTTGCCTGGATGGACGTCATGGCCCAGCGCCGTTTCGTCGGCAAAGTAATGACCAGCGGCGCTGTGGATACAGCCTGACCCGACTTCATCAGCGCCGATCAATAGATTGACTGCACCATTGGGCGCTTCCGGCAGTGCGCAAAGCGCCACATATTCAAGATCGGTCCCGGAAGGAGCGAAAATGATATCGCAGCCATCGTCAAGTCCGTAGGCATCGCTGATGCGCCCGCGAGCATCATCGAGAAACTGCTGATAGACGGCCCCGTCGCTCGCCGCATTCTCGCGGCCAAGCCACTGGCCCTTGAGCCATCCATCGGCATCAAGGCTCAAATCATTCGCCGTCGATGAGGCATAGCATAGATTATCGCGGGGATAGGGGCTGGCGTGATAGCGGTTGACCGGATTTGCGTTGCAAAGGGTAATGCGGGCATCACCGCCACTTGCCATGGTCTGCGCCAATTTCGATAGTTCCATGCGACCCTTTTCCGACCCGGCGTTTATTGCCCCCGGAATAACCCGCCAAACGCAATTATCAAATTGCGATTCTTGCGAAAGCCATTATTGCGTCGCGTTCAAGCCCCGGATCGTCGCAGCCAGGCCCGTGAGAATAAGGCAAATGAAACACAAACCATCCCGCATTACCGATGAAGCACGCGACAAGCTGCGTATCCTGTTCATCGCCAAACATGCGCTCGGCGGCGGCGAATTGCACAAAGAAGACGGGAATCACGCGCTCTACCATCATGAGGTGCGCAGCATTCTCGAAAGCCTCGGCCTCAATCTGGTTGTTACCAACAATTATGACATGCTGCTTGAAAAGCCCGATGTCGATTTCGTGTTCCCGCTGCTGAATCGGGCTGGCTTTTTCAATTCGGAGATGCTGCTTCCGCTGCTCTGTGAGCGCCATGGCATTCGGTATCTGGGCGCAAGCCCGATTTTGCGCGGCCTGTCCGACGACAAGCATTTAACGAAACTGGAAGGGCGCGCGCATGGCGTTCCCACATGCGATTGGGCGATTTTCCGGCGCGGCGCTCCAGTGGATCTTTCTGGCGTGCCGGATGCGGATCGCTGGGTCATCAAGCCCAATGCCTCATCGGCAAGCTGGGGCGTGCAGGATGCACACGATATTGCGGGAATCGAAACCGCCATCGCGAATGTCCATGCCGATGGCCATGACGCGCTGGTTGAGCCCTTCATGCCCGGCAGCGACGTCGAAATTCCGGTTGTCACGCTGGGCGGCGAACCGCATGTCATGCCGCCAATGCTCTTCAAACAGGCCGATCCGTCGCATCTCAGAACCTATTATGAGAAGCGCGATCTGGTGCCGCGCGCGCATAAATATGAGCTGGTTGGATTTGAGGATCAGAAGGCCTGGGCCAGGATTCGCGAAATGACGCTCGCCATGGCGGAGATTTTTCGCCCGTTTGATTATGGCAGGTTCGAATTTCGCTATGACGAGGCTTCCGGCGAAATCAATCTGCTCGAAGTGAATCTCAACTGCAACCTGTGGTCCAAAAAGGTATATGGCCAGTCGGCTCTGCTGATAGGCTGGACGCAGGAAGAGCTGATCGAGACCATTCTGGCCGAAAGTCTGGTGCGCAACGGCCTTATGGAGAAGGCTTGAGATATTCGGGCTGCGCGCCTAAGGCTTTGGCGCGATTATGAAACGAGGTTTGAAACACGATGGCTGAACTCACGCTTCCCAAGAACAGCAGGGTCAAGAAGGGTGAAACCCATGCTTCGGCGACTTCGGGGAAGGTCAGAAAATTCAAGGTCTATCGTTACGATCCGGATAGCGGTCAGAACCCCCGCTATGACACTTTCGAAGTCGACACCGATGAATGTGGGCCGATGGTGCTCGACGCACTGATCAAGATGAAGAGCGAACAGGATCCATCGCTTACCTTCCGGCGGTCCTGCCGCGAGGGGATCTGCGGCAGCTGCTCGATGAATATCGACGGCAAGAACGGTCTCGCCTGCACAACCGCGATCGAGGATTGCAAATCGAACGTCACCATCACGCCGCTGCCGCATATGGAAGTCATCAAGGATCTGGTGCCGGATTTCACCCATTTCTATGCACAATATGCATCGATCAAGCCCTGGCTGCAGACAGTAACTCCGGAGCCATCCGGCAAGGAAAGGCTACAGTCTCCCGAGGACCGCGAAAAGCTGGACGGTTTGTATGAATGCATATTGTGTGCCTGCTGCTCGACCAGCTGCCCGTCCTATTGGTGGAACAGCGATAAATTCCTCGGGCCGGCAATCCTGCTGCAGGCCTATCGCTGGCTTGCCGACAGCCGCGACGAAATGACGGGCGAACGGCTCGATGATCTGGAAGACCCCTTCCGGCTTTATCGCTGCCACACCATCATGAATTGCGCCAATGCCTGCCCCAAGGGCCTGTCGCCCGCAAAAGCCATAGCCGAGACCAAGAAGATGGTCGCTCAGCGGCAGATATAGAAACGGCGGCACAGCGCTTTGACCAGCACCGCATTTGAAGGCCCGATCTTCCGCTTCGAAGATG
Source organism: Sphingorhabdus sp. (assembly GCA_028279555.1). GTDB lineage: Bacteria > Pseudomonadota > Alphaproteobacteria > Sphingomonadales > Sphingomonadaceae > Sphingorhabdus_B. The sequence goes on from JANQNO010000010.1 coordinate 110,150, forward strand.
CGAGCGATTATCCCGGCTGGCAGGACTGGATACTTGTCGATCCCGGGCGCTTCAATCACGCCCAGCTTGGCCGCCTCCTGGTGCGCAAGGATAGCGAGACGCGCGCCAGCGTGCGCATGTTCCCCGAATATCGTCATGGCAATCTGCTGAATGCAATCCACGGCGGTGCGACTTTGGGCTTTATCGATGTCGCTCTCTTTGGCGCTGCGCGGCAATTCGGCATCGATGACAGCGCAGCAGCACTGACGCTCGACCTTTCGGCGCAATTCATCGGGGCCGGGAAAATGGACAGTCCGCTCGATGCAGAAGTCGAGATGCTGCGCGAAACAGGAAGGCTCATGTTCCTGCGCGGCAAGGTGGTGCAGGATGACGGGGCGCATCTGGTCGCCAGCTTCTCCGCCACGATCCGGAAATCAAGGCCAAAGAGCATCCCGCAGGCATCCGACGGCTGATGCGGATTGGAGCGCGCTATGCCGAAATGCTCGATGCGGGCGAGCTAAAGCCCGATGCGGCTCAGGCGGCCATCGTGGAGAAGCTGGATAGCCTGCAGGAAAGGCTCGAAGCGCCGCCGCCGCGCGGCTCCATCCTCTGGCGGCTGGCGGGCAGAAAGCCGGAGACGCCGCAGGGGCTCTATATGTGGGGCGGTGTCGGGCGCGGCAAATCGATGCTGATGGATATGTTCTATGAATGCGTCGATATTCAGCGCAAGCAGCGCCGCCATTTCCACGAATTCATGCTGAGCGTGCATGGCCAGATGCGCGATTGGCGTGAAAAGGATCCCGGTGATCCCATCCCCCATGTTGCGCGCGCGCTGGCCGAAGATGCACGGCTCCTCTGCTTCGACGAGATGGTGGTCAGCAATATGGCCGACGCGGCGATCATGTCCCGGCTCTTTACCCGGTTGATCGAAGAAGGCGTCACCATTGTCACGACATCCAACCGCATCCCCGATGATCTCTACAAGGACGGGCTCAATCGGCATCTGTTTGTGCCGTTCATAGAGCTCATCAAGGAAAAGCTCGACATATTGGCGCTCGACGGCCCGGTCGATTATCGGCGACAGCGGCTGGGCAATGCCGAAACCTGGCTGGTGCCCAATGGCGAGGCCGCCACCAGGGCCCTGTCGGACACTTTCTTTCGCTTGACCGATTATCCGCCCGAAGACCGGGAGAATGTGCCATCGATCGAGCTCGACGTCGGGGCGGGGCGGAAGATGAAAGTCCCAAAAGCGCTCAAGGGTGTGGCCGTCTTTTCCTTCAAGCGGCTTTGCGCCGAGGCACGCGGAGCCTCCGACTATCTTGCCATCGCGCGGCGTTTTCACACCGTTATCATCGTCGGCATTCCGGTACTTGGACCGCATAACCGCAACGAGGCAGCGCGCTTCGTGACGCTCATCGATGCGCTATACGAATATAAGGTGAAGCTGCTCGCCGCCGCCGATGCGCAGCCCGATGGTCTCTATCCTGAAGGCGATGGAAAATTCGAATTCGAACGCACGGTTTCGCGGCTGATGGAGATGCAATCGGAAGAATATCTTGCGCTGGGTCACGGCGCGGAAGAGGCGGCCAACAACTGACGCAGCCAGAGCGCCGCGCGCCTGTAGGAAATATTCTTCCAAAGGTTAGGAAAGTTAGGATGGGCTGAGGCCCAAAGATCGGTTGCCCGAAGATTCTTCGCCTGCATGGCACGCCAAGACCCAATTTTTGAAGCAGGCTTTGCGCGCTGTGGCACCGCAACACAAATATTCGCAATGTCAAAGAGCATTTATGCATCCAATCAGGTCAAATCCAACATTGCAAGCAGGCATTTTTGCTATTGCGAACTGATAGCGTGAATTAGACCAAAGTTTACCTATTTTGGCGGTTGTCGCGACCCATAAATCGCTGTATCGCAGCCCACAATTCCATTGACAGTGCGTTCGTGTAAGTCCCTTGCCGCGGCGCGTTCAGGCCTCAGGAAGGATATTATATGGCCCGCAATAAAATCGCGCTGATTGGCGCTGGCATGATTGGCGGCACGCTCGCCCACCTCGCAGCAAAAAAGGAAATCGGCGACATCGTCCTGTTCGACATTGCCGAGGGGATGCCGCAGGGCAAGGCGCTCGACCTGTCGCAATGCGGCCCGATCGAAGGCTTCGACGCAAAAATCACCGGCAGCAACGATTATGCCGATATTGCGGGCGCGGATGTCGTGATCGTCACCGCCGGCGTGCCGCGCAAGCCGGGCATGAGCCGCGATGACCTGCTCGGCATCAACCTGAAAGTCATGAAAGCTGTCGGCGAAGGCATCAAGAATAACTGCCCCGACGCCTTTGTCATATGCATCACCAACCCGCTCGACGCGATGGTCTGGGCCTTACGCGAATTTTCCGGACTGCCGCATAACAAAGTCGTTGGCATGGCCGGCGTGCTGGATTCGGCGCGCTTCGCAACCTTCCTCGCCTGGGAATTCGATTGCAGCGTCAAGGACGTGAATGCCTTTGTGCTGGGCGGCCACGGTGACACGATGGTGCCGGTGAAAAGCTACACCACGATCAACGGCATCCCGGTTGACGATTATGCTAAGATCAAGGGCGTTGCCGAAGCCCGTATCGACGAAATTGTCGACCGCACCCGGGGCGGCGGCGGCGAGATTGTCGGCCTGCTCGGCAATGGCAGCGCCTATTACGCCCCTGCGACCAGCGCAATTTCGATGGCTGAAGCCTATCTCGGCGATCAGAAGCGCATCCTGCCCTGCGCAAGCTATGTCGAAGGCAAATATGGCCTCGATGGCCTCTATGTCGGCGTCCCGACCGTCATCGGTGCGGGCGGCACCGAGGATGTGGTCGAAATCGAACTCAGCGATGAAGAAAAAGCCAATCTGAAAGTCAGCACCGACGCGGTCGAGGAGCTGCTGGAGGCTTGCAAAGGGCTTGATGAGAGTTTGGCGTAATGTTTGAATCCGCCGCGGCTTGGATTCAGATAGCGGCAAAAATCATGCCTTACTTTTTGCCATTGGCAATCCCTGCCTATTTTGCAATTCGCAGACTGGCTTTGGGCAAGCCGAGATTCTTTGTGGTTTTCGTCGTTGCATTGGTCGCCCTGATCTCATTAGCCATTGGGGCGGGCTACAGTTATACTGGATTTGGTGCAGGACACGTGGGTGCGGCGCTACTAGCCATGGCGCTTTCTTGCTCACTCTTGATATTGCTTTTTGCGGGAGCAATCACGGTAATATATACGCGGCTTTCGAAAAAACAAATAACCAGAATAGGATAAGAAATGTCCATCCTCGTAAATAAGAACACCAAGGCCATCATACAGGGGATGACCGGATCTACCGGAACCTTCCATACCAAGCAGGCGCTCGAATATGGCACGCAGATGGTCGGCTGGTTTAGCGCAATGAAAATTGGTTGGCTCTCGGCTTTTCTCACCGCGCTAATATTTGTGGCCACGCCGGTTCAGGCCGCCCCCGACAGTATGTGGGTCAATCCGGCAGGAAATCTGTCCGGTCTCCGCGCTTCTGATGAACCGGTCACCCGACTCAAGGGCGGAGATCATAGTCTTTCGGATATTGTCGATGGATTTGACACGCTTTGCGTCAAGACAGGATTTGACAAGCTGCGCGTTAATCCGGCCATCGTCCAGAGCCAATGGCGAGGACGCTATATGCCGAGCATACTGAAAATGTCGTCCGGCGATCTTGATCTGGGCGGCTGGCAGGGTGAAAGTCACTGGCTCGGCATATTGTCGCACCCGGTCGTTTCTCCCAACCCGCAATGCGTCTTTGCGGTCGCCACCCGAACCGATCATCCATCGTCCGATCTGTTGCCGGTGCTGGTGGAAAAGTTCGGGGCGCCTGACAATATGGCCGATCTATACAATGCCGACGGCACACCCAATGAAAGCACGCGGCCATATTGGGTTGTAAGCCAGGCCGCGGGCAAGGAACGGGTCATCATTGCCCGCAATCTGTCACGCGGCAATGAACATCGCATCCACCTGCTGTTTCTCGAACGGCCAAGGGAGGGTGGTTGATGCTCTCTGCCGCCCTTCTCCTCGCGGCCAGCCCGGTGGCGGCCGATGACTACCCCGCGAAACAGGTATTGCAGAGCTTTGCAACCGCCTGTTCGGGTATTGAGAATATGGCGGTGGCCCAGGCATCAGCCGCCGCCGCTGGCTGGGAAGGATACGAAGCTTCGCGGGATTCGATGCTTGGCCGGCTACTTGCGATGGGGCGGGCGGAGATCGCCAAGGATCCGAAAACGGAATATATTTTGGGCGGCACATATCAAAAAACCGTGGCCGACCGTTCGCTGCATCTGGTGCTGACGCGCGTCGTTGACGAAACGGTGTCGGCCAATGGATGCAGGATATACGATTTTGCAGCTAAGCGATCTTTGACGGTGGCTGAGCTGGAAGGCTGGACGGTCCGCCCGCCCAACGCGACCGAAGCACCCGCCGCCGGCCTGATAAGACACATCTGGAATCCGGGGCTGAAACCTGGCCATGTTGAAATGAATATTTCCTTCACTGCGAAGGATAGCGAATTATCCGGCAACATTCCCGTGACAGGGTTGATGTTTTCGGCGCAATCACTGGAGATAAATGGACAATGAGCATCCTCGTAAACAAAGATACCAAGGTCATCACCCAGGGGATGACCGGATCTACCGGGACCTTCCATACCGAGCAGGCCATTGAATATGGCACGCAGATGGTCGCGGGCGTCACGCCGGGAAAGGGCGGCACGACGCATCTGGGCCTGCCTCAATTCGATACCGTAAGAGAGGCAAAGGCTGCGACCGGCGCAACCGCGAGCTGCATCTATGTGCCCCCGCCTTTCGCCGCCGACGCGATCTGCGAAGCCATTGCGGCCGAGATGGAACTTATTATCTGCATCACCGAAGGCATCCCCGTACTTGATATGGTGCGCGCCAAGGCTGCACTCACCGGCAGCAAATCGCGCCTGATCGGCCCCAACTGCCCTGGCGTTCTGACGCCGGATGAATGCAAGATCGGCATCATGCCAGGCTCGATCTTCAAGAAGGGCTCGGTCGGCGTCGTATCGCGCTCGGGCACGCTCACTTACGAAGCCGTGCATCAGACGACTGCCGTTGGCCTCGGTCAGACCACGGCTGTCGGCATTGGCGGAGACCCCGTCAACGGCACCAACTTTATTGACGTGCTGGAGATGTTCCTCGCCGACGAGGCAACAGAGAGCATCATCATGATTGGTGAGATTGGCGGCGATGCCGAGGAGCAGGCCGCGCAATTCCTGATCGACGAGGCCAGGAAGGGCCGCAAAAAGCCGACGGCGGGTTTCATCGCCGGACGCACCGCACCGCCGGGCCGCCGCATGGGCCATGCCGGCGCGATCGTGTCGGGCGGCAAGGGCGGCGCAGATGACAAGATTGCCGCTATGGAAGAAGCGGGCATTCGCGTCGCGGCTTCTCCGTCGGAACTGGGTACGACCCTGGTGGAGGCGCTTAAGGGGTAGGGGCGCGAATATAAGGACGGTGAAATATCGTGCTCCCCAAACTTGATTTGGGGTCCAGATGAACAACACTGGATTCCAGCTTTCGCTGGAAAGCACAAGAAATCACTTCTGCGTAGTATGGCAATGGCGAGGTAAACAATGGGTGTAGAGAATCAGGATTTTCCCGGCGCAGCGCCCGACGACCCCGGCCCGAGCTGGGAGCGCAAGGGCTGGCCGCTCGATGATATCGACGATCTGACCGCCGGGCTCGACCCGACGCAGATGGCGGTCGAGATCAAGGCGGCAGCAAAGGCCGCCGGCAAGCCCATGTCGGACGGCGATGTGACCCAGGCCGCCAGCGACTCGATCCGCGCCATGCTGCTCATCCGCACCTACCGTGTGCGTGGGCATCTCGCGGCCAATCTCGACCCGCTGGGGCTGCATGCGCATGAGCTACCGGCAGACCTCACGCCAGAACATCACGGCTTTACCGGCAGCGATCTCGAGCGCCCAATCTATATCGGCGGGGTGATGGGGCTCGAATGGACGACGGTCAAAGAACTCGTTGCCATCCTGCGCGCCAATTATTGTGGGCCAGTCGGTCTGGAATATATGCATATTTCCGACATCGAAGAGCGGCGCTTCCTGCAAGAGCGCATGGAGGGCAAGGATGCCGCCATCGAATTTTCCACGGAGGGAAAGAAAGCGATCCTTGCCAAGGTGATGCAGGGCGAGGGATATGAAAGCTTCCTCGGCAGGAAATATGTCGGCACCAAACGCTTTGGCCTCGATGGCGGCGAAGCGATGCTGCCCGCGCTGGAAGCCGTCATCAAATATGGCGGCGCGCTTGGCGTGCGGGAAATTATCTATGGCATGGCCCACCGTGGCCGGCTCAACATCCTCGCCAATGTGATGGCCAAGCCCTATCATGTAATCTTCCATGAATTTTCAGGTGGCAGCGCCAACCCGGATGATGTCGGCGGTTCGGGCGATGTCAAATATCACCTCGGCACCAGCACGGACCGCACCTTTGACGGCATCGACGTGCATATGAGCCTGGTCCCCAACCCGTCGCATCTGGAGGCCGTCGATCCGGTCGTGCTTGGCAAGGCGCGCGCGCAACAGGTCATCCGCGACGACCTGAAGAAACATGAGGAAGTGCTGCCCGTCCTGATTCATGGCGATGCCGCCTTTGCCGGGCAGGGCATCGTGTGGGAGTGCCTGGGCTTTTCCGGCATTCGCGGATATAATACCGGCGGCTGCATCCATTTCATCATCAACAACCAGATCGGCTTTACCACCGCGCCGCAATTCGCGCGCTCCTCGCCCTACCCGTCGGATGTGGCCAAGGGCGTGCAGGCCCCGATCTTCCACGTCAATGGCGATGACCCCGAGGCGGTGACCTTTGCCTGCAAGATGGCAATCGAATTCCGCCAGCGTTTCGGCCGCGATATCGTCATCGACATGTGGTGCTATCGCCGCTTCGGCCATAATGAGGGCGACGAGCCGAGCTTCACGCAGCCGCTCATGTATGCCGAAATTCGCAAACATCCCAAAGTGTCGAAAGTCTATGGCAAGCGGCTGATCGAGGAAGGCGTTGTCGACCAGGCATGGATCGACCAGACCGCGCAGGAATATGACGATTTTCTCGAGCAGGAGTTCGAGGCCGGCAAGAGCTATGAACCCAACAAGGCCGACTGGTTCGGCGGCCGCTGGTCGGGGCTCGCCGCTCCCGTCGATCCCGAAACCGCGCGGCGCAATGTCGAAACCGCGATCGATGCCAAGCTGTTCGACAGCCTCGGGCGGACGCTGACCACCGTCCCCGACGATCTCAATATCCACAAAACGCTGGGCCGGGTGATCGATGCCAAACGCAAAATGTTCGAAAGCGGCAAAAATCTCGACTGGGCGACCGGCGAGGCGCTTGCCTTCGGCGCGCTGCTATCGGAGGGCTATGGCGTGCGCCTGTCGGGCCAGGATTCCGGACGCGGCACATTTTCGCAGCGGCATGCGGTCTGGGTCGATCAGCAAACCGGCGAGAAATATGCGCCGCTGTCGACCGTCCCGCATGGGCAATTCGAAGTGCTCGACAGTCCGCTTAGCGAATATGGCGTGCTCGGTTTCGAATATGGCTATGCCATGGCCGACCCCAAATCGCTGGTCATGTGGGAAGCGCAGTTCGGCGATTTTGCCAATGGCGCGCAGATCATGATCGACCAGTTCATCGCCAGCGGCGAAGCGAAATGGCTCCGCGCTAACGGTCTCGTGCTGCTGCTGCCGCATGGTTATGAAGGGCAGGGTCCGGAACATAGCTCTGCGCGGCTCGAGCGCTTTCTTCAGCTTTGCGCGCAGGACAATATGCAGGTCTGCAACATCACCACACCGGCCAACTATTTCCATCTATTGCGGCGGCAGATGCTGCGGCCGTTTCGCAAGCCGTTGATCATCATGACGCCCAAATCGCTGCTCCGCCACAAGATGGCGGTTTCCGGCGCGGAGGAATTTCAGGGCGAGCATCACTTCATGCGGATCAAGTCCGATACCAATGCGCCTGCCGACAAGGATGTCAAAAGGCTGGTGCTGTGTTCGGGCAAGGTCGCCTTCGACCTGATCGAAGCGCGCGACAAGGCAGGCGACAAAAATACCTCGATCGTGCGTATCGAACAGCTTTATCCCTTTCCGGGCGAGCCGCTCACCGTAAGGCTCAAGCGGATGAAAAATCTCGAAAGCGTGGTCTGGGCGCAGGAAGAACCGAAAAATAATGGCAGCTGGTTCTTCGTCGAATCAGAGATCGAACAATGCCTGAAGGATGCGAAAGTGAAGCCGAAACGGCCGGTCTATGCCGGCCGCCGTGCATCGGCTTCGCCAGCAACCGGGCTCGCACCGCGTCACCAGGCGCAGCAGGAAGAACTGATCGCCGAAGCGCTCGGCCACAGCAGGAAATAACAAACGGAAAGCGTGAAACCATGTCTACCGAAGTCAAAGTCCCCGTGTTGGGCGAATCGATCACCGAAGCCACGATTGGCGAGTGGCTGAAACAGCCAGGCGAGGCGGTGGACCGCGACGAGCCGATCGCGAGCCTCGAGACCGACAAGGTCGCGCTCGAGGTTCCCGCGCCTGTCGCGGGCGTAATGGGCAAGACCCTGTTTGCCGAGGGCGACACCGTCAATGTCGACGATGTGATTGCCAGCATCGAGGCGGGTGACGGGGCGGCTGCCGCGCCGAAAACCGAAACGGCATCACCGCCTGCTACAAAGGAGGTGGCCGCGCCGCCGCCGCAGGCCGCCGGCGACGTCCCGACATTGTCGCCAGCGGTGCGCCGGCTGGTGCTCGAACATGGGCTCGACCCGACAAAGATAAAGGGCAGCGGCAAGGATGGCCGGCTGACCAAGGAAGATGTGCTCGAAGCCGCCAAGAATGCCGGCGATCCGCCTGCTTCGCCGCCTGCTGCGGAAGCGCCCGCAGCCGCCGTTGCCACGCCGGCAAAGGGCGCGCGCGAGGAAGAGCGCGTGCGCATGTCGCGCCTGCGCCAGACCATCGCCAAGCGGCTGAAATCGGCGCAGGATACCGCCGCGCTGCTCACCACATTCAATGATTGCGACATGACCGAAGTCATGGAAACGCGGAAGAAATACAAGGAGCTGTTCGAAAAGAAGCATGGCGTGCGGCTTGGCTTTATGGGCTTTTTCACCAAGGCGGTGGCGCTGGCGGCCAAGGATGTGCCGTCGGTCAATGCGCAGATCGACGGCGATGAAATTGTCTATCACAATTATCTCGATGTCTCGGTCGCGGTTAGCGCGCCCAACGGATTGGTTGTGCCGGTCGTGCGCAACGCCGACAATATGAGCTTTGCGGAGATCGAGTCGACCATCGGCGATTTCGGCAAGCGCGCCAAGGAAGGCACGCTCAAGATGGAGGAGATGCAGGGCGGCACCTTTACCATTTCCAATGGCGGGGTTTTCGGTTCGCTGATGTCGACGCCGATCATCAACCCTCCGCAATCGGCCGTGCTCGGCCTGCACCGGATCGAGCAGCGCCCCGTTGTGATGCCCGATGGTTCGATTGCCGCGCGCCCGATGATGTATCTGGCGCTCAGCTATGACCACCGCCTGGTCGATGGCCGCGAAGCCGTGACCTTCCTGAAAATCGTCAAGGAAGCGATCGAGGATCCGGCGCGGCTGCTGATTGATCTTTAGTTCGCAGTGCTCCGCACTTGTTGCGGAGTCCAGGGAGTTGGGAGTGAAAGAAGGATATGTCTATCTGATGGCGAACAAGCGCAACGGCACGACTTATCTGGGCGTTACCAACAATATTGGACAGCGCGCTTACCAACACCGAAATGCAATGATTGAGGGGTTTTCTAAGAAATATGGCTGCCATCTTCTCGTCTGGTATCAGCATTTTGAAGACCTGCAGGATGCAAGAGCGTGTGAGTATCGGATGAAAAAATGGAAACGATCTTGGAAACTCCGATTGATTGAAGAACATAATCCGCAATGGAAAGATTTGTACGAAACCTTGGGCGGATGACGCCCTGGGCTCCGCAACAAGTGCGGAGCACTGTTGGAGCAGAATTATGAGTGATTATGACCTTATCGTTATCGGCGCTGGCCCCGGCGGCTATGTCGCAGCAATTCGCGGCGCGCAGCTGGGTCTGAAAACCGCCTGTGTGGAATCCCGTGAGACGCTGGGCGGCACTTGCCTCAATGTCGGTTGTATTCCATCCAAGGCGCTGCTGCATGCTTCGGAACTTTATGAGGAAGCCCATTCGGGTGCTTTGGAAAAATTCGGGATCAAGCTGACCGGCGCGAAGCTCGATCTGAAAACCATGATGGCCGAGAAAACCAAGGCCGTCGGCGAGCTGACCGGCGGGATCGAGTTTCTCTTCAAGAAGAACAAGGTCGACTGGATCAAGGGCCATGCGGCTTTCGAGAGCGACAAGTCTATCACGGCCGGTGGCAAGAGCTATAGCGCGGACAATTTCATCATCGCCACCGGATCCTCCGTTACCCCGCTGCCCGGCGTCAAGATCGACAATGCCAAGGGCATAGTGGTCGATTCGACCGGCGCGCTGGAGCTGCCCAAGGTGCCCAAGCATATGGTCGTCATCGGCGGCGGCGTGATCGGGCTGGAGCTCGGCAGCGTGTGGCGCAGGCTGGGCGCGAAAGTGACCGTCGTCGAATTTCTCGACCAGATCCTGCCCGGTATGGACAAGGATATCCGCAAGGATTCAGCGCGCATATTCAAGAAGCAGGGTTTTGACATCAAGACGTCGACCAAGGTCACCGGGGTCGCCGTGAAGGGCAAGAAAGCGACGCTCACCGTCGAGCCTGCCGCAGGCGGCGATGCCGAAACCATCGAAGCGGACGCGGTGCTGGTATCGATCGGGCGGCGGCCCAACACCGAAGGGCTGGCGCTGAACAAGGCAGGGCTTTCGACCAATGAACGCGGACAGATCGAGGTCGGCCATGATTTCCAGACGAGTGTGAAGGGCATTTATGCCATCGGCGATGTCGTGCCCGGGCCCATGCTTGCGCATAAGGCAGAAGATGAAGGCGTGGCCGCAGCCGAATTCATCGCCGGACAGACGGGTATCGTCAATCACGAGCTGATCCCCGGCGTTGTCTATACCTATCCAGAAGTGGCCAGCGTCGGGAAAACCGAGGATGAGCTGAAAGAGGCCGGAGCCAATTACAAGGTCGGCAAATTTCCTTTCTCCGCCAACAGCCGCGCCAAGGCGAACCGCGACACCGAAGGCTATGTCAAGGTGATCGCCGATGCCGAGAGCGACCGCGTTCTGGGCGTGCATGTGATCAGCAGCCTTGCCGGAACGCTGATCGCGGAAGCCGTCATCGCCATGGAATTTGGCGCGACGAGCGAGGATTTTGCCTATACCTGCCACGCCCACCCGACGCATGCCGAAGCGATCAAGGAAGCGGCGATGGCGGTGCAGGGCAAACCGATCCATATGTGAGGGGTTTCGGCAAGGATATTATTTTTGCCGAAATCGGCTTGATTGCCGCAGTACTTTGCGGCTGCCTCTATATGCTGGCGGCTGACGCGCCGGCCCACTATCCGCTTGTCAATGGCGCGGCTCTTGTCGTTGCATTGCTTCTTGCCCGCTTTTGCCCTGCGCCGAAGCGCGAGCCGGTCATCATTGGATTGCTGCTCGCCATACTGCTGTTGCTTTTCGCACCCATCATCTTGGGGCCTGATCTTGGCGGGGTCAGCCGCTGGATTAACTTGGGGCCGCTATCGCTGCATGCAGGGATGCTGGCCTTGCCCGCCTTTGCCGTGCTTCTGAGCCATGTCCAGGCGGGAATGCGTTTTGTCTATTTTGCGGCAGCCTGTCTTCTGGTGGCGCTGCAGCCCGACAGGGGATCGGCGATTGCCCTCCTGGGATGCGCAGGCATATTCGCAGTGTTGGCGCGCGGCGTTACCAGTATTGCCATGCTGCTTGGCGCAGCCGCCTGTCTGGTTGCTACCATATGGCTGCCTGACCCTTTGTCCGGCGTTCCGTTTGTGGAGAATATATTTGGCGACAGCTTCCATTTTCATCCGGCGATGGGCCTGCTCCTCCTGTCGGGGCTGGCGGCGGCCCTGCTTTTGCCATTGGCCTCCGCAAGCCATAGCCTGCCCAGGATTGCCATGCTTGGCGTGATGGCAGGATATGCCTTTGCGGCGATGATCGGCCACTATCCCTATCCGCTTATTGGCTATGGCGCTTCACCCATTATCGGATTCGGACTGGCGCTCGCCTTTCTACCCAAAAACTGATTTTATTTGAGCGGATTTATGTCATCCGGAGCTTGGCAATATGGCCCGGTCAAGTGTGACAGTCGGAGCGCATGCTGGCCAAACTTCGCTAGCCCTTCAAAACACCGCTTCTCAGCAGCGGGATCAGGAATAGAATTGTCAACGCCGTATTGCTGATGCAGTTCATCCAGAAGCCGGTATGCACCGAGATGATATTATCAACAACATACCAGACGATGCCCGCCGCCAGCAGCGCCCGCCAGACCTGCGCAGCCGCTGCGCCTTCCAGCCGGAATGCCGCCTTGAAGGCAGCGAGAAATGTCAGCCCCCAGCCGATCGACACCGCACCCATCAGGCCTATGGCAAAGCGGTGATGCTGATCCGCCGGATCGGGAATAGGGTTTTCAAACAGTTCAAACAAAAGCCGCGATGGACCTTCGAGCGGCGCAAAGGCGAATATCGCCAATACCGCGCCGAACAGCACGATGCCCCAGGCCCAGAGAATCATCCATTTTTCATAAAATGCAGACATTTACGCCTCCCGTTCGCTATACACGTAGCGCTTGCTACATTATTGTAGCACATGCTACAAGATAAAAATGAAAAAGGCCGAAACCCGCCGTGCTGCGATAGTCGAGAAGCTTGCCGATCATGTGCTGGAGCATGGGCTGGAAAGCGCAAGCCTCCGCCCGCTGGCAAAGGCGGCCGGCACCAGCGACCGGATGCTGCTCTATTATTTCGACGATAAATCGGCGATCGTTACCGCCACGCTGCAGCAGATAGCCGCGCGGATGATGGGCGAAATGAGCAGGCGCAGCGCCCCAGCCCCGGAAAGCTGCGAGAAGCTGCTTGTGCGGCTGGAGGCGATGCTGGATGAGGAGATTTTCTGGCCCTATATGCGGCTGTGGCTGGAGATCGCTGCACGCGCTGCCCGGGGAGACGGCTTTTACAGAAACTTGGGCGAGGCTCTGGGCCGCGGTTTTCTGGAATGGGGGAAAATGCAGCTCGACAGCAAAAGCGAGCAACAGCGCAAGGCAGAAGCGGCCTACCTGCTCCAGACGATCGAGGGAATGCTGTTTCTCAAGGCCATCGGGCTGGATGATGTGAATGCGGTTGCATTGGGTCCGGACAGCCCTAGAAAAGCGCGATGAAATATAGTTCTCTGCACCGGTGGCATATCTGGCTGGGCTGGTTGGTGGGCGTTCCGCTGATATTGTGGACGCTGTCGGGCCTGTTCATGGTGCTGATCCCGATAGAGGATATCCGCGGCGAGCATCTGCGCGCCGAAATGCCGCCGATCGAGGCCGGGTTCGAACCGGCCCTCCCGGCGATGGAAGTGCGCGCCGTCAAGACGCTGACGCTCGAGCAGCAGCCCTCGGGGCCCGCCTGGATCATCGCCTATCACGATGGCGGGAAGCGCCGCGCCGATGCAAGAACAGGCGCGCTCCTGCCGCCGGTCACGGCCATCGAAGCGCGCAGCCTCGCCGCCGGCTATTATAATGGGAACATGCCGATTACATCGGTCTGGCATTTTCCGGCCGATCAATCTCCCTTCGATCTGCGACGAGACCGCCCCAGCTGGCAGGTCAGCCTGAAAGACAATACGCGATTCTATATCGATGCCGACAGCGGCCAGCTGATGGCCGTGCGCACGCCGCGCTGGCGCATTTTCGATTTCATGTGGGGTCTGCATATCATGGATCTGCAGACGCGCGAGGATACCAGCCACCCTATCCTGATCGGCTTTGCGGCGATCAGCCTGCTCGCGCTGCTGCTGGCATTTGCCATGCAAATATGGCGGCAGAAGCGCGCGAAGAGATCGCGAAATAGCTAGCTGCAGTTATTTCAATTGCCGCGGAAAGAGCCGTTTCAGATTGGCAACCTTTGGCGCGTCATAACGCCGGATATAGCTGTCATTCGGGTTTTTACGCATGAAGTCCTGATGATAGGCCTCGGCGCGGAAAAAACTGTATGGTTCGATCCTGGTGACGATCGGACGCTTCCAGATCCGCGCCTTTCCAAGCTGCGCGATATAGGCGCGCGCCGCCTTGCCTTGCGCCGCATTGGCGGGGAAGATGGCGGTGCGATAATGCCTGCCCTTGTCCGGGCCCTGGCGGTTGAGCTGGGTCGGGTCATGCGTGACCGAAAAGAAAATATGGAGCAGCTGGTTATAGCTGATCTGTTTCGGGTTGTAGCGGATGCGTACCGATTCGGCATGGCTTGTGAATCCTGAACTGACGAGCTTGTAATTGGCATTCGACTTCTTGCCACCGGAATAGCCCGCCTCTGCGCTGACGACACCGCGCACCCGTTCGAACACACCTTCGATACCCCAGAAACATCCCCCGGCAAAAACCGCAACGCGGGTGCCAGCAGGTTCGGCCATGGGTTTTTGGGGAGCCGGAATGCGAATGCCTTCGCGGGCATGCGCCGATGAAAGGATGGCGCTACCCGGCTGGCTGCCGCCGGGCAGGGCGAAATAGGCAAGGCTGCCGGCAGCGAGCGTGAAAAGAGACAGGCCGATCAGCCTGGCCGTATTATTTTTGCGGGATACTTTCATGGTCTGGCGTACTCACGGTGATCGAACGCTCCTGAAGAATATCGCTATCCGCACTTGCCGGTTTCACCAGCGCCAGCCCAGCCATGCCCAAGGCAAACCCGCCAGCCAGGCTGAGAAAAAGTTCGGATTTCGCAAATTTGATCAGTCGGTCCATTTGACTATTCCGGTTCTTACGCCATTATTCGCCGATTGCTTCCGGGCGGTTACAATTGGAGCAAACCCTATGGGGTCAGCGGGGTTAAGCCCGGCTTAACAGCGCGTTATATTTGCGTAATTGAGATCAAGCGAGTGCTGCGCAGGATGACTGGATGCGCGTGCATGCCTCTTCGAGCACATCATAGGAGGTGGCATAGCTGATCCGGAAGCCCGGCGAGAGGCCAAAGGCTGCGCCATGAACAGCGGCCACGCGCGCCTCATCCAGAAAATAGCCGATCAGATCCTCATCGCTTTCGATCACATTGCCGGCCGGCGTTGTCTTGCCCATCAGACCGCTCGCGTCGGGATAGACATAGAAAGCGCCTTCCGGCATCGGACATGAAAGCCCCGGCGCGTCGTTGAGCATCGACACAACCAGATCGCGGCGCGAGCGGAAGGCATCGTTGCGTTCTTTCAGAAAATCCTGCGGCCCGGACAGTGCGGCAAGCGCGGCATGCTGGCTGATCGAGCAAGGATTGCTGGTCGATTGCGACTGCAATTTGCGCATCCCCTTGATGAGCCAGTCCGGCCCGCCCGCATAGCCAATCCGCCAGCCCGTCATGGCATATGCCTTCGATGCGCCGTTGACGGTCAGCGTCCGGTCATAAAGCGCCGGACAGACTTCCGCGAATGTCGTAAAGGGAATATCCGCATACCAGATATGTTCATACATATCGTCGGTCATCACCATCACATTGTCATACCTGGCAATCACCTCACCCAGCGCTTTGAATTCTTCGGCCGAATAGGCTGCACCTGTCGGGTTGGAGGGTGAATTGAGAATCAGCCAGCGGGTCTTCGGCGTGATCGCGGCTTCCAGCTGCTCGGGCGTGATCTTGTAATGCTGATCCGCGCCGGCAAGCAGGATCACCGGCTCGCCGCCTGCAAAACGCACGATATCGGGATAGCTCACCCAGTAGGGGGCAGGAATGATGACTTCGTCGCCAGCATCGAGCGTCGCAACAAAGGCATTGAACAAGGTATGCTTGCCGCCTGCGTTCACGCTAATTTGATCATGCCCATATTCAAGGCTGTTGTCGCGTTTGAACTTGGCCGCGATCGCATCCTTCAATTCGGGAATGCCGTCGACCGCGGTATATTTGGTGTGGCCATCGCGAATGGCCTTGATCGCTGCTTCTTTGACGAAATCGGGCGTGTCGAAATCGGGCTCGCCTGCTGACAGACCGATGACATCGATTCCCTTCGCGCGCAGTTCCATTACGCGCCCGGACATGGCGAGCGTGGCAGAAGGCGCGATGCGGCCCAGCGCTGATGAGGTCGTGGTCATGATATTACCCTTGGCAGTCTGTCAGGAGAAGCAGGATTGCGCGAAAGCCCCTATCGGCTCGCCCAATCTTACGCAACAATTTTGGCAGGGTGCAACCCGCGGAGGCTGCTGCCAAGGAAGAAGCCGGCATCCAAATCCTCGCTGCGCAGGTCGGCTTCGAATGCCTTGCCCTGTTCGATCAGCTCCTGCCGCAAAACCGAGGGCAGCAATCCGCGCGACAATGGCGGGGTTGCAAGCATACCGTCACGCTCGACGAAAATAGCGCTGCGGCTACCTTCGGTCAGATAGCCATCGCCATCAGCGAAAAGCACTTCGTCGCTCCCGGCAGCTTTCCGCGCATCATCGTAAAAGGCGCGATCACTGGTCTTGTGCCGCAAGCGAAAATCGCTGCTGTCGACGGGCAGCGGTCGAACGACCACAGACATCTGACCGGCGGCGGCTTTCGGAAGCTCGCCCGTTTCAATCGCTATGGCTCCGCTGCGCGCCAGCAAAAGCCGCAGCTTTGCCGCTCTGTCCAAATGAAAGCTGGCGGCATGAAGCCGGTTGCGCGTATCATGCCGGTCGAACTCGAATTCAAGCAAGCGCGCGCTTTCCTTCATACGCTCGAGGTGAAGCTCCAGCCGCCGGATTCCGGCATCCGGTTCGAACCGCATGGTTTCAATCAAATCGAAATCATGGTGCTGCAATCGAGCAAACTCCCCCTTGGCCAGGCATTCCGCCCATTCATCGGCGACCTTTGAGTCGGCCACCACGCCCGAACCCAGACCCAATGAAACGCAGCGCCGCTCCTGACACAAGGAAAAAGTGCGGATTGCGACGTTGAAGGCAGCATTGCCATCGGGGTCGATCCGTCCGATCGATCCGCAGTAAAGATCTCGCGGGCCGCTTTCCACTTCGCAGATGATTTCCATGGCCCTGATTTTCGGCGCGCCGGTGATCGATCCGCAGGGAAAAATCGCTGAAAGCAGGTCGACAGCGTCTTTCTGCTCTGCCAGCTTTCCTGTCACAACCGAGACCATCTGATGAATGGTCGGGTAGCTCTCGATCGAAAAAAGCTCCGGTACCTCAACCGTGTTCGGTGCGCAGACCCGGGAAAGATCATTGCGGAGCAGATCCACGATCATCAAATTTTCCGCGCGCTGCTTTGCATCTCCGCGCAAATTTTCGCGCGCGTCCCGATCCGCCGCTGGATCACCCGCACGAGCGGCGGTGCCCTTCATCGGCTTGGTCGTTACCGCCCCATCCTTGAGGGCAAAGAACAGTTCCGGCGAAAATGAAAGATGCCAATCCTCACCGGTCCATATCACGCCGCCATATCCGGCAGCGGCCCGCGAGCGAAGGGCGGCATAGAGCGCTAGCGGATGGCCAGCATAGCGCGCCGCCGCAGGAAAGGTCAGATTGGCCTGATAGATGTCCCCTGCCCGGATATATTCGAGCACCCGCCCAAAAGCCTCGGCATAGTCGCCAAAGGCTATCTCGGGCCGCACTTGCCCCAGCCAACCACCCGAGGCATCGGGGAGCCATGACGGTAAGGTGCCGCCGCCGATCTCCCGATATTCCTCGAATAATCCGAACCAGGCGAGCGGTGCCATATCGCTGCTCATGGCCGGGTTCCGGTCCGCTGCAAATGTTTCGCCTGCTTGATAGGACAGCAATCCGGCCGCATGCAGGCCGCGCGTCCCGGCATCGCGGAGCCTATCAAGCATGGGCGCAAGATCTTCGGATTTACGCACGGCGATGATCTCCACCGGGCCGCGGTAGAGCCGTGCCGGCGCAGCGCCAGCCTCGCGCGCATCATCGAGCAGCACAAATGGTTCGCTGTCGGAAATCATCTGCGCGGCTATAGCGAAAATGCCCGCAGCGTGAAGACATGCCCGGGCTCCAGCATTGTTGCCCGAATATCACAGCCCGGCTTATTCACATTCTCCGCCATTGCGTTGCCCCCGATTTCGCCTAAAACCCGCGCGCTTTCATGGCTTCACAATAACAAACAGAAGGAACAGAGATTTGTCCACATCTTCCAAAACAATATCGCGAAAATTGTCGGTTGCGCTGGGCGCGCTTGCCATTGGCCTGGCGGCCCCGGCGCATGCGCAGGAAGACGACGAGCAGCAGGGCAATGCCATCGACGCGCTTGATGGCGACATTGTTGTTACCGCAACAAAAAAGGCCAATGTCGAAAATGTGCAGGATGTCCCGGTTGCCGTGACAGCCTTTAACTCCGGAACGTTGGACGCGCTGAAAGTGCGCGATCTCGGCTCGCTCAGCTTTGCAGCACCCAACGTGTCGCTGGACCAGATCGGCACCAGCCGCGGCACAGCCAATTTTGCCATTCGCGGACTCGGTGTGAACAGTTCGATCCCCTCGATCGATCCGACTGTCGGTGTTTTTGTGGATGGCGTTTATCTGGGCGTGAATAACGGCGTTTCCTTCGATCTTTTCGACCTCGACAGCATCGAATTATTGCGCGGCCCGCAAGGGATTCTGTTCGGCCGCAATACCACCGGCGGCGCAGTGCTGGTGAATAGCGGCAATCCAACCGACGAACTGCGCGTCAAGGGCAAGGTAGCGATCGACGGACCGGTCGATGGCGGGCGCGGCGGAGCCAACTTTACCATGCAGGGCACGGTATCCGGACCGATTTTCGCCGATATTCTCAATTTCAAATTTGGTGCCTATTTCAACGATGATGCCGGCTATTTCCGCAACAATTTTGACGGCAGCAACCATGGCAGGGCGGAAACCACAATTCTGCGCGGCGCATTGGAATTCAAACCCGCCGCTGGCGTCCGCCTGCTTGCCAAGGGCGAAATCTTCAATTCCGATGGCGATGGACCAGCGGCGCAGAATCATGGCATTTTTTCGCGCGACAGCTTCGATTTCGCGATCGACAATCGCGGCAGCTATGGCAGCGACACCAAATTCGGAACGCTGCGCGCCGATATCGATGTCGGCGACAATGGAACGATCACCAATATTTTCGGCTATCGCGACTACCGCGCCACCACCGATGCGGATATCGATGCCACCACCGCCTTTATTTTTCATTCGAATACCGAATTTACCCAGGAACAATTCTCAAACGAGCTGCGCTATGCGGGAACCTTCGGCCCGGTTGACCTGACCGTTGGCGGTTTCTGGTTCGAGCAGGATTTGCGCTATACCGAAGTCCGCGATCTTCCACCCGTCACGCCGCTGACCTTCTATGGCGGCGGCGAGCAGGAGCATCAGGTGCTGGGCATATTTGCCGCAGCGGATTTCGTCCTTACCGACACGCTCACCATCAACACCGGTATCCGCTGGAGCCGGGAAGAAAAAAATGTGGGTATCACCTATGTCCGCCCCCGGCCGGCCTGTTCGGTGGTGGATGGCAGCTGCCCAACCGGCGGGATCAACCCCTTTACCGGAGAGAATAACGGCTTCACCGATGGCGATGTCTGGAAAAACTGGACGCCCAAGATCGGCCTGACCTTCGAGCCGAACAGCGATCTATTGCTTTACGCTCACTGGACCCGCGGTTTCCGCTCGGGCGGCTATAATTTCAGGATCACCGCTCCTGCCGCTTTCGAGGCGATTGCCGCTGCCAATGGCGGCTTTGCTTTTGACGAGGAGAAGGTCGACAATTTCGAAGGCGGTCTGAAATTCCAGACCGTCGATGGAAGGGGCACGCTCAATATGGCTGCTTTCTTCACCGATATTTCCGACATGCAGCGCGAAGTGAACCAGTCGAGCGGCACTTCCGGTGTCGCCCAATCGATCTTCAACACAGCCGATGCCGAAATTTTCGGGATAGAGGCCGAAGGCCGCTACCGGATCACCGACAACCTGCTGATCACCGGCAATCTGGGCTATATCGATGCCGACTATACGCGCATTCTTTTCGACATTTCCGGCGATGGCAATATCGACCAGGCCGATCTGGCGCTTTCGCTGCCGCGCGTGCCGGAACTGACCTGGGGAATAGGCGCGCTCTACGATCTCGATCTCGGCAAGGCGGGCTCGCTGGTGACCCGCGTCAACTTTCAGCACCGCGACCGGGTTGCCTATACCGACAATAATTATGGCTTCATAACGGCAGCAGATCAACTCGAGGCCAGCATCGCCTGGAATGGCGCAGATTGGCTGACCATCTCGCTCTACGGGAAGAATCTGCTCGACGAGGTGCAGCATGGCGGGGACACACAGATTCCCTTTCCCTTTGGCGGCGGGCCGCTCTCCAATGGCGTGAATGTGCCTTTCGACAACAATCCGGCTGTCGGCACATTTTCTCCCTTGAGCAAGGGCCGCGTCGTCGGCCTGGAGGCGGCCGTCAACTTCTGATCGCAGCTTTGTAGCGTGAGACCGGAGAGGGCGTTGCCGTTTTGGCAGCGCCCTTTCTATTTCAGCCGGTCGGCATGCCAGCCGATATGCTCTGCCATAAAGCTGGAGATAAAATAATAGCTATGGTCATAGCCTGCCTGCATCCGGATGGTCGCCTTCTGACCCACGGAATCGCAGGCCGCCTGAAGCAGTTCGGTCCTTAGCTGTTCTTCCAGAAAATTATCGGCCTCACCCTGATCGACCAGCAGATCCGGCAGGCACATGCCATCCTCGAGCAACGCGCAGGCATCATACTCACGCCATGCTTTCCGATCGTCCCCCAGATAGCCGGACAAGGCCTTTTCTCCCCAGGGGCACTGCGAGGGCGCAGCAATCGGCGCAAAAGCGGAAACCGATTTGAAGCGCGAAGAGTCGCGCAGCGCAACTGTCAGCGCGCCGTGCCCGCCCATACTGTGCCCCATAATCCCCTGACGGGCCATATCCGCAGGGAAATGCTCCTTTATCAGCGCTGGCAGCTCCTTTTCGATATAGCTGCGCATATTATAATGCCGGTCAAAAGGTGGCCTCATGGCGTCGACATAAAAGCCGGCACCAAGCCCGAAATCATATGCCCCGTCAGGATCATCGGGCACGTCATCGCCGCGCGGGCTGGTATCGGGCGCGACAAAAATCACCCGCTGGGCGGCGCAGGCAGCGCGATATTCGCCTTTCTCCATGACATTGGCATGGGTGCAAGTCAGCCCCGACAAATACCAGATAACCGGCAGTTTTTCGCCTGGCTCATGCAGCGGAACGAATAGCGCGAAGGTCATGTCGGTGCCGGTGCTCGTCGAGGCATGGCGATAAACGCCCTGCACACCGCCATGGCTTTTCACTTCCGAAAGCGTCTCTATACGCATCGCGTCGGTCTAGATTCCGGCATACCATTCATAATCATATTCATCCTCCCAATAGCCGCCCTTGCCCTTGCCGACGCCGGACAGGCTTTCGGCCGCCTCTATTAGCATGACATATTTCGCATGCTTGTAGCCCAGCTGCCGCTCGACGCGCAGCCGAACCGGCGCGCCGTGACCCACGGGCAACATACCGCCATTCATCCCCCAGGCCAGGATCGTTTGCGGATGAAAGGCGTCGATCAGGTCAATCGATTCATAATAGGGCGTGCCGCCAAAATCATCGGCGCAGTGAAATATGATATAGCGGGCACGCGAGGAAATCTGTGCCGCCTCGAGCAAAAGGCGAAGCGGCGGACCGCGCCATTTGCCGATCGCGCTCCAACCCTCGACGCAGTCATGCCGGGTGATCTGTTCGCGCGCAGGCATGGCCATCAGCTGCGCGAGCGAAAGCGACATCGGCCGGGCAAACATGCCGTCAAGGCGCAAGCGCCAATTGGCAAACCCCTCGGACACATGCCTGAGATATTCCGGCGTTCCGGGGTTGATGGTCCCGTTTTTGGGAAATGCCGGAGACATTTCGCTTTGGGAATATTCGCGTGCCAGTGCGCCGCGACCGGCTATCAGCCTTTGCGATGCTTTGTTGAGCCTTTCGGCGCTGCGCAGGACGGAACGAAAATCAGCACTATCATTGAGCGCATCGCAGCCCGAAAGCGCGAGACCCGCGCTGGCCGCCATGCCGCCGAGCAGTTTTCGCCGGGGGAGAAGCAGGCCGTTATTCTCCTTCATTCTTGCCTCCCGCTTCCTCGGCTTTTGACGCTTCCGGCAAGCGATACCAGCCGGTAATCATTGCGCGCAGACCATTCACCGGCCCCGCAAGCAGAACCATCGCCAAATGAACCACAAAAAAACCCAGCAGCAGGAAGGCTGCAATAAAGTGGACCGATCGCGCCGACTGCCTTCCGCCAAAAATATCGACAAGCCAGGGCCAGGCAGCATTCATGCCGGGTGACATCGCAAGACCAGTGAAGATCATCAGCGGAAGCAGCAGGAAAATGACAGCTATATAGCTGAATTTCTGTAATATATTATAGTCCAGCCTGGATTCCCTGTCGCTTGGGCGAAGGCGCAAATGCGCCTTTATCTCGCGCCAGATATGCGCTGGTGACCATTGCTCCCGGCGAATATGAAGCTGACGCGCAATATGTCCATTGAGCAGCGCGCGCAACATGAAGCCCGTCAGCGCCAGCGCGAATATCCAGGCAAAAAAGAAATGCCAGCGCCGCGCCGCAGCCAGATCATATCCCGACGGGATGGTCGCCCAGTAGGGAAAGGCACGCTCTTGCCGTATACCGTCGCCGTCGGTCCAGATGCCCAGCAGTCCCGTCGTCTCGATGCTCGACGAGCCGAGATTGATAGCGCCCCTTGTGCCATCGCTGACAATCTCCAGCCAGGCTGCATCTTCAAAGCTGCCATATTCGCCCCAATAGAGCCTTGGATGCGCATTGAATATCATCAGCCCGCTCATTAGCAGTGCGAGCAACGCGGCCGCATTGATCCAATGCCAGAGCCTTGTCGAAAGCCGGTGCTTCCTCACCAGCCGGGATGGCGGGTTGTCTCCGCTCTCTTGCAATTCGGAATGCCGCGCCAACAAACCACCTTCCTGCAGATTATGCTAAGCTTCTGGACGGTGTTCGGCAAGCCGCAGCGAGCGGTTACTTGCCGGCTGAAGACTGGGATGCGATCCGCTTTGCATGGCGGGCCACAACCACACCGACCTCTGCGGTGGGATTGTCACCATCGAGCGATGCTGTCTTGTCAATCGACGGGTCCACGCCGACGATATTTGCCGAAAGCGGCGCGATGCGCATACCGTAGCTTCCGTAAGGCACGCTTTCGAAGAGGAAATAGCCATCATATTCGCTGCGCGTCGTTTTCACCAGCCGCCCGGCCTTGTCATAAAGTTCGATATCGACTCCCGACAAAATCTTGCCATCCTCGCGCTTGAGCGTGCCGGCAATCTCGCCGGCAGAGACGAGCGGGAGTTCCAGAGTGAAGGGCACGCCCGGGCGCGGCGTGATGACCACTCCGCTTGTCGCGGGCTGAATGAAGGGATCGGGCAGCGTCGAACTGTCGATACCGATCAGCACCGGTTTGAAGGGCTGCAGATCATCGATCATCGTCTGGCCATTCTCATCGGTCGGAAGGCCCTGGCCCGTGAGGCCGGCCGTCAGCTCGACATCCTTTTCGACAGGCTCATCCGCCTGGCGAATGCCGTCGCCATTGCGGTCATGCCATACAATCGCCAGCGCCTGCCCCGAAGAAGCAAGCTTTTCCGATGTCACGCGGATACCGCCGCGAGGATCGGGGCCCAGGCTGAAAGCAAGGTTCAGTCCAGCCGCAAGCGATCCGTCGCTGCCCGCCTCAATCTGACCGGTCAGCGCGAATTTGTCGAAACGACGAGTCAGGCCAACGCCGAAGATGCCGCGCGAGCTGGCTGCATCATAGCCCGCCTGTACGCGCCATTCGGTGCTGTCATCGATCCGCTTCTCAGCCGTTATCCTACTGTTTTGAAAGCCTTTTTCGTCTCCGACAAGGCCGAAGCGGGCTTCGCCCCGCAGGCGAATGCCGCCAAGACGTCCGGACAGGCGCAGGCCGGCCTCGAGCTGGTCGGGCGGATCGCTGCCGCTGGCGACGGTGCGCGTTCGCCATGTCATCTCGGCCGAGGCTGTGAGCCGGTCGAGATTGAAAGACAGGCGCGAAGACAGCTCAAGCTGGCTGTCGCCATTGAGGCGCTTCTTGTGCAGCGCTTCGACATGGACGGGGATCTGCCTGGAGCCGACCTTGAAGCTGTGATCGACACTGAATCCCAGTTGACGGCGCAGATTGAGATCATAGCGTTCGCTTTGATAGCCACCGCCCAGCAAAATGCCCTCGGCGCTGATATTCGTCGAGCCGATCTGCGCAATAAGCTGGCTTTTCATTGCATATCCGCTCTTCAGATCGCTGGCTGCAGCGACTTCCAGCAATGCAGGGCCCAAGGCGCGGCGAACCGATCCTTCCAGATAATGGCGGCGGATACCGCGGAAGCGCGAGGTCGAATAGGAAGCAGCCAGCGACGTCCTGGCATTGATCCCGCGCTCGACCCCGAAGCTCGCGCGCCAGCCAAAATAATCGAGCTGCGTGGGGTTACCGAGATTGACGAGATCGCGGCCGGCATCCTGGACCGCTGCCCAATAATAGGTTTCCTGGGGCGGAATCGAATCGAAGCCGACCGGAATCCTGCGTACATCGCGGCGCACCTGGCCTTGCGGGCCGTAAAGCACGATTTCGAACCGGTTCTGACCAAACAAAAGCGGCACTTCGAGAAATTCATAGCGGCCATTGCCGCTACCCTGCGTATAGCCGATGAGCTGATCATTGCGGTAAAGTTCCGCATCCCAACCTGCCGGGAGCTCTCCGCGGAAAGTCGTCTGATCGAAATTGTCCGAACGCTCGAGCGGCCGGTTGGTGATGAATGCGCCCCGGCCCGCGGTTGTCTGCACGCCGAGCGGCGTAGAAATGGTGGAAACATCGCCGAGGGCAAAATGCGTCGCCTTGAGCGGCCCGAGCAGCTGCCCCTTGTGGTCCGTGCGATAGGCCCGCATCCTGAGCGATTCGGGAGCGCCGCTGCTGTTGGACGAAAGACGGGCATCGAATGACGCGCCTGCGAGCTCGCCGCTGGCAAAAATATCATAACCAAGATCGCTGTTGCGCCCCACCGTCTTGTCATTCTGTATGCTGGCGGTCGCAACCACATCCACCGAGGGCATCCGGAAGAAACGGTAAGGATCCCTGGCTTGCGGATAATTGGACAGATCGATGCGCTGCGCCGAACGAATGCGGCCAGCGCGCTTCTTGCGCTCCTCGGCCAGCTCGAAGGGCAATTTTCGATCCGCACTGACGACCAGCAACGCGTTGGAAAGATCGGGTTTGAGCTCGACATCGAGCCAACGGCCAAGCGCTTTGACATCGACGCACCAGCCTTCGGGCGTGTCGCGAAGCACAGAAGCAGTCAGCTTTTCGCTCCTGTTCACGATTTGTACCTGGTTCAACTCGCGATCGAGGGTGAATGTGCGCGCCTCTTCGAACAGCCAGCCAGTTGCGCGGCGCGACTTCTTGTCGAGCCGGACGGGCAAATCAAACGACATGATGATATCGGCAAAATCGACGCAAACGCCGCTCGGTGTCCGATATCCCCTTACACCATCCCCGATCCGGTATTTTTTACTCCGGATATCGAGCAGCAGCATGTCGTCATCGTTGGCTTTCCAGCCACCCGATGCAAAGGCAGGCACCGCCGGAATGTTCAGCATTCCGGCAGCCAGGGCCAATACGGCCAGCGCCTTGCGCGCTTTATCGTGAAGTCTGGTCATGCGGATATCCGCCTACCAACCAGCTCGGATTACTGTATAACTGTTTGAATTTCAGCGATTTTACTGCCGCCAGCACTGGGTGCTTCATAATATCCGATAATAACCGGACCGCGAATGGCCGCCGCCTGCTGGGGTGCAAGAGGAATCTTCACCATACGCCTCGCAAGTTCAGGGTAGACCGCAATGCCCTTGGCAACCAGAGTCGGCTCGGCCTCGCCCTGGCGTGTGACCCGGATCTCTCCATAAACCGATTTGCTGCCTTCGCGCGCAACATCGAAAGTGAGTACGGGTCCGTTCTCCTCCGTGATCATGCGCGGGTTGCTCAGTGTAGCCGTGGCGCTCAGCCGCCCCTTGCGGATGATCACCGGAATCGTAACGCCATAGACCGGTATCAGTTGAATGCTGAGGCCGGTTGGCTGTTCGACTGCTGCGGTTACGGGCTGCGCCTTGGGAATTGCGCGAAACAGCATGTGCGCGCGATATTCTCCGTCCGGAAGATCCTGAACGCCGCGCAGGCCGAGGCGGATGGCCTGCGGCTGGTTGGGCGGCAGGGTAACCCGGCGCGGCGCATAGCGGATGACGCCAAGCGCGGCATTCTCGCTATCGCTTGCCTCTTCGGCAGGAACATCGACAAGCTTGCCCACTTCATTCATTCGCCGCAGCTCGAGCGATATGCGATAGGTTGATTCTTCTGCTCCAACATTGTTGAGGATAACCTCGGTCCCGCGGCGGCCATCGAAAATGATCCGCGTTGGCGCAACCAGCAGGTCGCCGCCAGCATAGGCAGGCGCAGAAGCTGCGAAAGGCGTGGCCATAATTAGCCCAGCTGCGACAATTGTCCTCAAAGGACCGGGAAACCGGTTGGTCATGATATTCCTCATCCACATCTAGCAGCGCCAATAAAAGCGCGCTGCATTCCACGCGCAAATTGCTGCCACAAGATGGTTACCAAGCCGCTAACTTTGACGGGTCACCGGCAAAAAAATACCCCCGGCCGAATCGCGCACGGCCAGGGGTATTGGAAGATCGGTCTGGAGGAGGGCCTCCAGCGAGCTATTTACTGATAGTCAACGTCGACGTTGAAGCTGCCCGAATAGGCACCCGCGGCCTGGTTGGCAGCGACGGTCAGCGAACCGCCGAAATACAGCGTGTCCGAACCGGTCGACGTGAAGGAGGTCTGCGAAACGCTGGGCGTCATGCTCATCGTATCGCCGCCAGCGCTGGTCAGCGTAACAGCACCGGTAGGCATTGTAACGGCGACAGTCTGTCCGCTTGCAGAGGTAACAACGATGTCACCAGGGTTGCTGCTGCCGACGCAGGTCAGCGTGGCGCAGGATGCGGTTGCACCCGACGAAGCAGCGATTGAGACGGTGCCGCCCGTTGCATCGGCAGCGATGGTGCCGAAGTCGATGTCGGTTGGCGTGCCAAGCGTAACAGCTTCGATAATCTCAGCATCTGCACCAACGGTTTCGGTGGCGGCATGGGCAGCGCCCGATACCATAGCAGCGGCAGCGATTGAGCCAGCTACAGCAAATTTGATCTTGTTCAACATATTCTGGTCCTTTGCGACAAAGCAATAATGTAATGAGAATGCCCCACTGCATTCAGACGCTCTTTTGACAGTCGAGTCATAAGGCTTTGCTGCTTTGCTTGGTTAACAGAATTTAAGCTTTTCGTTAGAGAAATGTCTTTTTTCAGTATGTTAATGTGGTTTGCAGCCCGTCAGGTGAAAAAAGGCGCATGCGATTTCACGAGAATCTTGGGGAAATCGTCAATTTTTTCGCGGCAAGGAAAAGCCCTAGAAACTCTCGCCGGTCAGCCGCTGGCACAGCATATCGAGCTGATCGAGGCTGTTATAGTCGAAGGTGACCGATCCGGCCTTGCCATTTTTACGCGTCGCGATTTTGACGCGAAGGCCCAAAAGATCGGCGAGATGGCTTTCAACCGCCTGGATATCCGCATCGCTGCCAGTACCCGAATTGTCTTGCGGCTTGCGTTTTTGCGGCTTTTTGCCCTGCCCATTCTTCACCAGCGCTTCGGTCGCCCGAACCGATAGACCCTTTTTGATGACGATCGCAGCGAGTTCGACCGCCTCTTCGCTACCCAACAATGCGCGCGCATGGCCCATTGTCAGCTTTTCCTCAAGGACAAGGTCGCGCAGGGGAAGCGGCAATTCGAGCAGGCGCATCATATTGGCAACATGGCTACGCGATTTGCCGACAATCTTGGCCAGCGCGGCCTGGCTATGGCCGAATTCGTCGGCCAGCTTTCGATAGGCTTCGCCTTCCTCGATCGGATTGAGATCCTTGCGCTGGATATTTTCCACGAGCGCAATTTCCAGCGTTTCTTCATCGCTATATTCGCGAATAATAGCAGGAATTTCATGGAGTTGCGCTTTCTGCGCAGCGCGCCAGCGGCGCTCCCCGGCAACGATCTGAAAGCCGCTACCATGCGGGCGCAGCAGCACAGGCTGAACAAGCCCGTGGCGCTTTATGCTGGCCGCAAGCTCGGCAATCGCGGCCTTGTCAAACTGGCGTCGCGGCTGGCCGGGATTGGGCTTGATATCGGTGATGGCTACCATGCTCGTGCCGCCCGCCACTTCCTCGCCGACATCCGCAGCCTTCCCTTTTGGAATTTGAGCTTCCTTGTCCGGCCGTCTGTCGCCAAGCAATGCATCGAGCCCGCGCCCGAGCCCTTTCTTGGTCGCCAGCGGCTTGTTGCCCGCTTTGCTCATGCCGCCATTTCCCGTTCCGGCAGTTTGCCGATCAGCTCGCGTGCCAGCGACATATAGGCTTCCGAACCAGGGCAGCGATGGTCATAAACCAGCGCGGGAAGGCCGTGGCTTGGTGCCTCCGACAGCCGAACATTGCGCGGAATAACCGTATCGAAAACAAGCGAGCCCAAAACGCCGCGAACATCATCGGCCACCTGCTCGGTCAGCTTGTTGCGCCGGTCATACATTGTGAGCACCACGCCCTTGATCGAAAGCGAAGGGTTGAACCGCTGCTGTACACGCTCAACTGTTTGTAAAAGCTGGCTTAATCCTTCCAGCGCAAAAAACTCGCACTGCAGCGGAACGATGACCGAATCGACCGCAACCAGAGCGTTGATGGTCAGCAGCCCGAGCGATGGCGGGCAATCGATCAGGCAGATATCCCATTCATCCTCGGCATTGTCGAGCGCGCCGGCAAGCCGGTGCGTCCGGTCTTCAAAATCGACCATTTCGACTTCCGCACCGGACAAGCTGACAGTCGCGGGAATGACCTCCAGACCGGGAATCTGCGTTGGCGTTGCCGCTACGTTGATGCCGGCTTCACCCAGCAGCAAATCATAACTGCTATGCTTGCGGTCGGCTTGTTTGAGGCCAAGCCCGGTCGAGGCATTGCCCTGCGGATCGAGATCGATGAGCAGGCAGCGCCAGCCGCTCGCCGCCAAGGCTGTGGCGAGGTTGATCGCCGTCGTGGTCTTGCCGACGCCGCCCTTCTGATTTGCAATGGCAATACGGATCATCGTCTATCCCGCTTCTGGCTGGAATCTTCGAGCAATCGCCCTGTCAAAATTCCGGCTTCGGCATCGGTGAGGCTGGGTTCAAGGCGAAAATCAAGTCGACCGCGCCACTCCTTCTGCCGCTGCACTTCGTCCAGTTCCTTAGCTGCATTTCGCCCCTTTGGTAACAGCCAGCAGCTATTTTCTGTGGAAAATCGCGCCGCAAGCTTCAGCAATTTCGGCAGGGGCGCGAAGGCGCGCGCGCTGATCACGCCATATTTCCGCGTTTCCAGCTTCTCCAGCCGCATACCGGCAACCGACGCATAGCCCTCCAAACCCAGATGATCGATAGCGCGGCCTAGATAGTCGATGCGGCGGGCGCGCGATTCGACCAGCGTAACCGGTCCAGCGCCAAGAAGTGCCGCTACAATGCCCGGAAAACCTGCACCGCTTCCCAGATCGAGCCATTTGGATTCTTTCATATTCTTGGGCAGATGCAGGAGGAGCTGCGCACTATCCAGAATATGGCGCACCCAGATATGCTCCCTGGTCGCGGCGGAAATCAGATTCTGTTTCTCGGCCTCGAGCAACAAAAATTTGCGAAACTCTTGCAGGCGGCGCATTGTTTCACGTGAAACACCCAGTTTTTCCTCGAGCCATCTTTGGGCTTCCTGTTCGGTCACGCCGCCTCCGCCTGCGCGCCGCGCCGGGCATATACGAGGATGGCGGCAAGCGCAGCAGGCGTGATTCCCCGGACGCGCCCCGCTGCTGCCAGCGTCTCCGGACGCGCTTTTTCGAGCCGCTCGACCATTTCATTCGAAAGTCCGGCGACGGATTTATAATCAAAAGAATCGGGAATGCGAATACGTTCATTGGCCGACAAATCCCTGATTTCCGCAGCCTGCCGTTCCATATAGGGCGCATATCGGCCATCCTGTTCAAGCTCGTCGATCACCACGCCATCCCATGACAATGTTTCACGTGAGACATGAAGCAATTGGCGCAAAGTCACAGACGGATAGCGCAGCCACTCACCGAGCTTCATCCGGCCAGCATCGCGTTTGACGTCTATTTCAGCCTTGATCAGCTGGTCAGCCGTGATGCTTTCTTCCATCGCCGTCCTGAGCGCGGTGCGCTGATTCGTTTTTGCCGCGAAATCGCCTTGCCGCGCTTCGCCCACACAACCTGCATCGATCGCCAGCCCGGTGAGCCGCGTCGCGGCGTTATCCGCCCGCAATCTCAGGCGATATTCGGCGCGCGCGGTGAGCATCCGGTAAGGCTCGGTCACACCCTGCAGCACCAGGTCATCGACCATCACTGCCATATAGCTGCTCGAACGATCGAGCGCCGGCGCATCCCTCTCCAGAATATGGGATGCTGCACCGATTCCGGCGACAAGCCCCTGCGCCGCCGCCTCTTCATAGCCTGTCGTGCCATTGATCTGGCCCGCACAATACAGCCCTTCAAAGCCGCGCACGGCGAGCGACCGGTCGAGCGAACGCGGGTCGATATAGTCATATTCCACCGCATAGCCCGGAACGATAATCTCGCATGCCTCGAGCCCCGCCATGCTGCGTATCATCGCATGCTGAATATCGGTCGGAAGCGAGGTGGAGATGCCGTTGGGATAGACATAATGGCTGTCCAGCCCCTCCGGTTCGAGAAAGACCTGATGCCCGTCGCGGTCGCCAAAGCGGTGGATCTTGTCCTCGATCGAGGGGCAATAGCGTGGCCCCTCGCCCTGAATGTCTCCGCCAAATAGCGGCGAGCGATCCAGCCCCGAGCGGATAATGTCATGCGTCCGCTCATTTGTCCGGGTAATCGCGCAGAAAAGCTGAGGGTTCCGGCGCTCTTTCGACAGCTCCGACATCACCCAATTGCCGTGGTCGGAGGGCTGCTCTTCGAGGGCGGCCCAATCGATGCTCCGCCCGTCAAGCCGCGGCGGGGTGCCGGTCTTGAGCCGTGCCATAGGCAAATTCGCACCGCGAATCTGCTCCGCCAGCCGATGCGCGGCATTCTCACCGATGCGCCCGCCATCCAGCCGTTCTTCGCCGCGAAAAAGCTTGCCGCCCAGAAAGGTTCCGGTCGCCAGTATCACCGCGCGCGCCTTGATCTCGCTACCGTCGGCTAGCGAAATCCCGCCGACCTGCGTCTGGCTCGCATCGGCAAAGAGCAAGGCTGCGGCCTCGCCTTCTATGACCGTCAGATTCCGGGTGCTTGAAAGCTGGTGCTGGATCGACGCGCTGAAAAGCTGGCGATCCGCCTGCACACGCGGACCGCGCACCGCCGCCCCCTTTGACCGGTTGAGCATCCGATAGTGGATAGCGGCGTCATCCGCCGCGCGCGCGATCAGCCCGTCAAAGGCATCCACCTCGCGAACCAGATGCCCCTTGCCGAGCCCGCCGATGGCAGGGTTGCAGGACATCGCACCAATCTTGCCGCGCGCAAAGCTCACCAGCGCCGCGCGGCAGCCCATCCGTGCAGCCACGGCTGCCGCTTCGGTGCCCGCATGCCCGCCGCCAACGACGATAATGTCAAAGTCTTTTTCCTGCGCTAGTGCCATAGCCCGGCGCACATAGCGGCAAGCGCGATTCAGGTCAAAATGATTACAGCGCTAGGATGGTTGTTTCACGTGAAACATCACTTGCCAATGCAAAATTTGCCGAAGAGTGCATCCAGCATATCTTCGGTATGCGCACGGCCGGTGAGCCGGTCGAGTGCCCGCCGGGCCTGGCGCAGCTCCTCGGCAATGACAAGGCCATCTTCCGCCTTCGAAGCTGCTTTCAGAGATTCGTCGACTATGGCAAGTTGCTCGCGCTGGCGGCGGTTGACGGCAAAACCATCCTCGGGCGGCAGAAGCGCAGCAGCGCGCGCGGCGATGGCAGAAACCAGATCGCCCAACCCCTCTCCCTTGGCCGCCGACACCGATAATGCCTCACCGCCCTTGGCGACAAATGCAGGGTCATCGCATTTCGCCGCGATCTCGATCAGCTGCGGATGCGTGGGACCCTCGCTTTCCGGGCCCAGCCACAGCACCATATCGGCGTCATCGAAGGCCGCCTGCGCACGTTTTATCCCGATGGCTTCAATCTCGTCACCGCCCTTGTCGCGCAATCCAGCGGTGTCGATCAGCAGCAGGGGAATGCCGCTAAAAGAAACGGGCACTTCGATCACATCGCGCGTTGTGCCGGCAATATCGGAGACAATGGCCGCTTCGCGCTCGACCAGCGCATTGAGCAAGGTGGATTTTCCGCTATTGGGCGGGCCGCCCAAAACGATGCGCAACCCGTCGCGCAATTTCTCGGCTGGCGGCTGCGCGAGCAAAGTAGAAATTTCACGCGATATGCCGATGCAACCATTTGATATTAAATGGGTATTCGGCGTACTCACATCATCCTCGTCGCCGAAATCCAGATCTGCCTCGACCAGCGCCGACAGCCGCAAAATCTCGCCACGCCATTTTTCGACAGCCTCGCCAAAGCGCCCGCCTGCCATCTGTGCAGCGCTGCGTCTCTGGCGTTCGGTTTCGGCTGCCAGCAGATCGGAGAGGCCCTCGGCTTCATTGAGGTCGATCCGGCCATTGAGAAATGCGCGGCGGGTAAATTCGCCCGCCTCCGCCCGGCGCAGCCCATCCACTTTTGCCAGCTCGGCTTCGACTGCGCGAATAACCGCCCGGCCGCCATGGAGATGAAGCTCGGCCAAATCTTCTCCGGTCGCGCTATCCGGCCCTGGAAATGTCAACACCAACGCCTCGTCGAGAAAATCTCCCGATGAATTGCGTAGCTGCGAAAGCGAGGCGCGTCGCGGCTTTGGCAATCGCCGCGCCAGCTGCCTGACAGCATCGAATGACCTGGGGCCGCTTATCCGGATGACGGCTATGGCAGACGGCGGCGCGCCGCTCGACAGAGCGAAAATCGTGTCGTCGCTCGGCATCGGGCCAGGTTATTTCTTTTTCTTCTTTTCCTGCTCGCCGCCGCCGGCAAGCCCGCCCATCAGCGCTTTTACAAAATCCATCGACTGATCGCCCATCGGCACCCAGTTTCGGATCATGCCCTGGACCATATCGGGCGTAAGGCCCTTGTCGGCAACTGTCTTGACCTTCTCTAGATAGACGTCATGCACTTCGGAAAGATCGGGGAGCCCCATCAATCTGCGCGCTTCCTCCGGCGTGCAATCCACCTCGATATTCAGTTTCATTTTTCCGCCCTCCGACATATCGAACGCATGAAAATCGAAGCAGTGATTGCGCGTCCGTCCAAAGCAAATATAAACAGGATTCGTATAGAGGCAATCAAGATCGGAGCATAACCATGGGTGAGATGACGCAGATCAAGGCGCTGGATGAAGATGCAATGTTTGCAGCCTATGTCGCGGCCCCCGCCGGCGACGCCAAGGCCGCCATCATTGTCATCCCCGAGATATTCGGCGTCAACCCCGGCATACGGCAGAAATGCGACAAGCTGACGGGCGAAGGATACCTCGCTGTAGCGCCTGATCTTTTCTGGCGCTTTGCACCAGGCGTCGAACTCAATCCCGATATCGAGGAAGAGCTACAGGAAGCCTTTGGCTATTTCGGGGAATATAATCCCGATGACGGCGTCAAGGATATCGAGGCGGCAATCCATGCCATTCGCCGCGGCGCGCTGGGCGGATCGATTGCTACAGTGGAGAAGGTCGGCTGCGTCGGATATTGTCTCGGCGGACGTCTGGCTTATATGGCCGCCGCGCGCACCGATATCGATGCCTCGGTCGGCTATTACGGTGTGATGATCGACCAGATGCTGGACGAAGCCAAAGCCATCGCGAATCCCTTGATGCTGCATATTCCGACCGCCGACGGCTTTGTCGACGCCGAAGCGCAGGCGGCGATGCATGAAGGGCTTGACGGCCATCCCAAGGTCACGCTGCATGACTATGAAGGCCTCGATCACGGCTTTGCGACCGAGATGGGCGACCGCCGCAATGAGGAAGGCGCGCAGCTGGCCGATTCTCGAACGGCGGCGTTTTTTGCCGAGTGGTTGGGTTAGGTCGTATTTATACTCTGCTCATCCAAAACTCAGAGACCATTTTCCGTTGCGAAGCATGGTAAAGTCTGTTTCCGAAAGTACATCCATTCCCAACAAAACATCAAACCCGCTGGCTTGGTCGATTTTGAATCCCTGGGTTTCGGCAAACACTATTGGCAAGGTGTTTTTGGGCTCGTCATCACCCATAAGCCCCAGACGAAAAATAAATGCCGAGCGCTGCCTGACTTCCGTAGCAACAACCACTGGCTTTTTCCCAATGGACTTAAGTTCGAACCGGTTTACAACCGCTTGGCTGATCCAGCTAGCGGTCGCGCCAGTGTCCAGCAAGCCTGTATATGTTTCATGAGTAAAGTCAGATGGGTTTCTGGAAGCGAAAACAGCAACCGGAAGCAGAATTCGTCTCTTCTTGCGAATCCCCTTAATCGAACGCAAGGCTCATCAGCCCCATTTCGGCCGGTCGATCATCTACTTCTTGGACTGAGAATATCTCATCAGGAAAGCGCTTCAAGCCTGCCCGGTAAGCCTCACCCGGTCCGTTAAAAAAGCCAACAACTTTCTGCGATTTTAAAAGAGCAAACTGGCCCGCTCGGTCCTTCAAAAATTCCTTCAGGTGCCTCTGGAAAAAGTCGTAATTTTGATCCACTTCTATTTTGAGTTTATCTTCCATGACACTTTCCTCCAACACTCCGGGTTTAAAGAGGAATTGAAGTCAATTGTGAATCTTACGTGCCGGCATGTGAGACGAAACGAATCTTAGCAACGACGAATCGAGTCCCGGTTACCCCAGCAACGTCCCCAGTCCGACCTTTGGATCGATCCAGCCTTCATAGATCATCTTCAAGGCGACATAGAGGATTACCGCAAGGCCAACATAGGCGATCCATTTATAGCGCTCGATATATTTGGCGATGATATTGGCGGCCACACCCATCAGCGCGACGGCAAAGATAAGCCCGACGATCAGGATGCCAGGATGCTCCCGCGCTGCGCCAGCCACCGCGAGCACATTGTCGAGGCTCATCGACACATCCGCCACAGCCACCGCCCAGGCTGCGCCGGCAAAGCTTTTGGCCGGGCGCAGGCCGGAATCTTCATCGCCCGCGATTTCCGGCGACCCCGGGCTCGCGCCAATATCATGGCGCAGCTCGCGCCACATCTTCCAGGCAACCCAGATTAGCAGCAGGCCGCCGATGAAGATCAGCCCGACAATCTGCATCAGCTGCGTGACCACCAGCGCAAACGCAATGCGCAGGACGAGCGCCGCCGCAACGCCGATAATGATGACCTTTCGCCGCTGATCGGGCGGCAGGCCCGCCGCAAGCGCCCCGACGACAATTGCATTGTCGCCCGCCAGCACGAGATCGATCGCCAGCACCTGCAAAAAAGCAAGAAAGGCCGAGGGTTCGGTAATGTTGCTGAAATCCTTGACGATCGCATCCCACATCTCTGCAGGGCCGCCGAGTCCGGACGCGGCAGCAACATAGAATGAGAAGAATTCGATCATGAGATTGGTGTTTCTCGGGAATAATTGACCGCCGCCATAGGGAGATAGAATCTTTGAAGCAAGCTCCGGCGTTGGCGGCTCATGCGCCGGTCCCTCCGGCTTTAATCATATCCAGCACAAAGGCGGCCCGATCCTGCGGATCTGTCAGGGGCAGATCGATCAAGTCATAGCGATAACGCTTCCACGCAGCGCTCACCGCTGCATCGCTCTCGACCGCCTCCTCCCAATTCTGGATCCGTTCGTCATCAGGCGTATAAATTTCCCTCCAGGGCCGCGCGCGAAAGACCGGCCCGGTATAGCGCAGTTCGCGGCAAACCCGGTCAAGCGCGGATGGAATAGTCAGCCCCTCGACATCCAGAAAACCGGCAATGTCGGGAAAACCGCGATCATAGAAGGCAAGAGCGCCTTCGGCGGCGTTCCACGCATAATACTCGGCCTCCAGCATAGCCATCGCGAATTCCAATGGCCTTTCCGCGCGCATTTCCATGCCGCCGGGACTCTTAAGAATCGCCCGCGCAACTTCGGGATAAGTCGCAATACCCGCATGGGCAATCTCGGCCAGCAAAGTGGATTTTCCCGCCCCCGGTGCGCCGGTAATAACACAGCGCCTCAGATTTGCGGACATTCCCGGCAAAATCTACTGATTCATCGAGTCGAAGAAATCTTCGTTGGTCTTCGAATCCTTCATCTTGTCGAGCAGGAATTCCATCGCATCGACGGTGCCCATCTGCATGAGAATCCGGCGCAGCACCCACATTTTCTTGAGCTTCTCATCCTCGACCAGCAACTCTTCCTTGCGCGTCCCGGATTTGCCGACATCAAGGCTCGGGAAGATGCGCTTGTCAGAAACCTTGCGGTCGAGCACGATTTCGGAGTTGCCGGTGCCCTTGAACTCTTCGAAGATCACCTCATCCATACGGCTGCCGGTATCGATCAGCGCGGTTGCGATGATGGAAAGCGAGCCGCCTTCCTCGATATTGCGCGCTGCACCGAAGAACCGTTTGGGGCGCTGCAGGGCATTGGCATCGACGCCGCCGGTCAGCACCTTGCCCGAGCTCGGCACCACCGTGTTATAGGCGCGGCCCAAACGGGTGATACTGTCGAGCAGGATAACGACATCATGCTTGTGCTCGACAAGCCGCTTGGCCTTCTCGATCACCATCTCCGCCACGGCAACGTGTCGCGTCGCTGGCTCATCGAATGTCGAGCTGATCACCTCGCCCTTCACGCTGCGTTGCATGTCGGTAACCTCTTCCGGGCGCTCGTCGATGAGCAGCACGATCAGGAACACCTCCGGGTGGTTATCGGTGATCGATTTGGCGATATTCTGCAAAAGTACGGTCTTACCGGTACGCGGCGGCGCGACGATCAGCGCGCGCTGCCCCTTGCCTTGCGGCGAGATGATGTCGATGACGCGGGCGGACTTGTCCTTGATGGTCGGATCGAGCGTATCGAGCTTCAGCTTCTCGTCGGGATAGAGCGGCGTCAGATTGTCGAAATTGACGCGGTGACGGACAGCCTCCGGATCGTCAAAATTGACCTTCAGCAGCTTGGTCAGGGCAAAATAGCGCTCGCCATCCTTGGGCGCGCGGATTTCTCCCTCGACCGTATC
This sequence comes from Sphingorhabdus sp., assembly GCA_028279555.1. Taxonomy (GTDB): domain Bacteria; phylum Pseudomonadota; class Alphaproteobacteria; order Sphingomonadales; family Sphingomonadaceae; genus Sphingorhabdus_B. The sequence continues at coordinate 147,666 of JANQNO010000010.1, forward strand.
ACCGGTGCGCAGCCCGAATTGCCGCACCATGTTGGGCGAGACATAAATATCATCGGGCCCGGCAAGATAATTGGCTTCGGGTGAACGTAGAAAGCCGAAATTGTCGGGCAGCACTTCGATCGTGCCGATCCCCATAATCTGCTCGCCATCTTCGGCCTTTTCTTTCAGGATCGCGAACATCAGATCCTGTTTGCGCAGGGTCGATGCACCCTCGATGCCCATTTCCTCGGCCATCGATACCAGTTCGGCGGGTTTTTGATCTTTCAGGTCTTTTAAATGCATGGGAAAAATTATCCGTGGATAGTGAAAATGGCCGGTGGCCAATATTGTCGTCCGGCGGTCAAAAAAAGGCACCGGTATGGATTGTGAAGTTTGCTGGCGCTATTGTTGTTTAAAAGCAGCGCCTCATACCCGGATGGGCTTGGAGCGCTAAATAGGCGCGGCCTTTATGCTTGTCAATTCTTCCTGTCAGAAGGGTTTGACGACGACCAGAATGACAATGATCGCAGCGGCCACGCCAGGCACTTCATTGATCAGCCGCAGTTTTTTGCCGGTCATCGGCCGTTCGCCGCGCGCGAGTTTCTTCGAATATCCTGCCATCCACATATGATAGGCAGAGAGCAGGATTACGCCGAGCAGCTTGGCATGAAACCAGCCTTGCGAGAAAGCCCCGACCTGCATCGCCAGTATGAGCCCCAGCACCCAAACAAGAATAAGCGAGGGCAGCAGGATGATCTTCCTCAGGCGCGCTTCGCGCTCCACCCATTTTTCCGCTTCCTCGCTCCCCTCGGCCGCCTCCTGATGATAGACAAAGAAGCGCGGCAGCATGAACAGCCCGGCCATCCAGAAAATCGTAAAAATAATATGTGCGGCCTTGAGCCAGAGATAAAGCATCGAGACATATTCCATCATGAGGGTCAGAACCCATTGATCGCATGAGCCGTGATGGCTGGTCTGCGGGATGCAATGCAAGGAAGCAACCGAAACAGGGAGTAATTCTCCCTGTGAGGACGCTGACGCAGCAGTTCGCCCGCAGGCAGCCACCTGAAAGGCTTGGCCGGAAAAGGCCAGGCCAGCGTCAATCGCTCGTCAAATAGAACCACTATTCTTCTCACTCCTTCCTGGTCCTGACCTTTTCCTATCCAAGTCACGGCCATGTGCTTAATGGATTCTGACCCCTCGCACCAGTTCAAGCAACCTTTCGACATGTTCAATGGGCGTTTCCTTGTCGATCCCGTGACCGAGATTGAATATATGCGGACGATCCGCAAAAGCCTTGCGGATATTGTCGGTTGCAGACTCCAGACCCTCACCGCCCGCGAGCAGTGCCATCGGGTCGAGATTCCCCTGAACCGGCATACCTTGAGGAAGGACTTTGTTGGCCCAAGCCGGATCGACAGTCTCATCAAGGGCAATCGCATCGCAGCCGGTCTCACTGGCATAACGCGCCAATTTTCCACCTGCGCCTTTCGGAAAACCGATCACCGGAATATCGGGATGGCGCGATTTCAATTTCGAGATGATCGCCGCATTGGGCGCGATAACCCATTCCTGGAACTGCGCCGGAGACAATGATCCCGCCCAGCTGTCGAACAGCTGCACTGCATCGACGCCCGCTTCGATCTGGCCCGAAAGATAATCGACCGTGATATCGGCGATCGCTCCGATCAGCGCGCCAAAACGCTCGGCTTCCCGATACGCCATGCGCCGCGCCTCGCTCTGGTCTTTAGAGCCCTGACCGTTCACCATATAGGTTGCGATGGTCCAGGGCGAACCGGCAAAGCCAAGAAATGTCACGTCTTCCGGTAAAGCCGCGGAAACCTTGCGCACGGTTTCATAAATGGGATCAAGCCGCGTCGGATCGGGGGTGAGCGATTCCAGCCTTTCATCCACCAGCCGAGGCGCGAGCCGTGGTCCTTCGCCTGCCTCGAACCACAATTTTTGCCCCAGCGCATGGGGCGTAATCAAAATGTCTGAAAACAGGATCGAACCGTCAAAGCCGAAACGGCGGATCGGCTGCAGCGTTATTTCCGTGGCAGCATCGCTGTCATAGACCAGCTCCAGAAAGCCACCCTTTTTTGCTCGCAATTCGCGATATTCAGGCAAATAGCGCCCTGCCTGCCGCATCAGCCAGACTGGCGGAATATCGGCTTTCTTGCCGCGCAGGACATTCAGGAGTTTTTTGGCAGATTCAGTCGAGTTCAAACCGGTTCTTTTCAATCAAATATATATATAGAAAAAGGATGATGATTAATGATGCGCTGTGGATGATAGCGGCTCTTAGGTGCTTTTGACATTTTTGCCAACAGCTTGACTCGCGCGAATATCGGCAACGTAAAGGATTCGGAGATTTCATTCGCAAAATCCACATGCTGTTCAAATCATGTTTCTCCTGTTGATGGCCTGTGTCCGAATCGAGGCGGTTCTTTCGCATAGCGGGGAGAATGTCGGAGGGTAGAATTTGTCCCTTGATTTATCCCCTCATGTTCAACAGGGATATGCGAGAGCGTAAGGACAAATGAGCGAAAAATTCCACCTTCACCTGCTATCCGATTCCACTGGAGAGACGCTTGAAAATATTGCCAAGGCAGCGCTGGTCCAGTTTGACGTCAGCGATAATGTCGTCAAGCATTTCTGGCCGATGGTGCGCTCGGAAAGCCATCTCGATCGGATATTGGTGGATATTCAGCATAATCCCGGGCTGGTTCTTTTTACTCTGGTGAACCGGGACACCCGGCGTAAGCTGGAAAGCCGTTGCCGCGCTCTCAATATTCCCGCCGTTGCCGTGCTCGACACTGTTACCGACGCGCTGTCCAATATGCTGGGACAGCAGGCGAAGGCCCGGCCGGGCCGGCAGCATGCATTAGACGCGGCCTATTTTGCGCGGGTCGATGCCATCCAGTTCACCATTGCGCATGATGACGGCCTGCAATCGGAAAATTGGGAGGAAGCCGATATCGTGCTGGCTGGCGTGTCGCGGACGTCGAAGACGCCGACCAGCATCTATCTTGCCAATCGGGGCTACAAGACGGCCAATATCCCGCTGGTTCCGGAAAGTCCGCCGCCCGACAGCCTGTATAGTCTGAAACATCCGCTGGTGGTCGGCTTGGTAACAAGCGTGGACCGCTTGCAGCAGATCCGGCGCAACCGGCTTTTGTCGCTCAACCAGTCACCCGACACAGACTATGTCGATGAGGAAAAGATCAAGGCGGAGCTGAAATTTGCAAGACGCATTTTTGCCGACAATGGCTGGCCGACGATCGATGTGACCCGCCGCTCGATCGAGGAAAGCGCCGCGGCGATCATCAACTTCGTGCAGGAACGCGATGCCGCGCAGGTGCCGTCATGACGCCAGTTATCAAGCCCATTATCCTTGCTTCGCAAAGTGCTGGCCGCCGCGAGTTGCTGGCGAAAGCGGGGCTGACATTCACGGCGGTGGCAGCGCATATTGACGAAGAGGCTATTCGTGACGGGCTGGCGGCGCGGCGGGCCAAAGCGCGCGACATTGCCGATGCCCTGGCCGAAGCCAAGGCGCTCAAAATCTCGCGCAAAAATCCCGGCGCGCTGGTGATAGGCTCCGATCAGCTACTCATTGCGCCCGATGGCGACATATTCTCGAAGGCAGCGAGCAAAGAGGAAGCAGAGATTCAGATTGCCCGACTGGCAGGCCGAGTGCACAAACTCGTCAGCGCTGTTGTCGTCTGCGAGGGCGGTAAAGCGGTCTGGCGGATCGTCGATCAGGCGCGGCTGACGATGCGGGCCATGACTGCCGAGGAGATTATTGGATATGTCGCCAGCCATTGGGATAAAATCCGCCACTGCGCCGGCTGCTATCGCATCGAGGCCGAAGGTGCTGCGCTGTTCGAAAAAATCGAAGGCGCGAAGAACACGATTGTCGGCATGCCGATGGAGCCGCTGCTGGAATATCTCACCTTGCGCGGGTATGAGCGCGCGGCATGAGTGACCAGCGGCCCTATGCCGAGGTGATCGGCGACCCCATCGCCCATTCGCAATCGCCGCTGATTCACAATTTCTGGCTTGGCAAGCTGGGAATCGACGCCGAATATCGCGCCCGGCATGTTGCACCGGACAATCTGAGGGACTATTTCCTTGAGCGCAGCAAAGATGCCAATTGGCGCGGCTGCAATATTACCCTTCCCCACAAGGTTGCAGCGCTTGATCATGCCGCAGATCCTGGCGGGGTACGCGGCAGCATCGGGGCAGCCAATACGGTGATCCGCGGCGAGGACGGAAAACTGATGGCAACCAATACCGATGCGGGCGGGTTTCTGCTGCCGATCATGCATCTGCCGCTTGCCGGCAAACATGCCATCGTCATCGGCTCCGGCGGCGCAGTGCGCGCTATTCTCTATGCACTTGGCCAGGCGGGTATCGCCTCGGTGACGCTGCTTGCGCGCAATGGCCTGAAAGCCGCCGGACTCATTGCTCAAGCTGGCCTGAAAGGCGATGTCCTTCCAATGGATTCAGAGCTACCGCCTGCTGCATTGCTGGTCAACGGCACGCCGCTGGGGATGACGGGGCAACCGCCTCTCGAGATCGATCTGGCACCACTCGGCGATGACGCGATTGTCTATGACATTGTATACACACCGGTTGAAACCGAGCTGCTCAAATCGGCGCGTGCGCGCAATCTGATGGCCATCGATGGGCTCGGCATGCTGATTGGTCAGGCCGCGCTGGCTTTCGAGCTGTTTTTCGGAAGCCAACCACCCGAAGGGCATGATGACGAACTGCGCGAAAGATTGATGGTATGACTGACGGGAAGCCAAGCCGGCCACATATCATCGGACTGACCGGTTCGATAGGCATGGGCAAATCGACCGTTGCGCAAATGTTCGTTGATGAGGGCATTGCGCTGTTTGACGCCGATGCCGAGGTGCACCGCCTGCAGGCAGCCGGGGGCGTTCTGGTCGATGAAATCGAGGCCGAATTCCCCGGCACGACGGGCCCGGACGGTGTCGACCGCAAGGCGCTTGGGGCTCTGGTGCTCGGGGATCGCGACCGGTTGGCGCGGCTCGAGGCGATTATCCATCCGGCGGTGGCTCGCGCGCGCATGACCTTTCTCGAATCGCATGCCTCCGACGATATCATCCTGTTCGACATACCGTTGCTGTTCGAAAAGGGAGGCGCTGAAGCGGTCGACAGTATTGTTGTTGTATCTGCGCCAGCCGAGCAGCAGCGGGAGAGGGTTTTGGAGCGCCCGGATATGGATGAAAGCCGTTTCGAGTCGATTCTGGCGCTCCAGATGCCCGATGCGGAAAAGCGCGCACGCGCCGATTATGTTATCGAAAATGGCGGAAGTCTGGAAGAAACACGCCGACAGGTGCGGAAACTGGTCAAAGAGTTGCGCACCGCCCTTGCCAAGCCTGAATATTAGTCCAATATCACATTCAAGATGCGGGAAATAATTTTCGATACGGAAACCACCGGCTTCGATCACCAGGGCGAGGACCGTATGGTGGAGATAGGCTGTATCGAAATGGTCAACCGGATCATGACCGGCCAGACCTTTCATTGCTATTTCAACCCGCAGCGACCGATGCCGGAGGCTGCCCAGCAGGTGCATGGTCTTTCCGACACTTTTCTCTCTGACAAACCGCTTTTTAAAAGCAAGGCGAGCGGACTCCTGGAATTTCTGGCCGATAGCCCTCTCGTGGCCCACAATGCCGCTTTTGATTTTGGCTTCCTCAATCGAGAGCTGGAGCGCTGCCAGGAGCAACCGGTTTCGCTGGACCGGATGGTCGATACGGTGGCGTTGGCGCGCGTCAAGCATCCGGGCGCGAAGCTATCGCTCGATGCGCTTTGCACACGCTACGGGATCGATCGGTCTCACCGGGTGAAGCATGGCGCGCTGCTCGATGCGGAGCTGCTCGCGCATGTCTATATCGAGCTGACCGGTGGCCGGCAGATCGGTCTGGGTTTGGCCAGCGAAAAAGAGGAAGCGCCGCCGGAAACAGCATCAACTGACGAAGATAGAGAGAAGCGACCTTTTCGAGAGGCGCGTCCGCATAGCGCCAGCGCCGAGGAACTGGCGCGTCATGCGGCGTTTGTCGATTCGATTGAAGATCCCATATGGAAAGCTGGCGCGGCCGATTGAGGGCATGCCTGGCATTCCAGATAAGAATAGAGGAGAGCAAGCATGGATATCAGGGTATCTGGACATCAGGTGGAAACCGGTGCGGCCTTGCAATCGCATGTTGAGGCCCGGCTGTCCGCGATTGCCGACAAATATTTCTCCAAAGCTATTTCAGCGCATGCAACATTCGGACGCGCGCCGCATGATGGCTTTAGCTGCGATATCATGGCGCATGTCATGCAGGGACTTGTGCTGAAAGGGCGCGGCGAAGCAAAGGATGCGCATGCCGCTTTTGATCAGGCCGCCGACCGTATTGAAAAGCAGCTGCGCCGCTATATGCGCCGCCTTCAGGACCGGCATAGCCAGGCGGCCTTTGCCATGAAGCAGGAAGAAGCTGCCTATACGGTGCTGGATACCGGCGATGGCGACAATGAAGCGCCCGATGCGCCGCCGATCGTGGCGGAAACCAGGGCCGATATCCCCGAGAGCAGCGTGTCGGATGCAGTGATGATCATGGATTTGCGCAATACTAGCGCACTCCTGTTCAAAAATACTGGAACTGGCGTGCATAATATGGTTTACCGCCGCGAAGATGGCACGATCGGATGGGTTGAACCGAAATCCGCATCCTAGAACTCGGCCATGTTCGGAAATTTGTTAATTTGAAATCAGATATTTGGGGCTGCTGGTTTCCCCGCCAGCGGCGATTCGGGACATGATTCGCATTTCAACACGGCTGGACGAAGCCGCTATAGTCGCAAATGGTCGCTGCGCCGACAAGGCCGCTATTCTCAAACAAATCGCGTCGCTGGCCGCAAAATGTTACGGCCTGGATGCCACGCGCTTGCTGGAAGGACTGGAAGAGCGCGAACGGCTCGGTGCGACAGGATTTGGCGGTGGCACTGCCATTCCTCATTGCAAATATGATGCGATCGAGCGGCCACTGGGCATTTTCCTGCGGCTTGAAAGGGCTGTGGATTTCGGAGCGGTCGATGATGGTCAGGTGGATCTCGTCTTTGCATTGATTTCGCCAGCGCATGATGGCGCGGCGCATTTGCGCGCGCTTGCGGAGGTTTCGCGGATGTTTCGCGACGAAAGGAGCTGCGCGCAGCTGCGCGGCGCCGCCGACTCCTCTGCACTCTACGCACTTATGTCTTATGATGAAGAGCGCGACGCGGCCTGATCTGCGGCATGATTGAGCCGCGACTGGCCTCTGAAATGCAAATATCGGCATTTCGCCGTCTTGCCGAAGAATCGGGCGGATTCGCGACAATTTTACGCAAGGGCGATCCGGTTTCGGGCGCAATCCTGCTAATTGCGCGGATTCGCGGTGGCGAGGCGGCGATTTATGAACGTTTTCCGACGCTCGATGGTGGTTCGCAATGGCAGCGAATCCCGCAGAAAACTGAGGATTCCGAAGGTGAAATATCCCGCTATCTGGACCGCCGTGTAGAGCGCGATACCGACTTGTGGTTAATCGAACTGGATGTCGCAGACGACAAACGGTTGGCCGCGATTGTTACAAAGCAGGCTTGACTTTGCTGCGCTGCACAATAAATGGGCGGCAACAGAAAGCGAAGGTTGCCGTTAACGGGTTACAAATGGGGTGTCCGGGTAAACACGCAAGTCGGAAGTGATTGAAAAAGAGATTGTTTATCGAAATTTTCTTTGAATTCATGGCCGCATAAATTTCAGAATCGATGTTTAAATTTACCAAGACCGCCTCTGCTGCGGTCCTCCTCTTTGCGATAGGATCCAGCGCAATCGTTGCAGGTCCTGGCTTTGCCGCCGGTGATGGCGCGACCGAAAGCGCCGTCGATGCCGGATTGATCCGCGTCGATGAAGCTGTGCTTCAGGCAGATGCCGAGGCGCTGAAGCTTGCCAGGCAGGATGACATGCAGCCTGCGCTGGGCCGCGATGGCGATGTCGTTTTTCGTCCCGGTACCGGTGACTTTGTGCAGCCGATGCCCGAACCGGAGCCGGAAGCTCAAAGCCAGTCTGAAATACCAACCAACGCGTCCTCGCTGCGCGAGCTTGTGAGGTTGCAGGATCCCAATGTAGAGCTCGACAGACAAGCGCACTGCCTCGCCGGTACGGTTTATTTCGAATCGAAAGGCGAATCGCTTGCGGGTCAGTTAGCCGTTGCGCGCGTTGTTCTCGCGCGGGTAAAATCCAAGCGCTTCCCCAACAGCATTTGCGGCGTTGTCTATCAGAAGAGCCAGTTCTCCTTCATCCGCCGGGGCAAAATGCCGCGCATTAACAAGGGCCATCGGCATTGGCGCAATGCCAAGGCAATTGCGCAGATCGCGCTCGCCGATGCCTGGAAAAGCCCGATGGAAGGCGCGCTCTTCTTCCATGCCAAATATGTGAACCCCAAATGGCGGCTCACGCGCATGGGCAGCGTAGGCTTGCACATCTTCTACCGGTGATTTGGCCGGACATTGTTGAAAGATAAGGGCCCCGCAAAGGGGCCTTTATTTTGTTCGCTTTTCGTTCTAATGCGGGCAGATGACGGTTTCTTCTCCGATCGAATCGAAGATCTGCGCGGCCGACGTGGTGCGCGGCGTCTCGCGGCTATTCCTTCGCAACGACATTGTGGTGCAGCCCGAAGTCTCGCTGCGCAATCACCGGCGCACCGACTTGATGGGGCTTAACGCGAAGGGCGAAATCGTCATTGTGGAAATAAAATGTTCGCGCGCCGACCTTCTGGGCGATCAGAAATGGACCGAGTATCTAGAATATTGCGATCACTTTTTCTGGGCGGTTCCTGCCGGATTCGATATCGGCCCGCTCTCGGGCGAAGCCTTCATGCCCGAACAAACCGGGCTGATCGTTGCCGATGCTTATGATGCAGAAATTGCCCGGCCCGCTCCGCTTCAGCCGATTGCGCCGGCGCGGCGCAAGAAAGAAGCCGAGAGGCTGGCACGCATCGCCATGCGCCGGATGATGGCGGCAGCCGACCCGGATTATGGCCATCCGGCCAACTAATCCTGGCTAGCCCTTGGGCGTGTACCAGATGGGGGAACTGTAAGCGCGCTCCTGCTGTATCTTGATGACATCGTCGGGCAGGGTGAAGCCAAATCTCAGCGCATCATAGACTGGCCAGGTCGGGGTGGGGATCTCGAGCACGCGCACATAATAGAAGGCATTCTGCGCTGCGTCGAAAGCAGGGTCTTGCCAGAAAGTGACCAGTTCAGCAGCGCCAATGCTGTTTTCCCAGCTTCCCTTCGCCAGATCGACCGTATTGCCCACCGCCGGAATCTTCCCTGACGCGTCAGCCTTGCGCTGGTCAGGATCGGACCAAGCCACATTATAGACCTTCTCCTGCGTCTCGCCGCTGCTGTCGATCCAGCCCTTGACGATCTGAACCCTGTCGAGATTGGCACTTTCTGGATCCATCAGGGCGGAGATCAGGAAAGTCGGGGTTGCGCCGGAATCGCCGGATAGATCGCCGCCCATCGGCACGCCTTTTTCATAGCCCGCCGCGACCAGACCATCGCCGGCATCTTCTTCGGTAAAGTCAAAGCTGCCGAAAAAGCGCACGCTCATCCGCGGCCCGGTGGTGGCATAGACCTCGCGGCGCTTGAATGCGTCGAAAATTGCCTCGCGCGTATTTGATGTGGCCCAAACCCCGGCATAGCCCGAGGCCAGATAGTGCCATCCCATACGGTCGCCGCGGGTGCCGAGATTTTGCGGCTGCAAGGCCCGCTCCTTGTTTGCAGGCTCGACAGCAGAGTGTTTTCCAAAGAAATTATCCTCATCGCTTGTGGCCAGCGACGTATGGCTGTCGGTCGAACCGATCATCCCAAACTTATAAGGGTTGGCACCGAGCTTCCTCTCAAGCTCCAGGCCGCGCTTCAATGCTTCGCGGGCATAATTGCCGGCCTGGCTTTCATTCGACATTTGGCCGTTGCAGCTCAAATTGCATTTGTCCCAGCCGGCGACACCGAAGCTTGCAAATTCGTCATTGGGAGACAAGAAGGGATGCGCTTCGCTGTCACCCTTGATCTGCGTCACTTCGACCACAGGCTCATATTTTGCACGGGTCTCGATATAGGCCTTGTCGATCGGGCTGCCGTCGAATTTGCTCATCGCAAACATGCGGCCATTGGACACATTGCTGTTATGCGGCATGGCCAGAACCTGGCCGCCGGTATCCTTTTCATATTTGGCCATCCAGTTCCACAGATCCTCCGGATTAAGCGATGCCGTGGATGGGAAGGGAATGATCGTATCGGTTTTGTCTGCGCCATCGCGAAACATGACGACGCGGTGCAGATTGTCGCCATTCACCATCGGGGTATATTCGAAGCCCACAAAGGCAGTGAATTTTCCAGGATCGTTGTAGCGATCCATCAATGCGCCGTGATCGGTCCAGATGCCCTCGATGCGTTCGCGCTGGCGTTCGGGATCGGTAATCGATTCGGGGAGCGTGCCCTTTGCGGCCCCTTCGATCAGCTCGGCTGTAACGCGCAGCGACCCTTCCTCGCTTTCATGCATCATGTCATACCAGCGCAGCAGGAATTCGTCGCCCATAAGCGCGATGCGCGGCGCGTTGAACAGCTCTTTTGTCGCGCCCATGGCGGCAGCATGATCGGAGATTACCAGAAAATCGAGCGGCCGTTTGAGCTGCGCCTCGACGCCCTTGGTCGATGTTACCTTTTCGCCGCGGGCGAAGCGGACCGCCTCTTCCGCACCCAGCCGGTTGCCAAATCCGAATGCATCGATGCTGATATCGGTATGAAGGTGCGTGTCGCCCCAATAGACTTTTTCGGGATATTCGGTGTTGGCGACATCGGAGCCATCGCCGGAACCGCCGCCATCCTGGCTGCACGCCGCCAATGCGAGCGCCAACAGGCTTGTGCCGATCAATCTACCCATCTGTGATTTCCCCCGGTCCACGACTTTCCCTCCAACGCGCGGAAGATTGCGCCCTGAGAGCCAAAAGGTCAAGCGTGTCGGATTGGCGGGTTAACCGACGCTACGGAAAGGGAGCATCATGCTCCACCCCAGGCGGGCGGGACGCTCATCCTGGCTATCTGGGAGGCCAATGGGCTGCGTCTCGCGCCCCATCCTCGATATGCGCGTATAGAGGCGAAACAGCCTGTCCCAAATAGACAGGGCAAATCCGAAATTCGTATCCTGCTCACTGGTGTCGGTGCTGTGATGGACGACATGCATGTCGGGCGTCACGATGATTCGCCGCACGATCCTGTCGAGCGATCGGGGAAGCCGAATATTGCTGTGGTTGAACAGCGCATTTGCATTCAGCCATAATTCAAAAGCCAGAGCAATCAGGACCGGCACGCCTAAAAGAACGACCCAGGCCGACTTGTAGAGCGTCGAGACGATTATTTCGGCCGGATGGAAACGCAGCGCCGATGTCAGATCGAGATGCGTATCGCTGTGATGGACTTTGTGCATGCGCCAGAGCAGGGGAAGTTTGTGCATGGCGACATGTTGCAGCCAGACGGCAAAATCCAGAAGGACAAAAGCGGCCAAAGCCTCGGCCCACCATGGCCAATCTGCCCAGTGAAACAGCCCGAACCGGTTTTGGGCGGCCCAGGCTGCAGCCAGCGGGACGACTATCACGAAAGCCAGCAATTGCCCGGTCACGGCATTCGCCAGAAAGAAGCCGGCATGGGTGGGCCAGCGGTGTCTGCGGTCGGCACCCGTCAAATGCCGCGGGCGAAGCCGCTCGGCCAAGGCGATGATCAGAAACAGGCCAGCCGGGATGGCAACACCCCACATATTGAGGCCCGATTCCATCACCGCCTCAGGCCGCTACATCCTCGGCCAGGGACGGATAATCGGTGTATCCTTCCGGGCCCGGCGAATACCAGGTTTTGTAATTGTCTTTCGCCAGCGGGGCATCGGTTTTCAATCGGCGTACAAGATCCGGATTGGAGATAAAAGGACGCCCGAAACTGACCGCATCGGCGAGGCCCGAAGCCAAGTCTTCCAAGGCCAATTCCTTGGTATATTCCTGGTTCAGCACCAGCGGGTTGGCGAAGACCTTGCGTATTTCGGGTGACACGCGCGGCACATCGGTGGTGCCGAAATTGCCATATTCCTTGACCTCGCGCAGTTCGAGGAAAGCGATATCAAGGGCCTGAAGCGCGGCCGCTGCGGCAGTGAATGTCGTGACCGGGTCGCTGTCGTCGCAGCCCTGGGTATCGCCATTGGGCGAAAGCCGCACCGCCGTGCGGTCCGAGCCCACCTCCCCGATAACAGCTTCGGTAACGTCTTTGAGTAGACGGATGCGATTTTCTACCGGTCCGCCATACTCATCCTCGCGAAAATTGGAATTGTCGCGAATAAACTGGTCGATCAGATAGCCGTTGGCAGCGTGAATTTGCACGCCATCGAAACCTGCCTTCATGGCATTCTGCGCGGCATGCACATAGTCGCCGATCACGCGCGGTATCTCGGACAATTCCAGGGCGCGGGCCTCCACATAGTCTTTTTTTCCTGTCGGTGTGTGCGCATATCCCGGCGCTTTGGTTGCGGAAGAGGAGACGGGCGACTTCCCGCCCAGAAAATCGGGATGCACCAGGCGGCCCATATGCCAGAGTTGCAGGATAATGCGCCCGCCTTTTTCATGCACTGCCTCGGTAACCGGTTTCCACCCATCGACCTGCGCTTCGGACCATATGCCGGGTGCCGAAGGCCACCCCAGCCCTTCCTGGCTGATGCCTGTGGCTTCGGCAACAATCAGGCCGGCCGCGGCGCGCTGGCTATAATATTCGGCCTTGAGCGCGCTCACCGGGACGTGCACGCTTTCGCTTCGCCCGCGCGTGAGCGGTGCCATGAATATCCGGTTGGGCGCAGAGATAGCGCCCAAATTTATGGGATCAAAAAGTGTCGGAGAAGGCATCGATATTCCCTGTTGTAATCCATGATGGTCAAATCGAGGATGGAGCGGCACGTTGCTATTTGCAACGCATTATTTGTGAAATGCACTTTGCCGATCGAGCATTGAGGTTTAGGATCAAGCTATGACTGAGGCGACTCTCCCCGACGATCCGACGCTCGATGAAATTCGCGCCGCGCTCGCACCGCGTCTCGCCGCCCATGCTGCCTTTGATGGCTGGAACGAGAAGGCTGTTCACTCGGCTGCTAATGAGTTTGGTCTCGATGCCGACATTGCCCGGCTCGCCTTCAAAGGCGGCGCGATGGACATGATCGATACTTGGATTGGGAGCATCGATGCTGAAATGGAGCGCCGTCTTCCTGCAGAAAAGCTGAAAAAAATGAAGATTCGGGACCGCATAACGCAGCTCATCGAAACACGTCTTGAAATTGCCGCGCCCGACCGCGAGGGACAAAGGCGGGCCCAGGCGATTATGGCGATGCCGCAAAATCTGCCGCGAACGGCAAAGATCGGCTGGCGCAGTGCAGACATTATGTGGCGGCTTGCAGGAGACACCGCCACCGATTTCAATCACTATACCAAACGTATGACGCTCTCGGCGGTCTATTCCTCTACGCTCGCGGTTTTCCTGAACGACGAGAGTGACGACTATATCGAAACACGCGAGTTTCTCGCCCGCAGGATCGACAATGTGATGCAGTTCGAAAAGGTCAAGGCGCAGGCCAGAACGCGGCGGGAGAATATGCCAAGCCTGTCCCGCTTCATCGGGAGGCTGCGCTACCCTGCACGCTGATCCCAGATTCAATCGCGCGTCGTTGGCTTTAATACTATTGGCAACGTGGCCGCTTTGCGGCTAGGCCCCTGAAACTGAATTTTGCGAAGAAGGGGTAGATTATGGCGGGCAGCGTCAACAAGGTCATTCTGGTTGGAAATCTGGGTGCGGACCCGGAGGTTAAGAGTTTTCAGAATGGCGGACGCATTTGCAATTTGCGCGTCGCCACGTCGGAAAGCTGGAAAGATCGGACGTCGGGCGAGCAGCGTGAACGTACCGAATGGCATCAGGTCGTGCTGGGCACGGACGGGCTCGTCGGTGTGGCCGAGCGTTTCCTGAAAAAAGGCGACAAAGTCTATATCGAAGGCCAGATCCAGACCCGCAAATGGCAGGACCAGTCGGGCAATGATCGCTATACGACAGAAATCCGCGTTGGCGGTTTTGACGGCAAGATGGTCATGCTCTCGCCCAAGGGCGGCGGCGGGTCGTCGGGCGGCTGGAATCAGGGCGGTGGCTCTTCCGGTGGGGGTCAGCAAGGTGACAACTGGAAAGGCGGCTCTTCAGGATTTGGCGGCGGTGATTTCGACAATGACCTCGATGACGATGTGCCATTTTGATTTTGGGCACACGTAACCAGGAAAGCAAAGTTATCGAAGGAGGAGTATGCTAAGGCGACTCCTCCTCCTTGCGCTTATCGCGGGCGCTATCGCCAGTTATTTCTGGTTCGACCTGGGCCAATATGTCAGCCTCGATTATTTCAAAGCGCGCCAGGCCGATTTCGCGCAAGACTACGGCCGGAATCCTGCACTCTTTCTGGGTGGCTTTTTCCTTGTCTATGTAATGACCACCGCGCTGTCGCTGCCCGGCGCGGCGATATTGACGATGGTTGCCGGCGCGCTGTTCGGGCTGGTGACCGGAACCATTCTGGTGTCCTTTGCGTCGACCATGGGCGCGACGCTCGCCTTTCTCTCCTCAAGGTTTCTCCTGCGCGACTGGGTACAGGGAAAATTCGGATCGCGGCTGAAGGCAATTAATGACGGGCTCCGGCGCGACGGTGCCTTCTACCTCTTCACCATTCGCATGATCCCGGCCTTTCCCTTCTTCGTGGTCAATCTCCTGATGGGCCTCACCCAGATCAAGACAACGACATTTTACTGGGTCAGCCAGCTGGGCATGCTCGCCGGGACTGTTGTTTTCGTCAATGCCGGAACGCAGCTTGCCAATCTGCAGCCCGGGCAGAGTATCTTTTCTCCCGCGATTATCGGCTCCTTTGCCGCGCTGGCAATTTTCCCTTGGATTGCCAAGGCGATTATCGGCGCGATCGCGCGGCGGCGGGTCTACAAAGGCTGGAGCAAGCCAAAGCGCTTCGACCGCAATATGATCGTGATCGGCGCGGGTGCGGCCGGGCTGGTTTCCTCCTACATCGCGGCCACCGTCAAGGCAAAGGTCACCCTGATCGAGGCCGGGGATATGGGCGGCGACTGTCTCAACACAGGCTGCGTGCCGTCCAAAGCGCTGATCAAGAGCGCGAAGGTGGCGGCGCAAACTGCGCATGGGGATCGCTATGGGCTGAAAGCACAGCAGCCAAAGCTCGATTTTGCCGAAGTGATGGCGCGCGTCAAATCGGTGATTGCGGAAATCGAACCGCATGACAGCGTCGAGCGTTATACTGGTCTCGGCGTGGATGTGGTGAAGGGCTATGCGAAGCTGGTTGATCCCTGGACGGTCGAAATTGCACGCGACGATGGCGAAACCCAGCAGCTTACCGGCAAGAATATCATCATCGCAACCGGCGCAGCGCCTTTTGTCCCGCCGCTACCGGGCGTCGAAAATTCTGGCTATCTGACCAGCGAGACGATGTGGGATGCGCTGTCGGGCCGGCCAAAGCCGCCGGAAAGGCTAGTGATTCTCGGCGGCGGCCCTATCGGTTGCGAGCTTGCGCAGAGTTTTCAGCGGCTGGGAAGCCAGGTCACGATCGTCGAAATGGCAGGCCGGCTGCTCGGCAAAGAGGATGAGGATGCGGCGACAGTGATCGAGGCGCATCTGCGCGATGAAGGCTTAGAGCTCTTGCTTGGCCACAAGGCCGTGCGGTTTGAAGATGGCAAAGGTCTGATTGTCGAGAATGCCGACGGCGAGAGCGTCGTCGAATATGACGAGGTGATTATTGCCGTTGGCCGCTATGCCCGCGTGACCGGATTCGGGCTTGAGGAGCTGGGGTTGCTGGAAGACGGCAAGCTTCCGGTCGATGAGCATCTGGCAACGCCGATGCCGCATATTCTGGTTGCGGGCGATGTCGCCGGCAATCAGCAATTCACCCATGGCGCCAGCCATGAAGCCTGGTTCGCCAGCATCAATGCGCTCGCTTCGCCTTTCCGGCGCTACAAGGCAGATTACCGCGTGCTTCCGCGCGTCACCTATACAGATCCCGAAGTGGCAAGCGTGGGCCTGACCGAAGCCGAAGCGAGAGAGCAGGAAACCGAATATGAGGTGACGGTCTATCAGCTCGACGATCTCGACCGGGCGATTGCGGAAAGCGAGACCGCCGGTTTTGTGAAAGTGCTGACCGAAAAGGGAAGTGAGAGGATATTGGGCGCGACCATCGTCGGCAGCCATGCCGGCGAGATGCTACCGCAATTTTCCATAGCCATGCGCCATGGGCTCAAACTCTCGAAGCTAGCCTCGGTGATCATGCCCTATCCGACGTGGAATGAGGGGGATAAATATGCAGTGGGTCAATATCGCCTGGCGCGAAAGCCCGAAAAACTGCTTCGACTTGCCGAAAAGTATTTCAGCCGGCGGCGGGGCTAGGTGAAGATTCTGTAGGCGCGCCAGCTGCGTTGCAGCACGGTGAGCACACATAGCCCGGCAAAGATCATCGCCAATATTCCGAACCAGGCAGGGAAGAGGCAAAAGGCTATGAAGAAGGCTATGGTCTCGCCGCCTTCCATAATGCCGGTCGTGTATAGGAAACTCTTGGCCCCGAATTCACTGTCAGGCGCGCTTCCCGAAATATCGCGATCTGCAGCGACAGAGGCAAAGGCAAGGAAGCTGATCCCGGTAATGGTGAAAGCAGCAACCAGAAGCAGCGCAGGCTCCAGATGGGCGGGGTTTGCCAGTCCAAAGCCAACAGGGATGCTGACATAAAAGATGAAATCGGCGACAATATCGAGATAGCCGCCCAATGCCGTAGGGCCGTTGATGCGCGCGACCAGGCCGTCAAGTCCATCGAGCAGGCGGTTGAGGATGATGCAAACACCCGCCACCCAATAATATCCCTGCAGTATCGCGCTGACCCCGGCGGCGGCAGGCAGCAAGGCCGCGAGCGTCAACATGTTCGCCGATACGCCGCTACGCGCAAGGCTTGCTGCCAGCGGCTGGATCAGGGGGTCGATGACGGGGCGAAGCCGTGCGTCGAACATGCGCTATTTCTTTTTGAGCGCCGCGAGCGCGGCAAAGGGACCGCTGATCTCGCGTGCTTCTTCTTCGGATTTCACGCCCGCCTTGCGCAGGATTTTGGCGGCATGCGCGCTGCGGGGGTAGGGATCGAGCGCCAGTGCCAGAGACTGGGCGATGGCTTCGCCCACATCGATGTGCCTACCGTCGTGAAAAACCGTATCGCAATCCTCCTCGTCGAGCTCGAACTCCTCTTCTGCACTATGTTCAGGCTGCGGGATGAAACGGATCGATATGTCCTCGTCAATATCCGCTTCGACCGGATCACCGCTGGCGATGCAGGCTTGCGCGGCCTGTGCCCGTATTTTGCCTTGGGCTTCGGCCGTTTGCCCATCTCGGGACAGGACAAGCGCTGCTTCCAGCCGATCCAGTGCAAGGAGCGCAAACCGCTTTGCCAATGCCCTGCGTTCCGCGTCACTGGCCGCCAGCGACAGCGGTTTTTCGCCGCCGATTTCATCGAGGCGCAATATACGGCTGAACTCGTTTTCCATCACCAGCCCTCAGCGCCTGCGATGAGGGTGCCGACCGGCATCGCAGTCAGCTTGGCGGCTTCGGATTTGAACTGGCTCGCAAGATAGGCCACCGCCTCATCCGATGGCGCTTTATCGCCAAAAATATTGCGCCGGATCGCGGATTGCAGCTTGCCGTCATCGCCCACCGCCTCGCGGTAGGCACCGAGCCTGCCGCCAAGCGCTGACATCATCTTGCCAATCTGCTTGCCGACAATCATGTCGCCGATACCGATCTCGCGCAGCTGGCTGTCCATATCATCGACGAATATTTCGGTCAGATGGACATTGTTGGCCTCTTGCCCGGCTTCATTCTCGAGCCGCAACAAGACCAGAGAGAGCATGGCCGCAACCATTTCAAAGCGCCCATCCACGCTGTCCGGGACGCTGCCATTGTCATACCAGCCGGGCGCGCGGGCCTTTGCCACGATGGCCGCATAAAGCGGACGCAGCCTGTCTTTCGCAGGATCCGCCTTGGGCCCAAAAAAACGTTCCAGCAATGCCATGGTTGCATATTCCTTCAAGATTGGCCCGAAACCGCGAGGCAGGTCATCTGCCGTTCATTTCGTCTTGCATATTGATATTGCCGCACAAGGATGCAATGGCACAAGCCAATATGACAGCATTCTGCCGGAGGAAATGCATGCAGCGCCCAAAAACCCGCCGCAGTTTGGCAAAAGCCGCCTGTTTGGCTGGCATAACCGCCCTTGCCCTGGCCAGCACGGGCTGCACAAGGCTCAGAACGCATCAGGGCTATATTGGCGATGAGACGCTGATCCAGGCGGTGCAGGTCGGTGTCGACAATAAACAGTCAGTGCAGGCAACGCTGGGCCGCCCCACCTTTGTCGGGCAGTTCGATCAGAATGACTGGTATTATTATGGCCGCGATTCGCGTCAGCTCGCCTTTTCGGAACCCAAGGCCGTCGCGCAATCGGTCTTTCATGTCCGCTTTGACAGCGCGGGGAATGTCGCGGCAGTAAATCGCAGCGGGCTGGAAAAGATCGCCAAGATCAGCCCCGAGGGCGACAAGACGCCGACGCTCGGCCGCGAGCGCGGTTTCTTCGAGGAATTTTTCGGCAATATCGGCGCGGTTGGCGCGCCGGGCGCGGGCGGCGGCGGTGGGCCGCAATAACCCGCTATTCGACGATTTCTGCTGCTGCCAACACCGCCAGCGTCACCAGCTCTGACGAACTTGACGACATGGTCGCAATTTGCACCGGGCGCTCCATGCCGATCAGCATTGGCCCTATCACCTGATCGCCGCCCAGCTCGCGCAGCAGCTTGGCACCCAAATTTGCGGATTGTAGACCGGGCATAACCAGCACATTGGCTGGCCCCGACAGGCGGCAGAAGGGATATTGCGCCATCAGTCGGGGGTTGAGCGCAACATCGGGTGCCATTTCGCCTTCATATTCGAATGCGGGCTGGGCTTTGTCCAGCAGCGAAACCGCACCGCGGATCGGCTCCAGCCAATTGCCGGGAGGGTTTCCAAAGGTCGAATAGGACAGGAATGCAACGCGCGGCTCATGCCCCATGCGCTTGGCAACCGCAGCGGACTGCTCTGCAATATAGGCGAGCTCAGCCGCGCTCGGTCGTTCGTTGACCGTGGTATCCGCTATAAAGACGGTATGGCTTTTCCCGACCATCACATGAATGCCAAAGGGGATGTGATCTTTTTTGGGGTCGAGCGCGCGGCGTAGCTCGCGCATGGTTTGTGCGAATGGCCTTGTGACACCGGTAATCATGGCATCGGCTTGCCCCATCTGGAGCAGGAGCGCGCCAAAAATATTGCGATCGCGATTGACCATGCGCTGCGCGTCGCGGCGCAGATAGCCGCGCCGCTGCAGTCTTGTATAGAGCCGGTCTATCATGTCCTCGACCAGCGGGCTGGAAACACTGTTGTGGATTTCAAAGCTGTCCGGATCGTCGACGCCCATCTCCTGAAGGCTGTCGCGCACCGCCTTGTCCCGGCCCACCAGAACAGGCTCGCCGAAACCATCCTGCCGAAACTGGATCGCCGCGCGGAGCACGACTTCCTCTTCGGCCTCCGCAAAAATCACCCGTTTTGGTGCCTGCTGAGCCTTAGCATAAACCTGCGTCAGCACCGATGTTGTCGGGTTCTGCCTGGCGCGGAGCTCGGCGCGGTAGGCATCCATATTGTCGATATTCTTTTGCGCTACGCCTGAATCCATTGCGGCCTGCGCGACGGCTGCCGATACGATTTCCATCAGCCGCGGGTCGAAAGGCGCAGGGATGATATAGTCCCGCCCGAATTTGGGTATGGCCCCGCCATAGGCAGCGGCCACCTCTTCCGGCACTGTTGCCCTTGCAAGTTCGGCCAATGCCTGCGCGGCGGCAATCTTCATTTCCTCATTGATGGTGGTCGCATGCACATCGAGCGCGCCGCGAAATATAAAGGGAAAGCCCAGGACGTTATTGACCTGATTGGGATAATCCGAGCGGCCCGTGGCGACGATCGCATCGGGCCGCGCTGCACGGGCATCGGGCGGAGAAATCTCCGGATCCGGGTTGGCCATCGCAAAAATGATCGGTTCGTCAGCCATGCTCTTGACCATATCAGCCGTAACCGCGCCGCCGACGGAGAGGCCCAGGAAAACATCCGCACCCTTCAGCGCTTCGGTCAGATCACGCGTATCGGTTTTCACGGCATGGGCCGATTTCCATTGATCCATACCCTCTTCGCGGCCTTGGTAAATCACGCCCTTGCGGTCACACATGATAACATTTTCATGCGGAACGCCCATCGCCTTGATCAACTCGGTACAGGCTATCGCGGCAGCACCGGCACCATTGCACACGACTTTAACCGACTTGATGTCACGGCCAGTCAGCTCGCAGGCATTGATAAGGCCGGCGGCTGTTATGATGGCTGTGCCATGCTGATCATCATGGAAGACGGGAATATTCATCCGTTCGCGCAGTGTCTGTTCGATGATGAAACAGGCCGGTGCGGCGATATCCTCGAGGTTGATGCCGCCAAAGGATGGTTCGAGCAGTTCGACGGCATCAATGAAGCGATCTACATCTTCACTATTCACCTCTATGTCGATCGAGTCGACATCGGCAAAGCGTTTGAAAAGAACAGACTTTCCTTCCATCACCGGTTTGGAAGCGAGCGCCCCCAGATTCCCCAGCCCCAAAATGGCGGTGCCGTTGGAAATCACCGCCACCAGATTACCCTTGGCGGTATAGTCATAGGCAGTGCCTGGGTCGGCGGCGATTGCCTCTACTGGAACGGCGACGCCGGGCGAATAGGCGAGGCTCAAATCGCGCTGCGTGGCCATCGGCTTGGTGGCAACGATCTCGATCTTGCCGGGGCGGCCGTCGGAATGGAATTTGAGGGCTTCTTCTGCGGTGAAGTGGACGTCGCTGTCGCTCATAAATGAACCTTGCTTTTCGGGAGTGCCTTCGCCCTAGACTTATCCACAGATAAGGGCAACCAAGCTGTTCGCCGTAGCGGAAATTGCGGTTGGCAAGGCCGCTAGCCTTTCCTATCGCATAGCAATGGCGGGCAGGACATCAGCGAGCGGAAAGAAGGCGAAGGCCGATAGGGGTCCGACGCCGATGATGGCGCAATATCTGGAGCTCAAGCAGAAAGCGCAGGATTGCCTGCTTTTCTACCGGATGGGCGATTTCTTCGAGCTGTTTTTCGATGACGCCAAGGCGGCGGCGAAGACGCTCGATATTGCGCTGACAACGCGCGGGCAGCATGGCGGGGAGCCTGTGCCGATGTGCGGCGTGCCTGTGCATGCCGCCGAAAGCTATCTGGCAAAGCTGATAAGAGCGGGCCACCGCGTGGCGATTGCCGAACAGACCGAAACGCCGGAGGAAGCCAAGGCGCGCGCCGGATCGAAAGCGCTGGTAGCGCGCGACATTATTCGTTTCGTCACCGCCGGCACGCTGACCGAAGACAGCCTGCTGGAGGCCTGGTCGCATAATATGCTCGTTGCGCTGGCACGCGCCGGCGGCGTGGTCGGGATAGCGGCAGCGGATATTTCTGCTGGCCATTTCGAATTGATACAGGTGGAAGAAGATGCGCTCGGGGCAGAACTTGCCCGGATCAATGCGAGTGAGGTAATTGTGCCGGAGGATTTCGGGGCTGGCTGGCTCGATGCTATAATACGGCCCAAAGCCGAGTTTGACAGCCAGGCGGGCGAGGAAGCCCTGGCTGCGCATTTTGCCCTCGATGATCGGGGCGCTTTATCGGCCTTTTCGCGCGCAGAGCTGGCTGCGTCCGGCGGGCTGCTCGCCTATCTTGCGCATGCCGGGCAGGGCAAGATGCCCTTCCTCAAAATGCCGGTGCGACGCGAAGTGGCAGCGCATCTGGCCATCGATCAGGCTACGCGCGACAGCCTCGAAATTGTCGAGGCGACAGGCGGCGGCCGCAAGGGATCGTTGCTGCATGATCTGGACCGCACGGTGATGGCGGCCGGTGCGCGGCAACTGGCGCAGGACATATCGGCCCCGCTTCTGGACCGCGGCGCAATCGAGGCGCGGCTGGCGCTGACCCAGTGGTTTCATGATGCGCCCTTGCTGCGCTCGTCGGTGCGCGATGCGCTCAAAGCCTTGCCCGATATCGCCCGCGCGCTGGGCAGGGTGGCGGCAGGGCGCGGCAGCCCGCGCGATCTAGGGCAGCTTCGCGACGCGCTGGATGGCGCGCGGAACTTGCGCGAAAGACTGGCATTGCAGGAGGAAAGGCCGCTGCTGCTCGGCCGGCTTCTGCCCGCTTTCGACGGGCATGGCGCGCTGGTCGATTTATTGTTGCGTGCGCTTATCGAAACGCCGCCCACCGAGCATGCGCAGGGCGGCTTTATCGCCGATGGCTATGATGCTGCGCTCGATCAGTTGCGGCAGACATCGCGCGACGGGCGCAAGGCGATTGCGGCGCTAGAGGCGCGCTACCGCGATCAAACCGGGATAAACAGCCTGAAGATCAAGCATAATGCCGTGCTCGGCTATTTTGTCGAGGTGCCGTCGCGGCATGGCGACGCCTTGATGAGCGAAGAATCGGGCTTCACCCACCGCCAGACGATGGCGGGTGCGGTGCGTTTCAATTCCGCCGAACTGCATGAAGAAGCGATGCGCATTGTGCAGGCTGGAAGCCACGCAATTGCTGCCGAGACCGCCCATCTCGAGGAGCTCACCGAAGCCGTGCTCGCGCGCCGGGAGGAAATTGCGGCAACCGCCGATGCACTGGCGCGGATCGATGTCGCTGCCGCGCTGGCCGAGCGCGCGGCAGAGGGTGGCTGGTGCTGCCCGGCCTTCGATGATGCGCCTGGCCTCGCCATCACCGGCGGGCGGCATCCGGTTGTGGAAAGCGCGCTTGCAGCAGAGGGCGAGCGCTTCATTGCCAATGACTGCGCGCTCGCGCCCGACTCCCGGCTCTGGCTGGTGAGCGGCCCCAATATGGGCGGCAAATCGACTTTCTTAAGGCAGAATGCGCTGATCGTCTTGCTCGCCCAGGCTGGGAGTTTTGTGCCTGCCACTTCGGCAAGGCTGGGTCTTGTCGACCGCCTGTTCAGCCGTGTCGGCGCATCTGATAATCTGGCGCGCGGACAATCGACCTTCATGGTCGAAATGGTGGAAACGGCGGCGATATTGGCGCAGGCAACCGAGCGGAGTTTCGTCATTCTCGACGAAGTCGGGCGCGGCACATCGACCTATGACGGGCTCGCCATCGCCTGGGCGGTGGTCGAGGGCATTCATGAGACCAACCGCTGCCGCTGCCTGTTTGCCACCCACTATCACGAGCTGACGCGGCTTGCAGAAACGCTCGATGCGCTCTCGCTGCATCATGTCCGCGCGAAGGAATATAAGGGCGATCTGGTGCTCTTGCATGAAGTCGCGGAAGGCGCGGCGGATCGCAGCTACGGAATAGCTGTGGCTAAGCTGGCGGGATTGCCGCCCGAAGTTTTGGCGCGCGCGAAGGATGTGTTGGCGCGGCTCGAAAAAGGACGCGCCGAAACCGGCGGGCTGGCGGCGGGGCTGGGCGACCTGCCATTATTCAGCGCGGCGCTCGATGCGGTAGAGGCAAAGGTCGATAAGCTGCGCGATAAGCTTAGCGGGCTGGATATTGATGCCCTCAGCCCGCGCGAGGCGCTTGATTTGCTGTATGAGCTGAAACGCGAGGCGGGGGAGGATAGCTGACCTGTTTCCGATAGTCCTGAGCCGCCAGCGCACCAGCGCTGGCGAAAGTCGAAGGACGTT
The DNA here is from genome assembly GCA_028279555.1 of Sphingorhabdus sp. GTDB lineage: Bacteria > Pseudomonadota > Alphaproteobacteria > Sphingomonadales > Sphingomonadaceae > Sphingorhabdus_B. Next base: position 171,599 of record JANQNO010000010.1, read on the forward strand.
TCGCCGCTGTTGAGCCAACCGAAAAGCGCCCTTCGACGGACGCAGTTACTGGGTGCAACTGCTGCTCAGGGCTAACGGTATGGTATCGCACGTCACCCCAAACTCAGGAAAAGCCCCGCCAGCGCTGCGCTCATCAGGTTGGAAAGCGAGCCGGCGATCAGCGCCTTGATGCCTAGCTTGGCGATCATCGGCCGCTGGTTCGGCGCGAGGCCTCCAGTCACCGCCATCTGGATCGCGATCGAGGAGAAATTGGCAAAACCGCATAGCGCAAAAGTGATGATAGCCACCGATATGGTCGACAGCCCCTCGGTGTTGCCGAGGAAGCTGAAGGCCACAAATTCGTTGAGCACGACCTTGGTGCCGAAAAAGCCGCCGGCCTGTGCTGCCTCCGCCCAGGGCACGCCGAGCAGATACATCACAGGCGCAAAGACATAACCGACAAGCTGCTGGAAGCTGAGATCGGGATAGCCGAACCAGCCGCCGATTCCGCCTAGGATGCCATTGGCCAGCGCAACCAGCGCCACGAAGGAAAGCACCATCGCGCCGACCATGACGGCCAGCTTGACGCCGGTCTGCGCGCCCTGCGCCGCGGCCATGATGACATTGGCGGGCTTTTCTTCCTCGAAATCCGGTATCTCGGAAATATCCGGATCTTCCTGCTTGTCATCCGGGTCGTCGGGCATGATCATCTTAGCCATCAATATGCCGCCCGGCGCGGACATGAAGGCAGCAGCCAGCAGATAGTCGATGCGGATGCCCATGCTCGCATAGGCCGCCAGGATTGTGCCCGCGACGCCCGCCATGCCGACGCTCATGACGGTGAAAAGCTGCGCTGGCGTAAGTCCCGCCAGATAGGGCCGGATGACAAGCGGCGATTCGGACTGGCCGACGAATATGTTCGATGCCGCGCACAGGCTTTCGACCTTGGATATGCCGGTGATTTTTTGCAGCGCCCCGCCAATCCATTTGATCACCAGCTGCATGATGCCGAGATAGTAGAGGATCGAGATGAGCGAGGCGAAAAAGATGATGACGGGCAGCGCGGCGATGGCAAAGCTGGTGCCGCCTATCTCGGGCGTTGCCAGCGGACCGAAGATGAAGCTGGTGCCTTCGCCTGCATAGCCGAGCAGCGCGGAGACGCCATCGGAGGCGGCCTTGAGCGCTGCCGCGCCCCAGCTTGAATAAAGCACCAGCGCTGCAATGCTCGCCTGCAATGCGAAGGCGGCACCGACAACGCGCGGGCGGATGGCCCTGCGGTTGTTCGAAAGCGCAAAGGCAATCGCAAGGATCAACGTCATGCCTGCCAGGCTCATCAATATTTGCATATATGGCTCCCTGCAAACCAGATTGTCATCCCCGCGAAAGCGGGGACCCATGGTCCAATCGTCAGGCCATGGGCCCCCGATCAGGGACCCCAACAAAGTAGTACTTTGTTGGGACCCTATGTCGGGGGTGACAGTAACTTCTGAGATTGCCTAACCTGTGCCGCCCTCTTGCGCCATTTATTTTTACCGCTAACGCATGGGAGATGACCGATACAGCTTCCAGCGGCATTCCGCGCTCGCTCTTCACTTTCTCCGTCTTCTATGGCGGCATGGTGTGTCTGGCGGGCATCCTCGCCAACAAGCAGGTGCATCTCGGCCCGCTCGAGGTCGAAGCTGGTATCTTCGCCTTTATCATCCTGGTTATGCTGTCGAGCGCGGTCGCCGAGTTGCATGGGCGCACAGCTGCCAACAAGCTCGTCGCCTATGGTTTCGGCCCGCTGGTCTTTTCAATATTCCTGACGCTGTTCGTGCTTGCGCTGCCCGCATCGCCGGAGATGCAGCCCGAGCGGCTGGAAGCCTTTGAACTTATCATGACTGCTACTTGGCGAATATGGATTGCAGGAATCCTTGCCTATGGTGTGGGTCAGTTTTTGAATGTTTATATTTTCTCCCGATTGACAGCGACGACTGGTAAATGGGTTGGTCTGCGCGGCGTGATTGCCGGGGTCATATCGCAGATTGTCGACACGCTTATCTTCATAACCGTGTCCTTCTATGGAGTGCGCCCAATTACAGATTTGCTGATCGGGCAGGCAATCGCAAAGATCGTGTTGGTGATTGTCGTGCTGCCCTTTGTCATTGTCGGTCTGGTGCGTTTTGGCCGCTGGCTCGATGCGCACGGCGCGGTGCCCTCCGCGCCGCAGCAGGCTGGACAGGCCGAAGCATGACCGACCCGTCGACCGACCCGGCGCTGCTCGCAAAGGCCGAGACGCTCACCGAGGCGCTCCCTTATCTGCAGCGCTATGCAGGCAAGACCTTCGTCGTCAAATATGGCGGGCATGCGATGGGCGATGTGGAAAAAGCGCGCGATTTCGCGCAGGATATCGTGCTCCTGAAAGCCTGCGGTATCAATCCGGTGGTCGTCCATGGCGGCGGGCCGCAAATCGGCGCGATGCTGGAAAAGCTCGATGTCGAAAGCAAATTCGTCGACGGACTGCGCGTGACCGATGCGGAAACCGCGAAGGTCGCAGAGATGGTCTTATCCGGCGCGATCAACAAGGAACTGGTCGGCTGGATCAATGCAGCAGGGGGAAGCGCGGTTGGTATTTCCGGCAAGGATGGAGGTTTTGTCGAAGCGGTCAAACTCAAGCGGACAAAGCAGGATCCCGACAGCAATATCGAGCGGATCATCGATCTGGGCTTTGTCGGCGAGCCCAAAAAGGTCGACCGGGGGATCATCGACACAATCGGCGCTTCGGGTATGATACCGGTGGTTGCACCTATTGCGGCGGGCGGCGACGGACACAGCTACAACATCAATGCCGACACGATGGCAGGTGCGGTGGCGTCGGCGCTTGGTGCGGCGCGGCTTTTCCTGCTCACCGATGTGGCTGGCGTTCTGGACAAGGATGGCGGGCTGCTGACCGATCTCGATCCGAGCGGCGTGCAGGCGCTGGTGGACGATGGAACGATAAGTGGCGGGATGATTCCCAAGCTGGAAACCTGCGTGAGCGCGGTAAAGAAGGGTGTTGATGCCGCCGTTATTCTGGACGGGCGCGTGCCGCACGCGATGCTGATCGAAATGTTCACCGACAAGGGAGCAGGTACCCTGATCCGGCGCGACCGATAGCGGCTGGAATACCGCCAGCTGTTTTATATGGTTGATACAGTGGCGCGGCGTCGCTAAATATCAGGGAAACGCCCAAATACGGAGTATCCAATGGAATTGCTCATAAGCCTTGTCGACCTGACGGTCCGGTTCCTGTTCATCATCATCATCACCCAGTTCATCCTGAGCTTGCTGATTATCTTCAATGTCGTCAGCCAGTCGAACCAGTTTGTTTCCGGCATGTATAATGCGCTCAATACGCTGCTCGACCCGATACTGAATCCGATCCGCAAAATCCTGCCCGATACAGGCATGATCGATTTTTCGCCGATGGTGCTGATTTTCGCCCTGATGATTGTGCAGCGCGTGCTTCTATACGCGGCCGGTAGTCCATATGGAGCGATATGAACGCGGCTGCATCCAACATCATTGACGGCAAGGATTTTGCCGCCGGTCTGCGCGAAAAGGTGGGGGCGGCGGTGCCCGCGTTTACCGAGTCTGCCGGACGCGCACCGGGTCTTGCGGTTGTGCTGGTGGGGGACGACCCGGCAAGCCAGATCTATGTCGGATCGAAGGTAAAAATGACGCGCGCGGCGGGTATGGAAAGTTTCGAGCATCGCCTGCCAGCGGACACCCAGCAAGAAGCGCTCGAAGCGCTGGTCAAGCAGCTTAACAGTGACGATGCGGTGGATGGCATATTGGTGCAACTCCCGTTGCCCAGTCATCTCGACCAGCAAGCGGTGATCGACCTGATCGATCCGGACAAGGATGTCGACGGGCTTACCCCGACAAGCACCGGGCGGCTGGCGCTTGGCATTGAAGGATTGGTGCCCTGCACGCCGCTCGGCTGCATGATGCTGCTCAAGGACCGGCTGGGCGATTTGAGCGGGAAGGACGCAATCGTCCTCGGCCGCTCGATCCTCGTCGGCAAGCCGATGGCGCAGCTGCTGCTTGCCGAAAACTGCACAGTCACCGTAGCACATAGCCGCACCCGCGATCTGAAAGAGCGCGTGTGCGAAGCCGATATCGTGGTCGCCGCGGTTGGCCGGGCAGAGATGGTCAAGGGGGATTGGCTGAAGCAGGGCGCGGTCGTGATCGATGTCGGGATCAACCGGCTGGAACCTGCAGAGGGTGAGAAAAAGGGGCGCCTTGTTGGCGATGTTGACTATGCCGCTGCCACGCCGCATGTCAGTGCAATCACGCCTGTACCCGGCGGCGTCGGACCGATGACGATTGCCTGCCTGCTCAGAAACACGCTGGTCGCCGCGCATCGCCGTGCCGGCCTGGCTGACCCGGAGGGACTATAGATGCGTTTTGCCCTGCTAACTGCCTCAGCTGCCATTTTCCTTGCTTCCTGCGCGCAGCAGCAGCGCGGCCCGCAGATTCGCGGACCTGTGCAGTTTGCCAAAAATCCTTCTGTTATCCTCGCGCTCGATATTGCGCAGAATCGGCGGGCGCAGGAAGTTGGCGTATACAAGGCGCTTGAGGAGACCTCGGCCGACAATGCCCTGACCTTCGCACCCGAACCGGTGAATGCAAGGGAATGGTTGAAAGCAGCGCCGCCGATCCCCGCAACCAGCTGGGCACCGCATAAGGTATTCATGTCCTGCGACGGCAAAACCGGGGTTACCACCGGTGCGATCAAGTGGGGCGAAGTCGATGGCTATTATACCACCGTCTGGCAATATTATGAGAAAAGCGGCGGCCGGGGTGAATGGCGCTGGATATTGTCGCATGGCGACGGCGTTGACACGCCGCGCGAAGCACCCGATTTTCTCCAGACCAAAGTCGCGAGTTGCAAGGGTCGGCCCACCGCACAGGTCGCTGCTCCGCCGGTTGGCGAACAGATGAAGCAGGGCTTTTCGCGCGACCAGTCGCTAAGCTGGACCTGGCGTTACCGGCCGAATAAATCGCGCTATCTCGTGGTCAACATCTGGGACGGCGAGCGCTGGGAAAAAGCATTTGCGGATAATGTAAAGGCCCCCTAAGGGCGGCCCCATGTTCGAACTTTTTATCTCGGCCTTTGTCACCTTTTTCGTGGTGATCGACCCGCCCGGCTGCGCGCCCATCTATGCGAGCATGACGACGGCGGCGAGCACGCGGCAACGGCGCAGCATGGCGATCCGCGCAATCATTATCGCGGCGCTGATATTGCTGGTATTCGCGCTGTTCGGCGAAGCGCTTCTGGCGGCGCTGCATATCGAACTCGACAGCTTCCGCATTGCCGGCGGCATCATGCTCTTCATCATTGCGCTCGAGATGGTCTTCGAAAAGCGGACCCAGCGCCGCGAGGATCGGGCGCAGAAGGTCAATGACACGCCCGAGATCGAGGATGTATCCGTCTTCCCGATGGCAATGCCGATGATTGCCGGACCAGGCTCGATCGCGTCTCTCATGCTACTGGTGAGCCAGAATCAGGGGACCGAAAGCGCATTCGTTATTCTCGGCGCGCTGGGGCTGGTCTTGATGTTGACGCTGATCGGTCTGCTTGCAGCGGGCCCGCTGATGCGCCTGCTCGGCCCCCAGGCCGAAGCCGTTATCACCCGGCTTTTGGGCGTGCTGCTCGCCGCGCTTGCCGCGCAATTCGTCATCGATGGTCTGAATGGCAGCTTCGGGGCGAACTAGAATTATTGCAGCGTCACGCGATTGTCGTCGCCGTCATGCCGCCCGAAAAACTCCATGAGCTGGATGATCAGCTCCGACCGCTGCGATAGCCCGCGCGATTCCAGTAGCGCCTGCTTGGCTGCGGCATCGAAGGGTGCAATCTGCGCGATGGCATTGACCAGCGAATAATCGTCGAGCTGGCTGACGCTGTTCCAGTCCACTGCATAACCCTGGCTGTCCGCAAATTTGCGCGATTCCATTTCCAGCGCGGCGCGCTCGGCGATGGAAAGCGCATCGCTCATTTCATCCTCTTCCCATAATTCGGCCTCGACCTGCCGGAATTCGGTTTCGACCGGTAGTTCTTCGAGGATGGTAAAGCGCTGCAGCCCATCGAGGACGATATTGTAGCGGCCATCCTCCATCGCCTCGACATCCTCGATGCGGCCCAGACAGCCGATCGCAAAAAGCGCAGGATCATTGCTCCGCTCCTTGGGCTGGACCATACCGATAAGCCGGTCGCGTGCCAGCGCATTGCCAACCAGCGCGCGGTAGCGCGGCTCGAATATGTGAAGGGGAAGCTGCATGCCCGGAAAAAGGATCGCGCCGGGCAGCGGAAAGATCGAGATGCGCTTCTTGGTCAAGACGAGTTAGCGGTCAAAATATCACCCGAACAATATGGCCGAAAGCTTGCGCCTTGTGGCAGCTACCCAGGGATCTTCCAGCCCGATCATCTCGAAAATCTCCAGCAGGCGCGCCTTCGCGGCACCTTCATTCCAGTCACGTTCGGCGGCAACGATATGCAGCAGGTTTTCCGCTGCCCCGTCGCGGTCACCCGCCGCCATTTGTGCATTGGCGAGATCGAAGCGGGCCTGATGATTGCCTGCATCTTTCTCAGCCGCGGCCTTCAATTGTCCCATTTCATCGGGATCGCCCGCGTCGGCAGCGATAGCCAGCGCGGCCTTGGCCCGCTCCATTTCCGGTTTTGCTGCCGTTTCCGTATCGAGGCTGTCCATAATCGCCTGCGCTTCGTCATGCCGGCCAAGCGCGCCCAGCGCGCGGATCATGCCCGAAAGCGCGCCGGCGTGGTCAGCTTGCGCCGCGAGCGCTTCGGCGAATAGCGCATGTGCCTGCTCCGCGCCGTCGCCGGCGAGGAGTTCCTCGCCAGCCTGAACCAGCGGTTCGATATCGGGCTTGCCCGGCGCATCTCCGCCTCCGGTCTGAATCGGAAGCTTGTCGAGCAGCTGGTCGATCATCTGCTTGAGCTGCGGTTCGGTGCGTGCCGGCGACAGGTCGGCGACGGGCTGGCCCTGAAAAATCGCATAGACAGTCGGGATCGAGCGCACCTGAAATTGCGAGGCGATGAACTTATTTTCATCGACATTGATCTTGGCAAGAAGCACGCCCCTGCCCGCATAATCGGCAGCTACCTTTTCGAGCACAGGCGTCAGCTCCTTGCACGGCCCACACCATTCTGCCCAGAAATCCAGAATAACCAGATTCTGCATGGAAGGCTCGACAACATCTTTCTTGAAGGCCTCGACCGCCTTTTGTTCATCAGTGGTAAGCCCCATGGTGGCCAAGAGATGTCTCCGTCACAAAAAAGGAATCGCTTCCGCTGCGTTATGTGGGAAGCCGCCGCCGATTGCCAAGCTTTTATCGGGAATATCAGGCCTGCTTGCCTGCCGCCAGCCCGGCGGTATTTTTGGCTTGCCGAGGCAATGGCCCCATGCTAACCGCGCGCCTCACCTGCCGGAAATCAACAGTTCCGGCCGCCAGAGCGGGCGTAGCTCAGGGGTAGAGCACAACCTTGCCAAGGTTGGGGTCGGGCGTTCGAATCGCCTCGCCCGCTCCAGATTCTTATTACAGAACAATTAT
>JANQNO010000009.1 GCA_028279555.1 Sphingorhabdus sp.
GTATGCGCGGGGTGAGCCTGCGGATATTGCGCCACATCTGACCGCGGTCGTTATAATAGCCGAGGCGGATATAGTCGCTGCCATTCTCCCGGATATGCAAGGGCCGGCCGCTATCGTCATAGCTGTAGGTGAAATACTGCCCATCGGGATGGGTGATGCGCGTCCTCCTTCCCGCTATGTCATGATTGTAGGTGAGCGTCTTGGGCGAGGAGAACATCCGGTTGGTGGATGAGGTCATCCGCCCCAGCACGTCATAGGCGTTATCCACGCCGGGGCCGGTCAGACTGTCAAAGCGCGCCTTGGTCTGAAGCCCGCGGAAGTCATAATCATAATAGACATTGCGCGTATGCACCGCCGCCGCCCCCGGCTTGGCCGGAATGATCTTCGAGGTCATCCGGTTCACCGCGTCGTAATTATAGGTGATGGTCAAGCCGTCGCGCTTGCGCAGGCTCGTACGGTTGCCATTGGCGTCATAGCTATATTGCTCATAATCGGTTGTCGACACCGCTCCCGATGTCGACAAAGCTGTCGCCTGGGTCGCGTCATTATAGGCAGATGGCATGGTCTTGGAGGGGAAGGACCAGCGCGCCAGCCGGTCGAAGCCATCATAGACCAGCTCGGCCTTGTTGCCATTGGCATCGATCACAAACTGCTTCTGGCCATTGACGGTGTAGCTGTAGGTGACCTCGGCCTGTTCTTTGGCCGTCCCCACTGCGCGGCGCATCTGGGTGGGCCGGCCCAGAATGTCATAGATGGTCTTGGCGATGCGGTCCTTGCCCTGGCTGCCTTCGGTGCCCAGCGTGCAGGCATCGGCAGGCGGATTGGCAAACAGCAGCATATTCATCCGCACCGCGGAGCATAAGGGCATATTGCGCGCATCATAGCTCGCCTGCGTCACGCTCTGAATCGCATTGTCATCGCCCTTCACCACCGTCTTGGTCTGGAGGCGGCGGGTATTGTAAGTATGTTCAACCGTATCGAGGACCACCAGATTGGTATCGGTCGGGCTGGTGAGTGTGCCTTTTTCCACCTTCAAGACCTGATCATCGGCATCGCGGTAGGTGGTGCGCGTGGCGATATATTTGCCATTGCTGCCGGCATTTTTGGGTGCAATCTCCCATGTCTTGCGCCCGAGTATGTCATAACGGTAATGCACCGTGTCTCCGCTCCCCGGCAGCGGGCCGTCGACGCTGAGCACCCGGCCTGCATCATTATAGCTGTATGTGGTGACCGCGCTGATGCTGCCGGTGCCGCCCGTCGCGGTCTCGGTGAGCGACAGCAAGGTATCATTCCAGTAGGTGATCTGTTTCACCACCTCATCCGCCGTCCCGCAGGTGAGATTGCCGCCCGAGGCGTTCTCGCTGCAAGTGCGGGTCTTGGTGAGGCGGTACACGCCATTTGCGCTTTGGGTATATTCATTGATGGTCTTTGTGCGCACGCCATTCGCATCGGCCGGCGCAAGGCTGGTCAACAGGCCGCCATGGCCCGTATCCCAGGTGTAATCGGTCTGGTTGCCTTTTGCATCGCGGGTGTAGTCAGGACGGAAGCACATAATGCCATAGCAAGGCCAGGAGGCGGTGCTGGAGGCGTAGAATGCGGTCTCGACAATATCGGAAAGGCCGCTGCCCGGTTTCGCGCTGCTGCGTTTCTCGGTGATGTTGCCGAGACCATCATAGGTCACCGCGACCGCATTGCCTTCCGGCTGGGTGATTTTCAGCAAGCGGCCATAAAAATCATGATCATATTGAGTGGATTGACCAAGCCCGTTGGTGATTTTGGTAACTCGCGGTGATGCCGTTCCGCCGGGGGCAGGATGCCAGATATCAGCCGAGCGGGTGAAACTGTTTGGACCTGTGACTGTGATTTTGCTGAATTTCGGTGTGAAAATATCCTGATAGGCATGTGTCAGGTCGGTGTAGCTGTAATTCCAGCTGGTACCGTCGCGATCCACCTGCCCCACCGGCTTGGCGAATGTCGTGCCCGCGCTCGATGCTGTGGCCTCATAGCTGGGCGTGCTTTCCGTTGGCCGGGTCAGCGCGGTTGCGTTGACCAGTGGCGGTTCATCCATCTGGAACTGACAGCCGCCACAGGTCCAGCTGCGGTTGAGAAGGTCAGTAACGGTATTTCCGCTATAGGTATATTGCGCGACCAGAGTTGATCCCTTGTAGATGCCGACGCTGGCTACCTTGCGCCAACCCGCATTGCTGCCGGTATTCGATTGATAGGTGAAGCGCATCTCATAGCCGAGATTGCTGACAATCTTGTTCGGGCGGTGCTGCGTGGTGGCACCAACCGTATAGGTGTCATAGGTATAGCTGTGCTTTTCGCCATTGGCCCATTTAACCCAGGAAGGATAGAGAACAAATCGCGAGCCACCTCCTGAAAGATTGGTGAAACTGGATACCTTGTCGAAATAGACCTGTTTGCCGGTGCCGCCCTGATAATAGGTGAATATCGGTGCTGGTCCCGGGTTTATTCCGCCAGCAGCCGTCGATCCATTTTGCTTGGTGGAATTGCATTCAAAGTCAATACAGTCGAGCGATTCTGAAGTAGAGCCACCATGATTGACCTGAAAGCTTTGCTCATTGCCGGGCGGCACTGTCCCGATCATCATTGGCAGCAGATCTTGCACCTTGGTAAAGCGCAAATTGCCAGCGCCCGGCACCGCAAGCGGCGGCACCCTATGGGCGACTCGGCCCGTCAAGAGATCAACGCCATTTTCATCGGGCTCTATCTCAAGTGGCTTGATCTGCTGCGCAGCGGCAGGCTGCTGCATCAGCAGGAAGGCGAACAGGAGTGCGAACAGGCAGGCATGCTGTCTCATTGGCATGTCTCCTGGAACACGGTGACGGTCAGCACCCCGTTCGCGGTCGCGCCAAGGCTGTCTGCCACGACATAGTTGACGGTGTAGGTGCCTACCGCAGGTGGCGGGCCGAAGCGGATGTCGGAGCTGGTTGCGATAATTGCATGCGGACTGTCCTCGCTTACCAGCGCCAGCGGAGTGTTGCCTTCCGGATCGCTGTCATTGGCTGTCACATTCACCGACTCGAAGAAATCGCAAATGCTCATGCTCAGCGTATCCGGGACCGTGACCGGGGGGCTGTTTCCGCCGCCGCCATCATCGTCATTTATCGTGCCCGTGCCCTGCGCATCTGAGATGGTTGCGCCGCCGGTGGGCGCGCTGAGATTGACGAAGAATGTCTCGGTAAGCTCGCTGGCTGAATCGTCGACGGTGGCAATTGTCACCGTCTTGCTGGCCTCGCTGCTGCCAAAAGTCAGTATGCCAGAGGCGGCAGTATAGTCGCCGGGGGCCGATGCGGTATTGTTGGCGGTCGCATAGCTGACCGAATAGCTGCTTGAAACGCTGCCCGATTTGGTGACGATAAAGGTCAGGCTGCCGCCTTCGGTGACCGAGGCATCGCCGATCGAGAAGACCGGCGGGGTTCCTCCGCCCCCGCCCGAGCCGTTGCCGCCGCCGGTCGCGCCTGTCCCGCCGGGGTCTGCCGCGCCGCTCGATCCGCTGACATCATAGCCGGTGCGGTTACCCGCCTCGTCATAGGCGATGTCGGTTTCCACCCCGTCATTGACCGTCCCCGACTGCACCGTCTTCACCAGCCGGCCCAGCTCGTCATAGGTGTAGGTAACCGTCTCGCCCGCCTGCGGCGCGGCTGGGGCCAGGAGCCCTATCGCTGCACAACCTACGAGGAGTCGTTGGCTATTTGTCATCGCTTGTCCTTTTCCGATTCGGATTGGAACATAGGAAGAACATAATCATGTAGGAAAACGCTTTCTTGCAAGCAGAAGCGATTACCGTGAATGGGGCGGAAAAGCCCGGCAGACTGCCGAGTTGCACCTGGTATCAATGCGGCGGATGAAAATCCCGATAACGGCCTGGCATGCATGTCCCACTCTCCCCAGAAGAGTCAGTTTCAAAATAAAATGCAACCAGATTAGTATGTTATCGAGTCGAGAGCGTAGGCCTGTCGGTAATGGTGAGTCAATGGCTGATCCCGGTAATTTTGCGCATCACCAATCGCAGTTGAGCTTCGAAATCGAGTTCGCTGCCGATTGTGCCATCTGGGTGAACGGTTAACTGGCCCGAGAGGTAAACAAGGCCGCCATGCACCATGGCCTGCGAATAGTGCCCTCCGGGAGGCGGCGCGCTTTCGGAAACTATCGCACGCGTATCAGTCATATCCTACCATCCTGAAAATCTCGGCCAGCGGGCGACTTCCTTGCCGGCGGGGTCGAGCACAATATATTCGCTGTGTTGAGCTGTCGTCGCGCAGGCGTGATTGGGCAGAATGCGCAATTGGGAGCCGACTGGCAGATCCGGCAATTGCGCTTCCGACCCTGTGCGTATTGAAATTACGCCATGCTCCTGGTTTGCCGACGACACGATCATGTCCGGCAGCACTGTTCCGCGTGCATCGCAAACGAGGCCATACCCCTGGTCCACCGCCTGACCCGCCGTGCCGCGATCGCGCGACAAGGCCATCCAGCCTGCGTCGGTAATTATCCAGCCCTTGTCGCGCTGGTGTCCGATAACGGTCGTCAGCACGGAAAGGGCGATGTCTTCGGGTTTGCAGACACCAATCCCGGCCATGACGAGATCGAAGAAGACATAAACGCCCGCGCGAACCTCGCTGATACCGGTAAGATCGAGCGTATTCAACACTGTAGGCGTCGAGCCGATACTGGTCATCGGGGCCGGATAACCAGCATCGCGCAATATCCTGACTGCACGCAATACCGCTTCTCGCTCCTCCTCGGCGCAGGCACGCAATTCCTCCGGCGTTGCCGCATCGTATGAACCGCCTGCGTGGGTCATGACGCCGCGTAACTCGGCAGAAGGCGCGAGCGTTTCGGCGATATGCAAGAGACCCGCGGAATCATCGGGCGAAATTCCCGAGCGGTGGCCGTCACTATCGATTTCGATCAGTACCGGGATGGCAATGGCGTGATTTTCGCAATAGCCCGCGACTATACGCGCCGCTGCGATATTGTCGGTCACGACCGTCAGATCCACGCCGCGCGCCCTCAGCCTGGCTACGCGATCGAGCTTGGCACTGGTGATACCGACCGCGTAGAGGATATCGCTGTATCCTTCGTCAGCGAAAATCTCGGCTTCCTTCAGAGTCGAAACTGTGATGGCTTCGGTGCCAAGTGCCTTGGTGATCCTTCTGGCAAGAGCAGCGGACTTGACGGTCTTGAGATGCGGGCGATGCTTGCTGTCGCCCGTGGCTGCGCCGACGCGCTCCCTCATGCGTTCAAGGTTCGCATCAAGTTTGTCGCGATCAACCAGCAAAGCAGGGGTCTGTATATCAAACGGTGCGTCTATATCGACGGACATGCTGATCTCCGGGTAAGCAATCAGGTGCGACTTGGCAAGGCTATTCGAGCCGATCCTTCGGCTTTCTCATAGACATGCGGCAAGTAAGATTGACCCACCCGGCAACCATCCCTAAATTGCGGCTATGGCGATCCTACCCATCCTTGAAGTGCCCGACCCGCGGCTGAAGACGATTTCGCAGCCGGTGACGGTGTTTGACGCCGAGCTCAAACAGCTGGTCGAGGACATGTTCGAGACCATGTATGCAGCGCCGGGCATCGGTCTTGCGGCGATACAGGTCGGCGTGCCCAAGCGCGTGCTGGTGATCGACCTGCAGGAACCGGAGGAGGAAGACGGTGAGCCGGTCAGGGATCCGCGGATCTTTATCAATCCGGAAATTCTCGATCCGTCGGAGGAATTGGCAAGCTACAATGAAGGCTGCCTGTCGGTGCCGGACCAGTTTGCCGAGGTCGAGCGGCCGGCGACGATCCACGCGCGCTGGCAAGATACCGATGGCGGCACCCATGAAGAGGATATGGACGGGCTGCTCGCGACCTGCCTTCAGCATGAGATGGATCATCTGGAGGGCATTCTCTTCATCGACCATCTGTCGCGGCTCAAGCGCCAGATGGTGCTCAAAAAACTCCAGAAAGAACGCAAGCTTAAGGGCGTGGCGGCCTAGCGGCCTCTCTATTGCGGGAAGGTGCGCGGGGCCGGGTCGATCGTTACAAACTCGCCCTGACGCACTTCCTGCACCTCCAGCATGCGTTCGGACAGGCCGTTTGGCATAAAGCGGAATGCGCCATCTATGCCGATAAATCCGCCCGGATCGGTGAGCCGGTTTACGGGGAAGCTTGAGCCCAGCTGCCAATTTTGCGCTACGCGCGCGGTCAGAAGAACAGCGTCATAGCCCAGGCTGGAAAGCCGGAAAGGCGTGGTGCCGAAACGCTGGCGATATTTGCTCGCATACTGGCTGTATAGGCCGTCTGCGACGCTGGCGAACCAGGCACCATAAGCCGCGCTGTTCCCTGCCAGCGAGCCGTCGATATTCCATTGGTCGGTGCCGAGGATTTTGCTTTGCGGCATGCCATGCCGGCGTACCGAGGGGATCGTGGCGAGTGCCAGATTGCCGCTGGCCGCGACCAGTACGGCATCCACATCGCCTTTCTGGCCCAGCCGCCGGGTTGCGGCGTCGATCGACGAGCGCGAACGGTCGATCTCCTCTATGCCGACCAGCCGCCCGCCTGAATTGCGAACGGCGCTCGTCAGGTTGGAGAGCGCACGCTGGCCATAGACATTCTTGGTGACGATGCCGCCGAAACGGGTCATCCCTTGCATCCGCGCATAGCGGACCACACGCTCGATCGATTGTCCGGGCAAATGCCCCATCAGGAAGACATTCTGCCCTGCAACGCCGACATCGTTGGAAAAACTGATGATCGGAATGCCGGCAGGCCGGGCGATGGTGGCGACCTTTACGACATTATCGCCGCGCAGCGGGCCGAGGATCAGCTTGTTCCCATCGGCGACTGCACGCGTAGCCGCCGCTTCGACGCCCAGCGCCGTGTCATAGGTGGTCATGCGGATCGAGGTATTCTTGGTATCGAGCAAAGCCAGCGTTGTCGCGTTGGCGATCGAACGCCCAACCTGTCCATCCGAACCGGTAACGGGAAGGAGCAGGGCAACACGGTGGCGGTCGCTATCCGATGCCACGACATTTGCGGGGTCGACGGCCGGCGTGGAAGCCGTTTCCGGCACTTCACCGCCGCGCGGGATCGCCTGACAGGCCGCGAGGAATGCCATCATGCCCAGCGCGAGAATGCGTTTCACGGCGCTCCAGCGATTTTCACCCCTGACCGCTTGCGAGCCGCCCATACTTCCTGCAATAGCCATAGCCATAATGTCTGTCCCGGATCAAAAAAGCGCCCCCAAACTGGCACTTGAGTCGGGTCTTTACATTGTCGCTACCCCCATCGGCAACCTTGCAGATATTTCGCGGCGCGCCTGTGACATATTGGCAGCGGCAGATATCGTGGCGGTGGAAGACAGCCGGGTGACCGGCAAATTGCTGAGTTACCTTGGCCTCAAAAAACGCATGCTGCGCCATGATGATTTTGCCGCGAAGAGTGCGAGCGAAGAAATATTGGCGGCAGCGCGCGAGGGCGTGGTGGCACTGGTGAGCGATGCGGGAACGCCGCTGATTTCCGATCCCGGCTACAGATTGGTGCGCGCGGCGCGAGAGGCGGGCATCGCCGTTTATGGCGTGCCGGGGCCGAGTGCAGCGATCACGGCGCTGTCGATCAGCGGATTGCCCACGGACCGTTTCCTGTTTGCCGGATTCCTGCCCGCAAAGGACAAGGCAAGGCGCGATGCGCTGGCGCAGCTGACCGGGATCGACGCGACGCTGGTTTTTTATGAAAGCGGGCCGCGACTTGGTAAAACGCTAGGCGCTGCAGCCGAGACACTGGGCGAACGCGAGGCGGCGGTGGCGCGCGAACTGACCAAGAAATTCGAAGAAGTGGTGACCGGCAGTCTGGCTGAACTCGCTGCGCGCTATGCCAGCGAGGTACCAAAAGGCGAGATTGTGCTCATCATCGGCCCACCTGATGACAACAGGATTGTAGCCAGCGATGGGGAGCTTGATAATGCCCTGGCCGATGCCCTGGAAAGCCTGCCGCCTGCCGGGGCCGCGAAGAAAGTGGCAAAGCGTTTCGGTGTGGACCGCAAGGCGCTTTACGCACGCGCGCTGGAGATGAAAGGTGGGTGAATGGTCCAAACCAAGCCCCTCCTCTTCAGGGGAGGGGCAGCGAGCTCCGGACTTGATCCGGAGCGCAGCGGGGTGGGGCGCAAATCCGTGTCTCGACTTCGCTCGACACGAACGGAATCTTTGTTGCTTCAATGCCCGGTAAACGCAAAATTGCCGAAAAACGCGGGCGGCGCGGCGAATGGATCGCTGCCTGGTGGCTCAGGCTGCACGGCTGGCGCATCATTGACAGCCGGGTGAAAACCCCGCGCGGAGAAATCGATCTGGTTGCCCGGCGCGGCAAAACCCTCGCATTTGTCGAGGTGAAGGCACGGGCCACCCAGGAACAGCTCGATCTTGCCATTGACGAATATCGGCTACGCAGGGTGGTTGCTGCTGCAGAAATGCTCGCCGGGCGCTATGGCGAAGACATGGACAGCATCCGTATCGATGTGATTCTGGTTGCGCCATGGGCCTTGCCGCGCCATCTGGTGAATGTCGGGCAAATGATGTGAAGAGCTCCTCTTGTTTCACCGTAGCCCTGAGCTTGTCGAAGGGCGCTTATCCGGTTAGTCGTGCTTCGACAGGCTCAGCACTACGGTTTGGACAATCCTGATGACGTTACGCACAGCATTCCAGATGGATCCAATGGAAAATGTCGGCTTGAAAGGCGACAGCAGCTTCCACCTGATGCTGAAAGCGCAGGAACGCGGCTATGACATCTGGCATTATGATGTCGAGACGCTGAGCCTCGATGAAAATGACCGGCTGACCGCATGGGCACATCCGGTGCATGATCTGCAGCGGGTGGAGGGCGCGCATTTTCGTTTTGGCGAAGCGCAGCGCATCGATCTGGGCCGCGATATCGATGTCGTGATGATGCGGCAGGACCCACCCTTTCATGTCGGCTATATCACCGCGACGCACCTGCTCGAGCGCATCGAAGGTGAAACGCTGGTGGTCAATAATCCTGTCAGCGTCCGCAATGCGCCCGAAAAGGTCCTGGTGCTCGATTACCGTGAATATATGCCGCCGACGCTGATCACCCGCAATGTTGACGCGATCCGTGATTTTCAGAAAGACCACGGCACAGTCGTTATCAAGCCGCTGCATGGCAATGGCGGAAAAGCGATCTTCCGCATCGGCGCGGATGGCGATAATCTCGGCGCGCTGATGGAGGTGTTTAATGGCACTTGGACCGAACCACATATGGTGCAACCCTTCCTTCCCGAAGTGGCGAAGGGCGACAAGCGTATCGTCCTGATCGACGGAGAGGTGGCGGGCGCAATCAACCGCAAGCCGGGCGAGGGCGAATTCCGTTCAAACCTCGCGCAGGGCGGCAGCGCGGAGGCCAGCGGGCTGACAAAGCGCGAAGAGGAAATCTGCGCCGCGATGGGGCCAAGGCTCAAGGAGCTCGGCCTGATATTCGTCGGTATAGACGTAATCGGCGGCGAATGGCTGACCGAGATCAATGTGACATCGCCCACGGGCATCGTCGCGATCGATGAATTTGACGGCGCTGATACTGCCGGCGCGATCTGGGATGCGTGCTTGGGGCGGTTGAACACATGATTGGTAACGAAAAATTGCCGCTATCCATCAAGCCGTTTTTGCTCGGATGTGTGCTGGTTGCGGCCGTTTGGTAGTATAGTGCAAACAAGCCTGAGAGTTGGCATTTCAAGAAGTGTGTTGCTGAAGAAGTCACTGTTGCTGTTCAGAACCTTTCTACCGAAGATGATTTGCTGGATAATGATGCAGTGTACCGGGTGATGGAGCGTTGCGGGAGCATGGAAAACTCTATTGTGGAAGACGTTGCGCAATATGATTGATTTCTGGATGCCCGACCAAGCCGGGCATGACGATTGTCACGTACCATCTGGACTCCCGATCAAGCCGGTAGAGACGAAGCTTGGGAACAGACGCGATCCCGCTTCAAATGTTACCCCAACGTCGTTCCCGCGCAGGCGGGAATCCAGTAATTAATTGTTATGTCTCGCGAAAAACTGCCGACCGTTTACATTCTTGCGTCAAGGCGCAACGGGACGACCTATGTCGGTGTGACTTCCGATCTTCCGCTACGCATATCTCAGCATCGGCTTGGCACGTTCAAGGGCTTCTCCGACCGCTATGGCGTCAAACTACTGGTCTGGTTCGAACAGCATGCCACGATGGAAGCGGCAATTCAGCGCGAGAAGCGGATCAAGAAATGGAACCGGTCATGGAAGCTTCGAATGATCGAGGAGAGCAATCCAGACTGGCGTGATTTGGCCGAGGATTTCGGGTTTGCGCCGTTGCGTTAGCTTGACTAGATTCCCGCCTACGCGGAAATGACGAATAGGTACCAAGCAAACTGTGCATAACCTGCGCGGGAATGACGAAACGTTGGTTTCGGCAAGGCTCAATCGTCCGCCACCCGAATAGCAATCACGGTATTATCAAAACCCGTCGGTATCAGCGCCAGTCCGGACTTTGCGTCATAGCCATGATTGGCGCTGCTCACGCCTTCGCCGCCCAATATCTCGATCTTGCCGCCGCGGGGTAGGCGGATCAGCGCGCCGCCGACGGGCGTGACCTGCAGCGTTCCGTCGGCTTCAAACTCGATGCCGTCGATATCCTTCAGCCATTCCGGGCCTATGGTCTGTGCCTTGCCAGTCGACAGATCGACACGCCAAAGCCGCTCGCCCCCGACATAAAGCATGCCGTCAGGCCCCATCTCCATCCCGTTCGCTCCGGCAAAATCGATATTCGATTCCAGCCGGCTCTGCGTCCCGTCAGGGGCAAGCGCGACCACACCGCCAGCACTGTCGCTGATGTAGAGCGTTCCGTCCGGCGCGGCGGCAATGTCATTCGCCACCTTGGTATCGAGCTCAGTCACTCCAAGCGGTGCGTATCCCGGCCAGGCGTAGCTCCGCACGCGGTTCGCGTCGATGACGTGGATTTTGCCATCGTGGAAAGCCATGCCAAGCGGCGAATCCAGCCCGTCGACGATACGCCAGTCGAGAATGTTACCTTTTGCATCGAGCAGCGACAGGAAGCCATCGCCGCTACTGCGAAAATCGCACACATTGGACACCAGCAGCGTGCCGTCAGGCAAGGGGAGCACCGTTTCGGTATCGCAGAATTCGCCTTTCGCGATCCAGGCGATATCGGCTTTGGTCGGTTCGGGCGGCGCGGACTGCAGCGTCGCGCATGATGCGAACGCCAATGTCGGTAGCGCGCCCAAAAAAAGCCTCAGCTGCATCTATTTTGGCTTGGTGGCCGTCGGCTTCCGCTTGTACATTGCTGGCGGCTCGAAATATTTGTCATACTGTCCAGCGCGGGCCTCGTCATAGCCTTTAAGATCAACGTCATAATCGTCGCCATCGAGACCGGAATGGCCATATTTGAAGCTGACCGGAAAGCGGTCTGAGCCGCCGATTTCCAGAAGCTGGCGGAAGCGGCTCAATGTGTCATTCTTGCCTGCGCCGGGAAGCGGATATTCCATAACCGTGTCGCGGATATCGGACAGCCCTTGCGCAGCGTCGATCGGAGCATAGCAGACCTCTCCAACCTTGCCGCCGGACATGTTGAAATCATGGTAGCTGCAGGTCACCGGCAGTTCGTTGATCGTGACGGTTTTGCCGCTACCATTCGGTTCGCTGACCAGCTTGAATTCGCGCTTGGGATCGAGCCTCGGTTTGGTGAACTGGCCAAACAACGCCTCCAGCCGCTTGGCCGCTTCGGGATCTTTCTTTTGCGCATCGGCGAGAATGCTATTCGGGCGATTGGGAAATACAACCAGCGGCTCTTCCTGAATGATCTCACGATCATGATCGATGACATAGCGTTTGTTCGACGCGTAATCGACGATCACTTCATATTTTTCATTGGCCAGCAAAAGGGGCTCGCCTTCCTTGTCTGGAGCGCGGGCAACGGCGAGTGCTGCTTCGTCAGCGGAATCGCCGCTACTGGAGCCATCTTTGTTGACCAGATAAGGAAGATGATAATTATAGGTGCGCGCATATTTGGGGTAGAAATATACTCTGCCTTCTATCTTCCGCTCGCGCGCGGGACCGTCATGCTCAAGAAAATCAAGCCTTTTTAGTAGCTTATCAACAATCTTGGCATTTCTTTCCTTCTCGGCCCGATGCTGGGCTGCATTCTCCTCAGCATCCGGTCCAAAAATCGGATCGTCCCAGGGGTTATATTTCGGCGGAGGCGCGCGGTAATCGTCGTCCGCGCTGTTGGCCAAAGCCGCTGCGTTGCCCAGCAGCGCCAGCCCCGCGCCGAAGCCCAGCACGGCTCCTCTCGATAAAATAGTCATTGCTCTCTCCCTCTTCAGGGCAAATTTTACGTGACTATAGAAATCGAGTCAAATGGTCGGGGCAGCCTCATGCCCTTGGGTGTGCGTTTTGATACTCATCTAGCAGCATTGCCGTATCGACCGCCGTATAGACCTGGGTTGAGGACAGGCTGGCATGACCCAGCAGCTCCTGCAGGCTCCTCAAATCCGCGCCGCCCGCAAGCAAATGCGTCGCAAAAGAATGGCGCAGCGCATGCGGCGTTGCGCTGTCGTCAATGCCAAGGCGTTTTCGTGCACCTTGCACCGCGCGGCGGATCAGCGCCGGCGAGAGCACCCCGCCTCTTGCGCCGCGAAAGAGCGGCTTGTCCTTTTCAGCGGAATAGGGGCAGGCGGCAAGATAGGCTTCGATCGCTTCGCGAACCTGTTTCAGCAGCGGGATAATCCGGGTCTTGTTTCGCTTGCCGGTCACGCGCAGCGTTTCGCCAAGCGGCAACACGTCTCCCATCAACCCGGTGGCTTCGCTGATCCTGAGGCCGCAGCCATAGAGCAGCAGCAAAACCGCCCAGTCGCGCGCAGACTGCCAGTCTTCGCTTGCATGGGCGGCGACATCATCCGCGATTGCGAGCACATCGTCCGGTGCAACGGGGCGCGGCACACCGCTTTTCACGCGCGGGCCTTTCAGCGCGGGTATGTCAGCATCATCGCCGAGCGCGAAACGCAGGAAACCACGAATGGCAGAGAGTTCACGCGCAGTCGAACGGTTGGTCAGGCCTTCGGCCCGCCGTGCCGCCAGAAACGAGCGGATGTCATTTGATTTTATGCCAGCCAAAGCCTCGCGGTTTGCCAGCGCCCCCCAATGGTGAGACAGAAAATCGGTGAGCCGCTCCGCAGTCGCCACATAGGCCTTTACGGTTGCAGGAGACCGGCGGCGATTATTCGCCAGGAAGCTGCGATATTCGGTGAGCAGCGGGTTCATAACCCGAGTGTATCAGGCGCGACTCTGTGCTTCAAGCCGCGGCAAGGGCGATGATCTCGGGCAGGATCGCATCAAGCAGCGGCATGCCCTTGGGCAGGATTGTCAGCCGGTTAGAGTTTCGTTCAAGATATGCGAGCGATTCCAAGTGGCTGACTGCTTTTGTATCGATCATCTCATTCTGCGCCACGCCAAAACGCTTTTCCAACGCCGCAAGGTCGATCCCTTCTGCCAGCCTCAGCCCCATCAGCAGGGCCTCGGCTACTTGCTCGGTTTGGCCAAGCGTTTCTTCCTCGCGGATGCCGTGGCCATTGCGCGCCACGCCCGACAGGAAATTTTCCGGCTTTGTGTGCCGCTGCGTTGCCTGGTTCAGGCGGCGGCCATGCGCGCCCGGTCCGATGCCGACATAATCACCATACCGCCAATAGGTAAGATTGTGCCTGCTCTCATGGCCCGGTTTGGCATGATTGCTGATCTCATAGGCCGGAAGGCCAAAGGCATTCGTCATCTCCTGCGTTAGTGCATAGAGATCCGCACCGCTGTCATCGTCAGCTGGCTTGAAAACACCTTTGCGAACATCACTGGCAAAGCGCGTGCCTTCCTCGATGGTAAGCTGGTAGAGCGAAAGATGATCGGTGCCGAAGGAAAGCGCGCGTTCAAGCTCGGCGCGCCAGTTTGCTTCGGTTTGTTCCGGCAGCGCGTAAATCAGGTCGAAGGAGATGCGATCAAACACGGACTGCGCAGTTTCCAGCGCAGCAAGTCCCTCGGCTACATCATGCGCGCGGCCCAGAAATTCGAGCGCTGCATCGTCCAGCGACTGCAGCCCCAGCGATACGCGGTTCACACCCGCGCCTGCCAGATCGGCAAAACGCGCGGCCTCGACGCTCGACGGGTTTGCTTCCAGCGTGATTTCGATATCGGGCGCGAAACCCCAATGCTCGGCAGCCGCCTCGATCAGCGCCGCTACCAGCGCTGGTGGCATCAGGCTGGGCGTGCCGCCGCCGAAGAAAATCGAGTCCAGCCGGCGGCCCGGGAGCAGCGCTGCCTCATAGGCCATATCGGCGAGCATGGCCGTCTGCCACTGCTTCGTATCCACGCTGTCGCGCACATGGCTGTTGAAATCGCAATAGGGGCATTTGGAGATGCAAAAGGGCCAGTGGATATAGAGCGCAAGATCGGGCGTTTTTGCGTTATTCATGTAAAGCGCCATATAGAGGGCAAAATGACCATCCCAAAGCAATCCTTCGCCTTTTTCGCATGCGCGCTCGCTGCCTGCAACATCGTGCCGCAGTCCGGAGTTGAATATCCTGAGAATCCGCCGGTGATTGTCAGCGAGCGAACCGACATGGATCCCCGGCCGCGCGGTGGCGGCCTGCTGCGCCAGGCGATGCTGAGGTCGCACAATGAGGCCCGCCGCGCTGTCGGCGTTGGACCGCTGGTCTGGAATGATGCACTTGCCGGTTATGCGCAGAGCTACGCCGACAAGCTCGCGCGTAGCGGCAAATTCGAGCATGACCGGCAAGAAGGCGTGAATCCCAGACAGGGCGAAAATCTCTGGATGGGAACGAAGGACGCTTTCAGCTACGAAGATATGTCCGGCGGATGGGTGGATGAAAAACGCGTCTACAAACCCGGCATATTCCCGGACAACGCAACCACCGGCAGATGGAGCGATGTCGGTCACTATACCCAGATTATCTGGCGCGGCACGCGCAGCTTCGGCTGCGCGGTCGCTTCGAACGCTCAAGATGACTATCTGGTTTGCCGCTACGCCCCCGCTGGCAATGTCGTAGGGCGCGATCCGGTGAAGAGCTAGAACACGGCTGCAACCATTTTTCGGAATGCGTTGGTGCGGTGATCATGCTTTAGCTTGTGCTGCGGCCCAAGCTCGGCATAGGTCTGCGTCTCGCCTTCGGGAACAAAGACGGGGTCATAGCCGAAACCCAGCGTGCCGCGCGGCGGCCAGGTAAGCGCCCCCATAGCGCGGCCTTCGAATATCTCATGATGTCCGTCCGGCCAGACCAGCGCGAGCGTCGAGATGAAATAGCCGCTGCGGTTCGCCCTCGGGCCCAGTTCTGCAAGTTTGCCCTCGACCTTGCCCATGGCTAGATACCAGTCGCGCCCTTCGCCGCCGAGCGCATCGGCCTCGAATGGCTGTTTCTCCGCCCAGTCTGCGGTATAGATGCCCGGCGCGCCGTCAAGCGCGTCAACGCATAGCCCACTGTCATCGGCCAGCGACACGCAGCCCGTTGCTTCGCAGGCGGAACGGGCCTTGATCAGAGCGTTTTCGGCAAAAGTCGCGCCGGTCTCTTCGGGTTCGGGGAGCCCAAGGTCACCCGCCGCTTCGGTTGTCATGCCATAAGGCGCAAGCAGCGCGTCAATCTCGGCGAGTTTGCCCTTGTTATGCGTAGCGATGATCAGCCGGCCGGGCTCGAGTTTGCGGTGGGTCATCATTTCCTCGATCAACCTCAAAGTCATCCCCGCGAAGGCGGGGATCCATAGCCTGACTGTCAGATGATGGACCCCCGATCAAGTCGGGGGTGACAAGGAAAATTGCGTTTTGGCCTACTTCACCGCATCAAGCTGCGCCTTGAAGATATCGTCGCAGCCCATCCGCGCCAGACGCAGCAGGCGAAGCAGGCCTTCCTCGTCATAGGTTGCGCCTTCGGCGGTTGCCTGCACTTCGGCAATCTGGCCGCCTTCGATGAGCACGAAATTGGCATCGGCATCGGCGCTTGAATCCTCGTCATAGTCAAGATCGAGAACGGGGGTGCCCTTGTATATGCCGCAGCTGATTGCGGAGACTTGCCCGGTTATGGGGTCTTCTTCGATCGCCCCCGATGCCAGCAGGCCATTAACCGCAAGCCGCAGCGCGACCCAGGCCCCGCTGATCGAAGCGGTGCGCGTGCCGCCATCGGCCTGTATCACGTCGCAATCGAGTGTGATCTGATGCTCGCCGAGTTTTTTGAGATCGACGATTGCACGCAAGCTGCGCCCAATCAGCCGCTGGATCTCCTGCGTCCGACCGGACTGTTTGCCGCGTGCCGCCTCTCTTGAGCCACGGGTATGTGTTGCGCGCGGTAGCATAGAATATTCGCCGGTAACCCAGCCTTCGCCCTTGCCACGCAGCCATGGCGGCAGCCGGTCCTCGACGCTGGCGGTGCAAAGCACGCGCGTATCGCCAAAGCTGATCAGACAGCTTCCCTCGGCATGTTTGGTGAAACCGGTTTCGATTGTGATGGCGCGCATTTCGTCCGGCGCGCGTCCCGATGGGCGCATGGGGTGATTCTCCTGTGGCTATGATCGCATCGCCATATACGCCCCGCGATTCATTGCAAGCGATGGGGCAAGCGGGTCGAAGCCTTGTGTGCTATTCGCCTTCCCGGTCCCTGACCAGCGCAAGCCGGCGCACCTCGCGCAATATCCGGTTGGCCTGCATGATCGGCATCAGCGACAGTTTCATCATCGCGGCAAGGATCATCAAGGTCGCCGCCGGGAGGCCCCAGCGCAGTTGAGATACGGCATCGGTTGCCTGAAAGAACTGAATTGCCATCCACAGGCCGATGAAAAACATGATGCTCTGCACGATCATCACAACCCAGCTGATCCATCCCATCGAGCCGCGAAACAGCCCGAAAGCCTGCTGAAAATAGCCGGGTTCGCTGTTCATTTCCTTAAGGAGTATCTCGTCTTCTGCGCTCAGCGCGGCATTTATCCTGTTGTCAAAGTCGTTCATGTCATTCCCTTTCTAGAATATTGTGCAGTTTGTTTCGTGCCAGGGAGAGGCGGCTTTTCACCGTCCCCGGCGGTATGTCGAGCGCGACTGACATTTCGGCAATTGTCAGCCCCTCCCGGTAAAAAAGCGCGAGCGCAGCTTGCTGGTCGGTAGGCAAACTCGCGATTGCTCCCTGTAGCGCGATGCGCGAATCCACATCTTCAGTTTCGGGCGGATTACCCGCTTCGAATTCGAGCGCTTCTGACAGATTTCGCCTTCGTTGCTGGCGCTTTATCCATCCGGCTGCCGTTCGCGTTACTATTCTGTATCCCCAGGGGAGAAACATGTGATCATCCTTCAATTTCGGCAGGCTGCGCATAATTTCTACCCAGGCCTGCTGCGTAATATCCCTCGCTGCTTCCTTGTCGCCGGTCAGGCGCCAGCCATGGGCGAGGAACCTGTCGTTGCATTTTTTGGCGAGAGCCTGCACCGCCTTGCGGTCGCCCAGCTTCGCGCCTGCCACCAGAAAGGCCAGATGCAGCTTTGTTTGGCTAACCGGAGACTGCAGCTTTCTAACCTTTCTTTGGGCTTCTGCATGGTAAGTGCGCGTTTGCGCGCGATTGGTTCACTTGCACCATAAAAAAATTTGCCAACCGCTCGGCTTTATGGCGATAAAGATAGCTGATGACCAATCCGCCCATCACCGAACTCAATGATCGCACGCGCACCATTTTCCGGATGGTGGTCGAAAGCTACCTCGAGTCGGGCGTTCCGGTGGGTTCGCGCACCATCAGCAAATTCGAAGGTCTCAATCTTTCACCTGCCTCGATCCGCAATGTGATGCAGGATTTGGAGGAGCTTGGCCTGCTCGCCGCGCCGCATACCAGCGCAGGGCGGATGCCGACCGAGCAGGGGCTGAGGCTTTTCGTCGATGGCATGATGCAGGTTGCGGAGCCTTCCGAAGAGGAGCAACGCGCGATCCAGTCGCAGATCGAGGGCGATGGCCCGATCGAGGAAGCGCTGGAAGCGGCTACAGCGGCGCTTTCGGGTCTCTCCGCCTGCGCCGGCCTTGTTATGGTGCCGAACCGCGAGGCAAGGCTCAAGCAATTCAGTTTTGCGAGGATATCCGAGCGGCAGGCGCTGGCTATCTTGGTGGGCGAGGATGGCAGCGTGGAAAACCGGCTGGTCGATGTCGCGCCCTCGGTTTCGGAGAGCGCGCTTACCGAAGCAGCGAATTATGTGACCGGGCGTCTCTCCGGCCTGACGCTGGGCGAGGCGGTAGCGAGGCTGGATGCAGAAATACGCGCTGAAAAGGCTGCGCTCGACAAGGCCAGCGCTGAGCTGGTGCGCAAGGGTCTGGCCGTGTGGTCTCTCGATGCCAATGACCGGCCGGTGATGATCGTCAAGGGACAATCGAACCTGCTCGACGAAGCCGCCGCCGATGATCTCGACCGTGTGCGGCAGCTGCTCGACGAGCTGGAAAATAAGGAAGAGATCGCCCGTCTGGTCGATGGCGCGAGGGAAGCGCAATCAACGCGCATCTTTATCGGCAGCGAGAACAAGCTTTTCTCGCTTTCAGGCTCCTCCGTCATTGCTGCGCCCTATCATGAGGAGGGCGGCAAGGTCGTCGGCGTCGTTGGTGTGATTGGGCCGACGCGGCTCAACTATGCGCGGATCGTGCCGATGGTCGATTTTACTGCACAGACGCTCTCGCGCTTGATGAAATGACAACAGCGCCTATATGCGCAGGCGTGGAAACGGCGTACGGCCTTAACGGGATTAGGGGCAAGATGAACAACGACAACGACAACAAGGAAAGCCAGCTCGACGAAGAGGCACAGACGGAAATGGAAGGCGTGCCCGAGCATCTGAAAGAAGGAGAGGGCGGCAATGAGGATGAGATTTCCGCTGAAGATCACATAGCCGAGCTGGAATCCAAACTGGCCGAGGCGCAGCAGGAAATTCTCTATGCGCAGGCGGAAACCCAGAATGTCCGCCGCCGGATGGAAAAAGAAGCGGGCGATGCAAGGCAGTATGCTGCGACTGGCTTTGCCCGCGATATTCTCTCTGTTTCGGATAATCTTGCGCGCGCCCTTGAAGCCGTGCCCGAAGAAATAAAGAATGAAGAAAAATGGAAGGGCCTGATTACCGGTATCGAGGCCACAAACCGGGAACTCGAAAACGTCTTTAGCAAACACGGCATCAGCCGCATTGCCGCGATGGGTTTGCCGCTCGATCCGAACCAGCATCAGGCGATGGTCGAAGTGCCGACCGATGAATCGGAACCCGGAACCATCGTTCAGGAAATGCAGGCAGGCTATATGATCAAGGACCGGTTGCTCCGCCCCGCCATGGTGGGTGTTGCGAAGAAGCCGGAATAGTCTGAATTTTTCGTCATCCTGAATTTATTTCAGGATAGCAGTCATCGCAGAATTGGATTTTCAATTGTTATCCCGCAACAAGTTCGGGATGACGATTGTCGTATGTTGCGCTAACGCGCCGCGGTTATGGTAGCCGCGGCGACTCACAAGCAAAGACATCCATGGCGCCATGAATTGCGCGCCACGCTTTCGCTTGCCTGGCCGCTGGTTCTGACCAACCTGTCCATGTCGCTCATCGGCGCGACCGATGTAGTCATGCTGGGCTGGCTGGGCGCAGAGCAGTTGGCCGCCGCGTCGCTCGGCTTCAACCTCGCCATGCTGGTGGCAATATTTTCCATGGGGCTGATAACGGCTTCATCGCCAATGATGGCCACCGAGCTGGGGCGCAAGCCCAACAGCGTGCGCGACATAAGGCGAACCTTTCGTCAGTCGCTTTGGTCGGCGTTGATCATCTGCCTGCCCTTGTGGGTAGTGCTTTGGCATACCCAGCCGATCCTGCTCTTCTTCGGGCAAATCCCGGAGCTGGCTGAACAGGCGCAAAGCTATGTCCGCGCCTATATGTGGTCGATCCTGCCGTTTCTGTGGACGCTGGCCACGCGCAATTTCCTGTCTGCGCTGGAGCTGCCGATATGGTCCCTCGTCATCGGCGTACTAGGAGTCTTGGCCAATGCGCTTTTCAACTATGCGCTGATCTTCGGCAATTTCGGCATGCCGCGATTGGGTCTGGTTGGCGCAGGTATCGGCAGTATCCTGGCCAATAGCTGCATGTTTATCGGCATGGTGATCGTTATTCAGCTGCACCCGGTATTTCGGCGCTACCATTTGTTTGGCCGCTGGTGGCGGAGCGATTGGCCGCGGCTTGCCGAAATGTGGCGGCTGGGCATTCCGATCGCCGTGTCATTCGGCCTGGAAGGCGGTGTGTTTTCGGTTGCTGTAATGCTGATGGGGTTGATCAGCACGCAAGCGGTGGCAGCACATGCGATAGCGCTGCAGATTGCCTCGGTGACATTCATGGTCCCCATGGGGCTGGGCCAGGCGGCAACGGTTCGCGTCGGTATCGGCTATGGCAGGCGTGACCGCGTAATGATCCACCGTGCGGGCTGGACCAGCTTCGTGCTGGGAACAGGCTTCATGACAGTTATGGCGCTCATCATTCTGACATTTCCGGGTGCGCTCATATCCATCTTTCTCGAACGCGACAGCGCAGAAAATATCGCGGTGGCGGCGCTTGCTGCACAATTCCTCATCGTGGCCGCTGCCTTCCAGATCGTGGATGGCGCTCAGGTCGTGGGGCAGGGGATGCTGCGCGGGCTGCATGACACGCGGGTTCCCATGCTTTTTGCCGCATTTGGCTATTGGGTCATCGGAATCGGCGTTGGCTGGTGGCTGGCATTCGAGGCTGGCTGGGACGGCGTTGGCATCTGGACCGGGCTAGCCATCGGGCTTGGTATTGTAGCGATACTGATGCTGGTCCGCTGGCTGATGCGCGAGCGAATTGGGCTTTTGCCAAGCTAGGATCCCTAGTAGCCTAAAAGGGAAGCACGCCTTCATATTGCTCAAGCGGCGGTGCGCCTGGGACCTTGGCCCCATTTTTGAGCAGGAAGATATGCTTTACGATCTCGGCCTGTTGCTCGATGCCATAGCGCTCCAGCTTCCAGCCCGGTTTCAAGCTATAGTCATAGCGGCAAAAGGGATGACGAGCGATGGGCAGGAATATGCCCTTCTGATGCTGCCAGACATGCACCATCTCGTGAATAAAATGGCCCTGCAGAGCCAGGCTCTTGCTGCAAAAATCATCGCAAAAAAGGTTGCCCTTCGGGTGAAACCAGAGATGCCCGTCGGGTGCCATCGTCACCCGGCGCGGCTGAAACCACCACCATTTGCGGTTGTGAACCCGTACGCGTTCATAATCGATCGCATCGCCAAAAATCCCGCGCGCCAAATCGCGTTCCCCTTCGGAGAGCGGACGTCCGGATTTATGCGCGCCAAACACAGCCTAGGGTCAGGATGCATTAACCGCATGAGACGTGGTGGCCTCGATGCGGGATGAAATGTCAGGAGAAACGCCGATGGCGGGGGCAATCCCCGTCAAGGCGCTTTGACGCAGCAGTTCGCCCGCATCAGGCCAACCTGCGGTCTTGGCCAATTTGATCCATGACTTTGTCTTTCGCTCGTCCAATAGCACCACTATTCTCCTCGCTCTTTCCTTGTCATGGCCCAAATTGTTCCAAGCCACGACCATGTGTTTAATGCATCCTGACCCTAGAAGCCCTTTGCCTTGCGCTCATCAGGAATGCTGCCGTCGGCTTCCTGGACTACAGCATCGACCAAGATGCGGTCGCCGTTGGAGAAGGTGAACTCCACCTCCATTTCACCAAGTCGTCTGGCCACCAGATTGATCCCCCACATCATCACATGTTTTCCGCCTTGCTTGAATTCGACCTTTTCACCCGCGGGGATGTCGACAGTATCGAGCTTCTGCATCGTCATCATTCCGTTTTCCATCTTGCTTTCGTGAATTTCAGAGCGCAGTGCCGAGGAAGAAAATGCACCTATCAGCTTCACATCATCGGGGCCGCCGTGAATGGTGAAATAGAGCGCGGAGGGGTTGTCATCGACAGGGCTGAGCGTGACAACTGCGTCACTCACTTTCAAGACCGGTGCCGGCCCGCAGGATGTCAGCAGAATGGCAGCCAGGGCCACGAACAGTAAAGTTGTGTATGATACTGGCCGGTGCACGCGGTTTTCCTCCATTTTTTGTCCTGATTCAGGGCATTCTTGCCATTTTCTTATATCTAGGGACCGCCAAGCCTTGTGCAAGGCAAATTGACACCTATATCGCCCCTGACAGTTGGCTGTTTTGAGGGAAGCCGGTGCTGAAACAGCGCTGGCAGGAGGTGGCCAATTAGAGTTTTTTGATTGGGGTAGAAATCATATGGCTAAAGTTATTGGCATTGATCTGGGCACGACAAACAGCTGCGTCGCAGTCATGGATGGCGGCAAGCCCAAGGTAATCGAAAATTCGGAAGGATCACGGACCACGCCATCGATCGTGGCATTTGCCAAGGATGGCGAGCGCCTGATCGGACAGCCTGCAAAGCGGCAGGCGGTTACCAACCCGGACAATACCATTTTTGCGGTGAAACGACTGATTGGCCGCCGCTTTGATGATCCGATGACAAAAAAGGACATCGAACTGGTTCCTTACAACATCGTCAAGGGAAAGAATGGTGATGCGTGGGTGGAAGCGGGCGGTGAGAAATATTCGCCATCGCAGATTTCTGCTTTCACGCTGCAGAAGATGAAAGAGACCGCGGAAGCCTATCTGGGCGAAACAGTGACGCAGGCCGTCATTACCGTTCCGGCCTATTTCAATGATGCGCAGCGCCAGGCAACCAAGGATGCCGGTCAGATCGCGGGACTTGAAGTCTTGCGGATTATCAACGAACCGACCGCAGCAGCGCTTGCATACGGCCTGGATAAGGATGAAAATAAAACCATAGCCGTCTACGACCTTGGCGGTGGTACCTTCGATATCTCCATCCTCGAGGTTGGCGACGGCGTTTTCGAAGTGAAATCGACCAATGGCGACACATTCCTGGGCGGTGAAGATTTCGACAGCAAGCTGGTCGAATTTCTGGCCGAAGATTTCAAAAAGTCCGAAAGTATCGACCTGACGAAAGACAAGCTGGCGCTCCAGCGTCTGAAGGAAGCAGCCGAAAAGGCGAAAATCGAGTTGTCGTCCGCGCAGACGACCGAGGTTAATCTTCCCTTTATCACCGCCGACCAGAATGGCCCCAAGCATTTGGTCAAGAATATCAGCCGCAGCGATCTTGAGAAGCTGGTAGGCGATCTCATCAAGCGCACGCTTGAGCCCTGCAAGAAGGCGATTGCCGATGCAGGCATAAAATCCGAGGACATCCATGAGGTCGTGATGGTGGGCGGCATGACCCGCATGCCCAAAGTGCGCGATACCGTGAAAGACTTTTTCGGAAAGGAACCGCATACCGGCGTGAATCCCGACGAGGTCGTTGCCATGGGCGCGGCCATTCAGGCAGGCGTTCTGCAAGGCGACGTCAAGGACGTCCTTTTGCTCGACGTTACGCCATTGTCGCTCGGTATCGAAACGCTGGGCGGTGTGTTTACGCGTATGATTGACCGGAACACCACAATTCCGACCAAGAAGAGTCAGGTCTATTCGACTGCCGAGGATAACCAGAATGCGGTGACGATCCGCGTTTTCCAGGGCGAGCGCGAAATGGCGACCGACAACAAACTGCTCGGTAATTTCGACCTTGTCGGTATTCCGCCGGCGCCGCGCGGCGTTCCGCAAATCGAAGTGACCTTCGATATCGATGCGAATGGTCTTGTCAGCGTGACGGCAAAGGACAAGGGCACCGGCAAGGAACAGCAGATCAAGATCCAGGCGTCGGGCGGCCTGTCCGACGATGATATCGAGCAGATGGTCCAGGATGCCGAAAAATTCGCCGAAGAAGACAAGCAGCGCCGTGAAGCAGCAGAAACGAAAAACAATGCCGAAAGCCTTGTTCACACGACCGAGAAGCAGCTCGAAGAGCATGGCGACAAGATCGAGGAAGCGCTCAAGAGCGATATCGAGAGCAAGCTCGGCGAACTGAAGACTGCGCTTGAAGGCGAAGATCTTGACGTGATGAAATCGAAGTCCGAAGAGCTGGCGCAGGCAGCCATGCAGATGGGTCAGAAAATCTATGAGGCCGAGCAGGCGGCCGGTGGAGGAGATGCTGCGGCTGATGACGCAGCAACCGAAGATGCCTCGAAGGATGAAGACGTTGTCGATGCGGAATTTTCCGAAGTCGAGGAAGACGAGAAGAAAGACTGAGCATGACCTTGGGCCGCCGCTCTTCTGGTGTCGGCGGTCTTGGTCGCAGAAGGGTCAGTCATGAGCCTTGATACCGACTATTATGAATTGCTTGGTGTTGACCGGTCGGCGGATGAACGAACCCTGAAATCCGCCTATCGCAAGGTCGCGATGGAATGCCATCCCGATCGCAATCCAGGCGATGCCGAATCCGAGGCCAAGTTCAAGGCGGTGAGCGAAGCCTATGATGTGCTCAAGGACCCGCAAAAACGTGCAGCCTATGACCAATATGGCAAAGCCGCCTTTGAAAATGGCGGTATGGGTGGTGGCGGTGCCGCTGGTTTTGGCGATTTTGCCGATATCTTTGAGAGCTTCTTCGGTGAAGGTTTTGGTGGCGGCGGGCGTCAGAACGGTCCGGCACGCGGTGCCGATTTGCGCTATGATCTGGAAATCACGCTCGACGAAGCTTTCCATGGCAAATCAACCAGTATCACAATCGATGTCGCCGTTACCTGTGACAAATGTGGCGGTTCGGGCTCTGCATCGGACGCCGGAATGCGGATGTGCAACTTATGCGGCGGCACGGGCAAGGTGCGCGCGCAGCAAGGCTTTTTCGTTGTCGAGCGGACTTGCCCCAACTGTCAGGGTCGCGGCCAGGTAATCAGCGATCCTTGCAGTAAATGCCACGGTGAAGGCCGCGTCGATGAACGCAAGACGATTTCGATAGATATTCCGCCCGGCGTTGATGAAGGTACGCGCATTCGCGTTGCGGGCAAAGGCGAAGCCGGGCCGAACGGAGCGGCGGCTGGCGATCTCTATATCTTTATTCACCTCAAGCGCCACAAGGTGTTTGAACGGGATGGAACCACGCTATTTTGCCGCGCTCCGATAAGCTTCTCAAAGGCCGCGTTGGGAGGCGAGATTGAAATTCCGGGCCTCGATGGCACCAAACATGCGATCAAAATCCCCGAAGGTATCCAGTCCGGAAAGCAAATCCGGCAGCGCGGTGCAGGAATGCCGGTTCTTCAGGGGCGTGGGAACGGCGATCTGGTCGTGCAGATTGATGTAGAAACGCCAACGCGCCTCAGCGCCAAACAGAAAGAAATATTACGCGAGTTTCAGGAGACAGAGACCGGCAAGGAGAGCCCGAACAGTGAGGGCTTTTTCGAACGCGTAAAAAGCATCTGGGACGAATTGACCGAATAGGGAGCTTGCTCAGCTTCGTCTATCACCGATGGGAAAGATTGACCGTCGCATTCGATGCGATATGACGGTGGTGTGCTTCCATCATTGCTCATCATTGACGATTTTTTGTCGGATCCAATGGCAGCGCGTCAACAGGCGTTGCAGGCTGTGTCAGACCTTGCCGAGAATAAGGGGAATTACCCCGGGCGCATTTCTGCAAGGCCGCTCGATATTCGCGGGCTGGAGACCTCGGTGGAGAAGCGAATTGGCGTTCCTGTTGCCCCGGCAGACAATACATCTCATGGCCATGTCCGCCTGACTCTCAAAGCGGACAGGGGGCGCAGCGGCGTACATATCGATCCTGCATTCTATTCGGGCATATTGTATCTGTCGCTGCCCAAACATTGTAAAGGCGGAACAGAATTCTTCCGGCATCGCAGGACCGGTCTGGAGAGCATACCTCGAGACATGGCAGCGATCCGGGCCGCGGGATATGACGATGTGAACAGACTGATCGAGGATGTGGTCAATCGTGACACGCTACATCCAGCCAAATGGGAAAGGGTAATGCGCGTCCCGATGCGTTTCAACCGCCTGATATTGTTTTCGCCCTGGCTGTTTCACAATAGCGGCGTTCCCTTCGGGACAACACCAGAGAATGGCAGGCTGGTGCAACTTATGTTTTTTGCCCAAAAGCAGGTGCAGGGTTAACTTTGAAAAGCTGTATCCTCCATCTTGCAGCGGGGTGTCCGGGATGTAGATGATGAAGGAATTTGCCTTTGTCGAAGCGGTTTACAAGAGCCTTGGACAAAGTCAGTCCGGGCAGGCGGACTAGGGTCAGGACTCATCAAGCACATAAGCCGAGGTGGCCCCGATGCGGGATGAAATGGCAGGAGAAGTGCCGATGGCGGGGCAAAATTGATTCAGGCCACGGCCATGTGCTTGATGAGTCCTGACCCTAGATGGCGTCAATCTCCTTGCGCAGCGATTTGATCAACGGCTTCACTTTGGTCAGCCGCGTTTCTTCCTGATCGAGGATAGCATGGAATGCGCTCTTCATGACTGCAGTCTTGCGGTCAGCAGGCAGCTGTTTCCCGTCCGGTAGTGCGGATAACAGGATTTCAATGAATCGCTCTGCGCCATGCAGCCGGCCCCACAAATAGTCATTTTCGCGGTAGGTGCGGCTGAAAAAAGCTCCAAAATTGTTGAACTGTATCCCTTTGAGTGTCGCCTCTGTCCCGCCTTTGCGGATGCTCACGGCGTCATCGGGCGAAATCCGGTCGACCTTGACCGGATCAAACTCATCGAACCCTTCGCCCTGCAACAATGGCAATGTGGCAACGTCATATAGGGGATAGCCCAGATAGCCGAGCAGCATGGTGCGCTGCGCATCGCCGTCGAGCGATCTCAGCGCGTCGCAGTAAATCTCGTCGATTTGCCGGTCGATCGATACAAGATCGCGCTTGTCGGCGAGCAGGTCTACCAGCGCTCCTGGCTGTTCACAGGCATGGGTAGCTGCGTCGGCAAAATCCTCTCCCAGAAACTCTGCAGTTTCTCTTTCGAACAGAAGAGCTAGAGCATCGTATATGGCATCATGCATGATGTCCGCTCCGGCAACCTCACCGTCCGCCACGCTCTCAACCTGTTCGGCGAGCCGGCGCGCAAGGAAGCGCAGCCGGCGGATTCGGAAGCGCACATCATGCAATCGGAAGAAAGCAATGGCATCCTTTGTGGCGCCCATCCCTTTTGCGTCCGACATATGGTCAAGACCGCGGTCACGCAGCTCTCGCCATAATGCCTCGCGGAGCCGATCAACATAATCGGAATTCGTTGCCGCCGCAGCACGCCGAGCCGTGCGGCACATCTCCTCAATAATTTCTGCAAGCTTGAGATGGCCATAAGCAGGGTAGCTATAGCCCGCGGCTTTCGCGCCCTTCTCCTGCGCCGTGTTGCGCCATTTTTCGAGCCGCGCCGGGTTCGGGCGTGAAAGAAAAAGCGTTTTGCCCATCAGCGTTTCCACGGTCCGCTCGACCTCGTCATGCAGTCCGTTCGTTACTTCGCGAAGCCGCTCTATTCGTCGCGATCGCCCGGTAATCTTTTCAAGGCTGTCGCGAATGGGCTGCTCGCGTGGGATGTTTGATGTTGCGCCAAAAATTGTAGCGAACCAGCCCGGGAGTTTGCGTCTGCCTTCGTCTTTCTCCTCGCGGTCGGGCCGGTAACGAAAACTCGGCAAGCCGGGCTTGGGATCTATATAGACAAATCGGCGATCAATCTCGCGCCGGGCGGGCCGGTTGCGCAGTGCATCTATGGCCTGATTGAAGGGCGCGTTGGCAAGAATCGAGCCATCAACCAGAACCGCTTCGCCGATACTCCCTGCTATATAGTGGCTGGGCAGGATGCGTTTCAGAAAATTCTCGCGGTTTGGCCAATCAAGATGGCGCGCCTTGACCAACCTGTCCAGCTCACCGACCACGAAGGGCGGAAATGCGCCGGGAAAGCTGGCGGTTGCACGGGCCGAAAAAACCAGCTCGGGGATGGGCGCGAGCGGGTGGCCATGTTTTTGGTCGCGGGTCGAAAAGCTTATGGTCAGCCGATGCTCGGTTTCCGATACCTGAGGCGGGCTGTTGAGGTGGAGCTTTTGCTCATGGCCATAAAAATCGGTGACCGTGACGAATAGATCGAGCGGCTGTCCGTCCGGAACCAGCGGATCGTCGGCTGGTGTTTTTGCCATTGCTCCCAGCGCGTCCAGCAACAGCCCCGAAAACTGCGTTCCGCCGAAAGGGGGGGCAAACCAACGTGCCCTCACGAAGCGCGAGAGTTTTGTGGCCACCTCGTCGCGGCCACTATGTTCAACAGTGCGGTCGATTGTGCTGCCTTTTCGGCGCAACATCATCCAGGCGATCGGGGTTGCCCAGAATTTCGAAAAGCGGGACAGAGGTCTAGCATCGGGATCGATCAACCGATCGACATCGGCCGTATCCAGCCAGAGATCGGTCAGCGGTTCGAGCGACTGGCCAGTCGCGATGGCTTGGGCGAGGAAAACGCCATTGATTCCGCCGGCGCTGGAACCTGCCACAATATCTGTCAGGACACGCATTTTTATGCCAGTTTCGGCTTCAATCCTCTCCATCAGTTGGCGGTAGATGCCCTGGCTGCCGTCTGCGCTGGGTGCGTTGTCGTGAAAATTCCGGCTGGCGCGGACAAGATGCCAAGCTTCGCGGGTAACGCCATGCATGTAGATGGCGAGACTGACACCGCCGTAGCAAATCAGGGCCAGCCGCAGTTCTTTTTCGCGCATGCTTACGGCGTATCTAGGAAGCCGCGGCTACGCAAGAGCGAGGGCGTGAAAGTTGTCAGGCGGCACGCCCCCCAATAGAGAGCGCGCAAGGCAAGCCGACGGTTTAGACGGCTTGCCGAGCACGGTGATAAGGGGTTTCGTTTACCTTACCAGGTCACGATTTCGGGCATGGAAGGCCTCGGTGCGCCGTTGGGGAAAAAGCTGTTGCCAACCCATTCGCCGTCAGGAAACCGGCGCATCAGATATTCATACAGACTTTCGCCAGGGAGCATTTGGCCTCCGCAGACATGCTCGATGTCTTCAGCCGACAGTGTCGAAATCTTGTTCATTTGCATTCTCCTATCTTGCCAGTGAACGCGATTTTTAGCCGCTGGCAGCTTCGATCCAATAGACCGGGCGTAGTAGCAAATATGGACGACGTTTATCTGCGGCCCGCTATGACAGCTGCCAGCGATAATGGCCTGTCAGCTTATCCTTGAACAGCCTGTCTTCTTCCTGCGTGCCCGAACCGATATTGTGAATAACAAGCGGAATTCCGTCGATCATTTTGTCGGACACAATTCCGGTATGCGGAAGCCGTCCTCCTACAAGGCTGGTGAAGATATCGCCTGGCTGCCAATCGGCCGGATCATCGGAAAGCGGCAAGGCCGCGCCTTTTCTTTTCCAGAATGCCCGCAGGTTCGGCACGCGGCGATGGTCGATATTGCGATCGGGCCTGCGCAGTCCCCAATTGTTTGGATAAGCGGAGAAGTTGGCTTTCATATCGGCATTTACCAGAGCCTGCAGGTCAAGGTTCAGCGCGTCGCGATAGGCGCGGACAATGACATCCGTGCATACGCCCCGGCTGCGCGGAACGTCGCCACCAGGAAAGTCCAGGCCTGTATATGACGGGTCATAGGTAAGCGTTACGCCTATCTGCGCGCGTGCCGCCTCGATCAGTTGTTTGGCTTTGCCGGTCGACAAGCGCGGCTCGCTCTCCCGCTCGATTGTTTGTGCATTCGAACAGGCCGAGGCGAGGACCGGGCTGACAGCCAATACATGAAGCACGGAGCGCCGCGAAAAGACAGGATGGGTCATAGGTGCAATCTGCGAACCCAATATGAGCGGAGGCTGAACGGCGCTTGTGTTCTGTTTATGTTCTGCTAAGAAGAGCCATGGCCAAGCCCAAGCGAAAA
Organism: Sphingorhabdus sp.; assembly: GCA_028279555.1. GTDB lineage: Bacteria > Pseudomonadota > Alphaproteobacteria > Sphingomonadales > Sphingomonadaceae > Sphingorhabdus_B. Next base: position 29,922 of record JANQNO010000009.1, read on the forward strand.
TATGTCTGCCAAGCCTGCGGAGCGGTCGCCAGCCGGTGGCAGGGGCAGTGCGACGAATGCAAGGAGTGGAACACGCTGGTCGAGGAGGCGGGAGCGACAGTGTTCCAGTTGAAGCATGATCTGCAAACCGGCGGCCTTGCCGTTGATCTGGTCGGCCTTGATAACGAAATCTCGCTTCCCGACCGCGCATCGACGGGGATCGCCGAATTCGATCGGGCCTTGGGCGGGGGCTTGGTTCCGGGTTCTGCAACCTTGCTGGGTGGCGATCCGGGCATAGGCAAGTCGACTTTGTTGCTGCAGGCGGCTGCCAACCTGGCTAGACGCGGCCTCGACGTTGCCTATATCTCGGGCGAGGAAGCGGTCGATCAGGTCCGGCTTCGCGCGCAGCGCCTTGGCCTCGGAGATGCTTCTGTAAGACTGGCTGCTGCGACGTCCGTCCGCGACATCCTGACGACCATCGGCAAAGGCAAACCGCCTGCGCTGGTGGTCATCGATTCCATTCAGACGATGCATAGCGATCTGATCGAAGGGGCACCGGGCACCGTAAGTCAGGTGCGCGCCTCGGCGCAGGAGCTCATAAAATTCGCCAAGCAGCAGGGGAGCGCGCTGATGCTCGTCGGCCATGTAACCAAAGATGGCAATATCGCCGGTCCGCGCGTGCTCGAGCATATGGTCGATACGGTCTTGTCTTTCGAGGGCGAGCGCAGTCACCAGTACCGGATCCTGCGGGCGAACAAAAACCGCTTCGGCGGTACCGATGAGATTGGCGTTTTCTCGATGGAGTCGGAAGGCCTCATCGAGGTGGGCAATCCAAGCGCGCTGTTCCTGACCGACAGGGCAGAGCAAGTGACCGGGGCAACGGTTTTCCCAGCGCTGGAAGGAACACGCCCGGTGCTTGTTGAAATACAGGCGCTCACCGTCCGCTTGTCGAGCGGTGCCACCCCGCGCCGCGCCGTTGTCGGCTGGGACAGTGGAAGGCTGGCCATGATCCTTGCGGTGCTGGAGGCACGCTGCGGCCTCAGTTTTTCGACTTGCGAGGTCTATTTGAATGTTGCTGGCGGTTACCGGATAACGGACCCAGCGGCTGATCTGGCGGTTGCCGCAGCCCTGGTATCGGCGCTGTCGGAGCGGCCTTTGCAATCGGACAGCGTGTTTTTCGGCGAGGTCGCGCTTTCGGGAGAAATCCGGCCCGTGGCGCATGATGCCATACGCCTGAAAGAGGCGGGGAAACTTGGCTTCGACAAGGCGGTCGTACCGGCCGCGTCGCGCAGCAAACAACCCATCATGCTATCGGGTTTCAAGACGCTCGCCAATTTCGTTGACCACATCCTTGGCCGCGACTAGCTTCAATCGAATGACCGCATTCGATATTGTTGTGCTGTTCCTGTTGGGCGGCGGCGCTGTTCTCGGCTTTATGCGCGGCTTCGTTCAAGAGGCGCTTTCGCTGATCGCCTGGATACTGATTATCGTGGCAGTTCGTTTTCTGCATGCGCCGGTAACTGCCCAGTTGGAGGAACCGATCGGGACCAGCTGGGGTGCCGCTATGCTGGCCTTTCTGTCGATCATCGTCGTGACCTACGCGCTTGGTCGCTGGATTGCCCGAACCGCCGGATCGCGGTCGCGCAAATCGACATTGGGACCGGTCGACCGCGTCCTCGGCTTCGGGTTTGGCGCGCTCAAAGGCTTGATCGGTGCGACGCTGCTCTTTCTGCTGATCGTCATGGGCTATGAAACCATTTTCGGCGGCGATAACAATAGGCCCGAATGGCTGACGGCATCGCGCACCTATCCTTTGGTCAATGCCAGCGGAGAGGCCATGTCATCCTTTGTGGCGGAGCAACGCAAGGCCGCCGAAGAGGCCGCTGAGGAGGCTGAAGAATAGGTGGCCGAACCGCTCTACACCCATGAGATTTTGCGCCTGGCCATGTCGCTTTCGACCGGAGATGATATTGCCAGTCCGGACATTGCAGCCGATGCGCGTGCGCCGATTTGCGGCAGCAGCGTCTCGGTGAAGGCGAGCATCGATTCCGGCAAGGTCAGCAAGATCGAGGTTGCCGCAAAGGCCTGCGCGATGGGACAGGCATCCGCGGCGATACTGATGAAGCACGCCGCTGGCCGCACCGAGGAGGAGATTGCCGAAATCAAGCGGGGTATTGCCGGCTTTCTAGCCGGAGATGCGGAGATGCCAACCAGTTGGCCCGACTTGGATCATTTGAAGCCTGCCAGGCAATATCCGGCGCGGCATGCCGCCATCCTGCTGCCCTATGAGGCATTGCTGCGCGCATTTTCAAAACAGCATGAAGGCCAGCTAAGATGACCGAAGAGGCGCATCATGCAGTAGCTGACATGCTGACATCCGGTGCAATCCTGCTGGGCGCGGCGATGGTTGCCGTGCTCATCTTCCGAAAATTGGGTCTTGGCGCTGTTCTTGGATATTTGATCGCCGGCGTGTTTTTGGGGCCCTTTGGATTCGGAGTGGTCGAGGACGCCGAGACCATCCTTGCGTTTTCGGAAGTCGGCATAGTGCTGCTGCTTTTCCTGGTGGGACTGGAACTTTCGCCCCGGCGCCTATGGTCCATGCGGCGTGATATCTTCCTGCTCGGGCCGCTCCAGGTCTTTTTGTGTGGGCTTGCCATGTTTGGTGTCATTCTCGCAGCGCAGGGCTTCACCTGGCAGGCAGCCCTGGCCATCGGCTTGCCGCTTGGGCTTTCGTCTACGGCGCAGGTTTTGCCGCTCCTTCAGTCGCATGGGCGGCTCAAGACCGAATATGGTGCAAAGAGTTTCTCGATCCTGCTGTTCCAGGATCTCTCCATCGTTCCGCTGTTGACGATTGTCGCCGCGCTTTCGCGCGCACCGGTTGAGGAGGGCAGTGCAAGTGGCGCATTGCTCGCGGTCTATGCCATTTTGGCGGTTGTCGCCCTTGTGCTGGCTGGGCATTATGTCCTCAGCCCGCTGCTCCGCCTGATCGGCAAGATCTCGGAACGCGAGTTGTTCATCGTGGCCGGACTATTCACTGTTTGTGCGAGCGCTGCGCTTATGCAGTGGCTTGGCCTTTCTGCCGCTTTGGGCGCTTTCGTGGCTGGCGTGATGCTTGCCGAATCGCCATACCGGCATGAGCTTGAAGCCGACATCGATCCCTTCCGGTCAATCCTGCTGGGTTTCTTCTTCCTGGCGGTTGGGATGCTGCTCGACCTTGATGTTGTGGCGGAGCAGCCTGGACTGATCATCGCAATGGCAGTCGCACTGGTTGGCATCAAGGCAGCCATCATCTTCGGGCTTGGGCGTTTGTTCGGACTGTCCTCGGCCTCGGCCATCGTGATGGCGCTGCTCCTCAGTCAGGGCGGCGAATTCGGATTCGTGCTTTTTGCGGCTGCGCAGCGGGCACTTTTGATCGAACAGGATGCCGCCAGCTTCTATGGCGCGGTCGTGACCTTGTCGATGGCCAGCACGCCCTTCCTGATGATGATTGCAGACAGGCTCGCGGCAAAACAGCAGCGTGACAGGCAGATCGAACTGACCGATCCGGAAATGGCCGAACAGTCATCGGTCATAATCGTCGGGCACGGACGTTTTGGGCAAACGGCTGGCCAGATCATGCAGGGAGGAGGGCACAGCGTGACGATCATCGACGTGAAGCCCGAGCAGATCGACCTTAGTCAGGAGTTTGGCCGCAAAGTGTTCTATGGCGATGGTACGCGCATAGATTTGCTGCGCCGTGCCGGAGCCGATGAAGCCTGCGCGATCCTCTTCTGTATCGATGACCGCGGTCTTGATGCCGAAATGCTGGAACCCGTGCGCAGCAGTTTTCCAAATGCAAAAATCTTCGTTCGCGCCTATGATCGCCGCCAGATGCTGGAACTGATGCCGGACGACAGCTTGGATGTTTTCCGCGAAGTGATCGAGTCCTCGATCAATATGGCGGAATCTGCGCTGAAGGCGCTGGGTGCCTCAGACCGTCAGGCACGGCGCGTGACGCAGGAATTTCGCAAGCGCGACCGATCTCGCCTTGAGGCTCAGTTCGAAAGCGGAAATTTGCGCGCGGGCGCACACCATAGCTTTGGTGCCGCCACCTCTGACGCGTTCACGATGGATGAAAGTAAAGACTAACGGGTGCCTTCTTCGTCAAGGAAGGCCGCAACATCGGCAAGTTCGACATCGTTGGACAAAAAAGTCTTGCCGATTCCGCGAGCGAGCAAAAAGGGCAACTGTCCGCCGCTCCTTTTCTTGTCATGCTTCATATGTTCGGTAAGTCGCTTTCCATCCACGCTGCATCCCGCATCGGACAGCGTGACCGGCAAGCCGGCACCTCCGAGCAGAGATGCCACGCGCTCTGCATCGCCTTCGTCGCAAAGGCCCATTCTGGCAGAGTAGCGAAAGGCAAGCACCATGCCGCATGCGACGGCCTCGCCATGAAGAAGCTTGTTCGAGAAACCTGTTTCCGCCTCGAGCGCATGTCCGAAAGTATGGCCTAGATTGAGCAATGCCCGCTTGCCTGTCAGCTCCTTTTCATCCGCGGCGACAATCCGCGCCTTGGCAGTTACGGACCGGACTATTGCTTCTTCTCTTGCGTCCATATCGCCGCCGAAAAAACGCTGAATATTCTCCTCGCACCACAAGAAAAAGTCCGGATCATCAATCAGGCCGTATTTGACGACTTCGGCGAAGCCAGCCGAAAGCTCTCTTGCAGGAAGGGTTTCAAGCGCAGCCGGATCGATCAACACCATGGATGGCTGGTGGAACGCACCGACCAGATTTTTTCCGGCGCTGGTATTGATCGCTGTTTTCCCGCCCACGCTGCTATCGACCTGGGCCAGCAGCGTTGTCGGAATCTGAATGAAGCGGCAGCCGCGTTTGACGATATGTGCGGCAAAACCTGCAATGTCGCCCACCACGCCGCCGCCGAGCGCGACGATATGGTCGCTGCGTTCGACATGTTTGCCAAGCAGCCAGTCGGTGAGGGCTTCGAGATGCTGCCAGCTCTTTGCTTGCTCACCGGCAGGAAGCGTAAACAGCGCGGGCGAAACGCCAGCTTTACTCAGTGCATCTTGAAACTTAGGCCAAACATGCTGCTCGACATTGCTATCGGTGATGACGAGCAACCGTCCATTGTTTGCAACAGGATGCAAATACTCGCCCGCATGGCCCAAAATGCCTTCCTCGACATGAATGTCATAGGGGTTGCCCTGAATATCGACTTTGACGATCGTCATGGCGAGAGCGCCTCCATAATCCGATCCACCGTTCTACCATGCGGCGATGCATCGCTGCATACCCGGATGTCCGCCAGCGCGTATAGCGGATTACGTTTTTTGCCCAGCTCTTCAATCACATCGCGCGGGTTTTTGCCGTGAAGAAGCGGGCGGTGGTTGCGCCGCGAAACACGTTCGACCAGCGTGTCGATATCGGCATCCAGCCAGATCGAACAGGCGCGCTGAAGGATGAGCTCGCGCGTCTCATCATTCGTGAATGCGCCGCCGCCCGTCGCAATGACCTTGGGCTGCCCGTCCATCAATCGCGCAATCACCCGGCGTTCGCCATCGCGGAAATAATCCTCACCATATTGTTCGAATATTTCCGCTATCGTCATGTTGGCCGCTGCTTCTATCTCATCGTCGGCGTCGACGAAATCCAATCCCAGCCGTGACGCCAGCCGTCTCCCGACGCTGCTTTTTCCTACACCCATCATGCCAATCAGCACGATAGAACGCCGTGTATTCGGGTTGGCGCTGTAGTTGGAGCTTGGCGTAGTCATTGCGAAGCGCGCTATATATCGGCTAGGCGGCAGATGAAAAGCATGTTTGCCAACAAGCAGGAATGGACTATGCAACATGGAAATCGGAAGGGCAGCCGCCGAAAATGGGTACTACTGCTCTTGATTTTGGTGATGATCGCATTGTTTTTCTGGCTGGAATGGATGGGAAGCGAGCAGTCAATGAATATGATCGAGCAACCTGTGACCGTTCCCAATGATGCAGGAATTGCAAACTGAATATGCATAAAAACAAGAAAAGTCTGATGCTTGCGCTCGGCGGCCTCTCAATTCTTGCGTTAGCCCTTCCAGCTATAGGTCAAGAGGCACCGGAATCGCTGATCCCGGAAGGGTTTGAAACGCCGCCTGCCAAGACGCCGCCGCCCAAACAGACGCCGCCACCCGCCTCGACGCCCGAAACAACAGCACCGTCGGCCTCGCCGCCGGCTGCTGGTTCATCACGAGCTTCAGGTGGTTCGCGCTCTTCTGCGGGCGGCTCGTCATCCTCGACAGGCGATGGAGAAGAGGGCGATGCACTCGAAGATGAGATCCCGATCCGTTATGATGTTCCGCCGGCGGCCCGCCGCTCGATGCGGAAAATCGGTATCATAACTGAAAAGTCGGGCGGTTTCCCTGCTACCGCCTTTGGCGAGACTGACGGCAAGATCTTGCTCGATATCATCAGCAAGACCAATGGACCGCTTGCTTCTCGTTGGGGAACCATCGTTACACGCCGTCTGCTGGCTAGCCTCACGGATACTCCGGGCGGAATCAAGCCGCAGGATTGGGTGGCTGAACGTACGCGGCTTTTGGTCCGCATGGGGGAGTCGGTGGCCGCACGTAAACTGATCCAGCAAGTCGATGCGGGCAATTTTAACGCGCGGCTTTATATGGCCGCTATGCCTGTGTTTCTGGCCAATGCTGACCTGGCAGGCATGTGCCCGCATGCCGACCGCGCATCGATTGTTCTGAAGAATGAACCGACATGGAAAATGGCGCGGCCCATTTGCGCTTCGCTGGCTGCTGAACAGGCGAACGCAACAGCACTTCTGCGGCAGAACAGGCGGCAGAAAACCATGGTCGGCGTTGATTATCTGCTGACAGAGAAAGCTGTGGGCGCCGGAACCAATGGCCGCAGGTCGGTCAAGATCGAGTGGGAAAAAGCGAGTGGTTTCAATGCGTGGCGCCACGGCCTTGCTCATGCAACCGGCGTCGAGCCTCCGCAGCGCTATTATGACGAAAGCGGGCGGCATTTGTCGGGGTGGAATGTTCAGCTACCGATGCTGCCGCTCGGCTCCCGTATTCGCGTCTCATATCAAGCGGCGGCGCTCGGTGTGCTCTCCGATGATGTCATGGCCGACATATTTGCCCAAGCGCGCGATGATGAAGATGTCAGCGAACAGGATCGCGAGCGCGCTGAGCTGTTGTCGAGCGCTTTTGGTGCTGAATCGCCGGGTGGGCGCGTTGCTGCGATGGAATCGCTCTGGGATAGCGCGTCCGGCGATGTACAGCAGCATGCGGTGCTTGTTTTGACAGCGCGCGCCGCCGCTGCCGTTCCGGCCAATCCTGATCTTTCCAGCGCCGCAGATCAGCTTATTCGTTCCATGTTTACAGCTGGTTATGACCGCTCGGCTGCGGCATGGGCAGATATCGTTTCAGAAGGATCGGTCGGCTGGGGAATGCTCGCGGTCGGCGCGCCGGGTATGGACGGGAAGATCAGCTATGGCCAGCTGGACTCCTTCTATGATGACGATGATAGCAGTGGTTACATAAAGTCAAAGATGCTATTGGCGGGCCTCGCGGGTCTGGATCGTGTCGATGCCGAAGCAGTGGAAGATTCTGTCGACCGGCTGGAGTTTGACATGCGCAAGGAAAGCGGTTGGACGCGCGCCATTGCGGCTGCCGCCGGCAGAGGCGAAAGCGGGACGGTTGCGCTCCTGGCTGCAGCTGCCATGCAGGCGGATAGCTGGTCGGAAATTCCGCCCCGCTATCTCTATCATATTGTCCGCGCGCTCAGAGAGACCGGCCGTGAGGCAGAAGCGAGAATGATCGCGGCAGAAGCCATCAGCTTTTCCTGAAGATGGCGGGTCAGATTGACAGCCAGAATATCGAGCTTTTTCTTGAAATGATGGCGGCGGAACGGGGCGCGGCAGCCAATACCATCGCCGCATACCGGCGCGACCTGAACGACGCTTCTGGGTTGCTCAAGGGCAATCTTACCAATGCGGACAAGCCTGCTCTGGAGAAGCTCTCAGGGCATTGGACGGAGCTTGCAAGCAGCAGCGTAGCGCGAAAATCCTCGGCGCTGCGCCGTTTTTTCGGCTTTCTGGAGGAAGAGGGGTTGCGCGCGGATAACCCAGCGCAGGCATTGCCCAAACCCGCACAAAGCAGGCTGCTTCCCAAGATTCTCGACAAAGCAGAGGTGGAAGCCCTGTTTGCGGTTATTTCCGCGCGCTGCGATCATGCGAACGCAAAACCTGCAGATTTCAGGCTGCTGGCGATGCTGGAGCTACTTTACGGATCGGGGCTGAGGGCTTCCGAACTGGTGTCGTTGCCGCGATCGGCCGTGCTCCTGGACAAGCCCTTTATCATCCTCAAAGGGAAGGGCGGCAAGGAGCGCCTCGTGCCGATCTCCGATCGGGCGAGGTCGGCCGTCTCCGCATGGCAGGGCCATGTGCCTGAGAAAGAACGGTTTCTTTTCCCCTCGCGCAAGGGTCATATCGGGAGAGTCCGGCTGTTTCAAATAATCCGCGCGCTCGCCGCCGAAGCGGGAATCGATCCGGTGAAAGTCAGTCCGCATGTCCTGCGCCATGCCTTTGCGACGCATCTTCTTGGCGGAGGAGCAAATCTGCGAGCATTGCAAGCTATGCTGGGACACTCAGATATCGCGACAACCCAGATTTACACCCATGTTGATCGCAGTCAGCTTGTTGAGCTGGTCAATCAGCGGCACCCGCTTGCCAAACGCAACTTGGCGCGTTGACCGGCGTGCCAACTAAGACTAACGCTGCCGCGCATGACAGTATATCTGGATTTTGAAAAACCGGTCGCTGCGCTGGAAGCAAAAATATTGGAGCTTCAGGACACTGCCGATAAAGGGTCGGTCAATGTCGATAACGAGACGGCAAAACTCCAAACCAAAGCCGACAAATTGCTGCAGGATACCTATTCCCGGCTGACACCCTGGCAAAAGGCACAGGTCGCGCGGCATCCCGAACGGCCGCATTTCCGGCATTTTGTCGATACCATTTTTGATGACTTTATGCCGCTTGCCGGAGACCGGGCATTTGCCGACGATCAAGCAATTCTGGGCGGGCTCGCCAAGCTAGACGATAGGCGAGTGATGTTGATCGGCCACGAAAAGGGCGACGATACGGAGAGCCGCCTTAAACATAATTTCGGTATGGGCAAGCCAGAGGGATACCGTAAAGCAATCCGGCTCATGGAACTGGCCGATCGCTTCGGCCTGCCGGTGGTGACGCTGGTCGATACATCTGGTGCCTTTCCTGGCGTGCAGGCAGAAGAAAGAGGCCAAGCAGAGGCAATAGCACGTTCTACTGAGAAATGTTTGTCGCTGGGTGTACCCATCGTTGCCGCGATTGTCGGTGAGGGTGGATCGGGCGGAGCGGTCGCTTTGGCAGCGGCTGACCGCGTGCTGATGTTCGAGCATGCCGTTTATTCGGTGATCTCGCCTGAAGGCTGCGCCTCTATTCTCTGGCGGACCGGAGACAAGGCAGCCGATGCCGCGCAAGCGATGAAGATAACCGCCGCTGATCTTGAAAAGCTGGGGGTCATTGATCGCATCATCGAAGAGCCTGTAGGCGGGGCACATCGCGAACCTCAACTGGCCATGGCGTCGATGGGGCAGGCCATCGCCGATGAAATTGAGGCGCTTTCCGGGATGACCGCAAAACAGATGCAGGGCGCGCGCCGGCAGAAATTCCTCGATATGGGAAGTTTCTAGCTCGCCGGTCTGACGGCGGAGCAGGACAATTTACACCCCAAGCCGGGATTCTGTGTTAGGGTCCTGACCCTGGGCTTCGGCCCGGAATTGCGAGGGAGTGAACTCATGGCACTGAACGGAAGAATTTGCCTGTTGGGCGCAAGTACGCTGATCCTTGCAGCATGTATGGGCAGCGGCGCTGCAGACGGTGGAGCGGCAAGCGCAAGTACACCGGCGACATCGTCCAGTGCTGCTTCCTCTTCAAAGACGCCCAAATATGCCAACGCAAAGCCGATTTCAGACAAGGAGAAAGCGCAAGGCGCAGAGTTGCATCCGCAAATCCTGGCCGAATTTGGCGGCGAATGGCAAAGCCCCCAGACGCCCTACGTCGTGCGCGTTGGCAAGAATATCGCGGGACAGTCCGGTCTCGGCAATGCACAGCAGGATTTCAATGTTTCGCTCCTCAACAGTTCGGTGAACAATGCCTTCGCCATTCCGGGCGGCTATATCTACATTACGCGTCAGCTTGTGGCCTTGTGCAACAGCGAGGCCGAAATGGCAGGCGTGCTCGGGCATGAAGTCGGGCATGTCGCCGCCCGGCACAGCAAGAAAAGGCAACGTCGCTCAACAATCGCAAATATTGGCGCGATCGCAGGGACAATCCTGGGGGCGGCAATCGGCGATAGCGGCGGGCTGCTTGGCGCATTGGGGCAGGGGCTGCGCGAATATTCGGGCGCGCTCGCGCAAGTCTTTACGCTATCCTATTCTCGCGGTCAGGAAGAGGAAGCCGATGATCTCGGCATTCAATATCTGAGCACGGCCGGATATGACCCGTCGGCGCTGTCGGATATGCTGGCTTCACTGGCGATGCAAACATCCGTCGATACCCGCGCCGCAGGCCGCAAAGAGCAGGCGATTCCGGAATGGGCACGGACACACCCCGAGCCTGCAAAACGCGTTGCCCGGGCAGCGCGCGGTGCGCAAGGCTATGCCAGCAGCGACCGGCGTGGGCGCGATACCCATCTCGCGAATATCGATGGCATGCTGTATGGTGACGATCCCAAACAGGGCGTGATCGAGGGGAATAGCTTCAAGCATCCCGATCTGCGCCTCAAATTCTCAGTGCCCAATGGCTATGGTATGTCCAACAGCCCGACGGCCGTGTCGATTAACGGCAATGGTGGAAAGGCGCTGTTTACGCAGAATCAAGGCGGCTATAATGGCAACAAGACGGCCTATATCGATGCTGCATTCAAGGCGGTTGCCGGCAAGGATGCCAAGGTCAACTATGGGCAAATTCGTGAGACGACAGTCAATGGAATCCCGGCATTCTATGCGACAGCAACAGCAAGATCGCGAAATGGCGGCCAAACGGCGGTCACTGTTTTCGCCTATGAGTTTTCAAAATCGCAGGCGTTTCACTTTGTCACACTGAATGCAGCGAACAGCAATCCTTTTCAGGCCATGTATCAAAGTGTGGCGCGGCTCAGCCAGTCCGAGGCCAATGCAATCAAGCCGCGGAAATTGCGGATCGTGACCGTGCGCAGCGGCGATACGGTTTCCGCGCTCGCTGGCAGGATGGCCTTCCAAAATTTGAAAACGGAACGCTTTCTGGCGCTCAACGGCTTGCGGAGTAGCGATACGCTAAGTGCAGACAGCAAGGTGAAGATCGTAACTTATTGAGAGAGCACGCATCGAGATCGCTGAGATCCCCGGACTGCCCGCAAAGAGAAAGGGCGGCGATTTCAAGTCGCCGCCCTTCCGGTTTTGTGTAGCTAAACGCAGCTATTAGCTGGTCTGCATTTCCGTATCGACCTTGTCGAAGGTGTTCGACAGGGTGTTGCCGAGGCTACCCATTGCAACAATAGCAGCTACAGCGATCAGAGCGGCGATCAGGCCATATTCAATGGCGGTCGCGCCTTCTTCGTTCTTTTTCAGCTTAGCAAAAAACTTCATTGTTAGTCTCCAGTTCAACTTTCAATACACCCATCCGAAAATTCGGATATAACCTGATAATACGTAAATATTATCAAACAGTTAAAATGTGGAGGCCCCGACCACCTCTGTAGAAACATAGTTCCACAAGTTACCGGTCGTGTCTGCCACGTTGCTAATCGATGCAACAATTGCGATCGCTATCAATGCGGCAATCAAGCCATATTCCACTGCTGTCGCACCCTGTTCGCATCTGAAGATGCGGCGAATTGTTTCCAACATATGTGGCCCCACTTCATTGGTTGGTTGCGAGCGGTTGGTTTTTCCCACAGAGGTGTTAACAAATCCTTTCCTGAATGTAAGAAAATGGAAAAAATCCCGACAATGCTGCTTGTCGTCGCTGCCGCTCTCATTCGACCGAATGGTCAGATTCTGTTGCAAAAACGCCCTGATAACAAAAGGATGGCGGGTCTCTGGGAATTCCCTGGCGGCAAAGTGGAGGCTGGCGAGGATGCGGAGGGCGCTTTGGCGCGCGAGCTTGGAGAAGAATTGGGAATAGCGGTCGACAAGGCCGACCTGACTCCCCTGACATTTGCCACAACGCATGTGGAAGGGCAGGATATGACGCTGCTCCTGTTTGTCTGTCATCGCTGGGACGGCGAGGTGAAAGCGCTTGAATCGCCTGCGCTGAAATGGGTGGGAGTGGATCAAATGGCTTTGCTGCCAATGCCGCCAGCCGATGCGCCATTTATAGAATCGCTGGCGACATATCTCGACCGCCTACCAAGAGATTGACCCTAGTTATCCCTATTAGACAATATATCGGCCAGCGATACCTTGCCGCTTCCGCGGCGTGCGGGCTTCGGCTGATCCGCCGATGGTGACCAGCCGGAAATATGGAGCAGGCTGAATATTTCCGTGACCTTGCCGGCGGCATCGTGCCGGGAGTTCCATTCTTCGAGCAATCGCGCATAGGCTGATTTGGTAAAATAACGCGGCTGCTGCGCCATCACATTACCGGTACCCATATCCCGAATATCGCTCAGCAATCGATCAAGCTCGCTATAGCGCAGTTCGAGCTGATCGATATCGGCGACCGGAAGGGCAAAACCGGTCCGCACGACCAGATCGGACATCGTCTTCAGGTCGATTTGAGGATGAATGTGAGGAGCAACGCCCTGCTCCTCCGCTTCCATCATTATGGATTTGAGGGTCGAAAGCGTTCCCGCTCCGAACAAGGAAGCCAGGAAAAGGCCATCGGGGCGCAAACCGCGCCGAATCTGAATCAGCATTCCTGGCAAGTCATTTAAACTGTCGAGAATGCCCACGGCGACTATCAGGTCGCGGCTGGAATCCGCCACCAGAGGCTGTTCATCCGAAATCATCATGCTGCCGTCAGCCTTGGCTTCATAAGGAGAAAAGACTGCTTTCTGGATGTTGCAGGTGCGATCGCACAAAATTTGGGCTTTGAAACGCGCTGCGTGACCAACCAGCAAAACATCATGAAAGTCGCGGGTTACGGCGGCAAGCCGTTCGCCAACATCCTCGGCCATTTGCCGCCAAAGAAAATCGTCTCCGTGACCGCGCATCGCTGCGCGCTCCAGCTTGGCCACACGGCGCTTGCTGTCGAAAATCTTCGGCGGCGCTGTTTCTTCCATCTTGTTACTTGTGCAGACTTGCCGGCTGTCAGACAAGCGCGAGATGTCGAGGCTTTCTTCCTTACTGGATCCAGCGATCAATTTTGTGTTGCCGCCGCGCTGTGTTTCCTGCGGTTGCATACTCTCCGGCGAGCAGAGCTTTTGTATGGAATGTTGGCGGCAGTTGCACTTTTTGGGGCCGCCGGCTTGCTCGTCTTGCGGCATCCCGCTGCCCTTTGAAAGCGATATCGAACAGGAATGCGCGGCCTGCCTTGCCAAACCGCCGATACATGACGGTATCGTCGCTGTTACAGCCTATAGCGACTTTTCGCGACAGGTGATCCTGAAGCTCAAGCATGGGGGCAAAATCGGGCTCGCAAAAATGATCGCCGATCATCTTGCGCGACAATTGCCCGAGGATCGAGCAGACATGTTGATTGCGCCGGTGCCGCTGCACTGGACGCGGCTTTGGGCGCGCAGCTTCAACCAGGCGGCGTTGATTGCGGGCCATCTTGCGAGCAATTCGGGAATTCGGATCGAGCCTGGCCTGTTACAGCGCATAAAACGAACCGAGTTGCTGCGCGGCAAGAGCGAGAAAGAGCGCCGCAAGGAAGTGCGAAGCGCATTTGCGCTGCCGCCGGGGAAAGCGCAATTGGTAAAAGAGCGCGATATCCTGCTCGTCGATGACGTATATACGACCGGCGCGACCACCGACGCTTGCGTTCGGGAACTCAAAAAAGCGGGAGCAAAGACGGTCCGAATCTATTGCTGGGCCAGGGTGCTCCGGGAAGAAAATATCTGATACCCAAACGCAGAATAAGCCATTGCTTGACTTGTGCCCAGTGTCATCCCATTTCTTGAACATGGCAGCTACAGTCGAGATTTATACCAAATTTGCCTGTCCCTTCTGCGTGACGGCAAAGCGGCTGCTGCAAGAAAAAGGCGCAGAGTTCACCGAAATTGACGTCACCCTGGATGCAGATAAGCGCGGGGAAATGGTTGCGCGGGTTCCCGGTGCGCGCACCGTGCCGCAGATCATTATCGACGGTGTTGCCGTGGGTGGGAGCGATGATTTGAGGGCGCTTGAAGACGCGGGCAAACTCGATGCGATGCTGGATGGAAGCGCTGGTCAATGATTGCGTTTGATCTTCAGTGCGACCTCAATCACCAGTTTGAGGGCTGGTTTGGCTCGAATGATGACTTTGAAAAGCAGCTTGCCCAAGGCCTCGTCGTTTGCCCCATTTGCGGGTCGCAACATGTTCGTAAAAGGCTCTCAGCCCCCAACATCGGCAGAAAAGGCAATCAGTTGGAGAACCCGGTGCCGCATGCTGTCAAAACCGGCGTTCCAAACAACAATGATGACACCGCCGTGGTCTCCAACTCTCCGCAAATGCCGGCCCCCATGCGGGAGATGATCGGAAAGCTGGCAGAAGCGCAATCAGAGGCACTCGAAAAATCGGAATGGGTGGGCAGGGAATTTGCCGAGGAGGCGCGCGCAATCCATTATGGTGAGACAGAGGACCGCGTCATCCATGGCGAAGCGACCCCGCAGGAAGCCGATTCGCTCGCTGAGGAGGGGATCGCTGCAACCCCGCTGCTTTTTCCTTATGTTCCGCCTCAAGCGAAGAATTGACCCCGGGCAGGTGCAAGGCTATTCGCCGCGGCAATCGTTGGAAAGGCGCCCGTAGCTCAGTAGGATAGAGCACCAGATTCCTAATCTGGGGGTCACAGGTTCGAATCCTGTCGGGCGCACCATTTTCTCGCAACATACCAATTCTTCCCAAGCCGCTCATGCTGAGGAGGGATTGAGCTTGCCGAAATCCCGTCTCGAAGCATATATCCTTCGAGACACCGCTCGATGCTTCGACAAGCTCAGCATCAGGCGGTTCCTCAGGATGAGCGAAAAAGACAGATGGCTGTGCAAAAGAAAAACCCGCCAAGGTCACTCCCTGGCGGGTTTTTCAGAAAATTGAGCGCTTAAGAAGCTTACTCGGTAGCTTCCTTCACAGCCGTCGCGCCGTCATTCACGGCTTCTGTCGTAGCGTCAGCAGCACCTTCAACGGCATCGCCAGTTGCTTCAACAGCATCACCAGCGGTTTCGGCTGCAGCATCGGCTGCACCCGCAGCGGCGTCGCCGGTTGCTTCAACGGCATCGCCAGCAGCTTCGCCAGTTGCTTCAACAGCGTCGCCAGCGGCATCAGCAGCCTGCTCGGCCTGGTTGCAAGCTGCAAGACCAGCTGCAAGTGCCAGAGCGGCGACCGTCGAAACAGCTTTGTTCAGTTTCTTCATTGTAAACTCCATTACTTTCCTGTCCTAGGAGCGCGCGATTTAGCGGAGCGTGGTAGCCGGATGCAAGTAACTTTATAGAAAATATTTAAATACAAGGAATTATTTGTCGACACCCTTGACTTTACCCCACTGCCGCGCCGCCGTGTAGCCCAGATACCCCGTACCAAAGAGGCCCCAAAGTGCTTCGGGTATACCCGAAAGATAGCTGTTCATCCCATTGCTGATGCTCGAGGCGACTTGCGGCTGGAATGCCGCGATGATTCCCATCGGTATGGACCATAGGATGATCACATAGATTACATAAAGAAAGCTGGGCCTTGCTCTGCTGGTCCACGGATCGGAAGACTGTGCTTCGGCAAGGATAGCGGAGATCTGCGTTTTCAGCGCTTCCATCTCCTGTTTGCCTTCCAACGCAATCAGCTCAAGCTTCGCTTTGTCGCGGGCTTTCGGGTCCGGGATAACCTTGTCGATTATCTTTGCAATCGGCCCGATCAGCGATTCAATCAACGGCATTTTGTTCGTCTCCTAAATTTCCAATGCGGTTTTTCAGCCAGCCATAGATGAAGGCTTCCTGTGTTGGCTGCTTTTCGGCGAGACGCAGATAATGTGCGCCTTGCAAGGCCTCGACCGCCTTGATCAGCACATCTTCCCCTTCCTTTCCGCGTTTCAACAGAAGCCTGTTCAGCGCTCCCAAGCTCTTTGGACCCAATTGCCGGTCGATCTTGAGATCGTCATAATCCTTCTGGTTGCGGTTCAGCGCGTTGAGCGCCCGTTGAAGAAAACCGGCCGCTCGTCCCGTTCCCATGTTGATACCGGTGTCAAACAGCTCGGCGGCCAGCTTTGGCGCGACTTTGGCGACATCGTAGAAGCGCGGCGCATGCCAGTATAGCCTGCGATAAATCTGTTCGGCGCTCTCTCTTGGTAGCGATCGCATATCCCCGGTATAACCCTGCTGCCTTGCCACGGCCTGAGTGATCCCCATATTCGTTGGGCCGCCGCGGTCCGCCGGATGATTTGAATATCCGCCCTTGCGGCGAATAACCTCTGCGATCAGAACTTTGATATTGGATGGTTCCATCTACATTCCTTTCCGTGCGAATCTGAATAACCAAATAGGTTATCTGTAGGAAAGAGAAATAATGATATGGGAATGTAGATTGCATCGCTGCTGGAGGACGCGTATAGCAAGCTTCTGAATTTTTGAAGGAAAATGGTCGGGACGAGAGGATTCGAACCTCCGACCCCCACACCCCCAGTGTGATGCGCTACCAGGCTGCGCTACGTCCCGACCGTGGCAGCGGCCTATATGCGGCGATGTTGGATAATGCAAGCATGAGGATAGCCGTTGCACACATGCCTGCTGCGTGATAATCGCGCGCATCGTTTTTGGGCAGCGTGAGTGACAAGTTGGCTCGCGGCCCGACCAATCTTTACTCGGGGAATGGAAATGGGTTTGTTAGTTGCAGCCGCCGCGGGAGGCAGTGCAGGCGGCACCAGTTTTTTGGTTCAGCTTCTGCCGCTGCTGCTGATATTTATCATCTTCTGGTTTTTTCTGATTCGGCCGCAGCAAAAACGGCAAAAGGAACATGAGGCGAAGATCAACGCGGTGCAGCGCAACGACGATGTTGTGACCTCGGGCGGTCTGATGGGCCGGGCAGTCAAGATCGCGGATGAACATATAGAGGTCGAAATCGCCAAGGGCGTGCGGGTCAAGGTCGTTAAATCGATGCTCGCCGATGTCAGCTCGCGAAGCAGCAAACCTGCCAATGATTGAAGCTGCGGTCACTCCGCTCCTTGATATTCGATCGGCACCGGCCCAGATAGGGCGGCAGGCAATGTACTTGGAATATCTGTATGCTTGAATTTTCGCAGACGCGCAGGCTCATGCTGAGTCTGATCCTGGTGTTTGGAGTGCTTTTTGCCATTCCGAGCCTGCTGCCTGCAAAATACCTGGAACAGCTTCCAGAGTGGGTGCCTGCTGAAAAGATAAATCTGGGGCTCGATCTGGCTGGCGGCAGCCATATCCTGCTCGAAGCAGACCCGTCAGAGCTTCAGCAGACGCGGCTTGAATCGCTCGAAGACGGCGTACGTAATGCGATGCGCCGAGCCGATCCACGCATTGCCATTTCCGACATGTCCCGTGCGGGCGGCAATGTCGGCTTTCTGGTTACCGATCCCTCGCAGATCGATGCAGCGCGCAAGCAAATTGAACCGCTGGTGGCGAACAATGCTACCGGCGGGCGCGACTGGGACATCAACATTACTGATGGAAACCGGATAACCCTCACGCCATCGGGGAGCGGCAATGAAACCGCGCTGGACCAGGCGATGGATACCGCCAAGGACGTCATCGACCGCCGTATCAACGCGCTGGGGACGCTGGAACCGACGATCATCCGTCAGGGAGACGAGCGCATCGTTGTCCAGGTGCCGGGTCTTCAGGATCCGCAACAGCTCAAAGAGCTGATCGGCAAGACAGCGAAACTAGAATTCAAGCTGGTCGATGAAAATGCCGATCCCGATCAGACCGCGGCCGGCAAAGCGCGCGTTGGCAGCCAGATATTTCCCATGGAGGACGGCACCGGAAACATTGCGGTACGCCGGCTGGGCGGGATTTCCGGTGACAAGCTCGTTAAGGCCGATCCAACCTTCGATGCGCAGACCAATGAACCGGCGGTCACGATCCAGTTTGACAGCGAGGGCGGTCAGAAATTCACCCGCATGACGCAGCAGCATACCGGCAAGCTGTTTGCCATTATTCTGGATGGGCAGGTTATTTCCGCGCCCGTCATCCGGGAGCCGATCTATGGCGGCGTCTCGCAGATTTCGGGAAGCTTTACGGTGGAAACATCAAATCAGCTCGCCATCGCATTGCGCTCCGGTGCCCTGCCGGTTGAGCTGAAAATTGTCGAGGAGCGATCGGTTGGTGCCGATCTGGGCCAGGATTCGATCCGCCGCGGCGCGCTTGCGGCCATGATTGGTATTACCACAGTTCTTGTAATGATGTTCCTGGTTTACGGGCGCTTCGGCCTCTATGCAAACGCGGCGCTAATCATCAATGTGCTCATGATCCTGTCGGTTATGGCGCTTGCCAATGCGACATTGACCCTGCCGGGAATCGCCGGCTTTGTTTTGACAGTCGGCGCAGCTGTCGACGCGAACGTGCTGATCAATGAACGGATCCGCGAAGAGGTCAGGCGGGGCAGACGCGTCTTCCAGGCCGTTGAGTTCGGCTACAAGGAAGCCAGCCGCGCCATCTTTGATGCCAACATCACCAATGTGATCGCTGCCACCCTCCTATTCTTCCTGGGTTCGGGGCCGATCCGCGGTTTTGCGGTGGTTTTGATGATAGGCATTGTCACTTCGGTCTTCACCGCCGTGGTCATCACCCGCATGTGGGTGTCTGGCTGGCTCAAGAAAACGCGCCCTCAGGCGCTCAATGTATAGGGAGGCTGAACGATGAGGCTTTTGAAACTCGTTCCGGACAATACCAATATCAGCTTCCTAAAATGGCGGAATATCGCCTTGGCAATCTCCGTTCTGTTGATGATTGGGTCGGTCGCGCTGGTGCTTATGCGCGGATTGAATTTCGGTGTCGATTTCGTGGGCGGCCAGATGATCCAGGCGACCTTCACACAGTCGGAACAGGCACCGATCGCCGATCTGCGCAGCAAGGTCGGTTCGCTGGGTTATGGCGAGCCTGTCATTCAGCGCTTTGGACAGCCGAACCAGGTTTCTATTCGCATGAAATTACCCGAAGGAGCGGATGAAAAACCGGAACTTGCCAACGAGATGGGCAATCAGGTGGTCGCCAAATTACAGGCCGATTATGAGGATGTTCGCATTGACGGGAATGAGGCGGTTTCTGGCAAAGTCTCGGAGGAGCTGTTTTCCGATGGCGCTTTGGCTCTGCTAGCCGCCATATTGGGCGTGTCTATTTATATCTGGATCAGGTTTGAGTGGCAGTTCGGCGTTGGCGCGATCTGGGCCCTTTTCCATGATGTGACGCTCACCTTCGGGCTATTTGCGCTGACCCAGCTGGAGTTCAATCTCAGCACAATTGCAGCTTTGCTGACGATAATCGGTTATTCGCTCAACGATACGATTGTCATCTATGATCGCATTCGCGAGAATCTGAAAAAATTCAGGAAGATGGATATCAGCGCGCTGCTCGACCTCTCGGTCAACGAAACCCTGCCGCGTACGATAATGACTAGCCTGACTATTCTGGCACCGTTGCTTTGCCTGGTATTCCTTGGTCCGGACGTGATTTTCGGTTTCGCGCTGGCAATGACATTTGGCGTTGTCATCGGTACCTATTCGTCGGTCTATATGGCTGCACCTATCCTCATTTGGCTCAAGGTCGGGCCCGACAGTTTCGTTCCCGAAGAGGGCGTCGGTGACAAGAACGAACTCCGCAACGAGAATTTCGGAGCGCAGGTTTAGGCCACATACCCAAATCCGTCCCGTATATGGGTCCTGACCCTAACAATTTCCCTGAAAAACTCTTCCAGCTCGCGCGCATTGTCTTCCCAGGAAAAATGCGCGACCTGCGCCGATACCTTTTCGGGCGGTATAGGGCTGGCCAAGAGTTCTCTTGCAGCAGCGGCAATGGCATCCGGGTTGCGATCGACGATCCGGCCGGCATCCGATGATTTGATGAGTTCGGGCGCGCCTCCGACATTGCTCGATATCACGGGCGTGCCGCAGGCAAGTGCCTCGACCCAGGCGTTTGCCAAACCTTCATTTTCCGACACCAGCGCCATAATATCTGCTGCGCGGAAAAGGGAAGGCAGGTCGTCATGCGGCACGCTTCCCTTGAATATCACACGGTCCGACACGCCAAGCTGCTGCGCCAATCTGCGATACTGACTTTCTGACTCTCCCGTCCCGGCGAGCATGAGTTTGGCTTCCGGGAGCTTTGGCAGCGCTTCGATTAGCAGGCCCTGACCCTTTCGCTCGATCAGCGCGCCCACCGACAGAATGAGCGGCCCCGATATGTCCAGCCTTGATCTGTCGTTGGCACGACCGGCGGGATGAAAACGGCTGCGGTCGAGTCCGGTATAGTGGACTTTGATTCTCCCACTATCGAATCCCAATTCGACCATTTCCTTTTTGAGCGCTTTTGAAACCGCCAGCATGCCTGCTGCCTTGGCAGCAGCAGCGGCAACTTGCGGGCCCGTATCGCCGCGCATGGCCCAAAGATGGATATCGTTTCCGCGCGCTTTCACCGTAAATGGAATGCCCAGCCTGTCCGCCAATTGCATCGCGGCCGGACCATCCGGGTAGAAAAATTCAGCGCCAATCAGATCAAAAGGCTGTTCAGCGTGCAATCTCTGAACCAATGGCCACGCCGCGCGTGCGATCAGCCCGGCGTTATGACGCGCGCCGACTACCGGAAATAGCGCAAAACGCGGGCGATAGACATTTAGGCCGCGCCATGTTTCCTGCCGGGGCAGTGAGCGCAGATCGGCGTAGCGCGCATTCAGGCTGAGCGGCCAGGGCGGTATCCCAATTGGATTGACAACTGTTACCTCGACGCCTTCGCGCGCGGCCAGTCCAGCGGTCTGCCTTTCGATAAAAATGCCAAAATTCGGCTTCGCTGTATGCGGGAAAAATGTCGCCAGAGTTAGGATGCGCAGCGGAGACGGCATAACGCTTGGGTCAGAGCTTGCGTATCAGGCGGATAGCTTTTGCGATCCAGACCGGATCGCTCACGATCTGCTGGCGTGCGCCGGCCTCTAGTGGCAGCAAATGCAGCTTTCCATCCTCGCGCCCCAGCAGCCGGGCAAAGAGAAATCGTCCGCCCGGTCGCGGCACAAGTACATCCAGATTGAGTGCCGATGCGAATTCTTCGGGCTCGATCTGTTCGAGCCACACCTCATCGCCTTGCCTGTATTCTCCAATGCTGCTCGCCATCCGCATTCCTATGCTGCGTCCGCCAATTGCCGGGACCAGCATAGTTTCTTCTTGCTCGGGTGCATGCGCGCCTTTGGCACCAAAAACAGCGGCTACCGGCAATTCCTGCTGATCGGGCAGCTGAACCAATTGAGAGCTGTCAACGCCGAGCGCGGCAGCGATACGGTTCAGCCAGTCGATCGATAATGTACGCATCCCGGTTTCCAACCGGCCGATGGTTTGCGCGGTTGTCGGCGGATCACAGCGTGCTGCCACGTCCGCCAGGGTTAATCCTTGTGACTTGCGCACTTCGCGTATCCGGCTGAGCATAAGCAGTTTTCCCGAAAAACGATAACCAAATAGGAAAATACTTTCCTACATATTTTGCCAAATGGCAAGGGGGTTTCTCTCACGGATTCAAACAAGGATGTGTCATGCCGCGCAAAGCAACATTACGAAAACCTCTTCATAGCGACCCGCGAAACCTGGTCGAACGGCCCGTGCTGCAAGATGCAGCATCTCAAAACCGCCGCGCCGCCCGCAGCGTGACCGTAAATCTATCGGAATCGCCGCTTAGCTGGCTGCATAGCCGGGGCCATCTTAGTGACCGGCAGCTGCTCGCCGGCGAAAAGCTGCGCGAAGATTTCGAAGCTGCTGCGATGGGCGCACAGATCACCATGCGCTGGGACGGTGCACCGCTCAGCAAGCAAAAGCGCGGTAGCCATGAACCAGTTGCGCAGAGCGAAAGAATGATGTTGGCGAAAGAACGACTTGACGAGGCATTGCAGTCGCTAGGACATGATCTGAGCGACATTGCCTGGCGGGTTATCTGCGGCAACGAGGCGATTTCCGGAGCAGAAAGGTCGCTGGGTTGGCCGCAGCGATCCGGGAAGCTGGTATTGCGTATCGCGCTCGACCGGCTGGCGGCGCATTACCGCCTTCCGGGTTGACCGTTATCTGCCCAGCGTTTCGGCTTCTTCGGCAACCTCCAGCCATCTTTCTTCGGCTGCGGTCTTTTCTTGGGACAGTTTCTCGATTTCTTTCGTCAACGCCTCGAATCGTTCCGGTGCGCGCGTGAAAAGATCCGGGTCAGCCAGCTCTTTCTCGGCTGCTGCGATTTTCCCGCGGATCTCGTCTATACGCGCTGGCAGCATGTCAAAATCCCGCTGATCCTTATAGGAGAGCTTGGACTTGCGCGGCTGGTTATCGCTGGTTTGGCCGGCTTTCTTCTTCTTCCGCTTACCGGCCGGTTTGAGCGCTCGCTTGTCGCGTTTTGCCTCCCAGTCTGCATAGCCACCGGCGATGATATCGACCTTGCCGTCTCCCTGCAGGCCCAGTGTAAGCGTCACGGTCCGGTCCAGAAAATCGCGATCGTGGCTGACGATAAGAACTGTCCCGTCATAGTCGGCGATCACTTCCTGCAGCAAATCCAGCGTTTCAAGGTCAAGGTCGTTTGTTGGCTCGTCGAGCACCAGCAAATTCGCCTCGCGCGCAAATTCCCGGGCGAGCAGAATGCGGCTTTGTTCGCCGCCCGATAATGTCCCGACTCGCGCGTCGATCAATGATGGCTCGAACAGAAACTCTTTGAGATACCCCTGGACATGCTTGCGCACGCCGCGAACATCGATCCAGTCGCTGCCGTCGGCAAGCACATCGCGAACACGTTTTTGCGGTGACAGTAGTTTTCGCTGCTGATCGATGACAATTCCCGAAAGCGTTTTCGCGCGCGTAACCCTCCCGCTATCCGGTTCGATCTCACCGGTCAGAAGCCTGATCAGCGTTGTTTTGCCGGTGCCGTTTGCTCCAACGATTCCGATCCGGTCTCCGCGCTGAATGCGCAGCGAAAAGCGCTCGATGATCGGCCTGTCGCCATAGCTTTTCGAAATGTCTTCGGCATTTATGACTGTCTTGGTTTTTGTCTCGTCGCTGGCTGCCGAAAGCTTGGCAGTTCCCGCCGGACCAAGCATCGCAGCGCGGCGTTCCCGCATTTCAGCCAGCTTGGCGAGCCTTCCCTGATTGCGCTTGCGCCGCGCGGTCACGCCATGTTGCAACCAATGCGCTTCGATCTTCAGCTTTGCGTCCAGTTTCTCGGCGGCATGGGCTTCCTCTGCATAGATTTTCTCCATCCACGCTTCATACCCGCCAAAACCGATTTCATTGCGGCGCAGCTTTGCGCGATCGAGCCAGAGGGTTTGCTTGGTAAGCCGTTTGAGGAAAGTACGGTCATGGCTGATAACAATGAACGCGCCCCTGAATCGGCCTAACCAGTCCTCGAGCCATTCGATGGCAGCAAGGTCGAGATGATTGGTTGGCTCGTCCAGCAACAACAGATCGGGCTCGCTGGCAAATGCCCGGCAGATCGCGGCTCGGCGTTTTTCACCGCCGCTTGCCGATCCCGCTTCGCGCCGGAGGTCGATACCGATTTGGTCTGCTATCGCCTCGACTGCGTGCGCTTGCGGGGCATCATCACCATGAAGGCAAAAGTCGATCAGCTTCTCATACTCACTGAAATCGGGATCTTGCTCGAGCATTACGATATGGGTGCCGGGGATGACCTTATACAGCCCTCTGTCCGCCTCGATCTCACCTGCAATCAGCTTCATCAAGGTGGTCTTGCCGGCACCATTGCGGCCAATCAGTGCCAAGCGGTCGCGCGGCCCGATATGCAGGTCCAAATTTGAAAACAGCATGCCGCCCCCCTGCTGTAGCGAGAAATCTTCAAGCGAGAGAATTGGCGGCTGCGACATGGCGGGGCGAAATAGGAAGCTTGGCGAATGAGGGCAAGCGCTTTAGGAAGGGCGGGCAATGCGAACTGTTTTCCTCAATGGCGAGTTTTTGACCGACGAAAAGGCTGCGATCTCGCCATTCGACCGCGGTTTTCTATTTTCCGATTCGGTTTATGAGGTGGTTTCGGTGCTCGGCGGGCGGCTGGTCGATTTCGATCGCCATCTGGCGCGATTGTCGCGCTCGCTCGAGGCGCTCTATATCGCCGATAAGATACGCGGTTCGGAATGGCTCTCCATTTTTCGTGAACTCATTTCTAAGAATAAGCTCGATGAAGGGTTGATTTATTTGCAGGCAAGCCGCGGAAACCCGGGCGACCGGAGCTTTTATTGGCCAGATCCGAAACTGCCACCAACCGTGTTCGCCTTCACCCAAGAACTTCCTCTCACCGATAACCCCGCTGCCGAGAAGGGTATTTCGATAGTGACATTGCCCGACCTGCGCTGGGGCAGGGCGGATATCAAGACGACACAGCTGCTCTATGCATCGATGATGAAGATGGAGGCAAAGGCCAAAGGCGCGGATGACGCCTGGCTTGAGCGCGATGGGATGGTCACCGAGGGCACGTCGCAAAATGCGCATATCGTGACCAACAGCGGCGTGCTGGTCACGCATCCGCTCGATCGCACTATCCTCCACGGTGTGACCCGGGCGGCCATGGTTGATCTGCTTGAGCAACATGACATTGCATTGGAGGAACGGCCATTTTCTGTTTCGGAAGCCGAAGATGCTGCTGAAGCCTTTGTGTCTTCGGCGTCGACCTTTATTCTTCCTGTGCAAAAAATTAACGGCAAACCCGTTGGCGGCGGTCGGCCCGGGCCTGTGGCAACAATGCTGAGGCAGGCCTATATCGACTGGGCGCTTGAAAAGGCGATTTGAACATGCTTGCCAGATTATTGCATCGCCATTCACTTTCCATTCAAAGGTGGGCGTATAGAAGCATTGCGTTATGAAGCCGAAATCCGTTCTTCTTTTCGCTCTGGCCAGTTTGGTCATCGGCATGCCCGGGGCCGCTGCGGCTGATCGCAAAGGCGATCAGCAAACGGCGCGCGAGCAGATGAAATCGGGCAAGGTTATGTCTTTGCGCCAGATCGAAGCACGCGTGCTGCCGCGGATGCGCGGGATGGAATATCTTGGCCCGGAATATGATTCGGGTGCGCAGGTTTACCGGCTCAAATTCATCGACAAGAACCGGGTGCGCTTTGTCGATGTCGATGCCCGCTCTGGCCGCGTTTTGCGCCAGCGCTAGGGACTCATGCGATTAATGGGTCCTGACCCTAATCTGAATCGATCAGGCAAATGTCCTTTTGCCCCTTTTACACCTATCTGTTATCGACCATTTCAATTGGAAATTGAGCCAAAGATAAGGGGAAGAAATGCGCATCCTGATCGTTGAAGATGAACCAACGCTAGGTGATCAGCTCAAGGCAACCTTGGAAGGCGCTGACTATGCCGTGGATCTGTCACGGGATGGCGAAGATGGCCATTTTCTGGGCTCGACAGAAGATTATGACGCGGTGGTGCTTGATCTAGGCCTTCCCGAAATCGATGGTTTGACGGTGCTGGATCGTTGGCGCAAGGAAGGACGTAAGTTTCCGGTGCTCGTGCTAACCGCGCGCGACAGCTGGTCCGACAAGGTTGCCGGACTCGATGCAGGGGCCGACGACTATCTGGCCAAGCCCTTCCAGACGGAAGAATTGATCGCGCGCTTGCGCGCTCTGATCCGGCGTGCGTCAGGTAATGCGTCGAGCGAACTTACCGCCGGTAAAGTACGCCTTGATACGCGGTCGGGACGGGTGACGCTGGATGGTGCTCCGGTCAAGCTGACGGCGCAGGAATACAAGCTGCTCTCCTATCTGATGCATCACAAGGGCAAAGTGGTCAGCCGGACGGAATTGATCGAGCATATTTATGACCAGGATTTTGATCGCGACTCGAATACGATCGAGGTTTTCGTGACACGGATTCGGAAGAAGCTGGGTCAGGAAGTCATCACCACTATAAGAGGCCTCGGCTATAGTCTCGAGGAACCGGAAAGCTGAATAATCCGGCCGCCATTGAACCGGCGGTGCCCGCTTTGGAGGGCGAAGCAGAGGCTCCCGAAACACCGAAGATGGGAACCGGATCGCTGAGTACCCGCATGATCGTCATCGCGGCAGCTTGGATTTTTATTCTGCTGGTCGGTGGCGGGATTGCTCTCGACCGGGTACTCGGCAGCTCAATTCGGCAGAATTTCGATAACCAGCTGGAATATGTGCTGACCGCCATGATTGCCTCGGCCGAAATCGGGCCAGATGGTGAAGTACGGTTCAACCGCGCGCTTGGCGATCAGCGCTTCCTGGAACCCAATAGCGGTCTCTATTGGCAGGTAAGCGCTCCGGATCGGCTTCCCTTTCCATCACGCTCTTTGTGGGATCGCGAACTCCAGACGCCCCCGCCGCATGATGACGCCTCGGTCCATTTCAGGGAGAGCAGCGAATTTCCCGAGGAACCGCTGCGTATAGCCGAGCGGGAGATTTTCCTGCCCGACTCCGATGCCAAATGGACCTTCATGGTGGCTCAGAGCCGTGACAGCCTCGATGCGCAAATCACCGAACTACGTTCTGTCCTCATTGTCAGCTTCCTGCTGCTCGGCCTCGGGCTTGTCATATTGGCGGCGCTCCAGACGCTTTACGGGCTTTGGCCGCTCCGCGCTGTAAGAGAATCGATTGCCGAGATGCGCAGCGGGCAAAAAAGCAGGGTGGTCCGGCCGCTTCCCGATGAGGTGATGCCAATGGTGACTGAACTGAATGGTTTGCTCGACCACAATGAGAAACAGGCCGAAGAGGCAAGGCGCCATGCAGGCAATCTGGCTCATGCGCTGAAGACTCCGTTGACGGTCATCATGAACAGCGCGACCGCCAAAGCAGGCGATCTGGACGAAATTGTAATCCGCGAAGCAACCACCATGCGTCGACAGGTCGATCACCATCTGGCGCGTGCAAGGGCGGTGGGGCGGCGCGGCCACACACATAGCAGGGCCAATGTCTGGCAATCACTTGAATCGGTGGAGCGTGCGGTCAGTCGCCTCTATGGGCATGTGCGTCTAGATATGGACGGCGACAGGGAAGTTTCTGCGCGGGTGGAAAGGCAGGATCTCGACGAGATGCTTGGCAACTTGATCGAGAATGCAGCCAAATATGGAGGCGGCAGTGTTTTCGTCACCGTTGAGCAAAATCGCGACTTTGTCGAGATTCTGGTTGAAGATGACGGAATGGGAATTCCCGAGCAGGAACGGGAGCGGATCTTTGACCGCGGTGCCCGCCTGGATACCGGTAAACCCGGGACGGGATTGGGGTTGGCCATTGTTCGGGACGTCGCCGAAATCTACGAGGGCAGTGCCTCGCTTGAAGAAAGCGAGGATTTGGGCGGTCTTCTTGTAAGGCTGCGCCTTCCCAAAGCGCTGAACTAGCTTTCTTTGCTGCTGATCTGCCGGTGATGGCGGATCACTTCGTCGATGATGAAGCGGAGGAACTTTTCCGTAAAGTCAGGGTCCAGCTTGGCATCTTTGGCGAGCTGCCTTAGCCGCGCGATCTGCCTTTCTTCGCGCGCCGGATCGGCGGGCGGCAAGTTTGCACTGGCCTTGTACTCGCCCACTGCCTGCGTAACCTTGAATCTTTCGGCAAGCATACAAACCAATGCCGCATCGATATTGTCGATGCTGTCGCGATATTGCGAGAGAATATTGTCATCGGTCATTCCCTTGCCATTGCCCCGCCATGCGGGTCTGCACAAGCGTTTTTGTTCCATTAGCACTTGCCAACCCGACCGGCGCTTGCCAGTGATTGACTGCTATGACTGCGACTATTCATCAGATCAAAGGCAATTCGGAACCTTCGCTGGAGCCAATGTTGGCTCTTGTTGCGACTGATCTCAACAAGGTCAACGCGGTTATCCTTGAGCGGATGCAGTCAGAAATCCCTTTGATTCCGGAACTTGCTGGCCATTTGATTGCTGGCGGCGGAAAACGCATGCGGCCAATGCTGACTTTGGCTTGCGCCAGGCTGCTCGATTATCCGGGGGAAAGACATCACAAGCTGGCTGCCGCCGTCGAGTTCATACACACTGCAACTTTGCTGCATGATGATGTGGTCGATGGGAGCGACATGCGGCGCGGAAAGACGGCTGCCAACCTGATTTTCGGCAATCCGGCTGCTGTTTTAGTGGGTGATTTTCTCTTCAGCCGCTCTTTCGAGCTGATGGTGGAAGATGGCAGCCTGAAGGTACTGAAAATCCTCTCCAATGCTTCGGCGGTGATCGCCGAAGGCGAAGTCAATCAGCTGACCGCTCAGCGGCAGATTGCAACCTCGGAAGAAAAATATCTGGAAATCATCGGTGCCAAGACTGCGGCGCTGTTTGCCGCCGCCTGCAAAATTTCTGCCGTGGTGGCTGAGCGGGAAGCGGATGAAGCTGCACTGGATGCCTATGGCCGCAATCTCGGCATCGCATTTCAGCTTGTTGATGACGCCATGGACTATGCGTCTGATGGCGAGACGATGGGCAAGGCGCAGGGCGATGATTTCCGGGACGGGAAAGTGACCCTGCCAATTATCTTTGCCAACGCGCGCGGTAGCGATGAGGAAAAGCAATTCTGGCGCGAGGCTATGCTTGGCAAGCGAACGAGCGATGACGATCTCGCCCGCGCAACGGCGCTGCTCGAGGACCATGATGCGTTGTCCGACACGATCGATCGTGCGCGCCATTTCGGCCAGCGGGCCATCGACGCAATTGCACATTTTCCGCCAAGCGATGCCAAATCGGCGCTCATAGAGGCAGTCCAGTTTGCCATTGCGCGGGGATACTGAAACGGCGGAAATGCGCTACCCGGTCGAAGCAGTCATTCCGCAACTGCTTTCGTGGCTATCCAACAAGCAAAACGCAGTTCTGATTGCGCCGCCCGGTGCAGGCAAGACGACACTGGTTGCACCCGCGCTGCTCGACCAGACCTGGTGCGAAGGTCAGATATTGTTGCTATCGCCGCGCAGGTTGGCGGCGCGGATGGCAGCGGAGCGGATTGCGGAGCTGACCGGTAAACAGCTAGGTAGCGGTGTCGGTTATGCGACGAGAATGGACAGCAAGTATTCTGAAGGAACGCGAATACTGGTCTTGACTGAGGGCATTTTCCGCAATCGGATTGTGTCGGACCCTGAGCTTGCAGGCGTGTCGGCAGTGCTTTTCGACGAAGTGCATGAGCGCAGCGTCGACAGCGATTTTGGTCTTGCCCTGGCCTTGGAGGCGCAGGGTGCCTTCCGCCCGGATTTGCGACTGCTTGCCATGTCCGCGACATTGGATGGAGAGCGATTTTCCAAATTGATGGGTGATGCGCCAGTGATCGAGAGCGAGGGCAAAAGCTGGCCGCTAGAGGTAATCTATGAGGGCCGCCAAAGCGAAATTCCTGTTGAGCAAGACCTAGTACGGGTCATCCGGCGAGCAATGCAGGAAGAGGAAGGCGATATTCTTGCCTTTTTACCCGGCGTCAGGGAAATTGACCGGGCCGCGGAGGCGCTGGCCTCGCTCCTTGACAGCGTCGTCGTCCACAAACTGCACGGTCAGACAGAAGCAAGCGCGCAGCGCAATGCGGTGCGCCCCGACCCGGACGGAAAACGCAAGATCATCCTGGCCACAAATATTGCGGAAACCAGCTTGACCATCGATGGCGTGCGTATCGTTGCGGACAGTGGGCTGTCGCGCCGCGCGCGCTATGACCGGTCTGCGGGTGTCACACGGCTCGCCACCGAACGCGTGAGCCTGTCCGCCGCGACGCAGCGCGCCGGCCGCGCCGCGCGGCAGGGCGCTGGCATTGCCTATCGGCTTTGGCAAGAGGCGGCCAACGGAGGTCTACCTTCCTTCGATCCGCCGGAAATATTGGAGTGCGATCTGGCACCGCTCTTGCTCGATTGTGCTCTATGGGGAGAGAGCGAGCCGCGAAATTTGCGCTGGCTGGATCCGCCGCCGGATGCTGGTATTTCAGAGGCGAAAAAGCGTTTGCTCAAATTGCGTGCGATCGACGAAAATGGAGCGATTACACGGCATGGCAAGAATATCGCAAAATTGCCGCTTCCTCCGCAGCTTGGCCATATGCTCCTGGCAATGGCTGAATTGGATCAGGCAGAGCTTGGAGCAGAGGTCGCGATGCTGCTTTCCGAGCGTGGGTTGGGCGGAAAGGGCGACGATATTGAAGCGCGATTGCAGAGATGGCGCGGAGATAAGGGCAAACGCGCGCAAAAGGCACGGAAGCTCGCGCAGGGCTGGGCGGCCCGCGCCGGTAAGCTCTCGGCTCCCAAAGGCGGAAACAGCCTTGTTTCGGTAGGAGGTGCAGTTGCCTTGGCTTATTCCGACCGCCTTTCAAAACGGCGCGACAAGGATGGAGAATATTGGCAATGTGCAGGTGGCCGGGGCTTTAGGCTGGATCGCGCCTCGTCCCTATCTTCATCTGGCTGGCTAGCCGTTGCGGACGTTCAGGGCGCGGCGTCGAATGCGCGCATCATGTCTGCTGCGGCAATCGCGTTTGAAGAAGTCGAAGCTCTTTTTTGCGATCAGATAGCCCAAAAGATAGATCTGGAGTTCGATCCGGACAAGGGCGAGGTGCGGGCGGAAGCGGCCTTGCGTTTGGGGGCAATCACGCTGCGCCGGGGCGATACCAAGGCGGCGGAACCCGAAGCCATTACCGCAGCCCTTTTGGATGGCGTGCGCCAGCATGGGCTTGATCTTCTTGGCTGGCCTGAAAAGTCGGTCAGCCTGCGCCAGCGTGCCGCCTGGGCGGGGATTGCCGAGCTCAGCGATGAAAATCTTGTCAGCCATCTCGAATTGTGGCTTGAACCGCTCTTACATAACAAACGCCGCTTGGCCGGGATCGAGGGCGGCGATCTTCACCATGCGCTCCTTGGCCTGATTGGCTGGGATGCGCAGCAAAAACTCGATCAGCTGGCACCCGCCATGTTTGAATCGCCAGCAGGCACCAAACATGCGATAGATTACGCTGCTGAGGCCGGCCCGACGGTGACCTGCCGTGTTCAGGCGCTCTATGGCCTCAGCGTGCATCCCGTTATCGGGGCCGACAAAATCCCGCTTATTCTGTCGCTCACTTCACCGGCGGGCCGGTCGATTCAGACAACACGCGATCTTCCAGCGTTCTGGAAGGGCAGCTGGCGCGATGTGCAAAAAGACATGCGGGGCCGCTATCCCAAACATCATTGGCCGGATGATCCGGCGGGCGCGGCGGCGAGCCTCGCAACCAAGAAGCGGCAGGGGTTGTAGCGCGCTTCACGCTTGACGAAAGCCGACCAGCTGAGGCAATGGAATAGCGAGTTATTTTGGGAGTTCCGCGATGGCCGCGCGTATTTTTCAGCGCTACAAAAATGCCATGCAATCGGGCAAGGCGCGCACCGACAGGTGGGTTCTCGAATTTCTGCCCCGCGAAGCACGCAAGGCAGACCCGCTGATGGGATGGGCCGGGTCCGGCGATACGCAGGTGCAGGTTCAGCTCGATTTTCCGTCTGCCGAGGCGGCGGCAGCCTATGCAAAGCGGTATGGTATCGATGCGAAAGTCGATCAAACGCCGCCCAAGTCTTTGAAATTACAGGCCTACGCCGATAATTTTCGCTAAGTTCAGGTCAAAAGCGGGGAAACCGCAAGCGTCATCACGCGCACATCAACGCCGCACCCCTCTTTCCGCTTTTCAGCCAGAAATGTATCGATGCTGCCGATAGGTACACGGTGAACGGTAATGTCCTCGCCATCTACACCGCCGCCGTCCCCGACTTTTTCCAGCTCGGTCGCCTTGATCAGGAAAAAGCTCTCGCTGACCATGCCGGGCGAGGAATAAAATTCGCCCACTATTTCAAGTTTGTTTGCGCGGTAGCCGGTTTCTTCTTCAAGTTCGCGGCTCGCAGCTTCTATCGGGTCTTCGCCCGCATCATGATCGCCGATCAGTCCGGCTGGAAACTCGATGCAGTTGCGCCCCAGCGGCACCCTATATTGTTCCACCAGGATGACATCGCCATCGATCAAGGCCAAAAGGGCAGCCGCCCTGATCCCTCTGCTGCGCGAGACATACTCCCATTTCCCGTCCCGCTTGGCCGTGATAAAACGGCCCTCCCACATGGTTTCTTCCGCCATTACAGGCTAGAGCTCGATCAACCGGTCGGGCAACTCATTGGGATTGCCGTCGCTCTTCGGAAAATGTTCGCTCAAGACAATGCCCACCTGCTGGACGGCCGCAGCCATACCCGCGCCGGGTTCGCCATCGCGCGTATGGTCAATAAGCGCCAGCATGGCATCACCCCAGACTTCGCCGGATACCTTGCTGACAATGGCCTCATCCGCGACGATTTCGGCCCGGTGCTCTTTGAGAGATAGATAGATCAAAATACCTGTTCGGCCAGCGGTCCGGCTTTCGGTACCGACGCGGAAAAGATCTATTGCGCGAAGCCGAACCGCCCGTTGCTTGGCAAAGGGTATTGTCAGCAACAAGCGTAGTGGCTGCCAATGCAATAATGCCCAGACCGCCAGCCATTTGATCAGCGCCATGGTGCCAGCAAGCGCAACATAACTCCCCAGCGAGAATTCATAATTCCATTCACCGGTGAGCATGGCCATGACCGAGCGATAGAAATCCGGCAGCAGGGCAAAGGCGGCGAGCACGCCCAGTGCGGCCAGGCTTGCCCAGACATAAGCGGTTTCGCGGTAGTCATCCGAAACATCTGCGACAATCGTCACGATCTCGCCGTCGGTGCTTTTTTCAGCTTCGCCAACGGCTTCGCTGACAAGCCTGTGATCGGCTTCGCTCATATGGTTGGTTTTGCGGATTCGAAACTTCTTCACCTCACCAGCCTCCAGATGCGCCGCCGCCGCCGAAGCTGCCGCCTCCGCCAGAAAATCCGCCGCCACCGAAGCCGCCGCCTCCACCACCCCAGGAAGAACCGCCGGAGCTGCCGCCCCATCCGCCGCCGCCCCAGATGACAACCGGTCCGGAATAACCCTTCCTGCGGTGCTTCTTTCCGCCGCGCATGGCGGAGCTGATGATGGGCCAGATAAAGAAAATGAAAATGAAAAGCCAGAATATGATGAGGCCAATGTCTGCGCCGCTATCTTCACTTCCCCGATTTTCGGCTTCCTGGGCGATCCGGGCGGCCTCGTCGGGCGGCAAAGTCAATTGCGTTGTTATTCTGTCGACGCCGGCATTGATCCCACCCGGGAAATCGCCGGCCTTGAATTTCGGTGTAATATCGTTGCGGATAATCTGAGAAGACAGAGCGTCGGTCAGGATCGGTTCAAGGCCATAACCGACTTCGATGCGCATTTTCCGCTCGTTGGGAGCAACGATCAGCAGGACGCCATTGTCCTTTTCGCTCTCGCCTTCACCATCCTGTCCGATCGCCCAATGGCGACCAAGTTGATAGCCGTAGTCGGCGATGTCATACCCTTGCAGGTCGCGAATGGTCGTGACCACAAGCTGACGATTGCTGTTCGTTTCCAAAGCCTCCAGTTTCGCTGTGATCGCCGACTCTTCCTGAGGGCTCAGCAGGTCCGCCTCATCAACAACCCGCCCGGTCAGCTCCGGAAAATCCTGCGCGTGCGCAAGCCCGCTGGTCACCAGGACCAGTAGCGCGGCAAACAGGGATAGGGTCGCTTTATACACTATGCCGAGGCTGGATCAGCTCGACGTCAAGTCGATCTCGGGCGCTTCTTCGGCTCCCTCGGTTGTTGCCTTGAAAGGCGTCATCGGGTCGGCCCCGTGAATGATCTTCGCGCCAATAATATCCGGGAAGGTGCGGATGGTGGTATTATATTTCCGAACGGCTTCATTATAGTCGCGCCGCGCCACGCTGATCCGGTTCTCCGTTCCCTCGAGCTGGCTTTGCAGAGCGAGGACATTATCATTCGACTTGACCTGCGGATAAGCTTCGAAGCTCGCCAGCAGGCGACCGAGAGAACTGCCCAGTTCTGCCTGTGCAGCCTGAAACTGCGCAACTTTCGCTGGATCGGAGAGGTCTTCTGCAGAAACCTGTATCGACGTCGCCTTGGCCCGCGCTTCGGTAACGCCGACAAGAACATCGCGTTCCTGCTGCATGGCACCCTTCACCGACTCGACCAGGTTGGGAACAAGATCGGCGCGCCGCTGATAAGCGCTTTCGACATCGGCCCATTTCGCTTTCGCTGCTTCCTCTGCTGTGGGAACGCTGTTTATGCCGCAAGCGCTGAGCGAAATTGCAGCGGTCGAAATGAATGCAGCGCGCAAGATGTTTGAGTGCATGATCGGAATTCTCCCCTTGGGTAAGTGTGTTACATATATAGGACTGCTGCCCAATAGTTTCAATCGGCAAGTGTCGACATAGCCGCCCGAATGTTGCATGAGCGCCAGCGACCAAGGCATGATCGAGGGGTGTTTTCGAATGTGGAACGAATTTAAGGACTTCATTGCCAAGGGCAACGTCATGGAGTTGGCCGTGGCTGTCATCATCGGCGGCGCTTTCGCAACGGTTGTCGGTTCGTTGACCGACGATGTCATTATGCCGATCATTGGCGCTGTTTTCGGCGGCGCGGATTTTTCGAGCATGTTTATTCTGCTTGGTGATCCCGGCGAAATCGATCCGAACAACTATGCCGCCCTCAAGGAGGCTGGCGTAGCAACGCTTGGTTACGGCGCGTTCATAACCGCAATAATCAACTTTCTCATTCTCGCCTTTGTGATCTTCATGCTCGTCAAATGGGTCAACAAGATCATGGCCAAAAAGGAAGAAGATGCCGGTCCCAGCGAGGTCGATCTGCTCACCGAAATCCGCGATGCACTGAAAAAGGACTGATGCACCCGATCGGCTTTGACATTGTATTGGGGCCGGGCGTGCAGCATGGAAAGGTGCCATGAACGCGCCGGAACCCTTGCCGGAGCAGCAGCGCCGCGACCGCGTTACTGCCGGTACCCCTGATTCGGGTTTTCGCTCCCGGCTTGTCGGGCCAATTGGCGTTCGCATCCTGGATCGTATCGATCGAGGGCTGGCTGCCGGCAGCATCGAGGGCCATCTCCCAAACGGAGAAATGCGCATGCTGGGCGCGCGCAGGCCGGGGCCGCATGCCGTTGTCCATGTCAAGAGTTGGAATGCCCTGGTGCGATTGGCCCGCGCTGGTTCGGTTGGCTGGTATGAGGCATGGGCGGCCGGAGAATGGGAAAGCCCGGATCCGGTTCCGCTGTTCGATCTTTTCATGCGCAACCGCAAGGAATTGGGGCAGGCGGCAAGGGCTTCCGGATGGGCCCGACTTGCCGGTAAAGCCATCCATTGGGCGAAGCGGAACAACAAACCCGGTGCGCGCAGAAATATCGAATTCCACTATGATCTCGGCAATGACTTTTATGCCGCATGGCTGGACCCCTCGATGACATATTCCAGCGCCGTTTTTGCCGATGCGGGGCAAGGCGGCGATCTTCAGGAAGCACAGCACCGCAAGAATGCATTGCTTCTGGAAAGGCTGAATCTATCGCCCGGGCAGAATATGCTCGAAATAGGCTGCGGCTGGGGCAGTCTGGCAGAGCAGGCGCTGCGGGAATCGGATATCGAATATCGCGGGATTACGCTTTCGACGGAGCAGAAATCATTTGCCGACAAGCGGCTTCTTGCCTTTGGCCGCGCCGCAACGGTTTCGATTACCGATTACCGGGATGTCGAAGAACAGTTTGACGCGATCGCCAGCGTGGAAATGGTCGAAGCTGTGGGGCAGCGTTACTGGCCCGATTATGTCGATTGCATAGCACGTAACTTGAAACGGGGAGGGCGCGCGGCAATCCAGTATATCCGGATCGAAGATGATGTTTTCGATGCCTATGCGCATAGTCAGGATTTTATACAGCGCTACATTTTCCCGGGCGGGATGTTGCTATCAGAAAGCAGGTTCCGTGCTTTGGCCAAGGACAGGGGGTTGAGCTGGCAGGATCAGCTTGATTTCGGGCTGCACTATGCCGAAACACTGCGCCAATGGCGCAAGCGCTTCGACCGCGCGGCAAGCGAAGGGTGTCTGCCGCAAATTTTCGATGAGAAATTTACTCGGCTTTGGCGCTACTATCTGATGTATTGCGAGGGTGGCTTTCGTGGCGGCGGGATCAACGTTGCCCAGGTAACGCTGGTAAAGGAATAAAGATGGAGAGGGAAAAGCATGTTGAAGTGGGTTTTGGGGATATTGGCAATCATAGGGCTGGCGCTTGGAATTGGCTGGCTTTCGATGGACAAGGATACGCGCAACCTCGTCGCCAATATGCCGACGGACGATAACGTGCTTTTCTGGTCCATTCCGCAGCGAGATGCAGCTTTCAGGGCGATCGATTCGATTTCGGCCGTGGCAAAGTCGCGCGTCATCAAATCGGGCGGAAACACGATGCAGATGCCGGAAGGCGCACCGCTGAAGATCGGCACGGATGTGGATAGCTACATGAAGGAGCAGCGGACAGCGGGCCTGGTGATTGTGCACAATGGCAAGATTGTGCTTGAAAAATATGGTCTGGATTTTGACAAGGAAGGGCGTTGGACAAGCTTTTCGGTTGCAAAGAGCTTTACCTCGACGATGGTAGGTGCCGCCGTCAAGGACGGGCATATCAAGAGCCTCGATGACAAGGTTACAGACTATATCAAGGGCCTGAAGAACTCGCCCTACGAAGAGGTGACCGTCAGGCAGCTGTTGACCATGACCTCCGGCATAAAATGGAACGAGGATTATGAAGATCCCAACTCGGATGTGGCGCTTTTCAACCGGCATGAAGCCGAAGATGGTCTTGATGTTACGGTAAGCTATATGCGCAAGCTGCCACGCGAGGCACCAGCTGGGGAAAAGTGGGTCTACAAGACTGGCGAAACAAATTTGATCGGCGTGCTTGTCAGTGAGGCGACGGGCAAGAATATTTCAGACTATCTGTCCGAGAAAATCTGGGCATCATACGGTATGGAGCAGGACGGCAGTTGGCTGCTTGGTCCTACCGGTCATGAGATTAGCGGCTGCTGTATTCAGGCATCGACCCGCGACTTTGCACGATTCGGGCTTTTCATGCTCGGCGGCGCAAAGATTGGCGGCGACAGCATATTGCCCGACGGCTGGATTGCAGAAGCGACAACGAAGCAGGCGGATATCGACATGCCCGGCAAGGGTTACGGTTTTCAATGGTGGACCTACGATGATGGCAGTTATGCAGCGCAGGGAATCTTTGGGCAGGGCATATTTATCGATCCCAAACGCAATCTGGTTATTGCTTCAAACAGCAACTGGCCGACAGCGACCAACCCCGACACAGTAGGAAAGCAAAGGGAAGCTTTCTATGTCAGCGTCCAGGAAGCTGTCGACCAGTTGACGGTGAATGAAGCGGGCGAGGCCGATGGGGGCGCTTGAGACTGAACAGTCTTGGCCCCGCCCCTTCATCTACTCGTCCATGCGGTAGCGCGCGACCAGATTATCGAGCACCGCCTGGTTGAGCAGATCTTTGAACGCGCAGCCGACGATTGTGCCGTCGTTGCGCGCAATTTCGGCCTGTAGAGGGGCCAGGCCCGGGATGGTTAGCCATATCCTTGAGCCCACCGGTTGGCAGGTAAAGGCTTCGGCTAAAAATCCCGAAAGCGAGAGATCGTGAACTGTGACGTGGAAGCCCGCCGAAGCCGAAGGCCGCAAAGTTGCCGGTATCCGCAATCTGATTCGCTGTGCGCTGCGATCCTCAAGCGCAGCTTCAGCGTAGCGGTTATCCTTCTCCCTTGCAGTGGCCTTTTCAGCAGCGGAATAACTGACGTCCATGGGTGTATCTAGGGTCATTTATTCGTCTCCATAATTGGCAAACACAGATTCACCAGGCAGAGTAAATGTCAGGTTCCGAGGGAGGCCTAAGGAAAATTTCACCATATAGCCGTCTGTAAAATGACCGGAATCAGGAATGGCGCGCGGCGCGACTTGCTTTTTTCTGTCCTCGCCGCCATATCGCTGGCGGGAGTCGGATGGACGTGGCACTCGCCAACCCGGTCAGGTCCTGACGGAAGCAGCCGTAACGAATTCGCTACGGGTCGTCCGGCTCCTACTTTCGAATATTCCGGTTCGCGAAACCAGGCCAACTAAGCCTTCGACAAATTTTGCCGGGCGTTCTAGACTAACTGCTTATGCCCGATTCACCCGATAGCGAGATTGCGGAGCGCGATCCTGACATGCCAGACGACGCACTTGGATTGGGACTGTCGGAACCAGAGCAAGCCAGTTCTTCCAGCGACAGCAGCTACCGTGTTCTCGCGCGCAAATACCGCCCGCAAAATTTCGATGGGCTGATTGGTCAGGATGCGATGGTGCAGACGCTGGGAAACGCCATAAAACGCGGGCGTCTGGCACATGCATTTTTGATGACCGGCGTGCGCGGCGTTGGAAAGACGTCGACCGCACGGCTTATCGCGAAGGCACTGAATTGCATCGGACCGGATGGCAAAGGTGAGGCGACTATTGAGCCATGTGGGCAGTGCGAGCATTGCCTGGCGATCGCCGAGGGCAGACATATCGATGTCATCGAAATGGACGCGGCAAGCCACACCGGCGTTGACGATGTCAGGGAAATTATCGAGGCGGTCCGCTATGCGGCGGTATCGGCGCGCTACAAGATTTACATCATCGACGAAGTGCATATGCTCTCGAAAAATGCATTCAACGCACTTCTCAAGACGCTTGAAGAACCCCCGGCTCATGTCAAATTCCTGTTTGCGACCACAGAGGTCAACAAGGTTCCGATCACCGTTCTTTCGCGCTGCCAGCGCTTTGACTTGAAACGAATTCCGGTTGAATTGCTGGCCTCTCACTTTGCCGATGTTGCAGGTCAGGAGAAGGTTG
The DNA here is from genome assembly GCA_028279555.1 of Sphingorhabdus sp. Taxonomy (GTDB): domain Bacteria; phylum Pseudomonadota; class Alphaproteobacteria; order Sphingomonadales; family Sphingomonadaceae; genus Sphingorhabdus_B. Next base: position 69,028 of record JANQNO010000009.1, read on the forward strand.
AGGCGGAAGAAGAAGCGTTTACCCTTATTGCGCAGGCAGCCGAAGGCTCGGTCCGGGACGGTCTGTCGATACTCGATCAGGCGATCGCACATGCCGATATGGAGGGCGCGGGCAAGATCACCGCGGATCAGTTGCGCAGTATGCTCGGGTTGTCGGACAGCGGCGCAACGCGCCGATTATTTGGCCTGATGCTTGCCGGCGACGCGCAGGCCATGCTTGCCGAAGCTGCATCGCAATATGCGCTCGGAGTCGAACCGCAAGCGATGATTTCCGGTTTGCTGGGCGAAGTGCACAGATTGACGCTGGCCAAGATTGGGGGGCCTGCCGATCCCACGATGGCGGCTCATGTCCGCGAAGAAATATCCGCACAGGCTGAGGCGCTTACATTCCCCATGCTGCACCGGCTCTGGCAGCTGCTGCTCAAAGGTCATGACGAAGTTGCTCACGCCGCCATGCCGCGTGAGGCAGGAGATATGGCGCTTCTGCGCGTGGCACATGCGGCAACCATGCCGGATCCGGGCGAACTGGCAAAGATGCTGAATGAACAAGGCACAACCAAAGCACCAGATGCACTAACAGAGGCGGCGCGGGAAGAAAATGTGCCGGCTTCTCCAACACCCACAGCAATCAGGCCGGATGATTTCGATGCATTGCTGGCGCTCCTTCGACAGCATAAATTTGTCAATATCGAGATGACGCTAAGAGATGTCATGCGCGTCGCAGAGTTTTCGCCGCCGCTGCTCGCTTATCAGCTTGCCGGGCCAGTTTCGCCTGGCTTTATGCGGGAATTGGCAGACGCGCTGAAAAAGGTAACCGGTGAGCGGTGGCAGCTCGAAGAACGTATGGGCGATGTAGAGCCAAGTATTCTGGAGAGCGAACAGGCAGCAGCAGATGCCGAACGCCAGGCGATTATGGAGTCGCCGTTGGTCAAAGCTGCATTCGCCGCCTTTCCCGATGCCGAATTGCTCGATAGCAATGAAGGCGACAAAAAACGGAGCGCAAGCGCATGAAGAATATGGAAGAGATGATCAAGGCAGCGCAGGACGCTGCGCAGAATATCCAAAAGCAGATGGAGGAAGCGCAGGGTAAGCTCGATAGCATCGAAGTCGAAGGCGTCTCCGGCGGCGGCATGGTCAAGGTGAAGGCATCCGCCAAAGGGCGGATTATTGGCCTTTCAATTGACGACAGCCTGATCGTGCCAGAGGACAAGCAAATGCTGGAAGACCTTATCATCGCCGCGTTTAACGATGCGCGCGAGAAAGCTGATGCCGCCAGCAATGAGGAAATGGGGAAGATGACCAGCGGTTTGCCGCTTCCCGCCGGTTTCAAAATGCCCTTTTAGGGCAGTTATCCCCAGTCAATACGCCATTTTCTGAATGCCAGCCATTGAAAGCGGTATCATTCCGCTCATATTAGTTGCAGTCCTGCGCGGCAAATCGAGCCTTGCGCCCCACCGGAGTAAATATGGAACAGTCTTTCCCGCTTCTGCCGCTACGCGATATTGTTGTATTTCCGGGAATGATTGTCCCGCTTTTTGTGGGCCGGGACAAGTCGGTCGTCGCGCTCGAAAAAGCCATGGATGCCGACAAGGAAATCTTCCTTGTGACACAGCTCGACCCTGCCGAGGATGATCCGGGCAAGGACGATCTTTACGATGTTGGTGTAACTGCGACGATAATGCAGCTGCTCAAGCTGCCTGATGGAACAGTGCGTGTCTTGGTTGAAGGCAAACAAAGGGCGGAGTTGACAAAGCTGGCCGATCAGCCGGACGAGTATACCGAAGCATCCATTCGCCCAGTCGAAGAAATCGAGTCTGACGGCGCGGAGGTCACGGCGCTGATGCGATCTGTCATCGATCAGTTTGAACAATATTCCAAGCTCAACAAAAAAATGCCGGCAGAAACGGCGGTTCAACTTGGCGAGATAACGCAGCCGTCGGCATTGGCAGATGCCGTTTCGGCCAACATTCAGTTAAAGGTTTCGGACAAACAGTCATTGCTCGTCGAACGCGATGCGCAGCGCCGGCTGGAAATGGCTTTCGCCTTTATGGAGGGCGAGCTTGGCGTACTTCAGGTAGAGAAGAAAATTCGCGGCCGTGTGAAACGTCAGATGGAAAAGACTCAGCGCGAATATTATCTCAACGAGCAGATGAAAGCGATCCAGCGCGAATTGGGCAATGGTGATGCCGAGGAGGGCGACGAGCTTGCCGAACTTCAATCCAAAATAGATAGTACCAAGCTCAGCAAGGAAGCCAAAGGCAAGGCGCAAGCCGAGCTCAAGAAGCTGCGCACCATGGCGCCCATGTCAGCGGAAGCGACTGTCGTTCGCAACTATCTCGATGCCTTGCTCGCCATTCCATGGGGCAAGAAATCACGGCTCAAACGCAATATCGGCAAGGCGCAGGAAATCCTGGATGCCGATCATTTTGCACTCGAGAAGGTGAAAGATCGCATCATCGAATTTCTGGCGGTTCAGGCACGCACCAATAAACTCAAAGGTCCCATTCTCTGCCTTGTCGGGCCTCCGGGTGTAGGCAAAACATCATTGGGGCGCTCGATTGCCCGGGCATGCGGGCGCGAATTCATTCGCCAATCGCTGGGCGGCGTAAGGGATGAGGCTGAAATTCGCGGGCATCGCCGGACATATATTGGCTCAATGCCGGGCAAGATTGCGACCAATCTCAAAAAAGCAGGGACGATGAACCCGCTGTTTCTGCTCGACGAAATTGACAAGCTTGGGCAGGATTTTCGCGGCGACCCCGCATCCGCGCTGCTCGAAGTGCTCGATCCGGAACAGAATAATCGCTTTGGCGACCACTATCTGGAGATCGATCTCGATCTGTCGGATGTCATGTTTGTCACCACGGCGAACAGTATGAACCTGCCGCAGCCGCTTTTGGACCGGATGGAGATCATACGGCTGGAGGGCTATACAGAAGACGAAAAGATGGAGATTGCCAAGCGGCATCTTCTCGACAAGCAGGTCAAGGCGCATGGGCTGAAAGAGGATGAGTTTTCGATCAGCGATGGAGCGCTGCGCGATTTGATCCGGTATTACACGCGTGAGGCTGGCGTCCGGACGCTGGAACGTGAAATTGCGAAGATTGCCCGAAAGGCGCTGCGCAAGATATTGGAAGAAGAGACCAAGAAAGTTGCAGTTGAACCGGAAAACCTCTCGGAATTTCTGGGCGTACGAAAGTTTCGCCATGGCATCGGCGAAGAGGAAAACCAGATTGGGGCGGTCACCGGGCTTGCCTGGACGGAAGTGGGCGGCGACCTGCTGACGATTGAGGCAGTTACGGTTCCGGGCAAAGGGCAAATCAAGACGACCGGCAAGCTCGGCGATGTCATGAGCGAGTCGATCCAGGCAGCGCTGAGCTACGTAAAGGCCCGCGCACCAAGCTATGGGATCAAGCCGAGCATATTTGCCCGCAAGGATGTCCATATTCACTTGCCGGAAGGGGCTGTCCCCAAGGACGGTCCATCGGCTGGTATCGGTATGGTCACCGCCATGGTATCGACATTGACGGGCGTAGCGGTTCACAGGGACGTCGCCATGACCGGAGAGGTTACGCTGCGCGGCCGGGTGCTGCCTATAGGCGGGCTGAAGGAAAAACTGCTTGCCGCGCTTCGGGGCGGCATAAAAACGGTGCTCATTCCGCAGGAGAACGAGAAGGATCTCACGGAGATTCCGGACAATATCAAGGAGAGTCTGGAGATTCTCCCGGTGAGCCATGTAGATGAAGTATTGGCGCGGGCTCTGGTTGCACCACTCGACCCGGTCGAATGGACGGAAGCCGACGAAATGGCGGCTTTGTTGCCGCCTTCGGCGGCAGAAGATGCCGGGAAAACGGTGCGTCATTAGTAAAATGCTGCTTCGCGGTTGGATAGAATCGACATTATCCACAAAAAAGCGCGGTTTTTTGCGGCATCTGGCCGTTTTTCCTTTGACACTGCTCGAATCAGCCCCTTTAGTCGCCCCACCGGCTAAGCCGCGATTCAAATTTGAATTTAATGTATGAAGTTTTGGAATTTGAGAGGGGTGCAAATATCATGAATAAGCAAGATCTCGTTAGTGCAGTTGCAGAAGCAAGCGGCCTCAGCAAGTCTGATGCGGCAAAAGCTGTCGACGGCACTTTTGACTCGATTACCGGAGAATTAAAGCGGGGCGGCGATGTTCGCCTGGTAGGGTTCGGAACCTTTTCAGTTGCTCACCGCAAGGCATCCACCGGGCGTAACCCCCGTACTGGCGAGCCAATGAATATTCCTGCCTCGAAGCAGCCGAAATTCAAAGCTGGTAAGGCGCTCAAGGACGCTTGCAACAAGTAATCCATGTCTGTTTGAGGGCATTATTTGCCTGATTGAGATCAAGAAAGGCTGCCTAACCGGGCGGCCTTTTTTGCTTGGCTTCAGAAAACTCAAAGCCGCGGATGCTTCGATGTAGGCGAGTCCCGCAAACTTTTTTATGCGGCGAGCTTCATAGCCGGCTCTTCCGCATCGTTTCGGCCCGGAAAAGCGACGATCTCAGCTGACGGCGTTACCGGAACATGAACCGTTATTTTACGCTTCGGCAGATCCGGTTGATCCGCGTGCACCGCGCGAAAAATTTCGCCGATGCGCGGCAAAGCTCCGCCAACTCCCAGCATAATTGCGGAAAGCGCCAGCATAAAAATTGAGGAGAAGAGCAGGGGGGCGATGATGGTCATTTTTTACCTTTCTTTATCCCCCAACAATCTCATTACCGGGAGCAAGATGAATCCTGGTTGAATCATATGTTCTCTAAATGTTCCTTCCTGTCAAGCGTAAATGTTCAATTTTTGTTCTCGATTCTCTTGGTCGAACTGAAACTTGCCTGAATCGTGTTGGATCCGCGCTATGTCTGCATAGCTCTTGACCTGAGAGATGCATCGGTCTAACTGCGCCGCCATTCCACATGGGAATCGCACATACCGGTGCCGATACGGTGCCAGCAGGCATTGTTCGGTTCAATGATTTCCAGAGGCATAACCGGAAGGAGAAAGACTATGGCGGCACCTGTCGTCACGATGCAGCAATTGCTTGAAGCCGGATCGCATTTCGGCCACCAGACCCACCGATGGAACCCGCGAATGAAGCCGTATATTTTCGGCGCACGTAACGGAATCCACATTCTCGATCTCTCGCAGACCGTTCCGCTCTTTGCGCGGGCGCTGGATTTTGTCTCCAAAACCGTTGCAAGCGGCGGCAAGGTGCTGATGGTCGGAACCAAGCGTCAGGCGCAGCAGCCGATTGCAGAGGCAGCGCACGCCTCTGGTCAGCATTTCGTCAATCACCGTTGGCTGGGCGGTATGCTCACCAACTGGAAGACAATCTCAAATTCGATCCGCCGTTTGAAGATGCTGGAGGAACAGCTCTCCGGTGACACGCAAGGCTTCACCAAGAAAGAAGTCCTGCAGATGACGCGCGAACGCGACAAGCTCGAGCTGTCGCTTGGCGGTATTCGCGATATGGGCGGTATTCCAGACGTCATGTTCGTGATCGATGCGAACAAGGAAGAATTGGCGATCAAGGAAGCCAATGTCCTCGGAATTCCGGTCATTGCTATCCTCGATTCGAATGTCGATCCCACGGGCATCGCATTTCCCGTTCCTGCCAATGACGATGCCTCGCGCGCAATCCGGCTCTATTGTGAGGCAGTTGCCGAAGCCGCAGGCCAGGGCAACATCGGTGCTGCGCAGGCAAGCGGCGAAGATATGGGCGCGATGGCCGAACCACCGGCAGAGGTAGCTGCTACGGACGAAACCAAGGCGGAGGAGAAGCCGGCCGAGAAGGCACCGGCTGAAAAGACGCCAGCGAAGAAAGAGAAGCCTGCGGCTGCCGAGGAAGCTCCGGCTGACAAGGCTGAGATTGATGCAGAAGCAACAGCTACGGTCGAAACTCCGGCCGGGGAAGCTGAAGCAGAAGAAACTCCCGCTCCTGCGGAAGCCCCGGTGGACAAGGCTGAAAAGGAAGAAAAGCCCGCCGCTGAAGAAGCGTCAGCGACCAAGGAATCTGACAAGGAAGAGGCACCAGCCAAAAAAGCACCAGCCAAAAAGCCGGCAGCAAAGAAAGCGCCGGCGAAAAAAGCCCTTGCCAAGAAGGCTGATGCCGAGAAAGCTCCGGCTAAAAAGCCAGCTGCAAAGAAGGCCCCCGCCAAGAAGGCTCCTGCCAAAAAGCCGGCAGCAAAGAAGGCGGCAGCGAAAAAGGCCCCTGCCAAGACCAAGGCTAAGGAAGAAGCTGAAAAGGCTGAATAGAAGATTGAATGCCTGCGGGTTAATGCCGGCATTCAACTTGTAACACTTGCTCCTTAGGGGCGAATGATAACAACAACACAGCCCCAACTGGCGGGCGCGGAATGCTTTTCATGCGAAAGGATGACACATAATGGCAATTACTGCTGCGAACGTAAAAGAACTGCGTGACCGTTCCGGTGCAGGCATGATGGATGCCAAAAAGGCGCTGGAAGAGACCGGCGGCGATCTGGAATCTGCTGTCGATCTGCTGCGCGCCAAAGGGCTGGCGACAGCCAGTAAAAAGTCCAGCCGCACGGCTGCAGAAGGCCTGGTCGGCGTGGCCGTAGATGGCACCAAAGGCTCGGCTGTAGAAGTCAACAGCCAGACCGACTTTGTTGCCAAAAATGAGCAATTTCAAGATTTTGTGTCGAGGGTTACAGATATCGCTCTGACGCTGGGGACCAGCGAAGTGGAACCCATTCTGGCTGCGGATCACCCCGAAGGCGGCAGCGTGCAGGATGTGCTAACCAACAATATCGCTACAATCGGCGAGAACCAGGTCGTTCGCCGCGCAAAAACTATTTCGGTCGATAAAGGCCGGGTAGTCAGCTATGTCCATAATGTCACTGCTCCCGGGCTGGGCGGTATTGGCGTGCTGGTGGCCCTGGAAAGCGAAACGCCGGCGGATATACTCGACGGCCTTGGTAAGCAGCTGGCAATGCATATTGCCGCCGCTTTTCCGCTTGCTCTTGATGCCGATGGTCTCGATGCCGAAGTGATCGAACGCGAACGTGCAATTGCCGCGGAAAAGGCCGCTGAATCGGGCAAGCCGCCCGAGATCGTAGAGAAGATGGTCGATGGCGCGATCAAGAAATTTGCGAAGGAAAATGCGCTGCTGAGCCAGCTCTTCGTGATCGACAACAAGACGCCCATCGCCGATGTCGTAGCCCAGGCAGGCAAAGAAGCCGGTGCCGAAATTGTGCTCAAGGACTATGTCCGCTTTCAGCTGGGTGAAGGCATCGAGAAGGAAGAGAGCGATTTTGCGGCAGAGGTTGCAGCCGCCGTCGGGAGCTAAACCGGAACCGGCTGGTGGAAAACTGTCACCAGCCACTTGGCGAGATGGCGCGGGGCTATTATAGCTTTGCGCCATTGCCATATTTGGCGAAGGGAGAAGGGGGATAGATGAGCGGTTCCGGTTACAAGCGTATCCTCCTGAAATTGTCGGGCGAAGTCCTGATGGGCGAGCAGGCCTTTGGTATCGATCCGGAAACCGTCGCGCGCGTTGCCGAAGAGGTGAAAGCGGCCAAGGACACCGGGCTGGAGCTATGTTTGGTAATCGGCGGCGGCAATATATTTCGCGGCATGGCGGGCGCGGCCAAGGGTATGGACCGGGCGCAGGCCGACTATATGGGTATGCTGGCCACTGTCATGAATGCGCTTGCCATGCAGAATGCGCTTGAGCAACTTGGCGTGCCGACGCGGGTGCAATCGGCCATCCAGATGGACAGTGTATGTGAGCCGGTAATCCGCCGCCGTGCAGAACGGCATCTTGAAAAAGGGCGGGTGGTGATTTTCGCTGCGGGCGTTGGCGCGCCCTATTTCACGACCGATAGTGGAGCGGCGCTGCGGGCTGCCGAGATGAAATGCGACGCGCTGTTCAAAGGCACCAGCGTAGACGGGGTTTATGACAGCGACCCCAAAACAAACCCCGAAGCAAAGCGTTTCGATACAGTTAGTTTTGATCGTGTCTTGCAAGACAATCTGAAAGTTATGGACGCAAGCGCCGTGGCGCTATGCCGCGACAACGACATTCCCATTGTCGTCTTTTCCATCCGGGAAAGGGGCAATCTCGCCAAGGTGCTGGCCGGTGATGGGGTATCGACCGTCGTTGCCAATGAGGCGTAAGCGGGCGCAGAAGAGAATAGGAGAGCAATATGCCGCAATATGACAGGGCAGACATCGAGCGCCGCATGCAGGGCGCTGTCGACAGCCTGAGGGGCGATCTGGGCGGCCTCAGGACAGGGCGGGCCAACACCACTCTGCTCGATCCCGTCGTGGTGGAGGTCTACGGTGCCAATATGCCGCTCAATCAGGTGGCGACGGTGAGCGCGCCGGAACCGCGGCTTTTGTCGGTGCAGGTCTGGGACAAGAGCAATCTGAACGCCGTTGAAAAGGCCATCAACCAGGCTGGGCTGGGCCTCAACCCGGTAATCGACGGACAGCTTATCCGATTGCCGATACCCGATCTGACCGAGGAGCGGCGCAAGGAGCTGGCGAAGCTGGCCGGGCAATATGCAGAAAAGGCAAAAATCGCCATCCGTAATGTCAGGCGCGATGGCAATGATGCGATCAAAGCCGATGAAAATAAAAAGGAAATCAGCGAGGATGAACGTAAGCGGCTCGAAGGCGAAGTGCAGAAACTGACCGACGATATGATCAATGCCGTCGATGACACCACGGCGCACAAGGAAAAGGAAATTCTCAGCCAGTGACTGGAACAACTGACCAATCCGGTTTCTTTAGATGTCATCCCCGCGAAAGCGGGGATCCATGGTCTGATATTGCGGTTCTAATATCACGTTTTGTCCATGGAACCCCGATCAAGTCGGGGGTGACAGTTACTGGGGAAAGTTGAACTGCTATGGCTTCCAATCCTGCCTTTGATGAAGGTCTAGCTGCTCCCCGCCATGTCGCCATCATCATGGACGGCAATGGACGCTGGGCCAAGAAGCGCAGGCTCCCCAGGGCCATGGGGCACAAAAGGGGGGTAGAGGCGACCCGGCAGATTGTGCGGGCAGCAGGCGATCTGGGGCTGGAGGCGATGAGCCTTTATGCCTTCTCCAGCGAAAACTGGAAGCGGCCGGAGGATGAGGTCAGCGATCTTATGGGGCTTTTGCGGGGCTATATCCGCAGCGACCTAGACGAATTTGTCGAGAAAGGCGTGAAGCTCAAGATCCTTGGCAATTACAAGGCGTTTGCACCTGATATTGTGGACCTGCTCGAGGATGCTCTGGAGAAGACGGCTGGCGGCAACGGGCCGACTTTGGCCGTGGCCCTCAACTATGGAGCGCAGGCAGAGCTGGCGCAAGCCGCCGCCGCCGCGGCAGCCAAGGGCCCGGTAACGCAAGAGGCCATCGAGGCGGAGCTCTATTCTGCCGGCCTTCCCCCGCTGGATCTGATCATCCGCACGTCGGGCGAGCACCGGCTCAGCAATTTCATGCTGTGGCAGGCCGCCTATGCTGAATTGTGGTTCACCGATACGCTATGGCCTGATTTCACGCCCGAGGAATTTACCGCTGCACTCGAAGAATTTGCCGGGCGCGAACGCCGTTTCGGTGGCCGGTGACAGTCAGCTTTCAAGCGTTGGTTGGGAAGTTTTGATGGAAGAAGGGACGAAACCTGATCGTGTTGAAGATGCGACTTTGGCGCGCCACAATTTGAGGCGATGGGGTGACCTCAGGAACCGGTTGATTACTGCCATCATTGCAATGGTTGTTGTAGGCGCTTTTATCTATGCTGGCGGTACTTGGTGGGCTGGTTTTGTCATTATCGTGTCATTTGCTGTTTTACGTGAATGGTTAAGGTTGATTCGGCATAGGCAAGGGTTTCAGTATGCGCTTTGGTTGACAATGGGATTATTATACATTGGTTTGACGGGGTTTCTATTTGTTGAACTCAGAGAACGACCTAATGGTGTAATAACTCTTTACTCTATCATACTCGGAGTAATAGCTACCGACACATTTGCATACTTTGTTGGTAGATTTGCTGGTGGGAAGAAGATCGCACCAAAAATAAGCCCTTCCAAAACGTGGAGCGGCCTGTTTGGTGGCTGTTTGGGGGCATTTGTTACAACGGCGATTATTTTGTTTTATGTAAAGGAAAACCACAAGTTTTACGGTGTTCTCGAGATTTTAAATACATTTAGCTTGATTGGTATATTTGCGTCATCTTTTTTGATTGGTTTTCTGCTCGCCACAGTTGCTCAAGCTGGAGATTTTTTTGAAAGTTGGATGAAGAGAATTGCAGACGTGAAGGATTCGGGGCGTCTCTTGCCAGGCCACGGAGGCGTATTTGATAGAGTCGACGGTCTGTTATCTGTGACATTGATTGCTGGAGTTGCTGAATTTTTGTCGGATATGTCGAGCTTCGTCTTTTGACCCGTTCCATCTCCATATTCGGCGCAACCGGGTCTGTGGGCCTGTCCACGCTCGATCTGATCCGGGCCAACCGCGCGGATTACAGCGTTGTCGCGCTGACCGCCAATGGCAATTGCGACGGGCTGACCCGGCTGGCGCGGGAATTCGAGCCGGAGATCGCTGTCTGCGCGGATGAGAAGGCCTATCCCGCGCTCAAGGAAGCCTTGGCGGATACCACTATCGAAACCGCTGCTGGAGAGGATGCGCTCATCGATGCGGCGCAGCGCGGTGCCGACTGGACGATGGCGGCGATTGTCGGCACGGCGGGCCTGAAACCCACGCTCGCGGCCATAGAGCAGGGCAAGACGGTGGCGCTTGCCAACAAGGAATCGCTGGTTTCTGCGGGCGCATTGATGATGGCGGCGGTCGAGCGGTCCGGCGCAACGCTGCTGCCCGTAGACAGCGAGCATAATGCGATTTTTCAGTGCCTTCAGGGCGGCAGGCTGGAGCAGGTGCGCAAAATCACGCTGACCGCATCCGGTGGTCCTTTTCGCGAATTTTCTCTGGAGCAGATGCAGACGGTGACGCCGGAGCAAGCGGTTGCGCATCCCAATTGGGATATGGGCGCGAAAATCAGCGTCGATAGCGCAACGATGATGAATAAGGGGCTTGAATTTATCGAGGCGCATCACCTCTTTCCGGTGGGTCTCGACAAGCTCGATATCCTTGTCCATCCGCAATCGGTGATCCATTCGATGGTCGAATATGCCGATCGTTCGACTTTGGCGCAGCTTGGTTCGCCGGATATGAAAATACCGATTGCTTCGACGCTGGCCTGGCCAGAGCGGGTGAAAACTGATTGCCAGCCGCTCGATCTGGCCACAATTGGCCAGCTGACGTTCGAAGCGCCCGACGAAAAGCGTTTCCCAGCAATCCGGCTGGCGCGCGATGCAGCGGCAGCGGGTGGTGCGCGCCCGGCGATCCTGAATGCCGCCAATGAAATCGCAGTGGCCGCTTTTTTGGGCGGGCAGATTGGTTTTCTCGAAATAGCCGCCCTTGCCGACAAGGTGCTTGAAGGCTATCAGCCCCAAACGCCAGAATCGCTCGCTGCCCTGTTCAGCATTGACGCAGAAGCGCGGCAATATGCGCAAGAGAGAGTTCAAGAGGTTGCCTGATGGGATTTGAATCTCCCAACATTTTCGTCACCATTTTCGCTTTCCTGCTGCTGATCGGCGTGCTCGTCGTGGTCCATGAAATGGGCCATTATCTTGTCGGGCGCTGGTTCGGCGTAAAGGCCGACAAATTTTCCATCGGTTTCGGCCCGGAAATTTTCGCGCGCGTTGACAAACGTGGGACAAGATGGCGGATCGGTGCATTGCCGCTGGGCGGCTATGTGCAATTTGCAGGGGATATGAATCCTGCGAGCCAACCCGGAGACGGGCAAGGCGATATGAGTGATGAAGAATATTCTCACACCTTCCAGTCCAAGGCGCTGTGGAAACGGGCGCTGATCGTCTTTGCCGGCCCGGCGGTCAATTTCCTGCTCGCCATCCTGATTTTCATGGGCTTCCTACTCAGCTTCGGGCAACCTTTTACGCCGCCCGTTGCCGACACGATCGTCGAGAACGGCGCTGCCGAAGCCGCGGGTCTGCAAAAGGGCGACCGCATCGTCGCTTTCGACGGCGACCAGATCGAGACCTTCGAACAGTTGGTCGATAAGGTCATCATGATTCCTAAGCAGCAGGCGACGCTGACCATCGAACGCAGCGGTCAAACCATTGAAAAGCAGGTCAATGTTGCGGAACGGATCGATGTCGACCGTTTCGGGAACACATACCGCATTGGGCAAATCGGTGTCGGTGCTGCAGAACCCGAGCGCCGTGAGGTCGGTTTGCTCGAATCGCCCTGGCTGGCGGTCGAGCGAACCGGTGCCGTTCTCAGTCAGCAGATGCAGGGCATCGGTCAGATCATTACCGGGCGTCGCTCGGTCAAGGAACTCGGCGGGCCACTCAAGATTGCCAAGATTTCAGGCGAAGTGTGGACGCTCGGCATCATCAGCTTCATTTCATTGGCCGCGCTTATCTCGATTAACTTGGGGTTCATCAACCTCCTGCCAATTCCCATGCTCGATGGCGGTCATCTCTTCCTCTATGCAATCGAGGCCATACGCAGGCGGCCTGCATCGCCGATGGTTCAGGAATGGGCCTTCCGGGCGGGCTTTGCGATGGTGGTTGGATTCATGCTGCTGGTAACCTTCAATGATCTCGACAGTTTTGGCCTTTTCGGCTGAATTTTGCGCGATTGTTGGCTTGATTGCTGCGGCTGCATAGGGCAGGGACGCTTTCGTAATTTTGGGGACGCCTGCTTGCAGGCGGATTGGTATCAATGGCCGGGTCGAACCGGTGGGGGCGAATAGCGGATCGGATCGGAATGAAAATAAAATCGCTTACTTCCTGCCTTATGGGCACGACGGCCCTCATCACAGCGTCAGCCTTGACCGCGCCGGCCGCCTCGGCACAGGAAGCCGCATCTCCAGCACCGGCACCGGAAAATCAGGCACCGCAGCGCGATGTTATCCAGTCTATCACTGTCGTCGGCACACAGCGTTTGGAGCCCAATACGGTGCGTTCCTATATTCGGCTGCGCACCGGACAGGTTTGGACGCAGGCGGGTGCCGACCAGGCGCTCAAGGATCTCTTCGCCACGGAGCTGTTTGCCGATGTCGGCATTCGCAACAATAATGGCGCGGTTGTCATCGAGGTGCGCGAAAACCCGGTGGTGAACCGCATTATCCTGGAGGGCAACAAGCGGATCAAGAATGACAAGATCCTGCCCGAAATCAAGCTGGCTGCGCGGCAGATCTTCTCGCGGTCCAAGGTGCGCGCAGACGTCGCCCGTATCGTCGAGTTATACAAGCGGCAGGGGCGCTTTGCGGCGACCGTCGAGCCGAAGATGGTGCAGCTTGACCAGAACCGCGTCGACATCGTTTTCGAGATCAATGAGGGACCCAAATCGAAGGTTCGCCAGATCAACATTATCGGCAACCAGGTCTTTTCCGACAACAAGCTGCGCGGTGAAATGGTTACCAAACAGGCGCGCTTCTTCCGCATCTTCTCTTCGGGCACCAGCTATGACCCCGACCGGCTTGCTTTCGACCAGCAGAAATTGCGGCAATTCTACCTGACCGAGGGTTATGCCGATTTCCGCGTTGTTTCGGCGGTGGCCGAGCTGACGCCGGACAAGCAGGATTTCATTATCACCTACGTGGTCGAGGAAGGCGAGCGATATACATTTGGCGACGTTAAGGTTGACAGTGATATTCGCGATTTCGATTCAGAGCTCTTGACGGCACGGTTACCGATGAAAACGGGCGATTGGTACGATGCCAAGCAGGTGGAAGATACGGTCGAGCAGCTTTCCGAAAGCGCTGGCCTGTTTGGCTATGCCTTCGCGCAGGTCAATCCGCGCTTCAACCGCAACAAAGATGAAAAGACGATGGGGATTACCTTCGAGATTGCCGAATCCCCGCGTGTTTTCGTCGAGCGAGTCGACATCAACGGCAACACCCAAACCGTCGACAAGGTTATCCGCCGCGAATTCCGCCTCAATGAAGGCGATGCATTCAACAGTTTCCAGGTGAAACGCACCGCAAACAGGATCAAGTCGCTGGGCTATTTCCAGGATGATCTGGAGGTTGAGCAGGAGCAGGGCAGCGCACCCGACCGCATTATCCTGACCACCAATGTCGAAGAAAAACCTTCCGGTCAGCTATCGCTTTCAGCCGGTTTTTCGAGCATCGAGAATTTCATTTTCCAGGGCGCCATCGAGCAAACGAATTTTCGCGGTATGGGCCAGGCGCTGCGCACCAGCGTCTCCTACTCGGACTTTTCCCAATCAGTAGAGATAGGCTTTACCGAGCCCTATTTGTTCGACCGGTCGATTTCGCTATCAGGAGATCTCTTCCGGCGTGATCTCAACAGCTTCAACTTCTTCAACAACGAACGCAATACGACCTACGAACAGGTGACAACCGGCTTTCAGATTCGCACTGGCGTTCCGATTAACGAGTTTCTGTATTTCCAGGCGCGTTATGGTCTTAGTCTTGACGAGGTGACGCTCGACGAAAATCTATTCTTCTCGGATTTTGACGGCGATGGCATTTCGACATGCGATCCTCTGATTGCCGGCCGTTTCCTTTGCGATGCCATCGGTCAGCGTACGTCGTCCGTGCTGGGTGCCACATTGCTTTACGATACGCGCGACAATCGCCTTCGCCCGACACGCGGGCATGTTGTCAGCACGAGCCTCGATTTTGCCGGATTGGGGGGAAATGTCCGTTATCTGAAGGGCCGGCTCAATGCCAGCAAGCACTGGAAGATAACGGACAGCGGTTTCGTTTTCTCGATCTCGGCAGAAGGCGGTTATGTCTACGCGCTCGAAAACAGGGGTTCGGCGGCGGACGGGATTGACGATGTCCGGCTGACCGACCGCTTTTATCTGGGGGAACCCCAGATTCGAGGCTTCGACATTCGCGGCGTCGGCCCGCGGGTCTTGCGCTTCACCAATATCGATCTTACAGATGCCATGAATCCGATTGTGAGCCGTGAGCGCGGTCGTAACTCGCAGACTTTCGACGATGCGCTTGGCGGACGCGCTTATTATCTGGCGCGCGCCGAGCTTGAAATACCACTGGGAAGCGGTGCCCGTGAACTGGGCCTCAGGCCGTCGGTATTCGTCGATGTCGGTTCTGTTTTTGGCGTTACCCAGCCCTTGTTGACAACGCTGGCAGATTTCACCGACAATGACGGGAACGTGAAAAACCAGTGCTTTACGCCCGGCGGTGTTGTATTTGCCAGCGAAGGGCAGGTTACCGACCCCAACGACAATACAATGACGATTGGCTCTGGCCGCTTCAACGTCTGCCCGGCGGACACAACCCGCAACCTGGCACCGTTTCAGGAGGAATTTCTGGGCGATAGCTGGAAGCCTCGCGTTTCGGTCGGTTTGGGCGTAAACTGGAACTCACCATTTGGTCCGTTCAGGATCGATATAGCTCGCGCTGTTATCAAGAATGATGGCGACGATACCAAATTGATTACATTCAACGTAGGAACACAATTCTGATGACTATCAAATTTTCGAAGGTTGCGGCGCTTGCGCTGGCAGCATCAACGCTCGCTCCGGCGGCTGTACAGGCGCAGGTTTCGGGCATAGCCACGGCGAACACCCCGGTAGCTATTGCTCGCGCAAAGGCACTGGGTACAGCCTATGGACAGATCAATACACAGTATAAAAGCTATCTGGACCAGATCACGCAAAAGCAAACTGAAGTCGAGGGGCTGCAGCAACAGCTCTATACGCAGTTCGATGCCAACGGAGACAAGCAAATCGATAGTGCCGAGCTGGCAAAAATAGACGCATCAAACAATCCGCTTAAGGACCAGATCCGAAGCAAGGGCAAGGAAATTCAGGATCTGCGCGATCCCATAATCAAGGCGCAAATGTACGTTGTTGGCGAGATCGCCAAAAGATATGGTGAAGCGCAGACTGCCGTCGTGCAGGCCAAGAACATCAACATGATTCTGGCACCCGACGCCTTTTTGTGGGCGCAACCAACCGTTGATATCACTCCAGCGATAACTACCGAACTGGACAGGGTTGTTCCCACGGTGAGCTATACGCCCCCAGCGGATTGGCAGCCTTCGAGAGACGTAGCCGCCGTACATCAGCAGATTCAGCAATTGCTTGGCCTGGCCGCCAGGGCACAAGCGGCGCGTGCTGCGCAGCAACAGCAAGCGCAGCCCGCGGCGCAGCCAACCGGCAGATAAGCGAGGCAAACGGGCATGGGGGGTAAGGCTTTCGAGCTTGGCAATTATGATGTGCGCCGGGTGATGGCGGTGCTTCCGCATCGCTACCCGATGCTGCTTGTCGACCGGGTCGAAGAGCTGGTCATTGACCAGCGGATTAGCGCGGTGAAGGCCGTGACGATGAATGAGCCCTATTTTCAGGGCCATTTTCCGGGCCGTCCCATCATGCCTGGCGTCATGCAGATCGAAGCGCTGGCGCAGGCCGCTGGCGTACTCGCCATGGAAAGCATGGATCTCGCCGGATCGGGCAAGCTGGTTTATTTCATGTCCATCGACAATGCGAAATTCCGCACGCCGGTCGAACCGGGATGCCTGCTCCATCTCAATGTCGAATTCACGCAGGCAAGCAAACGCGCCTGCCGCTTTGCAGGCAAGGCGATGATCGGAGACAAAGTGGCATCGCAGGCGGACTTTATGGCGATGATCGCCGATCCGCCGGAATAGCGCGCCCAGTCAGACAAGGCTTGCGAATCCCGCAAAGGGCGGCTAACAGCCCGCTCTTACGCATTCAGGTATCGGTCGGAAACCGGGGCCATATTGGAGCAGACAAATGAAAAAAGACATCCATCCCGACTATCATATGATCAAGGTGCAGATGACCGATGGGACGACTTTCGAGACCCGCTCGACCTGGGGCAAGGAAGGCGACACGCTGACGCTCGATGTCGATCCGACGTCGCATCCTGCATGGACCGGCGGCAATCAGCGGTTGATGGATTCGGGCGGCCGTGTGGCGCAGTTCAACAAGCGCTTTGGTGGCCTTAGCCTCAAAAAGAAGGAAGGCTGAGCGGCAACAGCTCAGTCGAGCCGGATATCCGGCTGCAACTCCCGCAATAAAGCAATTTTCGACCGGTAGAGGCGCCGCGCCTCTGCCGGCTCAATTCGCTGCAGTTTCACCTTGGCACCCGGCCTTAGCTGGCCGATCAAATGCCGGTCGGCACGGATAATCTGCGCAATGCGCGGATAGCCGCCTGTCGTCTGGGCATCGCAGCCGAGCAGAAAGGGCGTGCCCGATGGCGGGCATTGGATCGTTCCGGGGAAAACGGCGCTGCTGTCCATTTGGCGATCATCGCGCATTTCAAGCTGAGTGCCTTCCAGCCGCTGGCCCATCCGGCTTCCGCGCTGGCTGACGGTCCATTCCTTTGCTTGCAGCACGCGCTGGGCATCGCTCTCCAGCCAGCTATGTTCTGGCCCGGCAACGTAGCGCAGCAGGAAATGGTCGCCGAAGGTCAGCGCATACTCGGCCGGTAACTCTCTTTCTTTCCAGTTTTTTTTGAGCGTGTTGCTAGTAAAGCCCTGCGCGAGATACCCGTCTGCAACATATGCTGAACCATGCGGATGCAGAGGTGCATAGGTCGAACTGGCACCCAGCATCCGACTGCAGGGGATGCCGCCACATGTTACAAGATAGCTGCGGCAGCCATGGCGCGGAGCGGCGATTTCGAGTGTTTGGTCACTTTGCAGAATGAAAGACCGACCTGCTGGCTGCCTAACGCCGTCAATCAACACATAATCCGCCGCGCCTGCTACCGCAATAAAAGCAGCATTCGAGGCCGAAATTTTCGCAGATGCGAGTGTAATTTCATAGGCGGTTTTCTCGGCAGCGTTGCCGACCAGCCAGTTGGCGAGCGCAAGCGACAGCTGGTCTGCCGCGCCCGCGAGCGGAAGACCCAAATGGCGATGTCCACGAAATGGAATTCCCTGAACAGTGGTGATCCGCCCGGCATCGGTAAATTGATACATGCTGAGCAGCGGATCAGCCACGAATCTTCTCAAAGAGCATGGCCGGGAGGCAATTAAAGTGAACGGGTTGTCCGGGTGCCAGTAAAAACGGATTTTCCCAATCGCCAAGGTCGAACAGCCGGTTGGAGATTCTCCCAATAATCGGCCAGCCGCCCGGACCATCCTGCGCGTATAAACACAGACGATTGCCGAGGCAGCCGATACTGCCTGCCGCCACCCTTTGCCTTGGCGTGTCCAGCCGCGAAATTTCGGGCAAGGCGTCTTCGGAAACATCTTCCAGATAGGCAAAGCCCGGCTGAAAACCCATCATCACGACACGGTAGCGGCGCTGGTCGAGCCAGTCGGCAAGATCGCCCGGCGCTATGCCGAGCTTGCCTGCAACCATTGGCGCATCCGGAGCAAATTTACCTTCAACGCAGGCGGTGAGGCGGACGGCGTCGCTTGACTTAAATGCCGGGAGCGTTTCAGCCTCTTTCAGCATGTCCTGGAACTTTTCGAGCGCGCTCGCCTCGGTCATCTTTTCCGGGTCAAATTTGACCGCGATGTCTGCCATTCCGGGCACAACTTCTTCCCAGTCGCCGGCGGCTCGGAGAGCGTCGGCCAGGCTCAGCCGGTCCGCCCCGTCCGCTATCGCCAGGCGCAGCGTATCTTCAAAAATTTCAACTTTCGCATTGCTCATACAGGTGCGGCGACGGATATTCCCGCGGCATCGAGCGCTTTGCGAATGGCATGCGCGCTTTCCAACGCGCCATCGGTATCCGAATGCAGGCAAATGCTGTCTGCCCTGATCTTGAGTCGGTCACCGCCGCTGGCCTCTATCCTATTCCGGCTGGCCAGCGCCAGCGCTTGGGCGACGCGGCCTGCTTCGTCTTCGATCAGTGCATCCTCCTGATCGCGCGTGACCAGCCGCCCGCGCGCATCATACCGGCGATCAGCAAACGCCTCGGCAACAAAGGGCAGGCGGTATTTTCTGGCTGCGGCGCGCATCGCTCCGCCCGACAGGCCAACGATTGCGACACCGGGAATGCAGGTCGCCGCCGCATGGGCGACGACATTGGCGAGTTCTTTATCATCGGCTGCATCATTGTAGAGCGCGCCATGCGGTTTGACATGGTCGATCTTCATGCTTTCGGCGCTGGCGAAACAGACCAGCATGTCGATCTGGCTGCACAGTTCATCATACAAATCCTCAGGCGAAATTTTCATGGTGGTGCGGCCGAAGTTTTCGCGATCGGGATAGGATGGGTGCGCCCCCACGGCGACCCGGCGCTGCCGCGCTGCCTTGAGCATCAAGCTCATGGTGGCTTCGTTTCCGGCATGACCGCCGCAAGCGATATTGACGCTGCTGACAAGATTCATGATCTCGATATCGCGCGCGATGGCATCGGAAGCCTCATGCTCACCGAGATCGGAGTTAAGGTCGATTTTTGCAGTCATAAGAATCCGAAGGCCAAAGCCAATATACGTGCCCCAAGCGCGATGCAAATCACAGCTACGAACCAGCCGGCCATTGCAAGCGCCTTGCCAGCCAAATTTTCACCCATGATTTCACGGCTGCGCACCAGCCGCAGCAAAAATATTGCCACAATCGGAAGCAGCAGTCCATTTGCCACCTGGGCCAGAAAGATGATCTCGACGGGTTTATAGCCAGCCGATGCAACGATGGTCCCGATGATGGCTATGGCAAATGCGGTCCAGCGCATGCGACGATCGCGGGTCTTTAAATCATCACTGCGCCAGATCTCGCTGACAATATATCCGCTGGCGAGCGGCGCGGTGATTGCCGAGGTCAATCCGGCTCCGAACAAACCGACGCCAATCGCGGTCTTGGCGAAATTTCCATATAGTGGTTCCAGTTGCGCCGCCATGTCGAGCGCATTTGTGATTTCCTTGCCCGAACCAAACAGCGCCGTTGCTGCTGTTCCTAGTATGGCCATGGACACCAGGCCGCCCAGCCCTATCGAAATGGTATTTTCGACCGCCATCTCAGTGAGATGTTTGGGGCCGCGCCATTTGCGCAAGATCGTGGCCGCGTGCAGGAAAAGGTTATAGGGCACTATGGTGGTACCAATAAGCGCCATGGCAGTGAGCGTAGCGCCATCGGGAATTGAAGGAGCAAAACCGGCGAATAAAGCGCCCCAATCGGGCTGCACAACAAAGAGTGCGGCAATAAAAGACAGGCTCATCAGCAGAACCAGCGCGATCAGCAACCGTTCAAGCCATTTCAGCTTTCCTGCGCCGAGCAGGATGATCGCTGCCATGCCTATCAGCGTTGGCCAATATCTCCCTTCACCATCACCGGCGAGAGCGGAAATACCAAGTCCGGCTCCAGCAATATTGCCGGCCTCATAAGCGGCGTTTCCCACCAAAAGAGCAACGAGCAGCAACAGGGCAGCACCGATCTTTGCAGACTTGTTCGGCAGGGCTTCGATAATTACTTCGCCAAGCCCCTTGCCGGTTATCAGCGCGATGCGGCTCGCCAGGCTTTGCAGGGTGATTGTCGCAAAGGTCGCAAAGAGCAACGTCCAGAGCAGCGCAAAACCAAAATTGGCACCGGCTAGCGTGCAGGCCGTTACCGTGCCGGGGCCGACAAAGGCTGCCGATACCAGCATGCCGGGGCCGGGGCGATAGCTGCGCAGATTCGCGATCCAGGACATCGGATTGCCTTAACACCGCATTCGCGGCGGATGCCAAGCGAAATTTCGGTTTTGCCATGCCATTCTGCTTGACCCGGTGGCGCGCTTCCCCTTAAGGAGCGCGCCTGCCCGACAAAGTCGGCTATGGCGATCGTAGCTCAGTTGGTTAGAGCGCTGGTTTGTGGTACCAGAGGTCGCGGGTTCGGATCCCGTCGGTCGCCCCACTTTCCCCAATTTGTCGATCAGCTATTGACCCTTTTGTGGGTGACATGCGGCGCTTATAATATTATTACGCCCGCTCGCAATTTTGTGAATCGGCGCGCTGCGCGGGGAAGGGACAGCAATCATGACCGCCATCTGGGATTTGCCAGATTATGATGCGCATGAAGCCGTGCATCTGTTTGAGGACCGTGAAAGCGGGCTCAAGGCTGTGATTGGTGTGCATTCGACGCATTTGGGCCCGGCAGCAGGCGGCACGCGTTTCTGGCATTATGCCGACAACAGCGCAGCCATCACCGACGTGCTGCGGCTGTCGCGCGGGATGAGCTATAAAAATGCGATGGCCGGTCTGCCGCTTGGCGGCGGCAAGGGCGTGGTGCTGGCCGACGAGGCGCGCATAAAAACGCCGGAGATGCTTGCCGCGCTTGGCCGCGCGATCGAGTCGCTGGGCGGCCAATATGTGACTGCCGAGGATGTCGGCATGTCGGATGGTGACATGGTCGAAATCCGCAAGCAGACACGCCATGTCGCCGGTCTGCCGACTGAAGATCCCGCCAAGGCCGGCGGCGACCCCGGCCCCTTTACCGCACGCGGGGTGTTTCTGGGCATCAAGGCTGCGGCGAAATTCCGCCTGGGGAGCGAGACGATGGACGGCGTGCATGTCGCGATCCAGGGTGTGGGCAGCGTCGGCGGCGGCGTTGCGGAGCTGCTTGCGAAAGAAGGCGCAAAGCTGACTATTGCCGATATCGATGATGCCAGAACCGCCGAAATCGCGGAAATGGCGGGTGCCCGGGTGGCGGCACTGGACGAGATCATGACGGTCAAGGCCGATATTTTCAGCCCCAACGCGCTCGGCGCGATCCTGACGAAGGACAGCATCGCTGCGCTGGATGTTGCGATTGTCGCTGGCGGCGCGAACAACCAGATGGCCCGGCCCGGCGATGAGCAGCGGCTGTTTGATCGCGGCATTCTCTATGCGCCCGATTATGTCATCAACGCAGCAGGCATCATCAATGTCGGCCTTGAATATCTCGGCGACTATAGCCGCAGTGATGTGATGGAGCGCATCGCGATCATTCCCGAGAGGCTGACCGAAATCTGGCAACAGAGCGAAGCGGAAAAAACCCCGGCCGCGATCATCGCCGACCGCATGGCGCAGCAGCTTATCGGGCGCTAGGCTTGCGCGCTGCGGCCATCAATAGCCGCTGGGCTCGGCGGGCGTTTCCCTTGCGGCGGTCTTGACCGGCTTGTTTGTGGAGTTGCGGATCAGCGCCTGCGCCTTGCCAATGGCATCGGCCTCCGACATTTCGCCCTTGCTGATCTTGGTGCCCATTTCGAGCAATTCGCCGCTGATGACCGTTCCGGTATTGGCCTCTTCCTCTACTGTCACACCGTTGCCGCGCGCTATTGCTGCATCCCATTCGCTGCGCACGGCTTTCCAATAGCCTGACGTGGCTTTCCAGTAGTCGTCGGCAGCGCTCACAGGATATTCGTCAAACTTCTTGTAGGTATTGAGCACTATTTCCTGCACATAGGGTTCAGCCTTGCCATCCACCCATTTCATCTTGGTGTTGTCCTGCCAGTGAATCCAGCCGCCGGGGAAGGGCTGATGCCGGTTAATGGCCTGATAATGGTCATAGTCCGGGTTACGTGTAGCATCGCGGCGCGCCAACGGCCTCGTTGTCCAGCTTGACCGCCAGCGGCGCACGCCGTTGGTTGTCGTCCACTGTCCCCAGCCAGCATAGCGCGGGCTGTCATCCACCTGATAGACGGTTTGCGACCAGCGGCCTTTACGGAGCCGTTCTGGAACATCCTGAAGCTCCCATTTGCCTGATCCAGCATATGCGAGAATCTGCTTCGGCTCATATTCCCAGTCCTGGCGCCAGTGCTTTACGATAAAGGGGCTGTCGTCAGAGCCGACGACGAGCAGATGCTGAAGCACGATCTTGCGCCCGGTATCCTCGATAACGCGCACGCTTTCATGCCCGCCGGAAATCTTGGCCTTGATCGGCGTATAATCGTCCCGCCAGGGCGTCGTCTCCTTCATATCGAAGGTGACCTTGTAGTCGCCCGCCATCGCAAGAATGTCGGCGCGGTCGGCTTCAAAGGATGCTGCCTCAGCCGCTGCCGTACGTTCCTTGATAGGATCGTCCGCGAGAGCAGGGGATGTTGCCAGCGAAATGGCAAAAAGTGCTGCGCCAAATTTGGAGGCAAGTTTGATTGACATGATCTGATACTCCCAGTTCAAAATGATGCTGTCAGTGAAAGGCTGAAATTGCGGCCGGGGCGAGTGTAGGCTGACCGGATATCTGCCGTTCCGACCGGGTTGAGGGCCGCGTCGTAGATGGTTTGCACGAGATTGGCCTGCGACAGGCCGCGCACGTCGCTCCAATAGCTGTAGCGCGCGTTGGTAATGTTGAAGATACCGGCGCGCAAAGTGAAGTGATCGGCAAATCGGACAAAGGCCGTTGCGTCTAGTGTTAGCGACTCATCGGGAATGAAGGCATTGGCTGGCGCGCGGTTTATTTCCTTCTGCGCGTTGTAGCTGGCGATGAATTCGCCGCCAAAACGATTGCCGGGATCACGATAGCCGACACCCAGGACGGCATTGAGCGGTTCGATGGTGGACAGCGGCGTGTCGGCACCGCCCGTGGTTACGTCACCATTTGCATAGGCAGCGGCAAAGCGGACGCGGAAACCATTTTCGTGGAGGTAGGTGACTTTCGCTTCGACGCCGTGGACATCAACCTCGTCCAGATTGACGAACTGAAACACCGCCGGGTCCATCGGGGTGAAGCTTCCGCCAACCACTTCCTGACTGATGAAATCGTCATATTTGGCGATAAAGCCGGTAAGCCCGAAGCTGACTCGGTCATCGACGAAGCGGGCACCGATCTCGAAGCTCTCGCTTGTTTCCGGGCCCAGATCCGGGTTGGGCGCGGACGTGTAGCCAAAGGCCAGATTCTCGAAGAAATTATTGACCTGGCTTGGCGTCGGTGCCCTGAAGCCTTGAGCATAATTCCCGTATATCCGGACCGTTTCGGTTGGCCTGATCGTCACGCCAAGCTTTGGCGAAAGCCGCGAATCATCCTGCCCAGCGGCTGTGAATGTCGGTAGCAAAGGGTCGTTGGTCGGATCAAGATCGTAGAAATCGAACCGGAGTGCAGGGAAGAGAGTTACAACGCCGTCCCCGAAAGTAATCTGGTCAGCGATATAGACGCCGCCGAGCGTGAAATCCGTCACCGGAAAGGCGCGCGATGGAAACGTCTCGCCGGTTGGCGGAATGGTACCGTCACGCAGACCTGCCTGCTCCGTCCAGCTAATATCGCCGCCGAATGAAAGGCGGTGCTGCAAAGAGCCGGTTGCAAAGTCTGAGCGCAGCTCAGCAAAAGCGCCATAAACCTCATTTTCGAATGTGTTGATGCGGGAGCGGTCGGGCGCGGGGATAAAGGAAAGCTGTGTCCGGTCCTCCTCGGTAAACTGCCGGTCTTCGCCATCCTGCCAGTAAAGGCCGACATGTGCATAGTCGATCGCGCCCTCGCCATTCCATGTATAGTCCAGCGAGAAACGCTTGCGCTCGGTCGTGTCATTTGCTTCCAGCCGGTCAACACTCCAGGTCGGCGTGGGACCAAACAGCCTTACCGGTGCAAGCCCGGAAAGGATGATCGAATCGACCTCGCGGTCCAGATATTCACCCGTCAGGCGAACACGGTGGCCGCCACTCGACCAGACCAGCTTGCCCAAAAGCGCATTGGATTTGCCATCCTGCGGGTTGGGCTCGGTTCGCGCTGGGCCCTGCTCAACCGTCCCGCCGGGCGCTGCGCCCGTCAAGATTTCCGTGACAGCTCTGTTGTCGAGTTCCTCGAAATCGCGCCTTGTATAGGCGATCATTGCCGAAAAATCGCCAAACTGCCCGGCCAGCGCAGCTGTTTCGGCAAATTCATTGTCGGCAGAGCTATAGAAGGCGCGGGCAAAACCGCCGAAGCTTTTGCCCTCCTCGATCAGATCGACCGGATCCGAGGTAATAAAGCTCACCACGCCGGCCAAGCCATCGCTGCCATAGAGCGCGGAGGCCGGGCCGCGCAAAATCTCGACCGATTTCACAAGGCCGACATCGGTGTAGCTGCCGCGACCGGCATCCTGCGCGCCAAAGCTGAAGCCTTGCGGCGACCGGATGCCGTCTACCTGGATCAGCACCCGGTTGCCCCCGATTCCGCGAATATTGAAATCTTCATTGCCAGCCCTGCCAGTGCTTCCCAGCGCCGCGCCAAAGCGGGCAGGGGCGCGGCGCACCGTGACGCCCGGCTCGAAACGCACCAGATCCTTGATATCTGTGATCAGTTCATCTGCAATCTGCACATCATCGATAACGGTGACCGATACCGGCGCATCTTTGACCTGTGTGGGCGCGCGCGTTGCCGTCACGGTTATGACATTGTCATTGGATTCGGCGGCTGCCTCTTCGGTTTCGGCAGCCATTGCTGCGTTTGAAACGGCGAGGGCGAAAATGCTGGACGCACAAACCCCTGCGCAAAAGCGCATCGAAAAACCCATATAATTCTTCCTTCTAAGCCCTATTGCAAATGCAAATAATAATGATTCGCAACTTTAACTGCGCCTGTTTCTCGACAATGTCAATCGCTTTTCCGTTGGTGCAAATTTGACCGATATCGATTGGCGTAGCGCTGGCCTGCTGCTAGAGCGCTTTGCCAAAGTGAATCGCCATGCATAAATTTGCCAATCCAGCCCAGTTCCTCCGCCTTGCAAGACCGCTCACGCCGGTTCTTTTCTGGTCCGGCCTGCTGCTTGCCCTGGGCGCGTGTGCCTGGGGCCTTACCATGACACCGGCTGAGCGGCTTCAGGGTGAAACGGTGAAGATCATTTTCGTGCATGTGCCATCGGCCTGGCTCGGCATGGGCGGCTGGGTCGGGATCGCGATAGCCAGCATTATTCAGCTGGTCTGGCGGCATCCGCTTGCCGGTATTTCGGCGCGCGCGATCGCCGTGCCCGGTGCGGTGTTCGCAGCACTATGCTTGGCCACCGGGTCGATCTGGGGGCGTCCCGCCTGGGGCACCTGGTGGGTGTGGGACGGACGGCTCACATCGATGCTGATCCTCTTCTTCATGTATCTGGGCTACATCGCACTCGCGAGCGCTTCGAGCGAGAAGGGCAATGTCAGCCGGGTCGCAGCGGTCTTCGGCATAGTCGGCGCGATCAACATCCCCATCATCAACCGCAGCGTGGTGTGGTGGGAAAGCCAGCATCAGAAAGCGAGCATTACGCTGGGTGGCTCGTCGATCGACGGGGCGTATCTCTGGCCATTGCTGGTCTCTTTCCTTGGATTTGGCCTGCTATATGGAGCCATCGTTTTGATGCGGATGCGCACGGCGCTGGCGGATATCCGTATCGAGGCGCGGATGCGAAGGCTGGCGGAGGACTGACAATGGATCATGGAACTTTCATTACCGCAGCCTACACGATCACCGGATTGGCTCTGGGCTGGCTGGTGCTTTCCAGCATGATTGCGATGAAGCGCTCCGAGGCGCTGGCCAAGGATCTGACAGCCAGGAAAGACGGCGACCCCCAATGAAACCAAAGCATCAAAGACTGGTTCTGGCGCTGGTTGCGCTGGTCGCGCTGATCAGCGCTACGTTGATTGCTGCCAGCGCCCTGCGTGAGGAGGCCAGCTATTTCTACACGCCTTCCAGCCTGCAAGCCGCCAATATCGAAACAGGAAAAGCGATCCGCCTGGGCGGCATGGTCAAGCCCGGCTCGATCAGCCGTAGCGACGACGGCACGACGGTGCTTTTTACCGTGCAGGATGCCGATGCCAGCATCGATGTCCGTTATCGCGGTATCACGCCTGATCTCTTTGTCGAAGGTTCGGGCGTGACGGCGGATGGGCGGCTGGCGGCCAATGGCGACTTTGTGGCCGACAATCTGCTCGCCAAGCATGACGAAAATTATATTCCGCGCGAGCTTGCCGACATGGATATGCATGCGGCGCAGAAAACCGGCGAATCCTTGAGCGAGGATGGCACCGCAAAATGATTGCAGAGACAGGATTGGTGCTGCTCTGGCTGGCCGCCGCGATGGCGTTGCTGCAGATGATTGCCGGCCTTTTGCAATTTACATCCAGGGGGCCGTTGGTCGAACCTGTGATCAAGCCCGCCGCTATCGCGCAGGGCGTCCTTTGCTTTCTGTCCTTTCTGGCGCTGGGCTGGCTTTTCTGGACCACCGACCTTTCTGTCCTGCTGGTTGCGAGCAACAGCCATGTCGACAAGCCGGATATTTTCAAGCTGGCCGGGACATGGGGCAATCATGAAGGCTCGATGCTGCTGTGGGTTTCCATCCTGTCGCTGGCGGGCGGCGCTATCGCTCTGCTTGAAAAGCGGCTCGACAAGGCGACCTTGTCGGCGACCCTGCTGGCGCAGTCCTTATTGGCGCTCGGCTTCTTCGCCTTCCTGCTTTTTTCTTCGAACCCTTTCGAGCGGCTCGATCCTCCGGCGCAGCGCGGCGCAGGATTGAACCCGTTGCTGCAGGATATCGGCCTCGCCTTCCATCCGCCGACGCTTTATGTTGGCTATGTCGGGCTGTCGGTGGCATTCAGCTTCGCCGTCGGCGCGCTGATGACCGGGAAAACCGGACCGGCCTTTGCCCGCGCGATGCGTCCCTGGGTGCTGGCGGCCTGGATTTTCCTCACCATAGGGATCACGGCCGGCAGCTACTGGGCCTATTATGAACTGGGCTGGGGTGGCTGGTGGTTCTGGGATCCGGTCGAGAATGCGTCGCTGATGCCCTGGCTTGCGGCGACCGCCTTGCTTCACTCGGTCAGCGTGCTGGCAACGCGCGATGCGCTGCGCGCATGGACCATCATGCTCGCGCTGGTGGCCTTCGCGATGTCGATGGCTGGCACTTTCCTCGTCCGCTCGGGCGTTTTGACAAGCGTGCATGCCTTTGCCGTCGACCCCGAACGCGGTGCCTTCATTCTGGCGCTGATGCTCATTTATGTCGGCTCTGCTTTCGCGCTGTTTGCGCTCAGGATAGCGCATGTGCGCGAGGGGAAGAAATTCCGGATGTTGAGCCGAGAGGGCGCGATTGTTGCCAATAATGTGTTGCTTTCGGTCATCTTGGGAGTGGTGCTGATCGGGACGCTCTATCCGCTCGCCGCAGAAGCGATGGGCGACCGCGTTTCTGTCGGCCCACCCTATTTCAACAAGTCGACCATTCCCTTTGCGGCGCTCATCATGCTCGCGATGCTTGTCGGCCCAATGCTACGCTGGCGGCGCGACGAGGCGGCGCGCATATCGAAGCCGGTGCTTGCCGCCGGCGCGGTCGTGATCATTGTCGGCGCTCTGCTCTTCCTCTTTTCGCCGGAGGCAGGATTTTTCCCCAATCTTGGTCTGGCGCTTGCCGCCGGTCTTGCATTGGCGGCTTTCTTTCCCCTGCTGGGAAGAAATTTGAGGAGAACGCCGATGCCGATCTGGGGCATGGTGCTGGCGCATTTCGGCCTTGCGATCAGCGTGGCCGGTATGGCGAGCGAGTCCGGCTATTCGCGCGAAACTCTGGCCGCGCTTGCCGTCGGTGAGGGACAAAAGCTGCCGGATGGAGAGATCAGACTGGATTCGGTCATGCCCGCTGCCGGGGAAAACTGGACCGCGATAGAAGGCGTAATTCGATATAACGTGGACGGCCGCTCAACGGTGCTGCGGCCGCAAGTGCGCTATTTCTCCGATCCTGTACAGCAGACCAGCGAAGCGGCGCTGGTGACGCGCTGGAATGGTCAGCTTTACGGCGTGATTTCCGCGACCGAAGGCGACGATGGCCGGTTCCAGATCCGGGTTTGGTGGAAGCCCTATGTGACATTCATCTGGTATGGCGCGCTGCTCGTTGCCTTTGGCGGCTTGCTGGCGCTTGTCGGCCGCATCAGACGGCGCAAGCCAAAGCGTGAGGCTTCGCGCTGGAAAGCGGCAGGGGAATATTAATGCGCCGCCTGATTTTCTGGATTCCGCTTGTGATCCTGTCTTTCCTAGGCGGGATGTGGGCCTATAGTTTGAGCGAGCCCAAGGATGAATTTGTCCGCTCCGCCATGGTCGGCGAAAAGCTGCCGCAATTTGAACTGCCGCTTTACGGCGAAGCAGGCGGCACGCTCACGCAGCAGGATTTCACCGACGGCAAACCGCGGCTCGTAAACCTGTTTGGTAGCTGGTGTCCGCCTTGCCGGGCCGAGGCTCCGTTCCTTGACAAGCTCAAAGAGGCCGGGGCGGAAATTCACGGCATCGCCTTGCGCGACAAGCCGGAAGACCTGCAGAAATTTCTAGACGATTTTGGTAATCCTTTCGCTCGCATCGCCGATGATCGGGACGGGCAAATGCAACTGCTGCTTGGTTCGACAGGTGTGCCGGAAACTTACGTCATTTCAGGCGACGGCGTGATTACTCATCAGCATATCGGCGATATTCGCGAAGAACATGTTCCGATGTTGCTGCAAAAGTTGAAGGACGCAGAATGACGCGCTTGCTGTTGATATTTCTGCTGTTCTGGTCTGCGCCGCTGTTTGCGCAAGCGCCCGTGGTTGGACAGGAATATGCGGACCGGCAGCTGACCGATCCTGATCTCGAGGCCAAGGCGACGCAGCTCATGTTCGAATTGCGCTGTGTGCAGTGTCAGGGTCAATCGGTTGCCGATAGCGATGCGCCGATCGCGCTCACCATGCGGCATGAGGTGCGAAGCCGGATACAGGCCGGGCAATCGCCTGATGAAGTACGACAGTTCTTTGTAAGCCGCTATGGCGAATATATTAGTTTCGAACCGAGCACGCGCGGTGGGGGCCTTCTGCTCTGGATAGCGCCGGTAATTCTGTTTCTCGCCGCTGTTTTTGTCGCCCTGCGAAACTTCCGAAAGCGCAAGGCATGATGGCCTGGATCGCAGCCTTTGCCATCGCGCTTAGCATTTTGCTGGCATTTGTTTTGCTGGGGCGTGTGCCCCGGCGTAGCTGGGAGCTTGTTGCCGCGACCCTCTTTCTGGGGCTTGCCGGCTATGCGCTTCAGGGTAGCCCCGATGCCCCTGCTGCGCCTGCAAGATTGACGGAGGCAGATTCCCGCACAGCAGAACAGCTGTTGCGGCTGCAAGCGCAGATGGCACCGAATTTCGATGTTTCCAAAAACTGGACGATCACATCGGATGCGTTCGCGCGTTCGGGCAAATACAGCCTGGCGGTCGCCTATGCGCGCTCGGGCCTGAAAGAGCATCCGGAAAACTCGCATTTATGGGCGGCGCTCGGGCTATATATGATGTTGGCCAGCGATGGCCGGATAACGCCTCCCAGCGAATTTGCCTTTGCACAGGCCAGACGATTCAAGGCGAAGAATCCCGCGCCCGATTATTTTGAAGGGTTGTTTGCCCTGGTGTCCGGTAAACCGGTCGATGCAGCCAAACTGTGGGAATCAGCGCTTGAGAAGGCTCCCAAAGAATCCCAATGGGAACCCGCCGTGCGCCGCCAGCTAGACGGATTGAGGGCGATGATGCAGCGAGCGGTAGAAGGCGATGCTGGAGGCAGCGGGGACGAAGAATGACGACGTGCCGGGATAACAACTGACCGGCCTCTTAAATCTTTTCGATCTCGCTATTTTCATTTCCTCCATTATGGATGAGATATCTGGTCGCCAAAGAGTTTTGTGGCTTGCGCAAGAGATATAGTCTTCTATAGGAACAAAAAAAGAACAAAGAAAAGATAGTTGTGCAAAACCATTCGCCTCTATTGATCGATTTTTCATGCGATACTGAGGAGTTGCTTGCCCTTTTTTCTGCATTTCTCAAATCGTCTGAAAATCTGCATCTTGTTGCTTCTCAGGCGGGCGGGCGCGAGAGCGAAGTCAACTATCGTGCTGCGCGCTACGTCTGTAAGCTCGGGCCTTCCGACGATGCAACGGACAGTTTCAAGCCGATCATGACCAATGGAGATCGGTCCGGCATTCAATCCAGCATTGCAATTGGCATGGGGGATATGGTCAAGACAGACCCACCCATACCCCCTGTCGCTGCCGGCTTGCTTAATCTGGGGGCCGATATATGCGCAGATCTCCCCGCTAATCTTGTTCATTGGATGCCCGCTGAATTGACCAGCGGGCCGGAATTCTTCCTGGAAGCGATGCGTGAATATGGGAATGGCGGGGCCTTTCCAGCATTGCCGCTTGTTCGTTTTGAAGAATCGGAAGGCGGCGCAATCCTCACAAAGGGACTGCATTGGTTTGCCAGGCAAGAAGTCCGGTTCGAGACTGAAAAGCTCGATGAAGCAGCTGCGGTAAAGCGGATGGTCCGCATTCTGCATGACATTGTCCATAATGGACCAATTGCCGAAGCGATGCAGGTCGCCGGGCTGGAAGCCGAAGAAGAACTGAGATTGCTTCCTAAGGCGGATGGCAGCCTTGTCGAAGTGCAGTTGGCCTGAGGCAAGGAATATAATTCCGGAATGAAGCCTGTGTTACTGGGCGGGGCCGTGCCGTCTGGGTAGCATCTTGCGTTTGGAGCGCGCGGATGTGGAAAAATCTAGGCAATGGGGCACCCGGAGAGTTTTTGAAAGTCCAGCGGCATCACCTCATTCCCAACGAAGTTGTGTATTCCGGCAAATTCAGGCTGCTTTTCCAAGCGGTAGGGAGCATCGGATTTTGTGCGAATGACTTTCGCACAAACGGGATGCTGCTGCCACCATGCGAGGCCACGGCAATCGTCATGGGAATGCCGCTGCACAGGGGGCCGCACCCGGCCTATACTGCTCTGATCGAAGAACGTGTAGCGGCAATTGACCGGCGTTTCCGGCCGACAAAAGCGGGTGCAATAGATGCGCTTTTGCGATTCAGAATACTGCAAAGAGGATCGCAGAAGGCTTTGAAAGCAAGACGGGTAACACATCTGAACCGCCGCGATCCCTTTGCCGCTGGTGTGAGCTTTGCCCATATCGATGATCAAATCACACAGATAGATGATCTGGTTGCTTGAATATCGTCTGCCGAGGTGTCCCGGTTATTCGACTGCTGGTTAACACTTATCGGGCTTTGATCAATTTGGCGCGCGGTTCAAATTGGCCCGCATCGGTCTTGCGCGTTTCCGATGCCGTAACCGGATGGCCCAGCAGGTAGCCCTGTACATGCGTTATCGGCAGTGCACGCAACAAATCGAGCTGCTCCTCATTCTCGACCATTTCGGCGGTCACACTTGCGCCGACAGCCTGGCACAGATGCAATACGCCTGTGAGCAGGTCGCGAGACTTTGCGCGGGTTGCAATGTCGCGGATCAGACTGCCGTCGAGCTTTATCCCGTCAAAATGCATCTCGCGCAAATAGCCTATCGAGGCATAGCCGGCACCAAAATCATCCAGCACAATGCGGACGCCGATATCCTGCAGCTTGGATAACACAGATTGCGCGGCGGCAGGATCGCCCAGCAGGGCCGTTTCGGTGACCTCTACGGCTAACCGGTTTGGGTTGAAGCTTTCCTGTTCGAGGATTTCTGGGATCAGCCGGTCTAGCCCAGAGGTGCCCAAACCGCTGCCAGAAAGGTTGAATGAGAGGGTGATGTCTTCATCCCACTCCTTTGCAGCAATAACTGCTTGCCGGAACAGGTGAATGGTCAACCTTGTTGCAAGGCCGTTGCGTTCCGCAGCCTCCACGAAATCTGACGGCAAGATGCTGCCAAGTTCAGGATGATCCCAGCGAGCCAGTGCCTCGAAGCCGGTAAGTCTGTTTGAGCGCAGGCCAAAAATCGGTTGATAGTGAAGTTCGATACCCTTCATCTGGCCGCGATCCGACAAGGCCTGCTCGATCATGGTCCGGCGCTGAACCCGCGCGGCCATTCGCCCTTCAAACACACTGATCGCGCTGCTGCTTCGTGCTTTCGCATCATATAGTGCAATATCGGCATGCTGCAGCAAGATCAGCGGGTCGTCCGGAATTTCTGATTTGACCGCAATCCCGAGCGCTGCGCCCAACCGCAATTCATGCTCATCCAGCATTATCGGCTGTGCGATGGCTTTCAGAATCGCTTCTGCCTTCCGGTAGGTTTGATCGATATCTTTGGGGTTTCCAATGAGAATTGCGAATTCATCGCCGCCCAGCCGGGCAACCAGATCCTCCCGGCTCGCCGTTTCCTTCAGCCTGCGTCCTATCGTTGCAAGCAGCTTGTCTCCGGCAGCATGTCCGTAAGTGTCGTTGACCGGCTTGAATCCATTCATGTCGATCATGATGATCGCGGCTGTATGATTGCTGGCCTCATCGCGCAGCGCATGCAATTTCTCGACGAGAGCCCTGCGGTTGGGAAGGCCGGTCAGCTGGTCCTGATGCGCCAGTTCGTTGGCATGTGCACGCTGCTTGACGATGCGGCTTCGTGAGGCAATGATCCGGTTCACTTGGTGGTATTGGCGCGAAACCATATAAACCACGACAATCACCAGCAGGACGATGTTTCCGGCCATGGCTACAAGCATCGGATCGCCTGCCATGAACATGCCGATCGTGATATAGGAAGATCCGGAAATCATGATGGAATAGGCTGCTGCAGGATGGCTGAGCAGGCAATAGGCACAGGCAATCATACTGAGAATAGCGAACAGCGGAATATATGGGGCATGACTTGGCGGCAGTACCGCCATTACCGACAGCGCCCAGACAGCCACCAGGAATGGCAGGACATTGGCCAGAATGACGTTGACGCGCAGCGCGCGCCTGATGGCATCGATTTCCCATTTATCGCTATGACCAGCGGACCGTCTGCGCCATTTGACCAGCCGGTATATCATGACCGGAATTGCCAATGCCGGGAAAGCCAGGCTCAGAAGCATACCAGCCTGATCCACGGTCGCGATGGCCATGAACAGGCTGTTGACGATGACAATACCGTAGAAGATTGGAGCTTGCTGGCTGATCGTTCGAAACTGTTCGCGCGCAACTTCATCGCTGGCAGGAGCGAGCCCCAGCGCCGTTTTCCAACGCGCAAGCTTTTCGAAAATGTCGTGCATTTGCAAAGGGGTTTTAGGCCTGAGCTGTTAAAATATGCTGAAATATCCGGGGCTCAGCGGCGTTTTACGCTTTTTGACAGGGATGAGCGGAATTTAACCAGGTCCGCCCTGCGGACGGCTGCTACAGCGCCTTTTTCCAGATCGGCTAGTTCAAAAGCGCCATAGCGGGTGCGGATCAGCCGGTTTACCTTGAGACCCAGATGTTCCAGCACGCGGCGGACCTCACGGTTTTTTCCTTCCGTCAGGGTCATTTCGATCCACTGGTTCGCTCCTGTCCGGCGCTCCAGATTGGCATCTATTTTTCCATAACGGATGCCACCAATGGTGATTCCATGCACAAGCTCTTCAAGCCGTTCCTGGCTGACGTTGCCAAGCGCGCGGGCCCTGTAGCTGCGTTCAACTCCCGTCGCAGGAAGCTCCATTAAGCGCTTGAATTCCCCATCATTTGTGAGAAGCAGAAGGCCTTCGGTGTTATAGTCCAGCCGGCCGATAGGCATGAGCCGTGGCAGATCCTTTGGCAGTATATCGTAGATCGTTTTGCGCCCTTTGGGATCGCGCTCTGTGGTAAGGCATCCGGCCGGCTTGTTGAACAAATATAGCTTGGTCGGTTCGGGCTGGCTTACCGGTTTGCCATCGACCGTCACGCCGTGCAAAGATTTGAGCAAGGTTGCTGGCGTGTCCACTTTCTCGCCGCCGATTGCGATGCGCCCTTCGGCAATCATGCGCTCGACCTCGCGCCGCGAAGCGACGCCGGCACGCGCCAGCAATTTCGCGATCCGCTGTTCGCCGTCCTTTCGCTCAAGCGCACCCTTCGGACTTGAGGGCTTTTTCTTGGGGGCCGGTTTCGTTTGCTTCTGCTGTCCGGCAAACATGGTTTTCCTCGCCTTACTCTTGGCAGACCTGGACGGCGGGCGGGGTTTCGCTGCTTTGCGGGAGGAGGGTGGTCTGGCCATGCAACGGCTCATGGACCAGCAACATGCAAAAGTCACTGGCCATTCAGGAAAATGCCGCTAGTAAATCTGGTTACTCAAACCGGGAGGAAAATATGAGCGAAGCCTCGGCCGAGAAGCCCGGTTTTCGAAAACTGATCGCGTCGCTGGGTCAGCGCAAGACGGGGATCATGTTCGTTTTCGGCTTTTCGGCCGGTCTGCCCTACGCGCTTCTGCTCGGCACGCTCTACGCCTGGCTTTCCGATGCCAAGGTTGATCTTGAAACAATGGGCGTTTTTTCGCTCATTGGCCTCGCCTATGCGTTCAAATTCCTGTGGTCGCCGGTGGTCGACCGGCTGAAAATTCCGGGTTTGCACCGGCTTGGCAGGCGGAAAAGCTGGCTTATTCCTGCGCAATTCCTGCTCGGTGTCATTTTCATAACGCTGGCGACGCTCAATCCGCAAACATCGCTGGGATGGTTCTCGCTGCTCGCCGGGTTGGGTGCCTTTGCATCGGCCACGCAAGACGTCGTGATCGATGCCTGGCGCGTCGATGTGGCCGACGAGGTGGCGACGGTAGAAATGCTCTCGACCGTCTATCAACTGGGCTACCGGATTGCAGCGCTGGCAGGCGGCGCGTTGGCGCTGTTTTTGGCCGATGCCTACGACTGGCCCTTTGTCTATGCGCTGATGGGCTTCCTGATGCTGGCCGTTTCCTGCGTCACATTTTTTGCGCCGGACACAGAGGCGATGGACAAGATCGAGAAACGTGACGAACTGCGCGAGGCAGGATCGCTCAATCCCAAGCTTCGCGCAGCCGCGCTCGTAATTGTGGGGATTTTCTGGGGCTGGGCACTCATCACGGTGGGTGTTTTCATGGTCCAGTCTCTGGGCTCGGACCCCGACCAGCGCCCGGATTCTGTTGCATTTATCCGCAATATGGGACCGCTGATCGTGATCGCGACAGTGATCGTGCCGTCGATCATCGCAGCAGTGCTGGAACATTGGCGGCGCAGCGGCAAATATGTGATTACGCAGGCCGTCGACGTTCAATCTGCGGGCGACAGGATTGTAGACCATGGCTACCGCGCCCTGCTGCTTCCGCTGACCGACATAATGGGCCGCCTGGGATGGGCCGCAATTTTGGTGTTGGCGCTGGTTCTGAGCTACCGGATCACCGACAATATCTGGGGAAGCTTCGCTTATCCATTTTATCTGGATGAACTGCAATATACCAAGAGCGAGGTTGCCGTGGCGTCGAAATTCTTTGGTGTCGGGATGACCATGCTGGGAATTGCGCTGGGGGGTGTGCTCTTCACCTATATCGGGCGCATGGCGACATTGTTTGCCGGCGCAGTTACGGCAGCGGCCAGTAACCTGCTCTATGCCGAATTGGCCGCCGGCGGAGCGGGCATCGATATTGTCGCCAAATATTCGGGCTTCGGCTGGCTTGTCGGGCTTTTTGGGGCAGATGACCGGATGGCCAGACTGATGCTGGCGATTACCGGCGAAAATCTTGCAGGCGGTCTCGCAGGGGCGGCCTTTGTTGCCTATCTGTCGGCGATAACGAGCCAGCGCTACTCGGCCGTGCAATATGCGTTGCTCTCCTCGCTGACTTTCCTTGTCGGGACGCTTGGGCGCGGCGCGCTGGGCGAAATGATCAAGCAGCAGGGCTACTACACCGTGTTCCTGTTTACCGCCGCAATAGGGCTGCTCGCAGTTGTGCTGGTCGGTTTCGAATGGATCCGCCAGTCGCGAGCGGGAATAGCAGATGCGCAGCCCAAGGATCTTGTAGCAGACCCTGCCTAATCCGGCATTTGTTCATTGATCCTCAGCACGTCTCCGGCGAGATAGAGCGACCCCGCGATCAATATCTCGTCACCGCGCCCCGGCGTTAGCGATGCAATCGCGGCTTGCACGTCGGTAGCATCCGAAACGGACAATGCGCCGGCGACCTCCCGGAATTTCCCGGCATCATGGGCTGCATGCCCATCGACCGGAACGACAGTGATGCTGGCGATCTTGCTCCATAAAGGCGCAAGGATGGCCTCAGGATCCTTGTTGGAAAGCATGCCGATCACCAGATGAAGGCTGCGCGCCGGCCGATCTTCAAAATGTGCCGCGATGGCTTCGCCGGCTTGGCGGTTATGCCCGCCATCCAGCCAGATTTCCGTATCCGGCAGCAGCGTCGTCAGCGGCCCCACCGCCAGCTTTTGGAGCCGTGCCGGCCAGTTCGCCCACTCCATGGCGGCGGCGAGCGCGCTTTCGGGCACGTCGATGGCGTCCTGGTGCCGCAGCATCGCGATGGCGAGTGTGCCATTGTCGGCCTGATGCGCGCCGGGCATGCGTGGCAGCGGCAGCGTCAATTTCCCATTCGCGTCGCTATAGTGCAGCCTGCCTTGATAGATCGCTGTGTTCCAAGCGTCGCCGCGATCGATGAGCCGCGCGCCAGCGGCCATCGCCTGATTGGCGATTTGCAGCTGCATCGACGGCGCATAAGTCTGGCAGATCAGAGGCACGCCTGCCTTTGCAATCCCGGCTTTTTCCCATGCTATCCGGTCGAGCGGGGCTTCGGGTACATTCTCCTCCGGCGAGAGCAGAAAGGCCTCATGATCGATGCCTAGCGAGGCGATACCGCACACGGCGGGCTGCCGCACAAGATTGGTCGCATCGAGCCGCCCGCCAAGGCCTACTTCGATGATGCAGGCATCCGCTGGCGTCCGGGCGAAGGCGAGGAAGGCCGCCGCCGTCGTCGCTTCGAAAAAGCTGACATTCATGCCGTCGGCGACATCGAGCGCTTCCTCGAGCAGCCGGGCAAGTGCAGCATCCTCGATCAGCTGTCCGGCGAGCCGAATGCGCTCATTGAAGCGCACCAGATGCGGGCTTGTATAGACATGGCAGGTGAGGCCCGCGGCCTCGATAGCCGCGCGCAAAAAGGCGCAGGTCGAGCCCTTGCCGTTGGTTCCGGCCACATGGAAGACGGGCGGGAGCGAGCCCTGCGGATCGCCCAGCCGTTTGCAAAGCGCGGCAATACGCTCGAGGCCCAGCACGTCGCGCCCCGGCGACAGCACCGCAAGCCGGTCAAGCTGCGCCTGCACTTGCGGGCTATCGGAAATCGCGTGATCGGGCATTGAATCTCAATTTTCTCTCAATGTGTCATCCCCGACTTGATCGGGGATCCAAGGGCTGATTTATCGGTTTAGATCGAGATAAAGATCACGCCAATCCGGGTTATTTCCCTCAATCAGGTCGAATTTCCATGTCCGGTTCCATCTCTTCAACCGCTTTTCCCGAGCAATTGCCTCATTCACATCGGAATGCTCTTCGTAATACACCAAACGCGTCAGGCCATATCTTTTCGAGAATCCGGGGACCAGTTTTTCACTATGCTCGAAGACTCTGCGCGCCAGATCATTGGTCATTCCGAAATAGAATGTGCCGCGTTTCTGATTGGTCAAAATATATACGTGATAGCATTTTGACATGATGATCCATGGACCCCCGATCAAGTCGGGGGTGACAGTTGTTTCTGACTACATCAAGCCGCCTTCTTCCGGCCTGCCATCAGATAATCGATCAGGCTGGCGAGGGTATTCTTGAGCTCGAAGCGAGGCACAATCATGTCGAGCATGCCGTGCTCCAGATAATATTCGCTGGTCTGGAAATCGTCGGGCAGTTTCTCGCGGATCGTCTGTTCGATAACCCGGCGTCCGGTGAAAGCCAGCGTTGCACCGGGTTCGGCAATCTGAATATCGCCCAATTGCGCGTAGGCCGCCATTACGCCGCCGGATGTCGGGTCGGTGAGGACAACGATGTAAGGCAGGCCTGCTTCCTTGAGCATCTGGACCGCAACCGTGGTGCGCGGCATCTGCATGAGAGAGAGCGTGCTTTCCTGCATTCTCGCGCCGCCCGATGCCGTAAAGACGATATAGGGGCATTTGGCGCGGATGGCGGTCTTGGCTGCTTCCACGAATGCTTCGCCCACCGCCATACCCATCGAGCCGCCCATAAAGGCAAAGTCCTGCACGCTGACGACCGCCATATGGCCGCCGATCTTGCCGCGCGCGCTCTGCATCGCATCATATTCGCCCGTGTTGCCGCGCGCGGCCTTCAGCCGGTCCGTATATTTCTTGCTGTCCCTGAATTTGAGCGGGTCTTCCTTTACCTCCGGCGCGGGCAGGTCTTTCCATTCGCCATCGTCGAACAGCGCCTCGAAGCGGGCCTGCGCGCCGACCCGTCCATGATGGCCGCATTTCGGGCAAATCGACTGGTTTTCCTCATACTCTTTGAGGAAGATCATGCTCTCGCAATTCTCGCATTTGTGCCAGAGCGTCTCCGCCGTCTCGCGCTTGGTAATGAAGGGGATGGCATTGCGGACGCGGTTGACCCAGTTCATATTCTTGTCCCGTTTCTTTTCAAAGTCATCCCCGCCTTGAGCGGGGATCCATAAACCAGACTGTCAGACCATGGACCCCCGATCAAGTCGGGGGTGACAATTTATTGTATGACTGAGCTACTCCCGTGCCCCGGCAATAGCGGCCTTGAGCTCGGCCACATAGTCTTTCACCGCGCCAGCCGCATCGACGCCATGCTTTGCAATAATGTCGACAATCGCGCTGCCGACCACCACACCATCGGCGACTTTGGCAATATCTGCGGCCTGCTGCGCTGTCCGCACGCCAAAACCTACCGCGACAGGCAGGTCGGTGGTTTCCTTGAAACGCTTGACCGCCTCCTCGATGCTGGCCTGTGCGGCCTGCTGCTGTCCGGTGATGCCAGCGACGCTGACATAATAGAGAAAGCCCGATGCGCCCTCCAGGATCTTGGGAAGCCGCCCTGCATCGCTTGTTGGCGTGGCGAGCCGGATCAGGTCGATCCCAGCGCCGCGCAGCGCCGGGCCTAGCGCAGCATCCTCTTCGGGCGGCAGATCGACGCAGATCACGCCGTCGACGCCTGCTTTGTTGCATTCCGATGCGAACCAGTCTGCCCCGCGTATCGTCATCGGGTTGGCATAGCCCATCAGCACGAGCGGAGTTTGCGGGTGACGCGTGCGGAAATCGGCGGCGATTTTGAAGATATCGCTCGTTTTGATCCCGCCCCCCAGCGCGCGGATGTTGGCCGCCTGGATCGCCGGGCCATCGGCCATCGGATCCGTGAAGGGCATCCCCAGCTCGATCACATCCGCACCGCCCTCGACCAGCGCATCGAGGATGGCTGGCGTGCTCGCCACATCGGGATCACCGGCGGTCACAAAGGTGACGAAGGCGGCTTGTCGCTTGGCGAAGGCTTCGGAGAGGCGGGTCATACTACGCCCCTCTCAGCTGCGACTAGGTGGCAAGCCACCAAGTTTCGCGTCTCTCCCCTGAAGGGGAGAGAGTTTTTTGGAAGCGATTGAAAGGCGAGTCACATCTCCGCTCCCAAAGCATCTGCGACGGTGAAGATATCCTTGTCGCCGCGGCCGCACAGATTGGCGAGGATAATTTTGTCCTGGTCCATTTGCGCCGCCTCGCGGGCGACAGCGGCGATGGCGTGACTCGGTTCCAGCGCGGGAATGATGCCCTCGGTGCGGCAGAGCAGCTGAAATCCCTCCAGCGCTTCATCGTCGGTGACCGAATCGTAACGCGCCCGCCCGATTCGCTTCAGCCAGCCATGCTCGGGGCCAATTCCCGGATAATCGAGGCCGGCTGAAATGCTGTGAGCCTCGGAAATCTGCCCATCTTCGTCCTGCAACAAATGAGTCTTGTTTCCGTGCAATATACCAGGTGCCCCCCCCGAGAGAGAAGCGGCGTGGCGGGCATTCAGGCCTTCGCCCGCCGCTTCCACCCCCAGCATTTCAACATCCGCATCGTCGAGGAACGGGTGGAACAGCCCGATGGCATTGGAGCCGCCGCCGATGGCCGCGACAAGCAGGTCGGGCAGGCGTCCGGTGCGTTCCTGTATCTGTTGCCGGGCCTCTTTGCCAATCACGCTCTGAAAGTCGCGCACCAGTTCGGGATAGGGATGCGGACCGGCGGCGGTACCGATGATGTAGAAAGTATCCTCGACATTCGCGACCCAGTCGCGCAGCGCCTCGTTCATCGCGTCTTTGAGCGTGCCGGATCCGCTCTCGACCGGAATCACCTCAGCGCCCAATAGCTTCATGCGGAACAGGTTGGGCTTTTGCCGCTCGATATCCTTGGTTCCCATATAGACAAAGCAAGGCAGGCCGAAACGCGCGCAGACGGTTGCTGTGGCTACGCCATGCTGCCCCGCACCGGTCTCCGCTATGATCCTTGTCTTGCCCATCCGGCGCGCCAACAGAATCTGCCCGATGCAATTGTTGATCTTGTGCGCGCCCGTATGGTTGAGCTCGTCGCGCTTGAACCAGATTTGCGCGCCTTTTCCCCCTGGCGCGTCCTTTCTGACCTCTTCGGTCAGCCGGTCGGCATAGTAGAGCGGGGATGGGCGCCCGACATAATGTTCAAGCAGGTCATCGAACTCGCGCGCAAATTCCGGGTCGGCCTGAGCCGCACGATAATGCTTCTCCAGATCGAGGATCAGCGGCATCAGCGTTTCAGCGACATAGCGCCCGCCAAATTCGCCGAAATGCCCGTTCTCGTCGGGCATATTACGGAAGGAGTTTGGTTGGTCGGTCATCTGTCTGAATTGATCCGTTAGTCCTGAGCCTGTCGAAGGACGCCTATCGACTTGAAACGCACTTCGACAAGCTCAGTGCTAACGGGTTTTGGCGTCAAATTCCCGAACTGCCTCGCAGAAAGCCCTGATCTTGTCCACATCCTTGACGCCGGGCGCGCTTTCGACGCCCGAAGATGTATCGACCAGCCGCGCGCCGGTCACGCCAATGGCATTCCGCAC
This sequence comes from Sphingorhabdus sp., assembly GCA_028279555.1. Classification (GTDB taxonomy): domain Bacteria; phylum Pseudomonadota; class Alphaproteobacteria; order Sphingomonadales; family Sphingomonadaceae; genus Sphingorhabdus_B. The sequence continues at coordinate 110,677 of JANQNO010000009.1, forward strand.
ATTGTCAGGGTCCAGCCCGCCTGCCAGTCCCCAGGGCAAGCTGTGATCGAAATCCTTGAGCAGCGACCAGTCGAAGCTGGTGCCGGTGCCGCCGGGGAGTGCCTTGGCTGGCGCATCGAAAAGCAGGCGGTCCGCCACGTCTGCGTAGCGCCGTGATTTTTCGAGCGTGGGCGCATCCTTTACCCCCAGCGCCTTCCATATCTCGACATCGCTGAATTTGCGCACCAGCCGCAGCCATTCGGGCGTTTCCGACCCGTGAAACTGCACCACATCGGGCCTGACAATTTCCAGCGCGCGGCCCGTCGGCTCCGGCTGTGCATTGACCAGCAGCAACACCGTCTTGATCCGGCCATCGGCATATTCGCGCAGTTCAGCGGCTTTGCCCAGATCGACATGCCGGGGTGATTCTTCAAAATGCACCAGCCCGAAATAATCCGCGCCCGACGCTATGGCAGCATCGAGTGCGGCTTTATCGCTGATCCCGCAAATCTTGATCGCGGGATGCGTCTGTTCGGCGTTATCCTTCGCCTTCGATATTCGGCTTGTCTGCGTCATCAGCGCCCACCCAACTGTAAAGGGCACCCCCTATGACAGCGCCAATGATCGGCGCAACCCAGAATAGCCAAAGCTGGCTTATTGCCGTGCCGCCGACAACCAGCGCCGGGCCGGTGCTGCGCGCCGGATTGACCGAAGTGTTGGTCACCGGAATCGAGATCAGATGGATCAGCACCAGCGCAAAACCGATGGCGAGCGGTGCAAAACCCGCAGGCGCGCGGCCATCGGTCGATCCCATGATGATCCACAGGAAGAATGCGGTCAGCAGCGCTTCGATCAACAAACCTGCCATCAGCGTATAGCCGCCCGGCGAGCCCTCTCCATAGCCATTGGCCGCCAGCCCGTTTTCCGCGAGCGAATAATCCGCGCTGCCGCTGGCGATCATGAAGAGCATATAGGCCGCCGCTATCGCGCCTAGCGTCTGGGCGATCACATAGACCGGAATATCTTTTGCATCGAAACGCCCGCCAGCCCACAGGCCGATGGTGACCGCCGGGTTCAGATGGCAACCCGAAATATGGCCGATGGCATAGGCCATGGTGACCACGGTCAGGCCAAAGGCGAGCGATACGCCAAGCAGGCCGATGCCCACATCCGGAAAGGCTGCGGCGAAAACCGCGCTGCCGCAACCGCCGAAGACGAGCCAGAATGTGCCGATAAACTCGGCAATGGCCTTCTTGCTGTTTGTCATGATTTTCTCCCCGAAAAATGCCTGATTATCAGTGACTAGGCATCAAGAGAATCGCCGGTTTTCAAAGATTTGTCAAATTTTGGGGTGTGGAGATTTCTGCCACCTAACAGAAGTATGTCGCCCCCGACTTGATCGGGGGTCCATGGCGGGAGCTATCGGTTAAGATGAAAATATAGATCGCGCCAATCGAGATTGTGTTTTTCGATCAGCTCGATTTTCCATTTTCTATCCCATCGCTTCAGTCGCTTTTCCCGCGCGATGGCTTCATTCACATCCCCATGTTCCTCACAATAAACGAGGCGGGTGAGATTATATTTCTTGGTAAACCCCGGAATCAGCTTTTCACGATGCTCATAAATGCGACGCGGCAAATCGTTTGTCATACCGACATAGAAAGTGCCGCGTTTCTGGTTGGTCAAAATATAGACATGGTATGTTTTTGACATTTCAGCCCATGGACCCCCGATCAAGTCGGGGGTGACAATAGCGGGAGAGCACATACTGGCAAATTTAGTGTCATCCCCGGCTTGGCCGGGGATCTATGAGAATACTCCTCCTACAAAGTGCCCTCGATCGCTCGCGCCGCTGCTGCCGGATCATCGGCGCGGCTGATGGGCCTTCCGATCACCAGTAGCGACGCGCCATCATCGCGAGCCTGCCTGGGGGTCACAATGCGTTTTTGATCGCCGGTCTTGCTGCCTGCGGGGCGCAGGCCGGGAACGACGAAGAAGCCGTCCTTCCAGCGTTTATGCGCGGATTTGACCTCGCGGCCCGAGCAGACAATGCCATCGAGCCCGGCATCGCGTGCCAGATCGGCCAGGCGTTCGACCTGAGTATGTGGATCGTCAGGCACACCGACGCGCGAGAGATCATGGTCATCCAGGCTGGTGAGCACGGTCACGCCGACGACCTTGGTATGATGCCCCGCCGCGGCCTTCGCATCCTCCATCATCGCGCGGCCGCCGCTGGCATGAATGGTCAGGACCGCCGGCTCCAGCGTGTTCAGCGCCTGAATGGCCTTGGCCACGGTGTTGGGAATGTCATGCAATTTGAGGTCGAGAAAAATCGGCAGGCCGAGATGCGCGATCTCATGCACGCCGTGATGACCATTGGCGGAGAAAAATTCGAGACCCAGCTTTACGCCGCCGACATGCGCCTTCACCTTCTTCGCCAGTTCCACTGCGTCTTCCAGATAGGGTGTGTCGAGCGCGACGAAAACGGGATTGCTCATCAGGTAGCCTCCAGTCCGCCGGTATCTTCCTTGGGCGGCGAGGGGCGCGGCGTTGCGGTTGGCGGCGGCGGGGAAGGCGGCGTTTCGCTCACGCTATAGGGCGAGCGAGCCGATGGCTGCAATCTGTCGATCTGTCTCTTCATGCTCCACTTGCTACCCTTGAGCCACAACCAGGTTGGCAGCCAGCCGAGCAGGAAGGCCCCGACAATGAGCACCGGCAGCTTGGTATCGAGCAGCAGATCGCCCCAGAGCGCAATGGTCACGGGAACCCAGTTGTTGACCGCGAAAATGACAATAATGACGAAGCTCGTGACCCAGATCAGCACTTTCAAAAATGGCATGCGTCGGGACTCCTTCTCGCTTAACCGATAGTATCTTATGAGATAGATGCTGTTTCGCCAAGGCCATGAAAGCACCAGTATCTCCCATGCCGTTCGCCCCGAGCCTGTCGAAGGGTTCCCCGAACGGCTGCGTTCATGCTTCGACAAGCTCAGCAAGAACGGTTTTTGTATGGCTATCTTCCAAAAACACGCTCGAATATCCTGTCGATATGCTTGAAATGATAGTCGAGGTTGAAGCGTTCTTCGATCTCAGAATCGCTCAGCTTCGCCGTCACATCCTCGTCGGCCTTGAGCAGCTCCATCAGGCTGAGCGTTCCATCGCTTTCCCAAACCTTCATCGCGTTGCGCTGCACGATTGCATAGGCATCTTCGCGGCTGATGCCCGCCTGGGTGAGCGCAAGAAGAACGCGCTGCGAATGGACAAGCCCGCCCATCCGGTCGAGATTTTTCTGCATGCGCTCCGGGTAGACGACCAGCTTTTCGATCACGCCGGTAAGGCGCGCCAACGCAAAATCGAGCGTAACGGTTGCGTCCGGCCCTATGAAGCGTTCGACCGAAGAGTGCGAAATATCGCGTTCATGCCAAAGCGCCACATTCTCCATCGCGGGTGTCACAGCGCCGCGCACCATGCGCGCCAGGCCGGTCAGATTTTCGGTCAGCACCGGGTTGCGCTTGTGCGGCATGGCGCTTGAGCCCTTCTGGCCGGGTGAGAAATATTCCTCAGCTTCGAGCACTTCGGTGCGCTGCAAATGACGGATTTCGACGGCGAGGCGTTCTATCGACGAGGCGATTACGCCCAATACGGCGAAATACATGGCATGGCGGTCGCGCGGGATCACCTGGGTCGATACCGGTTCGGGCGTCAAGCCAAGCTTTTCGGCGACATAGGCCTCAACGGAAGGGTCGATATTGGCGAAAGTTCCAACAGCGCCCGATATGGCGCAGGTTGCTATTTCCGCGCGCGCCGCGGCGAGCCTGTCCTTGCAGCGGGCAAATTCGGCGTAGGCCTGTGCCAGCTTCATTCCAAAGGTTACCGGTTCGGCGTGAATGCCGTGGCTGCGCCCTATTGTGGGCGTGAATTTATGCTCCTGCGCGCGCGTTTCGATCGCTGCAAGCAAAGCATCCATGTCGGCAAGCAAAATATCGGTGGCTTGAGTCAGTTGCACCGCGAGACAGCTATCTAGGACGTCGCTGCTCGTCATGCCCTGATGCATGAAACGCGCTTCCTCACCAACATTGTCCGCAACCCAGGTCAGGAAGGCGATAACGTCATGCTTTGTTACTGCTTCGATGGCATCGATTGCTTCAACGTCGATTTCTGGATTGGTATTCCACCAGTCCCATAGCGCCTTGGCCGCGCTCTCGGGGACAACACCTAGATCGGCCAGCTTCTGCGTGGCATGCGCTTCGATCTCGAACCAGATTCTGAACTTGTTTTCCGGCTCCCAGATCGCTGTCATTTCGGGGCGGGCGTAGCGTGGGACCATTTATGTGGCTTTCTGAGGCGCAATGATTGGAGTCGCCGCGCGGTTAGCAGACAGTGCGCAACGGCGAAAGACTATCGGCACAAAAAGCAACGGCGCTGCGAAAATGCAGCGCCGCAACCATATTCAGATTTCAGGCAATGGGTTAAATCAGCAATCACCGACGCGTTTCGCAGAAATCTTCATACCCATTTTTCCGCTTTGTCCATTCGTTCCCGGAATATTTCCAAGTTCAAAATCGACATCCATAGAGAAACTCTCGCTCTCGGCAGCGCCTTTCATGTTGACTATGACCTCTTCACCCATTCGGGTGTCGGTGCATTTGACCTGCAGGTCTGCGGTTGTGTCTGTGCCCTCGTCGCGGGTTGTCTCGCATGTTCCTCCCAGGCCTTTGCTGAGGTCGGAGGCCGCTTCCTTCCAGTCTTCGCCCTGAGATGAGCGAATGCATCTTGCCGCTCCGACTTGCGATGCAAAAGAGATTTGCAGGCTCTCCCTTGCCTGCTCCTTGATTTCATCGGTCATGCCGGGAAAGTCGAGTTCGGTCAGCTCGAATTCTGGCTGATATTTGCCCTTGCGCGGTTTTTCCTCTTCGGCGGAGCCGCAGGCCGCAAGAGCGAGAGAAGCAGCGCCAGCTGCCAGAATAAGGCGTATGGCCATGGATGGGTCCCCTTGTTGCAAAAAGATGAGCGAGCCTAGCCGCGTGACAATGTTATGCAACCCCACGCCGCCGACATTTTACGTGGATAAGTCTCGCTTTGGCCTTGGCGCGGGAATCGGCAGGCGCTAACGCTGCTCGCGATGTCAGACACGACCGATACCGAAATTCCGGAAGATCCTTTTGATGCGATAGTGGATGCACCATTCGATGCAGCATTGTCGGAGCGCTATCTGATCTATGCGATGTCGACGATTACCGCGCGCTCGCTTCCCGATCTGCGCGACGGGCTGAAGCCGGTGCATCGCCGCCTGCTCTGGGCAATGCGCCTTTTGAAGCTCGATCCCGCCAGCGGTTACAAGAAATGCGCGCGCGTTGTCGGCGACGTGATCGGCAAATACCATCCGCACGGCGATCAGTCTGTGTATGACGCGATGGTCCGCCTCGCCCAGAGCTTCGCGCTTCGGTATCCGCTTGTCGACGGGCAGGGCAATTTCGGCAATATCGACGGGGATAATGCGGCGGCCTATCGCTACACCGAAGCCCGGCTGACGCAGACAGCAATCGAGCTGATGCGCGGGCTCGATGAAAATGCCACCGATTTCCGTCCGACCTATAATGGCGAAGATGAAGAGCCCGAGGTCATGCCCGGCCTGTTCCCCAACCTGCTCGCCAACGGCGCAAGCGGGATTGCCGTGGGCATGGCGACCAGCATCCCGTCGCATAACGTCGATGAAATACTGGAGGCCGCGACGCTGCTGATCGAACAGCCCAGGGCAACGCATGATCAATTGATGGAAATTGTTGAGGGCCCGGATTTTGCCACCGGCGGTCTGCTGGTCGACAGCAAGGAAGTGATCTCCAATGCCTATGAAAACGGCCGCGGCGCGATGCGCGTGCGGGCGCGTTTTTCGACCGGGCGAGGCGAAGACGGCAGCTGGGAAGAAAGCGGCATCGAAAAACTCGGCGGCGGCCAGTGGCAACTGGTGATCACCGAAATTCCCTATCAGGTACAAAAGGGCAAGCTGATCGAACAGATCGCCCAGTTGATTGCCGACAAGAAACTCCCGATCCTCGAGGATGTCCGCGACGAAAGCGACGAGGAAATCCGCATCGTGCTGGTTCCGAAATCGCGTAATGTCGATCCAGAAACGCTCAAAAATGCGCTTTTCCGGATGACCGATCTGGAAACCCGCTTTTCGCTCAACATGAATGTGCTCGATGCCAGCAATACGCCGCAGGTCATGGGGCTGGGCGAGCTTCTCAGGCACTGGCTGAAGCACCAGATCGAAGTGCTCGTGCGCCGTTCCCGGCACCGGCTGGGCAAGATCGATGCGCGGCTCGAGCTATTGGATGGCTATATCATCGCCTTCCTCAATCTCGACCGGGTGATCGAGATTATCCGCAGCGAAGACGAACCCAAGCCGGTCATGATGAAGGAATTCGATCTGACCGACCGGCAGGCCGAGGCGATCCTCAATATGCGGCTGCGCTCGCTGCGCAAGCTGGAGGAGATGGAGCTCAAGCGCGAACGCCATGAACTGCTGGCCGAGCGCGAGAATCTGGTCAAACTGATCGATAGCCCACAGCGGCAGCGCACGCGGCTGAAAAAGGACATTGCTGCGCTTCGCAAGGCTTATGGCAAGGATACCGGGCTGGGCCGCCGGCGAACGACGCATTCCGAGGCGGAGGCGGCGGGCGAGATCAGCGTGGAGGCGCTGATCGAGAAGGAGCCGATCACCGTCATCATGTCGCAGCGCGGCTGGATCAAGGCCATGAAGGGGCATGCCGATCTCTCCGCGCAGAAGGACTTCAAATTCAAGGAAGGCGACCGGCTCGCACATATTTTCCATGCGCAGACGACCGACAAGCTGCTCGTTGCCACCGCGTCCGGGCGGTTCTACACGATTGGCGCGGACAAGCTTCCCGGCGCGCGCGGATTTGGCGAGCCGATCGGTTCGATGGTCGATATCGAGGCAGGCAACGACATCGTCGCGCTGCTCCCCGCCGATCCCGGCGCGCGCATGCTGCTCGCATCCTCCAATGGCAAGGGCTTCCTGGCGCAGATGAGCGATGCCGTTGCCGAAACGCGCAAAGGCCGGCAGGTCGTCAATGTGAAGGCCGGAAACAGCCTGAGAGTTGTCCGCCCCGCCCCGGCAGCCACGGATGACGAAGCCGCCGTCAAAGACCAGTATATCGCGGTGGTTGGCGAGAACCGGAAGCTGGTCGTCTTTCCGCTCTCCGAACTGCCCGAAATGGCAAAGGGGATGGGCGTCACCCTGCAGCGATACAAGGATGGCGGGCTGTCCGATGCGATCTGCTTCAACATGTCCGAAGGGCTGAGCTGGACCATGGGCGGAGACAGCGGACGCACGCGCACCGAGCCGGATATGTCGCTGTGGCGCGTGGCGCGCGGTGCTGCCGGCAAGATGCCGCCGACGGGCTTTCCGCGCAACAATCGTTTTGGCTAGCCTGAGCGCTATCCCTAACGGATTAACCGTGAAGCGTTAACCTTTCATTCGGCACAAAGCATATACGAAAATTTACGCCTCGCGCATAATTTGCGCGCAATGAAAAATCTGGTGAAGCGGGAATTCACCCGGGGGTCGCAGTTGCCGGAAACGGCATTGCATCAGGTATCACAGAACCTGGCCGACGCGGGTTACGGCGAACGGGCGGACTATGCCTGGATCGATTCGCTGCCCATTGCTGCATCGATCTTCTGCCAGTCGGGTGGCCAGGTCGAACAGCTGGCGGCCAATGCGAAATTTCACGAAATCCCGTTTACCGAAGACGAGGGCGCGCTTGCGCTTTCCAGCCTTGCGGAGCGCGTAAAATGGATGCGCGAGCATGGTCAGGACAGCCATTTCGAATGCTGGAATTCTGCGGACCCGATCAACCGCCGCCAGTTTGAAATCAATATTGGCCGTTTTGGGGCAGGTGGCGACCTGTTCCTGCTGACCATGGTCGACCGCACGGCAGAGGCAATGAGCAGGATCAATCTAAGGAAAGAGATGCTCAGCGACAGCCTCACCGGCTTTTTCAACCGCACCGGCTTCGAAGAGGAAGTCGAGCGGCTGATCGAGGAAGATGCACAGCAGGAAAATGCAGCCAGCAAATTTGCCATGCTGATTATCGATCTCGCGCGTTTCAGCAGGATCAACGAGTCGGTTGGGGCGCTCGCCGGCGACGAGCTGATTATCACGATTGCGCGGCGGCTCAACGCGCGCATCCGCGGAAAAGAAATCCTTGGGCGGCTGGGCGGAAATGAGTTCGTTCTTTTTGTCAGGCTGCATGAAGAAAACACCGATATTCTGGGGAACATTGCCCAGCGGCTGGTCGAAGCTTTCGATGAGCCCTGCCGGCTATCCGATCTCGAAATAAAAATGGAATGTGCTGTCGGTGCCGCAGTCGGAGACGCCGGTAAAGTCGATCCCATGGATGTGCTGCGCAAGGCGCAGGTTGCCCTCAAACGGGCAAAAAAGAGCAAGAGATTCGAGCTATATAGCCAGGATGAGGACGTCACGGCCAGGCATCGCTTCTCGATCGAAACCGATTTGCGCCGCGCCTTGCAGCGCGACGAACTGGAATTGCATTATCAGCCGCTGATCGATCTGGAAAGCGGCCGGCTGAGCGGATTCGAGGCGCTTGCCCGCTGGCAGCATCCCGATCATGGTTTTGTGTCGCCGATGGATTTTATTCCGGTTGCCGAGGAGAGCGGCCTGATCGTTCCGCTCGGGCGCTGGGCGATGCAAAAGGCGGCAATGACGCTGGCAGACTGGGACGCCCAGTCTGGCGAGAGCCTTCCGCTCAGAATTTCAATCAACATGTCGGCCGTTCAGATGCAACATGACGACATTCCGCATGCTGTCGAAGAGGCAGTGCGCGGATCGAAAATCAGTGGCAGCAGGATCACGCTGGAGTTGACCGAAAGCGCGCTGATCAGCGATCCGGAGGGCGCGAAAAAGACGCTGGATGCCTTGAAAGACCTGAATATCAATCTGGCGATGGACGATTTCGGAACCGGTTATTCCAACCTCGCTTACTTGCAGAAACTTCCCATCGACGTGCTCAAGATCGACCGCAGCTTTGTCACCGACATGATCGAAGACCGCGACAAGACAGCGATCGTGCGCACTATATTGTCGCTGGCTGAAGCCATGGGAATGCGCACCACGGCAGAGGGTATCGAGACGCTGGAGCTCTCCAACATTCTCAAAAGGCTGGGCTGCTCGGTCGGGCAGGGCTACTATTTTGCCAAGCCGCTGAATGCCTCCGATGCGCTGGCCTATGTCGAGGCGGACCGCGCCTCCCTGACCAGCTGAGCTGCAATTTCGCGCAGCCTTTCATCGCCCGGAAAATCTTCGTCAATCCAGCGCTGCTGAATCTTTTCCAGCATCCTTCCGACATCGGGTCCAGGCGCATAACCGAGCTCGATCAGGTCGGAGCCCCGGAAACTGAATCTCGGCGGATCCCAGCCCTCCAGCTGCGACAGGATATCCGCAAGCTCCGAATTGTCCGCGAAGACGCGCGCAGCCACCTGCGCGCGGTCGATCCCGCGGCGAAAGGCAAATTCCCGAATATTATTTGGAGTCAATTCACCCTCGGGCAGACAGCCCATGATCATTTTTAGTCCGCGATTCCATATCCGCAGTCGTTTTCCTACAGTCCAGATTACCTCGCGCTCAGGCGGCAGCAGCGACAAATAGCGTGACCAAAATGGGCGATACCATCCAAACTGTTTCTCGCGGCTAATCAGCCGGTCGATACGAGCGGCAGCATCGGGCGTAATTTCGGGCATGAAGGCAGCAAAGATGCCTTTTTCGACCATCAGCCGGATGGCAAGCGATGGATCATCCGCTTCCAGCAGCAAGGTAAATTCGCTGCCGATGCGTTCGCGTGACAGCGACTTCAGGCTATTGGCTGCCGCGCCGCATGCCGCCAGGGCATCGGCGTCCGGCTTGGACCCGGCAAACCGGGCGAAGAAACGAAAATAACGCAATATGCGCAAATGATCTTCGGCGATCCGCTGCGCCGCATCACCGATGAAGCGTATGCGGCGCGCCTCCAAATCTTCCAGCCCGCCGACAGAATCGAATATCTCGCCGCCTCTGATGTCAGCATAAAGCGCGTTGATGGTAAAATCCCTGCGCTCGGCATCTTCGCGCCAGTCATCGGAAAATGCGACCGTCGCGCGCCGTCCGTCGGTGGCGATATCGCGGCGATAGGTGGTGATCTCGAAATTCTGCCCATCGGCCACGGCCGTGATTGTGCCATGATCGATTCCCGTCGGAATGGCTTTCAGACTGGCCTGCTCGATCCGCTCCATGACCGTTGCCGGCTCCAGCGGCGTGGCCAGATCGACATCGCGAACCTCCAGCCCGAGCAGGCTGTCACGCACCACGCCGCCAACCGCAAAGGGGGCCGCTTCGTTTACGGTCAACGCGTCGAGGATTGCCTGCAATCCCGGTGCCTTGCGCCATTCCATGTCCGGCAAATATGTCATAGCTGCTCCACCCGGCGCACCAGATTGGCGATGATGCCCGCCGTCACGCCCCAAATGCGCCTGTCTTGCCATTGCATATCATAATATTGCCGGTTTTGACCCTGCCAGACGGCTTGGCGTTTTTTCGCATTGGATGGTTCAAGCAGGAAGTCGAGCGGGACTTCGAACCAGTCCTGCACTTCACCGGGCGCGGGGACCAGATCGAGATCGGGCGGTATCAGGCCGACGATGGGTGCAATCGCAAATCCGCTACCCGAATAGTAAGTGTCAGCTGCGCCGATGATCTCTACCTTTTGGGGCGGCAAGGCGAGTTCTTCCTCTGCTTCGCGCAATGCCGCGGCAACAGCATCGGTATCTTCATCGTCGATCTTGCCCCCGGGAAAGGCAACCTGACCGGGATGGCTGTTCAGCCATTCCGGCCTCTGGGTCAAAATGACACCGGGCTGCGCGCGCCGCGTGATGGGGATCAGGACGGCAGCGTCGCGGTGGCCATCGCTGCCGGAAATATGCCGCTCATCTTCGACCTCGATTTCGCCAGGCGCATTGAGGGCTGCTATCAGTCTTTCGAGTAGGGTCATGCGGCTGCTACCAGCGAGAATTGCGCGCCGCCGCTCCACAGCGCAGGCGCATCTGGGGCTTCTGCCAGTGCCAGTTCGGCAAGCTCATAGAATACCGGCCTAGCCAGCTTTGCCCACAGCCTGCCGCGCACTTGGAGATAGGGAAGGGCAGCCTCGCCCTTGCCGCGCATTTCTAGGGGGTGATCCGGTCCTGCCATAACAATGTCATCGCTGTTCAGGCGGAAGGCGAGCTGGCGCTGCTTTCCCTTGCCATCGCTGGTCATCTCGACCGCGATGAATGGCGCATCCTCCACTTCGATAGATAACCGATATTGGGGTGTTACCAGCCAGTAGCTGCCATTGTCTTCGCGCCGGAGCAGGGACGAAAAGGCGCGGATCATCGCAGGCCGCGTGATTTCGCCGCCCCGATGATACCACCTGCCGTCAGCGGCTATGCGCATCTCGCTATCGCCGGTTTTGTCCGGTTGCCACTGCTCGACGGGCGGCAGTTCGCGCTGCCTGACCAGTTCGGCGATTTCCGAAAGATCGAGGCCGTCAAGATCGGGGGGAACGGTGTAGGGCATGGCAAGCCGATAGGCCGCGCTGGAGAAATTGCAAAGGCTCAATTCTGGATGTCGGGGCCGATCATGCCTTGCGCGGGGAGCGGATATTCCGCTGGATTGCGCAGGAGGAGCCTGCTCCGCTCGACAGGCCCGGGCAGCTCCCACCCACCTGTATTGTCGGCTGAAAAGCCGAAGCGCCCGTAATATTCGACATCGCCGATCATGAGCATGGGAGGATTCCCGATTTCCAGCGCTGTAGTCAGCATCTGCTGCATGAGTAAATGGCCAAACCCTTGCCTTTGATAGTCAGGATGAACCGCAACCGGCCCCACCATGACCAGCGGCATTTCTTCGCCTTTTTTGGGGCGGATACGGATCGGCCAGCATTGGAGCGAACCGAGCAATTCTTCATCCTCGATCAAGCCAAAGGACAGTTCCGGGATGCTCTCCGTACCCGTGCGCACCGCGTAGGCTGTCCTTGATTTGCGTTCGATACCGAAGGCAGCGTCGAGCAATCGCTCGACCGCAGCGACATCGATGGTCGAAAGAGCTCTTAGATCCGGCATATTCAGGCGCGCTGGGCTTCTTCCTTCGCCTTGGGCAGCATGACGAGGATAAGCAGCGTCACCAAGGCGATAGCGATAGCGACCAGGAAAGTCGCGCCCGGGAAGTAGACCGGATTGCTGTCAGACGTATAATATGCCAGCACATTGTTGAACACCAATTGGGCGATGAGCAGTGACAAGGCGGCCATACTGCCGTTGAGGCCCTGCAATTCTCCCTGCTGGTTGGCCGGTGTGCGCCGCGACATCATTGCATTGAGCGATGGCATCACCATGCCTTGCAGACCGGTGAGGACCGTCACCAGCAGGGCAATGGCTCCATTGGTGATGAATGCCATTCCGGCAAAGCCCAGTATACCGACGCATATTCCGAAGATGGCGGTGCGCCTTTCGCCAAACCGTTTCACCATACGGCCGATGACGAAGGCCTGCACGATTGCCATCGAGATACCGACAATCGTAAGCGAGACGCCCACCATTTTTGCGTCCCATCCGAATTGCGCCTGCGCGAAGAAGGACCAGCTTGCCGGGTATATCTGGGTCGCACACATCCAGAGAAAATAGACCAGCGCGATCGGCAGGAGTGCCGGAATCTTGCCTAGACTGGCAAGCGCCCCCATTGGATTGGCGCGCGGCAGGCTAAACTCCCGTCGGTCGTCGTCGCGCATGGTTTCGGGAAAAACAAAATAGCCATAGAGGCAGTTGGCGAGCGCCAGACCGCCGGCAACGAAAAACGGCAGCCGCGTGCCAAAATCGGCAAGCAGACCGCCCATCGCAGGCCCGACGATAAAGCCTATACCAAAGGCTGCGCCCACTTTTCCAAAGCTCGCGGCGCGTTCTTCACCCTCTGTCATATCTGCCATGGCTGCATTCGCCGGCCCGAAGATCGCGCCCAGCCCGCCGGCCAGTCCGCGCCCGATAAACAGCCAGATAATCGAGGGTGCGAAACCCATCAGCAGAAAATCCAGCCCGAAGAAAAACAGCGAAAAGAGGAAAATGGGGCGTCGTCCGAACCGATCGCCCAGATTGCCAACCAGCGGCCCGCACAGAAACTGGAAAATCGAATAGGTTGCGCCGATCCATGCACCCATTTGCGCCGCTTCCGACAGGCTGATGCCTTCCAGTTCCATGATCAGGTCGGGCAGGGCCGGCATGATGATGCCAAAACCCACCGAGTAAATGAACACGGTCAGCAGAATGAAACCTTGTGCACGTTTCTGCTTGTCGGCCAAATCGCTCATTGCCGCCAAATGTCAGCGCAGGTGATTTTTGTCCATGCGAAATTCGGGTGAATGAGAGAAATTGTCTTGTGCAGTCAATTGGTATAGCGAGGCTGCAAACTACTCAGAGGGCATTGGCAATGAATGACGAAGTCGAAAAAGGCGAAGCTGCAAAAGCGGCCGGGGTGACAGAGCCGGCGGCCGCGAAAGCCGAAGTCACGAAGCTGGAGAGCCGGGACTGGATTGGCTGGGCCATTTTCGCTGGTGGAGCCGGGGCGATCCTTTGGGGATTATTCTCCGCAATAGGCGCTGGTTGGGGCCTGTGGGGCTGGCGCAGCGGTTTTACCGGTGTTACCTGGTCGTTCTTTCTGTCGCTCGCTATAGTCCTCCTAAGCCTTGTTTACTGGTGGTGGCAGCGCCGCAAAAACTATCGCGGTAACCGGCTGTTGCAGCTGGCCGGGCTGGCCTTTGCGCTTGTCTATGCAGGCTGGATTACAAGCTATATTTTCAAGGCGCGCAGCGTGCCGGCGATCCATGACATTTCCACGGATCTCGCCGATCCGCCGCAATTCCGCGCGCTCGAACTGCGCAAGGATAATTGGGACAATATACCCGGTGAGGATGATGCCGATATGCGCGGTCTCAACCCGCAGCAACGCTGGCGTCGCCTGCATCAGGAGGCCTATGGCGACATTCGCACCGTCCGGGTGGAGCAGCCGGTTGCGCAGGTGCTTGAAAAAGCCGAGCGTCTGGCCGAGGGTCGCGGTTGGGACATCGCCAGCATCAGACCGTCCGAAGGCCGTATTGAGGCGACCGCCACGACATCGCTATTCCGCTTCAAGGATGATGTTGTCGTCCGGGTGCGGCCGACCGAGAATGGCAATGGCAGCATCGTCGATATGCGCTCGGTCAGCCGCGTGGGACAGAGCGACATTGGAGCAAATGCGGAGCGCGTGCGCAGCTTCCTCGCCGATTTATCGGGGACGGTTACGACCAGCTGAGCCGCCTCCGGCAAAGAGGAAAGTGGAATGGCAAAGCAGCTATCCGTAATTCTGGTCGCAACGCTGGTCGGGCTGTCGATTGCCTGGGCTGGCGGGCAAGGCGGCGCAGCGGCAAGCAGCGGCCTCTCCGTTTTTCTCCTCTGCGGGTTTGTTGCCTATGCGGTGAATTGGGCAGCCTTTCTGCCGGCCAATGCGCTCAAGACCGAGAAATTCTATGATTTGACCGGCTCGCTCACTTACCTTTCGGTGATTGCAGTTGCCTGCCTGCTTTCGGGCAAGCTCGATACGCGCGCGCTTATTGTCGCTGCGATGGTGGCGGTCTGGGCGCTTCGCCTCGGCAGCTTTCTTTTCCGCCGGATCAGCGCGGATGGGAAGGATGACCGTTTCGACAAGATCAAGAATGCCCCTTTGCGCTTCCTCGTTGCCTGGACGCTGCAAGGCACCTGGGTGATCCTGACCGCTGCCAGCGCTTTGGCAATCATCATCAATGAGACCCGGCTTCCGCTAGGCGCATTTGCCTATGTTGGGATTGCCATTTGGGCCGCCGGATTTGCCATCGAGGTGATTGCCGACAATCAGAAATCAGCCTTCAAGAAAGACCCGGCCAATCAGGGTAAGTTCATCGATAGCGGCCTTTGGGCCTGGTCGCGCCACCCCAACTATTTTGGCGAAATCATGCTGTGGACGGGCATCACGATCATGTCACTCCCGCTATTGTCGGGATGGCAGTGGGCAACCTTGATATCGCCGATATTCGTCACTTTCCTGCTGACGCGGGTCAGCGGCATTCCGATGCTGGAGGCCAAAGCGGAGACAAAATGGGGCGATGATGCGGACTATCGCCGCTACCGCGACAATACGCCAGCGCTCATCCCGATGCCGCCGAAGGGTTGATACGTCCGCTCTGGGCGCAAAGGAGGGCGCTTGAGATTCGCTGCTGCTGTCCGCGCCCGGGCCAAACTGCCAACATTGCGCCACGCACCATGCCAATCTCGACAATGACCCCCGGCGGATGTAAAACCGGCTAAAGGACGGGGAGAGAGCTTATGTCATGCTTTCGTGAGAAATTGATCTTGGTTTTAGCTACATTGGCATTGGCGGCGTGCGGTGGCGATACCGATGAATCCGGGGTTAAGATAACAGATACTGCAAATGCAGCGCAGGAGGCAGCTTCCGGCAAAAACAGCTCTGATGCAGACACCAACGACATCGATCTCAATCCTGAGGGCGAACCGATCGATTATCTGACATATGGGGCCGGTGCTTTCCCCATTCGGTTTGATCGAGACAATCAGGGGACGGCCGCGGCTGCGGTGCTGGACGGACGGCTCGCATACGCAAACGTCGCGAGGAGTCCGACCGGGCCTGAACAGCCCATAACAATCACCGTCGAATTGCCCGCAGAGACCCGGTTTGCTCAGTTTGGTGTTCCTCCTATGTCGAATTTTGGCTGTTGCAGGGGCACCCATATAAACACTGTCACCGTGGAAGGTTCGAACCGATCGCCTGATGAAGGCTATGTGAAACTGGCAAGCTTCGAGGTCAAATCCGGTGTCTATGACAAGAAACAACTGTTCTCCGCTAACCAGCAAGTGGCCGTGCGATGGCTGCGCATTACGCTGGAAGGTCGTCAGGTCCCCGATCCCGACGATTATCGGGGCACGACATTCATCGATCTTTTCGGCTATGGCAAGCAGGCTCCCGTCCAGACGCGTGCAGACCAATTTACGGGCCGCTGGCTAACTGGCGGCGGTGGCAGCGGCGCAAATGCCAATCGTGTCGAACTGATCCAGGAAGGCGCGCTTGTCACCGGCTGCGGTATTGGAGGTGGTGCCACTTTCACCATTTCTGGTGGCGTTGAGAATGGCCTGCTGAAATATGTGGTGGATAGCGATACCGTGCCCGTAGTCGCGGTAATCAATTCCGAAGACCAGCTATCCGGTGCGATGATCGGTCGATCATACAGCCGTTTGATCGGCGAACCCGGCGGCGCGCCGACAAGCTGCACGCCAGGCAAAGAGCCACCGCCGAACCCTGTCAGCACAGCGCTCGACCAATGCCGCGCTGCGATCGTCTATGGCATCAATTTCGATGTGGATTCCGATGCCATCCGGCAAGATGCCGAACCGGCGTTGAAGCAGATTCTTCAGGCTCTCACTGATCGCCCGACCATGAATGTCGTTATCGAGGGGCACACCGATTCCGATGCCTCCGACCAGTATAATCTCGACTTGTCCCAAAGACGGGCGAAATCGGTTGTGGCATGGCTTGTCGGCAAAGGCGTCAACGCAAACAATATTTCCGCGGTAGGCAAAGGGGAGGCAGAGCCCATCGCCAACAATGAAACTGTCGCAGGCAAGGCTTCCAACCGGCGCGTAGAGGTCGAACCAAGCTGCTAGGGTCCTGACCCTAACCTTCGCCCGAGGTGACTACTCAGCCGGCGTCAGCCTGAGCAGGCGGCCCTGTGAGCCGCGGCCACCATCTTCCAGCAGCCAGACTGCGCCATCGGGGCCCTGCTCGACCTCACGGATGCGCGCGTCCATATCCCACTGGTCGGCTTTTTTGAGCTCGGTGCCATTGACCTTCACGCGGACCAGGCTCTGGCTGCCGAGGCCGCCCAGGAAGAGCGAGCCTTTCCAATCGGGAAACTGGCTGCCTGTGTAATACATCAGCCCGCCGGGCGAGATCGCTGGATGCCACCAGGCCTTTGGCGCAACAAAACCGTCGCCCTCGCTGTGATCGGGGATATCGCGGCCGTCATAATGATCGCCGTTTGATACAGTGGGATAGCCGTAATTCGCTTTGGGCAGCACCAGATTTATCTCGTCGCCATGCGCTGGCCCCATCTCCTGATTCCAGAGATTGCCCTTGTCATCGAAGGTCAGGCCCAGCGGGTTGCGGTGCCCGAGCGACCAGATTTGCGAGCGAACCGCATTGCCCTCTGTATAGAATGGATTGTCTTTCGGGATGCTGCCATCGGGATAGAGCCGCACAACCTTGCCCATATTGCTGTCCATATCCTGCGACGGATCGAATTTCTGCCGTTCGCCGCTGGCAATGAACATATATTTGCCGTCGGGCGAGAAAGCGATGCGGTGGCCATAATGGCCGCGTCCGGTGACCTTGGGATATTGCCGCCAGATGACCGACAAGCCTTCGATTTTTGGCGCGCCTGCGTTAATATCGATGAAACCGCGGCCAACAACTGCTCCGCGTGTGCCGCCTTCGCCAGCTTCTGCCCAGCTCAGATAGATCGCTCCGTCCTCGCCAAAATTCGGTCCCAGCACGACGTCTCCAAACCCGCCCTGGCCGCCATAGTCGACCTCCGGCACGCCAGCGATTTCTCTCACTTCGCCCTCTTTTTCCCACAGCAGGAGTTTGCCTTCCTTCTCGGTAATGAGCGCATAGGGCGTATCCGGTATAAAGGTCATCGCCCAGGGCTTTTCAAAATCGGCAATCACCTCGACATTGAACGGTTTGCCATCCGAAGCGGTGGTCGCGTTTGCATTGTCGCCAGCGGCTGCATTGGAGCCGTTGGGCGCACAGGCGGCAATGGCAAGCGGGATGGTCAGGAAGAGGGGGCGCATGATTTTCTCCGGCAATTTGGGCTTTGCCATATATCTGCCATCGAAGCCTTTGCATTGCAATTGCCACTTGCAATGTGACGCTGCGCCTCCTATCTGGCAGACATCCTGAAATTGTGATGATTTTGCGGAAAAGGCTGGCGCCGAGAGGGGCCGGCGGCAAAAGCCATTGCAGTTTCGAAGAGCCTGTTTTGGAGTGTAATGCCCGATCTTGATGCCATAACTGCGATTGTCGCGCCGGAGGTTGAAGCTCTTGGCTTCAATCTGGTGCGCGTGGCCTGGCTGGCGCATGGCGGGATGGAAGGAAACGACCCTGCGCTGCAGATCATGGCCGAGCGTGCAGATACGCGGCAGCTTGACATTGACGATTGCGCAGCAATTTCCCGGCGGCTGTCGGAAAAATTCGACGCGCTCGAAACAGCCGGTGAGGATCCGTTTGCGGAAGCCTATCGGCTGGAGGTCAGCTCCCCCGGGATCGACCGCCCGTTGACCCGGCTGGCCGACTATACCGACTGGAAAGGGCATGAGGCGCGGATTGTCTTGCATGAGCCGGTGGATAGCCACCGGAAGCTGCGCGGAAATCTGGCCGGGACCCAAGGGGATAATATATTGATCGACGATCGCAAATTCGGGCGCAAGATGTTCGCATTTGCAAATGTCGATAATGCAAAGCTGGTCTTGACAGACCGGCTGATTGCGTCGAGTGCGCCGGTCAGCAGTGACGGCGTCGACGAGATCGAAGAAGAAATTGAAGACGTTTAACGTGGAAAGAAGAAGACATGGCTACGCCTATCAGTGCCAACAAGGCTGAATTGCTTGCGATTGCCAATGCGGTCGCGACGGAGAAGATGATCGACAAGGCGATCGTCGTCGAGGCCCTGGAAGAAGCAATCCAGCGCGCCGCACGCGCGCGCTATGGTGCGGAGAATGATATTCGGGCCAAACTCGATACGCAGACCGGCGACCTTCGCTTGTGGCGCGTTGTCGAGGTGGTCGAAGAGGTCGAGGATTATTTCAAGCAGGTTGACCTGAAGCAGGCGGCCAAGCTCGAAAAAGGCGCAAAGCTGGGCGACTTTATTGTCGATCCGCTGCCGCCTGTCGATCTGGGCCGTATCGATGCGCAGTCGGCCAAGCAGGTCATCTTTCAAAAGGTGCGCGATGCCGAGCGCGAGCGGCAATATGAAGAATTCAAGGACCGGGCGGGCGAGATCATCACCGGCGTCGTGAAATCGGTCGAATTTGGCCATGTCGTGGTCGATCTGGGCCGCGGTGAGGGCGTGATCCGCCGGGACCAGCAAATCCCGCGCGAAGTGCTGCGTACAAATGACCGCGTGCGTGCGATCATCATGAAGGTACAGCGCGAAAATCGCGGGCCGCAAATCCTGCTGTCGCGTGCGCATCCGGATTTCATGAAAAAGCTGTTCGCGCAGGAGGTGCCCGAAATTTACGATGGTATCATCGAAATCAAGGCCGCTGCCCGCGATCCGGGAAGCCGCGCCAAGATTGGCGTGCTCAGCTATGACAGCTCGATCGACCCTGTGGGTGCCTGCGTCGGCATGAAGGGTAGCCGCGTGCAGGCGGTCGTTCAGGAGATGCAGGGCGAGAAAATCGACATTATTCCCTGGTCCGAAGACACAGCGACCTTTGTTGTGAATGCGCTGCAGCCTGCGACCGTAAGCCGCGTTGTTCTCGATGAGGAAGAAAGCCGGATCGAGGTTGTCGTCCCCGACGATCAGCTCAGCCTTGCCATTGGTCGCCGCGGCCAGAATGTCCGGCTTGCCAGCCAGCTGACCGGGCATGGCATCGATATCATGACCGAGGCGGAGTCGAGCGAGAAGCGGCAGAAGGAATTTGTCGAACGCAGCGAGATGTTCCAGGAAGAGCTCGATGTTGATGAGACGCTGGCGCAGTTGCTTGTTGCCGAAGGGTTCAGCGAGCTCGAAGAAGTTGCCTATGTGGCGCGAGAGGAAATTGCCGTCATCGAAGGTTTCGACGAGGAACTTGCAGAAGAATTGCAAAGCCGTGCTCTCGAAGCGCTGGAAGCGCGCGAGGAATCGGCACGGAAAGAACGGCGGGAAATGGGCGTCGAAGACGCGCTTGCCGAATTGCCCCATATGACCGAAGCGATGCTGGTCGCGCTGGGCAAGGCCGAAATCAAGACGCTTGATGACCTGGCCGATCTTGCAACCGATGAACTTATTCAGAGAGGCCGGACAAATGAAGGCCGCCGGAATGACCGGCGCAATGACCGCAGGAACCGGGTGGAAGATAAGCCGGGCGTGCTAGCGGCCTTTAATTTATCCGAAGAGCAGGGCAACGAGATCATCATGGCTGCGCGTGCGCACTGGTTCGAAGATGAGGAAGCACCGGCTGAGGCCGAAGAGTCAAAAGAGGAGGAGGCCGCCCATGCGGACAACTCCCAATGAGACTCGTCACGCTCCCATAAGGAAGTGCATTTTGACAGGTGAGCGGGACGAGCGTTCCGCGCTGATCCGGCTGGCGCTCGGCCCGGACGGGACGGTCGCGCCCGACATCCATGCCAAGGCCCCCGGCCGCGGCGCCTGGGTTGGCGTAAGCGCAGATGCGTTTGAGGAGGCCCGGTCCAAGGGAAAGCTGCGCGGTGCGCTTCGGCATGCCTTCAAGACCAGCAAGGTCGAGATTGCGGAAGACCTCTCGGCGCGTATTTCGGGGGGACTTGAAAAAGCGCTGCTGGACCGGCTGGGCTTGGAAGCTAGGGCCAGCAACCTTATATGCGGCGCGGACAAGGTTGATGCAGAGGCGCGCAAAGGGCGTGTGGCCTTGTTGCTCCACGCAGCAGATGCCAGCGCGGACGGGGTCGGCAAGCGGGACCAATCCTGGCGCGTGGGAAGCGGCGCAGAAGGCAGCGGGAAGCGCGGCATCAAGCTGCCCTTTGACCGCGATGCAATCTCCGCCGCGCTCGGCCGCAGCAACGCCGTTCATGTCGCAATAACCGACGAGAAAGCCGCAGACAGGGTGATGCATCACCTTGGCCGCTGGCTAAAATTCAATCGATGCAGTAATAGTGATGTCAAACGGGGTTTGGGCATTACCGAAAGCAGCACATCAAACCTCAAGAGTGAATGAAAGACCAGGTCTGTCCGATGAGTGAAGAAAAAGAAGAAAAGCCGAAGCTGAAGCGCAAGCCACTGGGCTTGAAGCGCGCAGTTGAATCCGGCGAAGTGAAGCAGACCTTCAGCCATGGCCGCACCAACAAGGTGGTCGTGGAGGTCAAGCGCCGCAAGCTTGTCGGCAAGCCTGGCTATGAACCTGAACCAGAGGCTCCGCCACCACCTCCCCCGGCTGCAGAGAAAGCATCGCCGCCGCCTGCTGCGCCGAAGAAGAGCGCTGCGGAAGAGACGCTGTCGCGTCAGGAGCAACAGGCCAAGCTGCTGCGCGAAGCCGAAGAAGAGCGCCTTGCGCTGCTCGAGCGTAACCGGCGGCTCGAGGACGAAGAAAAAGCGAAGGCCGAAGAAAATGCCGCGCGCAAGCGGCAGGCCAAGAAGAGCGAGCCCGCTGCAGACGCGCCTGCCGAAACCGAAGCATCACCCGCCAAAGGAGCGGCAGCGGGGGCAGAAAAACAGGCTGAAGACGCCAAGGCATCTCCACCTGCTGCGCGCCGTTTCACGCCTGTCGAAAGACCCGACCGGCCCAAGCGCGAAGACAAGAAGAAACAGCGTCAGGAAAAAAGCGGTGGCCGCAAGGATCGCCGCCAGTCTGGCAAGCTGACAGTCAACCGGGCGCTCAACCAGGATGATGGCGCGCGGGCACGTTCGCTCGCGGCTCTCAAACGCGCCCGCGAAAAGGAAAAGCGTGCGCAAATGTCCGGCCAGCCGCGCGAGCAGCAGCCGAAAAAGGCGCGCGATGTGGTGGTTCCCGAAGCGATCACCGTGCAGGAGCTGGCGAAGCGTATGGGCGAAAAAGGCGCTGACCTTGTAAAGTCGCTGTTCAATATGGGTTCTATGGTGACCGTCAACCAGACGATCGACCAGGATACCGCCGAACTGCTGGTCGAAGAATTCGGCCACAAGATCCAGCGCGTATCCGAAGCCGATGTCGATATTTCGACCGAAGAGGATGTGGATCCGCCCGAGACGCTGAAACCGCGCCCTGCGGTCGTGACGGTTATGGGTCATGTCGATCATGGCAAGACCAGCCTGCTCGATGCCCTGCGCGGCGAAAGCGTTGCAGAGGGCGAGGCTGGCGGGATCACGCAGCATATCGGTGCCTACCAGGTGAAATCGAAGGATGGACAGCTTATCACCTTCCTCGATACACCGGGTCACGAGGCCTTTACCGAGATGCGCGCGCGCGGCGCGGATGTCACCGATATCGTCATATTGGTGGTTGCCGCCGATGATGGGCTGATGCCGCAGACGATCGAGGCGATCAATCACGCCAAGGCGGCAGAAGTGCCGATGATTATCGCGATCAACAAGATCGACAAGGAAGGGGCCGACCCCAAGAAAGTGCGCGAACGCCTGCTCGAGCATGAGATCATCGTCGAGGCGATGGGCGGCGAGGTGCAGGATGTCGAAATCTCCGCGCTCAAGAAAACCGGCCTCGACGATCTGGTCGAGAAGCTGGCGCTGCAGGCCGAGCTTCTGGAACTGAAGGCCAATCCGGACCGCAATGCCGAGGCCTATGTCGTCGAGGCTCAGCTCGACAAGGGCAGGGGAGCCGTCGCCACCGTGCTCGTCAAGCGCGGAACGCTGAAGCGCGGCGATATTTTCGTCGCCGGGACCGAAAGCGGGAAGGTGCGCGCCCTGATCGACGAGAATGGTAAGCAGGCGAAATCCGCCGGCCCATCGACTCCGGTCGAGGTGCTTGGCCTTTCAGGTGTGCCTTCTGCCGGCGATATCCTCACCGTAGTCGATGACGAGACCCGTGCGCGCGAGGTGGCCGAATATCGCCAGGAGCAGGCCAAGCTGCAACGTACGACGCAGGCACCGGTCTCGCTCGAGAATATGTTCTCTGCCGCCTCCGATGCTGCTGTCGAATATCCAGTGGTGATCAAGGGCGATGTGCAGGGCAGCGTCGAGGCGATCGTCAATGCGCTCGGCAAGATTTCGAATGACGATATCAAGGTGCGCGTGCTGCATTCGGGTGTCGGCGGTATCACCGAGAGCGATATGACGCTGGCAGCGAGTTCCAATGCGCCGCTGATCGGTTTCAATGTGCGTCCGAACAAGAAAGCAGCGGAAATTGCGAAGCGCGAAAATGTGCGCCTTAAATATTTCGACGTGATCTATCATTTGACCGAGGATATCGCGAAGGAAATGGCAGGCGAGCTTGGTCCCGAGATTATCGAGACCGTCGTGGGCCGCGCCGAGATCAAGGAGATCTTCCCGGCGGGCAAGAAGGACAAGGCGGCCGGTTTGCTGGTCACCGAGGGCTTCATCAAGAAGGGCCTGCATACGCGCCTCACCCGCGAGGATGTCATCGTGTCGAAGACGGTTATCGCGTCGCTCAGACGCTTCAAGGATGATGTCGACGAGGTCCGTGCCGGCCTCGAATGCGGCGTCGTGCTCGAAGATACCAACGATATCGCGCCCGGCGATACGCTGGAAGTCTTTGAGGTCGAAGAGAAAGAGCGGGTTCTTTAGTTCCCCTCCCGTTTAAGGGAGGGGCTAGGGGTGGGTCTGAGTGTCACCTCTGGCAATCCCACCCCCGACCCCTCCCGCAAGCGGGAGGGGGGAGATAAAAGAAATGGCCAGACATAACGACACATCTCCCGAAGGGCGCTCGATGCGGCTTCTGCGCGTCGGCGAGCAACTGCGGCATATCCTTTCCGAGTTGCTGGCGCGCGGCGAAGTGCATGACGAGACGCTGAGCGCGTCCAACATATCCGTGACCGAGGTACGCATGTCCCCCGATCTCAGGCATGCGAGCGTGTTCGTGAAGCCGCTGCTGGGCGCGGATGAGGATGAGGTGCTCAGCGCGCTGCGAACGCACACCGCATTCCTGCAGCGCGAAGTCGCATCGCGGGTGCGGATGAAATATGCAGCGAAGCTTAAATTCCTGCCGGATCAAAGCTATGACGAAGCCGACAGGATCGAGAAGCTGCTGAGCGATCCCAAGGTAGCGCAGGATTTGGATTCAAAAGAAGCCGGTTAACAGACCGCAGCCCTGAGCTTGTCGAAGGGCGCTTCTCCGCCTACTGCTCTCTTGAACGCAAGGCGTGCTTCGACAGGCTCAGCACTGCGGTAATTTTTGAATGATGTTGAAGGCGAATGGCCAAGCTCTATTTCTACTATGCCAGCATGAATGCAGGGAAATCCTCCAACCTGCTGCAGGCAGCCTTTAACTATGGCGAGCGCGGCATGAAGGTGATGCTGTGGACGGCAGCGCTCGATAACCGTCCGGGCTTTGGCGCGATCTCCTCGCGGATCGGGCTGGCCAGCGATGCCCACCGGTTCGACGACAAGACGCAAATCGGGCGAGCAGTGATCGAGCAGCACGAGGAAACCCCGCTGGCCTGCGTCTTTGTCGATGAGGCGCAGTTCCTGACAAAAGAGCAGGTGTGGCAGCTCGCCCGGCTGGCCGACGAGCATGATATCCCGGTAATCTGCTATGGCCTCAGGACAGATTTTCAGGGCGAGCTTTTCCCCGGTTCGGCGACATTGCTGGGCATCGCAGACAAGCTGGTCGAGCTCAAGGCAGTGTGTCACTGCGGCAAGAAAGCGACAATGAACATGCGCGTGGATGAAAGCGGAAAGGCCGTTGTCGAAGGCGCACAGACCGAAATCGGCGGCAATGACCGCTATGTCGCGCTTTGCCGCAAGCATTTCGCCGAAGCACGGAAGAAAGCGGTCAATTCTCAGTGATCCACGGCTGGATCATTCTCGACAAACCGCATGGGTTGGGCTCGACGCAGGCGGTGTCGGCGGTCAAGCGCGTGCTGCGCGCAACAGGCTACAAGACATCGGGCAAGGGGCCGGGCAAGGTAAAGGTCGGGCATGGAGGCACGCTCGATCCGTTGGCCACCGGCGTGCTGCCGATCGCGATTGGCGAGGCCACCAAGCTCACGGGGCGGATGCTGGATGCCAGCAAGGAATATGAGTTCACGATTTCGTTTGGTAGCGAAACGGCGGGACTGGATGCGGAAGGCGAGGTTGTGGACGAAAGTGACCGCCGCCCGACGCTGGCCGAAGTCGAGGCTGTGCTGCCCCGATTTACCGGCAAGATCGAGCAGATCCCTCCCGCTTTTTCAGCGATCAAGGTGGATGGAAAGCGCGCCTATGATCGCGCGCGCGCGGGCGAGACGCCAGAGATGTCGGCGAGAGAGGTGGAGGTGTATTCGTTAACAACCTCTCCCCTTCAGGGGAGAGGAAGGAGCCGCGAAGCGGCGGAAGGAGAGGGGGCTGCCAGCTCAAGCGCAACGCATGCGGATGCCCCCCCCTCCGCTGCGACTAGCGAGCAAACTCGCAAGTCTCGCTGCCTCCCCCCTGAAGGGGAGAGGCTGGACTCGCTCACCCTCTCCGCCCATGTCTCGAAGGGCACCTATATCCGCAGCCTGGCGCGCGATATTGCCCGCGCCCTGGGTACGGTGGGGCATGTCTCGATGCTTCGCCGCACCAAGGCCGGGCCATTTGCCCTGAAAGACGCGATTTCGCTGGACAAACTGGAGAAACTCGGTAAAGGCGCGCCGCAACAGGACATAATCTTGCCGTTGGAGGCAGGGCTGGTCGACATCCCGGTCCTCGATCTCTCCCCGGAAATGGCAGGAGTGCTCAAGCAAGGGCGCGTCCTCACCGGGATAGCCACGCAGGATGGTTTGCACTTTGCACGCGGTGCCGAATTACGGCCCGTTGCATTGGTCGAAGCCACTGCGGGAATGGTGAAAGTCATTCGCGGCTTTAATCTGGATAATTGATGTTCGAAGGAATGAAATGACTATTACCGCTGAAAAAAAAGCAAAGCTGATCAAGGACCATGCCCGCGAAAAGGGCGATACCGGTTCTCCTGAAGTGCAGGTTGCGATTTTGACCGAACGGATCAACAATCTGACCGAGCATTTCAAATCCAACCACAAGGACAATCATTCGCGCCGCGGCCTGCTACAGATGGTCAACAAGCGTCGTTCGCTGCTTGACTATCTGAAGGGCAAGGACGCCGAGCGCTATGAAGCGCTGATCAAGAAACTTGGTCTGCGCAAGTGACGCAAAGGCTCGGCTCCCCTCGGGGAGCCGATTTGGTTTTTGCGTCATCCCGGACTTGATCCGGGATCTCTTTGGACTGGACTCCAGCTTTTGCTGGAGATCATGTCGCAGAAATTTGGGGCTTTCCTGCAATTCAGCAGGTGGCCGCAGGGGCAGTTAAAAAAAGCCCCGCCCGCGGCAGGACGGATTTCCTGCAAATCAAAGGCCCCGCGCTGCATTCCGGCAGCCGGGAAAAAGGAAAACATATGTTTGATGTAAAGAAAGTAGAGATGGAGTGGGGCGGAAAGACCCTCACTCTGGAAACGGGCCGTATTGCCCGTCAGGCCGATGGCGCGGTGCTCGCGACCTATGGCGAAACAGTTGTATTATGCGCGGTGACCGCCGCCAAATCGGTGAAGGAGGGGCAGGATTTCTTCCCGCTCACCGTTCACTATCAGGAAAAATTTTCCGCCGCCGGACGTATTCCGGGCGGCTTTTTCAAGCGCGAAGGCCGCGCGACCGAAAAGGAAACACTGACATCGCGGCTCATCGACCGTCCGGTGCGTCCGCTGTTCCCTGAAGGCTTCTACAATGAAATCAACGTCATCTGCCAGGTATTGAGCTATGACGGTGAAACCGAACCGGATATCGTCGCCATGGTTGCGGCCTCGGCAGCACTGACCATTTCCGGCGTACCTTTCATGGGCCCGATTGGCGGTGCCCGTGTGGGTTACAAAGACGGCGAATATCAGCTGAACCCGTCGATGGAAGAAGTCGGCGAAGGTGAGCTTGACCTCGTTGTCGCTGCTACTCCGGATGCCGTGATGATGGTCGAATCGGAAGCGAAAGAGCTCTCCGAAGATGTCATGCTGGGCGCTGTCATGTTTGCGCATGATGCATGCAGGGAGGTTGCCGGTGCGATCATCGATCTGGCCGAACAGGCTGCCAATGATCCCTGGGAACTGGAGCCGCTGGAAGACAAGGAAGCGCTGAAAGCCAGGCTGACCGATCATATCGGCGCTGACCTGGAAGCCGCCTATAAGCTGACCGACAAGCAGGAACGGCAGGATGCCATCAACGCAGCGCGCGAAAAGGCGCGCGATCTGTTTGAAGATGAAGAAGATCCGGCTGCCTATCTGGGCGCGCTAAAGCTGGTCAAAAAGCTTGAGTCCGCCATTGTTCGCGGTGCGATCCTGAAAGATGGCGCGCGTATCGATGGACGCAAGACCGACGAAGTCCGCCCAATCGAGGCGATGGTCGGCCTGTTGCCGCGCACCCACGGTTCGGCGCTGTTCACGCGCGGTGAAACGCAGGCGATCTGCACCACCACGCTGGGCACAAAAGATGCCGAGCAGATGATCGATGGTCTGGACGGATTGAGCTACAGCAATTTCATGCTGCATTATAACTTTCCGCCCTATTCGGTTGGTGAAGTGGGGCGTTTTGGCTTCACAGGCCGCCGCGAAACGGGCCACGGCAAGCTCGCCTGGCGCGCGTTGAAGCCGGTGCTGCCGGAATTTGACGATTTTCCCTACACCATCCGTGTCCTCAGTGACATTACGGAATCCAACGGCTCGTCTTCGATGGCGACGGTTTGCGGCGGTTCGCTATCGATGATGGATGCCGGTGTTCCATTGAAACGGCCGGTTTCGGGCATCGCCATGGGCCTGATCCTCGAAGGCGATGACTATGCCATCCTGTCGGATATTCTCGGCGACGAGGATCATCTGGGTGACATGGACTTCAAGGTCGCCGGTACCGAAGAGGGTATCACGTCCCTGCAGATGGACATCAAGGTCGCTGGTATTACCAAGGACATTATGGCCGATGCGCTGAAGCAAGCCAAAGGCGGCCGTGCGCATATTCTTGGCGAGATGGCAAAAGCGCTGGGCTCGGTGCGCGCCGAACTGTCGGAGCACGCCCCGCGCATCGAAACCTTGCAGATAAGCAAGGAAAAGATCCGCGACGTTATCGGCACCGGCGGCAAGGTTATCCGCGAAATCGTTGCCGAGACCGGCGCGAAGGTCGATATCGATGACGAAGGGCTGATCAAGATCAGCTCTTCCGATCTGACCCAGATCGAGGCAGCCAAGGCCTGGATCGAAGGGATTGTCGAAGAAGCCGAAGTCGGCAAAATCTACACCGGCAAGGTCGTGAATATCGTCGATTTCGGTGCCTTCGTGAATTTCATGGGCGGCAAGGATGGCCTCGTCCACGTCTCTGAAATGAAGAATGAGCGCGTCGAGAAAGTGACCGACGTTGTGGCCGAGGGCGACGAGGTTAAGGTCAAGGTTCTCGAGATCGATCCGCGCGGCAAGGTGCGCCTGTCGATGCGCGTCGTCGATCAGGAAACCGGCGAGGAGCTGGAGGATACCCGTCCACCTCGCGAGAAGCGCGAGCGTGGTCCGCGGCGCGGGCGTGGCGGCGATGGCGGCGGACGCCGCGGCCGTGGCAACCGCAATAGCGATCGCCGGGGAAAGGGCGATGACGACAAGGGCGGCAAGGATGCCGACCCCGATCACATGCCAGCCTTCCTGCAGGAAGACTAAACAAGTCGCAGAAAGCAATTTTGAAAGGGCTGCCTCAGGGCGGCCCTTTTTTTGTGAGAAATGCCTTGTCTTAATCTGCGATGCAGCCGACACTCGCTATGGGTCGACTCTGTAGTGCATTTTGGGGGAATGAGGATGCTCCGTTTTTTGACCTTGGTTGGCCTGATGATGGTTCTTTCTGCGGTCTATTCGCCGGCGAAAGCCAGTGCGGACGGGAGCTGCTACCCCGAATGGACCCTTTATAATCGCGATTTGAATTGCGCCAATAGCGCCGTGATTGCGCCGGGCAATGACACCCGGACCAATCTGTTGATGCTATTGGCCGACAAGCAGGGCGGGCCGGGCGCGAGCGACTATCCAGAGCTTGGCTGGGACCGGAGCTATCAGCGCAATTTCTTCAACTGGTCTCTGCTGCGCAAGGCCTTCTATCCCGCGCCGCCGTCGGCTGGGGATGACAACAATTATTATGGCACGCGCTGCGTCAGCTTTCCATCGGGCAGCAAGGCCTTCAACGAGGCTGTCGCGGCGAACCGCCGTATCTCGGATGCTGATCGCAAGAGGCTCAACGAGCTGCGCGCCTTCATTGAAGATGTCTGCAAGGGAAAGGACTATTGGGGGCGACCGCCGGACGACCTGCTGGAGATCATGACCAATGCCGATAGCGTTTTGGGCGCGACAAGGCTCGGCAACAAGGCGGCCGATGAATATGTGACGTATTTGAAGGGCGCGTCGGACTTTTACGGAGGGGCGTTTGAGCAGGCCGAAACGTCCTTTGCCGCGCTTCGAAAGAGCAAAGACAAATGGCTGCGCGAGACCGCCGCCTATATGCAGGCTCGGACGCAGCTTAATGCGGCGCAGCAAAACAGCTTTGGCCGATGGGGTGACTTTGAGGGCCCGCAATCGACAGACCCTGCCGCGCTCAAAAAAGCGGAAAGCGGATTCGGTGATTATCTGAAGGGATATCCGTCGGGGCACTATGCTGCCTCGGCCAGGGGATTGATGCGGCGTATCCATTGGTTGCGCCAGGATCTGGGCCGGCTGGCTTCGGAATATCAGAGGCTGCTGGACAGCAGTAGCGGTTTGGACGCGGCCAACCTGACTGAAGAGATCGATGTGAAGCTGCTGTTTGCAGAAGGCGCAGCGCAGCAAATTTCGCAGCCGCTCTTGCTGGCTGTCGTCGATCTGATGCGCATGCGGAGCCATGAATATGGCGAAAACAGAACTATCACTATCGGCGAGTTGGAAGCGCAGAAGGACCATTTTTCCAATCGGAAAGACCTCTATGAGTTCCTGCTCGCCAATCATGCTTTCTATGTCGAGGGCGATGCGCGCAAGGTGTTGCAGCTGATCCCCGATGCTGCTCGGCAGGAGAATTTCAGCTATATCCAGTTTTCGCGGCAGATGCTGCGCGGTAAAGCACTGCAGAAACTGGGCGATCCCAATGAGGGCGGCTTCTGGCGCGATATGCTGGGGGGCAGCAAGTCGCTCTATCAACGGCCCACCGTCGAGCTCGGGCTGGCAATTTTCCATGAGCGCAATGGAGAGTTTAAGCGTATTTTTTCGCCGAATTCGCGGATCAAGGAAACCGGTATCCGCAAACCACTGTTACTTGAACGGGCCGGACCGGGCGTGTTGGGCATAGTTGCGGATGATGAAAGTCGACCCAAAACCGAACGCGATCTGGCGCTGTTTACTTTGCTCTACAAGTCGCTTTCCCGCGGAAACTACAACGCTTTTTTGCGCTATCGGCCAAAGATAGCGGCCGATGCCAACAGCGATGCCGGACTTTGGCGGCTTGCTTCGCAAGAGGAGGTTCCTGTTGGTTTGTTCGGAGCAGGCGCGCAGAAAGGCGAATATAGCTGCCCATCGCTGCAGCAAACAGCCGAGACCCTTGCACGTTCACCAAAGAACAATAAGGCGCGGCTGTGCCTGGGCGATTTCTGGCTTGCAAACGGGTTTGACTATTTCAGTCTGGATGTAACGCCAAATTATGCGAGGCGGGGCGGCGAGCCCACACTGCCTCAGCTCGGCAGCTCCAAATCGCAGTTTCCCGGTTCAGCTACGCCTCGGCATGATTTCTATACCGAGATTATGGCCGATCCGCGGGCAACGGCGGATGAGAGGGCCTATGCGCTTTACCGGGCCATCCGCTGCTATGCGACGAGCGGTAACAATAGCTGCGGCGGCAAGGCCGCCCAACAGTCCCAGCGCAAGGCCTGGTTCCAGCGGTTGAAACGCAGCTACCCCAATTCCAAATGGGCGAAAAAGCTCAAATATTACTGGTGATCCGGGGGTTCTTTTTTGCCAGCTTACTGATGCTGACGGCCTGCCAGAAGCAGGACGAGGCATCGGCAGCTGTGGACGCGGCGCAGCATGATGCCTTTTGGCTCTGGGCAGGCGTGAGGCCGCAAGCTGTTCTCGATGAGGCAAAGATCGTCTATATTCTCGATAGCGAATATCGCGGCGCGGGCGAGCGAAGGCTGATTCCGCTGCGGCCTGCGATTCCGCAAATTCGCGATGCCGATATCTGGATGGTCGTGCGGGTCGAAACCTTGGATTGGGAAGAGGGAACCTTGGACACGCTATTGCAGCGCCTGGCGCGCTGGGAAGCGGCAAACCGGCTTGTCGGTCTGCAGGTCGACTTCGATGCGCATACAGAGGGGCTTTCGGGCTATGCCGAATTCCTGCGAGAGCTACGCGCGCAGCTTCCTGATCGCCTGAAGCTCAGCATCACCGGCCTGCTTGACTGGAGCGCCAATGGCGATCCGCAAGGGCTAAAGGCTCTTGCTGGCAGCGTGGATGAGATTGTGCTGCAAACCTATCAGGGGCGAAAAACGATACCGGGCTATCAGGACTATCTGGCAAAGCTCGACCGGCTCGAAATGCCATTTCGCATAGGGCTGGTGCAGGGCGGCGAATGGCGGGAACCATCAAGCCTGCCGGCGCACCCAAAGTTCCAGGGCTATGTCGTTTTTTTGCTCAACCCGGAATAACCGGCCTGTTCGGTTCATCGCCTGTAAAGCTGCGGCTTGGAAGAGGAATAGAAAAGGCAGGCTGCCGCAAAACCCCTTGGCGCGGCGCGTAAAGCCAATTAAGGAAGCGAGCATGACAAAAAGACTGGTTTCGTTGGCCGTCCTCGGCCTTGCCTCTATTGGACTTTCAGCCTGTTCCACGCTTGGTGGCGGGGACAGTGGCGGTGATACGCGCTATGTCGCGCGCGACGTCAACACGCTCTATCTTGCCGCCAATGACCGGCTGGAGCGCAAGCAATATCCTATTGCCGCGGCGCTGTTCGACGAAGTGGAACGCCAGCACCCCTATTCGCCCTGGGCCCGGCGCGCGCAGCTGATGAGCGCCTTTTCCTACTATATGGGCCGGAAATATAACGAATCGATTCAGTCTGCGCGGCGTTTTCTGGCGATCCATCCCGGCAACAAGGATGCGCCCTATGCCTATTATCTGATCGGGCTCAGCTATTACGAGCAGATCAGCGATGTGACCCGCGATCAGAAAGTGACGCAGCAGGCGCTCCAGGCGCTCGGCGAAGTGAAACGCCGTTATCCGACCAGCCGCTATGCCGCCGATGCGACGCTCAAGATGGACCTTCTCAGCGACCATCTGGCCGGCAAGGAAATGGAGATCGGCCGCTTTTACCAGCGCCGTTCGTTGTGGCTGGCCTCGGCCCTGCGCTTCCGCGAGGTGATCGACAAATATCAGACAACCACCCACGCACCGGAAGCGCTGTATCGCCTGACAGAAAGCTATCTGGCGATGGGCGTTCCCGAAGAGGCGAAGAAAGCCGCTGCCGTGCTCGGTGCCAACTATCCAGGCAGCAAGTGGTATGAGCGGGCGTATGATCTGATGCAGAAAAAGGCACCCGACGCCTGATTTTTCTCTAAAGTACGGACATGCTGAACGGCCTGTCGATTCGCGATATCGTCCTGATCGAGGCGCTCGATCTCGATTTTGCGGGTGGTCTTGGCGTGCTGACGGGTGAGACCGGGGCAGGCAAATCGATATTGCTGGATTCGTTGGGGCTGGCTCTGGGCGTGCGCGCTGACAGCGGCCTCGTGCGCACCGGATCGGACAGGGCGCAGGTCACCGCAAGCTTCGATACGCCGAAAGCAGGGTCGCCGCTGGCCCTGCTGCTCGACGAAAATGACATCGAGCAGGGGATAGGCGAGCCGCTGATCATCCGGCGCTCGGTAAAAGCAGACGGCGGCAGCAAGGCCTTTGTCAACGATCAGCCCTGCTCGGCAGCGTTGCTGAGGGAAATCGGCGCGCATCTGGTGGAGATTCACGGCCAGCATGATGATCGCGGATTGCTTAATCCCAAAGGGCACAAGGCTTTGCTTGATGCCTTCGGGCGATGCGATGCGGACGAGACCGCTGCGGCCTATGCGGCGTGGCAGGATGCAAGGCAGGCGCTGGAGGCTGCGCGCGAAGGAATTGAGAATGCCGCGCGCGACCGCGAATATCTGGAACATGCACTGGAAGAGCTTCAAAAATTCGCGCCGCAGGAGGGCGAGGAAGAGGAGCTCGCCAAAGCGCGCAGCGACATGCAGAAGGGCGAGCGCATCGCCGATGATCTTACCGCTGTGCTCGGTGCATTCGATGGTTCGAATAATGGCATTGCACTACTCAGGAGCGCGGCGCGGCGGCTCGACCGGATGGCCGCAGAACATCCCTTGCTGGCCGAAGCGCTGACGGCGCTCGACCGCGCCGTTATCGAGGCGAGCGAAGCGGAAGACAAGCTGAACGCTGCCAGAGATGCGCTGACATTCGATCCGCAGCGGCTCGATACAGTCGAGGAACGGCTCTTCGAACTGCGCGCGCTGGCCCGCAAGCATAATGTTGCCCCCGACCGGCTCCATGCGCTGCGGGGCGAAATTTCGGCAAAGCTCGCCGCGATTGAGGAGGGCGATGCCGGGCTGGCGCGGCTGGAAGCAGCCGTGAAGGAGACAGAAGCGGCCTACCGGAATGCGGCGGCGGAACTGTCGAGCGCGCGCAAGGCAGCGGCGGCAAAACTCGATACGCGCGTGAAAGCCGAACTCGCTCCGCTCAAGCTTGATGCCGCCAAATTCCAGACATTGGTCGAGGCGCTTCCCGAGGAGCGCTGGGGGGCGGACGGCATCGACCGCGTCGAATATATGATTGCGACCAATCCGGGCGCGCCTTTCGCGCCGCTGACCAAGATTGCATCGGGCGGCGAGTTGTCGCGTTTTATTCTCGCGCTCAAGGTCGCACTTGCCGAAGAAGGCGGCGGCGAAACAATAATCTTCGACGAGATCGACCGCGGCGTCGGCGGGGCGGTGGCATCGGCGATTGGCGAGAGGCTGGCGCGGCTAGCCGGCAATGGCAAACAGCTATTGGCCGTGACCCATTCGCCGCAGGTCGCTGCGAAGGGCGAAAACCACTATTTCATCGCCAAATCGAACGAAGGAACCGTGACCCGCACCGATGTGACATTGCTGGATGGCGATGGCCGCCGGCAGGAGATCGCGCGCATGCTCTCTGGCACCAAGGTCACCGATGAAGCGAGGGCGCAGGCAGAAAGGCTGCTGGAGGCTGTGTGATCGAAAGGCGCACAATATTGGCCGGAGCGGCCATTCCTTTCCTTGCCGGCTGCAAAACCACCATCGGAGAGAAAGCTATGGCAGACGACGCCGCATACGGGATCATCGGGCAAATGAAGGTCGCGCCGGGAAAACGCGACACGCTTATCGCGATACTGGCCGAAGGTACGCAGAATATGCCGGGCAACCTGTCCTATATAATCTCACGCGACAGCAGCGATGAGAATGCCATCTGGGTAACCGAATATTGGGAAAGCAAAGAGGCGCACGCCGCGTCGCTGCAACTGCCATCGGTTCAGGAAGCGATCGGTAAGGGCCGCCCCATGATTGCGGGCTTCGGTCACCGCTTCGAAGTCGAGCCGGTCGGCCTGTCTTAACATTTACGAAAACTGCTGCCCTGAAATGAGACGCGGCGGAATCAGGCGTTCCAGCGGGCCTTTCGCCGTGTAAAATTCCTTCTTTGCCCGGAGGAATAGCCGATGTCCGTTGAAGCGCTCGCCCGTACAGTTGCCCGAAAGGTTCCGGCGACTGCGCCGCTGCTTAAATCGGGCTATCGTCAGCGCGAGCGGATCATTACAGCCACCGGCGGTATCTGGCCCGGTCTGATCCGCGCTCAAACCGAGAAGATCACCATCGCGATAACGGCCCATTGCAACTTTCGCTGTATGGGCTGCAACTATGGACGCGATTTCATGCCCGGCGCGCAGTTGCCGCTGAGTATTTACGAGGATCTGATCGAGGATGCGGCGGCCGCGAAAGTGCCCGCTATACGCCTCTATGGCGGCGAGCCGCTTTTGCATCCCGATGTCGTGCGCATGGTGGAGATCGCGGGCGAGCAGGGCGTTGGCTGCTACATGACCACCAATGCGCTGATTCTCAATCAGAAAATCGATGCACTGCACGGTGCCGGCCTGCGCAAGATCACCATGGGCTATTATGGGCAGGGCAGCGAGTTCGATCAATATGTGCAGCGCCCGGGCCGCTATGATCGGCTGGTTAGCAGCCTGGATGATGTGCGCTCCAAATATGGGGCCGACAGGCTGGAACTGCAGTTCAATTTCCTGCTGTCACGCCGCAGTGCCAATCCCGAGGCGATCGAGGCGATGCGCGCCTTTGCGGAAAAATATGAGGCTAGCGTGCAGATCGACGTCGTCCATTATTCGCTGCCCTATTTTCAGGAGGGCGAAGACCGCTCGCTTCAATTCCGGCCCGAGGATGCCGATGACCTCCGGCGCAGCATCGATCACCTTCTCGCGATCAAGGCCAGGCAGCCGGAAATATTCACCGCCTCGCCGATGGCGCTGGTCTCGCTCGAGGATTGGGCGCTCAAGCAGCAGGATATGAAAATACCCTGCGATGCGCGCAAGCTGCTCTGGATCGGCGCGGATGGCTCGGTGATGCTCTGCTATGTGACCTTTCCGCTCGGCAACCTGCATGAAAAGCGGCTGCGCGATATTCTATACACCAAACAGCATCATCAGGCCGCGCGTGATGCCTTCGAGCTCAATTGCCCCAATTGCCACTGCGAGTCTGCGGCGCGGATCGAAAAGCATGGGCCAAGCAACCGGAAATACTCGGCAATGGCTGCGCAGCGCATGCAGCAGTAGGGCCGTTCGATGCGGATTGCGCATCTCCTGCCGAATATGGCGACAGGTGGCCGTGAGCGGATGACGGCCACGCTGGCGGCGCAGCAACTGTCGCAAGGGCATGACGTTTCGATTGTCGGTTATGAACCCGCAGACGCCAACGCAGCGCAGATGGCGGTGCCATCTGAATATGTGCAACTCGACCGGACTTTGCCTGATTTCCCTGCAACGCTGACAGATGCTTTGAGCTCAGCAGACATTATCCATGCGCAAGGCCATGTATCGGCGCATATGCTTCGCGAGGCGGGGATATCCGGCATTCCAACGCTTGCCACTTTGCATGTCGGCATGGAGCGCAGCTGGCGCTGGTTATGGCCGATTCGGCAAGGGCTGCGGGCCATGCGCAGTCTGGTGGCGGTGTCCGCCCCCATGGCGCGCCTTTATGGAAGGATCGCAGGGCGCGATATCGCGGTGCTGCCCAATGGCATAGATCTGGGCGCTTTTGCTGCGCGCCGCGCCAGACCGCCGCGCGGCGACGAGCCCTTCCGTTTCGCCATGTTGTCCCGCCTGCATCCGGTAAAGCGGCATAGCGATGCGGTTGCTGCGATGGACATTTTGACGCAGCAGGGCATCAATGCACAATTGTGGATCGCCGGCGACGGATGCGAGTGGGCCAAACTGGAGGCCTTGACTTCCGGGCGCGACAATATCTTCATGTGCGGCGCGGTCGGCGATGCCGCGCAATTCCTGCGCGACAAGCATGGTTTTTTGATCTGCTCGGACAAGGAAGGCATGCCATTGGCAGCCATCGAGGCAATGGCAGCGGGCCTGCCGATAGTTGCGACGCGCGTTGGCGGATTGCCGGAAATGCTGCCCGCTTGCGCTTCGTTTGCCAAGCCGCGAAAGCCGACAAAGCTCGCCGCCGCGATGCGCGATCTGATCGGGGACGGAAAGCAATGGCACGACCGCTCATCGGCCTCTGCCTTGAAGGCTTCGGAATATTCTGCTCAGGCCATGGCAGCCCGCTATCAGGGATTGTATGAGCGCTTGCTGATGCGGTAAGGCGGCACCATGTCCGATGACGATTTGAAGGTGCTTTCAGAAGCTGATGCCGCCAATGAACTGATGCGGCTGGCAAAGCAGATCGCGCATCACAACCAGCGCTATCATGCAGAGGATGACCCGGAAATCTCCGACGCCGAATATGATGCGCTCGTGCGGCGCAATAATGAACTGGAAGGGGCTTTCCCGCATCTGGTGCGCGAGGATAGCCCGAACAAGCAAGTGGGCGCTGCGGTTGCTGCCTCTCCGCTTTCGAAGGTCACCCATGCGCTGCGTATGATGAGCCTGGATAACGGCTTTTCGGATGATGATATTCGCGATTTTGTAGCGCGCGTACGGCGTTTTTTGAACCTGCCGGACAACGAGCCGGTTGCCCTGACCGCAGAGGACAAGATCGATGGCTTGTCGCTTTCGCTGCGCTACGAAAATGGCAAGCTGGCGCAGGCAGCCACTCGCGGCGATGGAACGATCGGTGAAGATGTCACCGCCAATGTCCGGACAATCAAGGATATTCCTCAGACCCTGCACCGAAGCCCTGAGCCTGTCGAAGGGCGGCTCAATACCGAGAAACGTGCTTCGACAGGCTCAGCACTAACGGTTTCTGGAATACCCGAAATCTTCGAAATTCGCGGCGAGGTCTATATGTCGAAAGCGGATTTCGAGGCGCTGAATGAAAGGCTGATGGAAGAAGGTAAAGCAGAGGCCGAGGCCAAGGAAGAAGCATTCAATTCCGCCAAAATCCGCCAGTTTGCAAACCCCCGCAACGCTGCCGCCGGTTCGCTGCGGCAAAAGGATGCAAGTGTGACGGCGGCGCGTCCCCTGCGTTTCTGGGCGCATGGATGGGGGGAGGTGAGCGAGACGCCAGCGGCCACGCAGGCCGAGATGGTGCGCTTAATCGAAAGCTGGGGAACTCCGGTTTCGCCGCTGTTCAAAACCGTGCAATCGGTCGAAGATGCGCTGGCCCACTACCGCAAGATCGAGCAGCAGCGCGCAGAGTTGCCCTATGATATTGACGGAGTCGTATACAAGGTCGACCGGCTCGATTGGCAGAAGCGGCTGGGCTTTGTCGCCAAGGCACCGCGCTGGGCCATCGCGCATAAATTTCCTGCCGAGCGCGCAGAAACGACGCTGGAAGCGATCGATATTCAGGTCGGGCGTACGGGCAAGCTGACGCCCGTCGGCAGGCTGAAGCCGGTGACAGTCGGCGGCGTCGTTGTGTCCAATGTCACGCTGCATAATCGCGACGAGATCGAGCGGCTCGGCGTGCGCCCCGGCGACCGCGTGGTGGTGCAGCGCGCTGGCGATGTCATCCCGCAGGTGGTCGAGAATCTGACGCGCGAGGAAAAGCGCGCCGCTTTCTCCTTTCCAGACCGCTGCCCCGAATGCGGCAGCGAGGCTGTGGCAGAGGAGGGCGAAGTCGATGTCCGCTGCACTGGCGGCTTGATCTGCCCCGCGCAGCGCTTTCAGCGGCTGGTGCATTTCGTGTCGCGCCCGGCCATGGATATCGATGGGCTGGGCGAAAAATCGATCGAGGAATTCCTCGATCTCGGCTGGCTCGAAAGCCCTGCCGATATCTTCCGTCTCAAGGACCACCGTGAGGAACTGTTGGAGCGCGAAGGCTGGCAGGAAAAGTCTGTGGACAACCTGTTGGCAGCTATCGAGGCAAAGCGAGAGGCTGACCCGGCCAGGCTGCTATTCGGGCTCGGCATTCGCCATGTCGGCGCGGTCACGGCGAAGGATCTCCTGAAAGGGCTGGGCGACCTTCGGCTACTACCTGAAAAGGCACATGAATTTGGAGGATACCGCCGCGCAAATCCACGTAGTGAAGGTGAAAAGGAAAGCCCTTTCAAGGCGCGGATGGCCGACGCGGTGAAGGACATTTTCAATGTGCAGACCGATGGCATCGGAATAGCGGTCGGGCATGCGCTCGCGGATTTCTTCCACGAACCGCATAACCGGGCCGTTTGGGACGATCTGCTGTCGGTCACCGATCCTCAGCTATTCATATCCTCTGCGCGTGAAACCGAATGGAGCGGAAAAACGATCGTCTTTACCGGCAAGCTGGAAAGCATGAGCCGCGACGAGGCGAAGGCGCAGGCCGAAAGCCTGGGCGCGAAAGCTGCAGGCTCGGTCAGCGCGAAGACCGACCTTGTAGTCGCCGGACCGGGGGCGGGCAGCAAGCTGAAGAAGGCAAATGAACTCGGTATCCGCACCGCGACCGAGGAAGAGTGGTCGGAGATTGTGAAGGCGGCGAGTTAGCGAATAACTCGCTCTGGGTTGTTCAGGCCCTCGCTCATTGAGTAAATCATGGCGGACCGTTGCAGCGGTGCCTTGACGTTTGCCGGAGCCTTGTACAGGGCACGCAAGAGGAGTAGATCACCACCGCTTAGCGATTGAGGTCGCAGCGAAATGTCTTCAATTTCGGAAAATAGAGATAGTATCGAGCCGGTCGGGACTTCGGTATCCATTCCAACTTCTATGTCAATGAGCGACACCATGGCCGCATAGTCGGCGAGTTGGGCTGCAGAA
Source organism: Sphingorhabdus sp. (assembly GCA_028279555.1). Taxonomy (GTDB): domain Bacteria; phylum Pseudomonadota; class Alphaproteobacteria; order Sphingomonadales; family Sphingomonadaceae; genus Sphingorhabdus_B. The sequence continues at coordinate 150,089 of JANQNO010000009.1, forward strand.
ATACCGTTTAATGCTTCAATATCTACCAGAAGATAGGAGTATGCTATACCTTCCATCGTGGAACGAGCGATCTTCGATTTCACATGGCTTCTCTGGCCACCGGCCGTTATCGCACCTATGCTACCCTCGCCAGCGACCAGTGTGTAGCTGCCTGACTTTGCGCTTTGTGCGGAATCGCTGGAAAGGGTCGCTGTAGCTTTCCAGCTATATGCAGGACCACCGCTTTGTTCGATTTTGTCCCGTTCGCGATGAGTCATTTGCCCAAAGAGTCGTGATTTTTTTCGTCGCAGTGTTTTGATCTCGGAGCTGCCATCCTTCACAACAGCAAGAAACAGGTTGGGTTTGCATTTTTCCTTTGCGACAGGAACATCGGCCATGCTTGCGACCTGGCGAATACGTTTTTCTATGGCTCTACTCTGCCGGTCGGAGAGCCCCGAAACCGAGGGGCAAACAGGGACAGCAAATCTTGCATACTGGCCGTTATGACGCCCTCCACCTGTTACATTGAATTGGTTTGTGATCAGCTTTTCGAATTCGGCCATCTGCTTTTCCGGGCCAACGACCACAATATCTTCATTCTGCGCGTTCGATTCCCCAATCTCTTTGGCCGCGATTTCAGAGTTTGGGAGAGCAATAATACTTGCCGAGAAGACCAATGAACGAAGAACAATGTGAAATCTCATGGAATAGCCCTCTTTCCCCAAGCTATATCAAGCAATGAAAAAAGACAAATGGTGTGCCCGAAATAGCTGGAGGTGCCGGAAATATTCGAGATTTCAAAAGGTCTTCAGCACTGGCTGACGAGCTTTACGGAGCTTTCTGTATCTCATTGACAATCGTGGTAATCATGGCCGAGCGCTGCGCCTGCGCCGAGATATCTGCTGGCGTGGAGTAAAGCGCGTGCAACAACATCAAATCCCATTCGGTGACCGAATCTTCCGGTTGGCGTCCGGCCTTGCGGTCTTCAAAAAGCGTCAGGACAGTTTCTGCGCCTGCTTCGCTGGCCCCGCTTTTAATGTCAACCTCGATCAGACTGTATACAGCTGCAAAATCAGCTATTTGGACTAGCGTCAAATCCGCCAGAGCTTTTCTCTCGATCAGAAGGTAGGCCGCATTCATGCTCTGCTGTACTGCCTTCTTTATCAGTGATTGTCGGCCCCTGACAGCCGAGGGCAGTTGCCCTTGCTGATCGATTGCATCGACAACGGCGGGGCTGGCGGCTCCTTTGTCATCGATGATCGGCGAACCGCCACTGGCCTCACTGGCTGATACGGCTTTCCAACCATAGACGGGGCCGTTGGATTTCACGAGCCGGTCCCGCTGATATATTGGCAAGCTTCCAAATATTCGATGATGACGTTTGCGCAATATATCGATTGCGCCGGGCCCATCGTCGATAACGACGACAAACAGGTTGGGTTTGCAATTTGCCCGTCCAGTCGCGATGCCTGCAGCTTTGGCCACACCGGCGATACGCCTTTCCATCGCGCGATCGGTTTTTTCGGACAAGCCATAGAAAGCTGGGCAGACAGGAGAATTGAAGCGCGCATACTGGCCTTCGAACCTGCCGCCCTTTGGGGCCGCGATGGTGCCGTCCACGAACCCGCCGGCTATTTCTTGTACTGTGCGCTCGCCTGTAACTATGATTGTGTCATCTTCGACGGCGGCCTCACCAGATAACAGCACGTCCTTTTCTGGCGCGATCATAAGAATAGCGATCAGCACAGTCAGAAAAAATGAAAAGTGAGAAACCATATTTATCGTTTAGAGGCCATAAATATGGTAGTCAGCTAGCATTCGACAAACTGTGGAAAAAGGAGGGCGGTGCGCGGGCTGCGTCAGCTAAGCGCGCCTCAACGCACCGCCTATGCCCCGACTTCTCTCCCAAGCGCGGGGTCGATTGTCTCGAATTTCTTGTTCTCGGCAAATATGGGCCAGGCAAGCTGTTGTCCGGCACCTGCATGCGGCAGATTTTCCACGCCATAGCTTTCGGGATAGCTGCGGGTGATTTTGGCGGTACCGAAAAGCACGTCCCAGAAAAACAGCAGATTGCCATAGTTGCCCTTATAGTTGACCGCCGGATCATCCTTGTGGCGGCCATGATGGGCATGATGCGTTGCCGGTGTGGAGATGGTGCGTTCGACCACCCACATGAGCGGCGAGAGCCACTTGATCCGGTAGAGCGGCCTGTCCCAGGCGACATCGCTATGCGCGCCGATAATGACCGTCATCTTGACGATGATATAGCCGGCATAAACCCAGCCCAAGCCCAGATAGATCAGCGCACCGGAAAACCAGATGCTCGGCATGAAGAGATAGTAGAAAAAGTTGTTCCGGTAGACGAGGCGGATGCTCATATAGCGGGCGTCGTGATGCGCGCGGTGCAGATTGTAGAGCCATGGGAACGTATGCGAAGCGCGGTGCAACCAATATTGCATCATATCGTCGAAGACCAGGAACAGCGCGATTGCGGCGAAGACGTTGATATTGGCAAGCGCGCCTGCATATTCGGGGGCAAGCTGCCCCAATCCCCAATTCGTGAACAGGATGATCGATGGCTGCGTTATCGTGAGCAGCACCACCGAGCCCAGCACCTCCACGATCGCGTCGCGGCTGGTCTGTTCCTTCTTCGAAAACAGTCCTGTGCGCCAAAGCTCGAGCAAGCCGAACGCGAAGAATATTGCAATGATTGCGATCATGTATGGCTGCATGGATGCGACTCCGAAGGGCTTGCGGTCTAGGCCGGATAGCGGTTATGCATGGAACAGAATGCAAACTAGTTTACAATCTAGTGGAAACGCCGATCTGTCTGCGCGCTCGCTTGCCGCGCCATCGCTATTTGCGGCCTTTCCAGAAGCGCTTCGCAGCCGTTTGCTTGCAGCCGCTGTGCCCCGGAATTTTGCCTCGGGCCAGATAATCCAGCAGCGCGGCGATGCCGCCAATGGCTTTTGGATCATTGAACAGGGACAGGTGAAGATTGGCCGTTTCGGGGAAGGCGGGCGGTTCCAGATGGTCGCGTTGATGGCGGCAGGGGACAGCTATGGAGAACTGGCCATGTTCAGCAAATCGGCGCGCGTGGTTGACGCCGTTTCACTTGGGGAATCCCGGCTGCTTTGGGTTGCAAGGCAGGACGTTGAAAATCTGATCGACACTGATCCGGCCATCGGCAGGGAATTGGTGCGCATCCTGTCGGCGCAGCTGCAGGAGGTGCTTGATATGCTGATTATGTCGCGCCGCCTTCCGGCAATAAACCTGCTGGCCCGGTCACTGTTCTCGCTTTGCAGGGGGCGCGGCGACCGGACGGTAGATCTGACACAGGAAGATCTGGCAGAGCTGGTCGGTGTTTCCCGGGTAACGATTTCAAAAGCGCTGGGTAAGCTGGAACAGGGCGGCGCAATCGAGACACGTTACGGCAAAATCGCCATAAGAAATGCCGAGATTCTGCGGCGTTATTGAGCCTCCTTTTCCTTCCAGTTGGCCAAGGCCCGGCGTCAGGGCGACGGGAACCAGCGCATCACGCCGCCGGGCATTGGCGTCCATATGCCAACGCGCACCCCGGCCCGCCGCAAGATTCCAGCGACCCATTCATTGCAGGTGTTGAAGGCTGAATAATGGCCTTTGGCGGCGTAAAAGACATTGTCCTTTGCATAAGCCGGATAGCTTATCGGCCTGCCCGTTTCGTCAAGCCGGAACGCTGCTTTCATGTCCCCAACGATGTGCCGGTATTGATTGGCACTTACGGTGAATGCCTTGCGAAAGCCGTTCGGTCGCGGATTGATGCGGTGATAGACATGCAGCACGGTTTCGCGCGATCCGACCGCAGCTCGCACAATGTCCCCGCTGCGCACGTCAGCCCAGGTTTGGGCATTTCGGTAAACGCCCTCATGGCCCCAACCGACCATGGCATGCGTGCCATAAAGTTGCGGATCCTCCAGATGGTGCGGCATGATATAATCGCTCAGATCTTCGCCCGCAGCCTGCATCGGGACAATAAGGCCGACATGCACGCCATTGGTTTCGACGAAAATCTCGATGCCATCTTCGGGTTCTTGCCATCCGCCGTTCGCCGGAATCAGGCTGCCCAAAAGCGCAGCGAAGAAATAGACACCGATGATCAATGCCGGCCAGCCGAGCAGAGCGCGCAGCAGCGGCCACGGCCCGTTCAGCCGAAAAAGTTTCATATGCAACTATTCTCTTTTACCATCCGCTATGCTAGTCTTTCTGCCATGGATGATGCGCTGCATGTGTATGACAAGCCGCCCGAGGGCGCAAATGCGGATTGGACCATACCGCAGGACTGGGATCGCTTTTCTGCCGACGAGCATGCCATGTGGGACCGGTTGTTTGCGCGGCAGGCGGAGATGCTTCCGGGCCGGGCGGCCGACGCGTTCCTCAAGGGGCTCGATGTGCTACGCCTCGAGAAGCCAGGCATTCCCGACTATGCCGAATTGAACGCGCGGCTGATGGAGGCCACAGGTTGGCAGGTGGTGGCCGTGCCGGGGCTGGTGCCCGATGATGTGTTTTTCGATCATCTCGCCAACAGGCGCTTTCCGGCTGGCAACTTCATTCGCAAACCGGAGCAGCTCGATTATCTGCAGGAACCCGACATTTTCCACGATGTGTTTGGTCATGTTCCGATGCTCGCAGATCCTGTCTTCGGCGACTATATGCAGGCCTATGGCGAAGGCGGGCTTCGCTCGCTTGGCTTTGGCGCGCTTCACAAATTGGCCCGGCTATACTGGTACACGGTCGAATTCGGCCTGATCCGCGAACCGCAGGGCCTGCGTATCTATGGTGCCGGAATCGTATCGAGCTATGGAGAAAGCATCTTCGCGGTGGAAGATGAAAGTCCCAACCGGATCCTGTTCGATCTGGAACGGGTGATGCGCACCGAATACCGGATCGATGATTTCCAGCAGAATTATTTCGTGATCGACAGCCTGGACGAACTGCTCAAGGTAACGGTCGAGACTGACTTTGCGCCGCTCTATGCGCGGCTTGAAGAGCTACCCGATATCGCCATTGCTGCCGTGATCGACGGCGACGAGGTTCTGACACGCGGTACGCAGAAATATGCGAGAGACAAGGGCTGGCAGCCCTGAACTCACATTTCCGCAAGCAGACCCTTCCAGAAGGCCTTTGCATTGGCTGCAGCGTCGGCATCTACCAGCTTGTCATGGCTCATGGCCACTGATGCCCTGCCCGGAGCCTTGTCATAGATGGCGAGTGCTGCGCGCGAACCATCCTCGAGCCCGACGCGCCAATATCGCCAATTGTCGCTTTGGCTGATGCGCGGCTCATGCTCGGCTATCTGATCGCAAAATTCTACCCTGTCTCCGACGACTTCCTGCCAACGTTCAAGGGCTGCATCCTTGTCACCGGCAAAGGTCTTGCTCGCCGCTGCCGAGAATTTGCCATCGCATCTCTGGCCCACCGTGCGGCGACCAGTCATCCGTTCATATTCCACGGTGACCATTTGCGCCCACCAGCCGGGAAGTCCCTCATCGCAGAGTTTCGAGGCAATTTCTTTATGGGTCATATCCTTGCCGCCAAGGCCGTCGATATGCGCGCGCCAGTCCTTACGCGCTTTGCCGGTTGCCTTAATCAGCGCTTCCTCTGACATTTCAGCCATATCGCTTTCCTTTCACCACTCGCCCGTATCGCCCTCCGGCTGGCTCGTACGGCCCGCTAATCTCGGCTTGCGGCGATATCCATAGCGCTGCCGCTTTGTCAGCCGCAATGTTGGCCATTCGCCTCGATCCTCGCGCTCTGCAAGGCGCAGGCCATGGGCAGCATAGGCCGCTGCTACCCGGTCCGCCTGGGATTGGAGTAGTCCAGCCAATATGAGCGTTCCGCCATCCTTTATCAGCGCGGCAAAGGTGGGTGCAAGTTCGATCAACGGCCCGGCCAGAATGTTGGCAATCAGCAAATCATAGGGTGCATGCTGCTGGATCAAATTGTGGTCTGTACCGCTTGCCGTAACCAGCGAAAGTTTCCCGGGCCCCCGGCCAAGGGCAACACTGTTTTCATCTGCGAAACGTGCCGCCACGTCGATTGCAACGGGGTCAATGTCGGACGCGATGCATCGGGCTCCGGGCCAAAGATGCAGGGCGGCAAATGCCAGCAGACCGGTTCCGGTTCCGATATCTGCGATTTGCCTGTAACGCGCGCCGTTTGTCTCGAGCCGGTCCAGCTGCGCCAAACAGCCTGCGGTCGTTTCATGGTGTCCCGTTCCGAAGGCCTGGCTTGCCTCGATCTTGATCGGTATCAGGCCCGCTGGCGATGCGTCGCTATCCTGCGCATGAACGAAGAAGCGGCCGACCCGAAGCGGCTCAAGGCCAGCCTGGCTCACGGCAACCCAGTCCTCGTCAGGAAGCTGCTCGATGATGGCATCGTCCGGTCCAGCACCTGGAATGAGTGACGCCAGCAATTCGACCTTTGCTTTGTTCGGCTTATGCTCAAAGAAGGCTTCCAGCTTCCAGGTGTCACCGAATTTCTCGACGGCGCTAGTCATCAGGACGGGCGGCGTTTCCATCATCGCAAACTCTGGGATCTCGCCGCCAAGCGTCTCGGCATCCTTGCGGCGGCAGGGGAGTGTGACTTTCCAGCTATGGGCCATGGCTAGGGTCAGGACCCATTCATTGCACGAGACGTGGTGGCCTCGATGCGGGATGAAATGGCAGGAGAAGCGCCGATGGCGGGGCCAACCCCCGTCGAGGCGCTTTGACGCAGCAGTTCGCCCGCATCGGG
>JANQNO010000005.1 GCA_028279555.1 Sphingorhabdus sp.
GAAGATCCAGCCGCTGGCCACCATCGCCAGCAGGACGCCGCCCAGTATGACGGCCAGGGCCAGGCAGCCAAAGGACAGAAGGTCAAAATCATCGCCGCCGGAGCCGCCATGACCGCCGGTCAGATGCGCCGCTTTTGTGGCTGCGCCGCCGCCCGATGCCGCTGCGCCCGATGTCGCCGCCGCTGCCGTGGCCGCACCAGCCGCTGCTGCGGCAGCTGCACCCGCTGCGCGTTTTGCTCCGCCGAAGACGTCCAGCTTGCCGAAATGATCGGCGAGCAGATAATAGACAGTCACCCGGTTCTTGTTGCGGTCCGCCTTCATGCGTTCGCCGACCTCGGCAATTGCCGCATCGAGCGCCGCTTTGGGTTCCTTCAGGCCGAGTTTTTTCTTAAGAAAATTGTTGCGGACCCGGTCGGTTTCCTTGCTGTCGGAAAAGGACACGAGCGACGAATCCCGGTTGCGCAGCGCGATGCCGCAATGGCGCACAATCTTGGCGACTACATCCTCGTCTGCATCCGCATCATATCTGCGGACATCCGCCAGCCAATCTTCCGCCATCATCTCTCTCCCTGTCCGTTATTTCTCTTCGGTCCCATGTTTCAGTCGGCGCGATGCCCACAATTTATCGAAGCTATCCCTGTGGCTGCGAAAGCGGGACTCGCGCGCAATGAACAGAATGTATCGGAGGCGGCAAAAATGTCCAGCCGGTGTTACAACCGTCCTGTCAAAAGGGTTGGGCGAGCGGGCCGGGGCGCAATATTCTCTTGCGGATGTGGGCAAACATGCCATCCTCCGCACATGTCAAGCTTGGAGAAAATTCATGCATAAATTCCTGATACCCGCTGCCGCCTTGACCACGCTGCTTTGCACGCCGCCGCTTCATGCCGGGGATGAAAAACGCTCGCTCATGGCGGAAAATGAACAGGCGCGCGCCTTTCAGGAGCAGGTGGGTTATGCCGAAGCGGTACTCGCTGACGATTTCGTTTTTCTGTCGGGCGTGGTGGCGGGGCCCGCACCGGGCGAGACGGATCTGAAACCCGGCTATGACCGCGCTTTTCGGGCAATCGGTCGTTCGCTTAAGCGGGCAGGGACAAGCTGGGCCAATGTCGTCGACATTACGACATTTCATACCGATCTCAGAAACCACATCGATGATTTTGCCGAAGTCAAGAATCGCTATGTCAAGGCTCCGTTTCCGGCCTGGACCGCGATTGGCACGACCGAGCTTTATTCGCCTTCTGCCGTGGTCGAGATAAAAGTCATCGCGCTGCTCCCCGACGATGACGAGGCAGAGACTGCCGAGGAGAAAGAAGATGCGACCGAAAAATGAAAATGAGAGGGAAGTGATGAAAAACTGTCTATTTTTTGCAATGGTATTTTGTGCGATGCCGCTCACGGCAAACGCGCAAGAAACGGCAGCACCCGCTACAGCTGCTGAAGCGCCGACCGCAGCGACCGAAGCCCCTGCAGCCGAAGCCGCGCCTGCACCTGAAGCCAAGGCTGAGAGCAAACCGGTGGCGGTGTTTTTCTTACGGCAGAGCGTTGTACCGCGCGAAGGTGACGAGGTTCACCTGAAACGCGGGCTCAGCATGATGATTGCCAGCAGCCGAGGCGGTATGACCATCGTCGAATATGGCCTGAAGGATGGCCAGATCACCTGGAAAGCAACCAGCGGCAGCGTCGACAAAAGAACCGCCAAGAAAATCGACAAAGCGGTTGCCAAGCTGCAGAAGCGGATGTGACTTGGGCTTCACGGCGGGCCCAAGCCCGATTGAGACGGTGAGTTTACCGGTGCCTAATCTTGCTGGCCCCAAGCTGGTGGCGGCGGCGCAACCGGTTTGGTCAGGTCAAACTCGACGCGGAAATGGCGGTTTTCGCGGCGCAGCTCATAGGCGTATTTCGGCTGTGCGGCGCTGCTATCGTCGATCTTGATCGCCCAGATATTGGTCACCGAAGCAGCGAGGCCATTTTCCTTGAACAGCGAAATGCTCTCCCGATCGACCGGAAATTCCTGCCGCGCGGCTGTGCCCTTGCTTTCGGTATCGCCGCCATACATTGTCACAATATCCGGCTTCCCATCTTCATGCCGGTGATCATGCTTGAGGCGCAGACCAATGGCGGTGCGGCTGATGATCCAGGTCCGGCTGCGATCCCATTCGCCCGGCTTCATCTCGACATGGAGGGGAATCCTGATTTCGCTTTGTGCGCAGTTGGCAAAATGAATGCGCATGGGCTTGCCGACAAAATCCTGGTCGGTTTCATCCTTGCTGACCAGCTTTCCAGCGTAAGCCTTGCCGCAATGCGCAGTAAGCCGGTAGAAAAATTGTTGCTGCTGCTCGCCTTGCACCTGGGCCGTATCTTGGCTTTCTCCTGCACAGGCCGGAAGAGCAAGCGCAGCCGCTGCGACAGACATCCATCTCATGGTATTCGGCCTATTTGCTTCGCGCGATCCAGGCATCCACCCGTTCTTCCAGGATGGCAAGCGGAACCGGCCCGGCGCGCAGGACAACGTCATGAAAATCACCATAGGTGAATTTATCGCCCAAGCTACCCTGCGCGCGCTTTCTGAGTTCCATGAATTTCAGCTTGCCGATCATATAGGCCGTCGCCTGACCGGGAAGAACGACATAACGCTCGATCGCCTTGCGGATGTCGCTCTCGGGATTGGGCGTATTTTCGGTCAGATACTTGATCGCTTTTTCCCGGCTCCAGCGCTTGCGATGGATACCGGTGTCGACGACCAGGCGACAGGCGCGCCACAGCTCCATACCGAGCCGCCCAAAATCGCTATAGGGGTCGGTATAGAAGCCCATGTCCTTGCCCAGCTCTTCGGAATAGAGGCCCCAGCCCTCACTGTAGGCGGTGATCCCGCCAAATTTTCGAAATGCCGGTAGATCGCCGAGCTCGGTCTGGATCGCCAGCTGCAGGTGATGGCCGGGATGCGCCTCATGATAGGCTAGCGCTTCCAGCTCGGTCTTCGACATGGCCCTCAAATCGTAGAGATTGACATAGTAAACACCGGGCCGCGACCCATCGGGGGCAGGGCGCTGGTAAAAGGCCTTGCCTGCTGATTTCTCACGGAAGGCCTCAACCGGTTTGATAATGTAAGGCGCTTTGGGAAGGGTATTGAAGAATTCCGGCAGCTTCTTCTCCATCGCGTCAAGTTTGGCCTTGGCTTCGGCAAGATAGTCCTCGCGGCTAGTGTGGAAAAATTGATCGCTGGTGCGCAGATGCTTGAAGAAGTTCTGCAGGCTGCCTTCGAAGCCAACCTTCGCCATGATCTTTCGCATCTCGCCGTGGATCCGCGCGACATTTTCGAGCCCGATCTGGTGGATTTCATCGGCGTTCAAGTCGGTCGTTGTGTAATTTTGCAGCCGCTCGGCATAGTAGGCCATGCCATTGTCAAATCGCCAGACGCCGTCGCCATCCTTGGCGATCGATTTCTGCCGCTCCATTTCCGCAATCAGCTTGTCGTAGGCGGGCTGGAAGCTACCGGTCAGTGCCGACGTGCCGCGGGCAATCAGATCGGCTTTCTCGGTCTCGGAAATGTCCAGCGCTCCGACCTTCTTTTTAAGGTCGGCAAACAGCGGCGAATCCTTATCGCTTTTCTCGAAGGGCCGCCCGCTAATCACATTTTTTGCGTCATTGATGACGTAGGGAAACACCCAGTCGGGCGCTATTACGCCATTATCCGCGCGCACCTTGGATTCCGCGACCATTGTCTCGATCAAAGGGCCTGCATTGCTGAGACGACTGACATAGGCTTCGGCATCGGACTTGCTGGCAACGCGGTGAATATTGATCATGAAAGCCGGGATCTGGCTTTGCATCCCGCTCATCTGATCAAAGATGTAGCCTTTTTTGCGGAAGGGAAATGATCTGCGCGAGCGCTCCGCGCGATATTGGAAAAGCCGATAGCTCAACTGATCGCTCTCGCTCAGCGCGTCTTTGTCGAATGTCGACTCCATCTTTTTGAGGGCAGCTTGGCCAGCCTCATATTGGCGGATTTCTGCCTCATCGCTGGGATCATCCCATTTGCTATAATCTGCATCGCGAATGCCGCGAAAGGACTTGGACACGGGAGAAAAAGCCAGCTCCTGTTTGTCGACTTCTTCGAAAAATGCGTTGAGTGTCTGAACGGTTGCGACCTCAGCCGGTTTAGCGGCAGTTCCGGTCGCTTCGCTTGACGCGCTGGAAATACTGCTATCATAGCTCGAGCAGGCGGCCAGCATCGCTGTAGCTGAAAGCAAGATTGCTTTTTTCATCGCATGTCTCCGTTTCTCAAATTTTGTCCGAAGGTCAGTATTCCTCCGGCTCTTCCGGCGTATCTGCCCGGTGATCCGGCCCGGCCTTCTTGTCGCCCTTGGCCAGTTTGAAAACGACGCCGGACAACAGCGCGAGCGCAAGCAGGTTGGGAAGTGCCATTGTTGCGTTGGAGATATCGCCGAGACGCCAGACGAGTTCCGATGGCTGCGTCGCGCCCACGAAGATAGCAATGCACCAGATCACGCGCCAGATGACATGCAGTTTCTTCTCACCGCCACGGGTCGATCCGGGGATGCGATCATAGATAAAGGTAATCGCCCGCTCGCCATAATAGCTCCAGGTTAGCAGCGTCGTGAAGACGAACAGGATCAGCGCCAGGCTGACGACCAGCGTACCGAGCGGGACGCCAGCAATCAGCGTGGGGAATGCTGCAGCATAGGCAGCGATGGTCGTGGCCACACCTGCGGTTTCAACCGTGCTCAGATCGGATTGCCACACATGTTCGACAGCCTGTCCCGCACCGGTAAAGTCTCCCTGCACAGTCAGGATAACCAGTGCGGTCATGGTGCATATCACCATCGTGTCGATAAAGGTTCCCAGCATGGCCATGCGGCCCTGTTGTTCAGGATCGTTGGTTTGTGCGACCGCGTGCGCGATGGGAGTGGAACCCTGACCGGCCTCGTTCGAGAACAGCCCGCGGGCAACGCCGGCCCGGATTGCAATAATGATCAGCGCGCCAACGAAACCGCCCTCTGCGGCTTGATTATTGAAAGCGCCAGAAAAGATGCGGCTGAAGGTTTCGGGCAAGTCGCCTGCATTGAGGATCAGCGCAATGACCGCCAAAACGATATATGCCGCCGCCATGAAGGGCACGATCTTTTCGGCCACATTGCCGATCGACTTGATGCCGCCAATGATGACGACGAACACCGCAATGGCAACAACCAGGCCGCCGACCCAGCGTTCGATTCCGAATAATTCATTAAGGCCGGTGGCGACTTCATTCGACTGGATCGAGTTGCCGGTGACCAATGCCGAAAACAGCGTTCCGAGGCAGAAAATAACTGCAAGCCAGGTATATTTAGGTCCTAGGCCCATCATGATGTAGCTCATCGGACCACCCCGATAGACACCATCTGAAGTCTTTTCGCGATAGCGGATGGCAAGCGATCCTTCGGCAAAGGCGAGCGCCATGCCGATCAATGCAGTAACCCACATCCAGAATACAGCGCCGGGCCCGCCCCAGGCGATGGCAAAGGCAACACCGGCCAGATTGCCAGTCCCCACTTGCCCAGAAAGCGCCGTGGAAAGGGCGGCAAAAGGTGAAATTTCGCCCGAACCCTCACCCTTTCGGCCGGCAAAAAGCCCTGCAAAGGCGTTGCCGAGATTGCGGATCGGATAGAAGCGCAGGCCGATCATGATGTAGAGACCGATACCCAGAAGGATTATGACCATCGGCGGCACAGCCACATCACCAATGCTCAGCCAGGATACCGGCTCCCCATTCCACTCTCCACCCCAAATGAAATCGGACACGTTGGTAACCGGTTGCACAAGCCGTTCGCCAAGGCTTGCCGTTTCCCCGCCTGCTGCACTCATAGAAACTCCCCGTCCCTCTTTATTCTCTCGGCCAATCCCTTTTGGCTGTTGCCAGCGATGCATAAAGCATGTTGCGCGATTGGCAAGGGACTGCGAAAACCGCTGGGACGGGAGAAGAAAAATGGCTTCGATAAGATCGCGTATTGTCAATGCGCTGCTGCCTTTGCTCGGCATCAGGAGCTTTTTTGCAGAGCCGGACAAGATCGATGCGCGCCTTGCAAAGATGCGTGCGCGAAAGCCTGAACGACCGACGGCTAAACACGTGCGTAGATATGATATCAAGCAAGATGATGGCCGGGGGTATCCCGTCTACACTTTCACGCCCAAGAACGGGCTGCATGAAGGGGCTCCACATCTTCTTTATCTGCATGGCGGCGGCTATGTCATGGATGTGGTGGGCGCACATTGGAACACTGTGGTGCGGCTTTGCGAGATGCTTGGAGCTTCAGCGACGGTGCCGGTTTATCCGCTTGCGCCAGAGCATAAGGCACCGGAAATTCTGGCGGCGATGCGGGCACTCTATGCCGATGTTGCCGAAGAATATGGGAACGAGAATATTACCGTCATGGGCGACAGCGCCGGCGGCGGCATGAGCGTCGCTCTGGCCCAAATGCTCCGCGATGATGGCGGCGGCATGCCGGCACAGCTGGTACTTTTTTCGCCATGGCTGGATGCAACCGCTACCGCAGAGGGCCAGGCAGAGATCGAACCGAAAGACAGGATGCTCGCCATCGCCGGGCTAAAGGGTGCTGGCCAGATGTATGCAGGAGAGCTGCCGTTGGATGACCCCCGTATCAGTCCGCTCTTCGGCGATTTTTCCGGCCTGCCACCGATGGCAATCTTCGCTGGCACATCGGATATCCTATTGGTCGATGCGCGAAGGCTTGCTGAAAGACTTGGAGCGGATGGCATGCCGGAATTTGAATATTACGAGTATCCTGACATGTTTCATGTGTGGATGCTTATCGGTGTACCGGAGGGTAAAAGAGCACTTCGGGAGACGGCGGATTTTATCCGCCGGACGTGAAGTATCGTCTATGCTCGCTCGGGGCCAACCCCTGCTTTTTCCAGTTCCGGCGCAAGCCGGCCTGTTAGCCACAACCACCACATTTTAAAATCCGCCAGAAGCGACCAAAGCGGATAGGTGAAGGTCGCAGGCCGATTGCGTTCTATGCGCCAATGCGCAATCCACGCGAAGAAATATCCAGCGAGCGGCATCGCTGCAAACCACCACCAGCGGCCATTGAGCAAGGCGAATATGGCAATCGCAACAACGAGGCTTGTTCCGACATAGTGAAGCGCGCGCGTTCGCGGCCGTCTATGTTCACGAAGATAGAATGGCCAAAATGCGGTGAATGACTGATATCTGTCTGACATGGGGCTTGTTGCTCGCTTCAGCTTGAGATGGCCGGAATTATCCACATCGCCGACAAGATAACAACCGTGAGCAAAAACGATGCCGTCAAAACATAGCGGACATTGTGATCTTTCGAGCCAGCTCCTGCTTCCTGTTCGGTCAATTCATCATGATCATCAAAAAGTTCCAGGGAAAAACCGCTCCTTCCCGCTAGATTTTCCTCGCGTCCTGCCTTAATCTGTCACGCTGAAACACAATAGTCATGTTTGGTGATCATCGATATTGATGTTACGATCAGAGTAACAGTTTTGACCGAGAATGCGGGAGACAGAAAATGAGTGATGATATTGCGGCAAAGAGAGACAAGAAGGCCATCCTGGTTGCCGAGCAAGAGTTTCTTTCGCGCCGCAGAATGGTGACAATGGGCGCGCTTCTGGGCGGTATCAGCATTGCCACGCCTGCAATGGCACAATTCAAACTTGGCAAGATCGTTAAGGCTGCCGAGGATGTCGCAAAAGCGGAATCGCTCAATGATGCCGACATGAAGGTCTATTTCGACAAGATGGCCGATGAAATGGATCGGAAAAATCCAGTGGCCGGGCCCAATGATCCTTATGGGAAACGCATTGCTGCCCTGTCCAACGGTCTCGAAAACCATGATGGTCTGGACCTCGATATCAAGGCATACAAGGTGCGCGATGTAAACGCCTTTGCGATGGCCAACGGCACCATCCGCATATTTGCCGGCCTGATGGACGAATTCACCGATGACGAAATCCGGTATGTTATCGGTCATGAAATTGGCCATGTGAAGGAGGAGCATACAAAAAAGCGTTTACAGGCCGCTTACCGCCAGAGCGCGCTCAGGAATGCAGCCGGAGCCGTGGGCGGCGATGTCGGTCGCATTTCAAGCAGCCAGCTCGCCAACCTTTTTGCGAAGACCATCACCGCGCAGCATAGCGTCAAGAATGAAAAAGAGGCCGATGACTATGCAATGGCTTTCATGAAAGAGAAAAATTACGACGCGAATGCCTGCGTCACGGCGCTCGAGAAACTGGATACAGGCGGCGGCGGTGTCCAGCTTCCCTGGACGCAGACGCATCCCAGCCCCAAAAAACGCGCCAAGCGGATGCGCAAGCAGCTGAAGGATTAGGTTGGCATCGACGGTATTACCGCCGCGCTTCCATCCAGGCCTTGTGGGTATTTTCCACTTCCCTGAATGCCGAGAAAACCGATTTTTCCGGATTTGGCGCGCCGGTCCTGCCTATCGCATATAGCTGCGCATAGAACCAATATTGAACGGAAAAGCCGTCTATCGCCCGGACCATTTTTATGTTGCGCAGGAAGCTAAGCCAGCCTGGCAAGAGCGCCAATTCCTTCTCCTTGCGCGGCAAAGATTGAGAACCAGCCAAAAGCCGCCTGGGACCATCGGGCTGATAGCAAAGCGGCCGTCCCAGACCGATCACGTCGGCTGCGCCCGAATCCAGCGCGTGCTCCATTGCAGCGTTGCTGCGAAAACCTCCGGTCACCATCAGCGGAATGGTGATTTGTTTGCGCATGGCTTTGGCAAAGTCGACAAAATAGGCTTCACGCTCGATCGTCGATTGGGGGACATTCTGTTCTTCGGGTGGTTCCAGCCCCTCCATGTCCATCAGTTTGGGTTGCTCATAATTGCCGCCAGATATTTCGATCATATCGACCGAGGCCTCTTGCAGCCATTTGGCTACTTGCAGGCTATCCTGGAAATCGAACCCACCGCGCTGAAAATCCGCGCTGTTGAGCTTTACGCATAGCGGAAAATCAGGGCCGATCGAACTCCGGACAGTGCTTACGACGTCAAGCAGTAATCTGGCGCGGTTTTCCAGTTTCCCGCCCCATTTGTCATCGCGCTGATTGGATCGCGGACTCAAAAACTGGGAGAGCAGATAACCATGTGCTGCATGAATTTGAATGCCCGTGAATCCAGCCTCTTTGCAGATAGTTGCGGCGTTGGCGAAGCGGTCAACTAGCGCCAGTATCTCGGCCTCGGTAAGCGCCTCAGGTTCACCAAACTGGCCGCCAGGCAAGCCGAGCTTGACCGCCGAGGGTGCTTTCGGCGTGGGATTGACCAGTTTTGGCGTTTGCCTTCCGGCGTGGCTGATTTGCGCCCAAAAATGATTGCCGTTCCTGGTGGCTGCAGCCGTCCAGCTTGTCAGCGTGTCCAGCATGGCCTTGCCAAGCGCATCGTTTCCGAGAGGACGATCCAGAATGACGTTCCCCGGCCTTTCAAGATGATGGGCATCGATCTGTATATTGCCTGAAAGCAGCATGCCGGCACCGCCGTCCGACCAAACCTGATAGAGTCTTTCAAGCTCGGCTGTCGGGCGGCCCTGATGATCGGCCAGGCCTTCGGTCATGGCTGCTTTCGCAATGCGATTTGGCAAAACAGCACCGCAAGGCAGCGTCAAGGGCTCGGACAATATGTCGGTCACGGCTTATTCCGTTTCTTCTTGGGAATTGTCGTCAGCGCTGTCCGAACTGCTAGAACTATTCGTTGCCTCTTTACCGTCATCCTTCGCAAGAGGCGTTGTCTCGGTCGAATCATCGGTATCGATCATGTCGTCATTGATTGTGCCCTCGATGGCGTCGATATCGTTCATTCTGGTTTCGGTTACCTGACCGCTTGCCTTGCCGCCATCGCTGCCGTTTCCGCAAGCAGTCGAGATTGCGGTCAAGACGGCCAATGCGGCCAAAGAAACTTTTTTCATTGCGGGGACCCTTCGAACATTTCTTTCTCGTTATCCGAGACGTTACATTCCTTCGCCTGATTGGCAAGATTGCCAAGGAATTTGGGGAAGTGTTTTCGCAGCGCCCGATCAAAGTCCTTCATCGATATATCAATGCCAAGATCGGCAAGGCTGGTGACCGGATATTCGGCAATGCCGCAAGGCACTATTCCAGAAAAATGGGAAAGATCGGGATCGATATTTACGGCAAAGCCATGCGCTGTCACCCAGCGGCGAATGCGCACGCCAATGGCACCGATCTTGGCTTCTTGCCCATTCCGATTGTCACACCATATCCCGATCCGCCCATCGGCGCGGCGCGCTTCGACACCGAATTCGCCGAGCGCGGAGATGACCCAGCTTTCCAAATTGTGGACATAGCAGCGAACATCTTTGATCCGGCGCGCAAGATCGAGCATCACATAACCAACCCGCTGACCTGGGCCATGATAGGTATATCGTCCTCCGCGTCCGGTTTCATAGACTGGAAACTTTCGGCTCAGAAGCTCTTCGGGATCGGCGCTCGTACCCCCGGTATAAAGCGGCGGATGCTCAAGCAGCCAGACTAGCTCATTTTCTGTGGCGGTATGGATCGCTGCTTGCCGATCTTCCATTCGCTGGAGAGCGGCGGGGTAGGGAACTGGCCCGTCTGCTACCTCCCAATCGACGCCGTTGGCCGCCGGCATCATCCTATTCCCAGGTAACATCGGGCGGCAAACTCATCAGTATGGCATCGATATTGCCACCTGTTTTGAGCCCGAACAATGTGCCGCGGTCATAGATCAGGTTGAATTCAGCATAGCGCCCGCGCCAAACGCTCTGCTGCCGCTTCTCATCGGGCGTGAACTCCTGTTTCATTCGCCGCCTGACCAGCTTCGGGTAAATGTCTAGGAAAGCGTCCCCCACATCGCGCGTAAACGCAAAGTTCCTGTCGAAAAGTGCTTCACTATCCGACTCCAGGTGATCGTAGAAGATCCCGCCAACGCCCCGGTGCGTTTCACGGTGCGGGATATAGAAATAGTCATCCGCCCAGGCCTTGTAACGATCATAAAGATCGGGGCCATAGGGTGCACATGCAGCCCTGAGCCGCGCATGGAAATCGGCTGTGTCTTCGTCATAGGGAAGGGGTGGGTTGAGGTCTGCGCCGCCGCCGAACCACGCCTTTTGCGTCACCAGATAGCGCGTGTTCATATGAACTGCAGGAACATGAGGGTTGGCCATATGCGCCACCAGGCTAATCCCGGTTGCAAAGAAGCTGGGATCCTCTTCGGCCCCGTGAATGGTCTTGGCAAATTCGGGATTGAAGGCCCCACCAACCGTCGAGACGTTGACGCCGACCTTCTCGAAAACCTTGCCCTTCATGACGCCGCGCACGCCGCCGCCGCCCGGCGAGCCGTCATGGTCTGTCCTGTCCCAAGGCAGAAATTCGAAGCTCGCATCTGAATCTGCTTCGCGCTCTATTTCTTCGAAAGCTGCGCAAATTCGATCGCGCAAATCTTCAAACCAGTCGCGGGCTGCCTGCTGGCGATCATCAAGTTTCAATGTCATGCTACTATCCACCGGGAAATTGCTGTGTCTGCCTTAGCGCTTCGGCCAGCGCGATGCCAGCCGCAACCGCAACATTTATCGACCGAAAGCCTTCCCGCATAGGGATGTAAACACGCTGGTTCGCATGGGCGTGGACGTGATCAGGTACGCCGGCTGCTTCCGATCCCAGGAGTAATATATCGTCTTTGCAGAAGGTGATGTTGCCAATGGGCGTCGAACCGCGTGTGGTCATCAATATTGTTCGCCGCCCCGCAGCATGCACCCAATCGGAAAATTCCTTCCAGTCGGCATGCCGCATCAAATCTGTATCATCCAGATAATCCATTCCCGCCCGCTTCAATGCGCGCGCTCCAAAAGCAAAGCCGCAGGGTTCGATAATGTGGCAGCGCACACCCAAACAGGCACCCAGCCGCAAAATCGTTCCAACATTCCCAGCAATATCGGGCTGAAAGAGGGCAAGTTCGATCACCAGGCAATATTCTCTTTCATTCTGTGCAACAGCATCAACTTGCTTTTATCCCCTATTGGCCAATTTCCCTGTTGGCAAATACTGTCTTTTACGTCTATCTGGCCGCTGAATCGTGCCAATGGTGCGATCATCAGGGGCAGCATTTCCAGGCTGCAATTCAGGTATTTGTGCGGATCGGCCATTTTGGTCGACACGCCAGGCAAGGGCATAAACATGGCGACGAGCAAGAAAAACGGTGGTTCGGCCAAAAAGCCAGCAAGGAAAGCTGCAACGAAGAAGTCAGCTGCCCAAAAAACACCAGCGAAGAAAAGCAAATCTGCTATGCGCAAGCCTGCTGAGCCGGCGGTCGCGAAGGAGGCGGCTGTAGCTGCAGTGGAAGAACCGCGTCGTCGCGATTTCATTCATATCGCGACGGTCAGTTTCGCAGGCGTAGGTACGGCAGCGGCAGCAGTCCCGATGCTCACCCAGATGAGCGCATCCGCCGATGTCAGAGCACTGGCTTCGATTGAGGTTGACGTTTCGGCTATCGAGCCCGGTCAGGCCATTAAGACGATGTGGCGCAAACAACCCGTATTTGTCAGCCGGCTGACTCCGGAGAAAATTGCCGAGGCGAAGAAAGACGACAACGCACCGATGCGCGACCCGCAAACGCTGGAAGAGCGCACGCTTCCGAATAGGGAGGAATGGCTGGTTATGCTGGCGGTTTGCACCCATCTGGGCTGTGTGCCTACGGGTGCGGCACAGGGCGAGCCAAAAGGTGATTTTGACGGCTATTTCTGCCCCTGCCATGGTTCTCACTATGATGTCGCCGGGCGTATTCGCAAAGGACCTGCGCCGACCAATCTGGTTGTGCCGGAGGAATTGTCCTTCGTGAGTGATACAGTAATCAAGATCGGCTGAGGAGCAAAATACAATGAGCTTTCCTTGGGCACAGGAATACAAACCCAAACACCCGTTGATGCAGTGGTTCGATGAGCGCCTGCCGCTTCCCCGGCTGGTTTATAACTCCGTGGGTGCGGGCTATCCCACACCGCGCAATTTGAACTATTTCTGGAATTTTGGCTCGCTTGCCGGTCTCGCTCTGGTGATCCAGATCGTCACTGGTGTGGTACTGGCCATGCATTATTACTCAACCGTAGACGGCGCTTTCAATTCGGTTGAGCATATCATGCGCAACGTGAATTCGGGCTGGCTTATTCGTTATGCTCATATGAATGGGGCGAGCTTCTTTTTCATAGTGGTCTATATCCACATGTTCCGTGGGCTCTATTTCGGATCCTACAAGGCACCGCGCGAAATGATCTGGCTGCTGGGTGTTGTGATCTTCCTGTTGATGATGGCCACAGGTTTTCTGGGCTATGTTCTTCCCTGGGGACAAATGAGTTTTTGGGCAGCACAGGTGATTACCGGCTTTTTCTCGGCGATACCGCTGGTGGGCGAACCTTTGCGGCAGTGGCTGCTGGGCGGCTTTGCACCGGATCAGGCAACGCTTAGTCGTTTCTTCTCGCTTCATTATCTGCTGCCCTTTGTAATTGCGGGAGTTATCATCCTGCATATCTGGGCGCTGCATATTCCGGGCTCATCCAACCCGACGGGCGTCCCGGTCAAAAAGGAAGAGGATACCGTTCCTTTCCATCCCTATTACACGGCCAAGGACGGGTTTGGTGTAGGCGTTTTTCTGATCGCTTTTGTCATCATGACATTCTTTGCACCGAACTTCATGGGGCATCCCGACAACTATATCCCGGCCAACCCGCTTTCGACACCGGCGCATATCGTGCCTGAATGGTACTACTGGCCCTTCTACGCTATCTTGAGGGCTTTCACGGTCGACTTCGGTATTCCCTTTACCGGAATCGTGATCATTCCGGCGAAGCTGATGGGTGTGCTTGCGATGTTTGGCTCGATCCTGCTCTTTTTCTTTCTGCCATGGCTCGATACCTCGCCGGTGCGTTCGGGCCACTACAGGCCGCTTTTCAAGAAGTTCTTCTGGTTTGGCCTGATCCCGAGTGTCATCATTCTGTCGATATGCGGTGTGATGGAGGCCACCACGACCTGGCTGATTCTCGCGCAAATATCAGGAGCATACTATTTCGCGCATTTCCTGATCATTTTGCCGCTCATATCGCGCATTGAAAAACCATTGCCGCTGCCCGGCTCGATTACCGAAGCAGTCACAGGCAAACCGCTCAAAGAAGCGGCGGCTTAGATACAGGGAAAGAAGTTTATCATGATCCGTTTTTTCGCTGGTCTCATCGGTCTCTTTTTCAGCGGCATGCTGCTGCTCGCGCTGTTCGACACGGTTTATCTGGGCATCACCGAGCCAGCGGAAGAAACCGCCGAACATAAATTCTACGAATATCCCAAAGATGTCTCATTTGCGCATGATGGCCCGTTCGGAACTTATGACCGGGCTCAGTTGCAGCGCGGCTTGAAAGTCTATGAAGCCGTGTGTGCGGCCTGCCATAGCCTTAATCTTGTTGCTTTCCGCAACTTTGAAGATCTGGGCTATAGCGAAGAACAGGTCAAAGCGATCGCGAGCAACTGGCTGCCGACTGGTGGCGAAGTTCCGTCGATCAATCCCGATACCGGCGAGCCGTCGACTCGGCCTGCTTTGCCAACGGATACTATTCCATCTCCCTATGCGAATGATGTTGCGGCCCGCGCTGCCAACAATAACGCACTTCCGCCTGATCTTTCGCTGATTACCAAGGCGCGCAAGAATGGCACGGCCTATGTATACTCGCTGCTGAGCGGGTATACCGACCAAGAGGGCTACAAGAATGACGCTGGGGAAGAATTGCTGAAGGAGTTTCCGGACGCTGCCGCTGGGGCTGGCCTGTATTTCAATCCCTATTTCAAGAATCTGAATATTGCCATGGCACCGCCGCTTTCCGAAGGTGTCGTAACCTTCGACGACGGATCGCCAGCAACGGTGGATGCGATGTCGAAAGACGTGGCCGCCTTCCTGGCGTGGACGGCAGAGCCCAAAATGGAAGTGCGCAAGAAAACCGGCTGGGCAGCGCTCGTCTTCCTGCTGATCTTCACTATCCTGGCCTATATGTCCTACCGCACTATCTGGGCAAACCAGAAGCATTGAGTTGATTTTTGCATTTTGCGGTGGCAAAGCGCCGCTGCCCGAGCGGGTATAGCTTAGTGGTAAAGCCCTAGCCTTCCAAGCTAGTGATGCGGGTTCGATTCCCGCTACCCGCTCCAGCCATTTTTCTTGCATTCAAATGAACTGCTGTAGCAATTGATACATTTTGCGACAATTGCCCGCTTGCACTGGCATATTCTTGCGACAATCATTGTTCATACCATGCACCAAGGCCGAACGCGGCCTGATCATGAACCAGACCAGAGGACTATCGTTATGAAATACACGAAGACTGCTATCGCGGCCGTTGCCGCGACACTGATCGGAACCACAGCATTGATCGCAGCGCCAGGCGAGGGCCGGGTAAAGGCGGATGCTGACGGGAACGGCGTAATTACGAAAAGCGAGGCCATGACCGCAGCTGACGCACGCTTTGCAAAAATGGACGTAAATTCGGATGGCGTGCTGAATGCGGCAGACCGCGAAGCAAAAGCAAAGCAGCATTTTGCAAAAATGGATGCCAATGGCGACGGTGCGGTGACGGAAGCAGAATTTCTGGCTGCTCGCGAGGCTCGGATGGAGCAGCGCAAAGAGCGCCGCGCCGCCATGGGCGAGCGTCGCGGCAAAGGTAAAATGCGCCGCGGTGGTCGCGGCAAGCTGAAAGCGATGATGAAGCGCGCCGATACCAACGGCGATCAGGCCATTAGCAAGGCCGAATTCACGGCCGCAGCCGAAGCTCGTTTTGCAAAGGTCGATGCCAATGGCGATGGCAGTATAACCAAGGAAGAGCGCCGGGATGCACGCAAGAAAATGCGCGGCAAATGGCGCGATCGCAACGCTGGCTAAGCCCCATAACGCACGGTTTATCCTCCCCCTGTCCAACCGTGCCAACCTGCCGGAGCGGCCCGCATGTCCGCTCCGGCAATTTTCTTTTGCGGCAAACAAGGATAAGCGCCTAGGCGGGAACTGAACCAAATGGCCAAACCGCACATCCTGATTGTCGATGACGAGCCATCGATCCGCGAGCCGCTTGCAAAGTATCTGGACAAGCAGGGGCTTCGGGTGAGTGAAGCGGAAAATGCGTCTTTGGCCCGCTCGGCGCTGCTGTCTTACAATATTGATCTCGTCTTGCTTGATATCATGATGCCGGGTGAAGATGGCCTCAGCCTCTGCCGCCATCTTGCAGCCAATGGTGGTCCGCCTGTCATCCTCCTGACCGCCAAAGGCGAAGAGATGGACCGCGTTGTCGGTCTCGAAATTGGTGCTGACGACTATGTTGCAAAACCATTTTCTCCGCGCGAGCTGGTTGCACGCATCCGCACGGTGCTTCGGCGTATACCAAATTCGTCGGGTAAACCGGCAGCATCGGCCCAGAATTATGCCTTTGCAGGGTGGACCCTGAAGACAGCGGAGCAATCGCTGTTTGACCCCGAAGGCGTGTTGGTCCCGCTGTCATCGGGAGAATACAGGTTACTGGAGGTTTTTGTCGAACGCTCCGGTCATGTGCTTGATCGCGATCAACTTCTCGATCTTACCAAGGGGCGCGAAGGCGGGCCTTTCGATCGCGCCATCGACAACGCGGTCAGCCGCCTGCGGCGCAAGATAGAGACTGATCCCCGAAAACCTGAAATCATCAAAACAATCTGGGGCGGTGGATACCGCTTCACTGCAGAGGTGAAAGAGCTTTGAAAGCGTTTTTGGCCCGTTTCTGGCCGCGAAGCCTAGTCGCCCAGCTTTTGCTTGCGGCCGCGCTCGCCTTGCTGGTCGCGCAGATTGTTAACGCTGCGCTATTGCTGAAGGGCCTGCGCAGCCGTGCGGAGCTGGAAGCGTCAACACTGGTTATTGGCGCGATATCGGCGCGGGAAGAATCCGCTTTGGGTAGACGGGCGCTGGACCGGCGGCAGGCCCCCCGGCCGCCTCGGAGGCGTTCCGTAGCCTTTGTGCTGTCGGGAAGCTCGCCGGTACCGCCCTCATTCGCCCAGAATGACACACTTACGGAAAGAGCCGCCGGCTTTTTGGGCGGAGAATGGACTGCAGCGCCAAGCATTACGATGGGTCCAACTGCCGACTTGCCTGAAAACCTGCGGCGCAGATTGCTCAATGGCCGCCTGCTCAGGCGGATGATGCGCGATGGCCTTCCACCGCCTCGCCGGGCGCTTATGTTTTCGGCGAGGCAGGCCGATGGCCGCTGGCTTGGTGCCGTTACCCTAATCAGACCTGTCGAGCGGGGTTCGATTACGGCGCTGATCCTGCAAACTGTGCTGCTATACGTTACCGTGCTGCTCGCTCTTGTGCTTGTTGCGCGCCGCGTTTCGCGTCCGCTTTCCGATCTGAAAAGCGGAATGACGAAGTTTGGGCGAGATACCAATGCCGCGCCGCTTCCCGAAAATGGCCCGTCGGACATTCGCGAACTGGTCCGGGCCTATAACGGGATGCAGCAAAAAGTGGCTTCGTTGCTATCCGAAAAAGATGTGATGCTCGGGGCAATCGGCCACGATCTTAAGACGCCGCTCGCTTCGCTGCGCGTGCGGATAGAATCGGTAGAAGATGAGGCTGAGCGTGAGCAGATGGCGGCCAGCATTGAAGAGATTTCGGCAATGCTCGACGATATTCTGATGCTCGCTCGATTGGGGCGGAGCGGAGAGAAGCTCGAAAGGGTCGATGTTGCAGCATTGGTCGACATGGTTGCAGACGATTTCCCTGGCGAATCCGAAAAGATCAAAATCAAGCGGCCAAGTGACCGTATCGTTGCCCAAATTCGCCCTATGCTGGTCCGGCGGGCCCTGCGTAACCTGATTGCTAATGCGCTGCGATATGCTGGAAATGCCTCGATCAGTATTGATCGGGCGGGGCAGGGTGTGGCCATCATTGTCGAAGATGATGGGCCCGGAATTGAAGATGGCCTGCTTGATAGAGCGTTCGAGCCATTTGAGCGCGGAGATGACTCGCGCAACCGCGCCAGCGGCGGCTCGGGCCTTGGACTGACGATTGCGCGCGCTATCGCGCGGTCGCATGGCGGTGATCTGACGATTCAAAACCGCCGCGATGCTTCGGGACTCAGGGCTACGCTATCGATCGATGGCTAACGGGCGCTCTTCATAGGTCACCTGGAGATGCTGCCGTTCGTTCGATTCCGTGCCTCTTCATTTTTGCTAGAAAAGTTGTGCGCTTAGTAGAAGTCAAGTCCGCAGCCCGCTGAACAACACCGTTTGCTTTTTCCAACGCGGCCTCGATATACTCAGCCTCTTGCTGCGCGAGATGATGTTGCAAATCGAAGCCGGGGGTCAGCATGTCGGATGCTGTCATTTTTCGCGATTCTGTATACCCCTTTGGCGTGATGCCCTTCTTGCGGAGTATAGCAATCATGTCTTGCTGCGACACACGCCGGCCATGATGGTGCTTGGCAAGCTGCCGAACCTGATCCTGAAGCTCGTCGAGATTTCCCGGCCAATTATGGGCCCGCAAAATCTCGTTGGCACCATGATCGAGCGTAAAGCGCGACTCTTTCGGCAGTTGCTGGAGGTAGGCTTCGGTCAGCAATTCGATGTCCTGTTTTCGTTCCGACAAAGCCGGAACCGGTAGAATAAGGACCGACAAGGCCGCGCACAGTTCGACTGGTAAGCGGTTTTCTTTGCTAAGTTCGGATGTGCTTTTGGAGGTTGCTGTAATGATGCGCGTGTTCCGGTTCTGCAAAAGCGAATAGAGCTGATTCTGCATGACCGCTGGAATATCGCCGATTTCGTCGAAATAGACCGAACCTCCAATGGCGCTATCGAAGGGGCGCTCGCTCAGGAAGCCGGTATCGATGCTTGCAGGATGCACGGATATAAATCCTGCTGCTGCCCGGTCGGAACGCTCGTGGATCATCGCTGCGATATCCTGTTTCCCGCCTCCATCAGGACCCTTCAGCATAAGCGGGGCATCGGTAGCTGCAGCAAGCGCAACCATACGGCGTAAACCAGCAGCGGCCGGACTTTGACCGATCAGGCTGATGCCTTTTCTGGTCGGCTGCTTGTTTTGGCGCGGCGATACGCAGATCTGGTCAAGTCGCATTGTTGATCCCCTGGAAGGCATAAATTCACGTGCCGGGGAACTAAGCGGAAAAGGGTTAATTAGCGTTGGTTTTTCGGCGCTCGATTGCGTCCATTTCGGAAATATCTTAGTCGGAAATATCTTAGCTTCCGGGCTGTTTCTTCCAGGTACCGCTTGCTTGATATTTCGGTTTGATATTCGTGGCTTCTGGCAATCTCTCGCCCGCAAAGGCCTTCTCGCCGCCGCGTTTTTTGGCAGTCGCAGAATAGTCCGGCGCGGAGTAGATGGGTGCGGCGCGTTGACGCGTCGGCGTAATATCGGAGTAGGCAGGCGCTGATGGCCGCGGTGCGACCGATGACCGGCTTGCCGCTTCGCGGGCTTCTTTCTCAGCCTTGAGGCGCGCAGCCGCATACTCGCGCTCATATTGCTTCTGCAGCTGAATGGGATCCAGCACAGGCGCGGGTTTGCTGCTGGGCGACCATTTGCGCGGCTTGGGCCCCGGGAATGGTTCACGGCCAGCATAGCGGCGGAAAAATGCCGACGGTCGCCCGGCGCTGCCCTTCCAGCGATAAAAGCGATGCGCACCTATGGTACCGATGAAATGCAGGCTCGGTGCCCAATAGGGATAGACATAGGTGGCGTGATAATGGGTCGCCATGCCTACCGGTTGATGAACATATCCGGCCAGTGCCTCCGCAGCGACCCGGTTTGCGCGGTTCCAAAGGAAGCGGCTTGGCTTGCGGCGCATCGATCCATCGCAGCTATAGCTGAACTGGCATCCCGTTCTGCGTTCGGAGCCCTGATAGATAACGCCGCAAATATTGTTGGGGTATGTTGGATGGCGCATCCGGTTGATGATAACCTGCGCCACACCACGCTGACCGCTATCGGGTTCGTTGGCGGCCTCATAGTAAATGGCATCCGTCAAGCACTGCAGCGCCCGACTGTAGTCGGCGCTGCCGGGCCTGATGACCAAAGGCTGCGCGCTCTCATCCAGGTCTGCGAGCGCCATGCCGTCGCCAGCCAGTTGGCCGCCAGCATCAAAACCTGTTCCCAGACCTGCTTCTATCTCGGAAGATGGCGGAATACTGTAGTTTGCTTCCATGAAATAGAAGGCAGAACCGGCAAAATTTTCGTCAGCTCGTTCGGCCGAGCCCAGCGCAGGTCGTGGCGATTCGTTCCCCGATGCAGCCGAGGAAAGGCGTTGAGCCATGGTCGGTACTATCGCCAGCAGCGCGAAGGCTACAACGACCAGGAGAACTTCGCGGGCACCGATCAGCCGCTTGCGCCGAGCCTTTTCAGGCGCTGAAACCGTCGGTTCTTCGCTAGTAACAGCTTTCGGTTGTGAGATCTTTTCCTGGATCATCGCCTGCCTAGTTGGATCGCAATCCTGCGTTGAAAAGCGCCAATATCCCATCAGACCGCCTCGCGCGCGGGCAATTTTTGTCATGTGCCAGCGTGGGACGCGGCCTTTTGGCAAGGTTAACGCATGAAAAAGTTAGAAAAAATTTAGCGCGACTCGCCCATTGCTTATTGTGCATATCCCGATATTCTGAAAGCCATGAATGCCCGAACTTTCACCGTTGTTTCGCCGAAGCGGAAGCTTCATCAGGCCATGGTTTCAGCAATTCTAATTGTTGGCCTCTCAAGCTGCGACGCGGCAACAGACAATGAACCTGTCATAGCGGACAGGGATTTGCCGGAAGCCTCGGATGGCCAGCGAACCCTGCCGCCAGATGACAGCAAGAATGATCCGAATTTTCGCTTCGCGCGGATGGCGCTCGATTGCGTGAACAAGCAATATCCCAATAAAGTCAGTCATGTGTTGAATAGCGGCGAAGATGTGAAATCGCCGAAACAGCTCTACCCCGCCTTTTATGGCTGTTTTGATTGGCATAGCGCGACCCATGGCCATTGGCTGCTGACCCGGCTGTGGGGGCAGGGAGCCGTATCCGAGCTTGACGGCGAGATAGAAGCGGCACTGGCGCGCAGTTTTACCGAGGAGAATATCGCTGCGGAACGTCGCTATTTCCTGGGTGCAGATCGCGGCAGTTTTGAGCGCCCCTATGGCATGGCATGGTTCCTTCAGCTCATGGCCGAACTGCGCGGTATCGAAGCCCAAGGGGGCGCAAAGGGTGAGAAAGCAGCGCGGTTTGTCGAAATATTGGCGCCACTGGAGACGACGATCGTCGAGAAGCTGAAAGTCTGGTTGCCGAAGCTTGCTTACCCGATCCGCATTGGGACGCACAATCAAACGGCCTTCGCTTTCGGATTGATGCTGGATTGGGCGGAGCAAGGCGGCGATGAGGGGTTGGCGAAGCTGGTGCGCGACAAGACCCTTGCATTCCATCGATCCGACAAGGATTGCCCGATTGGTTATGAGCCTTCAGGGGAGGATTTCCTCTCGCCCTGCCTGCATGAAGCAGATTTGATGCGCCGCGTGCTTGGCAAGGAGGAATTTTCCAGATGGCTCTCGGCATTTCTGCCTGACATCCCCGAAGACGGCAGCTCCGGGTGGTTGAAGCCCGGGATCGTAAATGACCCGACCGATGGCAAGCTGGTGCATTTGGACGGACTGAATCTGGCGCGGGCTTGGGCTCTCGAGGGTATTATAAGCGCTTTGCCAGATGATGATGCCCGTGTTCCTGCGCTAAAGGCTGCTGCAGCTGAACATGCCCGTTCTGGGTTGGCGAGCGTGTCCAGCGAGAGTTATGCGGGAAGTCACTGGCTGGCAAGCTTTGCGACCTATCTGACAAGCCGGCGAGGGATCACGGCTGCCGCGCCGGAGAAGCAGCCTACCGAATAGACTTTGCCGCTTGCAAGGGTAACAAAACTGCGCGTAAAAGCGTTCACTTGATCGAATCTAACGGAGATTAACGATGGCGGCGAAATGGACGCCTGAAAGCTGGCGGACACATGAGGGCATTCAAATGCCCGAATACCGCGATTCCGGGGCGTTGGCAGCGACCGAAGAGTCGCTGCGCAGCTATCCGCCGCTTGTCTTTGCCGGTGAAGCGCGCAGCCTGATGGACGATCTGGCCGATGTTGCGGAAGGCAGGGCATTTCTGTTGCAGGGTGGCGACTGCGCCGAGAGTTTTGCGGAGTTTCATCCCAACAATATTCGCGACACATTTCGGGTTATCCTGCAAATGGCGGTTGTTCTGACTTTTTCGGGCAAGGTTCCGGTCGTCAAGGTCGGCAGAATGGCCGGGCAGTTTGCCAAGCCGCGCTCGGCACCGACCGAAAAGCAGGGGGATGCGGAACTGCCAAGCTACCGCGGAGATATAATAAACGGGATAGAATTTGACGCCGATGTCCGGGAGCCTGACCCGCAACGCATGATTCGCGCCTATAGTCAGGCAGCTGCAACGCTCAATCTGCTGCGTGCCTTTTCCAGCGGCGGTTATGCAAATCTCAAAAAGGTCAATGCCTGGACCCACGACTTTATGGGTCGCAGCGAATGGGCGAAGAAATATAAGCAGACAGCGGACCGGATTAGTGAAGCGCTCGAGTTTATGGAGGCTTGCGGAATCACACCCGAAACCGTTCCGCAGATCAAGGGTACCAGCTTTTACACCAGTCATGAGGCTTTGCTACTACCGTATGAACAGGCGTTGACGCGGCAGGATAGCTTGACCGGGCAATGGTATGATACCTCTGCCCATTTCCTTTGGATCGGAGACAGGACGCGGTTCGAGGGTAGCGCGCATGTCGAATTTTTGCGTGGCATCGGCAATCCCATCGGAATGAAATGCGGCCCGAGCCTGGAGCCTGATGCGCTCATGGGCTTGCTCGACACGCTCAACCCCGATCGCATCCCGGGGCGCATCACGCTGATCTCGCGCTTTGGCCATGACAAAATCGAAGAGGGACTGCCACCCCTGGTTCGCGCGGTGCAGCAAGAGGGCCACCCGGTGGTCTGGTCCTGCGATCCCATGCATGGCAATGTCATAAAGTCGGAAAGCGGATATAAAACCCGGCCATTTGAACGTATACTGGCCGAAGTGAAAGGTTTTTTCGCGGTTCACCGGGCGGAAGGCAGCCGCGCGGGTGGCATCCACTGCGAAATGACTGGCCAGAATGTCACCGAATGTACAGGTGGGGCCGTTGCCGTCACCGACGCCGGGCTCGCTGACCGGTATCATACACATTGCGATCCGCGCCTTAATGCGGCGCAGTCGCTGGAGCTTGCATTCCTGCTTTCGGAAATGTTGAACCAAGAACATGCCGAACGCTCACGCGAGGCGGCCTAGGAGAATGTGATGGCGGAACGTGTAAGAGTTATTCAGCGCGACGTCGTCAAATCAGGCGTAGGTTTTGGCAGCGCGTTGGCCATTGCAATCAGTTTCACGACCCACCAATCGGTCCTCTGGGCGATTATTCATGGAATATTCAGCTGGTTCTACGTGATATATTTCCTGTTCACGCGAAACTAACGGTTCAGACTATGTCTTGCATGACACTTTGGCATTGGTAGAATCGGGTAATCATGCGTAGCTCTCTGATGCTTGCGGCGGCGTTTTTGCTGTCGGCCTGTGCCGGGCACATCGAAACCCGGCTATCAAGTGCGGGCGAAGGTTTGGAACGCGGGCATTCCTATCGATTTGCCGAGACCAAACCAGAAATGGCAGCGGAATATGGCGAGGTCCGGAATCTGTTGATTGCGGCACTCGCTCAGCGGGGGTTTTCGCGATCCGAAGCGGCCGGCGTGATGCTTGAAATTGCGTTGTCCGATCGGCCGGCGGAGCTTGCGCTGACGCGCGGTGAAGGTGAGGAAACTTCTGTTATCGCTCCATCCAAAGAGAGGAAACCGCTGCAAAGCTGCGACGACAGGGAATACCGTCTTTCTATTCGCTTTACGCGGATTAGCGATGGTGCGCACCTCTATTTGGGCGAGGCCGCAGAGTATCATTGCCGCGCCAGTCTTTCCGAGGCTTTGCCTGCTATGGTGAATGCGATTGTGTCCGACATGGATGGGCCGCGCGGCACGAAAGTCGTTGAGCGGCGCGGTCGCGAATAGCGCGGTCAGCCCTCTTCCGCTTCCGGCAGCAACAGGACAAAGTCAGCGCCTCCACCCTTGCGATTTTCCGCGCGCACCGAGCCGCTATGACGGGTGGCAACGGTCTCGACAAAAGCCAGCCCCAGACCCGTGCCTTTTGCCCGGCGCTGCTCTCGGTCGCTGCTTGCAAATTTGGTGAAGAGCCGCGGCAATATCTGCGGATCGATCCCGCCGCCTTCGTCGCTGATAGTCAATGAAATATGGTTCGACTTGTTTATCACAATGCGTCGAAGCGTCATCGTAATCTGGCTGTCCTGCGGACTGAACTTGATCGCATTGTCGACCAGGTTGCCGATTGCGCGCGACAAGGCCTCTGCTTCGGCGAGCACAAAGGCTGAATCGCTACGGTCAACGACTTCAATTTTGAGCTTCCGTTCTTCGGCTAGTGGCCAGAGGCTGTCGGCGACGTCACGCACGAGATCGGCAAACAGTATATCCTCTCCTGCAAATTCGGTTTCCGTCATCCTTGCCATATCGACAAAATCCTGTGCCAAGCGCATCGTCCGCCGGGCGTTTTGTTCAATTCTTTTGCGTGCGGATTTGTTTAGTTTGCCATCCAGGGAAGCAATGATGGCGGATTGCGGTGCGCGCATATCATGCGACAGCAGCTGCAATACTTCTTCTCTTTGGGCCTCAGCAGAGGCCAGTGCGCTGATATCTGCAAGATAGTAGATGTCGCCGAGATGGCGCTCCTTGTCATTTATGACCGGCGACCGGCGCATGACAAAGGTTCGCCCATCGACGCTGTTGAATCGAATGTAATTCTCGGCTTCGTTGTTCTGTGGGACAACAGTCGCCGTTACTTTAACATGTTCGCGAACAGCTTTCCTTTGGCTGGGCACGACCACTGCATCGATAACCTCATCGATCTGCATGCCATCAACGCTTTCGCCGAAACGCTGTTCTACCAGATCGTTCGAAAGGATGACAACGCCTTCATTATCGGCCACCGCCATCGGATCTGGCAGATCCGAAAGCACGTCGCTCACAAATCGTCTCAGATCTCGAATTTGGTCTATTGCTGTACCCAGCGCCGCACTTTGGCGTCCGACAATGTCCCCCGCCGGCGATCCGCTGTTGAGCAAGGGGCCGATCTCTCCCTCTTTTTGGAGCTGTTTTACCTCATTTTCCATGAAATCGCTCATGGCCTGCAATCGCCTCCAGCCCCAAAGCGGATATACGAGCAATATTCCAAGCAGGGCACCCGCTGGCGGTATCCAAATCTTCCAGGCAAGCGCAATGGCGCTGCTCGCCAGCACGAGCAAAAGAAAAGCGACCGATGAAATCAGGGCCAAACGCGGCGGAAAATATAGAAAGGCCAACATGAGCAGCCAGATTGGCAGGATCGATAACGCGATTTTCTGCCATCCGCCGACGGGCCGAATGAAGCTATCGCTTTTTAATGTCGAGAGCATATTGGCCATGATTTCAACGCCCGGCATCAAGCCGCCGCTGGCGAATGGGACCGGATGGCTATCTCCCATACCCGCGGCAGTTGCGCCAATAATGACATCCCGGTTTCTGACCAATCCATCGGGAACTTGTGAACGCAACAGATCGGCATAGGATATCGTCGCAAAGCTATCCCGTTCGGCATAGGGCAGGATCAGATCTTCGCCGCATTTGGTCCGGCCGAACGCTGGAGATGATTCCTGCGCTGCTGCAGCCCGAAATTGGAGCTCCATTAGATGCGGCCATTGGGCATCCCCATTTCCAGGATCGAAGCAGAGTTCGATACGCCGGATGACCTCATCCCTGTCGCTCAGATTGACTTGCCCTATTCCCGCAGCATTTTCGGCGAGCTGGCGAATTGGCGGTTCGGTTTCATAAGGCCGCCCATCGGTGCCAGGAAAAATGAAATGCAACGGGACGAAAACGGGTGGAGCACCCGCAATGGCAGCTCCCAGCGCATTGTCCGGTTCCTCATTTCCCGAAGGTTCGCTGATCAAGATATCGAAGGCAACCGTCCGCGGTTGCAATCGCTTCAGCTTTTCGAAAAGCTCTGCGTGAACGTCGCGCGGCCAGGGCCATTTGCCAATCTCGGCAAGGCTCCGGTCATCGATTGCTACTATGAGAATATCGTCATCGGCTTGCGGCCGGCCAGCGGCAGACAGTTGGTCATAGATGCTGTTGTCGAAGTCATCAATTCCGCGCCAGCTCAGCGCGAAAATCACCAGAATGCTGGCAACGGAACCGATCAGAAGCCATTCCAGAACAAGGCGCAGCCGCAAATTCATAGGCTACCTTTGGCGCATGCGCTGAAAATCGCAAGGCCGCGCTTGGGCCGAGCCCCTATTCTGTGAGCGAGATTTTTTCCAGTTTGGTCCAGCTGGTCGATACTTCGCCATCGAGAAACTGAACCACCCCAACGCGCCAGTAATAGTCGCCTGGCGGCAAATCCGATATCGCAACACGGTTTGTCTCCAATCCGGTTTCATCGATCATTGGCACGTTACCGGCGCTATCCTTGAAAAGCTGAAAATGAAAGCGTTGGATGCCATCGCCATATCCCGTCCATTTGAAAGCGAAGCCGTCATCGCTCGGGCCAGCGTCGGCTTTGACATCATTCAGTCTGCGGCGAAAAGCGAATGTCGCAGGCATGCCCTGAATACCCGACCCCGAAACTGCGCGCGCGCGTACAAAATAGTTGCCGTTGTCCAAACTTTCGAGCATTACTGCCGGTTCTGATACTTGCCTGTCGGCAATCACATCGACAAAACCAGCGTCTGCGGCCCAGATAAATCGATATCCCGCTTCGCCGGAAGCTGGGCGTGCGCTGAAGTTGAGCAGCTTGCCTGTTTGCGTCTTGCCCGGTTCAATCAGCGCAGGCGGGGGCAGAAGCTTCTCCTGTTGCAGTACGCCGCCCGTTGCAATGGCGAGGCCATTGCCCGCCGGAATTGACGTCGACTTTCCGCCGGCATCGACAGCCAGTCCGCCTTCGACAACTTCTGCAAAGTCCCTATCGCTGGCTTCGTCATTTCTAACCTGAAAGTCAGTCCCGCGGACAGCCGACACAGATTTGCGCGAGCGCATGCGATAACGATCATCTTGCGATTTCTTGGGCCGGACCTTCGATCGCGCCGAGCCGCGTACGACATCAAAATCATAATCGAGACTGCCGCCCAGCAGGTAACGCCGCAGGCGGCGGATACGCATGCTGCTGTTGGATGCGAGGGAAACCGTTGAGCCATCCTCGAGTGCAAGCGATACAAATGACGATGCTGCCGTCGTTACAGATGTTCCCTCGCCGACCAGATCGCCCCCTGTTGCGCGCGCTCCTGAACGCAATACGCGTCCACGAACCGAGACAAGCCGCGCGCGTGAGGGTGCGTATTTTAACAGATGCCGGGAAATGCGGATGGTCGTGCCGACAGGAATGCGCCGCGGATTGGCAATACGGTTCTGCCGCTGAACAATCCGGTATTGCTGGGGTTTGCGGAAATATTTTTGGGCAAGCTCGATCAGCGTGTCGCCCCGCTTGAACCGGTAGTTGATATCGCCTTCACCAGTCTGCGCCGCGGCGTTTTGCGGAACGAACAACAGGAATGCGGCGAAAATGATAGTCGCAAAGCCAAATTTCCGATTTTCCATTTTCCTGCCTCAGACTAGCCCTTGTCGATCGTCTCCAGCCTGTATCCATAGCCGAATACTGTAAAAATCCGAAATCCATTTTCGGGCTTGAGCGTGAGTTTCGAACGCACCCGCGAAATATGCATGTCCAGTGTGCGCGTTGCCAGCGATGCTGTCGTTCGCCAAATCGTCTCCATGATATAGTTGCGCGACAGGGTGCGATCACGGTTTCGGAAGAACAGATCCGCCAGTTCAAACTCTTTTGCCGTCAAGGAAACCGTTTTGCCGTCCATCGTGACGGTCTGTTCTATTCGGTCGAGTTCATATTTGCCGTAAGACGCCTTGGTTTCGAACGCTCCCGTGCTTGTCGTTCGCCGCAAAATGGCATTGATCCGCGCGGCAATAACGCCGCGATCTTCGGGCTTTGTGATATAATCATCGGCTCCGGCATTAAGCGCATCGGTAATATCCTGCTTCGCGGTCCGGTTCGTCATCATAATGACAGGTGGTGCGTCTGTAAGCGTTTCCGACATCCACTTCAGTGTTTCGAGGCCATCCTTGCCTGGCATCATCCAGTCCAGGATAACCAGATCAAATGTGTCGCGAACCAGCGCCTGTGTCAGCAGGCTGCCGTCGGAGAAGGTGACGGCAACATGGCCCTGCTCTTCCACGATTTTCGCCAGAAATTGGGTGACGTCAATTTCGTCATCCGCGATCGCAACCCGCATTAAAACTATCCCTCTGAACTCAAAAACAGCTGTTGAACTTTAACTACAGATACAGCTTGATCCTTCAAGATAAGTGGATTTACAGGCAAACACCAGCGATACGACCACTGAGTTACAAACATTTACATTGATTGAGTATGGCTGACAAAAGCATACCCAGCAGGAAAGCTGGCTGGGGTGGCAGGATTCGAACCTGCGCATGCCGGTACCAAAAACCGGTGCCTTACCGCTTGGCTACACCCCACCAAACTGTCTGCCAATTGCAACGCGAGCGGCGGTGGCGGGCCTTATAGCGTGTCGAAAGCCAAGATCAATTGGCAAGTTCGCCAGTCGGCTCTGTTTACCTTTTAGTCGATCCTGCGGACCCATCCATGGCGGTCTTCCGCTTCTCCGCGCTGAATAGCGACCAGCTGATTTTTGAGCTTTTCGGTGACTTGGCCCGGCCCGCCTGCGCCGATTGTGAATTCTCCATTTTGGCTGGCAACCTTTCCTACCGGGGTAACAACGGCTGCGGTCCCGCAAGCAAATGTTTCGGTGAGCTTTCCGCTTTTTGCATCATCCTCCCATTGCTGGATCGAATAAAGCTCTTCGGAAACTGATAGCCCCGCTTCTTTTGCAAGCGTGATAATGCTGTCGCGCGTGATACCGGGCAGGATGGTTCCGCCCAGCGGCGGCGTCACGATCCTGCCATCTTCAAAGAGAAAAAACAGGTTCATTCCGCCAAGCTCTTCAACATATCGGCGTTCGACAGCATCGAGAAATACCACCTGATCGCAACCATGCTTTGTTGCCTCGGCCTGGGCGATGAGGCTGGCGGCATAGTTGCCGCCGCATTTTGCCGCGCCGGTTCCACCGGGAGCGGCCCGCGTGTAATGCTGGGATGACCAAACCTTGATGGCTGGCGCGCCGCTTTTGAAATAGCCGCCAACGGGCGAGGCAATTACCAGATACTGATATTCGGATGATGGCTTGACGCCTAGGAAAACCTCGCTGGCAAACATGAAAGGGCGAATATAAATTGCTCCGCCCTCGACGGTGGGGAACCAGTCAATATCGGTCCGCACAAGCGCCTTAATCGACTCGATGAACATCTCCTCAGGGAGTTGGGCCATCGCCATCCGCCGGGCGCTTTCGTTGAACCGTTTCGCATTCGCCTCGGGCCGAAACAAGGCCATGCTCCCGTCGGAAAGCCGGTAAGCTTTCATGCCTTCGAAAATCTCTTGGGCATAATGCAATACGGCTGTAGCGGGGTCGAGCGAGAGCTGTGTCCGCGGCGTTATCTTGCCGTCATGCCAGCCCTCGGTATCACTATATCTGATCGATGCCATATGGTCCGTGAAAATCCGCCCGAAACCGGGATCGGCTATCAGGCTCGCGCGCTGTTCTGGCGATGTCGGGGACGGGTGATTTTTTACTGGAAATCTCGGGGCAAGTGAATCCTGTTTCATAAAATCGCTTCTAATGATTATCCCGCGAGCGGGCTATACGGAAAAGCTTGCCATTTCCTATCTGCGGCGGCAAGATACGTCAACATGACTGTCCCATCTCCCCTGGCTTCGAAAAGCGAAACGGCCGCAGCATCGCCTCTTTTTCTGCGCGAGGATGAAGTGCGCCGCGGCGTCGAGCTCCTCTATTTCGGCTATACAAGACTGACCCGCAGCATCGACGAGGGACTGGCTGAGAAAGGCCTTGGCCGCGCGCATCATAGGGCGCTGTATTTTATTGCCCGGCAGCCGGATTTGACGATCAGCGACCTGCTGCGATTTCTGGCCGTTACCAAACAGTCACTTGGCCGCGTGCTCAGCGATTTGACCGAGCAGGGGCTGATAGAAACACGGCGGGGCGAAAGAGACAGACGCCAGAAACTGTTACGGCTGACCGAGGCGGGGGCTGAATTGGAGGCCGAGTTATTTTCGGCTTTGCGGGACAAGCTTTCAGCGGCCTATTCCGCCGCTGGGCAAGAGTCGGTCACGGGGTTTTGGCGCGTTTTACAGGGCCTTATCCCAGAGGCTGACCGTTTGATGGTTGCCAGTCTGCAAAGGAATACCCGATGACCAATACGATCCGTCGGATCGAAAATGTCATTGCGGCACGGCGCGGCAGCGATCCCGGCAGCAGCTATGTCGCCTCGCTCTTGGCCAAGGGCGATAGGAAAATTGCAGAAAAGCTTGGCGAAGAGGCAATAGAGACGGTGATCGCGGCAATCGACGGTGACAAAAGCGAGTTGGTTTCGGAAAGTGCGGATCTTCTCTTTCATTTGCTGATAATGTTGAATGAAAAGGGCCTGGCGCTGGCAGACGTCGAGAAAGAGCTGGAGCGGCGTGAAGGAATTTCAGGCCATGAAGAAAAGGCAAATCGGAGTGACTAATGGCAGTTGATGCGACGAAGCCTTATGACGATCAGAATATTTTCGCGAAGATATTGCGCGGTGAGATTCCCAGCAAAACGGTCTATGAAGATGAATGGGCGCTGGCATTTTACGACATAAATCCGCAGGCTCCGCAGCATATTCTGGTCATTCCCAAAGGCGCGTATGTGAGCTGGGATGATTTCAGCGCCAATGGCAGCGATGCAGAGATTGCCGGCTTTGTCCGAGCTGTCGGCCATGTAGCGCGAGAGGCCGGCATGGTAGAACCCGGCTATCGTCTGCTAGCCAACATCGGCCAGGACGCGCATCAGGAAGTGCCGCACCTGCATGTCCATATTTTTGCCGGAAAACCGCTTGGCCCGATGCTTATGCGCGGTTAGTAACATGGCAATTCTGGCCGGCGAGACGGTCGGAGAGATTTGGGGAGAGACGAGATGGCAGGCGCAGCAGCGGCGGGAGGCGAGGGCTGGTCCTCGCGATGGGCATTTATCTTGGCAGCGGTGGGATCTGCCGTCGGCCTTGGAAATCTGGTGCGGTTCCCGGCAGAGGCAGGCGCAAATGGCGGCGGAGCCTTTGTCATATTCTACATTTTTTGCGTGCTGCTGATCGGTCTTCCTGTCTTGCTGTCCGAGACCCTGCTTGGCAGACATGGCCAACGATCGGCAATCGAAAGCGTGAAGAAGGTGGCTGCCGAATCAGGCGCTTCGCAATGGTGGTCGCTGGCCGCCGGGGTCGGTATGGTCGCTGCCTTTCTGGTCCTTACCTACTACAGCGTGCTTGCCGGATGGGTGATTTATTTCATCGGTGTTTTTGCCGGAGACCTGGGCGGACCTTCGGGCCTCTTCGGTGGTGCGCTCAGCGACTATTCGGTCGAGCAGGTGCAGGGTATTCTCCCGGCCCTTCAGGCCGACAGTAGCACGATGCTGCTGATGCATGCGATTTTCATGAGCATCACCATATTCGCCGTGGCGCGCGGGGTGACCAGTGGTATCGAGAAAGTGGCAGTCTGGTTGATGCCATCTTTCTTCATTCTGTTTCTGGGTATTACGATCTATGGTGCCTTTACTGGCGCTTTCGGCGCGGCGCTCGAATTTCTGTTTGCATTCGATCCGTCACGTTTGCTCGATCCGAATGTGCAGCTATCCGCGCTTGGCCAGGCGCTCTTCTCGCTCTCCTTGGGGTCGGCGCTGATGATCACCTATGGTGCCTATGCGTCGCGCGATGTTAACCTGGCCAAGACGTCAGCGCAGATTGCCTCGGCCGATACATCCGTGGCCATTATTGCCGGGCTGGCGATTTTTCCGATTACATTTGCTGCGCTGGCTCCCGAAGCGCTTGCAGCGGTGCTTGCCGGCGAAGAACAAGTGCAGGGCGGGTTAGGCCTGCTTTTTGTCAGCCTGCCGGTCGCATTCCAGACCATGCCTGCGGGGGGGATCATCGGCTTGCTCTTTTTCATTATGGTCTTCTTTGCGGCACTCACCAGTTCAGTGGCGCTTCTGGAAGCTTCGGTCAGCTGGGCTGTAGATCGTTTCAAAATAGCGCGGTGGTTGGCGACTGCGATACTGGGAGGTGCCGCATATCTGATCGGTGCCTGGGCGAGCTTTTCTTTCAACAGTCAGGCGGAGTTCCAACCGCTCGATTTTCTGATCTTTTCCGGTCAGCCGGTATTCGGGATCATCGACGAGCTGACCGCCAAGATCATGCTGCCAGTGTCTGCGCTGCTGGTCGCGATCTTTGTCGGCTGGGTTGCCAACCGTCAATTGATCGATAGTGAAAATGGAATCTCCGGCGGCCTGCATCGTGTCTGGCTCTTCCTGGTACGCTGGTTGTGCCCGCTTGTCATTACCGCGATCCTGCTTTTCGGCCTCTTCCCCGGCCTGCTTGGGTGATAAACGCTACATAGGGATTTTGGGCGCTGTGCCCGGTCGGCTGAAGAGCCTGCCGCGCTCACCCCAGGCCACGATGAGCAGGCTGACCATCCCGCAGCAGCAAAAACCAATGGCGATCGGCGTGACGCTGCCGTCGAATTGCTGGCCGATCGCCGTACCGATACCCGCCCCCAATAGGGTGCGGACGGTGTTTTGAAAGGAGGAAGCAGCGCCTGCCATCGCACCGAAGGGCTGCATGGCAATCGATGAAAAGTTGGATCCGATAAACCCAATCATCGCCATATTGATGGTCAGCAGGGCAATAAACAGGGCAAGCGAAGCCGGAAAAAGCCATGAAGCAATAAGCTGTAACAGGCCCATGGTAATGAAAATCAGGACAGCGGCGTGCGAAACGCGGCGGGCACCGTATCGCTCGACTATGCGGCTGTTGGTGAAGTTTGCGCAGGCAATTCCAATGGCAATAATGGCAAAGCCGATAGGGAAAAATTCGCGCGCGCCAAAAGCATCTCCAAACAGTTGTTCGGCGGCATTCAGAAAACCATAAAGCGCGCCTATGGCCATCCCGCTCGCCATGACATAGGCCAAAGCCACCCTGTTTGATGTGACCTTTTTCCAAACAGCCAGTATCCTGTCCGTACGGATGGGAATCACATTCTTCGGATCGAGCGTTTCAGGCAGCCGCCACCAGACCCAGATCGCCACGCCGATGCCAAGAAAGGCGAATAGATCAAAAATCGCGCGCCATGGCGCAATGAGCAAAATCACGGCACCAAGAGAGGGCGCAATGATGGGGACGATCATGAAAATCATGAAGATGAGAGACATGCGCCGCGCCATCGCATCGCCCTCGAACCGGTCGCGAATAACCGCTGCAACGAGCACGCCCATCGCCGCACCGCAAAGCCCCTGGCCGACGCGAAGCCCCAGCAAAATTTCGAAACTGGGTGCAAAAGCGCAAGCGAGTGAAAAGAGCGAGTAGCAGACAACCGTGGGCAGCATTACCGTCTTGCGGCCGAAACGATCCGAGAGCGGGCCATAGAATAGCGAGCCCAGCCCCATGCCGAGCAGGTAGCTGCTGATCACATATTGCACGCGGTTCGCGTCGCTCAGCCCAAAAGCCGATGTCATGTCGGGAAATGCAGGCAGCATCGTATCGATGGCAAGCGCATTGAGCGCCATCAGTGAGGCCATCATCACCACCAGTTCCCGCTCTGATGGCATCGCTTTTTTCAGCGAAGAAGGTGTCCGGCCTTGCATTGCCATCCTATGGGGCTTTTGCAGCAGCTTTGCTATAGGCTGCATTGCCGATGAGCGACGATTCTTCCCAAGTCCGCAAGATCATTCACGTAGACATGGATGCCTTTTTCGCGAGTGTTGAGCAGCGCGACAATCCTGAGCTACGCAGCAGACCGGTGGCGGTAGGCGGTTCATCGAGCCGCGGCGTCGTCGCCGCTGCAAGCTACGAGGCCCGAAAATTCGGTGTCAAATCCGCGATGCCTTCGTCGCGTGCCATTCGGCTCTGCCCCGATCTTGTCTTCGTCAAAAGCAACTTTGAGAAATACCGCGCCGTCTCGCGGCAAATCCGCGAGATTTTTGCGCGCCACACCGATCTCATTCAGCCGCTGTCGCTCGACGAAGCCTATCTCGACGTGACCGAAGACAAACAAGGCATCGGTTCGGCTATCAAGATTGCTCAGGCGATACGAAGGGCAATCCGCGAAGAAACGGAGCTCACCGCGAGCGCCGGGGTCAGCTACAACAAGTTTATCGCAAAAATAGCCAGCGACCAGAACAAGCCCGACGGCCTTTGTGTTATATTGCCAAAGGATGGCCCGGACTTTGTTGCCAGCCTTCCGGTCCGGCGATTCCACGGCGTAGGTCCGCGCACAGCGGAGAAAATGGCTAGGCTTGGTATAGAAACCGGGGCCGATCTGCGTGGTAAAGACGAGGGCTGGCTCACGCAGAATTTCGGGAGTTGGGGCAGTTATCTTTACAGTGCCGCGCGCGGTATCGACAATCGCCCGGTCAATCCCAACCGCGTCCGCAAATCGGTGGGGGGCGAGAGAACCTATCACAAGGACAAGGTAGCTGAAGACGAAATTTGGGCTGCATTCGGCGAAATTATCGATATTGTCTGGGAGCGCATCGAGAACAACCGGGCAAAGGGCCGCACCGTCATCCTGAAAGCGCGATACGCGGACTTCAAAACTGTCACCCGCAGTCAAAGTTTACAGCGTCCGGTGAAGGACAAGCAGGAATTTGCCAGGATGGGCCATGAATTAATGGAGCAGTTGCTGCCTTCGCCTCTCGGGTTTCGGCTGCTGGGCCTCACGCTAGCCGGATTGCATAATGATGCCAAAGAGGACGAAATGCGGGAAGCGCAAGCTCAATTGCACCTTTTCGATATTGAAAAATGAAGAAATGCTTCATAAATCACAAAACTGAATTATTCGAATAATACACTTTGCGTGGCTTCAGGGAAGGACATTGCAGATGCCTCGACCGCAAACCGATATCGAAGCGGGCCGCCGCTTGCTGCTGGATTCGGTTGAAAAGATTGTCCAGCAACGCGGTGCTACCGATATTTCAATGACCGAGCTGGCCACCGAAGCGGGCATGTCGCCCGCCAATGTCTACCGCTTTTTCGAGAGCAAAGAAGCCGTGATGGAGGCCGTTGCCGAGGACTGGTTCACTGACAAGGTGGCCATCATGGAAGATGTTGTCGAGCGCGACATTTCCGCACCGGAAAAGATGCATGCTTTCTTTGCCGAGCGGTTCAACAAAATGTCTGAACATTTGGCCGAGGATCCCGAGCTATTTGCAAGTTATCTGGAGCTTGGCCGCCAGTATTTCGAGGTGATCAAGGGCTATGTCGATCTGGGCGATCACTATCTGTCGCTGATCGTCGCGCAGGCGATGGAAGAAGGATATTTTGATGGACTCTCCATCGACCGCTGTGTTTCGCTGATCAATCAGATGGTGCAGCCCTATTGCAATCCAGACGTGCTTTTGTTTCAGAGCCAGAATCTGTCGGAAGAAAAGCTGAGGCAGATTATACAGACGATCTTTATTGGGCTGGGCAAGTCCCTGCCCGAGAGCGGAGGCGAGCAGAAGCCGGCGATCAAGCTGGTTTCTTGAAAGAGTTCGCTATCGCTTCTCCAAAACCAGAGCCCGGCCCCTAGTAATCATGCCCAGGATTGGTGCGTTCCAGCTTGCGCATCAGCCCAGGCCAAATCAGATTATCACCTAGCCCCGGTACGAATGCGCTCGCGCCCTGCTGATAGACGCGCTCGCCCATTGCCTTGGGCTCTTCATTGAGCTTTTCCTCGTCGCCCACTGCCTGCGCCAAAATCTGTGTCTTGCAGGCATTTTCCAGGAAATACATGCGCAGAAATGCGATCGCGCAATTGGGACCGACCGTCAAAGTTCCATGGTTCCGCAGCATGACAAGGCTCTTGTCGCCCATATCGGCGATAAGCCGTTCGCGTTCATCCAGTTCCAGCGCGATGCCCTCATAATCATGATAGGCGAGATCCTCCTGCACCTGC
This sequence comes from Sphingorhabdus sp., assembly GCA_028279555.1. Taxonomy (GTDB): domain Bacteria; phylum Pseudomonadota; class Alphaproteobacteria; order Sphingomonadales; family Sphingomonadaceae; genus Sphingorhabdus_B. The sequence continues at coordinate 36,296 of JANQNO010000005.1, forward strand.
ATGGAGAATTGCGAGTAGCGGCGCAGGCCATCTTTCTGGATCGATACAGCTATGCCGTAAGGCGTGTGCACATGGATAACGCATCCGGCATCCTCACGCGCGCTGTGTACAGCGCTGTGAATAGTAAAGCCTGCAGGATTGATGAAATAGGGCGTGTCCTGCTTGATGTTACCATCGAGGTCGATCTTGACCAGCGACGAAGCGGTCATCTCGTCAAACAACACACCGTATGGATTGATCAGAAAGCGCTCTTCACCATCCTCGTCTGGCAAGCGTGCTGAGATGTGCGTGAAGACGAGGTCGGTCCAGGCATGCATTGCGCAGAGCCGGTAGGTCGCGGCAAGCGCCACACGCTGCTGCCATTCAGCATCGGAAACCTTGCCTTCCAGCCGTTCGACGCTCGACGGGTCAGGGATGTTGAAACCCGGCGCTGTGTTCATGGTCGCAGCAGTGTCCTTGATTGCGGTCGCCATAGCTATTCTCCTCTTCGAATCCGTTTGGTTCAACGTGAAGCTGGCCTTGACCCTAGAGGGGAATCGCCGCAAGGTAAATTCTTTAATCGTCCGATTAAACCCGAGAAAGATGCCATATGTTCAAAAACCGCATCACGGAGATGCTCGGCGTACAATATCCGATTCTACAGGCACCGATGGGTTGGATTGCACGGGCACCGCTGGCCTCTGCCATGTCCAATGCCGGTGGCATGGGAATTATCGAGACCTCGTCCGGTGAGCTCGACAATGTTCGCGAGGAAATCAGGAAGATGGCTGATCTAACGGACAAGCCATTCGGGGTAAATATCGCGCAGGCGTTCGTTCGTGATCCGGGCATAGTTGACTTTGTCGTCGACCAGGGAATCAAATTTGTGACCACGTCCGCCGGCGATCCCAACCGTTATTGCGGCCCGCTCAAGGAGGCGGGTTTGACGGTCTTTCACGTGGTCCCCAATCTCGCCGGAGCGCTGAAAGCGATCGACGCGGGCGTCGATGGTCTCGTCGTCGAAGGCGGCGAGGGTGGCGGTTTTAAAAACAAGAATGATGTCGCGCTGATGGTGCTGCTGCCGCTGATAAGAGAGAAAACCGATGTGCCTATCATCGCGGCCGGCGGAATTGCCTGCGGGCGCACTATGGCGGCTGCCTTTGCGCTTGGCGCAGAGGGCGTGCAGATGGGAACGCGTATGGTCAGCGCAGCGGAAAGCCCGGTGCATGACAACTGGAAGCAAACTATCCTAGACGCTTCGGAAACAGATACGCTTTTCCTCAATCGCCATGGGCAGGGTCCGGCGTTGCGCGCGCTGCGAACCAAGCGTACGGAAAAACTGCAAAGGGACCCGCCCGAACATATCATGGGTGAGATGGCGAATGCGCTCGATCTTTACTTCGGCGGCGACATGGAGGCGGCAATCGCCCTTTCCGGCCAGGTGGCCGGACGGATTGATAAGGTGAAGCCAGTCAAACAAATAGTCGAGGAAATTGTCAGCGACTACAAACAGGTCATCGCAGGAATGGCCGCAAACTGAATATCTGGGAGAATATCTATGAAGACCCGAATTACCGAAATGTTTGGTATCGAGCATCCGATCATTCAGGGCGGCATGCATTATGTGGGTTTTGCTGAAATGGCTGCGGCGGTCTCAAATGCAGGCGGAATGGGCACGATCACGGGGCTGACGCTGGGCACACCGGAAAAGCTCGCCGACGAGATTGCAAGATGCAAGGATATGACGGACAAGCCCTTTGCGGTAAATCTTACCTTTCTGCCTTCGCTGACGCCGCCCGATTATCCAGGGCTGGTTGCTGCTATCATCAAGGGTGGAGTCAAGGTAGTCGAGACGGCTGGGCGCAACCCGCAGCAGGTGCTGCCTGCTCTCAAGGATGCGGGGATCAAGGTGATCCATAAATGCACCAGCGTCAGGCATAGTCTGAAGGCGCAGGAAATCGGCTGCGACGCGGTGAGCGTGGATGGCTTCGAATGCGGCGGACACCCTGGCGAAGATGATATCCCCAATATGATCCTGCTGCCGCGCGCGGCAGACGAGCTGGAAATTCCATTCGTGGCATCCGGCGGCATGGCGGATGCGCGCAGTCTGGTGGCATCGCTATCGATGGGGGCAGACGGCATGAATATGGGCACACGCTTTATTGCGACCAAGGAGGCCCCGGTTCATGACAATGTGAAAGCAGCGATCGTTGCAGCTTCGGAGCTGGATACGCGTCTTGTCATGCGGCCGCTGCGCAACACCGAGCGAGTGATGACCAATGAAGCTGTCGAAGAATTGCTGCGCATCGAGAAAGAGAAAGGCGCGGACCTGAAATTCGAGGATATCATTGAAAAGGTTGCCGGCGTTTATCCCAAGATCATGATGGAGGGTGCGATGGATGAAGGTGCCTGGTCCTGCGGCATGGTGGCCGGGCTGATTGACGACATCCCCACCTGTAAGGAACTCATCGACCGCATCATGAGCGAGGCGGATGCTTTGATCAATGAACGGTTGAAAGCCATGGCCGCCTAGCAAATGGCCAAACTGACTTCTGCCCTCTCCACCGCCATGGCCCGGATAACAGGGCAGGGCGGTGAGGTGGAAGCGCTGGCACGGCTTTCCGGCGGTGCGACTATGGAAAGCTGGTCATTTGATTTTTGCGGCGAAGGGTTTGTCCTGCGCCGCGCGCCATCGGACGAAATGATGGCGGGGCGCGTCCTTGGTCTGGAAAACGAGGCGGAACTGGTCGTGGTGGCGCGCAACGCGGGTGTTACCGCGCCCGAAGTCATCGGCATTTTGGAACCGGACGACGGGCTTGGCCGCGGCTATGTGATGCGGCGGGTAAAGGCCGAGGTTAGCCCGGCAATAATTTTGGCTGATCCGCCATCGCACCTCATCCAGGATATTGCGCGCGAGCTCGCTGCCATTCACAAAATTCGGCCACGCGAAGATCTGCAAGTGCCGCGTCTAGATGTGCCCGAGATGCTGGCCGATTTCAAATTGCGCTTTGCTGAATATGGAGGCGATCGCCCCATCATAGCTCTCGCGATAAAATGGTGCGAGGATAATATGCCTGAACCGGCCCAACCTGTGCTGGTGCATGGCGATTTTCGCATGGGCAATCTGATGGTTGATAAGGCAGGGCTGGCAGCCGTGCTCGATTGGGAACTCGCACATTGGGGCGATGCGCATGACGATCTGGCTTACGGTTGCCTCAACGCCTGGCGTTTTGGGCAGCTCGACAAGCCAGCTTACGGGTTGGCTTCGCTCAAGGAATTTTTCGCGGTATATGAAGCGTCTGGTGGGGTGGCTGTTGATCGCGAGCTGTTTCATTTCTGGTTTGTCTTTCGCACGCTATGGTGGGCTCTTGGATGCCTGCAAATGGGAGGTTTCTGGCGCAGCGGGGCAGATCGCAACCTGGAACGCGCGGTGATCGGGCGGCGCACCGGCGAGAATGAGCTCGATCTCTTGATGCTGCTTGAAGAGGACGCGCCCGAAGCAGAGAAGAAAGGCATTATCCTTCGCGAGAATAAAACGGCAGCATGCGAGGGCGAGCCTTCTGCGACCGAATTGCTCGAGGCGGTCAAGGAATGGATTGCCTCGGATGTGAAAGCGGCTGCACAGGGCCGGGAGAAATTCATGGCGGCAGTGGCGATGAACGCACTAGGTATGGTGCAGCGCGAGCTGGCGAACCCGATCGATTATGGCGACAAGGCCCTTTGCAATGATATTCTTGCCGGAAGGAAGTCGCTTGCAACCTCGGGCCTGCTCGCCGCATTGCGGGAAAAAGCGCTGCGCAAACTGGCGAATGACGTGCCAAAATATGCGCCGCTGAAAGTCGCGCGAACGAAATGGAAGAAATGACGATGTTCGAAATCCCCAAGGGAATCACCGACTATCTGGATGTGCTTGACGATTTTGTCGAGCGCGAGATCAAACCCATCGAACGGCGCGGCGACAATATCCGCTTTTTCGATCACCGCCGAGAGGATGCCCGCACCGACTGGGATCGCGGTGGCCTTCCCAATGAAGAATGGGAGAAACTGCTCGGGGAAATGCGCTCGGTGGCCGATGCTGCCGGGCATTATCGCTATGCGCTGCCCAAGGAGTATGGCGGCCAGGATGGCAGCAACCTCGGCATGGCGGTGATCCGCCATCATTTGGCGCATAAAGGTCTGGGGCTGCATAACGATCTGCAGAATGAAAGCAGCATCGTCGGCAATCTTGTGCAGCCGCTCATGGTTCGGGATTTCGGCACAGAGGAGCAGAAGCGCGACTATATTCCCGCGATGCTGGAAGGAAAAATGCTCTGGACATTCGGCCTGACCGAGGAAGCCCATGGCAGCGATGCGACCTGGATGGAAACGCAGGCCGTTCCGGCAGTGCGCGACGGCGTCGATGGCTGGCTCATCAATGGCGAGAAAATGTGGACGACCGGCAGCCATATTGCAACGCATTGCATGGTCTTTGCGCGGCATTCGGGCGACGATGGAAGCCCGCGCGGGATTGGTTGTTTCCTAGTCCCCTATGACACACCTGGATTTGAAATCGGTGAGTATCTCTGGACATTCAACATGCCCACCGATCATCCCAAAGTATCGCTCACAGATGTCTGGATTCCTGGTCAAATGGTGCTTGGTGATGTTGAAAACGGTCTCGCCTGCGCGCAGCATTTTGTGCATGAAAATCGCATAAGACAGGCGGCATCATCGCTGGGCGCAGCCCAATATTGTATCGATGAGGCGGTGAACTATGCACAGGAGCGTAAGCCGTTTGGCAAACCGCTGGCGATAAATCAGGCGATCCAGTTTCCGCTGGTGGAGCTGCAAACCGATGCCGAGATGCTGCGTCTGCTTATTTTCAAAACGGCGGCAGAAATGGACAGTATGAGCAAACCCGAGGTCGCGATCCGCCTGTCCGACAAAGTGTCGATGTGCAACTACAAGGCCAACCGGCTCGTCTGCGATGCGGCAGACACCGCGATGCAGGTGCATGGTGGCATTGGCTATTCGCGCCACAAGCCGTTCGAGCATATCTATCGCCACCATCGTCGCTACCGCATCACCGAAGGCGCGGAAGAGATGCAGATGCGCAAGGTAGCGGGGCATCTCTTCGGTTTCATGGGGAGAGGCTGATGCAGCAGGCAACGGATTTTCGCGAAGAAAGCGCGGCACTGGCGGAGTTGCTTACACCGCTCACCGACGCGGATTTCGCGCGCGAAACTCTGTTCAAGCGCTGGACCATCAACAATATCCTTCGCCATCTGCATGTCTGGAATATCGCCGCCAGCCTGTCGCTGACCGATGAAGCAGGTTTTGCCGAATATATGAAATCGATGGCGGAAGGTATTCGCGGCGGCCTTCCCGCTTTCGAGAAAGGGTATCTGGACGGCCTTTCAGGCAAAAAATTGTGCGCAGCATGGGTGCAGCAATTTGAAGACACTGCGCAGCAATTTTCTGACGCCGATCCCAAGCAGCGGGTGAAGTGGGCCGGGCCCGACATGAGCGCGATCAGCTCGATCACTGCCCGGCTGATGGAGACCTGGGCGCATGGTCAGGCCATCTACGACCTGCTCGGGGTCGAGCGCCAGAATGCAGACCGCATTGGCAATATCGTCCGGCTTGGCGTCAATACCTATGGCTGGACCTTCAAGAACCGGAAGGAAGAAATTCCGGGGCCGATGCCCTATCTGCGTCTCGTCGCACCGTCTGGCGATATCTGGGAATATGGCGAGAAAAGCGATACCGAGCGTATTGAGGGTAAGGCGCAGGAATTCTGCCAGGTTGTGACGCAGTGCCGCAATATCGCGGATACCGCGCTCAATGTGACCGGTCCCAACGCATCGCGCTGGATGTCCATGGCACAATGTTTTGCCGGCCCCCCGAACGATCCTCCCGCGACAGGTGAAAGAAAAATGAGCGCCTAGAATCCTGAACCTAGGGGTGGACGATGATCCCGACCGATGGATCGGCTTCATTCTTCAAGATGCTGACATAAGCATCCGCGGCCGATTTAATGCCCTCCCGTGTTTCGATGGTCAGTGCGTCCGCTGCACTATCAAGGAACAATTTCCATTGCCGCGCGACGGCTTCTCCAAAAGCCTTCGGTCCCATCTCCTTGAGCGCTGCTACGGCATGATCGGGAGCGAAAAACAGGATCGGTTGCGGACCGGTCAGACTGTCCAGTCCGCCGCCACGGCCATCGACATGGGTCGCGCCAACAAGGCAGCTATATTTGAGCTTTTCGCCAAGCCGAGCATGAACAGTCTTCAGCAAATCTGCGTTGCCTGCAAAATCGACGCTGACAGTTGATCGCTCTGGCAGCTCGTCAAGCTGGTCATAGGAAAGCACCAGATCATATAGCCCTGTATTTTCGGTAAAGGATACATTCGCCGGCGATGTCAGCCCAATCCTTTGCACCCTAGGCGACATATGCTTGGCGCAGCTGGCTAACCCCATCGATGTCTTGGACGACGCGCTGGTCATCACCAGCGTATCCGCCCCGAACCAGCCTTCGCGGCGGAAGAAATCGGCAATCAGAAAACCTGTCTTGAACAGTGGTCCGAAAAGCATGCGCTCATTCTCTTTGACGGGGTCATGCTCGGGATCGGCGGCAAGCCGGCTATATTGGTTGTAGATGGGTGACATTGGCTGGCGATGCGCAGCTGCATCGATAAATCCGCCCTCGCTGATCTTGTCAGGCAGTACATCGAAGCGCACACCCATTGGCAAATAACCATAGACACGCTCGCCCACCTCGATTTCGGGATGCCGGCTTTCTTCGACAACAGCATGTCCCCACATGGGAACAATCCCGTAGCCTTCCTGCGCAGGAAAGAAGTCCCAATATTTGAAGGCATCGCCTGTCACGGCATAGGTCACATTGTTGGCGGTTACCGAAAAGCTCTCGACCCGCAGTCTCGCCTCGCCTTCGCCAAGCGGAGGCAAGCTGTCCTCATTGATCAAATAATCGCTCAACTCGTTACGGTTGATCCAGACGGTTTCGGCCATGAAATTCTCCTGTGATGTGATAGAGGATTGACTATCACATTACGATGTGAAATGCTCTGTCCTAATATCACATTGGAGTCGGCAAATGTCCACAGAATTGATCGAAAAACTGCGCGGCCTGGTTACCGATGGCGGATTGTCTAAATCGGGCCTTGCGCGCGCTGCTGGCCTTCATGCGAATACGCTACGTGACCTCGAAAATCCCGAATGGAATCCCACGGCTGATACGCTGCGCAAGCTGGAAAGCTATCTGTTTGAAAATGATGACACGCCCGCACTGGTCCCGATCGAAGAAATCATCGAGGAAGCGCGCAATGGCCGGATGTTTATCCTGGTCGATGATGAAGACCGCGAGAATGAAGGCGACCTCGTTATTCCGGCGCAGATGGCGACGCCCGATGCGATCAATTTTATGGCAACACACGGCCGCGGTCTGATCTGCCTGACGCTAACGAAGAAGCGCACCGAAGAGCTCGGCCTGGAATTGATGAGCCGCGCCAATGGAACGCGGCATGAGACGGCCTTCACCACCAGCATCGAGGCGCGCGAAGGTGTGACCACCGGGATCAGCGCACATGACCGGGCGCGTACGGTCTCGATCGCGATCGATAGGGCGAAGGGCAAGGATGACATCGTTACCCCTGGCCATGTCTTCCCCCTGATCGCCCGGGAGGGCGGCGTTCTTGTCCGTGCCGGACACACGGAGGCCGGCGTCGACATTGCCCGGCTCGCAGGGCTCAATCCGGCAAGCGTGATCTGCGAGATCATGAAAGATGATGGCACCATGGCGCGCATGGACGACCTGGTCAGCTTTGCACGGCATCACAAACTGAAAATGGGTACGATCCGCGATCTCATCGAATACCGGATGAAGCATGATCATCTGGTCGAGAAGGCAAAGGAAAGCGCTTTCACTTCCGACTATGGCGGTGACTGGAAAGCGATGACCTATGTAAATACTGTCGATGGCTCGACCAATGTCGTCCTGCAAAAGGGGCAGATAACGCCCGGTGAACCGACGTTGGTTCGCATGCACGCAATCTCGATCTTCAACGATGTGCTGGGCCAGGCAGGGCCGCGTAAGCGCTCTTTACAGCGTTCAATGGCTGCCATCGGCGAAAAAGGGAGCGGGCTGATCGTCGTGCTGATGCCGAATAATCCGGCGAAACTACATAGCGAGATCGCGCGCGAAAAACCGCCTTCGGGCGAATTGCGCGATTATGGTATCGGCGCACAAATCCTCGTCGATCTGGGCGTGACCGATATGGAGCTGTTGTCAAATTCGCCGCAAAACCCGGTCGGCCTTGAAGGCTACGGTCTACGCGTTGTCGGCGAACAGGCGATACCGGATTAGATTGTGAGCGGCGTCGGAGGAGGGCTGGCGCTTGCAGCCCTATCGGCCATAGCATCCAGTTCGGCTCACGCTTTTCTGAAAACCGGTGAAGATAAATTCGCTGTTCAGGCCTGGAGTTGCCTGATTGGCGCACTGCTCGCTCTTCCGTTCGTTTTTTGGACCGGCTTACCCGAGTCGGCAATCCTGCCGTGGCTTTTGGCTGGCTGGGTGCTTCATTGTATCTATTATGTAGTTCTCATTTGGAGCTACCGCAGCAGTGACTTCTCGGTTGCATATCCCATCGCTCGCGGCGTGATTCCGATCTCCACCGCCATTCTGGGTGTTGCATTGCTGGGTGATAAGCTTGGTCCGCTCGCTTTTGTAGGCATCGCGATCATAAGTACAGGTATCATATTGCTATCCTACAGAGGCGGTATCTCGCGTGAGGGCATACTCGCAGCATGCATGGCCGGTTTGATAAACACCTGCTTTACTCTGGTGGATGCTAAGGGCATGCGGGTCGCCGACAGCATGCTGAATTTCCTAGTGTGGTATTATGTTCTGGACGGGATTTTTATGCCGCTGCTCTTCTGGGCGCGTGCAAAGGGTAGATTACGTACTTTGGCGATAACAAATTCCCGCAATGGGGTCGGAGCTGGCATATTGGCGCTCTTCTCCTTTTTGCCGGCTCTCATCGCTTATCGTCTTGCACCGGTTGGGGCAGTTTCGGCTATTCGCGCCACGAGTGTCATTTTCAGCCTGTTCATAGGAGGCGGCTTGCTTCGCGAGCGATTGGATGGCAGGCGAATAGGAGGAGCTGTTATGGTCACCATTGGTGCATTGGCAATTATTGGGAGCGCGGCGCTCGCCTAATCGGAAGGAAAAGAATGGCAAAATTCCTGATAGTCGAAGCGCGCTTTTATAATAAGCTGAACGACATGCTGGTTTCCGGTGCGAAAGCTGAGCTGGAAAAGGAGGGGCATGACGTCGAGGTTGTGACGGTCCCAGGTGCTCTCGAAATTCCCGGCGCAATCTCGCTGGCTGAGGAAAGCGGGCGATATGATGCCTATGTCGCAATTGGTGTGGTCATTCGCGGCGAAACCTACCATTTCGAGATCGTGGCCGGCGAAAGCGCGCGCGGCCTGATGGCGCTGAGCATGGACGGTATCGCCATCGGCAACGGGATCATCACACCCGAAAATGAATTGCAGGCGCTGGTGCGCGCGGACCCGGACAAAAAGAACAAGGGCGGCGAAGCAGCGAAAGCAGCTATGGCGATGCTCGCGCTGCAGGAAAAATTTGCCTGAACAAACAACCGCCGTTCGTGCTGAGCTTGTCGAAGCATGAATGGCATGAGACCGCCGCCCTTAGACAGGCTCAGGACGAGCGGACCATTTTCAAACGTACAACGATATTCACGCATTCCCAAATTGTCCAAGAGCGCTATAAAGCGTTCATGAGTGCACCCATATTGGAGAGCGCGGTAAACCGCGAGAGCGAGCAATATAAGGCGCAATATGCGCACAATGCCGCGCTGAAAGACGAACTTTGGGCAAAGGTTGCAGCGGCGGCCAAGGGCGGCAGCGAGAAGCATCGCGAACGTCATGAGAGCCGCGGCAAGCTGCTTCCCCGGGACCGGGTGGAGCGGCTGCTCGATCCTGGTTCACCCTTTCTCGAGGTCGGGCAGCTTGTCGCCAATGGCATGTATGACGATCGGGTGCCCGGCGCGGGCATGATCTGCGGCATCGGCCGCGTGTCCGGGCGTCAGGTGATGATCGTGTGCAATGATGCGACGGTGAAGGGCGGCACCTATTATCCGTTGACGGTGAAGAAGCATCTGCGCGCGCAGGAAATTGCGCTGCAAAACTGTCTGCCTTGCATCTATCTGGTGGATAGCGGCGGTGCCAATCTGCCGCATCAGGATCAGGTGTTCCCCGACCGCGAGCATTTCGGCCGCATATTCTATAACCAGGCGCAGATGAGTTCCAGACGCATCCCCCAGATAGCCTGCGTAATGGGCAGCTGCACCGCCGGCGGTGCCTATGTGCCGGCTATGTCCGACGAGACGGTGATTGTGCGTAATCAGGGGACGATTTTCCTCGCCGGGCCGCCGCTGGTGAAGGCCGCGACGGGCGAGGAAATAAGCGCCGAAGATCTGGGCGGCGGCGATTTGCACGGAAAGAAATCGGGCGTCGTCGATCATGTTGCCGAAAATGACGAACATGCGCTGACCATCGTACGCGATATCATATCGCATCTGGGCGCGCAGAAAGGCTTTGACGTCGAGCTCAAGGAACCGCGCCCGCCAAAATACGATGCTGAAGAGATATATGGCATCGTCCCTGATGATGTTCGCGCGCCCTATGATGTTAAGGAAGTCATTGCGCGGATCGTCGATGGCAGCGAGTTTCACGAGTTCAAGGCGAATTTCGGATCGACACTGGTCTGCGGCTTCGCGCATATCTGGGGCATGCCGGTGGGTATCCTCGCCAATAATGGCGTGCTGTTTAGCGAAAGCGCGCAAAAGGGCGCGCATTTCATAGAGCTTGCCTGCCAGCGGCGTATCCCGCTCCTCTTCCTGCAGAATATCTCCGGCTTTATGGTCGGCGGCAAATATGAGGCGGAGGGTATCGCCAAGCATGGCGCGAAGCTGGTGACCGCTGTGGCGACCGCCAGCGTGCCCAAGATCACCGTGCTGATCGGCGGATCTTTCGGTGCGGGCAATTACGGCATGGCAGGGCGCGCCTATTCTCCGCGTTTCCTTTTCAGCTGGCCCAACAGCCGCATTTCCGTAATGGGCGGCGAACAGGCGGCAAGCGTGCTCGCTACTGTCCACCGCGATGCCGACAAATGGACCGAGGAAGAGGCCGAGGCCTTCAAGGAGCCGATCCGGCAGAAATATGAAGAAGAGGGCAATCCCTATTATGCGACCGCGCGAATGTGGGATGACGGGATTATCGATCCGGTGCAGACGCGCGACGTGCTGGGCCTCGCTTTCGCCGCGACGCTCGAGGCACCCTTCGACGAGGAGGCACGCTTCGGCGTGTTCAGGATGTGACGATGAAAATACTACCAAGCGTGGCAGCGTTTGCGTTGCTTTTACCAAACTTAGCAGCAGCCTCCACCCCGCACTCGCCGGAAGAAGAGGTGCGCGCAGCTGCAGATGCATTCTTCGCTGCGCTAAAGAGCGAGGACAAAACGGCGCTTGCTGGGACAATGGTCCCAGAGGGCATGATTTTTATCCACGACCGCCGGGACCCCGAGAATCCTCGTGTCACGACACGCTCTGTGCGCGATCATGTTAAGGCGTGGGAAACTTCGCCTCAAGGCACGAATGAGATCATGATCTACGAAAGTGTTCTGGTAGACGGTGAAATGGCGCACCTCTGGGGCCCATATATGTTCTTTTTGAATGGCAAACCAACCCATTGTGGAACCAATTCGATGAGCATGGTCAGGACTTCCGAGGGCTGGCTTGTAGGCAACACCAGCTTCACGATGACAGCGATGAGTGAATGCAGCCCTCGTGTTCTGCCACCACCACGCGCCGTAATTCCGAGTCCCGAACAATGATTAAATCCCTCCTCATAGCCAACCGCGGCGAGATTGCCTGCCGCATCATCCGCACCGCGCGGGATATGGGCGTTCGCACAGTCGCGGTCTATTCTGATGCGGATGCGAAAGCGCTGCATGTACGCCAAGCCGACGAGGCGGTGCATATTGGGCCGTCGCCTGCTGCTGAAAGCTATCTGGTCGGCGAGAAAATCATCGCAGCAGCGAAGGAGACGGGTGCGGAGGCGATCCATCCGGGCTATGGTTTCCTCAGTGAGAATGCGGATTTTGCGCAAGCCGTGATCGACGCGGGCCTGATCTGGGTCGGCCCGAAGCCAGACAGTATCCGCGCCATGGGCCTGAAAGACGCGGCCAAGACGCTAATGGATGAAGCAGGCGTGCCGACCACGCCGGGCTATATCGGCGACAATCAGGATGCGAAGTTCCTGGCGAAACAGGCAGACAAAATCGGCTATCCCGTGCTGATCAAGGCGGTCGCGGGCGGCGGCGGCAAGGGGATGCGCAAGGTCGATAAGCCAGGCGATTTTGCAGATAGCCTCACCAGCTGCCAGCGCGAGGCCAAGGCGAGCTTCGGCAATGATATCGTGCTCATCGAGAAATGGATCGAAAGCCCGCGCCATATCGAGGTGCAGGTGTTCGGCGACAGCCACGGCAATGTCGTGCATCTGTTCGAGCGCGACTGTTCGCTGCAACGGCGGCATCAGAAGGTGATCGAGGAAGCGCCTGCGCCCGGCATGGATGAAAAAACGCGCGAAGCCGTCTGCGCTTCTGCGGTTCGCGCTGCGAAAGCTGTCGATTATGAAGGCGCGGGCACGATTGAGTTTATCGCCGATGCCAGTGGCGGCCTGCGCGCCGACAAAATCTGGTTCATGGAAATGAACACAAGGCTGCAGGTTGAACATCCCGTGACGGAGGAAATTACCGGCGTCGATCTGGTCGAATGGCAGCTGCGCGTCGCGAGCGGAGAGAAGATTCCGCTGAAGCAGGAAGAACTGTCAATCAATGGCCACGCCATCGAAGCGCGTCTCTACGCTGAAGACCCGGCGACGGGCTTTTTGCCCAGCACCGGGCGGTTGGAGCGATTCCACATTCCTGATGTTGGACGAATTGATACGGGTGTCGAAGAGGGTGCAAACGTATCCCCCTATTACGACCCCATGATTGCTAAGATCATTGCATGTGCGCACGATCGCAATCGCGCTGTTGAGGATTTGAAGGAGACGCTGGATGGAACGGCAGTTTGGCCGGTAAAGTCTAACGCCGGTTTCCTTTATCGTTTACTCAATGACCGGGATTTCCTCGAAGGTTCAATGACCACGGGCCTTATTGCATCTAGAGGCGATGATCTGGTGCCAGAAACAGAACCAACATCTGATATGCTTCAGACGGCCGCATTGCACCTTCAGCGTGAGTATGTCGGGCTTGAGCAAAAGTCACTGACCGGATTCCGGCTAAATGCAGAATCGAGAGATACAGTGTTGCTTGGCACGGATAACGGTCCTATCGAAACCCGTATCCCCGATGATTGGATTGACGATATTTGGTCGTCTTCCGCAACACCGACCGCTGCACTTGTAAGCGCCAAGGGCGTTGTCTTTGCTGTTGGTCAATACCAACCGCATGGGAAGGGCGCACACGCTGCCTCCGACGGCGCAATCCTTGCGCCGATGCCTGGCCGCGTGATCTCGGTCGATGTGGGTCAGGGGGATGCAGTCATAAAAGGGCAGAAGCTGCTGACGCTGGAAGCGATGAAGATGGAGCATACGCTGACCGCGCCCTTTGACGGCACGGTGGCTGAGCTGTCCGTTGAAGCAGGCGCGCAGGTCGAGGTCGAGGCGGTGCTGGCGATTGTGGAGGTTAAGGAAGAATAACAAAAGATGTCATCCCCGCTTTAAGCGGGGATCCACGGCCCAAACCAAATTCCATGGACCCCCGATCAATTCGGGGGTGACATTGAAGTAAAGAGGAAGGCACAACATGCCCGGAAGATATTTCGACGAATGGCAGGTCGGTGACACTATCGCACATGACATCCGCCGCACGGTGACCGAAACCGACAATTTGCTTTTCTCCACCATGACGCACAATCCGCAGCCGCTGCATCTTGACGCAGAAGCAGCGAAGGAAAGCGAGTTCGGGCAGATTCTCGTCAACGGCACTTTCACCTTTTCGCTGATGGTGGGTGTATCGGTCGGTGACACGACTCTCGGCACGCTGGTCGCCAATCTGGGCTATGACAAGCTGGTGATGCCAAAACCGGTTTTTATCGGCGATACGCTGCGCAGCGAGACCGAGATCATAGCGCTCAAGGAATCGAAATCGCGGCCCAATGCCGGGATCGTCACCTTCTTGCATAAATGCCTCAATCAGCGCGACGAGATCGTCTGCCAGTGCGAGCGGGCGGCCCTGCTGCTGAAGAAGCCGGCATGAAACTCCGTTCCATCCTTTTCGTCCCGGCTGACCGGCCCGAGCGCTACGCCAAGGCGGCAGCGAGCGGCGCCGACGCGATCATCATCGATCTGGAGGATGCGGTTGCTCTGGAAAAGAAGCCTGAAGGACGCAAGGCAGCGGCGGAATGGCTGGCCGGTGATCGCGAGGGGTGCCGGACATTTATACGCATCAATCCCCAAGGCAGCGGTGAGACCGAGGCGGATCTTGCCGCGGTGCTGGAGCATTATCCCGATGCGCTGATACTGCCCAAGGCTGAGGGTGCTGCTTCGGTCAAATGGCTGCGGAGCCTGATGGTAAGTGCAATCGCGGATGGCGAAGAGCCGTCCATTCTGCCCATTGCCACCGAAACACCAGCAGCGATATTCGAACTGGGAACGTTCCGTGAGGTCCGCCATGCATTGTTAGGTGTCAGCTGGGGGGCGGAGGATTTACCTGCCGCCATCGGTGCGGCAACATCGCGCGAGGAGGACGGGCGCTACACGCCGCCCTATGAAATGGCGCGCAGTCTGACGCTATTTGCGGCCCATGCCGCTGGCGTTGCAGCATTTGATACTGTCTACCCGAGTATCAAGGATGAAGCAGGCCTGAAGGCTTATGCAGAGCGCGCGGCGCACGATGGCTTTTCTGGCATGCTGGCAATACACCCGGCGCAAGTCAACATTATCAACGCGGCTTTCACGCCGACCGAAGCACAAATCGCCGAGGCACAGGCTATCGTCGATGCTTTCGCGGCCAATCCCGGTGCAGGCGCGCTTCGTGTGAATGGAAAAATGGTCGACGCACCGCATCTAAATGCGGCTGAAAAGATTCTGGCGCGGGCTGGGGGCTAGCGCGCTTCGAGCAATTCGTCGGGTGCCAGCCAGCCAGCCGAAATCTGGCCGCGGCGGGCGGGCAGTTCTGGCTTGCGAATTGCCTCTACGCCTTCCTTTTTAAGATAAGTCAGCATCGCCTCAACATCACTGTCGCTGCCGTTGATGCCAATCGGTGCATCGACGCGGCGCGCAGCCCAGACAAGCAACTTCAGTGCGCTCTCGGCTGCCTCGGTTGGCTTTCCATCTTGCATGACAACAACCGGCAGAGGAAGCGCCGGCGGTTCCACCAGCAACGCCCAGTCGGGTTCCAGCCTGGCGACACGATCCTCGAGCTCGTAATAGGTAGCGAGCGAAGCTCCGGGAAGTAACTTGGCTTCGACAATCGCGCGGCGATTGGACCGGTCGATCAGCACGTCCTGCGGCGCGACGCCGGCTACTAAAGCCATTCTCTCACCCAGTTGGGTGATCTGTCTTTCCGTTGCGATGGCTTGTTCGCGTGCCTTGGCTGCTGCAATCTGAGCCGCATCGGCTTCGCCGTCTTCGGTGCCGACGCGGAACTGATCAATCGTAACTTCGATTGGATAGCGCATCCGCTGGGTTAGGGCCTTGCTGCTCCGGTTGTCGGCTTCGCTTTCATATTTCGGCGTCAGAACGGATGCAGTTACCTGAATGGGGTTGCTGTCAAAACTGATCTGGATCTGGGAAATGCGCGCACGATCATCAAATCGTTCTTCGATATCGCTCTCGATTATGCGCGAAGCATTGGCCTCCCAGGCGATTTGCCGCAGCGAATAGACCAGCGGGACCGCGAGTAGGATGAATGCAAGGACGATACCGAAATTCTGCAAGGTGCTCTGTCGCTGCGACAGCGTTGTCCGAAAGCCGTAGAGCCGCGCCATGATGGCAGCCGTGAGCGCGATCGTCACGAGGTTTGTCACATAGAGCAGCAATGCGCCGCCGAATACCGCCCAGTTCATTGTGGCCAGACCGAAGCCGATGGCGCCGAGTGGCGGCATCAGGGCGGTCGCGATGGCTACTCCGACAATCGTGCCTTCCCGCCCCCGGACCATCGCGTAGCTGCCCGCCAGCCCGGAAAACAGCGCCACCAGCAGGTCGAACAGGTTAGGGCGCGTGCGCGAGGCGATTTCGCTTGTGACCGTCTGCAAGGGCGAGAAGAAAACGATGATCGCGCAGAACAAGATGGCGACGATCGTTCCCACGAAGAGCGCCGACCCGCATTCTCTGAGCCATTTGGTATCGCCCGTTGCAAGGGCAAAACCGGCACCCAAAATCGGACCCATAAGCGGCGACAGCAGCATAGCGCCAATGACGACTGCGGGCGACGACAATATCATGCCGAGAATGGCAATGCCGGCCGACATGCAGGTCATGAAGATATAGCGGCCGGTTGTGTCGCTTTCTTCCTCTATACGCTCGATGACGCGGTCCTGATCGACGTCGATCGCGACATGTTCCCACCACCATTTGCGGATCGATCTCCATGCCTGGTCGAGCGGGTTGGGCGATGCTGCCTTCTTCGCCGATGCTGATGGCTGCTTGTCTTCCCCGGTCAAGGCACTCTCCCCGCTGCATTGAAGCGTATGACAATTTCAGTCTAGCGCCAATCAATTGCCACGGAAAGTGGTCGATTTGGTGCCTCGCATTCGATCCAATAGAAGGTACGGGCTGCATATAGCGCTTGCGCATCTCTGTTGTAGAGCACAATGCAGTTGACGGGGCTCCCTATCCTTTTTTGTCAAATGAGGAAAAGACCGCTTGATCGAATAAACAAGGGTAAACGTCAGCTTGGACACAGATTTCTTGAATGCAATCCAGTAGGTAGTCGTAGAAACCCGGATCTTGAAGTAGTTCTGCAGAAATAGAAAACGGAAATATACGATTGTTATTCAACCATTTGGCGACTCTGCTGTCGAGGGGTATTTCGTAGCGCGTCAAGCCAAGCAATTGCAGCACATTGCGCGATTGTTTGGGACCAATTCCAGCGAGATTCTGGAGTTTTTTTGCCACTCCTCTTTCTCTTGAGATCTGTTTTGCAGCTTTCTGCTTTTTTGTCGAAAGCGATTGCACTTTCTGCACGAGTTCTTCGTCAAGTAGTTTTCGGTTTTCAACCAAATCTTTGGCAATTCTATTTGCAAATCTCATTCCCCCGTGTTGTTCAATCAGTTCTACTAAATCCTGTTCAGAGTTCCATGCACTGAGACGAAGCAGGTAGGGATAGGAGTGCATCAATCTTGAGACGCTTGATCCTTCGCCTGATTTCTGCATTGATGTGGTTCGCGCCGACGCAATCGCCCACCAAATCTCGCTTCTCGTCGGCTTTTCAATCTTGTCGCGGAGATTGTCAGCTCGCCAATTCGCGAAATCGGGGTTGTCCTCAACGATGGACTGAAACTTGCGTATGACCCCTTTGGGAACATCTAGGCGCAATACAGCCAATTTTTTCAACTATCCCGCCAGATTCCTGAGCACATAGTGCAGGATACCGCCATTGCGGAAATATTCCATCTCGTTGGCGGTATCGATCCGGCAGAGCGTCTCGAAGCTCTCGGTTGAGCCATCGGAGCGGGTCATCTCAACGGTTACCGTCTGGCGTGGTTCGAGGGTCGCAATGCCGGTGATGCTGAAGCTCTCGCTGCCGTCGAGCCCCAGCGTATCCTTGTCCACGCCTTCGGCAAATTGCAGCGGGAGCACGCCCATACCTACGAGATTGGAGCGGTGAATGCGCTCATAGCTTTTCACGATCACGGCTTTCACCCCAAGCAGGTTGGTGCCTTTAGCTGCCCAGTCACGGCTGGAGCCAGTGCCATATTGTTCGCCGCCGATGACGACCAGCGGAACGCCGTCGGCCTTGTGGCGCATCGCGGCATCATAAATTGGCATGATTTCGCCGTCATATTTGGTGTAGCCGCCTTCTTTTCCGTCGGCCATTTCGTTCCTGATTCTGATGTTCGCAAAAGTGCCGCGCATCATGACTTCGTGATTTCCGCGGCGGGAGCCGTAGCTGTTGAAGTCCCGCTTGCTAACCTGATGATTTTTAAGGTATTCTCCGGCGGGGCTGTCCTCCTTGATCGCGCCAGCGGGCGAGATATGGTCGGTGGTGATGCTATCGCCCAAGAGCGCCAGCACACGCGCATCATTGATGTCGCTAAGCGGTGCGGGCGTCATCTCCATACCCTCGAAATAGGGCGGGTTCTGCACATAGGTTGAGCCGGCGCGCCACTGATAGGTATCGCCCGCGGCGATCTCGATTCCCCTCCAGGCATCATCGCCATCATAGACATTGGCATAGCGCGCCTCGAACATCTCGCGGCTCACCGCGCCCGCCATCGCGGCGCTAATCTCGTCATTCGACGGCCAGATATCTTTGAGGAACACATCTTCGCCATCTGATCCAGTTCCGATGGGACTCTCATACATATCTTCGCGCACTGTGCCTTTCAGCGCATACGCCACCACCAGCGGCGGCGACGCGAGATAATTCGCCTTCACATCCTGCGACACACGGCCTTCGAAATTGCGGTTCCCCGACAGCACCGAAGCCGCCACCAGGTCGTTATCGTTGATCGCCTTCGAAATCGGCGGCGGCAATGGCCCCGAATTCCCGATACAGGTCGTGCAGCCATAGCCGACCAGATTGAAGCCCAGCGCATCGAGATCATCCTGCAGCCCGGCCTCGATCAGATAGTCGGTGACCACCTGCGATCCCGGTGCCAGCGAGCTCTTCACCCAGGGCTTCCTCTCCAGCCCCTTTTCGCGCGCCTTCTTCGCGACCAGCCCCGCGGCGATCAGCACATTGGGGTTCGATGTATTGGTGCAGCTGGTAATCGCCGCAATCGTCACATCGCCATGGCCGAGATCATAGTCCTCGCCATTCACCGCAACACGCTTGTCCGGATCGCCAGCGCCGAACACCTCGGTAATGTCCTTGTTGAAGCCCTCGTCCAGATCCTTCATCGAAACGCGCTGCTGCGGCAATTTCGGGCCAGAGAGCGACGGGACGACGGTGCCCATGTCAAGCTCCAGCGTCTTGGTGAAGATCGCCTCGGGCATATCGTCGCTGCGCCAGAAACCCTGGGCCTTCGCATAGGCCTCGGTCAGTGCGATCTCCTGCTCGCCGCGCCCGGTCAGGCGGAGATAATCGAGCGTCTTGTCGTCGATCGGGAAATAGCCGCAGGTCGCGCCATATTCGGGTGCCATATTGGCGATCGTCGCACGGTCTGCAAGGCTCAGCGCCGCCACGCCGGGGCCATAGAACTCGACGAAACGCCCGACCACGCCCACTTCGCGCAGCATTTGCACGCAGGTCAGCACAAGGTCGGTCGCGGTGATGCCCTCGGCGAGCGCGCCGGTCAGCTTGAAGCCGACAACTTCGGGAATGAGCATTGAAACCGGTTGACCCAGCATCGCGGCCTCCGCCTCGATTCCCCCCACGCCCCAGCCGAGCACGCCCAGCCCGTTGATCATGGTGGTGTGGCTGTCGGTGCCGACGCAGGTGTCCGGATAGGCAACTTCTGCGCCGTCCGCGTCCTTGGATGACCATACCGCGCGCGCGATATTCTCCAGATTCACCTGGTGGCAGATGCCCGTGCCCGGCGGCACGACCTTGAAATTGTCAAAGGCCTGCGAACCCCATTTCAGGAATTCATAGCGCTCCATGTTCCGCTGATATTCCAGCGCGACGTTATTCTCGAAAGCCTGCGGCGTGCCAAACTCGTCGACCATGACCGAGTGATCGATGACGAGATGCACCGGCACCTGCGGATTGATCTTCTCCGCATCGCCGCCCAGCGCCTTGATCCCGTCGCGCATCGCGGCGAGATCGACCACCGCGGGCACGCCGGTGAAATCCTGCATCAGCACGCGGGCCGGGCGATACTGGATCTCGTGGGAGCTCTTCGCATCCTTCTGCCAGTCGACGACCGCCTGCGCATCCTCCGCCGCGACGGTAAAACCGCCATCTTCAAAACGCAGCATATTTTCCAGCAGGACCTTCAGCGTCATGGGAAGCCGCGAAATATCGCCCAGCTTCGCCGAAGCTTTATCCAGCGAATAATAGGCATAGTCGTTGCCGCCCACGGAGAGCGTATCGCGGGTCTGAAGCGTGTCGTTGCCGGTTGTGGTCATGGGAGGCCTTTCGTCTGGTTCGCCTGAAAGTGATACTTTCAGCCGGGTTTTTGGCTCTTTCCCGTTCGCCCTGAGCCCAGTCGAAGGGTCCCCACGAATGGGAAAGAAGGGTCAGCAAAACAGGCAGAAAGCCTTTGGTCCCCGCGCAGGCGGGGAGGGAGATTCGAATGTCACGCGCGGGTTAGCGGAGGGGCGCGAGATTGGCAAGGCGGCTAGACCAATGTCTAGGGGGTTTGAGCTGGGGGATGGGAGGGAGTGGAAATGGATAGAGCCCCTCCCCCCTGTGGGGGAGTCGAAGACGTTGCGCAGCAACAGCGGTTGGGGTGGGGGCCTAGTTCTTACCAGAGAATAACATTGCCCCCTCTCCAGGCTGCGCTAGCTCCGCTGGAACAAGCTGCGCCATCCTCTCCCCACAAGTGGGAGAGGAATGTGTTTCACGCGGAGACGCAGGGGTGCGGAGAAGCGTGGAGATGCGGAGAAGCGAAGGGGGAAATGCCCTTTTGTGATCCCCAGACTTGATCTGGGGTCCAGAAGGCCGTGAAAATTAGACTGGGTTCCAGCCTCCGCTGGAAAGCACACATTTGTCATCCCGCCCCCGATGTGTCATCCCCGCCCCCGAGCGGGGATCCATGGTCTACCGGTAACGCCATGGACCCCCGATCAAGGGACCCCATTCGAAGTATTACTTCGATGGGAACCCAAGTCGGGGGTGACAATCGAGGTCAAGTCTGTGGGCAATTTGAGGTCAAGTCCGCCGTGACGACAATATGTTAACGCGGACGTTGCGCCGCCGATCCGGTAAGCACCTGCAGGAAAAGCGCCGCTTGACAGCTACGCCGCAAATGGTCAGCTATCGCCCATGACAAGCCCGCCGCCAATTCGCGGTGCCGGCAAAGCCAATTCGGGAGACAGTGATGAAAGCCCATAGTGCCAGCCTGATAAACGCCCTGCTGCTGATTATCATGTCCGGCTGGGGCTATTTCGCGGCGAGCAAACCATCGCTGACCATCCTGATCCCCGCGGGCGTGGGAGTTGTCCTGCTCGCCTGTTATGGCGGGGTAAAGCGGGAAAACCGGGTTATTGCGCATATAGCCGTGCTATTGACTCTTCTGATCTTCATCGCGCTCTTCATGCCGATGAATGGTGCCATCGGCCGCGGCGACCCGATGGCCATCTTCCGTGTCGGGGTGATGCTGGTGAGCACGCTGGTCGCGCTGATCTTCTTCATCCGCAGCTTTATAGAGGCCCGCCGCACACGCGCTTGACACAAAGAAAAAGAGGGAGGATGCGCAGGCGTATGTCCAGAAGGCCCGCGCCCCAAACCAGATTCCTCCCGCCCGCCCACAGGGGCTCCGCCTATGACCCCATGGGCTTTCGAGCGGGCAGCAGCTTGCGAACACCCGAAGGGCATTTACCGCCCGCTCGATACGAATTGTCGGAGGCACCATCCGGCCTTGACGTGCTTCGCCATCTGCAACGACTACCGTCATTCCCGCGCAGGCGGGAATCCAGCAAATATAATCGCAATGACACGAAATAATCGGTCCAGAGCCGGGTGTAAGAAACCTGGACTCTCGTACAGGCGCCGCCACCTTTGGGCAGAGCCTTGGACATACGTGACGGCCACCCGGACAGATAAACTGACCGGTCAGAGAGTCTGGAGGTTTCTTAAGCCCCACAACGGGATTTTGCCCGCTGCATCTTGGGAGTTAGACGAGGGGGTTCAGGAAGGCAAGCTAGGGCGTATCGCTAAATGCTGGGTCCCAAATGTGCTGGCGGAGAGTGTGGGGAAGCGAGGGTTTGTTTGAGACTAGATTAAAGGTATTGCTTCAAAAAGCTTGCAATTCGATTTCCGGTCCAATCAAAGATTGCCAATTCTTGACTAGTGGTAAACAGGTTATGTGATAAATCAACCAGCAGGCATAGATGACATCTGGACTGTAGCACTGCCCATCCGTCATTTTACCATGAGCCGCTTGGTGACGCAAAGCAGGGCCGGGCCGATAGTTGAAAAGCAAATCGATCTCGTGGACGAGATTCTCACCAAAAACCTTCTCCATGTCCTCACGCATATGATCAATCAGCGAGCTCAAGGAGCGATCATCCTGAGTGAGGTCGGACATCATCTTCGTACTATCGGTGTTGGCATTCTTGAGAACGTAGCGAATCGCATTCTCAAGCTGGGGAATTAGGAGATTGGCTGCCGAAACAAAATCACCCTGCCAGAGCCGTGCAAAGCCTAGCGAGAAGGTATGGTGATATCCGTTTTGCACAAACGGGCTATTGTGGACGATTGGCAAGAAGTAGCGCTGCTCAATTGGGAAATTCGTCATGACAGTTTGTCGAGCGGGTTCGATCAGGCCAGCGACAACATGACGGCGATGTATCTCGAGAGGCATAATCGATTGGGCTTTGTACCAATCTGCCTTGCCCTCCTCGCTATCGGATTTCGCGTTGGTATGCGCATATACCTTACCATCACGGTCAGCATAGCTAGCCGCAAACAAAGAACTCACCACAGAATTCTCGGACGACTCATCAATAAATTTCTCAAGCTCGACTTTGGACTGGGGCGAATTCAAAAACGCAAACCGCAATAGAATGTCTGACAAGGTGAGAGACTCAAAAACTTTGATCGTACCTGTCGCCAACTCCGATACATCGAGTTTGAGCGGAATAGCTCCGAAATCATCAAGAGAGGCATCTTCCAGATCACGGAGTTCTTTGCGAAGTTCGGCGATCCGCTCCTTGTTCCCGCCAAACTGCCGAAGCTTGTCAATCGCCATACGAACCCAATGCGCCTCGGCCGACGCCTGACCGACCTGATCGCGCATCTTCAAATCCTGATTGACGATCTCAAGCTGTGCGCGCTTTTGATTATCAGTGTCATCTATGATGCCATATCCGCGCGCCGCAAGCTCCCAAACGCCTTGGATGGCCATCGGATAGTCTTGCCCTTCCGTGCTGCTGACAATTTTTTCAGCACCAGCCAAAACATTTTCCCATTCGAATTTCTTATAGGCGAGGCCGATCTCGGCAACCTTGATGAATGCAACATATGAACGCGCCTTGATGCAGGCCTCGAAAAGATCAGAGAGAACTTTTACTAAATCCTCCGGAAGCGCGCTGGTCTTGTAGACCCGGGCCGTTATATGCATCATCCGCTGCGCCAGATCGGCTAGATCAAGCAAATGCGCGCCATCACCGTGAGTGCGATGCAATTCGCCAGCTAGTCGTCTTTGAATCGTCTCAGCATAGGCCATCGCGGCAAGCTTGCCTGTGTCGCCGCGCTTTCGATCATTATACCAAGCAATGTCAGCGAGACGTGCTCTCAGGACAGGATGCTCTATCTCATCTGCGAATTCAGCAAGGATGGCATTTTGCTCACCGCGAAAGTCGCTGGCGGTGCAGGTTCGTCCTTCTGGAGACTGCCACATTGGGCCAAAGGGCTCTGCCCGATCATCGACTTTGAGGTGAATATAGAGAAGATCGTGCAAAAAGCCGAGCACCTTGCTCCGTTTCTCATCACTATTCTCGTCAGCTTCTGTTTGTGCTTCTCGCAAAGGCTTCGTAAGTGAGAAAATATCGCTTCCTCGATTCCCCGCGAGAAGCGCATTGATACCTGCATCCCGCAATATCTCGAGCGAGATGATCTCTATCGAAGTCTCTTTTTTTCCGCTCATTGACAAAATATGGGATTTATGGAGCCCATAACAAGAATTACAAAACCTCTTTCCTACACCTATCCAAATAGGTTATTCGCGAATCATGAGTGTAACCATGAAAGCGAATGCCGATGTCCGAACCTTCTTCCGCCCCGCAGCATGATCCCGCCGGATGGCCGCCCGGGGAGGGCTGGCCGGAGCAGCCCGCGGCGCGGCGGATCGCGCTATTGCTCGAAATGGCGAGCGATCTGAATACGCGGCTCGGCTGGGTGATCGAGCAGCTTTACCTCGCCGGCGTCGATGCGGAAGAATATCTGATCGCGCAGATGGCGGCGGAAGAGGATGGGGAGGGGGCGTGATGGTTCTGTTTGTTGCAGCCAATTGTCCCTTCACCGTAGCACTGAGCCTGTCGAAGTGCGCTTTTCGGCTGTGCGCCATTCTGACAAACGTCCTTCGACAATCGCGGATGCTGCGCATCCCCGGCTCAGGACTAACGGTTTGAAGATGAGACGGTTCACATGACCCGCGCCCGAAAAGACAAACAGGTGCCGGGCAAGACCAATCTCCCCCAAACGAACGAGCTCATGCCCGGCCTTCGCCCCAGGCATGATGGCTGGACGCGGGAGAGGACGCGCATCTTCCTCGCCACGCTGGGCCAGACGGGCTGTGTGCGCGATGCCTGCCGCGTGGCCGGTTGTTCCAGCACCGGAGCCTACCGGATGCAGAAGCGCTTCCCGCTTTTTGCCGCCGAGTGGGACAGGGCGCTGGCGAGAGCGCATCGCGGGTTGCAGGCGATTGCGTGGCAGCGCGCGGTGGAGGGCAAGGAGACGATCATCATAAGGAAGGGCGAGGAGGTGGAGCGGCGCATCTCGCCCGACAGCTCGATCCTCGCGCTGCTCCTCAAACAGGGGAAGATGGAAGGCGGCCTGGCCGAGATTGCCGATCCCGACAAGGTGATCACGCTGGCGGAATGGCGCGCGGGCTGGCGCTTTACCGAGGAGGGGGAGAAATACAACCCGGAGGATAACCGCGTCTATCTGGCCGAGAAGCTGAGCGAGAAGATCCACAAGATCAGGCTCAATCTGGAGCAGCATCATGGCGGGCAATTTCCCTAGACTGCGCTGCATTCAGCGCTGGCGGCCTGAATGATCTGAACCTCGTCATTCCCGTGAAAACGGGAATCCAGGGACTTTTGCGCTGCTCTTGCTGGATTCCCGCCTACGCGGGAATGACGCGAATAGTCGGTGATTTGGCCCCTCTTTACCCGCTGTTAACCATTTCCTGCGCAAATGCTTACCGTAATCCTAACAGACGGGCCGCGCGCCCAAAGGGTAGAGAATGATGAAGACGCAGATTTTATCGCTGAAGACGGCTTATGCGGCGGCCTTGATCGCAGCCGCTGCCTCTGGTTCCATACTTGCAGCAGCGACCACGGCCAAGGCGGCGGTGCCTGCTATCGCGGCGACCAGCAGCGGCGTGACGCTGAAAAGCAAGGCGATGATCGAACGCATCGAAACCGCGCCCGACGGCAGCGAGCGCACCATCCTCAAAAGCCCCGGCGACGTGATCGTCACCCCCGGCGACCGCGTGGTCTTCACGCTCTCCTACGTCAATGGCGGCAACGAGGCGGCGAGCGGCTTTCGCGCGACCAACCCGATGCCCGGCCCCATCCAGTTCGTCGAAGTGGCGGAGGAATGGGCGCTGGTCTCTGTCGATGGCGGCAAGAACTTCGGCAGGCTCACCGAGCTGACCGTGACCGAGCGTGAGGAGGTGGACGCGGTCTATGATGATGAAACCGGCGCGAAGCTGAGCGATGCGAGTGTCCGCGTGGAAACCCGCGCCGCAACGCCGGCCGATGTCACCCATGTCCGCTGGGCCTTTGCCCGGCCGATTGCGCCCGGCGAGAAGGGTAGCGTCTCCTACCGCGGCGTGGTCAAGTAAGCGCCGAGCCGCGACAGTTTAGCGCGCCTTGCCCTAGAAATCGAAATCGAGCCGGAGCGCGTAGGTGCGCTCTGCGCCAATACGAGAAAATTCGTCGCCAGCCGAGGCGACACTGAGCGAGGTGAAATACTGCTCGTCGAACAGGTTGCGGACATAGGCGGTCAGGCTCACGCCCTCGACTATTTCATAGCCCAAACGCACATTGACGAGAATCCGGTCACCGAAATAATTCTGGTCGAAATTGCTGTTGGTCTGAAAGACCTTCGACTGATAGTTGGCGTCGATCCCGCCGAACAGGCCGAAGTCGCTGTTGTAGGCGATACCTGCATTGGCTGACCAGCGCGGCGCGAAGGGAAAGCGGTTGCCGGCGAAATTAGCTTGGTTGCCTTCGCTTTCGGGCTGGTTCGGATCGAAATTGCCATTTGGAAAATCGTCGAACTCGGTGAAGGAATAGCCAAGGCCACCATAGATTTCGAGCTGCGGTGTCACATCGAAGCTGATGTCGGTTTCGAAGCCGTAGAGCGTCGACTGACCGGCATTTTGCGTCTGACCAAATGTCGGGAACTGCGGTGAGGGAATGAACACCTGCTGATCGGTCCAGTCCGAATAGAAGATGTTGGCATTCCATTTGAGACGACCATCGAGCCATTCGCTACGCATCGCCAGCTCATAGTTCCACAGATATTCGGGATCATATTCGTTCAGGCTGCCATCGACCACGAAAATCTCCGACCCGCCGGCGCGATAGGCGCGCTGGACGACAAAAGAGACGTTGAAGTCATCATTGGGCGACCAGCGGACACCACCCTTAGGCAGCCATGCATTAAACTCTGCATCGGTGGTCTGCACATCGGTTGTGAGCAGCGCGTTCAGGAAGGCGAATTGCGGCGGGATGACGCCTGCGACCAGGAAGGTATCACTGGTGGCTACCTGGCTGGTTTCTTCATTGTCGTAACGAAGCCCAAACAGCAGGTCGATGGTGTCGGTCAGTGCAAACTCGCCATCGGTGAAGAAGGCGTAGTTTGTGTTTTCCCCGTCGGTCGAAGAGTTACGGCCGATCAAAAGGCCGGGCAGGGGGATGCCCAAAATCGAGCCGGGCACCGAAAAACTATCCGTGAAATTGTCAGCATTGCTGAAATAATAGAAGCCGAGCACACCTTTGAAGCGGTCGCTGTCATATTTCAGGCGGAGTTCCTGCGAAAAGACCTCGTCGCTCCCGATCCGGTCAAGCGATGAAACCGGCGTGGGGGTGGAATCGAAATCTTCCTGCCGGACATAGTCGGTATACTGGTAGGTGCTAATCGACTGCAGATCGAGATTGTCGGTTAGGCCGACATTGACATTGATCGACTGGATGAAGGTGTCCGTACCCTCCAGCCCGGGGAAATCGTATGCTACTTCGCGGGCAACCGCGCCTGCGTCATAGCTGCCATCGGCCTGCCGACCAGACACTGGATTTACAGCATCCTCTCCGGCAAAATTCTCCGTGTAGGACGATGTCGTAATGATTTTTACATTATCTACCGGTTCCATAAGCAGCTTGAGACGGATGGTCTTCAGTTCCGTCGCGTCGGCTTCTTCATTCAGGAATGTGTTGAAGATAAAGCCGTCACTTTCGCGGTAGTTGGCGGCCAGGCGGAAGGCAAAGCTGTCATCGACGATCGGTCCTCCAACAGCCGCAGCAATTTGCCGCTGGCCATTATTGCCGATTTCGCCGCGCGCTCGAAAATCCCATTGATAGGTCGGGTCCTGTGTGCGGACATAGATCGCGCCAGCCAGAGCATTGCGGCCGAAATTAGTCGATTGTGGGCCGCGAAAGACCTCGACTTGCCCCAGATCCCAGCTGTCGAGCGGGCCGAAGAAGGTGGTCTGGTTGCTGAGCGGGGAATCGTCCACATAAACAGTCAGGGTTGCGCCGCCGCCCGCTATGCCGCGTTGATCGACGCCGCGAATGGCGAAGCCAAGCCCGCCGAAGGAAGAGGTGACATTGGGAATGCGGTCGATCACGTCATAGACGCTGGTGATCGGTTCGCGTTCGATTTCTTCCGATGTGGTGACATCGACGCTCGAGGTCACATCCTGAAGCGACTGTTCGAACTTTGTGCCGGTGACGACGATCGGATCGCTGCCGTCTTCATTACCGCTTAATGCCGCGGCGTCATCCTCGGCAGCCGAAACATCGTCAGCCGCCATGCCGGGGGAGATCGCCGCCAAGGCAAGTGCAGCCAAAGAACTCGTCTTCAAAAAAGTCTTTTTCATAATTTTCCCTGAAACCCATTATTAATGAGATTGATTCTCAACTGCACGGCAATTAGTGCGAATTATTCTCATTTACAAGAAAGAAAGTTGAGGCTAGAGAATCGCTGGTTCAGGAAGGGCAGATTCATGTGGATCATTGGCGGGATTGCCGCGCAATCAATCAGCATCTGGTCGCTGCGCAATGCCAATCGGGGAGAAGCAAACCGCTTGCTGTGGCTGGCAGTTGGCCTGATTTTGTTCGTCAGCTCGATCTGGCTGATTTCAACAGGGCTGGGGTTCGAGCTGGGCCTGACCTGGGCGCTGACCACCATCTCCATAGTTGCCTATGGTTTGATTCTGTTTCCGTTTCTGGGTGCGAAGGAGGTTGGCCATCAACGCGTTCCGAGGCGGCTCAAAAAAATGCCGATCCCACCATCGGGGTCTAAGGCGCGGCTTGCTCTGCGGCTATTTTCGGCCGGCCCGCTTTATCTGATCGCCTCGCTCGGCCTTGGCCTGATGATTGCAACCAAGCCCTGGGCAGTGGAAATTACACGGTTATTTACAGGCGGCCTTCTTATCCCGCTATTCTGGTCATTAGGAGCATTGCATGCGACGGTTGATTCCAATCTTTGGCGGGTCGCCTATATGCCAATATTGATCACGGCGGTTTCAGCAGCAGGATATGTGCTTCTATGAAGGATCAGGTTACAGATAACGCGGTCGAAACCGAAGGCAGCAACAGCCCGTTTGTGCGCCGGATGATCGACTCCCATTCGGTGCTCGGCCTTGCCTTTGCCGCGCTCATCTACATTGTCAGCCTGTCGGGGGCGCTGACGCTTTTTGTGCCGGAAATCTCGCTCTGGGAAAATCGGGATGTGCCGACTGCTTTCGAAAGCTCTCCAGCCGCAGTTGCTTCTGCGGCGCGCAATGTTGAAACCCATTTGGAAGAAGGCAACGAGATTCTGAATGTCGTCGCCTATGCGCCCGACGAGTTCAAGCCCTATCTGACGGTACGGCTTAATCAGCGTGCAGATGAAAAGTCGGAACTCGATAGCCGTGACTGGGTTGCCGATCCGCAAACCGGCGAGCTTGGCAAAAGGATCGAAGCGCCTTTCGCGCATGTCATCGAAGATCTCCACACGATGCTACATTTGCCTGCACCTTGGGGACGCTATCTCGTCGGATTGCTTGGCGTCGTCATGTTCACGCTGATCCTGTCGGGTATTTTCGCACATCCCACAATATTCAAGGACGCATTCAAGCTCAGGCTCAAACGCAATGCGCGGATCGCGTGGACCGATGTTCATAACCGGCTCAGCGTATGGGGTCTGCCATTCCATCTGATTATAACCTTTACCGGTGCCTTTTTGGGCGTTGCAGGCATTACCGTCGCAGCACTGGCCATGCTTGCCTATGAAGGCGATCAGGAAGCCGCTATCCAGGTCATTCAGGGTCCGCAGCCGATTGTCGGCGCACCGCCGATGAGCGCTCCGCCCGACTATGAAAAAATGCTGGTCAATTCCAAGGGTGAGGGCAGGACATTCTCTTTGTTGGTGGCAGGCAATCCGAAGGACAGCGGCAACACAACCACGATTGCCTACTATGAAGATGGGATTCTCTCCGCGCGCACATCCGACATCTACCGCAACACGGGCGAATTTCTGGAGAAATTCGGCGGTGCTGACAGCCCCGCTGGAGCCCGCGCTTTCGGTATGGTGCAGCCGCTCCATTATGGCACTTTTGGCGGCTTCCCGATCAAGATACTCTATTTCCTGCTCTCGTTGGCCCTCACATATATTACCAGCACTGGCATGATGATCTGGTTCAAGCGCAAGAAGCAGCAGAGCCAACCGCGACCGAAGCATGAAGCGGCCTGGCGCGGAATGACAACGGGGCTGTCGCTGGGGCTCGCTGCTTGCGCTCTGGTTGTTGCGGTCAATATCGCCCTGCCGCTTGAACCGGTCTTCTTTGGTGTGTGGCTGGTTTCATTGCTGGGAACATGGTTTGCGCCCAATGTTGCTGCGGCTGTGCGCTATCAATATCTGGCCATCGGCGCATTGATGATCGCGGCCGGTCTGCTCCATCTTCCGATTGCGCTGGGGACAGGTGCCGGCCAGGCCATTCTGCTGGCGCTCGATCTGTCGCTGATTGCTGGCGGCGCATTGTTCGCCTGGATCGCCCTGCGGCCACAGGCGGCGCAGGAAGAGCCGGTGATTCGCGAGCTAGCGCCCGCGGAATAGCCGTTACTCCCTGATTTTGCTCTCCGCCTGTTAACCCCTCCATATGGCCGCTGTCCCGCGCTGATACAGGCGGGCTGAGGATATGGTTAATGGCCGGGAAATTCGCGGCGTTAACCACCTTTTCGTCTAGATTTGCGATGCTGCTTTCGACAGCCTGATGGTCAACACCCCATCCGGGCCATGTGAATTGGAGCATTTTATGCGCAAGCTTTCGAAGAACATCCTCATCGCCTCGGCCGCGCTGGCGCTTCCGCTTGGGCTTGCGGCCTGCAGCGCCGATCCTGACAATGCGGAAGCGGTCGCGCAGCTCGATGAGAAGCTGGCCGGCAAGGATGCCGATCCGGCAATGAACAGCGCGCTCAACGACCGTATTCTGGTCGATCCCGAACTGACCGACAGCGCCAATGTCACCACCGTGCGAGAGGCCGATGCGCCGCTCAATGGGCAGACCCCGCCGGATAATGGCTACAAAGGCGATATCGCCTCTGCCGAGGAGCTGGACAGCGCGAAACTGATGCGTGCGCCCAAGCCGACGGTTGTCGCGGCGGAGGATTGCAAAAGCTGCGGTGATCAGCGCGCGGTAACGCTGGGTGGTCTGGCCGATGACCAGATGCAGCGCGGCAAGGGCACCTGCAATGCGAAGCTGCAATATGGTGCGCGCTGGGCAACACGCATGCCGACGCCATTTCCCGTCTATCCCAAGGGCCGCGTAAAAGAGGCCGCGGGTATCGATGGCGGCAAATGCGACCTGCGCGTGGCGAGCTTCACGACCTCTGCGAAGATGCAGAATGTGGTCGACTATTATTACACCCGTGCGAAGCGCTCCGGCTATTCGGCGGAATATCAGATCCGGGCCGGCGAACATGCGCTGGGCGGCGTGCGCAACAATGATGGCGGCGCCTATTTCATTACATTCAACCCGCATCCCGGGGGCGGAACGGCGGTCGATATTGTCGCCAATAACGGCCGTTGATGCGGCGAATGCACAAAATCTGGATTGAAAACATGATGACAAGGGGAAAAATGATGAAGAAGATGATTGCTACCGCGCTGCTCGGCGCGACGATGATGGCTGCGCCTGCGCATGCCGAAATCTGGCACTATGATACCTATATCGGCAACGGCATCGGCAAAGCCACGCTGACGATCGATACGTCCAAGGGCACCGCGTCCTACAAGGGCAAGAATATCAATGTCACGATGACCGGCAGCTCGATCAAGAATTTCAAGGGCGGCGACAAACCCCCCTACCAGTATCTGAAGGTCGATGACATTTCGGGAACCTTCACCCGCTATGGCCGCAAATACAAGGCCTTCCCGTCGACCAAGCCGAAGCACACATCCTTCGCAGTTGGCTTCGACCATAAAAAGTCGACCCCGGAAAATTTCCTGTGGACCTATGGCAAGGACAAATGGGGTCGCACCTATGATTTCGACGGCAAGGGCTGGAACAGCACCTCGTCGACCGGTGGTTCTACCTCTTCGGGCGGTTCGACCTCGACCGGCGGTTCAACCGGTGGATCGACCTCGACTGGCGGATCAACGTCGACAGGCGGTTCGACTTCGACCGGCGGCTCGACCAGCACGGGCGGCAGCTCGAGCGGCGGGTCTTCGTCGGGCGGTACCGATGTTCCGGCACCCGGCATGCTCGCATTGTTCGGCCTTGGCGCTGGCGCGCTGGCACTGCGCCGCCGCCGCAAGAAGAAGCAGGACTAACACTATCCGGTCTGCCGCGGCCTGATTTGACCGCGGCGCTCTACATGACCGAAACGGGCCGCTTCCCGAACCCGGGAGGCGGCCTTTTTTGCTGCACGCCCGGGAGCGCCCGGCCATGCGGGTTTCACCAGATATTTACCCAAAGCTGCTAGCCGGGCGGCCATGAAGATTGCGCCAGAAAAACGGAAATGGGCCGGGTTTGCGCCTGTGCTTGCTGCCCTGTTGCTTGCGGCCTGCTCCGGCGGCGCGCCTTCGACCTTCGACGATGCGCAGGCGGCCTATGAGCGCCATCACTACCGCACGGCCCGAATCCACCTGGCCAACCTGCTCGCGGATAGCGAGCCCGATGCAAAGACGCGGCTGCTTTATGTGCAGCTGATGCTCGAGCTGGGTGACGGCATTTCGGCGCAGTCCGCGCTGCGCAGCCTGCCCGATAATGCGCTTGCGGCGGCGCGGCGCGGCGAGCTCCTGGCGCATGCGCTGATCCTGCAGGCCAAGCCGGACGAGGCGGCCATCCTTATGGAAAAGCAGGATCGCAGCAAGCTGACCGAGCAGGGATACCGGATGCTTGTCTGGGCGCATCAGGACCAGGACACGCTCGAGCAGCAGCCCGGGCTGATCGAAGAGGCGCTGCGGCGCTATCCCGAAAGCGCCTATCTGCATGCGCAGGCCGGCGATGTGGCCATCAATCAGGGGGACTGGCTGCTCGCGCGCGACCATGCAGCCAAGGCGATCCGGCATGGTCCGGACAATTATCAGGCGCTGGTTCTCAATGGCCGTTACCAGATTGGCAGGGGAGAGCTGGAAAAGGCGCGGCAGCATTATGCCAGGGCGATGGAGGTCTATCCCGATCATCCGGTTCCGCCGGCAAATGTGGCGGGGCTCTATCTCGATCTCGGGCAAGCGGACAAGGCCGCCGAAACATTGAAGCGGGCACTGCCCAAAAACCCGGATTTTCCGTTTCTGCTGTTTCAAAAGGCGCGGCTGGATTACCGGCAGGAAAAATTCAAGGATGCACGCACGGCGCTTGCCGAAGCACGAAAAGGCCTGGCCGATTTTGGCCCATTGATCGCGCTTTCCGGCAAGGTTGAGGCGAAGATCGGGAATGTCGAAACGGCTCGGCTGGAGCTCTCACGGGCGCTGGAAATCGATCCCTCTGACCGCGAAGCCAGGCAGCTGCTGGAAGAAATCTAGGCGCGACGCTCAGCCCAGGGGACGGGCACTGCGCACAAGCTTGATCCTGTAGTCATGCTTGGGGATGCAGATCTGCGCCGAGGTTTCG
The DNA here is from genome assembly GCA_028279555.1 of Sphingorhabdus sp. Lineage (GTDB taxonomy): Bacteria > Pseudomonadota > Alphaproteobacteria > Sphingomonadales > Sphingomonadaceae > Sphingorhabdus_B. The sequence continues at coordinate 69,682 of JANQNO010000005.1, forward strand.
TGCCGCTCATAGTGATCGTCGATCAGGCGGCGTAGCCTGCCTATCTGAACCCTTGGATAACTATCGATTTGCGGATCGAAATCATGCGGTTTGCCAAGCGCTTCCACCGCAATCGTATAGGATTTGAGCGGGAAGGGCTCGCCGGACAGCCGGTGCAGCACCAGAAAATCGAGCAGTCTGCGCATCACCGGCGCGCGCATGAAATTCTCCGACTGCATCAACTGGCATCGTTCTCTCCAGATTAAGGCGCTATGTGGGTTTCGCGGCGTTATCCTGTCTGGTGTCATGTTATTCTCCCTGGCGAGCTGTTTGGCGCAAGGCCTGCAGCGCCTGCTGCGGCTTCGAAGAGGTTGGGGTGACTGCGGCGCAGACTGGTGCTGCCGAGGCGACCAACGATGATGTGATCGTGGAGCGCGATTTCCATGGTGTTGGCGGCGGCGGCGATCTGGCTTGTCAGCCGCAAATCCAACGGGCTGGGGTTCGTGTCGCCGGAGGGGTGGTTGTGTGCGACGATCAGCGCGCTGGCATTGTCCCACAGTGCCTGCCGGACGATCTCGCGCGGGTAAGCCTGCACCTGATTTACGGTTCCCCGCCACATTTCATGGTTAGCAATCACATGATTGGCGGTGTCGAGGCTTAAAAGGCGGAAAGTCTCTACCTCGAGCGTCGCCATATCGAACTGCAATTGGTCGATAAGATCGTCCGGGCCATAAATTGGCCTGTTGCTCGAAAGACCAGCGCGCAAGCTGGCCAAAGCTGCCTGGCCGACATGATGGAGCCGCGAAATGACGAGCGGTGCAGCATCGCAATATGCATCGTCAGTTGAATTTACTGCAGCAAAAAGACGGGCGAGCGAACCATGGCGCGCAATAAGCAGCTTGCTCTCTGCCCGGGCATTTGAACCGAGAATGTCCGACAAAAGGCTGGTCAGGACCGCTAGGTCTGTTTCGCTGCTTTCTCTCGCTTCACATGGCGCCAGGTCGCGATCAGCAATATGATCATCTGCGGATCGTACCATATGCCCTGCAGCACGCCGAGCGCGTAGCTCTGCGCAGCGTCTGTGAAATATGTCACGAAATGCGCCGCAAGAACAATCAGTTGAAAGGCTGCTATGGGAAGTGGCCAAAATCTCTCGCTCCGAAAAGCAATCCAAAGAATTATTGCTGAGATCACCAGCTCATTGACGGCGAGCCAAGGGCTGGGTGCGAGCCAATCCCTTCCGGTGTTCCAGAAAATCAATGCTGTGGTATGGCTTCCGACAAACAAGGTAACGACGGTTATACGCTGCTCCCTGCTGCCCCAGATAAGGACAATGATCAGGCAGGATGATGCCCAGATTTCAATTGCCGAATTCAACATCGGTTGCCTCGAATGATGAGGGGTCCGATCCCAGCATTTAGTGGTCGGGTTGGCAAGCCTGCAGGTTAAACCGCGTGCAAGTTACCCCTAAGCTCTGCAAATTCGGGCGGGATGCCCTCTTTCCATTCATTACCGCCGAGCTTCGGCGGTATCCGCATCTCGTCGCGGACTTCGGCAAAACCGCCATGCGCCTCCGCAATGGCGCGGTGGGCTGCATAGAGCGCGGCAATCGTCTCGCCTGTTTTGGACATTGCCTTTTGACCAACCACGGTTGATGCGTTGACATCTCGCCGCGCCTTCGAAGTTGCTCTCGTCAGCTCGGCCGCGCAGACCAAAGCACTGTCTATCGCTGTTTCAAGTTCCGAAAGCTTGTCAGCCACCATTCGCGCGGCGGCTATCCTCTCATTCCGCACAATACTTCCTCCTTCCGAAAGGCGCATCGGCCCATCGGATGTCACTAGCTGGGAGATTTGGTGCTAATAGAATCTGGAAAGATATTCCGCCGCAACCACCAGGACCGCAAATGTGGAGACCGAAATCACCACCAGCGTCGCAATCGCGATAGCCCGCTGCGAAAATGTCAAATTGTTCCTGCTTCTATTCTCCCATAGAACCGAAAGAGGCAGCAGTTTCTTCTCCGCTGGCATTTCTGGCCCCGCAAGATAGGGAGCCTGAGCCTCGTGGGCGGAGAATTCCCCGCTTTCACTCGCCGGGTTCTGTTCGCCGAGTGACGCCCTTTCTTGGGGGGTATCGGGAGGTTCGGACAAGGCCGGGGATTGGTATACCAATGATTGGTATTCCTCAGCATTGCTTTTGGACAGGTAATTTTCGCGGAAAATGCGTGCTGCCTCGAAACGCGAATTGACACCAAGTATGTTCTGCACTTTCTTGAGCCGCTGATCGACTGTGTGCGGTGATATACCCAAATCACGCGCAATTTCTTTGCTGTTTTTGAGTTCTTCGACCCCGCGCAGCACTTCAATATGCTTTTCGTCAAGTGCGCCGAAATCTATGGGAGAATCGTCCGATTTCATTGCAATACTGCCCCCAGATTTTGATGGGGGTAACATAACTGCGCTTGCAATTCCAGAAGCGCTTTTACAAGCGTAAGTTCATCTAACTGTTTATTTACATGTGTTTACAGCGCTTTCGGGTAATGGCTTGGCTCGTCTGTTATGACAAGGTTGTCGGGCAGCTTGCGGTTACCGCCGTCGGACCGCGATTCGCCAGGCAGATGGTCGCGGCTTGAATCAGTTTGGTCCTGTCCCTAGGACGTTTCCCATGAAAGCGCTAATCCTGGTCATGATCGGCGGCGGCATCGGTGCGGCGCTCAGGCATTTGCTTGGAAAAGCCCTGTTGCAGCAAACGGCCGCAAGCGGATGGCCATGGGGTACTTTCGCTGCCAATCTGATTGGCGGCTTTGCCATGGGTATCCTGGTTGGCTGGCTGGCGCAGCGCGGACAGGGCGGCAATGATATCAGGCTCTTGTTGGGCGTCGGCCTGCTGGGTGGGTTTACGACATTCAGTGCCTTCAGTCTGGAAATGGCCTCGATGATAGAGCGCGGCGATGCTTTGCTGGCATTTGGCTATGCCGCCGCATCGGTCCTGCTTGCGCTGCTCGCCCTATTTTGCGGCTTGTGGATTTCGCGCGGGGCTTTCGCATGAATAGTCGTGCGCAGAATGTCAGGAATTTCTCTGTCGGCCCGGACGACGACGGGATTCGCCTTGATCGATGGTTCAAGCGGCATATGGCCGATACACCCTTTGCGCTTGTCAGCCGCTGGGCGAGAACCGGGCAATTGCGGGTAGACGGGAAGCGGGCTGCGGTTTCGGACCGGATTGCAACGGGGCAGCAGATCAGGGTGCCGCCGGTAACGGCGAAAGCCATTTCGCAACGGAGCGGCGCAAGGCGTATCGAATTGACGGCCGAGCAGGTCGAATTTGCCCGCGATCTGGTGATTCATCGGGACCGGGCGGCCTTGGTGCTGAACAAGCCCCCCGGTCTTGCGACGCAGGGTGGTCCCAAGCAAACGCAGCATATCGACGGCTTGCTCGATGCCTATCGCGGGGAAGGCGACCAGGATCCTCGCCCTAGGCTTGTGCACCGGCTGGACAAGGACACGTCGGGAGCTTTGCTGGTCGCTCGAACGCCCGGAAGCGCTGCCTTTTTCTCGAAGCATTTTTCCGGCCGTAGCGCGCGGAAAACATATTGGGCGATCGTTATGGGCGTGCCAAAAATGGAGACTGGCATGATCGAATTGCCGATTGCCAAACAGCCGGGCACCGGCGGCGAAAAAATGTATGTCGACGAAGCTGGCGGCCAGCCCTCAAAGTCGCGCTACAGGATCATCGAAACCGCCGGCAATCGCTGTGCCTGGGTCGAACTGACGCCCTATACCGGTCGCACGCACCAGCTGCGCGTGCATATGGCCGCCATCGGACATCCAATTGTCGGTGATGGCAAATATGGTGGCAAGGATGCCTTTCTAACCGGGAGCATAAGCCGCAAGATGCATCTCCATGCACGCCGGATCGGCATCGGCCACCCCGACGGCGGGCGGATCGATGTTCGCGCCGAGCCGCCGCGCCATTTTCTGGCCTCGCTTGCGGCGCTGGGATTTGACCTCGCCGCTGGCGATCTGCCGGCAGATGGCGAGCAAGCGCCCCCTACTAAAGCGCATAAGAAGAGGGCTGCCCGCGCGCATGCCAAGGATCTTCGCAAGGAAAGGCGAGGGGAGCGGCGAAACAGGGCGAATGCGAAAGGGAACAAGGCCGAGAAACAGACAAAAGCACAGCGCAAGGGGCCGCGTAAATCGGTCAAGCCCGTTCACAAGAAGACAGCCGGCCAACCGCGCAAACGCAAGAAGAAGTTCTAGGTTATGCACCCCAACCCGATTTTCAGAACAAGACTGAACGCCTCCGACGAACGGTTGATGCTGGAGGCGCTGTTGCAAGAGGCCGGCTTTGGTATGGTCTTTGCCGAAACACCCGATGGTCCGCGCGTCGCGCATACCGCGCTGTTCAGCACGGGTGACGGTGCCTTGCAGTTTCATCTTGCCAACGCCAATGCGCTGACGCCGCATCTTGAGGGCAAAGCCGCGCTTGCCGTCGTGAACGGCCCGGACAGCTATGTCAGTCCCGATTGGTACGAGATGGAGAACCGCGTGCCGACCTGGAACTATGTCAGCGTCGAGATGGAAGGGCCGGTACGAAAAATGGACCGCGATGGCCTTTGTGCATTGCTCGATGATTTGTCACGGCAGAATGAAGAAAGACTCGCACCCAAGCAGCCATGGACGCGCGCAAAAATGGACATCGGAAAATTTGATCGAATGCTGGGTGCAGTTTCTGGCTTCGAAATGGAAATCAAGGCATGGCGACCGACTTTGAAACTGTCTCAGGACAAGCCGAAGGAAGTGCGCGAGCGCGTGGCTGCGCGGCTCGAAGAGCAGGGGAAGCGGGCGATGGCGCATATGATCCGGGGATGGGGCGGATAATGCCCTCCAAGCTTGCCCTGTTCGATTGCGATGGCACACTGGTCGACAGTCAGGCCATGATTTGCATGGCGATGGAGCAGGCCTTTGCAGATGTCGGTCAAACGCCGCCGCCGCGCGACGAAATCCGGCGTATTGTTGGCCTGAGTGTTTCGGTCGCAGCGGCCTATCTTGCGCCCGATGCCGCGGAAAAGGAGCAGCGCTTGCTGGCCGAGAGATACAAGCAGGCTTATCTGGCCATGCGCCGGGCAGGCACGCTCGAAGAGCCGCTCTATGACGGGATGGCGGATTTGCTGCGCACGCTGTCAAGCGACGGCTGGCTGCTCGGCGTGGCTACAGGAAAGTCCGAACGCGGCCTCAAAAAATGCCTCGAACATCATGGCCTTACGTCGCTTTTCGTGACCTTGCAGACCTCCGATCATCATCCGTCCAAACCGCATCCGGCAATGGCATTGCAGGCAATGGAGGAAGCCGGGGTGGAGGCCGCCGATACGGTGATGATCGGCGATACGAGCTTTGATATCGAGATGGGCCGCGCCGCCGGCTGCCGGACGGTTGCGGTGGCCTGGGGCTATCACGAGATAGCGGAGATGCGGGCGGCCGGTGCCGACCATGCCGTCACCAATATAGCCGAATTGCAGGCCTGTCTGGGAGAATTTGCGTGACACCCGAGGAGACAGAGGCGCAGGCCAGAGGCCGCTATATGGCGCTGAATGCTGTCCGTTTTGGTGCGGTGCTGTTTGTCATGCTGGGCTTTGCCAATGTCTATGGCAGGTTTGTGCCCGATCTGACGCCATGGCTCGGTTATCTGTTTATAGCATTGGGAATGTTCGAATTTTTCTTCCTGCCCAAGATTCTGCTGCGCGCATGGAAGGCCAAGGATCCCAAAGAATTGTGACGGGGATGAAGCGTTTCTGGGACAAGGTCGCGCTGGAAGAAAGCGGCGGCGGATTTGCCATTCTGCTCGATAGCAGACCGGTTAAAACGCCAGAGCGGAAACCCCTGTTGCTGCCCGGCAAACCGCTTGCAGAGGCAGTTCTGGCGGAATGGCACGATGTCGAAGAGAAAGTCGTTCCGGCTGCCATGCCGATGACCGGATTTGCCAATGCGGCAATCGACAGGGTAGCGGCGGACCGCGATGCTTTTGTCGATTCCATCGCTGCTTTCGGGGAAAGCGACTTCTTTTGTTACCGCGCCGATTCCCCAAAGGAGCTCGCCAGCAGGCAGGCAACGGCCTGGGGCAAATGGACCGATTGGGCCGAGCAGCGCCTGGGCGGGCCGCTGGTGACAGTCCAGGGAATTACCCACAAATCGCAGCCGAAAGAAACACTGGCGCAGATGAAGGCAGCGGTGGATGCGCTCAGCGCCTTTCAGCTGGCTGCCGGATCGAAAATCACGTATTTGTCGGGTTCGCTGATCGCCTTTCTCGCGCTTGCCGAGGGTGCCGCCGACGCAGAATCATTATGGAGCGACCTGACGCTCGAGGAAAGCTGGCAGGAAGAGCAATGGGGCACGGATGATTTCGCCCGCAAGAACCGCGAAGACCGCAAGCGCGAATTCGAGCAGGCAGCGCGTTTTCTGGCGCTAGCGGGGGAGTAGTTCGCTGTTTATCAAAGATTAACCGTACGCTGGTATCACAGTTTTTCGGGCAATAAGGAACGAAAATGGCGTCGCAACCTATGAATAGCGGGATGTCCACAAGGCGTGAAAACCGCGCTGCCGCGCCCTTTGCCGCGCATATGCGCCGGGCGGCCGGAAATACGCAGCCCGTTACTATCCGTGACATTTCTTCCGGCGGCCTGCAGGCAACTTGCTTCAACCTCCCCAATATCGGTGAGCATATTGCCATCCGCTTTGAAAATGACCGCTCTGTCCATGGCATCGTCCGCTGGACGCAGAAAGGCATCTTCGGCGTCGAGTTCAGAACGCCGGTCAATGTCGCCATGGTCACCGAAAATGTGGATCCGCATCCGCTGCGCCGCAGCACCGATATGCGCTAACCGCCCCTTACCAGGTCGCGCACGAAGCCAATAAGCCCGCGCTGCCGCCGCCGCTTCAGCCTCTCCGCCGCCAGTATTTGCTGGACCTGCGCAAAGCATGCGTCGACATCGTCATTGATCAGGACATAGTCGTAGCCGTCCCAGTGACCGATTTCCGATTTCGCGCGCTCCATGCGCGCGGCGATCACGTCTTCGCTGTCGGTGCCGCGGCTGCGCAGCCGGTTTTCCAGCTCGGTTATCGAGGGGGGTAAAATAAAGACGCGCACCACATCGGGGCCCGCCTCCTGATACAGCTGCTGCGCGCCTTGCCAGTCGATGTCGAACAGTACATCCTTGCCTGCGTCCAGCATGTCTTCGACAGGCGCCTTGGGCGTACCATAGCGATGGCCGAAAACATGCGCCCATTCGAGAAACTTATTGCCCTTGGCCATTTGCTTGAAGGTCGGCGTATCGACGAAATGATAGTCCTTGCCGTCGGTCTCGCCGGTGCGCGCCGGGCGCGTCGTTGCAGAAACAGATAGTGCAATCTGCGGGTCGGCGTCGAGCAGCATGCGTGACAGCGTCGATTTACCCGCTCCTGAAGGCGAAGACAGGATAAAGAGCAGGCCGCGCCGTTCCAAAGAGCCGATTTTCTCGCTATCAGCTTGTGCCATAGGCGCAACTGCCGCAAAAGCATAGGACGGGTCAAGTGGGGATAGCTCGGGGATATGATTTTTTTCCTGCCATCCCCGCGAAAGCGGGGATCCATGGCCTGAAATGGAAGTTGCAACTGGGAGTGCAGGCTATGGACCTCCGGTCAAGTCGGGGGTGACATCAAATAAAGACAGGGGATGGGATGATGAAATGGCCGCTTAAAATCAGCCCCGCCTGGACGCTCGCTGCATTTCTGGGCGTGGTTGCAATGGGCATCATCCTCTATGCGATGGGCCGTCCGCTGATCTGTGCGTGCGGAGAGGTCAAGCTGTTGCACCTCGTTGTGCAATCATCGGAGAACAGCCAGCATATCGCCGACTGGTATACGCCCAGTCACATCATCCACGGCTTTCTCTTTTATGGGCTCGGGCATTTGCTGCGCAAGAAATGGCCGAAAATCTTCACGCTCGGGATTGTGGTTTGCCTTGCCGTCCTGCTCGAGGGCGCGTGGGAGATTGTCGAGAACTCGCCAGCGATCATAGATCGCTACCGCGAAGCAACGATTTCCTATGGCTATGAAGGCGACAGTATCGTCAATTCGGTGGCCGATATTGCCTGGATGCTGGTCGGTTTCCTGATGGCGAGCAGGCTGCCCTGGAAGGTGACACTGGCGCTCGCGTTGCTGTTCGAAGTCTTCGTGGGCTATATGATCCGCGACAATCTGACGCTCAACGTCCTGATGCTGACGGCCGCGCCGGAAAGCGTGAAGGAATGGCAAAGCGGGGCGAGCGGTTACTGGGTAACGGGGGAGGAAGAATGACCGACATACTGGATGCGATGAAACTCCGCGCGAGCGAATATCCCGAAGTCGCCGAGGGCACCGCCTGTACGCAGAGTTCCTTCAAGCGCGGGAAAAAGTCCTTTTTCTTCGCGGGCGAGCAGGGCGGACGCTACAAGGCGATGTTCAAGCTGAAAGACTCCATTCCCGAGGCGCAGGCACTGGCAGCCAATGCGCCTGAGGACTTTCAGGCCGGAAAGCCGCCATGGGTCACTGTGCGTTTTTCCGCCGACGCGCCGATTGCAGACGACATCTGGCAGCGCTGGATGGATGAAAGCTACGAACTTAGCGGTTGATAGCTTCTGCACAGAACGCCAAAGGGAAAAGCGTTGCGCTTCCCGCCCGGTGGCTATTGGTCGATCACCATGTCCTTGGCTTCGATATTCGTGCGCGCCTTGCGCCGGTCATAGAGCTTTTTACCCACAATCGCACCGCCGACCAGCAGCGCGCCGGGTATAGAGCGCGTCGCGACCCGCGCCGCGACCAAGCCGGCACCAAAGCGCAGCAGGCCATTGCCCCGGCTCTCTTTCATAATTTTGCGCCCGACGGCGACTTTTGCCAAACTACGAATAACGGGCATGTTACCAGCCTCCCAATGTCAAAATTGCTTCAGAATAGCCGCCAGTTGTGCGGCCTCAATCCACAGGTAATCATTTCTTGCCGAAATCTACATTGACCACATTGGAGCCATCTTCCTGCGCCTTGGCAACCGCCTCGCTATCCTCGTCATTTTCGGCAGCATCATGCGGTTCGGGCCCCGGATCGACATCATCGACATGGAATTGCAGCGCGAAGTCGACTGCCGGATCGACAAAGGCGGTGATCGCCGAATAGGGTATGACGAGGTGTGAGGGCACCTGGCTGAAGGACAGGCCGACTTCGAACAATTCCGCTTCGACCTTCAGATCCCAATATTTATGCTGAAGCACGATGGTCATTTCGTCGGGAAAACGCTCCATCAGATGCTGGGGGATCGACACTCCGGGGGCCTGCGTTTTGAAGGTAATGTAGAAATGATGATCGCCGGGCAGGCCATTTTGCGCAACCTCGCCCAGCACGCGGCCGACAACTGCGCGCAATGCCTCCTGTACGACATCGTCATACGGAATCAGGCTTTCGGGCGTTTCATCGCTCATCGGGCACAGGACTCGTCAAGCGCATTGGGCCACGCGAAGCGATTGGCAAATTTGGGCCATGCCATCGTCTCTTCTTCGTCAAATAAAACCACTATTCTCCTCACGCGTTTCTCGCCATGACCCAAATTTCCGCAATCCACGACCATGCGCTTGGCGAGTCCTGTGCCCTAATGGTTAGCCGCAACAGGGCAATAATCAAGGGCGCGTTGCAGAAAGCCGCGTATCCATCCGATTGACCGGCTTGCCAATCGCCGCCATCCGCCTATAGGCTGAACGGTATGCGCAAGGCCCGAATTGAACGTAATACCAAGGAAACCGCGATCCTTGTCGAGGTCAATCTCGACGGAACCGGTAGCTACGATATTTCTACAGGCATCGGCTTTCTCGATCATATGATCGAGCAATTTTCGCGCCACTCGCTGATCGATGTGACAATGAAGATCGATGGCGACCTGCATGTCGACCAGCACCACACCACCGAAGATAGCGCGATTGCATTGGGGCAGGCGCTGAAGGAAGCGCTTGGCGACAAGGCAGGGATTGTTCGCTATGGCAGCGCCTATTCGCCGATGGACGAGACCTTGAGCCGCGTCGCGCTGGATATCTCCGGGCGGCCCTATCTGGTCTGGGACGCGGCATTTACTGTCGAGCGGCTGGGCGAGTTTGACACCGAACTTTTCAAACACTGGTTCCATTCGCTCGCCGACAGTGCAGGAATCACGCTGCATGCGCATCTGCTGCATGGCGAAAACAATCACCATATCGCCGAAAGCCTGTTCAAGGGGCTGGCACGCGCGATGCGCGCGGCGGTTGAAATCGACCCGCGCAAGGGTGATGCCATTCCATCGACGAAGGGGCAGCTTGGTGGCTAGCCCTTTTCAAGCGATACGTCACTCCCGCGCCGGCGGGAGTCTATCCCCAGTTGAAAGCGGGACTGCGAGTTGGGATAGACCCCAGCCTTCACTGGGGTGACGAATATGACCATCGCCCTGATCGATTATGGCGCGGGCAACCTGCATTCCGTGCATAATGCGCTGAAGGCCGCAGGCGCGCGCGATATCGCAGTCACTGCCGATCCTGACACCGTGCTGGATGCGGACCGTATCGTGCTTCCGGGCGTAGGGGCTTTCAAACATTGTATGGACAATCTGGCGGCGATCGATGGCTTGGTCGATGCTCTTAATGACGCAACCGATCCGTCGGGAGCGGCAAAGCCATTCCTTGGAATCTGCGTGGGCATGCAATTGATGGCTGAAGCTGGCGAAGAGCATGGCCGTCATGAAGGCCTTGGTTGGGTGCGGGGCGCTGTGCGGCAGATGCTGCCTGAACAGGCACAGATCAAAATCCCCCATATGGGCTGGAATGATGTTGTTCCGGCCGATGGTGCACCGCTGATCGAGGCGGGCGAGGCCTATTTCCTGCACAGCTATGCCTATGCTGGAGAGGATGTGCTCGCAACCACAGACCATGGCGGGCAGGTTGTGGCGGCAATCGGCAGGGCAAACCGGCTGGGCGTGCAATTTCATCCGGAAAAGAGCCAGAGATACGGGATAGGTATGTTGGAAAGTTTTTTGGCGTGGCGGCCTTGAGCAAAATATATCCCCTCCTCTTCAGGGGAGGGGCAGCGAGACTTGAAATGGCGAAGCCGTTGCTAGTCGCAGCGGGGTGGGGCGCTTTCCGTTTTGTCGGGCTTTGCTTCACGCCCCCACCCCATACCCCTCCCCTGAAGGAGAGGGGCTCATGATCGTCTTCCCCGCAATAGACCTGAAAGCAGGACAGGTGGTGCGCCTCGCCGAAGGCGACATGGCCAGCGCCACCGTCTATGCCGATGATCCGGCTGCACAAGCCAAGGCCTTTCAGGAGCAGGGGGCTGGCTTTCTGCATGTCGTCGATCTCGACGGGGCTTTTGCAGGCAAGCCGGAAAATGCCGAAGCGGTCGAGGCGATTGTCGGAGCATTCGATGGTCATATTCAGCTGGGCGGCGGGATACGTGAGCGCGGAACTGTCGAGCGCTGGTTCGATCTCGGGGTGTCGCGGCTGGTCATCGGCACAGCTGCGCTCAAGGATCCGGATTTTGTGAAGGATATGGCAAAGGCCTGGCCGGGCGGGATTGTAGTCGCGGTCGATGCACGCGGCGGCATGGTGGCGACCGATGGCTGGGCGGAAACCTCGGACATGCCGGTCGTCGATCTTGCGCGGCGTTTCGAGGATGCGGGCGTGGCCAGCCTGCTCTTCACCGATGTCGGGCGCGACGGGCTGCTCAAAGGCTGCAATATCGATGCGACAGTCGATCTGGCGCGCAGCGTCGACTTGCCCGTGATCGCGTCCGGCGGCGTCAAGGGGATCGATGATATTCACATGCTCAAGCTGCAGGAGGATGCCGGAATAGAGGGCGTGATTACCGGGCGCGCTATCTATGACGGCCGGCTCGATCTGGCGACGGCGATAGCTATGGGGGCGAGGTGATGGCAAACACCATGCCTCCCCCAATACCGTTAGTGCTGAGCAGCAGCCGCTTTTGCGGCTGCGTCTGTCGAAGCACGTCTCGAGATCTGCGCGATGCTGACAAACGCCCTTCGACTTTCGCCAGCGCTGGCGCACTGGCGGCTCTGGGCTGCGGTTTTTGGAGTTTAGAGCCTTGACCGTCCGTATCCGCGTTATTCCCTGCCTCGATGTCGCCAATGGCCGCGTGGTCAAGGGCGTCAATTTCGTCGACTTGCAGGATGCAGGCGATCCGGTCGAGCAGGCGCAGGCCTATGACGCGGCGGGCGCGGACGAGCTATGTTTCCTTGATATTACCGCCAGTCATGAGGGGCGCGACACGATGCTGGATGTTGTGCGCCGCACGGCCGAGGTTTGCTTTATGCCGCTAACCGTGGGCGGCGGTGTGCGCGGCGGTGAAGATGCCCGCGCGCTGCTGCTCGCCGGGGCGGACAAGGTCGCGGTCAATAGTGCGGCTGTCGCGCGGCCAGAGGTTGTCGCCGAGATTGCCGGACGTTTCGGCAGCCAATGCGTTGTGGCGTCGATCGATGCCAAGCGCTATTCCGATGGCAGCGAAGGGTGGGAGATTTTCACCCATGGCGGGCGCAAGCCGACGAGGATCGATGCGCTGGAGCATGCCGTCAGGCTCGCTGAACTGGGCGCTGGAGAGCTGCTGGTGACCAGTATGGACCGCGACGGGACGCAGGAGGGTTTCGACCTCGAACTGACGCGCCGCATCGCCGATAGCGTGAGCATCCCCGTGGTGGCCTCGGGCGGCGTCGGCAATCTCGATCATCTGGTCGAAGGTGTGACCAAGGGCCGTGCCAGCGCCGTGCTTGCTGCCTCGATCTTCCATTTCGGCACGCATAGCATTGCCGAGGCGCATGAGGCGCTGAGGGCGGCGGGGCTTCCGGCGCGAGGTTAACTTGAGAGCGCCAACTCAAAAATTGTCACCCCCGACATAGGGTCCCATCAAAGTACTACTTTGATGGGGGCCCTGATCGGGGGTCCATGGACCAACCTTCAGACCATGGATCCCCGCTTTCGCGGGGATGACAAAAAAGAAGCTCCTCAAGAATGCGCTTTACTTTACCACCTGATCAGCTTCGGCACGATCAAGCGGCCGGCAACGGCGCAGATCGAAACCGCCAGGGTGAACCACACGCCGGTATAGGCAAGGCTGTCGAAGGGGCAGTAAAAGCTGTAGGCAAAAGCGCCCATGCCGCCCGCTGCCACGCCGGTCAGCCAGCCAGCCCGTTCGGGATTGGTCGGCGCGCCCCTGCGCAGCGCCATTACCATCGGAATGCTGGTGGCGAATGCCGTAATCGCGCTGAATCCAAGGCAGCGATAGACCGATTCCATCGACGCAATGGCAAGCGTCTTGTCTCCGGTCATGATCGCGATAATTCCGCCCAGCGGGAAAAGCGCGGCAAAGGCTATGGCGATTTGCCAGCTATTGTGATGCTTGCCCACCGCAGGCTGCGCCATGGACAATACGCTAAAGGCTGTTGCGCCGCCCAGCAGGGCGAGCATGCCCGCACGCATCAGGAACATCGCCGTAGGTTCGCCGGCCAGCAGGTCGAGACGCAAGTCACGCATCATCGATATCGCAAGAATACCGATGATCGAAAGAGCGACCGCGGTCAGCAGCGGTGGCGCTGCGCGAACCGGCTTTACCGGTTCAAGCTCATCCACAAGCGAATCTATGTTGAAACCCCGAGTTGTCATTTTACTATTCACTTTCAATAAGGGCGGACAGCTTCTTCAGTCCGCGGTGTACATTGACTTTGACCAGTGATTCAGACTGGCCGGTGCGTTCGCAGGCCTCTGCAACGCTGTGCCCCTCTATTTTGGTCAGGCGGATAACCTCTGCCTGATTTTCCGGCAGCTGGCTCAAGAGCCGGTCGATACTGATTTTTGCGCCGACGACATCCTCATGGCCTTCTTCCTCGACATCGAAATCGAGCGCGGACGCCTCATGCTTGTAGGTCTGGCGCAGCCGGTCGACCCAGCGATAGCGGGCAATCGCTGCTAGCCAGGGCAGGAAGGGCCGCTTTGGATCGTAGCTGGCCAGCTTGCGGTGCACCGACATCAGCGTGTCTTGGACCAGATCATCGACCGCATCGGGCGCGATCTTCTGCGCGTAGAAGCGCGAAAGCCAGCGACCGGCCTCATCGAGCAGTGTGGCATAGGCGCGCTTGTCGCCTTGCTGCGCGAGCACCATCAGCGAGCGCAGGCTTTCCTCGCCTGACTTCATTTTGAAGCCTCGCTATTGCGGTTAAGGAGAGTGTCGATCGTAAACAGGCCGCCACCGCGCACCATCAGGATCAGCGCAAGCGCGGCCCAGACGATATGCGTCTGCCACCAGGCATCAGGATAGACGAACAGCTGGATGACCATTGTCATGATAAACAGCCCCGTGGCACCGATCCGCGTGAACAGGCCGAGTACAATCATGATAGGCAGGATATGTTCGGCATAGGTCGCGATCAGCCCGGTAATTTCCGGAAAAGGCATGCCATATTCGTCGCGAAAGAGATCGACTGTCAGCTCTCTCATTTGAAGCCAGCTGCCTTCTTCAACCTTTGTCCGGGCGGAGCGCCAGAAAATACCGGCGAGGCCCAGCCGCGCAAGCAACAGGGCAATCGCTTCGGGTATGCGCCCCGAAATCATGGCAACCGCCTTGTTGTATAAATCCAGTATCTTCTTCACTTTTCTTCCCCTTGTCTTTTTGCGTGGGTCAATGCGCCTGCGTTGATCAAATGGATGATCTCGGCCAGAGCATCGTCTTCATCACCCTGTTCGGCGGCAAGCTCCAGCAGGTTACCGATCGTCGCATTTTTTTCTGCTGCCGCAAAAATATCGGCCTGAACCCGGCTGGCGGGGAAGATGGCCGGCATGGCTGCAGGCCGGGTTACGAGTAGGGCATGGAGGTTTTCCGCCTGTTCCTTTAGCTCGGGCAAAGCCGATGACAGCGGCGCGTTCAGCGTGAAGAGGAAGGCAGCCGGATGGGCGGACGCTGGCATGGCGACAAGCGCGGTTTCATCGATCCCGGCCAGATCGGCAAGATTCAGTATCTCCGCTTCCGCAGCATTATAGCTTTGCAGCCACAGCCATTCGATCTTGGCTAGGTCGATGACCGAAGGATCGCAGCCGGCTCCTCTCAGAAATGCTGGAAATTCGCTGCCGATGGTGTTGCTGTCTGCTGCCCGGGCGTTTGCGCTTTCGCAATATTCGCGCGAAATGCGGTTGAACTCTGCCTTTCCCAGCGTTTCCAGCGTGCGCGGGAAGGTCTGCTCCAACGCGACAAGCCGGGCATGGCTGATGGTGTTGGCATGCGCCTTCAGTCCCAGCATGACGCGCTGCGTATCGCCAGCGAACAGCGCAGGGTCGAGCGCATCGGGGCCCTCATTGATCGTTGCGACGAAGCCTGCTTGAACCTCAGCCAGCGACGGCATCAAATCGATCTCACTGTTTCTGCTATCCGTTCGTCTCGAGCATCGTCGAGAGATCGAACGGGCTGTGTCTCGACTTCGCTCGACACAAACGGGTTTTTCTTTTTGGACCGGTCCAGCACTGCCTGCGCCTTCTGGGCTTCAGCCATGAGCGTAGTATATGCCGGGATGTCTGTATCCCATTCGATCAGGACAGGCTTTGGGCCGGCGCGGGCAATAAAGCGCTCGAAAAGCCGCCAGGTCACATTGCTGACCTGGCTGCCATGATCGTCGATGCGCAGCGGGCCGCTTTCATGCTCTTCGATCGCATGGCCAGCAAGGTGGATTTCGCCCACCCAGTCCGGATCGACCGCGTCGATATAGGCTTCGGCGCTCTCGCCCAGATTTCCGCATGACACTTCGACATTGTTGATATCGAAGATGATGCCGCAGCCAGTCTTGGCGATGAGCTTTTCGATAAAGGCGATCTCGTCCATTTCATCGTCGGCAAAGGCAAGATAGCGCGAAGGATTTTCGATCAGCATCGGCCGTTTCAACCGCGCTTGCACCCGGTCGATCTGCCGCGCAAAATGGTCAAGCGCTTCCTGTGTATAGGGAATAGGCAGCAGATCGGCGAAGCGGTGATGGGCGTTGCCCGAAAAGCTCAAATGGTCGGACACCATCGCCGGGTCATAGCGCGAACACAGGTCAGCGAGCTTTTCGAGATCATATTCATTGAGACCGTCGCTGCTGCCGAGCGAAAGGCCGACCGAATGAAAACTGAGCGGAAATTTGTCGGCGATGGCGGAAAGCCAGCGATGTGGCGGGCCGCCATCGCCGAAGTAATTTTGCGGATGCACCTCCAGCCATGCAGGCATAGGGAGGGAAGGGGTTGCATCGCCGGCGCTGTCATCTTCGCCCAGGACAGTGGCGTAATGATCCGGTTTCAGGCCGATACCAGTGGCCGGTGGTAGCGAGCCAAAGGCGCTGGCCCGGTCAGGATTGACAGCTTGGTGCATGCCGCAAAACTACATGATTTATCCGCGGCGCGGAACAGGTTTCTTGTTGCCTTTTTTGGGCTTCAATGAACCGCCGATTTTTACGCAGCTGCCTTTTTTGACATATTTCCAGGCATTGCCCTGATAATCGACGGTGGATGTGCCGGCACAGCTGGTGCCGGGCCCCGCCGCACAGTCATTCTTGCCTTTCAGCGAAACGCCGTAGCAGCGCTCTTTGCTGGCTGCGGCGGCTGGCGTGACTGCGATGCCAGCGGCGGCGGTGAGGGCGGCAGCTGCGGCAGCGACTTTGATCATTTGGGTGGACATGAATTTCTCCTCTTGGGGGGTGATGGGGTGTGGCCGGTATTGCCGGTCACATGATGCTGTTCGCATGCAACTGGAGAGGGGTTACGCGGCGGGCAAAAAAAATTGCCCGAACGCCTTGACCATGACTGCAAAATCCCTATTTCGACGCCGTTAGCACTCACCTTGATTGAGTGCTAATAGAGATTCGCGATGCGCCGCTATGGCGCGTGAGAACAACCGATATTCGAATAGAAGGAAAGCAAGGTATGAAATTTCGTCCATTGCATGACCGCGTCCTCGTCCGCCGCGTCGAGGCTGACGAGAAAACCGCTGGCGGTATCATCATTCCCGACAGCGCCCAGGAAAAGCCGCAGGAAGGCGAAGTTGTCGCTGCCGGCCCGGGCACCCGTGAAGATGGTGCATTTGTCGCACTCGACGTCAAGGCCGGAGACAAGATCCTTTTCGGCAAATGGTCGGGCACCGAAGTTACCGTCGATGGTGAAGAGCTGATCATTATGAAGGAAAGCGACATTCTCGGCATCGTCGAGTAACCCAATTCCCGTCAGTCCTGTCACCGAAGTGCTGAGCCTGTCGAAGCACGCTTATCGGTGAAACGCCCTTCGACAGGCTCAGGGCTTGCGGTTTTTCTTCACACACATTCAAGAAAAGGAAAAAGAAAATGGCTGCAAAAGACGTGAAATTTTCGCGTGACGCGCGCGAGCGGATTATGGCCGGTGTCGACATTCTGGCCGATGCCGTGAAGGTTACGCTGGGGCCCAAGGGCCGCAATGTTGTACTCGACAAGAGCTTTGGCGCGCCGCGCATCACCAAGGATGGTGTTTCGGTCGCCAAGGAAATCGAGCTGAAAGACAAGTTCGAGAATATGGGCGCGCAGATGCTGCGCGAAGTTGCCAGCAAGACCAACGATGTCGCAGGTGACGGAACGACGACCGCGACCGTTTTGGGCCAGTCGATCGTTCGCGAAGGCATGAAATCGGTCGCCGCCGGCATGAACCCGATGGACCTTAAGCGCGGCATCGATCTCGCCGTCGACAAGGTTGTCGAAAATCTGCAGGGCCGTTCCAAGCCTGTTGCCGGCAGCGAGGAAATCTCGCAGGTTGGCGTCATCTCGGCCAATGGCGACGAGGAAGTCGGCCAGAAGATCGCCGAGGCGATGGACAAGGTTGGCAAGGAAGGCGTGATTACCGTCGAAGAAGCCAAGGGCCTCGAATTCGAGCTCGACGTAGTTGAAGGTATGCAGTTTGATCGCGGCTATCTGTCGCCATACTTCATTACCAACACCGAAAAGATGATTGCGGAACTCGAAAATCCCTACATCCTGATCCACGAGAAGAAGCTGAGCTCGCTGCAGGCGATGCTGCCGATCCTCGAGGCTGTGATGCAGTCGGGCCGTCCGCTGCTGATCATCGCAGAGGATATCGAGGGCGAAGCGCTCGCCACTTTGGTGGTCAACCGTCTGCGCGGCGGCCTGAAGGTGGCTGCTGTGAAGGCACCGGGCTTTGGTGATCGCCGCAAGGCCATGCTGGAGGATATCGCAATCCTCACCAAGGGTGAGATGATCAGCGAAGATCTGGGCATCAAGCTCGAAAATGTTACGATCGGCATGCTGGGCGAAGCCAAGTCGGTTACGATCGACAAGGATAACACCACAATCGTCGATGGCGCTGGCGACGCAGCCGATATCAAGGCCCGGGTCGAAGCCATCCGCGCGCAGATCGAAACCACCACATCGGACTATGACAAGGAAAAGCTGCAGGAACGCCTTGCCAAGCTCGCCGGCGGTGTTGCCGTAATCAAGGTTGGCGGTGCGACCGAAGTCGAAGTGAAAGAGCGCAAGGACCGCGTCGATGACGCGCTTCATTCGACCCGCGCTGCGGTCGAGGAAGGCATCGTCCCGGGCGGCGGCACGGCTCTG
The DNA here is from genome assembly GCA_028279555.1 of Sphingorhabdus sp. GTDB lineage: Bacteria > Pseudomonadota > Alphaproteobacteria > Sphingomonadales > Sphingomonadaceae > Sphingorhabdus_B. The sequence goes on from JANQNO010000005.1 coordinate 88,297, forward strand.
CTTTATGCAACCTCCGCGCTCGAAGGCGTCGAGGGGGCCAATGAAGACCAGACCCGCGGCGTCGACATCGTCCGCAAGGCGCTGCAGTCGCCGCTGCGTCAGATCGCCGAAAATGCCGGTTTTGACGGCGCAGTTGTTGCCGGCAAACTGATCGATGGCGGCGACGAGAGCCAGGGCTTCAATGCCGCAACCGACGAGTATGAGGATCTCGCCAAGGCTGGCGTTATCGATCCGGCCAAGGTTGTTCGTGCCGCGCTGCAGGATGCTGCTTCGGTGGCTGGCCTGCTGATCACTACCGAGGCTGCTGTTGCCGAACTGCCGGAAGACAAGCCGGCTGCTCCAATGCCCGACATGGGCGGCGGCATGGGCGGTATGGGCGGCGGAATGGGCTTCTAAGGTCCAACGCTTTCCAAACCGAGGAAAAGGTAAAGGCCGGGAGGGAAACCTTCCGGCCTTTCTTCTTTGGCGTGATCGTCTATGACGGTGCGCAGGGGTGAAATCTATGGTCAGCAGGCGGCTATTTCTAGGCGGATCGGCTATCGCGGCGACTGGCCTGCTGACCGGCTGCGGTGGCGGCTTTGGCGGCGGAAATGGCATTGTGCAACACGAGACCCGATATCGATTGCCCGAGGAAAGCGCGCCGCATCTGCGCACCTTCATGCAATGGCCATCGAGCCTGGAGGTCTACGAAGATCCCGACGATCTGGTAGTGATGCAGGGCGCTATCGCGAAACTGGCGCGCAACATTGCGCGTTTCGAGCCGGTGGTGATGCTGGGCGCTGCGGAACATGCACAGCAGATCGCCGAAATGACAGGCGGAGCTGCCGAGCATTGGGATATTCCCACCGAGGATCTGTGGTGCCGCGATGCAGGCCCCTGCTTCGTCCAAAGCGAAAATGGCCGGCAGCATATCATGCATTTCAATTTCAATGGTTGGGGCCAGAACCAGCTACACAAGAATGACGCGCTGGTGGCGCGCAAGGTCGCCGAAAGGCTAAAGATAAAGCTGATCGACAGCGGACTAGTAGGCGAGCCGGGCGGGTTCGAATATGATGGCGAAGGCACGATCATTGCGCATGAGAGCAGCTGGGTAAATCCAGACCGCAACAGAATCGGCAAGGCCGCGATAACGGCGCGGCTGGAGCAGGCAACGGGTGCGCGCAAGGTGATCTGGGCACCCGGCTTGAAGGGGCAGGACATCACCGACTTTCACATCGATGCACTGGCGCGCTTTGTCGCGCCGGGCCGGATTTTGATTCAGTTGCCAAAGAAGGCGGATGAGCGCGATCCCTTTTCCATATCCGCTTGGGAAACATACCAAATTCTTAAAAATGCGCGCGATGCCGAGGGGCGCAAATTCGAGCTGATCGTCCTCGACGAGCCGGAAAGGTTGCGCTCGGACGATGAGGAGATGGTCGCCAGCTATGCCAATTACTATGTCTGCAACGGTGCGGTGATTGCCGCCGAGTTTGGCGATGACAAGGCAGACGAGGCGGCCCGATCAACGCTGGCAGAGCTCTATCCGGAGCGCGAAATCGTCATGCTCAATGTCGATCCGATTGGTGAGGCAGGCGGCGGTATTCACTGCGCCACCCAGCAACAGCCAAAGAACTTGATCTGACCGCAATGGCAGCGGCCAGTCGCTGACTGGGATCCTGATTCCTAGAGCATGTTCCACTCAAGCTGAGTCGTCACACTTGCGTAGGCAAGTGTCTATCCCGACTATCAGTTCACGAAGGGATGGCGCAGCTCAAGGCGGAGACACGGGATAGGCCCCAGCCTCCGCTGGGGCGACGATGCAGGTGGCGTCGAAGGGCCGGGGTGACGGGTGGTTCAACTCAAGTGAATCATGCGCTAGGCGGTAGCCTTTTTCGCTGCAATCCTGGCAAAGACCCAGCCGCCGATACCGCCCGCCAGCATTTGCGACAGAAAGCCGAAGGTGGAGCGTGCGCCGCTGATCGGCACGGTCTGGAACATGATATACATCAATCCGAGAATGGCACCGAGGGCGGCTGCACCGGCAATTGGATAGGCAATTGCTGAGAGTCCGGGCAGAAAGCGCTTGAGCAAAGCGGCAATGCCGAATGCGATCAGGAAGCCCATCAGAATTATCACCAGATAGAGCGGCATGTTGGAAATATCGAATGCGGTCATATTGAGCCTGTCGCCAAAACTCACCGGCACACCGTGCCCACCGATCACAAATTGCGTATTGAGCGCAACGGCCACCACATAGGCCGCAATTGCCCCACCCAGCAGCCCGCCGATAAACCGCAATATGTTGCCTGCCATACGCGCCTCCATTGATGTGGAGAGTAGGGCCTTTGGAGCGCGGCGCAACAAAAAAGGCAACTGGACAAAGCCATAGGCAGACCGGATAAGCGGGAGTGACCCGGAAGGAATCCCGATCATGCGTTTTGCCAAAACCCTGCCTCCACTGCTCATTGCCGCTTCGCTGGCTGCCTGTTCCAACAATGGCGCATCCGATGTCGGCGACAAGACCAGCGTGCTTGCAGGCCGAGTGGATGCAGCGCCTGTGAACTACACGATTGAAACCGTGGTGCAGGGGCTGGATCATCCCTGGTCGCTTGCTTTCCTGCCCGGTGGCGGCATGCTGGTGACGCAGCGAAGCGGAAAGCTGCTGCATATTGCAGCAGGCGGCAAAAAAGAGACGCTCCATGATTTCAACGATGGGGAGGAATATCCCGCCGTGCATCATGGCAGCGGCCTGCAGGCGGGTTTGTTCGACGTTGTTCTTCATCCGCAGTTTGCCGAAAACCAGAAGATATATCTCGCCTATGCGGCAAAGGCCGATGGCGACAAGAACACCCTGATATTGATGCAATTCAGCCTGCTTGAAGGCGAGGACGGGCGGTTCATACTTGCCGATGGAAAGCTCCTGTTCGAAGGCTCGCCTTCGCGGGTGCAGGGCAATCACTATGGCGGCAGGATGATATTTCGGCCAGACGGAACGCTGCTGCTGACAACGGGCGAGGCCTTTCATTTCCGCGAAGAAGCACAAAAGCTGGACAATCATTTTGGCAAGGTCATCCGGTTGAATGATGATGGCAGCGTCCCGGACGACAATCCATTTGTCGATCAGGAGGGCGCGCTTCCCGAAATATGGAGCTATGGCCATCGCAATCCGCAGGGCATTATCCTGGCCGCAGATGGCCGGGTGCTGCTCAATGAACATGGTCCGCAGGGCGGGGATGAAATCAACGATATCAAGCGCGGTGCCAATTATGGCTGGCCGACAGCGAGTTATGCGCTTGACTATTCGGGTGGCCGCATATCACCCTTTGAAGCCTATCCCGGTACAGAGCAGTCGCTTGTGCATTTCACGCCATCGATCGCGCCGTCAGGTTTTGCACAATATTCAGGCGAAGCATTCCCCGACTGGCAGGGCGATCTGTTCCTGTCCGCGCTGGCGCTCAAGCATGTGCGTCATGTCGACATGAAAGCAGACGGTTCGCTCGGCAAGCAGCAGGAGCTTTTCGGGGAGCTCGATGTGCGCTTTCGCGATGTGCGCAGCGGGCCCGATGGCTATCTCTATCTTCTGACCGAGGAGGAAGGCAACAAGAGCCGGATATTGCGGGTCAAACCCAAAGCTGGTTGACGCCCAGCCGGGCCCGATTGGCGTCTGTCGAGACGGAAAATTCGACGAACAGCAACCTGCAGACCTTGTTTGGGAGGCTGGCAATGGGCACATTACTCTCCATGGACGCAACCAACTTTGCCGACCGGATCAAGATTGTCGCAGTGCTTTGCCTGCTGATGGTCGGCATCGAGATACTGGATATAATGTCCGGCGATTATCTGCTCCACTATGGTATTTTGCCGCGCCATCTGGATGCGCTGCCGGGCATTGTCGCCGCGCCGTTTCTCCATGGCGACTGGGCGCATCTGTTCAACAATCTGATGGGCCTCGCCGTGCTTGGCTTTCTGTGTCTGCTGCGCGGTGCACGCTATTTCCTCAAGGCCAGCCTGATCATCATCCTGCTGACCGGGGCGCTCGTCTGGTTGTTCGGGCGCGAATCCTTTCACATTGGCGCCAGCGGATGGGTGTTCGGGCTGTGGAGCCTCAATATCGCGCTGGCCTGGTTCGATCGCAGCTGGAAGAGTTTTGCGATCGCCTTCTTCGTGATCTTCTTCTATGGCGGGATGATATTCGGGGTGCTGCCGACCAACCCCTATATCTCATACGAGGCGCATCTCTTTGGCGCGATTTCGGGCGTTGTGGCCGCGCGCATGCTGTCGCGTCAGCCCATCAACCAAACGCTTCCCGAGCCGACGCTGAAATTCCCGGCCCGTTAACGCCCAAGCTAGTCCGCGATCCAGTTGCCGTGAAATCCGGAAGGGATACGGTGCGGGATATGGATTCTGGCCACCGGCTCAGCTTCGAAATCCTGCGCATTCAGGATAACCAGCTGGCTGCTGCCTTCTACAGGATTGGTCACATAGCCCATCAGCCAGCCATCATCTTCAGCCTTTGAGCCGCGGCGCGGGACAAAGACGAACTCGCTGGGAATATTGTCCGCGCCGAAATCGTGAACCTGCCGTCTTTCGGTATCCAGATCATGCTTGTAGATCTTGCTGGCCATCATATTCGGATTGTCGAAGCCATCGGGCAGTGCGACCGTGTAGGCATAGCGATAAGCCCTGCCCATGCGTTCTTCATTGGGTCTCGGGAATTCCTGCGGATCGGCATCGATAATCCTGCGCGCAACTTTCCGGCTTTCAGGGTCGATGGTCCAGCGCTCGAAGGGTGTGGCCTTGCTGTCGGGGCCTTGCGTGCTGCCCGTGAACATGCGGTCATGCGCGCACACATCCATGGTAATGGTGCCATTTTCATTTTCGAATGCGTTGCAGGGGTGGAACACGAAGCAGGGGTCGACATCGCACCAGATGACATCGTCGTTGCTGCCCTCTTTGGGGAGCAGGCCGACCCGCGCCGGATGGTCATCATTCCAGGCATAGGGAAAGCCCTGTCCGGCGATCATCAGCTTGATCGAGAAAGTGACCGGCAGATCGAGAATGATGACATAATTTTCGGTGATCATGCAATCATGGATCATCGGCCCGTCCTGCACCGCTATGGGTTCTTCTCGGCGGACCTTTCCGTCTGCCGTCACGACAACGTGGCGTATTTTGTCATGCGTCTGCGCGTCATAGCAGATGGCGTGCATCTCCCCGCTGTCTGGATCGCGGTGGGGATGCGCGGAAAAACCGTGTTGAAGCGTGCCTCCGAAAGGATCATGCGCGATGGTATTAAGCTCATCATCGATGCGCACCGGATAGCCACCAGCCTCGACAACCGCCCAGCTTGAACCGGCATGGCCCAGCACATTGGTGTTGACGGTATCGCTGCGCGGGTGGCGTTTGCCGGGGGCAGGGGGTTCGCCCAGCGCTTCGCTAACGGCGTTGCTGCGGATCCAGCGGTTGCGATACCAGAGCGCCGTGCCGTCCCCAAGCGCGACGCCGTGGACCATACCATCGCCCAGAAACCAGTGATGGCTTGCGGTATGCGGCGGCTCCAGAGGATTGGGGCCGATACGGATATAGCGGCCGTTCAACTCGGCGGGAATATCGCCGGTTACTTCCAGGTCGCTTTCTGTCACCTCACTGTCGACAGGTGCGTTGATGCCAGCAAGGAAGACATGCGCTTCAGGTTCGGGAAGGCGCTTGCGGTTGAAATCGGCGACTTTGGTGATCGCGGGCGTTATGGCCTTGCGGATAAGCGCTTCGACGGTGCTGGCCATGGCGGGCTTCCTCTGGCTTGATTTGCATGCGACTCGATTTTTCGATGCTTGATAGCATGTTTGCCGCTGGAATCCCGGCACAGTCGAACGCAATCAGCTTTCGGATTCTTCGGCAGGCAAGTCAGAGCAATTGCCGATCTCTGCATCCTTGTCGCCCGTGGCTTCGTGAAAGTCGCGAACGAGCTTGCAGGGCACGCTGTCATCTGGCGCAACCATTTCGACAAATCCGCCACCTTTCTTGCGAAAGAAGTTGGCGGCTTTGTCGCTTTGTCCGTTGGCGGTAAAACGCGTGATCACCATGGCAAAATCACCGGCTGCGTGCTCACCCTCTATATTGGCGCGCAAGGCGGCGTTTTTCATATTCTGCGCAAAGACTTCCTGGCCCATCCGTTCGCGCGCAACCGTCATCTGCATCTCATAGCTGGCGGGATCGTCGGTCAGCTTCGCAGCCTCCGAGAGGGCACCATCTGCAGCAAGCCGCCTGATCTGGACGTAGACGTCGGTCGCTGTTGTCTTCTTCTCGACGGCAGCCTCGGGCGTTGCAGCTTCCTGATTGTCACAGGCCGAAAACAGCAGCGACAAGGCCAATATTGCCGCGACCGGGCGCAAGGGTGTTTTGGGCAGATATGTCATAGGCGAAGAACAATAGACGCTCGCCCCTGCCAAATCCACGTGGTTTACCTTAGCGGTTAACCTTCAAAGGCATATCCGACCGACCTGATGGTACGGATCGGGTCTTTCTCGCCCGGGCGGGTCAGCGCCTTTCGCAGGCGGCGGATATGCACATCGACGGTGCGCAGTTCGATATCACTGTCATGGCCCCATACCGAATCGAGCAGCTGACCGCGGGTTTGCGCCCGCCCCTGACGTTCCATCAACACGCGCAGCAGGCGGAATTCGGTTGGGCCGAGTGCCAGCACGTCGCCATTGCGGGTCACACGGAATGCGGTCAAATCGAGCTCGATATCGCCCGAACGCAGCACTTCTTCGGTAGCGCCGGGGCGCGTGCGGCGAAGGATGGCATTCACCCGCGCTTTAAGCTCTCCGGGGCTGAACGGCTTGGTAACATAATCGTCTGCCCCTGTTTCCAGGCCGCGAATACGCTCGTCTTCCTCGCTGCGCGCTGTCAGCATTATGATCGGAACATCCTTGGTTGTCGACTGGCGGCGCAGGCGTCTGCAAACCTCGATGCCCGACAGGCTTTCGATCATCCAGTCAAGCACGACGATGTCGGGTGTTTTTTCATTGGCGAGCAGCAGCGCTTCCTCTCCATCGGGCGTTGCAGCGACATCGAAGCCTTCGCTTTCGAAATTCCAGGTCAGAAGCTCGGCGAGCGCCGGATCATCTTCTACAATAAGTATCCGGACCTTCAACGCATCGCTCCCTTATTCCCCCGCCTTTTTCTTTTTCTTTTTCGGCTTGTCGTTGTCCGAGTGATATGTGCCAGTTGCCGCAAAATAGACCATTTCGGCCACGTTGGTGGCGTGATCACCGATGCGCTCCAGATTGCGCCCAACGAAAAGGAGCTGCGCGGCGCTGCTGATTGTCGCGGGATTCTCCATCATATGGGCAACGAGGTTGCGAAAGAGCGTGTTGTAATAATTGTCGAGCTTCTCGTCGCGCTCGATCACTTCCACAGCCAGTCTTGCATCGCGTGCTGCATATGCATTGAGAATGTCATGAACCATACCGCCGGCAATCTCTGCCATTGCCGGGATCAGCGTGACGGGTTTTATTTTGGCTTTGCCGCTGACCTCATCGACGCGTTTGGCAATATTTTTGGCATAGTCGCCAATGCGTTCGACAATACCGGATATCTTGAGCGCAGCAATCACATCGCGCAGATCGTCGGCCATCGGTGCGCGCAGGGCGATAATGCGCACGGCGAGGCGGTCGACTTCGGCCTCAAGCTTGTCGAGTTTGGGGTCAGCTTCCACCACCTTCTGTGCGCGCTCGCTGTCATTCTCGAGCAGCGCCGCGATCGCTTCTGAAATAGCGAATTCGGCAAGCCCGCCCATCTCGGCGATGAGCCCGCGCATCTTGCTTATCTCGTCATCGAATGCCTTGACTGTATGTTCAGCCATCGGGAAAACTCCTAACCATAACGTCCGGTAATATAGTCCTTGGTGCGTTCTTTTTTCGGGTTGGTGAATATGTCGGACGTTTTGCCATATTCGACCATGGTCCCCAGGTGGAAGAAGGCTGTGCGCTGCGAAACCCGGGCAGCCTGCTGCATCGAGTGGGTCACGATGACTATAGCATATTTGCCCTTAAGGTCGTCGATCAGCTCTTCGATACGCGCCGTGGCGATGGGATCGAGCGCCGAGCAGGGCTCGTCCATCAGGATAACTTCCGGGCTGACCGCGATCGCGCGTGCGATGCAAAGGCGCTGCTGCTGGCCGCCTGAAAGCGCGGTGCCGGCATCCGACAGCCGGTCCTTTACCTCGTCCCAGAGGCCAGCGCGCGTCAGCGATTTTTCGACGACCTTGTCGAGATCATCCTTGCTTGGCGCAAGACCGTGAATGCGCGGGCCGTAGGCGACATTTTCATAGATGCTTTTGGGAAAGGGATTGGGCTTCTGAAAGACCATGCCGACGCGCGCGCGCAGCTGCACCACATCCATATCGTCCGAATAGATATCTTCGCCATCGAGCTCGATCTGCCCGGTTACCACGCAGCCGGGAATGGTATCATTCATCCGGTTGAGCGCGCGCAGAAAGGTCGATTTGCCGCAACCTGACGGGCCGATGAAGGCGGTGACATGCTCCTTCGAAATATCGATGGAGACATCATCTATCGCCTGCTTGTCGCCGTAAAAGACGTCAACATTGCGAGCCGAGAGTTTTGTTTTTTTCTTTGCCATGTCAGGTCTCTACCATCGGGTTTCAAAACGGTTGCGCAGATAGATGGCAATGCCATTCATTGCGATAAGGAAGGCGAGCAGGACGATGATAGCGGCGGATGTATTTTGCACAAAGCCGCGATCGATTTCGCCCGACCAGAGGAAAATCTGCATTGGCAGAACCGTAGCATCGCTGGCGATGCCGTCCGGCGGCGTGGCAACGAAGGCGCGCATACCGATCAGCAGCAGCGGCGCGGTCTCGCCAAGCGCACGCGACATGCCGATAATCGTTCCCGTCAAAATCCCGGGCAGGGCTAGCGGCAGCACATGGTGGAAAACGGTTTGTACCGGGCTCGCGCCAACCGCCAGCGCTGCATCGCGGATAGAGGGCGGGACTGCCTGTATCGCGCTTCTTCCGGCTATCACGATCACCGGCAGCGTCATCAGTGCCAGTGTCATGCCGCCTACGATTGGCGTCGATCTCGGCAGATGCATGACCTGTATGAAGACTGCGAGACCGAGCAGGCCGAAGATGATCGAGGGAACCGCGGCCAGATTGTTGATCGATACCTCCACCCATTCGATCCACCGGTTGTTCTTTGGCGCGAATTCTTCGAGATAGATCGCAGCCAGCACGCCGAGAGGGAATGAGAGCATCAGCGTCACCACCATGGTGAAGAAAGATCCTTTCAGCGCACCGAAAATCCCGGCTCTGTCTGGCTCGGTGGCATCGCTACTCGTTATGAAATCCCAATCGATCCCGCCAATGCCATTCGCGATCATCGTGACCAGCAGAAAGGCAAGAAAGGCTAGCGAGACGAGAATAGCGAGGAGACCAAGCGCTTTGAAACGCCGCTCTGCCGCGTAACGCTTTTTCAGCCGCTGATTCATCTCGTCGGATTGCCAGAAGGAAGCAGCTTTGCTCATTCGTAAGCCTCCCGGAAGCGTTTGACCACGCGCAGCGCTATAATGTTGAGCGCCAGCGTTACCACGAAGAGCACAAGGCCAAGCGCAAAGGCAGCCAGCGTCGCCGGGTGGTTGAACTCACCCTCGCTGTTCAGCAGTTTTGCGATCTGGAAAGTCACTGTCGTCATACTGTCGAAGGGATTGGCGGACAGGTTGGCGGCGGCTCCCGCTGCCATATAGACAATCATTGTCTCGCCGATCGCGCGGCTGATGGCAAGCATGATCCCGGCCACGATTCCCGGCAGGGCGGCCGGTATCAAGACCCGCTTTATCGTTTCGGATTTTGTCGCGCCCATGGCGAGCGAACCGTCGCGCATCGACGACGGTACGGCGGCAATACTGTCATCCGCCATCGAGGAGACGAAAGGAATAATCATCACGCCCATGACCGCCCCGGCAGCCAATGCGCTTTCGGTGGACGGGTTTTCCATCCCGATAAATATCGCAAAATCCCGGACCATGGGTGCAATAGTCAGCGCCGCAAAATAGCCATAGACGACCGTCGGGATACCGGCGAGAATTTCGAGCACTGGTTTGAGCAGCTTTCGCAGTTTCGGATTGGCATATTGGGTCAGATAGATCGCGCTCATCAAGCCCAAGGGAATGGCAACGACCATTGCGATAATCGCGCCAATAAATATGGTGCCCCAGAAAAGCGGGATCGCGCCATAATCTTCGCCCAGCCCTTCCTTGGTGGCGGAGGTGAAGGGGTCGGGTGCCCATTGCGTGCCGAGCAGAAAATCCGCCGGGCTGACATAGCCAAAGAAAACACCGGTTTCAAAGATCAGCGATGCGATGATGCCAAAGGTGGTCAGGATTGCGATCAGCGAAGCGAGCAAGAGGAAGAGCATCACAGTCCGCTCGACTTGCGTCCGCGCGGGATAGGCCGCGCGTATCTTGCTGTAGCCCCAGGCACCGCCCACAAATGCAAGCAACAGGGAAAGCGCCGTGCCGATCCAGTTATATTTGGCTATCGCTTCGGCAAAGGCAGGAACAAGCTCGCGCGCCTTGGGGTTGAATGCGACAGCTTCCGGATTGCCCGCGATACTCCGCGCCTCGCTCAGAATGGCAGATCTTTGAAAATCGCCTTCCGGCAATATGGAAGCCGCAGGATCGGCCAGAACGGAATTTTCGATCAGGCCAGGGGCGATCAGTTGCCAAAGCGCCCAGCCCATGAAGGCAGGGAGAGCCACCCAGATCGCCATATGCCAAGCGTGGTAGCTTGGAAGCGAATGCAGGGTGCCCCTCCCCGAATGGAGGTTCTGCGCCTTTGCCCGCGCCGTGAACCAGCCAATCAGGCCAAGTCCCAGTACGGCCAGAAGAGCGAAAACCGGAGACATGCAGGCTTAAGTCAGCTCATCTGCAGTCAGCACCGTCAGGTTTGCTATAACATCGGCATTCTTCTGGCGGATATCTTCAGGCGAAACCACCATGCCTTTTTCTTTCAGCATGCCGTCTGCGCCCCAAGCCTTTGGCCATTCCGCCAGATATTCCTTAAGGCCGGGAATAACATCCAGATGTTGCTTTTTGACATACATGTAGAGCGGGCGGGCACCAGGATAGGCACCGCTGGCGATGTTGTCGTAAGTCGGCTCGACGCCGCCCATCGTAATACCCGTCAATACATCCAGATTGGCTTCGAGGAATGAGAAACCGAAAATACCGACCGCTTTGGAATTGTCGGAGACCTTTTTGACGATCAGATTGTCTTCTTCGCCGCCGTCGACATACAGGCCATCCTTGCGAACACCTTCGCAGACATCCTCATATTTGTCCTTGTCGGTTTCCTTCAGCGCCTTGGTCGCTTCATCGGTTTTGCAGCCTGCCGTCAGGATAAGTTCGGCCAGCGCGTCGCGCGTACCCGAAGTGGTCGGCGGGCCGTAGACCAGGATGGGGTCGGCTGGAAGAGCAGCGTTCACATCCTTCCAGGTCTTTGCCGTATTTTCCTTGCCGAATGGACTGGCTGCGATCGCCTTGTATACGTCGACCGGTGTCAGCTGCAGCGCAATACCATCTTTGGCTGCCGCAAAGGCGATGCCGTCGATGCCCACCTGGATTTCGATAATGTCGGTTACGCCATTCTTGGCGCAGTCTTCAAATTCGCTCTTTTTCATGCGGCGTGAAGCGTTGGCCACGTCCGGGGTATTGGCTCCGACGCCCTTGCAGAATTCCTTGATGCCCGCGCCGCTGCCTACAGATTCGACCTTGGGCGTGTTGATGCCATCATTGTTTGCGCTTGTTGCTTCTGCAATTGCCGAAGCAAACGGATATACAGTGGAAGAACCGGTTACGCTCACCGTGTCCCGGCTGCCGGACGAATCGCCCCCGCCCCCGCCGCAAGCGGCAAGTGTGGCTGCCGAAATAGCAACAAGGCTATATTTCAATGAGTTACGCATAGATTGTGTGCTCCTGTTGTTGCGCCGCGATTAGGACAATTCGGTGACAGTTATGTGACAGCCGTTCTGCCGCGCAGCATAAAGGAGCCAGCCGGAACCAAAAGCTCCGGCTGACCCAAAAAATCAAAATGAAACCTGAAAACGGGCACCGAAGACATCGACGTCATAGTCGCCGCTTCCCGCCGCAAGGATTGCTGCCAGATCATAGTCCAACTTGCCATAGTTGATCAGGAAGCGGACATAGTTGATCGGCGTCCAGATCAGGGAAGCCTGATAGCTGTCCTGTATGCCGCCGATGATGCCCGCGTCGACCAGATCGAGATGATCATAACGGATGTTGAATTGCAGCGCGCCGAGACCGCCCTTACCGACAGGGTTGCTCACTTTTACACCTTTGAACACGCCGTCCTTATATTCCCGTTTGTCGTCGGTCAGGAAGATGCCGGCCTCAACCGAGCCGCCGAAGAAGGTGGGGTCGGGGTTTCCGGCAGTCCGGTTGAGCTTCAGCCAGTGCGTTTCCGCCGCTGCATGGAAACGACCGGCAATGATGGCTGCTTCCAGGCCGTAGCTGGTTTCGCTTTTGGCATTGCCGATATTGCCTGTGTTGATAAAGCGCGTATCGGTGCTGTGCACCAGAGGGCGCTGACGATAGCGACGCGTAGTCATATTGTCGCCCAGGTCGCGCCAGTGGAAAGATCCGCCAAAATGCGCCTGCGCGTCGCCAATCTTAGGTGCAACCACCAACCTGCCATCCAGGCTGACAGCATCATTGCTGTCATCGTCGAGGTCGGCAATATTGTCGGTAAACACCCCGCCCTGAAGCAACACGGGTCCGGATTTGTATTGCGCCGAGACGCCGACACGGCGTTTGAAACCAAACGCATCGGTAAAACCGGAACGTTCAATGAAGCTGGTATCGTTACTGCTCGAAAGCTCTTCCAGCGACTGGAAATTATTGTGCTGGCCGACCGTTATCTTGAGGCCGCCATCTTTATATTCGAGAAGCGCATCGGTCAGCTCTACGCCGTCGGTAATATCGGCTTCGACCTTGTAGCCAAATCCGCCAGGAATTTTGCCTTGAACGCCAAGACGAATGCGGCGCGCTTCGTTGGAAAAGCCGAGGCCCGGGTCATTGATCGAGTCGGGCGCATTGACGGTCGCGACGTCATAGAGGACACGGCCGCGCGGCTTGAAGCTCCAGCCGTCATCGTTGCTGATTTCCGGAGAGCCTTTCCAGTTCACCTTGCTCTTTGATTTGGATTTTTCTGCAATTTTTTCTTCTTTGGCATCGACCTTGGCCGATAGCTCCTCGAGCTTTGCCTTGAGCGCGGCTACTTCGGCACGAAGCGACTCAACTTCTGCGTCTTTTGTGTTTGCCGCAGCTGGTGCAGCGGCTGCGACGAGTGAAATTGCGGCTGTCCCAACGACCAACCGTTCCTTTAGGCGCATATTCGAAAACTCCCCTTTATTCCCAGGAGCGAATCCTGGGCCGGTGTGTGACGCCTAAAGGTCATTTATTTTGCTTTTTGATGACAAAGAGGTTTCAGTTTTGTGACAGTCGGGAACGGACGCAAAAAAAAGCCGCGATACTGTCAACTCTCAACCAGCGGCAGAGAAATTGAAATGCGCGTGCCGATTCCGGTTTCGCTTCTTATGTCGAGCCGTCCGCGGTGGCGGCTCACGATATGTTTGACGATCGAAAGGCCCAGCCCGGTCCCGCCGACCGCCTTGCTTCGCCCCGGGTCAGTGCGATAAAACCTCTCGGTCAAACGCGGCAAATGTTCCGGAGCAATGCCTTCGCCGTCGTCGGTGACCATCACTTTGACCCAACCGTCTCCGGAAATAACCATTTCCAGAATGACCTGCACATCCGCACCGCCATATTTGAATGCATTGTCAATCAGGTTGCGCAGCATTTGCGACAGCTGTGCTTCTTCGCCCCGAACGAGAACAGGCTGTTTCGGGATTTTGCGACTGATTTTCGCGTCGCCGCTGAATTCTTCTGCCACTTTGTTGCAAATATCATTCAGATTCACCGAATTGTCAGGAAGCCGGTGCTTCTCGGCCTCTATTCGCGAGAGGCTCATAAGGTCCGAAACCAGCGATTGCATGCGTTCGGCCTCGCCGCGGATGGTTCCCAGAAAGCGTTTCCTTGTCGACGGATCACCGCCAGCCTTCGGATCATTCAAAGTCTCGACATAGCCCAGGATATTGGCGAGCGGTGTTCTAAGCTCATGGCTGGCATTGGCCACGAAATCGGTATGCACCCGGGCGATGCTTTGCTGCTCGGATTTGTCCTGCATGGTGACCAGCCGCTGCCGTTTGGACAGCAGTTCGCAGCGCAATTCCCATACACTTCCCGGCGTTCCGATATCGGTGACCGTGACGCTGCTCGATTCGCTTGCAAGAATGGCAGAGATAGCCACCGGCGCGCGGATGGCCAGGCGGACATTCGCGCCCGTAATATGGCGCCCCAGAAGGTTGATCGCCGCATCATTCGCATAGGTCACTTGTTCGCTATCGACCAGCATGCATGGCCGATCGAAACAGGCAAGAAGCGCCTCCTGACTGTCGAGGTCCTTTTTGCTCATCCCGCCATTTTCTGCAGCATCTCGCCCATTTTGGCGTGAACCAGATTGATTGCCTTGAGCGGCCTGATCATCACCTTGAAATGCGTGATCAGGCCATCTTCATCGCAGCTGATCATATCGACCCCGTTGATCTGTATGCCGTCGATTGCCGTTTTGAATTCGAGGATGCAGCTATGTTCGCCGTACCATTCGCCGACATATTCGAAATCGTCGCTGCCCAGCACCTTGTCGGCACTCGCCAGATAGGCGGTCGTGATGGGCTTGCCGCGCTGCGGTGTATGCACAGCAGGGCTCTCGAATATCGCATCATCATGCAGCGCATCGGCAATTTTCTGCGGATCGCGCGATTTTGCAATCGCCTTCCAATGCTCGGCGAGTTGTTGACCGTTCATATCAATACCCCAAATCCAGATTGACTTGCGGCTGGAGCGCTTCGCCTTTGTGGTAGCGCCCCAGATTTTCGATAAAACGCGCCGCGCTGCGCTCAAACATACGGGTCTGCGCGCGGCCGGAAAGATGCATCGAAATATGCGCATTGGGCAGATCCCACAGCGGATGGTCTGCGGGCAGGGGTTCGGGTTCGGTGACATCGAGCCAGGCCGAGGCGATGGTCTTGTCCTCCAGTGCCTGCGTCAGTGCATCCTGATCGACCACCGTGCCGCGCGCTATATTGACCAAGCTTGCCGTATCTTTCATCGCTGCCAGCTCGTCCGCACCGATCATGCCGTCGGTTTCCGGCGTGGCGGGGACGGCGAGAATGACCCAGTCAAACTCCTTCAGCTTACCGCGCCACTGGTCCGGTGTGAGCGTATCAGGGCCCGGCGTGCGGCGGACTTTGGTGACTTCAACGCCGAAGGCCAGCAGCCGCGCCTCGATCAGCTTGCCGATTGCGCCATAACCCAGCAGCAAAGCCTTGCTCTCGAACAGTTCCATCTTGCCGGGGCTGTCGAGCAGCCATTCCTTGCGCTGCGCCGCCTCCATCACTTGCGCGTAGCCCTTGGCGATATTGAGCATGCCCATAACGACATATTCGGCAATCGTAATCGCGTTGATGCCAACACCATTGGTGACGACAGTGCCCTGCGCCCTCAATTGCTCAAGCGGCATGCCGTCCACCCCGGCATAGATGCTGTTGAGCCATTTGAGATTGGTTGCCGCCGATATGGTTTCGAACATCTCCGCCTTGTCATACATATCGAACCAGCCAATCTCGGCCTTGGGAGCCAGCTCCATGGCTTCCTCTTTGGCCATGAACCAGTGCGGCTCGATCCATTCGGGCAGGTGCGGTTCGACCAGCGGGCGGATGAGCGAGGCAGCGACGAGCGGGGTTCGGGTCATGGTAAAGGCGATAACCCCAAGCCCCTCCAGATGGCAAGCCAGCGGTCAAAGAAATCCACGTTCAGTTTGCAGTCAGCCCAATTGGCTAGCTATCGAAATGGATGGAGGAGAATGACAATGAAGAAATTACTCATAGTTTTGGCCGCTTTGCCCGCTTTTTTCGCGCCCTTACCTGCTGCAGCGCAAGATGAGGGCATGCAGGAGATCATCGTTACCGGCAGCCGCGCGAGCTTTGGCGGCGGCGGGGTTCGTCCTGTGCAGCCGGCATCCATACCTGCCGTCGGTTTCCGGCGGACCGCCGATTTTGCCGTGCGCAGTGCTTCGATCACCGGCGACACGCGTGATCGGGCCCGGCGCATTTCGGAGATCAACCAGATGGTGGAAAATGCGATTCGGCTCGCACCCCGATACGGCATCCAGCTTTCCTTCGGCAGCAAGATTGTCGAGGATCTCGATCTTGCGAACTACCGTGATTTCACCCGCGCCAATCTCGTCGGTGCCGGGCGGCCGGATACGTCGCGGATCAACTTTCTGGTCAAGGTGCCGCTGAACGACAATTCGGATATGGAAGCAATCGAGAAAAAGATGGATGATTTCGTCGATGCCGTGACGCCTGTCGGGCGCGCCGAATTTCTCGGCAAAGGCAGCATCAACTTGTCCGTCGTTGCGCCCGACCAGTATCGCAACAATATTATCGCTGCGATCGCGAAGGATTCTGCCGAAGTGTCTGCCAAGATCGGTCCCGAATATGCGGTCAAGCTGTCGGGCATGCAGGAGCGCGTCGATTGGGCCCGCTGGGGCGACAAGCAGGTGCTGCTCTACATTCCCTATGAAATGACGATTCTGCCGAAGGGGTAAAGCAAGAAAGTGACTTTGGCAGAAAGCACAATCAGTCCTCCCCATTGACTTGCAATGGGGAGGGGGACCGCTCGGCGCAGCCGAGTGGTGGAGGGGCATCTGCCCTAAATTTCAAATATCCAGCTTCCAGTCCCAGCCGAGCGGATCGCCATCCATCACGTCCACACCCTTGGAAATCAGATCGTCGCGGATGCGGTCGGAGGTTTCGAAATCCTTGTTCGAGCGCGCTTCCTTCCGCGCGGCAAGCTGCGCCTCGATTTCCTCTTCGGTGATCTGCGCGTCTTTGGGGCGGATACGCAGGTCAGTGCGGGAAAGGGATAGCAGGCCCAAACCAAGGACGGAGTCCATAGCCTCGACGGCCTGAACCATTATTTCATTGTCCACCTTTTTGGTCGCTATGGCACGTTCCAATGCCGTTAAGGCAATCGGTGTATTCAGGTCGTCAAAGATCGCAGATTCAAAGTCTTTGAGTGGTTCAGCGACCTTCGATTGCCACATTTTCTTATAGCTTTCCATGGCTTCGTAGAATTCATAAACTTCGAATTCGTCGTCCGATTTGGGCAGTTTCTCCACTCCCATCACCAATCGCTTCAATCGCGTGAAGGCCGCCTGCAAGTTTTCCCAGCTGAATTCGAGCTCGCTGCGGTAATGCGCCTGCAGGCAGAGCATGCGATAGGCGAGGGGGTGGAAGCCTCGGTCGACCAGCAGCTGCAGCCGCAGAAACTCGCCATCCGACTTTGACATCTTCCCGCCGCGATCGATCAGGAAATTGTTGTGCATCCAGATCTTGGCGCCCGAATGGTCGCAATTGCCATGCGCCTGATTCTGGGCGATCTCGTTGGGGTGGTGGATTTCGCGGTGGTCGATCCCTCCAGTATGGATGTCGAACGGGTGGCCAAGCAGCTCCTTTGACATGACCGAGCATTCCAGATGCCAGCCCGGCGCGCCCTTGCCCCAAGGCGAATCCCATTCCATCTGCCGCGTTTCGCCCGGCGGCGTCTTGCGCCAGATGGCAAAGTCGGCGGCGTTGCGCTTGCCCTCTACCTCATCGATCCGGCCTTCGCCTTCGTCTGTGACAGCGCGGGCGAGGCGGCCATAGTCGGGCACGGTCGAGACATCGAAATAAAGCCCGCTGCCCAGCTCATAGCAATGTTTGTCGGCGATCGATTGGCCCCATTCGATCATCGCCTCGACATATTCGGTCGCCTTGGGATGCGCTGGCTTGCGGATATTGAGCCGCGCCAGATCGGCCTCGAAATCCGCCTGGTAAAAGGCGGCAATGTCCCAGGCGGACTTGCCCTGCGCCGCGGCGGCCTTCTCCATCTTGTCATCGCCCTCGTCCGCATCGCTGGTGAGATGGCCGACATCCGTAATGTTGATCACATGCGTGAGCTTGTAGCCCTTGAAGGACAGTGCGCGGCCCAGCGTGTCGGCAAAGATATAGGCGCGCATATTGCCGATATGCTGATAATTATAGACCGTCGGCCCGCAGGTATAAACGCGCGCCTCGCCGTCATGAATGGGCTCGAAGGGCTGCAGCTCGCGCGTCAGGCTGTTGAAGAGTTTAAGCTCGGTCATTTCTGTGGCGAGCGTTGGCGCAGAGGAGAGGGTAGGTCAAGCCTTCAGTAGGCTGGTGCTTGCCAGCGAAAGCTGGCATCCAGTTTAATCCATTTCAGGCTGGACCCCAGCTTTTGCTGGGGAGCACGAATGGTGTTACTTCTACCACCCCTCCCATTTGACCACATCGCTCACCGGCGTGCGCGGTCGCTCGAAATTGTTGATCGGATGATCGGCATCGCGGTAGCCGATGGCCATGCCGCAAAAGAAGATATGGTCATCGTCGATATTCAGCAGCTCGCGCATATAGCTGCCGTAAAGTGCCCAGATTTCCTGCGCGCAGCTATCCAGCTCCTCTTCGCGCAGCAGGATCATGATGGTCTGCAGCCACATGCCCATGTCGCTCCATTGCGGCGGACCCATATATTTCCTGGTGTAGGTGAAAAGCTGCACCGGTGCGTCAAAACTGTCCCAGTTTTTTTGCATCTGCGCGATGCGCCCGGCCTTGTCTTCGCGCGCAAGGCCGATGCTGTCGAACATCGCCTTGCCAACTGCCCGGCGTTGGTCCTCATGGCGGCCAGCCAGCCCCTCGGGATAGATCGCATATTCGATATTCTCGCCCAGGGGAGCAGCCTTGGCCTTTTCCTTGATCTTGGCCGTAATCTCCGCAAGCGGCTGGCCGGTCACGATGATGGCTTCCCAAGGTTGCACATTGCCGCCCGAGGCCGCCAGCTGCGCCTTTTCCAGCACGCGTTCGAGTTTTTCGCGCTCGACAGGCTTATCGATAAACTGCCGGATGGAACGGCGTGATGTAACGGCTTCGGATGTTTTCATCATTTTTCCCATTCGTAGACTATAGAACCACGTTCGGTTTTGTCCGGCAGGCTTCTGTAAAATGTGTTTGCCTGATCGTCGTCAGCCTCTGCGGCCAGCCAAAGCGGCAATAAATCCATTTCGCCGGCAAAGGCGATCGCTGTTTCCATGATTTTCGTCGCAACGCCGCGTCGGCGATGGTCTTCATCCACGCCCAGTTCCTGAAGAAACAGGTGGGGCGGCTTGTCAGGATGAAGGAGAATGGTCGCGCTTGCAAAGCCGACGGCCTCACCGTCAGTATATGCGACCCAAATATAGTCCCGGTCGCTGGTCAAAAAAGCTGTGGTTTGGTCCGGTGTCGGGGGGTGATCAAAAAGGTGAGATGCTGCGGCGATGAGTTCCTTGTCACCCGGCCCAAGCAGTCGAACGCCTATCTCCTGCTCAGGCGGACCTCCATCCTTGCCATCACTCTTCATCGAATAGCCCCGCAAGCTGCTCGATCATCGTGCCGCCGAGCTGTTCTGCATCCATGATCGTCACCGCGCGGCGATAGTAGCGCGTCACATCATGGCCGATGCCGATGGCGATCAGCTGCACGGGTGAGCGGCTTTCGATCCATTCGATCACCTTGCGTAAATGCTGCTCCAGATAGCCGCCATTATTGACCGAGAGCGTGCTGTCATCGACTGGCGCGCCATCGGAGATCACCATCATGATGCGGCGTTCCTCGGGCCGCGCCATCATCCGGTTATGCGCCCAGAGCAGCGCCTCGCCGTCGATATTCTCTTTCAGCAGCCCCTCGCGCATCATCAGCCCCAGATTGCGCTTGGCATGCCGCCAGGGCTCGTCTGCCTTTTTGTAGATGATATGCCGCAGATCATTGAGCCGTCCGGGATGGGCAGGGCGGTCCTTGGCCAGCCAGTCTTCACGCGCCTGCCCGCCTTTCCAGGCGCGGGTCGTAAAGCCCAATATCTCGGTCTTGACGCCGCAGCGTTCCAGCGTGCGCGCCAATATGTCGGCGCTGATCGCCGCAATGGAAATAGGCCGTCCGCGCATCGAGCCTGAATTGTCGATGAGCAGCGTCACCACCGTGTCGCGAAACTCGGTATCGCGCTCGACCTTGTAGCTCAGCGAATGGCCCGGCGCGACCACGACGCGCGCTAGCCGCGCGGCATCGAGCAACCCTTCCTCCTGATCGAAATCCCAGCTCCTGTTCTGCTGCGCCATCAGGCGGCGCTGCAACCGGTTGGCAAGCTTGGTCACCGCGCTTTGCAGCGGCGCGAGCTGCTGGTCGAGATAGGCGCGGAGCCGGTCGAGTTCTTCCGCGTCGGCGAGCTCGTCTGCGGTGATGATCTCGTCATGCCGGGTGGTCCATACCTTATAGTCGGTCGGCGGCGCATTGTCCCAGTTGCGGCGCTGCGGGTTGACGGGCTGCATGCCCTCCTCGCCCATATCGTCCTCGCTGCCTTTCTCGCTGTCCATCTCGGACTGCTCGCTCTCGCCATCCTGTTCGTCGCCTTCGCCTTCCTGCTGTTCGGCGCGGGCATCGCTGTCGCCGGCTTCGGCATCTTCGGGGCTTTCCTGCTCCTCTTCCTGCCCCTCGTCATCTTCGTCATCGGAGCCGTCATCATCGTCGCTAGGATCGATATCGCCGTCGGTCAGCTCGAGATGTTCGAGCATCGACTGGGTGAGCGCAGCAAAGGCATTTTGGTCATCGAGCGCCATACCGAGTGCATCGAGATCGCCGCCCGCCTTCTCCTCGATCCAGTCGCGCAGCATGGCCACACCGTCCGTTGCGGCTTCGGGCACCGGCGCACCGGTCAGCCGCTCGCGCACGATCAGCGACAGCGCGGTCGATATCGGCACATCCTCGGCCGATGCTGCGCGGCTGATCGGGTCGGTGCGCAGCCGCATTTCCAGAGCGTCGGTCAGATTTGCCGCCACACCTTCCATCGCGCGCGCGCCCAAGGCCTCGATCCGCGCGGTTTCGATCGCATCGAATGCGGCCGCCGCAATCGCTTCGCTGGGGCGCAGCGAAATATGCCGTGCTGCATCATGGTGGCGCAGACGCAGGGCGAAACCGTCGGCAAAACCGCGCGCCTCGGCAACCTGATCGGGCGGCAGGCTGCGGCCGGGCATCGGCACTTTCAGATTGTGCCCGCTTTGCGACGGCGCATCGGCAGTGAAGGCAAGCTCGACCTCCGGCTCCTTGGCAAGCGCGCGCGCTGCGCCTGTCAGCGCAGATTTCAAATCGTCGAGAGGCGTCTTGTCGGCCATTGCGCTTCACTAAGCGCAATGCAGCAGCGATGGAAAGATCAAATTTGAACAGGCTTTGATGCCGTCAGTCGAAAACCGTTACGCGGCCTTTGCGGATATAGCCCTTCTCGATCATCTCCTTGCGGTAGTCCTTGCGCGCGTCGGCAAGCTCGTGGTTATATTCTTTCCATGCCTGCCGTCGGTCCTTGGCGTCCTTGGCATCGTCCAGATCCTTGCGCAGTTCATTCTCCGCCTCCTGCACGTCGGACAGATAGTCATACCAGTAATTGTTGCGCACACCGGCGATGGGCTTGGTCAGTATCTTGGTGTGCTGGTGCTTGCCGGGATGCGCCTTTAAGCCGGGCGCTATTCCGCCAGCCAGCGAGAAACCGCCTGCCGTAACGGCCAACGCAACGACCAGTTTCATGAAATTCCTTGGATAAATCACAGCCAATCTCCTGTCATTCGACTCGCCCCCGAAAGCGAAACTGCCGCATCAGCCTGTCGGCGAGATGAATGAGACTGGCGAGTCCCCGCCAGGGCGCGCGTCAATTGCGGTCAGCGGATTCGTCTTCGCGCGGACCAACATCGATCCCGTCGCGGCCCAGACGGATGTCGAGCGGAACCCCTTCGATATCGGTCTGTATGGTCACGCCATCCTCGGGATCGAGCCGGATTCCGGCATCACCGATATTCACCTCGTCGGGCAGGTCA
This sequence comes from Sphingorhabdus sp., assembly GCA_028279555.1. Taxonomy (GTDB): domain Bacteria; phylum Pseudomonadota; class Alphaproteobacteria; order Sphingomonadales; family Sphingomonadaceae; genus Sphingorhabdus_B. The sequence continues at coordinate 110,390 of JANQNO010000005.1, forward strand.
GGGATTTCCGGCAAGTCCAGCTTCTCAATGGGATCATCGGCCTTGGGTGCCGGTTTCGGCCGTGCGGGTCTGGAAGGAGTTTTGATCCCGAGCGCGCTGTTCATGAAATCGCGCCAGATCCGTGCCGGGATGGTTCCGCCATTGACGCCGCGGAGCGGGCTGTTGTCGTCATTGCCGACCCAAACGCCGACGACCAGATCGCCGGCATAGCCGACAAAAATCGCATCACGGCTATCCTGGCTGGTTCCGGTCTTGCCATAATTGGCGATTTTAAGGCGCGCATTGCGGCCCGTCCCGCTATTGACCGCATAGCGCAGCATTTCTTCCATATCGCCAAGCACGCGGCTGTCAAAGCTGCGCTCGGGCGCGAACAGCCAGTCGAACCAGCCTTCCTCTTCGGCTTCAAAGGCGCGGGCTTTGACCGGGTAGCTGTCCGCCGCCAGCGCGGCATAGGCGCTTGTCAGTTCCAGCAGTGTGGTGGTCGAACTGCCGAGCGCAATGCTGGGATCGCCCTTGGGTAGCTTGGCCGAAATGCCGAGGTCGCGGGCGCTGCGGATGACGGCATCATCGCCGACCCGGTTGAACAGCCGCACGGCGGCAACATTGCTGGATTGCGCAAAGGCCTCTTTCAGCGTGATCTCCCCGCGATAGCGGCCGCGCGCATTTTTGGGGCGGTAGCTGCCTGCCGTTATTTCGCTGTCATCGACCATGCTGCCTGGGCGCATGCCCGATTGCAGGGCCGCCAGATAGACGAACAGTTTGAAGGTGGAGCCGGGTTGCCGCTTGGCCTGCGTAGCCCGGTTGAATGCGGATTTGGCATAATTGCGCCCGCCCACCATGGCGACCACTTCGCCGGTCGGTCTCATCGCGACAAGCGCAACCTGCGCCTTGCCCAGCCCGGCCCGTCCGATCGCGCGCCGCGCCGCTTTTTGCAGATCGGCATCAAGCGTGGTGGCAATTGTCTGCTTGCTATAACCAAATTCTTCGCGCGCCCGCGCCTGCGGCATCGCCCAGTCGGCAAAGTAGGTGCCCGTCGGGAGGGTATTGCGGGTGCGCACATCGATCTCGGCGCGCGGCAGCCGGCCGGCTTCGGCCTCGCTCATAAATCCGGCGTCGACCATCGCATTTTTGACGAGCGCAGCCCGCTTGCGTGCAGCGGATATGTTCTTGGTCGGGGCCAGGCGGGAAGGGGCCTGCACCAGCCCAGCGAGCATCATGGCCTGCTCCGGTTTCAGCCTTTCGGGCTGGCGGTAGAAATAATGCAGGCTGGCGGCGCGCAGCCCGTAAACATTGTCGCCGAAATAGGCGTTGGAGAGATAGCGTTCGAGGATTTCGTCCTTGCTCAGCCGCGCTTCCAGCCAGAAGGCGATCAGCATCTCGCGCGCTTTCCGGGTCAAGGTACGCTCGGGCGTCAGGAAGGTGAATTTCGCCAGCTGCTGGGTGATAGTGCTGCCACCGCCAACCCCTTTGAAGAGTGCGCGCGCCAGCCCGCGCGGATCGATGCCGAGATGCGAATAGAAGCGGCGATCCTCTATTGCCAGGAAGGCGTTGACGACATGCGGCGGCAATTCATCGATCTCGACCGGCTCGTCGACAACCGCACCATTGCGCGCGATTGGCGTGCCGTCGCTCGCGGTCAGTGTGATCTGCGGCGGGGCAATCGGTTGCAGCGATTTGGAAAGCGGCGCAGTGATCGCCAGCCAGAGCAGCATGACAAGGAAAAGCAGGAAGAGCGCGCCGAGGCCGCGTGAAAACCACCACCAGCGCGAGCGTTTGGGCTTGGCGGGCGGATCATCGAAGGCAGGCGAGCCGTTATAGCCGCCCTCAGGCGCAACATAAGCCTCCCGGGGCGCGTCGGCCTCGCCCTTTTCCCAGCCGATGCTGCTATAGCCGCTGTCAGATTTTGCCTTCTTGCCGAACGGCCACCAGCTGCGTTTGGGCGAAGGCGTTTCGAAGGCATCATCGTCATCATCGCCCCACTTCGATTGCAGATACTGCGCATAGCCCTGCGCATCGAATTTCTGCGCGCGCGATTTCCCGAATGGCCACCAGCGCCGTGTGCCGGAGGGCTCGTCATCGGGATCGTGATAGGACTGCGTGCGGTCGTGCATCGATTTACTGTATTAGCAACATAAGACGGCAAAGGCGAGAATTATTAGGCGCTTTTCTCTATATGCTGCCTGAACCAGTCGGTCATTTCTTCTTCGCTGAGTTTGCCTGCAGCCAACTGTTGCATCACCCAGGTTGCATCAGCCTTGTCGAAATTCAGAGTCAGTCCGTTGAGCATCAGGAACAAGCGTGCAAGCACCCATGATGTACGTTTGTTGCCATCGATAAAAGGGTGGTTGCGTGCCAGACCATAGGCATAGCTCGCGGCGAGGCTTGCCCAATCGTCATCTCCATAATTCCACTTGTTTATGGGACGAGCGAGCGCCGATTCGAGGAGCGTTTCATCGCGCACGCCGCCTGGCCCACCATGCTCGGCAAGCTGTCGGTCATGGATGGCGATGGCATCTTTGGCATCGAGCCAATGCGGCTCCACCCTGTCCGCATCCGTCATTTTGCCAGTTCGCGCAGGATATCCCGATCTTCGCGCATGATCTTTTCGGCCAATTCCATCTTTGCAGCAAATTCCGGGTCGTGCGCTGTCAAATGCACTCCATCTGGAGTATCACTCAGATGCAACTCATCGCCAGCCTCGACCCGGAGTTTGGCCAGCACTTCTTTTGGTAGTACGACCCCCGAGCTGTTGCCGATTTTCACTATTTTGAGCGGTTTGTTCATACAAGCGTTATAACATGCTTGGTGATTCTGTCAATGCGCAGACCATTGATCATGAACTCGATTTAGCTCTTCGATCCAAAATGCAGTCTGGTCTTGAAACTCACGGCCACGGCTCTCAGCCAATTCAAAAAACCCCGATCCAGGTTGTTGTTCATCTGTCTTGTGAACAACGACTACAGTTGTCAGACCCAAGCCGCTGCTATCATCTTCACTGGCTATCTCGCCGAGAAAATGATCAAGCCTAGGGTCGTGTGCTTGCAAATCAATACTATGAATTCTAGCGACAAGTTCGGAATAGGCAATTGTGCCTCTATTTTTGGCCACCTGATACATTATCTTTCGAGCTTCGCCTTTGGCATGTTCCCAACAGGCATTGTCGAATCCATGATTGAAGTTCTCTTTCTCCATCTCAACTACGCCGTCCCCACGACACTTTCCGGCAGATCCTTGCCAAATACCCGCTGGTAATATTCGGCGACCATCATCCGCTCCGCCTCGTCGCATTTATTGAGGAATGACAGGCGGAAGGCAAAGCCCATATCCTTGAAAATCGCGGCATTCTGCGCCCAGGTGATCACGGTGCGCGGGCTCATCACGGTCGAGATATCGCCATTTATGAAGCCTTCGCGGGTCAGCTCTGCGACCTTGACCATATCGGCCACGACTTCGGGGTCGGCACCCTCGGCCTTGGCCAGCACGATCTCGCTTTCGGTCTGTGCCGGCAGATAGTTGAGCCCGACGACGATGTTCCAGCGGTCCATCTGCCCCTGGTTGATTTGCTGCGTGCCATGATACAGCCCGCTGGTATCGCCCAGGCCCACAGTGTTGGCAGTCGAAAAAAGCCGGAACCAGGGATTGGGCCGGATTACGCGGTTCTGGTCGAGCAGGGTCAGCTTGCCCTCGGTTTCCAGCACGCGCTGGATCACGAACATCACATCGGGCCGGCCGGCGTCATACTCGTCAAAAACCAGCGCCGTGGGTGTTTGCAATGCCCAGGGAAGGAGCCCTTCGCGAAACTCGGTTACCTGCTGACCGTCGCGCAGCACGATGGCATCGCGGCCGATCAAGTCGATCCGGCTGATATGCGCATCCAGATTGATGCGGATGCAGGGCCATTTCAGGCGCGCGGCCACCTGCTCGATATGCGTCGATTTTCCGGTGCCGTGATAGCCCTGGATCATCACTCTGCGGTTATGCGCAAAGCCCGCGCAGATGGCGAGCGTGGTATCGGGATCGAAGACATAGCTCTCGTCGAAATCGGGAACGCGCTCGTCGGCTTCGGAAAAGGCCGGGCATTCCATGTCGACATCGATGCCGAAAACATCGCGCACGCTGACCTTGGTATCTGGCGCGTCCATCAGGGTCGTTCCGCTGGTGCCTGCGGAAATGTTCGGAATGTCGGTCATCGGGTTTCGGCTCTGATTGGTCGTGTCATATTTGTGTGGCATTGCCTTAAGCACTAAGATGGATGCGAGTCGAGAGGGAGATGGATTTATGGCCTATTTGCAGGGTTTCCTGGCACCGGTGCCTGAAGGCAACAAGGATGCCTACAAAAAAATGGCAAGTGATGTCGTGCCGCTATTCACCGATTACGGTGCGCAGCGGATCGTCGAATGCTGGGGCGTAGAGGTGCCGCGCGGCGAAAACACCGATATGTATCGAGCGGTCAACGCCGAAGACGGCGACGGGATCATCTTTTCCTGGATCGACTATGATTCCGAAGAAGCCTTCAAAAAGGGACATGACAGCATGATGCAGGATGAGCGCATGAAAGACGCGCCGGAAAATCCGCCTTTCGATGGCATGCGGATGATCTATGCCGGTTTCGACCAGCTTGGCGAAAGCGGCGCAGCGGGCGGCGCGGGTTATGTGCAGGGCTATGTTGCGCCGGTTCCCGCGGCAAAGAAAGCGGCCTATGCAGATATGTGCGAGACGATGCGGCAGGTGGCGATCGATGCAGGCGCGCTCCATGCCGTCGATTCCTGGGCGGAGAATATCGAGGACGGGAAGGTGACCGATTTCAAACAAGCGGTGCAGGCCGAGGACGGCGAAGCCGTGGCTTTCGGCTATGTCGAATGGCCCTCGCAGGAGGCGTTCCAGCAGGGCATGGCGAAGATGCAGGCCGATAAGCGCATGCCGGGGCCGGGCAGCGACATGCCGCTCGATGGAAAAAGGCTGATCTTCGGCGGTTTCGAAGTGTTGATGGATACGAATGAGGATAAAGGAAATGGCTAACAAGCATATCGTCTTTTCCTGGGTGATCTGGCCCGGCAGGGAAACCTGCCAAAAGGCGGAAAAACCATGCAGCAAAATGAGGAAATGGAGCCGCCGGAGGAAATCCTTTTGCCGGCAAAAGGCTGATCTGGGGCGGATTTACGCCAATCTATACGCTAGGCAGAAAGGAATGACGCGATGACCGTTACGATCACCGCGTTCAAATGGGTCCCTGAATTCGCCCGCGGTTTCGTCCGCGATCTTCGGCCCCGCTGGGCCTGCGAGGAAATCGGGCTGGCTTATGAGGAACGCCTGATCGGTCAGGAGGAGCAGGCGTCAGCGAGCTACCGGGCCGAGCAGCCCTGGGGCCAGGTGCCGGTACTGCAAGATGATGGAGTCCACCTGTTTGAAAGTGGCGCGATCCTGATGCATCTCGGCGAGAAGGACGAACGGTTGCTGCCTGCCGATCTTGAGGCGCGTGCACACACAATCAGCTGGCTTTTCGCTGCGTTCAACAGCATCGAGCCGTGGGTGTTTGAACTCGGCACGATCATGCTGTTCGCCGAGGGAGAGGAATGGGCAGAATTGCGCAAGCCCAGCCTTCTGGAAACGCTTGACGAGCGGCTCGACGGACTGGCGGATGCGCTGGGTGACAAGGATTATCTGGTCGGCGACTTCACTGTCGCGGATATCGCCATGTCTTCAGCACTTCGCGAACTCGAGCGCACGACATTGCTCTCGGAGCGTCCTATTCTCGCCGCCTATGTCGAACGCTGCACGGCACGGGAAGGGTTCAAGAAAGCAATGGCCGATCAGCTTGCCGCCTTTGACAGACATGAGCCCGCAACAACAAATTAAGGAGAGGTCAAATGCCAAACAAACATGGCGATTTTGTCTGGTATGAACTGGCTGCGGAGGACGTGGATGCGCAGCAAGACTTTTATAGCGCGCTGACCGGCTGGACATGGGAAGTTTCCGAAGGCCAGCCGGACATGCCCTATCATCTGTTCTCCGCCAACGGTGTCCAGATTGGCGGACTAATGGAGCTAACCGACGAAATGAAAGCCAATGGCGCAAAAACCAACTGGCTTGGTTATGTAGGCGTCGATGATATTGGCAAGGGTGTCGATGGAATTTCGGCCGCAGGCGGCTCGATCCATATTCCGCCTACCGCGATACCGGGCATCGGTCAGTTTTCGATGGTCACGGACCCGCAGGGGGCTTTTTTCTATATCATGCAGGATACGTCCGGCGAGGAAAGCCACAGCTTCGCCAAGACCGAACCGAAGGTCGGCCATTGCGCCTGGAACGAACTCATGACCAGCGATCCGGAAGGTGCCCTTGCCTTTTATAGTGATCGGTTTGGTTGGACCAAGGCCAGCGAAATGGACATGGGACCGATGGGCAAATATCATCTGCTCGATCACGGTTATGGGCTTGGTGGAGTCATGAAAAAGCCGGATGAGATGCCGATTTCGGCCTGGACTTTCTATTTCCGGGTGCCTGATATCGATGATGCTGTCGCGACGATCAAGGCAAAGGGCGGCAATATCATAGTAGAACCGATGGAGATTCCCGGAGGCGATTTTACGACCAGTGGTTTTGATCCCCTGGGCGCATATTTTTCGATCATTGGTTCCCGCAAATGATCGCCAAACACAAAGCTGCCGTCTTCCTGTGGTTTGACGGAGACGCCGTAAAGGCAGCAAAATTCTATGCAGAAACCTTCCCGGACAGCAAGATTGAAACGAAAATCGACGCCCCGATCGATACTCCGGGCGCAGAGACCGGCGATCCGCAACTGGTGGAATTGACAATATGCGGTCTACCTTATGTCTTGCTCAATGCAGGCCCGCCTCAGGCACCTCCCAACGACACCTATTGCTTGCAGGTCTACACTGACGATCAGGCCGAGACCGACCGGTTGTGGGATGCAATCGTCGACAATGGCGGCGAGGCGATAATGTGCGGGTGGTGTAAGGACCGCTGGGGCTATCGCTGGCAGATCACGCCGCGCATATTGATGGATTCACTCTCGCACCCCGACCCGGAAGCTGCTGCTCGCGTGCAGCATGCGATGATGCAGATGCAGAAAATAGACCATGCCGCGATAGAGTTGGCGGTCAAAGGGGAGGATTGATGGCAAAGGCTGACAATACTCTGTCGGTCACGCGCTTTATCGACGCGCCGCCGGAAAAAGTCTGGGACGTGCTGGCCAACCGGCAGGATGAGTGGTGGTGCCCGCCGCCCTGGCGCTCGGAAACCAGAGCGCTTGAAAAGCGGGCGGGCGGCCGCTGGTATGGGGTGATGCATGGCCCGGATGGCGAGGAGATCGCCAATGATGGCCTGATGCTGGAATGGGAGGAAGGCAGGCGCTTTGTCGGCACGGATGCAATCCAAATCGTCGATGGCGAGTATGTCCCCACGCCAGCCTTCATGATCGGCAGCTGGGAAATAGCGCCGGAGGGAGACGGAACGCGCTATACCGCAACGGCGCGCCACTGGAGCGAGGAAGCGCGCAAACAGCATGAGGAAATGGGCATGATTGAAGGCTGGGAGACCTGCGCCGATCAGCTTGCGGCGCTCTGTGAAAAACAGGAATAGCGCTTTAGCTGAAAACCTCTGATTTTCTGAGCGTTTGCCAGGCATCGACGACGGCCTGCAATTTTTTCTCATGGCTGCGATCGCCGCCGTTCCTGTCAGGGTGAAAGGCGCGCAGCTTGTTCGAATAGGCGCGGCGGATTGCGCGCTTGTCGGCATCTTCATCGAGACCCAGCGTATTCAGCGCTTTGCGCTCGCTGGCGGATAGGGGTGGTCCCATTTGCTCCGCAGCCTCGCGGCTGATCCCGCCGCGAAAGCGTGCACCGATGGCATCGAGCGGATCGGCGAAATCGGCCCAGCGCGGTGCGGGGTCACTGCCACCAGGCCAGCTGCGTTCTGCGTTGCGCCAGGCGCTGGCGGGATGCTGCGCCTCGTAAATCTCGTCGGCATCCATCCCGGCGAAATAGTCATAGCCGGCATTGAATTCGCGAACATGATCGAGGCAGAGATACCGGTAGGCACCCGGCCCGTCCCAGCTTGAGCGCTGCCCGGTCCAAGCCGGCGCGCGAAACTCGCCTGGGGCGTTGCAGCCGGGTACGGAACATATCCGTCCATTGGCCTGGGTGCGCCCGCCGAATTTGTCATGCTTTCTTTTTGCTTCTGTCAAACCAACACCGTAGGGCTGAGCCTGTCGAAGCCCGCATCTCGATGCTGAGAAACGTCCTTCGACAAGCTCAGGACTAACGGTTATCTAGGGCAGAGGATTCAGTTTATATGGAAGCATTATGACCAAAATTCCAGTGGCCAAGGAAATCGAGGAGTTGCTGACGCTGGCATTTGCGCCGGTGGAGCTGAATATCATCAATGACAGCGCGGCGCATGCCGGCCATGCGGGCGACGATGGCTCAGGCGAGAGCCATTTCACGGTGGAAATTGTGAGCGAAGCTTTCGACGGTGTGTCACGGGTTCAGCGGCAGCGGATGGTCAACAAGGTGCTCGGCGATATTCCCGGCCGGCGTGTGCATGCTCTGGCGATCAAGGCGAAGGCGGTTGGGGAATAGCAGTGCCGGTTTGGCCTTGGCAAAAGGCGCGTCCCGGCGTTGATGAATATGGGCGGCATCCAGCCTGGTACGCAGCAATGGAAGGCCGCTCAGCGGATCTTCGGAAACATCTGAAACAGAGGGTAAGCGCCGATCATGCCGACAAGGAGGGCATGACTATGCTGTCAGTGGCTGCATTTTACGGGAAAAGTGATTGCGTCAAATTGCTGCTTGAAAAAGGTGCGGATCCCAATTTGGTGAATCGACATGGAAATGGCCCTTTATGGGAAGCTACCCGGGAAGCGTCTCAAAAAGGAATGAGCGACCATCCCGCTTTTGACCGGTCGGTGATAGAAATGTTGCTCGCGGCAGGAGCTGACCCAAACTGCCTTAACAAAGCTGGGAAGTCACCTGCCGGGTGGGCCAGCTTATCTCCCGAATTGCAGAGGGTCTATCGCAAGTTTGGCTACCAAGGAGAATTCGAGTTGTGAGTGCATTTTCTTCCAATAGCAAAATCAACCTCGCCGATGCCTTCTCCAAAATCCCTGATTATTGGAGCCCCCGTGTTGCCGGCGATATCAACGACTTTCAGGTGAAGCTTGCCAAATTCGAAGGCGCTTTCGACTGGCATTGTCATGAGGCGGAGGATGAGCTCTTTCTGGTGGTGAAGGGGCGATTGCGCATGGGATTGCGCGATGGCGACGTCGATCTGGAGGAGGGAGAGTTCATCATTGTGCCGCATGGCACCGAGCACAAACCAGAAGCTTTGTCGGACGAATGCCATGTGCTTATGCTGGAGCCAAAAACAACACTGAATACAGGAACCGAGGTGACCGAGCGAACGGTTGCGGACCCCGAGCGTCTTTGAACATAGCATTTTGTATAAACGGCAGAATAATATGATTGACCTCAGATATTCCTCCCGATTGGCGGCCCCGCAGCCCGAAGTTTGGAACCATGCGACGAGTGCGGAAGGCGTCAACTATGAATTGAAACCATTGGCACGCATGACCTTTCCAAAAGATATCCGGAGCTTGGAAGACCTGCAATTTACCGCAGGCGAACCGATTTTCAGAAGCTGGGTTTTTCTGTTTGGTATCCTGCCGTTTGATTTTTCCAACTTCACGCTGGAGAGCCTTGATGCGGGCGGCAGCTTTGTCGAGAAATCGACCATGGGTTCGATGCGCAAATGGCAGCATTCGAGGATAGTCGCTGCCGAAGGGCCGGGATGCTGCGTCACCGATATGCTTGAATTTGAGCCGCGATTGCCGTCCTTTGTCGTCAGGCCATTTGTCGACATGCTGTTCAAACATCGTCACCAAAGGCTGATCCAGAGATTCGGGCGCGGAGAATAGGATGACTATGCAGACAATCACCCCCACGACCTATGATCTTGGCGAGTTCGAAGTCCGCCGCGTTTTGCCGTCACGGCAGAGGCGCATGGTTGGCCCGTTTATTTTCGTCGATCAGTTCGGGCCGGCCGTCATGCCGCCGGGTGCAGGAATGGGCGTGCGCCCGCATCCGCATATCAACCTCGCCACCGTGACCTATCTTTTCGACGGTGCGATCGATCACCGCGACAGCCTGGGCAGCCATCAGCTGATCGAACCCGGTGCGGTCAACCTGATGACCGCGGGAAAGGGCATAGTGCACAGCGAGCGCTCGCCGGTGGATCAGCATGACAAGCCCAAGCCCATGTTTGGCATGCAGACCTGGCTGGCGCTTCCCGACGGACAGGAAGAGATCGATCCCGCTTTCGAACATGTGCCTGCGGAAACGATTCCGGTTGTGGAAGATGGCTGCGCAAAGGCGTATGTCATCATGGGCTCGCTCTGGGGCAAGACCGCCCCCACGACATGCCTTAGTGAGACGATTTATGCGGACATTCAGCTTGCAGCAGGCGGCGCGATGCCGATCGATGCGGATGCCGACGAACGCGCGGTCATGCTGGTCGAAGGCGAGGCAGAACTGAGCGGACAGCCGCTTGAGAAATATACGCTTTATGTGCTCGCTCCGGGCGACGCAGCGACGCTATCCTCCTCAACAAGCGCGCGGGCGATGCTGCTCGGCGGTGAAGCTTTTTCAACCCCGCGCCATGTCTGGTGGAATTTCGTCTCCAGCGACCGCGAGCGTATCGAGCAGGCCAAGCGCGACTGGAATGAGGGGCGCTTCCCCAAGGTTCCCGGCGATGAAAAGGAGTTTATTCCGATTCCGGAAGTGCCTTTGACACGCAGTGACGGTTGAGAAAGCAACCGTAGCCCTGAGCCGTCAGCGCTTTTGCGCTGGCGAAAGTCGAAGAGCGTTTCTCAGTATTGACGCGTCCTTCGACAGCCGCAGTTGCTTGCAGCAACAGCTGCTCAGGACTACGGTTTGGTGATGACCGAATTCGACAAACAACGCATGGCGTTATCAACCGGCGTCGAGCTGGATGTCTTTACGGCGGGAAACCCTGCGAATCCGCCGGTCATTTTCCTGCATGGCTTTCCCGAGAGCCATCGCACCTGGCGGCACCAGATGCGCGCGCTTGCCGCGGCGGGTTATTATTGCATCGCACCCGATCAGCGCGGCTTTGCCGGAAGTTCCAAACCAACGGAGATCAGCGATTATGCGCCTGACAAGCCAGTAGCAGACCTTTTCGCGCTCGCCGATGCGCTGGAATTGCCTGAATTCACGCTCGCAGCGCATGATTGGGGCGGCGCGATCGCCTGGATGGCAGCGCTCAAACGACCGGACCGGATATCGCGTTTGATGATGTGCAACAGCGCGCATCCGCTGATCTTTCAGCGCACCCTCTATGACGACATGGCGCAGCGTGAGGCGAGCCAGTATATGAATGTCTTCAAGGGTGACCGGATCGACCGGAGCATTGCCGAGAAGGGCCTTGCATGGTTCTATGACCACAGCTTCATGCGGCATTTGACGCCGGAACAAATGGATGAGGATGATCGCGCGGCCTATCTGGCCGAATGGGCCACCGATGATGCGATCTATTCGATGCTGAAATGGTACAAAGCGACCAATATGGTCGTCCCGCCGATGGAGGGCGACGTCGAGCGCCCGGCCTTTTTGGACAAGCCCTTTCCAATAATCGAAATTCCCACGCTTGTCTTATGGGGCATGGAAGATCCGGCCTTGCTACCCTGCCAGCTGGACGGGCTGGATCAGCTGGTATCAGATCTGGCGATCGTGAAAGTCGACGCCGGTCACTTCGTGACCTGGGAAGCACCCGAGGCGGTGAACGCGGCCATGCTGAATTGGTTGGGGAATATACCAGCATCTGAAAGCTAGTGCTCTCCAGCGAAAGCTGGAGTCCAGATGAAATATCAGTTCGGTATCAAACACTGGACCCCAGCTTTCGCTGGGAGCACAGTGTTTGGAGATCAAAACCATTCCACCCATGCGCCATGCGCCTGCGCCTGGCCAAGTATCGCTGGCTCTTCGCCACCGGGCCAATAGGCGATTTTGAGTTCATGCCGGAATGTCTTGCGATTGGTCTCCAGGCTCATCCAGGCAAGCGGCTTTTCTTCGGTCGCCTTTGCGCCGGCCGCATATAGCGCCTGCTTGATCCTCTGCCGGCGATCTTCCGGGATATATTGCCAGACGATGGAATGGTGGAAAACGCGGGTTACACCGCGCTCCTGCGAGGCGGCAATGCGGTTCTCGACCCAGTCAGCGGCATCCATCTTTTTAACGTTGGAAGATTGTTCATTGGCCAGCTGGATAGCTGCATCCATGCGCCTGATCCGGTCTGCATTTTCCGGCCAGACATAGCTTTTGACGCGTAATGCGCTCTCGGGATCGGACAGGTCGATGGGGGCCTGATCGCAGCCCTGAATCGATACAATCTCGACCCGATTGTCCGGGGGTGCAGGTCCGCGCCATTCGGGCCTGATCTGCATAGGGCTATCTGCTGGACCAGCTGTCACCCCGCCCAGCTCGTAATGATAGCGGTCCATCATCGTGTTGATCCCTGCGCTCGCGCCGAGCTCGTTGAGTTCGAACCGCGATCCGGTTTTCGCAGATAGCCATTTGAGGCCAGCCATGAAGCTCGCCGAGCGCCCCGCCTCGTTGGTTTGCGGCGGGCTGCCGAACCAGGGCAGAAGCCGCGCATCATGATCGCGCGTGACCGCGAGCACGACGGCGTCAACCCGGGCCTGATCAGTGATATCGCCGGTATAGACGGGAATGAGCCGGTCATCATCGCCGGTGATCTTCAGATGATGAAATCCGCCCGCCAGCCTCAGCGGCATGGCGTCCTCGAGTGGCAGTCCAGGCCATTCGCGGATAACCTTGCCGCAGGCCGTGTCGCTTGCCATCAGCGCGATCTGCGCCCTGACGATCCGGGCCGTGCAGGGCGCACCATTTCTTTCGCAATGTTCGGCCTGAAAGAGAATGCCGTCAGTGATGTCCCTGGTCTCGATCACATCGCTTGCAGGCATATTTCTTCCTTTCACGCAGAGACATAGAGGAAAAAATGTTGCGGCGCAAAAAATGGAGCACCAACCCAATCTTCAGCCAAGCTCCACCAAATTGATTGCCGTCGCCTTGCAGTTAAATTCGACGTCATTCCGGCGAAAGCCGGAATCTCTTTTGGTAAGCCGCACTACTGCCGGAGATCCCGGCTTTCGCCTGGATGACGATCTTAAAAAGTCAGCTCTTCCGCAATTTGAATACCGCATGCGCGGCAAGCAAGTTTGCCAGCCTTTTGGTGGCCTGCTGCTTGCCACCCAGAAACCAGCTATTCTCGATCACGACATCGCGCTCTTTCAGGAAGGCGCGAAAGTCGTCGATGGTAACATGGTGGATGTTCGGCGTGTCATACCAGCGATCGGGGAGCTGCTTTGTCACTGGCATCCGCCCGCCAAACATATGCGCGAAGCGAATGCGCCATTGCGCAAAATTCGGAAATGAAACGAAGGCTTCTTTTCCGATACGCAGCAGATGCTCAAGCACAATGTCGGGCCGGCGCGTGGTCTGCAGCGTCTGGCTCAATATGGCATAGTCGAAACTGTCGTCGGGATAGTCGGCAAGGTCGGTATCGGCATCGCCCTGTATTACCGATAGCCCGCGCGCGACAGCGGCGGAGACGTTAGCGGCATCTATCTCCAGACCGCGGGCGTCGACCTGTTTCTCGTCGCGCAATGCGGCCATCAGCGCGCCGTCGCCGCAGCCGACATCCAGCACGCGCGTCCCGGCCTGGATGTTGTTTGCTATAATGGTCAGGTCCGGGCGAAGCGCAGTCATCCAATGTCTCCGGCGCTCAAAAAGCCTGCAATCACACGGTTCATCTCGGGCGTCTCCAGAAGGAAGGCGTCATGGCCGAATGGCGACGAAAGCTCAACAAAGCTCGCAGCGGCTCCTGCGGCATTCAGCGCATGCACGATGCGGCGCGATTCAGCGGTCGGGTAAAGCCAGTCGCTATCGAAGCTGATAAGGCAAAAGCGCGTCTTGCTGCCCGAAAATGCCTTGGCCAGCACGCCGTTATGCGCTTCGGCAAGATCGAAATAGTCCATGGCGCGGGTAATGTAGAGATAGCTGTTGGCATCGAAGCGGTCGACAAAGGTCGATCCCTGATGGCGCAAATAGCTTTCCACCTGAAAGTCCGCATCGAAGCCGAAACTTTTGGCTTCCCGATCTTGCAGGTTACGACCGAATTTCCCGGTCAGCCCCTCTTCGGACATATAGGTGATGTGGGCCGCCATCCGCGCAACCGCGAGGCCTTTGGCAGGTGAGTTGTCGCTGCCATAATAGTCTCCGCCCTGCCAGTTGGGGTCGGCCATGATTGCCTGCCGCCCGACCTCGTGAAAGGCGATATTCTGCGCGGAATGGCGCGCTGTCGATGCAATCACGATTGCGCTTTTCACCCGGTCAGGAAACAGCGATGCCCAGCTCAGCGCCTGCATGCCGCCCATCGAACCGCCGATGACGCAGGCCAGCCGCTCTATCTCCAGATGATCGAGCAGGATTGCCTGCGCTCTTACCATGTCGGCAATCGTGATGACAGGAAACGCCATGCCGTAAGGGTTGTTGGTGGCAGGATTGATGCTTGCGGGGCCGGAGGAGCCCATGCAGCTCCCAAGCACATTGATACAGATCACGCAAAAGCGATCAGTATCCAGCGGTTTGCCGGGGCCGACCATATTCAGCCACCAGCCCGGCTTTCCCGTGGCGGGATGCTGGCTTGCTACATACTGGTCGCCTGTAAGGGCGTGGCAGATCAATATGGCGTTGTCGCGCGCTTCATTGAGCGCGCCATAGCTTTCATACGCAAAGTCGACTGGCACAAGCTCTGCGCCGCTATCCAGCTTGACCGGCCCCATCAGCCGGATGCCCTTGTCGAGGCCAAATCTGTCGTCTTCGCTCATGGCAAAAGGGGGCTAGGCAGTGGGCTGCGCGGCGTCAATCACGATTTGAATTGGCATCGCACCGAAGTTGCGCAATAACTTGCTGGCAGAGGAGGTCAGGTCATGGACAGAATTGCAGCTTTCGGACTGTCATTTGCGGCGATCTGCCTATGCGCGAATGCACCGGTTGGTGATGGCCAGCAAGATCGCGGCTCGATGGATACCGCGCTGTCTGGCATTGTTGAAAAGGGCGCTACGGCCAAGATCCACACCGCGGGAGACGGCGCGTTTCAGCCCGGCATCAACCATGTCCGCTTCGACGCATGGGCGGGCAAACCGATCCCGGCCTTCATTTTCGTGCCCGAGGGCGTTGATGCGAGCAAGGCACCCATCATGGTCATGATGCATGGCGCGAAACGCGGGGCGGCTCGCTATCTGAGCGAGTGGGTACCGCATGCCCAGAAAAAGGGCGTGGTTATCATTGCGCCGAAATTCTCAAGGGAGGATTTCAGGGGATCGCGGCGCTACAATAGCGGTCATGTCTTCACCTCGAAAAAGGACGGTAGCAAGCGGCGCGACGAGGAGAAATGGTCCTTCTCCGCCATAGAACCGCTGTTCGATGCGGTGGTCAAACGGCTCGGCAGCGACCAGAAGCAATATACGTTGTATGGCCATTCCGCCGGGTCGCAATTTGCCCATCGCTTCCTGTTCTACAAGCCCGATGCGCGGGTGAAACGATTTATCGCCGCCAATGCCGGCTGGTATACCATGCCATCCTATCGCTGGCCCTACCCCTATGGGCTGAAGGGCGGGAAGGCACCGAAAGGAACGCTGGATAAGGCGCTCGCCAAGCAGGTCTATGTGGTATTGGGCGACCAGGACAATGATCCCGATCACGAAAGTCTGCGGCGGACCGCCAATGCCAATGCGCAGGGCGCACATCGTTTCGCGCGCGGCGTCAATTTCTTCCGCGAGGCCAAAAAGGAAGCCGAGAAACGAAAAATCGAATTCGGCTGGAAAATCGTGGTCGTCAAGGGCATCGCCCACAGCAATGGAGGGATTGCGGCGGCAGCTATCAATTTCGTTGAATAGCGGTGCGGGCGCGGTTATGCCGCCATGCGATGACACAGACCCAGAAAAAACCGCTACCCAAAGGCTATATTTCCGAGATTAATGCCTACACCCCTGGCAAGGCCAAGGCGGATGATGGCCGGGCGCTCATCAAGCTGTCAGCAAACGAAAATCCGCTCGGATGCTGTCCGGATGCCAGCGCCGCGCTTGCAGGAGAGGCGGGCAAAGTAGCGCGCTATCCCGATCCCGCGAGCAATGGCCTGCGGCTGGCGCTAGCCGACCATTATGGTCTGGAGAGCGACCGCATCGTTTGCGGAACTGGCTCGGATGAACTGCTAAACCTGATTGCGATGGGCTATGCGGGCGAGGGCGACGAGATCATTCATGTCAATTATGGGTTTGCGGTTTATGAAATTGCAACCCGCAAGGTCGGGGCAAAGGTCGTTATCGCGCCCGATGACGATTATGCCACCGACGTAGATGCTTTGCTGGCGCTGGTTACGCCCAAGACGCGGCTGGTTTATCTCGCCAATCCGAACAACCCGACAGGAACCTATTTGGTCGCCAGCGAGGTCGAACGGCTGCATGCCGGCCTTCCGGCAGATGTTATTCTGGTGCTGGATCAGGCCTATGGAGAATATCTGGAAGATGATGGCCCGCAGGCTTTCGATCTGGCGCGGGCGCATGACAATGTACTGATCACGCGGACATTCTCCAAGATATACGGCTTGGCGGCCGAGCGAATCGGCTGGGCCTATGGCCAGCCGCACTTGATCGATACGATCAACCGTATCCGCGGGCCTTTCAATGTCACCACCGCCGGGCAGGCCGCGGCGATTGCCGCGCTTGGGGATCAGGATTTTGTCGATGCAAGCCGTGAACACAATGCCGAGTGGCGCAGCTGGATGACGGGCGAGATTGCGTCGCTTTCAAACCACGGTCTGCGCGCCATTCCATCCGAGGCCAATTTCCTGCTCGTCATTTTTGACGGCGCGGTGAGCGCTGAAATCGCCGACCGGGAATTGGTCGAGGCAGGCTATGTCGTGCGCCGTCTGGCGGGGCAGGGGCTTGGCCACGCGCTCAGGATGACCATCGGCACTGAAGAGGAAAATCGGGGGCTGATGAAGGCACTGCGTGATATTCTTGAGAAAAAGCGCTGATGCTTCCCTTTTCCCGCGTCACCATCATCGGCCTCGGTCTTATCGGCTCGTCGGTCGCGCGCGCCATCCGCGCCAATATGCCTGATGTCCAGATAATGGGGCATGATGGCGACGCCGATGTACGCGCGAAGGCCCGGAAACTGGGCCTGTGCGACGATGTTTCGGATCAGGCCGGAACAGCGGTTATCGATGCGGATCTGGTGATCTTGTGCGTACCGGTGGGCGCGATGCAGGAGGTGGCGGAGAGTATCGCTGCGGATTTGCCGGACGAAGCCATCGTCAGCGATGTTGGCAGCTGCAAGCAGAGCGTGTCGGAAGCGCTCGCGGCCGCTCTGCCGAATGCGACGATCATTCCAGCCCACCCTGTAGCGGGCACGGAAAAGAGCGGGCCGGAGGCCGGGTTCGCGACGCTGTTCAAGGGGCGCTGGTGCATATTGACGCCGCCTGATGCCGCGCCGGAAGTTGCTGCCGAGAAGCTGTCGACTTTCTGGAAGCGATTGGGCGCAGATGTCGAGATCATGGATGCGCGGCATCATGACATGGTGCTCGCTGTCACCAGCCATCTGCCGCATCTGATCGCCTATACCATCGTTGGCACTGCGGACGACCTGGGCGATGTGACCGAGCGCGAAGTGATCAAATATTCGGCTGGCGGTTTTCGCGACTTTACCCGGATTGCTGCATCCGATCCGGTGATGTGGCGCGATGTGTTCCTGAATAACAAGGATGCGGTGCTCGAAATGCTGCAGCGTTTCAGCGAAGACCTCACTGCGCTGCAGCGCGCCATCCGCTACGGCAAGGGTGATGAGCTGGAGGCGCTATTCACCCGGACCCGCGCCATCCGCCGTTCGATTGTCGAAGAGGGGCAGGATGATGATGCACCCGACTTTGGCCGGAAGCATTAGAACTTAATCCACGCCTGGAAAGCTCTCGACATATTTGACCTTGAGGTCGGGAAAACTCTCGACAATCTGGATTTTGAAATCCGGAAAGCTCTCAACAAATTTCCATTTCCCGCATTCGTCGGGAAAGCTCTCCACGACCTTCACCTTGATATCCGGGAGGCTCTCTACGATCTGCACCTTGATGTCGGGAAAGCTATCGACGATCTGGACCCGGCCCTGAAGCGGGATGCTGTCAAAGTGGCATTCGGCTGCCTTGTCCATAGAAGCCGACGCGCCAACGGGCGTGATCATTGCCAAAGCTGGCAGTATCAGCACAGTTTTCGGCATCGAAGTCATCCGGCCCCCTTTGGTAAGCAACAAAATTTCCCTTTGCAGCTTGATTCACATTTAAAATTCCCGCAATGAACATGGCATGTATGCAAAAGCATCGCTGTTGCTTCTACGACTTACGCGCCCTTGGGCGTGACATAGTTCATGGCCGTTCGCGCCGTGATCCCGCTCAAGGGTTCCCAAAAAATCCATCATCAACCGGCAACTGACAGCCCCTGAGTAGTATAGCGACCAGCCATGCCCATGCTCCAAGACCCATCGCGAAAATACAATTCCTTCCCGCAGATTGATCTGCCTGACCGGCAATGGCCTGCGCGGACGATAGATGCTCCGCCGCGCTGGCTTTCGACCGACCTGCGCGACGGCAATCAGGCGCTTATCGATCCCATGGGGCATGAGAAGAAGCAGCGCTTCTTCGACCTGCTGTGCAAAGTCGGCGTCAAGGAGATCGAGGTTGGCTTTCCCAGCGCCAGCGCCACCGACTTCGATTTCATTCGCAGCCTGGTCGATGGCGGGAAAATTCCGGATGATGTCATAATCCAGGGACTGACGCAGTCGCGCCGCGACCTGATCGAACGCACCTTCGAAAGCATGGCAGGCGCAAAGCGGGCCATCGTGCATCTTTATAATGCCGTCAGCCCGGCCTGGCGCGAAATAGTGTTCAAGCTCGATCAGGCCGGGGTGAAGGCCATTGCCGTCGAAGGCGCGGAAATACTGGCTGAGCAGGCCGCCAAATATCCAGAGACCGACTGGCATTTCGAATATTCACCGGAAACTTTCTCGACAGCCGAGCTCGATTTCAGCCTGGAGGTTTGCGAGGCAGTCATGGCGGTGCTGAAGCCGACAGCGGCCAAGCCGTTGATCCTCAATCTGCCGGCGACGGTCGAGGCAGCGATGCCCAATATCTATGCCGACCAAATAGAATGGATGTGCAGGCATATCAGTGACCGGGAAAGCGTGGTGATCAGCCTTCATCCGCATAATGATCGCGGTAGCGGGATTGCAGCAGCGGAGCTCGGCATGCTGGCAGGAGCAGACCGGATCGAGGGCTGCCTGTTCGGCAATGGCGAACGCACCGGCAATGTCGATCTCGTAACGCTGGCGCTCAACATGTATACGCAAGGGATCCATCCAGGCCTCGATTTCAGCGATATCGACGACGTCATCGGCACGGTCGAATATTGCAATGACCTACCCGTTCATCCACGCCATCCCTATGCGGGTGAGCTGGTCTTCACTGCTTTTTCGGGCAGCCATCAGGATGCGATCAAGAAAGGCTTTGCCGCGCAGGAAATGCGCAATGACGATCAATGGCGCGTGCCCTATCTGCCGATCGATCCCGCCGATCTGGGGCGCAGCTATGAGGCGGTGATCCGGGTCAATTCGCAGAGCGGGAAGGGCGGCGTGGCCTGGGTGCTCGAGCAGGATTATGGTTACCGCCTGCCAAAGCGCATGCAGGCGAATTTCTCGCTGACGGTTCAGGAGCTGTCCGATGAAACCGGGCGCGAGCTGACCAGCGCGGATATTTTCGACGCATTCCAGAAGCGCTATTTCCTCATTCCCGATGAGGAGACGCGTTTCGATCTCGTCGAATTCAACGAAAGCGTCGATCCGCGAGCCGGCGTAGAACGCATTTTTGCCGGCAAGATCCGGATCGATGGCAAGGAGCAAAGCGTCAGCGGGCGGGGTAACGGCTTGATCTCGTCTCTTGCCGATGCGCTGGAGGATGCGCTGGGCGGGCCGCTTGAGATCATCGATTATTCAGAGCATGCGATCGGCCATGGCACCGATGCGCGCGCGGCGGCCTATGTCGAATGCAGGGTTGGCGATGGGCCGCTGCTTTACGGTGTTGGCAACAGCCGCGACGTCGCCACCGCCAGCGTGCGGGCCATTTTGAGCGCTGTGAACGGGATGGCCTGATGAAAACCTTTTCCAAGAGCTTGTTGTATTGTGTTTGTTTGGTTAGCGCGGCGGCATGTCATGGTGCCGCGGCAAGTTCATGTTTTACTGGCCCATTTGTTGTCTTTTTTGAGTTCGATAGCACACGCTGGGACGGCAAAGCGGCGAAGACGTTGCAGCACGTTCTAGATTTGCGAGGCAACTGTGGCTTCGATCACGTGTATGTTGCAGGTCACGCGGATCAGATCGGAAACGAAGCTTACAACATGCACCTTTCAAAGCGCAGGGCCGAAGTCGTCTTCCACTATCTCAGACATCGCGGCATAGAATCCGAACAAATTACAATTGCAGCTTTCGGCGAACAGCAACCTCTCGTTTCAGCAAAAACTGGAAGTATAAAACTCAACAGAAGAGTAGAAATCAGTTTCGGACCACCACCTGACAAGCAGTTTTGAGAATGAAACAGACCAAGGGATTAGCTGGACGAGGTGCTGAAACACAGCTGCCGCGACTGGCAGGCTGAAGGTATCGGAAGTAAAAATCCAGCTTGGTGTGGCATCCCGCTATGCCGTAGCGGAAAGCGGAAACCTGCCAAATTGACCGTTTGACTCGGCATGGGGCCTGCGCTTTACCGGCGGCAACTGGAAACTGAATAGATGGAATTTCCGCCATGTCCTTGCCCGCCATTTTCGATCCGTTGCGTATTCCAGTCATCGGCGCGCCGCTGTTCATCGTCTCAGGTCCCGAACTGGTCATCGCGCAATGCAAGGCGGGTATTGTCGGGGCCTTTCCAGCGCTCAATGCGCGGCCACAGGCTCAGCTGGACGAATGGCTGCACCAGATCACCGAAGAGCTGGCTGCGCATAATCGCGACAATCCCGATCGTCCTGCTGCGCCCTATGCGGTCAACCAAATCGTGCACAAGTCGAACAACCGGCTCGAGGAGGATATTGCGACCTGTGCCAAGTGGCAGGTGCCGATCACTATCACCTCGCTCGGCGCGCGGGTCGAGCTGAATGATGCCGTGCATGCATGGGGCGGCATAACCTTGCATGATGTTATCAATGACCGCTTTGCGAGGAAGGCGGTCGAGAAAGGCGCAGATGGCCTTATTCCCGTCGCTGCCGGGGCGGGCGGTCATGCCGGGGTTACCTCCCCTTTCGCGCTGGTGCAGGAAATCCGCGAATGGTTCGACGGGCCGATTGCGCTTTCGGGTTCGATCGGCGCTGGCGCTTCGGTGCTCGGCGCGCAGGCGATGGGTGCCGATCTCGCCTATATCGGCAGCGCTTTCATCGCCACCGCAGAAGCCCGCGCGACAGAGGATTACAAGGGCGGCATCGTTGAAGGCAAGGCGGAGGATATTGTCTATTCGGACCTGTTCACCGGTGTGCATGGCAACTATCTTGCGCCATCGATCCGCAACGCCGGGCTCGACCCAGACAATCTGCCCAAAGGCGATATTTCGACGATGAATTTCGGTTCGGGCGGCAACACCGACGCCAAGGCATGGAAAGACATCTGGGGCAGCGGGCAGGGGATTGGTGCGGTCAAAAAAGTCGTTTCAGCCGGAGAAATGGTGGACCGGCTTGAAAAAGAATATCGCGCGGCGAAAGAAAGGCTGGACGCGGCCTTCAGGGGATAAGACGTAACCCATCAGTGCTTTTCCGGGCATTTTTTTCGGCCGGTTTGAAACTTTATTGCGCCGCCCCGCGAATGGAGGGGCAAGTGCGTTTCAATCCGAGTTGAATATTTTAGAAAAGGACGACCCAAATGAAAAAATCACTTATAACTCTTGCCCTGCTGGCTGGCGTTACGGCGGCTTGCACAAACCAGGAAGCCGAGACGGCTGCTCCGGAAACAGAAGAAGTTGCCGCAACGCCTGCAGCGCTCGCTGATCTTGGTGGCACGCCCGAAGGTCCGGTCTATACCGAAACCAAGGGAGAGACCCTTGCGCTTTCCGGCTATGATGCGGTCAGCTATTTCACCGGCGATGAACCCGCCCTCGGCAGCGAGGAATTCACCGTTCGCTATCAGGGCTATGACTATCGCTTTGCCAGCGCCGACAATGCCAAGCAGTTTCAGGCCGATCCGGCGAAATATGCGCCGCAATATGGCGGTTATTGCGCATGGGCCATAGGCGCGAATGATGCGCTCGCACCGGGCGATCCGAAAGTCTACAAGATTGTCGACGGCAAGCTCTATCTGAATTTCAATGCCGACGTTGCCAAGAAATGGGAAGTCGATATTCCCGGCTTCATCTCAAAGGGTGATGTCAACTATCCCAAGCATGATGCCAGCGAGCATTATCAGGACTGATCAAGGTCTACGAAGACAATTGAAGGCGGTGGAGCATTGCTCCGCCGCCTTTTCTTTTGCGCCGCTCAATCGGGCTTACGAAGGATGTTCTCCATCTTTTTGCCGCGGGCCAGTTCGTCGACCACCTTGTCCATATAGCGAAGCTCGCGCATGATGGGGTCTTCGACTTCTTCGACGCGGACACCGCAGACTACGCCCTTGATCAGCTCGCGATCGGGATTGAGCGGTGCCTCTTCGATAAAAGCGCGGCAATCGATCCCTTTTTCCACCTGCCCCTGAAGCTGTTTTTGCGAATAGCCGGTGACCCAGCGCAGGACCGTATCGACTTCCGCCTTGCTACGGCCTTTCTTCTCCGCCTTTTGGACATACATCGGATAGATTTTCGAAAAGGCCATCTTGAAGACGGGATGATCGGCCATGGCGTCGGGTTCCTCTGTATCGGCAGCGCCGGATTATGACTCTAGTTCCTTTCCTTGTCGACCAGCTTGTTTGCGCCAATCCACGGCATCATCGCGCGCAGCCTCGCGCCGGTTTCCTCGATAGGATGGCGTTCGGCCGCCTTGCGTGACGCCTTTAGCTCGGGCTGCCCGGCCCGGTTGTCTAGCACAAAATCCTTGACGAAACGACCGGACTGGATGTCGGCCAGCACGCGCTTCATCTCGGCCTTGGTCTCATCGGTAATGATGCGCGGACCGGTTTTGATATCGCCATATTCGGCGGTGTTGGAGATCGAATAGCGCATATTGGCAATGCCGCCCTCATAGAGCAGATCGACGATCAGCTTGGTTTCATGCAGGCATTCGAAATAGGCCATTTCCGGCGCATAGCCCGCTTCGGTGAGTGTTTCGAAGCCGGCCTGGATCAGATGCGTGATCCCGCCGCACAGAACGGCCTGCTCGCCGAACAGGTCGGTTTCGCATTCTTCGCGGAAGCTGGTTTCGATAATGCCGCTGCGCCCGCCGCCCACGGCAGAGGCGTATGAGAGCGCCAGAGCCTTGGCATAGCCGTTACCCTTCTCGCCGTCTTTTTCCTGTGCAACGGCGACCAGGCAGGGCACGCCGCCGCCATTTTGATATTCGGCGCGCACCGTATGTCCAGGGCCTTTTGGCGCAATCATGATAACGTCGAGGTCGCGGCGCGCCTCGATCAGGCCGAAATGGACATTGAGGCCATGCGCAAAGGCCAGCGCTGCGCCTTCCTGCATATTGTCCGCCAGGTCGCCGGCATAGATTGCGGCCTGATGCTCGTCGGGGGCGAGGATCATCACGAGATCGGCCCAGGCGGCAGCTTCGGCATTGGTCATCACTTCGAAGTCCGCGTCTTCTGCCTTTTTGCGCGTCGAAGACCCTTCGCGCAGGGCGATTGCGACCTCTTTCACGCCGCTGTCGCGCAGATTCTGTGCATGAGCATGGCCTTGACTACCATAGCCGACAATAGCGACCTTCTTGTCCTTGATCAGCGCCTGATCGCAATCCTTGTCGTAATATACCTGCATCTCAATTCCTTTTAATTTCAGATAATTGCTATGATAGTTAGCGCGCCGATTGCTGCCAGAAATGGCCAGCCGATATGTTTGCCTCTGGTCACGATGGCATCATAAATTCCGGCTAGCAGAAACACACCGCCAATGACGGCGAGTAGCGATGTATCGGCTGCGTCAAGATTTTGCGCAGATTTGAACAGAACATAGATGGCGACCAAACCAAGAAGGCTGGTAAAATGCCACGCAAAGCGCACCACCTGCTTTGCTAGATCTGCTTCCAT
This sequence comes from Sphingorhabdus sp., assembly GCA_028279555.1. Lineage (GTDB taxonomy): Bacteria > Pseudomonadota > Alphaproteobacteria > Sphingomonadales > Sphingomonadaceae > Sphingorhabdus_B. Next base: position 134,758 of record JANQNO010000005.1, read on the forward strand.
CACGCCATCATCAGAATTGACCAGAGGTGTAATGAGCCGCTTTTCGCCAACAATCGAGTGAATCAGCAATGTAGCAAGGCCGAGTACAGCGGCAATGTTGAGGAGCATTTCACTCATGATGCTTCATTTCCACGCATCAGGCCCACGACGCCGGTCCGGCCAACCTCGACAAGGCCAACCTCGCGCATCAGCGCAACGAATGTGTCGATTTTCGCTGGCCCCCCGGTAATCTCGAAGACAAAGCTGGAGACTGTCGCATCGATGACCCGCGCCCGGTAGATATCTGCTAGTCGCATCGCCTCGACGCGTTTGTCGCCCGCGCCAGAAACCTTGACCAGTGCCAGCTCGCGCTCGACATGGGGGCCTGCTTCGGTAAGGTCAGTGACCTTGTGCACGGGAACCAGCCGCTCGCATTGCGCAATAATCTGGTCAATAACCGGCGGCGGGCCGCTGGTGACGATCGTGATCCGGCTTGTCGAGCGGTCTTCATCGATGTCGGCCACGGTCAGGCTGTCGATATTGTATCCGCGCGAGGTAAACATGCCCGCGATTCGTGCAAGCGTCCCCGCCTCGTTGTCGACTGTGAGCGTCAAAACATGCCGCTCGCTGGCTTCCTGTTTGATATGCATGGCTACTTCTTCCCCTCCCGCTTGCGGGAGGGGACTGAGGGGTGGGTGTAAGCGGGTATTATGCCCACCCCACTGCGACTTACCAGCGCGGCGCACTGGTAAGTCTCGTTGCCCCTCCCGCTTGCGGGAGGGGAGCATGTCATATCTTTCGCTATAACTGTGCCAACCATCACACCAAAGCCTTCGCTTCATCATCCATCGTTCCGGAAACCTCGTCGGAATGCAGGATCATTTCGGTATGTGCCGCGCCAGAGGGGATCATTGGGAAGCAGTTGGCCTCCTTGGTCACGCGACAATCGACCATCACCGGCCCGTCATGATCGATCATCGCCTGTATGCCGCTATCCAGATCACCCGGTTTCTCAATGCAGATGCCTTTCCAGCCATAGCTTTCGGCCAAGGCAACGAAATCGGGAAGGCTATCGGAATAGCTGCTCGAATAGCGTCCTTCATAGGTCAGCTCCTGCCACTGTCGCACCATTCCCATCCACTGATTATTGAGAATGAAGATTTTGACCGGCAAGCGATATTGCGTTGCGGTTCCCATTTCCTGAATATTCATCTGGATCGAGGCTTCGCCGGCAATATCGATAACCAGCGCGTCGGGCATGCCCATTTGCGCGCCGATGGCCGCAGGCATGCCATAGCCCATAGTGCCCAGCCCGCCGCTGGTTAGCCATCTGTTGGGATCGTCAAAATGAAAATGCTGTGCAGCCCACATCTGGTGCTGACCAACCTCAGTTGTGATGATCGGGTTTCTGTCCTTGGTCAGCTCGTGGAGCCGCTGAACCGCGAGCTGCGGCATAATTTCGGTTTTGTGTTCTGGATAGTTAAGACATTCGACGGCGCGCCAACCCTTGATCCGCGACCACCATTCATCAAGCGGCTGCGGCTTGGTCTTGCGCGATTTCCAGACATCGACCATCTGCTGAATTGCTTGCCCGGCATCGGCAACAATGCCCAGATCGACAGGCACGGTCTTGTTGATCGAACTGCGGTCGATGTCGACATGAATTTTTGTCGAATGGGGCGAGAATGCATCCAGCCGCCCGGTGACCCGATCGTCGAAACGCGCGCCCAGACAGAGCATCAGGTCACACTGGTTCATCGCCATATTGGCTTCATAGGTGCCATGCATGCCCAGCATGCCGAGCCATTTGTCGTCCGAGGCGGGAAAGGCACCGAGGCCCATCAGGGTTGATGTAACAGGCGCGCCGGTTAGTTCGGCGAGTTCGCGCAGCGCCGCGCTCGCTTTCGGTCCCGAATTGATGATGCCGCCGCCTGTATACAGGATCGGGGCCTTCGCCTTGGAGAGAAGCTCGACGGCCTGAGTGATCTTGCCGAAATCGGCCTTGTCGGCAGGTTTGTGGCGATTTCGCGCCGGTGTTTTCTCACTGGTCACGGCAACCTGCACATTCTTTGGAATGTCGACAACGACCGGGCCGGGCCGCCCCCGCGTTGCCAGATCGAATGCTTCGGCAATGACGGAATTCAGGTCGGCCGGGTCCTTGACCAGATAATTATGTTTCGAGCAGTGGCGGGTGATTCCCACCGTGTCGGCTTCCTGAAAGGCGTCGGAGCCGATGAGATTGGTCGCAACCTGCCCAGTGATTACCACCATCGGAATGCTGTCGAGAAAGGCGTCGGCGATCCCGGTCACCGCGTTGGTTGCACCGGGGCCGGAGGTAACGAGCACGACGCCGGGTTTTCCGGTCGCACGGGCATACCCTTCCGCGGCATGTGCTGCGCCGGCCTCATGCCGGACGAGGACATGGCGGATCTTCGAATGCTCGAACAGCGTGTCGTAAATCGGCAGCACTGCGCCGCCGGGATAGCCAAAGACGACCTCCACACCCTCAGCAATGAGGGATTCGATGAGTATATCTGCGCCCGATTTTTCTCGCACTGCCTTGTCCGTTTCCTTGACCGCGCCCGCCCGACCGGGCGCAGGCAGCGGCTATGCTGCGGTGCAACCGGAATGGCAAGACAGCGCTCGCTACTTGTTATATAACACTATGTCAATCAAGAAAGTTGAAATAAAGTTACAATCTTGTTGAAATTTGAACAATTTACTTCCTCACGCCATTTTGGCCAATGATCCGGCGGCTGATTGGAAAACCAGGTATATTGGCGCTTTGCATATTGCCGCGTGGCTGTCTGGGCGCGCCTGATCGCTTCTGCGCGCGATAACGTGCCTTCCAGCATTGCGGAAATCTCCGGCACACCAATCGCACGCAGTATCGGTGCATCGGCTGGCAGGCCCAATGCAAGCAGAGCCTCGACTTCCTCGATTGCGCCCGCTTCCATCATCCCGCCGAAACGCCTGTCGCAGCGCGCATATATCCACTCGCGCGGCGGCAGCAGGATGAGCGGGCGCAGATCGATCTGCTCTCCTATCCCGCCTTCCTTGCGCTCTCGCCAGTGGATGATGCTTTTGCCGGTGGAGATCGCCACCTCCAACGCCCGCTTGATCCGGCTGTCATCATTCGGGTTCAGCTTTTCGGCGGCGGCAGCATCGACCGGCTGCAGTCTCCGCCATGCCTCGGCCGTCGCCATCGCCCGAACATCCGCGCGGGTTGCAGGATCGATATCGGGCACTGGCGCGATACCCTCCAGCAGCGTGCGCAGATATAGCCCGGTTCCGCCAACCAGGACGGGTAGGCGTCCCGCTTCCCAGGCCGCCTCGATCTCGCGCTTGGCGTCTGCCGCCCAATCTGCAGCAGAGCAGCTTTCGTTGCCATCGCGATAGCCAAACAGCCGGTGCGGAGTGCTTGCCTGCTCTTCCGCTGTTGGCTGCGCGCTGAGTATTGGCAGATGCGCATAGACTTGCGCGCTGTCAGCGTTGATGATCGTTGCGTCCTGCTGGCTCGCAAGCCGCAAAGCCAATGCGGTCTTGCCGCTCGCGGTGGGACCGGCAATAAGCGCGACGGTCTTTTTTTCCGCTGGATTCGAGGCGACAGGATTATTCATGGCAATCGCGACCCTAATAGCAACAGGCGGGCTGGCAAGTGGCCATGTTTCTGCGGCCGAAGACGCCTTGCGCGAAGCCGGGCTGAAACCGGCCGCGACAAGCTGGATCGACGATGGGTTGGCCGCCGATATTGTCTTTGAAGGCGATTTGGAGGCGGGGAGGGCTGCGCTGGCACCTATGCAGAGCGAAGCGGATATCTGCGCCCAGTCCGGCGCACATCGCCGCAAGAAGCTGCTGATTTCGGATATGGACAGCACGATGATCACCGTCGAATGTATCGACGAGCTGGCCGATTATGCAGGCATCAAACCACAGATTGCCGAAATCACCGAGTGCGCAATGCAGGGCGAGTTGGACTTTCAAGAGGCTTTGCGCGCGCGCGTCCAACTGCTCGCCGGGATGGATATCGCCCTGATCGATCGTTGTCTGACCGAACGGGTGACGATGACGCCCGGCGGAAAAGCGCTGGTCGGCACCATGCGTGGATGGGGCGCGAGGACAATTCTGGTCTCCGGCGGCTTTACGCAATTTGCCGAGGTTGTGGCCGATGAGTTAGGCTTCGAGGACGTCTTCGCCAATATTCTTGAGACTGCTGGCGGCAAGCTGAGTGGCACGTTGGTGGGTTCCATTGTAGATGCCTCTGGCAAGGCTGAGCGGCTCGAAGCAATGGCGAGCAAACACAAAGTCGGTGGTGAGAATATTCTGGCGGTTGGCGATGGCGCGAATGACATTCCGATGATCCGCGCGGCGATCGACGGCGGCGGCCTCGGTGCGGCCTTTCATGCCAAACCCAAAGCTGCCGACGCCGCCAATTTTGCAGTTCGGCATAGCGACCTGACGGCGCTTCTCTATGCGCAGGGTATTCCGCGCAAGGAATGGGCGGCGTAGGAAATTCCGGCGCTTTGTGCTTAGGGCATGATCCACTCAAGCTGAGTCGTCACGCCCGCCCTGCGGCACCGAAGGGCTGGGGTGGCGGTTGGTTCAACTCAAGTGAGTCATGCTCTAGGCCAAACCAAGCGATTCGAGCTTTTCATCGAGATCGACCGGAATTTCGGCGAGTATGTCGTGTTTCTTGTCTTCCCAAAGCGCGATGTCGCCATCGGGCGTTGCACCAATGTCGCTGAAATAGACATCGCGGCGGCGGATGAGATCGGCGATTTCTTCGCGGTAGAGGGCAACCATCGCCGTTAGAAAGCGATTGACAGTGATGTCCTCGGCAGTGTCGTCAACGTGATAAAGCGGCAGATGCTGGATAATCTTCTCTGCCGGATACAACCATTCGTCCGTGACCCAGCGGTTGGCGACAAACCACGCGCGCGGAATGCCGACATGATCGATCGAAAGACCGGCGACGTGAACGACGTTGGCGCGCTTTTCCGACTTATTGGCAGGCTCGGACCATGCGCCGCTATCATCCACCAGTTGCGTTCGGTGCAGGAACAGATGGAAATGCCCATGCTCTGCCGGATCGCGATCACCCGGTTTATGAATATGATAGTACCAGCGCCCCAGTGTCGATTTGCTGCGTGCATCATTGTCGGGATAATGCTCCCAGATTATCGGCTGTTCGCCATCGGGCAAAACGCGCTGCATCAGCGGCTTTCCTTCCGATGCCATGGTCATGATCGTTTCGATTACGATCTCTGCCGCGTCCTTGGCTTCCAATGGCTGTGGCGTTTTACTCATAAAGCTCTGCAATCAGGGGTTTTCGCCAAAGAAAAAGGCTGGCGATGGATGCCACCGCCAGCCCTTTTCAAATTGGCTTTGTTCTGAAGCTTATTCAGATTTGGCAGCGCAACCTTCAGCAGCGGCGCAACCTTCCTTGGCAGCGCAACCTTCTTTGGCGGCACAACCTTCAGCAGCGGCGCAGCCTTCAGCGGCAGCACAGCCTTCAGCAGCGGCGCAGCCTTCAGTAGCGGCACAGCCTTCGGTTGCAGCGTCAGTCGCTTCTTCCGTTGCTTCTTCGGTAGCTTCAGCAGCTTCTTCAGCCTGGTTACCACATGCGGTGGTCGCCAGTGCCAGTCCGCCTGCAACGGCGAGCATCGAAGCAAATTTTGCCTTCTTCATGATATACTTTCCTCCAATATTTCCCCGCGCAGGTAAATCAATTTAGCGCGTAAGCAGTCCCGACCCCTTGCCGAAACCAGTGTGCGGTGCTGCCACGGAAAAAGCGTGGTTGCAAGCATTGATTCACCATTTTGACGATTTTTTTGTCGATGAAGCGTTTTTTTTGAGCGTTCAGCCGAGTGCTGTTTCTGGCTCAATGAAAGGTAAATCAAGGCTTTCGGCGACGGCCTTGCTGGTCACTTTGCCTTTGTGAATATTAAGCCCATCGAGCAACCCCGAACCGGTCGGGCTGTGCGCATGCATGGCATCCAGTCCCTGTTCGGCCAGCGCGAGCCCATAGGGTAGCGTAGCGTTGTTGAGCGCAGCGGCGCTCGTCTGCGGCACAGCGCCCGGCATATTGGCAACGCAATAGTGAATGATGCCATCAACGACGAAGGTCGGATCCTCATGCGTCGTGGGCTTGCTCGTTTCGAAGCAGCCGCCCTGATCGATCGCCACATCGACCAGAACTGAGCCGGGCTTCATGCTGCCCAGCATCTCTCGCGTCACGAGCTTTGGCGCGCTCGCTCCGGGGATAAGCACAGCACCAATCACGGCATCGGCGACGCCGATTTCATGGTCGATGGTCTCCAGCGTGGAATAGCGGGTTTTGACCCGTCCATGGAACATCTCGTCTAGCTGCCTGAGGCGGGGAATCGACTTGTCTACAATGGTCACTTCCGCGCCTAGCCCGACCGCCATGCGCGCTGCATGCGTACCGACCACGCCGCCGCCCAGCACTGTAACCTTCCCGGCCTGGACGCCGGGAACGCCGCCAAGCAGAATTCCGGCCCCGCCTTCGCTGCGGCGCATGGCTTCACCCGCCGCTTCGATGGAGAGCCGTCCGGCGACCTCGCTCATGGGCGCGAGCAGCGGCAACGCGCCGCGTTCATCGGTGACGGTTTCGTATGCAATTGCCGTGCATCCGCTTTCGATCAGACCCTTGGCCTGATCGGGGTCGGGCGCAAGATGGAGATAGGTGAACAAGAGCTGCCCTTCACGCAGCTGGACCCATTCGCCGGGTTGCGGTTCCTTCACCTTGACGATCATGTCGGCGCTTTTGAAAATTTCTTCGGCAGTATCGGCGATAATGGCCCCGGCCGCGCGGTAGGCATCGTCCGTGGCGAGGATGCCGTCGCCCGCTCCTGCCTGGACCGTCGCCGTGTGGCCGCGCGCTGTATATTCGCGCACGGCACCGGGCGTTAGCCCGACTCGGTATTCATGATTTTTTATCTCGCTGGGCACGCCGATATGCATCGGAAGTCTCCTGAATTTCGATGCTGCCGGAATAGCGCCAAAGCGAGGCTGCGTCGAGCGAATCCGGTGAGATCAGTGCGCCAGCATACCGCTGAAAATTTGCGGTATGCCAGCGGGCAAAATTGCGCAAGAAAGATATGCCGATTGCGCCATCGCCAAAAGGAAAATTGTTTGGGTGGCTTCAAAGAAACAGCCGCCCGGGTTTCCCCGGACGGCCGCAATTGGAAATCTACCTGCTTGCAATCAGAATTCGACGCCGAGCGTGAAGATGATTGCCGAATCGGTAAAGTCATTCTGGGATGGCGAATCGTCGGTGTCGGTATATTTGATCCCCGCGGTCAAATTCTCGGTGATCACGAGATCTGCTCCTATGGCCCAATCGATATAGCTATCATCTGCACCCTGAAGCGTGGCCAGAAAGCTGTCGCCCTTGGAAAAGCCGATATGGCCGTTCAGCGTGACCGGCGTGCCCGGAATACCAACCCCGACATCAGTGTGGATATACAGATTGTCCTGATTGGCGAGAGCGCTTTGCCCGCTCCAGCTATAGGCGAGGCCTACGGTGGTTTCGACCGGACCGACAGTTCCAGAGAGCGAAGCATAAGGTTCAAAGAAATCCGTGGCACCGCCGCCGACACCGCCCGCATCGGGATAGAAATAATAGAGCAGGCCCACATCGAGTTCCAGACCGCTGGTAACCTCGCCCGACCAGCCTCCATAGATGTCGATCTCCGTGCCGCCGGCAAAGTTGATCGAGGAACCCCAGGTGCCGATATAAAAGCCGCTGTCATGCGATACGTCGATGCCGCCCTGTATGGCGAAATCGCCGCCCGATTGCGCGACCCCGCGAAAACGATAGTCGGATGTGACCGCTGCGTTGCCCGAGACGGAGATGCCGCTGGCGGGCGGATCGGTATCGCTGCCACCTTCGTCCTGCGCGTAGACGGGGGAAGCCCACAAAGCAGCCAATCCGGCAGCAGCGAGAAGCGTTTTTTTGGAAAGTTTGGTTCGCATAGGTTAAGCCTTTCACGTAAATAAATTTACGTTCCGCCCGCGAACCAGTCCGGTTGTCATTTTATTGCGCCAGCTTTGCCGGTCACAGACAATCTCAAAACCAATTGCCTTCTAGCTGCACGATTCTGTTGCGCTGCACAATAGAAAATGCGGCAGCCATGGCACCATAGTTCACTTTTGTTGTATTATGGCCACAAGGAGACCGGCCGCATGGCGGAAATATCGGACAGCAATTTTGCTGTTTCGCTGTTCAGGACAGCATCATCCCGCGCCGATAAGCTCACGCCCGATCAGCATACGGCGGATCTCGTTGGTGCCAGCACCAATGTCGAGCAGCTTGGCATCGCGCATATAACGCTCGACCGGCCAGTCGGTCGTGTAGCCCGCGCCGCCCAGCGCCTGGACCGCTTCACCAGCCACGCGGAAGGCATTCTCGCTGGCCAGGAGGATTGATCCGGCGGCATCGAAGCGCGTTGTCTTGTCCGCATCGCAGGCCCGCGCGACGGCATAGACATAGGCGCGCGCCGAGTTCAGCGCGACATACATGTCGGCGATCTTGGCCTGCATCAGCTGGAAACCGCCGATCGGTTTGCCAAATTGTTTGCGCTCGCGAACGTAAGGCAGCACCACATCGAGGCAGGCCTGCATTAGGCCCAGCGGAAGTCCGGCCAGTACGGCGCGCTCATAATCGAGGCCCGACATGAGCACACCCACACCGCCATTGACCGGGCCCATCACATTTTCTTCCGGCACCTCGCAATCTTCGAAAACCAGCTCGCAGGTCGGACTGCCGCGCATCCCCACCTTGTCGATATGCTGGCCGATGGAAAAGCCGGGCATATCTTTTTCGATCAGAAAGGCTGTGATCCCTTTCGAGCCCTCGCCCGGCGCTGTCTTGGCATAAACCACCAGCGTGTCGGCGGCGGATGCGTTGGTGATCCAGAATTTGGTGCCGTTGAGCAGAAAGCCGCCCTGAACGCTTTCCGCTTTCAGCTTCATCGAGACAACATCGGAGCCTGCACTGGCCTCCGACATGGCAAGCGCGCCGACATGTTCGCCTGAAATCAGCTTGGGGAGATATTTGGCTTTTTGCTCGTCATTTCCCCAGCGGCGGATCTGGTTCATGCACAGATTGCTGTGCGCGCCATAGGACAGGCCGACCGAGGCGCTGGCGCGGCTGATTTCCTCCACCGCGATCACATGCTCCAGATAGCCGAGCCCCAGCCCGCCATCTTTTTCATCGACGGTAATCCCGAGCAGGCCTAACTCGCCCATCTGCGCCCATAATTCGCGCGGAAACCAGTCTTCGCGGTCGGCTTTTCCAGCCAGCGGTTCGATCTTGTCCTGTGCAAAGCGGCGTGTGGTTTCTCGGATCATCTCGGCGGTTTCGCCAAGTCCGAAGTCGAGGGTAGCCATGTCAGTCATGGCGCAAAGCATTGCCGCCCGGCGGTTTCATTTGCAACTGGTTTGTCGCGTCATTTTTGGGGCGCTCTCTCGGTCATGAGACTGGCCGTTTTGATCGGGTACAAGATTTTACGAGAGTCAAATGTTTAGAAGGCTGAATTTTATGGGTTTTTTCCCATCTGTATGGAAAATATACACCCACCGTTCATTTTCAGGAAGTTAGCCAATGAAGCGTCAAGAGATGGCCGGCGTCGGGGGGCGCGCAGTCTATCGATCTGGCGATTCGATATAGAAGAGGAATTATTCACATGAAAAAGACTATTGCGGCCGTTCTGTCGGCCGTTTTGCTATCAGCCCCCGCTTTGGCGCAGGATGCCGGAGATTTTTCAGGCACAAAGGCTACGGCTGTTGTCGGTTTTGATAGCGTTGGCACTGACACGCCCGACATTGTCGATAACATCAATGGGCTGCTGTTTGGTGCCGCCATCGGTCATGACTGGCAATCCGGCAATATCGTCTATGGCATGGAAGGCGAAGTGACCGAATCTACCGGCAGCGAAGACACGATTGCCGGCACCAATGTCGTTGCCGGTGTTGAACTCAGCCGCGACCTGTATGCTGGTGCCCGTTTGGGTTTTGTGGCAGGCGAGTCCGCCCTGATATATGCCAAGGCCGGTTACACCAATGGGCGGATTACAGTCTTTGATCAATTCAGCGAAGATAGCGACGGCCTGCGCCTTGGAGCCGGTGTCGAAGTCAAGCTGGGCGACCAGTTGTTCGGGCGCGGCGAATATCGCTACAGCGACTATGAAGGCGGCTTTTCGCGGCATCAGGCTGTGCTGGGTGTCGGTCTGCGCTTCTAGCGCGCATAAATCTCAGGCTGGGGCGGAGCAAATCCGCTCCAGCTTGCCCCCCATACCGCGATGACAGCTGCAACAATCCCAGTTAGTCTGCCATGAGTATTTCAGGACATTATACTTAATTCGACCGGAAAGCCTGTGACAGCCTCAGCAGCATTGAATTAAGTATAGTGTCCTGAAATAGAGGCTGCGCCTTAACGAATGGCGAAATGCCCTTTATCAAGGCGCAAGAATCATGCTCTCCCCAAAATCGACCCTGACCGCCGTGCTCGGCCCGACCAACACCGGCAAGACGCATCTCGCCGTGGAGCGGATGTCGGCGCATTCCAGCGGCATCATGGGCTTTCCGCTGCGGCTCTTGGCGCGTGAGGTCTATGACCGGATGGTTCGCATCAAGGGAGAGAAACAGGTCGCGCTGATCACCGGGGAGGAGCGGATCGAACCGCCGGCTGCGCGCTATTATTGCTGCACAGTGGAGAGCATGCCTGTGCTGGGCGGGGTCGAAGGGCTGGCGGATAGCGACTTCGCCTTTGTCGCGGTGGACGAGGCGCAGATCGGTGCCGACCCTGAGCGCGGGCATATCTTTACCGACCGGATGCTGCATGCGCGTGGGCGCGAAGAGACGATGATACTGGGCAGCGAAAGCTTGCGCCCGGTGATCCGCACGCTCCTGCCTGAGGCGGAGATCGTTACCAGGCCGCGCTTTTCTAATCTCAGCTACGCGGGATCGAAAAAGTTGTCGCGGCTGCCTAAGCGCAGCGCCATCGTCGCCTTTTCGGTGGAGCAGGTTTATGCGGTGGCCGAGCTTCTCAGGCGGCAGCGCGGCGGATGCGCGGTGGTGATGGGTGCGCTATCCCCAGCTACGCGCAATGCGCAGGTCGAGATGTTCCAGTCTGGCGAGGTCGACTATCTTGTCGCTACCGATGCGATCGGGATGGGCCTCAATCTAGACGTGCAGCATGTGGCCTTTGCGGGCCTGACCAAATTCGATGGCAAGCGCCGCCGCCGGTTGACTGTAGCGGAAATGGCGCAGATCGCCGGGCGTGCGGGTCGCCATCATATGGACGGGACCTTCGGCGCGCTTGCCGGCGAAGGGTTTGAATTCACGCCGGAAGAAGTCGAGCGGATAGAGAATCACGAGTTTCCCCCGCTCGACTGGCTCTATTGGCGGGATGCAGAACCGGAAACAGGCAGCGTTCCCGCGCTGATCGACGGGCTGTGCCAGCGGCCGGAGGAAGACGGGCTGCGCGCTGCGCCCGAGGCGGTCGATCTGGAGGTGCTAAAGCGCCTGTCGGACATGCCGGACGCGTTGCAGCTGGCACAGGGGAGGGCAAAAGTTGAGCGGTTATGGGATGCCGCGCGGCTACCCGATTTCCGGCAACTGGGCCCCGAGCCGCATAGCCGCTTTGTCGCTTCGCTGTGGAAGCATCTGGGTCGCGGCGACGGCTTTATCCCGCATCAGAACATGGCCGGGGAACTGGCACGGCTCGACAATGTGCAGGGCGATGTCGATCAGCTTTCCGGGCGGATTGCGGCGGTGCGTAGCTGGGCCTATGTTGCGCACCGTGCCGACTGGCTGGCCGAGCCGGCGGCGATGGCCGAGCGCGCCCGGGAATTGGAGGGCAAGCTGTCCGATGCGCTGCATGCTGGCCTGCGGCAGCGTTTTGTGGATCAGCGCACGGTAAAATTGATGCGCGGAGCCTCCACCGACGCAGCGTTGCTGCCTGTGGATATCGCTGTGGACAATCGTGTTCTGGTCGACGGCGAGGACATCGGGCGCCTTGATGGATTTGCCTTTAAGGTTGACGCGGGCGCAAGGGCAGGGGACAGAAAGCTGTTATTGGCGGCCGCGCAGCGGCATCTCGCCGGATATCTGCGCGCAAAGGCAAGAAAGGTAGCGATGGCCGAAGATTCCGAATTTGCCCTGGGCATGGATGATGCGCGTCGTCCGGTGATTACATGGAAGGGCGAACGGCTGGGATTTCTCGCAAGGGGACGCAGCCTGCTTCAGCCGGCATTTACGCCTGAAAAAGCCGTCGGCGGGCTCGAAGGCGATGCCTTGCGCGATATTTCGCAGCGCGCCGAAGCCTGGATCTCTGCGCAGCTGGAAAAGCATCTTGAAGGCGTCGTTGCGCTTGACCGGCTGGCGCAGGATGAAAGCACCGAAGCGCCGGTGCGCGCCCTGGCCATGCAATTGGCAGAGGCGGGCGGTATCGCCGGACGGCATTATCTTTCTGACGCGATCCGGGCGCTTCCCAAAGAGGCAAGGGGCGCAGCCCGCAAGGGCGGGATTGTGTTCGGCGCGCTCGACATATTTCACCGCCACGCGATGAAGCCTGCGGCTGTTAAATGGCGCAGCGCGCTGTTTGCCGCACGCGATGACAAGCCCTTGGCCGAGCTTCCGCCGGAAAACGCTGTGCATTTGGCAGAGTGGAAGTTTGCCAGCGCAGCCGATCGCCGCAATGCCGGTTATCGCCGCATCGGCAGCGAATATCTGCGCATCGATCTGGCCGAACGGGTGATCAAGAAAGCGCATGAGGCGCGCGGCGAAGATAAGGTTTTCGCGATGGATATGGCATTTGCCACCTCGCTGGGCGTGAGCGAAGATGGCGTCGCCGCTTTGATGCGCGATGCCGGCTTTCGAAAAGCGGAGAAGCCGTGCGAAGGCTCCGACGAGACAGGCGATGACCAAGACATGGAGAATACGCCGCCGCAACTGGGCGAAGCGGACAAGGCGGAAGAATCCGGTGATGCAAATTTGGCAGCTTCGACCGAGCCTGCTGCAGATCAGAAACCGCCGGAAGATGGTCAATCGCCGGACGGGCAGGAAGAGTCTGAAGCGTCTGGCGACACTGCTCAGGCGACCACCGATGCCGATGCTGCCGAACCCGTCTTAACCTGGTGGCGCTGGGTGGGGCTGGGCCGCGCCAACAGCAAAGCGGCGCGCGGCGGAGGCAAAAGAGGCGGCAGCAAAGCGAAGCAAGGGCGAAAGAAGAAAGCAACAGGCGCACCGTCAAGATCGCAATCGTCTCCGCCATCCGAACTGGCGCTTCAGCTCGCCGCGCTGACCGGTAAGGATACCCCTGCCAAGAAATGAGCGGGCCAATCGAGACGATTCGCATCGATCAGCTGCTTTGGCGGCTTCGCTTCATGAAAACGCGTGGCTTGGCCCAAAAGGCGATCAAAAGGAGCCATGTCCGCGTAAATGGCCGCCGCGTCATTCGCGCGAGCGCTTCGGTTCGCGCAGATGATATACTGACCATGCCCTGGGGCGGTAGCGTAATCGCGCTGCGCCTCATCGAAATTCCGCAGCGCCGCGGCCCGGCAAGCGAGGCGCAGGCTTGCTACATGCTCCTCGAATAGCGCTGCTGCCTGTTTTTTTGACTCTACCCTTCATCAACCTGTTGACTAATCGCCTACTCCCGCAATAGGCGTAGGCCTGAGACGCGGCCTGCTAGTGCCGCATATCGGGAGTGAGAAATAAATGACCTATGTCGTCACCGACGCCTGCATCAAATGCAAATATATGGACTGCGTGGAAGTCTGCCCGGTGGATTGCTTCTATGAGGGCGAGAACATGCTCGTCATCAGCCCCGATGAATGTATCGATTGCGGCGTGTGTGAACCTGAATGCCCGGCCGAGGCGATTTTACCCGATACCGAGGATGGCCTGGAAAAGTGGCTGGAGATCAACACGACCTACAGCGCCGAATGGCCCAACATCACGACGTCTAAAGACCCGCCCGCTGATGCCGACGAGCATAAGGGCGAAGAGGGCAAATTCGAAAAATACTTCTCTGAGAAGCCCGGCGAAGGCGATTGACTATCAGCCTCACAGTGGCTCGCTGGATTGGCAAAAATCTCAGCTGAAAGGCTGCTTTGTCAGGATCGGTGGAGCTATGGTGATCGGAATTCCGCCTGATCGGCAAGATGCCGCGCTATCCCATTTGACCGACATAGGGCAAGGGCAGAGCGCAGCATCTTCGCCAATCCTAGGCTGTTGCGGAAACCCTCACCGAAGTCGGCCCACCGGCCGCCTTTTTTGGCCTCGCAACGTTGCTCGCAAATTCCTTCCCATAGTCTTCATGTTCGGTGCCCATCATCCGGTCCCACCAGGTGAAGTAGAGGCCGTAATTACGATTGAATCCGCCACAATGATGAAGGTCATGATGGGTTGTCGTATTGATCCAGCTAGTAAGCGGCGTGTTCAGCCACCAGCGGGCATGCAGTTCCAGACCTGCGTGACCCATGACATTGCGGATGATCATGAAAGCCAGAAATCCTGAGATGACAGTCGCCGCTGTCGGCACGAAGAATAACCAGAGCGGCATGAAAGCGACCATGACAATCGCTTCTGGAACGTCGAAAGCGTAAGCGGCGAATGGTGTTGGTGTGACCGACCTGTGGTGAAGCCGATGAAATCTTTTAAAAAGCCGTGGATGATGCATCGCCCGGTGGGTCCAGTAGAAATAGGCATCATGCGCAACAATGATGGCAGCAAAGGTTGCAACGTCGCGCCACAGGCCAAGGCTAATCTGAACCTCTTGCAGAAACCCGGTCCGAATACCAAAAGAAATGCCGACCCCTGCCACAACAAAGACAGCGCAGGTTCTTAGCGACGCAAAAAACTCACGCCGATAATCGGACGAATCCGCAAGCCGTGGCTGGATTTGGCGATATCCCCAGATGGTCTTTTTCAATAGCCAGCCGACAACAAACATGGTCGTTGCTGCAATCAGATATCGTCCAAAATCAAATGCCGCCATATACGGGATATGCTCAAGCGATGCGATGAATGCTTCGTCAGCGGGTACTGAATTGAGCCTTATAGACATGGCCGTTTCCTTTCTTATTCAAAATTTCATGCAATAGCAGGAGCAATGGCAGTGCCTATGCTCAGGCTGCTGCAAACAAGGGCTGCGCAGATGCAGAACACGGTGCTAGTGATTCTCAACTGGTAATTGGTCATTTGAAGTCTCCTTTATCGATATGACGAGATTGCAAATGCGGATGAACCATCTCTTGTTCGCTGCGATTTCGAAAATTGGCTGGTCGTTTTTCGAAATCAGCCAAGATGGGCGGCGCGAAACTGGCTGGGAGTCATCCCCTCTGCATCGCGAAATGCACGATTGAACGGTCCCAGCGAACCAAAACCAGCATCAAGCGCAATGGTAAGGATTGGGACGTCCTTTTGAGACGGATCGACCAATGCCTGTTTGACTTCTTTGAGCCTGTATCCATTGAGGTAGGCCGCAAAATTGCGATGGCCGAGCTGCTTGTTGATCAGATTGCGCAGTTGGTATTCCTTAATGTCAAGTGCGCGGGCAAGATCGCCAATGGCAAGACCTTCATTACGCCAGGCCAGCTCAGCCTGAATGTATTGTTCCAGTCTTTCGGCGAGCCCAATATCGATCTCTGACCTGTGTCCCTGAATTAATGGCTCGTCCATTTTTGGTGGCCCGAAAAGGTCATCACGGTTAAGTCTGACGATGGATATCGTAGCACCCAGTGCGAGGAGAAATATTCCGAAAATAAGCCAGAACCGCAGGACATCGGGCAAAATTGCACCATCTTGTCGCATCCCGATTTCGACCAGTAAGACCAGAATCGTATATAAACCTATTGCCGCGATGCCATGGCTTCGCAGCCTCCTGCGTTCATCAATCAGGTCATCACCGCGGCCTTTCCATGCGACAAAAAGGCCAAAAAGTACGAGAATGACGCCGGCGGCGCGCGCAATCAGCCCGCTGAGAAAGATCAATTCCTCGGAACCGGAATCGAGGGCGTGAACATGCCACCGCATCAGCAGGCTGGAGATCAGGACAATCAGCCATGACCGCCAACCCGGCCTTTCATCGCCGAACCAGGCCCGCGCCAGGATCCAGAACAGCCCGGGGGCTGCATTGGATAATATTTCCGCAAACCATTCGAAAATATGTTCCAGGTCGTTATTGTGCCGGATGGTTGCCAAGAGATGGCCCAGCACAGTGACCAGAAACAAAACCGCAATCTTGCCGGCCAGCGTATGCCGATGATCTCGCACGATAAGGATTATGATCAGCAAGATCAGGGCAAATGCCCCGCCGCGTGTCATCATGGCAAGTTGGTCGAAATTCATCATCACCAGATTTTTATGCCAGCAACCCAAATCCGGCTAGCCGATTTTGAAAATCAGCAACTATAGCAAACCTTCACCGCGCATGCTGTAATGCCCTTCGCCGCCGATGATGATATGATCGTGCACCGCTATTCCGAGGCGCTTTCCTGCTTCGACAATGTCGCGGGTCATAGCGATATCCTGCCGACTGGGCGCGCAGTCGCCCGATGGATGATTGTGGACCAGGATGACCGCAGCCGCACCCAGATCCAGCGCACGGCGGATGACCTCCCTGGTGTAGATGGCGGCGCTGTCGATAGAGCCTTCGCTAGCGACTTCATCGCGGATCAGCTGCGTCTTGGTATCGAGATAAAGCGTGCGCACACGCTCATTCTTTATATGTGCCAGATCCGCGCGCAGATAGTCGAGCAGCGCTTGCCAGCTTGCAAGTACCGTCGATTTACGCATCGGCTCGCTGATCATTCTCAGCGCCGCTGCCCGGACTATCTTGAGCGCCGCTGTGCTGACCTCGCCCATCCCCTCCTGCCGCATGATCGATTCCGCATCGGCGGCCAGCAGCGCTGAAAGGCTGCCAAATTCTGCGAGAAGCCGTTTGGCCAAGGGCTTGGTGTCGCGCCGCGGGATGGCCAGTCCAAGCAGATATTCGATCAGCTCGTGATCATGCAGTGCCCCGCCGTCGCAAAGGAACAGGCGTTCCCTTACGCGGGCGCGATGCCCGGCTGTATCTTCGCTACCCTCTCGATTTCGCTTCCCGGCCATTGGCTGCCTGTGCTGGTGATGCAAATCGAACCGATGCCCGCGTGACACCGACCCCCAACCGAGAATGTTAGTTTTGAGCATTTTTACCGTGCAGGCAAGCCATTATGACAACTATGCGATTGCAAGCGGGCGGCGATTGGCGCATTTGAGAATGTAATGACACAAGAGGTCGCAGAAGAAGCTGTTGAGACGTTGCCAGGGAAGCGCAGGCAAAAGCGACGGATATTCGGCGGAATGCTGCTCCTGCTCATGGTCCTTCTGGCGATCGCCTGGTGGCAACGCACGCAGATTGCCGACAAATTCGTTCAGGATACGATTGCAGGCTATGATGTGGAGGCCAGCTATGAAATCGACAATGTCGGCATCCGCACGCAAAGCGTAAAAAACCTCGTCCTGGGAGATCCGGACAATCCCGACCTGACCGTCCGGTCGCTGGAGGTGGATTTGTCGCTCGGCTTTTCGGGCGTAGCCATCCAGTGGATACGCGCAAAAGGGGTCCGGTTGCGCGGCAAGCTGCTGGAAGACGGCACCATTCAATTGGGCGAGCTTGACAAATTCCTCGATCCTGAAAGCGAGGAACCATTCCGGCTACCCGATTTTGCGCTTGACCTTGAAGACGCATCGGCCTCGCTAGCTACGCCTTGGGGCAATCTCGGTATCGCGCTGGAGGGATTTGGCCAGCTGCGCGGCCAGTTCAATGGTGAGGCGGCTTTGCGCAGCCCATCGCTCGCCTATCAGGGCTGCAATCTGCGCGGCGTTCGCTTTGATGGCGAGCTGCTGCTGGATGCGGAAAAACCGCAACTTATCGGCCCGCTGCAAGCCGATATGCTGCGTTGCCCGCAGCAGGATCTTGCGGCGACGCGGCCGCTGCTTGATACCGACCTCACGCTCAATGAAACATTCGACCGCTGGGTTGGAAATGTCGGTTTCAAGGCTCAGAATGTTGCTTTGGCAGGGCAGGAATTTATCGCGCCTGCCGGAACGCTCGATGTCAGCGGCGGAATTGAGCGGAGCCTGTTCCAGCTGACCGTTGACGAGGCTGGGTATCGCGGCGACCCGCTAAAAATTCGCCAAATGGCATTGACAGGAGAAGGGCGTATGGGCCTTGCCGAGGCCGGTTTCTCGCTTGCCATGCGCGGCAATGCCGAAATCGCCGGTGGGAGTATCGATCCATCGCTCGTCTCTGCAATTGACGATGCTGCGGCAAGTAGCGCTGAAACCCCGGTCGGCCCGTTGCTCGAGCGGCTGGGGCCTGCCGCGCGCGCGGCCTTGAACAGTTTCGATGCAGGCGCAGATTTTGATTTTGCGGTGCCGGCGCGCGCTGCGGCGAAGATCGACATCACTGGTCTCGACATTGCCACCCAGTCGGGCGCGCGGCTTCGCCAATCCGGCGCGCTACGGCTCGAAACGCGGGGCGGCGGCCTCGCGCTTGTCAGCCCGGTCGCGCTTGCCTTCGATGGCGGCGGCCTGCCGGAGGGCCGATTGGCGCTGCGGCGATCGGGCGCGCAAGGCTGGGCGGGCAGGCTTTCGCTGTCGCCCTATGCCAGCGGCAATGCCAGGCTGGCGCTTACCGACTTTGATTTCAGCGGCAATCCGGGCGGCAGCTGGCGCTTCGGTGGCAATGCCGTGCTCTCGGGGCCCTTGCCCGGCGGCCGGATCGATGGCCTTCGCCTGCCCGTCGATGGGCGCTGGGACGGGCGCAGCCTGTCGATGCTGAGCGGGTGCCGCCAGCTGGCATTCGACCGTGCGGCCTATGCTGGCCTCGATCTGGGGGCGCATCGTTTCAACCTGTGTCCGCAAAGCGAGTCAATTGTTACCTCCGGACCGTCGGGGACCAGCGTAAATACCCGTATCCCTAGCTTCGCCATGAAAGGCCGCCTCGGCGGAACGCCCATAGATTTGAAGGCCGCTACAGTCCGTTTCAGCCTTGATGAAGGTTTCAATGCCCGCAATGTCGACGTGGCCCTGGGTGCTGCCGGTACGGAAACAGCATTCTCCGCCGACGCCCTCGATGGCCGGTTCGACCGGAGGGGCATGGTCGGAACGCTGTCGGGCGGGGCAGGAAAAATCGCCAATGTCCCGCTGCTGATGAGTGAGGCAGGCGGCGACTGGAGTTATCGCAATGGCGACATCCGCCTGGTCGCCAGCCTCGCCTTCGCTGATGAGGCAGAACAGAATCGATTTTTCCCGATGCAGGTGCCGGAGATCATCGTCGACTATATCGACGGCACGATCACGGCCATCGGGGACATTGTTGAGCCGAAGACGGGAACCCGCATTGCCGATGCGGATATTCGCCACGAACTCGCGACCAATGAGGGGCGCGCGCTGATCTCGGTCGATGATCTATCCTTCACCGATGCTTTTCAGCCGGAAATGGTGACGCCGCTGACACTGGGCGTCATCGCCAATGTGAAAGGCGATGTTTTCGGCGATGCGCGTATCGAATGGGACAATAGCGAAGATGGCATTGTCAGCACCGGCAGATTTGGCACCAATGATATGGATCTGGCCGCCGCCTTTGGCCCGGTGCGCGGGCTGAAGACCGAAATGGCCTTTACCGACCTGCTCTTTCTCGAGACCGCTCCGGCCCAGATCGCAACAATTCAGTCGATCAATCCCGGCGTAGAGGCGCTTGGCGGGCTGGTGAAATACCGGCTCCTCGCCGATCAGCAGGTGCAGATCGAAGGCGGCGAATGGCCTTTTGCGGGCGGGCAGTTGATACTGGAACCGACCATCTGGGATCTGGGGGTGGAAACGGATCGCAATCTGGTGCTGCGCGTTCGCGGCGTTCAGGTAGGCCAGTTTGTCGAGCAGTTTGATTTCGACAATTTGACCGCTACCGGCGTTTTTGACGGCGTGCTTCCGATGACATTCGATGCGGACGGCGGCCGGATTATAGGCGGCGAATTGATTGCCCGTCCGGGCGGTGGGAATATCTCCTATATTGGTGAACTGACCTACGAGGATCTCAGTCCCTATGCCGATTTCGCTTTCGATGCTTTGCGGTCGCTGGACTATAATGGCCTTAGAATTGGTATGAATGGCGATCTCGGCGGGGAAATCATTACGGTTATCCAGTTCGAGGGTATCAAGCAGGGCGAGGGGGCAAGGCGCAACTTTGTCACGCGGC
The DNA here is from genome assembly GCA_028279555.1 of Sphingorhabdus sp. Lineage (GTDB taxonomy): Bacteria > Pseudomonadota > Alphaproteobacteria > Sphingomonadales > Sphingomonadaceae > Sphingorhabdus_B. Next base: position 155,009 of record JANQNO010000005.1, read on the forward strand.
AACTGGCCAGCATCCCGATCAAATTCAACATTGTGGTGGAAGCGGAATTCTTCAAGTTATTCGGCTCCATCCGGTCGATCTATGATCCGGAATATCTGGTTCAGCGCAACTTGCCGCTTTTGCTGCGTGAGCAGCAGGAAGCAGCGAGACGCAAGCTGGAACAGGACGGCGTGGCCACTGACGCCGAAACAGCAACGGAACAGCAAAATTGACATGGCTGAACAAGCGGTTCAGCCTCCAGAAAGCAGGGATCGGGCATGACAGATGGGAGATTGACGGCAATCGCAAAAGCTGCGATTCGCGCGAGAATGAAAGGAATTGCGAAGAGGGCACTTCTCGTTGCTGCTGCGACCGGCCTGACAGGCTGTGTGCAGGTAGCGGCACCGGACAAGCCAATAGAGATCAATCTGAATATCAGGATTGAACAAGAGGTGGTTTACCGGATCGAAGGTGCAGTAAATGACGCAATTGAAGAGAATGCGGAGATATTCTGATGACCAAGGGTAAAACAGGTTCCAAATGGGTTGAATTTACGGCTGCAGCGCTTGCATTGGCTGCAACTGCCATGCCGGCCGCGGTATCGGCCCAATCGCTGAAACAGCAATATGACCAGGCCAAATCCAGCGGGTTGGTTGGCGAAAAAATGGACGGCTATATTGGTGCCGTGTCAGCACCCTCGGCTTCGGTTGATGCGCTGATCAAGGCGATCAACATCAAGCGCAAGGAAGTGTATTTCAACGTCGCCAGCCAAACCGGCGCACGCCCTGATGAGGCGGCTTTCACCGGCGGCTGCACCAACATAAAAAACACAGAGAATGGCGAATATTACCAGGCACCGAACGGTTCCTGGGTGCAGCGCACAGCAGGCCCGCCGCAACTTAACAGCAAATGCCCGCAATAGGGCTTCGCACCTTTAGCGCCATTTGCGCGTCAGACTAATTTCCGAGGCCCCAAAGCAGCTTGCTTTCGGGGCCTTTTTTTTGCCATGCACAATATGCGCCATGTCAGTTATTGACTTGGGCTAGCGGCTTTCCTAAAGCGCGCCTGCCTAGGCGGGGTGGCCCGATTTCATGGCAATCAGGAACACCTTGAAAAAGGAATGGTTGCAATGGCTGAGGAAAATTCTGCACAGGACGGTGAAGACGCTCCTGATCCGCGGTTGGATTCCTTGGAAACCCGGCTGCGCGAAGTCAGAAAAGCGAAGAGAATCCGTTCGGAAAAGGCGAATTATTCGGCCAAAGGAATGCGGCAGGGTAATCGCGTCCTTACCGAATTGATTGCCGGTCCTGCGGGCGGTACCCTGATCGGGTGGGTTCTTGACCGCCTGCTTGGAACCGCTCCCTGGCTCCTATTGCTCTGCCTGTTCCTCGGAATAGCGGTTGCTTTCAGGAACATTATCAAGATTTCCAACGAGCGCCCTGAATAGCGGGGGCGCTTTGCGCATAAACGGGGTTCGTTAAAGTGGCGTCTGAAAGTGGCAAGATTGACCCGATGAAGCAATTCCAGGTCGACCCGATCGTCGACTTGCAGCTTCTTGGCTACGATATCAGTTTCACCAATTCTGCGCTCTTTATGCTTCTGGTTCTGTTCGCGCTTTGGGTGTTTATGCTGGGCGGAATGAAGCGTGAGCTGGTTCCTGGTCGCTGGCAAATGGCGGTCGAGAGCGTCACCGGTTTCGTCCAGAATATGCTGTCTTCCAGCATTGGCCCTGAAGGCAAAAAATACGTTCCGTTCGTATTTTCGCTTTTTATGTTCATTTTATTCGCCAATTTCATGGGCATGATGCCCTTTGGTATCATACCCGGCGTTCACCCTTTCACCGTTACCAGTCATCTGAGCATCACCGCCGTGCTTGCAGTGATGAGCTTTTCAATCGTTCTGATCGTTGGTTTCTGGAAGCATGGTCTGCATTTCTTCTCGCTCTTCGTTCCGCAGGGAACACCCTGGTGGCTAATGTGGCTTATTCCGCTCGTCGAGCTTTTCTCTTTTCTTGTTCGCCCCTTCAGCCTTGCCTTGCGGCTTTTTGTCGCGATGACCGCCGGGCATGTGCTTATGAAGGTTCTCGCCGGCTTTGTGATCAACGGCTTGAATGCAGAGGCGTTTTGGGTTGCTGGCGTCGTTAGCATTCCCAGCTTCATTCTCATGATCGGTATCACCATGCTGGAATTGCTGGTTTGTGCCATTCAGGCTTACGTTTTCGCCCTGTTGACGTCGCTATACATCAACGATGCCGTCAACCTTCACTAACAGTTTTCAATCAATCTATTTTTAGAGTTTGCATAAAGGAGTTTTAAGATGGACGCAGAATCAGCAAAATTGATAGGTGCCGGGCTTGCGGCGATCGGTGCGGGCCTCGCCGCAGGCGGTGTGGGTAATGTATTCGGTTCCTTCCTGCAGGGCGCCCTTCGCAATCCAGAAGCGGCAGACAGCCAGCAGGGCCGCCTGTTTATCGGCTTCGCGGCCGCCGAACTTCTCGGCTTGCTTGCCTTCGTCGTAGCCATGATCCTGATCTTTGTTGTATAAGACAAACAGGAATTTGCTTTGTGCCGGGGAATATCTCCGGCACCGCCCTGTTTCTGAGACTTCGAGCGGATAGCCATGCCACAGATTGCACAGCTTCTTGAGATCTATGCCTCCCAGATGTTCTGGTTGCTAGTTACTTTTGGCATAATTTATTTTGGCATTGCCAGAATGATGTTGCCCAAGGTTGAGGCAACGATGGTCTCGCGCGAGAAGAAAATCGCCGATGACCTTGCTGCTGCCGAACAGGCGCATGCCGCCGCCGAAACAGCGGATGATGAGGGAGAGCAGATATTGTCCGATGCGCGTTCGGAAGCACAGGCAAAGGCCTCTGCCGCCAAGGCCAAGGCGGCGGAAGATGCCGAAAAGCGGATTGGCAAGGCCGATGCGGAAATTTCCGAGAAGTTGGCGGCTGCCGAGGCGGAAGTGGCAAAAGCCCGCAGCAAAGCCATGCTCGAGATTGAGGGCGTGGCCAAAGAAGCCGCCGCGGACATTGCTTCCAAAGTGGCTGGTGTAGAGGTTACTGCTGTGCAGGCAGGCAAGGCAGTAGGCCGGGTGATGGCAAATGGCTAATCCTGGGATGATATATCAGGTGCATCACGACGAGGCTCACGGCACGCCGACGCCAGCGGTACCGGCTGCCGAGACGCCGGGCGCTGAGAACACGATTGCCGGGACAGCGGCTGCCGAACAGCCGATGACGGAAGCCAAGCCAAAGGCACTCGGTATGGATGCCACCATGTGGGTAGCGCTCGCGATGTTGCTCGTGATTGGCCTGGCCGTCTGGAAGAAAGTGCCAGCGATGGTTGGTGCTGCTCTCGACAAGCAGATTGGAGCTATTCAGGCGCAGCTGGACAAGGCAACCAAGCTGCGTGAGGAAGCCGAGGCGATCAAGGCGGAGTATCTGGCCAACGCCAAGCAGGCCGAAAAAGATGCAGCCGCCATCCGGGCTGGCGCGGAAGACGAGGCCAAACTCATCGTCAAAAAGGCCAAGGAAGATGCCAGCGAGCTGATTCATCGGCGCAAGGAAATGGCCGAGCAAAAAATAGCTGCTGCCGAGGCAGAGGCAATTGCGGATGTGCGCGCCAAGGCGGCAGCCACAGCAGCAGCGGCCGCGGAGCTCCTAATTGCCGAGAATGCCGATCCAAAGAGCGATGCGTCGCTCATCGACAAGACGATTGCCTCGCTGAATTGATCTGATGATCGGGGTATCCCGGGGCCCGCGACAAGGGCCTTGCAATTGATTGAAAAAGAGCCTGAATTACCCGCAAGCAATTGCGGGAGGTTTGGTATGCGTCATTTCGGACACTTTATTGCGCTGGCAGCATTGGCCGCTGGTTCACCAGTAATGGCCCAACGGTCTACTTCTGCGGTTGTCGGAGATGTTGAATCGCCCGTCCTTTTGTTTTCGGTGAGGGGCAAGGCTTCGGCGAAGCCGGATGTAGGCACCATAAGCGGCGGCGTGCAGTCGACATCGAACAATGCCAGCGAGGCGATGCGCATGAATAATCGCAAAATGGCATCTGTTATCGACACCATCCGTAGCGCAGGCGTCAAATCGAAAGACATCCAGACTTCCGGGATCAGCCTTCGCAAGCATTATGAATGGGAAAATGACAAGCGGGTGGAGAAAGGATTCCGGGCGTCGAATTCGATCAATGTACATATTCGCAACACTGAGGATCTGGGGAAAATTCTCCAGGCAATCGTCGACAGCGGGGCGACCAACATCAATGGCCCCAACTTTTCCCTGGAGGATGACAGCAAGCTCGTCGAAGAAGCCCGCGCAAAAGCCATCAAAAAGGCTGCCGCCCTTGCCCAAAGCTATGCGAAGCAAACAGGTTTTCGTGAGGCGAAGCTGGTTTCGATCACCGAGGGATATGGCAGCGAAGCCGAGCTACTATACAACCTTGCTCCCGCAGAAGCAGCTGCCGATGCCGCCGCCGGCACTGTGCCGGTGGAAGTAGGTGAGGTCGCCAGAGAAGTTTCGATTACCGCCAGATACCGCCTTGTGAAATAGCTTCAGTCCTGCAGCCCTTGGACAGCGCGGTCTGGCGCGCTACATCAAAGCCATGTCCAAGGCTGACCGTCCCGATACGCCCAACAGCGCGTCCCGCTTCAATGAGGAGAAGCAGACCTATGCCGTGCGCGGTGTGGGGCAGCCTGACCTGAAAAAAGGCGTGGCGGCGATCCGCAATGTCTGGGAAACGCTGCCCGCCAAACCCGGCGTCTACCGCATGCAGGATGCGCGCGGCGATGTGCTCTATGTCGGAAAGGCGCGGGCGCTCAAAAACCGGGTTAGCAACTATACGCAGGTCGAACGGCTGCCCAATCGTTTGAAACGCATGGTGGCGCAAACGCGCAGCATGACGATCGTTACCACCAACAGCGAAGCGGAGGCATTGCTGCTGGAGGCACAGCTGATCAAGAAGCATCGCCCGGCCTATAATGTACTGCTGCGCGACGATAAAAGCTTTCCTTTCATCTTGCTGCGTGCGGATCATGATTTTCCGCGCATCCACAAGCATCGCGGCGCGCGCCGGCACAAGGGTGAATATTACGGCCCCTTTGCCAGCGCCGGTTCGGTCAACCGGACGCTCAATGCGCTCGAAAAGCTGTTTCTGCTGCGCTCCTGTTCCGACAGCTATTTCAACAACCGCGACCGGCCCTGTCTGCTCTATCAGATCAAGCGTTGTTCGGCACCCTGCGTCGACCGGATCAGCAGGGAGGATTATGCGCAGCTTGTGGCCGATGCCAAGGCGTTCCTCTCGGGCAAGTCGACCCAGGTCCAGTCCAAGCTTGCAGGGGAAATGGAAGCAGCGTCCGAGGCGCTCGATTTCGAACGCGCGGCGATGCTGCGCGACAGGCTGAAAGCGCTGACCTTTATTCAGGGTTCGCAGGCGATCAACGCGCAGGGGCTGGGCGATGCCGATATATTCGCCCTGGCGCGCAAGGAGGGCCATGTCTGCATCCAGGCCTTTTTCATTCGCGGCGGGCAGAATTGGGGGCACCGCGCTTTCTTCCCGCGCCATGCCGGGGATGATGGCGAGGATGTGATTCTCGCCAACGTCGTCGCGCAATTTTACGAAGATGTACCGCCCGCAAAGCTGGTGCTATTGGACCGCAAGCTGCCTGATATGACCGTGATGGCCGAAGCGCTGAGCGAGCGGGCGGGGCGCAAGGTCGAGCTGAGCGTGCCACAGCGCGGCGACCGTGTCCGATTACTGCGGCAGGCGGCGCGCAATGCCGAAGAAGCGCTCGACCGCAAAATTGCAGAGAGCGCCACGCAGAACAAGCTGCTGACCGAAATGGCCGAGCTGTTCGAACTGTCTGAACTGCCGGCGCGGATCGAGATATACGACAACAGCCATATTCAGGGGAGCAATGCGCTCGGCGCAATGGTGGTTGCCGGACCGGAAGGCTTTATCAAGAACCAGTATCGCAAATTCAACATCAAGCGCGGTGAAACCGTTCCGGGCGATGACTTTGCGATGATGCGCGAGGTTTTTCAGCGGCGGTTTGCCCGCGCTGTGGAAGAGGATCCTGATCGCGAAAAGGATTGGCCAGATCTGGTGCTGATCGACGGCGGCAAGGGGCAGATGAGTTCTGTCTGCGAGGCGCTGGAAGAGATCGGCGTCGAGGATGTACCGCTCATCGCCATTTCCAAGGGGCCGGACCGCAATGCGGGAAGGGAAGTGATGCATTTCCCTGACGGGCGGGAGGTCACATTGCCCGCCAATTCGCCGCTGCTTTATTATCTGCAGCGGCTGCGCGACGAGGCGCACCGGTTTGCCATCGGCGCGCACCGGTCGAAACGCGCCAAGGCCATCACCTCCAGCCCGCTCGATGAAATCCCTGGTATCGGCCCGGCGCGCAAGAAGGCGCTGCTCCTTCATTTCGGAACTGCCAAAGCCGTGCGCTCGGCCAGCCTGGAGGATTTACAGAAGGCTCCGGGGGTGTCTTCTGCCGTCGCGCAGAGCGTGTACGATTTCTATAATGGTGCCCACTCTTCGAAACTACCCTAGGGGCAATCCAGAAAGAGCGTTCAAAGTCCGCTAGCGGGCGTACTAGGTCACATGACCTAGAGCGGCGAGCCGCAGTTTGGTGTATCCAGCTTCTCTGGTGTGTTTATCCAGAGCAAGAGTTTGCGCCAATTATCTAGGAGAGCATTTATGATCGAAGCGATGTCAAATGAAGAGATTGAATTGATTTCTGGAGGCAAAATTTGGGACAAGTGTAAAACTCCTCTTCACGGCAAACAGAAGGATCACGGTAAGTCGACGTGTCAAAAGATGATCGAGTGCGTAAAGAAAGTACTCTCTTTCTGATTTGATTGACCCGTCAGAGTCAACGAAAAAGGCCTCATTGTTGAGGCCTTTTTTCTCTGCGGGATAATTTTCCCGCAACGCGATTGGTTGAGCCTGGTCAGGTGCCCGCTTTTTCTTTCGACAGTATGTGCTGCACTTCATCGAGCATGGCCAGCCGCTGCTTCTTCAGATTTTCACTGCGCTCATCGGATGCAGCCTCGATCTCGCTTTCGATCCGGTGAATTTCCCGGTTGGTATCGTGGTAGCGATCCGCGAGTTTTGCGAAATGATTGTCCGACATTTTCAGCTTGTGGATCAAATCGCTTTCATTTGGAAATTCGTCGTGCAGTTCATGCGGTGTGTGGCTCATACCCATTTCTCCCATATTTGAATCGCTTGCCAATCTAATAGGCCGGACTATGCCAACATTGCGCCAAATCAAAAAGGTGAAATTAATGGCGATGGGAGACCGGCTTTTCATGCTATTCACCAACCGTTCATCTTGTCGTCCATAGACGAAGCGTTCTATTTCATCGATGAAGCGTTTAGGAGGGATATATGGGAAAGCAGCGATCGCCGGGGTTCAAACTGTTTCTGGCAGCTACAATCGGCATATTGCTGATCATTCCTCTCCTGCTGATCTATGCGCTGGTCTATGACCGGCAAGGACAATCCGACACGGCTCAGGCGGGCATCGCCGATGGATGGGCTGGACCGCAGGTAATGGTTGGGCCTGTTATGGTAATTCCTTACACAACAGACAGTGTGGAGACGGTGACCGAAAATGGCCGTGAGACATCGCGGACTGTGCGGGTGAAAAAAGAGCTGTTCCTGGCACCGCAAAGTAACACACTAGCAACCACTATCAAACCTGACCGCAAGAAGTTCAGCATTTACGAGAGTATTGTTTATGAGGCGGGCAACAGGGGTAACGCAACTTTCACTCTCCCGGTCGATTTTGACCGCTACGGAATTTCGCGCGAAAGTCTTGATCTGAACAGCGCCGAGTTGCGTTTTGGCATCTCTGACTCACGTGGCCTGCAGGCAGACAGCAAGGTAACAATCAACGGCTCATCAAGAGAGTTGCAACCGGGCAAAGGTTTGGCCGCAACTAGCGGATCGGGCTTTTTCACATTTGTTGATTGGGATGCGACAGGTTCATTGGATGTCAGTTATGAATTTGCCTTTCGCGGTATCAAATCTCTCAGTCTGGTTCCACGTGGAGGAGATACGAGATGGCAAGTGGATTCTAGCTGGACTTCTCCCAGTTTCGGGGCAGACTACATACCCGATCGGGAAAATGTGAAACGCGACGCAGACGGCTTTGAAGTTAGCTATGCTATCGACAATCTGTCGCTGGGCGAGGCTATCGCCTCAACGGTTGATCCAGCTCCGCCACCTGTGCTGACAGAGAAGAGCTTTGGCCGATACCAGAGCGAACCGGGCCCAAACAGCACAAATGAAAGCAAATCCATAGCCATCAGCCTTATTGATCCCGTCAACATCTACAGTCAGGTGGATCGCGCGGTGAAATATGGGTTCCTGTTCATCGGCTTCACCTTCCTGGCCTTTTTTATGTTCGACGTCGTGGCTGGCGCGAGGGTGGCGGCGGCAGAATATCTGCTCACAGGTGTCGGTCTTGTGCTGTTTTTCGTGCTTCTCCTTGCCTTTGCCGAAGTGATCGGCTTCATGTGGGCTTATCTGGTTGCGGCGGGCGCGATAACCGGGTTGTTGACGGCCTATTCTGCGGCTGTGCTCAAGAGCTGGATGCGGGCGCGTGTGATCGGCGGACTGCTGATCGGGCTCTATGCGGTGCTGTATACACTGCTCAATCTGGAGGCTTATTCGCTTCTGATCGGCTCGCTCCTTCTCTTTGCAGCGCTCGCGATCGTAATGTGGGCGACGCGCAAGATCGAATGGTCATCGGCTGATGACGGCGATGCACCTGGCGAAATTGCGGAAGAAGAAGCCACCGCTACCGCGGCATAGATCTGGACTGCGGGGACTGCGAGCGCTTGCCGCATTGGGGGCAGGCCTTCGCTCTCCTTTTGTGCTTGCCGTTGACCACCTTGCCGGACTAGTGGGCCGGATAGGTAGGCAGGAGAATTGAATTGCCCCAAGTCCAGGCCAACGGGATGGAAATCTACTATGAAGAGGTGGGCAAGTCCGATGCTCCGGTAATATTGCTTGTCATGGGGCTGGGCACTCAGATGATCGCCTGGCCGGAAGATTTCGTGAAAGGCTTGGCCGATTCCGGCTTTCGCGTCGTCAGTTTCGACAATCGCGATATTGGGAAGTCGACATATCTGGATGGCGCACCATCGCCAAATTTGATCTGGGCGATGTTTGCGGTGCGCTTAGGCCTGCCCTTGAAAACGGCCTATTCGCTCACCGATATGGCGAGCGATGCGGCGGCGTTGCTAGATGCGCTTGATGTAAGGCAGGCGCATATTGTCGGCGCATCGATGGGCGGTATGATAGCGCAGATAATGTCGGCGAAATGGCCTGATCGTGTGCTTAGCCTGACCTCGGTGATGTCGTCGAGCGGCGCGCCCGGTTTGCCCGGGCCGTCGCCCGAACTGCGCAAGCGTTTGATGCAGCGCCCACCGAGAAGCGCTTCGCGAGATGAGGTGATTGCATTCGGCACCGAAACGCTCAAGGCAATTGCATTTCCAGACCCGGCACGCCCCTCCGAAGCTTTTCAGGAGATGGCAGCCCGCGCCTATGATCGCGGCTATAATCCGAAAGGAATGCGGCGGCAGCTCGCGGCAATAATTGCCGATGGCAACCGTTCGGCCCGCCTCGCCGGGATAACAGTGCCAACGCTTGTGGTGCATGGTGCAGCGGACACGCTGGTGCCGCTGGCCTGCGGGAAGGATGTTGCGGGCAAGATTCCCGGTGCAAGGATGGAAGTTATCGACGATATGGCACATGATCTTCCGCCATCACAGATACCCCGTATGGTCGAGTTGATATCAGGGCATGTAGGAGCGGTATAGGCAGGCCCGTCAAGCGGCTGGTCTCAGCGCCAGCGCAGCATCGAACGGTCCAGTTCTGATGGAGATCGAACGCCCATGAGCCGCATGTCGCGCTCGATTTCCTCTGTCAGCTTTTGGACAATGCGCGCAACGCCCGCCTCGCCAGCCGCGGCAAGCGCATAGAGGTAGAGCCGCCCGCCCGAACATGCCGTCGCTCCGGCGGCTAGCGCTTTCAGGACATGCGTGCCGCGCCGCACGCCGCCATCGCAGATAATGTCGATTTGCCCGCCAACCGCATCGGCAATTTCCGCTATCTGATCGAAGGGGCTGCGCGAACCATCAAGCTGCCGCCCGCCATGGTTCGAGACCATGATAGCCGTTGCTCCGATATCCACCGCGCGCTTGGCATCTTCCACGCTCATGATCCCCTTCAGGCAAAACTCGCCGTTCCAGTCGGCACGGATTGCCTCGGCCATTGTCCAGTCCATCGAGCGGTCGAGCATGGTGTTGAAATAATCGGCGACCGATACCGCGATATTGCTCCCTTCACCGACATGGGTGTCCAGATTGGGGAGCGCGAATTTCTCGCGCAGCAGATAGTTGAGCGTCCAGCCCGGATGCGCTGCGTAAGAAAAAAGGGACGCCAGCGTGAAGCGTGGCGGCGAGGTAAATCCCGTGCGCAGGCAGCGCTCCCGGTTGCCCGCTACAATGGTATCGACGGTCAGCGCAATGGCATCGAAGCCGGCGGCCTTGCAGCGCTCGACCATCGAACGGTTCAGCCCCTTGTCCTTGTGAATGTAGATCTGGAACATTTTGGGGCTGCGGACCCGCTCGCCGATTTCTTCTATGCTTACCGTGGCGAGGCTCGAGATACCGAACCAAGTGTTCGCCCCTTGTGCAACATTGGCAACGGCCCGCTCGCCCTGCCAGTGAAACAGGCGTTGCAAGGCGGTTGGCGACAGCATCAGCGGCAAATCGATTTTCTTGCCCATGACGGTGACCGACATGTCGATATCTTCGACGCCGGCGAGCACATTGGGCACGAGGTCGCAATCGTCAAAGGCACTGCTGTTGCGGGATTTTGTTACTTCGTCATCTGCGGCGCCATCAATGTAATGAAAGACAGGCGAGGGGAGCCGCGCCTTTGCCAGACGGCGAAAATCATCAACATTATGGCAATTGTCCAGCCGCATATGCGGGTTCAGAGTACGCCCCGGAAATAATCGCATTGCTGCGGATCGCCGCTTTGCAAGCCGCGCCGCAACGCCTCCGTCCTCTGCTGCGATGTCCCATGGGTGAACATGCTTTCGATCGGACGCTGGCCCGACCGGCGCATGATTGTATCGTCACCGATAGCATGGGCAGCGCGCATGCCTTCCTCGATATCGCCTGCCTCTAACCGGGCCTTGTTGCGGTTCGCCCAGATGCCGGCATAGCAATCCGCCTGCAGTTCCATGCGCACCTGCAACTGGTTACCCTCGGCCTTGCTGACGCGTGCCTGCCGCTGCCGCACCCTGGCGGCCACACCGGTCAGATTCTGGATATGATGCCCCATTTCATGCGCGATAACATAGGCATAGGCAAAATCGCCGCCGGCATTCATCTGCTGGCTCATCTGCGCGAAAAAGCTGGTGTCCAAATAGATGCCATTGTCGGCCGGGCAATAGAAGGGGCCCATCGCAGATTGGGCAGCACCGCAGCCCGAACGCCCTCCGCCTTGATAGAACTCCAGTTTGGCAGGCCGGTATTGCGCGCCGCCTTGCCGGAAAATCTCCGCCCAGGTCTGTTCGGTCGATGTGAAGACCCGGCAGGCAAAAAGCTCGGCCTCCGTATCGCAGGCCACATTTCCGCTCGCGCTGCCTTGCTGGCTACTGCTGCCCGGCGCAACTCCGGAGCTCCCGAGATTCAGCCCGCCGCCTGAAAAATACATGAATGCAAGAGCAGCGATGCCGATGATCGCGATCGTGCCGCAGCCCATTTTCCGCCTACCGAGTAACATGGGAAGGAGCCCGATGATTAGCGAAGCAATTCCGCCTCCGCCGCCTCCACCCATACGAAAGCCGCCGCTCCGGCCGCGGCCTTGATCGTTGATATTGCCGCTTGGATCCAAATCGTCGAGGCGCATCTAAATCACTCCCTACTCCTAACAGCAAAGCATTGCGCTTTTGCTCAAAAACCGCAAGGAATAACCTCGATATCTCTCCCATATTCGAAAGGATCGTCCGATGTTTCTCAAAGGCAAAACCGCGCTGATTACCGGTTCGACCAGCGGTATAGGCCTTGGCTATGCGAGAGCGCTGGCAGCCGAGGGCGCAAATGTCATGATCAACGGCTTTGGCGATGAGGCGGAAGTCGCTGGTTATGTCGAAGAACTGAAAGAGGCGAGCGGGGCAGGGGCCGCCTATTCGCCCGCGGATATGACAAAGCCACAGGAGATCCGGGCGATGGTCGCCGATTGCGCGAAGGCGTTTGGTGGGCCTGATATTCTGATCAATAATGCCGGTATTCAGCATGTTGCGTCTGTCGACGAGTTTCCTATAGAGAAATGGGATGCCCTGATCGCCATCATCCTTTCCTCGACTTTTCATGCAACGGCGGCGGCGTTGCCGGGGATGAAGGAAAGTGGCTGGGGACGCATTATCAACACAGGCTCCATGCACAGCAAAGTCGCCTCGCCTTTCAAGAGCGCCTATAATGCGGCCAAGCATGGCGTGGCGGGTTTCACCAAGACGGTTGCGCTCGAAGTGGCACAGCAGGGCATTACAGCCAATACGATCTCTCCCGGTTATGTCTGGACGCCGCTGGTGGAAGGGCAGATACCCGACACAATGAAAGCACGCGGCCTGACGCGCGACGAGGTCATGAATGACGTGCTCCTGGCCAATCAGCCGCAGAAGAAATTTGTGACCATAGAGCAGGTGGCGGCGCTTGCTGTCTTTCTCTGCAAAGAGGATGCAAGCGCGATTACCGGTGCCAATCTTTCGGTGGACGGCGGCTGGACGGCGCAATAGCCCGAAACCAAAAAAGACGGTATACTCGGTTTGATGCGCAAATGACGAAGAGGTTCGAGCTGATCGCACCTGTCATATGACTTATGCCGATCTAGGCTTGCATCAGGCCAGCGTCATTAGCTCGACGGTGGTTTCTTCCCCTGCCAGCGCGGTGCCGGACCGGATTTTGGCATTTTCGGAGCTTTCCCCGATTGTACAGGAGCAGAGCGCGGCGCGTCATTTCTACCGGAATTGACCGTTGACCAACCACCGGTTGTGTCTGCGAAGTCGATAGTCTGATTTTCGTCCTCTTCGCCGACATCCTTGTCTTTTTTGCCAGATGCTTCGCTGCTTTTTTCTTCGTCCGGGTTTTCGCCGAAACCATGCAAGGGCTCGCCGAACTGTGAGTGGTCGAATTCTTCTATGTCACCAAAGACCGATTCTTCCACCGGCTGCTCGGCCGCAATTGCATTGGCAGTGGCCGGTGGATTGGCGGAGACAGGCTTGCCCTTTGCTGGATTGGCTGCAGGGGCACCGCCGCCGCTTGGCGCCATGAATGCTATCAGCCCGCCAATGGTCAGCACAAAAATCAGGCTTTTCGTTATATTATCCATCTCGGCAGATGACCCTGTCAGTTATAGCCTCTTTTGCGATAACCGCTTGTCGTTAATTATTCGCAAAATTCACGAGTTTCGGGGCATTGCCTACTGATCGAGGCCGGTAGCTGCATCGCTGCTGGACTCGGCTGCTGCTTCGGCGGCCTGATCTGCCGCATCCGACGCTTCGGCTGCCGGCTCGTCGGCACCTTCACGTATTTCCTCGGCTGTGTCTTGGTTTGCAAAGTCACCAACCAGCGGCGTCGTGTCGACAATTGGTTCTCCGAATTCGCTCAGGTCAAACTCGGCGGCCGGCGCTTCGCCGGCGTTCTCCTCGACACTTGGCTGGGAATTGGCAGGTTCGTCCGTATTCGCAGATTCCTTCTCCTCAGGCTCTGCTTGCATTGCTGCCCGGTTGCTCTTGGCTTGCTCGGACAGGTCCGAAGCACCAAAAGTCATCAGGGTGGCAATGATCGCAAACCCCAATACCATCATGACGATAACCGGTTTCGTAATCTTGTCCATGACAACACCATATTCGTAGCAGAATCGGCCATGTTCTAAGGCGAGCATGGTTAAGATATCGCCAACAAAAATGACCACCGACATTGCTGCCGGCGGCCAGTTCAATATTTTCCTCCCCGGAAAATATCTCGAATTGATGTGGGCTATTTACCCCCGGCGCTGCCAAGCCGATGATAAAGCTGGGCAAATTTTACGCTTTCCGGCTTGTCTTTGATAACCTCCAGATAATGCAATACGGCTTCGCGCAGCAATGTCAGGTCTTCGGTTGAAAGGACGGCTCTCGCCCGTGATGGTTCCGGCATAATAACTCCTCCACTTATCCGAACTGGTTCATAGTATTATGCTTTCCTCCCGCCTTCAATGCTGCTTCGCCGGAGAAATATTCCTTGTGGTCATCGCCAATGTCGCTGCCCGACATATTCTGGTGCTTCACACAGGCAATGCCCTGGCGGATTTCCTCGCGCTGGACGTTGAGGACATATCCGAGCATGCCGGCATCGCCGAAATACTCCTTGGCGAGGTTATCGGTCGACAAGGCCGCGGTGTGGTATGTGGGCAGGGTGATCAGATGGTGGAATATACCGGCCCGCTTTGAGGCGTCGGCCTGGAATGTCCTGATCCGCTTGTCGGCCTGCTCTGCAAGCTCGGTATCATCATATTTTTCATTCATCAGGTCGCCGCGCTCATATTCGGAGACATCGAGGCCGCCTTCGACCATTGCGTCATAAACCTGCTGGCGGAAATTCAGCGTCCAGTTGAAGCTTGGCGAGTTGTTGTAGACCAGCTTGGCCGTCGGGTGCACTTCACGGATGCGATCGACCATGCTGGCAATCTGCTCGACATGCGGCTTCTCGGTCTCGATCCACAATAGATCGGCACCATTGTCCAGGCTGGCTATGCAATCCATCACACAGCGGTCTGCGCCGGTGCCTTCGCGGAACTGGAAAAGTCCGGATGCCAAGCGCTTCGGGCGCATCATCTTGCCATTGCGGTTGATGATGACATCGCCATTTTTTGCGGTATCGGGGTCGATCTCCTCGCAATCGAGGAAGCTGTTATACTGATCCCCCAGATCGCCAGGCTCATTGCTCACGGCGATCTGCTTGGTCAGACCGGCGCCCAGCGAGTCTGTCCGCGTTACGATGATGCCGTCTTCGACGCCAAGCTCCAGAAAAGCGTAGCGGCAAGCCCTGACCTTGGCGAGAAAATCTTCATGCGGCACGGTAACCTTGCCGTCCTGGTGGCCGCATTGCTTTTCGTCGGACACCTGGTTTTCGATCTGGAGCGCGCAGGCACCGGCCTCGATCATTTTCTTCGCCAGCAGATAGGTCGCCTCGGCATTGCCGAAACCGGCATCGATGTCAGCGATGATCGGTACGACATGGGTCTGGAAATTCTCGATTTTGCCCAGTGCTTCCTTTTCTTTCCCCTCGTCCCCCGCATCCCGGGCACCGTCCAGATCACGGAAAAGCAGGTTAAGCTCGCGGCTGTCTGCCTGGCGCAGGAATGTGTAGAGTTCCTCGATAAGCGCAGGGACGCTGGTTTTTTCATGCATCGACTGATCAGGCAGCGGGCCGAACTCGCTGCGTAAGGCGGCGACCATCCATCCGGAAAGATAGAGATATTTACGCTTGGTATTGCCGAAATGCTTCTTGATCGAGATCATCTTCTGCTGGCCAATAAATCCGTGCCAGCAACCCAGCGACTGCGTATATGCGGCGGGATCGGCATCATAGGCGGCCATATCTTCGCGCATGATTTTCGCGGTGTAGCGGGCAATATCGAGCCCGGTCCTGAACTGGTTCTGGAGCTGCATGCGTGCTGCTGCTTCTTCATCGATGCCGTTCCAGCCGCTTCCATTGGCCGCCTTCAATTTGGATATGGCTTCGATCTGCTGGTTATATGTCATGAGGGGACCTTTCTGTCCGCAGGGAGGAATCGCTTTAGCTGTTGTGTGGAATATGACAGGCTGACGCGGCAAATCGAAGAAAATTTTGTAAATATTCTGGTCATGAGGTCGCTTTTGATACGGTTAATGTTGTAAATCTGTAAATAATATGACAAAACTGATATATGAGCGATGACAAACTCTTTGCCGGTCACGCAGTGCGGCGGATACGGCGCTCCAGCGAACAGACTCAGGCTGCGATGGCGGAAACTTTGGGAATCTCTGCATCCTACCTCAACCTGATCGAGCGTAATCAGCGGCCCGTGACAGGCAAGATCATCCTGGCGCTCGCGCAAAAATACGATTTTGATCCGCGTAGCTTGACCGGGGCGGCTCCCGGCGGGGGCGTCGAGGCATTGAGGCGGCGGCTTAATGACCCGCGCCTTGCCGGCATTGATGTCGACAAGGCCCAGATCGAGGAGTGGATCGCGCTCGCTCCCGGCACAGCCGAGGCCTTTGCGCGCATCTTCGATTCCGGATCCGGCGCAAGCGATGGTTCAATGGCGGTCAATCACCAAGCCGCCGTTCGGCGCGAGATCGAGCGCTGGCGCAACCATTTTGCCGATCTCGACGCGCAGGCCGAAGCTCTGGCCGATGAACTGCGTATGAAATCCGGTGATCTCTACGGGGCGATTACCGAATATCTGCGGGTCAATCATCAGCTTTCGATCCGCATTCTGCCCGCCGAGGTTATGCCCGACCTGCTCCGCCGGCTAGACCTGCATGCCCGGCAGCTGCAGATATCCGAAATGCTTGATCCGGCCAGCCGGACCTTTGCCGCCGCCTATCAGCTCGGCCAGCTCACAGCCCGTGATGAAATCGAGTCGCTGGTCAAAGCGGCGGATTTTGCAGAAGCCACGGCGCAGCATGTCTATCGCCGTCATCTTACCAGCTATTTCGCTGCTGCCCTGATGATGCCTTATGCCCGTTTCCTGCGTGCCTGCGAGAATAGCGGCTATGACATCATGCTGCTGCAGAGGCGCTTCGGTGCGGGTTTCGAGCAGGTCGCGCATCGGCTCACGACGTTGCAGCGCGTTGGCGCAAGGGGGCTTCCCTTCTTCATGATCCGCATCGATTGTGCCGGGCAAAGCAGCAAGCGATATGCGGGCGCAAGCCAATCCCCCTTGGTCGAAGGCGATGGGCGCTGTCCACTTTGGAAATTACATCACGCTTTTGCCAACAGCGGAAAATTCATGACGCAGCTGGTCGAGCTGGAGAGCGGTGCGCGCTGGTTTACGCTGGCCCGGACAGTCGAGCCGGTTGCCGCGCGGATGGGCGCAACATCAGCCGAGTTTGCGATCGGGCTTGGTATCGAAGCGGCGCTTGCGGGGCAGCTCGCGGCAGCGCGTGGTCTGGACCTGGAAAATGGGCCGACCGACCGGATTGGACTGGGCTGCAGGCAGTGCAGCCGCCGCGACTGCACGCAGCGCAGTGCGCCACCCGCTGGGCGGACATTGCTGATGAATGAGGGCGAACGTGGATTGTCGCCTTTCCGCTTTGCCGCGCCGGACTAGCCCTTCTTCTCTTGCGCCTCGGCGATTTGCTTGACCAACTGGCTCTGGCCGCGCGGCACGATCATGATGTCATCGTCGGATGCAATGACGATCATGTTTTCCAGCCCCGCCAGGTGGATCCTTTTTCCATCGGACCTGACAAAATTTCCGTTGCTTTCGATCGCGGTCGCGCTTTCGTCGGCACCTGCAATTTCTGCCAGTGCATCCCAGCTTCCGACATCGGACCAGCCCATCGAGACCGGAACGACGGCCACGCGATCGGATTTTTCCATCACCGCATAGTCGACACTGTCGGCGGGACAGGCTTCGAAGCTGTTTTTGTCGGGCAGGACCGCATTTCCGTCTCGTTCGGCCTGATCCATGGCCTTATGCGCTGCGGCCAGCATGTCGGGCGCATGGACGGACAAGGCACCCAGATAGTGGTCGGCACGAAACAGGAATATGCCGCCATTCCAGGCATATCCGCCTTCTGCCAGCATCGCCTCGGCTTCCGCAGATTCTGGCTTTTCCAGAAAGCGCTCGACCCTGTGCACGCTTGGCGACAACTCCCCGCCGAGCTTGATGTAGCCATAGCCTGTTTCAGGGGCCGTCGCCTCGATACCAAATGTCACCAGCCAGCCTTCGTCCAGATGCGGCAATGCGGATTCAATAGCGCGGTGGAAGGCTGAAATATCGGCAATCACATGATCGCTGGGCATAACCAATATGGGCGACGATTTGTCTTCGCAGGCCAGCGCTGCAAGCGCAATGGCAGGTGCCGTATTGCGCCCGCAAGGTTCAAGCAGCAGCGTGGCATTATCCGCCCCGGCTTCGGCGAGCTGCTTTTCGATAATTTCGCGGTGCCGGGCATTGGCAATGATGATTGGATTACCGAATTGATCGCCTGGCTTTGTCCGGTCCAGCGTCATCTGAAACATCGTCTTGTCGCTGGTGAGCGCAAGAAACTGTTTCGGCCGCTCTGGCGTGGACATCGGCCACAGGCGCGTGCCGCTGCCGCCGGACAGAATTATGGGTGTGATCTTGGTCATCAGCGCGGCCTTATAATCTTGGGTCAGGACCCATTAATCGCATGAGCCCCTTCGGCTGGCTGGCAATGCCAGCCGCTCAGGATAAACTCTGTGGCCTCGATGCGAGATGAAATGGCAGGAAAAGCGCCGATGGCGGGGCCAATCCCCGTCAAGGCGCTTTGACGCAGCAGTTCGCCCGCATCGGGCCATCCAAAGGACTTGACCAATTTGGCCCATGCCTTCGTCCTTCGCTCGTCCAATAGCACCACTATTCTCCTCGCTCTTTCCTTGTCATGGACCAAATTGATTCAAGCAACGACCATGTGCTTAATGGGTCCTGACCCTTATCACAAACAAAGCTTTACTGCCGGTCTTACAGGCGACTGTAAAATTAATCGACAGTTTACCATTGCGGCGTAAAGCAGGCCTGACATTATAGTGGTTTTTTGACAGGAAACGGGCGTTATCCCCAGTGATCAGGCTGTTTAAGCATTATGTTCCGCATGCGGTGCTATTTCTCGCACTGGTGGATTTTTGCCTGTTGCTGGCCGCGGCCGAGGCAGCTTGGGTCATTCGCGCGCAGCAGATCGGAATGGAGGTCGACTATATCGGCAATCGTGCCGGCCCGCTGCTGGCCTTTGCCGCATCGGTTCTGACTGCCGCCATGGCGGTCGGCGTATATGGCTCCGACGCGCTGCAATCGCTTCGTTTTGCCATTGCGCGGCTGCTGGTTGCGGTTTCGCTTGGCGTGATTTTTCAGTCGGTCATGGCCTTTGCGCTACCCGGTATGACGCTGTGGCGCTCGAATTCTCTCTATGCGATGGGCCTGGCCTTCGTGTTTCTGGCCTTCAGCAGGGCTATACTGGGAAGCCTGATCGGGGGTGAGGCGTTCAAGCGCCGCCTGCTGATCCTGGGCGGCGGCAAACGGGCACAGCGCATCAAGGAGCTCGAAAGCGAGCCCGGTGCCGGCTTCGTTGTTGTTGGGTATGTCGCCATGAACGAGAATAAGCGCGTGATCCCCGAGGCGATCAATCGCGATGCGATTTTCAATCTCGCCGACTATGTGGTGAAGCTTGGCGCGAGCGAGGTTGTGCTGGCGCTGGAAGAAAGGCGCAATGCGATTCCACTGGATGATCTGCTCAGGATCAAAACCACCGGCGTGCATGTCAACGATATGTCCAGCTTTATCGAACGGGAAACCGGCCGCGTTGATCTCGACAGCGTCAATCCGAGCTGGCTTATTTTCTCTGACGGTTTTTCATCGGGGCGCCGCATTTCGAGTATGGCCAAGCGTCTGTTCGACATGGTTGCCAGCAGCCTATTGCTCCTGCTGTCATCGCCAATCATTATTCTCTTTGCCATCCTGATCAAGCTGGAAAGCAAGGGACCGGCGATTTACCGGCAGGAACGGGTCGGCCTGTTCGGGCAAACCTATTTTGTGAACAAGCTGCGTTCAATGCGCAGCGATGCAGAAGACGATGGCAAGGCGGTGTGGGCAAGCGAAGACGATCCCCGCATCACCCGGATCGGCAAGTTTATCCGCAAGGTCCGGATCGACGAATTGCCGCAAACCTGGAATGTCCTGAAAGGCGAAATGAGCTTTGTCGGGCCGCGTCCGGAACGCCCGGAATTTGTCGCCGATCTGGAAGACAAGCTCTCCTATTACGCGGAACGCCATATGGTCAAACCTGGAATTACGGGTTGGGCGCAGGTGAACTACCCTTATGGCGCAAGCCTGGAAGATGCGCGGCACAAGCTTGAATATGATCTCTATTACGCCAAGAATTACACGCCGTTTCTGGATCTGCTGATTTTGCTGCAAACGGTGCGTGTGATCCTGTGGCCGGACGGAGCGCGCTGACATGGAGATGATCCTCGCGCAAATGAGCTTCTGGGGCTATGCAGCCGTCGGTATCTTGTACACCGCGCTGGCTGGCTGGGTCTGGCATCAATATGGTAGCAGGAACCAGCAGCAGATCCTGTTGATCGCCGCGCTTGCGGTAACCGCGATCTGGGGCGTCATAGCGACAACGGAAGGGCCGGGATCGGCCTTTGCCGTGGTTGCGGAAAGCATCAGAAACCTGATGTGGATCGGCTTCATGTTCTTCCTTCTGCGCAGCGGCGAAGCGAAGGACCAGCCGAAAACGATCAATCTCATTTATCTCATACTTGCGCTGGTTTTGTTCATCCAGCCCTTTGTCAATGTCCTCGGGCTTACGATGACGGAATATCCCGCTGCAGCGAAAATCTTGCAGCAGAGCGCCCTGACGATGAATATGATCTTTGCGATCGGCGCGCTGGTGCTCGTTCACAATCTTTACACATTCTCTGCACCCGAAGCGCGCTGGGGCATTTCGCTTCCCATGGCGGCACTCGCCGCCATGTGGACATTCGACCTCAATCTCTACACGATCAGCTATCTGACCAACGAAGTCCCGCAAGAACTTGTCGCTACGCGCGGTATCGGCATGAGCCTGCTCGCACCGGTCTTCGTCATGGCTTCGCGGCGGAACAGCAGCTGGCGTTTGCGCCTGTCGCGCTCGGTTGCATTCCAATCGGTTTCGTTGCTTGCGATCGGTGCTTATCTCGGGATCATGGTCCTGCTTGCCGTTGGGTTACAGCTGGTTGGCGGAACCTATGTGCGGCTCGCGCAAATTTCGGTTATCTTCGGCATGTCGGTCGGCGCTCTCCTGATTATGCCGTCGGGCCGCTTCAAGGCCTGGATCAATGTCGTCATTGCCAAACACTTCTTCCAACATCGCTACGACTATCGCGCGGAATGGATGCGCTTTGCCGATACCATCGGGTTTCCGAGCGCAGAGGCCGCTCCTTTTCATGAGCGCGTCGTCAAATCGCTGGCTGACATTTTCGGCTGCTCGGCAGGTCTCTTGCTGGTGCCCGACGAGCAGGGGCGGCTGACGCTGCAGGCGCGGTGGAACTGGGCAACGGTAGATGTTCCTTCCAACTGCGTAACGTCGCAGACAGCGCCATTCTTCGAATCGACCGGGCATATTCTTGCCATGGACGATGTTCGTGCAGGTAACGACGAGCGCTGTGATCCGCGCGCCGTTCCACAATGGCTGTATGATGAACCACAAGCCTGGGCGGTGGTGCCGCTGGTACATTTCGGCAAACTGGCCGGTCTGGCGGTATTGGGACGTCCTCCGCTCCAAAGGGAACTGGATTGGGAAGATCTCGACATGCTTCGCGTCGTCGGCCGGCAGCTTGCCAGCTACCTCGCCGAAGCCTCAAGCCACCAGGCGCTTGCCGAGGCCCAGCAGTTCGAGCAATTCAACCGCCGGTTTGCCTTTGTCATGCATGACATCAAGAATCTTGTCAGTCAGCTCAGCATTCTGGCACGGAACGCAGAAAAGCATGCGGACAAGCCGGATTTTCGCGAAGACATGATCGAGACGTTGCAGGGCTCGGTCGGCAAAATGAACGAACTGCTTGCGCGCTTGTCGCAGCATAACAAGGCCAGGCACGAGCCGCCAAGGGATATCGATATCGGCAAAACGGTAATGAAAGCCGTACATTCTAAGCGGCTGGTCTATCCTGTCGAAGCCGATCTGCCCGAAGATCTGATGGTCACGGCTGACCCGGCGCGCGTTGAGACCATCATCAACCATTTGCTGCAAAATGCGATCGAGGCGACCGAAGATGGCGCAGCGATCCGCATTACATGCCGCAAGCAGGGCGATGATGCCGCAATCACGGTAGCCGACAGCGGTTCTGGGATGACCGAAGCATTTATCTCCAATCAGCTTTTCAAACCATTTGAATCGACGAAGGACGGTGGCTTTGGCATCGGAGCCTATGAAGCGCGGGCGCTGGCGACCTCGATGAATGGCCAGCTGCGGGTGGAAAGCCGGGTAGGTAAAGGAACGAGATTCACCCTTTCGCTTCCAATTACCAAGGATGATGCGGGTGACGAACAATTCGAAGAGGCGGCGTGACATGAGCGAAGACAAACAGAAATTATTGATCGTCGAAGACGATCTGGGCCTGCAGAAACAGCTCAAATGGTCCTATGAGGATTTCGAGGTCTTCTGCGCCTCCGACCGGCAAGAGGCGATGGCATTGCTGCGCTCGGAGGAACCCGATGTGGTAACGCTCGATCTTGGTCTACCGCCGGATCCGGACGGTGTGAGCGAGGGCTTCGCTGCGCTCGACGAGATGCTCAAGCTGAAACCCGACACCAAGGTCATTGTCGCATCGGGGCATGGCGCGCGCGAAAGCGCGCTGAAGGCGATCTCGGCTGGTGCATGGGATTTTTACCAGAAGCCTGTCGATATCGATGAATTGCACCTGATCGTGCAGCGCGCCTTTCATGTACGCCAGCTGGAACTCCAGAATGAAAAGGCGCAGGCACCTGACCAGGGTGGCGAAATGCTGCTTGGCTCGATCATAACTGCCTCGCCGGAGATGCTGAAAGTTGCGCGCACGGTCGAGCGGGTCGCGACAACCGGCGTTTCGGTGATGTTGCTTGGCGCCAGCGGCACGGGCAAAGAACTGCTCGCCCGCGGATTGCATGATGCGAGCGACCGCAGCGATCACCCCTTTGTTGCTATCAACTGCGGCGCGATTCCGGAGAATCTGCTCGAGAGTGAGTTGTTTGGATATGAAAAGGGCGCTTTCACCGGGGCCGTCAAAACCACCGAAGGCAAGATCGAAATCGCAAATGGCGGAACGCTGTTTCTCGACGAGGTCGGCGATATTCCCATGCCGCTTCAGGTAAAGCTGCTTCGCTTCCTTCAGGAACGCGAGATCGAGCGGATCGGCGGGCGCAAGGCCATCCCAGTCGATGTGCGTGTTGTCTGCGCGACCCACCGCAATCTGAACCAGATGATCGCGGCGCAGGAATTCCGCGATGATCTTTATTACCGGTTGGCAGAGGTCACGGTGAATATTCCCGCCTTGTCGGAACGCACGGGCGACTCTGTGCTGCTGGCCAAGCATTTCCTCAATCGCTTTGCCGCCGAGATGAACCCATCGGTCAAGGGCTTTGCGTCGGCTGCGCTGACCGCCATCGATCAATGGAACTGGCCTGGCAATGTTCGCGAGCTGGAAAACCGCATCAAGCGCGCGGTCATTATGGCGGACGGGAAATTCGTGACGGTCGAAGACCTAGAGTTTGGCGAAGATGAAGAAGAGCTTCCTCTGAACCTGAAAGCCGCCAGAGAGGCGGCCGACCGTAAGGCGATCAAACGGGCAATCGCACGCACCGAAGGCAATATATCGAGCGCAGCCAAGCTGCTCGGCATCAGCCGTCCGACGCTGTATGATCTGCTCAAGCAATATGAGCTCCAGGCCTAGCAGGCCTCAGCCACGCAAATGGGCAGCGCCTCGCGCAAATTCTGGCAAATCTCTGCGCCGGTTCTTGCCGGGCTGATGATCTGTGGCGCGCTGGCGGCTCAACCGGCCAGCGAAGGAAACGCGAAGGCAAAGGCAGCGATAGAAGAGGCTGCCGAATATCGCGACAAACAGGAATTGCGCGCTGCCAATGTCGCAGCGCTCAACGCGATTAAGGCCGATCCTGACTGGCCGATGGGGCATATAGCAAGGGCCGAGATATCATTGAGCCTGTTCGATGCTGTGACCGCCAAGGCGGAGCTGGAAAAGGCGCTGTCGCTCGGTGTGCCCAGAGTTGAGCTCAATCACCTCATCGGTGAAGCGCTTTGGCTGATTGGCGAACTTGATATGGCGGAACGCACATTGCAGCAGGATGGGCTGACACCCGGGCGCCGCATTCACGCCGACAGGATTCTGGGCCGGGTTTATATAGACAAGGGCCAAATGGACAAGGCGGGGCAGGCGTTCGATCGCGCGCTTGAGCTTGGCCCCGAAGACAGCATGCTGTGGACCGACATCGGCCGCTTTCGGCTGGTGGCTGGAGACCAGAAGGGAGCCATCGAAGCCTCGGACAAGGCCATCCGGTTAAACGCTGAAAATGTTCGCGCGCTTGAGTTTAGGGGCCGGATGACGCGCGAGCAGTTCGGACTCGCTGCCTCAATTCCCTGGTTTGAACGCGCGTTGGCAATCAACCCCGAAGATGTTCCAACGCTCGAGGAATATGGTGCAACACTCGGCGAGCTGGGCCGTTACCGCGACATGCTGGCACAAGCCCGCAAGATCGTGTCGCTCGATCGCTATAATGGGCGCGCCTATTATATGCAGGCCGTTATTGCGGCCCGGGCCGGCGACTTCGGTCTTGCACAGCGTGTGCTGGCGCTGGCCGGCTCGAGGATCAATGAACTTCCCGGGGCGATGCTACTTTCGGGCATCAGCGAATATCAAATGGGGCACTACAACCGGTCAATTGACCTCTTTAAACGCCTTCTTGATATCCAGCCACAGAATGTCTCGGCGCGCAAGTTCCTGGCCCGGGCGCAATATAAATCGGGTGATATTGAGGGCGCGCTGGAAGAGATCAGGCCGCTGGCAATCCGTGAAGATGCCGACAGCTACAGCCTCACAATTGCCGGCCGCGCTTTCGAAGCCAATGGTGAGAGGGAGAAGGCAGCAGGAGGGCTCGATGCGGCCAGCATGCCGATGATCCGAAAAGCGAGGCCGCTGGCCGACGGGCTGTCCGATATCGGCATAGCAGAAGGCGCGAGGCGCAATCCGGGTAATGCCCGCTTCGTGATTCCTTACATCCGCTCGCTCATGCGGCGCGGCCAATCCGGATCAGCGTTCGCTCAGGCCCAGAGCCTGCGCACGAAAAACCCTGGTGTCGCCAACGCGCATCTTCTGGAAGGCGATGTGTTGATGGATACAGGATCGGTGAAATCAGCCATCGATGCCTATAACCGCGCGGCGGCCATCAATTTTACCGAACCTGTGATGCTTCGCCTGGCCGAAGCCTATCGCCAGCAGGGCAACGCGAAAGCGCAGCGTGATCTTGTCACTGCCTTTGTCGCCAACAATCCGACCAGCCTGCCGGGGCTCCGACTGTTGGCCTATTACCATCTTGATGACGGTAACTGGCGCGATGCGATTGCGCCGCTCGAATATCTGCTTTGGAAAACCGGCTATAATGACAGCATTCTGCTGGCTAATCTGGCGCGTGCCTGGTCGGGGGTCGGCAATCATCAGAAGGCCGCCAGCTATGCCGCCATTGCCTACCGCGTCGACCCGGCCAATCCGATGGCGACGCATGTTTATGGGCAGGTTATTCTGCGTTCCGGCAAGCGCCCGAAAGCGGCATTCGAGCTGCTTGAGAAAGCGGCTGCGATGATGCAGCAAAATCGCCAAGTTCAAGCGGAGTTTGCCAAAGCTGAAGAGGCTTTTCTGAACTAAGCGCACTCGCGCACTAGCAGTTTTCCAGAAGCTCCGCTGGTTCGATCCCCGCCCGCTGCATCTGCGCCCGCACATCGGGCCAGACATTGGCGAGGAAATGCTGCCTTTCCGATTTGCGCAAGCGGGATACCGCGCCGCGGGACACAAACAGGCCGACGCCGCGCTTGACCTGCACCAGGCCATCATCCTGAAAAAGCTGATAGGCTTTGGCGACGGTCAGCGGGTTGGCACCCTGTTGTGCAGCAAATGCGCGCACCGAAGGTAGCATGGCACCTTCGGCAAACTTTCCGTCGAGAATTGCAGCTGCGATAATATCGCGCAGCCTCAAGTAGACCGGTTTGTTTTCCTTGCTCATAGCTGCATGAGTGCCATAATACAGTAGGGCGCGTCAAGCGCCCTTTCAGGTGGCAATTTACAAAAGCCTATCCGCCAAAATCGCTGATCTTTTCTGTCGCGTCGGGTCGCGGCCTTTCGTCAAGCGGGAAAGATGGTGTGCCGAAATAGAAAAAACCGGCGATCCGCTCCCGCTCATCGCAAAGCACAGATGATACTGTCGCATCATAGCTTGCCCAGCCGGTAATCCACCCGCCCACAAAACCTTGCGCATGGGCAGCGTGCAGCAGGTTCATTCCCGCAGCACCTGTCGACAATTGCTGCTCCCATTCGGGAATTTTGCGGCTTTCTTTTGGCGAATAGATCATAATGACCAGGGCGGGTGCATAGAGTGCCAGCGCCGTGCCGGCTTCAATTTGCGCTGGGCGCGCGTCGGGGTTGGATGCAAGGAATGCCTTTTCAAGAAGTGCGGCAAATGCCGCGCGGTCGCCAACCTTCACAAACCGCCAGGGTGCCAGCTTGCCATGATCGGGCGTGCGCATTGCGAGCTGCAATATCGCATCGAGCTGCGCAGCATCGGGGCCGGGCGCAACCATATCACGGGGACGGCCCGAACGGCGGGTCTCAAGATAAGATAGGGGCGAAGAAAGATCGTTGAGCATGCTGCGCGATGTAGGACGTGGTTTCCAACTTTGCCAGAGGCTGTACATCCTGAATCCACAGGATTTGCGCTAACCCGCGCAATTATATTCTTCACAGGCGCAATTTTTTCGCTAGGTTGCGGCAATGGTAGGAGCCGCTGGCGAGAGACCGGCGCGACAAGACAATTATTGAGGGGTTGGCCACATGGGGCTCAAGGATATTGCATTGTGGAACTATGCCGATTGGGCGGCGCTTGTGGCGGCTATTGTTCTGTCGGGCTTTCTGATTGGCGGTGCCTGGGCGATCACGCGCCCGAAGGAAGAGGTGCTGGGCCATCCCAAGGGCCTTTACATGCTCTTCTTTGCGGAGATGTGGGAGCGCTTTTCATTCTACGGGATGAAGGCGCTTTTGATTTTGTATCTCACCAAGCACTGGCTTTATGACTCAGGGCCGGCAAACCTTATCCTCGGCGCTTACGCCTCGCTTGTCTACATCACCCCGGTTCTGGGCGGGTGGCTCGCGGACAAATATCTCGGCCAGCGCAAGGCCGTGTTGTTCGGCGCCATTCTGCTTACTGCCGGGCACTTCTTCATGGCTTTCGAGGGGGACGGTTCGGGTTACCAGAATGACCCGACGCTCAATATCTTCTGGCTTGCTCTCGCGCTCATCATCGTCGGGTCGGGCTTCCTGAAAGCGAATATTTCGGTGATGGTCGGCCAGCTTTATCCGCGCACCGATATCCGCCGCGACAGTGCCTATACCATTTTCTATATGGGTATTAATCTGGGCGCGGCTACGGGCGTCCTGATTGCAGCTTACATCGGTGAAACGGTCAGCTGGGCATGGGGCTTTGGATTGGCCGGTTTCGGCATGCTGCTGGGCCTTGTCGTCTTCGTGCTAGGCAAGTCGCTGCTTCGCGGCAATGGAGAATCGCCGGTGCCTGCCAAACTCAAAGAGAAAGTGGCCGGGTTCAACCTTGAATGGCTGCTTTACGCGCTTGGCTTGCTCAGTGTCGCAATCATCTGGTTCCTAATCCAGTATCAGGAAGCGGTGGGCTGGATTCTGCTGCTTTCGGGCATCGTGCTGCTCGGCTATGTGCTTCAACAGGCGCTTTACAAACTGCCCGGGGAGAACGGTCAGCTCAGCGACGGATCGAGCAGCACCGTCTTTTACGGTGGCGTTGTCGCTTTGCTGGCCACCGCTGTGGTCATGATTGCTCAGAACGGCGCTGGCACAATCTCCAACGCTCTGGGCCTTGTTGGCCTGGGCCTGGTGGTTGCCGCCTGCTTCATGGAAGGGCGCAAACATGCAAACCATGCGCGTGACCGGGTGTTCGCGATGATTTTCGTGATCCTGCTTATGCCTTTGTTCTGGGGGTTGTTCGAACAGGCTGGCGGTTCGATGAATCTCTACACCGATCAATATGTCGATCGCGGGGGCATCCCGACGACATTCTTCCAGTCGATTAACCCGATCTACATTATCCTGCTCGCACCGTTGTTTGCCGGGCTATGGCAATGGATGGCAAAGACCGGCCGCGAACCTTCGGCCATTGCCAAGATGGGCCTCGGCATTGTCCAGATGGGCCTTGCCTTCATCGTGTTTGTGTGGGGCGCTCAGCAATTCAGCGTAACGGGAGATGCAGGCCAGTTGCTCACGCCGGTCCTGTTCCTGTTCCTGTTCTATCTGCTCTCGACCACGGGTGAGCTCTGTCTTTCGCCAGTCGGCCTTTCCGCGATGAACCGTCTGTCGGTGCGCCATATGGCCAGCCTGATGATGGCGGCCTTCTTCTTCGGCACGGCAGGCGGCCAATTCGTGGCCGGCTTCCTTGGCTCGATCATGGGCGAGGGGGAAGGCGGCAATCTCAGCCGCGATGGCGCACTTGAAGTCTATTGGTCGATGGGCCTTGTTGCAGTCGGCGTCGGAATTTTCGTCACAATCGTCAGCCCGCTGGTGAAACGCCTTATGCACCTCGACTCCTTGAAGGATGACAATGTCGGCGATGATCTTGAAGGCTCGGGCGCTGCCGAGCCGCAGGCAGCTGGCATTCACCCGGCAACAAGCAGCTAGTTCGGAGACGAGGCGATGAAACGACAGGGGATTAGATGGGCGAATATGCTGGTCTGATTTTGGCATGCCTCACCTTTGTGGGCAGCCATTTCGCCATGTCGCATCCGCTGCGCGCGCCGATGGTGCGTATTCTCGGAGAAAAGGGTTTTCTCGGCGTCTACTCGCTGATCTCGCTGGCGGCGATTATCTGGATGGTTGTGGCATTTCGCAGGGCACCCAGCGATTTGCCGCTTTGGGGTGCCGGTGATGGTCTCTGGATAATTGCGTCGATCCTGACGCTGCTGGCCGCCGTGCTTTATGCCGGATCGATGAGCGGCAACCCGGCCTTGCCCGCACCGGGTGCAGAGGTATTGGCTTCGAAGGAACCGCATGGCGTATTCCGTGTGACCCGGCATCCGATGATGTGGTCCTTCGCACTATGGGGCATTGCGCATATGCTGGTCGCATCGCGGCCCGACAGTCTGATCTTTGTGGGCAGCATAGTGTTTCTGGCTCTATTTGGCGCTTGGGCGCAGCAGACGAAGAAACGCGCGACGATGGGCGATGCGTGGCTGGGTTGGCAGGCAAGAACCAGCTATTGGCCGCGCCTCGACAGGCTGGCTGGCGTTGGGCTGCTCCCCTGGATTGCGGGCTTCGCCATCTGGCTGGCGGCCACATGGGCGCATGATTTCTTCGGCAGCTATGGTGCCGGACTATTTCGCTGGTTAGGGAATTAACGACAGGCTCAAAGCCGCACCATGCTCATGCCGATTTCACCGTAGCGCGGGCCGGATGTTTCGCCCACGGGCGCGGCGGCGCTTAGCTTTTCAACATCTTCGCTGTCCAGTTCCAGCTCTGCTGCAGCAACGCTGTCTTCCATGGTTACGCGCCGCTTTGTGCCCGGGATCGGCACGATATCTTCGCCCTGCGCCAGCAGCCAGCCCAATGCGACCTGCGCATTGGATACGCGGTGTTTGCCCGCTACTTCGGCCACGACATCGACGATTTTCATATTGGCATCGAAATTTTCCGGCGTGAAGCGCGGGTCATTGCGTCGCCAGTCATTCTCGGGGAGATCCTCATGGCTCTTCACCTGACCGGTCAGGAAACCGCGGCCCAGCGGCGAATAGGGCACAAAGCCAATACCATGATCGCGGCAGACGCCCAGAATATCGGTTTCGATGTCCCGTTCCCATAAGGAATATTCGCTCTGCAATGCTGCGATTGGCGCTGCGGATGCAGCACGCTTCAGCGTGTCCGGCCCGGCTTCGGAAAGACCGATATGCCTGATTTTGCCTTCGTCAATCAGCGCTTTCATCGCGCCCACCGTTTCCTCGATCGGCACCTTCGGGTCGACGCGGTGCTGGTAGAAGAGATCGATGCAATCGATCCCCAGCCTTTGCAGGCAGCCTTCGACCGATTTGCGGGCATTTTCCGGCGTGCCATTCACACCGACCGGCACGCCATTTTGAATATCAAAGCCGAATTTCGTCGCAATGACGAGCCCTTCACGCTTGCCTTTGATCGCTTCGCCGACCAGCTCCTCATTGCTGTGCGGGCCATAGACTTGCGCGGTATCGAAGAAGGTCACGCCCAGATCGATGGCTTTGTGAATCGTCTTGATCGCTTCGCCGGGATCGGCCTGATCACCATAGAGGATGTTGCCGCCCTTGATCATCGGCATGCAGCCGATGCCGATGGCAGAGACTTTCAGCCCATGTCCCAGCTCGCGATACTTCATGAAATCTCTCCTTCGGTGAGGTCGCCTTCGACGCGCGCAACGGTTGTGGTGACAGCCATGTCCGCCTGGACGTTGGCAAGCGTGCGCATAATGTCAGGGAAAGCCTCGATTGCCAACAGCAGCACCAGCGGCTCAACCGGTATTCCCATCGCAATATTGATCGGCGCGATGGAAGCGATAAAGCTGACAGCACCGGGCAGGCTGACCGCTCCCATGGTCGTAATGGCAGCAGCGACCACGCCTGCCATCATCGCCGCCGTGGTGATTTCAATGCCCATCAGATGCGCGCAATAGATAGCCACGGCGAGATTCATGCAGGGGCCCGTCGCCCGGAATAATGCGACCGAAACGGGCAGGACGATATCGGCAGAGCGCTCGCCTACGCCCATCGATTTCACGCTTTCGACCATGGCAGGGAGCGAGGCCAGCGAACTTTGCGTCGATACCGCGACCGCTTGCGCAGGGATGGACGCCCGAAAGAATGTCAGCGGACCACGTTTTCCGCCGAGCGCCGTCAGAATGAAAGAAGCCACATAGATCACCGCGCCGACCGTGACGACGATGGCGACATAGTGCGCGAGGCCGACAAAACTCTGCGCGCCCGCCTTTGCGCCGACGACCAGCGCCAAAGCAAACACCCCGATGGGTGCCAGCAGCAACACCCAATGCACAAGGATCAGCATGGCTTCGGAAATGGCGCTGAAGAAATCCGCCACGGTTTCCCGCCGCTTGTCGGGTAGGCGCGTGACGGCGAAAGCGAAGGCCAAAGTGAAGATGATAAGGGGCAAGATCGCATCCTCCGCAGCCGCGCTCACCGGATTGGTCGGTATGATATCGCGGAAGAACTCGGCAATCGTCGGAACAGGCCCGGGATCATCGGCGGTCTGCAGCGCGCCGCGCAAAGCCTCTGAAGCCGCTTCGGGAAGAGGAAAGGCGGCAAGCAGCGCCGGCGTCAAAAAAGCCGCCATGATCGACGAGCACCACAGGATGAATACCATGATTGCGATAGCCCGCGTTGTCATTCGGCCCGCGCGTGCCATCTTCGCTGCTTGCACAATGCCGACGACGAGCAATGCCACGACGAGCGGGATGATCGTCATGCGCAGCGCGTTGAGCCACAATGTGCCGATCAGGCTGGCCGCCTCGACGAGATTTTGCGCCTTGCCCGCCAACAAAATCCCGGCCAGCAGTCCGGCGATCAGCGATGCAAGAATAATGATGGCTTTGCGCATTTTCACCCCTGTAAATTTTTAGGCTGGCAGGGTGATACAGAGCATGGTCATTTCATCCAAATTGTTTTAGGGCGCTGCCAGGAAATCCAATGCAGGTGTAAGGCTTTGACACGGAAATATTTCGGTACCGACGGCATTCGCGGGCGAACCAATCAGGGGGCGATGACTGCCGAAAAGGCGATGAAGGTCGGGCAGGCGGCCGGGCGCCATTTTCTGCGCGGAGACCACAAACATCGCGTGGTTATCGGAAAGGATACGCGGCTTTCCGGCTATATGGTCGAAAATGCGCTGGTTGCTGGCTTTACCAGTGTTGGCATGGATGTCGTGCAGTTTGGTCCCTTGCCCACGCCGGGTGTGGCACTGCTCGCCCGGTCGATGCGGGCCGATCTGGGCGTGATGATTTCTGCCAGTCATAACCCCTACGAGGATAATGGTATAAAGCTGTTCGGTCCCGATGGCTTCAAGCTGTCGGACGAGGATGAGCTGGCCATCGAAAAGCTGATCGACAGCGAAATTCCTCTGGCCGATGCTGCCGATATTGGCCGTGCCCGACGGATCGAGGATGGCCGAGGCCGCTATATCCACGCTGTCAAGCAATCGGTCCCAGAACATGTCCGCTTCGACGGTCTGCATGTGGTTGTCGATTGCGCCAATGGCGCCGCCTATCAGGTTGCACCGACGGCGATCTGGGAAATGGGCGCGAAAGTCACGACTATCGGGGTCAATCCCAATGGCAAGAACATCAACGATCGGGTTGGCTCAACGCACGCCGAAACGCTGAGCGAAACTGTCGTTGCGGCAGGCGCGCATATTGGCATCGCTCTGGATGGCGATGCCGACCGGCTCATCATTGTTGATGAAAAAGGGCAGGTGGTCGATGGTGACCAGATCATGGCGCTGATCGGCACGCAAATGAGCCGAAACGGCTTGCTTACCGGTGATGCGATTGTGGCGACAGTCATGTCCAATCTGGGGCTGGAACGCTACCTGGAGGCGCAGCATCTGCAGCTTGTTCGCACCAAGGTGGGTGACCGCTATGTGCTGGAGGAAATGCGCGCGCGCGGGATCAATGTAGGCGGCGAACAATCCGGCCACATGATCCTTCTCGATCACGCGACAACTGGCGATGGAACAGTGACTGCCATGCAGGTGCTTGCGGCGCTGGTGGAAAGCGGGAAGCCGGCCAGCGAATTGCTCCATCTGTTCGATCCGGTACCGCAGCTGCTTAAAAATGTGCGCTTTTCGGGCGGCAAACCGCTGGAGGATGGCAAGGTGCAATCCGCGATTGCCGATGCGGAAAAGGAACTGGACGGCAAAGGGCGGCTAGTTATCCGGCCATCTGGTACGGAACCTGTCATCCGCGTGATGGCCGAAGGCGACGATGCCCGGCAGGTGGAAGCGGTTGTAGACAGAATCTGCGCGGTTGTCGCAGAGGTTGCTGGCTGATGGACGATTATACGCCAATCCTGATCGGTTTGGCAGTCCTGGTGCTGTTGCCCTGGTTGGTCGTGGCCGTCGCAGCTTTCGGCTACCGTGAGCATTTCCGGGCCTATATGCCCTGGTATATCGGCGGCGCATTCGCGGCGGAATTCTTCCTTATTTTTGTCTTGCTTGGCGGCGGGATGGTGATGTGAGCAAAAAGACGCCGCGAATTCTGGTTATCGCCGGTTCGGATAGCGGCGGCGGGGCCGGAATACAGGCGGATATCAAGACGATCACCATGCTCGGCGGCCATGCGATGACGGCCATCACCGCTGTGACTGCGCAGAATACCGTGGGCGTTCAGGCGGTGCATCCCATTCCGGCAGAAATGGTGATCAAGCAGATTGATGCTGTGGTCAGCGACATTGGCGTCGATGCGATCAAGATCGGGATGCTTGGATCGGACAAGAATACTTGGGCTGTTTCAGAATTTCTGCGGGAACTGGAGAATACACCGGTGATATTTGATCCCGTGATGGTAGCAACCAGCGGCAGCGAGCTAGCCGATGATGATACTATCCTCGCTTTTTATCAAATACTTGCATATGCGGACTTGATAGCGCCGAACGAGACCGAGTTTGCGCGGCTCGGCGGTGGAAAGATAGTCGAAGATACCGGAAAATTGTATCTTGTAACCGGCGGTGATGGCGACGGTGAAGAGGTCGTTGACCGGTTAATCGGTCCGGAAGGCGAGTATAAGCGATGGACATCTCCACGCATCGAAACTCGCCACAATCATGGAACCGGATGCACGCTGTCTTCGGCGATTGCCTACTATATGGCCGCTGGCGACTATGCTGAAATAGCTATCCCCAAGGCGCGGGAATTTGTGCGGGCGGCACTCACGGCGGCTCCCGGGCTGGGCAAAGGGCATGGTCCCATGGGGCATCAGGCCGTGGATGTATCGAAGTTATGATCGCTGGCGTCGATGAAGCGGGCCGCGGGCCGCTGGCCGGTCCGGTGGTCGCAGCGGCAGTGGTTCTTTGCAAGGACAGCATTCCGGGCCTTGATGATAGCAAGAAATTATCGGCCAAGCGCCGCGCGGCGCTGGAGATCGAAATCAGGGAGCGCTGCAGGTGGAGCGTTGGCGTTTCCTCGGTCGAGGAAATTGATGAGATCAACATCCTGCAAGCGACGATGCTCGCCATGACGCGCGCGGTTGAAGGTTTGGGAGTAGACCCGGAAACCGTGCTGGTCGATGGCAATCGCTTGCCGCAATGGCGCTACAGGGCTGAAGCGGTAATCGGCGGCGATGCGCTCCATCCTTGCATCTCGGCCGCCTCCATCATCGCCAAAGAGCATCGCGACCGGCTGATGCTAGAAGCCGATGCCGATTATCCCGGCTATGGCTGGGCTTCGAACAAGGGCTATGGCAGCGCTGCGCATATCGAAGCATTGAATCGATTGGGACCCTCTCCGCTTCACCGGAAGAGCTTTGCCCCGGTGGCGCAAATGGCGCTCATTTGACATTTTGACCATTTCTTGGAGCGGGTGAGTCCTCTGCGTCACACCACTAGGGATGGCACTTTAGGCCCCCGCAAAGACTCTACATCTGGTGTGAGACTCTTTTTGTTCTCCCCAATATACCGCTGCGTTAACCATATCTTTGGCTGTTTGCTGCAGGTTAACGCTGTTGACGTTAACCTTCTTTGGACTCACCACCGACGCCTCGGTGATGGGGGCAGGACTGATTATGGGTGTTTTCGAGCGCGTAAAGCCCGCGAAAAAACAGGGCGGAAAATCCAGCAAAGCGGCGCTTCCGCTCGGCCAGATTTTACGCATGGATTGCATCGAGGCGATGCGCGGTTTGCCCGATGCCAGCGTCGATCTTGTTTTCGCCGATCCCCCCTATAATTTGCAGCTTGGGGGCGATCTTCAGCGGCCCGACGGCAGCCAGGTCGACGCCGTCGACGATGACTGGGACCAGTTTGACAGCTTTGCAATCTATGACAAGTTCACGCGCGAGTGGCTCGCCGAAGCGCAGCGCATCCTCAAACCTACCGGCAGCCTGTGGGTCATCGGCAGCTATCACAATATCTTCCGGGTCGGAAAAACGCTGCAGGATCTGGGCTACTGGATTCTCAATGACATTGTCTGGCGCAAATCCAATCCGATGCCGAATTTCAAGGGAACGCGCTTCACCAATGCGCATGAAACGCTGATCTGGGCGGCCAAAGGTGACAAGGCGCGCTATACTTTTAATTACCGCGCGATGAAGACTTTAAATGACGAACTTCAGATGCGTTCTGACTGGCTTATTCCCATTTGCAGCGGTCAGGAACGGCTGAAGCGCAACGGCACGAAGGCGCATCCGACGCAAAAACCCGAAGCGCTTCTCTACCGGATATTGCTGGCGACGACGAAGCCCGGCGATGTGGTGCTCGACCCTTTCTTTGGCACCGGGACGACCGGAGCCGTCGCCAAACGGCTGGGCCGCGAATGGATCGGCTGCGAACGCGAAGAGGTGTATTGCGAGATTGCCAATGAGCGGATCGAAGCGGCGCTCCCGCTCGATGAAAGCGCGCTCGAAACAATGCAATCGCCCAAGGCCGCGCCGCGCGTTGCATTTGGCCAGCTGGTCGAGACAGGCTATCTGAAGGCCGGCATCACGCTGACCGACAAGAAACGGCGCTTCAAGGCGAAAGTGCGCGCCGATGGTTCGCTGAAATGCGGCGAACATGACGGATCGATCCATAAAGTCGGCGCTTTGGTGCAGGACGCGCCAAGCTGCAATGGCTGGACATTCTGGTATTTTGAGGCAGAAGATGGCGCGATGAAGCCGGTTGACGCCGCGCGCCAAACCTATTTGCTCGCCAACGAACCCTGACGCTAAACAAAGCCGTTCGTGCTGAGCCTGTCGAAGTATGAACGGTCCTATCCGTTCAAGAGACCTTTCGACAAGCTCAAGGCGAACGGATAGGGAGTTGTGATGATGGATTTACCCGACATTTCCGCCGATAGCCGCCTCTATCTGCGGCCCTTGCAGTTTATCGAAAGCCCGCAGCAGCATGACGGACTAACCGCGCGGCTTGCCGGGACAATGCTGTGGTTTTCGGGCATCGAGGTGATTGCCCGAAGCGAAGGTGGAATGAGGCGCGTCCTCGTTTCGGTGGCCGACTGGAAGGATGCAATTGCCGAATTGCCAGCCGATCTGGGCGAAAGGGCGGGCATGCTCTTTGCCCATCTCACTTCGCCGCGCGCCGCCCTGAAGCTCGGCGAACGCACGATCCGCCTCGATCAACCGCAGGTGATGGGCATTATGAACATGACGCCCGACAGCTTTTCCGACGGCGGCAAGCATGGCGAGGATCTGGAGGCCGCCGCCGAAGCCGCTTTGGCGATGGCTTCCGCTGGGGCCGCGATCATCGACATTGGAGGGGAAAGCACGCGTCCGGGTGCCAAGCTTGTCTGGGAGGGCGATGAGATCAAGCGCGTCGAACCCTTGATCCAGCGCCTTGCGCATTCGGGCACTGCCATGTCGATCGACACGCGCAAGGCCGCCGTGATGCAGGCGGCCATCGCCGCTGGCGCGCATATGGTGAATGATATTTCCGCGCTGCTCTATGACGATCAGGCGCTGTCATTCGTTCAGCAATCGGGCGTTCCTGTCTGCCTGATGCATGCGCCCAGCCAGTCGAGCGACCCGCACAAAAATGGCGGCTATGAAGATGTCGTGACCGAGGTGTATGATTTCCTCGAAGCGAGAATAGAAGCCTGCGTTGCGGCGGGCATCGCACGGGAGAAAATCATCGTCGATCCGGGCCTTGGCTTTGGCAAATCGCTCGCCGACAATCTCGCGCTGATCAACAATCTTGCCACTTTTCACGGGCTGGGCTGCCCGCTGCTTTTCGGTGCCAGCCGAAAGCGCATGATCGGTGCGCTGTCCAACGAGGCGGGGGCCGGTGCGCGGCTCGGCGGTTCGATCTTCCTGGCAATGAAGGCGGTGGAGCAGGGTGCGCATATCGTTCGGGTACATGATGTGCCCGAAACCGTGCAGGCGGTTCATGTCTGGCGGGGGCTGCGGGATGCGGCACTGACGGCACCGGCCATCTAGCTGGATTGCGGCTCAAGCCGCGTTGTCGATACCGAGGTCCGAAAGCTTGCGGTAAAGCGTAGACCGGCCAATGCCCAGACGGCGAGCCACTTCGGTCATTCGGCCGCGATAATGGCCGATTGCGAGGCGGATGACGTCAGCTTCGATTTCTTCCAGGGGGCGCAGATTGCCGTCATCCTCGAACAGGGTGACGCCCACACCGTCATTGCCCGCTACGCCAGCGGCCTCGCCCGGTTCTTCATTATCGCCGACGGCAGCCGAAATCTGCGGGAATTCCTCTGGCGTCAACGCATCGCGCTCGCACAGTACCGCAGCACGGAAAAGCGCGCTCTGCAACTGGCGGACATTGCCAGGCCAGTCATAGCCGCGCAGCAGGGCCAGTGCCTCGTCGGTAATACCGAGGCTGCGCAGGCCCGGCTGGCTGGCCATCCGCCCCAGAAAATGGCGCGCCAGGGCCGGAATGTCGCTCGTGCGCTCACGCAATGGGGGAATGGACAGCTGCACCACATTGAGGCGGTAGAAGAGATCTTCGCGGAAATCTCCATTCTCCAGCTTTTCCTTTAGATCGCCATTGCAGGCGGTGATAAGACGGATATCGATGCGGTAGCTGTGACCACATCCAAGCGGCTGAATCTCGCCTTCGGTCAGCAGCCTGACAAGGCGGACCTGCGTCTCGGAGGGTAATTGGTCGATCTCGTCGAGAAACACCGTGCCGCTCTCGGCCTGTTGCAATATGCCGACGCGGCGGTCGAAAGCGCCTGTAAAGGCGTTTTTCTCATGCCCGAAAAGCACGCTGTCGAGAAGATTGGGCGCGATCGCACCGCAATTTACCTTGAGGTAGGGCAGTTTGGCACGCGGGCTTGCCGTATGGATCGCGTCGGCAACGACTTCCTTGCCCACCCCGGGTTCGCCCTCGATATAGACCGGCGCTTTTGACCGGGCGGCCTTGGCCGCGATGGCGAGAGCGGTGCGGAAGGCCGGCGCAGCGCCGACAATCTCTTCAAATTCGAGCGTTTGAGAAATCTTCTCGGTTAGCGGCTGCAACTCGCCAAAATCCTTGCTTTTATCTGCAGCAAGCGCAAGCGCGGCGATGAGCCTTTCGGCAGCCACCGGCTTGATGATATAGTCCGAAGCACCGGCGCGCATCGCTTCTATCGCGCTCTCATTCGATCCCATCGCGGTCATCAGCAAGATGGGAAGGGCCGGGCGGCGCGATTTGAGCTCGCTGATGAGCTGCGCACTGTCCGAACCGGGCACCCACTGGTCCAGCAGGATGGCATCAAGCATCATCCCGTCCTGGGTGCCCAGCATGGCGATGGCTGTCTCTGCATCGCGCGCGAATATGGTGCGCCAGCCGGCCCGGCCGGCAATAGCCGAAACCAGCCTGCACTGGGCAGGTTCGTCATCGACAAGC
The DNA here is from genome assembly GCA_028279555.1 of Sphingorhabdus sp. Taxonomy (GTDB): domain Bacteria; phylum Pseudomonadota; class Alphaproteobacteria; order Sphingomonadales; family Sphingomonadaceae; genus Sphingorhabdus_B. The sequence goes on from JANQNO010000005.1 coordinate 193,640, forward strand.
ATAAGCAGCCGGGTATCCTGTTCGCTCATTCACGCATCCATTGCGGGTTGATAGAACAGGTGAGGTAACAAAAATGGGTAAAGACCCGATTAAGCTAAACCTAGAAATTGTTTTCGCTTGCTGTCTTGAGGAAATCTTGCTGCGCGGTTAATGCCTTGGCCCTAAGGTGATTCCAGCGGAGGATTTATGGGCGAACAACAGGATATGGGAGCAGCCAGGCAGACCTATGCAGGCTTTTTGTCGCTGCTGAAGTGGGGAACCATCGTTACCGCAGCGGTAACATTTATCGTCGTTCTGATCATCGCCAGCTGACGTGACCAAAATTGCTGTCCTGAAAGAGAGCGCCAAGGGTGAGACGCGTGTTGCGGCTTCGCCCGAAACGGTAAAGAAATATGTGTCGCTCGGTGCCGAGGTTGCAGTTGAAAAAGGAGCAGGCGAAGCGGCCTCTGTTTCGGATGCGGATTTCAAGGAAGCCGGTGCAAGCATTGGTGCAAAAGCTGCGGCTCTGAAGGGAGCTGATATCATACTGGGCGTGCAGGGTCCGGATCCTAAAGCACTGAAAGGCATGGCAAAAGGGGCTTGGCTGGTGGCGGGGCTCGATCCTTTCGGTCAGCGCGCGCGCGTTGATGAATATGCCAAGCTCGGCGTGAAAGCGCTGGCGATGGAATTCATGCCGCGCATTACCCGCGCGCAATCGATGGATATCCTCTCATCGCAGTCCAATCTGGCCGGTTACAAGGCGGTGATCGACGCGGCGAGCACATTCGGCCGCGCCTTTCCGATGATGATGACCGCTGCGGGCCGGATCGATGCGGCGCGCTGTTTCGTGATGGGCGTGGGCGTTGCCGGATTGCAGGCAATCGCAACGGCCAGGCGGCTGGGCGCGCAGGTGAGCGCGACCGATGTGCGCCCCGAAACTGCCGAGCAGATCGAAAGCTTGGGTGCAAAGCCCATTTTCGACGATGATCTGGCCTCCGATGGCGAGGGGGGCTATGCCAAGGAGCTGACGAAAGAACAGCAGGCGAAGCAGGCCGAACTGGTCTCCGGCCATATCGCCAAACAGGATATCGTGATCACGACCGCGCTGATCCCGGGGCGGCCAGCACCCAGGCTCATCAGCGACGCGCAAATCAAGACAATGAAGCCGGGCAGCGTGATTTTTGATCTGGCCGTGGCGCAGGGCGGCAATGTCGAAGGTTCCGAGCCGGACAAAGTCGTCGAGAAACATGGCGTGAAGATCATGGGGCATTCCAACACGCCAACGCATCTTGCCGCAGATGCCAGCGCGCTGTTTGCCCGCAATCTCTATAATTTTCTCTCCGCCTATTGGGACAAGGAGGCGGATGGTCCTGTGCTGCCGGATGATGACGAGGTCACCATCGGTATCCGCCTGACAAAGGATGGCAAGGTCGTGAATGAGAGGTTGCTCGGGTGAGGACAGTTGGGAATCCGCGTTCAGGACAGGTGAATAACATGGGCTTTGCATCAATCCTGTCGATCCGAATCCTCCCCCATCGGGGGAGGGGGACCATGCGCAGCATGGTGGAGGGGGCTTGTATGTTAGACATCCCTAACGCCCTCTCCGTCACCCGCCTTCGCCAGTGCTCCGGCGCGTGCCACCTTTCCCCAGGGGAGAGGATTTGAAGAATCACACGCCTTCTGCACTCAAACGTGCTCGCCAGCAGCGACGGCAAATGTCGCTGCCCGAAGTTTTGCTCTGGAAAGAATTGAAGCAGCGGCCCGGAAACTACAAATTCCGCAAGCTTCACCCAATCGGCGAGATAGTGGTCGATTTCTATTGCGATCGCGCGAAACTCGTTATCGAGGTCGATGGCATCTCCCATGATATGGGCGATCAACCACAAGCGGATATTCGCCGTGATAGATGGCTGAATGGCCAGGGTATTGAGGTGTTGCGGATTCCCGCAGACGAAGTTTTGGATGATCTTGATCCGGTAGTCCGGCACATAACCGCTGTTGCGACGCGTCGCATACCCCCTCCGTCACCCGCCTTCGCCAAGGCTTCGGCGCGTGCCACCTCCCCCGATGGGGGAGGATTTTAGAGGAGCCATCATGGACTTTATTTCAATTCTTTCGATCTTCGTGCTGGCCTGCTTTGTCGGCTATTATGTCGTCTGGTCGGTGACGCCTGCGTTGCACACGCCGCTGATGGCGGTTACCAATGCGATCAGTTCGGTGATTATCGTCGGCGCGCTGATCGCGGCAGCTACGACATGGGATACACCGGCGGCTAAATGGCTTGGCCTTGTCGGCGTCGTGCTCGCGAGCGTGAATATTTTCGGCGGTTTTGCCGTAACCGAGCGAATGCTCGCCATGTATAAAAAGAAGGAGCGGTAATCGTGAATTTCTCTCCTTCCGTCATTCCCGCGAAGGCGGGAATCCAGAATGACAAGCGCAGTGCCCTTTGGCGCTGGATCCCCGCCTTCGCGGGGATGACGATGTTGGCAGCGACTCCAGCCAATGCAGCCACGGATCAGGCCGCCGGAACCCCCGCATGGGCGCTGATCGCCTATCTGGCCTCCGGCGTCCTGTTCATCCTTGCGCTGCGCGGGCTATCTTCGCCGGCTTCTTCCAGACGCGGCAACCGTTTCGGCATGGTCGGTATGCTGATCGCGGTGGTTACCACGCTGGTTACGCATGACATCGCCAGCCTGCCGGAAATTGCCGGCGCGATAGCAATCGGCGGCACCGTCGGCTTTATCATCGCGCGCCGTATCGCGATGACCGACATGCCGCAGCTGGTTGCAGCGTTTCACTCGCTGGTGGGTATGGCTGCGGTGCTGGTGGCAGCAGCAGCCTTCCTGAATCCAGGTGCCTTCGGAATTGCAGAAGGCGGCGTTATCAATCCCGTAAGCCGAGTAGAGATGGGGCTCGGCTCGGCAATCGGTGCGATCACCTTTTCTGGCTCGGTTATCGCCTTCCTGAAGCTTTCGGGCAAAATGTCCGGCGCGCCGATTATCCTGCCGCTCAGGCATTTCATTAATCTGGGCACGATTGCCGTCATACTGGGCTTGTGCGGCTATTTCACCATCGACCAAAGTCCCTGGGTTTTCTGGACGATCACCGCACTTGCATTTGTTGTAGGTTTCCTGCTGATCATTCCTATCGGCGGCGCGGACATGCCGGTCGTGGTATCGATGCTCAACAGCTATTCGGGCTGGGCCGCTGCGGCGATGGGCTTTACGCTCAGCAACACGGCGATGATCATCACCGGCGCGCTGGTCGGTTCCTCCGGCGCGATCCTGAGCTACATCATGTGCCGCGCAATGAACCGCAGCTTTATATCGGTCATAGCGGGCGGCTTTGGCGCAGATGACAGCAGCGGCGGTGCTGCGGCGAAAACGGATCGCCCCTGGAAAGCGGGCAGCGCGGATGATGCGGCCTTCATGATGAGCAATGCCGAAAATGTCATCATCATCCCCGGCTATGGTATGGCTGTAGCGCAGGCGCAGCATGCGCTTCGCGAAATGTCCGATATCCTCAAAGAGCAGGGCGTGAATGTGAAATATGCCATTCACCCGGTTGCTGGCCGTATGCCCGGCCATATGAATGTGCTCCTTGCCGAAGCCAATGTGCCCTATGACGAAGTGTTCGAACTGGAGGATATCAACAGCGATTTCGCGCAGGCCGACGTCGCCTTCATCATCGGCGCGAATGACGTTGTCAATCCTGCCGCCAAGACCGACAAATCGTCGCCGATCTATGGCATGCCGGTCTTCGACGTCGACAAGGCAAAGACGATATTCTTCATCAAGCGCTCTATGGGCGGCGTTGGCTATGCCGGCGTCGACAATGATGTCTTCTATATGGATCAGACGATGATGCTGCTCTCCGATGCGAAGAAGATGTGCGAAGAAATCGTCAAATCGCTCCAGCATTAGTCAAATCCTCCACTCCGCCCTTGCAGCATCCCGGCTTTTGTGGTCTTGCCTTCTCGCAGGGGCGGAATGAGCGTAATGTGAGGTTTTAATGCGCAAAATCGGCCTGATCGGCGGGATGAGCTGGCACTCCACCGCAACCTATTACACCCGAATAAACGAGCAGGTGCAGCGCCGCAACGGCGGCATGTCAAGCGCGCCAATGGTAATCGAGAATCTCGATTTTGCCGAAGTTGGCCATTGCGAGAGCGAGGAAGACTGGGACCGCGCTTTCAAGCTCATACAGCGCTCGGCCAAGCGGCTCGACCGGGCAGGGGCGAGCGCGATCTTTATCGCCGCCAATTCGATGCACCGCCTGTATGATCGGTTGGCCGAAAGCGTCGGTGTGCCGATCATCAATATCGCCGATTGTGTGGGCGAACGGATGAAGGCAGATGGGGTCACCAAAGCCTCCATCCTGGGTACGCGGCAGGTGATGACAGAGAGTTTCTATCGCCAGCGGCTGGTTTCGCATGGCGTGAGCCTGTCACCGCCCGATCAGACACAGGTGAGCGGCATCAACAAGCTGATCTATGACGAGTTGATGCAGGGGATAGCGACGCGCGATGCCGAGCGTATGCTCAAAACCTTCATCACCAATATTGCCAAGGATGATGTGCAGGCCATTGTGCTTGGCTGCACCGAGCTGGAAATGGTGGTGACCGAAGCCAATGTACTTCCGATCTACAACGGCGCGCATATCCATGCCGATGTCGCGGTCGAATGGATTTTCGGCGAACGCGATCAATAGCGCAATCGCTCTTGGCAACCGCGAAATGCTGCGGCATATAGCTTCCCCATGAGGGAGCATCTGAAATTTGTCGCAGCGGCCAGCGTGCTGGCTGCATCCATGTCGCCGCTGGCGGCCAAAACCATCAATGTCGAAGCCGGCGAAAATGCACAGGAGCGGTTGCAGGAAGCGCTGATCCTGGCTGAGCCGGGTGATACTGTCGCGCTGGGAAAGGGGCGGTTCAAGCTGACCGACGGCCTTTCGCTCGATGTCGACAGGGTAACTGTGAAGGGCGAAGGCGTCACCAGCACCATTCTCGATTTTTCGGGCCAGCTGGGCTCGGGTGAGGGATTGCTGGTCACCTCGGACGATGTTGTCCTGCGCGAATTTGCTGTGGAAAATACCAAGGGCGACGGCATCAAATCGAAGGGTGCAGACCGCATCGTCTATCATCGGTTGAGGGTAGAATGGACCGTCGGGCCGAAAGCTACAAATGGCGCCTATGGTGTCTATCCGGTGGAAAGCAGCGACGTGCTGGTCGATAGCGTCATGGTGCGCGGCGCTTCGGATGCCGGCATTTATGTGGGCCAGTCGAAGAATATTATCGTGCGCAATTCGCTGGCGATCGAGAATGTCGCGGGGATCGAGATAGAAAACAGCTTCGATGCGGATGTCTATGACAATATTACGACCAAGAATACCGGTGGGATACTGGTCTTCGACCTGCCTGATTTGCCGCAAAAAGGCGGACACAATATTCGCGTTTTCGAAAATATCGTAATCGACAATATGACACCGAATTTTGCGCCCGAAGGGAATATCGTCGCCAGCGTTCCCGCTGGAACCGGTGTCATGGTAATGGCAAACCGCGATGTGCAGATTTTTGACAATGTGCTTGGCGAGAATGGCACATCGAACATCATGATTGTCGGCTACCGCGAGAAGACCGATGACAAGGAGTTCCAGCCGCTTTCCAGGAATATAGCGATGTGGGATAATCAGCATATGCGCGCGGGCTGGGCACCGGACTTCCCCGGCGGAAAGGAAATAGCTGCGGCTCTGGGTGGCAAGTTGCCGCCGATATTCTGGGATGGAGCCGGCGGCGCGGACTATGCGCCTTATGTGGGCGACAATGCGCCGGCGATCTCGCTTGGACTGACCGACATTGCCGCTAGCCCGGCCGATGCGCGGCCCAGTCAGATTATGCCAGGACAAGAGATGCCTGCAAAATTGCCCGCCATCACGCTTCCTGAAAGCATGGAGGCGGTGGTCCGCTGATGCGCTTGCTGCTTGTCGCGGCGGCAGCCTTCTTCTGCCTTTCAGCTGCGCTTTCTGCCAGCGTGACATCGCCTGCAACCGATGAAGCGATCACCGGCAGTACGATGCCGCGTACGCTATCGGCATTCGGCTTTTTCGATGGTTCGGCAAACAAGCCAGCGGGCCACCTGATCCGCTATTCGCTGCGCAATCCGCTTTTTTCGGACTATGCCGAAAAGGAGCGTTTTATCTACCTTCCTGGCAAGGCGCGGATGAGGGTAGACCCAAGCGGGCAGGTGGATTTTCCCGTCGGCACTGCGCTGATCAAGAGCTTCGGCTATCCAAGCGCGGCGGGCAAGCTCGATATTCTGGAAACACGCGTCCTGCTGCGGCGCGAAACCGGCTGGCTGGCGCTGCCTTATGTCTGGCGCGAAGATGGCAGCGACGCCGATCTGAAGGTGGGCGGAAAGCGTCTGGCTGTCTCCTTCGATACGCCGCGCGGCAAGCGTTTGGAGATCAGCTACGCTGTCCCGAACAAGAACCAGTGCAAGCAGTGCCACAGCCGGGATGACAAGCTGGTACCGCTAGGACCGATCTGGCAGGAAATGGTTTTTGAGAGCAAGGCCGAGAGGGATGCTTTTGAGGAACGCGCAAGCTTTCCGCGCAACGGGCTCTTCCCTTCCGCAAAATGGGATGACGCAGCCGCCAGCCTGTCTGATCGTGCGGCCTCTTACCTCTATGCCAACTGCGCCCATTGCCACAGCCGTCGGGGATCGGCGAGCAATAGCGGGCTGTTCTATGACGAAGCACTCGGCAACTATGCCCATTCGGGATATCTGAAACGGCCGGTCGCCGCCGGGCGCGGTAGCGCTGGTCATGAATTCGTCGTCGATCCCGGTCGTCCGGAAAAGTCGATTTTGATCAGCCGAATGAAGAGCCTGGATCCCGGTATCGCCATGCCCGAGTTGGGCCGGGCGACCGTGCATGAGGAGGGCGTCGAATTGCTGGAGGCCTGGATCAGTCAGATATCGGCCCGCGACTGAGCGCAGTCAGTGCCGCATTTCGCGGCGAAGTTCATATTTGTCGCCGTTCCAGGCAGCGAATATATCCTTGATCGACGGATGATCGACCGGGCCTTCTTCCCGGTCGGCGAGCAGATTCTGCTGGCTCACATAAGCCACATAGCTGCTTTCGCCATTTTCGGCGAAGAGATGGTAGAAAGGCTGATTCTTCGCCGGCCGCACCGTTTCGGGGATGGACTGGTACCATTCCTCGCTGTTGTCGAACACCGGATCCACATCGAAGACGACACCGCGAAAATCGAAGATCCGGTGCCGAACCACGTCGCCAATGGAGAAATGCGCCTCGGAAATATTGGGTGCTTTCGGATTCTCGGGCATAGGCCCTATATTGGCCGAGTTTGCAGGCAAATCAACCTTATGCTTGGCAAGGATGGATTCATTCGCTAATTCGCGCGCTCCTCCGAAGGGATTGCGTGCTGCTTGTTTGGCAATGACCAGCTTTCCCAATTGTGCGGAGAGGTGCCGGAGTGGTCGAACGGGGCGGTCTCGAAAACCGTTGTGCTTGCAAAAGTACCCAGGGTTCGAATCCCTGTCTCTCCGCCAGCCATTTGAAAAATGGCTTAAATACAATGGACTGCTGATTAGGGTTGCTCTCCGACTCCGAAATTGGCATATATTTTGGCGATTATCAGACCAAGGATGTCTGATAATTCCCCGTGCTACCGAGGGAGTAATATCGGTAGGGCCAGTCCAATCTAAGGTGGGACTGATAAGCCGGACCATACCGCAATGAGCGGGAAATATGGGCCACACCTGTGCCGACGCAACGGTATCTTTCATTTCAAGATGAAAGTACCTGTGTCGATCAAATCACAGCTTGGCCTTTCCGAAGTTTCCCGTTCTCTCAGAACGTATTCGAAATTCGAGGCCAGAATTGGCGCAGCCCGTGCTGCTGCGCGGCTAAAAAGGATATGGAATATGTTGCAGAATACAGAATTTTCCCGCGAAATTGGACGGCAGATTATCAATGAGATTTTTGAAGGTTTGGAAAAACAAACGGAAGATCATCTGTTTGCTTTCTACCCCACACAAGCCGAGCTTGATCAACAGTTGGCTTGTATCGAAGAGCGCTTGGCGTTTTTGGATAATAACCCAGATGCGAAAAGCCTTCAGATTGAAGCTGATCGCATCATAAATGATAATCTTTTGAAAAGAGGGATTCCACCGACAAGCGTATCCGACGCAAAACGAAGATTACTGAGAGAATGGGGTAAGGCGAGCAAAAAAAGAACAGCAAAAGCTATTCAGATATCGGCTGCATGGGGAGGTTTCATCTTACCAACCAGAAGACCAAATCTTCGCTCGTGAAATTAACCTCTTGTCATCAAATCTCGAAAGTCACTCTAAGATATTGAAATCATGTAGCGGGGTAACTCTTGGAACGGCAATCGAGGAGCATTTGCGTGAAGGAAGCGACCGCTGGACGGAAAAAACAACTAAAGATTTTCGCCGCAAACTAGGCTTTCTCACTCAACTACTCGGCGAAGATTATCCGCTGGAAAAAGTCGACTCAAACACGATGCGCTTTTTCCGCGATCAGCTTATTGGGCTTCACAAAAACCATGTTAACATGACCGGGCAATCAATCGCTCAGAAACAGACGTCGAACGAGAAACACCGAATATCCAGAAAAACTGCGGCGAACATTTTTTCTCGATGCACAGCATTTTTCAACTGGGCCGCAAACTGCCAAGGCTACATCACTGAAAGTCCGGCCGCGAATGTATCTTTTCCGATCAACCACAAGGAAAAAACTCGGCCCAGGTATCCCTGGCAGAAACAGCAGTTGGAGCAGCTATTTAGCTCTCCGCTATATGTTGGGTGCAAATCGAAATGCCGCAGGCACGAGGCTGGTAAACTGGTTTTGCGAGATGGATACTATTGGCTTCCTCTTTGGGCATACTATTCCGGTGCAAGAGCCGGGGAGCTTATCCAGCTACATCACTCGGACATCGACTTAGATCATGATATTCCGCATATCAAAATCACGGAAGAAGGCAGTGGGCCAATCGGCAGCAACAGTTACAAGCATGTCAAATCTACGGCGGCAGAGAGAACCATACCTATACACCCCGATCTCATTGATCTCGGATTCTTGGAGTTCTTAAAAACTCGCCGACGCAAGAACGCTGTCAGGGTTTTTCCAGAAATTAGGTTTGGGAAAGATGGACAGGCTTCAACAGTGTTTTCCAAATGGTTTGGGAGATACCGCCGACATGTAGGTATCTCTGATACTAGAACAGTATTCCATAGTTTCCGACATAACGCCGAGGATGCCTTTAGAAACGCTACCCAGCCGCAATATGTCATTGATGCAATCATCGGCCATTCTGACGGCAAAACGAGCTCCGGTTATGGCGAAGGCATAGACCTTCGGCGCAGATATGAAGCCATCTGCTCTATGGTGCTTCCGGTTAGAGTTCCAGAATTCTGGAACTCACTGAATGCGGGAGACGAATGATGGCGAAACAAAAAGCCAAAAACGTCGCACATACCGAAGCGATTTTTCTTGCAGCAATAGCTGAGGGGGTTTCGGCAACGCAGGCGCGCACGCTAGCCGAGTGTTTGTATTGGTCCCAACACACTCGACATGAAATTGATGGTCAGCGAGCGCTCTATAAGACAGGTCCGGAGTTATCCGATAAACTCGGTCTCACTGCGCGCACTATCAATAGACACCTGAAGCAATTGGGCGAAGATGGCTTTTGGCGCATCAGATACCGACCTAGGCCGAAACATCCTTCCCCTGTCACTTGGCTAGTTATCGCAGAGCGCTCGGAGGTTTTGTTGGCTAACGCGAAGGCAGAGCGCAAGGGACAGGGCCGCCATCGAACATCCGATCGTGCGGAGCGGAGACAATCAGACGTGCGAACATGCGACGCTCAAAGGTCACATTATGATACGACTTACATAGAGACAGTCATTCAAAACGACAGAGGAGAAACTTCATTCATTAGCGACAGCGATGTCAGAAAGAATGAACCTTCCGCCGTTGATAATGATAGAATTAGGGCTCCTAGATATGTTGAATCTACTAGAGAGTTAGAGAAATTCGTAGAAACAATATCACGCATTCTTGCTGTGAAAGGGCTTCCTCCCTGGGATACGGTCAGTCGTTTTACATGGCAACATGTCAGAGATCTTATAGAGAAACTTCAAGCAGAGGGCGTCAGCGATTTGGCTGATCAAATTAAGCTGGTTGGCCGGATCATTAAGCGATGGAGCGTTTTGAGATGCTGCATGGATGATCGATACACTTGCCACGACGGTAATGATGATAGACCAACTCCGATGGCTTTGAATCACCAGATCAAGAAACTAATCAGTGCATTGGACATTCTGAGTCCAAAAGATTGCTCGCTAGAGAAAGGAGGTTCCAATTTCGACGAAGGCTTTTTCTAAAATTTTCCTTCCCTGCGGCATAAACTTGAATAGCGTTTAACACACAATCCAACATTAACCTGTTCAGGAATATGCAAAAATTCGTTTCCTACCTTCGGGTATCTACAAATAGGCAGGGTCAATCTGGCCTGGGATTGGAAGCGCAGCGTGATGCCGTCCGCAACTATCTGGCGCGTCAACGGCATCAGCATATCCGCGAAATGGTCGAGATTGAAAGTGGCTCCAAATCCAGCCGGCCCGTCCTCGCTGAGGCGCTGGCACTATGCCGCAAAGAGAAAGCCACCTTGATTATTGCCAAGCTGGACAGGCTGGCACGCAATGTGGCCTTCATCTCCTCGCTGATGGAAACAGGGGTGGATTTTGTCGCTGTCGATGCGCCCTATGCAAACAAGCTGATGCTCCATATCCTGTCGGCATTTGCCGAGCACGAACGCGAGCAGATTTCTATCCGCACCAAGGCTGCATTAGCTGCCGCAAAGGCGCGTGGCGTGGAACTTGGCAAGAATGGAAAAATTCTGGCGCGGCAAAACTGTCTCGCCGCCCAAAAATTTGCCGAAACAATCAGATCAGACATCGAAACTGGTCTGGAAGAGGGAATAGTGACGTTTTCCGGTCTCGCCGATCATCTGAATGCACAAGATATTCCGAGCCGCGATGGCTACCAGTGGTCTGCGACAATGGTGAGCAGGGTTATGAAAAGGCTTGATCTGGGGTTTGACTGATGAGGCCTTGTTCAGTTTCAGACCAAGTTCGGAGATTTGTCAGAAAAATCCATAATACTTAGCTTTCCCGCAGTTAAGGGTAAAACCAAAGCAGGTGTGGAGACGCAGACCTAAATTGGGTCAAATTCGCCTCTCGCTTTCAAGGCTGCATCCGCAACTCCGGTAATCCATTTTAGATCACCATCACTCAATTTTGACAGCTTAGCCGCCAATAACTGGAAATCTTCGCTTGAGGTTGAACCGTGGCCGAGCGTTAGTCCAAAAGCCGCGCGGGCTCGACATTCAATGATTTCGCAAGCTTATCCAAGATTTGAATAGTCGGGTTTCTCGCGCCCCGCTCTATATCACTGATGTAAGTGCGGTGGATATCCGCCTCAAAAGCAAATTCTTCCTGCGACCAGCCTTTGGCCTCTCTCAATTTCTTAACATTCCAGCCAAGGCGACGTTGGATATCCATCGCCTTGACTTTTCGCCTATGTCTCTGATCGGTCTATAGACGATAAGTGACAATTTTCATTGTGTGCCGTCCATTTTTCACTACGCTTCAGTGAAATTAACTTCACATGGAGGTATTTGTGGATCGGCTGCGAGATTATGTTGAAAGCCAAGCTAGAAGTCAGGCAAGTGGCGGCGAAAAGAACACTGGAAAACGAAAATGGTGGCGTTGGCCCGCAATCGGTTGTGGTGGTTTTCTGGGTTTGTTGTTTATCCTAGCAATGCTGGGCTCGCAGATATCTCAAAACAAGGCCGACGAAATCATTGCCCTGGGGAAATCCGATAAAGAAGCGCAAACGGAAAAACTGGCCGAAGCCAACGACTCTGTTCTGAATGCTCTGGAAAAGCTAAATCCTGGACTTGCTGAACAGGAGCGACAGCGCAGGGAAGTCGAGCAAAAGCAGCTGGAAGCAGCTGCCAAAGAGAAAAAACTGGCCGAAGTAGAAAACAAATACCGTTCTGCCCTTGAACGGGAATTAAACTCCATGCGTGAAAATCCTACGATGGATGATCTGGAAGACTTGAAAGAGGAAGAATTCTATGTGGCCATTCTGATTGCTGGACGTGCACAGATACTGGCAGACGCCCCGGAAAATATTTCGCCGGATACCAAAAAGCTGCAACAGGAATATATCCGCTTGCTCAAAGCATTTCAGAGTGATGCTTTTCCAAGGTTGAGGCGACAAGCAGTTCAAAAATGGCGCGAAAAGCTTTGGGCAAATGATGTAAAAGTGCGTGTAGCAGGTTCTCGGTCTGACAGGGTGACATTCACTGCTGGCATATTTGCGGCGAACAGAAACAAGCAGGCCGCCCATGATGGAGTGCTGGAAGTTCTGAAACTATTGCGTTTCAAGCGCGACACTTATGAATGGTATCGTGGCTCGGAGTCCAGCTATTGGGATTTGGAGCCGCCTTCAGATGATGTGATAGCCACTATTGGTGATGACAATAACTGGACACCTGTTTCGCTTGCAGAGCGCTAACGGGTTGCCCAGATAGCGCGTTATTAACCCACCAAACTCCCCGAATTTCCTATCGTGTCGAGTGTGAGGAACTACGCTTCTTGTATATAAAACAAGGAGTTAAACATGTTCGATATATGGCAATCGGTATCCGAATTGCGCCAACCCTGCCTATCGCGTCCCATGCAGGCAGCATTCCTTGCTCAGATGGCACGGTCAGACCTAATTTGCTGAAGTCATTGGATCAGTTGCTTTGGGAGCATACTGCTTCTGGATATCTGGATTGGAAACAACACTCACACCAGCAGATTTCCATAACTAAGGCGCAAAAATGGCTCAATATCAGCGCGCTGCAAAAAGCGGTCAGGCGAGGGCAAGTTGAACGAGCCATCCAGTTCGCCAAACAGGGATGCCAACTAGATGCTGACCATGTTTTTCGAAGGCTGGCTGTATGTGCGCTCGAAGATGTTGGGATTGGCAACCTGCTTGCTGTTGCCTGCTGTTTGGCCGTGCTGGGAGACAAGCGGCGCAGGAAAGAGGTGGGAGAAACCAACCTAGCTGCTTATCTGGCGCGGATGTTGGCTGAAAGTCCGAAAAGCCGCCTTGCTTGTGATCTGTTGAGCCTGGTGGAATATAATCCTTCGCTGAAACCTCTGATCACTGATTGGGCGAGTGCATCAGATGCTGAACTCAGCAAGCACGTCCATGACCAGTCTCTAACCATAGAGAACCGAATGCTGGCAACATGGCTTCTGGCTGGCACGCACAGATTTCATAGTGCAGTTCTTCCAAAATCCAATTACCGTCCGCGTGCGGCTTATGAAAGAGATGGCTGCCGTCAGAATGCCTCTCATTCTCTATTACATTGCAGATCGAGGTGCAGGGCGGGCCAGTGATGCGCTCTTTTGTGCCTATCTGCAAATTTGGCATTTGTTGGAAAAAGAGCCTGAATTGAAATTGGTGACGAACGTAGTTTCCGATTCAGAAATGATCGGCAATTTTCCAGCAGAAGCATATGACATGCATACGAGGGAAGGCAGATTTGCAATTCGCCGATTTGAAACTGAATATTGCGTCAAAATCCGACTAACTGCCCAAGAGTTGCAAAACTTGTGTTTCCAGTCGGAAGGAGGACTCTTAGCCAAAATGGTTACTTGCAGTTCTAACGACCGAATTGGTGATTCGGCTTTGAAACTGGAATTAGGAGTCGCAAATATTTACGTCGCAAGGGGAATGGTGAACTGGATGTCGAATAGCATCTTTAAATTGAATAATTTCCGTCTAAAATTCGCAAAATAAGCGATGTCAGTGCGCTTTCTTTTGCTAAGAAACATCATAACTCAAAAAATTTGAATTTGATTTTCTGGCCGATATTTAGCCGAAGGTTCAGATAGCCGCTTGTTCGAATCCGAGGAGTGGACCGAAGATGTCAGATACAGACTTAGTCCGAGCATCGCGCGATGGAGATCAATTTCATTATTGGTGGGCAGCGCGGCGATGCTTGTCGTTGGTCGGTCAACAAGCAGACCTTCGTGTTGTGTCGATTGAAGGAGCTTCCATATATGAAAAGAAAAACAAATATGGAGTGAGAAGTGTCACTGATGAGATAATTGATTTAGCTGAATATTTCGGAGGAGAAAGCTTCGAAAAGGCAAGAAGGATAGAATATTTTCAGCTAAAGCACTCCACTGTTAGGACCGAGCAGAATTGGACTGCATCTGCGCTCGGCTCCACCATTGCTAAGTTTTACGCGAAATATGTGGAAGTTGCCGATTCTATCGGAGAAGCACAGGCTCGGCGAAAACTGTTCTTTCATTTTGTAAGCAACCGTCCGATCAGTTCCGAAGTGCATGCTTTGGTCGGCGCGAATGATAAGCTGGCTAAAATTCGAGAGAAGCGAGCATTTAAGACTTGGTTATCGCAAGTAGGGGTGTCCGAGCGTAAGCTGTTCAATTTCCTCAAACAGCTGAAAATATCAGGAAGTCAGGAAAACTTTATCGGTCAACGAGATGCACTTTCTTCTGAATTGACTAACTTTCTTGCGGATCGTGATGGTGATGCGCCGCTCCAAATCAAAGAGCTAGTAAGCCGCAAGGCTACGAGTGAATTCAAAGATAATGGAATTACGCGGGAAGACGTTTTGCGTGCTATGCATGTGGAACTAGATGAGTTGTTTCCGTGTCCAAATCAGATTGAGAAACTCGAAAGCCCAATCAAAAGAGCACAGCAAAAAGAAATCGAAGATCGGATCGCAGATTCTACAGCTGCTCCAATCATAATTCATGGGATCGGAGGGTTGGGAAAGTCAATTCTCGCCAGAAACCTCATAACTCAGTTACCCAAAAATTCGGTCGGTGTGCTCTACGACTGCTTTGGAAACGGTTCTTACCGTAATGTCAGTCAATTACGACATCGGCATAAAGATGGTTTAGTGCAGATCGCTAACGAGCTAGCAGCCAACCAACTTTGCTTCCCAATTATTCCGACACCCACGGCGGACCCCAAAAGTTATATGCGTGCGTTTCTCTCAAGACTTACGAATGCGAGCCAATCAATTCGAAGCAAAAACGGGCAAATATGGATAGTCATTGACGCGGCGGATAATGCGCAACAAGCTGCTGAAGAAGAGAAATTGGGAGATTCTTTTGCACGTGATCTAGTGAAAGAAGAGCTGCCTTCAAATGTCAGGCTTGTTTTGCTGTGCAGGAGTCACCGCGTGGAGTTGCTTTCGCCTCCTTCGAACTGCGGAATGATAGAGTTAGAGCCGTTTGATTTAAACGAGAGCGGAAACAAACTGCGACAGGTATTTCCATCGGCGAATGACAGAGATGTTGAGGAGTTCCATCGGTTGAGTTCGATGAACCCGCGGGTTCAAGCAACGGCTCTAGATCAAGGTCTAGGTCTTTCTGAAACATTGGCTGCATTGGGTCCAGAACCCACAGGGGTTGAAGATCAAATCAAAAGCCTTTTGGATCAATCGTTAGCAGCATTGCGAGACAAGGTTCATTCGCCAGAGGACGAACAAATTGATTTGATATGTTCGGCCATTGCTACTTTGCGCCCGATGATACCGATGTCGATATTAGCAAAAATTTCGGCGCTTCCGGCTGCAGCTATTGCAAGCTTTGTGAGTGATTTTGGAGCTCCACTACTTGTCCGAGAAGATTCCATTCAGTTCAAGGATGAACCCACAGAGACATGGTTCCGGGAGAGATTTAAACCGAGCGCAGAACTACAAGTTTCATTCTCGAATAGGCTTAGAAGAATAGCATCAGATAGCGCATATGCTGCTGCGGCCCTTCCGCAAATAATGTTCGATGCTGGACAACTTTCCGGGCTGGTTGACTTAACTCTAAGAAGCGAGGCGTTACCCCACGATAGCCCAATCGATAGGCGCGATATCGAACTAAAGCGATACGAATTTGCCTTAAGAGCTAGTTTACGCGAACGCCAACTGCCTGAGGCGGCAAAGCTAGCCTTTAAGGCAGCAATCGAAACGGCAGCGGAAAACCGACAGACTCGTATAATTCAGAACAATACGGATCTCGTCGCCTGTTTTGTTGAACCCCATCAAGCTCAGGATATGGTTTCCCGGAAAGTCTTTGGGGGGTCTTGGTTGGGAGCCCATCATGTTTACGATGCATCGCTACTTTCATGCTGGAAGGACTTCGCCGGTGATGCGCGGAGCCACATCAGAATGGCTGACGCTTGGATAAGAAACTGGAGTAGACTTTCCAAAGAAGACAGAAAAGTGCAGAGAATTGAAGATCAGGATATCGCGGAACAGATTTTCGCACATCTCAATGTTCATGGGGTTGATGTAGCGGCTAGCGAGCTAAGGCGTTGGATACCACGCCAAGTTTCATATCGCGTAGGCAAAATTCTTGCATCTCGGTTGATAGATCACTGTCGGTTTGAAGAACTGGATCAACTTTCTTCGAGTAGCGGTAACGACATCGGATTACTATTGGCAATAAATCAGGAGTTGGTTGCCATCGGTCGCTGCATGGCAGCCAAACCGCTTAGTCGTATGATTAAGTTACTCTGCAGTCCCCGGGTAAATCTTTCGGATGAAAATAACTTCGATGCTGAGCCCCAGATTCTTGACGTCATAACTTCCAGCATTGTTAGTGCGCTACGATTGGACCTGGCATCGAAACGACAGCTTGCCGATTTGCTGGAAAGATATTTGCCAGAAATTCCTCCACGTGGGATAACCGTTGAACACAATGGTATGCGCAATAGCCTGATGAGGGCTTATACCCTTCGAGCTGCCTTATTGGGTAAAACGATGGAGCTTGATGAGTTACGTTACGATGAGTTGAGGGAAAGAGCCGAAACGAAGGAACGTCAAGTAGATCGAAGGAGCGTTGACGAGTTTGAATTCGAAATTGGATCATTGCTTCCATGGCATATGCTATGGTCGCAAATAGTTGTTCGGTCGGTTGAAAAAACGGACTTACCATCGCTGATCGGAGATGCCGCAGATCAATCTAATAGGAGAATTGATCGGGTATATCGAGAATGGTCAAGAGTCCCTGCTGCTATTGGAGAAATCTGGTTTGATTGCATTCGGGATAGCGGAGTTGACTTTAGAACAGAATTTCAAAAATTGTCCGACTGGACCGCAAAAACCAAACAATCACTATATACTCCAGAGCTCGCTCGAAGAGCGAGAATAGCCGCTCGAACAGATGGTCTAGATGCTTATGCTATTGAATTCGCGCAGCAGGGTCTAAATTTATTAGAGCCGGAGAAATTGGAAGCTGAGTCCAAGAGTGAAGAATACACCGCATTTTCTCGGGCTCTGATCTCCGCGAGCCCCGATGAAGCAAAAGCCTACTTTGAATTGGCGATCACGATATCAAGCAATATTGGGGAGGACAATGTAGACCGCTGGGAAACGTTGGTTAGCATTGGGAAAAGGGCCAAGCGATTAGAAAAACCCAATCCAGAGCTTGCGTATAAATTTTCTCAATGTGCCGAACTTACTTACGGGTATATCGCTCGGGACAAGCATTTTGGCTGGGAGGACACGGTTGAAGCATTGTCTGGAATCTGTCCATCATCAAGCTTGGCGATATTAAGCCGATGGAGAGATCGACGATTTGGTTATGAACCAAGGCTTTTCCAAAAGAGTATTAGTGAGTTGCACAAGCACGGCCTTATCAGCGAGCAAGAGCTCAGCTGTCTTGTTGGATTTCGATTTCTATGGAATGGTGAGAACAACAGAAATCACGTTGATATCTCAGAGGCCGTAATCAGCAGCAAATTGGGGCCTCAACTCAAGAAGACAATTGTATCTACTGTCTCAAGATATGCGCTACTAGCGGGACTTTCAGCAAAGAATTTGGCAAAAATAGATAGTTTGCATGCGGAAGCCGGTTTAGGACATCTTGTCTCACAACCCCAAGCATCAAAACAACAAAAAATAGATCAGCAAAAACGAGCTGGCTACACCTCACCAGATTTGGGGAGAAACAAACAATCAGATCAATCTGCCCTTTGGGATAAAATTTTCGAGGGTTTGGATTTATCGAAAAGCGAGAATATTGCTCATGCTTACCAAATGGCTCGAGACACTGATGGATTGTTTGGCTTCACCGAAGCCTTTTTTCGAGAAGCGACAACTCGAATTGATGTTGGAAAAGAAGCGTCATTCCTCCGAGCGCTCCCAGCAGTCCCAGCGTTTGAATTATACGAAATCCGTGCTTTGTTGGAGGTCTATCCATGTGAATGGAAAACAAGATTATCGATCAAAATAGCCATTAAGGAAACAGTTAAGCAATATGTAGAGAGGCATTGCGTCGAGATAAGTGCAAATAGATACTATCAGAAATTGCCTCTGACGTTAATCAGCGAAGTTACTGGATTAGAATATGATGCGGTCATAGATATTGCGCTGTTGGCCATTGGAAGCTCAGAGTATCTTGGGGGTTACGGCAGGCTATTTAACATAGCAGTTTTGGTGACTGAAAGGTTGTCGCCAGAAGAAGCTCAGGATGTTTTGGAGTTCTGCTATACTACCTACGAACAGTTGGGTGTTGAGGAAGAAGGCGATGGCCGCTGGAAGCCGACACTTGCTCCTGTCGATGACGTTCGAACATCGCTTGCTGGGTATATCTGGTCCGGACTAGCTAGCCCACAAAGCACCATTAGGTGGGAGGCGGCACATACGGTTCGGCTAGCGGCTAAATTTCAGTGTCATGAATTGCTCGCTAACATCATCAAAATTGATGAAGAGCGGTCTTGGCATCCATACGTGGACTTGAGTCTATTTGTTTACGAGCTACATGCTCGACAATGGCTGCTGATTGCTCTGTATCGATCAGCTTTGGAAACACCGGACGCAGTAGGGCTACATCAAGAGTATATAGCAAAACAAGCACATCCGAAGCAGATGCATGTGGCAATTCGACATTTCGCTGCGATGGCACTTTTGGCGACAGGGGTCGAAGACAAAGCTGAATCTGAGAGATTGTCAAATCTCAACCGCTCACCCTATGACGTGATGGAACCGCCAGAAGATCGGAAACATGGCGACCATTATCGACCTTTTGATGACAAGCAATTCTCCTTCGGTATCGATATGCCCAAATATTGGTTTGAGCCACTGGCAAGCTGTTTCAACAAGAGTTCAATTGAAGTCGAAGAGCATGCTGAACGCATAATCAGAGATGATTGGGGACTTGCTGAAAACGGCTACTGGAATACAGATGAACGCGGGAAACGCGGATATTTTCGAGATATGGAAGCCCATCACAGTCATGGTTCGTATCCAAAGGTAGATACGGTAAGCTTTTATCTATCATACCACTCGATGATGGAAGTGGCTGGCAGATGGTTAAGAGATTTCCCCTTGGTCAAGGGAAGATATTCTGATTCTGAAAATGACCCCTTTCCAGGTTGGTTGGAACGTCACTTGCTCACTTTCAGAAATGGACAGTGGTTGATGGACAGACGCGATCCAACCCCGATTGAGTGGATTGACTTTGATGATGAACAAAGAACTTGGCAATTTTCTGTTTCAAAAGAGAATCTACTTTCAAGCCTTTCGCTTGAGGATGGTTGGATTGTCTTGAACGGAAATTGGACCAACTATTTTGGTGATCGCGAAGAGCGGGTTCATATTTCCAGTGCAATAATATCCCCCTCAAACGCAAAATCGTTTGTTCGGGCAGCTCAAACAGCATCTGACCGTTTTGGGATCGTCATGCCGAATAGCTATAGCGACGGAGTTATCAAGCATGGGCAATTTGAGCTGTCCGGGATTTTTGACCATTCCGAGGAAAGTTACGGAATTGATGAGCAAGATCCGTGGGCTGCAGAAATCAGCGGGCATCCCAAGAAAATCAAACAGCGGTTACTCGAAAAACTGATGATTCAACCCGACAATCATTCAAAAACTTGGTTTCGAATAGACGACCCCGAGCAATCTGCAATCGTCAGGGAATCAATTTGGGGAACTTTTAAGGATGACGATAAGGAAGGATACGTTGATCGAGGTAAACGACTGGAAATTAGAAAACGTTCTTTGCTCCAGCTCGAACGAAAAATCGACCGAAAGATTGTATTTCAGGTGTCAATAGAGCGAAACTATCGCGGCGGTCGTTACTCGGCTTATCGGAACCAATCTAAGGGGCTTGAGTATCTGGACCCTTACACTTTGTATTGTGTCATGAACGATGATGGAACCTATGATGGATACAGATGAGATTGTTGAGCTTGGAAAGAAGCTTGTCGTTGAACTCGGTTCTGAAAGAGACAGTGATACTCTGAGTAGATGGATGAGCCACTACCTGGCCGAATTAATTGTGAAAGCAGAGCATGCCGATGGTGTTGAAAAACAGGAGGCACAGGAGGCTTGTTTTAAAGCGATATTGGAACTTTGGGATTATCGCCACCAATTCCCCGATGGACGGCGGCCATTTGAGAGCTTCGAACCAATATTTAGAGCACTAGAGGCACTTGACCCCGACAACCAAGTTTCCCGTTTCTGGCCAAACTACCCAGATTCGGTGGACGAGACTGATACGGTTGAAAAGATGATAGCGGTAGCTAAAGGGCTGGATGAAAACGCCAGAATTCTGATAAATTTTTGTCTTCAACAAGCCGCACAAGATGCCGACAACAGATCGGCGGATTG
The DNA here is from genome assembly GCA_028279555.1 of Sphingorhabdus sp. Classification (GTDB taxonomy): domain Bacteria; phylum Pseudomonadota; class Alphaproteobacteria; order Sphingomonadales; family Sphingomonadaceae; genus Sphingorhabdus_B. Next base: position 214,374 of record JANQNO010000005.1, read on the forward strand.
GGTCAAGGAAATTTTGTCGAGTAACTGGTCGGAGTATCCCGACATTCAGGCGATTCGTATCGTTCTAGTCGGGAAGGGTGAGGCCGAAGACAAATCCGATAGTGAAAAGAACATCGAAAAACTAGAAGAGCAAATTGAAAAACTAACTACGTTTGCTTCCCTAGCAAATGATGTAGCTCAGATTTTTCAAGGCAAAATTGCCAATCTTAAGCCCCAAGACTAAAACAAGAAATTCCCCATTGGTGGGTTTCGGCGATAGGAAATCTGAAAAAGTGAACCGGCTTTTTGAACTCGACGCAATCAATAGACATCCAAAAGATGCTGTCCCGTTCTTCCAAGTAATGATGCGCTTGGAATATTCTCTCAAAGCAATTGGATACGTTGCCGGTCGTGGGACGCGGTTAGTAGTTTTGTGGGATGACTATGTAAGCAGTCGGCTAAAAAATTCGTTTTTCGAAGATGTCAAAAGAATGGGGATCGCCAAAACGCTGATCGAATTTCCTCCCAGCAGACAGATATTGAACTGCGATAAGAAACTTGATTTTGAAACTCGACTCCCGCCGCTGAAAAACGCAATCGAACTTTTTCAAGCTGTAAGAAGACTGCGAAACAATCTATTCCATGGCGGTAAAAGTGGTGATCCAGATCATCGCCGCAACGATACACTAATTTCTGAGGCGGTAACCGTGATTGACAAGCTGCTGGATTGTGATGACGAACTGCGAAGGGAATTTGAAGGATTGTATTAATTCTTTCAAATGCCAGCAGTGTTTCAATCCATGGTGGCAAAAAGCGGCCATTAATCTGGTTTTTGTTTTGCCAGATAATGTCCTGACGTTTTCTCTTCTCTGACAGAATTAAGTAGGGCAAAAATGCCCTACAACTTGCCATACTTTTCTCCGGCAAGAAAATTTTGGGGTCTAATCAATTCAAAGGCTTAATGACATGCGATATCAAATCACCGAATCCCTGTCTCTCCGCCACCGACCCGAGGCACAGTTCTCTTCCCATTTGTGGTTCCCTGTAACGCCCGGTTTGTGCGGTATTGCGTGGACGAAACCGTCACTATGCGCTGTCTCTGTCTCTGCAGCGGACTTCATGCCCGATTGCGGTGATTTGGCGCCCCGGTCTCTTGGCGAACCAAAGTAAGTTCGGTTTCCCTGATAAGAGGCGATTTACAGGGAAAACTGATGTCAAGCAGGCAATTTGGGATGGAGTCAGCGAGATCCCGCATTGAGAGAGCTGATTTTTCCGCATTGTCACAATGCGTTGTGGAGGGTGATAGGGTGATTCCCTGTTATCTCAGGAACAGGGAATTCGTTTTCGATATCAGGGAATTTTTCCACGCCATCAGGGAAGCGATCAGCCGAAGGGCGGACAGGGCATCATCGCCCGTGCCTGAGCACGGCTGTTGATGATGGCCCCTCTGCACTCTGCTGCTCGGAGGAGGAGTTCAAACTCTGAACTCAAGAAGCACTATAGCAAACTTGCTAAGTTACTCAATAGTATAGATTTTATTTCAAGAAAAGCATGTGGTCAGGCGCTCAACATAATGGCGGTTATCGTGGAAAGCGCACCTCGTGTCAGATAACTGAGGTCACCCCAGTTTGAGCCCAGCCTTGGACGCGCACTCCTCTGCGATGTCGAAAAGAAACTGGGCCTGTTGCCAACGATCCGACTCTTCAACTGCTTTTCCTTTGACGGTCTGCTTCTGCGCATAGTGTAGCGTGAGAATCTCGTCACCCATCGGCAATTCGTAAGGCAGCAACTCCGGCGCGAATGGAAGAACCTCGCCTCCCTCTGCCGTATTCGAAAAACCCTGCATTACGCGGGACCACATATCGCGAAAGTGTTCGACGAAAGCGCGGGTATCATCGCTGCCGGTTAGCGCAACTTGCATGCAGCACGGCGTACCGATGCGTCCGTGAATATAGCGAACGCGCTGGAAGATCGGCTCCATCGCGTCGAACTTCGCGGATATATCGCCATAAGTCATCTCATGCCCGGTGTAGTAATGCGACAAGTCCCCATTAAACCGGATTGCTGGGTGACGTTCAACGATTAGCAAGGTGCGGTAGATATCCTGTGTCACGGTGGCGCGATGCGTCTCCACGAAGATGGGATATTTGTGCTCGCGACTTGCCGCGATCACGCTGCCTATGAGATCGTCGATCTCGCCATCGCTCTCAAATCCGGTGCCGACATGGACCGTTGTAAGAACATAGCCGTTTGCCTTGTGCTTACGCGCCAGATGGTCAGCGCTGTGGATGTTGTCGATGCGGCCCATTCCTACGATCGGCATTGTGAGCCTAGGCAACACTTCCGGCGAAGGGTGTTGGAGAGCTTCGACTCCCATTGCCGCCAAAGCGCTGAATCGTTCCTGCGGATCGCGTGGCGCACTCGTAAATTTAGGCAGGTTCCATAATGTCCCTGCGTTCATGTGTTTTGCAAGACGTTTAGATAGACTGTGAGCAGGACGGTAAACAGCGGTCATGACCTCGTCCTCGATTTGCGGTAGGCAGAATGTACTGGTTTCAGCGCGCCCTGAGTTTTGATCCCAAGCGCTTTAGAAAAGCATCTTTGTCTTGGTGATACACAAGCGCTCCATCTAATATATCTATCGGACATGTTTTCCAGTTATTATTGGCTCAACGGTTGGCGATCAAGAACACTACTAGCAATAGTACCGCTTTCCTGCTTCGCTGCTTTACATAACGCCAACAAACATCATGCACTGCCGACAAGAAACCCATATACTCTATGGTTTTAAGCAATAAAATTCACCCTGATGCAAGGCAAGTTGGTTTCAGGTCAAGCCGTCGCTAGTCGATGGCTGAAAATCCCAATAAAACGGGCGAACTTCAATCTTGTCTGACTTCGTTATGAGGGCATATCCTAGAATGCTAGGGGCAGCCTAGCATAACTAGCTTGGAGTACAAATGTATGCCTGTTTGGTCAGAGTCTGTTGATCAGATTGCTGCTAGCTTCAAGAGAAACGGGTTTGCCGTGGCGGAAGGTCTTGCTGACCAGAAATGCCTCGACAAGCTACTTCCCATCTACGATGCTTTCATCGATGGATCGATTGAATGTCCAACGGGGATGCGCAGACTGGGTGGGCTGACTCGTCAAATCATCAATCCGCACCTATATTCTAGCGAGCTGCGTGACAACACAGCGGTGGAAAACGCGTATAGGATAGCGAAACGCCTCCAAGAAGTTGACGAGCCCGACTTTGTATTTTCCATGATGATTTACAAGCCCGGCCCCCACCCACACCAAACTCCTTGGCATCAGGATGTATCATATGCCGCCGCCCCGACAATGCCCAAAGGCACCAGCGTGCCCAACAATGTTGTGCTTACATTTTGGCTGGCGTTAAATGATGTTTCTGAAGACATGGGTTGTATGGAATTTCTGCCTGGGAAGCAGGACGATCCGATTCCACAGCACTTTGTCTATTCTGGTGAGCCTCAAGCCGATGACAGATTGTTGGCGATCGCGAATTCGGAGAATATTTTCGATCTTTCAAAGTCGCAGAAATGCCCCCTTGATGCAGGATCAGCTACAATCCATGGCTACAATACGCCGCATTTTACCGAACCCAATCAAACCAATCGACCTCGCCGTGCATTGATCTTCAGTTTCAATCGACCCGACGCTCAACAAGTGATTGGCCGAGAAATCACGCGACTTGCAGCTGCCTGATCCGATCACGGTCGCTTACTCCGACCGCGGCTGCGATGCGCCGCCGACTGTTAAAGCCAAGCCTTAGTTTATTTGGTGACGGAGAACCTTGCCGGGACGGGGGCCGCAATGGTCGCCATCTTTGAATGCTATTTCGCCATTTACCAAAGTTGCTACATATCCACGAGAAGGTTGAATGTAGCGCGGCGCTTCACCAGGGAAGTCGTGTACCAATTTTGGATAGCCTTCTCCCAGGTTTTCTAAATCGATAATATTGACATCGGCGGCCAATCCTTTTTCGAGACGACCTCGATCGTTCAATCCTATCACTCGCGCAGGAGCCGAAGTGATCCGTCGCACGCCTTCCTGAATAGAGTAAACACCGGCATCACGAACCCAGTGTGAGAGAATAAACGTGTAGACTGCACTATCCATAACCATAGCGACATGCGCTCCGGCGTCGCTTAGTCCCGGGAGCACGCTATCGTGCTGTAAGAATCTTTCGACGCTACCGATATGTGCGCTAAACCAACGCCAAGTAAACAACCCCAATCCGTCGCTTTCCCTAGCGAGACGGAGATAGGTTTCTGACCAATGTTCACCATTTTCTTTCGCGATAGCGCCGAGATTTTTCTCGGTCGGCACGAGGTAATCGGGAATATCTCCGGAACCCATCCAGAAACTGCCTTGAACCCAGTATAGCTTTTCTTGATCGGTCGCCTTAGCTTCTTCGATGAGCTTGCTTGCAAAATCGGGCTCGTGGATTGCCTTCAGCCGCGCCGGTAGCGCCATCGTCTTTAACTTTTCCCATGTCGGACCAAGAGGCTGCGTTTGCCCCCAAATGTCATGTGCGGGAAGATGGGACTGCAAACCGTGCAAAAACCCTGTTCCGCGCGGGAGCGTGAGCGCTGTAATGTCCAACTGCCCTTCTCTAACCTTATCGAGATGGGCTGCATTCTTCTCCGCGGCGTCCGGTGTTGCCCCTAGGGTGTAACTAAACAGAACTCGGTTTTCGCATTCCTTACCCAACTTGCGTAATAGGTCGCCATTACCCATTGAACGCTGCGAGAAGTCCAGGACCGCTTGCATCAGTCCTTCACGCTTCTTGACCATCCGGCCGATGGCCAGAACTTCATCATGCTGCGCATAGGTGCCAGGGATTGCTCGGCCATCTGGCAGTTGGTGGCCAGGGAGTCGGCTTGTTGAAAACCCATAGGCACCGTCGTCAATCGACTTCCCTGCTATCTCAGCTATCCTATCGATTTCCTCGTCAGTTGCATCTTCTTCGACGGCACGATCCCCCATGACACTGAAGCGGATAGCGCAGTGACCAACAAGGCCGGCCACGTTGATTGCCGGTGATCGACTGTCAATGGAGTCGAGGTATTCGCCGTATGTTTCCCAATCCCAAGGAAGCCCAGTCATTATCGCTTCCTTTGGGATATCTTCCACCGTTTCCATCATTTCGGCGAGCTTTTCCCGGTCTTCAGGGGCACACGGCGCAAATGTAACGCCGCAATTGCCCATCAACGCGGTGGTAACTCCGTGCCAGCTGAGTGGAGCGAGAATTGGATCCCATCCGATTTGTGCGTCAAGATGGGTGTGTACGTCTACGAAACCCGGAGTCACGATCATCCCGTCAGCGCTGATCTCCTCTTTTGCCGGGCCGAGATCATTGCCGATCGCAGTGATCACACCATCATTAATGGCAAGATCGGCTATGAACGGCTCGGAACCTGTGCCATCAACAATTTTTCCACCTTTGATAACTGTATCAAACATCATTCATCACTCCAGTTGGCAATTATTGCTCTGAGCATCTTCAAAAGCGCCGCGCAGGCATCAAAATTAGTCATTGGCAAGGGGGCGGTTTCCGGTTTCTTTGCTCTTCCCTTATTTGCTTCTTAGAGCCGGAAAATCAGGACATGCTTTGTCTGCCTCATCGAATTGACCAAGAAACAATATTGTTGGATTGGCCCGAGAGATGAATAGCTCATGGCGACAATCATATCTGCCGATCTGTCTCAATTGGCTGGTTCTAGCCCGGTTGACAAACTGGTTTCACAAGCGGGCATTGAGCCGCCCTAGCCCAACCTTCTCAATCCGCAACAGGTGCAGTTAGTCTGGCAACGCCACTTCAGGCGGCGATTTGAAATAGCGAAACTGATTGGCCGGCTTCTTGCGTCTGGGCATGCCCACTGCCCTATGCGATCAGACCAAGATTTAAATCAGGTACGTTTAGTCTGACAATGCAGCGGGAAGGCGCACGTCATGTTAGATGACTGAGAGCACCCTTCCAAGTCTCGAACGAGCGTAGCGTCCGCAATTGCATTAGAAGCCGACATCGATTGCCATGGCTGTGACCCGATCAGCTAAATAGCCCGAAAACCGGACTAGGTTTGAAGATGTGCGCGGATAGGACTGCACTAAGAACAGGTGAAGGAATGCACAATCAGGTCAATCTGGCTGATGCCTATGAAACCGTGGCGCGGACAATCGAGCCTGATGCACCCGCGGTCCTTTGCGACGGGGAGGTGCTCACTTGGGGCGAGATGGAGCATCAATCCAATGCCCTGGCGCGTTACTTTGTACAGCGTCTCTCAGGGCCGGATGCCAAGGTCGGGATCTATATGCGCAATGGTCCCGGCTATATTGTCGCCTTCATCGCCGCTCTCAAAGCGCGCTGCGTGCCCTTTAATGTGAACTACCGCTATGCAAGTGAGGAAATCTCATACCTTCTCGACAATGCCGACTGTGAAGCGGTGTTGTTCGACGCGGATTTCTGGCCGGTGCTTGGCGCAATACCCGACATCAGCAAGATGCCGATTCTGGTATCGTTCCGCGGCAGCGTCGAGGGAGTCGAACCAATCGAAGATATCCTCGACGGTCCGTCTGAGCCGCTGGCCCTGAAGCGATCGCCTGACGACCTGATGTTCACTTACACCGGCGGGACCACCGGTATGCCTAAGGCCGTTATGTGGCCGGGTGGGGCAGTGTGGGCGAATCTGGTGAACGGAATGCAACTGCCTGGCCGGGACAAGCCCGACACGCTCGATAAGCTGACCGAGCAGATCAAGTCGGGTGAGGGCCGCGTGAGATTTTACATCGCGCCGCCGCTCATGCATGGAACGGGGTTGATGTCGGCGATCGGCATTCAGCTGATGGGGGGAAGTCTGGTGATGACCGGGCGGCCTTCCTACGATGCCGAAGCGACGCTGGAAGAGATCGGCCAGCTAGATTGTATGGGGCTTGTCATCGTGGGCGATGCCTTCGCAAAACCCTTGCTCGATCGCTTGCGCGAAGATTCTGGCCGGTATGATCTTGAGACATTGCGTGTTGTTTCGTCGAGCGGCATGATGTTCTCGCCTGATGTAAAGCTTGGCTTGCTTGAGTTCTTGCCGGAACTGATCCTTCTGGATGGTCTTGGCGCAAGCGAATCATCAGCCTTTGCGTCTTCCCGGACCACCAAAGACACCCCGCCGGGCGAAGCGCAGTTCGACCTGACCGGCGCTGTTGTTGTCGACCCGCGGACCTTAAGCCCGATCGAACCAGGTTCAGACCAGATCGGAATCCTGGCCAAAGGTGGCCCGCAGCCTTTGGGGTACTACAAGGACCCCGAGAGAACAAAGAAGACCTACGTCACGATTGACGGTGAGCGATATGTGCTTGGCGGAGACCATGCCACGGTGAATGCTGATGGAACAATCAAGCTTCTGGGGCGCGGTAGCAATTGTATCAATACAGCTGGTGAGAAGGTTTATCCTGAAGAAGTCGAGGAAGCGCTGAAGCGGTATTCGTCTGTCAAAGATGCTCTGGTTTTTGGGCAGGCGCATCCGCGTTTCGGGCAATCGGTCGTTGCCGTCATTTCAACCTATGGCGAAGCGTCGCTTGATGCGGTTGAAGAAACGGCCCGCAAACACATTGCCGGTTACAAGATTCCGCAGAAGATTGTGGTGGTTGAAAAGGTGCCGCGCGCTGACAATGGCAAGGCGGATTATGTCACCGCGCGCGAGCTTTTTGATGCAAAGGTTGGTGTTGAATGACCCTGAGTGGTTGGCGCATCTGGTGATGCTTGCACCTGCGCGGTGTGCTGACAGTTAATCCCTGCCACATTGGCCAATTCAGCTACGGCCATCAGCGTTCGCTGCGGGATACTGTAGCGCAGTAAAAGTCTTGGAGATCATTATGAAGGTTGAAGGTGCAAGGGGCATTTTTGTTGGTGGCGCATCGGGAATGTGCCGTGCAACCGCAGGGGAATTTGTCCGGCGCGGCGGTAAAGTCGCAATTCTAGACCGTGAGCAGTCTGACGGCGCGAAAGTGGCCGAGGAACTGGGAGGACAGTTCTATCCGTGCAATGTCGCCCATTATGACAAGATGGGTGAAGCGATTGATGAAGCTGTTACAGGCCTTGGCGGGGTGGACTTCTGCCTCAATACCGCAGGCGGCGGGGTTCAGACTCGCACGTTGGGCCGCAATGGCGAGATGCACTCAATCGAGGACTTCGAAGGTGTCGTCAAACTCAACCTAGTGGCGACCTTCAACATCAACCGCAATGTCGCACGTCACATGGCGCAAAACGAACCGACAGAAGACGGTGAACGCGGTGTGATGATCAACACGTCGTCGATTGCTGCTTTCGAAGGCCAGATCGGGCAGGTGGCCTATACCGCATCGAAGGCAGGCGTCTCGGGTATGACGCTCACTATGGCGCGTGATCTGGGCGTGCTGGGCATCCGTGTCATGGCGATCGCGCCAAGCCTGTTTTCCACTGGCATGACGGCGGCAGTGACCGACGATTTTGCGCAGAACCTCGTGCGCGATGCGGCCTTTCCCAAACGCATGGGCAAGCCGGAGGAGTTTGCAACGATGGCGCTCGCAATCTTTGAATGCCCGATGATGAACGGATCGACCCTTCGGGTTGATGCTGGCCAGAGGTTCGGTCCCAAATAGGCGTTTGCCTTGAGCAATGGCGCCAGCTGACCTGGCGAACGCAATTAAGGAGAAAGTGCAATGGCGCGTAAGACTCTCGTGGCCGGGGTCGCCATGGTCGATTTCAAAAAGCCGGGAGCAAGCGATCCCTATTTCGTGATGGGGGCCAACGCCGTGCGAAGGGCTCTCGTTGACAGCGGGCTTGAACTGTCCGACATCGAACAGGCCTATGCCAGCTACATCTATGGTGACAGCGCCTGCGGCCAGAAGACGCTTTACGAAATCGGATATCCCGGCATTCCGATCTTCAATGTCAACAACAATTGCTCGTCCGGATCCTCGGCCATCTTTCTGGCGCGTCAGGCGGTAGGATCAGGCGCAATTGAGTGCGCTCTGGCGTTTGGTTTTGAGCAGATGCAGGCAGGGGCATTGCGGGCCCATTGGGACGATCGGGTGTCGCCCGGCCGCGTTGCGCTCGAAGCGCTGGAGAAGGCACGGCCACAGGAGCAAGACGTTTGGGGCGCTCCGGGGATATTTGGCTCGGCCGGTTTTGAGTATCTTGAAACCTATGATGCCAAGCCTGAACTGTTCGCTCAAGTCGCGGTCAAATCGAGGCGTCATGCGGCAGCGAACCCGTTTGCCCTGTTCCGCAAGCCGATTTCGGTTGAGGACGTTATGGCCTCTCCCGTGGTGTATGGTGATAGCCTGCATCGCCTGATGTGCTGCCCGCCCACCTGCGGTGCTGCTGCTGCTGTGATCGTTAGCGAGGACTTTGCAAAGCGCAAGGGATTATCGAAACTGATCGAAATCGCGGGTCAGGGGATGGCCACTGATGAAGCGAATATCTTTGAATCGGCACGCAATGTGGTTGGGTCAGACTATGCCGGCAAGGCTGCGCGCGTGGCTTATGAACAGGCGGGTATCGGCCCTGAAGATGCCGACGTCGTGGAGTTGCATGATTGTTTCACACCAAACGAAGTGGTCGCTTGCGAATCGCTCGGGCTGTGCGGCGAAGGGGAAGCATCTCGCTTCGTTGCCGATAGGGACAACACTTATGGTGGAAGCGTAGTGGTCAACCCATCGGGCGGTCTGATGTCAAAGGGCCATCCGATCGGCGCGACCGGACTTGCCCAATGCACCGAACTCGTCTGGCATTTGCGTGGGGAAGCCGGCGACAGGCAGGTCGAAGGCGCGAAAGTTGCGGTTCAACACAATATTGGCGTTCCCGGTGCAGGGATCGTCACTGTTTACAAGGCGGCCTAGAGGACGCGTATTCGGTGAATTTCGATTTTTCGTCCGAACAAAAGGAGGCGGCAGACCAAGTCGGGCGCTTGCTTGCGAATTCCGGATCCTTGTCTGAATGCCGCCGTGCCCTTGATGGCGAGATTGTCATGTCGGCCCTGGCCTGGCGCGGGCTTGCCGAGGTTGGGTTCCAGGCTCTTTTGATAGATGAGGCGTTTGGCGGGTTCGGTATGGCACCGGTTGATATCTGCCTGATCAGCCGGGAGATTGGCTATTCGCTTGCGCCTGTTCCTTCGCTGTCTTCGGTCTACATCGCGAGCGCTGCCATCCAGCGGCATGGCGATCAGGAGCTTCAGGAGGCGTGGCTGCCCAAACTGGCTGCCGGAGAGGTTGTCGGAACCTTCGCCTTGCCCGTCGTTGGCCCTGTCGATGGAAGCTCAAAGGGGGACTGCAATTGGGTGCTGAACGCATCAGAGCTGGCGATTCCCGATGCGAGGGCAGCAGACTTAATGCTGCTCGCTGATCGATCAGGCGCTGATTTCTCGTGCTATCTGATAAAGCTCAAACAGGACGCGGTGACAGTGAAAGATGGTCGCTCCTGCGATCCTTCAAGGCCGCTTGACCTGGTTGACCTGGCCGGTGCTCAGGCAGTGAAGCTCGATGCGGTTTCGGCTGCAGACTGGCAGACCATAGTGGACAGGGCTGCGATCTTTCTTGCGTTCGAACAGGTCGGGGCTGCTACGCGCGCGCTTGAGATGGCGCGCGATTATGCTCTGCAAAGATACTCCTTTGGACGACCGATTGGGTCTTACCAGGCGATCAAGCACAAGCTTGCAGATGTCTATGCCCTTATCGAAATCGCCGTCTCCCACGCCTATTACGGCGCATGGGCCCTGACGAGCGAACCCGATGCCGTACCGCTCGCTGCCGCAGGTGCCCGCGTTGCTGCATCGCGCGCACTGCGGCTTGCCGCACAGGAGAACATTCAGGTGCATGGTGGCATCGGCTACACGTGGGAATCCGATTGCCAGCTGTTTTATCGCCGCGCGCGCTATTGGAATATCGTTCTGGGCAGCGATGCCGAATGGCGGTGCAAGATTCTCGATCAGCTTCGTGCCGGTGCAGGGACCCGTTACGCACCTTGATTGTGATGATGCGCCAAATCGATAGGAGGCAGACCTGTGGACTTTCGTGACACATCCGAAGAAACCCAATACCGTGCCGCAGCCCGCAAATGGCTGAGCGAACAGGCATCGCGTGACTGGAACACATCGCACATCACAGACGAGATGGAGGCGAAATATGCCGCAGCCAAAGCCTATCAGCGCGAGCGTGTGAAGGCAGGCTATGGCGCCATTGCGTTGCCGCGCGAGTTTGGTGGGGGCGGGGGCACGCCCATGGAGCAGATCATCTTTCGACAGGAAGAGGTGCAATTCAACCTTCCCGACATAGGGACGACGCTGGGTGTGGGGTTGGCAATGTGTTTGCCAACAATCATTCACAACGGGACACCCGAACAGCGTGATCGCTTTGTAAAGCCCGGCATTCTTGGCGAAGAGGTGTGGTGTCAGCTATTCTCCGAACCAACCGGAGGATCGGATGTCGCGTCGGCGCGCACGTCAGCTGTGCAGGATAGCAGCAATTGGGTGCTGCAAGGCCAGAAAGTGTGGACCTCGGGCGCGCAATATTCTGATTTCGGGATAATCACCACCAGAACCGATCCTGACGTGCCTAAGCATAAGGGGCTGACGGTATTTGTCGTCGATATGAAAGCGCCGGGAATTGAAATCAGGCCAATCCGCCAAATGTCAGGCGAAAGTGAATTCAGCGAGGTGTTCTTCGATGCCGTAAGAGTGCCCGACACCTACCGTCTGGGCGAAGTGAACGGCGGCTGGAAGGTTGCGCTTTCTACTTTGATGCACGAACGGGCCGGGATAGGCGGGAAATCCACCAATCTGGGATGGGCCGACCTGCTGAAGATTGCAGAGCAGTTGTCGAACGATCAACACGATGTGTTTGCCAACCCTTCGCATGCCTGTGCGATTGTCGATTCCTGGCTGCTGGAGTTTGGCTGCGATCTGATTGCACTGCGCGGCCAGACGGCCTTGTCACGCGGAGGCCAGCCGGGGCCAGAACAGTCGGTCACAAAATTGATCAAGGCAAGCCTACTGCAGCAAAACGGCTATCACGGGATTGATCTTGCCGGCGCCGCAGCGCTCGGAACCGACAGGCACGACATTGATCTTTGGAACAAGGTTGAGCATGCATGGATGTTTGGCGCCGGGCTGCGCATTGGCGGCGGGACAGACGAAATCTTGCGCAATGTGGTTGCAGAGCGCGTGCTGGGCCTGCCGGGCGATGTCCGGCTGGACAAGGATGTGCCCTTCCGTGATGTCCCCAGCTAAGGGGTGGGCCCACCCTGCTTGATGCGCACCTCGCGCAGGGCCTTGCGCCGCACCTTGCCCGCATCATCGCGCAGCGGCTGGTTGACGAACTCATAGCTTCGCGGCTGCTTGTATCGCACCAGCCGGTCTTCCAGCCAGTGCGACAGCTCTTCTTGCGTCAGCGTGGTTGATGGCTGGACAACGGCATGGACAATCTGCCCCATGTCTTCATCAGGCAGGCCGATCACGGCAACTGAGCGAACTTTGGGATGGGCTTCGATCTGTGCCTCGATTTCAGCGGGATAGATGTTCGCCCCGCCGCTCAGGATCATGTCGGTCTTGCGATCGGCGAGGTAGAGATATCCTTCCTCATCCATCCAGCCCATATCACCGAGCGTTTCATAGCCATCCTCAAGCCCGGTCGGCTCTGCGCCGATATATCGATAGGTAGAGCCCTGGCCAGAATCGGGCTTCATGTAGATTTCGCCAACCTCGGTTGGAGGCAATTCAGTGCCGTCTGGAGAGCAGATCTTCATACTGTATCCTGGCAGCGGTTTGCCAACGCTGCCGCGATGCTCCAGCCATTCGTCGCCGCGGATCACCGTGACGCCCTGACCTTCCGTACCGCCGTAAAGCTCCCAGAGCTTTTCCGCGCCGATCCAGTCTATCCATGCCTGCTTGAGCCATTCGGGACACGGCGCTGCCATGTGCCAGACATGCTTGAGCGACGAGATGTCAAAGCTGTCGCGTTGCCCGGTTTCGAGCCGCCAGATCCGGGACATCATGGTGGGCACGAACAGCGCCCATTCAATTGTGTGCTGCGCGATCAGAGACAGCGCCTGCTGGGCATTAAAGCGCGGCATCACCACCAGATGATGACCCTTGGTGAGGCCGTGGAGCGACAGCGAAAACGGGGCATTGTGATACAATGGCCCGGCGACAAGCTGTGACCTTGCATCCTCCATGCCCATGAACGGCCGCTCCGGCGCGAATTCAGCGCGTTGTTTGGACACGATGAGCTTTGGCCTTCCGGTGCTGCCTCCCGATGTCGGTGCCCGCCATGAATCGGCGACGACAATTGGCAGCGGCGCATCTGAGAATTCGGGCGGCGGCGAATAGTCTGCATCAATGCGCTGTTGGCCGTCGGTCAGGTCCGTGTTGCTGCCAACCAGCAGGCTTGGTTTGGCCAGTCCAAGGATCGCCTGCAATTCGTGTTTTGGCAGGCGATAGGAAACCGGTTGGGGCGTGGCCCCCAGCTTCAAGGCGGCGATTGCGCTTTCATAGAATGCGATGGAGTTGGGCAGCGCAATTGTGACGAGGCTATCTCTTGAAACCCCAAAATCTGCAAAAGCGCGCGCAAGGCGATTGGTCCGCCGGTCAAGTTCTTCCCAGCACACCGTCCGCCTTTCACAGGTGATCGCAGGGCCCTGCGGGTTGGCGCCGGCGAGGTCCGCCAGTATCTGCGCAAACGGTTGTAACTCAAATTCGGCATCACTCAGCGCACCCAGTGCGTTGGAGGTGGTATCCGAGGTGTTGCGGCCTGTCATGCGGTCCGAGCTTTGACGAATTCGCCTATTGATTCAATCGCCTCTCGGCCTTCGTCGAGTTCCGTCGAGAACCAGTGCCAGACATGGATCATGTCCGGCCAGACTTCTAATGTAAGATCATTACCCGCTTTGCGCAGCCGGTGAGCAATGGCGATGCCATCATCCAGAAGAACTTCGGCGCCGCCAACCTGGATCAGAAGCGGAGGAAGCCCTTCAACATTGCCAAACTGGGGTGACAGGTAGGGGTCTTTAGGGTCACCCTCGCCAGTATAGGCTTCCGCTCCCAGAAACAGGGGTTTCGTTGTCGCCAGATCGCGCCCTGCATTGCGCTTGAGGCTTTCATTAGTGAGAGTCATGTCCGTCCATGGTGAAATTGGCACGCCGGCAGCAGGCAGGGGCAGGCCATCGTCCCTGATGCGCATCAAGGTCGAAATGGTCAGCCCGCCGCCAGCCGACTCTCCGGAAATCACGATTTTCTCAGATGCGTATCCCTGATCAAGCAGCCAGCGATAGGCTGCAACGCAATCGTCAAGGGCGGCTGGATAGGGATGCTCGGGCGCGAGGCGATAATCGATGTTGAGAACCTTAGCCTCACAGGCGCGAGCCACGCGCGCGCAGCATTCCCGGACCGTGATCGGCGCGCCTGAGATGAAGCAACCACCATGAATGTAAAGGATCACCCGGTCATCACGCGAGTTTCCGGCGGTGATCCATTCCGAAGGCACGCCACCTGCATCCACGTCAGTGACGGTGACATCGTCAGCCAGCGCGTATTTGCCATCAAAGCTCTGCATGGAAAGCCGAACATGTTCGACGGTGTGTGAGAACTTCTCTCTTACATCTTTCACGGCATCATGTTGCTTCATGAGTTCGCGGAAACTCTCGCTCGCCATGGACATATCCCTTCATGCTGCTTTGACTTCACACTGGCCTAACCACCCAGTTTCACCTTGCAAATGCGATTCTGAGATTAGGCGACCATTGCTGCTGATCATGGCAAATCCTGCCGGTCGCAGAGTCCAGTCACTGTCGTATTACCATATTGATTGAAACGGAGCGCACACATGGAAGCTGAAGAAAAGGCACTAAGGGCCTATATCGATACTTGGTACGAGGATTTCCCCGAAGGCGATGCAGATCGCATGGCGGCGCACTACACCGCTGATGCCAGACTGTATCTGGCAAATCTGCCCGGGATGCGCGGTAGGGATGCGGCTGGCAGCCTGTTGGCGCAAATGGCGGCGGCGCTGGGTATGGATATCGACTACAAGGTTACCGACGTCGATATGCTGACCGATGACTTTGCCGTTGTTACAGGTGAAGCGCTGTCCAAAAGCACGCCCAAGGCGGGCGGTGACGTGATCAAGGATGCATCCAGGTTTGTCATGGTGATGGAGCGCAAGGACGGCAAATGGATGTCGCGCTATGACATTTCCCAGCCTACTCCCGATGTCGCATTCAAAGACTGAGATTTGCTGGTGATCGATCCACAGGTCATTGATAGGCAGGGATTTTTTCTCTACGCGGAAACCTATTTGCCCAACGAGCAATGCCGTGACGAAACGCTTGAAGCGCTTGCGAGCTGTGCCGATGGAACCATTGGGGCAACGCCAGGTGTCGGGACCTATGTGTTCCGGCCTTCGCTCAATGCCGAGATCATTGGCCAGCGCCTGCACCCAGGTTGTGTGTGCCTGGAATCGACCGAGCTCTACCTTACCCATGCAGGGTTCAGGGACCATCTTGAAACCCCCGAATTCCGATCGGGGCTGCGAGCGATGTACAAGGGTACAACCCGTTTGGGGGCTAGGCTTTTCTGGTGCGGCGAGCAGCCGCCCAGCGATATGCTACACAACATCTTCAGGTCCGACCCTGAGGCGCGCCCGCTTGCCCCCCTGGCGCTCACGGTTTTCGATCGGGAAGTCTATGACCAAACCGAGAACCATGACACAGCAATTGTCTCGCTCTCAGTACCAATCGAACAGGGGGCGGGCGCGCGGGCCATCGATGCTGTTCAGGCTCTTCGTGCCGATGTGCGGCACATCTCGCTGTTCGCATTCTTCCACCCGCTCGATACGGATTTGTTGCGGCTTACCGTTGTTTTGCCCCTTGCTGCGAACGACACGCGGCAACACGAATGCCTTTCGCAGGCATTGTCGGCAATTGCCGAGACGCGCGAAGAGGGCGGGGTCGCGACAGGCGTCGTGTGCCTTCACGACCAATCGCCCGCATCAGAAGAGATACTGAAGAGCGCCTTTTCGTCCTGTTACAACTGGTCAATCCGGCGCGGCGAACATACGGGCTATATCTCGCATCCAGAGGTATCGACTGAATAGTTGGACGGCGGTCCACAACGTCAGATCGGATGCAAATTCGATCCGCACTAGAGAGGAAGAACGGATGCCGAAGAAAGTCATTACCGGGTTTGACGAAGCCGGCGCGTCAGTCTTCATTGACGAAGGACGAAGCGGACGGGATTTCGCTGTTCCGGCACTGGCCTGGGAGGAGATTTGGGCAACCTTTCCCAAAGATAATCTTTCTGCTTGTGCTGCCCTTGAAGATCCAACGACAGACAAGCGCTGGAGGTCTGCCTATCCCAAACCTGGCGAAACTCGCTTGCGGGTTTTGGAGTTCAGGCCCGAAGAGAGCAAGGGCAGCCAAACAGGCGAACCGATTTGGGATGAGCAGGATATCGCCGTCCTCGAACGCGAAGCGCCCGGCGTCATTGCTTCGCTTGAGCCAGACAATCCCGGCATGCACCGGACGAATTCGGTGGACTATGGCGTCGTCATCGAAGGCCGGATCGAACTCGAACTCGATGACAACAAGAGGGCCACCCTGCATGCGGGCGACGTTGTCGTCCAGAACGGCACCCGCCATGCATGGCACCCGCTTGAAAAGACCAGAATGCTGTTCGTCATGGTTGGCGTACAGGCAGATTGAAGACGATTGGGTACTCACCACAGGTCAGGAGTGAATGATGCAGGAATATGCCACCATTGAATACACAATTCCCAGCCCCGGCGTTGCGCGCATTGCGCTAGACCGGGCAGACAAACGCAACGCTCAGGACACGCGGATGCTCTACGAGCTTGACATGGCTTTTCGCCAGGCGGCGGAAGACAATGCAATCAAGGTCGTAATTCTTGCAGCGAACGGTCCGCACTTTTCCGCCGGCCACGATCTGTCGGAGGATGACCGGATCGGCAATATGCAGGAGTTCGATTCAGTCGGGCTTTGGTGCGGGTATGACGATGCTGGTTCCGAAGGGCCTATGGCATTCGAGAAGGAAGTCTATATCGGCTTCAGCGAGCGCTGGCGAAATTTTGCCAAGCCGACCATTGCCGAGGTGCAGGGCAAATGCATTGCGGGTGGATTGATGCTGGTCTGGCCATGCGATCTGATTGTTGCAGCAGACAACGCGGAATTCTGCGACAATACGGTAAATATGGGCATATGCGGTGCCGAATTCTTCAATCACCCGTGGGAACTGGGGGTGAGGAAAGCCAAGGAGTTTTTGTTCACCGCCGATTTCTTTTCAGCGCAAGAAGCGCATCGGCTCGGAATGGTCAACCACGTTGTGCCAACAGCGGAACTGTCTGACTTCACGCTGACACTTGCGGAGCGCATCGCAGCCAAGCCGATGTTCGTGCTCAAGCTGATGAAGGAGGCGGTGAACGCCGCTCAGGATAGCCAGGGCCGGGTCAACGCGATGAAGACCAGCTTTGCTCTTCACCAGCTGTCTCACAGCCACAATGTGGAGTTGTACGGCCTACGTGCTGACCCCAGCTTCTTGCGGGCATCGGGCTTTGCCAACAAAAATCCGCGTTTCGCCAAGGCGGCCGAAGGAGATGATACCGAACCGGGAAAGGGTTGAACCGGTTTCGATGACAAGCGCACTGTTTATGAGGTCACAGCTTAGAGCTGTTCGGTGTATTCGACTGAATGCTCAACCAGATCCCACAGCCCGCGGCCGGTCGGATGGGCGCGCTCCTCTTCAATATGGCCAACCAGACCGGCAGCGCGGCTGATCACCGAAAGCCCGCGCATCAGTTGAGGGGGCGTTTCTATCTCGCACAGCACCGCCGCGATGGCGCCGGTTGCGTTTATGGTGATGTGACGCCCGGAGACAGCATCGACGTGTTTTGACAGGATCTGCAGCGCTTCAATGTGCTGGCCCGGCACGCCCGCTTCGTGCGCGACTTCAAAAATGCGCGGTGTGCGGGGGTCATCCGGTTTGTGCAGGTGGTGACCAAAACCAGGCAGAGCACGTTTGGCCGCGCGATACTCCTTTGCCGTGCGCAGCGCCGCAGCCTCAATCCCTTCAGGGTCGGAAACCAGCTTTTCAAGCAGCTCAGCGGCCAGCTCGGTGGTCCCGACAAACTGGCTGCCAACAGCTAGGATACCTGCTGCAACGGCCGATTGACTAGCCTCAGGAGAAGACATGGCGATCATCCGTGTCGCGATGACGCTGGGGGTAAAGCCGTGCTCCATCAATGTGACAAGCACCATGTCCCAGATGGCTTTCTCGGTCGCGGTCGGCATCCGCCCGCGGATTTGTAGAAAGGCCATTTCGGTAAAGGTGACCTTGCCGATCAGCTCTTCGACGAGGTTGCGCCCCCGGATGGTGATAGTGTCATTGTCGTGAGTTGCGATCGCAGTCTTCATGGGTTGGTTTCTCCTCAAGCGATGGATAAATTCTGGCCTCTATATTAATCAAGTGCAGCCGGGTATTTCACGCGAATTCCTCACGTATCCGTGGGCCATGCTGATTGAGCGCTGGTATCGTTTCGGGATAACGGTTCCATGGATGGGCTGGCATAGAGTATGACTCGCCCCCGACTTCGACCATGCTTGTCCTCATCTGGGGATGGGTCGCCAGATCCTCTATCTCGGTAACGTTCCCAAGGGCGATGTTGGCCTGGGCAAGCCGCGTCCTGAGGGTTTCGGCATCAAGACCGCTGGCAACATCGTTGATAATGGTATCAAGGTTTTCGCGGTTGGAAACCCGATCCGCGTTGGAGGCGAAGCGCGGATCGAGGGCAATTTCAGGGTCACCCAGAACAACATGGCAGAACTCTTGCCACTCGCGTTCATGCTGAACCGCGAAGACCACCCATTTGCCGTCCTTGGTCTGATAGGCGCCATAGGGTGCGATAGTCGCGTGGTGCAGCCCCACACGAGAAGGCGCGCTCCCACCGTGTGCCGAATGGGCATAGGGAACTGACATCCAGTCGGCGAGCCCGTCAAACAGGCTTACTGATATGTGCTTTCCGCGCTGCGTCGCCTTTCGCTCGATCAAAGCTTCCAGAATGGCGGCATGCGCATTCATCCCGCAGCAGATATCCGCGACCGAAACGCCAACCCTTGCAGGCGCGTTTGCGTTGCCGGTAATTGCCGCAAGGCCGGCTTCGCACTGCACAAGCAGATCATAGGCCTTTGCTTTCACCATCGGGCCGCTCTGGCCATAGCCGCTGATACTGCAAGAGATCAGCTGCGGATTGTCTGCTGCTAGCTGCTTGGGCCCCAAGCCAAGCCGCTCCGCTGCGCCTGGAGCAAGGTTTTCAAGGAAGATGTCGGCATCCTTGAGAATCCGCCTGAGCAGTTTTGCATCTGCCTTGCTCTTCAAATCGAGCGCAACCGATTGCTTGCCGCGATTAAGCCAGACAAAATAGCTGCTTTCCCCGCCGATCGCGTGATCATAGCGGCGTGCGAAATCGCCCTCCGGGCGTTCAATCTTGATCACGCGCGCACCAGCCGCCGCAAGGCGCGCGGTGCAAAGCGGAGCGGCCACCGCCTGTTCGAGCGCGACTACAGTGATGCCTTCAAGTGCCGTCATTAGAAGCTCTTTGGCATGCCGAGCACATGGGTTCCGACATGGCTGAGGATTAGATTGGTTGAGATGGGAGCAACCTGATAAAGGCGGGTTTCGCGGAACTTGCGTTCAACATCGAATTCTTCGGCGAAGCCGAAACCGCCATGCGTTTGCACGCAGGTATCGGCTGCAGCCCATGATGCCTCAGAGGCAAGCAACTTTGCCATGTTGGCTTCCGAACCGCATGGCTCATCGGCGTCGTACAGCTCGGCCGCATCGTTGACGGCAAGCGCGGCTGCATGGGTTTGCACTTGCGCCCGCGCGATGGGGAACTGAACGCCCTGGTTTGTGGCGATCGTGCGGCCGAACACTTCGCGTTCATTGGCGTAGGCAACCGCCTTATCAATGAAGAACCGCGCATCGCCTATGCACTCGCTTGCAATTAGAATACGTTCCGCGTTCATGCCTGAGAGAATGTAGCGAAAGCCCTTGCCCTCTTCGCCAAGCCGGTTCTCTACCGGAACTTCGAGATCATCAAAGAACAGCTCGGTGGTCGC
Organism: Sphingorhabdus sp.; assembly: GCA_028279555.1. Taxonomy (GTDB): domain Bacteria; phylum Pseudomonadota; class Alphaproteobacteria; order Sphingomonadales; family Sphingomonadaceae; genus Sphingorhabdus_B. The sequence continues at coordinate 234,529 of JANQNO010000005.1, forward strand.
GTGGTTCAGCATGGTGCGGATCGGTCTGATCGTCAGACCATTGCCAACCGCCTGGCGCATATCAACCAGCAGGACGCTCATTCCGTCAGACGGCTTGCTAACCTCTTCGCGCGCGGTCGTTCGCACCAACAGGATCATAAGGTCGCTATGCTCGGCCCTGCTGATCCAGATTTTCTGGCCGGAGACGCGGTAGACATCGCCATCGCGCTTGGCGAAGGTCTTGATGCGGGTGGTATCGGTGCCACTTCCTGGCTCTGTGACGCCAAAGGCCTGAAGCCTGAGTGCACCTCTGGCAATTCCGGGAAGGTATTTTTCCTTCTGCTCTTCGCTGCCATGTTTCAGCAGCGTGCCCATCACATACATCTGCGCGTGTGCGGCACCGCCATTGCAGCCCGAACGATGGATTTCTTCCATCACGGCGCAGGCTGCGCCTATGCCCAGACCATAGCCGCCATACCGCTCTGGAATGAGTATCGACAGCCAGCCCTCATCGGTCAGGCGCTGAACAAATTCGGCCGGATAGCTGCGCGTTCGGTCGCACTTCTGCCAGTACTCACCCGGGAACTGTGCGCACAGGCGCCGAACGCCTTCGCGGATGTCAGAAAATGACTGTGTGTTCACGGCGCATGCTTTTCGTTTTGGTTCACTTTCCCAGTGCATAGGATTGCGACAGTGATACGTCCAAGACATTTCAATTAGCATATCTATGCTGTATGCGCATAGCTATGCGACTGAAGACCCTGCGTATTCTGCGCGAAACCATTGCCACTGGCAGCATGTCAAAGGCCGCCTCCCGGCTCAGGATCGCCCAGCCACAGATTTCCCGGCTGATTGGCGATCTGGAGGCAGAGATTGGTGCCCCCCTTCTGGAACGCCATCCAAAGGGGGTCGAACCGACCGGGGCGGGCAGGATTTTGTCAGCGCTCTCCCATCGGATTGAGGGTGAGATGGAGGATGCGCTGGCGCAAATTGCGGAAACCTCGGGGATCGCTTCCGGTGAGATAACGCTGGGTGTGCCTGGCTCACTTTCGGAAACGCTGGTTCCGCGCTTGCTTGATGAGATTCGGCATAGTCATCCGGGTATCAGGTTGCGAGTGGTCGACGGGTTCAGCGCTGCGCTCCATCGTCAAACACTGGATGGTCGGCTGGACCTCGCATTGCTCTACACCAGAGCTTCTGATCGGGCGCTCGTGCAAGAGCAGGTGTTGGAAGACAGCCTTGGACTCGTGTCAAAACGTGTTGGAACGGCAGGTGATAGCAAAGAGGCAACCGTGCCAATCACCGCGCTTGTCGGTGCAGAACTGGTTCTGCCAGCCGCGCCAAACCGGCTCCGGCTGTTGGTTGACCGCGCCGCCGAAGAGGCGGACGTCACCTTGCAAGTTATCTCGGAGATTGATTCGCTCAATGCTCTGGTGAAGCTCTGCGTCCGGGGCACAAGCAACACGATCCTGCCCCAATCGGCAGTGGTTGATGAAATCAGGGCGGGATCAGTTCAATGGCGCCCGATAGTGCCTGCAATCAAGCGCACCATTTCGCTCGCCCGCCTGAAGGGCAAAGGAGAGACACAGGTGATGCGCGCTGTAGCCGATAGCGTCCGGCGCGCCTGCCATGAGCTTTTTGGCTCAGCCAATTAGCTTGACGGAGCGGCTCCCGGAGCACTCTTTAGTCCCTTGAATTCTCCCGATAGACTGAGGGTGTAACGCCGACCCACGCAGTGAATGCCCGCGTGAAGTCAGACGGCTCGGAAAAGCACAGCTTCTCGGCGATCTGGGCTATCGACCAACCGCTTTGTTCGAGAAATTTCTTCGCCAGCGAGCAACGAACGCGATCTTTCAGGCGCTGAAACGACACATCCTCTCGTGCAAGTCTGCGAGATAGCGTTCGCGAGCTGCAGCACAACTCGCGCGAGAGAAGTTCCAATGTCGGGATTTGATAGCCTTCGCGATACATATCAAACAACAACTGCTCCACGCGTGAAGAGAAACTCTGCGTATCCTCCGGAAGGAGGAACCAGTCACCTTCCTCATCAAACGCGCCGCCATTGGCGAATTCCAAACCGGTGCGGACGATCGGGGCATCCATATACTCACACGGGAACGAGATATACGTTTTCTTGGCTCCGAAATGGACCGGGCAATTGAACATCCGCTTGTAGTCGAGACAACCATCGGGGCGCTTACTCGAAAAACACATCTGTGTAAGTGGTATGGAATGAGCGATAAGCCAACATTTGATCTTGTATGCCCAGGTCAAACAAAACCACTCAAGAATATGGCGCTCAACCTCGGGCTTCAGGCCGCGTATCTGGTAGGTGATATCGACAGTTTCCGAGGACCAGTTCGTGTGAATTTCGATAAATATGTCATTTCTGATCGCGTTCACCCAGTTAGTCATACGGCGGACCGCATGGCCGAGTGTTTTGCACTCAACCGCAGAGTGCCCCACGATATATCCCATTTCCAGCTTGGCCGGGATCTTCAAAAAACCAAGATACTCGTCATTGAGAACCTTGCGGGCGGCCAGTATCAGCCGATGCAGTTCTTCTCCGTCCAGTCTGGCTTCAGGGTCGCCAAACACATCAGGATCAACCTTCGCCATGCTCAAAATAGTGCGAGGGTCGTAACCGTTGAGCTCCGCACCGCGCAGCAGGCCGCGAACGTAATATGGCCCAACTTCTCTGCCAATAGCCGGTTTGGGGCTTCGGTCCCAAAGCTGACTTTCATCAATCTTGTTCTCGGTACCCACGTCCAATTCCTCTCTCCGTGGCAATCCGGTTTTCGCTCTCTTGTCGTCATGACAACGCCCCGATCGCGAAACCGCTACCATGCAATATCAGACACTATCACTAGTCACACGCCATTTGCAAGGAATGAGAGTGGGTCGTCTATTGCTTACGCTATGGGCAAGCCATGCCATGGAAAATGAGCTGGCAAGGGCAGATTTCTTGAGACTAGGGCGATATTCGTCCGGTTCGATTCCTGATGACAAACAGAACAAGGCAAATCTCATGCAGAAGACAACTGGTTTCATTCAAACCGAAAGGCGCAATGCGGTAACGGTGATTTCAATTGCCCGCCCAGAGCAACGCAATGCTTTGAAAGCCGAGATGTATGGTGAGATAGCCGCTGCCATCCGCGAAGCAGACGCCGATAAGGATGTGCGCGCGATTGTCTTGCGCGGCGAAGGCCGGGACTATTGCGCAGGCAATGACATCTCCGATTTTTCGAATTTCGGCGATATGATTGACAGCAGCGGTGCAGATCCGAAGCAGTTCATCAACCGTGATAGTGCGCCTAGTGTGGAGCTGGTCCACGTCATGATGGAGGCACGCAAACCCCTTCTGGCTGCCATTCAGGGCAATGCCGTAGGGTTTGGCGCGACTATGCTGCTTCTTGTCGACTTTGTCTTTGCCGCGCCCGATGCCAAACTTCGTTATCCCTTCGTCGACCTAGCGATGGTTCCGGAGGCTGGATCTTCATTGCTCCTCAAGGAGCGAGTGGGCTACTTAAAGGCCGCTGAAATCCTGATGCACAAGGGTATGGTTTTGGCAGACGAAGCGTGCGAACTCGGCCTAGTCAATGAAGTGGTCGAGCAGGACCGCGTGCTTGATCGAGCATTTGAGGTTGCCGACACTCTGGCCAAAAAGCCGCCGATTGCGCTGGCGGAAACCAAGGCTCTGTTGCGGCGTGACATAGAACCTCTTGCCGATCGCGTCGGAATTGAATTTGAACGGATTGCCGAGCGCACTACATCCACTGAAGCGCAAGCGTTGTTCAAACAATTCCTCAAGAAGTGACACGACGTGAACCAAGCAACAAACAACCCTCGCCAGCGGATTGAAGGCATCGCGTCCGATCTGGGAGGCAAAAGTGTGTTTATTGCTGGCGGCACATCCGGCATCAATCTGGGGATCGCAAAGGCATTCGCGTCATGCGGATCCGTCGTTGGGGTTGTCAGTCGTTCTGAGGAAAAAGTCGCCGCCGCGGTAGGCGATCTTTCAAACGGTAGCTCTCAAGCCTTCGGCGTCGCAGTCGATGTTCGTGAAGAAGCGGCATTGACCGATGCAGTTGCACGGTTCGCAGAGTTTGCCGGAGGCACGATCAATATAGCAATATCGGGGGCTGCCGGGAATTTTCTTTGTCCAGCAAAGGAACTTTCAGCCAACGGCTTTAAGACAGTGGTCGATATTGATCTTCTGGGAAGCTTCAATGTGGCCAAGGCGGTCTATCCGCACCTAGAGCGCCCGGGTGGCGTGTTGCTGAACATATCCGCGCCGCAGGCCTACGCTCCCACTCCAAACCAAGTTCACGCCTGCGCCGCAAAAGCGGGCGTAGACCAGCTGAGCAGGGTGCTTGCTCTGGAGTGGGGACCAGAGGGTGTTCGCGTCAACTCCATTGTGCCCGGCGCTATTGCCAACACCGAAGGTCTGGCGAGACTGGCAAAGGATCCCGACGACGACAGCGGCGGGGCCGACAGTCGGGTCTTGTCAACCATTCCATTGGGAAGGCACGGAGAGGTTGAGGACATTGCTGCGATGGCGCTGTTCCTGTCCTCGGATGCGGCAAGCTATGTGTCTGGCGCGGTCATACCCGTCGATGGTGGTTGGGGACCATCGGGGCCGGTGCCACGCAGGCAGTCAATCGCCTGACTACATGGCTCTAATCTGATCTCAATTACATGTACTAGAGCTTGACCCCGGTATCATCGGCCGCTTTCTTCAGGAACTTCAGTGACTGCTTTGAGATATCCATCTCATCCAATGCGGACTTGTCATTCAACTGGTCGGCTTGCGCCGCGATTGCCTCAGGCGTTCTTTCGCTTTCGGGAAGGTATATCCCTTCGCTTTCCATGATGAATATCCGCGAGTAACCTCCTGATCCAGCTGCCATAATCCTCTTCGACGGTGCGTCCTCGCTCGCCAGATACAAGACCATTGGCGTGACCGCACTCGTCTTCATCAGCTTAAGCACGGGAGGTGGCATAAGATCGGCGGTCATTCTCGTGTTGGCCGCCGGTACGAGCGAGTTTACCCGGATATTGTATTTCGCTCCTTCCAGATGCAACACGTTCATTAGCCCAACAACGCCCATTTTTGCTGCTGCGTAGTTTGACTGGCCGAAGTTCCCGTAAACACCCGAAGAGGACGAGGTCATCACAATCCGCCCATAGGCTGCCTCGCGCATATGCGGCCAAACCGCTGCTGTGCAATTGTAAGTGCCCAGCAGATGGGTTTCGATCACCGCGCGAAACGCTTCGGGCGTGACCTTTGCAAATGTGGCGTCGCGCAGGATACCCGCATTGTTGATAAGAACATCAACGCGGCCCCATTGGGCCATGGCCTTGGCCACCATATCGTCGACTTGCACTCGATTGGTGACGTCGGCTCCGTGTGCGAACGCTTCGCCGCCCTTGTCGCTGATTTCCTTGACCACTGCGTTGGCCGGCTCAGACGAGCCTCCATCGCCGCTGACCGACCCGCCGTAATCATTGACGACGAGCTTTGCCCCGCGCGCTGCGAATTGCAGGGCGTGCTCTTTGCCAAGACCACCGCCTGCTCCGGTAACGATGACCACCCGGCCGTTGAAATCAATAGTCACTTGTGAACCTCCAGAACTGATGAATTATCCGGTCGCGTGGACCAGCGTCAGCCATTGAGCCGATAGCGCCGGTCGGTCGCTGCCCTCAATCTCTACCGTTACCACCATGGTCAGGAGAAATTGCCCCGGTTTGCGCTCATCAACCGAATCCAGAACAAACCGCCCGCGGATTCGGCTGCCTGTTCGAACGGGCGAAAGGAAGCGCAGCTTTTCGAACCCGTAATTGAAGCCCATGGTGGCGCCTTTGATAAGGATTTGCGCAACCTCAACCATCCCGCCCAGCAGCGAAAGTGTCAGGAAACCGTGCGCAATTGTCCCTCCCAGCGGGGTTTGGGCCGCCCTTTCCGGATCGACATGAATGAACTGGTGGTCGTTCGTCAGATCGGCGAACTCGTTGACCATCTCCTGAGGTACCTCGACCCAGTCCGAGACGCCAAGCTCCTGCCCAACAAGCTCTTTCACCGTTTCGCGTGTATAAACCTTCATATCTTGATCCTTCGCATCATCAATTGGCTGGTGTTGTCGACTGTCAGTGGAATGCCGGGCACCGGGATCAGAATATTTCGATCAATCCAGCGGCACCCATGCCAGCGCCAACACACATTGTGACGACACCCCACTTGGCATTGCGACGCTTTCCTTCGCGCAATATGTGGCCGATAGCGCGCGCGCCGGTCATGCCGTATGGGTGGCCAATAGCGATTGATCCGCCGTTGACATTGTATTTTGCAGGATCGATCCCGAGGGTGTCACGGCAATAGAGGCACTGGCTGGCAAAGGCCTCATTGAGTTCCCAAAGGTCGATATCGTCAACGCTGAGGCCATGTTGTTTGAGCAATTTGGGCACTGCGAAGACGGGACCGATTCCCATTTCGTCGGGCTCACATCCTGCTACGGCGAAGCCCCGGAACGCTCCCATCGGTTCAATTTTGCGGCGGGCGGCCTCCGACCCTTCCATCAGAACCAGCGCGGCCGCACCATCGGATTGCTGCGAAGAATTGCCTGCGGTGACAGTTTTACCTTCTTTCATGACCAATCCGCTTTTCAGTACCGGCTTGAGCGACGCGAGCGCTTCGAGTGTGGTTTCGGGCCTGTTGCACTCATCGCGACTGACGGTAACCTCGACGTGTTCGATCGCACCGGTTTCCTTGTCTGCGTGCTTCATAACGGTGGAGAGCGGAACGATCTCATCGTCAAAAATGCCGCGTTCCTGTGCTGCTGCGGTGCGGCGCTGGCTCTCAACCGCATATTCGTCCTGCGCCTGGCGCGAAACGCTATAACGCTCTGCAACGATTTCGGCGGTTTCGATCATGGACATCCACAGGGAGGGCATGCGCGCGTAGAGCTCATCCTCAGTCGCGCGATACAGGTTCATCTTTCCGGACAGCTGGACAAGAGAGATCGATTCGACTCCTCCAGCCGCAATCGCATCGACGCCTTCCAGCCTGACGCGACCAGCCGCAATCGCCACTGCCTGCAGTCCCGACGAGCAATAGCGATTGACCGATAAACCCGACACGGTCGCCGGGCACCCGGCCTTCATCGCTGCATTGCGACCCATATTCTGACCAGTGGCTCCTTCCGGCATTCCGACACCGAAGACAACATCGTCAAGCTCTCCAGGATCCAGTGTCGAACGCTTGATAGCGTACTTCAACGAATGGCCTGCGAGCGTAATGCCATGGGTATCATTGAAACCGCCGCGTACGGCCTTGGCCAAGCCGGTGCGAGCCGCAGAAACAATTACTGCTTCTCTGGATGTCATTGTTCAAATGTTTCCTTTGAATATGGCAATGTGCCTTCCGAGCTTGCTGCCTTAGAGTGATAGTTGGAGAGGGGCAGCAAGCCGGGAAGGACACCTTCAGCCGATGAGCGGCTATTTCCTGTTTGCGCTATCGGTATTTGAAACCCAGTCTCAGGCCGAAGGTCTGGGGACGATTGACTGAGAGGTAGTCAAATACCTCTCCAGACAAGAAAGGAGCGCCCGGTATCTGTCGTAAAACCGCTACTTCGTTTGTCAGGTTGTCTGCGAACAACGTGGCGGTGATTCCCGAAGACAGCCTAACGCCGATGCGCGCGTTAACGATATTGTACGATGGCATCCGCTCAGCAAAACCAAGCGATGACGTGCGCGAACCGACATGTTGGAAGGTGAATCCACCAATCAACGCGACACTGTCGTTGAGTGGTGCATTGATGTTGCCGTTAATTGAGAATTGATGCTTCGCTGTACCTGGAAGTTGTTCTCCTTCAGCGCCTGGTATTGCGCCAAAGCCAGGTATCGGCGGCGCTACCGCTGTGAGTTCTGCATCGGTATAGGTATACACAGCGCCGATTGTGAGGATATCAACCGGTCGGGCGCCAAGCTCAAGCTCAAGCCCATTTATCCTCGCCTCACCTGCATTTACCGTCGCTGAAAAGAAGGGTGGGAAAAGCTGCGTTGCTGGCAATTGAATATCTGACCACTCGATCCGATAGGCAACTGCATTGAACGTCAGAGCTCCGTCGGCCATGGTTGAGCGCATCCCAACCTCGTAGTTCCACAGAGTATCGGATGCGAAATCGAAATCACCGATTGGAGGCACCGCGAGCGCGTTTCCAGGATTGAAACCACCGGGACGATATCCCGAAGACGCCTGCGCAAAGAATAACAAGTCATTAGTCGGCGCAAACTCAAGGTTGATGCGGTATGTGAGTAGTTGTTCGGCCGAACCTTGATCAAGACCTACGAGCGCATCGCGCCCGATCAATGGATCAAAGAAGCCGTTAGCAAATTGCCAGCTGTAATTGTTTGACACATCGGAATATCGGATGCCACCCGATAGGCGAAATTCATCGCTGATATTGATCGCAAGATCACCGTAAAAGGCGAGCTCGTCAAAGCTGAGTTGTCGCCCCGCATCGAGTACAGTCAAACCAACAGGCAGCTCGAAGATACCCGGAATAAATACCCGGGGGGCACCAGAGACTATGGCCAGATTGGCAATTGTGCCGCCTGAGTTCTCGTAATAGGCACCCGCAATCCACTCGACAGGCGAGTCGTCAAGGTTGGAGACCAACCTGAATTCCACGGTTGTACTGTCGGCATCGCCAATCGTCGTGTTGCCGAAATAGGATTCTGTGCCACCCGTCAGCTCAGCCGCCTCAAACACATTGCGAGTATCGGTGAGCTTGTGACCAACAATCAGCGTGGCAATGATCGTATCCAGTTCGAGTTCGGCCTTTCCATGAAAAAGATGGCTGCGAAGGAAAGCTGGCTGAATGTGCATTGCCGAGAGATTGGACGTGCTAACATCCACGAAATTCTGCGGCAAACCCTGAAAAGCTGGATCACCCGTCGGCTCATAGAGCGATGAAATCGCCTGCAAATTGCCTACGTCGACCTCATGGTATAGGTAACCAAGGTCAAGCGCGAAATTGTTGGTCGGCGTCCAGCGAAGAGCTACTCTGCCGCCAACAGTTTGTTCGTCGTTTGTGTCTTCTGCCGGTGCCGGAAAGATCGTGTCGATGAAACCTGAATTATCATAGTAATAGCCCGCTGCGCGGAAGGCGAGATTGTCGCTCAATGGGATGTTCAAGTAGCCATCGAACCCAAAGTTTTCTCCGCCATCCGTGGTGGTCGAAACGTAGGAGTTCGCACCAGCCTCAACTCCATTGGTGTCAGGAAGATTGGGCATATATCTGATGACCCCCCCCATCGCGCTTTGACCGTAAAGCGTGCCTTGGGGACCTCGCAGGCTTTCGACTCGATTCATGTCCACGAAACGAAAATCAGGTGTCTTGGCGACCGTGGATGTCACGGGTATTTCATCGAAATAAACGGCTGTCGTCGAGTTTACGATTGCGTCGGTCGTCGAGATCGAAGAGCTTGAAGTGTTTACACCGCGCACCGTAAGATCGGCACGTCCAGGCTGGTCATTGACTAGACTGACGCCGGGGACCAATGTGATTGCATCACTGACCGAGTCGAGTCCGGCTTCCTCAAGAAACTCCCCAGAGATCGCGCTTACAGAGAGTGGAGTAGATTGCAAATCTGTTGAGCGGCGAGTAGCCGTTACGACAATCTCGGGTGTATCAGCAGAAGATGATTGAGCCCCGTCCTCTCCGTTTGCCTGCGCAAAAGCTGGCGCTGACATTATTGTCGCCAATACCGAGCCCGTCATGATATATACGTAGCTTCTCAATTTCCTCTCCCCATATACAGGTTTGCAACCAATCTGCTTTTTCTCAAACTAAGTTCTATGCGATTCGAACTCACGCAAAATGGGCGTAGTTGTCATTGAGGGCGGCAAAAGGTGTCGTCGGCCACTTTTGCCGCAGTCGATGGCGATCCTTGCCATGGCGAAGCACAAAAAATGGCCTGAGCAGGCAAAGACAGAATGCGGAGTAGTTGTATCATAGGGAGGCAGAATTGTTAGACGTCACAATCAGTCATGGGAAATTGCGCGGATTTACCAATCAGGGAGTGATCAGCTTTCTCGGGATTCCCTTTGCCGCCGCTCCAGAGGGTGAGTTGCGTTGGCAGCCCCCACAACCACACCCAGGCTGGGAGGGCATTTTTGAAGCGAACAAGCCAGCAAATCGCAGCTGGCAAATGCAGTTTCCCAGTATGCTGAAGGAGCGGTTGGGAAAAGGTCCGATGAGCGAGGACATGCTCTCCCTCAACGTGCAGACCCCGGCTATCGATGGCGCACGTCGCCCGGTAATGGTCTACATTCACGGGGGCGGCTACAGCGCAGGCTGTGCAGAGGATTTTGATCTCGCGCCTTTTGCTAATCGTCACGATGTCGTTGCGGTTGGCATCAACTACCGGCTGGGCATTTATGGCTTCCTCGACCTTAGCCGGTTTGGCGATCAGTATGCCGGAACCGCTTGTCTGGGGCTGCAAGATCAGATTGCTGCGCTAAAATGGGTGCAGGAGAACATTGCTGCGTTCGGCGGCGATCCCGATAACGTAACCATATCAGGCGTAAGTGCCGGGGGTGGTTCGGTGCTGGCCCTCATGGGCGCGCCGTCAGCGCGTGGTTTATTCCATAAAGGGGCCGCCTTTAGCCCGGCTGAGCTCGCTCGTGAGCCTAACAATCAGTTTGACACAACAGCCGCCGCTCTTGAGATGAGTCCGAGCCAATTGTTCGATCACCTTGGGTCTTTGAGCGGAGAGGAATTGTATGGCATCCAGCTGACACAAGGCCTCACCGGAGGTGTGTATGTTGACGGGAAAATCGTAACTCACTCCATAGAGGACGCTTTGGCACAAGAGGTCAATTCTGTGCCTTTCATCGTTGGTTCCTGTATCAACGAGGGCACGCTGATGACAGCTGCTATTGATGAGACCGATCTGCCTGGCGTCGACGATACGGTCGCTGCACTTGCAGTGACAATCGGTGCAGGCGATGCGGCGCGCTACGAAGCGTTTCTGGATAAGAAGTGTGGGCCTGATGCAAGCATCAAGGATCGTATGACGCGGTATTGGTACGATTACTTTCGGTCACCGACGGTGCGGTCAGCCGAGGCGGCTGCAAGAGCAGGGCAGCAGGCGTGGATGTTCAGCTTTGAGGTCCCAACTGATCATCCGCTGGGGCCAACCCATGCGTCCGATCTCGCCTTTGCCTACAATCTGTTCGACGACGATATATTCGATGCGACAGATTATGTCGGTTTCCACATGAAGACCCCGGAAAATATCGCGCTTTCTCACCAGTGGACTGACGCGGTTGCCAAATTCATGAGAAGCGGAGATCCATCGGGCGAAACGATCGCCGATTGGCCCACCTATAACACTGACCAGCGCCAGTCGATTGCGTTGCGCGATGGGCCGGTGACCCTGGAGGACTATGATGGCCCTGAAGCGCGGCTGGCTTATGGAGCCACAAGATAGAAACCGGGCCCTGCGCGAGTGAATATCTCTCGACTTTTGATCGCCAACCGAGGCGAAATCGCAATTCGGATTGCGGCAACGGCTGCCGAGCTGGCAATTGAAACCGTCACTGTCTATCCCGACGACGATGCCACCTCCCTGCATCGCCAGCGCGGGGATCGGCAGGTTCGAATCGACGGAACGGGTGCTGCCGCCTATCTTGATGCGAGCCAGATTATCAAGGTTGCACAAGAAGAAAGCTGTGATGCCATCCATCCGGGCTATGGCTTCCTTTCTGAAAATGCTGAATTCGCGCGGCAATGCGAAGCTGCCAACATCACATTTGTCGGCCCCAATACGCAAACCCTTGCCTTGTTCAGCGACAAGGCAAGCGCGCGAAGTCTTGCGATGGACAACAACGTCCCTGTTCTCAAAGGGTCGACGCAGCCGGTGAGTACGGAAGAAGCGGAAGAATTCTTCGCAGCTCTACCGGCCGAAACTCCCATGATCATCAAAGCGTTGGCCGGTGGTGGCGGGCGCGGAATGCGCATCGTTCGCTCGAAAGCCGAAATCGCAGACGCCTTTGTTTCAGCGCGCGAGGAAGCCGAACGCGCATTCGGGGATGGTCGGCTTCTTATCGAAATGTTCCTTGCGAGAGCGCGCCATGTCGAGATTCAGGTCATTGCGGATAGGCATGGTGATGTCCGCCATCTGGGAGAGCGCGAATGCTCCCTTCAGCGCCGTCACCAGAAATTGATTGAAATTGCGCCGTGTCCTGGAATGCCAGACACCCTCAGGGACCGGCTGACTGAGGCTGCCATCGCTCTGGCTCGTGCGGCGGACTATCAGAATGTCGGTACATTTGAATTTCTCGTTGATGCCGATGCCTTCGCCCGCGGCGATGCGGACACGTCCTTCTTCTTTCTTGAAGCCAATCCTCGCATTCAGGTTGAGCACACGGTTACCGAAGAGTTCGTTGGGCTGGATATCGTCAGGGCGCAGCTTTTGATCGCATCCGGAGCGGCTTTGGAGCAGCTCGATTTGCCGGATTTGGACTTCTCTCGTGAGCGATACTCGGTCCAGGCACGCATCAATCTTGAAGACATGCAGGATGATGGCCGCAGCCTGCCTTCCACAGGACAGCTTTCCGCCTATCAGACGCCTGTCGGACCGGGCATTCGTGTCGATGGGTATGGCTATGTCGGATACCAGTCAAATCCGCGCTACGATAGTCTTCTGGCAAAGTTGATCTGTTCGGCCAATGGCCCGTTCCGGGCAGCAGTCACAAGGGCAAGACGGGCGCTTGCCGAGTTTCAGGTGTCGGGCACCCAGACGAACAGGGCATTCCTGTATTCGCTGTTGTCGAGGCAAGAGGTCCGGGATGGGCAGTTTGATACGCGCTTTGTTGATCGCCACATGAGCGATCTGGTTGCTGTCTCGCGCAAGGAGCAGTTGGACTGGTCTGGCGACGACGATGCGCAGGGCGGACAGCAAAGCGCAGTCCAGGGAAAGCGCGAACCGGCTCCTGGCTGCGTGTTCGTCAAAGCCTCCTGTACGTCGGTGGTCGTCGAGATGGCGGTTGCGCCGGGTCAGGCGGTCCGTAAAGGGCAGATCGTCGCGATGATTGAAGCGATGAAGATGATCCAGCAGATCACCGCGCCCCATTCGGGCAAGGTGACGGAGGTGTTCGCGGCCAAGGGCGATGCGGTACAGGCGCTTCAGCCGCTGGTTGAAATCGAAATAGACGAAAATGCCGATCAGCAGATAGATGACGTGGGATCGATTGAGGATCCTGAGGTCATCCGGCCCGACTTATCGGAAGTTGTAGACCGCCGTGAAATGGGCCTTGATCCGGCAAGATCAGACCGGGTTGCGAAACGGCACAAGCTTGGTTTGCGCACGGCGCGCGAAAACATAGAGGATTTGTGCGACGAAGGTTCCTTTGTGGAATATGGCGCTCTCGCGGTTGCTGCACAATCGCGCCGGCGCGATGCCGATGATCTGGCGCGCAACACTCCGGCGGACGGGATTGTAACCGGCTTAGCGACCATCAATCGCGACCTGTTTGGCGAAGAGCAAGCGCAATGTGCAGTGATGGTCTATGATTACATGACGCTTGCCGGGACGCAAGGGCACCGCACCCATTTCAAAATGGACCGGATGCTGAATCTGGCCGAGCGTAACAGGCTACCGACCATCCTATACGCTGAAGGTGGGGGAGGGCGCCCCGGTGACATTGATCTTGAATTGGTAACCGGGCTGGATGTCGCCTCGTTCCAGAACCTTGCGAGGATGAGCGGGCTCGTTCCGCTTGTCGGGGTTGTGGCGGGTCGCTGTTTCGCTGGCAACGCGGCGATGCTGGGCACATGCGATGTGATCATTGCGGCAAAGGGCAGTAATATTGGGATGGGCGGCCCAGCCCTGGTCGAAGGGGGCGGATTGGGTTCGTTCAAACCGGAAGACATTGGCCCTTCCTCAATTCAGGCAAGCAACGGCGTGATCGATATTCTGGTGGAGGATGAGATCGAAGCGACGGCAGTTGCAAAGCAGTATCTGTCGTATTTCCAGGGCCGGAAGCCTGACTGGGAGGTCGAAGATCAAATGCAGTTGCGGGTTGCGCTGCCCGGCAATCGCAGCCTGGCTTACGATATTCGTGCCGTTATGCGCCTCATCTTTGACCAAGACAGCGTCCTTGAACTGCGCGAGGGATATGGCGAAGCGATGGTCACCGCGCTGGCCAGAGTTGAAGGCAGGCCTGTCGGTATCCTGGCGAACAATCCGCTGCATATGGGCGGTGCAATCGACAGCCCAGCGGCGGACAAGGCTTCGCGGTTCATGCAGCTGCTTGACGCGCATGGTCTGCCTCTGATTTCGTTGTGCGATACGCCCGGTTTCATGGTCGGGCCAGAACATGAGCAGACAGCTGCGGTGCGGCGCCTTCCACGGATGTTTGTGACGGCAGGCGGCATGACCATCCCCATTTTCGCTGTCGTCCTGCGCAAGGCCTATGGTCTGGGGGCCATGGCAATGCTGGGGGGCCAGTCGCACATCCCCAATATGCTGGTCAGCTGGCCTCAGGGTGAATTCGGTGGGATGGGGCTGGAGGGCGCCATTCGACTGGGGCTGCGCAAGGAGCTTGAAGCCATTGCAGACCCAGAGGAGCGTGAGGCGTATTTCGCAAAACAACTCGCAGCCGCCTATCACAACGGACGCGCGGTCAACGCTGCGACACATTTTGAGATCGATGATGTGATCGATCCAGCTGAAACAAGGCGATGGCTGGCACGAGGGCTTGCCGCACAGCCTCCTGTGCCAAATCCGATTGGGAAGCGACGTGCTCACATCGATACTTGGTGATGCACTGTCGCCAATTCCACAAGATTTAGGCGCGCTTCGCCACTTGGTCAGCGTGGCAACTGGGATATTCACCCAAGCGATGTGAAAACCTCGTTGGGATACAGGCTGTGCAATTCAATTTTTCAGAAGATCAAGAAGCGATGCGCGAGGAAGTGCGCAAGCTGCTTGCCAAAGAGTCGACCTCGCGCCGCGTTCGCGATGTGCTGGAGTCCGACCGCACTCTCGATAAGGATCTATGGCAATTGCTTGCAGATCAGGGTTGGCAGGGCATAGCCATAGATGAGGTGCATGGGGGAGCCGGCGCTGGATATCTTGAGCTTTGCGTGCTGGCAGAAGAGCTCGGGCGGACCCTGGCTCCGCTGCCTTTCTCATCGAGTGTCTTTGTCGCTGCCGAGGCGCTCAAACTAGCGCAGGAAACGCCAGTAGTCTCAAGCTGGTTGCCCAAGGTTGCATCCGGCGAAGCAATCGGTTGCTTTGCGATCGCGGAAGGTGTCGGCGGCGCGCATTGGGGGGCGCTCAAATGCGTCGCTGAGGGTTCTGGCGGGGCTTTCGCAGTAAGTGGCACAAAGTCGGTTGTGATTGATGGAATGTCTGCAGACTTCGCAATTGTCGCTGCGCAAACAAACGGAACGCCGGGCCTGTTTCTGGTTGATTTGATGGATGGTGGTGTCCGCCGCGAGCACATTGACGGGATAGATGAAAGCCGTCCTCTGGCCTGCCTGGCGTTCGACAATGCCGCAGCTGACCAGCTTGGCGGTGTGGGACCAGCCGAAATCGATCAGTTGCTTGATCGGGCGGCCACCTTGATGGCGTTCGAGCAATTGGGCGGGGCAAGCGCTGCTCTTGAGATGGGGGTTGCCTACGCGAAAGAACGTTATGCTTTTGGCCGTCAGATTGGCTCATTCCAGTCCATCAAACACAAGCTGGCAGATCTCTATGCTGAAGTTGAGCTTACTCGGTCCAATTGCTTCATGGCCGCCTGGGCTTTGAGCAGTGGTGACGCCTCACTTGCGGAGGCCGCTGCGAGTGCCAGGTTGAGCGCGTCAAAACTCTATTTCAACTGCGCCAAAGAGAACATTCAGGTTCATGGCGGAATGGGCTTTACCTGGGAGCTTGACGGGCATCTGCACTATCGGCGCGCGCGTTTGTTGAGTGCCGCTCTGGGCGGCTCAACCTACTGGCGCGAGCGCTTGCTCACAGCCTTAAGTAGGCGCAACTCGTCAGACACACGGGCTGCCTGATTTTTGATCGTTTGGGAAAGAGTATAGACCATGAATTTCGATGACACTCCGGCTGAAGCCGAATATCGCCAACGCGCGCGCGCATGGATCGAAGGCAACACGTTCGATTTTCGCGGGGAGTTTGTGAGTGGTAAGAACTTCGATCCAATCCGCAAGTGGCAACGTATCAAGCATGACGGCGGCTGGGGCTGCCTCCACTGGCCCAGAGAATATGGCGGCCAGGAAGCCTCGCAGATCGAAAACCTCATCTTCTCGCAAGAGGAGGCCCGGGCTGGCATCGGCATCCTTTCAGTAGCAAACAGCATTACGCTTGGCATGGCGGCTGCGACGATCATGCATTGCGGCACACAGGAACAGAAGGATGCACATCTTGAGAAGATCGCGCGCGGCGAGAAGATCTGGTGCCAGCTCTTTTCAGAGCCGGTTGCCGGGTCTGATCTTGCGGGAATCAAGACACGCGCAGAACGAGATGGCGACGATTGGATAGTCAATGGCCAGAAGGTTTGGACCAGTTATGCGCAATTCGCTGATTGGGCGATTCTGGTAACCCGAAGCGACCCGAATGTTCCCAAACACAAGGGCTTGACGTACTTCTTGCTGGACATGAAATCACCTGGCGTTGAAGTGCGACCCATCCTGCAGGCTTCTGGTGGTAGCGATTTCAACGAAGTGTTTCTCAACGATGTTCGCATTCCCGATGCCAACAGGGTTGGTGAAGTCGGTGAAGGCTGGGGCGTAGCCTTAACCACCCTGATGAATGAGCGGGCCGCCATTGCTTCAGTTTTTCCGACGAACTTTGACGATATCTGGTCACTCACGCACGAGGTGGAGCTGTCCAATGGACCTGCAATCCAAGATGGTGCGGTCCGCTCTATGCTTGCCGACTGGTATGTGTGGCACAAGGGGATGGACGCCCTTTCATTGCGGCTTCAGTCGGCGTTGTCGCAAGGGCGCGAGCCGGGGCCGGAAGCATCGGCCGGCAAGCTGTTGCTGGGTGCGCGCCGTCAGCAATACCTTGAGCACGCTTTTGACCTTTTGGATATCGGCGGTGCAGCAACCTCTGCATATGACGACGGCGCGCTGCAGTTTGCCTACCTGAGGGTGATAGGTAACCGGCTTGAAGGCGGAACCGATGAAATTCTCCGTAATATCTTGGGTGAAAGGGTGCTGGGTCTTCCACCCGAGCCCCGCGTCGACAAAGCGACTCCGTTCAACGAGATCCCGGTTGGCCGATAATAGTTTTTTGGCTCGATTGGATGCGTCGTCCAACTGCAAGCAGAAAGCTATGCCACTGTCAGATTTCCCGCCGCGAGTTGGCGGCTTTGACCGCTGACGCAATGGCTTCTTGTTCTTAATACGATGCCTGCGCTGTTGATAACATATACCCAGCAGCCCGGTGCGTCGGCATGTAGTCGTGAGGGAGTGAAAGTAAGTGAACCACGCGTACATTTTTGACGCAATCCGGACTCCCCGAAGCAAGGGCAAGCCGGGCGGAAACCTCAATGAAGTCAAGCCAATAGATCTGGTCGCCAGGCTCCTGCAAGAATTACAGTACAAACATGAATTGGATACCGCGCGGGTCGATGACGTTATTCTGGGCTGTGTCACGCCGCGTATGGATCAAGGCACAAATATTGCCAAATGTGCCGTTCTGCATGCCGGCTGGGATGAGAGTGTTGCGGGCGTTCAACTTAACCGGTTCTGCGCCTCCGGTCTGGAGGCAGTGAATATTGCCTCTCAGAAAGTCATTTCGGGCTGGGAGCAACTGATTGTTGCGGGCGGCGTTGAGTCGATGTCACGCGTGCCGATGGGGTCGGATGGCGGCGTTGTCGTCTATGATCCGGAATACCTTATCGAACAACGCGCTACGCCTCAGGGTGTTGGAGCGGACCTAATCGCCACCCTCGAGGGCTGGGGACGCGACGATGTTGATGCCTACGCCGTAGAGTCTCAGCGACGCGCTGCGCACGCACAAAATGCTGGCTACTTCGACAAGTCGGTAGTCCCGGTCAAAGATGCCAACGGCGTAACCGTTCTGGCCAAGGATGACTTCATAAAGCCTGACACGACCATGCAGAGGCTTGCCGCCCTGAAGGCCTCATTCACTCATGCCGAGAGCAATGGCCTGGATGCAGCCGCGCTGCTGAAATATCCGGTCGTTGAAAAGATCAACCATGTTCACCACGCGGGCAATTCATCCGGAATAGTGGATGGCGCTTCCGCAGTTCTTGTTGGCAGCGAGAAGGCGGGCAAGGAACTTGGACTTGAGCCGCGCGGTCGGGTGGCGGCTGGCGTTATCATCGCGAACGAACCAACCATCATGCTCACCGGTCCCGGGCCGTCTGCGGAAAAATGCCTCAAGGTTGCCGGGCTGAAGAAGTCTGACATCGACCTTTGGGAGATAAACGAAGCGTTTGCGTCGGTAGCCATGCGGTACATGCGCGATCTTGATATCGATCATGACGTCACCAATGTGAATGGCGGAGCGATCGCCATGGGGCACCCGCTTGGTGCGACCGGCGGCGTGCTTGTAAGCACTATGCTCGACGAGCTCGAAAGGCAGGGCAAAAAACGCGCAATGCTCTCCATGTGCGTGGGTGGCGGAATGGGCATTTCGACCATCATCGAGCGATTGTAGCTTCCAGGCCTGGCTCACCGGATGCGAAGTCGAACAGCTATCCTAGGGAATATCAAATCATGAACTCGCTCACTTACGAAATCGATCAGGACGGTATCGCGACGGTCATTATTGATATGCCCGGCAAGGTGAATGTCATGAATGGCGACTTTACCAACGACATGAACACGGCAGTTGCCGAGCTTGCGGACAATCCGGACGTGAAGGGAGTGGTTCTGGCATCGGGGAAGTCGACGTTCTTCGCGGGCGGCGATGTTAAGACCATGGCGGCCGCACCGGGCGAGGGATTCAATGAAGCGCTGACTGACGGGATCAGTCAGGGTCGGACAATGATCCGCGCGCTGGAGCGGTTGCAGGTGCCGGTTGCTGCTGCAGTCAATGGTGCGGCCCTGGGGGGAGGGTACGAGCTAACTTTGGCGTGCAATCATCGTGTCGCTTGGGACTCTCCGCGTGTGATGATCGGGCTGCCCGAGGCGAATCTTGGCCTGCTGCCGGGTGGTGGAGGCTGCGTCAGGATGGTCAAGAAGTTTGGCTTGGTCAAAGCGCTGCCATATCTTTTGAATGGTACGGTTCTGAGCGCTCGCGAGGCGTTGGACGACGGCCTGGTCGATGAATTGGTGGAGAATGCGGAAGATCTGGTGCCTGCTGGCAAGGCCTGGATTCTGGCCAATCTCGACAACCCTGCCGCAGCGGTTCAGCCGTGGGACGCGCCCGGCTATGCCGTCCCGGGCGGTGATTTGAACAATCCGGTAATCTCCGGATTTGCCAATCGGCAGTCGTTCAAGATGCTCGAAGAGACACGCGGGCTTTTGCCCAACAAGATCAAGATCTTGGATGTTGCTGTTGAAACACTGAAGCTGGATATCGATACAGCCCTGAAGATTGAAGGACGCGGGCTTGTTTCCTGCATCATTTCGCCGATCGGGAAAAATCTGATGGCGTCGAACTTCATTCAGTCGACACAAGTCCGGCGGGCACCTGGCCGACCTGCTGATATTGAAAGGCAGACCCTGAAGCGGGTCGCCGTGATTGGCGAAGATGATGATGCCAAGGCATTGGCGCTTGGTTCGGCCGCTGCTGGTCTGGATGTAATCACTCTTGGGCAGAGTGGTTTGAACGCGGGCAAGAATGCAGCAGGCAGTTTGACTGAGGCGGAAGACCTCAACCAACTTGGCGATTGCGACGCCTACGTGCTTACAGGCGGCAGTGTGGATGCGGCCAGCTTTGTGAAGCTCACAAGTGATAGTGAGATCCCGCTGATTTGCTCCTTTGCAAAAAGCGGTGAAGCTGGCGCCGTTTCACCCTGTTTGCGTTTCGTGCATTCTGCGGTGCCGGAAAAGCCCGCAGTGATCGAATTGATCACCGCGGAAACGGTTAATCCCATCGCACTTGCCTGCGCTTATGACTATTTTCGGTCCACCGGCAGCGTCGTGATTGTGAGCAATGGCGACAGCTTTCTTGAACGTGTTGAGAAGGCGAGGCGGGAGGAGGTCAAGCGAATGGTTGATGCGGGTGAAGACGCCACAATTGTGCGCAATGTTGCCCATTCTGCAGGGTTTGATCGGGAACGCTTGGATATTGGGCAGGGTATTGAGAGCGATCCTGCTGTCGCGCCATCTTCGGCTATGCCCTCGAAAGAGCAAATTTCCATCATGAAGGATCGGCTTTTGTTCGCACCGGCTATTGAAGCGATGCGTTGCCTCGAAGAAGGCGTGCTTGGAACTGTCGCCGAAGGAAACGTCGCTTCCCTTCATGCTCTTGACGCGCCCGCCTGGACTGGCGGCTATTTGCAGTTCGTCAATCACTATGGATTGGACGCTTTTGCGGTGCGCGCGAAAGAGTTGGCCACGCAGTTCGGTGAACAGTTTGCTCCGCCCGATATTCTGTCTCAGTTCCTCGAAGACCAACGGCAGTTTGCATGATAACGATGCCTTCATCCGGCGGTGCGGCGTGACCGGCAGCTTGGATCGCATCGATTGTGCTGGGGTCGGCAGTCTTACCCGCGCCAGGACCGAATTGCTTGATGTGCGGGTTGTTAGCAGTTTTCTAAGCGCGATCGGCGAGGATACCTCGAATGTATCGACCGGGGGTGACCCCTCAGCCTTTGTTGTCCATCCCGCCATCGCGTTTGCGCTGCAATACCGTGCACAGGGACGGCCCAGTCTCGTGCCTGCAGCCAGTGCAAACTGGGAGCGTGCGGTGCATGCAAGCACTGATTTGAGGGTTCACAAGCCCTTCCGGCTCGGCGATGTGGTTACGACGCAAGGCAGGATAATCGAGCGTCGGCAAATTCCGCCTGGAGTGCTCAATATCGAGCGCTACCGTTTGCTGAGCGAGGATGCGGAACTCCTCGCAGAGCTTGATTTCGGCTTGGTTTTCCGTGGATTCCAGCTGAGCGAAGAAGGCGTCAAGCTGGAAGAACAGCCGGCACTTCCTGACAAGGCCGAAGCGGTAGACGCCGCCGAGCAGTTGCCGCCAATCCCATTTCCTCGCGCCATGCTCCACAACTACACGTCAGGCACGGGCCTGTACCACGCGATCCACACAGATCGCGCCGTTGCGCGTAAGACAGGCTTTGCAGACATTATCGTGCAGGGCAGTGCGCTTCAGGCTGTCGCCATGTCGGTTTTGGCCGAGCGCTATTTTGCCCGCGATTTTTCACGGATCACTCGGTTCGCCTGCCGGATGCGCTCACCTGTCCTGGCAGATACGCAGGCGACGGTGTGTCCTTCGGCGATCCTCAGGGAAGCCGCAGTAACAACCGTGTTCTTCGATCTCCTCAATGAACAAGGCGAAGCTTCGATAGCCGACGGTGTGCTGTCATGGCGAGAAACCCAGGGAGGCGGGTGATGAAAGATATACGTTTTTCAGATCAGGTTGCGATCGTGACCGGCGCCGGAAACGGTTTGGGCAAAGCCTATGCAATGGAGCTTGCATGGCGCGGTGCAAAGGTCGTGGTAAACGATCTGAGTGTTGACCATACGGGGAAATCATCTGGAGAGCACTTTGCCGACGCGGTGGTCGAAGAGATCAAACAGGCGGGCGGTATTGCCATTGCAGATCGTCATTCTGTTCTGGAGGGTGAGGCGATTGCCAAAACCGCGCTCGACCGGTTCGGCCGGGTCGACATATTGATCAACAATGCCGGAATATTGCGTGATCGCAGTTTCGGGAAGATGACGAATGATGAATGGACAAGCGTCATCGACACGCATCTCAATGGCACATTTCATGTGACCCGCGCCGTCTGGCCGCAGATGCGAGATCAACACTATGGCCGGATCATCAACACATCCTCTGGGGCCGGAATCTACGGCAATTTCGGCCAGGCGAATTACAGTGCGGCAAAGCTTGCCATTCACGGCTTTACACAGGCCTTGGCCATTGAGGGGGCGGCGAAGGGCATAACCGTGAATACGATCGCTCCTGTGGCCGCAACGCGAATGTTCGAGACAATCGCGTCAAAGGAAATGATGGATTCGATGCCGCCCGAATTCGTGGTTCCATTGGTCATTCGCCTTTGCGCGCAGCACAATGAAGAGACGGGCAGTCTCTTCGAAGTCGGCGGCGGATGGATGGCCAAGCTGCGATGGGAACGCGCGGTTGGTGCAACCTTCCCGTCCGATAAGGCCTTGAGCGCCGAAGCGGTCGATAAAGCCTGGGATCGGATCACGGACTTCACTGATGCTGATCACCCCGCCAACGTGGTTGAGGCGGGTAAGAGGATCAGGGCGCATCTGGAACTTGCCAGCTCGGACTGACGGATCTCCAATGCCCACTCAAGTGCAACGCGAACTCGATTATCTGACGCGAAACAGCGCGCGGATCGACGATCCTGATCCACATTCTGAACAGTCTTTCGTTTGGCTTGTCGAACGCCAGGCACGGCGTCGTCCTGATGCCGTTGCGATCATTAGTGACAGGGAAACCGTTACCTGGCGTGAACTGATGAGCCGTGGCCTGAAGATTGCCAACCTCCTTCATGAAATGGATGTGCATCGCGGGGAGAGCGTTGCGCTCAATATGGGCAATTGCGCCAGCTATATCGCGGCTGTCTTCGGCATCACCCGGATCGGTGCGGTAGCCAGCCTGATCAACACCAATCTGCGTAGTGATCAGCTTATCCACTGCGTGCGCGAAGTCGGTGCGAATGTCAGCTTGCTTGATGCGGCCGCTGCCGCACGCGTGGCCGAGGCTGGCGGTGATTATCCTGCCGCCTCACCCGGAACGGCGAGGTTTGTGGTTTGGGACGCCGTTGCTGGCGACGATGAAACGGCAGCTGGCAGCCAATGGTTGTGGCTTGACGAAGATGCGATCGACAGACTGCCTTCGACAGACCTGCGCGATGTGCCGCCACCTCTGGCCCGCGAGGCAGCGCTGCACATCTTTACTTCAGGGACGACCGGCTTTCCCAAGGCGGCTGTTCTGGGGCATCGCAGAGTTGTCTATGGAGCGTCGAGTCACAGCATTTTTAGCTTTCGGGCACGGCCGCAAGACCGCTTGTACAATTGCCTTCCACTGTATCATGGGACCAGCCTGATCGCCGGAGCCGGGGCCTGCCTGTTTTCGGGCGCATCGATGTTTCTTAGACCTTCGTTCTCCGCGTCACAGCTTGTTGCAGAGGCAAAGAGGCACGAATGCAACCTGCTGATATATGTTGGTGAGATCTGTCGCTATTTGCTCTCCACGCCGCCGCGCGCTGATGATGCGCAGTGTTCGATTACCCGCGCTGCCGGGAATGGTTTGCGGCCAGAAATCTGGAAACCGTTCAAGAAACGCTTTGGCATCCGCCGGGTGAGCGAGTTTTATGGCGCGAGCGAGGCCAATGGCGGTTTCATGAACGTCTTCAATCGTGATGCGACCCTTGGGATCACATCGGCAACAATCAGGCTGGTCGCATACGATGCTGACACGACCGAAGTCTTAAGGGACAAAGATGGTCGGGCAATTGATGTCCGTGACGGGGAACCGGGCCTGATGCTGATCAAGGTCACCGACAAACAGTATTTCGAAGGTTACACCAACAAGCAGATGTCCGACCGCAGGATTGAACATGATATCCTGCAGGACGGGGATCGCTGGTTCAACAGCGGGGACGTCTTGCGGACCGTGGACGTCGGATTGGGTGATGATTGGCCGCACTACCAGTTTGTCGAGCGACTGGGGGACGGTTTTCGCTGGAAGTCCGAGAACGTGGCCGCGAGTGCGGTCGAGCAAGCGCTATTGGAT
This sequence comes from Sphingorhabdus sp., assembly GCA_028279555.1. GTDB lineage: Bacteria > Pseudomonadota > Alphaproteobacteria > Sphingomonadales > Sphingomonadaceae > Sphingorhabdus_B. The sequence continues at coordinate 258,448 of JANQNO010000005.1, forward strand.
TGCCCGGGGCTGGATGCGGTTGCGGTTTACGGGGTTCAGATCCCTGGAACCGAAGGCAAGGCGGGAATGGCGGCGATTGAAATTGCGGGAGATCCGGCAGATTTTGACCTGTCTGAGCTGAGTTTGCGCATCAAGGAGCGCCTGCCGGACTATGCACGTCCGGTGTTCCTGCGGCTGATGTCACAATTGCCAATGACTGCGACTTTCAAGGTCAAGAAGAGTGATCTGGCGCATCAGGGTTTCAATCCCGGGGTGGTGTCTGACAGCCTGTACCTGCGCGATCCCGACACCGGAAGCTATCGCCGGCTGGACGTGCAGACACACGCCTTGATCGCACGCGGTGCACTCAGGCTCTAGAGAAGGGATCAATCATGACTGGGCCTCTTGCAGGTATTAGAGTAATCGAACTGGGCGGCATTGGGCCGTCGCCATATTGCGGGATGCTGCTTGCCGATCTCGGAGCGGACGTCATTCGCATTGAGCGAGCCTCGCAGCCCCGGCAAACTGCAATTCCTTCTTCCCCGCATTTTCGCAACCGCCGTTCGATCGCGCTCAATCTGCGCACGGATGAAGGAAAGGAAATTGTCCTGCGCCTGCTCAAGAAGGCTGATGCCTGCACAGAAGGCTTCAGGCCAGGGGTTGCCGAGCGCATGGGAATAGGCCCGGACGATGCGCTCAAAGCCAATCCCAAACTGGTCTATGGAAGGATGACGGGGTGGGGTCAGGAAGGCCCGCTGGCCATGGCCGCAGGCCACGATATCAACTACGTGGCCCTATCCGGAGCGCTCCATGCCATTGGTCCGACAGGCGGCCAGCCTGTGCCACCCATGAATGCTCTTGGTGATTTCGCTGGCGGTGGTCTGTTTCTGGCATTCGGTTTGCTGGCCGCGATCCTTCACGCCAGACAAAGCGGGGAGGGGCAGGTCGTTGATATGGCCATGATTGACGGGGTTGCCTCGTTAATCTCATCTTTCACGTATTATCGCGACATCGGAATGTTTCCGGATGACGGGCCGGGCACATCACAGCTTGGCGGAGCTGCTCACTATTACGGCGTCTATGAAACCGCCGACGGCAAGTTCATCAGCATCGGATCGCTTGAGCCGCAATTCTATGCAGAATTAATCAAGCGTGCCGGGCTTGACGAGGTGACTTTCGCAGCCGCCGGGTTCGCGCCAGGAAGCGAGGATCGGTCGAAATGGCCAAAGCTGAGGCAGGCTCTTGCCGAGGTATTTTCGTCCAGGACGCGCGACGAGTGGTGTGCAATCCTTGAAGGAACCGATGTCTGCTTTGCTCCGGTTCTTGGCCTCAGCGAAGTTGGGCAACACTCCCATCACCTGGCGCGAAGCACATATGTGGACGTGGGCGGTGAGATTCAGAATGCCCCTGCGCCACGCTTTAGCCGTACACCCGCAGACAATCCGCGACCGGCTCCGCCCGCCGGATGTGACACGCGTGCAGTGCTGCAAGAGCTTGGCATTGATGAAACCGAAATTGATCGGCTCCGCGAGGCGGGAGTCATCACTTAGAGGAATCGCGCAGCTGAGGGGAATGACATGACGCAGATCAAGACTCGCTTCACCGAAATGTTCGGGATTGAACACCCGATAGTCCAGGGCGGAATGCAAGGTGTTGGCAAGGCCGAGCTGGTGGCTCCGGTTGCCGAAAGTGGTGCCCTGGGCTTTCTGACAGCGCTGACCCAGCCAACGCCTGATGACCTGGCCCGCGAGATCGAGCGGACGCGTAACATGACCGACAAGCCCTTCGGCGTTAATCTCACCATCCTTCCCGCCATTACGCCACCACCATATGCCGAGTATCGTCAGGCTATCATCGAAAGCGGGGTCAAGATTGTCGAGACGGCGGGCCACAAGCCGCAGGAGCATGTCGACCATTTCAAGGAGAACGGGGTCAAGGTGATCCACAAATGCACCGCCGTTCGCCATGCATTGTCGGCAGAGCGCATGGGGGTTGATGCAATCTCGATCGATGGTTTTGAATGTGCTGGACATCCGGGTGAAGACGACATTCCCGGGCTGATACTCATTCCTGCTGCGGCCAATCGCCTGAAGATACCGATGATTGCTTCAGGCGGTTTTGGTGATGGCCGTGGCCTTGCCGCCGCGCTGGCTCTGGGAGCTGACGGTATCAATATGGGCACAAGGTTTTGTGTCACTCAGGAGGCCCCGGTGCATGAGAATTTCAAGCGCCAGATGGTCGAGAATGATGAGCGTGCGACCAATCTGATCTTCCGCACGCTGCACAATACGGCGCGTGTCATGAAGAATGAGGTAAGCGATGAAGTCGTCGCAATCGAAGGCGCTGGCGGAGCGACTTTTGCAGACGTCCAGCATCTGGTCGCCGGCAAGCGCGGCCTGGCTGCCATGTCGCAGGGTGATGTCGAAGGAGGCATTTGGACTGCTGGGATGATCCAGGGCCTCATTACGGACATTCCAACGGTTGCCGATCTGGTCAACCGGATCGTTGAAGACGCAGCGCAGATTATCCAGAATCGCCTGACGGGGATGATCTCCCGTTAGAATCAGTCCTATTCCAGATCGAAGGTCATAAAGAAATGCAAAATTCGAAACCAAATTGGGAATCTGCTGAGCTTACCATGTTCCGGGATTCTGTCCGGCGGTTTATCGCGCAAGAAGTGCTGCCCAATGAGCCCAAATGGCAGGAACAAAAGCATGTCGACCGGGAGTTCTGGCTGAAGGCTGGTGAGGCGGGCTTGCTGTGCACCGATATTCCTGCCGAAGATGGCGGCTTAGGAGCGGACTTTCGATATGAGGTCGTGCTTTCCGAAGAGCTTGGCTACGCAAGAAGCACGTCATGGGGAAGGGCGGTTCACAATATTCTGGCGCAGTATATCTCGCGCCATGGGACTGCCGAGCAGAAGGAACGCTATCTCCCACGCATGGCTTCGGGTGAACTGATTGGTGCGATTGCGATGACTGAGCCCGATGCAGGATCAGACCTCCAGTCAATCAGATCGAGCGCGATACGCGAAGGCGATCACTATGTTCTGAATGGTGCAAAGACATTCATTACCAATGGCTGCATCGCCGGTCTTGTCGGTGTCGTTTGCAAGACCGATCCCGGCGAGCGCGCTCGCGGAATGTCGATCTTGCTGGTCGAGACTGATGGAACGCAAGGCTTCAAGGTCGGCAAGCAGCTGGAGAAGATGGGGATGCGCGGTCAGGACGCGGCGGAGTTGTTTTTTGACAATGTTCGTGTCCCTGCTGACAATTTGCTGGGCAATGAAGAGGGACGGGGCTTCTTCCAGCTTATGGCTGATCTGCCCTATGAACGGATGATGATCATGGTTCGAGCACAGGCAGCCATGGAGTCTGCGCTCGAATTGACGGTCGAACATTGCAAGGATCGATCTGTTTTTGGCGAGAAACTGATCGACAAGCAGAACACGCGTTTCAAACTCGCAGAGGTCAAGACGGCGGTAACGATCGGGCGGGTATTCCTCGACCATTGCATCACATCGTTTGCAGCCGGTGAACTGGATGGCACTCTTGCTGCTGTGGGCAAGCTGTGGCTGGCCAACCAGCAGAATGAGGTGGTTGCTGAATGTCTGCAACTCTTCGGTGGTTATGGCTACATCATGGAGTATCCAATCGCGCAAGCTTATGTCGATGCGCGCGTTCAGACGATCTATGGCGGTTCTAACGAAGTGATGAAGGAGCTGATTGCGCGAACGCTGTAAGGTGCCTTGCCGTGTCCGTTCTTGAGATCGCGACTGGCTCTCAAGCAGCCAATAACGAGGAACTATCGACCTTTTGCCTTAAGGCTCAGGGATTTGCAGTGGCGCGAAATCCAGACACGGTCGCCTGATTTGCCTCTTACTGCCTGCCAGGGCCCAAGCTAACGCTCAAGCGACGCTGCCATGCACAATGAAAGCAGCAGTCGGGAGCGGTTTTCACAATTGCCAGTCGTCGCCAGCCAGGATCGCATCAGCGCAAACAAGCCCGCCTTCGTTCTGGCCGATGGGCAGGTGCTGTCGCACGGCCAGTTGCATGACGCGTCGCTCGCTTTGGCCGATTGGTTGGCACAGCACGGTGCCCGGCCTGGCGATCACCTCGCCTGCATGATGGAGAACCGACCCGAGCTTGCGGTGCTGTATTGGGGGGCGCAGCGTGCGGGCACCTATTACACTCCTATACCTGCCCACGCCAAAGAGGATGAGGCAAGCTATCTTGCGTGTGACACCGGTGCTCGCTTCATCTTCGTGAGCGAGAGAGTGGCTGATTTGTGGGGCAATATACTGCCCGGCTTGAACGACGATGTGAAAGTCATCTGTATCGATCCGGAATCCGGCGATTTGACTAGTTTGGACCTCATGTCGCTGCCGCTTCGCTCTGCCCCCCAAAGTGCGGAGGAAGAAGGGTTCGCGATGCTCTACTCCTCGGGAACCACCGGGCGACCCAAAGGCATTCTTCGTCCGCTGACTGGGCGCACATTCGGGACCGAGCCGATCCCGGGCATTTATCGCGATTATCACGTGATGGGACCGGACACGGTCTTCCTGTCCCCCGCACCGCTCTATCATGCCGCTCCTTTGCGGGCATTGATGGCGGTGCAGCGCCTGGGTGGGACTGTGGTCGCGATGCAGCGTTTCGATCCGCTGCGCTTGCTTGAACTGATCGACACGCACCGTGTGACCCATATTCAGTTGGTCCCAACCATGATGCGTCGCTTGCTGAGCCTTTCAGAAGAGCAGCGATCTGCCTTTGATTTGTCGTGCCTGAAAAAAGTCATCCACGCTGCGGCGCCATGTCCACCCGATCTGAAGCGAGCCATGATCGCTTGGCTCGGCCCGATTATCAGCGAGTATTATGGGGGAACCGAAGGCGTTGGGATGACCTATATCGATTCCGCTGATTGGCTAGCCCATCCCGGATCGGTCGGTCGTGCGATCACCGGCAAAATCCACATCTGCGATGAGGCGGGCAAGGAGCTGCCCGCAGGTGAAACGGGGCTGGTCTATTTTTCCGATGGCCCGGCATTTTCGTATCACAACGCCCCTGAAAAACTGGCTGAATGCAGTAACGAGGCCGGGTGGGTCACGCTGGGCGATATCGGGTTCGTCGATGAAAAGGGTTACCTCTATCTGCGAGACCGCCGGGCGTTTGTGATCAATTCGGGCGGCGTGAATATCTACCCGGCCGAGGTCGAAAATGTCATCGCCGGGCACCCTGATGTAAGCGATGTTACGGTGATCGGCGTGCCTGATCACGATTTGGGTGAGGCGACCAAGGCCATCGTCGAACTGTCGCGACGGGGAGTGGACGCACAAGCTGTGGAAGCCGACATTATCGCTTTTACCAAAGCGCGTTTATCCAGCGTCAAGGCACCTAAATCAGTGGATTTTGTTTCCTCGCTCCCGCGCAACGAAGCGGGCAAGGTCATCAAGAGCGAATTGAAGCAAAAATATTGGCAGAGCTAACGGGAGAAAGCCGATGAGTCTTCTCGAAGGAAAAGTGATCCTGATCACTGGAGCTGGAAACGGCATAGGCAAGGATTGCGCAATTCAGGCTGCCGAGCTGGGCGCCAAGGTCTTGGTGAACGACCTTGGTGGTGCAGGTGATGGCAAGGGCGATGGATCGTCCGAGGCGGCCGGCCTCGTCGTGGAGGAAATCCGCAAGGCCGGCGGGGAGGCGATTGCCAACTTTGATAGCGTGACCGATCTGGATGCTGTCCGACGGATGGTGGAGCAATCCCGCGATGAGTTTGGTGGGCTTCATGCCGTCATGAACCCGGCTGGTATCCTGCGCGACAAGATGTTTCACAAGATGAGCGAAGAGGACTTCTTTGCCGTCGTCGATGTACACCTGCGCGGCGCCTACAATGTCGCGCGGGCAACGATTGATTTGTTTCGCGAGCAGGAGGAGGGCAATTATCTATTCTTCACCTCGACCAGTGGGCTTATCGGCAATCTTGGCCAGGCCAATTATGCTGCTGCAAAGATGGGCGTTGTCGGCCTCTCGCGCATTCTGGCGATGGAAGGCGCACGCAAGAATGTTCGCAGCAATGCGATCGCCCCCTTCGCGTGGACCAGGCTGGTAGGCACAATTCCGGTGACAGACGAGGCTTCGCGCCAGCGGGTCGAGCGCTTCAAGACCGGGATGCGCTCTGACCAGGTGGCTCGCTTTTGCACTGCCTTGTGCGCAGATGGTGCCAGCTATGTCTCCGGCCAGATCTTTGCCATCCGTGGCAATGAAATCCACCTGATGGGTCAATCCCGAGCAACCCGAACAGTTGCAGCGACGGATGGTTGGACCCAAGAGGCGATAGTCGAGAACGCACTGCCCAATCTTGGAACTGGCTTCTATTCGCTCGCGCCTTCGGCAGCAGCCTTTCCCGGAGATCCGATCTGATGGCGCTCGATTACGATCATGCGATGAATGTCTCACAGCAAGACCTCCAATTCGAGTATGAGGATCACAAGGCCATGCTCTACGCCCTTGGCATAGGGATGGGACGTGATCCGCTAGATGAGAAAGAACTCGCTTTCGTTTATGAGAAGAATCTGCGCGCTGTTCCGACTTTGGCGACAGTCATATCGCCCGGAGCGCTTGATGTGCGTCGACTCAACATCGACTATGCGATGATGCTGCACGGCGAACAGCGGCTCACGGTGCATAAACCGCTTCCGGCTGCGGCAAGGATCAGCGTCGATACGCGCACCCTTTCGCTGCACGACAAGGGGCCGGGTAAAGGCGCGTTGATCGTATCAGAGGTCACCATAAGGGATGCGCAGACCAATGAGGTTTATTGCACGCTCAACCCACTCCATTTCGCCCGGGGAGATGGCGGTTTTTCAACCGATGCACGGGCCAGTGAACCGCCTCCTCCGGTCCATTCGGTTCCTGATCGGCCCCCTGATATGCGGCACGCGCTGAACACCCGCCTCGATCAGGCCTTGCTTTACCGGTTGTTGGGAGATCGCAATGCGCTCCATGCCGATCCGCAGGTGGCCCGTGAGGCTGGATTTGACCGGCCGATTCTGCATGGGCTGTGCACCTACGGCATGTGCTGTCACGCGGTTCTGGCCAAGACCTGCGACTATGATCCTGCGCGGCTCCGCGGCTTCGATGTGCGCTTCTCGGCTCCGGTTATCCCTGGCGATGATCTGCACATCGATCTGTGGCGTGATGGCGATGTCGTGTCCTTCGAGGCCCGCGTTCCAGAGCGCGGCGTGACGGTCATCAAGAACGGTCGCGCGCTGCTGGGATAAGCGGCGTCACATGAGCATAGTTCTGCCGAGCATCCAGATCAGATTGCTGCGCCAACATTCAGGCTTTAGTCGACCAGGTGTTCTTTGAATCTACGGGTGCCTAGCAGATATAGAAAACCACCGACTGCCAGAACCACCGGACCGATCGCAAGTGCGATCCGGAGCGAATCCTCGCCATATTCCGGACGCAGCAAGTCACTGATGTAACCAAGGAGCCAGGGCGCCAGACCCTGACCAAGGAAAGATGAGATCAGCATCGTCAGCGCAATGGCCATTCCGCGGATTCTGGCTGTGACGGTTGATTGTATCGCCGAAGAAGCTGGGCCCAAGGTCAGGCCAAGGAAGAAGGCGGAAAGCCCGGCGAGCACATAGACTTCGACGGGTGAGTTTGCCCAGAGGAACATGGCCAGGTAGGTGAAGACGACGACCAGATTGACAAGGCCGGGCAAGCGCATCTCCCACGCCCGGTCCCGTCGCAACAGCCAGGGCGAGAAGGTCGCACTCAATGAAAGGCCGGCGAGCAATCCTATACCATTGGCCGCGCCGTAGACCGCCCCCACTTCTGTAAGAGAAACCCCGTATGAGCGGACAAGAAAGCTGGGCATCCAATACCCCACGCCGGTCAATCCGAAAATTGTCGCTGAGTAACCCAGCACGATGTAGATAAAGGAGCTGTTACCTCGCAGCATGTTTAGCGACGCCTTGATTGATGGCACCTCTGCCACCGTATCTGCATTCTTTTCAAAAACACCGCGTCGCGGCTCCCTTATGGTTAAAGTCACAAGAAGCCCGACGATCAGACCGGGGATGGCGAATGCCAGGAATGTCATGCGCCAGCCGATGGTATCGGCGAGATAGCCGCCAAGTATGAGACCAAACATCGAACCAATACCCAAGCCTGAAGTGATCAATGCAAGGGCTCTTGCTCGATTCTCAGGGGCTACAATGTCTCCTGTCATCGAGTATTTTGTTGGCACACCCCCGGCTTCCCCAATTCCCACAAAGACGCGTGTGAGGAATAGCTGGACAAAGTTGTTTGCGGCTCCGCTGATAGCGGTCGCCAGGCTGAACAGATAAACCGAGATGGCCAGCAGTTTCTTGCGCGACCAGGTGTCGGTCAGTCGACCAATGAACAATCCGAAGATTGCGTAAAAGGCGGAAAACGCGAATCGGAGCATGCCAAGCTGATTGTCAGTCAGCCCCAAATCCTCTCGGATGGGCTCCGCCAGAATGGCTAATACTACACCGTCCATCTGGCTGACCAGATTGACGAGAAAGAACACGAAGATAGTCCAATAAATGTAGCGGGCAGATGTGGTCAGCGCCGGTTCGCTCTCTACATTCGAGCTATCGTTTTCCGTCTGTGCCTTTACCTGCTCCATTCGAGCTTTTGCCCTCTCCGCTTTGCTCAATGCGGTGAAGAGTTTTCCACGCCAGCTCGTCCCAGCGCCATGGCACGAAGTGTCAATTCTCTAGGTCAATTGCGACCAAAACAGATCTCTTGCTGTAATCCTTCAATCAGCGCTTCCATCTTATTTGGCACGATCAGGGCTCGGCACCGCATCGGGTCACAGTCCATGCTGGCACGCGAAAGACAGCGCGTTCCATATGATCGATGAGGGTGCCGGGAAAGGTATCGAAAATGGAATCCCCCTCATCGCATACAGCACTGCACTATGGTCGCCTAGCGTTTGAGAAAGCTTGCTATCCTGTCCTCGTAATCAGGCGACAATCCCGGCGAGTTTCGCAACTCGTTGACGAGTCCTTCGTCGAGCGGCAATTCTAGGTTTTCCCGAACCAGCCTCTTGTATCCGAACACCGAATGGGGGGCATTTCGGGTCATGAGGCCGCAGAATTTTGCAACTTCAGCGTCAAATTCGGTGTCCAAAAAGAGCCTGTCTGCAAGCCCGAGCCCGAGTGCTTCCTCGGCTGAGTAGGTTCTTGCGGCAAACATCATTTCCATCGCGTTTGCCCGGCCGATCTTGCGCGGCAAGCGCACGCTCATGCCCCATGCCGGAGCGAGCCCGAACTTGGTGTGGGTGTCGGCAAACCGGGCCGTTTCGCTTGCAAGGATAAAGTCGCCGCCCAATGCCAGTTCGAGTGCACCGGTGTAGCAATGCCCTCTCACGGCCATCACCACGGGTTGCGGCAGATTGGCAAGCGCACTGATCACATTGGTTTGATAATAGGGATCCTTCGGCTCCCCACCGTTGGCGATGTCTTGCAAATCATGGCCAGCTGAAAAGCATTTTCCCGCGCCGGTAACCACTATGCAGCTGACATGCGATTGCTGGGTGCCAAGCGTCTCGATGTGTGCTTCCAGTTGTTCGAACAGCGCAAGATTGAGCGCATTTAGTCGTTCAGGCCGGTTCAGCGTCAGGTAGCAGACCTGATCCCGATCCTCTCTCAATACCAGCTTGTCAGTCATGTGCAGTTCCTCGGCCTGGTCCCTGATTTCTGGTTCTTGGTTCTTGATCGCATCTACGGTTTCGGCAACCCAAGGGTATTCGGCGCCAATATGCTAGTTACAAGCTGTCACGTCCATTTTGATCATGGGTTTCGCTGTTGCGATTCGCCTTCAATCGGAGCGGGCACTGGTCAGGCGCGCGCGGCAAGGCAGTTGGAAGTTTTGCTCAAATTGCCTGCATCTTTGGCTCACTTCAAGCTTGATTCCGATGCCGTGCGACTTGCATTTGCAAAGCTAGCAGATGGGGGTGAAACTGGACCGGCTTTGCCCTTGGGGGCTGTGGCTCACGCCTGGCCTGGCCCATAGCTTTACGGAGGATACTCGGTTGGAAGTGGTGAACAATCAAGGCAGCGTCACCGACGCGTTTGATCAGGTCGTTTTGGGCCGTCGAAGCATCCGCGGCTTTCTGCCGAAACCGGTGCCGCGCGCGCTTGTCGAGGAGGTTTTGCGCGTCGCAATGAGGGCGCCGACTTCGCTCAACACGCAGCCATGGAACTTCCATGTGGTTTCGGGCGAGCCGCTGGATCTGATTCGCAAGGCCAATGTCGAAAACACTCTTGCCCGTATCCCGCCCTCGCGGGAAATCAGCGACGATCTGGAATATACCGGCGTGCATCGAGAGCGGCAGGTCGGTGTTGCGAAACAGCTGTTTGCGGCGATGGATATCGAACGGCATGACAAGGTTGCGAGAGCCGACTGGCTGTTGCGCGGTTTTCGCCAGTTCGATGCGCCGATGTCGATCTTTGTCACATTCGACCGGGTGATGGAGGAAAGCCACTTTACCTATTTCGATTGTGGTGGAGTGGCCAATGCGATTGTCAATGCCGCCTGGTCACGTGGCCTGGGATGCACAATCAACAGCCAGGGGATTATGTATTCGCCGGTGGTGCGTGAACATGCGCAGATCCCCGATGATGAGGTGATCATGATTTGTATCGCCATGGGCTGGCCGGACGAATCTTTCCCCGCAAATGCAGTTATCTCGCGCCGCAAGTCACTCGAAGAGGCAGCCAGCTTCGTTGGCTTCGATGATTAGTCGGCTCAAGGAATGCGCGATGGGCAGATTGGGTGAATTGGGCAGGGGCCAGCCTTGCATCACGACCAGATGAGGCCCCTGGCCTTGGAATAGGAAGACACAATGAGTTTAGATGCCGATTTCCGCAGCAGACTGGTGCTTCCGGCGGTTTGTGCCCCCATGTTCCTTATCAGCAATCCGGCGATGGTGCAGGAGGCTTGCAAGGCGGGATTGATGGGCGCGCTTCAAAGGCACAATGCGCGCACCTTTAAGCTTTTTGAAACCTGGCTGCAGGAAATCAGGGATGATCTTGACCGGTTTCGCGATGCCAATCCCGATGCACCCATTGGCCCCATTGGTGTGAACATCCCCACCGCCATGGAACCGGCGGAAATGGATCGCCATCTCGAAGCGTGCCGCAAGTACGGTGTCGAGGTGATCATCAGCGCGGTTGGCAATCCTACAGAACTGACCAAGAGGACGCACGATCATGGCCTGAAAATCTTTCACGATGTGACCACGTTCCGGTTTGCGGAAAAAGCAATCGCAGCGGGTGTCGACGGACTGACCTGCGTGGGTGCGGGGGGAGGCGGTCACTCCGGCCTTGTGACGCATCTTTCACTCATTCCGCGCATCAGAAAGATATTCGATGGGGTGATCCTGATGGCGGGCTCCATCTCCAATGGTGCCGCTATTCGTGCAGCAGAGATCCTCGGGGCTGACCTTGCCTATATGGGCACGCGCTTCATTGCCACAAAGGAGGCTGCGGTTGATCCCGACTATGCAAGGATGCTGGTCGAATGCCACAGCGAGGACTTGATGTTCACGCCCAAGATCGCAGGTGTTGCAGCAAACTGGCTGATCCCGTCGATGGCGCGGCTTGGCCTTGACCCTGCCAACCTTCCGTCTCCGGAGAGGAAGGGAATGTCCCACGATCACCTTCCACAAGGCGTGCACCCCTGGAAGAATCTGTGGTCTGCCGGGCAGGGGATCGATTTGATCGACGATATTCCTTCGATCTCTGATCTGGTGATGCGGCTGCGCCGGGAATATGTTGACGCGTGCGAGAAGCAGAGTTTCGTGGCTGAGGCCAAAGCGGGCCTGGTTTAGGCAAGATGAAACATATGCGGGGCGTCGGGCGGATCAGACCCGTTCGACAATCACCGCAGGGGCCATGCCCGCCGCGGCACACATTGTGATCAGGCCGCGCTTCTGGTCACGCCGTTCAAGCTCATCAAGCACGGTCCCGATCAGGATCGCTCCGGTCGCGCCGATAGGATGGCCAAGCGCCATCGCTCCACCATTCACGTTGACCTCTTCACGATCGAGATCGAGATCACGAATGAACTTTTCCGCCACGACAGCGAAGGCCTCGTTCACCTCCCACAGATCAATGTCGTCCTTTGTCATTCCCGCGCGTTCGAGCACCTTCTTGGCTGCGGGAACCGGGGCATTGAGCATTAGCGTCGGGCAATCCCCAATTTCCGCTGTTGCAACGATGCGCCCGCGCGGCTTGAGTCCGTTCTTTTCGACATAGCTCTGACTGGCCAGCAGAATGCCAGCCGCCCCATCGACGACGCCGGAGCTGTTGCCTGCATGGTGCACCCCATGCCAATCGAGATCAGGGTAGACGCGCTGGATCTTGTCGCGCAGGCTGACCCCATCGAGCTTGTAGTCGGCCAGTGCATCGAATGAGGGGCGCAGCGAGCCGAGCGTTTCAATCGTCGTTTCCGGGCGTGGAAACTCCTCATGGTCCAGAGCCATTGAGCCATCGACGTTCTTGACCGGCACAACACTCTTGTCGAAGCGGCCTTCCTTGATCGCTCTGTCTGCGCGCTGCTGACTTTCATAGGCCAACGCGTCCAGATCCTCACGCGGGATTCCTTCTTTTGCAGCAATCGCATCAGCGCAGACACCCTGATGCGCTTGCGGATGCCGCTTCATTAATTCCGGGTTGCCGGCAGTCATGTCGAGCTGGGGCAGGCCAGCACCCGCTTCTTCGCGCGCGTTCTCGTTCACATAGCTCATCATCTCGGTGCCACCGGCAATGATGAGATCGTCCATGCCGGACATGATCTTTGCCGCGCCGAATGCCACGGCGGTGATCCCCCCACCGCAGAAACGGTCCAACGTCACGCCGCTCACAGTCGTATCAAAGCCCGCGAGCAGTGCGGACTGGCGACCAACATTGATGCCCTGTTTGCCCTTTTGCGTTGAAGTCGACCAGATCACGTCCTGAATATCGGGTGTGTGTAGATCGTTTCGCTCACTCAGCGCTGAAAGCACAGTCGCGGCCAGATGCTGCGGGTGCAAATGAGTTAAAGCTCCTTTGCCGGTTTTGCCGACGCCACGCGGGGTCCGGGCTGCATCAATGATATAGGCTTCGCTCATCTGTCCACTCCAAAGTCAATCATGCGTTGGTTTGGCAAATCGGGATAAAGAAGCGGGCGGAATTTCGCGCGGCAAAGGGCGGCAACTCAGTAGGTAAAAGCCGACAGGTGCTGTCAGATTAACTGGCGTTGTCAGACTAACTGCACCTGTTGCGGATTGAGGAGGCTGGGCTAGGGTGGCTCAATGCCCAGAACGCCAAAACCACCAGGTCCGTTTCGTCGTTTTAATTCATCGCCCGAAGTGATCCGCATCGCGGTTATGATGTAAATTCGCTTTCCGCTGAGTTTGCGGAATGTCGAGGATCTTCTGGCCGAGCGCGGCATCGACATTTGCCACGAGATGATCCGTTTCTGGTGGAACCGGTTCGGACCGATGTTCGCATCCGACATTCGAAGGCAGCGTGCTTAGAGGATGAAGGGCTTTCGTTACTGGCGCTGGCACCTCGATTAGATGTTTGTGAAGATTAATGGCGAGACGCACTATTCTGTGGCGGGCGATCGATCACGAGGGAGAAGTTCTCGAGAGCTATGTCATAAAAAGGCGGCGTTACGCTTCATTCGAAAAGCACTGAAAAGGCACGGCTTGGTGGAGAAGATCGTCACAGATGGACTCAAACCCTATCCATCAGCCATGCGCGAGCTCGGCAATGAAGAGCAACGCGAAATGGGCCGATGGAAGAACAATCGGGCAGAGAACAGTCACTTTCCGTTCCGAAGATGAGAGGATGTCATGCAGCGTTTCAGGCGAATGAAGTCGTTACAAAAGTTCGCCTCCGTTCACGCCAACATCCACAATCACTTCAACTCCGAACGCCACCTCATCGATCGACGAACTTACAAGATGCGCCGCTCAGATGCGCTGGCTGAGTGGCAGTTTCTCGCTGCCTGAAGTCAGCGCTGCCTTGCTATTGCTCCGCCAATCGGAAACAAGTTATAGTTAGTCTGACAGCACCGCCAGCTACCTGTGGTTCAGAAGTCTATAACCCCAGGCAGGCAAATCGACCCTGTCGCCAGACTTCAGCGAGGGCTCGCTCCCGCCCATTTCGCGGTAGCTGCGATCGGCGAGCGCGCTGGTGATCCGTGCCGATATCCGGCGATCCGACAGGTTAAACAGCGCGACAACCTTGTGCCGTCGACGTCGCGCACAAAGCTGAACAGCTGCTCAGGCTTGTCATTGTCCAGCTTGATGGTCAGGCCGCCCTGCCATCCGGGCATGTTCTAAGCGCCCGTCTTGCAGACAGCTGGAGAGGGCTGGGTCAATCGGAACCATGTCTTCGTCTCTCCTTCGTCCAATAGCACCGCTATTCTCCTCGCTCTTTCCTTGTCATGGCCCCGATTGGTCCAAGCCAAACTCATATGCTCGATGGCCTGAGCCTAGATTTATGACACAAAAGTTACAAAATAAACATTTCAAAATCAGCTATATAAAAGATATTTGATCTGAAACTTGTCATATTGTCACAGAATTGTAATAATAGTCATTACTGTAGGAGAGTTTAGATGAAAAAATTGATTCTAGTTTCTGCTCTGGCGGTGGCTTCCAATGCTGCGCTGGCCAGCGGCGGCGAGCGGGAAATCGGATATGATCGCGGCGAACTCGGCTATGAGGCATTGATCGCCGGAGATAATGAGAAGGCATTGAAGCAGCTCAAGGAAAGCACGGCATCTTCGAAGGATGATCCGGCCAAGCTGATCAATCTGGGCCGAGCCTATGAGCGGCTTGGACGATATGCCGAGGCTGCGAACATGTTTCGCGCAGCAATGAATTGCCGCAGGCAGTTCGATCTGGAGCTGTCCGACGGCAGTATCATCAATTCGCGCGATGCTGCGCGTCTGTCGCTCGAGCGACTCGAATCGAATATTGCAACACGCTAGCTGCGGCGTTCAAGATAACTGTAAATTTAGCGACGAAAATGGGCGAGGCGGTCATCATGACCGCCTCGCTTTCTTTTTTTCAGGATTCTTTTCCACTCGCAAAAGGCGCTCCAATGCCGGAATAATCGGGCAGTGCGGCCTGCTGTAATTTTATCGTCATAAATAATTCTTCGAACTGTCATGATGGCGACATGGCAGGGTAATGGACTCGCCCTAGACGCCGCGCAAGACGGTCGGGGGGCAGTCATGTGATTCTCCTTCGCTCCGTTTGGTGTCGCCCACTTTTTTGGGCATCCTCTTGTCGCGGAGATAATTCAATGATGAACCCCAAACTACGTGGGATAGTATACGCAACGGCAGCGGCTTCTATGGTTTCTGCCTGCGGTGCCGACGATGTGGCATCGCCCGGTGAAGGCAATATCGTGGTGGTAAACCCGCCAGCAGCTCCTGCACCGCCACCGCCGCCCACCACGCCCCCGCCACCACCATCGGGCACGCCAGCAACGGATTGTCCCACCGGCACGGCCAATGTTGGCACAGTCACGACTGGCAACGGCCAGACCGCCCGTAACTGTCAGGTCTCCGGTGTTATCACTGGCAACCTTGTGCTCCCGAACAGGGGCGACACAGAGCTAACCGTCTACTCGCTTTCGGGTGCCGTAGAAGTTGGCGTTGACGGCGGTGCTAACGGTGTCCTGACCATAGAGGCGGGCAATGTTTTGTTTGGTTCCTCGGGCGGCGACTTCCTGCTCGTCAACCGCGGGTCGCAACTTTTTGCCGAAGGAACGGCAACGGCACCGATCATCATGACTTCGCGCCAGAATCTTGAAGGAACAACCGGTGTAGACAGCATCGGTCAGTGGGGCGGTGTCGTCATTCTGGGCCAGGCACCAATCTCCGATTGTGCAACTGGCGGCGCTTCCAACCCGGGCGGAACACGCACCGACTGTGAAGCCATTGTCGAAGGCCCGTCGAACGCGGTTTATGGCGGCACCTCGCCTGCCGATTCCAGTGGCCGGCTTTCTTATGTTCAGGTTCGCTATCCCGGCTTTGAGGTTTCGCCGGGCAACGAACTCAACGGCATCACGCTTGCTGGCGTAGGATCGGGAACATTCTTCCAGAATATCCAGGTACACAACAGCTCGGATGACGGCATCGAATGGTTCGGTGGCCGCGTGAACGGCAAGAATATCGCCCTGACGGGAATCGACGATGACTCCGTCGATTCCGACTCCGGTTATCAGGGAGCCAACCAGTTTGTTCTGGCAGTCCAGCGCCCCAATGGCGGTGACAAGGTTATGGAAGCCGATTCAAATGGTGACGAAGACGCCGAGCCGCGCCAGCGCCACCAGCTGGCCAACATCACCTTCGTATCGAATGGTGGTGACGAGGTTGCACATCTGCGCGGTGGTGGTGACTATGAATTTTATAACGCGGTTTTCACAGGGCCCGATCAATGCATCAATATTGACGGTACGGCTACAATGCAGGCTGCCAATGCCGCGATCGATGAAAATGGTCCGCCGGTCTTCCAGTCTACCTTCCTCAGTTGCGGCACCGATTTCGAAGATGACGGCAATATTGCGGTAGCCGACATTACCGCCGTATTCGACGCGGGCACGAACAATACCCGTGGCGGCACATCTTCGCTGGTTGCCGGTGCCTGGCCGCTGGCATTCATCAATGGCGCCAACGAGAATGGCGTGACGGCTTTCGCTGCAAGCAGTGCCAACGCCTTCTTCGAAGATGTGGCTTACATCGGTGCTGTTCAGGATGCGAATGACACTCGCTTCCAGGGCTGGACCTGCGGTCTCTATGCCGCTGACCCGGCATGCACTGCAGCTCCCAACATTGGCTAACGGCTGATCCGATTATGCGGGATGGCGGCTTTTGCTGGTCGCCGTCCCCTTTTTACTCTTGTTTCCATGAAGGAAGACCCATGAAAAAGCGGACATCCCTTATGTCAGCACTCCTGCTGTCCAGCATCTTGATTGCCCCGGCGGCGATGGCACAAGATGCCCCAGCAGAAGAAGCAGAAGATACGCAGGATACAACCGAAACGGATGACGAGTTCCAGGAAGAGGACATCGATATTTCCGCTCCTGGCGCGGATGCCAACGAAATCGTCGTTCGCGGCCGTTACATTCCCAACCCCATTCGCGCGACCCCGGAAGTCGTGTCGGTTCTGGGTACAGAGGAAATAGCGAGAACAGGCGAGGGCGACATTGCCGGTTCGCTGGGCAAGGTGACCGGCCTCAGCGTTGTTGGCGGTCGCTTCGTTTTTGTCCGCGGCCTGGGTGAGCGCTATTCGCTGGCTCTGCTCAACGGCAACCCGCTTCCATCTCCCGAACCGCTTCGGCGCGTTGTTCCGCTCGATCTGTTTCCGACGAGCGTTATTGCTTCCTCGGTCGTGCAAAAAAGTTATTCGGCTAATTATCCCGGTGAATTCGGCGGCGGTGTGATCAACCTCACCACGAAAACAACGCCTGATGAAACTTTTCTCGATATCGGATTGAGCATCGGCGGCAATTCCGAAACAACCGGAGAGCTTGGTTACACGCATTTCGGTCAGGATTGGGACTGGACGGGATTTGACGATGGTACCCGCGACATTCCGGCCGGGCTGCAGCAGGCTATCGACCAGAATATTCTGATCGCTCAAGATGGTGTCAATTTCAGCAGTGAAGATTTGCAAGCCTTTGCGGCAAGCCTCGTCAATTCACCCACATCCTTGATTCAGCGCAACAACAACATTCCCGTAAACTGGTCCGCCGACATTACCGGCGGCACGTCGATCGAAAGCGGCGATGCGCTTTTCGGCATATTTGCTACCGCAGGGATCAGCAATAGTTGGCGCACGCGCGGGGGTGTTCAGCAGCAAACACAGGGAGTCGTGCAGATCGATGGTCAGGACGGCCTGCTGCCGGACCGCAACTTTCAGTATCTGACAACGCAGAACCGCGCTGTGGTGAACGGAATGCTTGGTCTTTCGGCTGAGTTTGCCGACCATCAGGTCCGCTTTGTCAACCTGTTCATTCGCGATACGCTAAAGGACTCCAGCATCTCCGCCGGCATCGACGCGATCAGTGTCGATCCCAACCTTCCGCTCAATCAGGGCCGGACGAGCTGGTTCGAGCGTCAGCTTTATACATCGCAGCTTGTCGGTGAATTCGAGTGGGACCTCTTTAGCCTGGACGTTCGTGCGAGCTATGCCAATTCGCAGCGCGAGGCACCCTATGAACGCACCTACAGCTATGCCTTCGATGACGAGATCGCCAATGACTTCGTAAACGATCTGACTTCGCCCGGGGAATCGGCACGCATTCGCTTCAGCGATTTGACCGATGACGTATATGGCGCTGGTATCGATTTGGGCTATCTGTTTGATGGCAATGTCCCGATCACAGTTTCGGCCGGTTACAGCTATTATCTGAACGAGCGCGCCGCGGAACGCCGCGACTTCCGCTTTGTGCCTGCGAATGGCCTTCCAAATCCGGTCGACCAGCTGCGGATCGATTTTCTGCTTTCCGATTTCAGTGTCGATTTTTACGATATCGAATTGCGCGAAGTGGGGGCGGTGAACTCCGTACCGCGTTATAATGCCGAACTGGAAGTACATGCCGGATATATTCAGGCCGACGCCGAACTGTCCGAAGGCCTTCGCCTTAATGTCGGTGCTCGCTACGAAGACGGAACCCAGACGGTCACCCCGCTGACACTGGCTGGCGGAAACCCCGGCACGGCGACCAATTTGAGCAATGACTATTGGCTGCCCGCGGCGACTTTGACGTGGAACCCGCTCGACGATTTCCAGATCAGGGTGGCAGCGTCGAAAACAATTGCACGGCCGCAATTTCGCGAACTCGCATTCCAGCAGTTTCTCGATCTTGAAACCGACCGTACCTTTATCGGCAACCCGCTTCTGACGGACAGCGAGCTCTTCAACGCGGAGGCTCGCGCCGAATATTATCTCGGTCGCGGCGAGCGGATTACCGGTGCAGTCTTTTATAAGGATATCGACAATCCGATCGAATCGGTCGCCTTTATCCAGGGCGGTGGCGCTTTCTTCCAGGGCTTTTCCAATGCGCCTAAAGCGACGCTGTATGGTGCGGAAATTGAACTGGTGAAATATTTCCCGCTCTATGACTGGGGCGGCTTTTTCGAAAACCGCCGCCTATTGCTGGCTGCCAACTATACCTACACCGAATCGGAAATTAAGGTGGGCGCCAATGATCAGACGATCAGCCCGATTACCCTGTTGCCGGTGGCCGCTACGGGACTGTTTACCGATGGCGACAGGCTGACCGGTCAGTCGAAGCATATTGCCAACCTGCAATTTGGCCTTGAACGCGACGATGATGAAAAACTGTCGCAGCAGACAATCATCGTCAGCTATAACAGCCCCCGTGTGACTGCTCGTGGCCCGCAGGATCAGCCTGACCTCGTCGAACGCACCGGCTGGCAGCTTGATTTTGTCGCGCGCGAGGAATTCAATCTCTTTGGCCAGGATTTCGAACTGAAACTGACGGCGCGCAACATTCTGGGCGAGGACTACCGGGAATCGCAGACGTTGAATAACTCTGTCATCCTCAACAATGCTTATGAGGTTGGTACGAGCTATTCGGCGAGCGTAACCCTCAAATTCTAGGAAGCCGTCCCTACACAATACGTATCGACGTCATTCCGGCGAAAGCTGGAATCTCCCTCGGTCACGCGCAAAGCTGCAAGAGATCCTGGCTTCCGCCGGGATGACGATGGGGATTGGACAAAGGCCTGCTGGCGTTACTGGAACAGACATCAAATTCTGGCTCTGCACCACAGGAAGTTTCATTGGGACCGGGAACTTTGGCGATGGCGGACAGTTTGTCCGCCATTTTCATGCCATGAAACAAATCTGTAATTTTCCGGTCATCTGTCTGTCATCTCTGGTGCCTAGTCCTTCGGTCTTTCGGGATTAGGGATTCGATGGCTGCATCACTTGCCCAGCGCGGCGCAACGCTTTTCAGTAAGCTGCCCAAGCCAAGCCTTTTCGGGCTTTTGGCGGCCATATTGGCGCTGGCCATTGTGATTCAGGGTGTGCGGCTCTTCTGGACAATGGTCACACCAGTAGCGCCCGTTGGCGATTGGAGGCCCAAAGTTCCGCAGCCCATGGATGCTGCCGCGCAGAGCGCTCTGTTCGCGAGCTTCGATCCGTTTTTCCGGCAACAGGCTGCAGCAGAGGGCAATGAAAAAGTGACATCGCTGTCGCTCACGCTGTTTGGTATCAGGAGCAACGAAGCCTCGGGAGCTGGCTCGGCCATCATCGCCGACAGTGAAGGTGTTCAGTATAGCTATTTAACGGGCGAAGAGATCATGCCGGGCGTGACTCTTCATGCTGTAGCTTTTGACCATGTGGTGCTCAGCAACAATGGTTCGCTGGAAAAGCTTTTCCTCGATCAATCAGTTCCCGCAGAAACAGTCGGCGGTGAAGAGCAGGATGCAACACCGCAGCCAACCCCAGAGCCGAACGCGGTAGCTGGAGGCGATGTCCAGCTGAACCCGCAGAGCCTGGCCTCGTCAATACAGTTGGCACCGCGCAATGAAGGCGGAGCGGTAACCGGCCTTGTCGTTTCCGCCAAGGATGATGGTGCGATGATGCGGGCTGCAGGCCTCAGGGCGGGCGATATCATCACGAAAGTAAATGGGCAGGCCATTTCGTCTGCTGCCGACATGATCAGCCAGCTGCGGCCCGGCGCCCGCCTCTCGGTCGAAGTCGAGCGCGGCGCGCAAACCATTCCGGTCTCTATAATATTGGAAAATCCGTGAAGAAATTTATTCACTTGGCAGCCTTTGGGGCACTGCTTTTTGCCGAGCCATTGGCGGCGCAATATATCCTGAATGTTCGCGATGCAGATATTCGCGCTTTCGTGCAGGATGCCGCGCGCGTAACCGGCAAGACTTTCATCGTCGATGGCCGCGTGCAAGGCAAAGTTTCGGTGGTCACCGATCGCTCGCTTTCGCGGTCGGAGTATTTTGAGGTGTTCCTTTCGACCTTGCGGGCAAACGGGCTGGTTGCGATCCCGATCCGTGGTGGCGGCTACCGGATTCAGCAGGCCGAAGGCGCCGCTACCCAGCCGACACGCGTGGGTAGCCGCAATGCCACCGCCAGCCAGTTCGTGACCGAAGTCTTCCGTCTGAAATCGATCGATGCCTCTGCTGCGGTCGAGACGTTGCGGCCGCTTATCAGCCGGGAAGGATCGATCACGGCCAACCGCAATGCCAACAGCCTTGTCGTTGCGGACTATGCCGACAATATCCGGCGTGTGCGCAATCTGGTACGGCAGATAGACCGGGATAGTGCGGCGACGCAGATCGTTGGGCTGAAAAATGCCGGCGCGCGCGAAATCGCCACAAATTTGCAGGCGCTCGCGTCGCAGGGCGTAAGCGGCGATGGCGCGCGCGCGCCGGTGACGATTGTTCCCTTTGACAGCAGTAACTCGGTCGCCTTGCGCGGTGAACCGACCTCGGTTTCGCGTTTCGCGGCGATGGCCAAACAGCTTGATGCGAGCGCCGAGTCCGGTGCTGAAATCCGGGTCTATAATTTGCAGCATGCCGATGCCGCGACGCTCTTGCCGACCATTCAGGCGCTGATCGGTAACGGGCAGGGAAATAGCTCTGCTCAGCAAACCCTGCCATCTGCGCTCCCAACCGCCAATCAGTCAGGCGCGAATAATGGCAATGGCAGCAGCTCTGCACCACCACCGGCGCAAACGACGAGCGCTGCGCCGGCGGCGGTCAGCAGCAATGGTGGCGGGATCGCAAAGCGCGGCCCGGTGATCGTGACTCGCTATGAAGGCGTGAATGCACTGATCATCGCCGCGAACCCGGATGTCCAGCGGCAACTGGGCGAGTTAATAAGGCAGATCGACAGCAGACCAACGCAGGTCGTTATCGAAGCAATTGTTGTCGAGATTGGCAATGATGCGGCCAAGAAGCTTGGCGTTCAGTTCCTGTTTGCGGGTGAGAACGCACCTTTCGCAGCGACGAGCTACTCCAATGCGCAGCCCAATATCCTGACGCTCGCAGGTGCGGTGGCGGCTGAAGAATTGTCGACTTCCACCACAACGGTCAACGGCACGACGACTGTCACAAGCAACAGCAGCCCAGTTCGGGACACCTTGCAGCAAGCCGCAGCCGCCTCGATTTTGGCCACAACTGGCGGATTGGGCGGATTTGCGTTCCAGTCGGGGAACAATGTCTTCGGCGCGATCGTCAATGCCGTCCAGTCCGACACGAAGTCCAACCTACTGGCGACGCCGCATATCCTGACGCTCAACAACAAAACGGCCAATTTCCTTGTGGGTCAGGAAATTCCCGTGACAACCGGCGAGGCGCTCTCGGACAATTTCGATAATGCTTTCCGGACCGTTCAGCGCCAGGAAGTGGGCATCAAGCTGGAAGTAACGCCGCAGGTCAACGACAATGGCGAAGTCACGCTCTACATTAATCAGGAAGTGTCGAGCGTGGCCGGACCGGTATCCTCGCGCGACAGCGACCTGATCGTCAACAAACGGCAGTTCCAGACGACGATGGTAGCTCAGGATGGAGAGATTATGGCCATCGGCGGGTTGCTGAATGACGATGAACGCCGCACCATCGAGAAGATTCCGTTACTCGGCGATTTGCCCGTTATTGGCGAGCTTTTCCGGTCAAAGAGCCGCAGCAGAACCAAAACCAATCTGGTGGTATTTATCCGTCCGACGGTGCTGCGAACCAATTCGGATGGCCGGATCGTGACAGCGCGGCGTTATGATTATGTGCGCAGGCAGCAACTGCTCCGCAACCCTGACCGGGAACCGGCGATCGACGAACTGGTACGCGACTATATGGGCGCTATTCCACCTGTCGATCCAACCGTCGGACCCAACGATGTTGTGATCGGCGCAGTGAATCAGATCGAGCGGACGCCCGACCAGCCGGTGCAACAGACCACTATCCCGGCAAGCGAGGACGGACGATGAGGATAAAGCGCGGCGCAGCCCAGACCACCGACACCTCTGTGCCTGCCGAAGCGGAGGCAATCGAGGCTTCCTTGCCTGAATCGCCGCTCGTCGACCTGCCCTATGGCTTTGCCCGGAAATTCGGCTTTGTTTTGAATCGAGGAAAGGATGACCGGATTACCGTTGCAATGCGCGACGGCGCGGATCCGCAGATCCTGCTCGAAATTCGCCGCTATCTGGCCATGCCCTTCGATGTTGAAATTGTGAGCGAAGGCGATTTTGGAACGATGCTTTCGGACCATTATGCGATGGACGGCAGCGCGGCCGCGATGGCAGATGCGTTCGACACCGATGGCGGCGACCGCGAACTGCTCGGCGGCGATTTGCCAAGCGCAGACGACCTTCTCGACAGCTCGGATGATGCTCCCGCAATCCGGCTGATCAATGGTATAATTGCCGAGGCAGTCCGGCAGGGCGCTTCGGATATTCATGTAGAGCCCTACGAAACGGGCCTGGTCGTTCGCATGCGCCATGATGGCGTATTGGAAGAAAAATTGCGCATGCCCGCGCATGTTGCACCGGTCGTTGTCAGCCGCATCAAGGTTATGGCGCGGCTCGATATCGCCGAGCGCCGGGTTCCGCAGGATGGCCGCATTTCGATCACCCTGGGCGGAAAGCTGGTCGATGTGAGGGTTTCGACGCTTCCGAGCAGTGCTGGCGAGCGCGTTGTCATGCGCATTCTCGACAAGGATAACGCTTTCATTTCGCTCGATTTACTCGGTATGAGCGACGAATGCCACGAGATATTGAGCGACGCGCTTGCTGAGCCAAATGGTATTATTCTGGTGACCGGCCCGACAGGATCGGGAAAGACCACCACATTATATGCCGGTCTCAAACGGCTCAATGATGGCACGCGCAATATCCTGACGGTTGAGGATCCAGTCGAATATGCTGTCGAGGGTGTTGGCCAGACCCAGGTCAACGCAAAGGTCGGCATGACATTTGCCGCTGGTCTGCGCGCGATCCTGCGCCAGGATCCCGACGTTGTGATGGTGGGAGAGATCCGCGACAGGGAAACGGCCGATATTGCCGTGCAAGCGGCGCTTACCGGCCATCTTGTGCTGTCCACCGTACACACCAATGATGCCGTCGGGGCGATAACCCGTCTGCGCGACATGAAGATCGAACCCTTCCTTATGGCATCGACCTTGCGCGCTGTTATTGCGCAGCGGCTGGTCAGAAGGCTCTGCCCCGAATGCAGAAAGCCGGTTCAGGCAGATAAAAATACGGCCTCTCTGCTGGGCCTCGATCAGGGTACCGTGGTGCATCAGGCGGTCGGATGCCCTGCATGCAACCACACCGGATTTCAGGGGCGTATTGGCGTGTTCGAGGCGGTCAGGGTCGATGAAAATATTCGCCGGATTATCAATGAGGGCGGCGATGAAGCGGTTATCGCGCGCCATGCCTTTGTCAACCGGCCCAACCTTGCTGGCGCCGTTCGCAAGCTCATGCGCGCTGGTGAAATTACCCTTGAGGATGCTATAAGGGTATCGCGGCAGGAACGCGAGGAAGATGCCTGATTTTGCCTTTCATGCGATAGATCCGCAAGGGCGCGAAAAGCGCGGGCGGATTGCAGCAGCCAATGACGCTGCCGCGCGCGACCGGTTGCAGCAGCAGCGGCTTTATGTGGTCAAGGTCACGCCCGCCAGCGGGATGGCCGAAAGTGCGAAAAGCGGTTTTTCGCTACCGACACGCCAGCGCCGACTGAACCAGAAACAGCTGACGCTCTTTACGCGCCAATTGTCGTCGCTCACGCAGGTGAGTCCGCTGGAAGAAGCGCTCAGGACAATCGAGAGACAAAGCGAGAAGGAGCATGTCCGCGCCATCCTGAAAGAAACTCATGCGGGCGTTCTGGAAGGGCAGCGTCTGTCCGAAGCCATGCGCAAACAGCCTAAAAGCTTCCCGCCGCTTTACACCGCGATGATAGCCGCCGGCGAAAGTTCAGGCGCGCTGCCGGAAATCATGGAACGGTTGGCTGCGCTGATGGAACGGCAGGCGGAAATTCGCGGAAAACTCCTGTCTGCGCTCAGCTATCCCATCGTGCTCACGGTCGTTGCGATACTGGTCGTCGTCGGCCTGATGGTATCGGTGGTTCCGCGCGTGGTCGAACAATTCGACGATGTCGATCAGCAGCTGCCCTGGATCACACGCGCCGTTATGGGGATATCGAATTTTCTGGCTGAATACTGGCTCTATATCCTGCTTGGTCTTGGTCTTCTTGCCCTGCTCTTCATGCTCGCACTCAGGCGAGAGGCGTTCCGTCTTGCGGTTGATCGCTTCTTGCTCGGGCTTCCGTTTGTCGGCCGCCTCATCCGCGATTTGAATGCCGCCAGAATGGCGCGGACGCTTGCGACTATGGTGGCGAGCCGCCTGCCCCTGCTCGAAGGGTTGAAGCTGACCCGCAATGTCGTTCCGAACCGGGTCTTGCGCGCCGCCAATGACGAAATGGTGGAGCGTGTCCGCAGCGGCGGAAGCCTTTCAGGCGCGATGCGTGCCGCTGGGGTTTTTCCGCCGCTTCTCGTCTATCTTGCCGCGAGCGGCGAGAGCGCGGGCCAGCTCGATATCATGCTGTCGCGTGCGGCCGATTATCTCGAACGCGAATTCGACAATTTCACCTCGACGGCGCTTTCGATGCTCGAACCGCTCATCATCGTGGTGATGGGCGGCATTGTCGCCATGATCATTTTGTCCATCTTGCTGCCGATCCTGCAGCTCCAGAATCTGACGGGGATATAATATGCTGAAAATCCTGTTTCACCTGCTCACCGATTTACGCCGCGCCGGTCCCCAATACCGGCGGCAGCGCAATAGCCAGCCTAACGGCTTTAGCCTAGTCGAGCTGATGGTGGTGATTTTCATTCTTGGCCTGATCACGACAGTCGTCGTCATCAACGTCCTGCCCAACCAGGAAAAGGCGATGGTCCAGAAAGCGAAAGCCGATATCGCCATTCTCAGTCAGGCGATGGAAAGCTACAAGCTCGATAATTTCTCCTATCCATCCGCTTCCGATGGCCTAAAGGCGCTGGTAACGCCGCCAGCGTCGGGCGCGCGGCGCGGCGGCTATGTGAAGAAGCTGCCCAACGACCCCTGGGGCCGACCATACCAATATAGCAATCCGGGCCGCAGCGGTGATTTCGACATTTACTCGCTCGGTGCTGATGGTGCGCCCGGTGGAGAAGAAGAAGATGCGGATATCTACAGCGACTGAGCGGCGCAAATTTCTGCCGAGCGAGAGCAGCGAAAAGAACGGTTTTTCGCTGGTCGAACTTATGATCGTAATTTTCCTGATCGGGCTGGTATCGGCGGCCGTTGTGCTATCGCTGTCCGGTGCCGGATCAAAGACCCGCAGCGATGCGGAAAGGCTGGGTGCGCGCATGGCGGCTGCGCGTGACAGCGCGATTTTGGAGAGCCGCCCGTTGGCAATCTGGGTCAGCGCTTCGGGTTATGGATTTGAGCGGCGAAACGGCGATGAATGGGCCCAGCTTGACGCCAAGCCATTCGAAACCACCAACTGGTCGCAAGGTGTTTCCTTCAGCGGCAGCGGGCGGTCTGCCGCACGGGTGGTGTTCGATGCGACCGGGTTGCCGTCCTCGCCGCTGCAGATCGACCTGACACATGCTGATGGTGCCAGCACGCGTGTGTCCTTGGCAGCTTCGGGTGAGGTGAGCGTTGGAAAATAATCGCAAACACCGTCGCCGTGCCAATGGCTTTACCATGCTGGAAGTAATGGTAGCGCTGGCCATTTTCAGCCTCGCTGCAATGGCGCTCATCCGCCTGCAGGGGTTTTCGCTGCGCTCGAGCAGCAATGTCATTGCCCATGAAATGACCTGGCAGGTCGCGCGCAACCGGATGGCGGAGATTCTCTCCGATCCCGCGCCGATTGCGCGCGGTGAGACAAATGGAACCGAAGAAAATGGCGGGGTGCAATTTTCCTGGTCGCAAAATGTGAAAGCAACAGACGATGCGCGTTTCGTGCGTATCGACTTGACGGTCACGGGTCGGGATGGCGGTCAGGCTGTTCTCCGATTTGCGAAGAATGTCGCGCAATGACGGCAGGAACACCAGCGCGGTCGGCTCACAGTTCCGGTTTCACCTTGGTGGAGCTGCTCGTTGCGCTGTTCATTTTCAGCCTGATCTCGGTTGCTGGCGTCGGCCTTCTGCGCAGCAGTTCCGACAGCCAGCTTGCCATAAAGGAGAAACTGACCGGGCAGGCAGCCATTTCAAGAACAGCCAATCTGCTCGAGGCGGATCTCGCGCAGGCGGTTGCCCGCAATGTCCGGGATGTTTCCGGCGGCAGCCGCGCGGCCTTTTCAGACGGATCCGGCGAGCAAGGCGCGCTTTTCGCGTTTTCGCGCACTGGTCTTAACTCCGGCGGCGACAATTCGCATCCTTCGGTTGGCCGGGTAGCCTACGGTTTTGCAAACGGTGCGCTGACCCGCACCAGCTGGCCCATGGCCGATGGCAGCGAGGCAAACGAAGCCGCACCGCTCATCAAGGATCTTCGCGAAGCCAGCATACGCTTTCGCGGCGATAATGGCAGCTGGCGCACAGACTGGTCGGCGCTCGATGCCAAGGCCTTGCCGCGCGCCGTCGAGCTGACGCTTACGCCCAATGGCGGTGCGCCTTACAGGCTGGTTATGCTGGTGGGAAGCCAGCTTCGCACAGAGCTAACTGGTGATGAAAACGATGATGCGCTTTAGCCCGCCAGGCAGAGAGCGCGGCGCGGCGCTGCTCACGGTTTTGCTGTTGGTGGCCGTCATGGCGGTGATTGCCGCAACCGCCCTGGACAGGCTGAAAATCTCAACGCGGCTGGCGGGCAATGGCAGCGCCATGGTTCAGGCGCGCGCCTACAGCTATGCTGCCGAAGAACTGGCGGCTAGCCGGATCGAAGACATTGTTTCGCGCGATGCGGCGCAGTTGACTCTGGCTGGTGAATGGCTGGACATGGAGATTCCTGTGCCGGTTGACGGCGGCGTCGCCAGCCTTCGCCTGTCGGATGCAAGCAACTGTTTCAACGTAAACAGCCTGGTGACGCAGGGCGACACCGGATTTGCAGCCAATCCTGTTGGAATGGTGCAGTTCAGACGTCTGATGCAGCTGCTTGACATTGATGACAATAGCGCATTTGTAATCGCGGAGTCGGCGGTCGACTGGATCGATAGCGACAATGTAGTTTTGGCGAACGGCGCTGAAGACAGCTACTATCGCGGCTTGGAAACGCCCTATTTGCCCGCCAACCGGCTGATGGCCGATACCAGCGAGCTGCTAGCGGTCAAGGGCGTGACTCCCGGTATTTACCGCCAGATGTCCGACTATCTTTGCGCGCTACCCATAGCCGAAACCAGCGTCATAAATGTCAACACGCTAGCGCCCGAACGCGCCGTTTTGCTTTCGATGCTTTTCGATGGAGCGCTTCCGGTTACGAGGGCAAGAGCCTATCTCGCCAACCGGCCTGAGGATGGCTATGGCAGTCTCGTGCGATTCTGGAATGCGCCGCTTTTGGCGGAGTTCGACGCATCGCCGGCGACGAAAGCGCAAGTCAGCCTGCAAAGCGACTGGTTTGGGCTGGAAAGCAATATTGCTGTAGGAGACATTCGCTTGAAGGGAAGGGCGCTCATTTCGGTGCGGCAGGGGTCTGCTGGAATTGAATGGCGCAGCTGGGACGCGGCAGGCTGAATTCGTGGACGGTCTGATTTTCACGATGCCGGTATCGGGCGATGATGATGTTCACTATTGGGCGGTGTCCAACGGTTCTGTTTCGGACCGCGGAATGTGCGCGGTTGCCGAGCTAAGGGCGCAGCATCCCGAAGAGGCCGCCGATAGGGTGCTTGTGGCGCTCATCCCACCGCCCCATGCCGTGTTGACCTGGCATGAATTGGGCGACCTGCCGCAAAAGCAGGCCGAGGCCGCGGCGATTCTGCAGATCGGTGAAAACACGCCCGATGGCGACAATCTTCACACCGCCGCATCGCTTCAGGAAGATGGTTCGGTCATGACCGCGCATGTAGACTCGGCGTATTTACGTGCAGGCCTGGAAATCGCCGGCCATCATGCTGTCGACCCGGAGATTGTTCTGCCGCTTGCCCTGCTGCTGCCGGAGAAAGAAGGGCAACTGGTGGCAGGAGAAATCGCTGGCAACAAAGTGCTGCGTGGCCATCATATCGCTGCACCTGACGAACCGGCTTTTCGAGCAGTTTTCTCGGGCGAAAATGAACCTGTAGAGATCGAGGGTGAGGAGATAGAAACCGGACTGGCCAGCGTGCTGGCCGAGCCGCCGATAAATTTGCGCAGCGGCACCTTTGCCAGGAAAAGCGGTGCCGGGCGGATAACCGCACGGCAATGGCGAATATTGGGCTGGCTGATCGGCTTGCTGCTGCTCTTGAGCCTGCTCCTTGCGCTCGCAACCTACTGGAAATTTGCCAGCGCAACCCAGCGGGAGAATGAACGGGCGCTCACCGCAGCGCGGAAAGTTGTTCCCGGCGTGAATGATATCGAACAGGCTGAAAGCGAGATATCCGCCGCGCTCGGGCAGGGCGGCGGAGGATCTGGCGGGTTCCTGACGCTTTCCTCTGCGCTCTATGCTGCTTTGCAGGATGCGCCCTCGGTTCAGCTGCGCCAGATGCGCTACGGCAATGACGGTATTTTGGTGTTCACGCTCGGCGCGCCGAGCAGCGAGGTTCTAAACCCGGTTTTGATCGCGCTGCAGGAAGAGGGTTATAAAATCACGGCCAATGCCCGGCAGGAAGCAGATGGCATGACTGTCGCCGATATTACCATGAGGTTGCCCTGATGAATGCTGTTCGCAACTGGTTTTCGGGTCTGACCATGCGTGAGCGCATTCTGGTCGGCATAGCGGCCGGCTTCACACTGCTGTTGGCTGCTGTATACCTGGTCACGTTGCCCTTGCTTGGCGCGATCAGCGATCAGAGAATTGAATATCGTGAGGCTCTCGAGCGCAGAACAGCTATCGAGGCGCGCGTGAAGACCGGCGCGGGAAAGACGACGCGCAAACGAAGCGCGATGTCCTCAAATGCGCTGCAAAGCACTATCGACATCAGCGCTGGTGAGGCTGGCTTTACGCTCGACCGGGCGGAGGCACGGCAGGGCGGGCAGGTTGACGTGGCGATAGCCAATGCGCGCCCGACTGCCTTGATGCAATGGCTGGTAGGGCTTCAGTCTCAGGGCATTGCAGTCAGCAATGTCGAGATCAAGCCAGGAGCGAATGGTTCGGTCGGCTTCACCGCGACATTCGGCGGCGTGCGATGAAGCAATTGCTTGCAGACATTTTGCGTCGAAGGAGGCTGCTCGCAATTCTCGTCCTGCTGGCACTGCTCCTGCTTGTCATTCTGATGCCGCTGCGCGCAGCTTTGTGGGCCGTCACGGATAGTGCGCAGGGCTTTGTTACTGCACGCGAGACAAGGGGAACTATCTGGTCGGGCCGCGCATTCGATCTTCAGATGGCAGGACTGTCTTTTGGCGATGTCGAAACAGACCTCTCATTCTGGCCATTGCTGCTCGCCCGTGGGGAGCTTGGTATGGAGCGCCCGGCGGTAAGCGGACAGAGAGGCGTGAAAGCCACCCTGCTATCGGTTCCGGGCGGGTCGGGGGTGAAGGCAATGAATGGAGAATTGCCTGTAAGCGGGCCTTTGGGCAATATTCCGGTAACGAGCTGGAAATTCGAGAATTTTCATGCACGCTTCGATGGCGAGCAATGCGCTGATGCAGGGGGCAATGTCCAGATGATGATTGGTCCGGGAGCGTGGAGCGCGCTTAACCTGGAAAGCGGTTTGCTGGCGCAGGCCCGCTGTGATGGGAAAGCGTTGCATCTGCCGCTTCTCAGCCCGTCGACAATGGAAAAGATCGATCTCAGAATCTTTGCCGACGGAACTTACGAAGCGAAAGCGACGATAGATACGGCTGACCCGGAAATTTCGGCGATGCTCGGGTTGGCCGGTTTCGCTCCGATATCCGGCGGCTATACTATGACCAGCAAAGGCAGCCTTTGAGCCTTTTCGGCATAGATGGATCCTTTGTCGCGGGATTGCCTCCCTGGCTCCTTGTCCTGGGCGGCGGCATTCTGGGCGCGATATTGGGAAGTTTTATCGGGGCCCTCGTAACCCGCTGGCCCGATGGCAGGTCGGTGCTTTCGGGGCGATCCAGCTGTGATAGCTGCGGTGCGCAGCTCGCCTGGCATGAACTTTTTCCTCTTTTGTCCTTCCTGCTTTCGAAGGGGCGTTGCCGGCATTGCAATGCGGTGATTGGCCGGGTGCATTTTTCGGCAGAATTGCTGGCCGCACTTATAGGCGCAGCGGCCTTTGCTCTGTTGCCTCCGATAACAGCTTTTTGGGCGGCGTTGCTCGGCTGGCTGCTGCTGCCCTTGCTGCTCCTTGATTTTCGCCATTTATGGCTTCCGACCGGGCTGATCCTCCTGCTTGCGCTGGCGGGTTTGATCAGGCTGCTCTTGATGGGGGATTTGGAAGCGACCGGCCTATCGCTGCTGGCTGCTGCTTTTGCCTATGCTGCTCTGGAGCTCATCCGTGTCGGTTACCGGAAATATCGGGGTATTGAGGGGATGGGGGCCGGCGACCCCAGGTTGCTGGGTGCGATCATGCTGTGGATCGAGCCGTTCCAGCTGCCATTTCTCCTGCTGATGGCGAGCCTGTTCGGTTTGGCACTGGTTTTGCTGTACCGGCGTGACGTCACCGAGCGGGCTAAACTGCAAATTCCCTTCGGTTCCTGTTTGGCCGTCGCTGCCTGGTTATTGTTTCTGGCAAGCGAAGGAGCATTTCAGTGAAAATCGCGCGAGCCGGGCAGAATGCGGACATTGCGAGAGTGATGGCGGTTACGCAGGACGGGGCGCTGCGCTTCGTCTGCTGATGACGAATGAACAGGCGGCCTGGCATCGAGCGCAATATCGTCCAGCCAATGCGTCAAATCCTCGATATGGCTGGCGATGATGTGGATCACGCCTTCCCTTGATTTCTGCACTTCGCCGCGGACTTTCATCAGCCGTGCCGCCATCACCGGACGGCGGTAGCGTGCCTCGAAAATCCGTGCCCAGATGAGGATGTTGGCGATCCCTGTCTCATCTTCCAGCGTGACAAAAATTGCATTGCCCTTGCCGGGGCGCTGGCGGATCAGGACAACGCCTGCCACTTCGGCAATGGAACCATTTTTGGCGCGCTTCAGATCTGTGCAGCGCAGGACGCCCGATGCCGCAAACTTCTCCCGTAAAAATTCCATCGGATGGCCTTTGAGCGACAGCCTCGTCGTCTGATAGTCGGTAATGACATGCTCGGCCTTGCTCATGGTGGGGAGCTTCGCATCGTCTTCTTCCGCCAGTTCCCGCGCTTTCGCTGCTTCGAAGAGGGGCAGACTGTTTTTGGGCGTGCGGCGCACCTCCCACAGCGCGTCGCGGCGGTCCAGACCGAGCGAACGAAAGGCATCGGCATCGGCCAGTATCTGCAATGCGCGGCGCGGCAATGCAGCTCGGCGGGAAAGAGCTTCGATCGCGGTGAAAGGACGATGCATCTCTATCGCCTGCGCCCAGTCTTCACGAAAACCGTCGCTCTGCCGAAAACCCAGCCGCAAGGCGAGCGTGCCGTCAGCCTTGCGTTCCAGGCTGTTGTCCCAGTGGCTCGCATTCACATCGATAGGATGCACCTCGACATCATGCTCGCGCGCATCGCGGACAATCTGCGCGGGCGCATAGAATCCCATGGGCTGCGAGTTTAGGAGTGCAGCCGCAAAGACCGCCGGGTGATGGCATTTGATCCAGGAGGAAATATAGACGAGGATCGCAAAGCTTTGCGCATGGCTTTCGGGAAAACCATAGGAGCCGAAGCCCTGAATCTGCTTGTAGCAGCGCTCGGCAAAGTCGCGTTCATAGCCGCGCTCGACCATGCCACCGATCATTTTTTCCTCGAAATGATGGATGGTGCCGACATTGCGGAAAGTCGCCATCGCGCGGCGCAGCTTGTTGGCGTCGCTGGGCGTAAAATCGGCGGCAACAATGGCCAGCTTCATGGCCTGCTCCTGAAACAGGGGAACGCCGCAGGTCCGGCCGAGTACGCCGCGCAGCTCATCTGCATCATGCGGCGGGGCAGGGGAGGGGTAGGTTGTGGCTTCTTCGCCTGATCGCCGCCTGAGATAGGGGTGCACCATCTCGCCCTCGATCGGGCCGGGACGCACAATCGCCACCTGGATGACAAGGTCATAGAATTCCTCAGGCTTTAGCCGCGGCAGCATGTTCATCTGCGCCCGGCTTTCGACCTGAAACACGCCGATACTGTCGCCTTTTTGCAGCATCCGATAGGTAGCGGGGTCTTCTTTGGGTAGATTCTGGAGCGTCCAGCTCTTTTCATCTCCGTCGGGGAGAATCCCGGCTTTTTCCATCATGTCAAAAGCTTTGCGGATGCAAGTGAGCATGCCGAGCGCGAGCACATCGACCTTCATCAGGCCGAGCGCATCGATATCGTCCTTGTCCCATTCGATGAAAGTGCGGTCTTCCATTGCCGCATTGTGGATTGGCACGGTTTCGTCGAGCCGGTCCTGCGTCAGCACGAAACCGCCGACATGCTGCGATAAATGACGCGGAAACTGGAGTATCTGGCTTACCAGTGCACCCAACCGCTCGATCTCCGGACTATGAGGATCCATGCCGGATTCACCGAAGCGCCGGTCAGGATCCTTGCCCGAATAGCTGCCCCATACTGTGCTGGAGAGGCGGCTGGTAATATCCTCCGAAAGCCCCAGCGCCTTGCCGGTTTCACGAATGGCGCTGCGGGAGCGATAATGTACGACCGTTGCGGCAATCCCCGCGCGATGCCGGCCATAACGATCATAGATATACTGGATCACTTCCTCGCGCCGCTCATGCTCGAAATCGACGTCGATATCCGGCGGTTCGCGGCGCTCCTCCGAAATGAAACGCGAAAAGAGCAGATCATGCTCCATCGGATCGACCGAGGTTATGCCGAGGATGTAGCAAACCGCGCTATTGGCCGCACTCCCGCGGCCCTGGCAGAGAATATCCTGTGAACGCGCATAGCGGACAATGTCATAGACGGTGAGGAAATAGGGCGCATATTCGAGCTTGCCGATCAGGGCGAGTTCCTCGCCGAGCTTTTTGGATAGCCTGCCGGGAACGCCGCCAGGATGCTGTTTGTTGGCAGCATCCCAGACGAGATGTTGAAGCCAGCCTTGCGGGCTCCAGCCTTCAGGAACCGGTTCATCCGGATAGTGATAGGATAGCTGGTCGAGCGTGAAATCGATGCGCGCTGCAAAATCCTGCGTTGCTGCAATAGCCTCGGGACAGTCGACAAAAAGCCGCGCCATTTCTTCCGGAGCTTTAAGATGCCGTTCGGCATTTTTGTGCAAGCGGCGGCCTGCTTTCTGAATGGTGGTCTTTTCGGAAATGCAGGTCAGGATATCGGCAAGCGGGCGCTGCTGCGGCCCGGCGAAAAGCGGCGCATTGGTTGCGATGAGGGGGATGCCAGCTTCCCACGACGCTTTTTTCAAGCGTGCCAGATAGCGGCGGTCCTTTCCGCCGCGCGGCATGGCTGCACCAAGCCATAATCGATCTGCGGCGACTTCAGCCAGCGGCAACAGATGCGGAATCTCGGATGCCGAGGCCATGGCGACAAACAGCATGTCCTCATGAAACTGCAGCAGGTCTTTGAGGAAAAGCGTGCAACTGCCTTTCTCACTGCGCAAATTGCCAGTGGAAAGCAGCCGGGTCAGTCGGCCCCAGCCGCGCCGGCTTGCCGGATGCGCTATGATATCCGGCGTTTCATCGGCGAAGCTGAGCCGCGCACCGGTGATCAGGCGAAAGGGCGGCAGAGAAATGCCTTCCTCTTCGGCTTCGTCGCGTGCTTGCCGCAGGGCGCTGTAAGCGCGCACCACCCCCGCAACGCTGTTCCTGTCGGCGATGCCAATTCCGATCATGCCCTGTTGCATCGCGGTAAGCAGCATGTCGGCAGGCGAAGAGGCACCTTCCAGAAAGCTATAATGCGTGGCTGCGCATAATTCGGTATATTCAGGGGTAGCATTGCCGGTCATGCGAAACGCCCATGCACATACCAGTCGGGCCGTTCCTTCTCGCTTCCATAAAGGCCGTGGCGAAACAGCCAGTAGCGGCGGCCATCGCTATCCTCGATACGGTAATAATCACGCGTCAGCCCGCCTTTGCCTGGCAGATAGCCTTTGCGCCGCCGCCACCATTCGCTTGCAATCCTTTCCGGGCCCTCGGCGCGGGTGACCAGATGCATCTGTTTTTTCCATAGGAAACGGCGCGGCGGACCATCTGGAACTTCCGCCATGACGGAGATAGGCTGGGGCGGATCGAACAGCAAAAGCGGGCGTCCGGGCGGTTCGCCGGCGGGCGGTTTCTCCCATGAAAAAGGAAGTGGCGGTTCGAGTGCAGGGAGGCTGGTAAGCGCATGTTCGGGGATATGGCTGTCGGCGGAGGTAAAGCGGCGAATCCGCTCGCGGCCCAGCCGGATGCTGATCTGGCTCAGCAGGGCAGCCTCTTCCGTATGCTTTTCTTGCGCGCCGTCATCTGTCACCTGCCGCATTTTCAGCGGCTCGGCATGGATAATCGCCAACCGGACAAGATCGTAACCGAAGCCGGGATCGAGCGGATCATGAAGGCTATCGAGCCTCTCGGCGAGCAGCCGCGCAAAAAGCCCTTCATCACGTGTCGGCGCACCGGTTTCGATCGCCAGCCTCGCGATGTGCCCGTCGCAGCGGAACAGGCGCATGGCGAT
Source organism: Sphingorhabdus sp. (assembly GCA_028279555.1). Classification (GTDB taxonomy): domain Bacteria; phylum Pseudomonadota; class Alphaproteobacteria; order Sphingomonadales; family Sphingomonadaceae; genus Sphingorhabdus_B. Next base: position 294,256 of record JANQNO010000005.1, read on the forward strand.
ATGGCGCGCGCCCTGATGGCGCTCTTCCAGCTGAAGCGATGCTTCAGCGAACAGCTCGGCTAATATTTGCTCCACGCTGTCGAGATGGCCCAGCGGCTCGGCGAAACGGCGCTCGGCAATGATCATCGATTGCCGCCTTGCCGGATTGACCGGGCGGTCCTCCTCGCCCAGCAGCCTTTCCAGCTTCAGCACCATCTCCGCCCCGAAACGGGCCGCCAGCGGGCCGCGCGGCCGGCTGGAAAGATCGCCTATCCGGTAGAGGCCAGCGCGTTCCAGCGCCTGTACGATCCGCGCATCCATGCCAAGGGCCGCAACTGGTAGCTGCGCCTCTGCGCCCTCCTTTAGGCCGTAACGCGCCAGGGCGAGGGCAGCATCTGTTGTTCTGGCAAAGGCCCAATTGCAGGAAAAGCCGAGCGCATCCAGATCATCCTCTATACGCTGCGCGAGGCCCTTTTCGCTAGCATGCAGATGTAGGCAGCCGGTCATGTCGAGAATAAGCGATTGCGGGGGCTCGGCCGCCACCAGCGGCGTATAGCGCTCGCAATGCCTTGTCAGCCTTTCAAGCCATTGCCTGTCTGCTTCGGGGTCATGCGGGATCGCCGCCAGTTCGGGCTCGCGCGCCCTTGCATCGGCGAGCTTCATTCCGATTGAAAGGCCCAGCGCGCAGGCTTCACGGTTCAGTGCCGCGAGGATCAGCGCACCTTTCTCTTTCCCGGTGAGGGCCAGCGGCCCGTTCATGGTATCAGGCGCGTTTGCGCTGCTCCCGATAGTCCGCTCCGCCCACATCCTCTCGGTGGGTAGGAACGGCAGAAACAGGGCGATGATGCGCCGCGAATCTTGCTTTTTCACGGTCCCATTCCAGCAGGGCGGAAAGCCCCTCTTTGCCGCCGCGATGGCGGATCAGTTCGACATCGAAAACCGGGCTGCCCGGTGCATCGGCCTCCAGCGGGTGCGAGGGCGCAGATATCACCTGCCAGCGGCTCCAAGCGGTGCCTGCCAATGTGGAGAGCTGGTCGCGCAGCATGAAGATGGGCACGCCGCTTTCGCGCGCAAACAGCGAAAGCCGCCGGGAAGCTGTCATATCCAGACCCTTTGGTTTTTTGCCCGATAGCGAAAGAATGATCGCGCCCATCGCTGCCGAGCGCAGGGCATCGGCCGCCACATGCAGCGCCTGCAGCGGATCGCGGGCGCTCGCATATAATATCCGGCCCAAGTCGATACCCATATCGGCAAGCCCCGGCGGGTAGAGATGGCCGTATTTCGCACTGCCCCTGTCTTCCCCGATCCAGAAAAAGGGGCGACCAGCCCGCGCTGACCGCTGCGCCAGAAGTAGCGAGAAAAGGGCAGCGATGCCATAATCGCCGGGCTCTGCGGCAAGGATTTCATGCAGGCCGCCGATAGGCAGACCGCCCCCCAAAGACTTATCGATGGTGGCTTCGCCCAGCGAAAAACAGGCCGTATCCGCAGGCAGGCGGTCACCGGGAAGCAGCCGGCGCAGAGCGGATATATCGAGCTGCTCCTGCGATAAGTTGGAATCAAGTTTGTTCACTTTATGTTCTATAGACCAACATGCCATGGTTGAGTCAAGATATCTGACCGGGCTGCCGCATTTTTCGATATGCAAACTGCAACAAATACCGGATACGGAAATGCGCAGGAGGCGACGCATGATTCTTGATCGCAGAACGATATTGCAGCTCAGCGTGGCGGGGCTGGCGGCAACGGCAACACCAGGCTTTGCCAAAGTCATGGCCGCCAGGGGCTTTACCCACGCCGTGGCGAGCGGCGAGCCTTCGGCATCCTCTGTTCTGTTATGGACGCGCTATGTCGGCAGCGGCGATACAAGGCTGACCTGTGAAATATCGCGCAGCATGGATTTCAGGGAGACGGTCGGCGGCGGCGAGGTGATCGCCAGCGCAGCCAGCGATTACTGCGTGAAAATCACTGTCGGCGGGCTGCCTGCAGACAGCTGGCTCTATTACCGTTTTATCGCGCCCAATGGCGATATCAGTGCCATCGGGCGGACAAGGACGCTGCCGAAAAACGACATCGCGCAATTCGGTATCGGGCTCTTCTCCTGCTCGAACCTGCCCTTTGGCTGGTTCAACGCCTATGCGCATGCCGCGCTGCGCAACGATCTCGACCTCATGGTTCATGTCGGCGACTATTTTTACGAATATCCGCCCGGAACCTATCCCAGCGCGCAGCAGGCGCTGCCCGGCAGGACGATACAGCCGGATAATGAGACGATCACGCGGGCCGACTACCGGTTGCGTTATGCCGCCTACCGCGCCGATCCGGATTTGCAGCGCCTGCATCAGCTTTATCCGATGATCGCCCAGTGGGACGATCACGAGCTTACCAACGATGCCTGGAAAGACGGCGCGCAAAATCACCAGCCGGAAAGCGAAGGCGACTGGGAAACGCGCAAGAAGGTGGCCGAAAGCGTCTACCATGAATGGATGCCAGTTTCAGGTGAGCGCTATGGCAGCTACCAGATCGGCAATCTTGCGACGCTCATCCGGCCCGAAACACGCATCGAGGGCCGCATGAAACAGCCCGATCTTGCCGAGGCCATAAAGGGGCAGGGCGATATCGCTTCAGCCATCGGCAAGTTCCGCGATGGTGTCTGGTCCGATCCCGCCCGCACGATGATGGGCATGCGGCAGGAAAAATGGCTACAGGACCGGATCGCTGCTTCCGTGGAAGGCGGCACACGCTGGCAGATATTGGCGCAGCAGGTGATAATGGGAAGGCTGAAGGCACCGCCGCAAATGCTCAGCTGGCTGCCCGATACAGCGCCTAAATTCATTCAGGATCGTGTGAAACTTGGCGCTGCCGCAGCGCAGGCGGGATTGCCCTTCAATTTCGATGCCTGGGACGGCTATCCGGCGGCGCGCAGCAGGCTGCTTGCCGGTGCGCAGGAGGCGGGTGCCAATCTGGCGGTGCTGGCCGGGGACAGCCACAATGCCTGGGGTAACAATCTGACCGAGGGCGGAAAGGCAGCGGGCGTCGAATTTGCTACCCATAGTGTGACATCGCCGGGTTTCGAGAGTTTCTTTTCGACGACAAAACCCGCCGATACCGCCAAAGCGCTACGCGCCACCAACCCTGGGCTGGCCTATGTCGATACCAGCAGGCGGGGATATGTCTCGCTCATGGTCACGGCGGACAGCATCACCGGCAACTGGCATTTCCTTGACGGGATCCGCAGCCGCGGCATCCGCCTTTCCTCGACGCATAGCATGACCGTGAAACATGGCGCGCGGGTGCTTGGCCCTGTTTGACCGAACCGCGCCGCATCAGCCGGAGCAAAGCACTTGCCTTGCCATGGCAGCATGGCTATGCGCGCAGCCAGCGCATGGCGCGCCGCTTTAGCTCAGTTGGTAGAGCACATCATTCGTAATGATGGGGTCACGTGTTCGAGTCACGTAAGCGGCACCATTTTTCCATGATTACCGGCTCCAGCGGTAGCTTACTTCGCAAACCCGTCTTTGATAATCCCGGCGATCCGCTCGCTCGATTTGCCGTCGCCAAAGGGGTTATGCGCGCGGGCCATCGCGCTATAGGCGTCTTCATCATCGAGCAGGCTCGTCACTTCCGCAACGATCCGCGCCTTGTCTGTGCCGATCAGCTTGGCCGTGCCGGCTGTGACGCCTTCGGGGCGTTCTGTGGTTTCGCGCATGACTAGCACGGGTTTGCCAAGGGCAGGGGCTTCTTCCTGCACGCCGCCGCTATCGGTGAGCATCAGATGGCAGATATTGAGCAGCCGGGCGAAATGCGGATAATCAAGCGGTTCGATCATCGCGACATTATCGAGGTTGCCCAGCCGTTCATTCATCACTTCGCGCACATTGGGATTGAGATGCACGGGAAAGATGCATGCAACATCCTTGCGCTGTGCAATTTCGGTGATCGCGGATGCGATATTTTCCATCCCGTCGCCGAAATTCTCGCGCCGGTGGGTGGTGATCCCGATAATCTTCTTGCCCGCGAAACGCGCCTCTATCCCCGATAGCCCGCTGGCCAGCGCTGGATCGGCATCGATTTTCGCGCTCACCCAATAGAGCGCATCGATGACGGTGTTGCCGGTAACGAATATGCGCTCTTCCGGCACGGCTTCGGCATTGAGCGCGCCTGCCGACACATCGGTCGGGGCGAAATGCAGATCGGCGATCGTGCCGATAATCTTGCGGTTTACCTCTTCGGGCCAGGGATGGTAGATATTGTGGCTTCTGAGGCCCGCTTCGACATGGCCCACCGGAATTTTGCGGTAATAAGCGGCCAATGCGCCAATCATGGCGGTGGCGGTATCGCCCTGCACGATGACGCGGCCGGGCGTTTCCTCGTCCAGAACCCCGCCAATCCCTTCGAGCAGCCGCGCAGAAAGTACATCCAGCGACTGACCGGGCAGCATCAGGTCGAGATCATGGTCAGGTGTGATTTCCCCGACTTCGAGAACCTGGTCGAGCATCTCGCGATGCTGCGCCGTCACAAGAACACGGCATCCGATACCTCCTGTGGCCTTCAAGGCATTAATAACAGGGAATAATTTTATGGCTTCGGGGCGCGTCCCGAAAATGACCATGACCTTGTGCATGTGCTGCTGATCCTGCCGCTTCCTCGTCATCGCTCGTTAGGGCAGGCGGTTAATCGCGGTCAAGCAGATACACGATCTCAACGGCTAGCAGGATGGCTGAGATATGTTCGGTATGGAAGCCAGCAAACAAGTTTCATCGGCAACCGGAATATTGCATTCTTGACACTATTTTACGCATTTTAGCGAAAAACTTCTGCGTTAACTATTTTTTTACCTTGTGAAATCGTAAACTGTGCTAAAAGACCGTGCTGGTTGGGGTGGCCAAAACAGAGTTTTGTTCTGGGGGAAATATGGTTTTCCACTCCCGCGTTAAGGGTAATGATGGTGCCCGGCATGTGTTCGATGGTGCGGCTTTGCCTGCGCATCGCCCGATCGCCGATACATCATTCGAAGAACTGATCGTAAGGCATGATGTCCAGGACAAGATCCTGTGGTGCTTTATGAATCAGAGGGGCCGACCGGCCTATACCTACAGTCTGGGCGCTGAAGTTCAGGCCGTACAGGACTGGATCAGCTACAACTATGCGCTTGCTGCCAATAGCGGGCGCGATGATCTGCGCTATTTCGTCTGTGGTTCCAAAACGCCGGGAATATACAATCTGGGCGGCGACCTCAGGCATTTCGCCGAATGTATTCGCAATCATGATCTCAAGGCGATGCAGAAATATGCGGAGACCTGCGTCCGCATGCAATATGCGAATTCCAACGCATTCGATGCTCCCATCATCACCATGGCACTGGTTCAGGGCGATGCATTGGGCGGCGGCTTCGAACATGCGCTGGCCTTCGACATCATCGTTGCAGAGCGCAGTGCCCGCATGGGGCTGCCTGAAATCATTTTCAATCTTTTCCCTGGAATGGGTGCTTATAGCTTCCTGTCCCGCCGTATTCCGCGGCATCAGGCCGAAAAGATGATCCTTGAGGGACGAATTTATTCGGCCGAAGCCCTGCACGAAATGGGGATCGTCGACATCCTCGTCGATGATGGCAAGGGCGAACAGGCGATTGTCGACTATTGCACGAAAAACAAGCGCCGTTTCGAGGCCGAGCGCGCTGTTTATCGTGCCAGGCGGATTTCCAAACCCATTTCCCTCAAGGAGCTGATGGACATCACGACCATCTGGGCCGAAACGGCGATGACGCTCTCGGATGCAGATGTGCGCAAGATGGAACGGCTTGCGGATGCCCAGGAACGGCGAATTGCCAGAAAAATGAAACTGGTGCGCAAGTAAGCAGCCGGGCCGGGGTTGAAGCGTTAGGGCGCTAGCCTGCGGAACTCTGTTGCGGCACCGACGCTATTTCAGCCAGTTCTGCTTTTACCCGTTTAAGCTCACCCTTGACCGTGGATAGATGCTCTTCGCCGCGCGAATGAAAATCGCCTTCGGTGATCGTTTCCAATTCGCCGCAAATGGCCGATAGGCGCCGCGCCCCTATGTTGTTCCCCGAACTCTTGAACGCGTGTGCAAAGAAACGGAATTGAACCACATCCTTGTCTGAAACTGCCTGTTCAAACCCGCCTTCGGTCTCTGCAATATCTTCAAGGAATCCGGCAATCATCTCGTCGACAAAGGCTGTGTTGCCGATGGATTGCAGATACGCAATCTGCTGCGGATCGATACTGCTTCTGGAATTGACCTGGCGTCCGTCGATATGGGAGATCTGGCCGAGTGGATCGTCGACAATGACCGTATTCCCGGCTGGCTGGTCACCACCGCATTTTTCCTCGATCAGGCTCAGTAGCTCCTTGGCATCGATCGGCTTGGTCACGCGCAGATCCATACCCGCGTCGATACATTTCTTGCGTGTTTCTTCGGTTGCGTCCGCCGTAACGCCGACGATGGGAAGGTGAGTGCGCCCGCCCTCGATCTGGCGCCACATGCGGCATGTCTCGATCCCGTTCAACCTGGGCATATTGACGTCGAGCAACAGAATATCAAACTCCTGCTTGTCGAGGATATCCAGCACCTCGTCGCCGTCTTCCACAGCGGTCACATGGTGTCCTGCGGCTTCAAGAATAGTGGCAAGAATCTGGCGGTTTGTTCTGTTGTCATCGGCAACCAGAACATCTTTCGGGTTGGTTGCTAGGCCATCGTCGGCAGGTTTTGCATCATCTGTTTTTTGGCCGGCAAATGAACATCCGATGCGGATTGCGCTGCGGAGTTCGGCGAAATCCGGTGTCGCCGGAATGACGCTGGCAAATGCAGCCCGAAGATAGACGTCTTCCATGTCGATTTCGCGGTCGTGGCCGACGAGCACCGGCGCAATTCTGAGCGCGGCAAACAGCCGCCACACATTGTCGTCCGGATCGATTTTTCCGGCGAGCGACTGATCGATCAGCGCGACCTTGAAGTCTTTCAGTTCGGTGTTCCTCACCGTGTTATCCATTTCTTCGACGCTGTCGCATCTGATATGGAGAACACTGAAGTTGCCGGCAGACTGGGCATTGGCAAGCGTTTCGCCTTCGAAATTCCCAAGCGCGATGACTTTGACCGAATTCTGGTCATCTTCGATTTCGGGCACTTGTTCGGGATGGCTCTTGGCATTGACCGGAATTGTCACGAAAAACCGGCTGCCGCTGCCAACGGTGCTTTCGACCCGGATGCTACCTCCGGTCTGATCGACCAGTTGCTTGCAGATGGCAAGACCCAGGCCTGTGCCGCCAAATCTGCTGGAAACGGTTTCGTCGGCCTGCTGAAATGGCTGGAATATCTTTTCCAGGGAATCGGCGGCAATACCAATTCCCGTGTCGCGGATCGTCAGATGGAGTTCTTCGCCTTCGGCATGGCTGATCGCACCGATCGAGATCGAAACACCGCCGGATTCGGTGAATTTGATGGCATTGGAAACCAGATTGAGCAGCAGGTTTCGAATGACCTCTGCTGGCCCATTCTTGAGCGTATCGGAGAAGGGCTCGGCCTGAATGGTCAGGGAGAGTCCTTTTTCTTCGGCCCTGACACGCATGATGTCGCGCACTTCGGCAACCAGGTCTGTCGGCCTGAAATCGCTGTTGGCGAGCTTCACGGGCCCAACATCCGACTTTGCCACCTGAATAAGCTGATCGATCAGATGGAGAAGGTGTTCGCCGGCGAGTACGCTCGCCTCGACCATGTCTTTCTGTGCACGGCCCAGGCCTGTATCTTTAAGGTGATTACCATAGCCAATGATGGCGTTCAGCGGCGTACGCAATTCGTGGCTGACGCTGGCAAGAAAGTAGCTCTTGGCATTGCTTGCCGCTTCAGCCTCGTCCTTGGCCATCGACAATTTCTTGATGAGGGTCGAGCAATAGGCAGGAACAACAATGAGGCCGAGCAAAAGGCCAAAACCCAGAATTTGGTTGTTCTGCCAATATGTTGTGCTCGCAAATACGATTCCGAAGCCTATCGTCGACATAACGGAGGCAATGGCGAGCCACCGAAGTCCGAAGCGAAAACCATTGCCAAGGATCATCCAGAGAATAATCGGATAGGCCCAGGACATCCCCTCGGGTTCGATAAGCATGGTTCCCACGGCCATCGCAACATCGAGAAAGATCGCCGCCAGCCAGCGCTGTTCGTCTTTCCAGATTCTTGCGCGTTGCATGACAAACAGCACGGCGTTGCACAGCATATATATCAGAAACGCGCCAGCCACCGCAACATTCAAGCCAGCCAAAAACCAGACGATTCCGGACGTACCACCCAAAACCTGCCGGTTGAGGAGGATTTCCTGCTCGGGTGTCAGCTTCCTGAATTTTTGCCGGAGTGTAGTCATAATGCTGCGGCCCCGAAAAATGCCTCGCCAGCCCCGAAAATCTGCTTGAGACGTTCGGCAGCGAGCGGCCTGCCGAGATAGTATCCCTGAACCTCGTCGCAACCAGAGGCACGGAGCAAGGCGAACTGCGCTTCGGTTTCGACACCCTCGGCGACGACACGCATATCAAGCGCATGCGCCAGGTGGGCTATTGTCGATATAATCGCGCGATCGGCAGCAGAATCTTCGATCCGTGCGACAAAGGTCTGGTCGATTTTCAGCTTCGTTGCCGGAAGATCGCGAAGATATTGCAGCGAGGAATAACCGGTTCCGAAATCGTCTATCGAGATCCCGACGCCATTGTCGCGCAGCTGCTCAAGCTCGTCGGTAATGTCCTGGTTTTTGTCGAGCAGCAGCTCCTCGGTAATTTCGATCGATAGCTTCCCGGCGGGAATCAAATATTTCTCGATCTTGCCGAGGATTTCCCTGCTCATCCCCATGGCGTGAAACTGCCGAGGCGACACATTTACCGCGATACCAGGCAAATCAATTCCAATCGCATTCATGTCTGCAATCTGTCTGCAGGCTAGTTCGATTACCTGCTTTCCGATCCTGTCGATCAGTCCTGAGTCGTTGGCGACCTTCAGAAAATCTGCGGGCATCAGGCGCCCCTTTTGGGGATGGTCCCATCTGAGCAATGCTTCCAAAGCCGAGATCCGCTTTGTCGCGGTGTCGACAATCGGCTGATATTCCAGGCAGAACTCATCGCCATCCAATGCGGCGCGCAAATCATGTTCCAGCTGCGCCGTGGACTGGGCAATCTGGTTCAGGCGGGGCGAGAAATAACGATAGCAATTGCGGCCTTGCGATTTGGCTTCATACATTGCCAGATCGGCAAGGCGCAGCAGTTCATCGGGATCGTCGCTGTCACCTGGAATAAGGGCGACGCCGATGCTGCAACCGATGATCTGTTCGACACCATCGATGGTGTAGGTCAGTCCGATCTCGGAGAGCAGTTTTTCACATTTGGTGCCGATATCTTCGGGTCGGCCGATATCCGACAGGATGATCGCAAACTCATCGCCGCCGATACGCGCGGCAAAATCACCGGGCTGAATATTCCCGCTGATCCGCTCGGCGACCTGGCGCAGCAATGCGTCACCAACCTGGTGCCCGCGGGTGTCGTTGATAATCTTGAATCGGTCGAGATCGATCAGCAGCAGGGCCGCGCTTTTTTCAGCTGATTTGCACTCGCCGATTTCGCTGCGCATGCGCTCGGCGAGCAGCGAACGATTGGGAAGGCCAGTCAGCATATCGTGCAGCGCGAGATGCGTTCTGTGCTCCTCGGCAAATTTGCGCGCCGTTATGTCGATACCTGTGGTCAGCACGCCGATGGTCTGACCGTCAATGTTGGTGAGCGGTGCCTTGTTGCAGTGAAAGGTCAGTTCGATGCCGTCACTGACATAGCGTTCTTCGAAATTTGGAAAATTGCTGTCTTGTTCGAGTACCTGCTGATTACGCTCGTGTTCTCGCTTTGACAGTTTCTGTTCGAGAATGTCGTATATTGAGCGGCCGACGAGATTTTCGTGATCTTCGCCAAGCAGGGCCGCCTGATAGGAATTGAGGAAAAGTATGTTGCCATCGCGGTCGGTCGCGTTGAGTAGAATGGGAGTCGTATCGATAATCTGTTCGAGCATCGATTTGGAGCCTTGCGCCGTGTCGCTGAAATCGGCAGGCTTCAATGCACGTTGAACATTTCGGCTGTGACGAGCAAGCTCATGCTCCTTGTTCTTCTGGTTCAGAAGCAGCAACGCTCTTTCGCGAAACTCGGAATCGGAAACCGGGCTCTGGAGGAAGTCCGTCGCACCGGCATCAAGTGCGGTAATCCGGCATTCCCGGTCCTGTCGCGCGGTGATCATGATCGCGGGGACATGCTTGCCTGTCGAGCGTTTGCGCACATGGCTGATGAATTCTGCGCCATTCATCTGGGGCATGCGATAGTCAACGATCAGCAGATCGGCACTTTCATTTTCCAGCCATTCGAGCGCCTCCACCGCACTGTGAAAACAGACGGCTTCATATTGTGGCCCCATCATCGAAACGAATTGCGCGTAAATACGCAGATTCGTTGACCGGTCATCGACAATTAAAATGCGCGCATGCATAGGATTTGCCGTAGATTAGCAATCTCAAGGATTGGTTAACGCGCTGTTTGCAATTTTGTCTGCATCTGGTCGGGAAGAGAGGATTCGAACCTCCGGCCCCCGCCTCCCGAAGACGGTGCTCTACCAGGCTGAGCTACTTCCCGTTCCAATCGAAATGAAAATCATTTCGGCGGTGAGCCCCTATACGCGCGGGATTTGGGGCTATCAAGCAGTTTTGATCCAGCGAAGCGTTGCCAGAATCGGTGAGCCTGCCTAAGCCGACACAATGGACTCCGAGCCGCATTTTGAGCAGCAATATCTCGATTTGATGCATCGCATCTGGACCCAGGGGTCCGAGCGTAGTGACCGCACGGGTATCGGGACCAGATCGGTATTCGGCGCGGTTTTGCGCTTCGATCTTGCGCATGGTTACATGCCGCTGATCACCACCAAGAGGGTCTATTGGAAAACAGCAACGCGGGAGATGTTGTGGTTTTTGACCGGTGAGACGAATATCCGGCCCCTTGTTCTGCAGAATGTGAAAATCTGGAATGAATGGCCGCATGCCCGTTATGTGGAAGAGACAGGCGACGATATTGCGCTCGACGCATTCGTCGCGCGGATCGCCGAGGATAGAGAATTTGCCGCGCAGTGGGGCGATCTAGGCCCGGTATATGGCAAGCAGTGGGTGGACTGGCCGACATATGAGACGCAGGATGACGGCAGCTTCCGAAAGGGAGCCGGGATCAATCAGGTGGCGGAGGTTGTCGATTCTTTGCGTGGGAACCCGGGTAGCCGGCGTCATATCATCGAAGGCTGGAATGTGGCCGAGCTCGACCAGATGGCGCTGCCGCCCTGTCACAAGACATATCAGTTTCATGTCGCCGACGGGCGATTGAACTGCGCGCTTTATCAGCGCAGCTGCGATGTTGCGCTGGGGCTGCCCTTCAATCTCTGGTCCGGGGCGCTCCTCCAGCGGATGATTGCGCAGCAAACCGATCTCGAGCCGGGCGAGTTCGTCTGGATGGGAGGCGACACGCATCTCTATCTGAACCATGCGCATCTCGTCGAAGAGCAGCTGACGCGCGAACCGGTCGGACGGCCAAGATTGGAGATCCAAAGAAAGCCGGCCTCGATTTTCGACTATCAGATCGAAGATTTCAGCGTTCAGGACTATACCCCGCATACACCGATTTCGGCACCAGTTGCAGTCTGAACTGCTTGGGCTCGCCCCAGCCTGTCAAATGACAATATGGCGATGGTAAGGGGGAACAGTCCTGCGCAGCGCTCCTGCTCGGATTAGGATGGTATGAAGACCGGACAGGAGGTAAATCTCTATAGGTAAGTAATATTGACCTACTCGCCTTTGTGAAATAAAATATCAATCGATCGCAATATTGCACTCGAGTCGCAATCGCCGATCTGGTAAACAGAAGCCGGACATTTGGAGAGAGTTTTGGCCAAGTCAGCGAAATCGAATATTCCGCCGCTCAAGCTGCATGTTCCCGAGCCTGCTTTCCGTCCGGGCGACGAGGCCGACTTCAGCGATATCGAGGTGCCCCCGGTCGATGCGATTGTCCGCCCCGACGAGGCGGCCGCTGCCGATAGCATCAAGGATCTCTCGTTCGGCCTGGTGCGTGTGCTGGATGACGATGCGCAGGCGAGTGGAAGCTGGAACCCTGGCCTGACAGCTGAGCAGCTGCGCGAAATGCTCCGCCACATGATGCTGGTCAGAGCATTCGATGACCGCATGTTCCGTGCGCAGCGTCAGGGCAAAACCAGCTTTTACATGAAATGTACCGGCGAAGAGGCGACCTCGGTCGCTACCACCATGGCGCTTGCGCGGGACGATATGTGTTTCCCAAGCTATCGTCAGCAGGGCATCCTTATCACGCGCGGCTATCCGCTGGTTCAGATGATGAACCAGATTTATTCGAACCGCGGCGATCATCTGCTCGGGCGGCAGCTGCCCATCATGTATTCTGCGCCCGAATATGGTTTCTTCTCAATCTCCGGGAATTTGACCACGCAGTATCCGCAGGCCGTTGGCTGGGCGATGGCGAGCGCTGCGAAGGGCGACAGCAGGATATCTGCCGTATGGTGCGGCGAGGGTTCCACGGCCGAAGGCGACTTTCATAGCGCTATGACATTTGCGGCTGTCTACAACGCGCCGGTCATTATGCAGGTCGTCAACAATCAATGGGCGATCAGCTCCTTTTCAGGGTTCGCGGGCGGCGAACGGACAACCTTTGCGGCGAGAGCGGTTGGCTATGGCATTGCCGGATTGCGCGTAGACGGCAATGACCCGCTTGCCGTTTATTCCGCAATGCGCTGGGCTGCCGACCGGGCGCGGACCAACAATGGCCCGACGCTCATCGAATATTTCACCTACCGCGCCGAAGGGCATTCGACCTCGGATGACCCCTCCGCCTACCGCGCAGCCGAAGAATATGCGAAGTGGCCGCTTGGCGATCCTGTCGAGCGTTTGAAGGCGCATCTCATGGCGATCGGCGAATGGGATGATGATCGGCATCAGGCGCAGCATGACGAGCTCCAGAAGACCGTCCGCGAAGAGCAGAAAAAAGCGGAAGAAAAGGGCACGCTGGGCCATGGTCTGCACCATCCCTTCGATACCATGTTCACGGATGTCTATGAAGACATGCCCTGGCATCTGCAGGAGCAGTGCGAGCAAATGCTGGAGGAACAGCGCACGAAATTCGGCCCGGACTGGGAGCCGAAATGATGGCAGAGGTAGAGGGCAAGAGCGGCGTCAAATCCATGAACATGATCGAGGCGATCAACAGCGCGCTCGATATCATGCTGAAGCGCGACGAAAATACCGTGATCATGGGCGAGGATGTTGGCTATTTTGGCGGCGTCTTCCGGGCCACGGCCGGTCTTCAGGAGAAATATGGCAAGACGCGCGTTTTCGACACACCGATCAGCGAATGCGGCATCATCGGTGTTGGCGTCGGCATGGCGGCCTATGGCTTGCGCCCGGTTCCCGAAATTCAGTTTGCCGACTATATTTATCCCGGCCTCGATCAGCTGGTAAGCGAAGCTGCACGCATCCGCTATCGCAGCGCGGAGGACTATGTTTGCCCGATGACGGTACGCTCCCCATTCGGCGGCGGTATCTTCGGCGGCCAGACACACAGTCAGTCGCCTGAAAGCATGTTTACCCATATATGCGGGATCAAGACCGTCATCCCTTCATCGCCGCATGATGCAAAAGGGCTTTTGATTGCTGCCATCGAAGACAATGATCCGGTCGTCTTTTTCGAGCCCAAGCGGATTTATAATGGTCCCTTCAGCGGATATTATGATCGCCCGGTTGAGCCCTGGTCAAAGCATGAAGACAGCCAGGTGCCAGAGGATTATTACCGGATCGATCTGGGCAAGGCGAAGATTCTGCGCGAGGGAGAGGCGCTGACCGTGCTCGCCTATGGCACTATGGTTCATGTCGCGCAGGCGGTTGTTGCAGAAGTCGGCATCGATGCTGAAATTATCGATTTGCGCACGCTTCTGCCGCTGGATATCGAAACGATCGAAAAGTCGGTCGAGAAGACCGGTCGCTGCATGGTCATTCACGAGGCGACGCGAACCAGCGGGTTCGGCGCAGAGATAGCGGCCCTGGTGCAGGAACGCTGTTTCTACCATCTCGAGGCACCGGTCGAGCGCGTCACCGGTTTCGACACGCCCTATCCGCACAGCCTGGAGTGGGCCTATTTCCCCGGACCGATCCGTATCGGCCAGGCGCTCGAGAAGATAATGAAAGAATAGGACCTGACTATGGGTAAATTCACATTCAACCTGCCCGATATCGGAGAGGGCATTGCCGAAGCCGAGATTGTGGCTTGGCATGTTAAACCTGGCGATACCATCGAGGAAGATCAGCCGATCGCTGACATGATGACCGACAAGGCCACAGTCGAAATGGAAAGCCCGGTTGCCGGAACCGTTGCGAAAGTGGCGGGCGAGGAAGGCGACGTGATAGCCATCGGTTCGATGCTCGTCGAAATCGAGGTCGAAGGTGAGGTCGATCTGGATGCTGCTGAAGCGAAAACCGAGGAGCCGGCGCAGCCTGAGGAAGGTGACGCCAAGACGGCAGATGACGAGCATGGAGAAGATGACGTCAAGCCGTCAGCAGGCAGCAGCGAGGGGGCCGAAAGTGACGTCATAACGCCATCGACCGCTTCCGCACCCAGCGGAGAAGAGACGCAGGATAGTGCGGGAGAAGCTACCAAAGCCTCACCAAACAGGGTTACTGCTTCGCCTGCCGTTCGGGCGCGCGCAAAAGCCCTGGGAGTCGAGCTTGGCGATGTGCAGGCGGCGGGAAATCATGTCCGTCATGCCGATCTTGATGCCTATTTGAGCTATGGTGCAGGGCAGGGATATCGTGCAGCCGGCACGGCCCGAAAGGACGAGGCGGTCAAGGTAATCGGCATGCGCCGGCGCATTGCGGAAAATATGGCTGCGTCCAAGCGGCATATCCCGCATTTCACCTATGTCGAGGAGATCGATGTCACCGAATTGGAAGACATGCGCGCCGATCTCAACGCCAATCGCGGGTCGAGGCCCAAACTCACCATGCTGCCGCTGTTGATCACTGCGATCTGCAAGACCATTGCAGAGTTCCCGATGATCAATGCGCGCTATGATGATGAGGCGGGTGTCGTGACCCGGCATGGTGCTGTGCACCTGGGCATGGCAACGCAGACCGATGCGGGCCTGATGGTACCGGTTATTCGCGACGCGCAAAGCAAGAATCTCTGGCAATTGGCTATGGAAATCAGTCGTTTGGCAGACGCAGCGCGGGATGGAAGCGCGAAGAGCGAAGAACTCTCCGGAGGAACGCTGACAGTGACTTCTTTGGGGCCGCTGGGGGGCGTAGCTACCACACCTGTTATAAATCGCCCTGAAGTGGCTATAATAGGCCCGAACAAGATCGTTGAACGCCCGGTTTTTGAGGGCGACGATATTCGCCGGGCAAAGCTGATGAATTTATCGATCAGCTGCGATCACCGTGTGGTCGATGGTTATGATGCTGCCAGTTTCGTGCAGGCGCTCAAACACCTGCTGGAAACACCGGTCCTGCTCTTCACCGATTGACCGGCCAAACACGAAAGGCGCCCTGATCTGCATGGATCAGGAGCGTGTTTCGCCCGGCAATATCCTGCAACGGTTCGCCCATCGGCATGGCTGCCGAAAACCATTGCTTTTCAAGGAGAGTTTCTGCGTTGTCACCAGCCGCCCGCCGGCATTGGTTCGTTATTTGGAGATGCCAGGGATGCAATGAGGCAGATCCGCCCGACCTGCCTTCATGCCTTCTCTTTTCACCGCCGCAATCGAACCAAACGCATATTCTCCTGTTCTGCCCGATCAGAATTTGAAGCCGTTCAGGCTCTCCTGGTCGAATTTCAGCTTGAAGGTCAGATAGGCACCGCTGCGGGTATAGCGGCTTTCCTCAAAGTCCCGATCTTCAAATCCAACTATGTTATAACCCAATGAGATATTAGCATTTTTAAACGGCGTCACGGTAATGACCGGGCCGCCTGAATAGGCAATGTTGCGCGCGCCCTGGCCTATACGCACCGTGCCGGCTGCACCTATATCCGCGACATCGGAAAGATCGAAGCGCAGATCGCCACCAACCACCGTGCTCCAGCCCTCGACATCATCTTCGCCAAAACGGTCCGAGACATGGCGGATACCAATGAAGGCCGAATATTCACCGCGTTCGATAAACTCGGCCGGATTGCCGTTGCGATAATCACGCTTGTGGATCGGCGTATAGTTGATCGAGAAGCTGTTGATGATGCGCCGCGATTTTGCGTCGCCATCGATGGTCAGGCTCGCGCCGCCGATCGGGCCCGGCTGGCCGGAGACCGCATTGCGAACAGAGTCATACCGATACTCGGTCTTGTTGAGGAAGGCCCATTGGCTGTCCGCAGGGCGGTGCGCCCAGCTGAGTTCGGCCTGGGCGGTCGTTGTGGTCGCCCCGCCAACCTGCTCGGCCCTGAACCAGCTTACCAGGCCGCCAACCGCGCGGCCTTCGCCGATTTGGCGGAGAATAGCGCTGTTGAAGCCATAGCGGTTCGTCGTTTCGCCATCGCGCCATTCCGCGCGGCCTGTCCAGCTCCATTTGTCGCCGCGATAGGTCGCACCAGCGGTGATGGCGGTGAAGTCTTCCGTCAGCGTACCGTCACTGCCGAGGAAACCCCCGGATGCTGCCGGTTGCAGGGGATTGAGAACATCGCTGCGCTGCACCCCGCCAATGGTTTTGTTGCCATCTAGCGTGAAGTCGAGCGACCATTTCTCACTGACTTTGAAGGACTGCGACAGGCCGTAAGCGGCGAAACTGCGCGGTCCATATTCGGTGATGTCCTGCTGGTTGGCGCTCGCCGTGATGCGGCCGCCGGCCCAGGGTGCGATGTCAAAGCCAACACGTGCGGTACGGGCATCGATATTCTGCCCCTTGGCAATTTCGTAGCTGCCTACCAGCTGAATATCCTTGTTGACCTGATAGCGCGCGCCGACCGAATGGCGTTCTGGAAAGTCGATACTCTCATTCTGGCCACCCAGAGCGAATTCGGTCTGTGCGTTGAGTTCCAGTTTGCCGTCAAACAGCTTTTGCGATCCGCCAAGCTTGGCCAGAGTTGATTCATTGACACTGCCATCATTTAATCGGTCATTGGCATGCGTTATGCCTGCCCGGAATGTCGTGTCACCGGTACGGTATTCCAGTTCGGCTGCAGCCGCGCGCCGGCGGGCGTCAGTATCCAGATAATCTTCCTGATAGGCGAGCGCCGACAGCGTCAGATTGTCGTTGATGCGCACGCGGCCGTCGGCACCAAATTTGCGCGTGCCAATCTCGCCGCGGTTGATTTGGCCGACCCCAAAGCCGGAGTCTGTCTGGCGAACATAGGCAAGCACATCGAATTTTTCGTCATGATGTTCGGCTTCAATCAGCCAGGCCTTTGCGCCATCAACACCGGTTCCACCTGTTCCTGGCTTTGCCTCGCTTATCGATCCGGCAAATTCTGCCCGGATTTCCGTGCCCGTGCCGGGACGAAAGACGATGTCCGCGCCGACAAGATCGGTCTTGGATTGGTCGGTTTCATCATGGATGGCCGTGGCCGCGATCTGCAGTTTGCCATCCTTGGAGGTCCATTTTGCTCGGCCACCGGCGTTGGCGACCCGCTGTGCAGCGCCGAACACTTCATATTCGGCGATGATGAATTGCGGGTTCAGGCCGCTGTCGCGCGACAGGATCGGTTCGCGGAAGCGAAGCGTCCCTGCCAGATAGTCGATGTCATAGTCGATATGGCGGATAAGCTGTTTGCGCTCGACAATCCGGTCGGAGCGCAGCCGGTCGCGCGTCTCGATGGTGATGCGCTCGCTGTTGGCCAGGATATCACGCGAGGCGAGTGCATAGGGGCCTGTCAGGCCGTTGCCCTGAATTTCCTCGCGGCGGAAACGGTAGGGCGTGTCGGCACCAAAGGCCTGTAAATGCAGCTGTTCGTTGCGATATTCGGCTTTCACACCATTATAAGCGCGATTGTAGCGAGCCAGTTCCGGCTCATCGATACCGGTATTATAGTCGCCAAACAGCGCGTAGAATTGCGGCCGCTCTAGCTTCAGATAAAGCCTGCGGATCGATGCCGCGTCATAGCGTTGTTCTGCGCGGTCGGCATAGATCGTGTAATAGCGGCGCGGGTCGATGACGCCTGCAAAGCGGCTTTCGTCTTCTTCCTTGTCGCTGTCATAGGCCAGCGTCATCAGCCATTTGCCGGTCACGCGGCCCTTTGCATAGAGCGCTATGCGGCCGTCGACATTGATCTGGTCATCATCGTCGCGCAGATCTTCAAGACCCTCTTCGAGCTTGTTGAAGCCGATTGTACCGGCTGCAAAACCGACAACCGTCCAGGGGCGGTCGCCTGGATCGAGCCAGGTTTCGATGCGCTGCGTGCGCTTTACTTCGCCATCGGAAAAGTTGAAGCTGACCGAAAGGCTGCCCGAAGCCGTTGTCGGCTCGAGTTCGATATAGGCGATACCGTCATCGCCAATGACGCGCCAGACGGGTGCCGCCCGTTCGAGGCCGGAAAGCTGATTTGCCTGCTGGGCATCGACTTCGACGGCAGCCTGGTAAGGCGCGCTTACTTGGAAATCGCCAACGGCACCATGCTGGATTGGCCTTCCGGCACGGTCGGTCATGCGAACAGCAATGCGCGGCCGCGTGATGCCATCGGCCACCAGGACCGATTTTTCCTTGATTAGCTTTGCCTGCATCGGGGCGCTGGCAAAATGGACGGTGCGTTCGAGCGTTTCAACGACGTCGCCATTTTTCGTGAGCACGCGTGCAACAAGTTTGTTGCTGCCTTCTTCGATCTCGATACCGCGCCACAGGCTGACATAGACTTTCTTGTCGGCGCTCTTCTTCTTGCCGTCATAGTTCAACTGATCGACCGGCTTGCCATTGAGGCTTAGCTCGATCTTGTGTGCTTTGGCGTGCTTGATGGCAACGCGAATGGCTTTTACCCGCGGATTATGATCTTCTTCAGGGAAGAGGAATTCGACGCCAGAACGCTGTCCCTTGGTCCAGTCGCGCTCGCCGCCGGCGGCCTCTGCATCGCTTGGTGCAGTCGGCATGGGCGCGATACCCTTGGTCAGCGGTTCGCGCGGCGCGGTTTTGACGGCGCGGAAATCCGCATGTTTCAGCGAACCGCCACGGCCCTCTACCCAGCGCGAGATCGCACTGCCGGCACTGCGCGTGTTGCGCGCGCAATCGACGGGCTTTTGGTCAAGCGGGAAGCTGGTGGGATCGACCTGCACGACATGGATGCCAGGTATCAGCCCTTCAAAATGGTATCGGCCATCCTGGTCGGTGACGGTATAGGTGCCGTCCTGCAGCATGACCCTGACTCCGGCGATGCCCTTGGCCTCGCGCGGGTCGACTAGGCAGCCACCTTCGGTGACGCGGCCAATGATGGTGAAACGTTCTGAAATGCCGTCGCGTGTAATGCGTACCGATGCATCGACCGTGTCGCTGGTCGCGCCGCGATTGTCGCGCGCCGATGCAAGGTTGATGGCGTCGCCGGGGCGGGCATCCTGGCGCACTTCAGCAAGGTAGGTCAGCAGCCCCGTTTCACCGCCCGCAAGTGGTGGCAGCAAGACCGAAAAATTCTGGCCATTGGGCGCAACCGTCGGCGTGACGCTATTACCCTGATATCTAACGCTGTTCTGGCGCAGGCGCATGGCTGGCGGAAGCTGGTCCGTCACCGTAACCGGGCCGCTGTTCCGGATCGCATCGGGATTGCGGACCTCGACACGATACTGCACCACATCCCCAGGCATTGCCTGTTGGGTAGACGTCACCTTGCTGATCTGCAGCGCGCCTCCGGGACGGTCGAGCGGTATGTCGATGCGCACCGGGGCGGGATCGAGCAGCGTGATGATGCCGCCATATGAGCCATCGGCGATCACAAAACGTCCGCCATCTGGCCTTGTCAGCAGGGCGATCTCGTTGGGTGTCGCGACGGAAGGATGCGTGTAGGGAGCGGGCGGCTCCACAATCAGGCGGTAGTCGCCCGGACGCAGGAATGGAAAGCGGTAAAAACCTGCTGAAAAATCATAGATTTGACCGCTTGAATCGGTGACAGTGGAACCAGCGACAATGGTGCTGGGGAAGGCGGAAACGCCATCGTCGCCAAACACTTCTGCTGGTTGGCCGCTTACGGCTTCCACGATCGTTACGCGCGTGCCGTTGACGGGTGCGCCGTCGCCGCTATCGAAGGCGAGGCCGAACGGGTCGATCAGGATCTCAACGGTCCCTCCACCGATATCGTTACCGCTGCGCGAGTCGTCAAAATCGACCGAGAGCTGGTCGCCGGGATTGACCGAGAGAACACAATCGCGCTTTACTGGGTCGGGTGGAATCGCGCTGGTATTTATCATTCCGAGAAAACGGCCGCTATTTACGCCGGTTTCGGTCAGAATAATGCGCTCTTCATCGCCATTCGCAGTGGTTATGGTCACTTCGAAGCTGTCAATGGCACCAGAATCGGTGTTTGCAGCCGCATGTTCGAGTGCAATGACCAAGGGTTCGCCTGCGCGTATCGCGGTCGCAGGCATCAGGCTGGCCGGAGAGGTGGAAATCCCCGAATAGACTCCTTGCAATTCGACCGGCTGGTTACCCCCGCTGCCTACGCAGACAGTTGGCGGCAGGTTTTCCTGTGTCGCACCGGGCGGGTTCGCGAAATGATACAGATCAATCCGTGGCGGGGAGGGAGGCGGCGCTTCAACCAGAATATCCACTGGATTTGAAGGCCGCGACAAGCGCTGTGGCCCGGAATCCCACTCGGCGAGAGCGGTATTGCTGATAATTGTCCCAGGGGCGGTCTGGGGCTGATCCTCGGCAAACACCGGGCGGGGTGTGTTGTGAGGCTGCTCTTCGGCAAATTCCGGTTGCGCAAGCGCGCTGGCGGCAGGAAGCATCGCTCCTGCGGCCAGCGCGGCTGCGCCTTTGATAAGAAGTTTGGTTAACCGATTCATATGGAAAAGCGGCGGCGGCAGGAGCTTGAGCGAAACTCCCGCTCGCCGCCGCCTTTTTCCTATCAGTCGATCGTTACGCGGAAGACCAGCGTACGGGTTTCGCCCGCAGCAATGTCGTTAAGCGTACCCGATACGGTGTCAGTGCCGCCATTGTAGGTGGCATTGTCCGTACCCGGGGTGCAGGTATCGCCGGTGACGACGGTACCGTTCATGACCGGCGTGAATGTGCCGTCGAAGGTCACATTGCCAATCGCCCCGATGTCATCCGATACGGCAACATTGGTCGCCGTAGAAGCACCGGCTGCATTGGATACAACGATGCAATATTCAACGACAGCACCCGGAAGGGCTTTCGGGTTGGAACCGCTGACACCATCGGAAACCACGCGGCTAAGCTTGGTTACGGTAAGGTCAGCTGCGCCGACCGTATAGTCGTCACCAGCGGCTTCGATGCCGTCGCGGCCGGTGTCGGCAAAGACGGTTTCAACGCCTGTGGTGTTGGCATCCGTATCGGTCGAAGCGGTAATGGCCGAACCGTCATCATTGAGAGCGGTCGCGGTCAGCGTCACGCCGGCAATGTCGCCGTTCGACTGACTGATGTCGATGTCGCCGACAATGAACACCTCCACGCTGGCATCAGGTGCCAGATCGTCGATCGACGTAGCGGTGTCGGTACCGGCATCATAAGTGCCGTTGCCGTTGCTGTCGACAAACACCTGAAGGCCGGTAATATCGAAATTGTCGGTACCACCATGTTCGGCAGCACCGCCGGCAAGCTGCGTTCCAGCGAGGCTGAAATCCAGCGTATCGTTCGATGTGTTGGTGACCGTGAAGGTGGTGACGGCGGCCGTCTGACCCGGAACAACATTGGTGGTTCCTGTGGGCGTGGCTTCTGCAACCGTGAAGATGACTTTGCGGTCAACCTTAAAGCTGTCAGTCGCCGTTTCCTGGGTCTGGGCTACGCCGCCGACCTGATAGTCGACAGATACTGTATTATCAATATCGGTGCCTTGGAGTGTCCCAGCTGCAAAGGCAGAACTTGCGCTCATCATTGCTGCCGAGATTACACCAGAGGCAACGAGGTATTTAAGCTTACTGGTCATATGCTTAACTCCTGTTACATTAGGCTGATTGCGAAAATTACCGTTGCAATCGGGACGGTTACGAAAGATCGTCATTTGACTACCCCACGAAATATGAGCTTGCCGCCTTCACCTGGCGCCAGCGTTTGTTTGAGAATCCATTTGATGTGCGTGACATCGGCGAAATTTGCCGCGCGCTGCGTTCCATCAGCATTCGTCACCTTGGTAGTGGCGAGATTGCCCCAGCTTTTGCCGCCATCGACAGAGACAACTTCCTGCCCGTCGGACGAACCGGCATAGCGCACCGCTCTCGGCATCGGGTTGGTCACCGAAAAGTCGCTGGCCGGGCTATCGCCAACATTTTTATATTTCACCACGAAGACAAGATTGTCGCCGGGAAGAACCGTCGTCGGCTGCGCCAGGACAACGGCCTTTTTGCCGTCTGCCCTGGTTTCTTGTCGTTCGACGAATATATCGCTATCAAGTTGAAGCGGTGCTTTCGCTATAGCAGCGCTGCCGCCCATCAGGGCAGCAGCAAAGAATGCCGTTTTGATAAACGTCTTGATCATTGGATGGTCACCTCGAATGTGATGGTGCGGGTTTCGCCAGACGGCACGGTGCCGACATTGACCGATATCTGAGAGCCATCGAAGCTGCCTTCGTCGGCGTCGGTGGCATCGGTCTGACCCGTGCCTTCGAAGATGATGCTTTCGGCATTGTAGGCGGTGTCGGCGGGGATCGGGTCGCTGATGACCAGATTGGCGAGATCGCCCGTTCCGGTAACATTGGCAACGATCTGATAGGTGATGACCGAGCCCGGAATTGCCGTATCGCCGCCGAAGGGATCGAGAACCGTAGCCGATTTGATCAGCTCCAGAATAGCCGCCTGGATCGCCAGGAAGCCGCTGTCATCGTCGTCTGCGCCGGTGGTTCCGACAACGGCGTCGCCGCCGCCATCGCCCTGGCCGTCAAAGCTGGTGCCAGGCGCGCCGCTGCCGGTATTGGCGACAGCTGAGAGATTGACTTCGGCGCGCTCGCCGTCGCTGGCATCCGACGGTATATCGACAATGACAAAGACGGTAATGCTCTCGTCAGGCGCAAGCGTAGGGTCGTTTGTGCCCGGGACGTAGACTTCGTCGACGCCGGGATCGTAAACGCCATTGCCATCGGTATCGAGGATGATTTGAACCAGAGTTGGATCGAAATCATCACCCGTTCTGTTGACATCGGCGGTAAGCGTGAAGGCTTCGTTGCCGTTGCCTCCATTGGTTACCTGGAAGGTTACGACTTCTCCTGTTTCACCCGGATCTGTAGCGATGTCACCCGGATCGGTGCCGTCGACAATGACGTCAAGCAGCTCATCGACCTTGATGACAACAGGGTTGGAATCAACATCTATGGTCGAGCCGCCGGGTGTTTCATAGCTGGCCGTGGCCACGTTGGTGATATCGGTGCCGGCAGGCGTACCCGCAGCGAAGGCCGCAGGTGCAAAGGAGGTGCCCGCCATCAGCGACGCAAAAAATGCAATTCTGGACGAGCGCCAAAGCAACCCGGCCTTTGCGGCGAGAGGGAGAATAGGTCTGGTCATAGCGATTGTTATGCCAAAACAAGGTCAAGAAACCGTTAATTACGAGTGACCGATGTTAATTATCTAACAATATGAAAAATAACGATAAAAATCAGAAAACTTTGTAATGATTTGTAACTCGCTAAGCTTTTGCCCGGACGCGTTGAACGCGCAGGGAGTATGCTGCGCTGCCGGGTGCTGCCTACAAAATCGCTGCCTCCCACACTCTCATGGTTGACAGAATCCCCGGCCAGGACTAACGCCCCTCCACCGCAACCAAGCGGGTGTAGCTCAGTTGGTTAGAGCGCCGGCCTGTCACGCCGGAGGTCGCGGGTTCAAGTCCCGTCACTCGCGCCATTTTTCTTGCAGCTCTTGGTTGGATTTTCGCTATTTGCGGAAGCGTCCGGTCTCCATCCAGCGGAGTATGGGCATTGCGGGGAATATCCACACGATACCGGCCGCCAGATAGATCAGGCCCTGAAGCGCCCAGTGCAGTCGGCCAAGGAATGTAGACTGGCTGCCCACAATGAACGCCCAGAAGACAATCAGCGACAAGACCGCCAGCATTCCAACCGGCTTTCGCCAGCTTGGGCGATGACCAGGCGCAGTCATCGGCTGATCCATTCCCGCTCGGTCAGGATGGCATCGAGCGGCACATCCCAGACGTCGCATGCCACCGAGCCGACTTCCTGAACCGACCAGGCTATTCCGATCTTTACCGCATTTTCGAGCAGCGATAGCGCGCGGTCATAGTGCCCCCCGCCTTGACCTAAGCGATTGAGATTACGATCGAAAGCTATCATCGGGACCAGCACTACGTCAGGGTGAATCTCGGCATTGCTTGCCGCTGGTTGTTCGAGGCCAAATGGGCCATTTTCCAGTGGCTGTTCCAATTCCCAGCTGAGAAACTTCATCGGTGCCGATTTGCTGGTCACGTAGGGCAAAGCAAGCGTGCAGCCCGCCCTGGCTGCGGCGGTCAGAAGGCCGCCAGGATCGGCTTCCGAACCCGCGGCGACATAGCCGGCAACGACCTTTCCAGGGGCGAAGAGTTCACGCAGCGGTGATGGCGTGGCGGAAAAAGCGATGGCTTTCGCACTTTCCGGCAGCCCAGCGAAAAATTCTGCACGGCGTTTCCGCATGGCATCGCGCATTGCCTGCTTGTCCGCTTGTGTGTCTGCCATAACCATTTGCTTTATTTGCAAGAAAGTAGCGGAACCATCATGGGTCGTTTCCCGGAATATCCTCTGACGCCAGTAACGTCAGGTGGGCGCCATATGCACCGGCACCCCAATGCGAAGAAAGTGGGCCGGGCAGGGACAGCTCCCTTGGATGTTGTATCGCCTCAGGGATGTTCTTATCGGTACGTGCCGGACAGCCCCGCCGCCCTCCATGTAGGATGCAAGCCGCTATTGCTCAAGCTTGTTTGCAACCGCTTCCAGTCGATCGGCGAGTTTCTCCAGCATTTCTGCGGTTTTTTCTGCTTCTTCATCATTTGCCGCTGTATTTGCCGAAGCCGGCGTCTGGGCGGGTGCAGCATCATGATCCGCGAGCTTGTCGGCCAAAAGGAGCGAAGCAAAGAGCAGTTGACGGCTTTCATTGAGGCCACTGGCCGAACCGCCCGCCTCTTCAGCCTTTTCGTCGACCATCTTACCGAGCGCGCGCAGGCGTTCTTCTTCCCCGTCGCGGCAAGTCACGACATATTCACGCCCTCCAATATTCAATCGCACATCGGCCATATCAGTTCCCCTTGCCCGACAAGATGGAATCGATCGCCGAGATAGCGATGCGCGTCTCCGATTTCAGCTTCTCATGCCGCTCGGCCAGGGCATGATCGGCTCCGTCGCCTCGAGACGGAGGCTGATAGCGCTCAAGCCGCGACAGGGCCCGCTCCATCCGGCCAATGGCAAGGATAAGTCTTTCATTTGCCATGATAATACCTCCAGTCTCTTCCTACTTTAGCATAGCTGGCGGTGGTGGCAAGATGACTTTATGACGTCACTTTTTCAGCTTTGCTTGCTGTCATGACGTCACTTTTCACGAGGAAATGGCTTCGGCTGCCTTGACGATGCCGTGCTGCTCCGCAAAGGGTTGCGCAAACAGCGACTCGGCGAGACGAAAATCGCCCCAAGCCGGCCGAAAAAAGGGATCGATCTATGGCGGAAAATGAGCGGCAGTTGGCCAATGCAATTCGGGCACTGGCCATGGATGCCGTTCAGGCCGCAAAATCTGGCCATCCGGGCATGCCGATGGGGATGGCCGATGTCGCCACGGTTCTCTATTCCGACTATCTGAAATTTGATCCTGACGCTCCCGGATGGCCCGATCGCGACCGGTTTGTGTTGTCCGCGGGCCACGGATCGATGCTCGCCTATGCGACCTTGCACCTGGCTGGCTATGCCAAACCTGATATTGAAGATATAAGGAATTTCAGGCAGTTACATAGCCCTTGCGCGGGCCATCCGGAAAATATCGAGCTCGACGGAGTCGAATGTACGACAGGGCCGCTGGGACAGGGTTTGGGTATGGCCGTCGGTATGGCCATTGCCGAACGGCATCTCAATGCACGTTTTGGCGACGAGCTAGTGGATCATCACACCTGGGTGGTTGCCGGCGATGGCTGTTTGATGGAGGGCATAAACCATGAGGCGATTGGCTTGGCCGGACATTTGCGGCTTGGCCGGCTTATCGTGCTATGGGACGATAACAATATCACCATCGATGGCGAAACCGGTCTCTCGACGAGCGAGGATATTCCTGCCCGCTATGCTGCGACGGGCTGGCATACCGTATCTTGTGACGGCCATGATCCAGCCGACATAAGGCGCGCGATCGATGCCGCGCTGGCTGACCCGCGACCGAGCCTTGTGGCCTGCAAAAC
The DNA here is from genome assembly GCA_028279555.1 of Sphingorhabdus sp. GTDB lineage: Bacteria > Pseudomonadota > Alphaproteobacteria > Sphingomonadales > Sphingomonadaceae > Sphingorhabdus_B. The sequence continues at coordinate 320,810 of JANQNO010000005.1, forward strand.
ACTCATCGGTTTTGGCGCGCCAAACAAGCAGGGGACATCGGCGACGCATGGCGCGCCGCTGGGCGAGGATGAGGTGGCAGCAACGCGCAAGGAGCTGGGCTGGGAGCATGCGCCTTTCGAGATCCCTGAGGCGATAAAATCAGCCTGGGAAGGCTTTGGCCGCCGCGGAAAAGAATCTCATAATGAATGGAAAGAACGGATTAAAAGCCATTCTAATAAAACTGAATTTAAATCTGCACTGGACGGCGATACAAGCGCGCTCGATATCTCTGCGCATGTTAAGAAACTGTCTGAGGAACAGCCCAAGGTGGCAACCCGCAAGGCGTCTGAAATGGCGCTCACCGTACTGACCGAACAGCTGCCATCCATGGTTGGCGGATCGGCTGACCTGACCGGGTCGAACAACACCAAAACGGCCTCCACAAATCCGATGACTGCGAATGATTATTCGGGGCGCTACATCTATTATGGCATTCGCGAATTCGGCATGGCAGCGGCGATGAATGGCATGGCGCTGCATGGGGGCATCATTCCCTATGGCGGCACCTTCCTGGTCTTTGCCGACTATTGCCGTAATGCGATCCGTCTCTCCGCAATCCAGCAGAAACGCGTCATTTACGTAATGACGCATGACAGCATCGGCCTGGGCGAAGATGGGCCCACGCATCAGCCTGTCGAGCATCTGCAAAGCCTCAGGGCGATGCCGAACTTGCGCGTCTTCCGGCCCTGCGATGCCATCGAAACGGCCGAATGCTGGGAACTCGCGATTCAGCATGATAGCGGCCCTTCTTTGCTCGCGCTCAGCCGTCAGGGTTTACCGCCATTGCGTCATGACGTCACTTTTAATCATTGTGAAAGAGGGGCTTACCGCCTGAGGGCTGCGGAGTCGGCGCGCAAGGTCGTTCTGGTTGCGACCGGCTCAGAAGTATCGCTGGCCACCGAAATAGCCGGCAAACTGGAAGCCGAAGGGCAGGGCGCTGACGTTGTTTCGATGCCCAGCACCAATTTGTTCGATGCGCAGGATGCCGCCTATCGCAATGACCTTCTGCCTTCTAATGCCCTGATCGTTTCGATCGAGGCAGGCAGCACATATGGCTGGGAACGCTATACGGGCCGAGACGGGCTGCGCTTTGGCGTCGACAGTTTCGGCGCTTCGGCACCGATTTCCGACCTTTTCAACCATTTCGGCCTGACCGCCGACAAGATCACACCGCAAATTCTGGCCAAAATCGGCTGATGCGATCTCAAAAAGGAGTAAATGCATGACGATCAAAGTTGCCATTAACGGATTTGGCCGCATTGGCCGCTTGGTCGCGCGCGCCGTGTTGGAGCGCAGCGACGACAATATCGAGCTAGTGGCGATCAATGACCTTGCCGACACAGAGGCCAACGCTCTGCTTTTTCAGTATGATAGTACCCATGGCCGCTTTGCCGGCGATGTGAGCACCGACGGCAACAAGCTGATCGTCGATGGCCGTGAGATAGCGGTGACGCAGGAGCGCGATCCGGGCAAGCTGCCGCATGGTGACATGGGCATCGACATTGTGCTGGAATGCACCGGTTTCTTTCAGTCGAAGGAAGCATCGCAGCCCCATATTGATGCCGGTGCGAAGCGGGTATTGATTTCTGCGCCTGCAAAAGGTGATTTGAAAACAGTGGTCTATGGCGTCAATCATGATGTGCTGACGCCCGATGACGTAATCGTTTCCAACGCCAGCTGCACCACCAATTGCCTCGCACCTGTAGCAAAGGTCTGCCACGATCTGGTGGGTATCGAGCGCGGCTTCATGACCACGATCCACAGCTACACCAACGACCAGCGCATGCTCGATCAGATGCATGGCGATATGCGCCGGGCGCGGGGCGGGGCGCAGAATATGATCCCGACGACAACGGGCGCAGCGCGCGCCGTGGGCCTCGTGCTGCCCGAACTTAACGGAAAACTCGATGGCAGCTCGGTGCGGGTGCCGACGCCCAATGTCAGTCTTGTCGATCTGACCTTCGTTCCCGGGCGCGACACCAGCGCGGAAGAGCTCAATGAAGCGCTGAAGGCCGCATCGGAGGGCGCTATGAAGGGCGTACTCGACTATGAGACAAAGCCACTGGTTTCGAGCGATTTCAATCATCAGCCGGCGAGTTCGACAATCGATAGCCTCGAAACTGCAGTGATGGATGGGAAACTCGCCCGCGTTGTCAGCTGGTATGACAATGAATGGGGTTTCTCCAACCGCATGATCGATACCGCTGGCGTGATGGGCAAGCTCCTGTAGGGCTCTGAATAGTGGCTGCGTTCCAAACTCTCGACGATCTCGGCGATATTGCCGGCAAAACAGCGCTGGTTCGTGTCGATTTGAATGTGCCGATGGCCGAGGCCGAGGTGACCGACGATACGCGGCTGCGCGCTGTTGCGCCCACAATCAGGGAGCTTTCGGCCAAAGGTGCAAAGATCCTTTTGCTTGCACATTTCGGGCGGCCCAAAGGCGCGAAGCACAGCGAGCTATCGACATCGATGGTGATCGACGCGCTGACCGAAATTCTGGGCCGCGAAATCATGTTTGTGCCCGAGATTGCCGGAGCTGTGGTCAAGCAGTCGATCGGGATATTGGCCGACGGCGATGTGGCCGTGCTGGAAAATAGCCGTTTCTACCCCGGCGAAGAGAAAAACGATCCCGAACTCGCCAAAGCGGTCGCGGCCAATGGCGATATCTACGTCAATGACGCCTTCTCGGCGGCGCACCGTGCGCATGTGACTACCGAAGCGCTGGCCCATTTGCTGCCGGCCTATGCGGGCCGGGCGATGGAGGCTGAGCTAAAGGCGCTCGAAGCGGCGCTTGGAGAGCCCGAACATCCCGTGGCTGCCGTCGTCGGCGGTGCCAAAGTCTCGACCAAGCTGGATGTGCTCACCAATCTTGTGCGCAGGGTGGACCATCTGATCATTGGCGGCGGAATGGCCAATACTTTCCTGGCAGCCCGCGGCGTAAAAGTCGGAAAATCGTTGTGTGAGCATGATCTTGTCGAAACGGCTAATGGCATTTTCGAAGCGGCGGACGCGGCCAGCTGCACAATCCATCTTCCCTATGATGTGGTTGTCGCCGAGGAATTCAAAGCGAACCCGCCGGTCCGGACAGTCAATGTACATGAAGTCTCGGATAATGAGATGATCCTGGATATCGGCCCGGCTGCCGTCGAAGCGCTTGCAGACGTGCTGAAAACTTGCCGGACGCTGGTTTGGAATGGGCCGCTGGGCGCTTTCGAAACTCCGCCGTTCGATGCGGCGACAGTTTCACTCGCACAGACAGCGGCGGCGCTTACCCGCGAAGGCTCGCTGACCTCGGTTGCTGGCGGCGGAGACACAGTCGCGGCGCTTGCCCATGCGGGCGCAAAGGATGATTTCAGTTTCGTTTCGACGGCGGGCGGCGCTTTCCTGGAATGGATGGAAGGTAAGGCGCTGCCGGGCGTCGAGGCGCTAAAAACCCAGAGCAGAAAGCAGGGATAACATCATGGTAAATCAGGAGCAGTTGGACAAGGTTGCAAATGGCAAGGGTTTCATTGCCGCGCTTGATCAGAGCGGCGGCTCCACGCCGGGCGCGCTCGCTCGTTATGGCGTCAGCGAGAATAGCTGGTCGGGCGAGGATGAAATGTTCGGCCTCATTCATCAGATGCGCGTGCGTATCATGACATCGCCGGTATTCGGCGGCGACCGGGTGCTGGGCGCTATCCTGTTCGAAAAAACGATGGATGGAGAGGCCGATGGCCAGCCGGTACCGCAATATCTCTGGTCGAAAGGCGTCGTTCCCTTTCTGAAATGCGACAAGGGCCTCGAAGACGAGGCAAATGGTGTTCAGCTTATGAAGCCGATGCCTGACCTCGATGCGCTGCTGCAAAAAGGCGTTTCTAAGGGCATTTTCGGCACCAAGATGCGCTCGGTGATCCAGAAGGCAGATGCTGGCGGTATTGCCGCGATCGTCAAACAACAGTTTGAGGTGGGCGAACAGATTGCCGGGCATGGGCTGATGCCGATTCTCGAGCCAGAGGTGAACATCAAGAGCGATGACCGGGCGCAATGCGATGCTATCCTGCATGATGAGCTGAAAAAAGCGCTCGATGCCTTGCCGGAAGACCGGCAGGTCATGCTCAAGCTCTCCATTCCGGTCGAGCCCGATCTCTATGCAGACATAATCGCGCATCCCCGGGTGTTGCGCGTTGTTGCCCTGTCGGGCGGCTTTTCGACCGATGAGGCCTGCAGCGAGCTGGAGAAGAATAAAGGCATGATTGCCAGCTTCTCGCGCGCGCTCCTCGAAAAATTGCAGCATGGCATGAGCGAGGATGAGTTCAATGCGGCGCTGGATGCCTCTATCGATCAGATCAGCTGCGCGTCGGCGACTTAGGCAACAAGGGTGCCTGACCATTACAACTGGGCGGCGGTCGATGACTATATCGCCGAGCGCCTGATCGGCGACGATCCTGTTCAGGCGGCGACGTTAGCCTCTAATCAGGCTGCCGGGCTCCCCGCCATCGATGTGTCCTTTCCGCAGGGTAAGATGCTGCAACTGCTTGCCAGAGGGGCTGGGGCAAAGCGGATACTGGAAATTGGAACGCTGGGCGGTTTCTCGACCATCTGGCTGGCGCGGGCATTGCCCAAGGATGGCCGGTTGCTCACCCTCGAATTGGACCCCGCCTATGCCAAGGTCGCTTCCGCCAACATCGCGCATGCAGGGCTATCAGGAAAAACCGAAGTGAGGGTTGGGCCAGCACTCGATTCGCTGCGGCAGATGATCGATGACGATGTGCCAAAATTTGATTTCGTGTTTGTCGATGCCGACAAGGAGAATTACCCGGCCTATTTCGAGCTGAGCCTCAAACTCTGCCGCAATGGCGGAATGCTGCTATTCGACAATGTCGTGCGGGATGGCGAGGTGATAAACCCTACCAGCGATGATCCAAAGGTTCCCGGCGCGCGCGCGCTTTATGATGCGCTGCATGCAAACCCGAATGCCACGGCAACAGCGATTCAAACGGTCGGCGAGAAAGAGTGGGACGGGTTTCTGCTGGCGGTCGTCGGCCGGGAGGAAGAATCATAGAAAATCCGCCCTGCCAGCTTTACCTGATTTCGCCGCTTGATGTTGGCGGAGAGTTTCCCGCGCAGCTTGATAAAGCGCTGACCGCGGGCCCGGTTGCGGCATTCCAGTTTCGCGTGAAGGATATCGACCAGCATGCAGCAGCGCCGCTCGCAGCGCCGCTTCAGGAAGTTTGCGCGGCGCATGATTGTGCTTTCATCGTCAATGACAGCGTTGCACTAGCCAAGCGCCTGAAGGCCGATGGGGTGCATCTGGGCCAGTCCGATGGAGATGTCCGCGAGGCGAGGGGCGCATTGGGGCCGGATGCGGAGATCGGCGTGACTTGCCACAATAGCCGGCATCTTGCGATGGAGGCTGGCGAAGCCGGAGCCGACTATGTCGCCTTCGGAGCCTTTTATCCGACCAAGACCAAGCAGGTTGTCCATCGCGCTGAAATCGAGACGCTTAAGATGTGGGCCAATGCGATGGAGTTGCCCTGCGTCGCGATAGGCGGGATTACGCCCGGCAATGCAAAACCGCTGATCGAGGCGGGTGCCGATTTCCTAGCGGTAAGCAGTGCGGTGTGGAACCATCCCGATGGCTCGGCAGCTGCCGTCAGGGCCTTTGATGCGGTGCTTGCCTAACGGCACTGGCCCCGCTAAAAGCCGCGTCCAACGGCGCGTCCCGCGCCTATGCTCTTTCCACGTCGTATAGCGAGTTTGTCACATGAAGATCAGCGGTGTCGATATCCGTCCGGGCAATATCCTGGAATATGAAAATGGCCTCTGGAAGGTCGCGAAGATTCAGCATACCCAGCCGGGCAAGGGCGGTGCCTATATGCAGGTCGAAATGAAAAACCTGACCGACGGGCGCAAGACCAATGTGCGCTTCCGCAGCGCGGACACGGTCGAGAAAGTGCGGCTCGACACCAAGGAGTTCCAGTATCTTTATACCGACGGTGACATGCTCGTTTTCATGGACAATGAAAGCTATGAGCAGATCAATCTGAATGCCGACATGCTGGGCGATGAAGCTCCCTTTTTGCAGGATGGCATGCAGGTGACGCTGGAACTCTATGAAGAAAAGCCGATTTCGGTGCAGCTTCCGGACCAGATCGAGGCGGAGATTGTCGAGGCCGATGCGGTTGTGAAGGGGCAGACGGCTTCCTCCAGCTACAAGCCCGCTGTTCTGGACAATGGCGTGCGCGTTATGGTGCCACCGCATATCGAGGCAGGCACGCGGATCATCGTCGATGTCTATGCCAAGGAATATGTCGGCAAGGCGAGTTGATGCTTCGAACCAACGCCGTTCGTGTCGAGCTCAGTCGAGACATGAACGGTTATCTTGATCGTCTCTCGACTTCGCTCGAGACGAACGGAGACCAAAAATGCCGCTGAAGCCTTCGATCATCACCGTCATGGAACGCGCCGCGCGCAAGGCGGGCAGCCGTCTGCGCCGCGATTTCGGCGAGGTCGAGCATTTGCAGGTGTCCAAGAAAGGCCCTGCCGATTTCGTGTCGAAGGCGGATCAGAAGGCCGAGCGCATCCTCTATGAGGAGTTGTTGCATGCGCGGCCCGGCTGGGGCTTCCTGCTGGAAGAGGCTGGCGAGATTCCAGGCGAGGAAGACAAGCCGCGCTTTGTCGTCGATCCGCTCGATGGCACCAGCAACTTCCTTCATGGCATTCCGCATTTCGCCATTTCGATCGGCGTTCAGGAACGCAAGCTTGGCAGCGAAGAATGGGGCGATGTCTATGCCGCTCTTGTCTATCAGCCGCTGAGCGACGAGAGCTTCTGGGCGGAGAAGGCCAAGGGGGCATGGCTGGGTGATCGCCGCCTTCGCGTTTCGGGTAGGCGGCATTTGAACGAAGCGCTGATTTCAACCGGCATCCCTTACAAGGCGCATGGCGATTTTGCTGAATGGAGCAGTATTTTCGCTGCCATCGGGCCCCAGGTTGCCGGTATCAGGCGCTTTGGCGCGGCGAGCCTCGATCTCGCCTGGCTCGCCGCCGGGCGTTACGACGGTTTTTGGGAGAGCGGTCTGTCACCTTGGGATACCGCTGCTGGCTGCCTTTTGGTGCGTGAAGCAGGCGGCTTTGTGACCGACTTTCGCGGGCGCAGCCCGGCCATTGCCGATAAGCAGATTCTGGCGGCCAACGATGCGCTGCACAGCAGGCTTCACAAGCTGCTTGTCGGGGCGTTGCGTGAGGCGCAATCTGAATGACGCGAAAATAGCGAAAAAACGTCGATCCGGGCCTTGCGGTGGCGCGTGCAACTGCCTAAAAGCGCGGCCAAACATGGCTAAAAGCGAGTCCTGAAAATTGCCTGACTTGTCGCAATATCTTCCGATCCTGATTTTCCTTGGAATAGCATTGGGGCTTTCGACGCTTTTTGTGTTTCTACCAATGGGTGTTTCGCGGCTGACCGGAGCGCATAACCCGACAGAGGCGAAACTGACCGAATATGAGTGCGGATTTCCGGCATTCGAGGATTCACGCGGGCAGTTTGATGTGCGTTTTTATCTGGTGGCGATTTCCTTTCTGCTGTTCGATCTGGAGGCGGCATTCCTTTTCCCATGGGCGGTCAGTTTGGCGGAGACAGGCTGGACCGGCTGGGGCGCCATGATGATATTTCTGGGCATTTTGGCGATTGGCCTGGCCTATGAATGGAAAATGGGGGCGCTGGAATGGGAATAATCACCGATCCCAAGATGGCCCCGCCCGAAGGTACCCCGCCCGATGCGGATTTCTTCAAGGATCTGTCTGCCGAGGTCAATGACAAGGGTTTCCTTGTAACCTCGACCGAAGAGCTTTTTCAGTGGGCGCGCACGGGCTCGCTCTGGTGGATGACATTCGGTTTGGCCTGCTGTGCGGTGGAGATGATCCACGTCAACATGCCGCGCTATGATCTGGAGCGTTTCGGTGCCGCGCCGCGCGCTTCCCCGCGTCAGTCCGATGTAATGGTGGTCGCCGGCACGCTGTGCAACAAAATGGCGCCCGCTCTGCGCAAGGTTTATGACCAGATGAGCGAGCCCAAATATGTAATTTCGATGGGCAGCTGCGCCAATGGCGGCGGCTATTATCACTATAGCTATTCGGTGGTGCGCGGCTGCGACCGCATCGTTCCGGTGGACATCTATGTGCCGGGATGCCCGCCGACAGCAGAGGCGTTGCTCTATGGGATCATGCAGCTGCAGCGTAAAATCCGCCGTATCGGGACGATCGAGCGGTGAGGCAGTTGATTCTCATGTATGTTCTGTTTTGTGCGGCATGCGGTTCTGCGGCAGCGATTCAGGAATCAACTGGCGGTGATTGGAAGCGCTATACGCTGCCCAATCAGCCCATTTCGGTTGAAATGCCATGTTCAATGACGGAGACTGTACCGAATCTTCTTCCTGTTGATATCCAAATTGCTTGCCACAAGCATGGTTGGATATACGCTATCGCTCTTGACGAAAGAAGTATTGAAGAGGTTGAGGGTTCCATTGCTAGCCAGTCGAAATATTCGGTCTCTAGATTGAACGTGGCCGGCAGCGCTAAAGCTATTTCCGTTTTGCCGAAAAAAGTTGGTGCACCCAAGGGTGAGCGCCATGTGTTTGTTGGCATGCCCAACGGTAAAACAGCATGGATCGTACATCTGGCTTCGTCGATTAAGCCGTCTATGAAAGACGCGAGCCAGCTCCCTATTGAAGAAGCGGATATTGAGCGTTTCTTCGATTCTATAGAGATCACATCATGACGGTCCTAAATTCGGCCCCTGCTGTAACGCACCCCAAGGGCATCAAGACGGCGCTCAGAAAAGCGCTTGGCAAGAAGCTGCTTTCGCTCGAAGAAGCGCATGGGGAGATCGCGCTGCATGTTGTCACCGCGAAGCTCAACGAGGCGATGATCGCGCTGCGCGACAAATGCGACTATCAGCAGCTGGTGGAGATTGCCGGTGTCGACTGGCCCGACCGGCAGCCGCGTTTCGAAGTCGTCTATTGCTTGCTCAGCCTGACCAGAAACCACCGGATCCGCGTCCATGTCGCGACGGAGGAAGAGGTTCCGGTTCCGACCGTTACCGATATCTGGCCGGTCGCCGGCTGGCTCGAGCGCGAAGTGTTCGACATGTATGGCGTGTTGTTTGAAGGTAATCATGATCTGCGCCGTATCCTCACCGACTATGGCTTTGAAGGCCATCCGCAGCGTAAGGATTTTCCGCTCACCGGCTATGTCGAGCTGCGCTATTCCGAAGAGGAAAAGCGCGTGAAATATGAGCCGGTCGAGTTGGCGCAGGATTTCCGCAACTTTGATTTCATGTCGCCTTGGGAAGGCGCGGATTATGTCCTTCCGGGCGATGAAAAGGCGGAAGATGGAAAAGGCGGCAAGAAATGAGCGACCTTTCCGCAAAAACATATTTCATCCCCGCGAAAGCGGGGATCCATGGCTCTACTGATAATCCGTGGACCCCCGATCAAGTCGGGGGTGACATTTTGGTTATGGGAGGAACTCTTTCATGAGCCTCTCCGTCGAGAAATCGCCTACCACCGGCGATGAAACAATTGAAAACTACACCATCAATTTCGGCCCGCAGCACCCGGCGGCGCATGGCGTGCTGCGCCTTGTCATGGAGATGGATGGCGAGATTATCGAGCGGATGGACCCGCATGTCGGCCTCTTGCATCGCGGCACCGAGAAGTTGATCGAACACAAGACCTATCTGCAGGCGCTACCCTATTTCGACCGGCTGGATTACTGCTCGCCGCTTGGCATGGAATATAGCTATGTGCTCGCAATCGAGAAGCTGCTCAATCTGGAAGTGCCGGAGCGGGCGCAATATCTGCGCGTTCTCTTTGCCGAGCTGACGCGCATCTGCAACCATATGCTCAATCTGGGTGCGCATGTCATGGATGTCGGGGCGATGTCGCCCAATCTGTGGCTGTTCGAGCTGCGCGAGGATTGCCTCAACTTTTTCGAGCGCGCATCTGGCGCGCGCATGCATAGTGCGTGGTTCCGCCCCGGCGGTGTGCATCAGGATGTGCCGCTCAAACTGCTCACCGATATTGGCGATTGGGTCGATACGCGGCTGCCCGAATTATTCGAGGATGCGCTGAGCCTGGTCGTCGACAACCGCATATTCAAGCAGCGCAATGTCGATATCGCCACGGTCAGCAAGGAAGACTCGATCAAATGGGGCTTTTCCGGCCCGATGATCCGCGGTTCGGGCATCCCATGGGATATCCGCAAGAGCCAGCCCTATGATGTCTATGACCGCATGGAGTTCGACGTACCGGTGGGCACAAAAGGCGACTGCTATGACCGCTTCATGGTCCGCTGCGAAGAGGTGCGGCAATCTGCGCGCATCATCAAACAATGCCTGCAGGAGATACCGGAAGGGCCGGTCTGCAGCGACGACCGCAAGGTCAGCCCGCCCAAACGCGCCGAGATGAAACAGTCGATGGAAGCGCTGATCCATCACTTCAAGCTCTACACCGAGGGCTTCCATGTGCCCGAGGGCAGCGTCTATGTCGCGACCGAAAGCCCGAAAGGAGAGTTCGGCGTTTATCTGATTTCGGATGGCAGCAACAAGCCCTATCGCTGCAAAATCCGCCCAACCGCCTTCTCGCATCTGCAAGCCATGGAGATGATGTGCAAGGGGCACATGCTCGCCGACACCACCGCGATCATCGGCGCGATCGACGTCGTATTCGGGGAGTGCGACCGGTGAGCAGGGATTTCAATCTATACGATATGCTGATCGGCCTGGGTTTCGGAATTGTGTTCACTTTGCTGACGCTTCGGCTGGCTGGCTATGTCGATTACACCGTCAATTTTTGGGTGCCGTTGGCGCTCTTCCCCACAATTCTGCTTATTCTTGCCCGCCAGCGCAAAATGCGACCTTCGGCAAAAGATGGCGTGGAAGCGCACATGGAGAGCAAAGATGGCTGACGCACCTTCCATCCCCGACGAAGCCGAAGTCCGCGCCAAATGGGGTGGGTTCAAATTCACGCCTGCAAATGCAAAAAAGGCGAAGGCGATTGTTGCTCGCTATCCCGAAGGGCGGCAACGCAGCGCAGTAATGCCGCTGCTCGATCTCGCCCAGCGGCAGGTCGGCAAGGATACGAAAACGCAAGGATGGCTACCCGTACCGGTGATCGAATATGTCGCCGAATATCTGGATATGCCCTATATCCGCGCCTATGAGGTGGCGAGCTTCTACACGATGTATAATCTCGCGCCGGTGGGCCGCTATCATGTGCAGGTCTGCGGCACGACGCCTTGCCTGCTGCGCGGCTCCGACGATGTCATGGCGGCCTGCAAAAACAAGGGTATGAACAAGGGCAAGACCACGCCTGATGGACTGTTCACGCTGACCGAGGTGGAGTGCATGGGCAACTGTGCCAGCGCGCCGATGGTCCAGATCAACGACGATAATTACGAAGATCTGGACTATGACCGCACGATGGCGGTGCTCGATGCGCTCGAGGAGGGCAAGCAGCCAAAAACGGGCACGCAGGAGCCCGGGCGGCATACGGTCGAGACGCTGGGCGGACCGACCAACCTGAAAGACATGGTCAAATCGAACCACGACTATCGGGGGGAGTGGTGATGATTACAGCAACAGTGATTATGCACCGTAGCCCTGAGCCTGTCGAAGGGCGTATCGCCGTTTATGGCCTATCTGAGAGGCGTGCTTCGACAAGCTCAGCACTAACGGTTTTTGGAGATGGCGCATGAGCAGCATTGTCGCCCTTGTCATCGCGCTCATCGTCATTTTGGTGATCTGGAAGATCATGAAGGGCATTATCCGCACCTTCGGCTTGCTGGCAGTGGTCGCCGGTGCGCTGGCCTATGTCTATTTCACCGGAGGTTTCGGATGAGCTTCGATTTCCTCGCTGACAAGGACCGGATCTTCACCAATGTCTATGGCTATCAGGACTGGAGCCTGAAAGCCGCAAAGAAGCGCGGCGACTGGGACAAAACCAAAGACCTGATCAAGCTTGGTCATAACAGGATTATAGAAGAAGTGAAGACCTCCGGCCTGCGTGGGCGCGGCGGAGCGGGCTTTCCCACGGGGCTCAAATGGTCCTTCATGCCGAAGGAAGCACCGCTTGACGCCCAAGGCAATCCGCGGCCGAGCTTTCTCGTCATCAATGCGGACGAGTCCGAACCGGGCAGCTGCAAGGACCGCGAGATTATCCGCCATGATCCGCACAAGCTGATCGAAGGGGCGCTTGTATCGGGCTTCGCGATGCGCGCGCGCGCCGCCTATATCTACATTCGCGGCGAATATATCCGGGAAGCCGAAACGCTGCAGGCTGCGGTCGAGGAAGCCTATGACGCCGGGCTGCTCGGCAAGAATGCCGCCAAATCAGGCTACGATTTCGATGTTTTCGTCCATCGCGGCGCTGGCGCATATATTTGCGGCGAAGAAACCGCGATGATCGAAAGCCTGGAGGGCAAGAAAGGCCAGCCTCGCCTCAAACCGCCCTTTCCGGCGGGGGCCGGCCTCTATGGCTGCCCGACCACGGTCAACAATGTCGAGAGTATCGCGGTGGTGCCGACGATTCTGCGGCGCGGCGGGAGCTGGTTTGCGAGCTTCGGCCGCGAGAATAACCACGGCACGAAGCTCTATCAGATTTCCGGGCATGTCGAGAAACCCTGCGTCGTCGAAGAGGCGATGAGCATTCCTTTCAAAGACCTGATCGAAAAACATTGCGGCGGCATTCATGGCGGCTGGGACAATCTGCTCGCGGTTATCCCGGGCGGTTCCTCTGTGCCGCTGGTGCCCGCCGAGCAGATCATGGACGCGCCGATGGATTTCGACGGGCTGAAGGATCTGGGCTCCGGCCTCGGTACGGCGGCTGTCATCGTCATGGATAAATCCACCGACATCGTGCAGGCGATCTCGCGGCTTTCCTATTTCTACAAGCATGAGAGCTGTGGCCAGTGCACGCCGTGCCGTGAGGGTACAGGCTGGATGTGGCGGGTGATGGAAAAGATGCGCGTGGGCGATGCGGAGATAGAGGATATCGATACGCTCTATGAAGTCACCAAGCAGGTCGAAGGGCATACCATCTGCGCGCTCGGCGATGCAGCGGCCTGGCCGATCCAGGGCCTGATCCGCCATTTCCGCCCCGAAATGGAACGCCGCATTCACGAAAGAAAGGGCGGTGACGCCCCTGCAATCATGGAGGCTGCTGAGTGATGCTGCGCTTTTCTCTCTTCTGCTCGGTTATTCTGATACTGTTTCAGCTACCCGTTTCGGCGCAGCCGACAACCGGTTCCAATATCGATACGCAGCGATCGAAAATGACTGGCTATCATGACCCGGTCTACAAAAAGAATCCTCGCGCCGGGATAAATGCAATTGCCCGCTGTTATGCGGAAACACACCGCGCACGCGCCGCTGATACGTTGTCGATGAGGTACGACAGTAAGGACCAGGCGGAATCGCTCAAGAAAATTTTCCGCCCTGTAGAATGGGGAGATGCTTGTCTGCTGGCCAAGGATCTGAAGTTTGGGTTTTCTACTGCCCCGGTTGTTGGAGGGTTTGCGGAGTTCTTTCTGGCGAGAAAATATGGTCAGCAAGCGGTTAGCAAGCTCTCGAAATTGACCGAAGAAGATTGGGCGAAAGCGGAAATGATGCCGAGGAATGCCTACGAGCTTTTCGGGCAGTGCGTTGTAATGGCTGATGCAGCATCGGTGTTTGGCTTGGTAAACACAATACCTTCGACCAAAGCTGAAAGTAAGGCAATCAAGAAACTTGTGCCCCTGCTCTCACCTTGCGTTCCAAAAGATCAGGAGGTCTCGTTCGATAAAACCTCTCTAAGAGCGGTGCTATCTTTTGCGCTTTACCGCGCTGTCGATCAACAGGCTACAATGGAGGATGCGGAGTGAAGGTCTCCAGGAAAAACGTCATCCCCGCGAAAGCGCGGATCCATAGCCTGGTCGTTCAATCATGGACCCCCGACATAGGGTCCCATCAAAGTAGTAATTTGATGGGACCCTATGTCGGGGGTGACACTTTCGGAGAGGCGGCGGAGTGAAGTTTTTCCTCGCCTTGATTGCATTGGCTTGTTCGGCGATGCTCTCTGCCCAGCCTTTGGGCGAGCGCGCCGTTTCAGACAAAGAGGCGCAAATCCAGTTCTGGAAGTCTGCAACCTGCTTCTTTGAGCGTGATGAAACCAAAGTCATGGCTTTGCTGACTCGCAAGGCCTCAAGGGAAGAGCGCCAGGAAGCCACCAGAGAACTTGTGGATAGCCATAAGGAGTGTATCAAACGTGGCGGAGCGCTGCGGATGACCGGTTTTGTCCTGCGCAATGCGCTAGCGGCGGCTTATGTAGCGAAGACCTACAAAGACAAACCAATGCCCGACTTCTCGGCGATCCCGCAGATGTATCGCATAAGCGGGCTTCCGGCAGACGCGACGGATAAGCAAAAAATGCGGCGCGGGCTTTACCAATTCGTTGAATGTGTGGTGCGCGCTGACTCTAAGAATGTGGTGATGCTGTTGTCGGAGGAACCTTTTTCTGCTGCCGAGACCCGGAGATTTACCGACTTGCAGCCAACGATGGGTTCCTGTCTGCCGGTACAGCAGGGCATCAAGCTGGGCTTCACCCGCCTGGAACTCCGCTCCACACTTGGGCGCGTTGCTTTCAGGCTGGCGGATCGCGCGGCCAAATTGCCCAACAATGCAAAACTCGCGGAGGCTGCAGAGTGATCAAATCAATCGAAAAAGATCACAATTGCGAGCGCCGCAACGGAACCACTGTCCCTGTTCGCTTGTGCGCATACAAAAAAGGCGGAAATTACGTTGTCTCGAAAGGGCCAAATATCAAATCTGCTGAAGTGCCGTGCAAAACACTTGAGGAAGTCCATCAATACGCGATCAAAGGCTATATGATCCGCATGCAAAGCGAGATCATGGAGATTGACGGCAAACGACGACGCGTTAACGGCCTCTACAGCTCCGAGGGAATTGAGGTAATTCAATAATGCCTAAAGTCACCGTAGATGGCGAAGAAATCGAGGTTCCGCAGGGTGCGACCGTCCTGCAGGCCTGTGAGCTTGCGGGCAAGGAGATCCCGCGTTTCTGCTATCACGAACGTCTTAGCATCGCGGGCAATTGCCGCATGTGCCTGGTCGAGGTTGCGCCGGGGCCGCCCAAGCCGCAGGCGTCCTGCGCGCTGCCCGCCGCCGAAGGGCAAGAGATAAAGACCAACACCGAAATGGTCAAAAAAGCACGCGAAGGCGTGATGGAATTCCTGCTCATCAACCACCCGCTCGATTGCCCGATCTGCGATCAGGGCGGCGAATGCGATCTGCAGGATCAGGCAATGGCCTATGGCCGCGGCGCGTCGCGCTATGAGGAAAACAAGCGCGCAGTGACCGAGAAATATATGGGGCCGATCGTCAAGACGATCATGACCCGCTGCATTCACTGCACCCGCTGCGTGCGCTTTGCCGAGGAAGTCGCGGGCGTTGAGGATATCGGCGCGATCGGACGCGGCGAGAATATGCAGATCACCAGCTATCTGGAACATGCCGTACAATCGGAATTGTCGGGCAATGTCATTGATCTCTGCCCGGTCGGTGCGCTCACCAGCAAACCCTATGCTTTCGAGGCCCGGCCCTGGGAGCTCAAGAAAACACCGACGATCGATGTGATGGACGCGGTCGGTACCAACATCCGCCTCGACAGCCGGGGCAGGGGCGTGCTGCGCGCGCTGCCGCGCATCAATGACGATGTGAATGAGGAATGGGCGAGCGACAAGACGCGCTATGCCGTCGAAGGCCTCGACAATCGCCGTCTCGACAAGCCCTTTGTGCGCAATAGCAAAGGCAAGCTGGAGATGGCGAGCTGGGAAGAAGCTTTTGCCGCGATTGCAGCCGTCGATCACAAGGGCATGGTGGCTGCTATTGCCGGCGACCTCGTCGATTGCGAAACCATGTATGCTGCGCGCGAACTGGTGACGGCCATGGGTGGCGACATGTTCGAGGGGCGGCAGACGGGCCTCGCTTATGATACGTCCTCGCTGAGCGCGCTCAATTTTAACACCACTATTGCTGCCCTCGAAACCGCGGATGTGGTGTTGATTATCGGCAGCGATGTGCGGCGCGAGGCATCGCTCGTCAATACGCGTATCCAAAAGGCGATGCGCAGGGGCGGCGCGAAAGCCTTTGCCATCGGGCCTGAAACCGATCTGACATACAAGACCGAATGGCTCGGCAATGACATGGGCAAGATTGCAAAGCTGCCCAAGGCCATGGCAGACGCGCTCAAAAATGCTGAGCGCCCGGCAGTGATTGTCGGCGGCGGCGCGCTCGCCATCGATGGCGTGCATGGTGCGGCGCTGGCACTGGTCAAGAAATACAAGCTGAAGCGCAAGCTGGAAGATGGCAGCGAGTGGAACGGCTTTAATGTGCTGCATTTTTCTGCCGCGCGGATGGGCGGGTTGATGCTCGGCTATGCGCATCAGGGCGGCATCGCGGCAATCGCAAAAAAGAAACCCAGGCTCGCCTTCTTCCTCGGAGCGGATGAAGTGGATTATGGCAAGTTCAAATCCACTTACAAAGTCTATGTCGGGCATCATGGCGATGCCGGTGCGCATGCCGCAGATGTGATCTTGCCCGCGGCAGCTTACAGCGAGAAATCAGGAACTTATGTAAATCTCGAAGGACGCGTGCAACGCGGTGAACGCGCAGTATTCCCGCCCGGCGATGCGCGCGAGGACTGGTCGATATTCCGCGCGCTTTCCGATGTCGTCGGTCACACGCTTCCCTTTGACAGCCATGACGAATGCCGCGCCGCGATGGCCAAGGCCGTGCCGGCGCTCGGTGAGGAAGGGCTGGCCAGTTATGGCTGGAAAGCACCAAAATTGCCGGCCTCGCCCAAGGGCAAGATGAAGGGCTATCCGATCACCGATTTCTATCTGACCAACGCCATTTGCCGCGCGTCGGAAACGATGCAGCGCTGCTCCAGCGAGATTACGCATGGCGAAGCGTTTCTGGAGGCTGCGGAATGATGAATTATAGACTTCCGTTCGTCCTGAGCCTGTCGAAGGACAGGTTACACGCACCGTTCATACTTCGACAAGCTCAGCACGAACGGTGCTGGGGAGGCGGCGGAATGAGCATTCCAGGCACTTATGTCATCCTGAATTTATTTCAGGATAACAAAATAAATCAGTCTGTTATGCTGAAACAAGTTCAGCATGACGAATATGGGGGAGTTTGCGCATGACCGCCTTCTTCCAATCCCTAGGAATGTCATACGAATGGGCGTGGTTCACCGCGACCATTGCCGGCATTCTGCTCATCGCGCTGCCGCTGATGCTCGCTGTCGCGATGGTCATCTATGTCGATCGCAAGGTGCTCGGCGCGATCATGCTCAGGCGCGGTCCCAATGTGGTCGGACCCTTCGGCCTGCTGCAAAGCTTTGCCGACGGCCTCAAGGTCTTCCTGCAGGAAACGATCATCCCGAGTGCGGCCAATCGCGGGCTTTTCCTGATTGCGCCGATCATTACCTTCACGGTCGCGCTCGCCGCCTGGGCGGTGATCCCCTTCAATGCGGGCGCGGTGCTCGCGGACATCAATGTCGGGCTGCTCTATGTCCTCGCGATCAGCTCGCTAGGTGTATACGGCGTGGTGATTTCGGGCTGGGCATCCAATTCGAAATACCCGTTTTTCTCCGCGATGCGCGCCGCCGCGCAGATGATTTCCTATGAAGTTTCGATAGGCTTTATCCTCGTCTGCGTGGTGCTTTGGGCCGGGACCTTCAATCTGAATGGCATTATCGAAGGCCAGCGCGGACACGGCTTTGGCATCGTCAATGCCTATGCTTTCAACCTGCTGCTCTTCCCCATGTGGGTGCTGTTTTTCATCAGCTCGCTGGCTGAAACTGCGCGCGCGCCCTTCGACCTGACCGAGGCGGAAAGCGAGCTCGTCGCGGGTTACCAGACCGAATATTCCTCGATGAGCTTCGCGCTCTTCTGGCTCGGCGAATATGCGAATATTCTCCTCATGTGTATGCTCAATGCGATCCTCTTCTTCGGGGGCTGGCTGCCGCCCTTCGAATGGGAGCCGCTTTATATGGTGCCAGGCTGGATTTGGCTTTTTGCCAAGACATTTTTCTTCTTCTTCCTGTTCAGCTGGATCTGGGCGACCGTTCCGCGTTTCCGCTATGATCAGCTGATGCGGCTGGGCTGGAAGGTCTTTTTGCCTCTGTCGCTGCTCTTCATATTTCTGATTAGCGGCTATCTGATGCTGACGAGGTGGGGATAGAACAATGAACACCGCTGCAAACTATCACGAACGCTCTAATTCTTGCGTCATGCCAGCGAAGGCTGGCATCTATCCCGACTATCGTTCGTGCAACCAGCTTGGGATAGACCCCAGCCTGCGCTGGGGTGACGAATATAGACCGACGAGGTGGGGATGAGAGTGTTTCCGGTCGTCACCTTGTTTTGTTTAGCTGCTTGCGGCCAAGCCGGCAGTGATACAGGTGCTGGACATCGATACCAATTTGTTAAAACTAGCAAAAACGCGGATTTGGTTTTTGACCGATCAAATGGTTGCGTAGCGGAGTATCGTCAAGCAGGGCCCGAAATCAGGAGAGATGACCTTCCAGAAGCAGACGGTGACAACTGGGAAATGATCGGGTCGTTTAAAGTTTGGGTTTGCCCGGAAAGTCATTCCGAAAAAAGCGAGAAAAGCAAAAAATGACCGCCATTGCCCACTATCTCAAAACCTTCA
Source organism: Sphingorhabdus sp. (assembly GCA_028279555.1). Taxonomy (GTDB): domain Bacteria; phylum Pseudomonadota; class Alphaproteobacteria; order Sphingomonadales; family Sphingomonadaceae; genus Sphingorhabdus_B. The sequence goes on from JANQNO010000005.1 coordinate 339,600, forward strand.
CTCTGTGGGAATTTGTGAAAGCCCACTGGCTGACGCTGAAATATTTCTTCAAGCCAAAGGCGACGCTCAACTATCCCTTCGAGAAGAATGCGCTATCCCCGCGTTTTCGCGGCGAGCATGCGCTGCGCCGCTATCCCAATGGGGAGGAGCGCTGCATCGCCTGCAAATTATGTGAGGCCGTCTGCCCGGCGCAGGCGATCACTATCGAGGCGGAGCCGCGCGAGGATGGCAGCCGCCGGACGACCAGATATGACATCGATATGACCAAATGCATCTATTGCGGCTTCTGTCAGGAGGCATGCCCGGTGGATGCAATCGTGGAAGGACCCAATTTCGAATATGCGACCGAAACCCGCGAGGAGCTGCTCTATGACAAGGAGAAGCTGCTTGCCAATGGTGACAAATGGGAGCGCGCAATTGCCGCAAACCTTGCCGCCGATGCGCCATACAGATAAGGGGCGCGGGTTGTGATTCTAGGGGTTCTGTCAATGCAATCTGTCATCCCCGCGAAAGCGGGGATCCATGGCCTTATCGATAGTCCATGGACCCCCGATCAAGTCGGGGGTGACATTGTGATTTGGCCAAGAGGTTTTGCATGATCCAGGTCATCGCCTTTTATCTCTTTTCAAGCATCGTTATTGCTGCAGCAGCGATGGTGATTTTCTCACGCAATCCAGTGCATAGCGTGCTCTGGCTGATTGTTGCTTTCTTCAACGCGGCGGGGTTGATGGTGCTGGTCGGCGCCGAGTTTATCGCGATGCTGCTGGTCATTGTTTATGTCGGGGCGGTCGCTGTCCTGTTCCTGTTTGTCGTGATGATGCTCGACATCGATTTTGCCGAATTGCGCGCCGGCTTCATGAAGAATCTGCCACTCGGAATATTGTTGGCGATTGTGCTCGTCTGTGAGCTGATACTCGGGCTCGGCGCCTATCAGGCCGGGAAGGTCGAACTGGGAACGCCAGACGGCAAGGCCGCGATCACCGACCAGGTGCCCAATATCGAAGCGATGGGGCAGCTGCTCTACACGAAATATGTTTTCCTCTTCGAGGCTGCGGGGCTGATCCTTCTGGTGGCGATGATCGGCGCGATCGTGCTCACGCACCGCAAGACATTCAGTCAGCGACGCCAGAATATCGGGCAGCAGGTTCGCCGCCGTCCGGAAGAATCGATCCGCAACGAGCAACCCGAAGTCGGGCAGGGGGTCGAGATATGATCTTTCCCCGGCAAAAGTACCGAAGCCCTGAGCCGACTGCGCAGCAGGCGAAAGTCGAAGGGCGTTTCGCGGCTGAGAAGCGTGCTTCGACAGGCTCAGCACTAACGGTATCTGGAGAAGGCGGAAAATGATCGGGATCGAACATTATCTCGTCGTCAGCTCCATTCTCTTCGTGATGGGCGTGCTGGGAATTTTCCTCAATCGCAAGAATGTGATCATCATCCTGATGGCGATCGAGCTGATCCTGCTCGCGGTGAATATCAATCTGGTCGCCTTCAGCGCCTTTCTCGGCGATCTGACGGGGCAGATTTTCGCAATGTTCGTGCTGACCGTTGCTGCGGGGGAAGCGGCAATCGGCTTGGCGATTTTGATGATCTATTTCCGCGGTCGCGGCACGATTGCGGTCGATGATGTCAACCGGATGAAGGGATAGGGGCAAAGTGTCATCCATTGAGATCATTGTCTTTCTGCCTTTGCTGGCAGCGATTGTTGCGGGGCTCGGTCAGCGCCTGATTGGCGCAGTCGCGGCGAAAACGCTGACCACCGGCGCATTGTTCATCAGCTGCATTTTGAGCTGGCCGATCTTCCTCGGCTTTGTTTCGGGCGATATCCAGCCCTATGTCATGCCGGTTGCGCAATGGGTGCAATCGGGCGGGCTATCCTTCAACTGGGAATTGCGCGTCGACAGCCTGACGGCGGTCATGCTCGTGGTCATCACCACCGTCTCTGCGCTCGTTCACCTCTATAGCTGGGGCTATATGGAGGAAGACCCGGATCAGCCGCGCTTTTTCGCTTATCTATCGCTCTTCACCTTCGCGATGCTGATGCTGGTGACCGCCAACAATCTGGTGCAGATGTTTTTTGGCTGGGAAGGCGTCGGGCTGGCCTCCTATCTCCTGATCGGCTTCTGGTACAAGAAGCCCTCTGCCAACGCTGCCGCAATCAAGGCATTTGTCGTCAACCGGGTCGGCGACCTTGGCTTCATGCTCGGCATTTTCGGCATTTTCCTGGTATTCCAGACGGTGAGCATCCCTGACATTCTGGCCGCTGCGCCGGAGCAGACCGGATCGAGCATCGGCTTTCTGGGCCTCAGGCTCGATACCATGTCGATCCTCTGCATCCTGCTCTTCATCGGGGCTATGGGCAAATCGGCGCAGCTTGGCCTACACACCTGGCTGCCCGATGCGATGGAAGGCCCTACGCCGGTCAGCGCGCTTATTCATGCGGCGACGATGGTCACCGCCGGCGTCTTCATGGTCTGCCGGATGTCACCGCTTTTCGAGGCAAGCCAATATGCCCTCAATGTCGTCATCATCGTTGGTGCGACCACCGCAATATTCGCCGCCACGGTCGGGCTGGTGCAGAATGACATCAAGCGCGTCATCGCCTATTCGACCTGCTCTCAGCTGGGCTACATGTTCTTTGCTGCCGGCGTGGGCGCATACAGCGCAGCCATGTTCCACCTGTTCACGCATGCCTTCTTCAAAGCGCTTCTGTTCCTTGGTGCAGGCTCAGTCATCCATGCCATGCATCATGAGCAGGATATGCGCTACTATGGCGCGCTCAGAAAACATATTCCGATTACCTTCTGGACGATGATTGCAGGGACGCTGGCGATCACCGGGGTGGGTATTGTCGGGCTGGGCGGATTTGCCGGTTTCCATTCGAAAGACGCGATCATCGAGGCGGCTTATGCGGCAAGCAATGCGGCCAATTTCGGCGGCTATGCCTTCTTCATCGGCGTCTTCGCCGCGCTGCTCACCAGCTTTTACAGCTGGCGGCTCATCTTCCTGACTTTCTTCGGCAAAGCCCGCTGGATAGGCAGCGAGCATATCCAGCATAGCGTGCATAAGACGCCCAAGCAGGCGGGCAAGGATACCACCGGCGGCTATCATCCGCATGAAAGCCCTTGGACGATGCTGCTGCCGCTGGCGCTGCTGACGGTTGGCGCGGTATTCTCCGGCTACATCTTCAAGAATGCCTTCATTTACGCAGAAGAGGGTGGAACGGCTTTCTGGGCAGCGAGCACGCTCTATTTCAATGTCGATCTGATCCATGCCATGCATGAGGTTCCGCTGTGGGTGAAATTGTCGTCAACGGTCGCGATGCTGACCGGACTGCTTGTCGCTTACATGATGTATATTCGCAGCGATGACGCCCCGCAGAAGCTCGCTGCGACGTTCCGCCCGCTCTATAACTTCTTCTACAATAAATGGTATTTCGACGAGCTATATGACCTCATCTTCGTGAAGCCGGCATTCTGGTTCGGCCGGATTTTGTGGAAGGGCGGTGATGAAGGCACCATTGATCGCTTCGGGCCGAATGGTTCCGCTGCGCTGATTGCCTTCGGCAGCCGGATGGCGGTGCGGCTGCAGTCGGGCTATGTCTACAGCTACGCGCTGGTTATGTTGCTCGGCCTGGTGGCGCTGATCAGCTGGATGATGGTGGCGGCCAGATGAACGCAGCCGATTTTCCCATATTGACGACCCTGATCGTCATTCCCGCCGTGGCGGCCATCATGTGCCTTTTCTTGCGTGCCGATGGCGCGCGCCTGATTGCTCTGATCGCTACGCTGTTCAACCTGATATTGGGTGTGTGGCTCTGGGCCAGCTATGATCCGAGCTACGGACAGTGGCAGTTCCAGGAAAGCGTGATGCTGTTCGGCCCGGTGGGCTGGAAGCTGGGCATAGACGGCATCTCGCTGATGCTCATCATGCTGTCGCTCTTCCTGATGCCGATCTGTATCGGCGCCAGCTGGCGCGCCATTACAGACCGCGTCGGCGAATATATGGCGGCATTCCTGTTCATGGAGAGCCTGATGATCGGCGTCTTTGCCGCCCAAGATCTGTTGCTCTTCTATATCTTCTTCGAGGCCGGCCTGATCCCGATGTATCTCATCATCGGCATCTGGGGCGGAAAGGACCGGATCTACGCGGCCTATAAATTCTTCCTCTATACGCTGCTCGGCTCGGTGCTGATGCTGATTGCGATGCTGTGGATGATTCAACAGGCCGGCACGGCAGATATACCGACCTTGCTCAACCACGACTTCCCGCCCGAAGCCCAGACCTGGCTATGGCTGGCTTTCTTTGCAAGCTTTGCGGTGAAAATGCCGATGTGGCCGGTGCATACCTGGTTGCCCGACGCCCACGTGCAGGCACCGACGGCGGGTTCGGTCATTCTGGCCGGCGTGCTACTCAAAATGGGCGGCTATGGCTTCCTGCGCTTCTCGCTGCCGATGTTCCCGGAGGCCAGCGCGCAGCTTATCTATCTTGTCTTCGTGCTTTCGATGGTGGCGGTCGTATACACCTCGCTGGTCGCACTGGTGCAGAAGGATATGAAGAAGCTCATCGCCTATTCCTCGGTGGCGCATATGGCGATCGTCACCGTTGGCCTGTTTGCTTTCAATCAGCAGGGTATCGAAGGCGCAATTATCGTGATGCTCAGCCACGGTCTGGTGTCTGGTGCGCTCTTCCTTTGCGTCGGCGTGATCTATGACCGCCTACACACGCGCGAGATTGACCGTTATGGCGGGCTCAGCATCAACATGCCAAAATATGCGCTTTTCTTCATGCTGTTCACCATGGCCAGCGTCGGCCTTCCGGGCACCAGCGGTTTCGTGGGTGAGTTTCTGGCGCTGGCAGGCACCTATCAGGTATCGACCTGGGCCACGCTGATTTGCGCAACCGGCATTATTCTGGGTGCGGGCTATATGCTCTATCTTTACCGCCGCGTCGCCTTCGGCGAGCAGAAGAATGAAGATGCCGCGGCCATGCCCGATCTCAATCGCCGTGAATTGTGGTTGCTGGCGCCAATTGCAGCAGTGGTGCTTTGGATGGGCGTCTATCCCGAAAGCTTCCTCAGGCCCATTCGCGCTGATGTGTCCAAGATTGTGGAGCGGATCGACCGAGCAGCGCCCGATGGCGATTCCGCGCTGCTTGCCGACGATCCGGCGATGAAGGGATATCGCGTGCAGCGCGCCGAACATGGCGACAAGGAAGGGAGCGCTCATTAGATGAATCTCGCAAGCTCTCTCTATTTCGCGCGGCCTGAAATTATCTTGAGCGTTGCTGCTCTGGCGCTTCTTATGGTGGCCGCTTGGCGCAGCAATGCATCCAAGCTGATCTCAATGTTGTCTGTGGCCGCGCTGGTGGCTGCCGGTGTATGGTCGGCGCATCTGATGTTCAGCCCGTCTTTCGAACTGGGCGGAGATGCGTTCGATGGCCTTTACCGGATGGACGCCTTTGGCAGCCTGTCGAAATTGCTGATTTATTCTGCCGCGGCGATTTCGCTGATCATCGCGCCCCGTTTCCTCTCGAATATGGGCGCGATGCGCGGCGAATATCCAGTGCTGGTGCTCTTCGCGGTCGTCGGCATGGGCATAATGGTGTCGGCCAACGATCTGCTGACGCTCTATATCGGATTGGAGCTGAACAGCCTTGCGGCTTACGTGCTGGCCAGCTTCGCACGCCATGACGAACGCTCGGCGGAAGCGGGTCTCAAATATTTCGTGCTCGGTGCATTGGCGAGCGGCATTCTGCTTTTCGGCATGTCACTGATCTATGGCTTTGCCGGCTCGACCGACTTCACCGCCATCGGCAAGGCGTTGTCGGGCGAGATGGGCATGGGCGCGCTGTTTGGCGTCGTATTCGTGCTTTCCGGGCTGGCCTTCAAAATCAGCGCAGCACCTTTCCACATGTGGACGCCGGACGTGTATGAAGGCGCACCGACGCCGGTTACGGCTTTCTTCGCCAGCGCACCCAAGGTTGCGGCCACCGCGCTGCTGATCCGCGTGACGATCACAGCATTTGGCGACCAGACTTTTGTGTGGCAGCAGATCATCATGGTCGTTGCAATCATGTCGATCCTGATCGGTGCGGCAGGGGCCATCGGGCAGAATAATCTGAAGCGCCTGCTCGCCTACAGCTCGATCAACAATATCGGCTTCATCCTGATCGGGCTTGCCGCGGGAACAGCCGAGGGCGTGTCCGCGATGCTTGTCTATCTCGCCATCTATGTGGCGATGACGCTGGGCGGCTTTGTCTGCCTGATGCAGCTGCGCAACCGCGACGGAAGCCTGCGCGAGGACATGTCCGACATTGCCGGGCTTTCCCAGACGCGGCCGGCGCTGGCAGCGATCTTCGCGATATTCATGTTCTCGCTGGCGGGCATTCCCCCGCTCTTCGGTTTCTGGGGCAAGGTGGTTGTGTTCAATGCTGCCGTCGCTGCCGGATTGTTGCCGCTCGCGGTAATCGGTATCGCTGCCTCGGTGATCGGCGCATTCTACTATCTCAAAGTTGTCAAGGTGATGTATTTTGACGAGGCAAAGGATATCATTGTTGTCGAGAATGATCGCAGCCTGATCTGGACCGGCGCTCTGCTCGCCGCCTTTGTTTCTCCGCTGGGATATTTGCTGATTTCGCCATTGGGACAGCTGACCGACAAGGCTGCAAGCGCGTTATTTTAAGCTACCGTCCGCTATTCGAGCAGGTCGCGCTTACCGGCTCGACAAATGCCGACCTTGTGCAGCGCGCGGCGCAAGGCGCGCCTGAGGGGCTGTGGCTGCGCGCAGATGCTCAGGATGGCGGTAAGGGCCGGATGGGCCGCACATGGGAAAGCCCGACGGGCAATTTCTATGCAAGCACGATTGTCCGGGTCGCAAAGGAAGACCCGCCGGCCGAGGGTCTGGCCTTCGTTGCCGCCGTCGCTGTGCATGCTGCCTTGTCGCAGACAGCACCAGCGATCGATTTCCGCCTCAAATGGCCAAACGACATATTGACGGACGACGCGAAATTATGCGGGATGCTCCTTGAACGGCAGGAGGATGCTGTCATTGCCGGCATCGGCATCAATCTAGCGCAGCATCCCGAAGGTCTGGATCGCCCGGTGACCAGTCTGGCCGGGCTGGGCATGGCTCCGCCGGAACCGCAAATATTTCTGGAAATGCTGGCACCCATTTTTGGCGAGTGGCTCGCGCGCTGGCGGATAGGTGGGCTGGCCGGAATCATGCCGCAATGGAGGCAATATGCGCACCGCCTCGGCGACCCTTTGCGCGCCGCCTTGCCAGACGGTGAGACAGTCGATGGCCGCTATGAAACTGTGAGCGATGATGGCACGCTCAAGCTTCGCTTGGCGGATGGCAGCTTTCGTGCCATTCATGCCGGCGATATTTTTCTTCGGTGAAGGAAAGAGAAACAGCAATGCTGCTTGCCATCGAAACCGGCAATACCAACGTCAAATTCGCGCTGCTCGACGGGCTGGAGGTAAAGGGACGCTGGCGGATCGCGACCGATGCCCGCAAGACAGCCGATGAATATGCGGTTTGGCTCAATCAGCTGTTGAAGCTGGAGGGTTTTGCTCGCAGCGATGTCGATACTGTGGTCATTTCGACAGTGGTGCCGCGCGCACTTCATAATCTCAGCATGCTGGCACGCAAATATTTCGATGTGGAGCCAATGGTCGCGGGGCAGCCGCCGCTGGATTGGGGCATCGCATTGAAGGTGGACGAACCGCAAAATCTGGGCGCAGACCGGGCGCTCAATGCGATTGCAGCGCAGGAACTGGCCCCCGGCGGAGACAAGATCGTGATCAGTTTCGGGACGGCCACTACCGTCGATCATGTCGGATCGGACGGTGCCTATCATGGCGGTATCATTGCGCCGGGGATCAATCTTTCGCTGGACGCGCTCGTCAATGCCACCGCGCAGCTGCCGCGCATCGCAATAACAGCGCCGGAGGATGACGATGTGATCGGGCGGACGACCAAGTCGCAAATGCTGATTGGCATCTATTGGGGATATGTCTCGATGGTCGAAGGCCTGATATCGCGCATGAAAAAGCAGATCGGCAAACCGGCCAAGGTGATCGCAACCGGCGGGCTGGCACCTCTGTTTCAGCAGCATGCGCATTTGTTCGATCATATCGAAAGTGACCTCACGTTGCGCGGGCTGGCGCTGCTTCACCGCGGCAGGAAGGGCTAGCGCTTGAAACCGGGGAAAGAACTGCTCTTTCTCGCGCTTGGCGGGTCGGACGAGATTGGCATGAATGTCAATCTCTATGGCTGCGACGGGAAGTGGGTCATGGTCGATCTCGGGCTGACCTTTGGCAGCCACGAATATCCCGGCGTGGATCTCGTGCTTCCCGATCTGGAGTTTATCGAGGAACGCGCCGATGATCTGCTCGGCATTGTCCTGACCCATGGCCATGAAGACCATATCGGTGCGGTGCGCTTTTTTGCAGCAGAGCTAGGCGTTCCGCTCTACGCCACCGCCTTCACCGCGAGCCTCATTCAGGGCAAGCTGGAGGAAGAGGGCATAGCGGATGAGGTCGAACTCAACATCATTCCGCTTGGTGGCAGTTTCGAACTCGGCCCCTTTGCCTTTCGCTTTATGGCGCTGGCGCATTCGATGCTCGAAATGAGCGCTTGCGTGATCGACACCCCTTATGGGCGTATCTTTCATTCGGGCGACTGGAAGCTGGATGAAAATCCGATCATTGGCGATCCGTCCACGGAAGCGGCCTTGAGAGAGGTTGGCGACGAAGGGGTGCTGGCTTTGGTCTGCGACAGCACCAACGTCTTCAATGCGCAGGAAAGCGGCAGCGAAGGGAGCGTGAAGGCCGATTTGCTGGCGGCCGTCAAAGCGGCAAAGCGCCGGGTCGTCGTGACCACTTTCGCCTCCAACGCAGCGCGGCTTCAGACGCTCGGGGAAGTGGCGCGCGAAAGCGGTCGGACGCTTTGCTTTGCCGGACGCTCGCTGCACCGCATCAAGGAGGCTGCGCAGGCCAATGGCTATCTGAAAGACCTTCCCGAAGATATTCACATCAATGACGTTGCGCAGTTGCCGCGCGAAAATGTGATGATAGTGGCTACCGGAGGGCAAGGGGAGCCACGCGCGGCGCTGGCCCGGATGGCCGAGGGCAATCACCCAATTCCGCTGGAAAAGGGCGACACCGTCATTTTTTCCTCGAAACAGATTCCGGGCAACGAAATCGCCATCGGTGTGATCATGAACCGGCTTGCCCGCGAAGGCGTCGTTACCATAACCGAAAAACAGGCGCATGTGCATGTATCTGGCCATCCGGGGAAACCGGAACTCGCCAGGCTCTACGAATGGCTGCGGCCCGGGATTGTGATCCCCGTCCATGGCGAAAGGCGGCATATGGAAGAGCAGGCGCGTTTCGCAATTTCGCGGGGCGTGCCCAATGCGCTGGTCCAGTCCAACGGCGATATAGTCAGGCTGACACCCGGAAAACCGGAAATAATCGGGAAGGAACGCACCGGGCGGCTGGTGCTCGACGGCGATGTTATCGTTCCGGCTGACGGCGAGGCCATGGTGCAGCGCCGCCGGGCCTCCTGGAATGGCGTGATCAATGTATCGATCGCAATCGGACAAAAGAAGCGGGCCCTGGGCGATCCGGTGGTCAGAAGCTACGGCGTGCCGCTCGAAGACGATATCGATGCATTTCTCGACGAAGCAACCGAAGAAGCGCAAAAAGCAATTGCCGATTGGAATAGCGATCTGGAAAGCTTGAGGGAAAATGTTCGGCTCGCTGTGCGCAGGACGGCTACGCGCTGGACGGGAAAGAAGCCGATTGTCGATGTGGGAATAATTGAAGCAGAATGAACTGGATCTCGATCATCGCGATTTACGTGCTTTTCTGGGTGATCTGCGCCTTTGTCATATTGCCCATAGGCATTCGCAGCATGGAGGAACTGGGGCAGGAAAAGATCGAGGGGCAACAGGATGGCGTTCCCGGTAATTTCAACCCCGGGAAGGTGATATTGCGAACCACCTTGTTATCCGCATTGCTGTTCGGGATTTACTATCTCAACTATGTGTATGGCTGGATCGACCGCTATACCTTCCAGCATCTTTTGCCTCAGCAGTTTGGGTAAACGCCTAAACTAATTGCGCAGACGCTCGATAGCCTGTGCCAGCGCAACATAGAGCTTGCCGACATCGGATGACAGCAAGGTAACGCCAATGGCATTGCCATCGCGCGTCGACAGGAGAACGCGCATCATCGCCTCAAAGTCATGAATGTAGCGATTGACATGCTCGGCAAATTCCGGATCGGTGTCATAATGCTCGGCAATGGCCCGGGCTTCACCGCTGTCCAGCAGGCGAACCGCGCGCCGTGTGAAGACGCCGCGATCACCCTTCAGATAGGCTGACCAGGCGGTATCGGTCACTTCGTTGGACAGGATTTTGGCAACGTCGATTGCGGTTGAATTGAGCGATTCAGTCAAAAGCGCCATTCGCCGAGCGAAGCCCTCATGATCGAGGCCGCCAAAACCGTCATGCGTATCTTGCAGCCGTGCCTCGAGATTGGCTGTCATCTCGTCGATCTGTGCCAGTTGACCGGACAGCTTTTTCGTTGCTTCCTCGGAAAGGTCGAGCTGTTTTCCGATGACATCCTGCATATGCGTATTGAGTACGCCCAACTGGTCGTCGACGGCCTTTGCCAGCAAATCGCGATTTTGACTGGAGAGTTTGGTAGCAACGCCGTCCAACTGCTCGTCGATTAGCTGTTTGCTTTGCTTTGCCGTTTCTTCGGTTGTTACCTTAAGTTCTTTCAGCGAGGTGACGAGCTTTTCGTCGGTTTGCCGGGCAGTTTCCTCTACCAGAGATTGCGTTGAAGCGAGGCTTTCCGAGAGCGCCTGTGCCTGTTCGCTGTAGCTGGTAAGCTGTTCATCGCCGCTCACCATAAGGGTCGCCAAGGCATCCTGCTGGCGAGCGATCAGATCATCGATGGTGGTGAGCCGCGCAAGCAGATTGTCGCTATGCGTATCGATTTCGCCCGCCATTGCGTGCGCCTTTTCGAGATTTTCGAAACCGGAGGAGAAATTGTCATCCAGACGCTGGATCGCCGCAGGCAGAATATCTTCAATTTCCGTTTTGGCATTCGAAAAATCAGCCAGGATTTTCTCTGAAGTTTCTACAAGGCTCGCCGCGCTGCCGTTGGTCTGCCCGATACTTTCGTCAAGCTCGCGCGTGCTGTGGACCAGGGACTCGATTGCGAAGGCCAGCGTCGCGGTCTTGTCGGTGGCATTGGAATCGAGTTGCTCGATCTGCGCCATGCTTTCTTCGATCAGCGACGAAATGCGCGAAACAAGGCCGTCGACACGGTCATCCTGGGCATCGACCGTACCGCGGATATTTTCCACTGCCTCCGTCATTTCGGAAAGCTGGCTAGTTAGCTTGCCGCCGCTCTGTTCGAGCAGTGCATTCACTTCATCGGCAGATTGAGTGAAGGCGGTGCGGATGCGTTCGTTATTCTGCTCGAATTCTTCGGCGATTGAACGCATTTTGTCCGCAAACTCGGTGCTGCTCTGCTCAAACAGCGCGGAAAGACGCTCGGTCGCGTCCTCCACAGCCCTGTTGCTCGTCGCTGTAATCTCGGTGAATTTCTCCTGCAGGCCGTCAGCCGCCGTGTCGGCAGCATTCATATTCTCGCTGAACAGCTTGCTGCTCGCACCGATCTTCTCGCTGATATGATCGGCCGCCCTCACCGCGTCTTCTTCCAGCCCATCGATCGATTCCCGGGCGACTTCGCCTGCCTCGTTCATCTTGCGCAAGGCATTGATCAGCGATTTGACCTGGACTTGCGCGCTGTTGCCCGCGCCGCCAATCTGGTTGGTGACATCTTTCGCCGCGCTCGTCACCACCGGCAGATGCTTGCGCAATTGTTCCAGATTGCTGGTGGCGGCATTGCTCACTTCTTCCAGCCGCTTTGCCTTTTCGTCGCTATCGGCAAGCGCGCTGGCCAGCTGTTCTGCCGCAGCCGTCAGGTTTTCCGCCGACTGTCTGCCGACCGATTCAAGATCCTGCGCGTTCTGCGCGAGAAATTCGCGCGCGAGGGCGATTTCCTCATTGACCGTGCGCATGCGCGTTTCCAGCGCTTCGCTTTCTGCCCGCAATTTTTCGCCGGCATCGGCGAAACGCAATGCTTCCGAGCGGCTGTTGCGCATCAGCAAGAGCCAAAGCACACCCAGAAATGCCGCTGGCAATGCCCAGTCGCCTATGAGTGAGATGGCTTGCCCGCCATTGGCGGGCTGCGAAAATACATCCTGATTGATCCAAAGGAAAAAGCCGGTCCAGAGAGCGAAAACCAGGATTATTGCGCTTGCAGCTGCTGTGGTCTTCCAGTCGCGCTTTGACGCGGGCTCGAATTCTTCGGGGTAGTATTCTTCCTCCGCGGGTTCGTGGGAGCTCAGCAGCAGCTCTTCGGCATTGTCTTCCTCGCTGCCGAGCGCAATCGCCTTTTCCTCTGCATCAGATGCAGATTCTGCTTCTTCACGGTTAATACCGACAATTTTGGATCGTGAACCCATTGTCCCATAATAGCACAATATCCGCGCCGCGAAACGCAAAGTTAACTTTGGGGCGTGTATCGGCGCAGAATGTCTATGGATTATGGCGCATTTGACACAGCTTTAAAGGCCGCAGCGGGCGACAATACCGCGCTGGCCGAAGAATTGCGCAGTGATTTTGTCGAAAGCGCGCGCCGTCAGGTCAGCCTGCTTTCGCGTTCGCGCTGCGACGCCAACTGGGAATATGCGGCCTACCGCCTGAAGGGTCTGGCCGCCAGTTTCGGCGCAGGCGCGGTCATAGAGCTCGCGGACGAAGCATTGGAAGGCGCACCCGGCGATCCTGTAGTCATTCGGGATCTCGAATCCGCCATCGACGATATTGCAAAGCACGCGCTAGGCTAAGAGCCATGACTTTCCAAATTTTCGGCTTGGGCTTTACCGCTCGCTGCGCCATAGCGGCGACATGGCCGAAGGGAGCAATTCAGGCATGTCCGTTGACGCGGTGCTGCTATCCGCTGTCGCAGGTGAATCGGGCTTTGTTTCAGCCACGCACAAGATAGCCGGGGTCGATTTCCTGTCCCGCCAGGTACGTCAGCTTAGAAATCTGGGAATAAAGGATTTTTTCGTCGAAGTTGATCAGATATCCGGCGCATTGCTGGCGATTTCCGATGCGCTTGAGGCGGACGGTGTCAGCGTCAAATTTGTGCGCAAGGCCGCCGAACTTGCACAGCAGCTGGAAACCCGCGACCGGTTGTTGATTGTCGCAGCGTCGACATATCCTGGTGATCCTGTCGTCAAGAAAATGCTCGCTTCGGGGAAGCCTGTAATTTTGACTGTCGCTGATGAAACCGAAAATACCGCCTTCGAAAGGATCGATCTGGCAACGCGCTGGAGCGGGATTGCAGTTGTCGAGACAGCAGAACCGGAAAAAATTGCCGAGATTCCAGAAGGCTGGAGCCTTCCCTCGGCTATGTTGCGGCAAGCGCTTCAGGAAGATGTGGAGCAGCTACCCCTGGGCAAGGAAGATTTGAAGGCACGCGCAGTTGCAAGAGTTGATAGTGAAGAGCAAGCTGTTGAATTTGCTAAGCAATCTATGCAGGGCTCGAAATCTGCCGGAGACTCTCTTTTGGGAGGCCATCTCTTGGAACCGGCGGCGCAATGGCTTACTACAAAATTCCACCAGGCGGCGCATTGGTCGCCCGCCGCTGCGGTGTTCTTCACCTTGCTATGTACAGCAGCAGCCTGGCTGGATTGGCCCATAACGGCGTTGCTCTTTGCGGCATTATCGCTCTTCACCCTGACATTGCAGCGCACGATCAAGGAATATTCGCTGGCCGGCGAGCGCCTCGATCCGGTTCAGGCGGGAAGCTGGCTGTTGCTGTCGTCGGCTTTTCTGGCGCTATGCTGGCACCAAGCCGCAAATGACGGGCTGTTCCTTTCCCTTTGTATATTGGGCCTCCTGTTCTTTTCGGAACACTATAAAAACAAAGGAAAAAATACCGTTTTCAAACTGGACGTCTGGATGGTCATTTTGCTGTTGCTGGGCGGCGCGGCTTTGAGCGTTTTTGCAGTCACGCTCAAATTGACACTTGCCTTCCAGATTCTGGCGCTTTTGCTGATGCAGCGGCTCGCCGGCCAAGAGCAACAGGGTTAAACCGGCCTTAACCCGGTTTTGCTAGGGAACAGGCCAGTTTGGCAGTTTTGGAAACAAATTTGCAGAATCGACCGGAACAGTTGGATGGCCTGCTTGATGCGGCATCCTTTCATGCTCGCGACAATGAACGGCTTTGCGCCGACGTTGCCGCGATGCTGTTTCCGCGCGCCGAAAATCCTCCCAGCGAAAAAATGCTGGCTGAGATCACGGCGCAGCTGACGCATATTGCGGTGTCTCTGGAAAGAGAAATTCGCGGAACGAGCAGCGCGGACGATGCGCCGACGTCGTTCCTTCCAGGATTGGGCTTTCAGCACGATCCGGCGCTGGTTGACTTTCTGATTGCGCGCCATGCGGAACGCCAGATAGAGGCGAGGCTGATGGCCAATAGCGATGTCATGCTTGCGGACACCTTGCCAGCCCGGCTGCTTGCCGACGGACATCACGAAATAGCCGAGGCGGCCCAGGCCATATTGGTGAATTCCAGTATGAACCGGCGGCGGGGAAAGCTTGACTGGTCTGCACTGCCGCCCGAACAACTGCACATGCTCAGCTGGCGCGTTGTCGCTTCGGTCCAGCGCGCGGTGCCGGACAGCGGCGATTCTGCGCGCAGCAAAGTTCAGACTCTGCTGACCCGCTATGACGAGGCCGCAGTCGCGGGCAACCCGGCACGCAAAATGCTGCATCTGATCGGAACGTCTTTTGATGACGAACTCTGCGACGCGGCAAATGCCGGCCTGGCACTTTTTGTTGCACATTTGGCAGCATCGCTGAAACTGGATGAGGATCATATCCTCCAGTTGATCGACCGGCCATCGATCGCCGCCTTCGCGGTCATCCAGAAGGCCGCGGGTCTGAAAGCCGACCAGGCGATGCAGAATTTGCGTCTGCTATTCGGCTTTGACCGGCTGACGCCGCGCGATATTGCGCTATTTGAGGGTGGCTTCGATGCGCTCAAACGCGATGATGCGGTCGGTGAGGTCAAGAATTGGCGCACATCGCGAGACGAGTATCTGGCCACCAGCAGGCCCGGGCAGACGTGGCCATCGTGAGCAGCGCTTCAATCCTCGTACAGCCGATAACCGGCGAATTATCGGCTGAAGGCCGTTTGCTTCGCGCGGACCCACAGCTGCAAAGCATGCAGTTTGCAGCTGGCGGAGAAGAAAGCGGAGTCCTGGCGGTTCCGGGCCTGCTCGAAATCGTTATGCTGACCGCACGGCTCAAAATGGCACTCTCGCGGCCTGTTATCGTCGCCGATGTCGAGGAATGCAACGAAGTCTGGGTTGAAACACGCTGGCAGGATGACGTTGTCTATCTGAGCATCCTGAGTCGGCGTCCGGTCGACATTCCAGACGATGATGACCTGCACCGCGAGGTGGAGATCGACACGCTGAGTGGCTATTTCTCTGCTCTGCTCGATGCAGATTCGCTGTTGATTTCGCTTGAAGGTGCCTTCCCGCATGCTGCCGATCGGCAATTTATCGGCCGTCCTGTCGAAGGAATGCTGGGTCTCGACGCTGCGCAGCGCAAAGCTTTGAATGATGGTATCTCCAGCGAGCAAGCATTCCAGCTCGACAATGTCACGGTCAAAGACCGACCGGATGAGTATATGTTGAAGGCGCGGCCGCTATATCGCGAGACAGGAAATCTCGCCGGCTACCGGCTTTCCTTTTCTCCTGCGCAGCCAGCGGACTGGGCAGAGGACTCATCCGCCCGGCGGAGCGATCACGGGCGTATATTGTTCGGGCGCGAATTGGCACCGGTCCTGCGCCAGCCGCTGGGCAGGATAATCGCGAATGCGGAGACAATCGGAGTCAAGCTTCAAGGGCCGCTGCGCGACAATTATGCGGTTTATGCCCGGGATATTGCCAATGCCGCGAAACATCTCGTCGCGCTCGTCGATGATCTCGGCGATCTCGAAGCCGTCGAGCAGCCCGATTTCGAAACCGCGCCCGACAAGATTGAGCTGGGCGATGTCGCGCACCGCGTCGCTGGCCTGCTGGCGCTGAAGGCCGCCGATCACCAGATCGAAATCATCCTGCCAGGCGATGGTGAAAAAGTCCCGGCGGTTGCCGAATTCCGCCGCGTTCTGCAGATTCTGCTCAATCTGGTAACCAATGCCATTCGCTATTCGCCCGATGGCAGCAAGGTACAGATCGATATTGCAAAGCTTGACGATACCGCATGCATCACCATCAGCGACGAGGGCAACGGCGTTGCGGAAGAGGACCGGGAAAAGATCTTCGGCAAGTTCGAAAGGCTTGGCCGCTCGGGTGACGGCGGCAGCGGCCTTGGCCTTTATATATCGCGCAAGCTGGCCCGGGCTATGGGCGGCGACCTTACTGTCTCGCAGGCGCGCGGCGGCGGCGCTATCTTCGCGCTAACGCTTCCTGCCGGTTGAGATCAGCGCTTTTCGACGGGCACATAGGGGCGCGCCGTCGGGCCGGTATAAAGCTGCCGCGGACGGCCGATTTTCTGCCCTGGGTCGCTGATCATTTCATTCCATTGCGCAACCCAGCCGACGGTGCGGGCCAGCGCGAAGAGCGCGGTGAACATTTCGGTCGGGAAGCCGACTGCAGACAGGATGATCCCGGAATAGAAATCGACATTGGGGAACAGCTTCTTCTCTTTGAAATAGTCGTCATTTAGCGCCATTTCTTCCAGCTGCAGCGCCACCTCGAAAACCGGATCATCGAGATTCAATTCGTCCAGAACCTCGCGAACGGTCTTCTGCATTACGCTCGCGCGCGGGTCGTAGTTTTTATAGACGCGGTGACCAAAACCCATCAGACGGAAGGGATCATTCTTGTCCTTGGCGCGCTCGATATAGTGCGGAATCTTGTCCGGCGTACCGATCTCGCGCAGCATGTTGAGCGCTGCTTCGTTGGCACCGCCATGGGCAGGGCCCCACAGGCAGGCTATCCCGGCGGCGATGCAGGCGAAGGGATTGGCGCCCGAAGAACCCGCCAAGCGAACTGTGGAAGTTGAGGCATTTTGTTCATGATCGGCATGGAGAATGAAAATGCGGTCCAAAGCGCGCTCGACGACCGGGTTGACCACATACTCCTCGGCCGGAACACCATAGGTCATGCGCAGGAAGTTGCCGGTATAGCTGAGGCTGTTGTCGGGATAGAGGAATGGCTGACCGATCGAGTATTTGTAGGCCATTGCCGCAATCGTTGGCATTTTTGCGATCAGCCTGTGGCTGGAAATCTTGCGATGTTCCGGGTCGGAAATATCGGTCGAGTCATGATAGAAGGCGCTAAGCGCGCCGACAACGCCGCACATAATCGCCATCGGGTGGGCGTCGCGGCGGAAGCCCTGATAGAAACCGCGCAGCTGGTCATGCAGCATTGTATGGCGGGAAATCGTGTAGCTGAAGTCGGCAAGCTCGTCGGCGCTGGGCAGTTCGCCGTTCAGCAGCAGATAGGATACTTCCATGAAGCTCGAATGTTCCGACAGCTCCTCGATCGAATAACCGCGATGAAGAAGAACGCCCTTGCCGCCATCGATATAGGTCAGCTGGGACTCGCAGCTTGCCGTCGAGGTGAAGCCGGGATCGAATGTGAATGCACCGCTTTGACCATAGAGTTTGCGAATATCGACAACGTCCGGGCCAATCGTGCCTCTCATCACCTGCAGGTCATAGTCTTTCCCGGCCAGCTCAAGTTTGCTGCTGTCGTTGCTCATAAATCACTCCACTCATCGGCTGCCTTTCCAACCGGCATTTCTGCCATTGGCCAGGATTTGATTGCATAATTTTCGAGCTGGTCCGATGAGCATGTCCGGTCGGACGGTTGCGGTGGGCCGCGAGTGCATCGGGAATAGCCGAAATTTTTTTGTTTTCGCACCTGCACAATGCTTTGATTTGACGTCAAGGTCAAGTCACAGAGGCAGCTTTGTTGGCCTTTTCTGCCGATAAAACACGTCAGTCTGGTTGCATGTGACAAAACTATGCAAAAATCTGTTCGAATGTGATACCCGGAGCCCCTGGATGGCATGATATCGGGAAATAGATCGAACGAGGCGTCATCCGGTGCGCATATGGTCGCACGAAAATATCGAATCCTGGCTGGAGAAGGAACGAGAGCGCCTGCCGCTGCTGATCCCCGTGGCGCTTGGCTCAGGCGTGGCGCTGTGGGAAATCGGCTGGAATGGCTGGCTTTTGCCGCTGCTTGCCGGCTGCTTGTTGTTGGCGCTTTTGGCGTTGCTGGTGCCAGCGGGCAGCCGGCTCAGGGTGATACTCGTGCTGGCGGCTGCCGGAATCGCGCTAGGCTATCTGGCCATCGCTGCCAAATCGAAGTTTGTCGAGCATGACACGCTTGAGAGAATATGGATCGGCAGTTTTTATGGCCGCATCACCAAGGTCGAGCATCTGGCCGCAAGAGACCGCTATCGCTTGCTGCTGGAAACGGACGGGCATGCGGGTTTGCCGAACCGCGTTCGCGTAAACCTGTCGCCAGAGCAATATCGCGGCTCCTTTTCGCCCGGAGCCATCGTGCTGCTCAGGGCGCGGCTGATGCCGCCTGCCGCGCCGACACTGCCGGGTGGTTATGATTTTTCCCGCCGGGCCTGGTTTGCGCAAATAGGCGCAACGGGAACGGCGTTAGGCGAGGTAAAACTGCACGTCCGGTCGCGCGCGCCGCCGCTGCTTGCCGAATATCGGCAAAGTCTCGCGGCGCATGTGCGGGGCCAGCTCTCCGCCGGACCCGGCAGTATCGCCGCCGCGCTGGCCACCGGCGACACCGGCGCGATCTCGGACGAGGACGCAACCGCGATGCGCGAAAGCGGAATGGCGCATCTGCTGGCGATCAGCGGGTTGCATGTCACCGCAATCGTTGGCGGCATTTTCCTTTTTTTCAGCCGGACATTGTCCCTCTTTCCCTGGTTTGCATTGCGCTTTCCCATTCCGATCATTGCCGCATCCATCGCTGCGCTGGGTGCGATTGGCTATACTCTGCTGACGGGTGCGGAGGTTCCAACAATCCGCTCCTGCATTGCTGCATTGCTTGTGCTCACAGCGCTTGTCATGGGTCGCGAGCCGCTCAGTTTGCGCATGGTGGCTGCTGGCGCGGTGTTCGTGCTGCTAATCTGGCCGGAAACGCTTGCCGGGCCGAGCTTTCAGCTCAGTTTTGCTGCGGTCACGACAATCATCGTCCTGCATGAGCAACCTGCTATGCGGCGGCTGATTGCGGTTCAGGAGAAGAAGATTCCGGATAAGATCCTACGCGGGCTGCTTTCGCTGCTGCTTACCGGACTGGCCATCGAGCTTGTGTTGGCACCGATCGCCCTATGGCATTTTCACAAGGCCGGGCTCTATGGCGCGCTCGCCAATATGGTGGCGATCCCGCTCACCACATTTATTGTCATGCCCTTCGAGGCGCTGGCGTTGCTCTTCGACATGGTGGGGCTTGGGGCTCCATTCTGGTGGGTGGTGGGGCAGGGGCTGGACATCATCCTGCGGCTTGCCCATGGCGTCTCCAGTCTGCCGGGTGCGGTCACCATGCGTCCCGAAATGCCGCCAGCGGCCTTTGCAGCGATGGTTTTTGGCGCGCTGTTCTTTGCAATCTTCCGAAGCAGGGTGCGGTGGCTCGGCATGCTGCCTGCCGCTGCCGGAGTGACCGCGATGGTAATGGCACCTGTTCCCGACATGCTGGTCACCGGCGATGGCAAGCATATCGCGCTGACCGGGCCGGACGGGAAAATTGCGCTGCTGCGGTCCGGCGCGGGCGATTATGTTCGCGATGCGCTGATGGAAGGGGCGGGAACCGCGCGCGAGCCGGTCGCTATTGATGACTGGCCGGGGGCGGAATGTTCGCCCGATGCCTGTATTGTCCGTATTCGCACCGATGCGCGTTTGCATGATATATTAGCCACGCGAACGGCCAATCTGATCCCCTCGATGCAGCTGGCTGCCGCCTGCAAGCGGGTCGATATCGTGGTGAGCGACCGCAGCCTGCCCTTTTCCTGCAAGCCGCGCTGGTTGAAGCTGGATCGCCGCAGGCTCAAGCAAACGGGTGGGACCGCGCTCTATCTGGCGCAGCGAAGGGTCGACAGCGTCAGTGACAGGGCGTCAGGCGCGCCCTGGGCACCGGACTATCAATGATAGCGGCGCAGCAGCCCGGCCAGCTTGCCCTGTATCTGCACCTCGCCGGGGCCGTAAACTTGCGGCTCATAAGCGGCATTGGCGGGGTCCAGCCGAACCTGGCCATTTTCCTGCCGCAGATATTTGAGCGTGGCTTCCTCGCCGCGCACCAGCGCTACGACAATCTCGCCATCGCGCGCCGTCTCGGTCTTGCGGATCAGCGCATAATCGCCGTCGAAAATTCCCGCTTCGACCATGGAATCGCCGGACACCTCGAGCGCGAAATGCTCACCCGCGCCGAGCAGCGCCATCGGAACCGAGAGCGATTCCTGCCCTTCGAGCGCCTCGATCGGCACGCCTGCGGCAATGCGGCCATGCAGCGGAACTTCCATCACATCATTGGCGGCAACCGGAATCTGCTTCGGTGTTCCGGATTTGCGCGGCGCATCGATGGGCGTGACATTGGCCGGCTTTGTGCTGCCGCCTTCGGGCATCTTGATCACTTCGAGGGCCCGCGCGCGGTTCGCCAGCCGCCGGATAAAGCCGCGTTCCTCCAGCGCACCGATCAGCCGATGGACCCCGGACTTGCTTTTGAGGTCGAGCGCGTCCTTCATTTCCTCGAAAGAGGGAGAAATCCCCGTGCTTTCCAGGCGAGCGTGAATGAAGTGCAGCAATTCATGCTGTTTCGCGGTTAACATGGCGTGTCCTTCCAGCTGCGATACATTGGAGGAACGATTAGAGAACAAAAAGGGATTCGTCAATAGGGGGGTAATTATCCCCTAAAGCCGCAAATATTCGACATCGCTGCCTGCTTTCGCCTTTGCTGCATGGGCGGGGCGGAAGATGAGAGCATCTGCTTGCGACAGCGAGGTGAGTATCGCGCTGTCGGCAGAGGGCAGAGGGGTGATAACATCCCCGGCTAGCTGTGCGCGGACGAAATAGGCGCGGCTGCCATTTGCGGGGACGGCGGCGGCGGTTTTGGCTGCATGCAGCGCCGGTAGAGGCTCCCCGGCACCCGCCATTTTCCGCACCAGCGGGAGAAGAAACAGGAAGGCCGACACATAGGCCGAAACCGGATTTCCCGGCAGGCCGAGAATGATCTTGTCGTTCAGCTTGCCGGCCATCACCGGCTTGCCCGGGCGCATCGCAACTTTCCAAAAGTCGATTGCCGCGCCCAGTGCCTTGAGCGCCGGTCTCACCAGATCATGCTTGCCAACCGATGCACCGCCGATAGTGACGATGATGTCGGCATCCGCTGCGGCAAGCGCCTCTTCGATGGCGGTTTGCTCGTCCGGCAGGATGATGTTGCTGCTCACTTCGCAAGTAAGGGGCGCGAGCATTGCCGCGAGCATCGCGCCATTGGCAGATGGCAGCTGGTTCGGACCGACCGGTTCGCCCAGCGCGACCAGCTCGTCGCCGGTCGAGAGCAGCATGATGCGGGGCTGGCGGCGGACGGGAAGGGCGCTGTGCCCCGCCAGCGCGGCAAGCCCGATATGGGCGGGACTGACTTCGGTTCCCGCTGCGATCAGCTGCTCGCCGTTGCGGAAATCGGACCCCGCCTCTCGCACATGCTGGCCCCTGGCGGGAGGCTCGGCACCTGAAAACGCCATCCTTTCGCCATCGCGCGTCGCGTCTTCTTGTATGATGACGGTATCCGTGCCTTCTGGGAGCGGCGCGCCGGTGAAGATACGCACGGCCTCGTGCCTGCCGGGCATGCCTGAAAATTCGCCGCCCGCGGCGCTTTCGCCGACCACCATCCACGGCCCAGGAAAGTCGGCATGGGCAACCGCATAGCCATCCATTGCGGATAGATCGCGCGCCGGCTGCGTGCGCAGCGCCGTCAGGTCTTTGGCCAGATAGCGGCCAGCTGCGCTTTCGAGCGGGACGCCCTCGACCGGCAAGGCGTCGCCCATTGCGAGCAGGCGTTGCTGAGCCTCTTCGAGCGGGATCATTTGCCCGCTTGCCAGTCGCCGGATTTCCCGCCGCTCTTCGACAGCAGGCGCACATCGCCGATCGCCATACCCTTGTCGAGCGCCTTGGCCATGTCGTAGATGGTGAGCAGCGCGACCGCCGTCGCAGTCAGCGCTTCCATCTCGACGCCGGTCTTTCCGGTACAACGCGCGGTGCAGGTTACGCGAATACCGCTTTTCTCGAACGCGAAGTCGATTTCCACCGAGGACAATGGCAGCGGATGGCAGAGCGGAATGAGATCGCTGGTCTTCTTGGCGGCCATGATGCCGGCAATACGCGCGGTGGCCAGTACGTCGCCTTTCTTGACATTGCCCTCGCGGATCGCGGCGAGCGCCTCGCCGGACATGGTAATCCGGCCCTCCGCGACCGCCTGGCGCGCGCTGTCTGGCTTGGCCGCGATATCGACCATTCGGGCTTCGCCCTTGTCGTCAAGATGGGTCAGTCTACTCATTTGCCGGTCAGCAATTTCCTTGTGGCCATTTTGACATCATCTTGCCGCATCAGGCTCTCGCCGACAAGAAAGCATCTGATGCCGCGCCCGGCCATGGCCAGCAGATCATCATGGCTGCCCAGCCCGCTTTCGGCCACGAAAGTGCAGTCTTCGGGTGCCTGCTTGACCAGCGCATAGCTATGCTCGAAATCAACCTCGAAGCTTTTGAGGCTCCGGTTATTTACGCCGATCAAACGCGATTTGAGCTTCGCCGCGCGCTCCATTTCTGCGGCTGAATGCGTTTCCACCAGCACATCCATGCCAAGCTCGAGCGCCGCAGCCTCGATCTCAACCATCTGCACGTCTTCAAGCGCAGCAACGATGATGAGGATAGCGTCGGCACCGATGGCGCGCGATTCAAGGCACTGCCAGGGATCGATCATGAAGTCCTTGCGCAAAACGGGAAGCGAGCAGGCCGCGCGCGCCGCAACCAGATAATCCTCATGCCCGCGAAAATAGGGCGCGTCGGTAAGGACGGAGAGGCAGGCCGCACCGCCTTTCTCATAGGCTTTGGCATGGGCGGGCGGATTGAAGGATGGCCGGATGAGGCCCTTTGAAGGGCTCGCGCGCTTGATCTCCGCGATCAGGCCGAAGCCGCCCGCGGCCTTGGCGTCGAGCGCCGCCCGGAAACCCCGCGGTGCGGTCTGCACCGAAGCGCGCTCCTCAAGTTCGGCGCGCGAAATCGCGGCCTTGCGTTCGGCCACTTCCTCGCGCTTATGCGCACAAATCTCGGCAAGCTTGTCGGTGAATGAAAAGGCGCTCACTGGTTGGCAATCCAGCAATCGAGCAGCGCCTTGGCAAGCCCCTTGTCGATGGCCTCGGCGGCTTCCTCGGCCCCGTCGCGCAGATTTTCCACCTCACCCGCTACCATCAGGGCAGCAGCAGCATTCAGCAGCACGGCATCCCGGTATGCGCCCTTCTCGCCTGCAAGCAGCGCGCGAAGCGCCGCCGCGTTATAGTCTGCATCGCCGCCCCGTATGGCATCGAGCGGCGCGCGCGTCAGGCCGGCATTTTCAGGCGTGATCGTAATATTTTCGATTTTGCTGTCAGACCGAAGTGCTGAGCTTGTCGAAGCACGCTTGCCGGTTTCAAATCGCCCTTCGACTTTCGACTGCGATGCAGTCGGCTCAGGGCTTCGGTCTTGACTTGATCTACGCTTAATCCAAGCTGCTTTTGTCGGACCGGCGATAGAGATTTCATCCAGCCCTTCTTCGCCGGACACCACCAGCGCCTTGTCATATCCGAGCAGGCCCATCGCTTTTGCATATTTATCCACCAGATCGGGCGATGCCACGCCGATCAACTGCCGCTTCACGCCGCAGGGATTGCAGAGCGGGCCAAGCAGGTTGAAGATCGTCCGGCGGCCTATTTCTTTGCGGATAGGCGCAAGCGGACCGAGTGCGGGGTGATGGTTCTGCGCGAAGAAAAAGCCGATGCCGATGTCCTTCAGCGTGCGTTCGGCCCCATTGCCTGCCTTCGCCAGATCAAGGCCGAGCGCTTCCAGCGTGTCGGCAGCGCCTGCCTTGCTGGAAGCAGCGCGGTTACCATGCTTGGCCATCGGGATATCGCAAGCCGCAACCACGATCGCCACAGCGGTGGAGACATTCAGGCTATGCTGCCCGTCACCGCCCGTGCCGCAGACATCGATGGCGTTTGGCGGCGCATCCGCTGTCACCATCCGCGCGCGCATGGCCCGGGCCGCTGCGGCGATCTCTTCTGCCGTCTCGCCGCGATCGGCCATTTCGACGAGCGCAGCCTTGATTTTGTCCGGAGGGAGCGTTCCGTCAAGAATAGCGGAGAAGATTTCTGGTTCGGCATCCATTGTGTTCGTCACCCTGAACTCGTTTCAGGGTCCATCCATCCAAAAAAACCAATGGTCAAGGCCGCAGGATGGATGCTGAAATAAATTCAGCATGACGAATGAGCTTTAAACTTCGCGCTTCACGTCCATCCCGGCAATGGCCATGAAATTCGCCAGCAGCGCGTGTCCATGCTCGGTTGCGATGCTTTCGGGGTGAAACTGAACGCCGTGGATGGGCAGGCTCTGATGCCGGAACCCCATCACCGAGCCATCATTGGCGGTGGCATTGATGAGCAGGCAGCCCGGAACATCCTCGACAATCAGCGAATGGTAGCGCGTCGCCGTGTAAGGCGAGGGGATTTCTGCAAAAACGCCGCTGCCGTCATGATTGACCGGGCTCGTCTTGCCATGCATCAACCCGCCACGAATGACTTTTCCGCCAAAATGCTGGCCTATCGACTGATGCCCCAGGCAGACGCCGAGCAGCGGCTTCTCCGCATCGGCGCAGGCCGCAACCAGATCGAGGCTGATACCGGCATGATCGGGCATTTTGGGCCCGGGCGAAATCAGGAAGGCCTCTGCGCCGCTGGCCATCGCCTCGCTGGCGCTGATCGCATCGTTGCGCTCGACGCGCACTTCTGCGCCCAGCTCCATCAGATAATGGACCAGATTGAAGGTGAAGCTGTCATAATTGTCGATGACGAGGATCTGGTTGCTTCTCACTGACCAAACCCCGCTTCACCTGAGACCCGCACAGCCTCTTTAGCGGCGGCAAAGAGCGCGCCTGCCTTGGCTTCGCATTCGGCCTGCTCGTATTCTGGGTCGCTGTCGGCGACGATACCCGCGCCTGCCTGCACATGCAGCATGCCGTCCTTGACGATGCCGGTGCGCAGCACGATGCAGCTATCCATATCGCCATTGGGTGAAAAATAGCCGACGCCGCCCGCATAGGCCCCGCGCGTTTCGGGCTCCAGCTCGGCAATGATCTCACAGGCGCGGACCTTGGGCGCGCCCGATACAGTTCCGGCAGGAAAGCCCGCAAACAGCGCATCGATAGCGTCACAGTCCGGTGCCAGCTCTCCGGTTACATTGGAAACGATATGCATCACATGGCTGTAAAATTCGACCATATAGCTGTCCGTCACGGTCACGCTGTCGGCCCTGGATATCCGCCCGATATCGTTGCGCCCCAGATCGAGCAGCATCAGATGTTCCGCCCGCTCCTTGGGATCGGCGAGCAGCGAGGCTTTGTTGGCGCTGTCTTCGCTGGCCGATTTCCCCCGCGGGCGTGTGCCTGCGATCGGGCGGATGGTGACTTCGGAATCGCGCACGCGCACCAGTATCTCAGGCGAGGATCCGGTCACGGCAAAGCCCGGCAGATCGAGGAAATAGAGAAAGGGCGAGGGGTTGATCCGGCGCAGCGCCCGGTAGAGATCGAGCGGCGGCAGGGCGAATGGCGCGGTGAAACGCTGCGCCAGCACGACCTGAAAAATATCGCCGGCTTCGATATATTCTTTCGCGGCCAAGACCATCTGCGCATATTGTCCGGCGGATAGCTGGGGCTCTGGCGCAATCTCTTCAACCGGGCTGTGGCCGGAATCTCCATGCCCGGATGATGCGGCATTTTGCGCCAGACCGCGCTCCACCTCGTCCAGACGTTCCTGAGCATCTGTCAGCTTAGCATCCGTGTCCTGGTCCTTGCCGGGCCAGATGGGTGCGATCAGGAATATTTCGTCGGTCAGCCGGTCGAAAATCAGGATGACCGTCGGCCGCACAAAGAGCATGTCGGGCAGTTCGAGCGGCGATGCCGGCGCTCGCGGGAGTTTTTCGACCAAGCCGATTGTTTCATAGCCGAAATATCCAACGAGACAGGCAAGCGCGGAGGGGAGTTCTTCGGGGATATCGTCTATCCGGCATTGCCGCACCAAGGCCCGCAAAGCTTCCAGTGCCGGCAAATCGAGCTGCTCGAAAGCTGACCGATCCGTCGTCCAGTTGGCGTTCAGCTCTGCGATGTCTCCCTGCGCGCGAAACAGCAGGTCGGGCGCGAGGCCTATCAGGCTGTGCCGCCCCCGGGTTTCTCCGCCTTCCACCGATTCGAGCAGAAAATCGCCGCGCCCCGGCTGCATCAACTTGATCGCGGCGGAAACCGGCGTTTCGGTATCGGCGATATGCCGCCGCCAGATCAGCGCCGGTTTTCCGGCTTTCAGCGCCTGCGCCGCGCGCGCCTTGCCTGACAGATTATGGTCATCCATGTCAGGCCATCATTCGGGCTTACTGGCCTTCGCCAGTCGATGTCAGCCGTTTGCGCAAGGCTTCGATTGCGCCGCGATTACGCTCTACACCGATGTCTTTGATTGCAGCCTGCACAAATTGCGCCTGATATTCCTGCGTCAGGATATTGGCGAGCTCAAGCTTGCGCCGATCGAGCATCTCCTTCTGGCCGCTGGCATCGCCGCGGATAATTTCGGTTGCCTGGACGATGAACCAGCCATTCTGGTTGGGAGCAGCCAGCGTCTTGGCCGTACCCTTCTTCATGGAGAATAGCAGCGCGATCGGCGGCGAGATGGGTTGTCCCTCCCGGTTGAGTTCGCGCCGCGTGCCGGACAATGTCTGCGGTGCCGGCAAATTTGCGCCTTCCTCGCGCAATGCCGCTGCCAGCGACTTTCCGCCTTCGACGGCTTTGCGGATTTTTTCAGCAACTGCCTTTGCCTTCTTCGAACCTTCGGAAAGCGCCCAGCTGCGCTTAACCAGCTCCTTGACTTCGGCGAGCGGCGGCGGCGCGGCTTCTTCAAGCTCGGCCAGTGCGACCATTGCAAATCGTGTGCCTTCCTCGATTTCGATAAGCTGCGCATCGCCATCTTCCTGCAACTGAAAACCAGCAGGCAAAATCTGCCGCATTTCCTCGATAGGCTTGTAATTCGGATTTTCCGGGTTGGTGCCATTGGCAAGCAGCTTGGGCGTGGTTTCCACCTTCAGCCCCTGCGCCTTTGCGACATCGCCGATTGATGCGCCGCCGGAAAATTCATCCTCGATTTCCGTGGTCAGTTCGGCGAGCAGCTGCTCTGCATTTTCCTGCTGAAGTCTTTCGGCAATCTCGCTTCTTGCCTGCGACAGGCTGCGTGCGGCTATCGACTTTACGCCATCGACCCGGACCACATACCAGCCCAGCCCCCCGCGCGCCGGCGTTGCAACTGCGCCCCGGTTTGCCGCAAATACGGCATCTGCGACGGCCTTCGAGGCGGACTCGGTCAGTGCTGCCTTGGTTACGTCGCTGCTCTTGGTCACGGTCAGGCCGATTTCGCGCGCGGCGGCATCGATGCCCTGTCCGCCGGTGATCTTGCCCGCGAGCGATTTGGCTGCTGCCTCGGTCGGAACGACGACCTGGCTGATGTTGCGGCTTTGTGAGGCGGCGAACTGCGAGGCGTTGTTTTCATAATAGGTTGCGATATCGGCCTCGCTCGGTTTTGCTTTCTCCTCGACAATATCCTTGTCGAATATCGCATAGCTGATCGCGCGTTTTTCCGGGATTGTGAATCGGGTGGCATTGTCCCGGTAATATTTCGCCAGGACCGCATCGCTGGGCGGATTCTTGGGCAGGTAGGCCGCCGATGGAACCACCGCCAAACGCCCTGTACGCTTTTCAAGCAGCAGCGATGCATAGGGCAAAACAAGCGATTCCGGAACCTTGGTTCCCTTGACCGTGGTGGCCAGAATCTGGCGTGCATAGAGATTCTGCGTGAGATCGGCGCGCACCGCTTTTTCGGTAAGACCTATATTTTGCAAGAAGGCCTGAAAAGCCTGCGCGTCATAGTTGCCGTCGAGGCCCCTGGCTCCCGGAATTTCGAGAATCTCCGAGTCGACGAGCCGCTTGGATACACCCAGGCCATATTTTGCGCCGAAAACAGCCAGCGCATAGCGATTGATAATCTGCTCCAGCGTCTCGTCGAGGCCGCCGCCTTCGATGAGCCGACCCATATCGAGCGTCGGATTTTGCTGCCTTTCCTGCCGCAGCCGGTTTTGCATCGCCGTATCGAGCTCGCTGGACGGGATATTTTCGCCGCCGACGCGGGCGACATTACTGCCACCAACGCCGCCAAAAGTGCCGGAACCCGTCACATCGCTCAACGCAAAGGCGACAGCGATCAGCGCGATGAAGGCAAGCGCAAGGATCGCGCCCAGCCTGGTACCGAAAAGCCTGCGGAAAAAACTGATCATGGAATCAAGAGCCTCTTATTCTGCGCATCATCGGGTTGGTCGCGGACCATATTGCGCTGCTTTAGGCAGCAAGCCTGCGTCAATCAAGCCGAAGCGGCATCTTCGTTGGCAAATATCGATACGCCTGCTAGCGGCAGGCCTGAAATTCATCCAATCTTGCGGGGAAAGTCGATGCAGAAGCTGATCGTCGGAAACTGGAAAATGAACGGAACGAGCGCCGATATCCCAGCCATCGGAAAAATCGTGCAAGCGGCAGGCGGTCATAAATCGGTCGATAGCGGCCTCTGCCTTCCCGCGACGCTTATAGAGCGCGCCGCGTCCGAGTTTCCGGGATTCGCAATTGGCGGGCAGGATTGCCATGCGGCTGAAAAAGGTGCCCATACCGGGTGCGTTTCCGCCGGAATGCTAAAAGATGCAGGCGCAGGGATGGTCATTGTCGGACATAGCGAACGGCGCAGCGACCAGGGCGAGAGCGACGCGGATGTTCAGGGCAAGGCCCGGGCAGCGCGCGGAGCCGGTCTGGATGTGATCATTTGCGTAGGCGAAACCGAGGCCGAGCGCGATGCCGGGAAAGCAGAGGACATTGTTCTTGGGCAGATCGATGCTTCTGTTCCGGACGATCTTGGCACGGGCGGGCTGGCAATCGCTTATGAACCGGTATGGGCCATCGGTACCGGCCGTGTTCCATCGGGCGGCGATGTCGCTGCCATGCATGATGCCATTCGCAAGCGCCTAATAGAACGGCTGGGACAGGGGGGAACGCAGGTCCGAATCCTCTATGGCGGATCGATGAATGGCGGGAATGCGGCAGAACTGCTTGCGATTCCCAATGTTGATGGCGGGCTGATCGGCGGTGCCAGCCTGAGCGCGGATAAGTTCGAACCGATCCTTGCCGCCGCCGCTCGGCCCTGAAGCAGCTATTTTGGCCGATTGCCATTGAAGAGCGGCATGGCAATCGCTATGTGCTCCGGCAAAGGACGCCAGCGCGTCGCAAGATTTTCAGGAAATTCCATGGGTCTCTTTCACTTTCTTATTGTCGTTCAGGGTATTGTTGCCGCTGTTTTGGTCGGCGTTATCCTCATGCAGCGCAGCGAAGGCGGCGGGCTTGGTATGGGCGGCGGCAGCCCGAGCGGATTGATGTCGGCGCGCGGCGCGGCAGATTTCATGACGCGTACCACTGCTGCGCTTGCCTG
This sequence comes from Sphingorhabdus sp., assembly GCA_028279555.1. Taxonomy (GTDB): domain Bacteria; phylum Pseudomonadota; class Alphaproteobacteria; order Sphingomonadales; family Sphingomonadaceae; genus Sphingorhabdus_B. The sequence continues at coordinate 369,533 of JANQNO010000005.1, forward strand.
CCTGTTTGTGGCGCTGTCTGTCGGTCTGGCCTTTGTCGCTGCGCAGCAGGGCACGACAGGCACGCTCGATGATAGCCTTGAGCGCGAACAGGCACCGATCATAGCGCCCAATACATTGGAAGAACCGGGCGAAGAGGTACCCACCCCTTCGGCATCCGACAGCGAAGCGGACGAAGCACCGCAGGATGGCGAAATTCCGGTCGGCTGAGACCTCTAAACACTGACAATGAGGGGAGGGTTTTTGCCCTCCCTTTTCTTTTGCACAGAAAAATTTTTCAAAATCGGGATTCGCTGGCTTGTCATCAGGGCGCAATCGCGTCTAAGCCTTCTCTCCCATGGCGCGGTTCATTTTCATCACCGGCGGCGTGGTTTCATCGCTTGGAAAAGGTCTTATGGCGGCTTCGCTGGCTGCCCTTTTGCAGGCCCGCGGCTACCGCGTGCGCATCCGCAAATTCGACCCCTATCTGAATGTCGATCCGGGCACGATGTCGCCCTACCAGCATGGCGAGGTCTATGTCACCGATGATGGTGCGGAGACCGATCTTGATCTCGGCCATTATGAGCGCTTTACCGGCGTTTCCGCACGGCAATCCGACAATGTGACATCGGGCCGAATCTATCAGACGATTATCCAGAAGGAACGGCGCGGCGACTATCTGGGGGCCACGGTGCAGGTCATCCCTCATGTGACCGATGCGATCAAGGAATTTGCACTTGCCGACACCGACGATCTCGACTTCGTTCTATGCGAAATTGGCGGCACCGTGGGCGATATCGAATCGCTACCCTTCATCGAAGCGATCCGCCAACTGCGCAACGAGCTGGAGCCCGATCGGACGGTTTCCGTCCATGTGACGCTTGTTCCCTATATCTCGGCTGCCGGCGAGCTTAAGACCAAACCCACCCAGCATAGCGTGCGCGAACTTACCTCATTGGGCATTCAGCCAGAGGTGCTGCTTTGCCGCTGTGAGCATCCGCTGCCCGATACCGAGCGTGCTAAAATCGCGGCTTTTTGCAATGTGCGCAAAGAGGCCGTCATCCCGGCACTGGATGCCGACAGCATCTATGCCGTTCCAATGCAATATCACGGCGAGGGACTGGATGATGAGGTGCTGCGCGCCTTTGGCATCCGCGATGCAGAAGAGCCTGACCTGTCTCGATGGTATGACATTCTGGATCGCTACAATAATCCGGAGGGTGAGGTCACGATCGGTGTCGTAGGCAAATATGTTGGGCTTCAGGATGCCTACAAGTCGCTGCATGAGGCGCTGGTCCACGGCGGCATGGCCAACCGCGTAAAGGTCAATATCAAGTGGATCGATGCCGAAGTCTTTGAAAATGAGGAAGAGCTGGGCGCAAAGCTGGAACCGATGCATGCTGTTCTGGTTCCAGGCGGATTTGGCGAGCGCGGTAGTGAAGGCAAGATCGGCAGCGTGAAATTTGCGCGCGAGCATAAGGTGCCATTTTTCGGAATTTGTCTGGGGATGCAGATGGCCTGCATCGAAGGCGCGCGGAATATTGCCGGAATCGCTGGTGCCTCTACTACGGAGTTCGGAGAAACCGACGAACCGGTCGTTGGCCTGATTACCGAATGGATGTCTAAGGAAGGATTGGAGAAACGCGCTGCCGATGGCGATATGGGCGGCACGATGCGGCTGGGTGCATATGACGCCCGGCTCTCGGCCAACAGCCATGTCGCGAGCATCTATGAAAAAGAGGAGATTTCAGAACGGCATCGGCACCGCTATGAAGTCAATTCGAACTATATTGCACCGCTCGAGCAGGGCGGGCTGATTTTTACGGGGATGTCACCGGACGGCGCGCTACCGGAAATTGTGGAACGCCCCGATCATCCCTGGTTTGTGGGCGTGCAATTCCACCCCGAGCTGAAATCGAAACCATTCGATCCGCACCCGCTCTTCGCCAGCTTCATCAAGGCGGCCGTTGACCAGAGTCGCTTGGTTTAGAGGAATTTTTTTGCCCTTTGCCGCTAAACGGGGCTGGTAAAAAAATGTAAAATCGTTTAGGGTCTTCCGGCTTTCCAAGAGTTTCATGCCGTGACCTGCCCATTTGCGACCCGGGCAGGTTACGCATGAAGGGGCGCGGTTCGTGCCCGGGGCGGCCCCACCCAGAGGCCGCCCCGAACTTGTTTATGCATCAGTGTGTTTTTCCGCGACGGACAATCAGGCAGATTTCTTCTTCTTGCCTTTGCCCTTGCTGCTATTTTCGATGACTGCTTTTGCAGCGTCGGAGCCAATCGCGATCTTGCGCGGTTTCAACGCTTCGGGAATTTCGCGAACGAGGGTAATGTGCAGCAAGCCATCGGCCAGATCGGCGTCAGTCACATGGACATGGTCCGCAAGCTGGAAACGCCGTTCGAAATTCCGGTTGGCGATGCCCATATGCATGAAATCGCGATTGTCATTGCTGTCGGCTTCCTTGCTGCCGGCAACGACAAGCATATTCTGCTGTGCGGTGATTTCGATTTCATCGCTGGTAAAGCCGGCTACCGCGATGGAAATGCGATAGTCGTTTTCCGAAATGCGTTCGATGTTGAATGGGGGATAATTTTCATTCTGCGTCGCACGGCTGGCATTTTCCAGCAGATCGAAAAGACGATCGAAGCCAACGGTTGTGCGGCGATAGGGGGTAAAATCAAAACGGGTCATTTCAAATTCTCCTTTTGAGCAATCTGTTGTCGTTTGAAGCCCGGGAAAACCGGCGCTTCGGAAATGATGTGAAACCCGGAAAACCGGCGTCTCACACGATAAATTTGGGAATTGAAATCCGGAATTCAAGAGGCCGAAAAGAAAACCGCCCGGAAGCCTCCGGACGGCTCATTTAGTCTGAAATTTGCCGGCCTTGTTCCAGCTTCGTTGCCTGGGACCAGCCCCCCTGAACCCTTGGCCACATTTTCCGTTGGGCCTAAAGCTCGCAATCCTCATTTGCGAAAAGCCGCCGGATTGCAATTTATACTGTCATCGGTGACGCGCATTTGTCGCTTGCTGTTGTATGGTTGCAACAATTGGCGGGGTTTTTGGGTGCTTGCATGATTGCAAGCCTCACCATAGAAGCGCTGGCAACATCAATAGGCGAAAGCCCCCTCGTCCATGATCCTATCGCGCTATGAACGCATGGTTGCCAAACGCTATTTGCTGCCGGGACGGGGCGAGGGATTCATCTTCCTTGTTGCGAGCATCAGCCTGGTTGCCGTCATGCTGGGCGTCGCCGCGCTGATCATCGTGATGAGCGTCATGAACGGCTTTCGCGCCGAGCTGTTCGACAAGATTGTCGGTCTCAATGGTCATGCCGTGGTACAGGGATATGGTGGACGGCTTTCCGACTGGCGTGACATATTGAAGGAAACGCGCGCAACGCAGGGGGTTACGCAGGCATCGCCGCTTATCGAACAGCCGCTGCTCGCCACCCATGAAGGCCGCGTCGAAGCCATTTTGGTGCGCGGGATGGAGATGCAGGAAATCCTGGCGAACGATGGCATCGCACCGAAAGTCGTCACCGGTGATATAAATCTGCTCAAGCGCAACAAGGGCATCGACGCCGTTCCGCTAGTGCCTGAGGGAGATGAGCTGAATGAAGATGGGGAGCTCATAAATCCGACTGAATTCGCCAGCGCTGGCGAGGATGTTCAATATATCGCGATCGGTTCGCGGCTTGCCACTAATCTGGGCGTCGCCGCCGGCCAGAATATCACCATCATCAATCCAGCAGGCCGGACGACACCTTTTGGCACTGTGCCGCGCGAAATATCCTATCAGGTGGCGGCGATTTTCGAGATCGGCATCTATGATTATGACAAGGCTTTTGTGGTCATGCCGATGGAGGATGCGCAGATATTGCTGCTGCTTGGCGACGATATCGGCATGATCGAAGTGACGACGGATGATCCCGACAATGTGAATGCGATCCTCAGTCCGCTGCTTCCCAGGATCGGCGACAAGGGACTGATTATCGACTGGAAAAGCATGAATGCGTCGCTTTTCGAAGCGCTTGCCGTCGAGCGGGTGGCTATGTTCGTTGTGCTGTCGATCATCGTGCTGGTCGCGGTTTTCAATATTCTGTCATCGCTCATCATGCTGGTACGCGCCAAAACCCGCGACATCGCCATATTGCGGACGATGGGCGCGTCGCGAAAATCGCTGCTCCGCATCTTCATGACGGTTGGCGTTTTGATCGGTGCCGCCGGGATTGTGGCCGGGCTGATTCTGGGATTTGTCTTCCTCTATTTCAGGCAGTCGGTCGTCAACTTCATTCAGTTCGTGACGGGCCAGAATCTGTGGGATCCTGAAATCCGTTTCCTCACCGAGCTGCCGTCGCGCACCGATCCGCTTGAAGTTGTAGCGATTATCGCTCTGGCGCTGCTTTTCAGCTTCCTCGCAACGCTGTATCCGGCCTTCAAGGCGGCCAGCACCGATCCTGTGCAGGTGCTGCGCTATGAATGATGTTATTGCCTCGCTGCGCGATGTCCATCGCAGCTTCACGCAGGGCGATGTGACCATAGAGGTGCTGCGCGGTATCGACCTCGATATTCGCGAGGGCGAGCTAGTCGGTCTGCTCGGACCGTCGGGGACAGGCAAGTCTACCCTTTTGCAAGCGCTCGGACTCCTGGAAGGCGGCTTCGAGGGCAGCATCACGATAGACGGCGAAGCGGCAGAGAGCCTGGGCAAGGATCGGCTCACTGAAATTCGCCGGGAAAAACTCGGCTTTGTATATCAGTTTCACCATCTGCTTCCGGATTTCAATGCAGCTGAAAATGTAACCTTGCCGCAGTTGATCGCCGGCGCGAAACAAACCGAAGCGCGCGAAAGGTCGGAATATCTTCTTGGTCAGCTGGGCCTCGCCGAGCGGCTTGATCATCGTCCGTCGAAGCTGTCGGGCGGCGAACAACAGCGCGTGGCCGTCGCGCGCGCGCTGGCCAACCGCCCGCGTCTTGTACTGGCAGACGAACCAACCGGCAATCTGGACGAGCATACCGCCGATATCGTGCTCGCGGAATTCATGTCGCTGGTCAGGCAGGAAGGATCGGCAGCCGTCGTGGCGACGCATAATGAGCGCCTTGCCGGCAAGATGGACCGGGTCGTGCGGCTGCATGAGGGCCGGCTCGAATAGCCGTTGGCACTCTTGTCGCTGCGCATGACGCCTTGGTGGATATGCGCTTGAGCGGACATACCCGGATGTGGCCTATCGCGACTTACTAATAGGGGAGAGTTAAAATGCTGACCACAGTTTCTGCCATAATCATGGCCATGCAGCAGCCAGCCAGTCAACCGGTTCAGGGATGCACTATTCCGCAGATGTCGCAATTTGATTTCTGGGTGGGCGAGTGGAATGTCTATCCCAATGGCAAGGAACCGAAAAAAGAGAATCAGGTGGCCCATAGCCGTATCGAGAAGCTTTATGGTGGATGCGCCATTCGGGAAAACTGGATGCCGTTCAAGGGGCCGGGCGGCGGCAGCCTGAACAGCTATGACCCGGACACTGGCCGCTGGCACCAGACCTGGGTCGGCTCATCGCTCGGGCGCGTTGAATTCACCGGGGGCGCAGCGCCCGACGGCAGGATGGTTCTCACCGGTTTCTGGAAGCATGTAGGCGGGCCCGGCAAACATGCGCTGATCCGCATGACTTACACGCGCCAGCAGGACGGATCGGTCCGGCAACATGGCGAGGCATCTGCCGATAATGGTTTGACTTGGACAAACAGCTTTGACTTCATATATCGCAAGCGCAAGGAGCCGATACCAAAATAGCTCCGGAGCATTTGAGCAGGAGCAATCCCATGTCCGTATTCGATTTTTCCGCCAGCCTGCCGGGTGACAAGAAGCAAGACCTGTCGCAGTTTACGGGCAAGGTGCTGCTCATCGTCAATACCGCGTCGAAATGCGGCTTCACCCCGCAATATGAAGGGTTGGAGGCGCTTTACCGCAAATACAGGGATCAGGGCCTCGAAGTGCTTGCCTTTCCCTGCAACCAGTTTGGCGCGCAGGAGCCCGGCGATGCCGAAGAGATCAGTAATTTCTGCTCATTGAACTATGATGTGTCATTCCCGCTGATGGCCAAAATCGACGTCAATGGGGATGGTGCCGATCCGCTGTGGGAGCATCTGAAGCAGCAGCAGGCGGGCCTGATGGGCAGCCGCGCGATTAAATGGAATTTCACCAAGTTCCTGGTCGACCGCAAGGGCAATGTGGTGGCGCGGCATGGTCCGCAGGTAAAACCCGAAGCACTGGAAAAGGATATAGAGCGGTTGCTTGCCGCCTAGCGCCGCCTATCCACAGCAATATACGGCGTTTTGCTTGCCAGAATCGCGCTTGCAGGCCTAGAAATTTGCCATGAGCTTTTCTCCCTTCGTGCCGCTGCGCGTCTTTTCCGCATATACCATGCTCGAAGGCGCTATCGAGCCGAAGGCCATCGGCGAACATGCGGCAAAGCTGGGTTTTCCGGCGATAGCGATTTGCGATCGCAATGGCCTCTACGGCGCGATGCCGTTCGAGGATGGCGCGAAAGCCAATGGCGTGCAGCCGATTGTCGGCGCGCTGCTTGCGGTTGCCAGACCGGGCTGCGAAGCGGATGGGCAAAACCCCTTCATTCGCGATTGGCTGGCGCTCTATGCGCAGGATGAGGAAGGCTATGAAAATTTGTGCCGCCTCGTTTCGATGGCGCATCTCGACCGGCCCGAAGGCTGCGATGCGCATGTCACCTTCGCGCAGCTCGAAGGGCAATGCGCGGGGCTTATCGCGCTGACGGCTGGGAGCGAAGGCGGGCTCGCAAATTTGCTGGCGGATGGGCAAAAGGAGGCTGCGGACAGCTATCTTGAACGTCTCAAACATCATTTTCCGCAGCGGCTCTACATAGAGCTTTCACGGCGCGGCGATGCGGTCGAAGAAGCGGCTGAAGGTGCGCTGATCGATCTTGCATACCGGCAGGATATTCCGCTTGTGGCCACAAACCCGGCCAACTTTGCCGAACCCGGTTTTCACGAAGCCCATGATGCCATGCTGTGCATCGCCGATGGCGAATATGTGGAGAGCGAAGACCGCCGGGTATCGTCCCGGGACACCTGGATCAAATCGGGCAAGCAGATGCAGGAAATCTTCGCCGATCTGCCGGAGGCGCTTGCAAACACGCTGGTGATAGCGCAGCGCTGCGCGATTGGGACGCCGCGGCGCAAGCCGATTTTGCCCAGCCTCGCGGGAGAACTGGAGGCGGAAGAACAACAGCTTCGCGATGATGCCAAAGCGGGCCTTCTGGCCAGACTGGAGGCCGCAAATATAAAGGGAGAGGAAGAGCGTAGGCCCTATTTCGAGCGGCTCGATTTCGAATGCGACGTCATTTGCGACATGGGCTTTCCGGGCTATTTCCTGATCGTTGCAGATTTCATCAAATGGGCAAAACAGCGCAGCATAGCGGTCGGGCCCGGCCGCGGGTCTGGTGCCGGCTCCGTAGTTGCATGGGCGCTGACCATCACCGATCTCGATCCGATCCGGCTTGGCCTGCTTTTCGAACGCTTTCTCAATCCCGAACGCGTTTCCATGCCCGATTTCGATATCGATTTCTGCGAAACACGGCGCGGCGAGGTAATCCGCTACGTCCAGCAGAAATATGGGGACCGGCAGGTCGCGCAAATCATCACGTTCGGGAAGCTGAAGGCACGGGCGGTTTTGCGTGATACGGGGCGCGTGCTGCAGATGAGCTACAATCAGGTGGACCGGCTGTGCAAACAGGTGCCCAACAACCCGGCGAAACCGACAGACCTTAAACAAGCCCTGGCCACCGTGCCCGAATTGCGCGAGGAAATCCGCCGCGAACCACAGGTGCAGAAGCTTTTCGATCTGGCCATGAAGCTGGAGGGGTTGCCGCGCCACAGCTCTACCCATGCTGCCGGCGTGGTGATCGGCGACCGTGACCTTTCTGAGCTTGCGCCGCTTTATCGCGATCCGCGCTCGGACATTCCGGTCACGCAGTTCGACATGAAGTATGTCGAGATTGCGGGCCTCGTGAAATTCGATTTTCTCGGCCTGAAAACATTATCCGTTTTGCAGCGCGGCGTGCAAATGCTGGAAGCGCTTGGAACACAGGTCGATCTCGATACGCTTGGGGACGATGATCCAGCTGTCTATGCGCTTTTGCAGCGCGCCGATACGGTCGGCGTTTTCCAGCTGGAATCGGAGGGCATGCGCCGCACGCTATCCGCTGTCAAACCGACCAGTTTCGGCGATATCATCGCACTTGTCTCGCTCTATCGCCCCGGTCCGATGGACAATATCCCGATGTTCGGGCGCCGCAAGAATGGCGAGGAGGAAATCGCATATCCGCATCCGCTGCTTGAGGATATCCTGAAAGAAACCTACGGAATTTTTGTCTATCAGGAGCAGGTGATGCAGGCCGCCCAGATATTGGCGGGCTACTCGCTGGGCGGAGCGGATTTGCTGCGCCGGGCCATGGGCAAGAAGATTCAGGCCGAGATGGATGCGCAGCGCGAGACATTCGTGAAGGGATGCGCCGAGCACAACAAAATTCCGGAGGCCAAGGCCAACGAGTTGTTCGACTTGATCGACAAATTTGCAGGCTATGGCTTCAACAAAAGCCATGCGGCTGCTTATGCGCTTCTGGCCTATCAGACTGCCTGGATGAAGGTCCATCACCCCGAGGTTTTCTTCGCCGCTTCGATGTGTTTCGATATGCATCATACTGACAAGCTGGCGATTTTCGTCGACGATATGCGGCGAATGGGCGTGGAATTTCTGCCGCCGCGCCTCAATTCCAGCCGGGCCGAATTCGCGGTCGAGGAAACTGGTGGGAAACTCGCCGTGCGCTATGCGCTGGCCGCCCTGAAAAATGTCGGCGAGAAGGCGATGGAAGCGCTTGCGGCAGAGCGGGCCGAGAACGGGAAATTTGCAAGTCTGGATGATTTTGCGAGCCGGGTCGACCCCGCGCAGGTCAACAAACGCAGCCTCGAAAATCTTGCCGCTGCCGGCGCGTTCGATGGGATAGAACGCAATCGCGGCGCTATTGCCGCAGCCAGCGAAATGATCCTGGCGACCGCGCAGGCGGCCCGCGACGCCCGGGAAAGCGGGCAGGGCGGGCTGTTTGCAAGCGAAGGAACCGCGGATATTGCCCATATCCGGCTCAATCCTGAGGCCAGCTGGTCGATGGGCGAGACGATGATGTGCGAAAAAGAGGCATTCGGTTTCTATTTCTCTGCGCATCCTGTCTCGCAATTTTCCGCGATAGCTGAGAGCCACGGCGCGCGCAGCCATGCCGAGCTGCTTGACTCCGGCCCGATTGCAGAGGGGACGCGCAAGCCCGCGCGCATGGCGGCGATGATCGAAAGCCTGCGCTGGCGGGAATCGCGCCGCGGCAAGCGCTTTGTAATGGTCGAATGCTCCGATGCGACCGGGCAGTTTTCAGCAAGCTGTTTTGAAGAAGAGCTGGCCGCAAAGCTTGCCGAATGGAGCAAGGAATCGGCCTGTCTGTTGCTGGAAGTGGAAATGGACATGCCGCCGGGAGAAGATGTCCCGCGATTTGCGATCCGGGGTGCCAAGCCGCTCGCCGGGCTTGCCAATGCCACACGTCTCAAAATGGCGATGCATGTCGAAAGCGAAGGCGCAATTCAGGAGCTGGCGCATCTGGTTGGGCCGATGCAGGGCGGCCGGTGTGAGCTCGTTGTTCGCGCGCCGGCAGCTGAAGGCAAGTGGGCCGATATTGTACTCGGTCGCAAATTCCTTTTCGATGCCGAAGTCAAAGCCCAGGTCGAGGCAATAGACGGCGTGGCCAACGTAGAGCTTGCGCCGCTTGCAAATTCTCATCTAAGCTTGGTTCGATAGAGATTCTGGGCTGCGCCCTTCAAAAGTCGAGGAGAGAATTATGCTGGGAGGCATCCAGGCAGGAAAGCTGCTTGTCACCAATCTGATCGATCATGCCGAGCGCGAACATACCAATCGAGAGATTGTTTCCTATTGGGCCGACGGCACGACCACACGCTCGAGCTGGGGTGAAATCGGGGTCGAGGCCCGTAAATTTGCGCAGGCGCTTTTGAAGCTGGGGATGCAAAAGGGAGACCGGATTGCGACACTGGCGATGAACCACACGCACCATCTTTCCAGCTGGTATGGCACGGCAGGGATGGGCGGCGTGCTCCACACCGTGAACCCCAGACTGTTCGAAGAGCAGCTGGTCTATATTTTCAATCATGCCGAAGACCGCATTCTGCTCTTCGACAAGATGTTCACGCCGATTGTCGAGAAGATCAAACCGCAGCTGAAAAGCGTGGAGCATTATATACAATTCGACGGAGAGAAGGGCGATTATCCCACTTTTCGGGAACTGGTCGATGCCGAAGACGGCGATTTCTCCTGGGTCGATCTGGCAGAAACCGATCCCGTCGGCCTTTGCTACACCAGCGGTACGACCGGCAATCCCAAGGGCGTGCTCTATGAGCATCGTTCTAATGTCATCCATGCGATCACTGAGGTTCAGCCCGATGTGATGGATCTGGCGACCAAATCGGTAATGCTGCCGGTGGTACCGATGTTCCACGCCAACGCCTGGGGCATTCCCTTTGCTGCGGCAGCTGTGGGCGCAAAACTGGTCTTTTCGGCGAGCAACGAAGCGCCGGTCTTGTGGAAGCTTATTCGCGAGGAAAAAGTGACGCATAGCGCAGGGGTCCCTACCGTCTGGCTTGCCATGTTTGCCGATATGGACGCCAATGGCGGCGATTATGGCGATTTGAACACGGTGGTCATCGGCGGCTCGGCGGCCCCGCGCGCCATGGTCGCGCGATTGATGCAAAACGGCATCCGCACGGCCCATGCATGGGGCATGACCGAAACCTCGCCCATCGGCACGACAGGCGCTTTCCCGGCTAATTGGGACGAGCTGAGCTTCGATGAGCAGGTCGATGTGATCTGCATGCAGGGACGTCCACCCTTTGGCGTCGAGCTGCGCGTTGTCGGCGAGGATGGCGCGGTGGTGCCGCGCGACGGGGAAAGTTCGGGCGCACTGCAAATCCGTGGCCCGTGGATCATCCAGCGCTATTTCCAGGCGGAGCAGGATGCGGTGGGCGACGACAACTGGTTCGATACCGGCGATGTCGCGGTGCTGCATCCCGATGGCACCATGCAGATTACCGACCGCGCCAAGGATGTGATCAAATCGGGCGGCGAATGGATCAGCTCGATCGAGCTTGAAAATGCTGCGGTGGGCTGCCCAGGCGTCGCCGAAGCCGCAGCCGTTGGTGTCTATCACCCGAAATGGGACGAGCGCCCGTTGTTGCTGATTGTCCGCAAGCCGGACGCCGATGACCTGACCGGAGAGAAGGTTGTCGACTTTCTGAAGGACAAGGTCGCCAAATGGTGGCTCCCCGACGAAGTGAAATTTGTCGATGAGCTGCCGCATACGGCCACGGGCAAGATTTTGAAGCGCGCGCTGCGCGAGGAATATAAGGATTATAAGCTGGCGAGCCTGGAGCCGGCCGAATGAGCGAAAATTATCTCGACCCAACCCGCGAGAGCTTCGATGCTTTCAAGGATCTATCGCGCGACACGCCGATCCATATGCTCAACCTGCTGAAGTTCCATGAAAAGGCGCAATATCCCGATGACCATCCGAATGCCGGCAAGGGCTGGAGCGGTTCGCGCGCCTATGCAGAATATGGCAAGACGTCGGGTCCGATATTTGCGCGTGTCGGCGGCAGTATCGTCTGGCGCGGCGACATGGAATCGATGCTGATCGGGCCGCAATCGGTGCATTGGGACGCAGCCTTTATCGCAGCATATCCCCATAGCGGTGCCTTCATGGAAATGGTCACCGATGCAGAATATCAGAAAGCCGTGGTCAATCGGCAGGCGGCGGTGCTGACGAGCCGGCTTGTGCGCTTTGCCCCGGGCGACGCAAGCGGGGGCTTTGGTTGAAACTGGCTATCATTAGGAGGTCGATATTTCATAGTAGCAGCATCTGCCCATCGGCATCGGGCCTGACGAACAGGTCGCTGCGCAGCCGCCATTTGCTTTGGCCCAGCCCATATTTCCTTATCAGCCGCTGCATCCGCGATTGCATCAGCTCGGCCCACACGCCCTGTCCGCGCATCCGCATGCCGAAGCGTGGGTCATTGTCACGTCCGCCGCGCATGTCCTGTTGGATAGACATAACTTTTCCGGCGCGGTCCGGATAATGCAGTTGCAGCCATTCGCGAAAAAGCGGCGATACCTCATGCGGCAGGCGCAGCGGGATCCAGCTCACGCTCTGCGCGCCAGCCTCTGCGACCGCCTCGACAATATGCTCCAGCTCGTGATCGGTAATGGCAGGGATGACCGGCGCAATATTCACATGCACGAACACACCCGCCTCGCTCAGGCTTTTCACCGCCTCGACGCGTTTGTGCGGGGCGGGACAGCGCGGTTCGAGCTTGCGCGCCAGCGCTCCATCGAGCGTCGTCACCGAGAGGGCAACACCGGTGAGATTGTCCTTTGCCAGCTCTGCCAGCAGGTCCGCATCCCGTGTGACGCGCGAGGATTTGGTCGTGATCCCGATCGGATGCCGCGTCTCCAGCATCAGCTCCAGTATGCTACGCGTAATCCGGTAGGTCCGCTCTATCGGCTGATAGGGGTCGGTATTGGTGCCGATGGCAATGGGTGCCGGCTTGTAGCTGCGCTGCGCCATCGTCCTGCGCAGCAGCCTGGCCGCATCCGGTTTGGCAAACAGCTTCGTTTCGAAATCGAGCCCCGGTGACAGGTCATGATAGGCATGGGTGGGCCGCGCGTAGCAGTAGATGCAGCCATGCTCGCAGCCGCGATAGCCATTGATCGACCGGTCGAATGGCAGGTCGGGCGAAGTATTGAAATTGAGGATGCTTTTGGGAAATTCCTCGCTCACGCTGGTCCGCGGGGGAGGGGCTTTACCATCCACGCTAGCGCGCGCGTCGAGCCAGTCGCCATCATCCTCTCGCGCTTCATTTCCGAAACGCTGCGACAGCTGCGATGACGGCGCACCGCGCCCCTTGAAGACTTGTGGGTAACAGCTTTCGGGCATCTGTTCCGGCTAGCATGATGCGCGGAACAAATAAAGAACAAAAGTCAGGAATCGACATCCTTCACATCGTAGATCCAGCCGCCCTCGGGTTCGAAATTGCCCTGCCAATATGGATCGCTGTCTTTCAGATGCACGAAAGCCTCATTCACATCCGCCGTCGTGCCGCCAAATTCCGCGCGGCGCTTTTCGCAATCGGCGATCACCTGCGCCATTTCAGCACGCGCCTGCGCGTCGAGCGCCGCGCCTTCGAATTCCATAAGCGGCCCCGATGCCGCCTCGGTTGCCTTGCCAGGCAGGGCAGGGGCATCCTGGCTGCTCCGCACCGTCACGACGCTGCTTTCTGCGGCTGCGGCAGACTTGCCGGACCGATCGGGCGCACCATCTGTTGCCGCCCCGGCGCTGGCGCTGCTTTTGACATAATTGACCGTCACCCGGCGGCCATCGCGCCCGCTACCATATTGGCGCAGCAGGAACATCAGCAGCCGGTCATTGAATTTGCGTTTGTAACCAACCAGCTTGCCGCGTTGCCATACCGGCTCCAGCTCGCCCTCTATGGCGCGTTCGAAGGCAATATCTTTGAGGTAGGACAGCGAAAATTCCAGCGCCAGATCCCAGGCGCGCTTGAATTCGTCGCCCTGCGGATGCCGCCGCAGATAATAAGCGCTGACATGAGACATGTTAACCTCGGCTGCGGCCCGTTTTACGCTGCCGGTTTCGGCGAGCGACTGGATAAAGGCCTTCTGCCGCGCGGGCGACCAGCCCTTCGAGGTATCGCCCTTGCGCGGCACAGGCGCAAATTCGGTAATATTTTCTGGAAGCTGGGGAGAGACTATCTTTTTGGGTGCACTGGTCATTCATCGCTGTATAACCAAATAGGTTAATTTGTCAAGAGGAACTGAGGCTGGAATTTTGTGCCATCTGCGGATGCCTTGACCGCGCCACTGCTGCTTCCCAATGTCGCCAATAGTGAGAAGCGGATGGAGTAAATGCTCAAGGCCACTGAGTCGATCTTTCCGACTGGCAACAGCTATCTGTTGTTCCAGCACTGGGAAAATTTTGGGAGATGTTCAGGCCTCCGAAATCACATGTCGCTTTGCTTCAAACAGCTTATCGCAGAGCCAAATCCGGTCCATTTTTGATTGGTCAATTGAGTTCTGGGTGAGATTGTTGCATATTATGTACTCTTGAATACGTAAATTGAAACTACGTGATAGCTGTTGGCTACCTTCCAAGGAGGTCATCGTGAGTTACGGGGCGCGAGTTTTCTTCAATGTATTTCTGCCAAGTACAATCTTGCCACATCTTGGCAGTATCTCTTAGGTTCGAAACGCTTGGATCTCCGACATAGGCTGTTATACCATGCAAGGAATCTGGGCATTCGTACTCGAACACATATGACGGGCCATTCTCCTTACGAAGGAAGCCCGGAATTTTCGCAATCTCGAAATCTTTATGGCTGGTGAGCGGAAGAACTTCTCGAAATTTCATCGCACCACTACGGCAACGTTTCTGGGCAGGCGAGAGGCTTTCCATGAGTTCTGTAACAGACTCACGTCCATCCCATACTGGTCCACTATCACAACTACCTCTTTCCCAAGGATGCCGGACATGACCTTCAGCCGTCAGCTGAGAAGAGGGTTTAATTCTGCCATCAGCAAAATACATTTCATCAAAACTCGGGCCTTGAAACCAATTCGGGTCTTTGAGTTCGCTCGATTGGGAGATGGCCTCTTGAACAGTAGACAAGGAATTTTCTTCAACGGGAGAAGAGGAGCTACCTTCTCCACAGCCACCTAAGGTAAGAACCGGGAACACTCCTGACAAAAGTCTGATAAAGTTCATGGCTACTCCCTCATGTTTGCCATTCTAATGAATACAGATTTCTCATAAATGAACCTTCCATCGGATTGTCCCGTGATCTAGTTTTTAGATTGGTTGTTTAGACGTCTAAACTCCTCCCGTGCTTCTGGAGTTGCCAGTTCTGGGTAGGTCTTTCTCCATTTTTCTAACTGTTCACTCGCCAATCGCATGAATTCAGCCTGCTTTTCTAATGGCATGTTTCTTCCAACTGATCCCGCACCAGGACCGCCTCCACTAGCAGCAATTTTAAAGCCAAAAGCGCTTAGCTGATTTTCAGCACTTCCATATGTGCCTTGGTCAGTAGTAAACCTTATAATATTGAAAAACGGGACATAGTAGTTCTTCTCTTCGCCATAAGTTGTCCAATTTCCGTTGTGGCCGACACCGTTTTCGTAAATCTCCATCCACTTGGGACTGCCGTTCTTAAACTCAAATCGCTTTATGGCCGCCCCTCGACGCGTAGCCTTGTTGTGCAAGTTTTGGAGTTCTTGGGCGCGTTTTTTTACCTCACTTACGTCTTGGTCAATTTCTGTTCTATCTTTACTCGACAGGCTGAATCTCTGGGGTTGAGGTTCAATACTCACAGCTTGCAGTCGCCAGCCATCGTCAAAGCGCGTAAATTGTGCAGTGCCGCTCCCACCAGCTATAGCGTAACGACGCACCAGCGGCGAAAGCCCGTCATACTGCCACAAAAATTCGACCCTCCGCCCAGGTGAATCGGATCCTGTTCCCGCAATACCAGTTACGTTGATCAAAACATCAATGGGATCAGTGGGTTGCAGATAACGGGTATTTGCAGACGATATTTCGCTTACAGCTCGATCCGACAAGTCAACGCGCCCGCCGCGCAAGTTTAAAAAAATCCCCTGCCTTAAGCCTTCATCAATGGCGCTACTATGAAGCTGAACAGCGGCCTCTTGACGTGTGATTTCTTCGCTTCTTTCAATTTCATTTTCCGCTTGTTCTCGGTCTAGTTCGTTCCGACCACATGCAGCTAACACAAGCAGGATAAACCCAAGAATTCCAAACTTCGCTATATGCATAATATTAATGACTACCCCCCTCTTGCAAATTGCATATAGCCAAGATGGGGAAGTTAGAAAAGCTTCACCTAGCACTCTCTCCTAGATTGAAATCTGCACAAGGTTCTCTATGAGATATTTGACTGAACGCTATTCTTTCCGATCCTGATACCGGAAAATTCCCACGATGATGACCGTATCATCGGTTACTTCGTGCACGATCTTGAAATGGTATTTGATGGTAACGGCGGTCTGTTACTTCCATCCCTGAATGCGGGTAGATGGCCAACCGGTCAATGGTGCGGTGAATGTCGCCTAAAATGTTGGCGATTCACCTCATGAAACAACTATTTTCCGTCATTCCGGCGCAAGCCGGAATCTGGTTGAAGCAGGCGTATGGCTGCGGGAGATCCCGGCTTGCGCCGAGATGACGACGGTGGTTAACCGTGGCTTACTCGCATTGCCGGAACAAACATCAAAATCTTGGAAAGCGCTTCGGGTGCGACATCTTCATAGTAAGCGATCTCTATCTTACCTCTCCCTCAGGCGCGACATTAGCTCCACAAAGTTGCAGGGCTTGTGGCGGCTGTCTAACTGCGTATCGAGGATCCCGTCCCAGCCGTCCTTCACCGCGCCATTGGAGCCGGGCAGGGCAAAGATATAGGTTCCGCGGGCGAGCACGGCGCAGGCGCGCGATTGCACGGTGGATGTGCCGATCGTCTTGTAGCTCAGCATGCGGAACAGCTCGCCGAAGCCCGGAATATCCTTTGATTTCACGCGTTCCAGCGCTTCCGGTGTTACGTCGCGGCCCGTGAGGCCGGTGCCGCCTGTCGAAATAATGCAATCGATATTCTCGTCGTCGATCCACATGTGAAGCTGCGTCACGATCGAGCCGACATCGTCGCGCTCGATCACGCGGTCGACAAGATTGTGGCCTTTCTTTTCGATGCGTTCGGCGAGGATATCGCCGCTGCTGTCATCCTCGCGCCCGCGCGTGTCCGAAATGGTCATCAGCGCAATGTTGACAGGCTTGAAGGGCCGCTTTTCGTCAATTGCCAAAATTTGCTCCGCGCTTGCGGATGGCGCGCATATTCACGGCATAGCTTTTGCCGTCATTGCCGGGGAAGCGCGGCCAGAGATATTGCGCGAGGCTCTCCATCGAACCGCCGCTCTTGCCGGCGCGCATCTCGTAAATCCAGTAATTGCGCAGGATAATCGTCAGATAGCCACGCGTTTCCCAATAGGGCACGCTTTCGATGTAAAGCAGCGGATCGCCATTGTCGCGGATTTCGCTGTTCCAGCGCGCAACCGGGGCAGGGCCGGCATTATAGGCGGCGATGACTTTGGGTAGCAGGCCGCCGGTGATCGGCATGTCGCGCAGCTTTTCCAGATAGCTCTGGCCGAATTCCAGATTGATTTCGGGGCGATTGAGCGCGCTTGCCGAAGAGGGAAGGCCGGTATCGCGGCCCAGCATTTTCGCCGTGCCGGGCATGATCTGCATCAGCCCGCGTGCGCCGGCATGACTGACAACCCGCTCGCGGAACTGCGATTCCTGCAAGGCATGCGCATAGGCGAGCGCCGGATCGACGCGCCAACCGCGCACCGGCTGCCAATTGGGCATCGGATAGCGCGCCATCGCATCAGCATGATCGCGCGACGGCCCATAATGGCCGAGCCAGAATTGGGTCGAGGGCAGGTTGAGCGCGCCGGCCAGATTGGCGAGCTCGCCATGGCTGCGCGCATCGCCGATGCGGGCCTGATATTTGATGGTTTCGCTCGCCAGGTTGCTTTCGCCAATTTCTGAAAGAGCAACGGCAACCCTCACATTTTCCTTGCGTTTCAGCTTTTTCCAGTCGATCCGGTTGGCGCGGATCTGCTTGCGGGCGATGGGCTCCATGCCGAGCCGCTCGCTGGCAAGAAGCCCGTAAAATGTTTCGGGCATGCGCGCTGCATTCTGCAGGCGGGGCTGAACCAGCTGGGGCTGGCGCGAAGCGGTTGCCGCGCGCGCGCTCCAGAAGAGCCCGGCCGCGCGCATATCGTCATTGCCCGCTTGGCGTGCGACCTGATCGAAGCCGCTGAAGGCCGGTTCATACTGGCCGAGCCGCCAGCTTGCCATGGCATAGGCCCATGCACCCTGCGCGGCCCAGACGCCTCTGCCCTGGCGGGCGAGCGCGCCCATGCGCTGCGCGTTCACATCGTCATTCTCGATATAATAGGACCAGGCTACGCGGTGCTGCATCTCGGTCAGCGCTTCTCTCGAAAGCTCTCCGGCGCGCCGGTTCAGGAGCGCTTCTGCTTCGGCTGGCGAATCATTTTTTATGAAGTTTCGAATTCCGTTGCGCAAGGCGGCTGCTGATGGATGCTTTACGGCGTCAGGAACGGTTCGGCGCGGCGCTTCGCCGAGCCAGGAAAAACGCTTTGTGCCTG
The DNA here is from genome assembly GCA_028279555.1 of Sphingorhabdus sp. Lineage (GTDB taxonomy): Bacteria > Pseudomonadota > Alphaproteobacteria > Sphingomonadales > Sphingomonadaceae > Sphingorhabdus_B. The sequence continues at coordinate 387,886 of JANQNO010000005.1, forward strand.
GGCGCGACGGCAGGTTGGCAGCGCCGCGCTTGATCGCCAGGCTTTCGAGCTTGGCCGCTTGCGGAAGCCAGGGTGCTGCATGAAGCAGGGCCTCAAGTTTGGTCGCCTCCACGCGCGGACTGCCAGCAGCGAGATAGAGCTCGGCGGTCGCCATCCAGCGCATCGGCCCCTTGTCCGACTTGTTGATCAGCTTGTTGGCATTCTCCCAGTCCTTGGCCCGGATCGCTTCATATATTGCGCGATATTCTTTCTTTTCTGACTTGCTGAGCACGCGCATGGATGCATCGCGCTTGACCTGCCAGATATTCTCGCTGGTTGCAGCGATGGCCTGTTGGGAAATGACTGAGGGAGAAATTAGGACCGCAGCGGCTAGCCAGTATTGGGGCTTCACAGAACACCTCTTATTGTATCAGCACCTGCAAATCCTTCCATGCCTGGGCCTTCATTTGTGGACGGGCCAGAAGCGTTCGCGGGTGAAACGTGGTTAATGCAGCCACTTTTTCGTCATTAACCTTAATATCTTGTAAAACGCCTCGCATTTTCATCATCTCTGCGCCCAACAGTGCATGACAAGCGGTGGAACCAAAGAGAAGGAGCAGTTTGGGCCGGATCAAACCGATTTGATGCCGCGCAAAATCGGCGAGAGCAGCAAGATCACTATCGGGCAATGTCGCTGTCGCCGGGCGCGTCGTTGCCAGAGCAGTCATGGCAACTTCCTCCGGCTCCAGGCCTATTGACTGGGCGATCCGGTATGACAGGCTGGCCGCCGGGCCGTGCCCGAATTCTCCATTTTCGACTTCCTCCTTTTCGGGAATGTCGCCGATGATTATGCATTTTGCGTTTTCCCTGCCGTTCGGGGCAACAGGCGATCCACCATACTGATTACCGGGAAACAGGGCACCACTGCGCGTTGCTTCTTTCAAAACTTCGATATTTTTCGGCCATGCTTCGGCTGGCAGCAATGCCTTTTCTGGAACCTCATCATGTTTCGGTTTTGAAGTCGCCATTGACGGCAAGTCGCTTGGCTGCCGTGCATCTTCTTTGGGCTGAAGCCAGTTGGCCTTTTCTTCAGAAACAAGGGTTTCGATGCCCGCTTCTTTCCACCAACCCAGATAGCTCTCCACAAGCGCCTCCGCAATTTCGCCGTCGTTTCCGCTCATTCGAAATTTCCAACAATTGCACTCATCGGTTGACGTATATGAGGATTGCTTGCCATTGCTCTATTTTGCTAGCAAATATTCCGCCGCGCAAGCGATATTGCGAGCCGGAAAGTCGGAATGGGGAAAGTTGAATGAGCGATCGGGAGTCAATGCCATATGATGTCGTGATTGTGGGGGCAGGTCCGTCCGGGCTGTCCGCTGCCATCCGCATCAAACAAAATTCTCCCGAAACCAGCGTGGTCATATTGGAGAAAGGCTCCGAGGTCGGTGCCCACATTCTTTCCGGTGCCGTCATAGATCCCAAGGGCCTGGATGAATTGCTTCCCGATTGGCGCGATAATGACTGCCCTATGGCGGAGGTTCCGGTAACGGAAAACCAGCACTGGATCATGAAAAAGGCGAGCAAGTTCAACTTTCCGCATTTTCTGACGCCAGGCTGGATGCACAACAAGGGATGCTACACGGGTTCGCTAGGCAATATGTGCCGCTGGCTCGCCTCGCAGGCCGAGAATCTGGGCGTGGAAATCTTTCCCGGCTTCGCAGCGGCAGAGATTCTGTTCAACGATGATGGCTCGGTTAAAGGCGTGGCCACCGGCGATATGGGCGTGGCGCGTGATGGTAGCCATAAGGCCGATTATATGCGCGGGATGGAGATCCATGGCAAATATACCCTTTTCGCCGAAGGGGTTCGCGGCCATCTGACCAAGGGACTGAAACCACATTTCGGTCTGGATGCCGATTGCGAGCCGCAGGTCTACGGCATTGGTCTAAAGGAATTGTGGGACATCAAGGCGGAAAACCATGTGCCTGGCCGCGTTATCCACTCGCAAGGCTGGCCGCTTTCCGACGCGAATGGTGGCGGCTTCCTGTATCATCAGGCGAATGGTCAAGTTGCTCTGGGTTTCTCTGTTTGGCTCAATTATTCAAACCCGTATCTATCACCTTTCGAAGAGTTTCAGCGTTGGAAAACGCATCCGGAAATCAAGAAAATTCTCGAAGGTGGGAAACGGATATCCTATGGCGCGCGCGCTATTAGTGACGGTGGGTTCCAGTCGGTTCCGAAACTCGCCTTTCCTGGCGGCGCTTTGATCGGCTGTACTGCCGGCTTTCTGAATGTGCCGCGGATCAAGGGAACGCATACCGCCATGAAATCGGGCATGCTTGCCGCTGATGCCATTGTCGAGGCGCTTGCCGACGGCCGCGCGAATGATGAGCTGACGGCTTACCAGGCCGGCTATGAAAATAGCTGGGTTTACAAGGAATTGAGGATAGTCCGCAATGTTCTTCCTCTGGTCGAGAAATATGGCAACTTCTGGGGAACGATACTCTCGGGCATGAATATGTGGCTCGAAACATTCGGTATCCGCATGCCGTTCACCATGAAACACCACCCCGACCACAAGGCGCTGAAGAAAAAGTCTGCAGCAAGAAAAATCGAATATCCCAAGCCGGATGGTGTTTTCAGCTTTGACAGGTTGTCATCGGTCTTTCTTTCCAACACCAATCACGCGGAAGACCAGCCTATACATCTGCATCTCAAAGACCCAGAATTGCAGCTTTCCAGCGAATTCGAAGAATTTGCCGGCCCATCCACGCGATACTGCCCCGCCGGCGTCTATGAGTGGATAGAAGAAGATGGCGAGGAGCCAAAATTTCAGATCAACGCGCAGAATTGCGTACATTGCAAAACATGCGACATCAAAGACCCCAATCAAAATATAAACTGGGTCGTTCCGGAGGGCGGCGGTGGTCCGAACTATCCGAATATGTAGCCAGCCCCTGATCGCTGCATTGAGCTTGGTCGTAGCAACCGGCTCGGCAGCGGCCTTTGCGCCAACCAGCCGGGATATCGATACTTTCGCTGACGCCTGGATAGCGGAGAATGCCGATGAAAACCGGGTGGCGTCGTCGAAATATCTGGCGCTCTTGAACCGCGAACCGGGAGACGCGTCGATTGCTACGCGTCTTTGGGAAAGCGCAGTACGTGCTGGAGACCGCGCAAAGGCGCTGCGGGCCGCCAGAACGCTGGAATTGCAGGGTGGTTCGGCGGAATCGGTTTTGCTCCTGTTTGGTGACGCCGTTCAAAAGCGGAACTGGAAGGCCGCTGAATCCGCGATCGAGGCATTGGACGATGGGAATAGCTATGCATTTGCAGCACCCTTGCTCGCCGCTTGGCTTCGTGCTGCCAAAGGCAAGCGAGCCGCTTTCGAAGTGCCGGCAAACAATGCGCTTTTGCGATTCTATTCTGGCGATCAGCCAGCATATTTGGCGCTGGCGGCCAAGGATGTATCAAAGGCCAAGTCATCGCTTTTGCAATTTGCCGCAATGGACAATGGCTATATTGTCGACCTGAAACTGCGCGCTGCGCCTGTCCTTGCGGCACGCGGAGAACAGGCTTTTGTTGCCACTATGCTTGAGGGGCTCGTTCCGCCCGATACTGTTCAGAAGCTGTCGTCTTCAAGCCAGCCTCGTTCTCTGGCGCAGTTGGAAGCAGCAGATGGCCTGTCGGCATTTTATATCCGCCTGGCTTCCGCCCTGATCGATCAGGAAGCGCCGGCCAAGGGCCTGGCACTGGCCAGGATAGCCGTTTGGCTGTCACCGGAAAATATGCCTGCCAGACTGGTTTTGGCAAGGGCGTTTGAGGCGGAGGGCTTGGCTAATGCGGCGCGTGAAATGCGCGATTCGATCAAGGAAGATTCTCCCTATTGGGCTCGCGCCGCGATTGAACAAGTCAGGGCTTTGTCTGATGCTGGACAGCATGCCAGGGCGATAGGGCTAGCAGAGAAAGCGCTGGCGAAGAGAAACTCGGCAGAAATCGCGATTTTGCTGGGGCAGGCGCAAGAGGCGGCAGGGCGACTGCGGGATGCGGAGAAAACCTATCGCGGCCTGGTTCAGAGCGCTGACATTCGTCGTATCGCACCGCAACGCCGGGCGATATATTATCTTTATCTTGCGACGGTAACGGACAATCTGGGGGATTGGGAAAGAGCAAGAACACTGCTCGAAAAAGCGCGCACGCTTGACCCGCAAAACGCCTATGTTGCCAACTATCTGGGCTATTCACTGCTCGAGCGCGGCGAGCGGTTGGAAGATGCAGTCGAGCTGATTCAGAGGGCACACAGGCTCGCACCAGAGTCGATGGCGATTACAGATTCGCTGGGCTGGGGCTACTTCCTTTCGGGCGACTATGAAAAGGCGGTGAAATATCTTGAAAAGGCGGCGCGCGGATCCGGCAGCGATTTGACGATCAATGAACATCTGGGCGATGCCTATTGGCTTTCCGGGCGGTTCGTCGATGCGCGCTATGCCTGGCGAGTGGCTTCGCTGGAAGCCGAAGGCAGCGATGCTGCGCGATTGGCCCGCAAGATCAATCTTGGGCTTGAGAATGGCGCTAGTCGCCGGAATTGATGCAAGCCCATACTGAAACAGCCTTTGCGAAGATCAATCTCGCCCTGCATGTGCGCCGCAGACGAGATGATGGCTATCATGACATTGAGACATTTTTTGGCTTTGTAGATGACGGTGACAGGCTAACAGCTGCACCATCCAGCGGCACCAGTTTGGAATTGAGGGGGCCATTTGGCGGGCAGCTCTCTGCGCATGACAATCTTGTCCTGGAGGCTGCGCAGGCGCTCAACAGCTATTGCGGTACGAAACATGGCGCGCGGCTTTTGCTGGAGAAGCGTCTGCCGGTTGCATCGGGGATTGGTGGCGGGTCGGCGGATGCGGCTGCCACGCTGAGATTGTTGAACGGGTTATGGGAAACCGGGCTTACCGATGAGGAACTGGCCGAGATCGCTGCTCCGCTCGGTGCCGACATACCCGCCTGTATCTATTCCACAATGATGTATGGCGCAGGAAAAGGCACTGAATTACAATCGGTTGAGCATGACGCCATGACGTCAATGCCGGTACTCCTGGTGAATCCAGGCATTGGCGTTTCGACGGCCGGCGTTTTCCAGCGATGGGATGGACGCGACCGGGGCGAGTTGTTGCCGTGTCTCTCGCGCGAAAACCTCCTGAATGCGCGCAATGATCTTGAACCTCCCGCCATTGCCCTCTGCCCTGCAATCGCGGAGGTGATGGCTGAGCTTGAAAGGAGCAATGCTTGGCTGGTCCGGATGTCGGGCTCTGGTGCCACCTGTTTCGCTTTGTTTGCAGGCGAGGGGCGAAGAGACGAGGCGCGACAACAGATTGGCGAAAAATGGCCAGAATGGTGGACGCTGGCAGGCAAGCTGCGATGACGGAACCATTTGTGCTGCTGGGAGATCCGGCGAGCTCCGATATTCTGATAGTCGCCGATCACGCTTCCAACCATGTGCCGCCCGACATCGACCTGAAGATCGATCCCGGCCTGCTTCAGAGCCACATCGCATGGGACATAGGGATCGCCGCGATTGCGCAAAATTTAAGCTCTCAAGCTGGCTATGCGGCGTTTCTGGGGAGCGTTTCGCGGCTGGTGGTCGATCTCAATCGCTATGCCGACGAGGAAGATGTGATTACCCTGAGTAGCGATGGCACGAATATCGCTGGCAATCGAATGAACGATGCCGAGAGAAAGCAGCGGCTTCACCGCTATTATCATCCCTATCATTCCAAGCTGGCGGAGATTATTTCAACATCGCCGCCAAAGCTGATTCTTTCGCTCCACAGCTTTGCGCCAATTCTGAGATCAAGACCTGATATCCAACGCCCCTGGGAGATTGGTGTTCTTTACAACAGCTATGAAACGGCTTCCCGTCTGGCTCTCGACTATCTCGGCCTGCAGCCCGTGATAGCGGGTGATCAGTTGCCTTATTCAGGCAAAGATCTGAATGCGACAATGAACCAGCATGCCGAAGCGGCAGGAATTCCCTATACCGGCGTAGAAATCCGGCAGGATTTGCTGGGTGATGCAGAAGGCATCAATGTCTGGAGCAAACGTCTTGCCGAGATGCTATCTTATATTCTTGGGCGGCTGCCGCAATCAATCTGACAAATTTACGTTTGTCGGCGTAATTCCCTTGCCCTCAAGGATATGATGCAGCCATAGCGCCAAACCAGAAGGCGAGAAAAAATGTGACGAAGAGTTTTGACAAATCCAGGCTTCCAAGCCGGCATGTTTCGGTCGGTCCCGAGCGCGCGCCGCACCGCAGCTACTATTACGCGATGGGGCTGACCGAGGAGGAGATTGCGCGGCCTTTCGTGGGCATAGCGTCGGCCGGCAACGACAGCGCACCCTGCAACACCACCCTTGATGCCCAGGCTGATATAGCGCGCGGGGGTGTCGAGCAGGGTGGGGGGATGCCGAGGCGGTTTAATACGATCACGGTAACAGACGGTATAGCGATGGGCCATCAGGGCATGAAAAGCTCGCTGGTCAGCCGGGAAGTTATCGCGGATTCTATCGAGCTTTCGGTCAGAGGGCATTGTTATGATGCGCTTTTGGGATTTGCAGGCTGTGACAAGAGCCTTCCGGGCATGATGATGGCGATGCTGCGGCTGAATGTGCCGAGCATTTTCGTCTATGGTGGCTCGATCCTGCCAGGCCGGTTTCAGGACAGGGATGTTACAGTCGTCGATGTGTTCGAAGTCGTGGGAAAGCACGCCGCGGGTTCCTGCCCCCTTTCCGAAGTCGAGGCGCTGGAGAAAGTTGCCTGCCCGGGCCATGGCGCATGTGGAGGACAATTTACCGCAAATACAATGGCCTGCGTAGGAGAAGCTATCGGTCTTTCTATGCCCAACAGCAATATGGCACCAGCGCCCTATTCGACCCGCGATCAGGTGGCGCATGCTGCAGGCGTTCAGCTGATGGATATACTCGCCAGCAATATTCGGCCACGCGACATATGCACGCGCGAAGCATTTGAAAATGCAGCGCGAATTGTTGCAGCGACCGGGGGATCGACTAACGCTGCGTTGCATCTTCCGGCAATGGCGCATGAAGCGGGAATCGAGTTTGACCTTTTCGACGTCGCCGAGACCTTTAAAACAACGCCATACATGGCGGATTTGAAGCCTGGCGGGCGCTATGTCGCGAAAGACATGCATGAAGCTGGCGGCGTGTACATGCTTATGAAATCGCTTTTGGCAGAGGGCTTTCTGCATGGCGATTGCTTGACGGTGACAGGACGCACGCTGGCCGAGAATATCGATGAAATAACATGGAACCCGGATCAGAAAGTGATTTACGATGCCAAAGCGCCGATAACGCCAACTGGGGGTGTTGTTGGCCTCAAAGGGTCGCTTGCGCCGGAAGGGGCAATTGTGAAGGTCGCCGGTATGGAGCGGCTTCAATTCAGGGGGCCCGCCCGCTGTTTCGATCGCGAAGAAGATGCCTTTGCAGCGGTGGAAGCCCGCGATATCGCCGATGGATCGGTTATCGTCATCCGTTATGAAGGGCCCAAGGGCGGGCCCGGCATGCGGGAGATGCTGTCGACTACAGCAGCGCTTTATGGGCAAGGCATGGGCGAAAGGGTCGCGCTGATTACCGATGGCAGGTTTTCCGGCGCAACCAGAGGCTTTTGCATCGGCCATGTCGGGCCGGAAGCCGCGGTCGGAGGGCCGATCGGGCTCATAGAAGATGGCGATGTCATCGCGATCGATGCAGAAGCAGGCAGTATTGAGCTGGAGGTCGATAGAGAGTTGCTTGAAAAACGAAGGCAAATTTGGAAACCGCCGGCGACCGATTATGGGGCAGGTGCGTTATGGCGCTTTGCAAGCAATGTAGGGCCAGCCTACAAAGGGGCCGTGACCCATCCCGGCGGGAAAGAGGAGAAGCATTGTTATGCGGATATCTAGGACCGGTCTGTGCCTGTTGGGCACAGTTGCGCTGGTGGCTTGCGAAGAACAGAAGGCCGATCCCAAGGCGATCGAGGACGCGGAATCGACCGCGACGCAGCAGGCCGCCGAAGATGGCAAGATTGACTGCGCACTCGCCGATGTTACGGATTTCACGCGGGTGTGCGAAACCGAGCGCATAGCAGGGCCAGACGGACAGATACTGGTCATTCGTCACCCCGATGGCGGGTTTCGCCGTTTTCGCGTTTTGACAGATGGGCGCGGGCTTGAGGCTGCCGAAGGATTCGATCCAACGAGCATTACGGTGCTGGACGATGGATTTATCGAGGTGAGTTCAGCCGGCGATAGATATCGTTTGCCGGCGCAGGTCAAGAAAAGTCCCGCAGCCGAGGATGCCAAGGAGCCTCCGGCGCAAGAAAAGGCGGAAACACCGAGTTGATAATACGTGCGTAAGCCTGCAATGGCTGGGTGATGAGCGATGACAATCTGATACTTCGCGTCGCCTCGCGCGGCGATGGCGTGACGGTAGATGGCCGCTATGTGGCGCATGCAGCGCCTGGCGATGTCGTTCAGCCCGGCGGGGGGCTAAAGCACGGGCCGCATCATCAGGAACCGCCATGCCGGCATTTTCCGCTATGCGGCGGTTGCAGCCTCCAGCATCTGGACAATGCAGCGCTCGCGGATTTTGTTCGTGATCGCGCGCTGCATGCGCTTTCGACTCAGGGCGTTATACCCGCCGATGTTATGCCTGTTCACCTGTCGCCTATGCATGCTCGGCGCAGGGTCGCGATGCGTGCGGGCTGGAACAGCAAAAATTTTCACATCGGATTCAGTACGGAGAAAAGCCATCGGATTATCGATCTTGAGCAATGCGAAATTATGCATCCTGAGATTTTTGCGCTGATTGGACCTTTGCGGAAATTCTTCACCGAACATTTTGGCAAGCGCGGTCAGGCGCAGCTCAAAATGGCGCTAGCAGAGCAGGGCGTCGATTTACTGGTCGAAAATTGGGTGGCCGAGGGATTGGAGCTCCATGAAGCCCTCACAGCATTTGCGCAAAAACACGTGCTGGCAAGGCTCTCCATAGACGAGGGCTATGGCCCGACTGCCTTTTGGGAGCCTGAGCCCGTAACGGTGCGGCTCGGCAATCAATCGGTTGCCTATCCGCCATATGCCTTTCTGCAGCCAACGGTTGATGGCGAAGCTGCGCTGGTCAAGGCCGTGACGTCGATAGTGAGCGAAGCCGAACGCGTTGCAGATCTGTTTTGCGGTCTTGGCACCTTCGCCTTGTCGCTCGGTCCAGAAAAGCGCGTCTATGCGGCAGAAGCCGATCGCGCAGCGATTTCCGCACTGAAGCTTGCGGCGCAAGCAACACAGCGCAAGCTGGTTACCGAGCATCGCGACCTATTTCGCCGGCCCCTGACGTCTGCGGAGGCGAGCCGGTTTGATGCAGGTATCCTCGACCCTCCAAGGGCGGGCGCAAAGGAACAAACGTTGCAGCTAGCAGAATCGAAGACGCCGCGGATTGCCTATGTCAGCTGCAATCCCAACAGTTTTGCGCGCGATGCAAAAACGCTGGTGAGTGGAGGATACAGCTTGCAGCGGCTGTGGCCCGTCGGCCAGTTCCGCTGGTCGACGCATATCGAGATGATCGGCGAGTTTGTCCGACGCTAACTCAGCACTATCATCACAGCATGAGCGACCAGCATAATCAGCACCACACCTGAAGCGGCGAAAAGCGCGAAACGGGCGAGCACGCGATTCCACAATGCCTGCACCAAGCTGTGGGCGATCCGCAGACCGACATATATCCATGCCAGGCTCGCGTTGATGCCATCACCCGCGCCAACAATCGACAGCGTGATTGCTGTTGCATAAAATATCGTAGGATTCTCATGTAAGTGATTGTAGTTATGTGCGATCCACTGCGTCTTGGGTGGAAGCACCGCATCGAGGTCCGTGCCCTTTCCACCGGTCATTTTGCCGGCATCGAGCCCCTCGACCTTGGACATTGCGGGCAGGCGCGTCACATACATCCATAGCCACATCACCATCGTCCAGGCCGCCAGCACCACAACAGGTGCCAAAATCGCTTTGCTTATCATGAACCCCTCCCAATTATGACGCAGTGGATTGCGCCTGCGGCACTAGGTTGTCAAGTGCAACTCATCACGCAAATCGCCTATGCTTTGGCAGCAAGGCGGACCGCATTGCCGTCATTGGCTACTGGCTGCGCATAAAGCGTTTCCATGGGTTCATCGCCCACCATAACGGGCTCTCCGGTTTGAATACCGTTGAAGCCGGTGCGCATTGCGCAGCCATATGCGCCCAGCATCCCGATCTCGATATAATCGCCTGCGCGAATAGTTGCGGGCAGAAGAAACGGACCCTTCATATGGTCCAGATCGTCACAGGTCGGGCCATAGAAGCTGAAATTGGCGGATTCGCCCGCTACCGGCTCTCCATCGCAGTTCAGCGCCCTGACCGGAAAGCGCCAGTCGATATGTGCCGCATCGAACAGCGAACCATATGCACCGTCGTTGATATAGAGTTCACTGCCGCGGCGTTTTTCGACGCATACGATCAGCGAGGCATATTCGGCGCAAAGTGCCCGGCCCGGCTCGCACCACAATTCCGCCGAATAGCTGATCGGTAGATCGTCGAAACTGTCATGGATAAGCTGGAAATAGCTTTCAAGAGCCGGCGGCGTCATACCCGGATAGACGGAAGGAAAACCGCCGCCAACATTGACGATATCGACCGTTACGGAAGCTGCTACAATTGCCGCGCGGACGCTCTCCATAGCCTCTGCATAGGCGGCGGGGGTCATGGCCTGGCTGCCGACATGGAAACAAATACCGAGGCGCTGGGCGAACTGGCGCGTGGCCATGAGCAGGCTCGCCACCTCTTCTGCTTCCGCGCCGAATTTGGCCGCCAGGCTGAGTTTGGCATGCTCTGATGAAACGCGGATGCGCACGCCAAGATCCAGGTCGTCTGCATTGTCTGTCGCGCGCGCGATTTTTCCGAGCTCCTCATGCGTGTCGAGGCTGAAGGCGCGCACGCCGTGCTGGTGGTAAGCCTCCGCAATGGCGCGCTCGGATTTTACCGGATGCATGTAGCACAGCACCGCTTCGGGCAGAATTTGCCTTACCAGCCGCACTTCGCCGATGGATGCAACGTCATAGTGTGTGATACCTGCATCCCAAAGCGAGCGGAGCAGATCGGGGGAGGGATTGGCCTTAACAGCATAAAGCGATTTACCGGGAAATTTCTCGGCAAAAAAGCGCGCTGCGCGCTGTGCAGCATGCTGGCGGATCAGGGTTACGGATTCGTCTGGCCGGAGATCGGCAACTACGGACGCTGCGTCAGGATAATATTGCAACTCAAGGGACCCCCTAAAAATCAGCCACGATAAAAACGCTGCCTTCGCGTTTTGGGAATCCCCCCTGTCGGGAGCGCCGTGGCAGCGGAAGGAGGGCGTTTAGCGCGAAGCCAGCGAATGTAAAGGTAATTTCTAGCTCAGCCGGTCGCGAAATTCCGTCCAGTCGAATTTCTTGATGCATCGCAGTTCGTCTGTCTCGCTGTCCCAAAGCCAGATGGAGGGCAGGGGGACGCCATTGAATGTATTGGTCTTGACCATCGAATAATGTGCCTGGTCGAGAAAGGCGATACGCTGCCCGACATAAGGCGCTTCAGGCAGGACATAGTCGCCGATGATATCGCCTGCGAGGCAGGAAGGGCCGCCAAGGCGGATGTTAGAGCCCTCGCTGCCTTCATTGAGCATGGCGGGGCGATAGGGGGCTTCGATCACATCGGGCACATGGCAGGTGGCGGAGATGTCGGTGACCCCCACCGACATGCCGTTGTCAAACACGTCCAGCAGCTCGCCCACCAGTATCCCGGCGTCCAGCGCGATGGCCTCTCCCGGTTCCAGATAGACCTCGCAGCCCGTTTCCTCACGCACCGCAGCTATGAACTCGATCAACTCGTCGCGCTGGTAGTCCGCGCGGGTGATATGGTGCCCGCCGCCGAAATTCAGCCATTTGAGATCGGGCAGCCAGGGTTCGATATGCGGGATGATCGCATCCCAGGTGCGCAGCAGCGGCTCGAAATCCTGTTCGCACAGCGTATGCAGATGCAGCCCGTCGAGCGCATCGATATGCCCGTCGGCGAGTTGATCAATCGGGAAGCCCAGACGCGAATGTGGTTGGCAGGGGTCGTATTTCTCTACCTCCCCCTCACTATGCAGCGGATTGAGCCTGAGTCCGATATCGAATTGCTCACCGCTGTCGCGCAGCCCTCGGATCAGCTCGGCATGGCGCGATATCTGCGCAGGATTATTGAAGATCAGATGGTCCGAAACGGCCGCGATTTCAGGCAGTTCCTCGGCTTTGAAAGCAGGCGAGTAGGTAGCGATTTCGCCTTCATATTTATCAAAGGCAAGCCTTGCCTCCCACAGGCCCGAAGCGCAGACGCCATTGAGATATTCGCCGATCAGCGGTGCCACCTCCCACATCGAAAATGCCTTGAGCGCAGATAATATCTTCGCACCCGAATGCGCTTTCACATCGGCGAGGATTTGCAGGTTCGCACGCAACTTGGCGGCATCCACTACAAAGGCCGGGCTATCGACCCGGTTCAGGTCAAAATGGGCAAAGGCCCCGGGATCACCGGCCTGTGTTTTCATGTGAGTATCACTGGGTTAGCGCAGAGGCGCGGAGTTGGCAAAGCCCGCAGAGAGTTATTCCGGCTTATAGTCATTGACCATTCTCCTGATGCCTTCTTTCATTGTCGCGCCAGAAAAATTCAGAAGCAGCCCAACAGGCTGCTTCATTATCCTAAGATAGGTCAGCAGTTGTCTTGCATGAGCTTTGCTCAACGTTTCGACGGCCTTGATTTCAAGCACCAGCCTGTCTTCGACCAATATATCGATTTTGAATGCTGCATCGAAATGCTGTCCATCGAAAACAGCCTGTATTGGAACTTGGCGCACTACCTTTAATCCTCGCTTTTCAAGCCGGCCGGCAAGTATACTCTCATAAACAGACTCAAAAAGACCTGGCCCCAGCTCGCGATGAATTGCGATGCATTCGTCGACAACAATGGCGCTGATCTCATCGATGGGAATTATATTTTGCTTCACCGTTCTCTGCTTTCTCCGCGTCTCTGCGAGAAACAAACGAGTGCGATTGTCCCCAGGATTGAAGCCGAGCCGGCCGCTCCTCGCAATGATGATTGTGCTTTAGCCATCAAAACCCCACCGGACCATCGAGTTCCTTCACCTGCCAAGGTAAGCCGTGCTGGTTCAGCATCTCCATGAAGGGGTCGGGATCCATTTGCTCCATGTTGAAGACGCCGTCTCCGCTCCATTTACCCGTCAGCATCATAGCCGATCCGATCATCGCGGGGACGCCGGTGGTATAGCTTACCGCCTGATTGCCCGTTTCCTCGAAGGCGGCTTCGTGGCTGCAGATATTGTTGATATAGAATGTCTTTTCGACGCCTGTCCCGGACCCCGATCCGGGATCGAGCGCCTCGCCGGTAGCAATCACCCCGATATTGGTCTTGCCCTTGGTGGTTTCGCCGAGCGTTTCGGGCTTCGGCAGCACGGCGGCCAGAAACTGTAGCGGGATGATATCCTGGCCCTGATAGCGGACGGGTTCGATGCTCGTCATGCCGACATTCTGCAAGACCGTCAGATGCTTGATATACTCATCGCCAAAGGTCATCCAGAAACGCGCGCGTTCAAGCTCGGGGATGAACTTAGAGAGGCTTTCCAGCTCCTCGTGATACATCATATAGGCGCTTCTTTTGCCGACGCCCTCGAAATCAAACTCGATGCGTTTTGCCATTGCAGGTGTTTCTACAAATTCACCATTTTCCCAGTGCCGCGCCGGTGCAGTCACTTCACGGATGTTGATTTCAGGATTGAAATTGGTCGCAAAGGCCTGCCCGTGATCGCCGCCATTGCAATCGAGAATATCAAGCTGGCGGATCGTCTTGAGCTTGTGTTTCTTGAGCCACATTGTGAAGACGCTGGTCACGCCGGGATCGAAGCCCGAGCCGAGTAGCGCCATGATTCCCGCATCCTTGAAGCGGTCGTGATAGGCCCACTGCCAGTGATATTCGAACTTGGCTTCGTCTTTTGGCTCGTAATTGGCGGTGTCGAGATAGTCGACGCCGGTTTCCAGGCACGCATCCATAATCGGTAGATCCTGATAGGGCAGGGCGAGATTGACGACGAGCTTGGGCTCGATCTTGCGGATGAGGCCCACAAGCGCCGGCACCTCTTCCGCATCGATCTCGTAAGTCGCGATGTCGACCCCGGTGCGCTGTTTCACCGACGCGGCAATGGCCTCGCATTTTCTCTTCGTCCGGCTTGCGAGGTGAATGTCGGTAAAGACATCGCTCAGTTGCGCCATTTTGTGAACCGCGACCGAGCTGACGCCGCCAGCACCGATAACCAGAACTCTGCTCATTATTTGTCCTTGTGACTGGAGATTCGCCTGGCGCAGGATATAGGGGGCTTTGATGACGGAGCAAGCACTCACCGATCCTGGGCGCAAGCCCACTCGCGAAGGCGTTTTGCGCGCGGCAAAAAAGATCGCGGAAATTCTATCGCCAACGCCGCTTTTGCCGCTCGAAGTGGATGGCAGGATCATCTGGTGCAAGGCGGAAAATCTGCAGCCCATCGGTGCCTTTAAAATCCGCGGAGGCTGGCACCGGCTCAGCGATCTGAGCGAGGATGAACGCGCGCGCGGCGTGGTTGCTTTTTCCAGCGGCAATCATGCACAGGGCGTGGCGTGGGCGGCGGGCAAGTTGGGCATAACTGCCACCATCGTGATGCCGGAAGATGCGCCAGCGGCCAAAATCGACAATACCAGGGCGCTGGGCGCAGCAGTGGTTACCTATGATCGATTGTCGGAAAGCCGCGAAGACATCGCCGAACAAATCTCGCTGGACAACGGCGCAATTGTCGTTCCCAGTTTCGATGATCCGTGGATTATCGAAGGGCAGGGCAGCCTTGCCGTGGAGGCCGCCACCCAGCTGGATGGGATGGTGTCTGGCGCGCGCTTCGATCACATTGTTGCCTGCTGCGGCGGTGGCGGTATGGCGAGCGGATGCGCACTGGCTTTGCCCGATGCGGCTTTGACAATCGTGGAACCGGAAGGCTGGGACGATGCTGCGCGGTCGCTGGCGTCAGGCAAAATCGAGCATCTCGATATGGCCGCGGCACCGCCTACCAGCTGCGACGCTTTGCAAACGCCGCATATCGGGCGGCTTACCTTCCCTGTCCTCGCTCAACGTGAAGCGCGGGCCGTGCAGGTCAGCGACGACGAATGCGCTGCTGCGATGCGGGTTGCTTTCGAGCGGTTGCGTCTGGTGCTGGAACCGGGTGGCGCTGCGGCTCTCGCGGCGATCCTGTCCGGCAAGACCGATACCGGAAAGACTCCGCTGGTGACCCTGTCGGGCGGGAATGTTGACCGGAAAAAATTTGCTGCTGCTCTGGGCGATTGACACCGGGCTAGGCGGACTGATGCCAACCGTCGACTATGGCCACGATTGCTTGATCGAGCCGTGGAGGCTCGCCCTCTTCAGTCGTCCTGAATGACCTCGCGAATATAGTCGTCGGAGAAATCGGAGCGAATCTCGGCCCAGAGAAGCTTGTGATCCGAGAGCTGATGACGCCTGTAAAAGCGCTTGTAATAATTGACTTTCTGTTCGCGATTGCGCTTCTTGCCTTTGCTGTTTTTTTCGAATGAAGCAGGCTTGACATGGCCGACATAATGGTCGGCGTCGATATCGCGGTAGACATGTTCGAGCATGTCGAACACGCCAGAACGCAAGATGCGAAACCGAAGGTCGCCTGCCTTGAAGGCAATCTGGTCATAGTGATGCGTATTGCCCAGATTGGTCCGGTGATGCGCAGTCGGTATCTCGAATCCGGCATCGACCAGGGCCTGCATCGTCCGGTGTTCCGGCGAGGTTATGTTGAAATCGCCGAGCAGGATATAGTTGGATCCGCGCGCGGCGTCCTGCGGATTGACCCAGTTTTCTGCCTTTGCTTTTTTGACCGCCGCGGCAACTTCCAGTTCCTGCCGCTCGGCCAGGAAGTTTGCGATTTTGGCAATCTCGCGCCGTCTGTGCTCCATCTCCGGCGAACTGTCTTTCGCATTGCCGTAAAAAATATGCACCGTGCACAGCTTGAATTTGAGCCAGCCAGACCGGAAGCTGACCGCAAAGGGCGTGCGGGCAAATTGCACCGACTTGCCGGTTTCCTCTTCGCCCGGCGCGGCGATTTCCTGACCGGTGGGCAGGACGATTTCGCCGGCCTCGCGCTCGAACACCACTTTTGACTTGCGATAGAGAAATGCCAGGCGCTCATTGTTGCCCGCATCCTTGCCTTTGTTGGAACCCGACGTGTCGGTGACGATATAGTCCCAGTCAGACCCTAGATGGTCGTCCACCAGCTTTTTGAGCGCTGTCAGGTCGCGATTGACTTCCTGAACAGCCACCAGGTCGAAATGATCGATAATCTCGGCAATATAGAGCATCGATTCCGGTTTCCTTGTATAGCTTCCGCTATTGCCGAAATGCATGATGTTCCAGGTTGCCAGCCGCAGCGAGCGCTCATCGGTCTGCCCTTGGATTTCCTCGCGCAAGGCGCTCTTGAGGGCAAGCAGCCGATCGCCGACAAATTTCTGGTGGACGGGATCGCTCGCAAACTGCCAGCGCAGGCTATGGATTTTGGTCATTTGTATCTCTCCGGTTTCAGGCGAAACCATCTCCATTGGGACAATGGAGATGCAGCGCGCTACGACCCGATGAGATTATTGTGTTTAAGTGCGCGATAGCATGTGCGGGGAAAAGTTCAAAATACTCATCAGGCCGCCTTTGCGAAGCGGAGTTCCATGCGTCCCCAAATCTCGACCAATGCCTGCGTAAGCTCGCGCATCATCTCTTCGCTATGCTGCGGCCCCGGGGTAAAGCGCAGGCGCTCTGTCCCGCGCGGAACCGTTGGGAAATTGATGGGCTGCACATAGATGCCATACTCGGCCAGCAGGATATCGCTGATTTTTTTGGCCTTCACCGGGTCGCCGACCATCAGCGGAACGATATGCGTGTCGCTCAGCATAACGGGAAGGCCGGCATCGACAAACATCCGTTTCAATGCCGAAGCGTTGGCTTGCTGGGCCTCGCGCTCTTCTGAAGATTCCTTCAGATGCCGGACGGCCGCCAGGACGCCGGCGACGAGCACGGGCGACAAGGAGGTGGTGAAGATAAAGCCCGGTGCATAGCTGCGGATGACGTCGATGATCTTCTGGTCGGTCGCAATGTATCCGCCCATAACGCCGAATGCTTTTCCAAGCGTGCCTTCGATAATTGTCACCCGGTCGGCGACTGCGTCGCGTTGGGTAATGCCGCCCCCGTGTTCACCATACATGCCGACTGCATGCACTTCATCGCAGTAGGTGAGGGCATTATATTTGTCAGCGAGATCGCAAATGTCCGCGATGGGTGCGATATCGCCATCCATCGAATAGACGCTTTCGAAGGCGATCAATTTTGGCGTATCGGCATCGCTTGCCGCCAGAAGCTCTTCCAGATGTTCAAGATCATTGTGCCGGAAAACTCTCTTCTCGCATCCTGAATTGCGGATACCGGCGATCATAGACGCATGGTTCAGTTCATCTGAGTAGATCACGCACCCTGGCAGGATTTTTGCCAGCGTCGAGAGGGTCGCCTCATTCGAAACATAGCCGGATGTGAAAAGCAGCGCGCCGCTCTTGCCATGCAGCGAAGCCAGTTCATTCTCGAGCTCGACATGGAGATGCGTATTGCCGCCGATATTCCGCGTTCCGCCCGATCCCGCGCCGACATCATGCAAGGCGTCTTCCATGGCGGAAATGACCCTGGGATGCTGGCCCATGCACAAATAGTCGTTTGAGCACCATACGGTGATTGGCTTCGGGCCATTATGCCCCGCGAAACAGCGCGCATTCGGGAATTTGCCCTTGTTGCGCAGAATATCGATAAAGACCCTGTAACGGCCCTCGGCATGCAGACGGTCGATAGCTTTGTCGAAAACCAGATCGTAGTTCACTTTGCAGTCGGCCCCATTTGTTGGCGAATGATCGAGCCGGGCCATAAGCAAGAAAATCGTCAAAAGCCAGTGAGAACGACTTGCAACAAGCGGCTTCGCAATATTGAGGTTCGTCTATCGGCGAGCGGTGTAACAAGCGCGCCAGCGCGCTGCCAGGATGGAGCAGCTGCATCGATAATGCCTTGAGACTGAAACAAAATCGATATATCTCCTCCGGGCTTGTTTTGAGGTAAGGGGAGCCATGGACGGCATGGGGATGCAGATGGCGCTATCCTTGCTCATGGGGTATGCCATGGGCTCGATACCCTTTGGCCTCTTGCTTGCCAGGCTGTCGGGCGCCGGCGATATCCGAAAAATTGGATCGGGCAATATCGGTGCGACGAATGTGCTGCGGACGGGCAACAAGTTCATTGCTGCTCTGACACTGCTGCTGGATGTCGCCAAAGGTGCAGTGCCGATTCTGCTGGTCCGTGAATATATCAATCCTGATATGGTCCCGCTTGCGGCCGCAGGTGCCTTTTTTGGCCACCTCTACCCCATCTGGCTGAAATTCAATGGCGGGAAAGGGGTGGCTACCTATGCCGGCGTGATGTTCGGCCTGTTCCCCTGGGAAGGCGGGTTGGTCTATGCGGCGGTTTGGATCCTATCGTTGCTGATCGTGCGAATCTCATCGGTATCTGGTTTGCTCGCTGCGATCGCTGCCCCGCTTTTTGCCGTATATGCCGGAGAAATCAAACTGGTGGCACTTCTCATTGCCTGTAGCCTTTTGGTATTCTGGAACCATCGCAGCAATATCGAACGGCTGCTGGCCGGGGATGAGCCGCGCGTCGGTTCGAAACCGGGTTAGGCTTGCTATGGACCGAGCCGACTTTGACCGCCTTCGGCTCATAAGGTCGCCGCGCATCGGGCCTGTTACCTATCGGCAACTGCTTGAGCGATTTGGAAGCGCGAGTGAAGCACTGGCCGCCTTGCCGGATCTTGCGGGCCGTGGCGGCGGGAAATTTGTTGCCGCATCAGAAGCGAGCCTGTCGGCGGAAATTGACGCTACCAAAAGTGCCAAAGCAAGCTATCTTTTCCTCGACAGTCCAGACTATCCGCATTTGCTGGCGCAGCTGGATAATGCGCCGCCAGCGTTCACCTGGCGAGGCAATCTGGAACTGTTCGACAGGATCATTGTTGCTATGGTCGGTGCCCGCAATGCTTCGGCCAGCGCCTGCAAATTCGCACGCCGAATGGCGCATGAGCTGGGCCAAAGGGAAATGGTGGTCGTTTCCGGGCTGGCCCGCGGCATCGACACCTCTGCGCATCGGGGAGCGCTCGAAAGCGGAACCATAGCCGTCATTGCCGGCGGGATTGACGTCGCCTATCCACCGGAAAATACCGACTTGCAGAACGAAATTGCTTTGCGGGGCTTGCTGCTCGCCGAACAGCCGCCCGGCGTCGAGCCCAAGGCGCGGCATTTCCCCTTTCGCAATCGTATCATAGCCGGGCTGGCGCAGGGCACAGTCGTTATCGAGGCGGCACCACGATCAGGCTCGCTGATTACAGCGCGATTGGCGGCAGAGGCGGGACGTAGTGTCATGGCCGTTCCCGGATCGCCGCTGGACCCCAGGGCGCGTGGATGCAACCAGCTCATCAGGGATGGCGCGACGCTGGTGCAGGATGCAGACGAAGTCGCCGAACTTCTCGGCCCCATTGATCCGCTGGCAATCGGCGAGGAGAAGACTGCAAATATTTTGAAGGAGGAACCGCCTGCAACCGATGCCTCGGAAGATGAAAGAAGCCGGATCTCGGGGCTGCTGGGGCACAGTATGGTCGCCGTAGACGAGATTGTGCGCCAATCCGGAAGCAGCCCGGCGACGGTGCAGCTTGTCTTACTGGAATTGGAGCTCGCTGGAAAACTGGAACGCGGGGCTGGCGGAAAAGTTTGCTTGACCGCGTGAAAAAATCCGGCTTGACGGGAGCGCTTCAAACGCGCCAGCCTCGCGCGTGTATGAGAGTGATTGGAAAAAGACAATAAAATCATGAAATTGGTAGTTGTTGAATCGCCGGCCAAGGCGAAGACGATCGAAAAATATCTGGGGAGCGGTCACAAGGTGCTGGCATCCTATGGTCATATTCGCGACCTGCCGCCCAAGGATGGATCGGTCGATCCCGACGACGGTTTCTCTATGATCTGGAACAACTATCCGGACAAGGCGAAGCAGCTCAAAGCCATCACCGAGGCGGCAAAAAAATCCGATGCGCTGATATTGGCAACCGACCCGGACCGGGAAGGCGAAGCGATCAGCTGGCATGTGCAGGAAGTGCTTGCGAAGAAGAAAGCGCTCCCCGCCGAGGTGCGGCGCGTAACCTTCAACGCGATTACAAAATCTGCGGTCACCGAGGCCATGGCGCAGCCGCGCGAGCTCGATAGCGATTTGATCGATGCCTATAAGGCGCGCCGGGCTCTCGACTATTTGGTCGGTTTTACGCTGTCTCCCGTATTGTGGCGCAAGCTGCCTGGAGCAAAATCTGCAGGGCGTGTACAATCGGTTGCATTGCGGCTGCTCGTAGAGCGCGAACGTGAAATCGAGGCCTTCAATCCGCAGGAATATTGGTCGGTTACCGCGCAAATGGAGCAGGCAGGGCAGCCTTTCGAGTCGCGCTTGACGCGCTATAAAGGCGAAAAACTTGGCAAAATGGCGCTCGGCAATGACGCCGCCGCCGAGGCAGCGCGCATTGCGGTCTCCGATGGCAAATTTACCGTCGAGAGCGTCGAAACCAAGCCACTCTCCCGCAATCCTGCGCCTCCCTTCACAACCTCCACGCTCCAGCAGGAAGCAGCCCGAAAACTGGGCTTTTCCGCGAGCCATACCATGCGCGTGGCTCAAGGCCTGTATGAGGAAGGTGCGATCACCTACATGCGGACAGACGGCGTGCAGATGGATGGAAGCGCGATATCGGCCGCACGCAAGGCGATATCGGATCGGTATGACTCTGGATATCTGCCGGAAAAACCGAGACATTACAAAACGAAGGCAAAAAATGCGCAGGAGGCGCATGAAGCCATCCGGCCAACCAATTTTAGCAGGGACAAGGCCGGGTCGGGGGACCATGCCCGGCTTTACGATCTGATCTTCAAACGCGCCATTGCCAGCCAGATGGCCGCTGCGAGGCTTGAGCGGACAACGGTCGATTTTCTGGATGGAACCGGCCAGACTGGACTCCGCGCAACCGGCCAGGTGGTCAAATTCCCGGGCTTCATGGCCGCTTATGAGGAAGGGCGCGACGAGAGGCGCAAGCCGGAAAAGGCAGAAGGCGAACAGGAGGGGTTGCTCCCCGCGCTGGCCAAGGGCGATATGCCTGCCAAGAGCAAGGTCGAGAAGCACCAGCATTTCACGCAGCCACCGCCGCGTTATTCCGAAGCCAGCCTTGTCAAAAAGCTTGAGGAACTTGGTATAGGCCGCCCGTCCACCTATGCATCGACGATTCAGGTTCTTAAAGACCGTGAATATGTGCGTGTGGAGAAAAACCGTTTCTTTGCAGAGGAATCAGGAAGGCTTCTAACAGCATTTCTGGAGCGTTTTTTTGAACGCTATGTGGCCTATGACTTTACCGCTGGCCTTGAAAATGAGCTGGATGATATTTCCGGTGGGCGCGAAAACTGGCAGGAATTTCTTTCGCATTTCTGGCGTGATTTCAAACCGAAAACCGCTGAGGTGATGGAGCAGAAGCCGTCGGATGTGACGGCGGCAATCGATGAATATCTGGCACCCTATCTGTTTCCCAAGCGCGAAGACGGCAGGGATCCGCGCTTTTGCCCGCGCTGCCATGAAGAAGGCCGGGAGGGCGGCAGGCTGGCACTGCGAGGCGGGCGTTTCGGGGCGTTCGTGGCCTGCGCGAACTATCCGGAATGCAAATATACGCGCAAATTCGGCGTGCCCGGTGGTTCCGGCGGGGAAGATGAAGGCCCGCAAATTCTTGGCCAGCACCCCGAGACCGGACAGGATATTACCCGAAAAACGGGGCGCTACGGCCCCTATGTCGAGATGGGCGATGGCAAGGAGGCCAAGCGAGCCTCCGTTCCCAAGGATGTGCCATCGGAAGATTTTGGTCTCGACTGGGCGGTCAGGCTGCTGTCTTTGCCCCGCACGGTAGGGGAGCATCCCGAAGATGGAAAACCGGTGACAGCGGCGATCGGGCGCTATGGCCCCTATCTGTCGCATGACGGCAAATATGCGAAGCTGGGATCGACCGCTGAAGTTTTCGAAACCGGCATGAATGCCGCTGTCGTGAAGCTTGCCGAGGCTGCCAAGAATGGCAAGGGACGCAGGGGAGCAGCGCGCGAACCGCTGAAGCTATTGGGCAAGCATCCGGAAAGCGAGAATGAGCTCAAGTTGATGGATGGCCGTTATGGCCCCTATGTCACCGACGGCAAGGTCAATGCGACGCTGCCCAAATCAATACAGCAGGATGCGCTGACGCTTGAAGATGCCGTACGCCTGATCGATGAAAAGATCGCCAAGGGTCCGGCGAAGAAGCGGCGAAAAGCGCCCGCAAAACGCAGAAGAGCCCAAGCGAAGAAGAAGGTGGCGGCGAAGAGTTAGTCGGAGTAAAAAGCTTCGGACTGGGGAAAAGGGTCGGCTAGCCTTCGGTATAAAGCGTATCGAACCGTTCAAATGCGATAGCGAGACTATCGTCAACCGGGACATCGGTGCCTTTCAAGACGCGTCTGAAATAGGCGAGATGGGCTTTCTTCCACCATGCCAGTGATCGATCACCTTCACCTTCATCCCACGCGAACTGATCGTCCGCATCGCCCAGAGCTTTTACCTCGACGCTTCTTGTTTGAATAACGGCTCGCGGTCGACCATCATAATTAGTCACGATCCAATAGTCGCCGGGCTCAGATATCTGATACCCATTGATCTCCATTTCCGCGAGCGAGGCTGCTGTCGCCTGTTTTTGTCCGGAAACAACGAGATTTGCACATTCATCAGCGTCCGTTTGATTGTCGCAGAAATGAAAAGCTTGCGGCGCGTCTTCCGGAGCTTGGGGACAGCGCTGGCGAAATCGATTCCAGAAATCTTTATTATTGTCCATCGTCAAAATTCCAACCCCATGCCTTCGTAAATCTCTGCGCTGTCATCCCAATCTGCCTTTACCTTGACATGCAGATAGAGATGCACGGGCACGCCAAGCAGTTCGGCAAGTTCTTTCCGTGACGTTTCGCCGATAGCCTTGATCATCTGCCCGCCTTTCCCGAGCACAATGCCCCGCTGGCTGTCGCGTTGCACCAATATCTGCTGGTGAATTTCGACGCTGCCATTGGCGCGCTCCGAATATTTCTCCGTTACAACTGTAGCGGCGTAAGGGAGCTCCTCGTGCAGCCTGTGGTAGAGCTGCTCACGGGTAATCTCGCTCGCCAGCATGCGGTCGGTCGAATCGGAGACCTGATCTTCTGGGAAGTGCCATTCGCCCGGCGGCATCGCGCCCGCCATGGCTGATTTCAGTTCGAGTACTCCCTCTCCATCCAGCGCGCTCACAAAGTATATCTGGTCGAAAGGGGTGATGGCATTCAGCTTTTCAGCCAGCGCCAGCAGCTTGTCTTTCTTGGCAATATCGACCTTGCTCAGGATCAGCCATTTGGGTTTGTCCCGGCTTGCCAGCGCTTCGACGATCTGGGTGACTTTCGGTCCGGCCCCGGCGCGGCCATCGACCACAAGCGCGATCAGGTCGGCACCTGATGCACCATCCCACGCGGCCGAAACCATCGCCCGGTCCAGCTTGCGCTGCGGCTTGAAGATACCTGGTGTGTCGACCAGGACCATCTGCGTCTGACCTTCCAGTGCAATCCCCATCAGCCTTGCACGCGTGGTCTGCGCCTTGGGGCTTACGATGGCGACCTTTTGTCCGACCAGTGCGTTTACCAATGTCGACTTGCCGGCATTGGGCGCACCGATCACGGCGACATGTCCGCATTTCCTTTCATCGCCGGCTTGGCTCATGAATATGCTTCCAGAAATGCCTTGGCCGCAGCTGTTTCGGCAGCCTGCTTGCTGGCAGCCTCGGCTGAAACCGGATCGAAACCCTTGACCGTGACAGTCACTTCAAAGCGCATCCTGTGCGGCGGCCCTTCCTTGCGGGTAACGGCATATTCCGGATTCTTCCAGTTGTTGGCCGCGCACCATTCCTGCAGCGCCGACTTTGGATGTTTTGGCGCGCTGCGCTCGGCTGTCATCATTGGCTCCCAGTGCGCCAGAATAAAATGCCGTGCGGCTTCAAGACCCTGGTCCAGATAAAGCGCGCCGATCAGCGATTCCATAATGTCACCAAGAACATTGTCGCTATCCTGCGCGCCGTCATCGCGCGCCTGCTTGCCAAGCGAGACCAGCTCGCCGACCGACAATTTTCTTGCGACCTCGGCGCAGGCTTCGCCGGATACCAGGCCGTTGAGCCGGTGCGACAGGCGGCCCTCGGGCTCACCGGGGAAATTGGCATAAAGCGCATCGGCTATAACGAGGCCGAGCACCCGGTCCCCCAGGAATTCGAGGCGCTGATAATCCGCTTTCCCTGTGCTGCCATGGGTCAATGCGCGGTCGAACAGTTCAAGGTCGCGCAACTCTCCACCAAAATGTCTGGTCAGCCACGCATGCTGCTTCTTCTCGCTCAAAAGCCGTCCCCGACGCGGTCCCAGCGGGCTGCGCTGAACCATGTCCAGGGCAGCAGCCATCGCGCCGAACCGTCGGTCGAAAAGACGGTAACCCATGCACGCCCGATCAGATTTTGCTGCGGAACCACCCCAATCGCACCCCCGACTTGCGCGGGAAAACGGCTGTCGGAGCTGCGATCGCGATTATCGCCCATCAGAAAAACATGGCCTTCAGGAACGACAAAAACCTCCGTGTCATCGCCGGGCGTGCCTATAATCAAATCGAGTATCTGATAGCTCCGCCCGCCCGGCAGCGTTTCCAGATAGCGCGGATAGCGGCATTGCAGGCCTCCGCCCTCGGCTGCTTCTTCAAACTGCTTTTGGAAGCAGGCAGTGTTGGTGCCCTCCAACTCGGCGGCCCGATCCATATTTTCGGTCACAGGAATCACAAAATCGGCAATGCGCTGCTTTTTCACCGCCAACCCGTTGATTTCAAGGTTGCTGCCGCGCATCTGGATGACATCGCCGGGCAAACCAATCACGCGCTTGATATAGTCGTCGCGCTGGTTGGGCGGGGCTTTGAAAACCACTACATCGCCGCGTTCGGGCTCGCTTGCGAAAATTCGTCCCGGAATCAGCGGCAAGCTGAATGGCAGCGAATATTTCGAATAGCCATAGTTCCATTTTGTGACCAGCAGATAGTCGCCGATCAACAGCCGCGGCTGCATCGATTCAGAAGGGATGTTGAATGGCGAGACAATAAAGCTGCGCAAGACAAACATGAAGGCGGCGAGCTTCAGCAGGAAAATCCCGAAGTCCTTCCATTCCGAAACCGGATCCTTTTCCTTCGCGCTTTCCGAAATTTCCTTGTCAGCCAGTTCCGGCGAACCCGTTACCATTAATTTTACTTCCGAATGTGAGCTTTGGCTGGCCTTCTAATGCGCATGCGCGCTAATGGCCAGCGCAGAGATTCTCTTTGTCCGATCGTTGGAGATGTCCGGCATGCACTCAGCCAGAAAAGACATAATCGACCATGCCAGAAAACCGCTCACCGAATTGTTTGCGCAGGATGCAAGCCGCGTGGAGAAATTCACGATCGAACAATCGGCCATTCGTTTCGATTTTTCCAAGAATCATATCGATGAAAAACTGCTCGAAAAATTCGTTGCTCTTGCCGGGCAAGCGGCGTTGGAGGATCATCGCGAAAGCCTGTTCTCAGGCGGAATCGTCAACCCGACCGAAGGGCGCGCCGCGGAACATTCTGCCGAGCGGGGCAATGGGAATATCGACGCGGTAGCCGAGGCAAAGGCCCTGCGTCAGCGTATGCGCGGATTGGTCGATGCAATCGAGGCAGGGGCCTTCGGTGAGATCAGGCATCTGCTTCATATCGGGATTGGCGGCTCGGCCCTGGGCCCGAAACTGCTGATCGATGCACTCGGCCGCGAAGATGCGGGATACGATGTGAAAATCGTGTCCAATGTCGATGCGGCGGCTTTGGCCGAAGCAGTGAACGGCATGGATCCCAAGAAAACCCTGATCGCCATCGCGTCAAAGACATTCACGACAACCGAAACACTGATGAATGCGGAAAGCGCGATCGAATGGCTGCGCGAAGGCGCGGTGGATGATCCCCATGGCCGCTGTATCGCGCTCACGGCTAATCCGGAAAAGGCGCTTGAATGGGGCGTCGATGAAAGCCGCATTCTGCCTTTCAGCGAGACTGTCGGCGGGCGCTACTCGCTATGGTGCTCGATCGGCTTTCCTGCTGCCCTGGGATTGGGCTGGGCCGCATTCGAGGAACTGCTGGAAGGCGCTGCGGCTATGGACCGGCATTTCAAGTCGGCACCGATGGCGGGAAATGCCCCGGTAATGTCGGCTTTCGTGGATTACTATTATGTCCAGGCATGTGGCAGCCAGACGCGCGGCGTCTTTGCCTATGACGAACGACTTCGGTTGCTGCCGGATTATCTCCAGCAGCTGGAAATGGAATCGAACGGCAAGTCGGTGACAAGCGAAGGCGATGCTGTTGACTATCCCACCGCGCCGATCACCTGGGGCGGGGTCGGAACCGATGCCCAGCATGCGGTTTTTCAGCTTTTGCATCAGGGAACACATCTGGTTCCTGTCGAGTTCATCATAGCCAAGACGCCGAGCCACGATTTTGATCCAGCGCATCATGAAACGCTGCTTACCAACTGTTTTGCGCAGGGAGCGGCATTGATGCAGGGCAGGGAAAGCGACGATCCGGCGCGAAGCTATGCTGGAGACAGGCCATCGACGACTTTGCTGATCGAGGATGTCACGCCCGCCATCCTCGGTGCTTTGATTGCCTTTTACGAGCACCGGACATTCGCGAACGCTGTGTTGTTGGGGACCAATCCCTTCGATCAATTTGGCGTCGAACTGGGTAAAGAGATCGCGAAATCGATAGCTGAGAATGGGCCCAGAGGGTACGACGGGTCGACGATGGCGCTCATCGAAGCGGCTGAATTTTAGGAAAGCGGTATGCGTGAATTTGACTATGATCTTTTTGTAATCGGCGCAGGTTCCGGCGGTGTCCGCGCCTCCCGGATCTCGGCGGCGCATGGCGCAAAGGTGGCGGTTGCCGAAGAATATCGCGTCGGCGGCACCTGTGTGATCCGCGGATGCGTTCCCAAAAAAATGCTGGTCTATGGTTCGCACTTTGCCGAAGACTTGGAGGATGCACGCAACTATGGCTGGACGCTCGGCAAAGAAACCTTCGACTGGCCGCGGCTGCGCGACAATGTGCTTGCCGATGTTGACCGGCTGAACAAAGCCTATACGACAACGCTTGAAAGCAACAATGTCGAGAGCTTTCTCGAGCGCGCGACGATTGCTGGGCCGCATGACATAAAACTTGCGAGCGGAAAGACTGTCACCGCAAAGAATATCCTCATCGCAACTGGGGCATGGCCCAGTATGCCCGACATTCCTGGAATAGAGCATGCCGTCTCTTCCAATGAGATGTTCCACCTGGATTCGGTTCCAAAGCGGCTTCTGGTCTATGGCGGCGGCTATATTGCGAATGAGTTTGCCGGAATATTCAACGGTCTGGGTAGCTGCGTAACCCTGGCCAACCGGTCGGAGCGGCTGCTGCGCGGCTATGATGAACAGATCGTCGAGCGGCTGATGCAAATCAGCATCTCCAAGGGTATCGATATCCGTCTCAATTGTCAGCTTGAGCGCATCGAAGAGTCTGAAGACGGTACATTGACCGCCTTTGACACGCGCGGAAGACCGCCGATCGAGGCCGATGTCATCCTGGTCGCCACCGGGCGCAAACCCAATACCGACGGTTTGGGTCTTGAAAATGCCGGGGTGGGGCTGGACCAGAAGGGTGCGGTGAAAGTCAACGATCTCAGTCAGACGAATATCGAGAATATCTATGCCGTCGGTGATGTGACCGACCGGGTTCAGCTGACGCCGGTTGCAATCCGGGAAGGGCAGGCGGTTGCAGACCATCTGTTTGGCGGCGAAAGCCGCATCATCGACTATGACATGATCCCCAGCGCGGTTTTTTCGCAGCCGCCGATTGGAGCTGTTGGTTTGACCGAAGGCGAGGCGCGCGAGAAATTTGGTAATGTGAAGGTCTACTCATCCGATTTCCGTTCGATGAAGAATATCTTCTCCGAGCGCGCCGAACGCAGCCTTTATAAAATGATATGCCATCCGGTTACCCAGCAGGTTCTGGGATTGCATATGATCAGCCCCGATGCCCCTGAAATCCTGCAGGCCGCTGCAGTTGCAGTTAAAGCCGGCCTCACCAAGCAGGCCTTCGACGACACAGTGGCACTGCATCCCAGCATGGCCGAGGAGCTCGTTCTGCTCAAATAGGCGCATTTCCAGTTCCGTTTCGCAACCTGTCTTGCTAGCCTAGTGAGCAAGGAGACAGATTATGGCGAAGACGGTTCTGGTAACCGGCGGCACGGGGTATATTGCCGGCGAGCTTATCAAGCAGCTGCTAAAGCGTGACTGGACTATTCACACAACGGTGCGCGACAAGGCGAAGAGCGAGCAAGCCATATTCGAGCGCTTTGGTCAGCCGGGCGAGCGTCTGAAGGTCTTCCAGGTGGAGCTGATGAGCGATGCAGGCTGGGCCGAAGCAAATGCGGGTTGCACCCATGTCGCGCATGTTGCCTCGCCGATCGCGGCAAGCACGCCAAAACACGAGGATGACATGATAGTCCCGGCCCGCGAAGGGACTTTGCGGGCACTGCGCTTCGCGAAAGAGGCAGGCGTGAAGCGCTTTGTTCAGACGAGCTCGATGGCGGCTATCGCCTACGGTCGCAGCGAGATGGAATATACGGTCGATCAGGATGACTGGACCGACATCGATCACCCCGACGTCTATCCCTATGTCAAATCGAAAACCATTGCCGAACGGGCGGCGCGTGACTGGATGGCGGAGCATGGTGATGGCATGGAATTTGTTTCGGTCAATCCCGCTATGGTGCTGGGCCCGGTGGACAGTGCGGATTTTTCCGCCTCGGTCGAAGCAGTCAAGCAGCTTTTGGATGGATCAATGCCGATGGCCCCGGATTTGGGATTCTCGATTGTCGATAACCGTGACATTGCCGACTTACATGTCAAATGCCTCGAAACGCCTGGCATTGCAGGCGGGCGATTCCCTGCAGGCGGGCCATTCATGAAGATGATCGATGTTGGCGCGGTATTGCGCGACAATCTGGGACAGAATGCGCGCAAGGTACCAAAGCGCGTTATGCCGGGCTGGATGGTATCGATTCTGAGCCTGTTCAACGAAGGCGTGCGCTCGATCAAGAGCGAGCTTGGCAAGAGCCGGCATGTCGATGCCGGCCATACCGAAGAAACACTGGGTTGGAGCATGCGCCCTGCTGAAGAAACGATTGTCGAATGTGCCAACAGCCTCGTCGAGCATGGGGTGGTAAAGGTCTAGGCCGCCTCGGGAAAATCGGCTTCCTGTTCGCCTTCGCGCCATTGCGGATATTTGTGCATAATCGATTGAAACAGTTCCGATTCTAGCAGGCGCGCCAGCCAGGGCTTGAGATTGGTTAGCGCCTGCTCGGCAAACCATTTGCTATCGACCATCGAGAATTGCCGGACAAAGGGGAAAATGGCGATATCCGTGTAGCCGGGCGCGCTTCCTGCCAGATAGGGCTTTCCATCAAGCCGCCTGTCAATTTCCATCAGATATTCCAGGCCCTTGGCGCGCGGTTCTTGAATATCATCGAGGTCATATCGCGTCGGATATTTATAGTGGTCCAGAGCCTGCTTGAATGGTCCGTCATTGGCGGCAATCAGCACGTCGTCACGGTGTTCTCGCCAGCCTTGCGGATCATTTTGCGCCAGCGCCCAGTCCATAACGTCGATGCTTTCGTCGATCACGCCGCCATCATCCCGAACCAGCACAGGAACAGTGCCCTTGGGTGAGGCATCGAGCATGGATTGCGGCTTGTCGCGCAAAAGCACCTCGCGAAGCCGGGTTTGAACGCCGCTCACCGCAATCGCCATCCGCGCGCGCATGGCATAAGGGCAGCGGCGAAAACTGTAGAGGATGGGCGGTTTTGCCATGTGGTTCACATAAGCGCGGCGGGCGCAGGATTTCAACCGTTGAACCCGATTTAATCGGCTGATTAATCGGCATTGACCTTGCGAGGCTTGGCTGGCAGTGGCATGGCGGGGCAAAGGACAGGGAGCGACTATGTCAGCCAATATTGCCGAAGTCGAACGCCGCCGCGAAGCCGCGCTGCTCGGGGGCGGGCAGAAGCGGATCGATGCGCAGCACGCCAAGGGCAAGCTCACTGCGCGCGAGCGGTTAGAGGTGCTGCTCGATGAAGGCTCTTTCGAGGAACTCGACACCTATGTCGAGCATAACTGCACCGATTTCGGCATGGAGGAAACCAAGATACCCGGTGACGGCGTGGTCACAGGATCGGGTACGATCAATGGCCGGCTAGTTTATGTTTTTTCTCAGGATTTTACTGTGTTTGGCGGATCTCTGTCGGAGCGGCATGCCGAGAAAATCTGCAAGGTGATGGATAATGCGATGAAGGTCGGCGCGCCCGTCATCGGGCTGAATGACTCGGGCGGCGCGCGGATCCAGGAAGGCGTGGCGAGCCTTGGCGGTTATGCCGAAGTATTCCAGCGCAATGTGCTTGCCAGCGGCGTGGTCCCGCAGATCAGCGTGATCATGGGGCCCTGTGCGGGCGGCGCGGTTTATTCTCCCGCTATGACTGACTTCATATTTATGGTGAAGGATAGCAGCTATATGTTTGTAACTGGACCCGATGTGGTCAAAACAGTTACCAATGAAGTAGTGACGCAGGAGGAACTGGGCGGCGCAATCACCCATACTCAGAAATCGGGCGTGGCCGATGTCGCTTTCGAGAATGATATCGAGGCGCTGCTCGCGGTGCGCGAATTTTTCGACCTGATGCCGGAAAATAACCGCAGCGGCGTGCCCGAGCGGCCGACCAGCGATCCATGGGATCGTGTGGAAGACAGTCTCGATACGCTGATCCCGCCCAATGCTAACCAGCCCTATGATATGCATGAGCTCATCAGAAAGACGGTGGACGAGGGCGCGTTTTTCGAGCTGCAGCCTGGACATGCCGGCAACATCATCTGCGGCTTCGGGCGGATCGAGGGGCGCACGGTTGGCATTGTCGCCAATCAGCCGATGGTGCTGGCCGGCTGTCTCGACATCAATGCCTCGAAAAAGGCCGGACGTTTCGTGCGCTTCTGCGACGCCTTCGATGTGCCGATTGTCACATTTGTGGACGTGCCGGGCTTCCTGCCGGGCGTGGGGCAGGAGCATTCGGGCATTATCAAGCATGGCGCGAAATTGCTCTTCGCCTATGCCGAGGCAACAGTGCCGAAAATCACTGTGATCACCAGAAAAGCCTATGGGGGGGCTTATGACGTCATGGCGTCAAAGCATTTGCGCGGTGACCTGAATTATGCCTGGCCGACGGCGGAAATCGCAGTGATGGGCGCGAAGGGCGCGGTCGAGATCATCTTCCGCAGCGAGAAGGATGATCCGGAAAAAATCGAGGCGCGCACCAAGGAATATGAGGATCGCTTTGCCAATCCCTTCATCGCCGCGCAGAAGGGCTTTATCGACGAGGTCATTATGCCGCATTCGACGCGAAAGCGCGTCGCGCTGGGTCTCAGAAAGCTGCGGAACAAGGAACTCGCCAATCCCTGGAAGAAGCATGACAATATTCCGTTGTGAGTATGGTTGAGATTATTGCAAAACTTGTCGGCATTTTTCTCTTTGCAGCGTTAGGTGTTGGACTTTGGCGACAAGGAGACGCTTGGAAAGCCAAGGGAGAAGTGTCTAAGGAATGGGTCGAGGATAAGAATCCCAGGCCGATTTCAAGTGACGATTCTAGTTTCGGTCTTGCAGTCAACTGGCAGAAATTTATGGGTGTCCTGTCATGTTTCTTTGCAGCATTGTTCGGACTTTCCATAATTATTCAAATTGCAGGTATGCAATGAAATGAAACTTGGCCGGATGAACCATATCGGCGTGGCGACGCCCGACCTTGACGCTTCCATCGCTTTTTACCGCGATGTGATGGGGGCGACGGATGTGACCGAGCCCTTCATCCTGGAGAGCCAGCAGGTGCGCGTATGTTTTGTGAACACGCCGGGCGAAGAGGGCACGGTCGGCACCCAGGTCGAGCTGCTTGAGCCTACTTCGCAGGACAGTCCGGTTGGCAAGTGGCTGGAAAACAAGCCTTATGGCGGGCAGCATCATATCTGTTACGAGGTGCCGAATATTCACAAGGCCAAGGAGGAATTCGAGGCCATGGGCAAACGCGTGCTGGGCGAACCGCGCATCGGCGCGCATGGCACGCCCATATTTTTCGTGCACCCCAAGGATATGAACGGCATACTCACCGAGATTATGGAAACGCCGAAGGAAGGGCATTGAGATAGCACCGTAGTCCTGAGCCTGTCGAAGGGCGCGCTTATCCGGACAGATGTGCTTCGACAGGCTCAGCACTAACGGTTTTTTGGAGGAAGAATGGCAGAATACGAAACGATCAACGTCGAAACCAAAGACGATGTTGCAACCGTTACGCTGAACAGGCCCGAGCGGCTGAATGCGATGCCGCCACAGATGGCCGAAGAGATCGGTGATTTTCTCGATAATCTGGATGGTGCGCGTTGCGTGTTGATCACGGGTGAGGGCAGGGCTTTCTGTTCCGGGGCTGATCTGGCGGGGCGCGACGCGTCGCAAAGCATTTCCGGAGGGCAGGGCGCCTACCGCGCGCTTACCCGCAGCTACAACCCGCTCATGCTCAAGCTTGCCAAGCTCGACATTCCGGTCATCACCGCCGTCAATGGTCCGGCGGCAGGCGTCGGCTGCAGCCTTGCCTTGGCCAGCGACTTCGCGATCGCCGCCAAGAGCGCCTATTTCCTGCAGGCCTTCGTCAATATCGGCCTGGTGCCTGACGGCGGTGCGAGCTGGATGCTGGCGCGGCTGGTCGGCAAGGCGCGCGCGACCGAGATGATGCTGCTTGGCGAGAAAATTCCGGGCGAGAAAGCCGCAGACTGGGGCCTTGTCTATAAATGCGTTGAGGATGATGCGCTGATGGGCGAAGCGCAGGCACTGGCGAAAAGGCTCGCCGGGGGCCCAACCATGGCGCTGGGCATTATGCGGCAAAATCTCGCCAAAGCGCTTGATAGCGACTATGCCAGCGCCTTGTTGGGTGAAGCGGAAGGACAACGTGTTGCCGGCGACAGCGAGGATGCCCGTGAAGGTGCGATTGCTTTCCTGCAAAAGCGCAAGGCAGAGTTTAAGGGGAGGTAAATCCGCAAAAATAGCCGTAGCCCTGAGCCTGTCGAAGGGCGCTTATCGGATAGACGTGCTTCGACAAGCTCAGCGGTTCCTCAGGATGAGCGATATTGGATATATGACCAAAAAAACCACAATCGACGACTGGAAGGCTCTGGCCGACAAGGAGGCCAAGGGCCGCGATCTGACTTGGGAAACGCCCGAAGGTATCGTGGTCAAACCGCTTTACACGGCGGAAGACGCAGGAGATCCGGGGCTCCCCGGCTTCGGACCCTTCACGCGCGGTGTCAAGGCGTCGATGTATGCCGGTCGTCCCTGGACCATCCGCCAATATGCGGGCTTTTCGACGGCCGAAGAGAGCAATGCCTTCTATCGGCGGAACCTAGCTGCGGGCCAGAAAGGGCTGTCGGTAGCCTTCGATCTTGCCACCCACAGGGGCTATGACAGTGACCATCCGCGCGTTGTCGGCGATGTCGGCATGGCGGGCGTGGCGATCGACAGCGTCGAGGATATGAAAATCCTCTTCGACGGCATCCCGCTCGACAAGATGAGCGTGTCGATGACCATGAATGGCGCGGTTATCCCGATCTTGGCTTTCTACATCGTCGCTGGCGAAGAACAGGGCGTTTCGCTGGATCAGCTTTCCGGGACCATCCAGAATGATATTCTGAAGGAATTCATGGTTCGCAATACCTATATTTATCCGCCCGAACCCTCGATGCGGATCATTTCGGATATTATCGCCTATACCAGCGCCAACATGCCGAGATTCAACAGCATTTCGATTTCCGGTTATCATATTCAGGAGGCTGGCTCGACGATTGTACAGGAACTGGCCTTCACGCTCGCCGACGGCAAGGAATATGCAAAAAGCGCGATGGCGACGGGTCTGGACATTGATGCCTTTGCGCCGCGGCTCTCTTTCTTTTTCAATATCGGCATGAATTTCTTCATGGAGATCGCCAAGCTGCGTGCTGCGCGCACGCTCTGGTACCGGATCATGGACGGGCTGGGCGCGAGAACCGAGCGGTCGAAGATGCTGCGCACGCACTGCCAGACATCGGGCGTATCACTGCAGGAACAAGACCCGTACAACAATGTCGTGCGCACGACGATCGAGGCGATGGCGGCGGCGCTGGGCGGAACGCAGTCTTTGCACACCAATGCGCTCGACGAAGCGGTCGCGCTACCCACAGATTTCTCCGCAAGAATCGCGCGTAATACGCAGATTATATTGCAGGAAGAAACCGGAATGACCAATGTCGTCGATCCGCTAGGGGGCAGCTATTATATCGAAGCGCTCACCAATGAGCTGGTCGATAAGGCTCAGGAAATTCTCGACCGCGTCGATGCCGAGGGCGGCATGGCAAAGGCGGTTGCCGATGGTTGGCCGAAAGCAATGATCGAGGAAGCTGCCGCCGCCAAGCAGGCGCGTGTGGATCGCGGTGAAGATGTCATTGTCGGCGTCAACAAATATGTGCTTGAGGATGAGGAACTGCTCGAAACGCTTGAAGTCGACAATGCAGCAGTGCGCGAAGCGCAGATTGCCCGGATCAAGAAGACCAAGGCAGCGCGCGACGAGACAGCATGCCAAGCCGCGCTGAAGGCGCTGACCGAAGGCGCAAAGGGCGATGGCAATCTGCTTGAGCTGGCGGTCGAGGCAGCGCGCCAGCGCGCGACACTGGGCGAGATTTCGGGTGCCATGGAGGCGGCCTTTGGGCGCTACAAGACCATGCCGGCACCGGTGAAGGGCGTGTATGGAGCGGCGCATGCCGACGATGCGCGCTATGCGATGGTCGTCGAGGGCGTCGATGCGGTATCACGCCGTTTGGGCCGCAAGCCGCGCATACTCGTCGCCAAGATGGGCCAGGACGGGCATGATCGCGGGGCCAATGTGGTGGCGAGCGCTTTTACCGATATGGGCTTCGACGCGGTCAGCGGGCCGCTGTTCCAAACGCCGCAGGAAACGCTTGCACTTGCGCTGGAAAAAGATGTCGATGCGATTGGTGCATCATCACTGGCCGCTGGCCACAAGACGTTGATCCCCGAACTGATTGGGCTCTTAAAAGATGCAGGGCACAGCGATATCAAGGTGTTTGCAGGCGGCGTAATACCGCCGCAGGATTATGAGTTTCTGCGCGATGCCGGCGTTGTCGGCATCTATGGCCCGGGCAGCAATATTGTCGAATGCGCTGCCGATGTATTGCGCCTGCTCGGCCACAATATGCCACCTGCGGACACAGATGAAAAACAGGAAGCCGCTGAATAATGTTCAATAAAATCCTCATAGCCAATCGCGGAGAGATTGCCTGCCGGGTCATAAAGACGGCAAAGAAAATGGGTATTGCCACGGTTGCGGTCTACTCCGATGCCGACGCGCGCGCGCCCTTTGTGCGCATGGCCGACGAGGCGGTGCATATCGGCCCGCCGCCTGCTGCAGAAAGCTATCTGCTGGCCGACAAGATCATCCAAGCCTGTAAGGATACTGGCGCGGAGGCTGTGCATCCGGGTTATGGTTTCCTCTCCGAGCGCGCCAGCTTTGTCGAGGAACTCGAAAAGAACAAAATCGCCTTTATCGGCCCGCCGCCGGGCGCGATTGCGGCGATGGGCGACAAGATCGAATCGAAAAAACTGGCGAAGGAAGCGGGCGTCAATGTCGTTCCCGGCTTCGTCGGCGAGATCAGGGATACCGATCACGCGGTCGAGATTTCGAACGATATCGGCTACCCGGTAATGATGAAGGCCAGCGCCGGTGGCGGCGGCAAGGGCATGCGGCTAGCATGGTCCGAAAAGGATGTGCGCGAAGGCTTCGAGGCGACGAAACGTGAGGGGCTCAGCAGCTTTGGCGATGATCGCGTGTTCATCGAGAAATTCATCGAAAATCCGCGCCATATCGAAATCCAGATACTCGGCGACAAACATGGCAACATTCTCTATTTGAATGAGCGCGAATGCTCGATCCAGCGGCGGCATCAGAAGGTTGTCGAGGAGGCACCATCGCCCTTCGTTACGCCCAAGATGCGCGAAAGCATGGGCGAACAATGCGTCGCGCTTGCCCGGGCAGTCGATTATCACAGCGCCGGTACGGTCGAGCTGATCGTTTCGGGCGCGGACCCGAGTGGGGAGAGCTTCTATTTCCTCGAAATGAATACGCGGCTGCAGGTCGAGCATCCTGTTACCGAAGCAATCACAGGCATCGATCTGGTCGAACAGATGATCCGTGTCGCTGCTGGCGAAAAGCTCAAGCTGAAACAAAAGGATATCGGTATCGATGGCTGGTCGATCGAAAACCGCGTCTATGCCGAGGATCCCTATAGGGGCTTCCTGCCGTCTACAGGCCGCCTGACCGAATATCATCCGC
Source organism: Sphingorhabdus sp. (assembly GCA_028279555.1). GTDB lineage: Bacteria > Pseudomonadota > Alphaproteobacteria > Sphingomonadales > Sphingomonadaceae > Sphingorhabdus_B. The sequence goes on from JANQNO010000005.1 coordinate 424,732, forward strand.
CGCTTGAAGGCTGGACCGATGATGGCGAGGCAAACGGCCGCCGCGGTGTGGACGGCCTGCGGGTGGATGACGGCGTCTATCATGGCGGCGAGGTTTCGATGTTCTATGATCCCATGATCGCCAAGCTGATTACTTGGGGCAAAACCCGCGATGAAGCCGCCGACAAACAGATCGCGGCGCTCGATCGCTTTCGGATCGAGGGGCTGGGGCACAATATCGATTTTCTCTCCGCGCTGATGCAGCATGAACGCTTCCGGTCAGGCGAGCTGACGACTGGTTTTATCGCTGAGGAATATCCCGACGGTTTTGAAGGCGCGCCAGCTTCCGCCGAGTTGAAGATATGGCTTGCGGCGATCGCGGGTTTTCTGGCGACCGCGCATGCCGACCGGGCTTTGCAGGTTGACGGGCAGCTGGGCGACCGGCTCGAACCGCCGGGAGAATGGCAGATTTCCATTGGCAAGACTGAATTCTCGGTAAGTCTGGACGACGAAGAGGGGATCGCTGTCGATGGCAAGCCAGTCGATCTCTCCATGGCCTATGCACCCGGCGAAAGGATGGTCGAGGCGGAATTCGGGGAAGAGCAGCTCGCCGTCCAGATTGCAAAAACGCGTACCGGTTTCGCGCTCACAACGCGTGGTGCCTCCCATGATGCGAAATGCCTGCCGGTTCATATCGCTGGGCATGCGGCGCACATGATCGAGAAGGAGCCGCCCGACCTTTCCAAATTTCTGCTCTGCCCGATGCCGGGGTTGGTCACCAGGATTCACGTCGAGGATGGCGAATCGGTCGAGGCCGGCCAGCCCCTAGCAGTGGTCGAGGCCATGAAGATGGAGAATATTTTGCGGGCAGAAAAATCGGGTGTCGTGAAAAAGGTGCAGGCCGCCGAAGGCGAAAGCCTCGCTGTTGACGCGGTCATATTGGAGCTTGAATAGCGCCAACTATCAGGAATTTATTCTCGCTATCGGATAGCCATCCTCTTGGCTATTTACTTCAGTAAACATCTGTAATCGTCTGACTTTTCCACAGAAAATACATCCAGGTCGTGGATTTGTGTCGTCGCTGTAGCAATAATGGTGTTACGCATATTTCGCGTGTCCGGTTTCAATCGGTCTGGATTTCGTCTGGTTGGGAAGGGATCAAGCGACCAAGGAGGTCAGCAATGGCGAGAAGTGGCAGAGGTTTTTTCGATCGGCGCGGGCAGTTTTTCCGCACACCGGAGGAGGCAACTGCCAGCGATCTCGCATCGCTCCTGGGCAGGATTGGCGACGGCGAGAGCCTGGCACCGGGCATCGCAATCATGCTCCTCGAAAAGCGGGAAGAGATCGAGGAGGTCTTTGCCGAGCATGACCAGATGAAAGAAGAACATCTCGGCGAGATAGAGTTGCCTGAAAAAGATAATGTGACAACGATGCCAAACAGGGGCTAAGCTCCGCTGCATGGCTTTTGAAAAATTCGCTCCGCAGCTGCTGGCTCTTACGGGGCTGATCGCAGTGGCAGCTTGTGTTCCCTCACTGGCACCGGGAGAGACCTCGACCGCAGCTGCTGGTGATGCCCTTGAAACGCGTAAACAAGCTGAAAAGCTCTATCTTCCTGCAAGCAGCAGCCAGTCGGCGCTGAATGCCAATCGGATCGAATGCGACAAGCTTGGCGGCGACTATGGCCGGCAGGGCCTCGCGGGCGGCTATATGTGCGTATTGTCCTATAGCGATGCCGGGAAAATCTGTAGCAGGGCAGGCGATTGCATAGGGGATTGCCGCATAACGGGCGGCGATTTCTCAGGCCCTACCGGATACTGCCAGCCTAACACTATACCCTTCGGATGCTACGCGAAAATCGACGAAAATGGGAAAATCGGCCCTGCAATCTGCGTGGATTGACGGCTATTCGATTATCGCAACCGCGCGAATCCAGCCAGCACTCGCGCGCTCGATCTTCACCGGAAAACAGCTGAACATAAAGCCCGATGCGGGAATCGCCTCCAGATTGGTCAGCTTTTCAATCTGATAATAGGGCCGGATGCGTCCAGCCTTGTGGCCTTCCCAAATAATCGAAGGATCGCGGTCTTCGGCCCAGCGTTTTGCCGTGTGGCTGAAGGGAGCGTCCCAGCTCCAGGCATCGGTGCCGACGACCTGCGCGCCGCGTTCGGTCAAGTAAAGCGTGGCTTCGGCACCCATGCCGCAACCCTGATCGATAAAATTGTCGCTTCCATAGACCGCGCCGGACTGGACGAGCACGATGTCGCGCGGCTGCAGCTCATGACCAATCCGCTCCAGTTCGGCTTCCACTTCGGCAGCCGACACCACGCTGCCATGTGCCTTGTGCGAGAAATCCAGCTTTACACCCGGATTGAAGAAGAGATCGAGCGGGGCCTCATCGATCGACGGGGCAGGGGAAGCACCGCTGTCTGTCGTCGAATGATAATGCCACGGGGCATCCATATGCGTGCCATTGTGCGTCGCGAGCGTGACGCTTTCCACGGCCCAGCCTTCTCCGTCGGGAAGATCCTCTTTCTCCAGCCCGGGGAAGAACATCGCGATCTGCTGCCAGGTGTCTTCATGCGTCATATAGGTGATCTGCGGGCGCATGATTTCCGGGTCGGATATGACATCATTTGTGATCGGAATTGAAAGGTCGACAAATTCACTCATCATCTTCTCCCTTTGCGGTGATCCTGAGGTCCTGACCCTATGTTTGTGCAGGCTTTCTGGCAACAAGCGGGTTGAATGCTGTGCTTTTGGCTCTAGGACAGAAACGGGAAAGTCATCGGGAGGGCAGCATGGCCGAATTGGCAGGCAGGGAGCCAAGCCAGAAAGAAATAAAGCTGGTTATCGGCGCTTCGTCGGCAGGTACCATTTTCGAATGGTATGATTTCTTTATCTATGGAACGCTCGCCTACATCCTGAAAGATGCCTTCTACAATGTCGAGAATGAGACGTTGGGACTGCTCCTGGTCTGGTCGACATTTGCGGTTGGTTTTGCATTTCGCCCGATCGGTGCGATTCTGTTCGGTTTTCTGGGCGACAAGCTCGGTCGGAAATATACGTTTCTGGTGACCGTCACCTTGATGGGCATTGCGACCGCAGGTGTCGGGTTTATTCCCACGGTTGATACGATTGGCATAGCTGCCCCGATTATTGTGATTTTTCTGCGCGTGCTGCAGGGACTCGCTTTGGGCGGCGAATATGGCGGCGCAGCCATCTATGTGGCCGAACATGCACCACCCGAAAAACGCGGATTTTATACCAGCTTTATTCAGGCGAGCGTCGCTGGCGGCTTTGTCCTTTCGATCGCGGTCGTGCTGCTTTGCCGTTTCCTGATACCGGAAGAATCCTTCGTCGAATGGGGCTGGCGGATTCCCTTCCTGCTTTCGATCATTCTTTTGGGTATTTCGCTCTGGATGCGTCTGATGCTCTCTGAAAGCCCCGTTTTCCAAGCCATGAAGGAAGCCGGCGAAATGTCGGGCAACCCCTTCGTCGAGAGTTTCACCTATCCGGGCAACAAGAAGCGGATATTTGTCGCCCTGTTCGGCGTAACCGGGATATTGACCACCATTTGGTACACGGCATTTTTTTCCGGTATGAGCTTTCTGCGCGGGCCGATGCATGTCGACAATCTGACGGTCGAATTGATTCTCTTCATTGCCGGCCTGATCGCCATGTCATTTTATCTGGTTGTCGGGAAATGGTCTGACAAGGTGGGCCGTAAGAAACCGATCATTATCGGCGCGGTCGCAACCCTGTTCCTGCTCTTTCCCGGATTCTGGGGGCTGGGAAGCCTCGCTAACCCCGGTCTTGAAGCAGCCGCGCAAAAAACGCCGATAACGGTGAGCGGCCCCGAATGCGTCACGGACCCCTTTGCCGAGATGTTTGATCGCGAACAGACCGATTGCGGCAAAATTCTGGAGACGCTGACGGCGTCGGGTGTGGCATACACGTTGAAGCCGGGGGGAGAACTGAACCTGTCTGCGGGCGGTGAAAGTATCGCGCTGCAGCAGGAGTGGTTCGATAGTGGAACCGCAAGACGCGATGGTATCCACGCCGCATTGGGCAATTACGGATTTGATTTTTCGAAGCAGCAGCCCTCGACGGCGAATATACTGGGTATTGTGGCTATCTTGCTGGGGCTCGGCATGCTGTCGGCCTTGACCTATGGTTCGGTTGCCGCGCTGCTGTCGGAAATGTTCCCGCCGAAAATCCGCTACAGTTCCATGTCGATACCCTATCATATCGGGGCCGGCTATCTTGGCGGTTTCCTACCGCTGATTGCTGGCGTCATCGTTGCCAGCACAGGCAACATCTATTCGGGCCTCTGGTATACTTGGGTCGTTGTGGCGTTTGGTGTTCTGGTCGCCTGGTGGGGCCTGCCTGGCGGCCCACCGCGTGATTTTGCCGATGACCAAACATAGCGCAGCAGAAGGCTCGCTCCGGCTGATCCTTGACGGTGACGCTCTGACTGCGAACTGGCGCGCACTGGATCAGCGCAGCGGCAGTGCGGCATGCGGAGCAGCGGTCAAGGCCGATGGCTACGGTGTCGGCGCGAGAGAGGTTGTCGGGCGATTGGCCGCTGCCGGTTGCCGGGATTTTTTCGTGGCGCACTGGTCAGAGGCGTTGGCAATTGCGGATTTGGTTCCGACCGACCAGATCGCGGTTCTGAACGGATGCAGCCCAAGCGAGGTCGAACTCGCAAAGCAGAGCGGGATTCGGCCCGTCCTGAATTCACCCGGGCAAGTGGCAGCCTGGAAGCAAGCTGGCGGCGGAACGTGCCATGTCATGATCGATACGGGGATTAACCGCCTGGGAGTAGGGCCAGAGCAATTGGACGGCGATTTGCTCGCTGGTCTGGATATCGATATCGCGATGACGCATCTTGCTTCGGCCGATGAAGACGTCCCACAGAATGGGGAACAGTTGGAGCGTTTTGAAACCGCACGGGCCGGATTGAACACCCGGCGCTTCTCCACCGCAAACAGTGCGGGCATCATGCTTGGCGAGCCGTATCATCTCGACCTCACACGTCCCGGCCTCTCGCTCTATGGCGGCATAGCGCGCCCCGAAATGGCACAGTTCATACAGCCGGTGGTCAAGCTGCAATCGCGGATTCTTCAGCTGCGTGAATTGAAGGCGGGTGATCCGGTGGGCTACAATGCCAAATGGCTTTGCCCCGAGGATATGCCGGTTGCAACGATTTGCTTGGGATATGCCGATGGCTATTTGCGCAGCTTTTTTGGCAAGGGCGTTGCGCACCATGATGGGGCGAAGCTTCCCGCTATTGGCCGTATCTCGATGGATCTGGTGACACTGGATGCACGCGGTGCCAAGGGGCTTGAGGAAGGCGATTGGGTCCAAATCGACTATGACCTTGCACGCGCTTCGGCGCAGTCGGGACTGTCGCAATATGAGCTGCTTACCGGGCTTGGACAGCGCTTCGACAGGGTTTGGCAATAGCGGTTTGAGCCGCAACCAAACATTGGTTTCGATAGCTAGGGTAGCACATTCCGCTGCGTCGACGCGTGTTGCAGCGCAGTATAAAATTCGCTACGACGGCGCTAGCAAGAAAGGTCGGGCGCGTCATGGCTAGAAAAAAGAAAGTGCTGGAGGATGGCGAACCCGTCATCATAAAAAAATATGCCAACCGGCGGCTCTACAACACCCAGTCATCCAAATATATCACGCTGGATTTTCTCGCGGAAATGACGCGGGAAAATGTCGATTTCAAAGTGGTCGACGCAAAGACTGACGAAGACATTACCCATTCGGTGCTGACCCAGATCATCATGGAAGAGGAAAGTGCCGGGGAGAATATGCTCCCGGTGCCTTTTCTAAGACAGTTGATCTCTCTCTATGGAGACTCGATGCAATCGATGGTGCCGGGTTTTCTGGAAGATGCGATGGATAATTTCCGTGCCAATCGCGACAAGATGGAGGATGCGATCGAAAAGGCGCTCCCCGACGGTCCGCTTGGCGATATCGCCAAACAGAATATCAAGATGGCGCGCGCCGCCCGTGACGCGTTGATTCCCTCTTCGCGGGGGAAGAAAAAGGAAAGCAAACCGGCTGACGAAAGCGCCGAATTGGCCGCGCTTAAAGAGCAGATGGCGGAAATTCAGGCGCGAATAGACCGGCTGGACAAGTGACAGCTTCAGACAGGCGGAGCCTCGAAAAGTGAAGAAGAGCGCCCTCAGCGTGACGCGTGAAGACAATTTCGCCGAATGGTATCAGCAGGTCATTGCTGAAGCGGATCTGGCCGAAGAATCGGGCGTGCGCGGCTGTATGGTCATCCGTTCCTGGGGCTACGGGATCTGGGAACGTATCCAGCATCTGATGGATACGGAGATCAAGAAAGCAGGCGTTGAAAACTGCTATTTCCCGCTGTTTATCCCGCTTTCCTATTTCGAGAAGGAAGCCGATCACGTCGATGGCTTTGCCAAGGAAATGGCTGTCGTGACGCATCATCGGCTCGTCAGCGGAGAAGGAGGCGGCCTGGTTCCCGATGCGGAGAGCCGGCTGGAAGAGCCGCTGGTTGTCCGCCCGACATCTGAAACCGTGATCGGCCAGGCCATGGCCCGCTGGATTCAAAGCTGGCGCAACCTGCCGCTCAAGGTCAATCAGTGGGCGAATGTCGTGCGCTGGGAAATGCGCACGCGCATGTTCCTCCGTACGAGCGAGTTTCTTTGGCAGGAAGGGCACACAGCGCATGCCGATGAAGCCGATGCCATGAAGGAGATGCTCCGCGCGCTGGAGATGTATCGGAGCTTTGCCGAGGGACCGCTGGCGATGCCGGTCATTGCCGGCGAGAAGCCCGAAAATGAGCGCTTTCCCGGCGCTGTGACCACCTATTCGATCGAGGCCATGATGCAGGACGGCAAGGCGCTACAGGCCGGCACGTCGCATTATCTGGGAACCAGCTTCGCTCAAGCAGCTGGAATCAAATATCAGGACCGCGAGGGCGGCCAGCAATATTGTCATACGACCAGCTGGGGCACGTCGACGCGCATGATTGGCGGGGTTATCATGACCCATGGCGATGATGATGGGCTGCGCTGTCCGCCGCAAATTGCGCCGCACCAGATTGTCATTATTCCTATGCTGCGCGAGAAGGATGCCGAGGAAGACAACAAAGTCCTGTCCTATGCCAGCAGCTTACAAGCCGAACTTTCGGCGCTGTCGGCTTTCGGCGAAGCGGTGCGGGTGCATCTCGACCTTAAATCCGAAAAAGCCTCGAACAAGCGCTGGGCATGGGTGAAGAAGGGTGCTCCGCTTATCGTCGAGGTGGGGCCGCGCGATGTCGAAGGTGGCAATGTCGCCTATCTCCGCCGGGACCGGCTCTACAAGGACAATGGAAAGCCCGATAGCCAGTTCCCGGCAAGGGCAGAGTTTGTCGCTGACGCTGCAGCGATGCTGGAAGAAGTCCATGCCGGCCTGCATGCCGAAGCGAAGGCGAGGCTGGATAGGAATATCCACAGGAATGTTACTGACTTACAAGAATTTTATGGCAATTCGGGCAAATATCCGGGCTGGGTCGAACTGCAGTGGTCCAAGCCGACCGGGGCTGTGCTGGACAAGGTTGTCGATCAGCTCAAGGAATTGAAGCTGACCATTCGCAATGTCCCGGTCGATGCTGCGCCTGCCAATGGCGACTGTTTCTTCACCGGCGAGCCGGCAGTCGAGCGCATCCTGATTGGCCGGGCCTATTGATTTGGCCAGAAAAGCGCACCCCAGAAAGCCAGCGGGGCTGCCAAGCAAGAAGCAGATACTCGAATTCATCGAAGGCAGCGACCGTCCGGCGGGAAAGCGCGAGATAGCGCGCGCTTTCGGCCTGAAAGGGCAAGAGAAGGTTAAGCTCAAGGCGCTGCTCAAGGACATGGCCGATGAAGGCCTGATCGACGGCAGAAAAAGCGCTTTTCACAAGATGGGCGGATTGCCGCGCGTCACCGTGCTTAAAATAGTCGATATCGATGGCAATCAGCCGGTTGCCGTGCCTGAACGCTGGGAGGCAGAAGCGCATCCAAAGCCCAGATTGCGCGTGGTTGAGCGGGGCAGGCGGGGCGCGCTGGGCGTGGGGGACCGTATCCTGGCCCGCACCGAAGAAGCGGGCAGGGGATGGCGGGCGCATCCCATGAAGAAGCTGCAGCGCGCGTCGGAGCAGGTCATGGGCGTGGTCGAAAAAGTCGGCGATAGCCGCTACTATTTGAAGCCCGTCGACAAGAAACAGCGCTATGACACGCAAATTTCCGGCATCGGTGATGCGCAGGAGGGTGATCTTGTTCTCGCTACGATTCAGGGGCGAGGCGCGCGAAGTTCAGCGAAGGTCGAGGAAATATTGGGCGATCCATTCGCGCCCAAAGCGGTCAGCCTGATCGCCATCCACAAATATGGGATCCCGCATGAAATGCCGGATGCTGCCGAGAAAGAGGCGGCATTGGTGAGCGATCTTCCGGTCACGCCTGAAAAGCGCGAGGATCTGCGCCATCTGCCCATTATCGCTATCGATCCAAGAGATGCTCGCGACTATGATGATGCGATCTGGGCGCAGGCTAATGACGAAGGCGGCTTCGACGCGATCGTCGCGATTGCCGATGTCAGCTACTATGTCCGGCCCAGCAGCGCGCTCGACAAGGAGGCGAGGAAGCGCGGTAACAGCGTCTATTTCCCCGACCGTGTGGTTCCCATGCTACCGCATACACTGTCGTCGGACAAATGCTCGCTGCGCGCAGGCGAGGACCGTGCTGTGATGGCCTGCCACCTCAAAATATCTGCAGAAGGCAAAGTGACGTCATGGCGTTTCAGCCGCGCTATCGCCCGGATTTCGGCCAATATTCCCTATGAAGATGCGCAGAAGGCGATAGACGGCAGGCTGGCGCATGAGATGCTGGAACCGGCTCTCAAGCCGCTGTGGGCCTGCTGGCGGGTCTTGCGCAAGGCGAGGGATAAGCGCGGCCCACTGGCGCTGTTTTTGCCCGAGCGGCGGATCACCCTGGACGAGGAGGGTCGGGTAACCGGCGTAGCCGTCAAACAGCCGCTCGAAGCGCATAGCCTGGTCGAGGATTTCATGGTCGCTGCCAATGTCGCGGCTGCCAAAGCGCTTGAAGCCAAGAAAGCGCCGCTTGTCTACCGCGCGCATGAAAATCCCAGCCGCGAGAAGCTGCTTGCGCTCAAGGATTATCTGGTGACATTCGATATCGAATTCGCGCTGGGCCAGGTGATAAAGCCCAGCAGCTTCAACCGGATATTGAAGAAGATCGAGAGCCGCGAAGATGCCGAAGAGATCAGGCCGCAGATCATGGAAGCAGTGCTGCGCTCGCAGACGCAGGCCTATTACACCCCCACCCATATCGGCCATTTCGGGCTGGCGCTGGGGAGCTATGCGCATTTCACATCACCCATCCGCCGCTATGCCGATCTGCTCATTCACCGCGCGCTGGTGGGCGCTTACGGCCTTGAGCAGCCGCAGATAAAAAACAATAAAATTCAGAAAACTACAGCGCTCTCCGGAGAAGAAGCGAGCAAGCTTGACACAATATCGGAAGCCATCAGCCGGACCGAGCGCCGGGCCATGGAGGCCGAACGCGAAACCATCGACCGCTATGTGGCGGCCTATTTGTCGGAACAGGTGGGCCAGATTGTCGAAGCCCGCATCACGGGCGTCCAGAATTTCGGATTTTTCGCGACAGTTGAGGCTATTGGCGGCGATGGCTTGATACCCGTATCAACATTGGGGACAGGCTATTTCGACTATGATGAGGGTGCCCAGAGCCTGACGAGCGAGGACGGCGAGACGGTTTATCGCCCGGGCATGCGTTTGCAACTGCGTTTGGCAGAGGCGAATCCGGTCTCCGGATCGCTGCGTTTTGAGCTTCCGGAAGTACGCGAATCCGCCCGGAAGTTTGCGCCCACCGGCAAAAGGCAGGGGAAATACCGCGTGGGGAAACGTGGAAGGCCTTCAAATATAAGACATAAAGGCAAACGGAAACGCCGCTGACATCCGCAAACTTAGCTTGGCTGTATCAAAAACCGCTTGTCTCCAGCGAAGTCGAGAGACGGGCAGGCTAGCAGTTCATGTCTCGACTCGGCTCGACACGAACGGCGTTGGAAATAGCACTAGCTCAACTCTTCGATCATCGCATCATCGAGCCCGCCAGGAATGATAAGGACGGGCCGTGAGAGCGTTCCGCAATCATTACCTGTAAAGTATGAAACCAGCGGGCCAGGATTGCCTTGCGCCGCAGCAGCAAGCACCAGCAGGTTGATATCGGGATTCTCGTCGAGCACTTCGCGCACGACTTTCACCGCGTCGCCATTCTTGACCGTAATCGAGGGGCGCGTGCCCATTTCGGCCATAATCTCGCCGGCGGCCTGCTGGACAATCTCGACTGCTTTTGCCTCGGCATCTGCGGCCATGGTTGCCTGCACTCCCCCAAAGGCAACAAACTCGGCTTGCTCGACCAGCGCGAGGATATGAACTTTACCATTTGTCTTCACCGCGCGCCGGGCAGCAAAGCGCAGCGCCTTGTGCGATTCGGTGCTTTCATCGACGACCACCAGGTAGCTTCGCATTTGCCCCTCCCGTCATCTTCCCTGTTTCCGGCACCAAGCCTGCGCGAAAAGACTACCATATGCAAGCCATTGCGGCTTGACGCTGGGGAAAGCGCGGGCTTAATGCGGCGAAGAGCAAATATCAGATGCGAGAAGGCCCGACATGCCCATCGAACTCAAAATGCCTGCGTTATCGCCGACCATGGAAGAAGGGACGCTGGCCAAATGGCTGGTCAAGGAAGGCGATGAGGTCAATGCGGGCGATTTGCTGGCCGAGATCGAAACCGACAAGGCAACGATGGAGTTCGAGGCGGTCGACGAAGGCACCATTTCTCAAATCCTGGTGGCCGAAGGCACCGACAATGTGAAGGTGGGCGAGACAATCGCCATGATCGCCGGAGAGGATGAGGACGCATCGGCAGCTTCTGCTGCGGCCCCAGAAGCGGCTACTCCGCCCCCACCGCCTCCGGCAGAGCCAAAAGCGGAAGCCGCACCAGCCAAAAGCGCATCGCTCTCTGGCGACATGGTCAAGAAAGCGCCAGCGGCACCCAGATCGGGCGGCGACCGGATTATCGCCTCGCCGCTTGCCCGGCGGATTGCCGAACAATCGGATGTCGATCTGGCGCATGTCACCGGAACCGGCCCCGGCGGACGGATCGTCAAGGCCGATGTGGTCGGCGCGCAATCTCTGGACCGGAGTGCTGAGCCTGTCGAAGCACGAGGCGCGGCAGTGAGCCGCCCTTCGACCGGCTCAGGGCTTGCGGTCCAAAGCCAGCCTGTCGACCCCGGCGATATTCCGCATGAGGTCGAGAAGCTATCCAACATTCGCAAAACGATTGCCCGCCGCCTGACCGAAGCGAAGCAAACGATCCCGCATATTTACCTGACTGTGGATATTCAGCTCGACAAGCTGCTCGAGCTGAGAAAAGAGCTCAATGCATCGCTGGAAGAGCAGGGCGTCAAGCTTTCGGTCAATGACCTTTTGATCAAGGCGCTGGCCAAGGCGCTGATCGCTGTGCCGAAATGCAATGTCTCCTTCGCGGGCGATAATATGATCAAATATAGCCGCGCGGATATATCTGTCGCGGTCAGCACCGAAAGGGGTCTTATCACGCCAATTATCGAGAGCGCGGACACAAAGGCCGTGGGCGCAATCTCGACCGAAATGAAGGCGCTTGCTGAGAAGGCGCGCGACGGCAAGCTGCAACCGCATGAATATCAGGGCGGCACTGCAAGCCTTTCCAATATGGGCATGTTCGGCATCAAGCAGTTCGATGCGGTCATCAATCCGCCGCAAGCGATGATCATGGCGATCAGCGCAGGCGAACAGCGGCCTTATGTGGTCGATGGCGCGCTTTCCGTCGCCACCGTGATGAGCGCCACGGGAAGCTTCGACCACCGCGCAATCGATGGCGCTGATGGTGCGGAATTGATGAAAGTGTTCAAGGCATTGGTTGAAAACCCGCTGGGGATGCTGGCTTGAGTTACACGGATTTCTCGCTGAAGGGAAAATACATCACGATAATGCTCTATGGCTATATGTTTGAAGAGATTCGACAAATGGGAGCAGTTTCTAGAGCGCTTTATGGCTTAGAAGAGTTGGGCGAAGAGCAATTTCATGGAAAGTCGCTAAACTTTGGCCCGCAAATCAACGAAACATATTTTGTGAAAGCTGTAGAAAATTTTGTTGTCTATTATGTGGGCATAATTGCAGTAATCTTCATACTTCATCCCAAGGCGCTTTTCGAAAAGAAGTTTGATATCCGCTTGGCGTTTGAAACAGATACCATTGATGAGCTTCGTTTTCACGCCATCGAACATGAGGTGAATAGTCTGTCATACAAGGGCATTTTGGATCTTGCAGGAATCATTGAAAAAAAGACGAATTTTTCACTTTTTGAAACTGATTTTCAAACTAGACGCGCAGCTAGGTTGATGGCAATTAGAAACCTGCTTGTTCACAATCGAGGAATTGTAAACAGGCGGTATATTCAAAACTCAGCAAATCGATCACTGAAACCAGGTTCAGATATCCAAGTGCCAAACAACCTACGCGTCCGCAACTGGCTAGGAATTCAAGCAAGAATGATGGATCACAGATTTCGGGAAAAATTTGATGTGCCGAAGGACTACCTTCGCTGGCGCAATGACTGAAGAAGGCCAATCAAATGTCTAGCTACGACCTTATCGTTCTTGGCAGTGGCCCCGGCGGCTATGTAGCGGCGATCCGCGCGTCTCAGCTGGGCCTGAAGACCGCCATTGTGGAACGCGAGAATCTGGGCGGGATTTGTCTCAACTGGGGCTGTATTCCCACCAAGGCGCTGCTGCGCTCGGGCGAAGTGCTCCATAACATGCATAATGCCAAGGATTATGGTCTGTCCATCGAAGGCAAGATCGTCGCCGATCTGGACGCGGTGGTGAAGCGTTCGCGCGGGGTCGCAAAACAGCTGAATCAGGGCGTTACGCATCTGATGAAAAAGAACAAAATCGCGGTGCATATGGGTGATGGCAGCATTACCGCGCCGGGCAAGATGACAGTGAAGGGTGACCCCGGATCGGGGTCCGGGGCAGGCAAGGGCGAAGAGAAGCTCACCGCCAAGCATATCATCATCGCAACCGGTGCCCGCGCCCGCGATCTGCCTTTCGCGCCCGCGGACGGCAAGCGGATCTGGACATACCGCCATGCCATGGTGCCACCGGAAATGCCGAAAAAGCTGCTGGTCATCGGCTCAGGCGCGATCGGTATCGAGTTTGCCAGCTTCTACAATGATATGGGCGCGGATGTGACCGTGGTCGAGATGATGGACCGCATCGTGCCGGTCGAGGATCACGAGGTCAGCGCCTTCCTCGAAAAATCGCTCAAGAAGCAAGGCATGACGATCATGACCGGCGCGGGCGTCGAGGAGCTGAAAGCGGCGGCCAAGGGCGTGTCCGCCAAGATCAAAGACGCGAAAGGCAAGGTCGCGGCGGAAGAATTCAGCCATTGCATCGTCGCCATCGGCATCGTGCCAAATAACGAGAATATCGGGCTTGAAGCGCTCAAGGTCGAAACCGAGAAGGGGCACATCAAGACCGATGGGCTTTGCCGCACCAGTGTGCCGGGCATCTGGGCAATCGGCGATATCACCGCACCGCCATGGCTCGCCCACAAAGCCAGCCATGAAGGCGTAATCGCGGTCGAGGCAATCGCGCAGGTGCTGGGCAACAAGGATGTCCACCCGCATGAAATGGATGTCCGCAATATTCCGGGCTGCACCTATTGCCACCCGCAGGTCGCTTCGGTGGGTCTGACCGAGAAGGCAGCCAGGGAAGCGGGTTATGAGCTCAAGGTCGGCAATTTCCCCTTCATCGGCAATGGCAAGGCGATTGCGCTGGGCGAGGCAGAGGGCTTCATCAAGACCGTGTTCGATGCGAAAACCGGCGAACTCTTGGGCGCGCATATGGTGGGCGCGGAAGTCACCGAGCTGATCCAGGGTTATACGGTCGGCAAGACGGCAGAGCTGGTCGAGCAGGACTTCATGAATACCGTCTTCCCGCATCCGACACTCAGCGAGATGATGCATGAAAGTGTGCTCGGTGCCTATGGCCGGGTGCTGCATATCTGATGGCCCAAGGTACCCATGATTTTGCGCCCGATCCGCGCAACGACGAAATCCTGATCAATATCAATGGCAAGCTGGTACCGCGCGCGCATGCGGGTATTTCAGTCTTCGATAGCGGCTTCATGCTGGGCGACGGCGTTTGGGAGGGTATCCGCGTTCACAAGGGCAAGATGGCCTTTCTGGATGCGCATCTCGACCGTCTGGAAGAAGGTGCCAAGGCTATCGTCATCGAAATTAGAATCAGCCGGGAAGAACTGACGCAGCGGCTTTATGAGACCATAGATGCCAACACTATGGATGCTTGCCATATCCGGCTCATGGTGACGCGGGGGATCCGCTCGACGCCCTATCAGGATCCGCGCACGATCATCAGCCCGGCCACCATCGTGATCATCGCCGAGCATAAGGAACCACTACCCAAAACGGTGGAGGAAGGGATTTCGCTCTTTACCGTGCATGTGCGCCGCGGCGATCCTGCGGTACAGGATCCCAAGCTTAACAGCCATTCGAAGCTGAACTGTATAACTGCCTGTATTCATGCGATACGTGCAGGGGCCGATGAAGCGCTGATGCTTGATCCGCACGGCTTTGTTGCGACCTGCAATTCGACGCATTTCTTCATTGTGCGCGGCGGCGAGGTATGGACGTCGAGCGGCGATTATTGCCTGGGCGGGATTACCCGCGGCAATGTCATCCGCCTGTGCCGCGAGAATGGCATCCCGGTTTTCGAAAAGAACTTCTCGCTGACCGATGTCTATGGGGCGGACGAAGCCTTTGTTACGGGTACTTTTGCCGGCGTAGTGCCAGCCCATACCATCGATGGCCGTATCCTCACGCAGGGGCGCGGACCGATGGTCGAGCGGCTGCAGGGATTATACAAGGCGCTGATCGAGCAGGATATTGCGGAGCACAAGCGCCCATGAGTGATATTGTCCGTATCGCCATGTGGTCGGGGCCGCGCAATATCTCGACCGCGATGATGCGCAGTTTTTCGTCGCGCAAGGATTGCTGGGTGAGCGATGAGCCCTTCTATGGCGCGTTTCTCAAGGAAACAGGGCTGGAACAGCCGCTTTCCGAAGAAACGATGGCGAGTATGGATTGCGACTGGCATTCGGTTGCCGATGCCGTCCGGGGCTCGCCGCCGGACGAGAAAACGATCTGGTATCAGAAGCATATGCCGCATCACATGGTGGGCCCGATCGATATTCTCGATTTTCCGGGGCACGCCCATGCCTTTTTGATCCGCGATCCCGATCTGGTCGTGGCCAGCTATGCTGCCAAGAATGACCTGCGCGAAGCGCATCTGCTGGGCTATGCCAAACTGGCCGACTATCACAGGCGCATTTCGGATAGGCTGGGCGAGGCTGCACCGGTTATCGACAGCAATGCCATCCTCGCAAATCCCAAGGCGCAGCTTTCCGCTTTGTGCAATTCGCTCAAGATTGCCTGGGATCCAGCGATGCTCGCCTGGAAGGAGGGGCGGCATCCAGCCGATGGCGCCTGGGCAGATCATTGGTATAATGCAGTTTGGAATAGCAGTACTTTCGGACCGCCAACGCCTTTCAAGCCGCTGTCCGGCGATGCGCGGCGGATTTCGGACGAGTGCCGGGCCGACTATGATTATCTGGTGGGCTTCTGCATAGGCGGCGAGGAACAGACGGCCCGAATGCGTGCCACTGGCAATGCAGAGTGATTTTGGCTAGGCGTCGAAAATTCGGATTCACAAACAGAAAAGAGACGGATGCAGCCGCCCGCCAATATTGACAGTTTTTTGGATAGCGCCGGTTTTGGAGATGCCGAGGTCAAACCGCTTGCCGGTGATGCCTCTTTCCGGCGCTATTTTCGTTTGCAGCGTCCCGACGGGCGTAGCGCGATCCTGATGGATGCACCGCCACCACATGAAGACCCGCGCCCCTTTGTTGCTGTCGCCAAATATCTTTCAAGCCATGATTTTCACGCGCCAGAAATCTATGCCGAAGATCTGAATCGCGGTCTGGTGGCGCTCGAGGATTTTGGAGAGCGCCGCATGCGCGAGCATGCCGATGCCAACCCTTCCCAGGAAGAAGACATTTATCGCAAGGCGATCGATACGCTGATCCGGCTGCGCGAGGTCGAAACCGCCGATTTGCCGCCCTATGACGAGGCTGCCTATCTAAAGGAGCTCAATCTTCTTACCGAGTGGTATTTGCCCGCTATGGGGATCGAGGCCGATCAGGGCGAGTGGGAAGCCATGTGGCACGAATTGCTGCAGGCGCTGGAAGGCGAGATGAACCACTGCGTTACAACGCTGCGCGATTATCACTCGGAAAATCTGATGCTGCTTGATACCGGCGAGCAGGGACTGATGGATTTCCAGGATGCGCTGGTCGGCCATCCCGCCTATGATCTCGTGTCGCTTTTGCAGGATGCACGGCGCGATGTCGCGCCAGAGCTGGAAGCGGAAATGCTTGGCTATTATCGGCATCAGACCGGGGTGGGCGCGGATTTCGGGCATCACTACGCGCTGCTGGGTGCGCAGCGGAATATCAAGATCATCGGTATATTCACTCGCTTGTGGAAGCGCGATGGCAAGCCGCGCTATCTGGATTTCCTGCCACGTATGTGGGGTCTGCTCGAACGCGATCTCAAACATCCGGAGCTTGCGAAGTTACGCCGATGGATCGATGGGCATGTTCCACGGGAGCTAAGGCAACGCTCTCCGCAGGAGATGCAGGCGGCATGAGCAAAAGTGCCATGGTGATGGCTGCGGGGCTGGGTACGAGAATGCAGCCGCTTACCGACAATTGTCCAAAGCCGCTGATCGAGGTCGGCGGTAAACCGCTTCTGCAATATACGCTCGACAAGCTTCGCGAGGCGAAGGTAAAAAAGATTGTCGTAAATGTCCATTACCTCCCTGAAATGATGGAAGAATACCTGCAGGAATTCTGCCAGGGCTTTGACTTGCACATTTCCGATGAGCGCGCGTTGCTAATGGAAACAGGCGGCGGCTTAGTGCAGGCGCAGCCTCATATTTCCGAGGAGCCATTTTACTGCGTGAACAGCGACAATATCTGGACCGATGATGATGTTCCCTCCCTGTCCCTGATGGCGGGCATGTGGGATGGCGAGCAGATGGATGCGCTGTTGCTCCTGATACCGAAGGAACGCGCGCATAATCATAGAGGGCCTGGCGATTTCAGTCTCGACGCGAATGGGCGGCTGATCCGCCGCGGCGATGCGCCAAGCGCGCCTTATGTGTTTACCGGTATTCAACTGATTTCGCACCGCTTGCTGCGCGATCCGCCGGAAGGCCCTTTCTCGACCAATTTTTTGTGGGATCGGGCGCTGGAGGAAGGCAGGCTCTTTGGCGTGCTGCATCAGGGGGACTGGTTCGATATTGGTCATCCCGGCGCAATTGCTCCTACCGAAGGGATGCTAGGCAAGCTCGCCAGGGCGCATGGTTGAGGCCATCCGGCCATCAATTTTCACTCTGCCATTTGGCGGCGACCTGTGTGAGCAAACGGTAGAACTGGTTCTCAAACAATGTGGGCCAGCGCCGCTTGCGATTTCAAGGGCCACTATCTTCCTTCCCAACAATCGCGCAATCCGGGCGATGCAGGAGGCTTTTGTAAGGCGCGCGGAAAATGGCCTGCTGATGCCCCGTCTGATTGCAATCGGCGATCTGGCGCTTGACGAGGCGCTCTCGCCCATGCTCGATCCCGTCGATGGTGAAGCGGATACGCCCGGCCTCATCGGCCCGCTGCGAAGGCAGCTCATCCTCGCCGGCTTGATCCGGCAGCAATATCGCAAGCAGGCGAAAGAAATCGATGCGACCGAGGTGATGCGCCTCGCGCGGCTGCTGGCCGAATTGATCGACGAACTGGATATCGAGAAGATTGGGCCGAAGGCATTCGAAGAGCTGGCAGGGCAGCGCGAAGTGGCCGATGACCCTGATTTGGCGGGGCACTGGCAAAGCTCTTATGAAAATTTGCTGGAGATCCTCCCGCTTTACCGAAAGGAAATGCAGAAACTCGGGCTCGAAGGCCCCGCGGCCTTGCGCAATATTTTACTGGCGCGGCTGAAGGATCGGCTCGGGCGCGGCGTGCTGCCCAGACCGGTCTTTGCCAGCGGTATTTCAACGGCGGCTCCGGCGATAGCCGACTTGCTCTCGGCAATTGCAAAATTGGCCGGTGGACATGTCATTTTGCCGCACATCGACCTGGGCATGGATGATGAGGGTTGGGAGGAACTTGGTCCACCCCCGCAGGAAAAAGGCAAACTTCCCGAATTCGGAAAGGAAACCCATCCGCAATTTCATCTGAAACTGCTGCTTGAAAGGATGGGGGTCAATCGAGGCGAGGTCGCGCTTCTTGGCAGCGACAAGCGAAATGTCGCGGGCGCGATCAACAGCATCTTTTGCCTGCCAGAGGCGACAACCGCCTGGTCATTGCTAACGCCAGCCAGGAAAAAGCTCCCGTCGCTGCGGCTTACGGTTGCCGAGGATAGCGCGGAAGAGGCTTTGGCGATCGCGATCATGGTGCGCCGGGCGTTGGAAGAGCCAGGAAAGCGCATCGCGATTGCGACCCCCGACCGTGAACTGGCAAAACGCATCTCGGAACAGCTCAAGCGCTGGGATATCGCGGTAGACGACACGGCAGGAAAGCCGCTCCTCCAAACGCCGCCAGGCATGCTGCTTGTTGCACTGGCTCAAATGGTCGCCGATCAATTTTCTGCGTCCAGCCTGCTTGGCGTTGCCAAACACCCGCTGGTGAGGCCCGAACATCGTCTCGAATGGCTGGAGATGACCCGGGCGCTGGACATGGAGCTAAGGGGGCCGTCTCCCGGACTGGGTCTCAAGGCGATAACGCGCCAGCTCGCGCGGGCCGCGAAAAACCCTCGCAACAAGGCGCGGAAGGACGAACTCAAGGCTCTGCAGGAATGGTGGAAGCAGTTTGCCGAGCAGATCTCGCCGCTCGAAAAGGCTGTGGCGCAGGGGTTTGACGCCTTTCTGGCGACGCTCGCCGACATAGCAGGCGAGCTGAGTGATGGCGCGATCTGGAAAAAGGCCGAAGGGAGGCAGCTTTCTGCCTTTCTGGACGAGCTGAGCGGGCATGATTTCAATCTGGCTGGACATATCGAACGCGAGGCTCTGCCTGCCTTTTTCGCCGAGCTTGTTGCCGGACAGGTTGTGCGTCCGCCCTATGGCGGGCATCCAAGGGTAGCGCTGTTCGGGCTGCTGGAAGCGCGATTGCAGCAGGCGGACTTGCTCATATGCGCGGGATTGAATGAAGGCAGCTGGCCGCAATTGCCGACGCCCGACCCCTGGCTCGCCCCCCGCATCCGCAGGCAGCTGGGCCTTCCGGCATTGGAGCGCAATATCGGGCTGTCCGCGCATGACCTTGCGGGCGCGATCGGTGCGAAAGAGTGTATCATCACGCGGGCAAGGCGTGATCGCGCTGGGCCCACGGTTGCGTCGCGATTTCTGTTGCGAATCGAGGCATTTCTGGGATCGGCGCTACAGCAGGAAGAAGAGGCAATTGCTCTGGCGCGCAAGCTGGATCAGCCGGAGGCCAGCGAGCGGCATCTTTTCCCGGCACCGGAAATCAGGCCCAGCGCAGCTCAGCGTGCTGTCCGCCTTTCGGTCACCGATTTCGACCGGCTCTTGTCCGACCCCTTTGCGATTTATGCCAAACGTATTTTGCGCCTTCAGCCGCTTGACAGCGTCGATGCAGGGGCGACCCATGCCTGGCGCGGGACGCTGGTGCATGACATACTCGAAAAATGGGCGGATGAAGACAATAGCGATCCGGCCAGGCTGATGCAGCGCGTGGATTGCGCGCTTGGTGATGCCGAGCTGCATCCCGGCCTGCGCGTTCTGTGGCAGCCGCGTATCCTGCAGGGCCTCAAATGGGTGGCGGAAGAAACGCAGCGGCAAATGGATGCAGGCCGAAATCTGCTATTGGCCGAAGCCGATGGCAAAATCCAGCTTGCAGGAACAGATGTAACCGGCAAGGTCGACCGCATCGATCTGGGCGAGGATGGAAGCCTGACAATCATCGACTACAAAACGGGCCAACCCCCAGCGCCCAAGCAAATCAATGCAGGTTATGCCCTGCAATTGGGCCTGCTGGGACATATGGCCATAAACGGATGTTTCGCTAGACGGAAAAGGCCGGTCGCTGCCCTTGAATATTGGAGTCTGGCCAAGGATCAGCAGGCGAAAGACGGGGCCAATCCTTTTGGTTACCGCCGAAAGCTGGGTTCGGGCCGGAGCGCGCAAAAAAAAGCGAGTGAAGATCTGATAGCCGATATGGTGGCGCGGGCTGAAGAAGCGATCGAAAAGTGGATCAAGGGCGATGCCCCCTTCGTTGCCAAGCTCAGGCCGGAATTCACCAATTATGACGATTATGACCAGCTATCCCGGCTGCAGGAATGGGACCAGCGTCAAAGTCAGCTTCGATCCGCGGGAGAGCGGGCATGACGTCCGCTGACACAACCGGCCATGCGCTTTATCCGCTCACCGGCGAGCAGAAAGAGGCCGTCAGGCCCGGCGCGCAGGTCTGGCTGAGTGCATCGGCGGGCACGGGCAAGACCCAGGTGCTGACGGCCCGTGTGTTGCGGCTGCTGCTAACCAAAGGGGTGCGCCCGGAAAACCTGCTCTGCATTACCTTCACCAAAGCCGCTGCCGCCGAAATGGCGGACCGGATCAATGGCTTGCTGGCGCGCTGGGTGCAGATGGATGACGGGTTGCTCTTTGCCGATCTGGAGGCGATCGGCGCGCCGTCTGGACCTGGTGCGCGGGCAGAGGCGCGAAAGCTCTTTGCCCGCGTGCTGGATGCGCCTGGCGGTGGCCTGCAAATCATGACGATTCACAGCCTTGCGCAATCGCTGCTCGGCAGCTTTCCCGAAGAGGCCGGGCTGTTCCCGGGCTTTCGCGCGATCGAGGGACGCGAACAGGATTATCTTTTCGAGGATGTTCTGGCTGAATTGATCACGGAGTTGGAGGAGAGCGGACGCCAGCATATCATCACGCATTTCCAGAATTTAAGCATCGCCATGGGCGAGGAAGCCGCGCTGGCTTTCCTGAAGAAATGCGCGTCCGAAACCGAAGTGATGGCGGACATTCCGGACGATAGAGGAGCCATTGTCTATGCGCGGAGGATAGCGGGCGTTTCTTTTGCTGACCAAGACCCTCGCGACTGGCTCGCGAAGCAGCTGGCCGATAGTGTCATCGATCGCCGGGCAATAGAGGCAATCGCAGAATGGAACACCGAATGGGGAGAAAAAAGCGCGCGAGGGCGAGCGCGCGCATCCATCATCCGGGAATGGTTGGCGCTCGAACCGGCTGTGCGCGCAGAGAATTTTGCCAGGCTGCATCATTGCTGGACGAAGGCGAACGGCGAACCGCTGATCAGCTCCAAAGGCTATACGCCGCCAAACGATGGCTATGCCGAAGTCGCGCTGGATTTGTATCAATGGTCGATGCAGCTGACGGCGCAGCTTGTCCTTGCGGATTATGCCGACCGTCTTGCAAGCGCGCTGATCGCCGGGAAAGCCTATGCGCTGCGCTATGCCGAAGCCAAGAAGCGGCGCGGACTGATCGATTTTGACGACATGATCCGGCATGCCGCAGCATTGCTTGGCAAGCCTGGAATTGCCGAATGGATTCGTTTCAAGCTCGACCAGCGGATCGACCACATTCTGGTAGACGAAGCACAGGACACCAACCGCAAGCAGTGGAGCATCATAGAGGCGCTATCGGATGATTTCTTTGCCGGACGGGGCGCGAAAGACGAAAAGCTGCGCACGATCTTTTCTGTTGGCGATTTCAAGCAGGCGATTTTCGGGTTTCAAGGTACCGATCCTGCGCAATATCTGGCCGCGAAGAAGCGCTTTGCCGCGCGTATAAAGGCAGGCGAGGGTGAATTGGAGGAATTGTCGCTCAGCCAGAGCTTCCGTTCGTCGCAGCCCGTCATCGCTTTTGTCAACGCCCTGACCGGCTCGCTGCCCGATGGGGCCATGGGCGATGTCGAGCTGGAAGAGCATGTCAGCCAATTTCCGGATATCGGCGCAGTCGAACTGCTAGAGCCGGTCAACCCCGATCTCGCCGGGGTGCCCAAAGACGATCAGGATTGGGTAGCAGATGAAAAAAGGCTGCTGGCCGAAAGGCTGGCGGACCGGGTCAAGGCATTGGTCGATGATGCGCCAGTTATTTTCAATCGTGACAAGGAAAAATCGCGGCCGCTGAGGCCCGGTGACATTATGATCCTGCTGCGTTCGCGCGGCGAGCTGGCATCCGCCATCATCGGTCAGTTGCATGACCGGGGCGTGGCTGTGGCCGGGATCGACCGGCTGAAAATGCAGGAGCCACTGGCAGTGCAGGATATGCTGGCGGCCATTCGCTTCGTTCTGCAACCGAATGATGAATATAGCCTGGCCTGCCTGCTGGTTTCGCCCTTGATTGGCTGGAGCCACGAAAAATTGCTGGAGTTCGGATATCGCAAGAAAGGTACAGGCCTTTGGGAACATCTAAAGGCGCAAGAAGTGGTGGCCGCCGATATCGCCCCGCTGGCAGTCCTTCTTTCCATTGCCGACTTTGTCAGCCCGCATGCTTTTCTCGAGCATATCCTATCCGGCTCCATGCAGGGGCGCAGGAAATTGACCGCGCGACTGGGCACAGATTCGCTGATCCCGCTCGACGAGCTTATCAATCTGGTTTTGCAGTTTGAGGCGGAAGGCGGCGGGACATTGCAATCCTTCCTGCACTGGTTCGAAAATGGCGAAACGCAGATCACGCGCGAGCAGATCCCGTCGAGCGACGAGGTGCGCGTCATGACGGTCCACGGCTCGAAGGGACTGCAGGCACCGGTCGTGATTCTGGGCGACATCTGTTCCGACCCCTCGCAAAGCCGCGATGGCTGGCTACCGCTTGAGCTGGACCGCTTCGATGAGGATTCCGCTGGCCGCGAATTGCCGCTGCTTCGGGTCCGTAAGGCGGAAGAAATCGGTCAGCTAGGAGAAACCAAGCAGCTCAAGGCCGAAAGGGATGTGCAGGAGCATCTCCGTTTGCTCTATGTTGCCGCGACCCGGGCGGAAGAGCACCTCATCATGACCGGGTCGCTGGGCGAGAAAGCGCGCAAAAAAGACGTTGGATTCGTTGCGCCAGATAAGAGCTGGTATCCGCATATAGAAAATGCACTGCTGTCGCTTGGATGTGTGTGGGAGGATGACGCTGCCTTTGGCGGGTGTTTGCAACTTTCCGGGAGAGAAGCGGCAGTGCTGGCGCACGATAGAGCAGACGAGAAATCGCCTTATGCGACAGAACTGCCCGACTGGTTGTTGAAACCCGCGCCGGAAGAAGAAACGCCGCCCAGACCGCTTGCGCCGTCGCAGCTCGATACTGATGATTATGGCGAAGCACCATCGGGCGGCGCGCTTCGCATTGCCACCGAAAAGGGCAGGCTGGTGCATATGCTCTTTGAACGGATTTCCGGTGACATACCGGCTGCCCTGGCCAAAGCCGAAAAATGGCTAGAGCGGCAAGCCATTCCCGACGATCTGGATCCGGCAGAGATATTGTTGATGGTATCGGACATTGTCACCGACCCGGAGTATGCCGCGTGGTTTGGGGAAGATGCGCTGGCCGAGGTGCCGCTTGCCGCGCTTGTCGGCGAAACGGTGATTTCAGGCCGTATCGACCGGATGATCGTGAGCGAGAAGGGGATCAAAATTCTGGATTTCAAAACCGGAAGGCATGTTCCAGAGAATGCCGAGTCCGTTCCCACCGCCTTCTTGCGCCAGATGGCGCATTATGTCGCTGCTATGGAGGCCATTTTCCCAGATCATAAAGTGGAAGCAGCACTGCTCTATAGCCAAGTACCCCGAATTATTTACCTGCCCGATTCCCTGTTGGAGCCGCTCAGACCCCAGGCTTGACAGGCCGATAGATATTCTTTTGCGCGCGCCGCTTGCCACTGCCGGGCGCAATTCATAAATGAAGATCAACAAAGGAGATTTAACATGGCTACCATTCCTGTCGGCGATGATGATTTTGAGAGCGCCGTGCTGGGCAGCGACAAGCCCGTATTGGTGGATTTCTGGGCCGAATGGTGCGGCCCCTGCAAAATGATCGGCCCCAGCCTTGAAGAACTTAGCGAAGAGCTCGGTGAGCAGGTGACCATAGCCAAGCTGAATATCGACGATCATCCCGATACGCCGGCCAAATTCGGTGTTCGCGGCATCCCGACCATGATCCTGTTCAAGAGCGGCGAGGCGGCCGACAGCAAAGTTGGCGCAGCACCCAAGGCGCAGATCAAGGAATGGCTTGAAGCCGCGCTATAGGCGCTGCCGGAGTTATCTGGTCAAACTGCCGTAAGGATTTGGCCCATGCGGGGGAAGTGAACATGCACTTTGCCCGCCTCGGGCGTTTGCCTCGATAGCGAGATGCGTTTGTCATCCAAGCCAATCAACGCCCCGGTAACTGCGGCAGGGTCGGGAGAATCGGTTTTCACGGAAACCGTTTGGCCGAGTTCAAATCCGCTTTTCGTGTCGACTTCATCTCCATGGGCAGGTTCATGCTGCGCAGCATGTTCAATCGCTTGCTGCGGAGTCCAGCTTTCGCTTTGACCAAAACCAATTTTCGAGACGCGTTCGTACCAGCCAGCAACTTCCGGTCCCAAATCAGCCGGCGTGATCCCGGACATGCCAACAAACTCCAAATTCATGCACATTGCGAAGTCAGCGTGACCGGCGGATTCACCAGCAATGAACTTGCGACCATCGGCCAATGTTCGCTTCAGCAGGTTGGCACCGGCGTAAAACTGCCCCTGCATATGCGGGACTGCGGGAAGGAAGGTCCGTCGATCCATTCCGAACCGCTTGGCCCGGTCTTCCCAGAATGCATCCGGCAACTGCTCGTGGTTGTTGCCCAACGCCGTTCCCACAGCCGGCATAAACCAGAGGTTTCCGGACCATAATGCGATAAACTTTGCTGCACGGCCCATCGCGCCAGGATAAAGGCTGGGCTCGGTCTGGTGGCTTTCGAGCGCTTCGGTAATGCAATCGGTATCGCAGTAAATGTCAGCGCCAATTTGTAGGACAGGAATGCGCTCATAGCCGCCAGTCAACGCCGAAAGTTCCGGTTTAGGGCTGACCATGGGCGCTTCTACGGATTTCCATGAAATTCCCTTCAGAGCCAGGCATCTGCGCATAGCCTGACCGAATGGCGATGCCTCATAGTGATGCAATATGACTTCGGGCATGGAATTTTCCTCTCGATGATAGACTCATAACTTTGTTAGCTGCGATAATCCGCATTGATCTCGATATAACCGTGAGTGAGGTCGCAGCCCCAGACTTTGGCGCGGCCATCGCCAAGACCGATGTCGATGGCGATGCGGATTTCATTGCCCTTTAGATGCTCGGCGACGGGCGCTTCGTCATAGCCCTCGACCGCCAGTCCCTTCTCGGCCACCCTGGTGTTTCCGAAGCTAATCGCCAGCCGGTCGCGGTCAGCTGGCTCTCCAGCCTTGCCAACCGCCATGACGACCCGGCCCCAATTCGCGTCTTCGCCTGCTATGGCGGTTTTGACGAGCGGTGAATTGGCAACGGACAGGCCGATATTGCGGGCGCTGTCATCGTCTGTGGCCCCGGTTACGCGGATCTCCACAAATTTCTGTGCGCCTTCGCCATCGCGCACAACCAGCTGTGCGAGTTGCAGGCATATATCATCGAGCGCCGCCGCAAAGGCATCGGCACCCGGATCATTGAATGAGGATAGGCTGGCGTTACCGGCCCTTCCGGTTGCAAAGGTCAGCACGGTGTCGCTTGTCGAGGTGTCCCCATCGACGGTGATGCAGCCGAAGCTCTTTTCATTTGCTGCGGCGAGCAACTGCTGCAGAAACTCCGGCGCGATGGCTGCATCGGTAAAGATATAGCCGAGCATCGTCGCCATATCGGGGGCGACCATGCCGCTGCCCTTTATGATCGCGGACAGATGCACGGTTTTGCCATCCACGATCGCGCTCGCCGTCGCGCCCTTCGGAAAAGTGTCTGTGGTGGAAATAGAGCGCGCTGCCTCTTCCCAACTACAGCGCTCGGCGTGGAACACGGCCTCCAGCCCGGCTTTCGCCTTGTCCTGCGGTAGCGCCTCACCGATAACGCCGGTCGAGGAGACGAAGACCTCCCCCGGCTCGCAGCCGAGATGCCCAGCAACCTGCGCCATGATCGCTTCTACCGCTTCGCGGCCGCGATGGCCGGTAAAGGCGTTGGCATTGCCGGCATTGACGATGAGTGCACGCGCTTTTCCGGCCTTTATCTGCTCTCGGCCAAGCTCGACTTCCGGCGAACAACAGACATTATTGGTGAACAGGCCCGCCACAGCGGTGTCCTCGTCCAGTTCGACATAGGTGAGATCGGCCCGGCCCGAATATTTATAACCGGCTTCTGCCACGCGCAACTGGACGCCGCCAATGTCTGGCAGTTCGGGGAAGGGCCTCGCGAGCGGGGATATACTGGACAATTCAATGGCTTTCGATCAGTTAGTGGACAGATTAGCCGTAACAGGGGAGTGCCCGCAATGAGTTTTGCAATTGGTCTGATTGTTTTTGCCTTGAGCCAATCCACGCAGGCGCAGCCCGCTCCAACTATTGACCGACCGCCACCGGCTCCTCCCGAAGCACTGCCGACAATTGAGCTACCCAGCACTGTTCCAGCGCCCATACCATACCGCCTGCCAAAGCCGCCAAAAGGCAAGGCCAGCGATCCTATGCCGCGCAGCAGGCCCCACACTTGGGTAACATCTGCGGATTATCCTTCCGCTTCTCTCCGTTCGGAAGCGGAAGGGACAACGCGCGTAAATCTGATTGTCGGCGCACATGGGCGCGTTGAGAATTGTGGGGTAACGGCCTCAAGCGGTCATCATTCGCTGGATAGTGCCACCTGCAGAAATTTGGTCCGCCGGGGCCGATTCTACCCGGCGCAGGACAGTCAGGGGCTCCCGCGTCGCGGCAGCTATTCGACGTCTGTGGCATGGCGTATTCCCGGCAGCAATTTTGTGAATGAGAGCTTTCCAACCGGGCCGAAACCCTATTCCTACACAATGTTCAGCCTGGATATGGTTGACTATCCCGAAAAGGCGGAAAAGGAAAAACGCCAAGGGCGCGCTGTCGTCGAGACGCATGTCAATGAATTGGGGGACGTCACATCCTGCAGCGTGATCGATAGCAGCGGTCATGCCGATCTGGACAAAACCTCATGCGAGTTTGCGCGCGAGAACTGGCATTTCCGTCCGGCGCGGGACATCGATGGCAATGCGATCGCCGGGAAGGTCAGGCGGTCGTTTCGCTGGCGATTGCCGCGACCGCCTGTGGTTTCTGCCCCAGCGCGCAGAACCACACGGCCATCATTCCGGACGGAACATTTCCCCAGGCCGCCCTATATGAGCGGCTTCTTCCCCTGGCGTCAGCTCACAAAAGCCGACTACCCGGCAAAAGCATTGGCAGAAAAGCGAGAGGGCGAAACCCTGGTGGTGATGACGGTGACGCCAGAAGGGAATTGGGGCAGCTGCGAAGTGACCTCCAGCAGCGGCCATAAAGATCTGGATGCAGCGGCCTGCCCGCTGATCAAGTCCAAAGCACGTATCAGAGCCGCAACAGGTCTTGATGGCAAGCCGGGGCCGGGACGGATAGAATCCGGCGTCAACTGGCGCATTCCCCATCAAGCTGAGGCTGCGGATATTCCAAATGTCACGGCGACTCCCGCACCCCCTAATGTAGCGCGCCCGCGAACACCCAATTTTTTTGCAGAGCCGGGTACCGCCAATCTCGAGTTGATCATGAACAAGGACGGCAGAATCCGTGACTGCGAGCTCGATCATGATTTCAAGAAGGGCGAAGCGGCTAGAATGCTGGGACTGGCGAATGTCAGCTTCTGTAGAGAAATCGAGAAAGGCCGCGACCGCTTTGTGCCCTTCAAGGATGCAGACGGCAATGCGATTGAAAAGAAAATCAAGTTGCAGCTGGAATTGAAGACCGAGGATTTTGCTGCGGATGCCGGGGAGAAACCTGAGTGACTTTGTCCGTTCTTATGGCAATGGTTGCTGCAACATTAGGTGCGGAAAACCGCGTGGCGGAGAAGTTGCAATCGCCTACCGCCTGCCCTGACGGGCAACAGCAGCACGGCAATGGATGTGCCGCGCAGCCGCGCGTTGCAGTTGATCGAGGTACTCCTGCGAAGCCCGCAAACAACCGCGCCAGATGGGTAACCACCAGTGACTATCCAGCAGCTGCGTTGCAGAAGAGAGCTGAAGGCACGACAGGAATTATTTTGACGGTCAGCCCGGAAGGCAGGGTGACGAAATGCAAGGTATATTCGAGCAGCGGCAATTCCGATTTGGATCTCGCAGCATGTGATGCAGCCAGCAGGCGTGCACAGTTTGAACCGGCTCGTGATCGGAACGGCAAGGCAACAGTTGGAAGCTATGCGACGCGCATCCGTTGGCAAATCCCCAGCGGTTTGCCCAACCCAATACCGGACGCGGTCAAGATAGTACAAAGCTATGTGATCGAAAAGGATGGTTCGGTCTCAAACTGTAAATTTGAAAGGACGCCGAAGGTAGAGGATCCGGGCACAAGTCCCTGTGATGTTATGGAGAGATTCGAACCGCCTACCGATGCAGAAGGAAACCCGATTCGCAAGAAGGTGGCAGTAGCGGTTGTCACCAGGGTCGAGGATATTTCCGACAAGAACTCTACCCAAAAAGTCAGGTCGGATGATTTGAGCCGGAAGCTAAAACCGCGCGGCAATGTGGCAAGGTGGATTACGGCCAATGACTATCCAGCAGATGCCTTGCGAGACAAGGCCGAAGGCACAACCCGTTATCGGCTGATCGTGTCACCTGCAGGCCGATCCCGGGCTTGCGTGATAATTGCTTCCAGCGGTCATTCGTCGCTGGATCGTGCGGCTTGCAGAAATGCCCAGCGCCGCGCACGGTTCGACCCTGCCCTGGACAGAAAGGGTCTACCCATTGCTGCAAGTTGGGTTGGCTCCTACCGTTGGAAACTTCCCTGACAGGAATAGCTATGGACGAATGGCTCCATCGTCCCTAAATGGGCGGCTAGACAGACTATGCGTATTTTCGTTTATCTTCTCGCCCTCCTGACGGGCCTTTCGGCGGCACAGAATGCCGAGGCGCGGGTTGCTGCACCTGATGAGATTAGCGCCGCCGAAGCGGTTTCGGCCATCGGCTTGCAAGCGAATGAAGTGGCTGCCGAGAGCGCCGTATATCTTGCATTGGCGGCTGTCGAACTGCCGGCGAGATCGGAACCCATCGGAGCAGCCTTGCCTTCGGGAGCGATTGAAGCGCGGACCCTGCGGAGCGATCGCGCGCTAGAATAGCGCGCAACTTCGGTCAACTCGCGCCATTTTTGCAGCGCATTTTTCCCATAAGTTTCAGACCAATCAGGTCTTTGTCAGCCAGTTCGCTGACACGCATATTTTTAAGGAATTCAAAATGTTCGGCGGTTTAGCCAAGTCAATTTTCGGGTCGTCCAACGACCGTTATGTCAAATCGATCATGAAGACCGTGAGCCGGATCAACGATCTGGAAGGCGATATGGAAGCGCTCAGCGATGATGAGCTCAAGGCGCAGACACCTGCCTTTCGCGATCGCCTGAACGCGGGCGAGACGCTCGATGACATTCTGCCCGAAGCCTTTGCCACCGTGCGGGAGGTTTCCCGCCGCGTTCTTGGTATGCGCCATTTCGATGTGCAGATGGTGGGCGGCATCGTGCTTCACCGCGGCGAAATCGCCGAGATGCGGACCGGCGAGGGCAAGACGCTGGTGGCGACGCTGGCGAGCTATCTGAATGCGCTGGAAGGCAAGGGCGTGCATGTCGTGACCGTCAATGACTATCTGGCCCGCCGCGATGCCGAATGGATGGGGCAGATATACGAGTTTCTGGGGCTGAAAACGGGCGTGATCATACCCAATCTCAACGAGACCGAACGCCGCGATGCCTATAATTGCGACATCACCTATGCGACAAATAATGAGCTGGGCTTCGATTACCTGCGCGACAATATGAAGTTCGAGCGTGGGCAGATGGTCCAGCGGCCCTTCAATTTTGCGATTGTGGACGAGGTTGACTCGATCCTTATCGACGAGGCGCGCACACCGCTCATCATTTCAGGCCCGACCGATGACAAGGCGGAACTCTATAATGCAGTGCATGCAATTGTGCTGCAGCTGGACGAAGAGGATTACGAAAAGGACGAAAAATCCCGCAATGTCCTGCTGACCGAAGATGGCACCGAAAAGGCCGAGCGCCTGCTGGAGGAGGCCGGGCTGCTGCAGGGCAACAATCTGTATGACTTCGAAAATACGCAGGTTGTCCATCATCTCGACAATGCGCTCAAGGCCAACATCATGTTTCGCCGCGACACCGACTATATCGTCAAGGACGGTAAAGTCGTCATCATCGACGAGTTTACTGGGCGCATGATGGATGGCCGGCGCTGGTCAAACGGCCTGCACCAGGCGGTGGAGGCCAAGGAAGGCGTCAATATCGAGCCGGAAAACCAGACGCTGGCGACGATCACCTTCCAGAATTATTTCCGCATGTATCCCAAGATCAGCGGCATGACCGGCACGGCGGCGACCGAAGCGGGCGAGTTCCACGAGATTTACAAGCTGAATGTCGTTGAAATTCCGACGAATGTGCCGGTCCAGCGCATCGATGAAGATGACCAGTTCTACAAGAACACACAGGATAAATTCGGGGCGATTGCCAAGGCTATCCGCGAGGCGCAGGAGCGCGGCCAGCCGGTGCTGGTCGGCACGGTTTCGATCGAGAAATCCGAACTGCTTTCCGAATATCTGGAGAAGGAGAAGGTCGAGCACAGCGTCCTTAATGCGCGCATGCATGAGAAAGAGGCCTATATCGTCGCGCAGGCGGGCAGGGCAGGCGCGGTGACAATCGCCACCAATATGGCTGGCCGCGGCACCGATATTCAGCTTGGCGGCAATCTCGAATTCCGTATCGAGGAAGAAATCGGCGACATCGAAGAAGGCAAGAAGCGCGACAAGGCGATCGAGAAGCTGAAGGCAGAAGTGGCCGAAGAGCGCGAGCGCGTGCTTGCAGCCGGCGGGCTTTTTGTTCTGGCGACCGAGCGGCATGAAAGCCGCCGGATCGATAACCAGCTGCGCGGACGGTCGGGCCGCCAGGGCGATCCCGGTCTATCGCGCTTCTATCTGTCGCTCGACGACGATCTTTTGAGGATTTTCGGATCCGAAACGCTGTTTTCCAAAATGATGAATAGCAGCCTCGAGGACGGCGAGGCGATTGGCGGAAAATGGCTTTCGAAGGCCATCGAAACCGCGCAGCGCAAGGTGGAGGCGCGCAACTATGATATCCGCAAGCAGCTGGTCGAATATGATGATGTCATGAATGACCAGCGCAAGGTCATCTATTCGCAGCGCGATGAAATCATGGATGCCGACCGCGTCGATGATGTGGTGGAGGATATGCGGTCCGATACCGTCAATGCCGTTGTCGGCAAGCATTGTCCTTTTGGCAGCTATCCCGAGCAGTGGAATATCGACGGCCTCAAGGAAGAGACCAAATCCATCCTGGATGTCGAGAGCGATATCGATAGCTGGCTTGAGGAAGACGAGCTCGATCCAGAAATCATCGAAGAGCGGCTCGACAAGCTGAGCGCCGAGAGGGTTACCGAAAAGAAAGCCGATGTTGACGAAGAAATCTGGCATCAGGTAGAGAAAAGCATTCTTCTTCAGAATCTTGATCATCATTGGAAAGAGCATCTCTCAACATTGGATGCGCTCCGTCAGGTGGTGCATCTGCGCTCTTATGCGCAGAAAAACCCGATCAACGAATATAAGCAGGAAAGCTTCGGTCTGTTCGAGAATATGCTGGCCGCCATCCGCGAGGATGTGACCAAGACGATTTCGACCAGCGAATTCCGGGCGCAGGATGAGATCGAGGTGCCAGAGCTTCCCGAACTGCCCGATTTTCTGACAACCCATATCGATCCGCTTACAGGCGAGGACAATAGCGATGATATCGATGGCGGCTCGCTGGGGCTGGTAACCACCAAGCTTCCACCGCGGCAGGTCGCCGCACCGGCACCAGGTGAGGGTGAGAATCCCTATGCGCATATGAATGTGCGCCGCAATGACCCGTGCCCCTGCGGTTCGGGGCGGAAGTACAAGCATTGCCACGGCCGCCTGAGCCATAGCGTCAGCCTTTGATGCATTTGCAGCCAAGACCGAGGATACCTGTTTCGAGGCAAATTCCTGCTGGCACAAGGTCTGGAACCTAAATGGCTCTTTTGTGGCTGGCGCTCCTTTTTGCTCTGGTAGCGCTGGCCTATGCCTCGGTCGGCTTTGGCGGCGGATCGACCTACAACGCGCTGCTGGCGCTGTCGGGTATCGAATATGCGCTGATTCCGATCATCGCGCTCGCCTGCAATATCGTTGTCGTTACCGGCGGAACGCTGCGTTATTGCCGCGCAGGCCTCTATGACGCGCGCGCCATAGTCCCGCTCATTGCGGTTTCTGCGCCAGCCGCCTTTGTGGGTGGGTTGATCCCGCTTCGGGAGACGACCTTCTTCCTCATTCTTGGTACTGGTCTGCTCTTTTCCGCGCTGGCGCTGTTGTTCTCACCCGATAAGTCGAAGAAACGCGCTATTCCTCCCGGCACCCTTCTCGCTTTGTCTGGCGCTACCGGACTGCTCGCAGGCATGTCGGGTATCGGTGGCGGGATATTTCTTGCGCCGCTGCTGCATCTTGTTCGCTGGGCGGAAGCAAAGCGCATAGCCGCCTTTGCGAGCCTTTATATCCTGATCAATTCGATTGCAGGGCTGGCCGGGCAATTTGCCAAGAGCGGTTTTGAGCAACTTGCCGAAGTGGCAACTGAATATTGGCCCTTGCTTGTTGCCGTGCTCATTGGCGGGCAAGTCGGCGGAATGATTGGCCTTCGGCTGTTCGACGCAAAGCTGCTGCGCTGGGCGACGGCAATTTTGGTTGGCTATGTTGCAATCAGGCTGTTAGGCACGAACCTTCTTGTAAAATGATCTAAAATGCAAAGAGGGGGCGTTTGTGAATAAGTTTGAAAAGATACAAAAATTTGACCGGATTGATTCGGGATATCCCAAAAATATTTCGAGTGGTTTCAAAAATTGGCCCAGCGGCTGGTCCAATGGAATCGACGCGGCTCTGGTTCAGAAGAAGAGCATCACCAGCGCGCAAAAACTATATTTCTTCAAGGGAAGCCAGTATATTCGCTATACGCCCGGCAAAGGCGTGGACAGCGGCTATCCCAAACCGATTGCTGGCAACTGGAAAAAATGGCCCAGCGACTGGTCAGACGGAATAGATGCCGCGGTTTTGCATCCGAATGGAAAATACTATTTCTTCAAAACGATCATGGACGATTCACGTGTCTATCCACCTCGCGCCATGCCACGGGCAAAATATATTCGATATACTCCGGGGAGGGGCGTCGATAGCGGATATCCAAAGGACTGGGCGGACTATTGGGAGATTGTTGAACGCAAGCACTATACGCTGGAGGATCTTGCAAAGGGGATCACTTCGGCTTCGGAACGTGAGGGTAGAATTTTCCTCTATAACCACAGATATTATTTGGCCTATGATCCCGGATACGGTCCGGCAAAAACCAAACTGGGCGACGATCGAGGTTATGGCCATTCCATCGATGGTCCGCAGTATGATGATGGCTGGAATTATGAAGGCGATCTCGGGGCGTTCATGGAGAATCTGGACGCCGAAATCCAGCATCCAAACGGAAAGGTCTACAGTTTCAAGGGATCGAAATATATCCGCCGGACCGGTCGGGTATTCTGATACGATCGAAAATGGCTCCCCGGGACGGATTCGAACCGCCGGCCAATTGATTAACAGTCAACTGCTCTACCGCTGAGCTACCGGGGAGTGGCCCGGATTGCTCCGGACGAGGCGCGCCTATAGCAGCGCCTTTTCGGCTTTGGCAAGCGCTGTTCGCAAGCTCAGGTGATAAACTGCTCCATCGCGATGCGGTCGTCCAGCGCATGGTCCGGATCGAACAGTAACTCAAGCTCCCGGTTACGGTCGAGCGCAACCTCCACCCGCGCCACATCGCGGATTTCGCGCTGATCGGCGACGGCGCTGACGGGGCGCTTGTTATGCTCACGGATATCAAGGACGATCCGGTAGCGATCGGGCAAAATGGCACCTTTCCAGCGGCGCGGCCTGAACGGGCTGATCGGCGTCAGCGCAAGCAGCGGCGAGTCGAGCGGCAGGATCGGACCGTTGGCGGAGAGATTATAGGCAGTCGAGCCAGCCGGGGTGGAAACCAGAACGCCGTCGCAGATCAGTTCCGGGATAACTTCGCGTTTGTTTACCGTTATTCCGATCTTTGCCGCCTGCCGCGTTTCACGCAGCAGAGAGATTTCGTTGATTGCGGGAAGGGTGAATTTCTCTCCGTCGGCAGTCGAGATAACGACCTCGAGCGGTTTCACGCCAAATCGCTTGGCACCAGCGATGCGCGAGAGGAGGTCATGCGTCGACCAGCTGTTCATGAGAAAGCCGACGGTGCCCAGATTCATGCCATAAACCGGGAGAATTCTGCGTGCTTCCAGCATCTGATGCAATATCTGCAGCATATGCCCATCGCCGCCCAGCGCGACGACAAGATCGGCATCTGCGAGCGGCACGAATTCATGCGCCGCGCGAAGCTCCTTCTCGGCATCGCGGGCCTGTTTGGTAGAGGAAGCGATGAGCGCAATATTCTCGGCCATATGCCGGCTAGCCTCCCGTCGCATTCATATGACGATCCAGCCGGTAGCCGGGCTTGGCCATTTGCGTCTCGAAATCATGCCGCAGCGGCTTTAGCCGCAATGCCTTCTCTATCAGAGAATCGACCGCCGATACGCCGCCCTCGCGAATGGCCTGTTTGAAGTCGACATGCATGTTAGACCCTAGGCACATGAATATCTTGCCATCGGTTGTCATCCGCAAACGGTTGCAGTCATCGCAGAAATTCTCGCTCATCGGCGTAATCAAACCAAGCCTCAGGCCGAGCGGTTCCAGCCGCCAGTAGCGTGCCGGGCCAGCGCTGCGATGCGCAATGGCGCGAAAATCCTGGGTTTCGCGCAGCGGAATTGTGAACTCTTCGAGCGGGATATAGCAATCCTGCCGTCCCGCTACGCCCCGGCCAAGGGGCATCGTCTCGATGATGGCCAGATCATGGCCGTTATCGGCGCAAAACTCCGCCACAGGAAGCAGATCAGCTTCATTCTGGCCGCGCAGGGCGACCATATTGATGCGTATCGACATTCCGGCGTTCGCTGCGGCTGCGATACCATCCATCACTGCTTGCAGCTCTCCGCCGCGGGTAATCGCTCGAAATCGGCTCGGATCCAGACTGTCGAGACTCACATTGATCCGCCTTACGCCTGCCTCTGCTAGCACCGGGGCAAAATTGGCGAGCCGACTGCCGTTTGTCGTCAGGGTGAGCTCGTCCAGTTGCCCGGAATGCACGAAATTGCCAAGCGCGGTGATCAGGCTCTCTATTTCGCGCCGAAGCAGAGGTTCGCCGCCAGTTAGCCGGATTTTTTTGATTCCGTGGGCCATAAAGCGCGAGGCGATATCGGTGATTTCACGATATTCGAGCAAGGCGTCGCGCGGCAGGAATTTGTGATTTTGCGGCATGCAATAGTGACAGCGGAAATTGCAGCGGTCGGTGACCGATATTCTCAGATAGTCGATTTGCCTGCCGAACGCATCACGCATGGCAACCTGCTAGTGCAAATGTGACGCGAGCAAAAGCCCGTAATTGGTTAGTCTTATGAAAGATATTGCTGCTATGTACCGATATCATGAGCGATAGCCCTGCCAAGGAACGCCGGAAAGTGGCGCGCGCGCGTGATACGCGCGAATGGCTTGCGGCCTATGACAGCCGGCGTGATCCGCCGATTGCGCTGATGGTTATCGGTATTCGCGATCTCAAACAGATCAATGAGCGCCATGGCCGCGCCTCGGGCGATCAGGCGATCGAGGCGACGGGCGATGCCATTTGCCGATACGCCCGGCGGTCGCGGCTTGATGTTGCGTTGGTGGGCCGGCTCCCGGGACGGGAATTTCTTCTCGTGGCACGCGGGAACATGTCGCGGGCAACATTGAACGAAGAAGCACGAAAGTTGATCGATGATCTTTGGGTGCCGCCCGGCAAGGAGAGCGGCAGTATCCCGGTGAGCGTCCGCATCGGGCTCAGTAAATCGGGAAAGGCCGATAGCGGCACGGATTTGTTGCACCGGGCAACAGCAGCGCTTGGCGAAGCATATTCGCGCAAGGGTGAACGTATTGCCTATGCCAAGGCCAGCGGACAAAGCGGAAGAAAAATCGCGCAAAAGCTTGATAACGGCCTGCGCGATGCGATTGCCGGTCGCGAGATTTCCATCATGCTCCAACCGCAATTTGCCGTTGCTGACAAGCATCTGGTGGGTGCAGAAGCGCTGGCGCGATGGCATCATCCGGAATTGGGTGAAGTGGGAGCAGATCGGCTATTTGCCGCTGCCGATCGCTGCGACCTACGCGAGGAGTTGTCACAGCTGCTGCAAGAAGAAGCGATTGCCGCGGCATCGCGCTGGCCGGCGGCGCTCAATGATTTACGTCTCTCTGTCAATCTGGGAGCGGGCGAACTCAGCGGTTCCTATGCACAGCAGCTCATGGCGCTTCTTGCCGGGACCGGCTTTCACGCCCAAAGGCTGACACTGGAGCTGACGGAAGAAAGTCTGGTGCGGGATTTGGAGCAGGCCTCGAGCATTTTGGAAAGGCTGCGCAGCGAAGGCATTCGCATCGCGCTTGACGATTTCGGCACAGGCTATTCCAGCCTGGCCTATCTCAAGACGTTGCCGCTCGACTATCTGAAGCTGGACAAGGGTATGACGCCCGATATCGGCGGTGAGGGCAAGGAACGGATCGTGCTGAGAGCTATCATCGCCATGGGGCAGGCTCTGGGTCTAAAGATCATTGCCGAAGGCGTCGAAAGCGAAGAAGAATTGGCGATGCTGCGCGAAGAGGCCTGCGAATATTTTCAGGGGTTTCTGCTCGCACCGCCGCTGACGCCGGAGGAATTCGAGAAATTCGCGCTCAGAAGCGATTGAGTAGCCGATCGGCCGGACCCGCACCGGATTTCAACAAACCGCTCGCGACCTAAGAGGCGAGTTTCGCCAGCCCTTTGGAGAGTTGTAGGCAGCCATGCAGCCGTCCTTCTGGATTGTGCCAAACGCGGTTGATAACGAGCTTGCTGTCGGGTCTGAGCCGCGCTGTCTCGCCCAGTTTTTCGACATAGCTCAATAGGCCAGTGATGTTGGGCGGCGCGTCATTGTGGAAGGTGACCAGCGTTCCGCGCTCGCCAACCTCCATTTTCGAGATTCTGGCGCGGCGCGCATTCTGCTTGATCTGGATGAGCTTCAGGAGATTTTCGGTTGGCTGCGGCAACTTGCCGAACCGGTCGGTCATTTCGGCTGCAAAGGCCTCGATCTGGTCGGCATCCTCCAGCTCGTTGAGGCGGCGGTATAGCGCCATGCGAACCGAAAGGTCTGGCACATAGTCTTCCGGGATGAGGATCGGCGCATCGACGGTGATCTGCGGCGAAAAGCTGTCTTCAGGTGCGGTTACGCCGGCCGCATCGGCTTTTACCGCAAGGATCGCCTCTTCGAGCATCGATTGATAAAGCTCGAAGCCCACTTCCTTGATATGACCGGACTGCTCGTCGCCAACCAGATTGCCGGCCCCGCGAATATCGAGATCATGGCTCGCAAGCTGGAAACCGGCCCCCAGACTGTCGAGATCGCCCAGCACTTTGAGCCGTTTCTGGGCAGTTTCGGTGAGGACGCGGTCTCCAGCGGTCGTCAGATAGGCATAGGCCCGGGTCTTGGATCTCCCAACGCGTCCGCGAAGTTGATAGAGCTGTGCCAGGCCGAAACGGTCTGCCCGGTGGATAATCAGAGTGTTGGCGCTGGGAATATCGAGGCCGCTTTCGACAATGGTCGTCGACAGCAAGACGTCATATTTCTTGTCGTAAAAGGCGCTCATCCGCTCTTCGACCATGCCAGCAGGCATCTGGCCATGCGAGGTGACGAATTTGATCTCATCGATTTCCTCGCGCAGAAATTCCTCGATTTCCGGCAGATCGGCGATGCGCGGGACTACGATAAAACTCTGCCCGCCGCGATAATGCTCGCGCAGCAGAGCTTCCCGCAGTACCACTGGGTCCCAGGGCATCACATAGGTGCGCACTGCCAGCCGGTCGACAGGCGGTGTCTGGATGACCGAGAGCTCGCGCAGCCCTGTCATTGCCATCTGCAGTGTGCGCGGGATGGGCGTCGCCGTCAGCGTCAGCATATGCACGTCGTTCTTGAGGGCCTTGAGCTTTTCCTTATGGGTAACGCCAAAGCGCTGTTCCTCATCGACGATAACGAGGCCCAGCCTGTTGAAGTTTATGGACTTTGCCAAAACTGCATGGGTGCCAATAACGATATCGACCGTGCCGTTTGAGAGCCCTTCGCGCGTTTTGGCGGCCTCGGCATGCGGCACCAGCCGAGAAAGCCGGCCGATATCGAGCGGAAGGCCATGAAAGCGCTCGACAAAATTGGCATAGTGCTGCCGTGCCAGAAGTGTAGTGGGCGTTACAATTGCAACCTGGTGGCCTGCCATGGCGGCGGCGAAGGCAGCGCGCATCGCCACCTCGGTCTTGCCGAAGCCGACATCCCCGCAAACCAGCCGGTCCATCGGTTTTCCGCCAGCCAGATCCGCCAGAACCTCGTCGATAACGCGCGCCTGATCTTCGGTTTCCTCATAGGGAAAGCGATCGACAAAGCTTGCAAGGGCTTGCGCTTCGCTCTCGATCACAGCGCCCGGGCGAAGCGCACGCATGGCGGCGGTCTTGATCAATTCATGCGCAATCGCGCGAATGCGTTCCTTCAGCTTCGCCTTGCGCCGCTGCCAGGCTTCTCCGCCCAGCCTGTCCAGCGTTGCCGCTTCATTGTCGGAGCCATAACGCGAGAGGACGTCGATATTTTCGACCGGCACATAGAGCTTGTCACCGCCAGCATAGGACAGCGAAACGCAGTCATGCGGGCTTTTCCCGACGGTGACCGAGATCAAACCTTCATATCGGCCAATACCATGCTCGCTATGAACGATGAGGTCGCCGGGCGACAAAGCCTGCAGTTCGGCGAGAAATGCATCGGCATCCTTGCGTTTCTTCTGCCGGCGCACCAATCGATCGCCGAGCATATCCTGCTCGCTGAGCAGGGAGATGCTCTCGCTGGCAAAGCCATGGTCTATGGGCAGCACGACCATGGCAACATGCTTGGCCGCCCCACCCAGCGCTTGTTGCCAGCTGTCATGAAACTCCAGAGGCGGGGCTCCATGCTCTGTGAGGAGGCCTTGCAGACGCTCCCGCGCGCCCGCTGAATAGCTGGCGATGACAGGCTTCTTTTCCTGCTTGATCAGGTCTGAAATATGCGCTGCAACCGACTCGTAAATATTGCTCTTTTGCGCGCGTTCAGGTGCAAAGTCGCGCGCAGCAGCAATGCCGAAGTCGATGACATGCGCGCTTTCGGGCTGGGTGAAGGGCGATAGCTGGTGGACGGGCTTGTCGGCAAACAGCGCGTCGATTTCCGCCTGGTCCAGATAAAGCAGTTCTGGCGGCAGCGGGCGGTAGCTGCCGGGTTCGCTGCTTTCGACGCGCTGGCGATTCTCATGATAGTCGGCAACGGACTCCATGCGGGCATGCATCGCGGCGTCGCTGCCCGAATCGCGCAAGGCGAGAATATTTGCATCCAGATGGTCAAAAATGGTGACCATCTTTCCTTCGAGCAAAGGCAGCCAGTGATCCATCCCTGAAAGCCTGCGGCCTTCGGAGACCGCCTGATAGAGCGGATCGCCAGTCGCTGTGGCGCCAAATCGCTCGCGATATTGGGTGCGGAACCGGCGAATCGACTCCTCCTCCATCAACGCTTCCACAGCCGGGAGGAGATCGAAATACGGCGCATCTCCCGAGCTGCGCTGCGATGCCGGATCAAAAAGGCGCATGCTGTCTATTTCGTCGCCGAAGAAATCCAGTCGAATCCCGCTCTCGCTACCCGCCGGGATCAGATCGACGATACTGCCGCGTATTGCGAACTCTCCGGCCTCCGCAGTGGTATCCACCCGAAAATAGCCATTTGCCTGAAGCAGCTCTGCCAGGCGGTCGCGCGAAATTTCCAGCCCGGGTTGCAACCGCTCACCCGACTGGCGAATTCTAAATGGCGAAATGACCCGCTGTGAAATCGCGGCAGCCGTCGTCAATATCAGCTGGGTGCCCTTTGGCGTTTGTTGCAACGCATGAAGGCAGGCCATCCGCTGCGATGTGATCGCCAATGACGGTGAAGCGCGGTCATAGGGGAGACAGTCCCAGGCGGGGAATTGCAGGATTTCGATTTCCGGCGCGAAGAAAGGAACGGTATCGGCAAGCGCGCGCATGGCCGCATCATCGCTTGCAATGAACAGCGTTCGCGTTCTTGCAGCCCGGGTCAGATCGGCAAGCAGCAGCGGCGTGAAACCCGCCGGCACCGATGACAGTGTGAGCGGCTCATTCGCTTCGATTATGCTGGAAAGCTCAGGCACGGTGCAGCGTTAATTCTTTTCCAAACCATCGGGAAGGCGAATGAAATCGAGCCGCTGGAGCTGGTCCATCATCGCGCCTTCGAATTCTTCCGGTACAGGAATCGTGCCCATTGCCCAGCCCATAATGTCGACATCCTGCTGCTCCAGAAGTCTCTCAAACCAGGCAAAATCATCCCGCGACCAGCCACCCGAGTATCGGTCAAAAAAGCCGCCCACCATGGCATCGGCTTCGCGCGTACCGCGATGATGTGCACGATAGTGGAGCTTGCGGCGATAGGCATCAGGGCCCATGTCAAAATCCTCTTGCTGGCTGGCTTGTAGCATGCGCCTGAATAGGGAATAAGGCGGATAGCCATGCGCCCCGATATTCTCAATCCGATATTTGCCGAAATTACCACGCTTAAGGGAATCGGACCCCGACTGGCCAAGCCGCTCGAGCGATTGAAAATCGCGCGGATCAAGGATCTGCTCTATCACTTTCCTTCCGGGTGGATCTATCGCAAGCAGGTTTCGCTTCTGAGCGAGAGCGATGTCGGCCAGAATATCATTATCCGCCTGGTCATTACCGATCACAGGAACAGCTCTCGCCCGCGCGGGCCGCTGCGTATCTTCGGCTCGGACAGCGAGGGCAACTATGTCACGCTGACCTTTTTTGGGCGCAATGGCGGATGGGCGCGCAAGCAACTGCCTGTTGGCGAGGAGCGGGTCGTTTCCGGCAAGCTTGAACGCTATGGCGACGAGCTGCAGATTGTGCATCCCGACCATATGGAAAAGCCGGGGAGCAAAGCGCAGCCGGCTCTTGCCGAGCCGGTATACCCGCTTTCGGAAGGGATTACGTCCAAGCGCATTGGACAATTGGTGGCCGATGGATTGACGCGGGTGCCGGAGCTTGGCGAATGGATCGAACCATCGCTGCTGAAGACAAGGGGTTGGAGCCCCTGGGCGCAGGCGCTCGCGGCGGTGCACAGTCACGATAATTCGGCGCATCGCGACCGGCTTGCCTATGACGAACTTTTCTCCAGCCAGCTGGCGATGCAGCTGGTGCGACAGGCGCTTGACCGCCGAAAAGGCTCATCCGTGGCTGGTGACGGACGCCTTGTGGACAAGCTGAAACTGCCCTTCGAGCTTACCGATGCGCAGAAACGCACCATTTCCGAGATAGATGGCGATCTTCGCCAATCGCGCCCCATGCTGCGGCTCCTGCAAGGTGATGTCGGGTCGGGCAAGACTGTGGTTGCGCTGATCACCCTTCTGAAGGCGGTAGAGGCTGGAATGCAGGGAGCTATGCTGGCACCGACGGAAATATTGGCAAGGCAGCACTATGAAAGCCTGCGCCAGATGCTTTCCGGATTGCCCGTCAATATCGCCATCCTGACGGGCCGTGACAAAGGCAAGCCGCGCGAATCGACGTTGATGGGTCTTGCCGATGGCTCGATCGACATATTGGTCGGCACGCATGCCATCTTTCAGGAGGCGGTGCAGTACAAACATCTCGCGGTTGCGATCATCGACGAGCAGCATCGTTTTGGCGTGTCGCAGCGGTTGATGCTTTCCCGCAAGGGCGCGGGCGTTCCGCATCTGCTGGCGATGACGGCAACGCCAATCCCGCGCAGCCTGGCGCTGGCCAACTATGGCGACATGGATACATCGCAGCTCGACGAACTGCCGCCTGGTCGAACGCCTGTCGAAACGCTGGTCATGTCGGAAGAAAGGCTGGTTCAGCTTGTCGAGGGTGTCGGGCGGCATCTTGCTTCGGGCGGGCAGGCATTCTGGGTATGTCCACTGGTCGAGGAAAGCGCCAGCAGTGACCTGGCGGCGGCGGAACAGCGCGCGCATCAGCTGAGCCTGCGTTTTGGCGACAAGGTTGCATTGGTCCATGGCCGGATGAAGGGGCCGGAGAAAGACGCGGTCATGGACAAATTCGCCGGGGGAGAGGCGCAGCTGCTGGTGGCCACGACCGTTATCGAGGTTGGCGTCGATGTGCCCAATGCATCGCTTATGATCGTTGAAGCCGCTGACCGCTTCGGTTTGGCCCAATTGCATCAGCTCAGGGGCAGGGTCGGGCGCGGGGCGGAAAAATCGCGCTGTGTTCTGGTAAGGAGTGCCCAGATCGGCGAAACGGCCAAGGCGCGGCTTGCGCTCATGCGCGAAACCAATGACGGCTTCAGAATTGCTGAAGAAGATCTCAAACTGCGGGGCGCTGGGGAATTGCTCGGCGTGCGGCAATCGGGCGAAAGCCCCTTCAATATCGCAAGCGATGAGCAAATTCGCGAAATGATCGGCCTGGCCGCCGATGATGCCAAATTGCTGCTGGAGCGCGATGGCGGGCTTACCGGGCCGAGAGGTGCGGCTGCGCGCAACGCATTATATCTGTTTGAGCGCGACGCGGGAGTTGCGACGCTACGAAGTGGCTGAACCCGAAAGCCGGTCAGGATTTGCGCAATTTGGGGCTTACTTCGTCCAGCAATTCCAGAAAGTCGGGAAGGCGGATGACGCGTTCGAACTGAAAACCCGCACGTTCTTCGACCGACCAGATGAGATGCGCTTCGATCCGGCCAACCACGGGAAGACGCAGTTCGATGCGATCACCGCGTTCCAGAACCTCATTATTGTCGATCATGAAGCCATGCGCCGATACATTAACGATATGCAGCTTCTGGTCTCCATGCTGCCTGCTTTCCGCAATAGCATTGTGATCTGCCCGGTGCCGCGCGGCGCGGCGCAGGTCGAGATCCTGGTTGGCATTTGCCTGTCCCATTTACGGCCCTTCTCATTTCCCCTGTTCGAAAAGCCTAGATCGCAGAAAAAAGCAAAAATAATGTAAACCAAAGCAAACCGGGGCGGCTGCCCGTTAGCTGGAAAAATTCAATAATCCGTGTTTTTTCTTTCCAGCAGAGAGCCTTATCGGATCTTGCTGGCTAGAAATGACAAGTGCCTCGTCGTCCACTTTTTCGCCGGCGATGCGAATGGCACCCTGCGCTATCATTCGCCGCGCCTCTTTTTTAGAAGACACAAGGCCCAGCGCGAGCAAGGCATCCAGCAAGCCGATATCGTCTGCTT
The DNA here is from genome assembly GCA_028279555.1 of Sphingorhabdus sp. GTDB lineage: Bacteria > Pseudomonadota > Alphaproteobacteria > Sphingomonadales > Sphingomonadaceae > Sphingorhabdus_B. The sequence goes on from JANQNO010000005.1 coordinate 468,600, forward strand.
CAACCCGGTGGCTAGGCAGATCGCTGCCAGCCCCGCCTTCTTCAAACGTCTTTCGCGCCGTACGTTCTGCCGACTCCGCTGCCTGTCTGCCGCGGCACATGGCCGTGGCTTCATTGGCAAGCAGGATTTTGGCATCGTTGATCTCAGAGCCTTCAAGCTTCTCGAGCCTTTCGATCTCCGTAATCGGCACATCGGTAAACAGCCGAAGGAACTTGCCGACATCGCGGTCGTCCGTATTGCGCCAGAATTGCCAGTAGTCGAAGTGAGACAGGCGATGGCCCCCCAGCCAAATGGCTCCATCGACCGATTTACCCATTTTGGACCCATCGGCCTTTGTGATCAGCGGTGTTGTCACGCCGTAAAGTTCCCGGCCATCGATACGGCGTGCCAGCTCGATGCCATTGACGATATTTCCCCACTGGTCAGAGCCGCCAAGCTGCAATTGGCAATCATGCCTGCGGGACAGTTCGAGGAAATCATAGGCCTGGAGTATCATATAGTTGAATTCGAGGAATGTGAGCGGCTGTTCGCGGTCCAGCCGCAATTTCACGCTGTCGAATGTGAGCATCCGGTTGATAGTGAAATGACGACCGATCTCCCTCAGAAACGGGATATATTCAAGCTCGGCCAGCCAATCGTCATTGTCGACCATGATTGCGCCTGTCGCGCTGTCATCAAAGGACAGAAAGCGCTCGAAGCTGTTACGAATTTTGGCAAAATTTGCAGCAATCCCCTCGTCATCGAGTAGCTGCCGCATTTCATCCTTGCCTGACGGGTCGCCGACTTTTGTCGTTCCACCACCCATCACCACGATAGGTTTGTGACCAGCCTGTTGAAGCCGCCGAAGCAGCATGATTTGCACCAGATTGCCGACATGCAGCGAATCTGCCGTCACATCAAAGCCGATATAGCCCGGAATGATTTTCTGGGAGGCGAGCTTATCCAGCCCTTCCGCATCGGTGAGCTGATGTATATAGCCTCGCTCATCGAGCAGGCGCAGCAGATCTGATCGATATTCTGACATCTTGAGGGCGCGCTTAGCAGGGAGTTTCGGCTTTGAGTAGTGGTTTAGGCAAACACCGGTTGGAACCGCATGAAAGCTCTGTGCCTCTCGATTTGGATGTCGGGATAAAGACTGAATATTTCGCTGTAGATGTATTGAAGGTTACCTATGTGCTTGAAGGCGCGCTCGATGTTTTGGATATCGGCGAAGCTTCGCTTGGCACGCGCAAGGATGGTTTGTGGAAAGACACCTGTTTTGAAGCCTTTTTCGGTTTTTCCGAAAGCGGCGAATATCTCGAGTATAATTTCTCGCCATCGGGCGACTATGCGATCTACAGATTCGATTCCTATCGCGAGGGTATGCAACCGGCGTTGAATCTGCGCGCGCCAGAGATTTACACGCGTTGGCCGAGTGATAAGGTTTTTCACCTGATCGCTTTCCTCAACATAGCAAAGCTGTCGCGGCATATGCCGCTCGATTGCGGGCTGACTGCGGTTATCAAGACGAAGCAGGGCGATATGTCCCACTGGGCGCTTGCGCATCCTGCGGGCAAGCCAGATTTTCACAACAGGGATTGCTTTACGCTGAAACTCGCGCCACCAAACGCTGTATGAAATTCGGCGTCGAAAGACTGATTGAAGACAAGGCATTGCGGGCCCCGTTAGTGGGGAAGCGCGTTGCCCTTGTTGCCCATCCCGCATCGGTCACCGCCAACCTGACGCATAGTCTGGATGCGTTGGCGGCGCTCGATGACATCAATATTACGGCTGCTTTCGGGCCGCAACATGGTCTGAAAGGCGACAAGCAGGACAATATGGTCGAGAGCGCTGACTATACCGATCCGCGCTATGGGATCCCGGTCTTCAGCCTCTATGGCGACGTTCGGCGACCGACCGGGCAAATGATGTCGGCTTGCGATGTGATCCTCATCGATTTGCAGGATCTGGGTTGCCGGATTTATACTTTCATCACGACGCTTCTCTATATCCTCGAAGAAGCCGCACGGCATGATGTGGCGGTTTGGGTGCTCGACAGGCCGAACCCCGCCGGGCGGCCCATCGAAGGCCTGAAGCTGCGCCATGAATGGCAGAGTTTTGTGGGTGCCGGGCCCATTCCGATGCGGCATGGGCTGACAATGGGGGAACTCGGGCGTTGGTTTGTCGATCTTTTCGGCCTCGACGTCGAGTATAGTGTTATCGAAATGCAAGGCTATGATCCCGACGATCCGTGCGGGTTCGGCTGGCCTGCCGAGCGGATATGGATCAATCCCAGCCCCAACGCGGCAAATGTCAATATGGCGCGCGCCTATGCCGGGACGGTGATGCTGGAGGGTGCGACATTGAGCGAGGGCAGGGGCACCACCCATCCGCTGGAGTATCTCTTCGGTGCGCCCGACATCGACGCGCGTGCAGTGCTGTCTGAAATGGAGCGGCTCGCGCCGGAATGGCTTGCTGGATGCATCTTGCGCGAATGTTATTTCGAGCCGACCTTTCACAAACATGCGCATAAGCTGTGCAACGGCATTCACATCCACGCCGAAGGTCAGGGCTATGATCATGGTCGCTTCAGGCCCTGGCGGCTGCAAGCGCTTGCGTTCAAGGCGATCCGCAGCCTTGAGCCCGACTATCAGATCTGGCGCGGCACTGATTTTGCCTATGAATATACCGAGAACCTGCTGGCCATCGATGTGATCAATGGCTCTCCTTTGCTGCGCGAATGGGTCGACGATCCCGCAGCAGAAACCGGCGATCTCGATCAGCTGACGACACCGGATGAAGCGGCCTGGGCCGAAGAATCGAGGGAGTTTTTCATATACTGATGATTTAAAAACCTACTGGCCCTGAACCGCTCTACCGAAAGTCATCGGGCCGCTGGCATAATTACGAAAAGCACATCGCGCCGCTACTGGAGGCGTTTGGAAGTTAGGCTTTGCGTGTCAATTCCCGCATCGCATCATCGAGGCCTTCCAGGGTAAGCGGATACATGCGATCATTCATCAGCTCTTTCATGATCTTGGTCGACTGCGAATAGCCCCATTGCTTTTCAGGCACAGGATTGAGCCATACGGCAGCGGGGTAGGTATTGGTGAGCCGCTGCATCCAGGTTGAGCCCGCTTCCTCGTTGAAATGCTCGACCGAGCCGCCGGGATGGGAGATCTCGTAAGGGCTCATCGCCGCATCGCCGACGAAGATCAGTTTATAGTCATGCGGGAATTTATGCAGCACATCCATTGTCGGCGTGCGCTCCGAAAAGCGCCTTCGATTGTCCTTCCACAGGCCTTCATAAGGACAATTGTGGAAATAGAAAAATTCCAGGTTTTTGAACTCGCTGGTCGCTGCACTGAATAATTCTTCGCAAAGCTTTATGAACGGATCCATCGACCCGCCGACATCGAGCATCAGCAGAACCTTTATGGCATTGCGCCGCTCTGGCCGCATGCGAATATCCAGCCAGCCCTGCCGCGCTGTGCCGCGGATGGTGCCGGGAATATCGAGCTCATCGGCTGCGCCCTCGCGCGCGAAACGGCGCAGGCGACGCATCGCGATCTTGATATTCCGCGTGCCCAGTTCACGCGTATTGTCCAAATTCTGGAATTCCCGCTTTTCCCAGACTTTGACGGCCCGTTTGTGCTTGCTTTCGCCGCCGATCCGTACACCCTCGGGGTTATAACCGCTATTCCCGAAGGGACTGGTTCCTCCCGTGCCGATCCACTTGTTCCCGCCTTCGTGGCGCTTTTCCTGTTCCTCGAGTCGCTTTTTGAGCGTCTCCATAATCTCTTCCCAGCTGCCGAGCTTTTCGATCTCGGCCATTTCCTCTTCGCTGAGCATTTTCTCTGCCACCGCTTTCAGCCAGTCGATGGGAATTTCGGCTTCGGCGGTTCCATATTCCGTGAAAATGCCCTTGAAGACCTTGTTAAAAACCTGGTCAAAGCGGTCGAGAAGCGCCTCATCCTTGACCAGCGTGGCGCGCGACAAATAGTAGAATTCCTCCGGATTCTGGGCAATGACGTCGGCATCAAGCGCGGCAAGAAGCGCCAGATGCTCTTTGGTAGAGGCTGGAATGCCAGCCTCACGCAGCTCTTCAAGAAAGGAGAAAAACACCGGTTTAATCGTCCTGTTAAAATTTGGACCATTCTCTGGACGCCCCGGGCTTCCGCGTCAATCCCGCATTGGGTAACCAATGGTTAACCATAAATACCTACGCAGGATTTTACCGGACAAAGAGGGTCGTAAAATGAAAATGGAAAAGATCGCGCCGCCGCAGGATGACAGGGTCAATGCAACCGCTCAGATTTGCGGAGAAGTCACAATTGGCTGCACTGAAACCGCCGGCATTCTGGGGCAGGCGATCGCCTCTGCCGAGCATGTCAAGAAAAGCAATTCCGACCTAGCCCTGATTACCGAGCAGCTCGAAACCGATATCGCAGCGGTCGCAGAAGCCACCGACGAAGCGAAAGTACTCTCCTTCCAGGCGCAGAAGAGGCTGGCCACGGGAAACAGGGATATAACGCTCTCGATGGAGAGCTTTTCCGATCTGATTACGCTGGTGCAAAATCTCGGGATTCAGGTCACCGGCTTTGCGGCCGCAATGGATCAGGTCAAGCGCGTCTCGCAAAATATCGATACCATCGCGCGGACGACGAATATGCTGGCCTTGAATGCCGCTATCGAGGCCGAAAAGGCGGGTGAGGCAGGGCGCAGCTTTGGCGTCGTTGCAGCGGAGGTCAAGAAGCTGGCTTCGGACTCGCGTAACGCTGCCATTGAAATTACCGAGACGGTGAATTCGCTGGCAGGCGAGGCAGGCAAATTCGTTGGGCAGATCGAAAATGGTATTGCGACCAGCGACGAGGCCAAGGACAGGCTGGCGGGCCTCAATGCGCTCGTTCACGACGTTACCGAAACGATGATCAGCGTCGGCAACCACAATCAGGATATCGCGAAAAGCTCGGCCGACGTGCATGATCGCCTGCTGCAATCGCAAAATGTGCGCCTTTCGGTGGCGGCTGCCAACGACCAGATGCATGAATGGCTGGCAAATGCGCATGACAAGGTCGAGTTGCTGGAATTGCAGGCCAACAGGATGTTCGACCATATCGTTCATGGCGGCATGTCGGCGAGAGATCAGGCCTATGTCGATCTGGCCCTGGAGACCGCTGCCGAGGTTACCAGGATAACGCAGGCCGCCTTGAGCGAGGGAGAACTGACAAAAGAAGGCCTGTTCGACACAGATTATCAGTTGATCGAAGGCAGCAAGCCCGAGCGGTTCCGCACCAGGCTGACCGAGTGGGCGGACCGGAACTGGCGGCCTTATTTCGACGGCGTCAAGGGCGAACGGGCCGATATCATGTCTGTCGTTTGCACCGATTTGAACGGCTTTCTGCCCACACATTTGTCGAAATATTCACAGGTGCCCAATGGCGATCTGGCACATGATACCAAAAATTGCCGCAATGGCCGCATCATGTTTGAAGGTGTCGACAAGATCGCCAAGGCAAGCGATGAAGACTACACGATGGCGGTCTATCGCCATGAAGGCGACGGCAACAAGCATGTTACCGTGCGCAATGTCTATGTCCCGCTCTATTTCGAGGGCCGCCGCTGGGGCGATCTCGAAATAGCTTATGTGATCTGATTACCCGTTACGCCGCGCCATAAAGGCCAGCCGCTCGAACAGCATCACATCCTGTTCATTCTTGAGCAGCGCGCCATGCAGTGGCGGGATGGCCTTGGTGGGATCGCGTTCCTGCAGCACATCGAGCGGCATATCCTCATGCATCAGCAGCTTGAGCCAATCGAGCAGCTCCGAGGTGCTGGGTTTCTTCTTGAGGCCTGGGACTTCGCGGACTTCATAGAAGATATCCATTGCCTTTTTGACCAGTGTTTTCTGGATTTTGGGGAAGTGGACGTCGATAATTTCCTGCATCGTCTCGCGGTCGGGAAATTTGATATAATGGAAGAAGCAGCGGCGCAGGAAAGCGTCGGGCAGTTCCTTTTCATTGTTGGATGTAATGATCACGATCGGGCGATCCTTGGCCTTGATCGTCTCATGCGTTTCATAGACATAGAATTCCATCCGGTCGAGTTCCTGCAACAGGTCATTGGGGAACTCGATGTCTGCCTTGTCGATTTCGTCGATCAGCAGAACCGGGAGCTTTTCGGACGTAAAAGCTTCCCACAGCTTGCCGCGCTTGATGTAGTTGTTGATATCATGAACGCGTTCGTCGCCCAACTGGCTGTCGCGCAGGCGGGCAACCGCATCATATTCATACAGCCCCTGATGCGCCTTGGTGGTCGATTTTATATTCCATTCGATAAGCGGCATATCCAGCGCTTCGGCGATCTCGGCGGCTAGCACGGTCTTGCCGGTGCCAGGCTCGCCTTTGACCAAAAGCGGCCTGCGAAGTGTGGCAGCGGCATTGACGGCCACCTTCAGATCATCGGTTGCGACATAATTGTCCGAGCCATCGAAGCGCATGGAAAATCCCTATCGTTTAATCGTTTGATTAACCGATTAGGTCGCTGCGCGCTGCATTGCAACATCCCATTTGCCGGGGCAGCCAGAATCTCTGGATAATTTATCCCAGCTCGCGAATTTCAGCGTGCCTGGCCGCAACGATCTGCCAAAGGCCGCGTTGCAGCGCCAGCAGTTGATCAGAGCCGAAATTCATGGCGCGCTCGATGCGGTTGGTTTCTGCCAGCATGCTGGCGAGCGCGCGGGTTTCCTGCTTTTCCGGCAATTCGCATTTGGGTGGTTTGACGCCAAGCAGAAGCGCAACGCCATCGAGCAGAGGCCGCGATATCTGCCAATCAACAACAAAGGCCATGGCCGCACCGGCAGGGCAGCCGGCTCGGTCTGAGGTCGCGAGCATCTCGAAATTTTTCGACTGGGTTGCGAGAATGGCAGACACTTTTTCCTGGCCGCTATGGCTGTGCATCGGTCCGGCTGCCACCGTCAGCTTGGTCAGAAAAGCACGTTCCTTGGCAAAGGCCTCGATCGATTGGACGAGCCAACTGCGCGCCGAATCCTCGACAATTTTCGATGCGGCGTGATCTACAACGCCGGGATGGCGGCCATGTGACACACACATGAAATGGGCAATGTCGGCGATCAGCGCGGCCCTTGCCAGCTTTCCGGCCGAACGGAGGGTCGCCATATCCCGGCACTCGGCGAGGAATTCCTCGAGCGGATGGATCAGCGAAAGACTACCATCTTTTTCGATGGCATGGACAAATGCACTGCCAAAATCAGCCTGCTTTTCGGGGCGGGCAAGATTGTCCATTTAATTCTCCGGTCTGCATGGGCGAGCCGAACGACGCCGTCTCTAATCGCTCCAGATAGCAGCAACTCCTAAATGACTGGTTTACAAGATGCGCGGAAATACTTGGCCTTCAGCCGCTGAATAGCGGGTGGAAATGGACCGGCTTTGCGGGGTGATGCGGTTGCCAAGACAGAATCATGAAATATTCTCGCGGTTGGCCATCCGGCGCGAGGGCAGGGGCGTTTTTAAATCCGAATCGGCGATAATATTCCGGGTTCCCAACCAGGATACAGGTGCTTGCGCGGCGCTTCTCCAACAGATTCAGGCCATGCGCGGTTTTTGGAGCACCCCCACCCAACCCTCACCCTCAAGGGGAAGGGCATTTTAGGAATGATCCTCAGCTGAAGGGCATAGTTGCCCATCAAACCCTGGTTCGCAATGACGCGAAATTGAGTGGTCGAATCTAATCCTGACTAGAATTCCATTTTTGGGGTGCAGCTAACTCGCCGTCATCATCAAACTGAAAAAACCTGCCCGGCAATTCGTTCTGCAACGCCAGCGCATTTTGTATCTTGCCTTTTGAAATACCGGACTTGAATCCCCGGCCCGATGGATGCGCGATGCAAATGGCATGAGTCCAAACCAGCCTGCCGTTAAGATGGTAGGTGTAGAACCGGCTGTCGGACATGTCCGCCTCTGCCGCTATCCTGGCAGGAACTGGGCCAGTGTTCACACAGTTCTCTGGCGGCAGTTCGTTCCATGCACGATAGCTGGTTACTATGAGCAAGGCAGGCGTTGTGATTTCAAGTTGCTTCAGAAACGCTATTCTTCCCTTGTCCCATTGTTCTTGCGTCGGTGCCTTGCGGGATTTCGGCAAAACCTCTTGTACAAAATTTGAGAAAGCCAATCTGCCCCATATGGCTTGGCGGTAGTCCCCAGACTTTTCGACATTCAAAATACCAGTGAAAAGATTGGCGAGTTTTGTAAAAAAGCCGCTACAAGAGGATTGTTGCAAGGCGCATTCGCGCATTATTCTTATAGTGTTTCCCGGTTCGTTTTCATGAGGCTCGCCATAATGCGATTCGCCCATAAGATGGATCAATGGCGTCTGAAAAAGCGCTCCGGTTGCATCATCTTCAAAGCTCTGCAGCCGGTCTTTTTGGCTATTGGCGTAGTGCTCTCCGATCCAGGGCTTGAAGAACATCCTTCTGTCGGATCAATCCATCACTGATCCAGGAAGCTGCGCATCTTGCGGCTACGTGACGGATGTTTCAGCTTTCTCAGTGCCTTGGCCTCGATTTGTCGGATACGTTCTCTGGTAACCGAAAACTGCTGGCCAACCTCCTCGAGCGTGTGATCGGTGTTCATGCCGATGCCAAAGCGCATGCGCAAAACCCGTTCCTCGCGCGGCGTCAGGCTGGCCAGAACCCGGGTCACGGTTTCTTTCAGGTTGGACTGGATCGCGGCATCGACGGGGATGACGGCATTCTTGTCCTCGATGAAATCGCCCAGATGCGAATCTTCCTCATCGCCAATCGGCGTCTCGAGGCTGATCGGTTCCTTGGCGATTTTCATCACCTTGCGCACTTTTTCCAGCGGCATCGACAGCCTTTCGGCCATTTCCTCAGGCGTCGGCTCGCGGCCCTGCTCATGCAGGAACTGGCGCGATGTGCGGACAAGCTTGTTGATCGTTTCGATCATATGCACCGGAATGCGGATGGTGCGCGCCTGATCCGCGATCGAGCGCGTGATCGCCTGACGAATCCACCAGGTGGCGTATGTCGAGAATTTATAGCCGCGGCGATACTCGAATTTGTCCACGGCCTTCATCAGGCCGATATTGCCTTCCTGAATAAGATCAAGGAATTGCAGCCCGCGGTTGGTATATTTCTTTGCAATCGAGATCACTAGGCGCAGATTGGCCTCGACCATCTCCTTCTTTGCGATCCGGGCCTCGCGCTCGCCCTTCTGCACCATATTCACGATCCGGCGGAATTCTTTAAGCGACATGCCGGTGGCGTTTGCGATATCGCCGATTTCGCCGCGGATACGGTCAACCGCCGAAACTTCCTTCTCGGCGAAAGCGGCCCATTTCTTGTCGATCTTGGCGACATCATCGAGCCAGTTTTCATCGAGCTCGTGATCCATATAGCGATCGAGGAAATCCCTGCGCTTCACCTTGTGGCGCTCGGCCAGGCGCAGCATCTGCCCGCCAAGCGCGGTGAGGCGCCGGTTGAAGCTGTAAAGCTGATCGACGAGAAACTCGATCTTGTTGGCGTGGAACTGCACGCTTTCGACTTCCGCGGTCAGATCCTCGCGCAGCTTGTGATAGCGATTTTCCGCCGCTTTTTTGAGTTCCTCACCATTGGCAAGGGCATTCATGCGGTCATTCTGGACCTTGGAAAATTTCTTGAAAAGCGAGGTAATCGTTGCGAATTTTTCCAGCGCATCGGGTTTGAGCGCTTCTTCCATCTGCGCCAGGCTCAGCGTGTTGTCGTCGTCATCCTCTTCGACCGGGCGTTTGCGCTCGGTGACATTGCCGTCCTCATCCTCGATGGTTTCCGGCTCTTCCTCGACTTCCTCCTCTTCCTTGTAAGAGGGGCCGGTGGTTTCCTCGGTAATGTCATTGCCTTCTTCCGCGGCCTCATTCTCCTCTTCCATCTTCTCCGGCGCAGGTTCCTTGGTGAGCATGGCATCGAGATCGAGTATCTCGCGTAGCTGCATCTCGCCTTCATTGAGCGCCTTTGACCATTCGATAATGGCGTGGAAGGTTATCGGGCTTTCGCACAGGCCCAGGATCATCGTATCGCGCCCGGCCTCGATGCGCTTGGCGATCGCAATTTCGCCTTCGCGCGAAAGCAGTTCGACCGCGCCCATCTCGCGCAGATACATGCGTACGGGGTCGTCGGTCCGCTCGCCAGTGGCCTTTTTCGCAGGCTGGGTGACCGCGCGCGGATCATTTTCGGACACATTGTCCACGACGCTGGCCGGTTCATTTTCGGCTTCTTCCTGCGCTTCCTCGTCGCTCTCGACGATCTGCACGCCCATTTCGGCGATAGAGGTCTGGATATCCTCTATCTGATCCGGGCTCATCTGATCGGACGGCAGTGCCTTGTTGAGCTCATCATAGGTCAGATATCCGCGCTTCTTCGCCTTGGTGAGGAGGCGCTTGATGGCGGCATTGTTGAGGTCGATCAGCGGCGCATCGCCGCCTTCGTCTTTTTTGGTTGCTTTTGCGCGACTGGCCAATGTGTTACCCCGACTATTGTCTCAATAAACACCGTCACCCTGCAGCAATTCCAGCAGGCGGCGTTCAAACTGTTCCTTTTCGCTTCGCAGCCGCTGCTGCTCGGCGTAATTTTCTTCCGTCAGATCTTCGCTGGCGCGTCGTGTGGCCACATCAAGCGCTTCTTCCAATGCAGGCCGTTGCCGCATTAGCTTGATGGCTTCTCCCAGTTCGTCAGATCTTCGGGAAGCAACTTCCCTTTGCCCGGAGCTGATTCGGCGATTGAATCCAAAGGCTTTTCCGTCCCCATGAAGCAGCTCTTGAGCCCTATTATACAACTTCTCCCCCAATATGGTAGGCAAGTCTTGCTTATCAAGGCTTTCTTTTTCGTAGGATGCGGAAATCAGGGCATCGAGCAAGGCGGCGTCATCACCGCTTTTGGGAATAAAATCCTCCAGCGCGTCGCGGTGCTCGGTAATCTGGCCGGGATCGAGCAGGAAACTGGCAATGATGCCATGCAAGAGGAGATCACTGCCCTGTTGGCTGAAAGACCGCGTTTCCTTCCCTGGCGCAGCGTAACGGCCCTGTTTCCAACCCCCTTTTGCCTGGGTCCTTCGCTGTGATTGATATTGCTGCCTTGCGAAAAGCAGATCGAAGCGTTCGCGAAAAGCATCGGCATAGTGACGTCTGATCTCGCTGTTTGCGATGTTGGACAGGTGAACGCCGAGCCTTGCCTTCAGGCCGGCCCTGTCTTCCGGGGTTAAAAGCGGCTCGGCGGAATATTCGGCTTTCCAGAGCTTTTCGACCAGCGGTTCGGCCTGTTCCAGCAGGTCGGCAAAAGCTATCGATCCCGATGATCTCACCACGTCATCGGGATCCTGACCTTCGGGCATGGTGACAAAATTAAGGCTATGGCCGGGTTTGAGCAGCGGGAGCGCTCGCATCGCAGCGCGCATCGCTGCCTTCTGGCCGGCATTATCGCCATCGAAACAGAGCAGGGGCTTTTCGGTCAGCCGCCAGAGCATCTGGATTTGCTGTTCGGTGACGGCCGTGCCAAGTGGTGCCACCGCATCTGTAATGCCAACCTGTGCCAAAGCGATCACATCCATGTAGCCTTCGCAGACAATGACGCGGCCCGTCTGGCGCGAGGCGGGCGATGCCTGATCGAGATTATAGAGCGTGCGTCCCTTGTCGAAGAGCGGCGTGTCCGGCGAGTTCAGATATTTGGGTTCGCCGTCGCCTAATATACGACCGCCGAACGCAATCACGCGCCCGCGTGGATCGCGGATCGGGATCATCAGGCGGCCGCGGAAGCGGTCATAGGGCTCCTTGTCCTCGACCGAGATCAACAGGCCCGCCTCGATCAGCTTTTCTTCGCCAAACTCCTGGAGGGCGGACTTGATGGCCCCGCGATTGTCGGGCGCGAAGCCAAAGCCGAAGCGTTTTATCGTTTCGGGCTCAATACACCGCTTTTCCAGATAATCGCGCGCCTTCGCGCCTTCGATGCTGCCCAGCTGCCGGACGAAGAAATCCTGCGCCGCCGTCATGACGTCATAGAGCGAATTGCGCTTTTCGGCGCGTTTGGCAGCGCGCGGATCGGGAGCCGGGACCTCCATTCCGGCCTCGGCGGCGAGTTCCTTCACGGCATCCATAAAGCCCAGCCCGCGCTGTTCGGTCATCCATCGGATCGCATCGCCATGCGCGCCGCAGCCGAAACAGTGGTAAAAGCCCTTCTCGTCATTGATCGTGAAGCTGGGTGTTTTCTCGTTATGGAAGGGGCAGCAGGCCTTATATTCGCGCCCCGCCTTCTGGATGCGCAAACTGCGCCCGATCAGCGACGAAAGCGTGATCCGGCCCCTGAGTTCATCCAGCCATTGCGGGGAAAGCGCCACTCAAATCCCCTCCCGTTCACGGGAGGGGTTAGGGGAGGGCATATTTCGAATGCAATTCGAAATCCCAGTCAGCACACCTTCCACATTGTTCAAAACTTCATTATTCCAGAACCTTATAACACTGTATCCTTCAGCTTCGAGATATCGTGTGCGAGATTGATCATAGCCAATCTGATGGCCATGAGACTCTCCATCCAGTTCGATCACCAGTTTGCGGCTCCGTGAGGCAAAGTCGCAGATATAGGGACCTATACAGACCTGCCGATTGAACCGAACGCCTTCCATTTTTCGTGCGGACAAATAGGGCCAAAGTTTCTTTTCTGCGGGAGTAGCCGCATTCCGCAACTCTCTTGCCCGAACTGTCTTTCTGGGTTTGAACTGTCTCATTCCCTCCCCCAACCCCTCCCGCTTGCGGGAGGGGAGTAAAGTTCCCGTATCAGCCCAACGCCGCCTTCACAGCCGCGCTTGCCTTGCCCATATCGAGCTCGCTGCCATGGCGCTGCTTCAAAAGCCCCATGACTTTTCCCATATCCTTCATGCTTTCCGCGCCGACCTCCGCCTTGATGGCGTCGATGGCTGCGGCCATTTCCGTATCGCTCATCTGTGCGGGCAAATAATTCTCAATCACCGACAGCTCGGCCTTTTCTGCCGCAGCCAATTCATCGCGGCCGCCTTCCTCATACATCTGGATGCTTTCCCGGCGCTGCTTGGCCATTTTCTGTAGCACGGCCATGACATGCGCGTTGTCATCGGCAATATCCTTGCCGCGCATTGCGATATCCTCATCCTTGATCTTTGCCGCGATCAGGCGGAGCGCCGCCACCTTGGCTTTTTCGCCGGCTTTCATTGCGGCGACCTGCGCGGATTTTATGTCGTCTCTCAGCATCGTGTTATCCCGTCATTCACAACCTGTTTTGCTTCGGATTTTCTCGCCAAGAGGCGTTGTCCTGAACTTGTTTCAGGATAACTCTATCGACCAGCATTACTAAGGTCGCAAGAGCGTTATGCTGAAATAAATTCAGCATGACGAGGTTCTGGGCAGCTTATCCACATCTCTTTCCATTCAGCGATTGACGCTGGCAGATGACGGCACTAGCAGCGGTGCCTTAGCGACATTGCGAGAACCACCGATTCACGAGGAGCGCCTCTATGGCTAACCCCGACATGACTGCTGCGCCTGAAGGAGCAACGGGCGTATTGGTTCTGGCGGATGGCAGCGTCGTGTGGGGCAGGGGCTTTGGGGCCGAAGGCGATGCGGTCGGCGAGCTATGCTTCAACACCAGCATGACCGGTTATCAGGAAATCATGACCGACCCGAGCTATGCCGGGCAGGTGATCTGTTTCACTTTCCCGCATATCGGCAATGTTGGGACAAATGCGGAGGATGTAGAGGCGGATGAGCCGCATGCGCTGGGCTGCGTGCTACGTGAAGATGTGACAGACCCTTCGAATTTCCGTTCGACGCAGCATTTTATCGACTGGATGGAAGAAAATGGCCGGATTGGCCTCGCGGGCGTCGATACCCGCGCGCTAACGCGGCGGATCAGGCTGGCGGGCGCACCCAATGTGGTGATCGCGCATGCGGCGGGCGGCCAGTTCGATATCGATGCACTGCTCGCCAAAGCGCGGGGCTGGGCAGGCCTTGAAGGCATGGATCTGGCGAAAGATGTGACGCGCGAAGACCAAGCCGACTGGACGGGCGGCGTCTGGCGATTGGGTGCGGGGTATGAGGGTGAATCAAACACCGCAAGCCCTGAGCCAGTCGAAGGGCGGCTCAAGACCGAGAAGCGTGCTTTGACAAGCTCAGCACTAACGGTTTCTGATCGACCCCATGTCGTCGCCATCGACTATGGCGCGAAGCATAACATATTCCGAAATCTTGTGAAAGCTGGTGCAAAAGTCACTGTGGTTCCAGCGAAAACATCACTGGAAGATATACTCGCGCTTGGGCCGGCAGGCGTGTTCCTGTCCAATGGTCCGGGCGATCCGGCGGCCACAGGCGAATACGCGGTGCCGGTGATTGCGGGTCTGCTGGAGCGCGATATTCCGCTTTTCGGCATATGTCTGGGGCATCAGATGCTGGCGCTGGGGGCGGGCGCGAAAACCACCAAGATGCATCAGGGGCATCGCGGCGCCAACCACCCGGTAAAGCGCCACGCGGAAGGAGTGGTGGAGATCACCAGCATGAATCACGGCTTTGCGGTCGATGGCGCGACGTTGCCGGGCAATATCAAGGAAACGCATGTCAGCCTGTTTGACGGCTCCAATTGCGGGATCGAGATCGAAGGCAAACGCGCCTTCGGCGTGCAATATCACCCCGAAGCCTCACCAGGCCCGCAGGATAGCTTCTATCTCTTCGAGAAATTTGTGGGGATGTTGGGGTGATGGATTTGAACGAACGGGATCTGCTCGTTCTCAGTATTTTGCTAACACAGGTTGGCGACCGTATTGGTACGTTTCGTGAAGTGGTAGATATGGAACGTCCATTTATTTCAGCAGATCAGATTGAAGATTCGCTTTTTGAACTGGATAACATGCACCTAATTACGGCATCAATTATCGCCAGTGTTGATCAGCCACTGCCTGAAAGCGACATGATCGAATTGACACCCAGAGGACTCGGCTATTGCATTACAAACGAAGCTAAAATTTTGACCGCTGCACTTGGCGGCAGCACGGAACATATCGGGGAAGTAAGACAAGCATATGACCGCATAAGAGATAGACATGGACTTGGCGTTGACAGCTCAAATTGGACAGGGCTGACCAAAAGGCTCGGGCCGGAAAAGATCAAGCAGGTCCGTCAAGGTGCCAGAGTGCTTGTGGAGGTTGTTGAGCAATCTGATCTCAAAGGAACAGACAAGGAAAACGCGCTTGCTTGCGCCAAGGCGGTAGAAGAGCTTGTCAAAGCACCTGATCCACAGTGGAAGCAGGTGATAGAGATACTGAATTCAAGCCCCCTGACGGCTTTTCTCAATGCAGCTAGCATGCTGACCATCATCCTAGGGATTATTGCTTAAGATGCCCAAAAGAACCGATATCCAATCCATCCTCATCGTGGGTGCCGGGCCGATCATCATCGGGCAGGCCTGCGAATTCGACTATTCGGGCACGCAGGCGGTGAAGGCGCTGCGCGAAGAGGGCTACCGCATCATCCTCGTCAATTCGAACCCGGCGACGATCATGACTGATCCCGATATGGTCGGCGAAAATGGCGCGACCTATGTGGAGCCAATCACGCCCGACATCGTCGAAAAGATCATCGCCAAGGAAAAGGCGAAATTTCCCGATGAGAAGATGGTGCTGCTCCCCACCATGGGTGGGCAGACGGCGCTCAACACCGCGCTGACGCTCAACAAGAATGGCGTGCTGAAAGAATATGATGTCGAGATGATCGGCGCGGATGCCGCCGCCATCGACAAGGCCGAAGACCGGATGCTCTTTCGCGAGGCGATGGACAAGATCGGGCTGGAAAGCGCGCGCAGCGGGATTGCGCACAGCATGGAGGATGCGCTGGAAGTGCTCGAACGCACCGGATTGCCGGCCATCATCCGCCCCAGCTTCACCATGGGCGGCACCGGCGGCGGCGTTGCCTATAACCGCGCAGAGTTCGAGGAAATCGTGCGCGGCGGGCTCGAAGCCTCTCCAACCACCGAAGTGCTGATCGAGGAATCCCTTCTGGGCTGGAAAGAATATGAGATGGAGGTCGTCCGCGACAAAAACGACAATGCCATCATCATCTGCTCGATCGAGAATGTCGATCCGATGGGCGTGCATACCGGCGACAGCATCACTGTCGCACCGGCGCTGACGCTGACGGACAAAGAATATCAGATCATGCGCAACGCGTCGATCGCCTGTCTGCGCGAGATTGGCGTCGAAACCGGCGGATCGAATGTGCAATTCGCGGTCAATCCCAAGGATGGCCGCCTGATCGTGATCGAAATGAATCCCCGCGTGTCACGCTCTTCCGCGCTGGCCTCTAAGGCGACCGGCTTTCCGATAGCGAAAGTCGCGGCCAAGCTGGCGGTGGGCTATACGCTTGATGAAATCGACAATGAGATTACCGGTTTTGGGCCTGACGGTAGTACAATCATGCCAGCGAGCTTCGAGCCAACCATCGATTATGTGGTGACCAAGATCCCGCGCTTCGCCTTCGAGAAATTCAAGGGGAGCGAGCCCTATCTGCATACCGCCATGAAGTCGGTCGGCGAGGTGATGGCGATTGGCCGCAATATCCATGAAAGCATGCAGAAGGCGCTGCGCGGACTGGAAACCGGGCTTTCCGGCTTTAATGAGGTCGAGGCGCTGAGAGAGGCGTCGCGCGACGAATTAGAAGCCGAACTGGCCAAACCGACCCCCGACAGGCTGCTGGTTGCGGCGCAGGCTTTACGGGCGGGGATGAGCGTCGATGAGGTTCATGCCATTGCCAAATATGACCCTTGGTTCCTGGAGCGGATGGCGGAGATTGTAGCGGCGGAGACGAGCATTCGCGAAAATGGCCTGCCGCAGGATGCTGTGGGCCTGCGCAAGCTCAAATCGATGGGCTTTTCCGACAAGCGGCTTGCTACGCTCAGCCTCGAAAGTGCGCATGTTCCCGAAGGCATGGACAGCGCGGTCAAGCATGGCTCTGGGCTCATCAGCGAGGCAGTGCGCGCGATGACCGGGCCGATCACAGAGGCGGAGGTGCGCGCGCTGCGCCACAAGCTGGGCGTGCGGCCCGTCTTCAAGCGGATCGACACCTGCGCGGCGGAGTTCGAGGCAAAAACGCCCTATATGTATTCGAGCTATGAAGCGCCGATATTCGGCGAGCCTGAATGCGAGGCGCAACCATCCGAACGCGACAAGGTGGTTATCCTGGGCGGCGGACCCAACAGGATCGGGCAGGGGATCGAGTTCGATTATTGCTGCGTTCATGCCTGCTTTGCGCTGGAAGAGCGCGGCTATGAGACAATCATGGTCAATTGCAACCCGGAAACGGTCTCGACCGACTATGACACGTCGGATCGGCTCTATTTCGAACCGCTGACAGCAGAAGATGTTCTGGAAGTGCTGCAGGTCGAGCAGTCGAAAGGCAAGCTGAAAGGCGTTATCGTGCAATTTGGCGGACAAACCCCGCTCAATCTGGCCAGCGCGCTTGAAGAGGCGGGTATACCGATATTGGGCACATCACCCGATGCCATCGATTTGGCAGAGGATCGCGAACGCTTCGCCGCGCTTGTCAACCGGCTCGATCTCAAACAGCCGGAAAATGGCATAGCGCGCAGCCGCGACGAGGCCATCGCTGTAGCCGAGCGGATCGGATATCCGGTGCTGATGCGGCCATCCTATGTGCTGGGCGGGCGCGCAATGGAAATTGTCGATACGCAGGCGCAGCTGGAAAATTATATCGAAACTGCAGTTCGGGTATCGGGCGATTCCCCCGTGCTGATCGATCAATATTTGCGCGATGCGGTTGAAGTCGATGTCGATGCAATTTGCGATGGCGATGATGTGATCGTAGCCGGAATTCTTCAACATATCGAGGAAGCTGGCGTCCATAGCGGAGATTCAGCCTGCACTTTGCCGCCCTATAATCTGCCCCGCGATATCATCGCCGAAATCCGCCGCCAGGCCGAAGCGCTGGCAATGGCGCTCGAAGTGCGCGGGCTGATGAATGTGCAGTTCGCCGTGAAGGACCCCGGATCGGAGTCCGGGGCAGGCTCCGAGGTCTATCTGATCGAGGTCAATCCGCGGGCCTCGCGCACCGTGCCCTTCGTCGCAAAGGCCATCGGCGCGCCGATTGCCAAGATTGCGGCCTGGGTGATGGCGGGGGAGAAACTTGCAGACCTTCCGGACATCAATCTCGATGTCGACTATATCGCGGTAAAGGAAGCGGTTTTCCCCTTTGCCCGCTTCCCCGGCGTCGATCCGGTCCTTTCGCCCGAAATGAAATCGACAGGCGAGGTGATGGGGATCGACCGGAATTTCGCGACCGCCTTTGCAAAGTCGCAGCTGGGCGCAGGTTTGCCGCTTCCGCTTGAGGGCAAGCTGTTCGTTTCGGTCAAGGATAGCGACAAGCCGGTTATCCTTCCCGCAGTCGAAAACGCGCTCAGCCTGGGCTTTGAGATTGTCGCAACCGGCGGAACAGCGCGCTATCTGGAAGAAAAGGGACTCAATGTCGAACGCGTCAACAAGGTCGCGCAGGGGCGGCCGCATATCGTCGACCTGATCGTCGATGGCGAGATCGATCTGATCTTCAATACCACCGAAGGCTGGCAGAGCCTGAAAGACAGCGAATCGATACGGCGCAGCGCGCTTACCGAGAAAATCCCGCAATATACGACAGCTTCGGCCAGCATTGCAGCGATGGAAGCAATTGCCGCATTGCAAAAACAGCCGCTTGAAGTTTCTCCGCTTCAGGACTATTACTGAATTCGAGCAGTATCTCTCCAAACAATTGAAACTGCAGCAGCGGATGACCATCTGGTTAGCCCGCCGAAGAAGAATTTTGTTGAGTTAAGAAGGAAAGACACATGGCAAGTGTGGAAAAATTCCCGATGCTTTCGGAAGGCTATGACAAGCTGGCTGCCGAGCTGAAAAAGCTGCGCGATGAGCGTCCCCAGGTAGTCGATGCGATCGAAGAAGCGCGGGCGCATGGTGATTTGTCTGAAAATGCCGAGTATCACGCCGCGAAGGAGCGCCAGGGCCAGATCGAGGCCAGCATCGGAGATCTCGAGGACAAGATCAGCCGCGCGCAGATTATCGACCCCGCAACGCTTTCGGGCGACAAGGTCATTTTTGGTGCTACCGTCACGATGCTCGATGAGGATGACAAGCCCATCAGGTATCAGTTGGTCGGCGAAACTGAGGCTGATGCCAAGGGCGGAAAAATCAGCTACAATAGCCCGCTCGGCCGCGCGCTGATTGGGCGTTCGGTTGGCGATGAAGTCGAACTCACTGTGCCGTCGGGCGACAAATATTATCTGATTGAAAGAATCGAGTTCGTCTAAAGCGGGGAAAGAGGAAGGCAGGCGGATATGCGCGCGCAGCTGGGCCCGGCAACCAAAGTCCTGCTGGCGCTGAATGTACTGCTTGGCCTGCTCTTTCTTTCAGGCGATATCTGGAGACAGGCGGTCTTTGCGGGGGGGCTGATTCCGATCCGCTTCACCATGCCCGATGTGGAAACCACCGGCTTTCTGCTGCCGGTGCTGGTGACGCCCTTTACGGCCGCTTTCCTACATGGCGGTATTGGCCATTTGCTGCTCAACATGCTGATGCTCACCCTGATGGGCGGGATGGTCGAAAGGGTTTATGGCTGGAAGATATTCCTGCTGCTCTATGTCTGCGGCATCGTTGCGGCAGCATCGGCCGAAATAATGGCTGATCCTGGCTCCACAACGCCGGCGATCGGCGCAAGCGGTGCGATTTCAGCGATCATTGCCGCCTATGTCATGCTGTTTCCGGCCAAGGAACCCCAGCCAGTCGGGCCGATACCGGCAAAAATCGCCCGGCCCGCCACGCTGTTTATTGGCTGGTGCCTGCTGAATCTCATGATCGGTTTTCTCGCGCCTGACTTCGGGATCAATATTGCCGTCTGGTCGCATATTGGCGGATTTGCCGCTGGCCTGCTGCTCGCTTTTCCGCTGCTGCAGCTGAAATACAGAAACGCTTAGCCAGTTTCTTCAGTTGGAAGTTCGGGCTCCAGCAGCCTGTGGAGATGGACGACGACATATTTCATCTCGGCATCGTCGACCGTGCGCTGCGCCATTCCGCGCCAGGCATCCTCAGCCTCTTCGAAATTCGGATAGACGCCAACCAGATCGATATTCTCGAGATCGTTGAAATCGAGTGATTGCGGATCCGAGACGCGCCCCCCGAAAACGAGGTGAAGCTTTGGCTTGCTCATATTTTACTCCCCCTTGCGCGCGGAATCAGCGGCGGCCTTGCCAGCAGCTTTAGCCGCTTCGGTTGCCTTTCCGAACACGTCTTTGAATTGCTCGCGGGCATGGTCTGCGTCGAGGCCGACCTCCGCCATTTTTGCCTTGCCGGCTTCCTTGGCTGCATTCGCGGCTTTCCGGGCGGCATCGTTCATTTTCTTGCCGGTCTTGCCCAGAACCTTCTGCTCGCGTTCACTTTTCGGGAGCAAAGCGCCCAGAATTGCGCCCAGGGCCAAGCCGCCTGCCACAACGGCCAGCGGATTTCCCTCGATGGTTTCGCCAGATTTCTGCTTGGCCTTTTCTGCCATTTCCTTCGAGCTTTTTGCGCTGCGGGCCGCAGCATCGCGACCGCGCTCATAAACCTCCCCGGCTTTGCGGCGGGCGGCACCTCCGGTTTTGCCGGCACGCTTGCGCGTAGAGTTAATGCCGCCCTTGGCTTTCGCTTTGGCTTTCTTCGTGGCATCGCTCAATTTGCTCATGTTAGCTCTTCCCGTCTCTGAGGTTTCGGATTGCTTTTAAAATGGGTTTCCTTACTGTGAATAACAAGGCTCCAGCAGCAGTAATTCCAATGATCGGTGCATTTTTCTTCGCCGCCGATTTCCCGCCATCTACCATGGCGGACAATTTGGTCGACTGCCGGTTCTTCCAGCGTGCAAGCAAGGCAGCAGGCGCAATCTTCAAGCGCGCTGCCTGACCGTTGTCGACAAGCGTGGACCGTGCTGATCTGCGGCGACCATCCTGCTCGATAACATCGTTGCGGCTTGGTTTGTCAGTCATCCTCATGGGCCTTGTCAAAAGTCAGTTTCCGTGCATACCGCCGCGCCAAGAAAGCAGACACCACGGCGAATAACAAAAATGTCCCGACCACAATCACGGTTGCCGGGACCGTACCAAAACTATCTGCTGTTATTGCCAGAAGGCCGACGACCAGCCCGATAAGCGCCGACAATAGCCCGAAAAGTGCAAGCACGACATAGATGCTGATCCATTTGGCGAGCCGGCCGCTATAGGCCGCGCGCACCTTCAGATATTCGATTTCGGCCTTTGCAAGATGCCGAAAGTCCGAAACCAGCGCCGATAACTCCTGTTTGACCAGTGCTGCTTCGCCGATATCGTCGTCTGTTTCTTTTATTTCGGTGCTCTGCTCGTCGGCCATGGAGCCGTCATAATGCGCAAGCCGTGCAAACCCAAGTGCAGATTTGCGGTTGGCTGTGCTTTACAGTGCGTCCGAAATCTAGGCCTGATCGTTACCCGATCTGAGCAGCCTCACCAGCACGAAACCGACGGCGGCGGCGGCACCGATGGCGACAGCAGGGCTCTTGCGGACAAATTCGCGCGCGCCTTCGACCATGTCGTCGATTTCCCTTTCATCGACCTTGTCGGCGAATCCTTCGACAGCATCGGCAGCTTTGCGGGCATAATCGCCATATTGCTGGCCTACGCTCTCATCGACTGAATCTGCGCTATCGCGGATCATCTTGCTGATGCTTTCCATCGCTTCGGCGGCGCGATCCTTACCGCGTTCGGCGGCGCTGCGTGCTGCATCACCGGCCCGCGATTTGATGTCGTTGACTTCCGATTTCACCTTGGATTGCGTTTTGCCGCGCTGAGGTGCCTTCTTGGCGACGGCTTTCTTGGTCGATGCGCTTTTCCTGGCAGCGGTTTTCTTCGCAGCCGGCTTTTTGGCTGCGGTCTTCTTTTTGGCGGTGCTCTTCGCCTTTGCTGCCGGTTTCTTTTTCGGGGCTTGTGCCATTGGGATACTCCTGTTTGATCAGCTTCACCTAACCATATTAGAACGCTAGGTGACTTATTCAACTATTACACCTGCAGAAAATTAAACTGCCTGACAGATTCTGCGCCCGGATGCTCTTTCGCCGATTGCAATGCAGCGCTCGGGCCGATAGTGCCCGGTCAAATTCAATTCTCCGAAGGAGGCAGATTTGACTGCAATTTTGGACATCCACGGACGTGAGATTCTCGACAGTCGCGGCAACCCGACCGTAGAAGTCGACATGCTGCTTGAAGATGGAAGTTTCGGCCGTGCTGCCGTCCCGTCGGGCGCTTCCACAGGTGCCTATGAGGCAGTTGAAAAGCGCGATGGCGATAAATCCCGTTTTCTGGGCAAGGGCGTGCAAAAAGCGGTGGCGGCGGTGAATGGTCCAATCCGCGAAGCCTTGACGGGCCTCGATGCAGAGGACCAGGAAGATATCGATGCGGCGATGATTGCGCTGGATGGCACCGACAACAAGGGTAATCTGGGCGCAAACGCCTTACTTGGTGTCAGCCTGGCCAATGCAAAGGCGGCAGCGGATGCGCGCGGACTGCCGCTTTATCGCTATGTTGGCGGTGCCAGTGCGCATCTGCTGCCCGTGCCGATGATGAATATCATAAACGGCGGAGAACATGCGGATAATCCAATAGATTTTCAGGAGTTCATGATCATGCCGGTTGGCGCTGGAAGCCTTGCGGAAGGCGTGCGCTGGGGCTCTGAAATCTTCCATACCCTCAAGAAAGGCTTGCATGAAAAGGGGCTGGCAACGGCTGTAGGCGACGAGGGCGGATTTGCGCCGGATCTCGCATCAACCCGCGATGCTCTCGATTTCATCATGGCATCGATCGAAAAGGCTGGGTTCAAGGCCGGGGAGCAGGTGGTTCTGGCGCTCGACTGCGCTGCGACCGAGTTCTTCCGCGACGGGAAATATGAGATTTCGGGCGAGAAGCTATCACTAGGTCCAGCTGAAATGGCGGACTATCTGGCCAAACTATGCGCGGACTATCCGATCAAATCGATCGAAGACGGTATGGATGAAGATGATTTCGAGGGCTGGCAGGCCGTGACCGAGGTGATAGGCGACAAGGTTCAGCTTGTTGGTGATGATCTTTTCGTCACCAATCCGAAACGTCTGGCCATGGGAATCGGAAAGGGATTGGCCAACAGCCTGCTCGTCAAGGTCAACCAGATCGGTACTTTGACCGAAACGCTGGAGGCTGTTTCGATGGCGCAGCGCGCATCCTATACAGCTGTGATGTCGCACCGCTCGGGCGAGACCGAAGATGCCACCATAGCGGATCTCGCCGTAGCGACCAATTGCGGGCAAATAAAAACCGGCAGTCTCGCGCGTTCGGATCGTTTGGCGAAATATAATCAGCTTATCCGTATTGAGGAAGAGTTGGGCAGCGCGGCGCGCTATGCAGGCGTGGACATTTTTTCCAGATGATGATCGGCCGTCCGGCGGCTTGCGCGACTCACTTTAATATGGTGCAATTGCCACATGGCACGGCGCAGAAAAAAACCGGCAATCATGCAATCGATCATTGTTCCGGGGCTGTCGCTTCTCGCCCTGCTGGGTATTGCGACCTACGCCCTGCTTGGCCCGACTGGAATAATCGCCTGGACCGACTACCGCTCGGCCATCCAGGAGCGCAGCAAGGAGCTGGCCGCGCTGGAAAAAGAGCGCGATGCGCTGCGCAACAGGCAGCGCCTGCTCAATCAGGACAATGTCGATCCCGATCTGGCGGGCGAGCTGATGCGCAAGGAGCTGAATGTCGTTGCGCCGGATGAAATCGTCGTCCCGATGAAATAGAGCCTAAAAAACCGGTTTCCAAAGAAACCGCTGTTTCACGCGCTTTGCTCTTCCCAAAAAGCAACATATTTACTAGGCGCAAATGGAGCATTCCGTTACGGCTATGGCCATCCTGCGTAGAAGGACGATATCTTGGCGAAAGCTGCAAAGAAAAAGACGCCTGCGAAGAAACGCACCAGGAAAAAGGCGACCACAACACCTGGCGATATGATCCCCAATCGCGAACGTCCAAAGGAACCCGATCTATACCAGGCAAACAAGGAAGAGCTTTTACAGTTTTATCAGCAGATGCTGCTCATTCGCCGATTTGAAGAAAAGGCAGGGCAGCTTTACGGGCTCGGGCTGATTGGCGGCTTTTGTCATCTATACATAGGCCAAGAAGCGGTCGCGATCGGCCTGCAATCCGCGCTCACGCCGGGCAAGGACAGCGTAATCACCGGTTACCGCGATCACGGCCATATGCTCGCTTACGGCATCGATCCCAAGGTGATCATGGCGGAACTAACGGGACGCGCTGCGGGCATATCCGAAGGCAAGGGCGGATCGATGCATATGTTCTCGACCGAGCATAAATTCTACGGCGGCCACGGCATTGTCGGCGCGCAAGTCTCGCTGGGGGCAGGGCTGGCCTTCAAGCATAAATATACCGAAGATGGAGGCGTGTGCCTTGCCTATTTCGGCGATGGCGCTGCCAATCAGGGACAGGTCTATGAAAGCTTCAATATGGCCGAGCTTTGGAAACTGCCGATTATTTTTGTCATAGAGAATAACCAGTATGCCATGGGAACGAGCGTGAACAGGGCATCTTCGGAAGATCAGCTTTATCGCCGGGGCGAGAGCTTTCGGATTCCCGGACTCCAGATTGACGGCATGGACGTTCTCGCCGTTCGCGGGGCCGCGGAAACCGCGATCGAGTGGGTGCGCGGCGGGAAAGGTCCCATCCTGTTGGAAATGAAGACCTATCGCTATCGCGGTCATTCGATGTCCGACCCGGCAAAATATCGCAGCCGTGATGAAGTTCAATCGGTCCGGGAGAAAAGCGATCCGATCGAACGATTGAAGGCCGAGCTCGCCAATGTCGGCGTATCGGATGACGAGATGAAAGCGCTCGATAAGGAAATCCGTCAGCAGGTCAATGCTGCGGCTGATTTCGCCGAAAATTCGCCCGAACCGGAGCCGTCAGAACTCTATACGGACGTGCTGGTGGAGAGCTACTGATGGCAATCGAGCTTAAAATGCCTGCTCTCTCTCCTACGATGGAGGAAGGCACGCTTGCCAAGTGGCTGGTCAAAGAAGGCGATGAGGTCACCGCCGGCGACATCCTGGCCGAAATCGAAACAGACAAGGCGACGATGGAATTCGAGGCGGTCGATGAAGGCACGGTTTCGTCGATCCTGATCCAGGAAGGAACCGACAATGTCGCGGTCGGGACCATCATCGCGACGCTGACGGGCGAGGATGACGATGCTGACGCGGGCGCTGCAGCTTCACCGCCGCCGCAAGCCGAAGAAGCGCCTCAACCTGTTGCCGAGAAACCGCCAGCTCCAGTCATCTCTCAGCCCACTGCCGATCCTGCAATCCCCGAAGGCACCGCAATGCAATCGACGACAGTTCGTGAGGCTCTGCGCGATGCAATGGCGGAAGAAATGCGCAGCGACGAGCGGGTTTTCGTTATGGGTGAGGAGGTTGCGGAATATCAGGGGGCCTACAAGGTCACGCAGGGCCTGCTCGATGAATTCGGCGACCGGCGGGTGATCGATACCCCGATTACGGAATATGGCTTTGCAGGGATTGGCACTGGCGCGGCGATGGGCGGGCTTCGCCCGATTGTCGAATTCATGACATTCAATTTTGCCATGCAGGCGATCGACCATATCATCAACAGTGCTGCCAAGACCAACTATATGTCCGGCGGGCAGATGCGCTGCCCTGTTGTGTTTCGCGGACCGAATGGCGCAGCCGCAAGGGTCGGTGCGCAGCATAGCCAGAATTTCGCACCCTGGTATGCAGGCGTGCCGGGTCTGATTGTGATTTCACCCTATGACGCGGCCGATGCAAAGGGGCTGTTGAAGGCGGCCATCCGGACGACGGACCCCGTCGTATTCCTTGAAAATGAGCTCCTATACGGGCGCAGTTTCGATGTGCCGGAAATCGATGATTATGTCCTTCCCATCGGCAAGGCTCGGATCATACGAGAGGGAAGCGATGTGACCATCGTCAGCTATTCGATCGGCGTGGGCATGGCGCTGGAAGCAGCCGAAACGCTGGCAGGCGAGGGGATCGATGCCGAAGTCATCGATCTGCGCACCATCCGTCCGCTTGACCGGCAGGCTGTTCTGGATAGTCTCGCGAAAACCAACCGCATGGTGGTCGCCGAGGAAGGCTGGCCGGTTTGCAGCGTGGGCAGCGAAATTTTGGCGATCTGCATGGAGGAGGGATTCGACGACCTCGACGCACCGGTGCTGCGCGTGACCAACGAAGATGTACCGATGCCCTATGCAGCCAATCTGGAGGCGGCAGCGCTGGTCAATGCCGACAAGATTGCTCAGGCTGCCCGCGCAACGCTGGGACGTTGACTATCATACTTGCAGTCAGGGGCAGCTAGACACCTGAACATTTTCAGCGTTGTAGATCTGAGTGAAATCGCGGCGGTCGCGCACGACCATCGAGGCGACTTTGCTGATTGTCCGGTCGGTCACCCTTGTGAAACCGTTGAGAATGACTGGCGTGTAGTAGAATTGCGTTTCCACGAACATGATTGCACCATCTTCCGGAGGTATGATCTCACGGCCCGTCGGGCCGATATGATCAATGGATTGGGAATCAGCGACAGTTCCATAGTTAGACTGGTAATGCGTGCCTGACCCGACGCAGCGTTGCCAGCGAATCCGGTATTTTGGATCATCCGGATCGAAGGAAGCCACAGGCTCGACGCTTGACAGGGTTATCAGCGCATTCCCGCGCAGAGTAACATTTTGTGTGCTGGGATCGGTGTAGGCATGCTGGCCATCAAGCAACAAGGACTCGCCTTCGCGCAATGTGCCTGCAAAGACGTCATTAATGTGCATTTCCTTGATCTGCTTAACGGCCAGCACAGTATCTTCACCCATACGTGCGGCACTATCTGCCGTGTGAATGGTAATCTGGTTTACCTTCATCACAACATTGGCATAGTTGGCCATTTCAAAACCGCCGATCGTCAGGCCCAAAAAGAATGGAAGCGAGATGGCAAATTCCACCATCGCAAGGCCGCTATTGTCCCTTTTGAGCTGCTGGAGCTTCTTGGCAATCTTTCTGAATTTCGATGCTTTAGCTATCATGTGCAATTCCTCTGGATTGCGGTGCCATACTGGTCTTGTGCCGCATAAGGCTGGTTTGCCAATATCGAGTCGGACAGGAAGACGACATCGTTGTTCCATCCCAGCAAGCCAGCCATCGGGAACATGCGGGGATAAGTGACATTCACCTTCATCAAAACAACGTCTTTTGCGCCGCCCTGGCCATCATCGCCGCCATCGGCATCCCATGTATCGTTCAGGTTTTCGTCAATATAGGGCTCGTTGTTGTTGCAGGTGCCGTCACCATCCGTATCGGTCCATTGTTCTGCCTGTGCAGCCGCAGCTTTCGTGAATGTCTTGTAAAAGCGGCGAGTCACCGTCACCGTCGCGTTGGGAGAAACATTCTTGATTGCATCTGTGATTTTCTGGTCCATCAGTTGCTGCTGCGCGGTAACCGCCGCCCCCTCGAGCGAAGAGTCGCGCGCAAGATCCTCCATTTTGCCGGCAATTACCGTCTTCACATAATAGCCGTGACCCAGGTCGAAGGCACCCAAAAGCATCACGATCAGCACCGGGGAAATCAGCCCGAATTCGGTAACGGATACTCCATCTTGGTTGACCAGGAGCTTCTTGAATTTTCGTAAGAACATCAGGAATATCCTTAGCTTGTCAGTCGCAGATTGGAGAGTTCAGAAGCGATCGCCTTAAACTCTCTGACGAGGTCAGCAACACTGGTCGCCTGGATATACTTGTTTGGCGACGCGCAATTTTGCAGCCGGGTTTCAGTTGTACTGCTGACGCCGCCGCCATAGGAAACAACCCACAATGTGATGTTCATATTCTTGACAGCTGTGCAGATTGCCTGCGCCCTTGCGTCGTTATTTGCCCTTAGCCAGGCCGAGCTGGGCGCAGAAACCCCGTCATTCTGTCGGCGGTCCCACCAGTTCAGGCCATAGGCAGAATAATCCGACGTGTTGTTAACGGTGTCGCCATCGGTCATGAAGATCATGTGACGCTCGACGGTTTTTCCGGGCTGTGCGGTGATACCCGAGAAGATTCCGGTGGGCGACATAAGGCGCGCACCCCACAGCAAGCCAATATCATGGTATGTGTTGTTCGTCGGAGACAGACCGTTGATATAATCCATAAATGCCGTCGGGCCCCAATTCTGGTAGGTTTTAGATTCCATTGGGCAGCTATAAGCACCATCATCAACGTCGCCGCTGTTGTAATGATAGCCCGGCGTGTAGTTCTCAACGTCATACAGGTTGGACTCGCCAGTCCCGTAAAGCGTTCTTGTGGTGAAACTGCCATTCGGCCATTCGCGCTCATAGGTGACATCATCGAGCATAGGGCCCCATTGCGTGGCGGAATCGCCGGTATTGGGGACCATGTCGATATTCATGTCATGGGCAGTCGAGGGAATGGGATCCCAGTTGTCCGATGGATCACTGTCATTGACGCGCGCCGTCTGACGCTCCTCGATACAACCGTCCCAGGTTATGGTCCGGTTGGTACCGTTACTTCCGATCGGCAGATCGATGGTCGTACGCCATGCATTTGCCGAAGTGTTTTTGAGCGCACTTACGTCGAATGTTACCGGCTTGTAATGCCAGCCTTCGAAGGACTGGTCCGATACCCAGGTTATTGGCACCGTTGTCGTGAAGAGCTGGGTCGATTCAGTGCTGCTCGAATAGCGGCGCTGCAGGCGGCAGCGGCGCCAGCTGAAATACCTGTAGCGATATTCTACATTGCCAGTCGTAGTGACCTGCTCGTAGGTGCGGGTCACATGTGTGTCAGGATGTGATGGCGGATCGGGCGTCTGCGATACAAAGTTCAGGCTGCCCGTGCTGGTATCGGTCCCGTTTGGCGGAGGTGAAACCCTGTTGCATTGCCATGGCCAGCCGCGGAAGCTGCTGGAATAGGTTGTTCCACCGACCGTCACGTTCGAATAAAGCGTTTGCCAGCCGGTTGCTCCGCCATTTGTTGTAGTGGGCGACCCCGACGGCGATGGGCTGCTTTCTGTTCCATAGTTGGGGGCATAGCCAGAGCCTCCAGACCACTGGGCTTCGCGCGACTGATATGTCCAATTGTCGGCCATATAGTCGAGTGGCAGCAATTTCCCGACATTCACATTGACCGAATAGGGAACGAAGCCATAACGCAGCGAGACGTCAGCCGAGTTGCCACCGTTCGGATCGGTTGTTTCTCCGCAATCAGCAGGTGAGATATCCGTGATATTGATCTTGGTGAGCGTTTCGTAGAAGCATTTGGTGGCTTTTTTGAGCCCGTTCATCTTGCTCTCCGAGGAGCCGGGGGCGGGATCTCCCATCGAACCAGTCACGTCGAGCACGAACATTACATCGGTGTTCGGAATACGCAGTTCTGCCTGACAGTTTACAGTCACCGATCTTTTGTCGACATCAAAAACCTTCATCAGTGTCATCGGGATGTCTGCCGAAGCGGTCCCGTCTACCGCTCCACCCGTTTCGGTGAAGGACTTGGTCATATTTTCCGATCCATAAGAACCAGGCTTGAAGTTCAGGTCGAACATTCTTTCGGCCTGCGTCCTTGCATTATGGTTGTCATCTGACCATTGGCCGGCACCCATCACTTTGCGGCCCATTAGTGAACCTGCGTCGCAGGCTGCTTGCAGATTGGTTCGAACCAGATAGACGCGGCTCATATCGACCGCGCCGCCGGCAAGCCCGATGACCGGGATCACCGCTGCGGCCAGGATGGCAATGGTGTTACCAGCCTCATCGCGCAACAGCCGCGACAGAAAGCCACCTTTTTTCTGAATATCTTTATTTTCGGCCATAATGGTCGAGCCCCTGATTGCGTATACGAATTACAGAGTGCCATTTAGCCGTGGTTTGGTAAGCGGGTTTTGAAGATCATTGGTTACCGCTTTCTTTACCTTGATTTTCGGCAAAATTCGGTCAGTTGATGACGCCATGATTGGTAAAGATGCCGCCCTTGACCCGCCAAAACGGCTCGCGCTTGCCTATTTAAAGGGTGATATCAGGCGGCTGCTGGCCTTTCTGCTGACATTTGACGCCAGACTTTCAAAAATAGTTCTGCGGGGCGGCGAAGCGGTTATCGGCCAAATGCGGATGGCCTGGTGGCGCGACGTCTTGACGAAGCCGGCGGCGAAGCGCCCGCAGGGCGAGCCGCTCATTGCCGAGCTTTCGGTACTGGAAAAACAGTTTGAAGGGAACGATCTCGCAGCATCGTTGCTTTCGGTTGTGGATGCCTGGGATCTGCTGCTCGCGCATGAGGATTGGAGCGACGAGATTTGCCGGCAGCATGCCGAATTGCGGGCAAAGGGCATCTTTTGTCCGGTTGGGCAAGCGCTGAATTTAGCAGATATCAAAACGGTTCAGGATTATGGAACCCGTTGGGCGCTATTTG
Organism: Sphingorhabdus sp.; assembly: GCA_028279555.1. Lineage (GTDB taxonomy): Bacteria > Pseudomonadota > Alphaproteobacteria > Sphingomonadales > Sphingomonadaceae > Sphingorhabdus_B. Next base: position 499,175 of record JANQNO010000005.1, read on the forward strand.
ACTTGTCGGCGAAAAGCGATGCCAATTTGGCGGCTAGCCTGACAGGCTCTGCGACCTTGCCACGCCTGCCGAGAAAGGCGCGGGCGCTCTCGCTTCTCACCATGGCGGCACGCCAGCAATATCTTGGCGGCAATTGGCAATCCGGTATACGATTGATGGCTCATGGCTTGACGGGGCTTTAGGGTCATGGTGAATTGACGTCTCGGCACCCCTTGAGATTCCCATGGGGTTCCTGCTGGTTGGGCAAATCTGGCAGGAGAATGGGCTGATGCGCAAATATTTGATTGGCGGTTTCGCGGCGGCGGCGATGATTTCGGGCGGGCTATGGCTGTGGCAGGGTGTCGCCATGCAGGAAGAGGAAATTCCTGCGCCGCCTCCGCCGGAAGAGCCAAGGGAACTGGAGTTACCCGAGGCGAGGCCGGGAGCACCGGCCTATGGCCCGGTACCACCAACGCCCCCAAAAGCACCCGAAACGAGCCGGGAGGAGCGCAGGTTCAATCGTTATGACAAAGACCGGAACGAACTCATCACAAGAATTGAGCTGATGTCCAGCCGGACAAAGGCGTTCAGGAAACTCGACCGCGACGGGAATAATCTGCTGACATTCGAAGAATGGGCTGTGCGGACAAGCGATCGTTTTCGCGGTGCTGACAGGAACCGCGATGGCCGGTTGACGCGCAAGGAATTTGCAACCACGCGGCCAAAGCGGAGGGCCAGGCCAAAATGCAGATGCTGAAGCGTTAAAGCGCGTTTGCCTGACGCCAGTCGGTCATCGCGCGCCGCGCCCTTGCCGTCATGGCCTGTTTGCGCTGCTTTTTGTGGATGCGCTGGCCAAGCGGTTCGAAAAGACCGAAATTCACATTCATCGGCTGATAATCATCACTCTGTGCATCTCCGGTAATGTGGTTCAGAAGCGCTCCCATGGCGGTCTGCGATGATGGCGGTGTGATAGTAGTTCCGCTGATTTCAGCCGCGGTCATGATGCCGGCCATCAGCCCGACTGCTGAACTTTCGACATAGCCTTCGCATCCCGTGATTTGGCCGGCAAAGCGGATATGCGGAGCAGTTTTGAGGCGCAGCTGGCGATCGAGCAGGATGGGCGAGCGAATGAACGTGTTGCGATGCATGCCGCCGAGCCGCGCGAATTCGGCCTTCTCCAGACCCGGAATGGTGCGGAAAAGATCGACCTGCGCGCCATATTTCATCTTGGTCTGAAAGCCGACAATGTTCCAGAGGGTGCCCTGTTTATTGTCCTGTCTGAGCTGAACAACGGCATGCGCTCTTTTCCCGGTGGCCGGGTTGGTGAGCCCTACCGGTTTCAAAGGACCGAAGCGAAGCGTATCGAGACCGCGTGACGCCATGACCTCAATTGGCATGCAGCCTTCGAAATAGGGCGTGTCTTTCTCCCATTCCCTGAATTCCGCCTTTTCGGCGTCGATCAACCCTTGATGAAATGCCGTATATTGTGCTTCATCCATTGGGCAGTTGATGTAGTCCTTGCCATCGCCCTTATCCCAGCGGGACTGATACCAGGCCACATCCATGTCGATGCTGTGATGATGGACGATAGGAGCAATCGCGTCGAAAAAAGCGAGCCGGTCCTCTCCTGTCGTGTCGATAATGCTCTGTGCGAGGCTGTCTGCCGTCAAAGGACCGGTGGCGACCATCGTCAATCCCGTTTCGGGCAACCTGTCAACACGTTCTCGCGAGATTTCTATATTACTATTGTTTTTTAGTTCTTTCTGCACAATATCTGAGAAAATATCCCGGTCTACAGCAAGCGCTGACCCTGCTGGCACCCGGGCTTCATCGGCGGCACGCATGATCAGCGAGTCCAAATCACGCATTTCCTGATGCAACAAACCAACAGCGTTATTTTCGGCATCATCGCTGCGAAAGCTGTTCGAGCAGACAAGCTCTGCCAGGCCGTCGGTCTGGTGTGCGGGCGTGGTTTCGCCAGATCCGCGCATTTCCGATAGTTTCACGCGGATACCACGTTTGGCAAGTTGCCAGGCTGCTTCGCTGCCCGCCAGTCCGCCGCCAATGATATGAACCTGATAATCCCGCATGGCCCGCGCCGTTATCAAAGAAGCTTGCCAAGGAATAGTCAAAAGCGGCAGAAGGCCCCCATGGGCTTTTCGATCAGCTTGAGCGACGACCATATCATCCAGCAACCGGTGCTTCGCGCGCCAGCACCTGAGACGCACAAATTTCATCGCGGACATGCCCTGGTCTTCAGTGGCCCGCAATTTCGTACCGGCGGCTCGAGGCTCGCCGCGCAGGCAGCGCTTGGCGTTGGTGCGGGGCTCGTTACCCTGGTTGGGACCGAGAAAGCACTGATGGAACATGCAGCGCAGGTTACCGCGATCATGCTGCAACTGCGCGATGGCGAATTTGACGCGATCGACAGCCGCGTCACGGCCTTTGCAATCGGCCCGGCTTATGGCACCGGCGGGCGCTGCCGGCGCGATGTGCTTGCGCTCGCAGGACAGGGGCGGGCAATGGTGATCGATGCCGACGGATTGACGGCGTTCAAGGATCAGCGCGAAGAGCTGTTTGGATCGCTGCATGATCAGACGGTTTTGACACCGCATGAGGGCGAGTTTGCCCGGCTGTTTCCCGACATAGAGCTGGATGACAGGGTGGATGCGGCAAAAAGGGCCGCCAACCTTGCCGGATGTATTGTGCTACTTAAAGGACCCAAGACCGTTGTTGCCGCGCCCGATGGGCGGTTTGCGATCAATGAGCATGCTTTGTCCTGGCTTGCAACGGCAGGCTCGGGCGATGTGTTGACAGGCCTGATTTGCGGTGTGATGGCGCAGGGAATGGGCGCGTTTCGGGCGGCATGCATAGCGGCCTGGCTACATGGCGACATTGCCATCAGACATGGCCCGGGCCTAACCGCAGATCGCATGATCGATGCAATTGCGGCGGTTCTTGCGGTTTGCGAGCAAAAATAGCGGGAGAGGGGCATGGCACAAGATCTGGCACACAAACGACCCTGGCTGTTTGCCAGCCTGGTCTTTGGCCTTTCCTATCCCTTTGCTGGACTGGTGAGTTTGGCGGGTACCTATGAGATTATATGGAAAATGCTGCCACTGGCGCTGCTGGTGCCGTATGCGCTTCGCCGTCACCACAGTACCGAATTTGTCATACTGGCCGCAATCCTTGCATTCTGCGCGTTGGGAGATGGATTGATCGAGATCGATCTTGTCGCGGGCGGGATTGCATTTGGTATCGGTCATATGGTTGCAATCTGGCTTTTCTCGCGCCACCGGCGGCCAGCGCTCGCATTTAGCCAGAAACTGTTGATTTTGGCGGTGTTGGCGCTGACGCCCCTGACGGCTTTTCTGCTGGCTGGCAGCCTTGCCGCCGCATATTCGCTATTGCTCGCAGCGATGGCGGCAATGGCTTGGAGCAGCAGCTTTTCCAGATACCGCGTTGGCTTGGGCGCAATGCTATTTGTTATATCCGATCTGCTGATCTTTGCGCGTGAGGGCCAAAATTTGGCGCTTCCCTATCTGGACGCAGTCATCTGGTATCTCTATTATGCCGGCATGGTCATGATTGCCACGGGGGTAGTGCAGACATTGGTGAAATGGGCGACGGAAAATCCCAAATAAACTGGCTATTTGCGACAGGCCGCGATCGTAGTCCGGTGAAGCTCGCGCCGATGCCCCTCATATCCGCCGGTCGCGCGGTGTAGCAAGGAGCGATTATCCCACATTACCAGCATGTTATTTTCCCATTTGTGGCGATAGACAAACGCGTCCTGCGTTTGCCAAGCGGATAGTTCGGCAATCAGTTCGAGCGCCTCAGCATCATCCATACCCGCGATCCCGACAACATAGCTCAAGCTGCTGAAGAGAGCTTCCTTGCCGGTTTCCGGGTGCTTGAGGACAAGCGGATGCTCCTGCGTTGCCAGCGCTTCCTTGCCGGGCCGGATCGCCATCGAACGCCCAGTATCATTGTCGCCATAAAGCCCGTCTGGCGCATAACCCCGGCTAGCCGAATGAATGGCTGTCAGCGAACGGCAATAGTCTTTCCTGTCGGCGGGCAAGGCTGCAAATGCAGCATGCTGGTTGGCAAACAGCGTGTCCCCGCCCTTGGACGGAATTTCGATCGCCATCAGGCAGGTTCCTGAAGGCGGATATTTCTGAAAGCTCCAGTCGCTATGCCAGCTTTCCGCGAAAATCGGCGACGCTTCGTCCGCTTCGCGCAAAATGGCGGCAATATTCTCTCTTCCCTCTATCGGGTCGAAGAAAGGATCATCCCCGAATTTGCCGAAATAGCGGGTGAAACGCTCGAGATCGTCATCATCCATAATCTGGCCGGGAAATGCCAGCACATGATGCTCAAGCCAGGCCGACCGGATCGCGGCAACCTCGCCGTCGCTTAGCGGCTTTGCGAGGTCGACACCTGTAATGGCAGCGCCGCAGGCCTGACCGGAAGGCTCTACCTCAATCGGCATCTTTCATCGCCGAGGCATCAGCCAAATCTTCCTCCTCGGCCTTGTCATCGGTGCCTTCGGCTTGCTCATCGTCATTGTCTTCGATCTTGGCCGCGCTCACAACATGCTCTCCTTCGCCCACTTTGAACAGGCGGACGCCGGCAGAACCTCGGCCAATGACGCGAAGGCTATCGAGCGGAGTCCTGATCAGCTTGGCCTGGTCAGTGACGAGCATAAGCTGATCCTGTTTGGTAGCAGGGAAGCTTGCAACAACAAGTCCGTTGCGCTCGATATTGTCGATATTGGTCACGCCCTGTCCGCCGCGGCCGATGCGGCGATATTCATACGCGCTCGACATTTTGCCATAGCCATTGGCGCATATCGTCAGAATATATTGTTCGCGCTCTTCGAGTTCAGCGAAACGTTCGGGCGAAAGATCGGGTTCGCCCTCTTTCTCTGCCTTCCAGGGGGCAAAGCGAAGATAGTTCTCCCTTTCCTCCGCCGTCGTCCCGGTGCTTCCCAGGATCGAGAGCGAAATGACTTCGTCATCTCCTTTGAGGTTCATCCCGCGCACGCCAATGCCGCTCCGGCTCTTGGTTTCGCGCGCATCGCTGGCAGCAAAACGGATGGCTTTACCATTGCGGCTTGCAAGCAGAACATCATCGTCTTCGGTCAGCAGGCTGACACCAACAAGCCGATCACCACTGCCTTCCACAAAGCCCATCGCAATTTTGCCGTTGCTGGGGACGTTGGTAAAAGCATCCATGCTGTTTCGCCGCACCATACCCTGGGCCGTGGCAAATATGATATTCAGATCTGCCCATTCGGCTTCATCTTCCGGCAGCGGCAGGACGTTGGTGATGGATTCTCCGTCATCCAAGGGCAGGAGGTTGACCATGGGCCGACCCTTGGTCTGAGGTCCGCCTTCCGGCAGTTTCCAGACCTTGAGCCTATAAACACGCCCGGTATTGGAGAAAAACAGGACCGGCGTATGCGTCGAAGTGACGAACATCTCGATAACGACATCTTCTTCCTTCGTCGCCATGCCGGCACGGCCTTTGCCCCCGCGATTTTGGGCGCGGAAAGTCGCGAGCGGCGTGCGCTTGATATAGCCACCATGGGTGACGGTGACGACCATATCCTCGCGTTCCATCAGGTCTTCGTCTTCAAGACCATCCCAGCTTGCCGTAATTTCGCAGATACGCGGGGTCGCGAATTCATCGCGAAGGGACACAAGCTCTTCGCGCATGACAGCAAATAGCTTGCTGCGATCAGCCAGAATAGAGAGATATTCTTCAATTTTTCCTGCAAGCTCTTTTAATTCTTTGGCTATTTCATCGCGACCAAGAGCCGTAAGCCGGTGCAGCCTCAGCTCCAATATTGCACGAACCTGCAACTCCGTAAGCTGGTAGCTGTCGCCATCGATCTCTGTCTCTGTGGCCTCGACCAGCTTGATATAAGGCGCGATTTCGGTAACCGGCCATTCGCGATCGAGCAGCGCTGCCCTTGCCTCTGCCGGGCTAGCGGAGCCGCGGATGATCCGCACAACCTCGTCCATATTGCTGACCGCCACGACCAGGCCAAGCAGGATATGCGCGCGGTCCCGGGCCTTGTTGAGCTCATATTTGGTCCGCCGGGTGATAACCTCTTCGCGGAAGCGGACGAAGGCCTCTATAATATCGCGGAGATTGAGCACTTCGGGCCGGCCGCTGCGTATGGCAAGCATGTTGGCCGGGAAACTCGCCTGCGCCGGTGTATGACGCCAAAGCTGGTTGAGCACCACTTCGGCGGTGGCATCGCGTTTCAGGTCGATGACGACCCGAACGCCCTGACGGCTCGATTCATCGCGAATATCCGAAATGCCTTCAATTCGCTTGTCTTTTGCCGCTTCGGCTATTTTTTCGACCAGACCCGATTTGCCGACCTGGAAGGGAATGGAGGTAAGAACGATCGACTGGCGGTCGCCGCGGCCTTCCTCTATTTCGTGCCTTGCGCGCATCATGATCGAGCCCTTGCCCTCGCTATAGGCACTGCGCGCGCCGCCCCGGCCCAAAATCAGCGGGCCGGTCGGAAAGTCGGGGGCAGGGACAAACTCGATCAACTCGTCGACGGTAATCCCCGGATTGTCCATATAGGCAAGGCAAGCCCCAATGACTTCGCCCAGATTGTGGGGCGGAATATTGGTGGCCATACCCACGGCTATGCCGCCTGCACCGTTGACCAGCAGATTGGGAAAACGTGCGGGCAAAACATGCGGTTCGTCACGGCTGCCATCATAGTTGGGCTGGAAATCGACCGTGTCCTTGTCGAGATCGTCCAGCAGGCTGTTGGCGACCTTTGCCAGCCTTGCTTCGGTATAACGCATCGATGCCGGCGGATCGGGATCCATCGATCCGAAATTCCCCTGGCCATCGATCAGCGGCACACGCATTGACCAGTCTTGCGTCATCCGCGCTAGTGCCTCGTAAATCGCGCTGTCGCCATGGGGATGATAGTTGCCCATGACATCGCCGACTATCTTGGCCGATTTGCGGTAGGCACGACCGGCGACAAACCCGCCCTCCTGGCTGGCGAAAAGTATCCTGCGATGTACCGGCTTAAGGCCGTCGCGAACGTCGGGAAGCGCGCGGCTCACGATAACGGACATGGCATAGTCGAGGTAGCTCGACTTCATTTCGTCGATAATGTCGACGGGCGCAATGTCCGAAGATTCCGGCGTATTTGGTTCGTCGCTCAAGGGGATTGTTTTCCTTGCCAGTTTCGGGTTGTAGATCTTTAAACGAACGCGTGCTCAATCACCAGCAAATTGGCCGGTAAAAGCCGTTTTTTGGACAGTTTTTCCACAAGCAATATCGGATTTTCCTCGATATCGCGGGATGGGGCTATCGAATACAGGGATTTGAGCACGCCTGCGAGTGAAATCGCCGCTGCCAGCCGTATTTTACATTTCCATTCAAGGCCAATTCAGCATGTTGCCGCTAAGGGGGTGCACAAGGGCAAAAAACTTGTCTATGCGCCCAAAGCAAATTATCAATTTGCCGGACAGGAAACTGGCATCTTTCGGAGGAATCTATGAACATTTTTTCATCGACCAAGGCGGTGCTGCTAGCGGCTGCCGCGATGATGCCGCTATCGGCTATTCCGTTGGCACCCGTCGCGCATGCACAGGAAGCCGCATCCGAGGCGCCGCAGCCCAAACCATCACGCAAATTCAATCGGGTCTACAATGAGGGAATTGGCACGCTTCAGTCGGGCGATGCAGCCGCGATAGCCGCAGCGATCCAGTCGATGCGCAGTGAGGTCAAAAACGACGATGACCGGTATTTGCTGGGCAGCTACCTTCTGAATGCTGGTAACAAAACGAGCGATGATGCACTGAAGCTGGAAGGCTATGGGATATTGGCGGAAAACGCCCTGACGCCTAACAAGAATAAGGCCCTGGCCAACTATTTCCGCGGTATGTTGCTGCATAATGCTGGGCAGAAAAACGAAGCCTCTGCAGCCTTTGCCGCGAGTTCGCAAGCGTCGGTCGGAAGCGGACAGTCTGAGGTCAATATTGCCGACTTCTATCGCAAAAGTAACGAACACGCACTGGCTGTGGAATGGATGGTCCGGGGCATCGATAAGCAGGCCGCAGCGGGCCAGGAAGTTCCCGATAACTGGTATAGTTTTTTAGGGTCGACCGCGAATGCCTCGGGCAATGCTGCGCTCATTCACCGGGCAATGGTCGAAATAGTAAGCCGCAGCCCGAGAAAGGACTATCTGCGTGATGCCCTGACCCTGTATAACCGCGATAATGACTTGGTGAATCAGGAAACACTTGATTTTCTGCGCCTTTTGCGCCGACAAAAAGCGCTGCATTCCAGCCGTCTCTACAGTGAATATGTCGAGATGGCCGACGCGCGTAGGTATCCAGCAGAGGTTGTTGCCGTTCTCGATGAAGGCTTTGCGGACGGCACCATCAGCAAGAGCGAAGTGACATTTGCCGAAAGTTACAACGATGCCAAGTCGCGGATGGCAGGGCTGCGAGCAAGTTTTGACCAGGATGAGAGAGAGTCGCTTTCAAGTTCAAATGGCTTTCTGGCAATGCTGACGGGGGACGCACTTTTCTCGTTTGGAGAATATGCGCGCGCGCAGAAAATGTATGAAGCTGCGATCAGCAAGGGCGGCATTGTCGACAATGATGGTAGAGACCAGACAGACCGTGCCAGAATGCGGCTGGCGATCACCAAGGTCAACCAGGGCGATATAGCCGGTGCAAAAGCTGACTTTTCGGCTATTTCGAGCAAGCATCGGAAGGCAATTGCGGAATACTGGCTGGCGACATTGGGTGACAGTGCTGCTGCGGATACTGCAACCGCGAGTTGACAAGTATAGGTAAAGCCAGCCGCCGGGCTTACTTATTCCGCGATAGGTACGCCAGGATGGTCCTTGGCCGTCCGGATAGTCAGTGACGTCTTGACGCTGCTGACATTGGGCGCAGAGGTGAGCTGCGATGTCAGCAATTCCTGAAAGGCTTGCAGGTCTTTCGACACAATCTTCAAAATGAAGTCGATCTCACCATTCAGCATGTGACACTCGCGGATTTCGGGAATACTGCCGATATGGGCCTCAAAGGCGCGCAAATCCTCTTCTGCCTGACTCTTTAGGCTGACCATGGCAAAAACGGTAATAGTATATCCCAGCGCCAGCGGGTTAACATCGGCATGATAGGAACGAATGATACCCGATTCTTCCAGAGCGCGCATGCGGCGCAAACAGGGAGGAGCCGTCAGACCGACTTTTGAGGCCAGATCGACATTCGTGACCCGGCCATTTTCCTGTAACTCTGCCAATAGCTTCATATCTATCGCATCGAGGTTCATATTTGCCATATTCTTGATATTTCCGTCTCCAAAAGCTCTTGATGGTATAATTAAATTATAGCCAATTGCAATTGTCCCATAGTGTGACGTGGCGATTTTGCGCCTTCCTTGGTCGCGACCGAACAGTTATCAAAAGTGGAAAATCAAAAGTAAACAATACCGCTGGGAAAGTCCGTTTTTTTGCGCTTCGATGACCGCCTTGAAACCGCTCTGCGTCACGCAGCCGACGACAAAATTTCTGCAGCGACCCAATGGAAACAACTCATCGACATTCTGGCCCAGGATCCCGGCGACTTTCCGGTCGAGGATGTCTCCCGCGGGCTTAAACAGGCGCGCGAACTCGTTTCCCATACAAAGAAACCAGACCGGCTTGCCTCGGTCAATAATCTGTTTGGCAGAATAAGGAGCGCGCCGCTTGTTCAGCTCTTGTCTGCCGACGAGCCGGAGATAGCCGCAGCGGCCATTGCCGGCGGGCGGCTTAACGATGATGAATGGGCAGACCTCGTTCCACATCTTTCGGTGAGAGCGCGGGGTTTTTTGCGCAACAGAAGAGATTTGGGGCCACGAACTTCAAAAGCGCTGGCGATCTGGTCGGCCGCAGATTTTGCACTTCCGTACGAGATTGTCGGCGAAGGAGGAGATGAGCAAGCTGTAGCTGTCCCACCTCAAACCGGCACCCAGCCACAGCAAAAAAATGCGGAGCCGACGCAAATAGGCGCGATTGTCGAACGCATTGAAAAGCTGCGGCGGGATCGCGAACTGCATGGCGGCATGCAATTGCCGCTTGAAGGCGGCGAAGCGGCCGAGCCTGTACCGGCCAGCGAGATTAGATTCGAAACCGACGATCATGGCACGATCTGCTGGGCGGAGGGCGTTCCGCAAGGCTCGATCATCGGAATCGGTATTGCAGAGGCAGCTTTCGATGCCGGTCCTGGCCCCGATGCCGCTGGCGCATCGGCCTTCCGCCAACGCATGCCGCTTGAAAATGCAAGGATGCGCCTGCTCGGTTCACCCATTGTCGAGGGCGACTGGCGCATTAATGCTGCTCCATTCTTTGACTCGATGAGCGGTCGTTTTCGTGGTTATAGGGGTATATTGAGGCGGCCTACCATCGCCGAAAGTCCCAAGATGGAGGGCAGCGAACTTGCTGGCGGCGAGCATATGCAGCAGCTCGTGCATGAGCTGCGCACGCCGCTTGGAGCGATTATCGGTTTCGCCGAGATTATCGAGCAGCAGCTTTTCGGACCTGTTTCGCACGACTATCGCGTTTTGGCACAGAGCATTTTGACCGATGCGCAAAGATTGCTGGCCGGATTCGACGATCTGGCGGTGGCAAGCAAGCTGGAAACCGGGCAATTTTCTGTCGAAAACGGAACGACAGATTGCAACTGGCTTGCAAACAGGCTGGCAGAACGGCTGTCCATATTGAGCGAAAAGCTCGATGTGACTTTGAATTTGGCCAAGGCCGATCCCGTGCGCCCGTTTATGACAGACAGCGAACTCACCGAACGGATCTTTTCCAGATTGCTGTCGGCTGTGATTATCGGCTGTCAGCGCGGCGAGGAGCTGGGAGGACGATTCCACACTGATCTCAGCGTTGTGCCGACCAACCATTTCATTCTGGCACTCCCGGAAAAGCTGCGCGATATGGGAGAGGAAGATTTGCTGGGTTCCGGTCCGGGCGCTATCGATGACAGCGAAGCCTCGCCGCTCCTCGGTTTGGGCTTTTCGCTGCGTTTGGTTCGCAATCTGGCACGCAAGGCGCAAGGCGATTTACGCTTTGACAATGAACGGCTGCTATTAACCCTACCCGCTGCGCGAAGCAGCAATGTGTATTCAAGGGGCACAGAAAGGTAGGGCAGATGGCAAAAGCGGCGCAGGCCATGAATAATGCTGCCTGCCGCCCGAAGCGCCAAGGCGAGGCGCTGGATTTGTCTTCGCTGCAAGGCCCGCGCTTTGTTGTCACAGTCGATACCGAAGAAGAATTTGACTGGGACGCGCCCTTCACCCGCGACAAGCATGGCCTGGGGCATGTGAATTCAATCCCGCGTTTCCAGGCGCAATGCGAAGATCACGGCGTAAAGCCGGTCTATCTCGTCGACTGGCCGATAGTGAAGGATGCTGCTTCGGTTGAAACCCTTGGCCGGTTTGTAACAACCGGCAAGGCATCGGTGGGTGTCCAGCTCCATCCCTGGGTCAACCCTCCATTTGATGAGGAGGTAAGCAGCCGCAACAGCTATGCCTGCAATCTTCCGCCCGAACTCGAAAGGGCGAAGCTCACCAGGCTGACCGAGGCAATCATCGCGAAATTCGGCGTTCAACCGGATATCTACCGGGCCGGGCGCTATGGCGCTGGACCGGCAACGCCAGGCATTCTCAAAGATCTGGGCATCCGCATCGACACGTCGGTTCGGTCGCGTTTCGATTATCAGTCGCAAAGCGGGCCCAACTATGCAGATAAGCCACTATTCCCATACTGGATCGATGAATCGCTGATCGAGCTTCCGGTTACCACGGTTTTTGCTGGAAGCCTGAGGCGCGCAGGCGATGCGCTGTTTTCGCGCCACTTGGCATCCAGCACCTCACACTCGATTATGGCGAGGCTGGGATTGGTCGAGCGCATCGCGCTGACCCCTGAAGGCATTCCTCTGACAAAGGCTAAAAAAGGCATCGATCGGGCACTGGAAGAGAATATTCCGATATTGAATTTCTCCTTTCATTCGCCATCGCTTGCGGTCGGTCATACGCCTTATGTGCGTTCCGAAGATGATCTGGAATCGCTCTATCAATGGTGGGAAGGGGTCTATCGCCATCTGGACAAATGCGGGGTGAAGCCGGTGTCGGTGGAGGAAATTGCCGCCCTGATCGATTGAATGTAGGCTGGGTGGACATTTGCGCTTGGCAACACAGAGTCGTTGGGCTATCGGGCGCGTCGGCGTTCGAGCCTGATCGCAAGCCTCGCGGCTTTAACGGTTTCAGGGCCTGTAGCTCAGTTGGTTAGAGCTGGCCGCTCATAACGGCTAGGTCGGGGGTTCGAGTCCCTCCGGGCCCACCAGCCTTTGCTGCGGTCGTCGCGACGCCGAGCCGTGTCTTGGACACGGGAATGAAATTGTCGGGGAGTGGCGCAGCCTGGTAGCGCACCTGTTTTGGGTACAGGGGGTCGCTGGTTCGAATCCAGTCTCCCCGACCATTTCATTCGGCTCAGTTCTGTGGTTCGTTTTCCAGATCGTTGGCCTTCGGGCGCGATGCGCGAATTTCTTCCTTGGCATCGGCTTCGACCAGTGCTGCCGCTTCTGCCGCGGCTTTTTCGATCGATTTGGCGTCCTGCTCTATCTTCGGGCTGATCGCCTTGTCGCCGGTCACCTGCGGTTCTTCGATAGCCGCGGCCTCGCCAGCGGCTTCTTTATCCTGGTCTTCGTCGCCCGAAGAACATGCGGCGAGCAATAGCAGGGCAGGCAAGACAAGTCTCATAGTTCTATAGTTCCCGGGTGGTCCGCGGCGGCAAAATGGCTTGTCATGGATGCCGTCATAGCCCGCGGCACAAAGTTTGCAAATCCCGCGATCATTCTTTGCCGACTTGCGGGGAATCGGGCGCGCCGCTAGGGAAGCCCGCAAATATTCTCCTCACTCCAGAAAGTCTGAAGATGGCCGCACAATATAGTTTCGTGATGAAGGGACTGACCAAGACATTCCCCGGCGCGAAAAAGCCCGTTCTCGATGGCATTCACCTGCAATTTTATCCCGATGCGAAGATCGGCATCGTGGGCCCAAACGGGACCGGCAAATCGACGCTGATGAAGATCATGGCCGGTATCGATACCGAATTTACCGGGGAAGCCTGGCCGGGCGAGGGAATCACTGTCGGTTATCTGCCGCAGGAACCGGAGTTGGATGCAAGCAAGACCGTGCGCGAGAATGTCATGGACGGCGTGCGCGGCGTGGCCGATCTGGTCGAGCGCTTCAACGAGATTTCCACGCTGATGGGCGATCCACCGGAAGATGCCGATTTCGATGCGCTGATGGCTGAGATGGGCGAGCTTCAGGAAAAGATCGACGCCGTCGATGGCTGGACGCTGGACAATCAGCTGGAAATCGCCATGGAAGCGCTGCGTTGCCCGCCGGGCAAAGCTTCCGTGGAAAACCTGTCGGGAGGCGAGAAACGCCGCGTTGCGCTCACCCGGCTATTGCTCGAAAAGCCCGATATTCTGCTGCTCGACGAGCCAACCAACCATCTTGATGCAGAGAGCGTGGCGTGGCTCGAGAAGCATCTGGTCGACTATAAGGGTAACGTCATCCTCGTTACCCACGATCGCTATTTCCTCGACAATGTGGTGAGCTGGATCCTCGAGCTCGATCGCAGCCGCTATTTTGTCTATGAAGGCAACTATTCCACCTATCTGGAGAAAAAGGCCAAGCGGCTCGAACAGGAAGCGCGTGAGGAGAAGGGCCGGCAAAAGGCCATCAAGGACGAACTGGATTGGATCCGGCAATCTCCCAAGGCCCGGCAGGCAAAATCGAAGGCCCGTATCAAGAGCTTCGATCAGCTGGTCGAGGCGCAGGAAAACCGCGAACCCGGCAAGGCGCAGATCCTTATCCAGACGCCCGAACGTCTGGGCGGCAAAGTGATCGAAGCCAAAGGTTTGACCAAGGCTTTCGGCGACAAGCTATTGTTTGAAAATCTTTCCTTTAGCCTGCCTCCGGGCGGCATTGTCGGCGTGATCGGTCCGAATGGCGCGGGTAAAACAACGCTTTTCAAGCTGATCACCGGCAAGGAGCAGCCCGATAGCGGTTCGATAGAAATCGGTGATACCGTCAAGCTCGGCTATGTCGATCAGAGCCGCGATCATCTCGACGCCAGCAAGAATGTCTGGGAAGAAATTTCCGACGGGCTCGACTATTTCACCTTCGGCAAGCATGAAATGTCGACGCGCGGATATGTCGGTGCCTTCAACTTCAAGGGCCCCGACCAGCAGAAAAATGTCGGCAAGCTATCGGGCGGTGAGCGCAACCGCGTGCATATGGCCAAGATGCTGAAAGAAGGCGGCAATGTGCTGCTGCTCGACGAGCCGACCAACGACCTCGATACCGAAACCCTGTCGGCGCTGGAAGAAGCGCTGGAGAGCTTCGCCGGCTGCGCGGTGGTGATCTCGCATGACCGCTTTTTCCTCGATCGTCTGGCGACGCATATCCTGGCTTTCGAAGGCAACAGCCATGTCGAATGGTTCGAGGGCAATTTCGAAGCCTATGAGGAAGATAAGGTCCGCCGTCTGGGCGAAGATGCGCTCAAACCGGGACGGACGACTTACAAGAAACTGACTAGGTGAGCTAGATATTTTCTCCGTTGGCAAGTCTGCTCAGATAAGAGTGAACCATTTCTGACCGCGCGCTCAGAAACTCGTCATAGTTGTTTTCGAATAGCGCACGATGAGGGATCAAGTGCGTTTCCAACCGTTTTTTGATTTCTTCCTCACCCATTGAGGCAGCATTTGCCCGAATTTCTAGATATTCTCGAGGACTCTTTGCCGCAATTTTCCTGTTTGTGACCCACGTAATCAGCGCGCAGTTGAGGGCGCGATTCACGTTAAAGTCGTCGCGATCTCCTCCAAGGACATCGACCGGAAAAATGTGGTGATACTCACGTGAATCAATGTTGCATTTGTCCACGTTCGCATCATCAGCAAAATCTCGCGCTCCTGCCCGTAGGGAAGCAGCTAGCATTGCACGAGGCAACCTGTCCTTTTTGGTCGGCCATCCTGCTCTCATCAACTCTTCCAGAGCAACTACGGGATACAAGTCATCATCGAACAATTCTGCTTCGCTCTCGCTTTTTCCTGAAGCAATCGAACTAGCTAGCTGTTTGAAATCGGCGAATGTTCTCGTTGACTGTGTTTTCAGGTACCTATCGGTTAGACAAGCTCGCCAAAGCGATTTCCTGATAAGGAATCGTGCATTGCCTTCGATATCTCCCGAATCTTTGGGGACTTTGGCCCACAGGGCACAGCTCAAGGTAACCGCAGCGTCAGTCGGCAACCGTTTCTCGTCAAAAATACCTTCGGATCGAAGGAAGGGCAATCCGAGTTCCAAGCCCTTCTTCACATCGCCCCAGACGGTCGCAAGCCCGGCTCCATAGGAGCGATCCAGATAGGTCTTCTTGAGAGGAGCCTTCCCGAGCAACAAAGCCCCAACAGACAGAACTATATCTTCGATCTTGCCAAAATCTCGGGCACCGTCCACTTCTACACATAGTTCTTCAACCATGTCGTGAAGGGATTGTCCCATAGATCCTTCGACCTGAGCAACGACAATATCAAAGTCCTTGAGCGGCGTAGCTGAAGTGTTCATCTTGATGAAAACATCAAGGGCAACTTCCTGTTCCGTTGTAACCGGCAATGACAAAAAGGGAACTGAGTAACTTGCTATGCGTTGCCGAAGCTTACCGAGGTATCTCTCCACTTGCCGCTGTTCATCTCGGTCTTCGGTTGCCTTTTCTGTCCACTCGATTAGTGCTGCCTCTCCCTTTGAACCGGGCCTTAAAAGGTGAACGGGTGCCAACCCTCTCTCGAAGGTTGACTTTGGATCATCCGCCCAAACCGGTTGCCGAACATCTTTCCTGTCCCACCGTCTGATGATCTCAATATCCGGTTCATCGCTTTCAGAAAGTGACACAAACGCTGTTAACTCATCATAGTCATCGTGCAGAGATCTCCAGAGAGCCGTCATCCGTTGTTGTCCGTCCAAAAGATGCATCGAGGGCAAGCCGTTCTTTGCTCCGGGTGCCCCGACTATGGATCGAGAATGGAAAAGCTCCTTGTCGCCGACCTCCAGCGTCAATAACGCACCAATAGGCAACGAGGGGTTCCGCAAAATATTCTCAAGTACACCTTCTATCTGCCATGTTTTCCAAGCCTCATGGCGCTGAAATCTGGGCAGTAAAACTTGCGCCTGATCTATAAGGGAGAACCAATCTTCCACCGACTTACTTCGCGCTTCCAATTCATCCTCCTTTTGAAATTCGAAAACACTACATAGAATAGAATGTCTTATTCAAGTGCTCAATGTCTATTTGCTTTGGAATGGGAACCGATGACTGACTTCACATCTAGCGAAGAGCAACAAATCGCCGGTTTAAATATGGTTTTGCCATTACCATCTACATTAGATGCAGGCTATACCAACCATCGCCGACTTCGATGCCATCGCGCGGCGCGTGTTTGACAATATCCCACAGCCCTTTGCGGAGCATCTCACAAATATCGTGCTACGCGTCGAGGATTGGCCGCCGCAAGAAATTCTCGATCATTTCGGCATGACCAGCCCGTATCAGCTTTCCGGCCTTTATCAGGGCGTGCCCGTGGGTGAGAAGTCACTATGGGCACCGCCAAGCGGGAAGGGAGATCGTATCACTCTGTTCCGCCGCCCGCTGCTCGCAGAGATGGCCGCCACCGGGGTGAAGCTGGAAAAACTGATCCGCCATGTAGTGATCCATGAAGTCGGCCATCATTTCGGCCTGTCGGATGAAGATATGCACCGTATCGAGGATAGCGTAGCCGATTGAATTATCTGCAGGGAAACCGAGCGCAAAGCTGAACGGAGACAGCTATTCGACTGCGGAAAACTCCCCAGTCGCTTCATCCCAAACAAACCTCGCCCGCCAATCTCCCACATTGCCAGGCCGGATGACCTACAACAAGCTGGCGCGTTAGTCCTCGCTACATCAGCGCACCGTCATAGATCAGGCCAACCTTTTGGCCGGAGCGGTCGATTGCTTCCAAGGCATTGATTTCATACCAGCATTCATGACCGCAATCACGATCGACCCTTTCATGGCGGGCCGTCACGAAATAGCTTTCCATGGCTTTGCGGCATCCATGCTCTTTTGCCGCCTCGCCGATTTGCGCCTCGAAATCTTGATTTGAACGCGAGTTTTCGGATTTCAGCATTTTAACCGCTGTCCTCGCTTGGGGGACGCTATTGCATCGATAGAAAATCGGCTGATACTCATGGCTATGGTTGACCTTGAGCCAGCCATCTACCGCCCTTTGGCTTAGCCATTCTGCCAGATCTGTGCGCGGAAACCGATTGTTCCAGCCTTCGTCAACAATTCCGTATACTGATTTGCCGTCGTCCCAGCGCCCCGAATAGAGAATATAGCGCACTGTTTTTGTGCGGGTTTCGAAGAATTTTCTTTGATGGACTTTTTCTATCTGGATGTTCTTGCCGCGCCGGTCTTTGATCTGGCTTTTTTGCCGGCAGCCCGTTGTTTTCAGCCCCTCGAAAAAGAGGTCTGTGTTCTTGCCAAAATTTTTGGGGGCCGGCCTCATCTTGTAATAATCGTCAAACATCCGTCTGGCGGTTATTTTATCTTCACACACCACGGAAGAAAATCCGGACGGAATATCTGTTCGATCAGGGAGAGCGGTATCGGCCGCACCGGTGCTGGCTATCTGCATCAAAATGACTGGAATGATCGGTTCCATGGTGAACTCCAGTAGTATCCTGAAAACCAGTCAAGGAGGATAGTGGAACAATCCTTGCTCGGCAAATTCGT
The DNA here is from genome assembly GCA_028279555.1 of Sphingorhabdus sp. Lineage (GTDB taxonomy): Bacteria > Pseudomonadota > Alphaproteobacteria > Sphingomonadales > Sphingomonadaceae > Sphingorhabdus_B. Next base: position 517,038 of record JANQNO010000005.1, read on the forward strand.
CGTTCCAGGCGACCATACCCATATACGGGAAGGATTTGGCGTCGACATGGCAATCTCAGCCGGTTTCCGGAATTTCGAGGTCCGAGGAAGGGGGTTTTCTTTTGCGCAGTTTGGCTTTGCGCCGAAACATGTCCTTGTCTGCATGGTGCAGAATCCGCGAAATATTGCGCGTTTGCGTCGGGTAAATGCAAAATCCGACGCTCCCGCTGACCTGTACAAGTTGCCCTTCCAGATAAAATGGAACCGCGATCGTCGTTTCGATCAACTGGCTAAGGACGGTCGCTTCCTTCTCGTCCAAGTCGCGAATAAGGATAAGTGCAAACTCATCACCGCCCAGTCTGGCTGCGATTTCGTCCGGCCCGCATAGATCGCGAAGCCTGTGCGCCACCAGTACCAGCAGCTGGTCGCCAGCAGCGTGCCCCAGCCGGTCATTGACCGGTTTGAATTCGTTGAGATCAATGTTGAATAGGACCAGCTTTCCGCCCGACCTGTCGATCTGTTCGGCATGGTCTTTCAGCTTCTTTTCGAACCAGCGCTTGTTGGCGATTCCGGTCAGCGCGTCTTGATGGGCGAGCTTCGCAAGATGCCGTCGCTCCGTTTTCTGTTCGAAGTGCAATTGGTTTCCGGTTCTGAACAGGCTGACGACGCACAGATTCACGAAGAAATAGGTCGAGGCCAGAACTGACATACGATTGAAGGTCTCGTTGGCTTTCGAGGTCAGGTCCGGGAATGGATGCCCGAGCAGCTCATTTCCGACATCGAGGCCCAGAGCCAATACCGGGCACCAGAAAAGCGCCAGAATGCCGGCACGAAAGCTAAAGAAATAGAGTATGACGATTGGCGGAATGATGATGAAGATCGCGGCCACAGAGACTCTCAGGCCGCCGGTTGCCTGGATAACCATGAAAACAGCAAAAAAACCGATAAATGTCAGCATCCACCGGGCAAATTTCAGGCCACCATGCTTCAACGAGATGAGCGCGCTGGCGAAACCCAGGATCAAAATGTTCAATATCGTAATGACGAATATCTGTGCCGGCCGCGAAAAAACCTCCGGACCGACAAAATAGAATAGCGCGAGCAGGAGGATCACAAAAGGAGCTAGGGCGGCCGTTATCTGGAAAACTGAAATTGCCAGCGTACGGTCGCGGCTGTTGCGGGGATACAGTTCGACCGGCACGAAATTGGCCTGCAAGCGATTGAGCGACGCGAGTAGACGGCGTCCAAGCCCGGCATTGGTTGACGCTTTACCGGATTCCGGCGGCAGTGTTGCTTCTCCTGAATTTTGCACGTAAGTTGCTCTATAAATATTTCGCCACAGGCAGCTGTTTACTCTGTTCGGGTAAGCAAATAGCTAACAAATCAGCGATTTCTTGTTTCTGGCTTCCAGCGCATTCTTGCCGGTAACTTGTAGTTTTGCGCGAGGCTTTTGCCGGCGGGTGCTGGTTTCACTCCGGTAAAGTTTCGCAAGCGGCTGCCATAAACTCGATCAAGCCTCTGTAAACTTGCCGCTTTCTTCGTCGAGAATATGCAGTACGCCGTCGTGAATCGCAAAGAAGCAACCATGGAGTTTCAGCTCTCCATTTTGCTCCAGTTCACAGACATAGGGAAAGCTGCGCAGGTTTTTGATGCTGACCTTGATCGCCTCCAGCTCCAGCGCGCGCTGTGGATCTTCATGCTGGCCGGAAACCACCTTTTCCCGCGCTTCGCTCACAATCGACATCCAGTTATCGATAAAGCTTGGGCCTGGTTCACCTAGATCGGTACCCGAGAGCGATGCCTTGATACCGCCGCACTGGCCATGCCCCATGATCACGATATGGCGAACATGAAGACCAAGAACTGCAAACTCTATTGCCGCGCTCGTGCCATGCAGATTGCTGTCGGGTGCGTAGGGCGGGACGAGATTGGCAACATTGCGCACCGCAAAGACCTGCCCCGGAACAGTATCGAAAATGGTAGTGGGGTCGACGCGGCTGTCGCAGCAGGAAATGATCATGACCGGTGGGTGCTGTCCCTCGCTTGCAAGCTGGTCATAACGCGATTTCTGCATCGCGTAAGACCGGCCGCGAAAGCGGTCATAGCCGCGCAGCAGCTCGGCGAAAGCTGGCACTAGAAACGGTCCCCTCGAATGACCTGGACATTACCCATGGTGACGAGCAATCGGTGGCTGTCCAGCTTGGGAGCCAATTTCTCCATCAGGGCATTGGCCTTTTCTTCGCTGGCTAGCGCCAACATCATGGTTTTTGCAGCTGCACCTGTGACGTCGTCATGCTGCCACTGACCATGCCTGCCGCCGCCGCTATCGACGTGAAACAGGCTGTAGCCGGATATATCAACCTCGCGGATCATTCCGACGATCAGAGGAACCAGAGGCGTATCCATCAGGATTTCGATGCGCTTGCGGGTAACGGTTTCGACCATGGCTCTATCCTAGCGCGGTTGCGATTGCGGTGAAAAGGCTGATGCCGAATATCACATTGAAAGGGAAAGTGATGCCCAGCGACATGGAGAGATAAAGACCCGGGTCAGCCTCTGGCAAAGCAAGCCGCATTGCTGCCGGGACGGCGATGTAGGAGGCGCTGGCAGATAGCACGCCGAGACCTGCAGTGGTCGCAATATCGAGGCCGATGGCATCGCCAATAAGAGTTCCAATCACCCCGTTTATGAGCGGCAGCAATATTCCGAGGCAAAGCAGGCGGAAGGTCAGCTTTTGCGATTGTGTCAGGCGCCGTGCTGCAATCAAACCCATATCGAGGAGGAAAAGACATAGCACGCCGCGAAAACCGGTTTCGAAAAGCGGTTTCACCGGCTCGAACCCGTCCGCTCCGCCGATCAGGCCAATCATGAATGCGCCGACGAGCAGGACGACCGAGGCATTGCTGAACACCTCATGCAGCATGCCGCCGCCAAGCAGCTTCGTGCCGTTTTCCGCTCCGCGTTTGGCAAGGATAAGACCGGTGATGATCGCTGGCGTTTCCATCAGTGCCAGCACAGCCACCAGATATCCCGCCGGGGACAAGCCCTGTGCAGTCAGAAGCTCGGTTGCGGTGACATAGGTGACCACACTGATCGAACCATAATGTGCGGCAACCGCAGCTGCATCAACTCTGCCAACCCTGGCAAAATAGCGCAAAAGGAAAAAAGCGATGAGCGGCAAGAGGAAGCTGAGCATGATGCCCGCGCCGGCTGCTGCGGCGAGCTCCGCCGTGAATCCCGATTTGGAGACTTCCACGCCGCCTTTGAGACCGATAGCCGCCATCAGATAGATGGACATGGCTTTCGCAAAAGCCTCGGGAATAGAGAGGTCCGATTTGATCAGCGCCGCCAGGAACCCCAGAACGAAGAACAGGATTATCGGGGATGTGAGTGTATCGACGATCAAGCGGCCGTTCCTTCATTGCTTGCAACTGCTGAAGGGCAGTTATCATCTGTGAAATGGTTGGCAAGCTTCATTTGGGTCGCTATTTCACCCGCATGAATGAAATAACCCGCATTGAAGCTGGAGAAAACCGACCGCCGCGCCAGCGCAAGCCGGACTGGATTCGCGTGAAAGCACCCGTCTCAAAGGGCTTTGCCGAAACCCGTAAACTGATGCGAGAGCTCAATCTCAACACTGTATGCGAAGAGGCCGCTTGCCCGAATATCGGCGAATGCTGGACCAAGAAGCATGCCACAGTGATGATATTGGGCGACGTGTGCACGCGCGCATGTGCCTTCTGTAATGTTAAAACAGGTATGCCGCGTCCCGTCGATCCGCTGGAACCCGAACATGTGGCCGTCGCGGCTGCCAAGATGGAGCTCGAGCATATCGTCATCACCTCGGTTGACCGGGATGATCTTGCTGATGGCGGAGCAGGGCAGTTCGTGAAGGTTATCGAGGCTTTGCGGCGCAATACGCCCGACACGACGATCGAAATTCTGACGCCCGATTTCCGCAACAAGGCAGACGCCGCGATTGAGGCAATCGTCGAGGCCCGCCCGGATGTCTACAACCACAATCTTGAGACGGTGCCGCGGCTTTACCCAACTATCCGGCCTGGCGCGCGCTACTACGCTTCAATTCGCCTGCTGGAACAGGTCAAGAAGCTTGATCCATCCATCTTCACCAAATCGGGTGTCATGCTGGGGCTGGGCGAAGAGCGGCTCGAGGTGCATCAGGTCATGGACGATATGCGCAGCGCAGATATCGATTTTCTGACCATGGGCCAGTATCTGCAACCCACGCCCAAACATGCCAAGGTCGAGGATTTCGTGACGCCGCAGGCCTTCGATGCCTATGCGGCAATTGCCCGCGCGAAAGGCTTTCTTCTGGTTGCGTCGAGCCCGCTTACGCGCTCAAGCTACCATGCAGGTGATGATTTTCAGAAGATGCGCGCGGCGCGAGAGGCAAAATTGGCCGGCAAGGCCTGAAGGCAGGGCAGGGGCATGCCGCATCATCACGAACGCCGCGAACTACCCTTCAGCGCGGAGCAAATGTACGATCTCGTGGCGAACGTAAGGCGCTATCCGGAATTTCTTCCTTGGGTTAATGGAATACGGGTCACTTCTGACAGTGAAACCGAGATGTTGGCCGATATGATCGTGGGCTTTAAAAGTCTGCGCGAGACATTTTCATCGCGCGTGCTCAAGTCGCCCAAGACGCAGATTGCAGTCGATTATCTGGATGGTCCGATGAAGCATCTCCACAATGAGTGGGTATTCGAAGAGGTTAGCGGCGGCGGCTGCATCGTCGATTTCACCGTAGACTTCTCCTTTCGCAATGCGGTTTTCCAGACGCTAGCCGGACAGTTTTTCGACAAGGCAATCACAAAAATGACTGACGCTTTTATTGCCCGCGCCGAGGATCTTTACGGCAGGAGCAGCTCAAGCACATAGCACGCCGCCCGCAGCCTGATTTCGGCGCGCGTGGCCTTTGCATCGAAGCATTCATGCCAGCTTTCGAGAATTGTCTTGCCCTGTGCATTTCTTGTAGCGCGTCCAAACATCACCGTTCCGACCGGCTTTTCATCGCTCCCTCCGGTCGGGCCGGCAACGCCGGTAATCGAAATGGCGATGTCGGCCAGTGCCGCATCGAGTGCGCCTTCAGCCATCGCCCTGGCAACCTCCTCCGAAACAGCACCATGTTTTTCGATCAGTTCAGCAGGAACGCCAAGCAAGTTGATCTTGGCATCATTCGAATAGGTCGCAAAACCCGCCAGAAAAACCGCGCTGCTGCCACTGATTTCGGTCAGCGCAGCGCTGACCAGGCCGCCGGTACAGCTTTCTGCCGTTGCTATCGTGCTACCGGCCAAAATGTTTGCGTCGACGACCGCTTTCGCTAACGCTGTAAGTTCATCGGGTAATACGCCGAAACCCATCAATTCGCCGGCTGTGTAGAAATAAACGGACAGATTTCAATGTCATCGAGCGGGCTGGTTTCTTTCTTATCATCCTTGCTGTCAGGCTGATCACTCGCCGTTTCGTCATCCAGAGCAGCCAAGGCAACTCCAATGACAACTTCCGACAGATTTCGCAGCGGAAGCGGAGCAAGTGGTGCCCAGACATTGTTGACAATGGCACAGCTTTCTTCGTCCATTCCCTTCGCAATGCTGCCAACAACCATCGCTTCCACAAATGAAAGGGCCAGCGCCTTGGGAACTTCAGACGGCAGGTCATCGCCCGCAATTTTCGCGATTGCGTTGCCTGCTACAGATTGAACAGCTTCAGCCGATGCCGCTTGACGATACTGAGCCAAGGCACCAGGGCCGTTCACCATCAGGCCAGCATTGGCAGGAAGATGAGCAGCACAGTCTTTCATGGTCTGCTCCAGTGCACCTGGGATAATTGCCATCGCGAGACCAGACGCTTCTCCTTGTGTGAGGCAATTTGCCGACTGAGCGGCCTGCGCGGATTGTGTGCCGAGAGCAACGATCGCTGCCGCCGCGGTGAGTATTTTGGGCGCTTTCATGTTAATCCCCTTTTGTCCTTAATGTGGCTGTCGCCTGCACTGCGATGCCTTCTTCCCGGCCAGCAAAGCCAAGTCGTTCTGTCGTCGTTGCCTTAACTGAAATTGCCGAAAGCTGAACATTCGCGATTTCGGCCAAGCGCTCGCGCATTGCCTGTTTATGCGGCCCGATTTTCGGTGTTTCGCAAATGATGGTTATGTCCGCATTGGACAGCCGGTACCCGGCCTTTTGGGCGAGAGAGATAGCATGGCGGAGAAACTGATCCGAAGAAACGCCTTTCCATTTTTTCTCGCTCGGCGGAAAATGATCGCCAATATCGCCAAGCGCCGCAGCGCCCAAAATTGCATCGACAAGAGCATGGATCGCAACATCGGCATCGCTGTGACCCTCAAGCCCATGGGTATGCTCGATTTTCAAGCCACATAGCCACAATTCTTCGCCTTGGGCGAGCCGGTGGACATCGAAACCGTTTCCCACTCTTGTCATTGGACCAGTCTTTTCTGCATTTCCGGCAAAGTCGCCCGGCAAGGTAAATTTGGCAAGCCTTTCATCGCCTTCGACAAAAGCAATATCGAATCCGGCGGCCTGGGCCATGCGCGCATCGTCCGTTGCTTCCAGCGCGGTATCCCATTGGCGGTGCGCTTCCAGAATGGCCTGAAAATGAAAGGCTTGCGGAGTCTGAATACGCCAGAGATCCCTTCGGTCGACTGTCTCGCCCATCACCGCATTGCCACGCGCCAGACTGTCGACCACGGGCAATACGGGCACGGCACCAGCATTATCTTCGAGCTTGGACAAAAGCCGGGCGATGACATCATGCGTCAAGAATGGCCGCGCTGCATCATGGATCAGGACATTGTCGCAGCCACCCTCAGCCGATATTGCAGCCAGACCCTTTTCGACGCTTTCCCGGCGCGTTGCCCCGCCAGTTACGAGTTCAACCGGCGGCAGCCCGTCCACCGCTTCTTGCGCCATTTCTTCATGGCCTGCGCCAATGACGACGAAGATTCTCCCAATGCCATCGTGCCCGGCCAAGCTTTCTATGCTGTGGCGGAGCATAGGCTTGCCATTCACCGGGAGATATTGCTTGGGAAGGCTGCTGCCTGCCCGGCTGCCCAAACCGGCAGCAACCACAAGCGCATAGTTGGCGGAATGGGCCTGTTCCATGCTTCTGCTCCTAAACAATGCAGACTTGCCCGCCAAGCCAGAAAGGGATAAGGGCCTGCCTAATTTTTAGGCAATATGTAATGGCGACGCTGAAACCCATAGATATCGGACCCAACCGCATCGAAATGCCTGTAATTCTGGCGCCGATGACGGGCGTAACCGATCAGCCCTTCCGCACACTTGTGCGGCGCTTTGGTTCGGGTCTCAATGTCACCGAGATGATTGCCAGCCAAGCCATGATCCGCGAAACGCGGCAATCGTTGCAAAAGGCGGCATGGGATCCCATCGAAGAACCGATTTCGATGCAGCTGGTCGGCTGCGATCCAGAATCGATGGGCGAGGCGGCGAAGCTCAATCAAGATCGCGGCGCGCAAATTATCGACATCAATTTCGGTTGCCCCGTGCGCAAGATCGTCAATGGCTATGCAGGATCGGCATTGATGCGGGAGGTTCCACTAGCCGTGAAACTCATGGAAGCAACCGTTAAGGCAGTCGACGTGCCTGTTACCGTCAAGATGCGGATGGGTTGGGACAGGGATAGTCTGAACGCGCCTGAACTGGCGCGGATTGCACAGGAGGTGGGTATCCAGATGGTCACCGTCCATGGCCGTACGCGCAATCAAATGTACAAGGGAAGCGCGGATTGGGCATTTATCCGCAAGGTCAAGGACGCGGTCGACATCCCGGTGATCGTCAATGGCGACATCTGTTCGATCGGCGATGCAGAGACAGCGCTGGAGCAATCTGGCGCGGATGGGCTGATGATCGGGCGCGGTGCCTATGGAAGGCCATGGCTTTTGGGTCAGGTCATGCATCATTTTGCATCGGGCAGGGAAATTGCCGATCCTACCCTCGAGGAGCAGTATCACATCATCATCGAGCATTACCGGATGATGCTCGATCTCTATGGCCGCGATGTCGGTGTGCGCTGCGCACGCAAGCATATTGGCTGGTATACCAAGGGTCTGCCGGGATCGGCCGAATTTCGGAACCGGGTAAACCGCATTGGCGATGCCGACACGGTGATCGGTGAAATTCGCCGCTTCTATGAGCCGCTTATTGTCCGCAAGGCCGCCTGACATGGCCGATGCATTGCTGGCAGGAACGGATGGAGATGCCATTCTGGCGGCGATGCCATTACCCGTGCTGGTGATGGATTCAGCCAGCCGGGTTCTTTTTGCGAATGAGGCATGCGAGACGATCCTGGGGAAAGCACGCCGGAAGATCGAAGGCCGCAAGATCTCCAAGATCCTTACCTTTGCGGATGTGCGGCTCAACAGGGCGCTTGCCGCCGGCGAAGATGATCTGAAGGCTCAGGACATGCTGCTCGAAATTGGCGATGACAAGCTCAATGTCGATATCAGCATTTCCGCCTTTGAACGCTATGAAAAAGATCAGCTGCTCATCATATTGATTCCGCGCAACGCAGATCGCAGTCACCTCAATGACCAGTCACGGAGCGGGCAACAGCAAGGCATTGGCGCGCCTGCAATATTGGGGCACGAAATCAAAAATCCGCTTGCCGGCATCAGGGGCGCTGCGCAGCTGCTGTCCAAACAAGGGGAGGATAGCCAGAAACCGCTGACCGACCTGATCGTCACCGAAGTCGACCGGATCGCCCGCTTGCTCAATCAGATGCAGGATCTCGGTGGTTCCGCGAGTGTAACGCTAGCACCGGAAAATATTCACCTGGTGATCGAGCATGCCATCCGCTCCGTACGCGCCGCCAATCGCTCCACACCGCCGATTGCGATCAATTATGACCCATCGCTGCCGGATGTTCTGATCGATGCCGACGCCATGCTGCGCGTGCTCATCAACCTTTTGCAGAATGCCATCGATGCGCTGTCCGGCCAGCGCAATGCCGAAATCACGATTTCGACCCGTTACGTCATGAGCGGTGCGCTGCGTGAGTCACTGGAAGACCAGATTGGGGAGAAGACCATCAAGCTTCCGGTTGAAATTACAATTTCCGACAACGGCCCGGGGGTTCCGCCGGAAATCACCGCCGAACTATTTTCACCATTTGTCAGCACGAAACGCGAAGGGCAGGGGCTTGGCCTGGCTATTGTGAGAAAGCTCCTCCAGCAAATGCACAGCAGGATAACCCATGAGCGGGACGCTCATCTGGGATTGACGCATTTTCGGCTGAATCTGCCGGTGTCCGTGCCGGAGAGGGCAGTATGAGCAAAAACAAAATCCTCATAGTCGAAGATGATAGCTCGATCGGCGTTGTTGTTAGGGCCGCACTCGAGGCGGAAGGTTTTGAAACCCGGATTTGCGAAAGCGTCGCTGCTCGCGATGAGCTGCTCTCGCAGAATGAATTTGATGTCATGCTTACAGATGTGGTTTTGCGCGATCAGGATGGAATAAACAGTCTTGGCGATGTGATGGAACAGCATCCTGACATGCCGGTGATTGTCATGTCAGCCCAAAATACGCTTGAGACCGCGGTCAGGGCAAGCGAGATCGATGCGTTCGAATATTTCCCCAAGCCCTTCGATCTTGACGACCTTGTTACCGCCGTCAAACAGGCCATTGCCCGGCGGGAGCATGCGCCGGCAGGCGGCGAAAGCGGCAGGGACTTCGAAGCCAACCTTCCGATGGTTGGCAGAAGCCCCGCGATGCAGGATGTCTACCGGATGGTTGCGCGCTTGCTGCGCAACGACCTGTCGGTTTTGATTCTTGGGGAATCCGGCACGGGCAAGGAGCTGGTTGCCGAGGCCATTCACAGCCTGGGGCAACGCAAGGGCGGTCCCTTTATCGCTGTCAATATGGCAGCGATCCCCGCCGAGCTCATCGAAGCCGAGCTTTTCGGCCACGAAAAAGGCGCTTTCACAGGTGCCGTGGGTCAGTCGATCGGGCGGTTTGAGCAAGCCCAGGGGGGAACCCTGTTTCTCGATGAGATCGGCGACATGCCCTATCAGGCCCAGACGCGCCTTTTGCGCGCGCTGCAAAGCGGGACAATCAGCCGTGTCGGCGGAAAGGCGAGCATTCGGCTCGATGTGCGTATCGTGGCCGCCACCAATCAGGATCTCGAAAAGCTTATAGAAGAAGGCAAGTTTCGCGAGGATTTATACTACCGGCTAAATGTCGTTCCGATCAATATCCCGCCGCTGCGCGAACGGCCCGAAGACATCGGCCTTCTCGCCCGGCACTTCCTGTCGCTGGCATCGAGCGAAGGACTGCCAAACCGTCAAATAGACGAAGATGGCATTGCGGCGCTGGCCAAATTGCCCTGGCGCGGAAATGTGCGAGAGCTCAAAAACCAGATATATCGCCTGACGCTGATAGCGCGCGAAGACGTGATTTCCGAGCAGCTGGTGATGCAGGAATCCGGATCCTTCGATGCAGAGCCTGAGGCCGCGGCTGTCTGCAGTTTCGATGCTGCACTAGAACAGTTTTTTCGTGACAACCGCCTGCAGTCGAGCCCTGGAAACAAGCTTTACCAGAAGGCGCTGGCGGAGTTTGAAAAACCGCTGCTACGGCGCGTTTTGAAAGAAGCCCGGGGAAACCAGCTGAAAGCGTCGGCAATGCTGGGAATCAATCGCAACACATTGCGCAAGAAGCTCAATGAATATGGGATCAGCTTTTCCAAGCCGGGATGAAGCGAGGCATCATCAAGTCAGACGACATTAATTCGCTATTTTGTGCTTTTCATGCAACTATCCGGGTGCCATGGTGACTAAATGGCAACAGTCGACTTTGAGCCGGAAGCCACAGTGGCTTCGAAATCCGGATTCGATTTCCCAACCGCTGCTGGCTGGGCGCAACGCGGCCGTTCCTTTCGCTGGATAGAAATCGCGGTCGGCTGCGCGCTTGTCGCCATTGCTATTGTCACGGCGATAATCCTGCTCAATCAAGACCCGCAAGACGCGCCGCTGAGGCCCTATGAGGCCGCGGCTCTGCTGGTAGCCAACCTGCTTCCCGCGACTGCGATGCTGGTGCTTGTTGGACGCAGGCTCGCTCTGGCGCGGGCGCAGAAGGCAGATATTTCGAGCCGCGAGCTAATTCATGTCCGGCTCGTTGCAATTTTCTCGCTGATCGCTGCCATTCCGACATTGCTGCTCGTTATATTTGCTTCGTTTCTGTTTCAGACGGGGGTTCAGTTCTGGTTCTCCGATTCAGCGCGAGACATGCTTGTTAATGCGGGCGAGCTGGCGACCGGCTATTATGAGGAAAAGCTTGACGATGTCGGTGCCGAAACGACAACAATGGCGGGCGACCTGCGTTTCGCGCTCAGCACGCTTTCGGCGGATGATCCGGCATTTCTCGATGGCTATTTCAAACAGGTGCTGGGCCGCAAACTGAGCGAATCAGCAATCGTTTCGGTCGCGCCCGATGGAAAACAACAGACAATTGCGGTGGTTTCCCCAGATGATCAGCGGCGGGACAAGTGGATTGACGCTGAAACCATGAAGGAAATGGATGCCGGCAAAAGCCTGGTCGTTAATGTCGAAGATGACGGCATCGCGGCGGTGACACTGCTGTATGAACAGCCAGCGAAAACCTATCTTTTTACCAAACGGACCGGCGATGTACCGTCATTCAAATTGGGCAACAGGGCTCAATCGGTCCTGCGCGATTATCGTGAAATGGTTTCCCGCTCACAGCAGCTTCAGTTCCAATTCAATATCGCTCTCTACGTCATCTCGCTGCTGATTATCGCAGTCGTCGTCTGGGTGGCATTGCTCGTCGCTGACCGCCTGATCAAGCCGGTCAACAATCTGGTCGATACCGCCCAGAAAATTGCCGATGGCGATCTTTCGGCACGCGTCGATGAAGAATCAAAGCGGCACGACGAGGTCGCGCTGCTTTCCCGCTCCTTCAACATCATGACCGAAAAACTGCAAAACCAGACAAGCACACTTATCACGACAAATCAGCAGCTTGACGACCGGCGGGCCTTTATCGAAGCGGTACTCGAATCGGTCTCTGCAGGCGTCATAAGCATCGATCATGATCGAAAGATCACGCTCGCCAATTCGACGGCTGAAAAGCTGCTTTCGCCCGAAGACGAAACGATAGTGGGTAGCAGTTTGGATGATATATCGGCCCGCTTCTGTGAACTGATCGACGAGGACCAATATCGCGCAGTTGTCCAGTTGGGCGATGGGCCGGAGCCGCAGACGCTTGCTATCAAAATATCCGACCGGGAAAGCGGCCATGTGATTACATTCGAGGATATCAGTCAGCAACTTGCCGACCAGCGGCGTGCAGCCTGGTCGGATGTTGCGCGGCGGATTGCACATGAAATCAAAAACCCGCTTACCCCTATCCAGCTAGCGGCCGAACGGTTGCAGCGGAGATTCGTGAAGAATGACAATGCGTCGGAAGAGGATGCCGAGGTTTTCGATCAACTAACAGGGACCATTGTACGCCAAGTCAATGATTTGCGTAAGATTGCGGATGAATTTTCTTCTTTTGCCCGCATGCCGAAACCGGTCTTCCGCGAAGAAAATCTGACCGATATCGTCGCCCATGCTGTCTTTCTCTTTGAAGTAGGGCATCAAGAGATAGTGTTTGAATTTGAAAAGCCGAAAAACAACCTGTCGATCACCTGCGATCGCAGGCAGCTGGGGCAGGCAGTCACCAACCTGCTCAAGAATGCAGCCGAAGCGATAAGAGAGAGATTGAGCGGGGACGACAAATCCGATGGGGAAGTATCCATAAAGCTTTTCGAAAAGGGAAACGACGTCGTTCTGGAAGTGGCCGATAACGGTATCGGTTTTCCAGAAGATCGCGAGCGCATCGTCGAACCCTATGTGACCACGCGAAAAACCGGTTCCGGCCTCGGACTCGCAATTGTTCAAAAGATTGTCGATGAGCATTTTGGCCAGATCGAACTTAACGATTCCGAAGATGGCGGTGCCTGCGTGAGGGTTATTCTCAACCGGGCAATTCTCGACGAACAGCTGCACCAGCCAACTTCCGGCGCAACCCAAAAAGATCAGGAATAGAATATGTCACTCGATATTCTCGTTGTTGATGACGAAAAAGATATTCGCGAGCTGGTTTCAGGCGTTCTGAGCGATGAAGGCTATGAAACGCGGGTTGCCGATAGCTCGGAGGCAGCGCTGCAGGCGCTTGATGAACGACTGCCGTCATTGATATTGCTGGATGTCTGGCTTCGCGGGTCGTCAATGGACGGTCTGGAGCTCTTGGCGGAAATCAAGCAGCGCGACCGCAACATTCCGGTCATCGTTTTTTCAGGCCACGGCAATATAGACACTGCGGTGGCGGCAATTTCACAAGGCGCAGTCGACTTTATCGAAAAACCGTTCGAGGCGAGCAAGCTGCTGTTGCTCGTTGCGAAAGCTACCGAAACCGAGCGGATCAGACAGGAACATGCCAGCATGCGCGCGATGCTTGGCCATGCGGAAGAACTTACAGGCAGCTCGGCGACGATCAACAATGTCAGGGCCACGCTAAAAAAAGTAGCAGGCACTGGCAGCCGGCTCCTGATCACAGGCCCTGCGGGCGTTGGCAAAGAAGTCGCGGCGCGGCTGTTGCACAGCTGGAGCCCGCGGTCCGATGGTCCCTTTGTGTCGGTCAGCGCTGCGCGGCTGTCTTCGGACCGGTTTGAAGAAAAGCTGTTTGGCATCGAGAAGAAAGGGCAGCTCGTGCAGGCAGGCATGCTGGAAAAGGCGCATGGAGGTACCCTGTTTCTCGACGAAGTCGCGGATATGCCAGTGACCACACAGGGCAAGATTCTCCGTGTTTTGACAGAGCAGAGTTTTGTTCGGGTTGGCGGAGATCGGCAGGTGAGGGTGGATGTGCGTTTTGTATCCGCGACCTCGCGCGATCTGGCTACAGAGATAGAAGCCGGAAACTTCAGGGAAGATCTGTTCTATCGGTTGAATGTTGTTCCTGTTGCAATTCCGCCATTGTCCGCGCGGCGTGAAGATATTCCCGATCTGGTCAATCACTATGCGACGCGGTTTTCTGCCGAGAACCGGATATCGCCGCCGGAATTCTCGCAGGATGCGCTGGCTGCATTGCAGGCTTGCGAATGGCCTGGAAATGTGCGCCAGCTTAGGAATATCATTGAGCGCACCATTATTCTGGCACCGGCGGATCGGCTTCAGCAGATCGAGGCTGACATGCTGCCGACCGAGATACTGAACAGCTACGATGGATCCGATGCCAGTGTCACCTCCATGATGGGTTCGCCGCTGCGCGAGGCGAGAGAGGCTTTCGAGCGCGAATATCTTCAGGTCCAGATCAAGCGCTTCTCCGGCAATATTTCGAGAACGGCGGAATTTGTTGGAATGGAGCGATCGGCACTACACCGCAAATTGAAGCTATTGGGCGTGGTCGTACGGAAGAAATCGGCAACCGCCGAAGAAGACGCATAGGCAATTGAACTCTGGCGCTGCTTGATATATTAACATCCATGCTTCCAGTGGACGATGCTTCTCCCCAACACCGGAGTGACGAAATAAAATAACAATAGCCGGATAATTACAATGACTGACAAGAATAACGGACTTCAGGACATGTTCCTGAATTCGGTCCGAAAATCAAAGACCCCTGTCATCATGTTTCTTGTAAAAGGCGTTAAGTTACAGGGCGTTGTTACCTGGTTCGATAATTTTTCTGTGCTGTTGCGCCGCGACGGCCAGTCGCAGCTTGTCTACAAGCACAGCATTTCGACGGTCATGCCTTCGACGTCACCCGACATCGCGATCTTTTCTGAAATGATGGCAAAGACCAAACACCGCCCGGGAGTATTGCAGCATGTTTTCCTGCACGCCATGTGCGACCGGGAAGAATCCGTCACAACCTTTCTGGTCAATGGTGTCATGCTTCAAGGTGTGATTGCGGCTTATGATCTTTTTTCCATCCTGCTCGAGCGTGATGGCGTTACCCAGCTTGTCTACAAACATGCGGTTTCCACCATCCAGCCAGCACGTCCGGTGAATCTTGCCGAATATAATGACGGCGGCGATGGCAACGAAGAAGCCGAAGATTGAGCGGATTCAAGCGAGAAAATCAGGAAGAATTTGCCCGCGGCGCGACGGCACTTCTCGTCTATCCGGAAATTGGCATCAAAGCTTCCATGTCCCCAACAGCGCGGCTTGCCGAGGCGGAAGGGCTGGCGCTGGCAATTGGCCTCAATATCGTGGACCAGCGTCACTACCGCGTCCGCAGCCCGCGCGCAGCGACCTTGCTGGGGGGAGGGCAAGTCGAGGAGATTGCCGAGCTTGCCGCCGAGCAGCAGGCCGAACTTCTGATTGTCGACGGGAGCCTGTCGGCTATCCAGCAACGCAATCTCGAAGAGCGAACCGGTATCAAGACCATCGACCGGACCGGGCTTATCCTGGAGATATTTGGCGAGCGCGCGGTGACTGCTGAAGGGCGCTTGCAGGTTGAACTCGCCCATCTTGACTATCAGGCGGGCCGGCTTGTGCGGAGCTGGACTCACCTGGAACGACAACGCGGCGGTTTCGGCTTCCTTGGCGGGCCGGGCGAGACACAAATCGAGGCAGACCGCCGGATGATCCGTAACCGAATGGCCCGGTTGCGACGCGAATTGGCCGAAGTCAAACGCACGCGGAGCCTACACCGCACCCGGCGGCAGCGAGCGCCGTGGCCGGTGATTGCGCTCGTCGGCTATACCAATGCTGGCAAATCGACGCTGTTCAACAGGCTGACCCTTGGAGAGGTTTTGGCCGAGGACATGCTCTTTGCGACGCTTGACCCGACAATGCGCGGGATTGAGCTTCCCGGTATCGAAAAGGCCATTCTTTCCGACACGGTTGGATTTGTGTCTGACCTGCCGACACAGTTGGTGGCCGCTTTTCGCGCGACATTGGAGGAGGTTACCTCAGCCGATATCATCCTTCACATTCGTGATATTTCCCATCCCGAAACCGAAACACAGAAGGCTAATGTTATTGCAATATTGGAAGAACTTGGAATCGTTATCGGCGATAATGGATCAACAAAACCGGCGATCATTGAAATCTGGAACAAGATCGACAAATTGACCAATGACCGCCGAACCGAACTCGATGCCATAGCCGGCAAGCGTTCCGCCACGCATATGCTTTCGGCCGAAACGGGGGAGGGATGCGAGGCCCTTCGTGAAATGCTCGCGGCACACATTCTGGAACAGAATGAGGTTCGCAAAATCCGCTTGCAGATGCGGGCTGGGGCAGCTCTGGCCTGGTTGCATCAAAAAGGCGATGTTCTCGAAACTGGTGAGAAGGGTGGTATTCTGGGCGTCACAGCATCGCTAAGTCCGCAAAGTTGGGGGCAGTTCGAAAAACTGTTCGAGGGAGAGCTATTGGCCGATTGACGGCATGTCTTTTTTGGCCGCCTGCCAGAGTTGCTCCTTGGCCTCCAAATCCATCTCTTCAAATTCAGGTCCGGCAGCCTTTTCCATCTTGCGAAAACGGCCTTCGAATTTGCGGTTTCCGGCTTTCAAAGCCTGTTCAGCGTCGATCCCCAAGTGGCGGGCCAGATTGACGACAGCAAAAAGAAGATCGCCAACTTCCTCTTTCCGGCCCTGCGCGGTGGAAGCATTCTTAACCTCTTCTATTTCTTCGCGTATCTTGGAAATCGGTCCATCGATATCTGGCCAGTCGAAGCCGCTCCGCGCCGCACGCTTCTGAAGCTTCTGCGCGCGGAGCAGGGCAGGCAGAGCCGAAGCCACCCCTGAGAGAGCGCTTTGATCTTCTGCTTTCCCGGCCCTTTCCTCCGCCTTGATCTGTTCCCAGTTTCGAACGACCGTTTCGGCATCATCAGCATCTTCATTTGCGAAGACATGCGGGTGCCGGCGGATCATCTTGTTGCAAATCCCGTCGATGACATTCTGCAATGTGAATGAACCTGCCTCTGCTGCCATCTGGCTATGAAAAACAACTTGCAGCAACAAATCGCCAAGTTCGTCCCGCAGATCGATCATATCACCGCGCTCGATGGCGTCGGCCACTTCATAGGCTTCTTCGATTGTATAGGGGGCGATAGAAGCAAAATCCTGCTCGATGTCCCATGGACATCCACTGTCCTTATCGCGGAGTTTGCGCATTATCTTGGCGAGAGGGGTGACATCAGCTTCAACCATCAATAAGTCCGATAATATATATTATGTTAAATCAAATCCAGCAGTATCAGGGTTCGAGAATCATCTCGTCCCCTTCAACCCCCCAGCTTTTAAGCTGTTCCAGAAAGTTCATCCCGAGCAAGTTCGTGTCGCCCAGCGCTTCCCCGATAAGCACAAAATGATTTTCCGAACGAATTCCGCCCACGTCGAAAGAAGCGATCTCGCCCCGCCATGCCCGCGCCCTTCCATTGGCCGTTTCCAATATCACCGGGATCGAACCGCGATCATATTCAACACCGACCTCATCCGCCGTCCGGGTCGAAATGCTGGTTACAGAAGCGCCGCTGTCGACCAGAAAATCGACCGTCTTTCCATTGACCCTGGTCCGGACCCAGAAATGGCCATCATCTTTGCGTGTGAGCCTCAAGGTGGAGCCTTCAAGCCGCTGATTTGCAGTGCCGGAAATGTCAGATGTCACACGCTGCCAGACGTAACCCAGTTCATTTCGAAAGCTGAAAACGGCAAACAGCGCAGCAAAGATTGCGACCCACCCAAGAATCATCTTCATGATCTGGCTGAGCGGCAATCGTCTTGCGGCGAGCGAACTGACTAGCAGTACCGTCATGACAACGCCCCAAATTAGCGATCCACCGTCCTCGGGGCTCATGGGATGGCCTTCGAGAACAGCTGGTAGAAATTCTCCGATGTCTGCTGTTTGAATTCTTCCAGATCGGTTTCACGTAATTCGGCGACGAAAGCCGCCGTATCGGCAACATAGGCAGGTTCTCCCGTCTTGCCGCGATGCGGAACCGGAGCGAGAAATGGCGAATCTGTCTCCACGAGCAGCTTGTCGGCAGGCAGCCATTTTGCCGTTTCCTGCAGATCCCTGGCGTTCTTGAAGGTGACAATTCCGGAAAGCGATATGAAAAAGCCCATATCCAGCGCATTTCGCGCAAATTCTGCGCTCGAGGTAAAGCAGTGGATGACAGCAGAATAAGCGCCCTGCTCCATTTCTTCGCGCAAGATGTTGGCCGTGTCTTCCTCGGCGTCGCGCATATGCACCACCAGCGGAAGCCCGGTTTCGCGGGCGGCCGCTATGTGTGCACGAAAAGATGTGCGCTGATTTTCGCGGTCGCTGTGGTCATAATAATAATCAAGACCGCTCTCGCCGATCCCGACTACGCGCGGATGCTGCGCGCGCTTTACCAGCTTTGCTGTGTCTATCTCAGGATGCGCATCGGCCTCATGCGGGTGAATTCCCACCGTGGCCCAGATATCGGATTCGCGTTCGGCTAGTCCGACAACCTCGTCCCATTCGCTTTCGCGCGTCGATATGTTGAGCATCGCCGTTACTCCGGCATCGCGTGAGCGGGCCAGCACATCGGCCTGCTGCTCGATCAGCCCTTTATAGTTGAGGTGGCAATGGCTGTCGACAAGCATCAGGCGGCTTCCTCCCCTTCCCCCGATGGCAGTTCAAGCCTTGGGAAAATAGGCGTTGGCTTTTCCATCACGAAGCCCGATTGCGCCAGTTCGGCGATCCATTCAGGTTCAGCTATTGCCGCGAAATTTCTGTGATCCTGCGCGATGCCCAACTGGTCCAGAATCCGGTCTGCTGCTTCGGGCACGACCGGGCGAATGGCAATGGAAAGCTGGATAATCGCTCCGAATAGCGTCATCAGAACGGCTTCCATGCGCTCCGGGTCGGTTTTTTTCAACGCCCAGGGGGCCTGCTCGTCAACATATTGATTGCAGGCGAAAACAGCGCGCATCCATGCCTCGATAGCGCCTGACAGGTTGAGTTTTTTGAGTTCGCGAGGAAACTCGGTGTCGGTTGCAACCGAAACAGTTGCAAGCAGCGCAGCGTCATCATCGCTTGTTTCGGTGGGTGCTATCTTACCATCCATATTCTTGTGAATCATGGATAATGTTCGCTGTACGAGATTGCCGAAGCTGTTCGCCAGATCAGCATTTGTCCTTGTAACAATAGCTTCAGCAGAGAAGCTCCCATCTTTTCCAAAGACGACATCGGCGCAAAGAAAATAGCGCAACTGGTCGACACCGAACGTCTCGGCGAGCGCAAGTGGATCGACCACATTGCCCACCGACTTGGACATTTTTTCCCCGCGATTGAGAAGAAAACCATGTCCAAAGACGTGCCTGGGAAGCGGCAATCCGGCGCTCATCAGGAAGGCTGGCCAATAGACGCTGTGAAAGCGAACAATGTCCTTGCCGATAATGTGAACAATATCGCCGTCCTGACGCCAGTATGTCGCAAAATTTCCGTCCTTGTCGGGATAACCGAGACCAGTCAGATAGTTGGTCAGCGCGTCGATCCAGACATACATGACATGATTGTCGCTGCCCGGTACCTTTACGCCCCAGTCGAAGCTTGTGCGCGATATGCTGAGGTCCCTGAGGCCGCCCTCGACGAATTTGATCATTTCGTTGCGGCGGCTCTCCGGTTCCAGAAATTCCGGTTTCTCACGGTATAGTTCAAGTAAGGGCTCCTGATATTTCGACAGCCGGAAGAACCAGCTTTCCTCCACCGTCCATTCAACAGGCGTTCCCTGAGGGGAAAGCTTGCTTTTTTCGCCTCCCTCCCCTTCAACCTCGACCAATTCGCTTTCGTCATAATAGGCCTCGTCGCGAACCGAGTACCAACCTTCATATTTATCCAGATACAGGTCATTATTGGCCTCCATTGCCTTCCAGATTGCCTGGCTTGCAACATGGTGCGCCGTATCGGTCGTACGCTGAAAATGATCATTCGAAATATTCAGCTTCGCGCACATATCGACGAATTTTTCGCTCATTTGCGCAGCCAGCTTCTGTGGCTCAACGCCCTTTTCAGCCGCGGCCTGCGCCATTTTTAATCCATGCTCGTCGGTGCCTGTCTGAAAACGGACATTACGGCCCATCATGCGTTGAAAGCGCGCGATCGCGTCGGTTGTGATCGCCTCGTAGGCATGCCCGATATGCGGTGGGCCGTTGGGATAGCTTATCGCGGTGGTAATGTAATAGGGTTCGGACATTTCACTCGTTTGTTGGGTGGAACTACTTCTTGTCAGGCTTATGCCGATTAAGCCCCGCCAGCAAGCTTCCCATTTGTAGCACGACCACATTTTTGTCGAGGCTCAGCCCTAGGGCCCGCGCCGCCAGCTCGGTTGACTGTTTCCAGGCCTCGATGGCGGAAAGCGTTTTTGATGCCTCGCGATGTCTTGCAAATTCTGCAATCCGCGCCGGCACACGCCTCAAGAAAGCTTCGTAGCGTGGCTGCGCGGCTTTCAATGCCAGCTTTGCAGCCAGCTGCGATCGAATGTGGTTGTCGGGATCGCCGCTATCGATGATTTTCTCTATCTCTGCTTCAAGCTCCGATATCCCAAGTCCGGCAAATTCCAGCGCTATGCCGGGCGCACCGCCGCTCAGTCCGAGCAGGGATTCGATTTCTTCAGGCGGTGCATCCGGGAGCAGGCCGGACAAAACGGTTCGCATCTTTTCAGAATCAAGCGGTTCGAAGCGCAGCATCTGGCATCGCGAGCGAATGGTCGGAAGCAGGCGGTCGCTTGAGTGAGTCACGAGTAGAAAGTGGCAGCCGTCGGGCGGTTCCTCCAGCGATTTGAGAAGCGCATTGCTGGCACCCACCTCGAATTCATCTGCAGAATCGACGATAACAGCGCGCTTGCTCGACAATGCCGGCTTGTTGGCCAGCATGGACAGGAGTTTCCTGATCTGTTTCACATTGATCGAGCGCTTCTTTTCACCATCAGGGTCGATGGCAGCAAGCTGCTCCTCTGCATCTTTGTTGGGGCGCGTAATGGTCAGTATGTCGGGATGGGTTCCCGCCTTCGTCAGCCCGCTTTGGTTGCCGTCAGGATCGACAATCATGGCTGCAGCTACCCTCGCGAAAGTTGCCTTCCCTACCCCTCGCGGTCCCGCCAGCAGCAGGGCGTGATGCAGTTTCCCGTCGGAAATCTTGCTGCGCAGCGCCGCCAATTGCTGGTCATGGCCCAGCAGGCCGGTCATGCAATCAAATCCGCTATTTCCACCATCAGGCTGGCGGTAATGCTCTCTGGCTCACCGCTGGCGTCAATCAGCCGCACGCGCTTTGGTTCCTGCTCTGCAAAGCGATGAAAGCTGCGATGAACCAAATCGTGAAATTGCTTGTCGCGGGTCTGGATACGATCGGAATGCACGCCATCGCGTATCGCAGCGCGCTCCGCAGCTTGCTCTTCATTCAACTTCAGAACCAGTGTTCGATCGGGCAGCAATCCACCGCTGCCTACCTTGTGGAGGGCAAGTATATCATCATCGGAAAGGCCGGAGCCACCGCCCTGATAGGCCCGGCTGCTGTCGAGAAAACGATCCGAGATCACCCACTTTCCAGCGTCAAGTGCTGGGGTGATGAGCCTTGCTACGTGATCGCTGCGCGCTGCGGCGAAAAGCAGAGCTTCCGCCCTTTCTTCCCAGCGCCCCGCGCTCCCGCCGAGGAGCAGCTGGCGGATGGCCTCTGCTCCCTCGGTTCCACCGGGTTCGCGGGTCACAACCACGTCGATGCCTTTTTCGCGCAGCGCCTCTGCAAGCGCGTTGATCTGGGTAGTCTTGCCTACCCCCTCCCCGCCTTCGATGGTGATGAATTTTCCCCGCGCCATATCAGAACCCGACCAGCCCTTTCACGCCATTGAGCGCGCGACCAAAAAATCCGGCGCTCCCGACATCATTTGCGGCAAGAAGGGGCGTAACCTGTTCTTTACCATCGGAAAACTTTGCGACGAGAAGAGCAATGCGTTCTCCCTTCTCGATCGGTGCCTTGATCGGGCCATTATAGCGGATAACGAGTTCAAACTCGGCCTTGCTATCCTTCGGCAGGGTCACGGAGACGGCCTGCGGTGTGACGAGATCGACTTTGGTTTTCGACCCGAGCTGGAGCCGCGCCGCGCCAACTGCGGTATTTTTCGCAAACAGCCGTCGGCTCTTCCAATTGTCAAACCCCCAATTCAGCAATTGCACCGACTCCTCGATCCGGCTGCTTTGGCTGGGAAGGCCAGCGACGACCATGACCAGCCTTCGCCCGTCCTTTACCGCGCTTCCGGTGAAACAGTATCCTGCCTCATCGGTATGCCCGGTCTTGAGGCCATCGGCTCCATCTATGCGGCCTAACAGAGGGTTGCGGTTTGGCTGCGTCACATTGTTCCAGGTAAAATCCGATTTGCCATAAAACATCTTATACAGGATCGGAAAATCGGCCATGCTGCGCTGCGCCAGCTTTGCCAGATCCTCAGCCGTCACCAATGTGCGTCCTTCATCGGGCCAGCCATTAGCCGTCCCGAACCGGCTGTTTTCCAGCCCCATTCGGCGGGCGGTTTCGTTCATCCTTCCAATGAACGCCTCTTCCGAGCCCGACAAGCCCTCGGCGAGCGCAATCGCCGCATCGTTGCCTGACAGGGTAATCAGGCCGTGGAGCAGTGCGGCTACGCTCGCCTTTTGTCCTGCGCGCAGATACATGGTCGAACCCCTGCCGCTCCAGTTGCTCGCAGTTTCATTGCTGATCTCGAACTCCTGATCCAGCTTCAACCGCTCCGCGGCCAACTCCTCGAATATGACATAGGCAGTCATCATCTTGGCCATCGAGGCCGGAGGGATACGTTTTTTGGGCTGTTTTTCGAAGAGAACCGCACCGGATGACATATCGATCATATAGGCAATCGGCGCAGCGGACCGATATGCCGGAGTCGCTCCCAAAGGCTGGGCAAACAGCAGGAAAACAGATAATAGCAGGCAACTCGCCCTGATGCTCATTTTACCCCCGGATCAGGCAGAAAACCAACTCCGCCCGTCCGCACTTGAAGCGCGAGTCACCGGCGAAATATCTTGGCGTTGGGATAGCCACGTTCGCGGGCGGTTGCCAGACCTGATTGTGCCTCCGCTTCGCTTGCATAGGGACCATATCGAACGCGAAAAAGGCTGCCATCCACGCTTGGCTCGACATTGGCACCCAATCTGCGAGCCAATGCATCTGCTCGGCTGCGAGAGGAGAATGACGCAAGCTGAACAACATAGCCTCCCTGACGAGGCAGCGAAGCTGGCTGCGGGCCGCCAACGCCTTCGCGGACAAAGCGGCCATCGGGCCTTGGTTGTGGGGCAGTTCTCGTCGCAGGCGCTGGCGTGCCCGTTCCTTCACGAATGAAGCGGCCATCTCGCTGACCAGGCGTCGAGGACGGGTTTGCCCCAGCGACACTGACTGGTGCTCCGCGTTGCGCAGAGGCAGCTGGCCTTGGAAGCTTAGCCAGCTTGTCGCGCAGGACGACGAGTAACGAGTCCGGTGTGTCGACGCGCAGAGTTGCCTGGTTACCGCTCCGAAGTGCCACCCGCTCGGACTCGGTCGGATTAACCTTGCGGACCCGGACGCCGGCAACACCCTGCTGCATTATCCCGAGCTGCTGCGCTGCGCCGGCGGAAAGGTCGATCAGTCGGTCATGTGCGAAAGGTCCACGATCATTGACCCGAACCAATATCGTACGCCCGGTATCGAGCGAGGTCACCTCTACATAGGTTGGTAGCGGCAATGTCTTGTGCGCCGCAGAGATTCCGGCAGGATTGAAAATTTCCCCATTTGCCGTAGGGCGGCCTGCGAGCTCCTGTCCGTAAAAGCTGGCATAGCCAACTTCGTCATAGTCCGCGACTTCGGCAGGCGTGTATGTCCTGCCAGCGACCTGGTAGGGCGCGCCGATCTTTACTGGAAAATCGGAAACTGCCCCTGCTGGCTGCGAGCCGACTGGAACTGAAGCGGTCTGCAAACCACCATCACCGTCCGTCACGCCATCGAAACTGCCGCAGGCGGAGAGTAAACCGGCGACCCCTGCTGCCGCCAAAAGCCTAGTTAGGTACCGCATCTGCCAAGAGCCCCACTGATAATGCATAAAAATTCGAACAATTATAGTCCAGTATCACCCGGTAGTTACTGCCGAGTAGATAGGCTGTGTTCCCCCTGCCATCGGGCTCCAGCAATGTCAGCATCATATTGTCATCGCGCGGCCAGAA
Source organism: Sphingorhabdus sp. (assembly GCA_028279555.1). Classification (GTDB taxonomy): domain Bacteria; phylum Pseudomonadota; class Alphaproteobacteria; order Sphingomonadales; family Sphingomonadaceae; genus Sphingorhabdus_B. Next base: position 541,242 of record JANQNO010000005.1, read on the forward strand.
ACCGCGTTGGGGACGCACACCGAGCGCGCGCCATTCACGCACCGTTTTCCACTGGCTATGGCGGGCAAAAACACGTTTACAGCGCGGCGCGACGATGTTCGATTTGATTGCGCCGCGATTGAGCGAAGATGGCACATTCACAGCGAATCCCCATTCCTGCCCCCTGCGCCAACCGGAGTTCACAAAATAGTTGGCTATCGAGGCCATGGCGTCGACTTCGCTGTTCCAGATATCCGCATAGCCATCGCCGTCGCCATCCTTGGCCAGCCTCAAATAAACCGACGGAAGAAATTGCGGCTTGCCGAGTGCCCCTGCCCAGCTCCCGGTAATCGCATATTGGGGTACACCGCGGTCGATCATTTTGAGAACGGCAACAAGCTCGCCCTCGAACAATGCGCGCCGCCGTCCCTCATAGGCCAGCGATGCCAAAGCCTCGGGTGCATTGAAGTTCCCGGTATAGGAACCGTAATTCGTTTCATGCCCGTAAATCGCAATCATCATCTGCGGCGGCACACCAGTTTGCGCTTCGATCCGGCGCAATGTCGGAAGCAACGCCCGATATTTCGCACGGCCGCCATTTATCCGCGCCGCATCGACATGGCGGCGCTTGTAGGGCTGAAATGGCGGGATGGGCTTGTTGGAGCCACCTTCCGGCTGCCTCCGGTCGAGCCGGACAACACGGTCATTATAGCGGATCGAGGAAAGAACGCGGTTGACCGTTTGCGGCCGAACACCTTCGGATATGGCTCTTGCCCCGACCTGCTGGAGATATTGCCGAAAGCCGGAAGACGTGGAATTCTGCGCGGCCACCGACTGGGTCATGATCGATGCCGATCCAAGCGCAATCGCTGCCAGCGCCAAAAGCCGAAAGCTATTCAATGTCATAAGCAACCCTCACCGTTATAAATTGCACTGTGCCACACTGCGATTCCCCTGTGAATCCCGCTTGGTCGCTGCAATAACCCGCTTGGTCGCTAATCGCGGCCTTTTGGCTGAATTTGAAGCTTTTGCCTTTAGGCTTGTCATCATCGGCCTCAGCCGATAAGCGCACGCCCAGACTGCGGACAGGTGGCAGAGTGGTTGAATGCAGCGGTCTTGAAAACCGCCGTGCGTGCAAGCGTACCGTGGGTTCGAATCCCACCCTGTCCGCCAATTTACCCGATCAGTTCAGCTTGTCTTGGCCGGCCTCGTGTTGGCGGCGGCATGCTGCTTGTAGCTTTCTACAAAACCGTTGATGATCCCCTCGACTTCTTCCGTCGCATATTTTTCCGCTTCGGATTTCGAAGAGCCATATTGTTGCTCATCCTTGGCCACGATGTCGAAAAACATCTGCCTCTCTCTCGTACAGCTTGTATCTGCCATCTTCTCGAAACCCTTGGCATTGGTTTTCAAATCGAGATGCTCGATCGAGAGATCTATAAGGCAGTTGTTCAGGTTAACACGCGCATCTTCCATAGGATCGCCGGCCATCGCCATGGACAATAATATTGCCGGTGATAGTGCTGTAAACATTTCCGTTTCCCCAGTCGTTGGGGCATGCATGCGACCTTGCGGCCTGCACGGATGCCGCTCGATAGGTGCAGAGTATAACAAATGTGGCCAAAACGGCAAATAAATCCGCTCCGGTTAACCCTAACCTTTGATTGAAACCTTCCGTCTGCTGTCCGGCAGAATATCGATCATCACCGTAATATCCGCCATTTCGGCAAATGCGGGCACGCGGTTTGCCCATTCGACCAATGCAAGCTCGTCTTGGCTGCGATCAAGAAGGCCGGTTTCGTCGAGTTCCTCGCGATCTTCCAGACGATAAAGGTCGGCATGCAGGAGACCGTGAGGGATATCGGGCGGCCCATAAGAATGCACGATAGCGTATGAAGGGCTGGCCACTTCTCCGTCAAAGCCCAGCCCGCGAAGAACACCGCGGCAGAGCACTGTCTTGCCAGCACCAAGCGGGCCTTCGATCGCGACCAAATGACCCGGCTTCAGCTTTTTTGCCAGCATCATGCCGGCCTCAAGCATGGCCTTTTCGTCTGCGATAATCATTGCCTGGGAAGTGTGATCAGCACAGTCGCCCCGGCGCCCAGCTCGGATTTCAGTTCAAATGTGCCGCCATGCGCCTCGATCAGCTGTTTCGCGAGTGCAAGGCCAAGCCCACTGGATTTTGGTTTTTCATCATCTGCCGCTTTGTCGTCGGAGAGCGCCTCCAATTGGTCCGGTTCCATGCCTGGCCCGTCGTCGGACACAACAATCTGAACGGTTTTCCCGGAGGTTTCGGCATATAAAAGTACCTCTCCGCCCTCCTTGCCGTAGCGAATCGAATTGTCGAGGATGTGGCCGATGGCCTGCTGCAGCCGTTGTTCATCGCCGGAAACGGAGCCAAGACCTTCCTTCAGTTCTGCGCGCAGCTGAATGGCGCGCGATACTGCCTCCTCTTGAAATTTTTCCTCCAGCGACAGCAGCATTTTTTCCAAATCGATGGACTCGCTCGTCATCGGCAGCGAACCTGCTTCCCCCTGGCTGTAATCGAGGACGGTATTGATCTGCTGCGAAAGCCGTTCGGACGAAGCGATGATCGCATCAACATATTCCTGAGCCTGGTCGGGCAAGTCGCCGGCGACGCCCGATTTGAGGAGATCCGCAAATCCTCCTATCGATGTTAACGGCGTGCGGAACTCGTAGCTCATATTGGCCAGAAACTTGTTCTTCACTGCGTCGGCCTCGGAAAGCGCGGCATTGCGTTCCCTAAGCGCCTGTTCGATCTTGAGGCTGTCGGTCATGTCGAGCATGGCAAAAAGGACATTCCCATCGGGGAGCGGGACAGTCGAAATCTGGAATATCCGCCCGTCATCGAAGCTGACTTCCCCTTTCTGCTGCTCGCGATTGGCCGTGGTCGCTCTCAATAATTCTCCAATAACAGATATTTCAGAAGGTTTCTTGAGTAGCTTTGCCAATTCTGGCAGCAACTCGTCAATTCTCGGATGTTCGCTCAGCAATTCCTCAGAAAGACTCCAATTCTCCGCAAAGCGCCGGTTCCATATCGACAGTTTTCCGTCCGACGCAAAAACGGCAATCGCCTCGAAAAGATTGTCGAATGTCGCCGTCCGAACACGCAGCAATATGTCGCGCGCACTCGACAGCTGCGCATATTCGGTCCGGTCCTCGAATATGACCAGCAGGCCGGAACTTGGCATGGGCTGGGCTAGCACGCGGAGATGCGTTCCATCGCGAAGCAGCCAGTTTTCCTCATTGGGCTTTGTCGAGCGAAACCAGTTTTCACGCCGTGCGCGCCACTCGGGATAATCCCTGACCTCCGGGAGCTTGCCATTTTCGCGCATGCGGTCGAGCAGCCTTGCAAATTCCGGCTTCTCGTCGAGCCACTGATCGCGAAGCGCAAAAATACGCTGAAAGGGTGTGTTGGCGAAGACGAGGCTCTCGTCGGCGTCAAACTGCGCCACACCAGCTGACATCATATCCAGCAGGTCGCGCTGGGCATCTGATAATCGCCGGAACTGGGCGCGGGCATCCTCCAGCTCTTGCATATCGATTGCCATGCCTGCCACGCCTGCTTCGCCAAGCGGAATATCAACCACCTTGATTTGCCGCCTCTCGCCATCGAGCGTGCTCGAAATAATCCGCTCCTGCGTCATTCCGGCTTCCTTGGCTGCTGCGGCAAAGACTTCGGCGGACTTCCCGTCGACCTCTTCGACCAGTTCGATCGAATCGGAAATGATCTGCTCGCTATTTTCGCCTTCTACAGCTTGCACATAGGCCTTGTTGACCAGCTTGATCTGCAGATCATTGTCGCGGTGCCACATCGGAATGGGTGCTTCTTCGATTAGCCCGGAGAGCGCGACAAAGGCGGCACGTGCCTCTGCGGCCTCTTTTCTGGAATCTTCCCAGTCATGGATGCTGTCGGTCAAATCGAAAAACCAGAGCAGGGCCGCACCATTGGGATAAACAAGTGTGTCGGCCATATTGCCGACCACCATGAAGCGCCGGTCGGAAGACTCCAGCTTCATCGCCAGGCGAAAACGGCCGCCTGTACGCTGTGTTTCGCGGACATGATCGTCGAGTTTTGCCAGATCTTCGGCGGTCACGCCCTGCCCTGCAGGATCATGTAATTCCGAGAGATTTTCGGCAGGCGTCTCCAGCCCGAGCAGGCGGGATAGCCGTTCGGAAACTTCGATCTTTCCATCGCTGCGCACGACCACTGGAATGGCCGGGGCGGTTTCCAGCAATCGCGTCAGCCGCGCGGTTTGCCTCAATGTCTTTTGCGCTTTTCGGCGGGTCGACAGGCCGAGCCAGATTATGACAGTCGCAGCAACCAGCCATAGCGCGAGCAAAAGCCCGATAACCGCCATTGTTCCGTCATTGCCCAACATTCTGCTGTCTTTCCGGATTTTGAAAAGATCCCCTCGCCCGCAGACGCAAGCGTAATCTCCTTAAACAGCATATCCATGCGCAAAGGCAAAGAAAAAAGCCCGCGCCCGGCTTGGCGGGTCACGAGCTTTCTTGTTTAGAGCCAAATAGCTTAATATCGATAATGCTCGGGTTTGAAGGGGCCTTCTATCGGAACGCCGATATATTCAGCCTGTTCGTTGGACAGATCGGTAAGCTTCACATTTAGCTTTTCGAGGTGAAGGGCCGCAACCTCTTCGTCGAGGTGTTTCGGCAGGACGTGGACATCCTTGCTATATTCACCAGCCTTGGTGAACAACTCGATCTGCGCGAGCACCTGATTGGTAAAGCTGGCCGACATGACAAAGCTTGGATGGCCGGTCGCGTTGCCGAGATTGAGCAAACGTCCCTGCGAAAGGAGAATGATCCGCTTCTCATCTGGAAACTCGATCATGTCGACCTGAGGCTTGATCTCAGTCCACTTGTAGTTCTCAAGCGCTTCGACTTGAATCTCATTGTCGAAATGGCCGATATTGCCGACGATCGCCATGTCCTTCATCGCGCGCATATGCTCGATGGTGATGACATCCTTGTTACCGGTCGTGGTTACGAAGATATCCGCGCGGGTTACGGCTTCCTCCATGGTGACGACTTCGAAACCGTCCATCGCCGCCTGCAGTGCGCAAATGGGATCGATTTCAGTCACGAGCACGCGGGCACCTGCACCGCGCAGCGACGCAGCCGAACCCTTGCCGACATCGCCATAGCCAGCGACGCAGGCCAGCTTGCCTGCCATCATGACGTCGGTTCCGCGGCGGATGCCGTCGACCAGGCTTTCCTTGCAGCCATATTTGTTGTCGAATTTCGATTTGGTCACACTGTCATTCACATTGATTGCCGGGAATGGCAATTCACCGCCCTTGGAGAGCTGATAAAGGCGGTTGACGCCCGTGGTGGTTTCTTCCGAAACGCCGCGAATATTCTCTACCGTCTTGGTCAGATAACCCGATTTGTCGGCGACAAAAGCCTTGAGCGCGCGCTGAAATTCCCGCTCTTCTTCATTGGTCGGCGCAGGCATTTCGTCGCCAGCTTCGATCCGCGCGCCCCAAAGCGCAAACATGGTGGCATCGCCGCCATCATCGAGGATCATGTTGGCGGGTTCCTCACCCCATTCGAAAATGTGGCCTACATAGTCCCAATATTCCGCCAAGGTCTCGCCTTTGACCGCAAAGACCGGGATATTCTGCGCGGCAATGGCTGCCGCTGCATGGTCCTGCGTCGAAAAGATATTACAGGTTGTCCAGCGGACCTCGCCCCCCAATTCGACAAGGGTTTCGATGAGGACCGCCGTCTGGATCGTCATGTGCAGCGAGCCGGCAATACGCGCGCCTTTGAGCGGCTTGCTTTCGCCATAACGCTCACGCAGCGCCATCAGGCCCGGCATCTCGGTTTCGGCGATTTCAATTTCCTTGCGGCCAAAATCTGCAAGCGAGATATCGGCAATGATATAATCGTTGGACGACACAGTCTGAGCTCCATCATGTCTAGGGAGGGTTGAGTTGCCGCCCCCCTAGCGGGCTATCGACTGCAAAGCAAATATAAAGATTGCTTTATATCCTGCCTGAAACGGACTCCTGCAAATCTGGCACCGCAGATATCAATGAGACTCTATTTGCCACTGGCGATCTGGACCTGGCAAGAACCGCCAGGGAGTCGAGGTTCGCCGACATGCTGGTCGGCAAAATTCACCAGTGCGGCCTGTGTTGCCGCACCTTCCCTGATCGAAAGCATCACCTGTTTGATTTGCTTGCAGCCCATCGTTGGATGGCCCGAGCCATACCGGTTGGCCAGGGAAATGTTGAATCGGTCCAGTGCCAGCGAGGCCCGCTTGCTCCCGACAGTGCGAATGAAATGCCGTTTGGCCGTCCCATGCACGCCCGCCAGGATGCGACCATGCGATTTTATAAAGCCATTATATTCCGGAAGAAAGTTATGCGCGCCGCTTCGGCAGCGCAGCGCGGATACCATCAACATATTGTTGAGATGCATGACTTTGGCTGCTTTCACCGACCCGTCATTCCAGCATGCAGCATGCGCCGGCTGCAAGCCAAAGCCCATCGCGGCGATCACAATGGCCGCCCTCCCTGTTTTCCGTTTCATGTAGGTTGTCCTTCTCACCGTTGTTCCCGGCCAAGAAGATCGCTGCTCAACTTTACCAAATTTTCAACGTCGCTGGTAAAGCCGAATTATCCATTTAAGCACCTGTAATCCCGACAAGAAAAGCAAGCTCGTCAAGGGATGGCTCCAGGGTTTATGGTTCCTCGCCGTCACATACTTGCCATCTGACGCATTTATCACCAGAAGGGCGCTTGACAGATGGCCAAGATGGCATCGGAAGCGAATTTTCAGAAAGGCGAACAAAATGGCGATTTCAGTTGGTGACAATATTCCTGACGTAGGGTTGGTGAAGGCAACGGCAGAAGGTCCTGCGCAGATTCAGAGCAGCGAATATTTTGCGGGTAAGAAAGTTGCGCTTTTCTCCGTACCCGGTGCCTATACGCCAACCTGTTCGGCGCAACATCTTCCCGGCTTTGTCGAGAAAGCGGCCGAACTGAAAGCAAAGGGCGTCGATGAAATCGCCTGCACCGCAGTCAATGACGCCTTTGTGCTGGGTGCGTGGAACAGTCAGGCTGGATCGGAAGACATAACGATGCTGGCTGATGGCAATGGCGAATTCGCCTCCGCTCTAGGGCTGGAGATGGACGCCTCGGGTTTCGGCATGGGAACGCGCGGCCAGCGCTTCTCAATGCTGGTCAATGACGGCAAGGTCGAACAACTCAATGTGGAAAAACCCGGCGATTTCCGGGTAAGTTCGGCGGAGCATATGCTACGCCAACTGTAGGTTGCCGACCCTAAACCCATAGAAAATAAGGGGTTCCTAAGACGGGGCGCATTCTGCGTCCCTTTTTTGCAATTGACGCGGCGAAGGCGAAAAGCGAAGCAGAGGCATGAGCAAAAAAGATACCAAAAAGATAATCACCGAAATCAAGGAACTATATGAAGGCGCGGTGAGCCGCCTGCGCGACGACATCGCGAAATTTTTGGCCGAGGGAACCATTCCACCGGCTCGTGTTCGCCAACAGGGCGACTATGCCTATCCCGAACTGGTCATTCACTATGATGGCCGCGAAAAGGAGGCAAGCAGCAACCTGGCATTCGGGCGCCTCGAGAAAGTGGGAACTTTCCGGACGACCATGACGCGCCCCGGCCTGTTTGAAGAATATCTGCAGGAACAGCTGGAACTGCTGTTCGATCTATATGAGATTGAAGTCGAGGTGAAGCGGAGCGCACAGGAAATCCCCTTCCCTTATGTGCTCGACGGCAGCACCGATCTGGGCGATGCAACACCGGTAGAGATTGCCCGGCATTTTCCGACGACCGAGCTTGCCCATATCGGCGATGAAATTGCCGACGGCTACATATTACCCGACAATGATGGTGGCACGCCGCTGGCGCTCTTTGATGGCCTGCGGACAGATTTTTCGCTGGCGCGGCTCGCGCATTATACAGGCACATCGCCCGAACATTTCCAGCGCTTCATTTTATTTACAAACTATCACCGCTATGTGGATGAATTTGTTAGCTGGGGTTGCGAGCAGGTTGGCCAGGGCACCTATGATGCGCTGGCCGGCGCTGGCGGTCTTTACGTCGATGCCAAGACGGAAAATGCCGAACAGCTGATCGCCGACAGCACCTGGCGCAAACACCAGATGCCGGCCTATCACCTAATTTCCGGCGATGGCGTTGGGATCACGCTGGTGAATATTGGTGTCGGCCCATCGAATGCGAAAACGATCTGCGATCATCTCGCGGTGCTGAGGCCAGAGGCCTGGCTGATGATCGGCCATTGCGGCGGCCTTCGCGAGACGCAGCGCATCGGCGACTATGTACTCGCCCACGCCTATCTGCGCGACGACAACATCCTCGACAGCGTGTTGCCACCGGAAATTCCCATCCCGCCCATTGCCGAGGTGCAACAGGCTCTGGCAGGCGCTGCCGAGCAGGTCTCCGGAACGAGCGGTGCTGATCTCAAAAAACGTATGCGGACCGGCACCATTGTCACGACCGATGATCGGAACTGGGAATTGCGCTATAGCGACAGCGCGCTTCGCTTTTCGCAGTCGCGCGCCATCGGCATCGACATGGAATCAGCGACGATTGCAGCGCAAGGCTATCGCTTCCGCGTGCCCTATGGCACGCTGCTTTGCGTCTCGGACAAGCCGATCCATGGCGAGATCAAGCTGCCCGGACAGGCCAACCGCTTTTATGAAGAGGCTATCGCCGCGCATTTGCAGATCGGCATTCAGACCTGTCAGCTGCTGCGCGAGGCAGGCAACAGCATGCACAGCCGGAAGCTTCGCGCCTTTAACGAACCGCCTTTCAGATAGGCAGCTTTTCAAGGCGTTATTTCGGGCCGAAAATAAAGTCGACAGTGATCGAATGCGTCACGCGAACCTTGCCAAGTTCGCTATCACTTTGTCCTCGCCTGCGCGACATGTCGCGCTGCATTTCCGCCAGCAGGATGTCCGCATCTGCGCCAAGAAACTCTCTTATGGCGCCCACTTCGCTGACACGCCGCATGCGAACCACTCGCATATTCAGACTATCGGCATAAAGATCCGCTTTTTTCCACGCCTTGGCGATGGCATCTTTCATCGCAGCCGCTTTTGCTCCTTCACCGTCGGCAATTTCGGTGTTGGGGGAACGCTGAAGACGATAATTTTCGTCGCAGCCATTCTCTTCCGCAGTTTTCCGTGCCTTTAAAAAAGCCGCCGCATTTCTGCCGCTGAATTCCACCTGCTGTGAATATCGGTATCTTTCTTCAACCTCTGCGTCATCGCCAGCAGCTTTGACAGCTCCTTCTACGGCCTCGACCGCTGCCGCAACGGCATCAGCGGCGGCCTCTGCTGCATATGTATATTCAGGAGTTTCCGAAATCCTTGGGTCAGCCGAAAAAGCAAAGGTGATTTTGCCTGTCGATGACTGACGTAATTTAGCCTTGGTGGCTTCCAGCTTTCCACGTGCATCAGCTGTGCTTTCCCCATAGCCTGACAGGGTGCAAGCGCTGAAAATCTTGATGGCCTGCTGTTCCGAAACGCCAATTGCAGCAATTTCGACAATCAACTGATCATCCTGAATCGCACTATGGTCAGCTGCCAGGACTCCGGAACATGGCTGCGCCAGCGCAATCGCCGCGATCGAAACAAATTTTCTCATTCTCTCTCTTCCTGACTTTAATCGTCAATATTTGCTTGAGATTGAAGCCCTGATAGCGCCACGTCAAGCGATGCTGGCCGAAGGAACGCTAATCTGCGGCCCGGTTCAACCGGCCCTGAAGGAAAAGCCCGGCGAGAATGCCCACAAAGGTGACCAGAAAACTGATCGTTTTGGGCATATTGGCATAAGCCGCGATCGCTGCGAGCCAGTCGGAACCCTGAAGCGAGATGATCTGAATGAACTGGCAAACTGTCTCGGCATAATCGCTGAGAAGGAAAATAACGGCTGCGACCATAATCACAGCGCCCAGCCTGCGCATGGCCCGCGAAGGCATCCCTCGAAACAGCACCCCGCCGCAAAAGGCACCCAGGCTGTAGACCGCGATAAACAGCAGGTCGAGCGCCATGCTGAACCGGGCAAGATCGATCAGGCCGGCGGCTTGCCATGCTGCATGGATGGCATCGACGCGCTCGGCACTTCCCGCCGTCTGGTGATCCGGAATGCCGCCTTCGACCCCCGCAACGGATAATGACGGATTGAGCGCGACCATAACCGCAAAGATCAAAATGCCGCCTAGCCAAAAGCGCCAGAAATTTCGCTGATTGATTAAAGCCATCCTAGCTATTCCTGCAGAAACATTTTCATCGCGACGCCCAGTTCCTGTTTGGTAACGCTGCCCATATGGTTGCCGGGAATGCTGGCATAGCGTCCATCGGGAAGCGCGTCGGCGAGATCTTCGGGCGAGCCATTGTCGCGATCCTCCGATCCGCAAAGGACAAGCACCGGGACCTCGATTTTGCCCAGATCGTCTGTATCCATGTCGGTGAAGCTTCCCAGCAGAAACCGTGCGGCTACGGGATCGATCTTCTGGCTTTTCATGAACTGGATCGCCATCCAGTGCGGATCGCCGCGCCGCGCGCTGTTGCGTTTGTCGATGGCGGTAGAAAAGAAATTTCGCCGCTGCGCCCAACCGGACAGTCCTTCGAGCCCCATGCCGGCCAAAATGGCCCTGCGCGGTTTCGTGCCACCGGTCAGCAATTTTGCCGCTGTCCTTGCCCCTAGCGAAAAACCGCCGAGATCGAAATCGTCGAGCCCCTGAAAATCGATCATCGCCCCAACGTCGCTGACCAGCACATCTTCGGGATAGGCCTTTGGGTCATGCGGCGCGGCGCTCTCCCCATGGGCGCGCAGATCCGGCATGATGACGCGAAAACCCGCCTCTGCCAGCAACTCGGCATGACCGAACTTTATCCAGTTCATCTGCGCGTTGCTGAACAGGCCATGGAGCAGCAATAGCGGACGCCCTTGCCCCAGCTCGTGCACGGCCAGTTCAACCCCGTCGAAAGATTTGAATTTGCTCGTTTGCAGCGACATATTGCGAAACTAGTCCGCGCAGCCAGGAAAGATCAAGCCTCGCGCGTATCGGCACCAGGGCCATTCTTCTTGATGGACTCGATCGCATTTTCCGCGCCGCTTTTCGAACTGTAACCCTCGGTCCAGAAAATCGTCTCGCTGTTATATTTGAAATAGGCGACATGCTCGCCTTTCTTGTTCTTTTTGATCTCGAAATAATGCGCCATGAAGGGCCTCCTGCTTGTGTGGGCGCTCTCGCTATCACATTGGGAAGACGGGTCAACAGCTTCGCCTTATCGCAAGTCGGGTGCTAGCAGTTTCATCCAGCCAGCATCGTCATCGGGCTGAGTCTCAAGCGCAGGAACATCATCCGGAATTGTTATCCACGGCTGTTTGCTTTTGACCCATAGATGCGCCTCGGGGTTCATTTGGTGCGCGTTATCAAGCGTTCCCCATCGCAGGCTGGCCATGTCTGGACGCTTGTCATTGGTCGCATAAATTCGTGCCCGGCATTTCGCGCAACCGACAATTCGGCTTCTGACGCCGCTCGGCTGAACGAATTCACCGACATCGGTTTCCCCGGTCAGCTCGATATCCGCCAGCATCACAAGCATATGGCTGCTAAAGGCGCTTCCGGTGCGCCGCTGGCAATCCGTGCAATGGCAGGCATAAGGCTTCATTCGGAAGCCAGGTTTAAGCTTGTATCGCACTGCTCCGCAAAGACAGCCGCCCGAGAGTAGCTCGGTCATCGCTTTGTCAGACCCCGCTGCTTCATGCGCCACAATGCGAGTTCGATACGATCCTGGCCGAAAAAGGGTTCGCTTTCGAAAACCAGCGTCGGGACGCCCCAATGCCCGGCTGCCTCAAGCGCATTCTGGTTCTCCGCGACTTCCGCATCGAGCGCTTCCGCGTCTTCTTTCGCTTCGGCTTCCAGTTCGGCAAAATCCAGACCGGCGCGTTCTGCCGCCCCTTTCAGGTGATCGCCTTCGTGCCAGCCCTCGACTTCGCCAGAGAAAATCAGCTTCGATGCTTCGTCGGCAAACTCCAGCCCCCTGCCGCGTCGGGCGGCGGTCTGTCCCAATCGTACTATGCGATAGATAAAGGGCTGGTCCTTTGAAATCTCGCGCGTGGACAGATCCTGCACCACGGGATCGGGGCGGGGCCAGCGGAAAGGAATGCCGAGCATCTGGGCCACGCGAAAGGAATCCATCAGGATATAACGCGGAGCCGCCGGACTGCCGGTGAACAGAATATCCGGGTCGCGAATAGCAATCGGCCAGACTGTTCGAAGGCTAATGTCCAGGTCATATTCTTCAGCCATTCTACGATACCGACCGACGGCCAAATAGGAATAGGGCGAACGGAAAGAGAAAAAGAGGTCGGCTGAGAAGGTCATTTCCGAAACATCGGCGATTCGGGTCTGAAAAGCCAAACATTTTTTGAATGCTTGGAAATGCGGTCATTTTACCGCGCGGAAGTTGTGGACATCGCCAATCTGGCTTGGCATGTAAATTCGCGCAAATCAGGGGAATCGCGAAGTTATGATATCTTACCGGCAAAGTGTGTGTGTGGCCTTCGCAGTCATGTTGCTTGGCTTGTTTACAATCCCGACAACTGCATTTGCGCGGCCGATGACAGAAGGCTGGAAATTCACCGATATCAACAAGGATTTTTGCCAGATGTATGCGTCTTACGGAGGCGCAAATCTGAAGATTGCTCGCGCCAAGAAAAGCGGGAGCCCAATCCGCATCCACCTTGGAGGGGCGCTCCCAAAAATGTCGGCCAGGGGATATCCGGGTTCTGTTTCCTTCGATAACAACAAAGTCAGGATTGCAGATGCCGCCGATGCCACGACGGACATCTTCAAACAAACATTATATCGCTGGGAATTTTCTGACCTCAATATTCTTTCCGATTTAAAAAAAAGAAACAGCATTACGGTGATGTTGAATGGCAAGTCCTTTGGACCATTTTCATTGAAAGGCTCCGGCAAAGTCGTCCAGGAATTCATGGATTGTGCCGGCCTGGTCGTGCAGCCAGCAAAGAAATCGAAGCCAACCTATTCCTTTACAGAGGAAAATCTGAAGCTGTTCGAAAGGGCGCTGTGGAAGGATTCTCGCAGTTGGGTATTCAATCGCTATGTCCCGAACAGCATTTTCCAAACCGAATTGCGCGAGTTATCCGATCCCAGCAACTACACTGCCCGCGTATACTACAAATATAATCGCAACAGGACGGGTTTCGTCGACATCGACATGGTTGATGGCAAGGTGAACTGCATGCGCTACCACGACAACCAGTTTACCTGTAAGCGAATATATGTGCGGTAGGTCTGGATACAACAGACCAGCTTCATGGCACTAGCCTTTCTGCAAATGCTTGCGGCCCAAAAGCTCGGCAATCTGCACCGCATTGAGCGCCGCGCCTTTTCTTAGATTATCTGAAACGCACCACAGGTTGATCGCATTGTCCACGGTCGGATCGTCGCGCAGGCGGCTGATGAAGGTCGCATAGTCGCCGACGCATTCGACCGGGGTGACATAGCCGCCATCTTCGCGCTTATCGACGAGCATGATGCCTGGGGCTTCGCGCAGAACCTCCCTCGCCTGGTCGGCCGAAAGCTCCTTTTCGAACTCCACATTGATCGCTTCGCTATGGCCGACAAAGACGGGCACGCGCACGCAGGTGGCCGTGACCTTGACTTTCCGATCGAGGATTTTTTTGGTCTCGGCGACCATCTTCCACTCTTCCTTGGTCGAGCCATCATCGAGAAATTTGTCGATATGCGGAATGACATTGAAAGCAATCTGCTTGGTAAACTGCTGCGGTTCAGGTGGATCACCTACGAAGATATCGCGCGACTGGTTGAAGAGCTCATCCATGCCGCCCTTCCCTGCACCGGAAACCGACTGATAGGTCGAGACCACAACGCGCTTGATCTTCGCCGCGTCATGCAATGGCTTAAGCGCAACAACCATCTGCGCAGTGGAGCAATTGGGGTTGGCGACGATGTTGCGCGCCTTGTAGCCATCGATCGCTTCGGGATTTACCTCTGGCACGATTAGCGGCACATCCGGATCCATGCGGTAGAGCGAGCTATTGTCGATTACGGTGCAGCCTGCAGCTGCAGCTTTCGGCGCATAGATTTTCGTTGCCTCTGCACCGATGGCAAACAGTGCCATGTCCCAGCCCGCCCAGTCAAAATGCTCGATATTCTGGACCTTGAGCATCTTGCCGCTCTCGCCGAATTCGATCTCGTCCCCTTGCGAACGCGAAGAGGCAACTGCCGCAATATCGTCCAGCGGGAATTCGCGTTCCGCCAAAATGGTTAGCATCTCGCGCCCGACATTGCCCGTCGCGCCGGCGACAACGATTTTGTAACCCATCGACTTTGATCCCTTATGCTCCCCAGCGAAGGCTGGGGTCTAGTTCCTGTCCAACTGGACTCCTGCCTTCGCGGGAGATCACAGATGGCCTGATGTAAAAACAGCCGGCTATCCACTGGTGGGAGCGCCGGCTGCCTTGAAATCTCAATCGTGACCTTCCGGGCCTTATTCTGCAGCAGCCTCCGCCGGTTTTTCCGCCTCGGTTGTTTTGACGGCCTCGCGGCGTTCGGCAATACGCGCCTTCTTACCGGTCCGGCCACGCAGATAGTACAGTTTTGCGCGTCGCACATCACCCTTTCGAACGATGGTAATGCTGTCGACATTGGGCGAATAGAGCGGGAATACACGCTCGACGCCTTCGCCAAAGCTCATCTTGCGAACCGTGAAGTTGCTGCCCATGCCGCGATTGACACGCGCCAGGCAAACGCCTTCAAAATTCTGAATACGTGTGCGCTGCCCCTCGACAACCTTCACGCCGACACGCACAGTGTCGCCTGCACGGAAATTCGGAATCTTTTTCTCCTTGGTCAGGTCGGCCATAGCCTCCCGCTCAAGTGTCTGGATGAGGTTCATGCCTCTTTTTCCTTCTTCTCTTCGCTACGCGTCAGAGGCAGGCTCATCCCGAGCGGCGACATACCGCTCCCAAAGGTCTGGCCTGCGTGACCGTGTATCTTCCTCTGCCCTTTGCTTGCGCCAGGCATCGATTTCCGCGTGATCCCCCGATCGTAGCACTTCAGGGATCGTGCGCCCTTCCCATTCCTGGGGCCGGGTATAATGCGGATATTCGAGCAATCCGGTTTCGAATGACTCGTCTTCCCCGCTTTGCGCCGCGCCCATTACGCCGGGAAGCAGCCGAATGCAAGCATCTAATAGCATCATCGCCGCAATTTCTCCGCCCGACAGGATGATGTCGCCGACTGAGACTTGCTCGATCTGCGGTCGCGCCTCGAAAAGCCGCTCGTCAAAACCTTCGAAACGACCGCATAGCAGGGTCACACCGGAGCCGGATGATATTTCGCGAACACGCGCCTGAGATATTGGTTTCCCGCGGGGCGTGAGAGCTAGGATGGGGACTGTACTAGAGACCGCCCGTGCTGAGCTTGTCGAAGTATGAGTGGTTTCGCCAGCTCGTCCTTCAACAGGCTCAGGACTAACGGTGATTTTTTGAAGCATCTGCTCTTCCGCAAAATCCACCGCCTTGCCCAAAATATCTGCACGCAGCACCATCCCGGCTCCGCCTCCAGCGGGCGTATCGTCGACGCTGCGATGCCTGTCTTCGGCAGAATCGCGAATGTTGATCGGATCACAAATCCACTTGCCCTCCTCCAGCGCCTTGCCCGCTAGCGAGGTGCCGAGCGGCCCGGGAAACATCTCGGGATAGAGGGTCAGGATTTGTGCATGGAAAGTCACAGCGAATTTCTCGGTTATTTCCGGAAGAAACTCCAGACTGCCTTCCAGAATTTTGCCTCCATTAGCATCAGTCGAACAATCAGTTCCGGCGCACCGCTTTTGCGTGCAATCTCCGCTGAATCTGTATGCGAACCAAACAGCATCTTCAGAATTGCAGCAAATGCAACCAGCTCGATAAAGATGATGATGCCCAGTGTGATGTTTCGCGCGGGCGCAAGCGACGGCACAATGTGCTGCAAATCTTCAGGTATGATCCAGGAGGCAGCCAATATACCCAAACAGACCAACCCCGCCATTCGAAGAGTAAGCTGTTGTGTCGATTGATTCCTGCGATAGCAGAAAAAATAGGCCCAGGGCAGGAACAGGCAAAGATCGAGGAGGATCACCTTTTCCGCAAGCCTTGCATTTTCGGCAAGAAGAACGGGTGCAACGAGGACTTCTATAGCCAGGGCCACGGCCATGACGAACAGAAACCAGTGCTGTATCAAGATCTGCCTGACAGGGTGTATTGCCGCGTTCATATGCTCGCCATGCCACAGTTTCATGGATCAATAAACTCAGCTTGTACCAGAATTTTTTTTGGGTCCAATTCGGCTGCGTGCACGGGCACCATAAATCTCTTTTTGTCGGGCCGCTGGATTTCTAGGATGTCGCCTGCGCCGAAATTGTGCACGGCAATGCACTCACCGAGCTTCTCGCCGTTTGTTGATACGCAGAGCAAACCAATCAGATCGCTGTGATAATATTCGCCCTCCTCCAGCGGAGGTAAATCGGCGCGATCGATTGTCAGCTCCGTACCGCGCACGGCCTCAGCAGAATTGCGATCTAAGATTTCTTCGAAGCGCGCTATTGCGCCAGCTTTGTGCGCGCGCGCATTTTTCAGCGTCAATGCCCCGCCGTTGAATTTCCTGTATTTTTTTAGAGCTGCCAGATCCTCAGTGAACAGCTTCACCCGGACCTCACCGGTCACGCCATGCGCGCCGGTAATGGCGGCAAGCGTGACGGTGTTGTCCTTCGCCAAGGGTTACCCCTCGGCTTTCTCGTCTTCGGTTTTCTTCTCGTCGCCAGAATCTTCTGATTTGGCGTCGTCAGCATCGGCGTCCTTGGATTCGTCTGCTTTGGCATCATCTGCCTTAGCCTCTTCGGCAGGCTTTTCTTCTTCAGCAGCTGCCTCTTCCTTGACCTCCTCAGCCGGGGCCTCGTCAGCTGCCGGTGCATCGGCTTCCGCTGCTGCGTCTTCAGCCGGTGTTTCTTCCTTGGGAGCCTCAGCTTCCACCTTGGTTTCATCCTCGGCTGCTTTCTTAGCTTCGTCTGCCTCTGCGGCTTTTGTAGCCTTTTCTTCAGCGCGCTCCTTGGCTTTCTCGCCAGGTTCAGCCTTTTGCGGGTTGTTGCGCGCTTCGCGCTCGCGAACGCCAGCAGCATCCAGGAAACGGGCGACACGATCCGAAGGCTGCGCACCCACGGATAGCCAGTGCTTGGCTCGGTCAACGTCGAGCTTCACGCGCTCGTCGCTGTCTTTTGCCAGCAGCGGATTATAGCTGCCGATCCGTTCGATATATTTACCATCGCGCGGGCTGCGCTCATCGGCAACCACGATCCGGTAGTAGGGGCGCTTTTTCGAACCACCCCGTGAAAGACGCATAGCCAAAGCCATAATTCAAATTACCTTTCCTTAATAAAACTCTAAAATATATTATTTTTTCTTGTTCAATAGATTTGCAAGATCGGGCGGTAGCCCGCCTGCCCCGCCACCCGGCAGGCCTGGAGGAAGACCGCCTTTAGCGCCGCCCATAAGGTCGCCCATCTGCTCCATATCCGGCGCGTCGCCATTGCCGCCGCCAAACATAGCAGCGAGCCCTTTTAAGCCGCCCATCTTCTTGATGCGCTTCATGGCGCTGCCCATCTCCTTATGCATCTTGATCAGGCGGTTCACATCCTGAACCGTCGTGCCCGAACCATTGGCTATGCGGATTTTGCGCTTTGCATTCAGCAGCGCCGGTTTTTCGCGTTCTTTTGGCGTCATGGAGCCGATAATCGCGTCCATATGCACCAGCAGCTTGTCATCCATGCCGCTCTGCTGCATCGCCGCCTTGGCCTTCTTCATGCCGGGCATCATGCCCGCCAGCGCACCAAGCCCGCCCATCTTGTTCATCTGCCGGAACTGCTGCCTCAGGTCGTTCATATCGAACTGGCCCTTGGCCATCCTTGCGGCGAGCTTTTCGGCTTCATCCTTCTCGACCACTTCGGTCGCACGCTCCACCAGGCCGACGACATCGCCCATGCCAAGGATACGACTGGCAACCCGCTCTGGATTGAAGACTTCCAGCGCGTCCATTTTTTCGCCAACACCGGCGAATTTGATCGGTTTGCCGGTAACGGCGCGCATCGAAAGCGCTGCACCACCGCGCGCATCGCCATCCATTCGCGTGAGAACGACGCCAGTCAGATCGACCTGCTCACCGAAATTTTCGGCGACGTTGACAGCATCCTGACCGGTCAGCGCATCAACAACGAGCAAGGTTTCCTGCGGGCTTGAAGCCTTCGCAACAGCCTGCATTTCGGCCATCAGCTGCTGGTCTACATGCAGGCGACCTGCCGTATCGAGCATGAGCACATCGAAGCTTTGCAGCTTGGCCGCCTGCATCGCACGCTTGGCGATCTCCACCGGCTGCTGGCCCTCGACGATGGGGAGCGTCGCGACATCTACCTGCTTGCCCAGCGTGGCAAGCTGCTCCTGCGCAGCCGGGCGGGCAACGTCGAGCGACGCCATCAGAACTTTCTTGCGCTCTTTTTCTTTGAGCAGCTTGGCTATTTTGGCAGTCGTCGTTGTTTTACCCGAACCTTGCAGACCCACCATCATGATGATTGCGGGCGGCGCAACGGCCAGTTCCAGGTCGCTCTGTTCTGCGCCCAGCATTTCGGTTAGGCCGTCGTTGACGATCTTTACGACCTGCTGGCCAGGCGTCACCGATTTGAGCACCGATTGCCCGATCGCCTTTTCGGTTATGCCATCGATAAACTGACGTACGACGGGAAGCGCCACATCGGCCTCCAGCAAAGCAACACGCACTTCACGCATGGCTTCGCGAACATCGGATTCGCTGAGCGCACCGCGACCGCGCAGGCGATCAAAGACCCCTCCCAAACGATCACTCAGCTTGTCAAACATATGTTTTTCCTATCAAAATAGGCACAAACGTAGAAAACGCCGGTGGGCGAAACCTCGCCGACCAGCGTGGAACTTCCGTCCTGCTATTTGCCTGTTGGGCCGCCGGTTACGCCCATTGGCACAATTAATCAAGCCATTCGCCTGCTAAGTGCGCTTTTCTCGCAGTCTTTTGGCGATCATCGTTAAGGGAATTTTGACCAATTGGAGTGCATATCTGCTCGCCGAAGGGTGCAAAATGACCACAGAAGAAAAACCAGCTAACGAAGAAGCGGTCCAAACGCCGGTAAAGGCAAAGTCCGCCAAGTCGAGATCATACTTCTATGGTGCCGCGATGGTCGCAGCCATCGGCATGTTTGTTTATGTCGGTGGATCGGTCGGAACCGATATGGTCCGTCAGGTCATCGGCAACAGCAAAGGTGCCGACCAGGTCATGGTCACCGCGCTGATGCTCAATATCGCCCTGATCCTGCTTATCTGGCGTCGTACCACTGAATTGAGCGGCGAGGTCGATGTCTATCGCAAGGCCGAAGTTCGCGCCCAGCATCTTGCAATTACCGATCCCCTCACCAATCTCTACAACCGCCGCGCTATCAAGGACAAGACAACCGAGCTCAGCGCGCGCGCTGCGCGCCGCGGAAAATCAGTCGCGTTCCTGATGGTCGATCTGGATGGCTTCAAGAAGATCAACGATCTTTACGGCCATGATGTGGGCGACCAGCTGCTTCGCGAAGCGGCCGACCGGATGCGCGAAGTCGTTCCCCCCAGTTCTATCGTAGCCCGCCTTGGCGGCGACGAATTCGGCATCTGCATGGTTTTCGAGCCCGAATATCCCGAAACGGTGGACCGCGTCGCAGAAGATCTGGTCGAGATTCTGGCACGTCCAGTGACGATAGCCGACACCGATCAAACCGTTACCGGTTCGATTGGCATCAGCCGTCCTGAATTTGACTGCGATTCCATCGATCAGCTTATCCGCCGCGCCGATATCGCGCTGTATGCTGCCAAAAAGAACGGTCGCAATGGCTTCAGCTGGTTCGAAAACGGCATGGAAGTCGAGCTTCGTACGCGCAACACGCTTGAAGCCGATATCCGGGCAGCCATCCCCAATGATGAGTTTGTCCCCTATTTCGAACAGCAGATCAATCTGGAAACAGGCAAGCTCGTCGGTTTCGAGATGCTTGCGCGCTGGGTATCGCCGACACGCGGCCTGATCCCGCCTGACGAGTTTATCCCGGTCGCCGAAGAAACAGGCATGATCGGCGATCTTTCGATGGGGATTATCCGCAAAGCCCTGCTGGAAGCCAAAGACTGGGATCCAAGTCTGACAGTTTCGGTGAATATTTCGCCGGTTCAGCTGAAGGACCCCTGGCTCGCCCAGAAGCTCGTCAAGCTGCTCGTCGAAACAGGCTATCCGGCCAATCGCCTTGAGGTCGAGATCACGGAAAGCTCACTCTTCAAGAATTTGAGCCTCGCGCAGTCGATCGTCGGCTCGCTCAAAAACCAGGGCATACAGATCGCGCTGGACGACTTTGGTACAGGCTACAGTTCGCTCGCACATTTGCGTGCCCTGCCCTTCGACCGCATCAAGATCGACCGCAGCTTTGTCTCTTCCATGCTCGACAATGCAGAAAGCGAGGCCATCGTCAATGCGATTGCCGGTCTGGGTGCCAGCCTTGCCGTTCCAATTACGGCCGAAGGCATCGAAGACGAAACGGTTATCGCCAAACTGCATGAGCTTGGCTGTTCAAAAGGTCAGGGCTGGCACTATGGCCAACCCATGTCGATCGAGCAGACTCGCCGCTTGCTGGCGGACTACGGATTGCTCGTCGGCAAAGCCAAACCTCACAAGAAAAAGGCAAACAAGCCCAAGAGCGGTGATGACAAAGACGACAAGAAAGTCGCTAACGGCTGAAGTCTGCGGCCAGCCAAATTTCTGGACTTGCTTCCGCCACCGAACTAGAGCGCAGCGCAATGGCGCAAGGCGAATTTCACAAGATGCACGGGCTCGGCAACGACTTTGTCGTGATCGATGCGCGCGAGCATCGCTTGGCCATTCCACCCGCACGCGCCCGAGCAATTGCCGACCGCCGCTTCGGCATCGGTTGCGATCAGCTGATCCTTCTTGAAGATTCCGACGAAGCCGACATTGCCATGCGTATCTTCAATGCCGATGGCGGAGAGGTCGAAGCTTGCGGCAATGCCTCGCGTTGCGTCATCAAACTGCTAGGCCGCAACGTCTCGATCGAAACCGTCGGTGGCATTATCGATGGCAGGATGGATGGAGACCAGATATCGGTCAATATGGGACGGCCGCGTTTCAAATGGGATGAAATTCCGCTGGATCACCCCATGGATACAGCCTCCATGCCGGTCGCATGGGAAGAGTTAGAAAATCCAACCGCCGTCAACGTGGGTAATCCGCATGCGGTATTCTTTGTCCCCGATGCCGCAAAGATCGATTTGCAGAAACTCGGCCCCTTGATCGAAAGTGATGTGCTCTTTCCGCGGCGCGTGAATGTCAATGTGGCTGATATCAGTGACAAAGGAATCAATCTGAGAGTTTGGGAGCGCGGTGTGGGCGAAACGCGGGCGTGTGGCACCGGTGCCTGTGCAACGGCTGTGGCGGCCATCACGCAAAAGCTTGCAGAATCTCCGGTACAAATCCAGCTGAAGGGCGGGCAGCTCACAATCGCATGGGATGGCACTTCTGATATTCTGATGACGGGCGATGCAACGCATGTCTTCACTGGCCAAACAGATTGGGAGCAGTTTGGATGAACACGCCCCGCAGCAAGGCAGAATTCATCACGCTGGGCTGCCGCCTCAATCTTGCCGAGAGCAATGCGCTCCGGCAGCAGTTGGGTGAGGTTGAGAATTTGGTGGTCGTTAACAGCTGCGCCGTCACCAATGAAGCCGTTCGCCAGACTCGTCAGGCGATCCGTAAAGCCAAGCGTGTCAATCCTGAAGCGCATCTTGTGGTTACAGGCTGCGCGGCGCAAGTCGATGCAGATAGTTTCGCCGCCATGCCAGAAGTCTCACGCGTTGTGGGCAATGCGGAGAAGCAGCGGCCGTCGCTGTTTCTGCCGACCCAGAATGATCCGCAACTGGTTTCGGACATCATGCAGGTCAGGGAAACTGCGCCGCAGCTTGTTTCCGCCTTTTCGGGAAAAGCGCGGGCTTTTGTCGAGGTTCAGAATGGCTGCGACCATCGTTGCACCTTCTGCATCATACCCTTTGGCCGCGGAAACAGCCGCTCGGTTCCCGCCGGCATGGTTGTGGATCATATCCGCGAGCTTGTCGCACGTGGATACAAGGAAGCGGTGCTGACCGGCGTCGACGTTACCAGCTATGGTCATGATCTACCGGGCAGGCCAAATCTCGGCATGCTGGTGGAGCGTATACTGAACCATGTTCCGGATCTGCCGCGGCTGCGCCTGTCCTCGATAGATGGTGTCGAGATTGACGACAGGCTATTCGATCTGCTGACCGGTGAACGCCGGATCATGCCGCATGTTCATTTGTCTCTGCAATCAGGTGACAATCTGATCCTGAAGCGAATGAAACGCCGCCATAGCCGCGAATTGGCGATTGAACTGGTGAACCGGATGAAAGCCAGGCGGCCAGATATTGCGATAGGTGCGGACATTATTGCCGGTTTTCCGACCGAGAGCGAGAAGATGTTTGAAAACAGCCTTAAGCTGATCGATGAATGCGAGATCGTGCACGGCCATATTTTCCCCTACTCGCCGAAGGAAGGAACGCCGGCAGCCAAAATGCCGCAGGTCGATGGCAAGGCAATAAAGGATCGGGCAAAGGAGCTTCGCGAAGCCGTCGCCAGGCAATATGATCGCTGGCAAGCGGGCCTGGTCGGGCGCGACCAAATGCTGCTGTCAGAAAAACGCGGAAAAGCCGGGCACACGGAAAATTTTGCCTATGTGCATCTTGATAAAGCGATTGCAGAAGGCGACATTGCCAGAATTGAGATCACCGGCATCGACAATGGACAATTGCAAGGAAAGCTGGCCGCATGAGTGAAAAACGAGGCTGGCGGGACAGGCTGTTTGGCGGTCTAAAAAAATCGTCCGGCAAGCTGAGCGGAAATATCACCGGGCTGGTCACCAAGGCCAAGCTGGATGACGCGGCGCTAGATGAAATCGAAGATGCCTTGATTGCATCCGATCTGGGCCCGGAAATGGCCGCGCAGATCCGCGAAAAGATTGCATCCGGGCGCTATGAGAAAGGAATAGATGAAGAAGGTATACGCCAAATCATCGAGGATGAGATCGCAGACGTTCTGGAGCCCGTCGCCATTCCAATCGAGATCGAGGCCTTTCCGCGGCCGCAAGTGATATTGGTGATCGGCGTGAATGGCTCGGGCAAGACCACGACGATCGCCAAGCTGGCCCATTATTTCACGGAGATCGACTATGGCGTGATGCTCGCAGCCGGCGACACATTCCGCGCAGCAGCCATCGGACAGCTCAAAATATGGGCCGAGCGTATTGGCGTGCCGATCATTGCGGGCAAAGAAGGCGGAGACGCTGCAGGCATCGTCTTCGACGGGGTAAAGAAATGCACCGAAGAAGGCACCGATGTGCTTGTTGTCGATACGGCGGGCCGCTTGCAAAACCGCACCGAGCTGATGGATGAATTGGCCAAGATCCGGCGCGTTTTAGGCCGCCTGAATCCCGAAGCGCCGCACAATGTGGTATTGGTCCTCGACGCAACGACAGGCCAGAATGCGCTATCGCAAATTGAGGTTTTCCTCGAGGTGGCGAATGTCACAGGCCTTGTCATGACCAAGCTGGATGGCAGTGCTCGCGGCGGAATATTGGTGGCCGCAGCCAAACAGTTCGGCCTGCCCATACATGCCATCGGAGTTGGCGAGACAATGGAAGATCTGCGCCCCTTCAATGCCC
The DNA here is from genome assembly GCA_028279555.1 of Sphingorhabdus sp. GTDB lineage: Bacteria > Pseudomonadota > Alphaproteobacteria > Sphingomonadales > Sphingomonadaceae > Sphingorhabdus_B. The sequence continues at coordinate 565,154 of JANQNO010000005.1, forward strand.
GTGATTTCGCCCGCGCACTTACCGGAGGCGAGACATGAGCAACGAGGAGCACGGAGCATCGGCAAGCAGAAAGCAGGGCCAGACAGGCCTTGGCTACGCGCTGGACTTCGGACCGCTATTTATCTTCTTCCTGACCAACCATTTCGCAGCATCTGAAGAAGACCCTGCTCGCGGACCGATAGTGGCAACGGGCGTGTTTATGGTCGCGATATTGTGCGCGATGGTTATCGCCAAATGGAAGATCGGCAAGATATCCACTATGATGTGGGTTTCCGGTATTCTGGTAATCGGTTTTGGCGGCGTCACCCTAGCGCTGGGCGATCCCAAATTTATCCAGATCAAGCCGACTGCGGTTTACCTGCTATTTGCAGCCATATTGTTTGGCGGGCTACTCAAAGGCAAGGCGCTGCTTCGATATCTGCTCGAATTTGCCTTCGAAGGCGTTACAGATGAAGGCTGGAACAAGCTGTCGCGCAATTGGGGACTGTTTTTTCTCGCCATGGCCGGAGCGAATGAAGTGCTGCGGCATTTTTCCGATTTTTCAACCTGGCTGGCGGTAAGGACATTTTCCGTCATTCCGCTCACATTGCTGTTCACTTTTGCACAAATTCCGATGTTGATGCGGCATGGCCTCAATCTTATGGAAGAAGACGAAAAAAAAGGCAGCTGACGCAGCTGCCTTTCTTCTACATCAAAGCAATGGACATCAGCCCGGCTGATCGGCGCGATTTGCCCCATTGCCATCCAGATTCTGAGCGACGAAATCCCAGTCGATCGCATTGTTGAGCACGGCGTCGGCATAGACCGGACGCGCATTGCGATAGTCGACATAATAGGCATGCTCCCACACATCGAGGATCAGAAGTGGCGTGTGCCCATGCGCGAGCGGACAATCCGCATCATGATAGGATGTGACGGCCAGCTGATCTCCGTCGAGGTTGAGCGCGGCCCAGCCGCTGCCGAAATGGCCAACAGCCTCGGCCTTCAATTTTTCGATAAGTGCATCGGTTGAACCAAACTGCGCGTCGATCATCTCCGCCAGTTTGCCCGCTGGCGCTTTCTTTTCGGGCGACAGGCACAACCAATAAAAACTGTGGTTCCAGATCTGGCCGACCTGGTTGAAAAGCCCGCCCGATGAAGACTTGACCAACTCGACAAGCGATTTGCCCTGAAGCGCGGGATCGGCAGAAACCAGTTCATTCGCCTTCACGACATAGGCATTGTGGTGCTTGCCATGATGATAGTCAAAAGTCTCGGCGGAAATCAGGTCTCCGAAAGCGTCTTTTGCATAGGGAAGGTCGGGGAGAGTGAAAGCCATTTTAGTCTCCAAATATTCAGGTTGATCGGGAGGTTTCGAAACAGATTTTCAGGTAGCAGAATAGGGGCCGATTTCGCAAGTAAGCCTTTTGGTCAAATTTGAACTGGAGTTATTGGCAGATATCAGCCGAGCAGCTCGTGCTTTTTCAGGCAATGGCGTAGCTGGTCATAGCTCAGGCTGAGTGATTTGGCCGTCTGCCGCTGATTATATCGGCAGCGGGCAAGCGCCTGTTCCAGCACGGCTTTTTCGTAAGCCTCGGTTGCTGCCTTGAAATCGCTGATCTGCGTCTCGGGCTTCTTAAAAGATGAGAAATCGGTCGAAAAGCGATCCTCTGCGGCAGCGGGCTGCCTTTCCTCTTCTTTTTCGGGCCGCGATTCCATCGTCAGCTTCCACGGGCTTTCGAACGGATCGAACTGCACATGGTCGACCGGCTGTTTCGGATCGCCCCAGCGATAGACGGCGCGCTCCACGACGTTACGTAGCTCGCGCACGTTACCGGGCCATTGATGGGCCTCCATTGCTGCCGTAGCCACCTCGCCCAGCCCCGGCCACTCCTCCCAGCCCAGCTCGCTCGCCATGCGCCGACCAAAATAGTCGGCGAGCACGCCAATGTCGCCGTCGCGCACGCGCAGCGGCGGAAGCGTTACGACTTCGAAGGACAAACGATCGAGCAGGTCAGCCCTGAATTTCCCCTTTTCCGCCAGTGTAGGCAAATCTTCATTGGTAGCAGCAACGATTCTAACATCCACGCGAATCGGCCGGGAAGATCCAATTCGTGTCACCTCACCATATTCGACAGCGCGCAGCAGGCGTTCCTGCGCTGCCATGCTGAGCGTGCCCAGTTCGTCCAGGAATAGCGTTCCGCCGTCAGCCTCCTCAAACCGCCCTTCCCGTGCCTTGGTTGCGCCGGTGAAGGCTCCGGCCTCATGGCCGAACAGCTCAGCCTCTATCAGCGTTTCGGGAAGCGCCGCGCAATTCATTGTGATAAGCGGCCCATCCCACCTGCTGCTCAGGCGGTGGAGGCGTTCGGCGATGAGTTCTTTGCCGGTCCCGCGCTCCCCGATGACAAGCACGGGCCGGTTGAGCGGCGCAGCGAGGCTGGCTCTTTCAACAGCGTCGAGAAAGGCCGATGACTGGCCAATAAACTGATTTTCCCTGTCCATTCCGAGCAGTTGGCATATTTTCCTACCTTTTGGCAAGAATTACCATATGAACAGCTATTATTTTCTGCAAACTGCTCGTAAATCTGCCATTTTCTAAAATTGGCACACCTCATGCAGTAAAGGAGGGCAAGACCCGAGAATGGATGCATGACAGGCAAAGGAAGACAGATGACCCTCTCCCAACTCTCCCCCAAAGGTCAGGCGGTCCGGTTGATAACAACCGTTGTCGCGCCGCTGACTGTTTGCCTTGCCTGTTATGCCCCTGCCTTCGCACAAGCCGAGAAGGAAGAAATGGAAATAGTAGAAGAAAATGCAAAATACCCCTCCCCCCGACCGTCAGTTATCGGCTATCTTGCCTGAAAGTGACGGCCAGCGACCGGGGGTTTCCCCTCCCCCCAGCTCCCCCGAAAGAGGAAACACCCCGGTCGCCCGAATTTTAAACAACCCCATCACCAAGCGGAGTTATCAAATGGGAATTTTTTCACGGACACGCGATATCATCGCAGCCAATGTTACCGATATGCTAGATCAGTCGGAAGATCCGGCCAAAATGATCCGCATGATCATCCTCGAGATGGAGGAAACACTGGTTGAGGTGCGCGCGTCTGCCGCCCGGACTATCGCGGATCAGAAAGAGCTGCGCCGACACATTTCCAAGCTCGAGACGCTGGAAAAGGACTGGACGGACAAGGCAGAGCTCGCGCTTTCGAAAGATCGCGAGGATCTCGCCAAGGCTGCGCTGGTCGAAAAGCGCAAGGCAACCGACATGGCCGAGCAGCTAAAGGCGGAAGTCAGCGTACTCAATGATGCATTGAAGGCATCCGAAAAGGACATCCAGAAGCTTCAGAAAAAGCTCGCCGATGCGCGCAGCCGCCAGAACGGCCTGATGACGCGGCTCGAGAGCGCGGAAAACCGCGTCAAGCTGCGCACGCTCTATAATGGAGACAAGGTGCGTGAAGCCTTCTCCCGTTTCGATGTTCTCGAAAAGCGTGTCGATATGACCGAAGGCCATGCCGATGCGCTGGCGATCGGTTCGGACGAACCCAAAACACTTGGCGATGAAATTGCCGCACTGGAATCGATCGACAAGGTCGATGAAGAACTTGAGGCGATGAAGAAAGCCATGAGCAAAAGCAAAACTAAGAAAGGCTGACCCCGATGGAAGATGTGCTCGTCCCGGTAATGGTTGTTGGAATATTGTTTATCGGCCTACCCTGGCTGATCCTGCACCATGTGACCAAATGGAAAACCGCAGCAACATTGACGAATGATGATGAACGCATGCTCAGCGAAATGCATGCGCTGGCAAACCGCCTGGAAGAGCGGCTCGACACTGTAGAGCGACTTGTTTCGGCCGACAATCCGGATTGGCAGCCTGCCCGCATCGAACATGAGAACAACGAATATGTTGAAGAATTTTTGACCGAAAGCACCCGCAAGCTGGAAAGGAAAGCCTAAGATGGCATCGACCCATACCAAATTCTATCTCGACAAGATGAATGCCAAATGGAAGGGCGTTTGCGCGGGCATTGCCGACTATACGGGGATCAATGCCATGTGGGTGCGCCTCGGCGCTGTCATGCTGACCCTCATGGGCGGGTTCCCCTGGACAATTATCGCCTATTTCGTGGCGGCATGGATGGCAGACAAGAAACCGATCCATCTTTATGCCGATCAGGAAGAGCAGAAATTCTGGCAAGGCGTCCGGCAATCGCCTCAGCGCACGAGCAAGGATATTCGCGGACGCTTTCGCCAGATCGATCGCCGTCTGGCCGATATCGAGCTTTATTATACTAGCAATAACAAGGTTCTCGCCGACGAAATCGAGAATCTTCGGTAAAAACGACCAGGCAAAGGAGAGGTCACATGTGGACATTAATCATACTCGGGCTCGGCGGCTTTTTTGCCTGGCGCTATTTTGCCAAGAAAAAGCGCGAGCAGGACATCCGCAACTGGAGCGTTGATTTCAAAGATGAGCCGAAGGTCAAATTTCCCGAGAGCAAAATTACCTGGAGGAAAGACAAATGAGCTGGGGAAGCCCTACTTTTGTAATAGCCATTATCATGATCTGCATGGGCGGCTGGATGATCAATAACTGGATCAGAGCGCGCCACGGTTACCCCATCGAAGACGACAATGGCAATCTCATCGAGAGAAAAGACCCCGCTGCAGACCGCAAGATCGAACTGCTGACCAATGAGAATGAGGGCCTGAACGACAAGATAGGGCATTTGGAAGAGCGCATTGCCGTGCTCGAACGAATTGCCACAGACAAGTCCTCGCGGCTGTCCGACGAAATCGAAAATCTGCGCTAACCCAAGGTTTAGGAAGGAAAACAACAAATGGATCCCGAAAAGGTATCTGTCCTAACAACACTTGCGCCAATGATCGGCGTTGGAGTGATCGCAATCACCGCCGGGTGGGTAATTACAACCTGGATGCGTATAAAAAACGGCTATCCGCTCGATGGAGCCTGGGGCCAGCCCGTTCACCCGAAAACCGACAAGGAGGCAGCCGAGCGTATCAAACTGCTGACACAGGAAAACGCGGAATTGCGGGCCGAACTGGGTTCGATCAAGGATAGGCTGGGCAATGTCGAGAAGATCGTCGTCGATGACAGTCACCGACTGACCGCCGAAATCGAAGCACTTAGCGGCCCGACAAACTGAGGGAGAGGACCATGCCAATCGAATATATCGCGCTTTTGATCCCTTTCGCCGGCATGGCAATCGGTGCCTTTGCGATCTGGACCGACCACAAACAGAAAATGGTAAAGCGGCAGGCCGAGATTGCCGCTGCTGAATCGAGCCAGGGGACTCTTGATCGCAAACAGCTTGAGGAGCGCGTCGCGGTCCTCGAACGCATCATCACCGATCAGGGATATAGTGTTGCGCAAGAAATTGAAAAGTTGCGCAGCGAACCAGGGGACAGCGGCGTCCCCTTGCCGGAATTTAAAGCAGAGAGGGAAACAGCAGCATGAACCCCTTCGAGATGGTCATTGGTATCATTTTAATCATCACGATAGGAAGCGTGCTAAAGGCGCGCTACCAGGCCCAGCATGGTATCCTTGAAGATGAAGATGAGGATGGCAACAGGACCCAGCGCATCGCACATGATCCCGAAAAAGGGCAAATGGCGCGGGAAATCAGCGAGCTGAAGGAGCGCATTCACGTTCTGGAACGCATCGCAACCGACAGTCACGGTTCCAATGATCTCAAAAGACAGATCGAGGAATTGCGCGAGAAATAATGGACGCAGCGTGAGATAAGGATTTTCACAATGATGCAGGATGCCAATTTCTATCTGACCATGGGACTGGTTGCGCTCGCAGGCGTGACGATAATCTCGGCCGTGTCGCTGCGCGGATGGCGCGAATGGCTGGCGCTCAAACGCGCCGAGCTGGATCAACAAATACGAGACAAGGAACCCGATAGACCCTCTGCGGTCTCCCGGATCGAAGTTGCCGACCTGAAGGAGCGGGTGAAAAAGCTGGAAGCAATCGCTGCCGGGATTGACATCCAATAAACTTGCCAAGCCAGCATGCGATGCATAGATGCTTCGCGATGGCCACACTCTCCGAAATCCACGAAGAATATGATTTTCTTGACGGCGATGACCGGTATCGTTTGCTGATCGAACTGGGGCGGCAACTCCCGCCTATGCCGGCTGAGCTCAAAACCGATGCAACTCTCGTTCGCGGCTGCTCGGCCAGCGTATGGGTTTACCCCGTAAAGGAAAACGACACGCTCACCTTTCTCGCCGACAGCAATGCCGCCATCACCAAGGGCATTATCGCACTGGTGCTCAAAACGGTGGAGGGGAAAAGCGTCGGCGAAATTCGCGCATTGGATATTGGAAGTGAACTCAAGCCCTTCGATCTCAAAAACCAGCTTAGCTCAAACCGCACCCAAGGCATTCCAAACATGATAGCCTTGATCAAGGAAACCGCGAACCGGCTCGCCGCCTAGCCGCGCCATTCACGCATTTCTTCTGCGCTTTTGAGGACGTCGAATGCAGCTTGCCCAGCCTCGAAGGCCTTGGCCGCTTCGGCATCGTCGCCCTTCACATCGGGATGATTTTCCTTCGCAAGTGCGCGCCAGGCACGCTTGGCATCCTCGATCGTTGCGTCGGGATGGAGGCCCAATATCTCCAACGCGCGCATTTCATCCGGGCTGCGGCTTCCGTCGCCCGATCCCACCCAGCCATAATGCGCCGCTTCGCGATAGCCGGAAAAATCGCTGCGCTCCTGCCGCTCGCGCTCGGCAGCCTCTTCCTTGCTGAGACCTTCGAAATAGTTCCATTTGCGGTTATATTCCGCAGCATGTTCTTCGCAGAACATCCAGCGCTCTTTGCTGTTCGGGGATTTCGGTGCAGGGCATGTGCCCTCCTTGCTGCAACCATGGCGGTCGCATAGCCGCACCTTCTGGGCCGCAGTAGCGCTTCCGTAGCCGCGCCAGCGCGGGAACCCCCAATCATTTTTTCTTTGCGAACGCGCCATAGCCTCCTTTTAGCCGAGGCATGGTTCAAATGCTATTGCCAACTGCCAAATCACTGTAATCAGGCAAGCCCGCCCAGCGCAGCACCGCCTGCCAGCGCTGCAATCAACATGCCGCCGATCACCATCGATACAACAACCGATATGACTATGTAGATAAGGACGGTGACGACCGTGAATCCTGCCACCTTGTCTTCCGGCACCGAAAGCACAGGACGCACGCCCAGGAAAATCAGGTAAACGGTATAGGCGATGGCGGCCAGGCCGATCAGCCAGCCAATAAGCGGAATCCAGCTGACAAGACCTGCCACCCATACGGGCGTTCCGGCATAGACCATCAGTTTGGTCGCCTGAATCATATTCTGTTCGCCGTTGAAACTCGGCGCCACCGCATTCACAATAAATGCCACAAGCCAGACAACGAACAAACCCAAGGCATATCCGACAACCGCCGATGTCACGAAGTAGCTCATTCCCAGCGCGCCTGTCAGCCCGCCGAGGCCGCCAAGACCCATGGTTCCTAGGCCGAGCAGCCCCATGAAAACAATCGACATAATTGCCGGGATCAGCGCGAGGATCATGGCATAGCCCGTAAACAGGCCGGCCACGTTTGCATCTTCCTTCGCAATGATATCCCATTCCTGCTTGGGATTGAGCAGGATATTCTTTGCTCTATCGACGATTGACATGTGAATTCTCCCCTTCGTGGATCGCTGCCTTAACACCATAAAACAGTCAGGTTGTAAATAATGTTGTCCCGCGAAATTTGCCAGAGGGCCTGTAAGCCGGGTTCTGTCCATCCGCCTTGAAATGCGGAGTAGGCAGCCATTCATCTTGCCACCCGATTGCCCGGGCGATCATGCGGCCAACCCGGGCGACTGGCAGGAGGATGCCATGCGCCGCCCCTATTTGGCCTTGCTCCCGGTGGGGTTTGCCGTGCCGGCTTTGTCACCAAAACCGCGGTGCGCTCTTACCGCACCCTTTTGACCTTGCTGCGTCGAAACGCGAGCGGTCTGCTTTCTGTTGCACTTTCCCTAAGGTTGCCCTTGCCGGACGTTATCCGGCACCGTTCCTCGCTGGAGCCCGGACTTTCCTCGCGCCTTCGCAAATGCTCCGGTGCGCGGCTGCCCGGCCCTCTGGAAGTTCAGCCTATAGCAGGCCCGCCTTCATATTCCAACAAGAGGCTCCAAAGTATCGCGCGGCATTCCCCGTCAACAAGGCCGTCGATATTCTCCGGGCGGAACCGGCGCTGAAAAGCGACAATAGCGGCGCGCCCATCGTCGATGTCATATCCATAGCGGCCGAGCGCCAGCAAAAAGGCAGCATCGCTCCAACCCGGGTCAACGGGATTTTTGCTCGGGCGCTTTACAGCCAGCTTCAATCTGGCGAGCATCTGCCAATCGAACAATTCGCCGGGATCCTGTTTTCTTGCAGGAGCAATGTCGCTGTGCCCGACGACATTGCGAGGCTCGATCGAATAGGTTTTCACTATCTCTGATACCAAGGGCACCAAGGCATCCATCTGTTCGGAGGGAAATGGGCGATAGCCCCATTCATGCCCCGGATTGACAATTTCGACGCCAATGCTTGCGCTGTTGACATCGGTCAAGCCCCGCCAATGCGACTTGCCGGCATGATGCGCACGATTTTCCTCGCTTACCATGTGAATGATCTGCCCATCCTCAGTCACGACATAGTGGGCTGACACACCGCTTTCGGGATTTGCAAGCCATTCGATCGCCGAAGGGCCATCCTGCATTCCGGTATAGTGCAGGACCAACATCGAAACCGAGAGCTTGCGTTCGCCAAAATTGGGGGATGGTGTCCAAATCATGCATTGCCGTTAGTCGACAATATGGCGCTTGCCAATGGCCATACCCTCAGCCTGCCATCCGGTGCAGCGATGATGCGTTCGATTTGCTGTCTGCCAATTCGTAAAAACCGCGAAACTCGTCGCTGGGATGGAATCCGTCGCTGTGACCAATCACGGTCTCGGCTGAACCAAGCATCAGGTATCCGCCTTCCGCCAAGGAATCACAAAGATTTTCGAGGACCAATGCCTTTCTTTCATCCGAAAGATACATGAGCATGTTGCGGCAGAGAATGATGTCGAACTTGCCAAGGCATGCAGGGGATTCGATCAGGTTGTGGGGTACAAAGCTGAGCATCCGGCGGATTTCTTTATCGACGATCCAGTCTTCTCCACCCTGCCGAAAATATTTGAGCATCATGGTGACCGGAAGTCCCCGCTGTATCTCAAATTGCGAAAAGCGTCCGGATTTCGCTTTGCCCAAAACCGAATGCGACACATCCGTTGCCACGATTTCAATATTCCAGCCCCGCCATTTCTCGGCATTTTCAGCAAATGCCATAGCCACCGAGTAGGGTTCCTGACCTGACGAACAGGCCGCAGACCATATGCGCAGCCTCTTGCTGGCCCGCCTTTTTTCCCTCAGAGAATCCGTGACTGGGCCGGTCAGCAGGGCAAAATTTGCCTGATCACGAAAGAAGCATGTTTCGTTATTGATCAAGGCCTCAATGCAATCTTGCGCCAGCTGACCACCTAAATCGGTCTCAATCAAGCTGGCCAGCACCGACAGATCAGGTATCGTATGCTCCCGCAAAACGGGCTTGAGCGCCATCTCCACCCGCCAATGACGGCTGGATTTCAGAATCTGCCCAGTTTTGCTTTCCAGAAGGCCAGTCAGCAGCTCATACACATCTCGCCCCGGCAACGTCATCTTTCCGCACCCGACATGTTCAACAGGGTAGCTATTTCTGTTGGCTGCAAGACCGCGCTGGCAAGACCAGCATTCGCGATAGCACCAGGCATACCCCAAACTACAGATGTTTCCGCATCCTGAACCAGAATATCGGCACCGTTTTCAGCGAGCAGGCGGGCAGATTGGACGCCGTCGTTCCCCATACCGCTCAGCACGATTGCCAGCATCCTTTCCGAGTAGACAGCGGCAAGCGATTGGAACATCACGTCCACCGACGGGCAATAGCGGCTGATCTGACTTTCGGTCGGCTCCCGGAAGATTATCCGATTGCCTTGTCTGACAACGCAAAGATGCGCTTCGCCTTGGGCCAGGTAAACACATCCCGGTTGAACTGTTTCGCCAGGTTCGGCCAAATAGACGTTACGGCCCGATGTTGCCTCCAGCTGCTTGGCAAAGAAGCGCATAAAGGGTGCAGGCAGATGCTGCGTGATAAAGATCGGGCAATCGATATGGCTACCGATATCCCCAAGGATATCACAGATTACTGGAATGCCGCCCGTTGAGGCACCGATTGCTATGCAATCGGGGCGATTGATTCCTGTAGATGCGAGCGTTCGTTTTTGTCGCAGCAGCGGCTTTTCCGCTTGCGGTTCCGAACCGCTGCCGAGCCGAATAATCTTCTCGATCAGTTGGCGGGAGAAATCCCCGGAATACCCTTTTCTGCCAGGCTTGGCGAGCGTATCGCAAGCACCCAGCGACAATGCTTTGATGGCGGCAGGTCCGTTGCGCTCGGCGATTGCCGAAACCATCAAAATTCTCGCGTCACCGCAAATTTCAACAAAATCGGGCAATGCATCCAGACCGCTTCGCCCCGGCATCTCGATATCAAGAAGGATGGTATCGACCCGGTTTTCTGCCAGGAAAGCCAATGCTGCGTCGCAGCTTGCCGCGCTGCAGGCCACCTCGAGGTCTTCCCGCGATGAAATCACCCGCTCGATAACCGACCGCGCCACGGCGCTGTCATCGACAATTAGAACCTTTATCGGTTCGCGGCCCCGTTTCGATGCCGCGTGTAGATTGTCTGGATGGGCGGTCACTGAGTCACGTCCTCAGATGCAGCCAACGATCTGGAGCTTGGATTCCAGGGTCTCCCGGTCAAATGGCTTCATCACATATTCGTCTGCACCTGCAGCAATGGCGGCCTGGATGTGGCCTGCGCCATTTTCTGTTGTGCAGAAAATCACTTTTGCCAAATCTGGCGTCCGATTGGCAGAGCGGTAAGCCTTCAAGAAGTCCATTCCACTCATCACCGGCATATTCCAGTCCAGAAGAATCACATCTGGGCTGCTCTGCTCACATTGGGCAAGCGCTTCCTCGCCATCCGAGGCTTCCGTTACCTGGAACTCCATGGTTTCCAGGATGTGCCGCGCAACCTTCCTGATCACCTTGCTATCATCCACTATCAAGCATGATTTCATCGTATTCATCCTCTGATCCATCCACCATAGAAACTAATAGAGCCGGTATCCGACTTGGTTAACAAGATGCCTCTGTCTCATGCGGCAGCCGTCTCTTCGCTTCGCACCAGTTTCGCAATGTCAACGATCATCACGGTCTGGTCTTCCAGGACTGTGAATCCTCTAACAAACTTCTGCCAAGGCTCTGACACCACAATATCGAAGCCCGAATTTTCGGGCTCAAGCGACACTACGTCATCGACACCGTCGACGAGGAAACCATAGCTATGCCCGCACACCTGCCCAATGATTGCTGTCGATCCCGGATGCAATTCTAACCTCCGGCCAGTGACCAGATAGTTGCAGTCTACCAGCGTTAGAACGCGGCTTCGCAGCGCAAAGACCCCGGCGACAGAGGGGTGGCTTTGGGGAGCGGCTACGATATCACTGATTTTGACGACAGATTCGACATCGTCGCTCGCAATCGCAACCGGTTCATCCGCTATGCGCGCCAATAGGTAGAGACCGGACATTATCGAGCTCCTGCAATTTTGTCTTCGATCGCTGCCAAAAGGCCGGTCCTGTCGTGGCGGTAAATGCTTCCGGCATCGACATCATTGCTTTGCATTGCTTCCCGCAAGCGAATGGCTCGCGGTTCCTTGTCCGGAATGGTTTTGTCGTCAGCACGCCCCAATATCACCGCAGCCTGATCGCTGTCTGCCGGGTCATAGCTAACGCGATATCCTGCCGTAGCAAGCAGCGGACCCAAAATACCCCGTTCCCATCCATTGTTATCTGGCGCGGCGATGAAACACAGGGCCTCCTCACCTTGCCGGGAATGATCGCCAAGCGCGGAATTTCCGAAATATCGAAGAATATTGATCAGCTCGACATGCTCGCCCAATGCCTCGACGACGCCTTCATGGCGATCCGGATCGGCACTCGGCTCGATTTTGCCTTCCAGCGTAAACATGTCGATAATTTCGCCCACAGCCATGCATTTCTGCTCGAGCCCGTCGGAGATGCGCAGAATCTGGAGCGTGCCCTCTTCTGGCACTTTGTCTATTCCAACGAGCTCGAACAGATCATCGCCAATCGCAACACGCAATTTACCGCCGACATCCCTGACCTGTTTGGCGCTGGCTTCTTCCATACGATCAATGGCGGCAAGGCGCACCGCCTGTTTACGGCCCGCCAGATTTTCGAAAAGCAGCGCCGAATCGCCCTTTGGAGCAACCGAGTCCAATTCGCCCGAGTCGGCGTCTGTGGTGTCGGATCGGACAGTTTCCTGACCACAACCAATGGCGCTTGCGAGCCCGCTAGCGTCAAGAAGGAGCATGGGCCGGCCATTGTCTGGAAGCGAAACGCCCGAATAGAGCCCGGATTGCATGACCAGCGGCGAGCCCGGCTTTACAACCAGTTCCTCATGATCGATCACGCGCTCGACATCGAGAGCAAAACGAGAGCCCACAGCGGGCTTTATCACCACAAGCGTGCGGGAAAGTGATTCCGTTGCCCCATCAATCCCAAGTAAATCTTCCAGCCTGGAGTAGGGAAACCGGTTTCCCCTGATCGACGCAACTTTTACGCCGCCGACTTGCTCGATTTTTACACTACTGCTGGAAACCGAGATTATCTCCTCCACCGAGTTGCGGGAAAGTCCATAGACCTGTCGGCACACCTCAACCGAAAGACCTGCAATGATCGAGAGGGTAAGCGGCAGCCGAAGCGTGATTTTCAGCCCCTGCCCTAAACAATTTTCAAGATCGATGTTGCCGCCGATGGATTGAATATTGGATCGGACCACATCCATTCCGACGCCGCGGCCCGAAATCGAGGTGACTTCCGGCGCGGTTGTAATTCCCGGCTCGAAAATCATGGTGAGCTGCGAATCCTCGGGCAGTTTTGCCCAATCTTCCAGCGTGATGACACGCCCCGCTATGGCTTTCCTTCGAAGCGCGTCCAAATCGATACCGCGCCCGTCGTCGGCGATCTCGATCAAAATTTGGTTTCCAGACTGACGCGCACATACAGTGATCAAGCCTTCGGGGTCTTTCCCCGCCGCAATACGGTCAGCCTCACTTTCGATACCGTGATCGACCGCATTTCGCAGAATATGCGTCAGGGGGTCGCGTAGAGCTTCGACCATTTCCCGGTCTATTTCGACCTGACTGCCCGAAATGCGCAGTTCTGTCTTCTTGTCCAGCTCTAGCGATATGTCGCGCATCAACCGGGGCAATGTAGAGAAAAGACGATCAATATTCTGCATCCGCATTTGCGAGATTGAATCGCGGATATCGGCGACGATCAATGACAACCGGGAAAAGGATGGCCCGATCTCGCTTTCGTTGCCGCTGGTACGAAGCTGCCGCGACACCTCGTTACGGGAAAGCACCAGGTCAGAAACACCGCTCATCAATTCGTCAAGCAGTTGAAGCGAGACCCGCACCGTCCGCGCTTTGGCGAAACTTGGAGGCACAGCTTCCTGTTCGATGGAATTTTCGAAGGATTGGGAACCGCTGCCGCCTGGCTGGTCTTGATCAGCATCTGCCGTTTCCTTTGAGCGATCCGGAAGGAATGCAAGCATTCTGGCGATCAGTTCATCGTCATCATCGCGCACCGAATTTCCGCTACCCAGCGCCATGTTCAGTTCGCCGATACGGTCAACGACAGCCAGAATCGCGGTCACCAGATCCTGGGAAGCCTTGAGCGTTCCTTCCCTCGCCGCGCCCAGCACATCTTCGGCCGCATGGCTCAATTTTTCAAGGCGCGGCAAATCCAGAAATCCACAGCTGCCTTTGACAGTGTGTACAAAGCGAAAAACGCTATCGATCAGGGCTAGATCGGACGGGTCTTTTTCCCAGTCGATCAGCTGCCCGGAGAGTGTCTCCAGCATCTCGGCGGTTTCGGCAATAAACTCTTCTAAGAGGTCATCCATAAACTGGGCTCCGGAACTCCGGGAACCACAATCGCCAATTATGGTTAACAGACGGTTTAAAACCCGCCTGAAATGTCGCTATTGCTTGATCAGAGCGCCAACAATGAGCTGTTCTGAGTCAGGTTCTGCCAGTTGCACCATCCCGCCTGCTTCGCTGGCCAGATCGCGTACCATCCATGCCGGTGCAGTGCGGGAATCCACATCATCTCTTGGCAGGCTGCCGTCCAGTGCAGCACGAATGGCCGGGTCAAGCACCAGCTTGGGGCCCGTTGCCCGGATCACTATTTCCTGTTCCTCGCCCCGGTTTTCAGCACCTACCGACAGATTTCCACCGCGCACCATCGCATCGTTGGCTATCAACACAAGATTGAGCAGGATTTTGACGGCGCGTTTGGGGAGCATGCCGCTCGGGATCTCCCATGCGAGCTCTGTCCTGCCATCGCCTGTCACAAGCGGCGTGATCACCACACGCGCTTCTTCTGGATCGACCTCGTTGCCGAAACCACCTGCGGCACCGAAGGCAAGCCGGAAAAATTTCAGCTTGTCGGCTGCGGAACGTGCGCTGTCTGCGAGCAAGTCCAGGCATCTTTTCTGCATCTCCGGATCGGTTTCGTCCGCCAGGAGCTCTAGGCCGTTGTTCATGGCACCGACAGGACTCAACAAATCATGACATAATTTCGAACAAAGCAAGGCAGCAAGATCGGACTGACCGTTGGACATTTTACGTTCTTTCACTGGATTCTCGGCGTAAATGCCTATTGAACCCTACAGCACTGATTTTCAAGGCTCAGCAAACACCTGTCTGGCTCCAGCCATAGTCGGCCTTGATATGCCCGGCGCGTTGTCCCACATTCCAGCAATGCCAGGCAACGAACGGAAGATTGAGGGTATCTTGGGAGGCGATCGCCTCGACCGCGCGCTGAGCGACGCAATTCCGGATTTGTCGCGCGCGCGTATCCGTTCGCTTGTCGAAGATGGCAGGCTGATGATTGAGGGCGCGTTGGTCAACCAGCTGTCGAGCAAGAAGTATGCGGGAAGATCTTTCGAGCTTTCCCTGCCTCCGGCCCGCCCAGACAAGGCCAAAGCGCAGGATATTGCCATCGATATTGTCTATGAAGACGAGGATCTTCTGGTCGTGGACAAGCCCGCAGGTATGGTTGTGCACCCCTCCGCCGGGCACGCGGACGGAACTTTGGTGAATGCATTGCTGTATCATTGCCGGGGACGGTTGTCCGGGATTGGCGGCGTCGAACGCCCGGGGATTGTTCACCGCATCGATCGCGGCACGTCCGGACTGTTGGTGGTTGCAAAGACCGATCAGGCGCATGAAGGGCTGGCCCAGCTTTTTGCCGCGCATGATATCGAACGGCAGTATTGGGCTATTGTAAAAGGCGTGCCGGCGCCTCCTGCGGGTAAAATCGAGACGCAGATCGGCCGTTCACCGCATAACCGGAAGGCAATGGCCGTTCTGGAACCGGGCAGCGGGAAGCATGCGATAACGCACTACCGGCTGGAAAAAGCGCTCAAGGGAGCATCCTTGGTAAAATGCCGGCTCGAAACCGGCAGAACGCATCAGGTCAGGGTCCATATGAGGCATATCGGGCATCCGCTTATCGGCGATCCCGTTTACGCTAATCGACAAAATGCCATTAAAATTGGACCAAATCGCTCTAAATTCGCCCGGCAGGCCTTGCATGCGGCAAAATTAGGCTTTATTCATCCTGTTAGCGGCAAAAAAATACGCTTCGAAAGTAACTTTCCTGCCGATATGCAGGAACTGTTAAGCGAGCTTAGCGTATAAATTTGCTTATGATGGTCATCCCGCCAAAGGTGCTTGATGAGGCCTTTACGGGGGATGTCGCTTAAAAAGGAAGAAACATGTCTGACACAAAGAATGTTCCGGCCACCATTCCTGCTCTCGGAGGGGATGCCAGCCTCAACCAATATATGGCGGAAATCCGCAAATTTCCGGTCCTGCAGCCCGAAGAAGAGTTCATGCTCGCCAAGCGCTATCAGGAGCATCAGGATCCGCAAGCGGCAGAACGCCTCGTCACCTCACATCTTCGCCTCGTTGCCAAGATCGCGATGAAATATCGCGGCTATGGCCTGCCCGTTTCGGAGCTGATTTCCGAAGGCAATATCGGGCTTATGCAGGGCGTTAAAAAATTCGATCCTGATAAAGGCTTTCGCCTGGCAACCTATGCCATGTGGTGGATCCGCGCTTCGATGCAGGAGTTTATCCTGCGCAGCTGGAGCCTTGTGAAAATCGGAACGACTGCCGCCCAGAAAAAGCTCTTCTTCAACCTTCGCCGGATGAAGAACAATCTCGAAGCTTTCGAGGATGGTGATTTAAAACCCGAAGATGTAAAGAAAATTTCAACTGATCTAGGCGTAACCGAGGATGAAGTAGTCTCGATGAATCGCCGGATGAACAAGGGCGGCGATACCTCGCTCAACGTTCCAATGCGCGAAGATGGCGAAGGCCAGTGGCAGGATTGGCTTGTCGACGAAGAGCCGCTTCAGGACCAGCGCGTGGCCGAGGCACAAGAGAGCGACCTTCGCCATGAGATGCTGACCGAAGCCATGGACGGCCTCAATGACCGTGAGAAGCATATTCTCGCCGAACGGCGGCTTTCCGACGACCCCAAGACGTTGGAAGAGTTGAGCCAGGTTTACGAGGTCAGCCGCGAACGCATCCGCCAGATAGAGGTGCGTGCCTTTGAAAAGCTGCAGAAAGCCATGCTGCGGCTGGCCGGCGATCGCAAGCTGATTCCGGCGACGTAGGAAAAATTCGGATGACGGGCGCGGGGTGACGCGCTAGCCTGCCTGCATGACAGCCAAGCCGCGCTCGCTTCCCGTCCGTCTGTTTCGATTTCTCTTCAAACTTCTAATCTGGTTTCTGATTGTCAGCGCCGGACTGACGCTGCTTTATCGCTTCTTGCCGGTACCCATTACGGCAACGATGATGCTCGACGAAAATGGCGCAACGCGGGACTGGACTTCGTTGGAGGACATCTCACCAAACATGGTGCGCGCGGTTATCGGGGCAGAGGACAGCAAATATTGCTCGCATGATGGATTTGACCGCGAAGCAATCGAAGAGGCCATCGAGGAAAGACAGCGCGGCGAAAGACGGCGCGGCGCATCCACGATCAGCCAGCAAACCGCAAAGAATGTATTTCTCTGGCAGGGCGGCGGCTTTTTCCGCAAGGGGCTTGAGGCCTATTTCACATTCCTGATTGAGAATATCTGGGGAAAGCGCCGGATTATGGAAGTGTATCTGAATGTCGCGGAAACCGGTATTGGCACCTATGGCGCAGAGGCGGGGGCACAGCGCTATTTCAAGAAAAGCGCAAAGACACTTTCACGCATAGAAGCCGCGCGCATTGCAGCCGCTCTGCCCTCTCCCAAGAAGCGCGCGGTCAATGGTGCCCGCGGCTTCACACGCCGCTATGGCAACATCATCGCGGCGCGGATCAATATCGTCAAACGCGACCGGCTCGACGATTGTATCTATTCCTATTGATCACAAGCAAAGGGCGGGCACCTGCTGGCCCCGCCCTTCCCTGTTGCCCATAACGGGCAATAATCAGAAGCGATAGCGCACGCCAACCTGAATGCGCCAGACCGAGTTGGTGAAGCCCAACCGCTCCTGTTCGTCAATGTTGCCATTCGCATCTGTGACCAAATCGGTGAGGATATACCGGCCTTGCGCATCAACACCGTCGGTATCGATTAGCGGGACAAGGCCGTCTTCGTCATCGCGATTGCGGAATACGTTCCAGTCAGCATCAAGGAAGTTGAGGAAGTTGTCGAAGTCGGCAAACAGCTCGATACGATCATCTGCAATACCCGTCAGGCTGCCGAGGAAGGGCAGTTCCTGACTGAAGCGCAGATCCATATCGAACACCCAGTCATTCTGACAGGTATTACGACGAATTGTCTCGCCAGGCGTAAAGTCACAATTCAAAGTGCCGACGAAATTCACCAAATCAGTGATATCTTGATCCGTTGCAGTCGAAAGCGGCGAAATATTCGGGTCGTTGGGCCCGGTCGGGATGTAAAGCAATGCGTTGCGGTCACCCGAAGTCCCGTCCTGGAAACCGTCGCCATCGAATGTCAGACTGTATGGCCTGCCAGACCGGGCCGAGAAGAACATGCCGAGACTGGTGTTATAGTCTCCGAAGAACTGTTCCTTGAAGCTCGCCGCAATGGTGAAGCGATGCCTGGTCTCAAAGTTCGACGTCGAAACCGCAGGGTCCTGGAAGTCAAACGCCGCTGTATCTTCAAAGTTACCGTTGGCGGTAGCACCAAAGATGTTGCGCGTGTTGTTCGAGTCGGTGAACGCGTAGCCGAAGGCGAGATTGACGCTGCCACCGTCGGTGATGATCCCGCGGTCGAAGCGTTTCGACAGCGAAGCCGAGAAAACATGGCTGTCAAAGCTGGGCCCATTGGTAAGCTGGTTATAGTCATCCAGGCCGAACCCATAACAAGCTGGTGTTACGCCGGTATAGGTAGGCGGCACACCGCCCGTCCCAACAAGCTGGGCGTTACAACCAGGTGCCAGAGGATCAATGTCGTCAAGGATCGGGCGGCCATCGATCGCAAATCCGTTCAGGCCTTCCGTTATATCCGGAATTTGCACCAGATCGTTGATAGCGAGCGTATCGTTGAAGCGTGAATAGATGTAGTCGAGTTTCAAATTCCAGTTCGAGAAAAAGCCGGTATTTGTGCCGAGCATCGTATCGATGCCGATATTGGCGCGAACCACTGTCGGAACATCAAAGTCGGGATCGGTCGATTTGACATCCGCCCGGCCATTGGCGGCCGCGTTGATAGCTGCATTTACCACACATTGCGGCAAGCCTGTGAACTGGCCATTGTTGACGACGCTGAAGTTGCCATTGGCATCAAGCAAGCCCGCACATTCGGCATCAAAGGAGTCGCCGTTGGCCGATGCAAACCCGTCATTGGAAAAGGCATTCGAGTAGAATACCACCGGGTCACCGCCGGAGAAAACACCTATGCCGGCAGTCAGCGTCGTGTCGCTGAAGAAGCCTTCATTAGCAAAATCGTAAGTCGCCGAAAGGCGCGGCAGGATAACGGGGTCAAGGCTGCTGAACGGCACTGAATTGGAGAAACCAAAACGCTGCAGGAACAAAGGGTTGTGTCGCGGAACGCCGTCGCCATCATAAATCTGCACACGAATGCCGCCGGTCAGGCTCAGTTGATCTGTCGCCTGCCACTGATCTTGCGCGTAAAAGGAATAGATCTGGCGGCTGAAGGTTGCACTGGCATCGTTGATGTCGCCAGTTGCCGAGGCAGCGATTGTTGCGCCGCCCAGAACCCCATTGACCAACTGGGAAGGACTTCCAAACACACTGGAGAAAAAGCCACTCGCAACAACGCCATTTTCAAAGTCCTGCAGGTTGCGGAAGAAGATCGTGCCGGTCGCATTGATAGCGAACAGGTTGAACACCTCCAGATCGTTGATCTCGGCACCCAATTTGATCTGGTGATCGTCGGCGTCGATATTCATCAGGAAGCGAGCTTGATCGATCTTGGTGTCAAGCTGGTTGGCTGAACGGAAGATCCCGGGACCGGTGTTGAGCCTGCCTTCTTCAGAGGTTTGCCCTGCGACCGGCGCCACACCAACCGAAAGCCGCACGGTTGGATTGTCAGACTGCGCTTCGCCGAAACCGACAGGCCCCTGCCTGTCTCCGACCTCGGCACGCGACAAACGGATTTCTGTCGAAATACGGTCGGTCCAATCGGAATAAAGGCGGACCGAATAATAATCCGAAACGGTACCTTCGTCCTCAAAGCTGTTGAGACCGGTCAGTTCATCGGTGCCATTGTCACTCTCGATCTTGGTCTCTTCGAGCCGCTGGTAAGTAGCCTCGAGGCGATGATCGTCGGTAATATAGGCGTCAAGCCGGCCGAAATAGCGAACGCTTGTCTCGTTCAACACAGCCGGATACCCGCCCACATCCTGGCCATAGACATCGCGGGCGATGCGGGCGAATTCATCAAACTGATCCTGGGTCACAAAGTCGGCTTCGACGGCAAAGCCGCTACCGAACGGACCGAACTGGTTTGGCCGCCCCAAATCCGTTTCTTCATACCCAGCGTAGAAAAAGAGCCGATCCTTGATGATCGGACCGCCGAGCGTTGCGCCCCAGCGCTTGTCCTCGAACGCAGGAACAACTGACGTGCGGTCACCGGCTTGATCGCCGCGAAGGTTGTCATTGGTGAAGGTAAAAAAGGCCGAGCCATGAAACTTGTTTTCACCCGATTTGGTGACCACATTGATCGCGCAACCCGTGAAGTCGGAATATTCAACATCGAACGGCGCAAATTCAACCGAGGTTTGCCGAATAACATCAAATGGGATTGGAAAGGTATTGCGAGACGCGGTCGGCGTACCATTCAAACCGAAAACGTCCGATTGAACGATCCCATCGACTGTGAATGTATTGGAGCGGTCGTTTCCGCCAAGGCAGCTGATCCGGTCAACATCGTTGTTGCGATCAAGGCTGACACGAGGATCGAGACGAACGATGTCGACGACATTGCGCGTGATGGACGGAAAGCCCTCCAGCGACTCAAGGTCGAATGCCTGGCCGGGGCCCACTGCCAGCTGTGCAGCTTGGACGCGTGCGCCGGTAACGACGATTACCGATTCATCTGCACTCTGACTCAGGCTGAATGTCAGGCGCAAGCTGCCGCTCGCGCTGAGTGATTGGCCTTCAAGTGTCTGACCTTCATATCCAGTTGCAGTGGCCGTGATGCTGTAGGGTCCGCCCGCAACGAGGCCCGTTGCGTTGAAGCCGCCATTTCCACCTGTCGACAACGTCCGGGTAGAACCTGTCCGTGTGTCGGTAATGGTCACCGTTGCGCCTGACAACGGATTGCCATTCTCATCCGAGACCGTACCTTCAACTCCCGACGTAATTTGCTGCGCCATGGCAGCCGTCGGCATGATGGCAGCGGCAGAAAGCGCCGCGGCACTTGCTGCAAGGAAATAGCGAATTTGCATGTGAATACCCCTATTCTTTCCGCGCCGGCAGAGTCTGTCACCATCGCGCGCGGAATTGGAACGATGGCGCTGGCCTCAACGAGCCTTTACGCTTCCTTTGTCTTCAGATTATTGCATCTGAATGACAAGGAATAGGCTATGTGCCAGAGTGACTAACGAAGGGCTCGAAAACGCGCCAGTTCCGGCACACAAGCTGTTGTGGATATCAGGACCAGAGGCCGCTTTTTTTAGTTACTGTTGCAAGACCGCAACATCGCAGGACGACTCAGGCCGCGTCTTCCTTCTTTGCCTTTTTCTTGGTCTCGATGACCTTGACGGGCTCCTTGCGACCTTCAATGACATCCTTGTCGACAACGACTTCGCTGACATCTTCCAGTGTCGGCAGGTCAAACATGGTGTCGAGCAAAATCGCCTCGAGAATGGAACGCAGGCCACGCGCGCCGGTTTTGCGTTCGATTGCCTTCTTGGCCACGGCTTCGAGCGCATCATCGGTAAATGTCAGGCCGACATTTTCCATATCGAATAATTTGCGATATTGTTTGACCAGCGCATTCTTGGGCTCGGCCAGAATCTTGACCAGCGCATCGATATCCAAATCTTCCAGAGTCGCTGTAACGGGAAGGCGCCCGACAAATTCGGGGATAAGCCCGAATTTCAGAAGGTCTTCCGGTTCAAGCTGCTTCAAAACCTCTCCGGTCCGCCGCTCGTCAGGGTCGGCAACATGTGCGCCAAAACCGATCGATTTGCCCTCAAGCCGATCGGCGATGATCTTCTCAAGACCGGCAAAAGCGCCGCCACAGATGAATAGAATGTTGGTGGTGTCGACCTGCAGAAACTCCTGCTGCGGATGCTTGCGCCCACCCTGCGGCGGAACACTCGCTGTGGTTCCCTCCATCAGCTTCAGCAAAGCCTGCTGCACGCCTTCGCCGCTCACATCGCGGGTGATAGACGGATTTTCCGCTTTCCGGCTGATCTTGTCGATCTCATCGATATAGACGATGCCGCGCTGCGCCTTCTCGACATTATAGTCCGAGGCCTGGAGCAGCTTGAGAATGATGTTCTCGACATCCTCGCCGACATAACCTGCCTCGGTCAGCGTGGTCGCGTCGGCCATGGTAAAGGGCACATCGAAAGTCTTGGCAAGCGTCTGCGCAAGCAGGGTCTTGCCGCAGCCTGTCGGCCCGACCAGCAGGATATTCGACTTTGCAAGCTCGACATCCTGGTTCTTTGTTGCATGGTTGAGCCGCTTATAGTGGTTGTGCACGGCCACGGATAGCACCCGCTTGGCCCTCGCCTGACCGATCACATAATCGTCCAGCACTTCCCAGATTTCCTGCGGGCTGGGCACCTCGCCTTCTTTCCTGCCTGTCAGACCGCCTTTGCTTTCCTCGCGGATAATGTCGTTGCACAGCTCGACGCATTCATCGCAAATGAACACCGTCGGGCCGGCTATCAGTTTGCGAACCTCATGCTGCGATTTCCCACAGAATGAGCAATATAGTGTCGACTTGCTGTCCGAGCCGCTAAGCTTCGTCATAAAATACCCTATCCCCGCGAGTCATCGCGTTCCATCAATATCGCCATCCTATAGGCGCGATTCATTTTGGCAATAGCGTAAACCGCGTTTGGATACGCTTTGCGAAACTGGTGCATAAAGCCCTAATTTGCGCGCGATCAGCTTTCTTTTTTATCATCCTCGGAAGGTGCGGGGCGTTTCTCGAATACTTCGTCGACAATACCGAAGGCCTTCGCCTCGTCGGACTCGAGGAAAGTATCGCGGTCCATAGCCTTCTCGATTTCCTTGAGCGGCTTACCGGTATATTTGGCATAGAGATCGTTCATGCGGGTACGAATGCGCAAGATTTCCTTGGCCTGAATTTCTATATCAGAAGCCATTCCCCGCGCGCCGCCCGATGGCTGATGAACCATAATGCGGCTGTTCGACAGCGCTATACGCATGCCCGGCTCTCCCGCGGCGAGCAGGAAGGATCCCATCGAGGCCGCCTGCCCTATGCAAACCGTGCCGACGCGCGGGCGGATATACTGCATCGTATCGTGGATCGCCATGCCCGCGGTCACCACGCCGCCTGGCGAGTTGATATACATCCAGATATCTTTCTTCGGATTATCCGATTCCAGGAAAAGCAACTGAGCCGTGATCACAGCGGCCATATTATCCTCGACCTGCCCGGTCACAAAAATGATCCTTTCGCGCAGAAGTCTGGAAAAAATGTCCCAGCTGCGCTCGCCGCGGTTCGATTGTTCGATGACGACGGGGATCAGGGATTCAGGAATGGGCATTTCGTTGATCATGAGAAACCTTTGCGATGACGCGTTTTAAGATAGACCCAGCCTACATCGGACCATGTGACCCGATATTCAAGTAGAAAGGCAAGCGATCCGCCATTCGCCGCTAGGCAGCTGCGGACAGTTTGCGTTTTTCCGGTCGGACAACATCTGTTTTACCATTGAACAATAGCCGGAAAAACAGGATCCGTCTGATAAAATACTCGTGAAAAATCATCACTGTGCCTGCCGCCATCGCAGTAAGCACAACGAATTCAACCCCGATCGGCCAGGAAATATCTGCAAGCCAGCGCCCGTAGATATAAATGAGGCAGTGATGGAAGAGATACATCGATAGTGCACAATCGGCCAGCCATGCCGTCCGCGGGCCGCCCTGATTGAAATAACGATGGAAGAATTGAAGAATGAACAGCACCAGCACCCACATTACGAGCTGATTTAGAAACAGCATCAAAAAGCCGAGTTCGAAGCCCTGATGCGGGAAGGAATAGGGCTGGAAAAAGAACGCGGCAGCCGCAGCCCAGGGCATCCAGTTTCGCCATTTGCACAAGGCATCCAGGAAATTGGGGGCCAAGGCTGCCATCACGCCGATGATAAAGAAGGGAAACTCGCTGACCAGCTTGTACCAGCTCTGAAAGCCGGGGAATAATAGCTCATATGCGCCGGGCACCAGGCTGGCTGCGGCATAGTTGGCCGTGTTGGCCATGGCCAGGAGTATGACAAAGAAGGGGAATACAGCATTACTCTGGGCAAATTTTCCGACCATCTTTGACAAAGCCACGGCCTTGCTGCGCGGCCAGGATTTTTTGGGAAGCAGATAGTCGATGATACCGGCCAGCAGAAACATGGGCATCAGGCTGACCAGAAACCACAGATGCAGCTGCCATCCCTCGGTTGTCCAGATGGTGGCAAAATTTTCGGTGAACGGCCACTCCAATAGACCAGCGTTTCCGCCAGCGTCACGGTAGCGCAAGTAAAGCTCGATCATATTGAAGGTTACGGCAATGCTGATGAGCGGAATCGCCGTTCGCAAAAAGCGGTTCCAGAAAAACCCAGGCACCGACCGCCGCGACAGCAAGAGAACAGTGAAGAAGCCACCGACAAAGAAGAAGGTCGGTGTGATAAAGAGATGCAGGCCAAAAATGACCCAGTCGAAAAAATCATGCCGGTCCAGATTAGCCGTTATCCATGGCCTGGCAGGGGCATATACCGTTCCTGCATGGAGCGCGACCGACAGGAACATCAGCACGGATCGTGCGCCGTCAATATCATGATAATGTTTGCGAGCAGTCGAATCTGTCATGTATGCAACCCGGTATTGCTAAAACATTGGCAGGTTCATCGGCTTAGCACCCAGTGGTTAACCGAGAGCAAACGGACAAAAAAAGGGCACACGAAGGTGCCCTCTGATTGTTGTGCTGTTTCCGTGCAATCTACTTTTTCTTTGCTGCCGCTTTCTTAGCTGGAGCCTTTTTGGCAGCGGGTTTCTTTGCCGCAGGCTTTTTAGCAGTCTTTTTGGCAGGAGCCTTCTTCGCGGCAGCTTTTTTCGCCGGTGATTTCTTGGCCGCCGGCTTCTTTGTTGCCGCCTTTTTGGGAGCAGCCTTCTTCTTGGCAGGCTTTTCATCCGGTTCAGCCTCGATCGCAGCCTCCAGCTCTTCCTTGGTCACCTTCTTGTCGGAAATATCAGCATTCTCGAGCAGAAAATCGACGACCTTGTCCTCGAACATCGGCGCGCGAAGCTGGGCTGCCGCCATCGGATTCTCCTGAAGATACTGGATAAATTTTTCGCGGTCTTCGGGGCGGTATTGCTGGGCCGCCTGTTCGACCAGCATGTTCATTTCCTGCTGATTGATCTCGACGCCGTTGGCCTGGCCTATCTCGGACAGAAGCAGCCCCAGACGCACCCTGCGCACTGCGATATCGCGGTAGTCATCCTTTTCGGATTCCATTTCCTTGCGGGCTGCATCGGGATCGTCCTCGCTCTGAGCCTCTTTCTCCAGCTGTGTCCAGATCTGCTCGAACTCGGCCTCCACCATAGAGGGCGGCACCTCGAAATCATGAGCAGCGGCCAGTTGGTCGAGCAGCTGACGCTTCATGTGCGTGCGCGTAAGACCGTTCAGTTCCTGTTCGAGCTGACCTTTGAGCAGGTCTTTCAGCTGATCGAGACCTTCCAGTCCCATATTTTTCGCAAAATCATCATCCAGCTTGGTTTCGGCCGGCGTCTTCACCTCACCGCAAACGATATCGAAAGTCGCGTCCTTGCCCTTCAACTCCTCGGCTTGATAATCTTCCGGAAATTTAACCTCTATCGTTTTGGCATCATTGGCTTTCATGCCGACAAGCTGTTCCTCGAACCCGGGGATCAGCTGCCCGGATCCGATTTCGACGGCCATGCTCTCGCCCTTGCCGCCCTCAAAAGGAACACCGTCCACCTTGCCTTCAAAATCGATGACGATCTGATCGCCGTTTTCGGCCTTGTGGCTTTTTGCCGCCGTCTTGAAGCTCTTTTGGTTCTCTGCAAAACGGTCGAGCGCCTCTTTTAGTTCCACTTCCGTTGCTTCAACGGTCAGCCGTTCCAGCTTGAGTCCTTCAATCGATGGCGTCTCGATCTCGGGCAGGATTTCCAGATGAAAGTCGACCTCTGCGTCTTTTCCCTGCTCATAGCCGTCGGCCAATTGAACATCCGGCTGTGTGGCGGGCCTGAGATTGTTGTCAGCGATCGCCGCTTGGACACCTTCCTGAATAGTGTTGTTAAGCGCATCCTGATGCAGAGCGTCCTTGTGCATTTTACGTACGAGATTGGCGGGAACCTTGCCGGGGCGAAATCCGGGCATGCGGACCTGCGGGGCGATTTTCTTAACTTCCGCGTCGATCCGCGCTTCTACATCAGCGGCCGTGATCGTAAGCTTGTAGGCTCGTTTCAGGCCTTCATTTTGCGTTTCAACAGTCTGCATCTTGTGTTTCTCTATCGTCTCAAAACAGGCACTATTACGCGCCAATCATTGTTCTTCCAGTTGCCCCAGAATGACGGAAAAATGGTGCGGGCGAAGGGACTTGAACCCCCACATCTTTCGATACCAGAACCTAAATCTGGCGCGTCTACCAGTTCCGCCACGCCCGCCCGGAATTGCCGTCTATATCAAGCGAAGCGCGCGTCTAACGCGAAAGGTCGGATAGGGCAAGCATTAAGCTGGTAGATCAGCCAGGGATTGTGGCCGTATCGACCAGCTTCCTGACATTGCCGATGTCGCGATCGAAATAGTGCAGTGCCGGCGCGACAAAATTCACCATGTAGAATTTGCCGTCGACAATCGTCGCCACGGCTTCCCCCTTGCGTTTCAGCTCGTCGCCCTGGATGGCATAGCTGTAACTAAATCGCACGGCATCATGCCCGGCCAGCCGGGCTGGCTGCGTTTCTTCGATCTCGAAGAGCGAGGTTTGAAGCACAATCCGGTTGCTTGATTCGAACAGCTCGGCAAGATCGGTCAAAAGCATGTCAGATTTGAATTTGGGGAGCGGCCTGTTACGCCGCAAACGGTCGTGATATATCGCCTTTCCAGACGGTACGCCGGCAAAAAAGGTCAGCTCGTTCAGTGCCAGGCCGTCAAGCGTCCATACCTCGCCAAATTTCGATGGTCGCCTTGTCCAGCGATTCCATGATTGCGTGGGCGTTACCGACAAGCTTTCGTCGACAACCGCAACCGTTTTCCCCGCCGGCATGGCTTTCCAGCCCGCGGCGACCGGCATGGCGAACAGCAAGGTCGCGGCAATGATACCGGCAAGACGAATCATTTCTCGCGCGCCATCAGGCCGATCATCGCGCGGTCGCTCGCATCGGGTTTCTTCTGCAGATATTTCCGCAATGCTGCTCTGCCATCGGCTTGCTTGCCCAAGCGCATAAGCGCGACACCCAACCCGCGCCAGGTCTCCGCCGGTGCGTCGGATTTGGCGGCCGCCTGCCGATAGAAACCGACCGCTTTGGTCATGTCGTCCTTCTTCGCGCGCGCGCGGTATAACTCGCCCCGCGCAAAGAGAAGCCGACCCGTCCAGCCATCCGAAGCCAGCTGCCCCAGCAAAAATTCCGTTGAACCGAAATCATTCAGCTTGATCTGATCATCGACCAGCTTCGGCCACCATTTCTGCATGGCCGCGCGAAATTCTGCCTCGCCCTTGCGCTTACCCTCGCTGCCCATTTCCTCGGCCGCTTCGCGCAGATACTCCATCCGTTCTTTTGTCGAAGGATGGGTGGACCAGAGACTGTTGCCGACATCTTTCATGCTGCGCTGTTTGCGCGCTTTCGCCTGGGCGTCCATTTCCGCGCGTAGCTGCTCCCAAATGTTCGATGCAGCCATCGGGTCATAGCCGCTTTCGGCCAAGTAATCGAGCGAGATCAGGTCTGCTTCACGCTCCATCTCCCGATTGAAGCGCAATGCGGAACCGAGCAGCGAGAAGCTGGCAAACATGCCCGCGCCGGGAACAAGCGACAGCCAGGCCGCTGCGTCGGATTTCGCCCGGATGTCGCGAAAAGACTGCAGGCTGTGTTGCTTCTCGAAATGACCAAATTCATGGCCGAGCACACTTGCCAGCTCCGCCTCATTGCGCATACGAAGCAAAAGGCCTGACCAGACCATCATGACGCCATTGGGTGCCATACTGGCATTGAAATAGGGTGTGCGGATAATATAGATGCGCGCCGCATTGCAGCGGTCACTGCCAACCGTGTTGCACAAGACCGAGTGAACATACTGATTGAGTTCGGGATCCCTGATGAGCAGTTTCGATTGCTTCAAATTCCGCTCGAATTCGTCCATTTGCAGCCAGAGCCCGCGCTCATCCTCGTCTTTGGGCTCATAGCCGATCGCCGATGGCAGCGGCCTTGAAGGGTGGGCATTGGCCACGCCAGCCACTGCAAGCGACGTCGCGGTAAGGAAGGATAGTGCCAGCTTCTGCATGTCAATTTATCCCCGGAAAATCATTGAGCAGTTGGCGTGCCCTTTCGCGCGCGCCTTCGGGCTTTCGTACATCGCCGTCAATCCGCAGATTGACATTCAGCCAGACCAGTTTTCCATTTCTCAAATCCACAAGGCCGGCATAGCCAACGCTCGGTTGCTCCGGCGCGTCAAAGCCTTTGGCGATCCCGACCAGCTCAAGCGCGCGCCGTCCAGGAAGTGGAAAGCTGTCATGGCTATAAAAAAACAGCGCAAACTCGCCGGCCCCGATCTCTGAGAGTTTTGCAATGCCCGGACCGAGAGACCAATCAAATTCACCCTTCTTCGTCGGCAGCCCGTCTGCGGGCCATAAATCATTTTCGATTGCCGAATTGACCACGATCTTGAAAAGCGCACGATATTCGGCAGTTATCGTTTCATTCTCGCCCGACAGTTCAGGCATTACGCTGGTGGAAAATCCGGCCTTTTGAAGCCGCTGCTGCAGTTCGAACAACAGATTTTCCTTCCCGGCCTTGGTCCAGTCCGCGTTTACCCGGGCCAGCCCGCCCGACGATTGTTCGCCGACGAAAATTTCGGGGCGCATGATGGTGATTTTGGGCTGCTTGCCCGCCGGGAATGCAAAGCCCTCCTGCACAGCCGAACGCTCCGATCCGGCATAGACCAGCGAATTGGCAACCGCGGCATTTGTTGCAAGCACGAAAGATGCAAGCAGGGCCAAGAGGCAGTGTGTGAAAAGGCGTCGCAGGTCGGTCAAGGCGGCCATACAATCATGAACGCATTGGATGCGCAAGGATAAAGCGGGGTAATGCAACCTTGCCAGTGTGCCATGGTCAATCAAGCGCCTTCTTCAAAAGTTCGTTCACAACTTTTGGATTGGCCTTCCCCTGCATCGCCTTCATTGTCTGGCCAACGAAGAAGCCGAACAGCCGGTCTTTGCCGCCCCTATATTCGGCAACCTTGTCTTCATTCGCCGCCAGCACCTCGGCGATGACCGCCTCGATCGCGCCGGTATCGCTCTCCTGCTTGAGACCCTTTTCCTCCACGATTTTTGCTGGCGGATCGCCGGTTTCGAGCATAATTTCGAAGACATCCTTGGCGATTTTGCCGGAAATAGTGCCGTCATCGATCAGGCCGAGTAATTCTGCCGCCTGCTGCGCGCTGACGGGGCTTTCGGCCAAGGTCAGGTCGCGCTTGTTGAGCGCGCCGAACAGCTCCGACAGCAGCCAGTTGGATGCTGGTTTGGGCTTGGCACCCGCTCCCAGCACCGCCTCGAACCAGTCGGCGGTTTCCTTATCCGCCGTCAGGACTGCTGCGTTATAGGCCGAAACACCCAGTTCCTTCTCATATCGCGCGCGTTTGGCATCGGGCAGTTCGGGAAGCGATGCCCGGCATTCCTCGATAAAGCTGTCTTCCAGCTCGACGGGAAGCAGGTCGGGGTCGGGGAAATAGCGATAGTCATGCGCGTCTTCCTTGGAGCGCATGGAGCGGGTTTCGCCCTTGTTGGGATCGAAAAGCCGCGTTTCCTGTTCGACGGTGCCGCCATCCTCGATCAGATCGACCTGACGCCGCGCTTCATATTCGACCACTTGCTGCAGGAAGCGGATCGAGTTGACATTCTTGGTTTCGGTACGCGTGCCAAATTCCTCGCCGGGTTTGCGCACGCTGACATTGACATCGGCGCGCATCGAGCCCTGCTCCATATTGCCATCGCAGCTGCCGACATAGCGCAGGATTGACCTGAGCTTCTTGACATAAGCCCCTGCCTCGCCTGGCGAACGCATATCCGGGCGCGAAACAATTTCCATCAGCGCGACACCGCAGCGGTTGAGATCGACGTATGACATGGTGGGATGCTGATCATGCATCAGCTTGCCGGCATCCTGCTCGACATGGATGCGCTCGATCCCGATGGAGCGAACCGGACTGTCCGGATCTTTCTCGTCAACCTGCACCTCGATCGTCCCCTCACCCACGATCGGGTGATAAAGCTGCGA
Source organism: Sphingorhabdus sp. (assembly GCA_028279555.1). GTDB lineage: Bacteria > Pseudomonadota > Alphaproteobacteria > Sphingomonadales > Sphingomonadaceae > Sphingorhabdus_B. Next base: position 595,537 of record JANQNO010000005.1, read on the forward strand.
AATCTGGTATCCCTGCGGCAGATCGGCATAGAAATAATTCTTGCGATCGAAACGCGAATAGCTGTTGATCGCGGCATTGATCGCAAGACCCGTGCGAACCGCCTGACGAATGCACTCCATGTTGGGCACAGGCAGCATGCCGGGCATCGCAGCATCGACCAGCGACACTTGCGTATTGGGTTCATTACCGAATTCGGTCGCCGAGCCGGAGAATAGCTTGGATTGCGAGGTGATCTGTGCATGCACTTCAAGGCCGATCACGACCTCCCACTCGCCCGTTGCGCCTTGGATGCGATAGTTTGATTCAGTCATAGCTTGACCCTTGGCAGTGTTCCGGCGCAGGCCGGAACCCAGGGAGGAGTTGACTGCCCTTGCTGCCCTGGGCTCCGGGTCAAGCCCGGAGCGCAATAAGCGGTTGCGCCCTGGATGCGGTATTTAGACATTGCCTGTTCCACCATTCTCAAAATAATCGGCTGTCAGTTCAAGTTCCTTTCGGAGCATGTGCGCGTTTTCACCAACAACTTGCGGAGCGGCGTCTCGACAGAGCCTGACAATTAACTCGCTGTATTCCGGATACTTCCGAAGCTCATATACTGCAGCGACCTTGGCGGCGATCGAACCCTGCTGTTCCCCGATCTTCTCCATTACCCTAAAAAAATTGTCGAAGCGCTGCCGCGACTCTTCTCGCTTTTGCAATTCAACATACTGCCAAGCAGACCATGCCAGTGCCATAAGCGGCAATACTAATGCGCCCCAAGTCAACCAGTCTGTGGCATTCTCCAGGTCCATCTTACCACCACTCCTCCGGCTTGGCGGTGAATCCTGCGCGTTCCTCTATCGCGAGGCCCGCATTGAGCACGCCCTGCTCATCCAGCGGCTTGCCGACGATCTGAAGCCCCAGCGGCAGACCATCCTTGTTGATACCTGCTGGCACGCTCATTGCCGGGAGCCCGGCCATGGAAGCAGGCACCGCGAAGACATCATTCAGATACATGGCGATGGGATTGTCCGACTGTTCGCCGGGAGAGAAAGCCGCTGTCGGCGTCGTCGGCGCGAGGATGACGTCGCATTTTTCCCAGGCCTGTTCGAAATCGCGCTTGATGAGCGTGCGCACCTTCTGCGCCTGCGTGTAATAGGCGTCGTAGAAACCAGCGGAGAGCACATAGGTGCCAATCATGATCCGGCGCTTCACCTCGTCGCCGAAACCGGCAGCGCGCGTCGCGGCATACATATCCTGCAAGCCGGCTCCTTCTGGTAGTTCGCGCTGGCCATAACGCACGCCGTCATAGCGCGCGAGGTTGGATGAGGCCTCCGCAGGCGCGATGATATAATAGGCGGGCAGTGCATATTTGGTATGCGGCAGCGAGATATCGACAATCTCCGCGCCCGCATCGGCGAGCATGTCCCTGCCCTTATCCCAAAGCGCCTCGATTTCCGCGTCCATGCCATCCATATGATATTCTTTGGCAATGCCCACGCGCTTACCTTTTAGGTCCCCGCTCAGCGCAGCTTCCCAGTCAGGAACCGGCTCGTCGAGCGATGTCGAATCCTTGGGATCGAAGCCCGCCATCGCCTCGAGCATGATCGCGCAGTCCTTGACGTCATGTGCCATCGCGCCCGCCTGATCAAGCGAGCTGGCAAAGGCGATAATGCCCCAGCGCGAACAGCGGCCATAGGTCGGCTTTATGCCGGTAATGCCTGTAAAGGCCGCTGGTTGCCGGATCGAGCCGCCGGTGTCAGTGCCCGTCGCCGCCGGGCATAGCCGCGCCGCTATCGCCGAGGAGGAGCCGCCGGATGACCCGCCAGGCACGAAATCCTTGTTACTCCCTTTCGCGCGCCAGGGCGAAATCACATTGCCGAAATGGCTGGTTTCGTTGGAAGAGCCCATCGCGAACTGGTCCATATTGAGCTTGCCCAGCATGGTTGCCCCGGCATCCCACAGTTTGCCCGAGACGGTCGATTCATAGGGCGGCGTGAAGCCTTCCAGAATATGGCTGGCCGCCGCCGCCTGCACACCTTTGGTGCAAAACAGGTCCTTCATGCCAATCGGCACGCCTGCCATCTTGCCGAGCGGCTTGCCCGCCGCCCTGGTTTCATCGACGGCTTTGGCCTGCTCGATGGCCTGTTCGGGCGTTTCGGTTATAAACGTATTGAGCGGTTTCGCTGCAGCAACGCGCGCATTGAACGCTTGGGCCGCCTCGACAGCGGTAAATTCGCCCTGCGTGACACCGTCGCGGATCGCCGCAACGCCCAGTTCGGTAATATCGCTCGTCATTCGATCACCTTGGGAACGCCGAAAAAGCCATCCTCGCGGGCTGGGGCGTTTGAGAGAACATCCTCGCGCCGGTCACCATGGGTCACTTCATCTTCGCGCAACCGGAGCCTGTTGGGAATAACCGCAGCCGTGGGCTCTACGCCCGAAACATCGACCTCTCCCAGCTGCTCGACCCAGCCCAGAATATTGTTGAGTTCGGGTAATAGTGCCTCCGCCTCGGCATCGCTCACGGCTATCCGGGAGAGGCGCGCTATCTTTTTCACTGTTTCTATATCAACGCTCATGGCTTCTGCCGCTAGCAGCAGCCCTTGGGCGCTTCAATATCGAAAAGCGTTTTGGCTCATCTGCTGTTCAATTTTGGCATGCAAAAGGGACGCAATCGGCTATGGGGCCGTGGAAACAGAAATTTGGGTCGGAAAATTGGCGCGGAAATTCCTTTATATCGTCGCTGCAATCATCGTGCTGGTTCTCGCCGGTGCCTTCGTCGTGCGCATCTACGAGAAAGACCTGACCGAACTGGCTTTCGTACCGCAAACCGAATTTGTCGAGCAGGAAGCGCTGGCCAGGAATATCTACGACGATCCTGAAATGTGGTACGCGATTGCCGGGCAGAAGCAGAATAATCCTACGCTATGGCAGCCCGAAGGCGCGCCAGACATCAACCCCCGCGGACCAGCGGCGATATTCTTCGTCCACCCCACCAGCTACATCTCGAGAGATAGCTGGAACGCCCCGCTGGATAACAAGGAGGCCAATGACCGCGCCCGCATTTTCCTTCGCGGGCTCGCCTCTCCCTTCACCAGCGTCGGAGAAGTCTGGGCCCCGCGCTACCGGCAGGCGACTGTAGGCGCATTTCTGACGGAAAAGCCCGAAGGCCAGGAAGCGCTGGATGCGGCCTATCAGGATGTGCTGCAATCCTTCGATCATTTTGTTGCCGCGCAGCAGCCCGATCGCCCGATTATCCTGGCCGGGCACAGCCAGGGTTCCCGGCATCTGACCTACCTGCTCCGCGACCGGGTGGCTGGCACCGAACTGGCGGACAGGATTGTTGCGGCCTATGTGATCGGCTGGCCGGTTTCGGTTGAAAGCGATCTGCCGGAAATGGGGCTTCCGGCCTGCAGTGCAGCCGACCAGTCTGGATGTATCCTGAGCTGGCAAAGCTTTGCCGAGCCTGCCGACTATGATCGCATAATGCAGGTTTACGGCAAGACCACCGGCTTCAATGGCGAACCCCGGCTGGACACAACACCGCTTTGCACCAATCCCATCAACGGCGGCGGGGCAATCGAAGCCGAAGCGAGCGAAAATCTTGGTACTTTGAAGCCCAACAGTGATTTGACCGAAGGCGAACTGGTCTCTGGAGCCGTGCCGGCGCGCTGCGATGAAAATGGCTTTCTGCTGATTGGCGATCCGCCGGATTTGAACAGCTTTTACGTGCTGCCTGGAAACAACTATCATGTATTTGATATTCCACTCTTCTGGAGCAATTTGCGTATAGATGCGATCCGCAGAACGCGGGCATTTCTGGCGCAATGATCTGTGACGATGTTCCGGCTTTCCGCGCCGCGCTACCCGAAGGCGGCGTGCTTTTGGGGCTCGATGTCGGCAGCAAGACCATCGGTACGGCTTTTTGCGATGCAGAATGGCGCTTTGCGACGCCCGCGCAACTGATCAAGCGCCGCAAATTTGCACAGGACAAAGCCGAACTGGCCCGGCTGCTGGACAGCCGAGATACCGCCGGAATTGTCGTCGGCCTGCCGCTTAACATGGATGGCAGCCAGAGCCCGCGCAGCCAGGCCTCCCGCGCCTTTGCGGGGAATGTTGCGGAGCTGGGCCTACCTGTCCTGCTATGGGACGAGCGGCTTTCTACGGTCGCGGCCGAGCGAGCGATGATCGAAGCCGATCTGAGCCGCAGCAAGCGTGCTGAGCGTATCGATAGCGCCGCGGCGGCGCATATCCTGCAGGGCGCAATCGATGCGTTGATTCAAAGCGCTTGATATTCGCTGCGGCGCAGCCTAACAGACCGGCTTTAATGACATCGCCAGAAAAACCGCAGGCTGACCGTTTTCCGAATGGTTCAGACGCCTTCCCGCACAAGCACTTGCTGGGCATTTCCGGGTTGCAGCCTTGGGAAATCCTCTACATCCTCGATCAGGCGGAAGAATGGGTTGCGCTCAATCGTTCGGGCGCATCCAAGCATGACGACCGGCTTGCTGGCCTGACGATAATCAACGCCTTCTTCGAGAATAGCACGCGCACGCTGCTGTCCTTCGAAATCGCCGGAAAGCGGCTGGGCGCAGATGTCGTCAACATGCATGCCGCACAATCGAGCGTGAAAAAGGGTGAAACGCTGATCGACACAGCCGTAACACTCAATGCCATGCGGGCCGATGCTATCGTCATCAGGCATGGCAGTTCGGGCGCGGTTCAACTGATCTCGGAAAAGGTGGACTGCCCCTGCCTCAATGCCGGCGACGGGCAGCATGAACACCCTACACAGGCTTTGCTTGATGCGTTGACGATCCAGCGCCGCAAGGGGCCAATAGAGCGCCTGACGATCACGATTTGCGGCGATGTACTGCATAGCCGCGTCGCGCGGTCGAACATATTTTGCCTTAAGCAGCTGGGCGCGGAGGTTCGCGTCGCCGGGCCGCCTGCGCTGCTGCCCGATGCGCTGGACCGCTTCGGCGTCGAAACCTTCAGCAATTTCGAGGAAGCGCTGCCGGGAAGCGACGTGGTCATGATGCTGCGTTTGCAGAATGAGCGGATGAATGGCGATTTCATCCCTTCCCCGCGCGAATATTTCCATCTCTACGGCCTAGAAGAGGCCAGACTTGCGCTCGCGAGGCCGGACGCGCTGGTCATGCATCCCGGACCGATGAATCGCGGCGTCGAAATTGCCAGCAATGTCGCTGACAATCTCGATCGATCCGCAATCAACGAGCAGGTCGAGATGGGCGTCGCCGTCCGCATGGCCTGCCTCGATATCCTGACGCGCAAGGCACGCCGGGTGGAGGGCTGGTCATGAGCGGCTTCACAATCTCTGGCGGTATGGCCGTCCTGCCCGGAAATCCCGATGCTGTCAGGCAGGACATCTTGGTATCCGGTGACGTGATCGCCAAGAAGGCGACTGGCAAAAAACGGCTCGATGCAACGAGCCTTATCGTCGCACCCGGTATCATAGATTTGGGCGTTTTTGCCACCGACAAGCCTGCATTCCGTTTTGGCGGGATTATACGCGCTGCGCTGATGCCCGACCAGTCTCCGGTTCATGACGATCCTGCAACCATCCGCTTTGCAGCGCTCAAGGGGAAACCGGATTTTTGGGTTCATCCACTAGCCGCTGCAACACGTTCGCTTGAAAATCTGAAGATCGCGGAAATCGCCTTGATGAAGGAGGCGGGAGCAGTCGCTGTTTCTGCCGGACGGTGCTGGATCCGGGACAGCGGATTAATGCTCAGGCTCATGCATTATTGCGCCGCACTCGACATGCCGCTCGTGATAGATGCCGAAGATAGCAGCCTGACGGGTGATGCCGTTGCCACTTCCGGCGAAACGGCAACCCGCCTGGGGCTCTCCAGCGCGCCGTCCGTAGCTGAGGCGCTCGCCATATCGCGCGATATTTTGCTGGCCCGCGAAAGCGGCGCGAAAGTGCATTTCCGTCAGGTCACGACGGCGAAGGGTCTCCAGCATGTTCGGCAGGCAAAGGAAGAAGGATTGCCAGTGAGCTGCGGAATCACACCCGCCCATTTGCTGCTCTCGGACGACGCCGTTTCAGACTACCGGACCTTCGCGCGCATTTCTCCGCCTCTCCGTTCGCAAGAGGACCGGGCGGCCTGCATGGCTGCGCTCGCCGACGGCACCATCGATGTCATTTCGTCGGGGCATAGTCCGCAGGGCCCGGAAGCCAAACGCCTTCCCTTTGCCGAAGCGACACCAGGGATGGCGGGTGCCGAAACCTTGCTGGCATTGACGCTGAATTTCGTGCGCGACGGGGCGATCGGATTGGGACGGCTATTCGAATTGCTGGCCTCCAACCCTGCCCATATTCTAGGCCTGAATGCTGGCGAACTGGCCGCCGGGAAACAGGCGGATATCATCCTGATCGACGAGGATGCACCCTGGCAGATAGACAGCAGCAAGATGGCGGCACTGGCCGGAAACACGCCTTTCGACAAGCTGCCGGTTCAAGGCCGGGTCGTCAAAATGATGAAGGGCGGCAAGGTCATCGACTGACCCGCCGCCCTCATATCACTGTGGCTCGATTTTAGCGCGAAGCGAGGCGCACAGGCGGTTTCGAACCGACCGAGCGAACGATGCAGCTTCCGCCTTGAGCCTTGATGCTGGCGCAAGCAGCCTGAGCCGAGGCCTTGTTGCCAAAACCCATTGCTGCAAGACGGATCAGCCGCTTGCCATTGACCGTGACAGAAGAGCTTGCCGAGTTGAAGCCCTCAAGGACCGAATAGCGCTTTGCGAACTGCTTCCAGGCATTTTTCGCATTGGCTGTCGATGAAAATGCCCCAAGCTGTACGATATGCGTACCGGAGACGATCCGGCGCGGAGACGGTTTGCGCGGCTCGACTTTTGCCACCGCCAGCTTGACGGGCGCTTTTACTGCAGGTGCGGGCGCAGGTGCCTTTACAGGCGCAGGCTTTTTGACCGGTGCAGCGACCTTGACCGGAGCAACCTTCACCGGTGCCGGGGTAACAGGAACCAGGGGCACCGGCTTGCTGGCGGCTTTTACCGGCCCAGCAGGTGCCTTGATCAGCGGTGCGTCCATGGCTGGTTTAGCGGCAACGGACACGTCTTTTTCTGCCGCGGCAAAACCGACGCTGGTTGCGATCGGCGCGGGACCGACAGCTGCGAGCTCTTTTTCGACCGGTTTTGACAAATCGACAGGCGAAGATTTCGGCGTTTCAGGTACTTCGGCCTGTGCCAATCCCACGGCGGTGTTGGCCAGCGCCAATCTGACGGGCTGTCCGGCGTCGGCTTGCGGGGTAACGCCCAGCAAACCTGCCACACGGCGTTGATAAGCGCCAGGGCGGGCATAATGCGCCCATTCCGAAATCTGTTTGTTTACGGAAGCCGCATCAAGATCCTGGCTGGCCATGATGCGTGCTTCACGCCAGCGCCCATTCAACGCATAGGCAAGCGCCAGGTTTTGACGCGTGCGAGCTCCGGCTTCATCGGCACGGATCGCTTGCGTCAGAACGTCGACCGCGCGCTGGTCTTCACCGGCAAGTGCCAGCGCCAGCCCATAATCGCTGTCGGAAACGAGCGAACGATTGGCATCGATCAACGAAATAGCAGAAGCAGTTCGACCCTGCGCGATGCGGGTCAAGGCGAGGCTTATCACTGTGCGCGAATCGCTAACGCCAAGTTCCATGACATCTGTGAGCGTACGCTCGGCAGATTTGAATTTGCCTTGCGCCATATAAACCCGCGCCAGCAGAGCTCGATAGTCAGCGTTGGTCAAATGGCCCTCAACTGCCGCTTCGGCATAGCCAAGAGCACGATCGACCTGACCCTTCGCCATGTGTTTTTCGGCCTTGCGAGCATTCTTGTCAGCCTGCTTCGCAAGCTTCTGAGCAGACGTCATCCCCTTGCTGCTGGCAACCCCGAGGCTGGTGCAGCCAGTCGTCGGGATGGCGATCACAGCGCCGGAAAGCGCCAATTTTACGATCATCTTGCTGTTCATTGCATCACCTCTGGTCGTTACCTTGTCTAGTCATTCACTTTGTGTCTGGGACATTGGCCGCAAGTTGTTCGACTTCCGGCATATTATCGAGCATCTTGTCGAGCGCATCGGTCACCAGATTCTGCGCCGACTTGCCGCGAACCGCACAGGCCAGGCGCAATTTCAAATGGCGCTCCTTGTCGAGCCGCAGCGTAAATGCCGCCTTGCTCTTGCTGCCTGGTGCGGCGCGCTTTTTGGGTGCCGCGGCAGCGGGCACCGGTTGCGGTGCCTCCTCTGCCTGCGCAACGGGAGCGGCTGGCTTAGGCGTAACGGCAGCCTTTTCGGCAACCGGCGTTTCCGCCTCTACTTCGGGTTCGGACGTCCAAACGCCGCCGACCGGCAAAGATGTCGGTTTTGCCGCTTCTGCGATTTTCTCTTTCGGATATTCGGTTTCCGGCTGTGCCTGCAGCTGCTGTGCGATGCGCAGTTGCTGCTGGCGGACCTCCGGTCCCACTTCGGGAACCGCCCCGGCAAGCGGATTGCTCTTGCTATCGTGATCATGGTCCATCGGCGCATCGGGTGCTGGATTGACGTCATAGCCCATGTCGTTCCAACCCAGATCATCCTGAGCGCTCGCGGCCTCGCCATTCGTACCGACCATTGCTGGACGCCGCATCGCTGGCCGGGCACCGCCCTTGCGAGCAAGCAATCCGCCTGAGAGCGAAGCTGTTGGTTTGGGTTCTCCCATCGTCGCCGCTCCCACTTATGAACCAATGACCCGGCGGCCAAATCCGCCCATCGGGCGGGCCTGGGCTACCGGCTGGTTGACAGCGGCAGGTGCGCTAAACACCGTGCGGCGGAAGTTCTTTTCAAGCCGATCCGCAACATAATTCCAGAGCTGCTGAACTTCTTGCGACGAACGTCCTTCGGGATCGACTTCCATCACCGTACGGCCATCGATCATCGAGGCTGCGAAATCGGTCCGGTGATGCAGGGTAATCGGCGCAACCGTACCGTGCTGAGATAGAGCGACTGCGGCTTCCGACGTAATTTTTGCCTTTGGCGTTGCTGCGTTGACGACAAAGATCAATGGCTTGCCGGCACGTTCGCAAAGATCCACAGTGGCACCGACGGCGCGCAAATCATGCGGGCTGGGGCGTGTGGGAACGACAATCAACTCGGCCACCGAAATGACGCTCTGAATGGCCATGGTGATCGCTGGCGGTGTATCGATGACCGCCAGTTTGAAGCCCTGCTGACGCAGGATAGCGAGGTCTGATGCAAGGCGGGCAACAGTGGTTTGGGCAAAGGCCGGCAAATCTGCATCGCGCTCATTCCACCAATCGGCCAGTGAGCCTTGCGGATCGATATCGATAAGTACGACCGGCCCCGCGCCCGCAAGCTGAGCTTGGACGGCAAGGTGGCCGGAAAGCGTGGTTTTACCCGATCCGCCTTTTTGCGATGCCAATGCGAGAACCCTCACATCAATCCCCTTTGAAAAATTGTTTCAGTTGGGGGGTGTGACAGAACAGGGCTAAAAATCGGTTAACGGTGAAATCGAATTTCTGGTTGCTGCGCACGGCGATTTGGAAGTTAATCCGCCGAATGCCGGTTTGCCGCCAATGCAGCATTTTCTGCGGTACAGTGTTGGTTAATCAATTCACCCTAGTCATTTACCAATTGGCAGTGTTATCAATGCTAGGGACCCTACAGATACATATCCACATAGATTGGAACGGGTAAAAACATGTCTGTCGCAAAAAACTTCGCAAAATTGTCTGTTGCCGCTTCGGCACTTCTGCTCGCGGTTCAGCCTGCGTCGGCCGACGTCAAGGCTGGTGTAGATGCCTGGAGCCGCGGCCAGTATGAGCAGGCCGTCAAGGAATGGCGTGAACCTGCGCTTGCGGGAAATGCCGACGCCCAATTCAATCTTGGCCAGGCCTACAAGCTGGGCCGCGGCGTGACGGTCGATCTCAATACCGCGCTCAACTGGTATCAGAAAGCCGCTGCTCAGGGCCATCTGCAAGCAGCCGACAGCGTTGGCCACCTGCTTCACTATCAGGGCCGTATTCGCGACGCGCTACCCTATCTCCAGGCATCCTCGGCGCGCGGAGAGCCTCGCGCCCAATATCTGTTGGGCACCGAGTTGTTCAACGGCGTACACACACCGAAAGATTGGGTGCGCGCCTATGCGCTCATGACCCGAGCTTCCTCGGCAGGCATGTCTGCTGCTTCGCGCAGCCTGTCGCAGATGGACAAATATATTCCGCTGGAACAGCGCCAGCAAGGTACGGTTCTGGCCGGCCAGCTCGAGCAGCAGGCAAGCAAAATCAGGTCGCAGCAAGTCGCTGGCTTCCCGATCAACACCTCGCCGGCCCCCTCCGTGGGACAACCGGTCCAGCTACCGCCATCGCAGCCTGCTCCGGCAAGCTCGGCACCTGGCTTCCCGTCAAATATTCCGGCCAATGGACGGCCCGCACCTGCGCCAACGCAGCCGGCCATCCGCCGCGTTCCAGTAAGGCCTGCTCCTGCGCCAGTGGCGACGTCAGGCAATTGGCGAATTCAGCTGGGTGCTTTTGGACAGGAGGCAAATGCGCGCAATCTTTGGACCAGGCTTGAAGGCCGGATGAGCGAACTCGCGGCGCTCCAGCCCTATCTGAAAGCAGCTGGCAACATAACGCGGTTGCAGGCTGGTCCGTTTGCGACGCGGAGCTCGGCGGAGGCCATGTGCAGCAAGGTCAAGGCGACCGGACAAGCGTGTATTGTTGTGAGAAAGTAAGCAACAGGACTATTCTCCGCAAAGCCGGTCGATATCCCGCCCCAGCGATTTTCGCGCGGCTTCATCGCCTTGCGAAATCAGATAATAGCTGGTTCCCGAAAAACTCGCACGCGGCGTGCAGTATGACGAGCACCCTTCTGGTATCGCACCGGGAACGCGAATTTCCACGCCATCATATTCGGCCTTGAACTGGCAGCTGTCCTCACCGCGCAAGGTGATTTCGATACTGTCCTGCCCCAGGCTGGCGCTCCCCTGCCCTTCGCATTTGCTCTCTGGTCCGAATACCGCAAGCATGCCAATGTCAAAGCCGCTGCCGGATGTGACGGCGCAAAATTTGTCTATCCCGAGTTCGCTGCGCGTTTCGAACTGGCCAGCTAGATTGCGCTGCTCTGGATTGGGAAGCAGCCCCGACGCAATGGCCTGCTCGTCCAGCCTGCTTCCGCCAGTTTCGTCCTGTTGTCCGTCTGGCTTAGCTTCACAGCCGGCTAGGATAACGCACAGGACTCCAAAAACCCTTCTCACGCGGGTTCGAGCCCATCAAGCGTAAGCCGACGATAAAAGCAGCTACGCCTTCCTGTATGACATGTCGGTCCAGCGGGCCTGGCGCGCACAAGCAGTGCGTCCTGATCGCAGTCGACCTGAATCTCTTCAACATGCAGGAAATGGCCGCTGGTTTCACCCTTCTGCCACAACTTTTGCCGGCTACGCGAGTAGAAATAGACCGTCCCGCTTTCCTGGGTTAGCCTCAGCGCCTCGTCGTTCATATAGCCAAGCATCAACACGGCAGCGTCGTCAGCATCCACAATGATTGCCGCAAGCAAACCGTCCCGATTATATTTCGGCATGAACTTGCTGCCGGATTCGCGTTCCTTGTCCATGTCCCTCGCCTAATCTAACTGGCGGTGGAGCGCAATCGCCAGTTGGATGCCGTAAAACTGTAACTTTGGGGCAGACATTGTCGATCAGCCTGCCTATATGAAGCTTCACTCTGGCGCGGGCGGATTCGGTTATGGACGATATTTCCACTAACCCCTTTGACGACGACAAGTTACGCGAAGAGTGCGGTGTGTTCGGCGTTCACAACACCGAAGGCGCAGCAGCGATGGTTGCACTTGGCCTGCATGCCTTGCAGCACCGTGGTCAGGAAGCGGCAGGCATTACCAGCTTTGACGGCAATCAATTTCACTCGCACCGGGCGATGGGGCATGTTGCCGGCAATTTCGATCGCGAAGACGTCATTGCCGGGTTGACCGGGAACAGCGCTGCCGGCCATGTGCGTTACTCGACGACAGGCGAAACGTCGCTACGCAATGTTCAGCCGCTCTATGCCGATCTTGTTTCAGGCGGTTTTGCGGTGGCGCATAACGGCAATATTTCAAATGCCAATCATCTTCGCCGCGAGCTGGTCCGCCGCGGTTCGATCTTTCAATCGACGTCGGACACCGAAGTGATCATCCACCTGGTGGCTACATCGACTTATCGGACGCTGGTCGACCGCTTGATCGACGCTTTAAAACAGGTCGAGGGTGCCTATTCACTTATCTGCATGACAAGCGAAGGCATGATTGCCTGCCGCGATCCGCTTGGCATTCGACCGCTGGTGATGGGAAAGCTAGGCGACGCGACTATCTTTGCTTCGGAATCGGTCGCATTCGACATTGTCGGTGCAGAGTTCATCCGTTCGGTGGAACCCGGCGAGTTGGTCATCGTCCGCGAAGGTGGAATTGAATCGCACACACCCTTTACGCAGCAGCCAGCGCGCCCCTGCATTTTTGAACATGTCTATTTTTCCCGTCCCGACTCGATCGTTGACGGCAACAGCGTCTATGCGGTGCGCAAGGCCATTGGCGCAGAGCTGGCACGTGAGAACGGCGTCGATGTCGACTATGTCATTCCCGTTCCCGACAGCGGGACACCTGCTGCCATAGGCTATGCGGAGGCGGCGGAGATACCTTTCGAACTCGGTATCATCCGTTCCCACTATGTCGGGCGCACCTTTATTCAACCTGGCGAAGGGGTCCGGCATCTGGGCGTAAAGCTGAAGCATAATGCAAACAAAAATTTGGTCGCAGATAAAAAAATCGTGCTGATCGACGACAGCATTGTGCGCGGGACGACCTCGCTCAAGATTGTGCAGATGATGCGAGAGGCGGGAGCCGCAGAGGTCCACATGCGAATAGCCAGCCCGCCGACGATGCACAGCTGTTTCTACGGCGTCGACACGCCCGAGCGGGAAAAGCTGCTGGCGAGCCGGATGGATGTCGAGGCGATGCGCAAACATATTCAGGCGGACAGCCTTGCATTCCTGACCATCGATGGCCTCTACCGAGCGCTCGGCGAAGCAAACCGGGAAAATAAATGCCCGCAATTTTGCGATGCCTGCTTCACGGGGCAATATCCCACCACGCTGACCGATCAGGACGAGATGGAACAGCCGGGCCAGCTGATCCTGCTTAACGAACGCGTGCAGACCGCCTGATGGCTGAGCAGAATTTCGACGATAGTCTGGTTCTCGTGACCGGTGCCAGCCAGGGCATCGGTGCCGCCACCGCAAAGGCATTTGCATCCCGTGGGGCGCATGTCCTGCTGGTCGCGAGAAATGCAAAGAATCTGGAAGCGGTCGAGGACGAAATTTTCGAAGCAGGCGGTAAAGCCACTATTGCACCGCTAGACCTGACCGATGGAGAAAGTATCGGTCGATTGGCGGTTGCCGTTTCCGAACGCTGGGGCAAGCTCGACATTCTGGTTCTGAATGCAGCCATCCTCGGAAGCCTTGGCCCGGTGGCGCAGATTGAACCGAAGGAACTGAACGATGTTTTGACGCTCAACCTTGTTTCGCAGCACAGCATGATAGCCGCCTTCGATCCGCTTCTGCGAAAGAGCGATGCCGGACATTTGGTTGCGCTAACATCCAGCGTGGGTGCCCGCCCCCGGGCTTTTTGGGGGAGCTATGCAGCATCGAAGGCTGCGCTTGAAAATCTGGTGCAAACCTATGGTCAGGAAGTCGAAAATCTCTCCAATCTGAACGTCGCCATTGTCGACCCAGGGGGCACACGGACCGGCATGCGCGCGAAAGCCTTTCCAGGAGAAGACCCCGGCACGGTCAAAGAGCCCGGCGTTGTTGCAGATGCCATCTGTGATCTGGTGGCTTCCCATTACGAAAGCGGAATCAGGCTGGCGGTAAAGGACAGATAAAGGTTATTTTATCTGCGCATACGCGTCGAGCGCGCGCTGCCTGGCCTCACGATGACCGATGATCTTCGCGGGATAATCGGCTGGCAAACAGCCATACTCTTCGGGATCGTGAATATAGGGATCGTCAAGATCAGCGAGCTCGGGCACCCATTTGCGAATATAACCGCCCGCATCGAATTTCTCCGACTGCGACAGGGGTGCCATGATCCGCACAAACATATTGCTGTCGACGCCCGTGCCCGCAACCCACTGCCAATTAACGGCGTTGCTGGCATAATCGGCATCGCAGAGCGTGTCCCAGAACCATTGCTCGCCTTGCCGCCAATCGATCAGCAGATGCTTGATCAGGAAGCTGGCGGCAATCATCCTCACGCGGTTATGCATCCAGCCCGTCGCCCATAACTCGCGCATGCCAGCATCGACTATCGGATAGCCGGTTTGCCCACTCGTCCAGCGTTTGAAATCGCTCTGCACATCTGGATCATCGAAATCGCGCCATGGAAACTTATCGAACTGACTGCGCGCATTCCTGCTGCCATAATCGGGAAATTGCAGGATTACATTTTGCGCATAATCGCGCCAGACAAGCTCTTTGAGGTAGGTTGTCACATCGCTGCCCTGCCCCGCCACACCGTGCCAAATCCTTGCCGGGCTGATTTCACCGAAGTGCAGATGCGGACTGAGGCGGGAGACAAGGTCTTGCGACGGCAGGTTGCGTCCTTCGTGATAGCGCGCGGCAACACGTACGAAATCATCGATGCGGCGGCGAACGCCTGTCTCACCGGGAGTCCACTCTTCTTCCATGCCGATGGCCCAGTTGGGGCTGATCGGAAGCAAACTCCAATCATTCAAATCATCGCTTTCGGGCCACTCGGCCGGTGCCACCAATCTTTGCGGTGCTGGCGCGGCCTGGGGTGGCGGCATATATTCGCGCAAGGCCTTCCAGAAGGGCGTATAGATTTTGTAGGGTGCGCCGTTTCCACTCCGCACGCTGCCCGGCGGCACCAGATAGTTGCCATCATGGCGGTGAAGTTCGGCGATATCCCCCAGCGCCTTCTGCAGATCTTTCTCCGCATTGCGCCACCATGGCTCATAATGGCGTAGGCAATGTATCGCCGATGCACCTGATTCTCGCGCGATTTCGGCAATAATGTCCACAGCGGCACCGCGCCGCAGGATCAGACGCGATCCGAGCGCGTCAAGCCTGTTTGCAAGCGATTTGAGCGAATGATACAGCCACCAGCGCGATGCGCCGCCCATCCTGCGATGCTTCGGTGTGTCATCGTCAAGCACATAGACGGGAAGTACCGGCCCGGAGCTGGCCGCCAACATAACAGCCGCCTGATCGCCAAGGCGCAAATCGCGCCGAAACCAGACTATCTGGGGTGCTGCCATCACTCCAGCGGTTGGCATTTCACATCGGGTAGCGCAATGGAAAAGCGGTCTCTGGCGCGGGGGTCGTAAAAACGTGCATCGTACAGAATCACCGAACCATCCTCTGCTCGCTGAGCGAAGGGAACTCGCGACCAAGTAAGGAAACCTTCGGCCTGCGAATTACCCTGCGCCCCGGCTACCGCGGGCTCAAGAGCACATTTGCCGACCGGTTTTCCGTCGATAAGCCATTGGTCCACCCGATAAGGCTCGATCACTTCGCGTTGCCAAGACGCGCCCGGGAGCGGACTGGCAATCGCCGGTTGTCCCGATGCCTTGTCTTCGGCTGTGGAAGAAATCATCCAGTTCAGTGCAATATACGCCAAACTCACCGTGACCGCGATGCGGGCGGGTTTCTTCCCGTCTCCGCCCTTTTTCTCAAGCCTTAACGAAAGCCAGACCGCAAATCCCAAAAGCGCCCATAGCCACACATCGATGATAAAAAGCGTGTCGCCATAATACCAGCTCTTGTCGAACGGATAGAGGAACCGCACGCCATAAACATTCAGCCAATCCATGAGGGGGTGCGTCAAACAGGCAAAAGCGCCCAAGATATAGAGCCATTTGAAGCTGACCGGCGCGCGGCTTTCTGGCCGTTTTCCCCGGCGGTCCTGCCACCGGTCCCAGCTCCACAACAGCGCCGACAAGAAGAAGGGCAAGATTATTACGCCGAGCGGCCCATGGGTGATTCCGCGGCGAAACCCCAAAGACTCTTTACCTTCAAGCCAAAGCAGGCTGATAGCATCGATATCCGGCAGGTTGGCTCCCAGAATGAGCGCAGGCATCGCCAGGCCGGTCTTCTTTTTGAGACCCATCTGGCCGAGCACGGCCCCGGCCAGCGAATGGGTGAGATTATCCATCTAGTGGACCGTCTATTCCACCGTCCAAGTCTGACCGCCGCTTAACAGCTTGGCAAGGTTGGGCTCCTTGCCGGCAACAGCGCGCTCGCGCTCTTCCGAAACCAGTGTTTCGAAGGTCGGTTCGGGGTCGTCATAGAGAACGCCCAGAGCCTTGGGAAAAGGCCCGAAAGGCAATTCGACCAGCATATGCGCGATCGAACGATTGGTGACGTCATGCGTGATCACGCCCGCCGCTTTCCAGTCGCCATCCTTGACGTCGACAACCTTGAGCGCCAGTTTTTCAGCGTCGAGAGCGATCCCCTTGGTTCCATTTGCAAACAGCATCGGCTCGCCATCTTCCAGCCAGAGCTGGCTGTCTTCGGCACCTTTGGGCGCTGCGAAGCCATCGAACACATCCTTGTTGTAAACAATGCAATTCTGATAGATTTCAACGATGGCTGCACCCTTGTGCCGGTGTGCGGCTTTCAACACTTGGGGCAGCTTTTTCGAAACATCGAAGCCACGCGCGACGAAACGCGCGCCGACACCGATGGCAAAGGCAGATACTTTTGTCGGACTGTCGACCGAACCGGTTGGAGTCGAGGGGCTTTTTGTCCCTACCCGGCTGGTCGGTGAAGCCTGCCCCTTGGTCAGGCCATAAATCTCGTTGTTGAACAGCAATATCTGCATATTCACATTGCGGCGCAGCACATGCATTAAATGGTTTCCGCCAATCGACAGCCCATCGCCATCGCCAGTCACCAGCCAAACATCCAGATCCGGATTGGCCAGCTTGACGCCCGTGGCAATCGCCGGTGCGCGGCCATGGATCGTGTGAAACCCATAGCTTTCGATATAATAGGGAAAGCGGCTCGAACAGCCAATGCCGCTGATGAAAACCGTATTGGCCGGATCGCTGCCGAGCTCTGGCAGGGTGCGCTGCACCGCTTTCAGGATTGCATAGTCGCCGCAGCCCGGGCACCAGCGCACTTCCTGATCGGTTTCCCAGTCTTTCAGGGTGGTCTGAACGGGAGTCATGTCATTCATTTCAAAGCCTCCTCGATGGCCGCCTCGATTTCGGAAATGGTGAATGGCTGGCCGGAAACCTTGTTCACCGGCTGCGCATCAACCAGATATTTGTCGCGCAATATCGTTTTGAGCTGCCCGGAATTCATTTCGGGCACGATGATACGCTCAAAAGCGCCCAGCAGATCGCCCAAATTTCCAGGCATCGGGCAAATATGACGGATATGGATATGGCTGACATCGCGTCCCGCGCGGCGCGCGCGCGTCACCGCCTGGTGGATCGGGCCATAGGTGCTGCCCCATCCGACAACCGCCAGCTTGCCTTTTGTCCCGCCCAGAGAAACCTGCTGATCGCTGACCTTAACGCCCAACACTTTATCTCGCCGCGCCTCGGTCATCGCCTGATGGTTTGCGGGTGAATAGTCTATATGGCCGGTATCGACCGCCTTTTCGATTCCGCCGATCCGGTGCATCAAATCGGGTGTGCCCGGCCTGATCCAGGGCCGCGCGCCATTTTCGTCGCGCTTATATGGCAGCAATACTGCGTTACCCTCTTCATCCGTGCCATTCTTCTCGGTCAGGAATTCGGCCGGCATCCGCTCGAAAGCCTCGGGATCGGGAACCTGCCATGGCTCGCTGGCATTGGCGATATATCCATCGGTCAGCAGCATGACCGGCGTCATATGCTGCACGGCGATGCGGCAGGCCTCGATCGCGCACTCGAAGACATCGGCCGGGCTGCGTGCAGCCACCACCGGAAGCGGCGCGTCGCCATTGCGGCCATAGACGGCCTGATACAAATCGCTCTGCTCGGTCTTGGTCGGCAACCCCGTGGAGGGACCACCGCGCTGCGAATTGACGATCACCAGCGGCAGTTCGGTCATTATCGCAAGGCCCATCGCCTCGGTCTTGAGCGCTATACCGGGGCCGGAAGAAGAGGTGACACCCAGCTGCCCTGCATAACTGGCACCAATCGCTGCGCAGATAGCCGCGATTTCGTCTTCCGCCTGGAAAGTGGTGACGTTGAATTCCTTCATCCGCGCGAGATGATGAAGGATCGCACTTGCCGGCGTAATCGGATAGCCGCCGAAGAATATTGGCAGACGCAGCAGACGCGCTCCGGCGACCAGCCCCATGGCAACGGCCTCTGCACCGGTAACCGTTCGATACAGCCCCGGCTGGGTAGGTACGGGATCCAGATGCAACTGCCGCAAGGGGCCAGAAAGCTCGGCTGTCTCGCCATAGGCATGCCCGGCATCCAGCGCAGCGATATTGGCATCGGCAATTTCCGGCTTGCTCGCGAATTTCTGTTTCAGCCAGTCATGTATCGGCTTTCTTGGCCGGCCGAACATCCAGAGCGCAAGGCCCAACGTCCACATATTTTTCGAACGCAAGGCATCCTTGTTGCCCAGCCCGAATGGCTTGACCGCCTCGATCGTCTTGGCGCTGATATCGAAGGCGAGCAGGTCATATTTTGCGAGGCTGCCATCTTCGAGCGGATTGCTCTCATATTCGGCCTTGTCGAGATTGCGTTTCGTGAAAGCTCCTGTGTCCGCGATGATCAGACCGCCGGGTTTGATCGAGGCAAGATTGACCTTAAGCGCCGCCGGGTTCATCGCCACCAGCACATCAGGCGCGTCGCCCGCCGTGTCGATCTCGCGGCTGCCGAAATTGATCTGGAACGCGGAAACGCCAAACAATGTGCCTTGCGGCGCGCGAATTTCGGCTGGAAAATCCGGGAATGTCGCAAGGTCATTGCCTGCCAGTGCGGTGGAGAGAGTAAACTGCCCCCCGGTCAGTTGCATGCCATCGCCCGAGTCCCCCGCAAAACGAACGACGACGGCTTCGGACTGCTGTTTGTCTGGGTTTTGCGGCGCTTCGTCTTTCAACGCTGTGGCCATAAATGCTGGTCCAATTCTGTGATTTATCGCGATTGTGTAACGCGGCCTAGGCGCTTTGGCTAGCCTGCACAATTTAGAAAAACTGCGGCGTCCCATTGCGGATGTTTCAGCCATGGGGCTGGACGCGATTTGCCCAGTTGCTAAGAAAGCGCAGTTTTTTTGGGAGGCAAGCAATATGACGGATCATTTCATTCGGGCGGACACGAAGGCCTTTCTTGCCTTTCTGAACAGCCAGCCCGGCCCCAAAACCCATGAAGTGCCTCCGCCAGAGGCGCGCGAAATGCTTCGAATGGTGTGCGAGCTTGGCGAAGAACCTATCGGCGAACTTGCCATCATCCGCGATATCGAGATACCCGGCCCCGACGGCACCATTCCCGCGCGCATATTCGACGCGCAGGAAGATCGCGGTGCCGGTCCGGTCATGGTGTTTTTCCACGGAGGCGGTTTCGTCATCGGTGATCTGGACATTTATGCAAGCTATTGTGCCGAAACCGCGAGGCAGCTCGATATGCGTGTTATTTCGGTCGACTACCGGCTTGCCCCGGAACATCCCTTCCCCGCCGCCAGCGAAGATTGTGCGGCGGCTGCGCGCTGGGTGGCCTCCAGCCCTGAAGCGCTTGGCTATGAGGTTACGGGGCTGGTGACGTCAGGAGACAGCGCCGGAGGCAATCTGACCATCGTCACGACCATGGCGCTGCGCGACCATCCCGCCGATGTGCCCGTTATCCTGCAGCACCCCATCTATCCGGTTGTCAGCGATCATGCCAACTGGCCCAGCATCCGCGACTTTGCGCAGGATCACTATCTTACCGCCGACTCCATGGCCTATTTCACCATGCACTATAAGCCAGACATGGCGACCTATCAGGGCGCGCCGCTGAATTTCGACCAATCGGGTATGCCGCCGACGGTAGTTACCACCGCCAGCCTCGATCCCCTACGCGATCAGGGCATCGCCTATTTCGAGAAGCTCAAGGAAGATGGCGTAAAGGCCATGCATGTCAGCGCAGAGGGCAATATTCACGGCCACATCACCCTGCGCAAGGCCATTCCGTCAAGTCATGAGGATGTGAAGGCAAATTTGGATGCCGTCAAAGCCATGCTGGCGGAAGTTTACGCCGCCGCATGAGCGATCCTTCCGCGCTGCCATACCGTCCCTGCGCGGGCGTGATGTTGGTCAACCGTGACGGCCTGGTATTCGTCGGCCAGCGGCTGGACAATCCGGGCAGTGAAGCCTGGCAGATGCCGCAGGGCGGAATCGATGCCGGGGAAACGCCCGAAGACGCGGCTCTGCGGGAGCTTGAAGAAGAAACCGGAGTCTCTCCCGATAATGTAGACATAATCGCCAAGTCGCGCGAAGAGCTTTTTTACGACCTACCCGACGAGCTGCTCGGCAAAATCTGGGGCGGCAAATGGCGCGGACAACGCCAATGGTGGTTTTTGATGCGCTTTACCGGCGTGGATGACGACGTCGATATCACGACCCAGCATGCCGAATTTTCCGCCTGGAAATGGGCACAGCCTAGCCAGATTCCGGAAATGATCGTTCCATTCAAACGCAAGCTTTATCAGAATATTATAGACGAGTTTTCAAACCTGATCTGATGTCAGTTATTCTCGCTGCCATTTGGCGCGGCTACCGGCTTTATCTCGACAGCGCTTGCCTGAACCGTCGGTTTCTTGCCTGCTTCGTTGATCGATAATGCCAGGCGGTCGATCCCGCTGCATTCGCTGCGGCAGACCATGCGAAGCCTCGCCAGGTTTTTTCGCGCTGCCTCTAGCGCACCCTTGCTGATCATCACGTCGGTTTGTTCAGACAGCGCCATCAAGTCGTTCGGGTCAAGCTCTAGTGCTTCGGTATAAAAGCGGATCGCTTTGCCATTAAGCCCTTGCGAACGGGTCAGCCTAGCGAGCGCGATATACGCCTGACGGTTGCGCGGATCGACCACAAGCGCAGTTTCATACCAGTCCCTGGCTTCCTGGGCATTTCCCGCTTTGGCTGCTTCGTCGCCCTTGGCCAGATATTCAACCGAAGCAGGCTTGATTTGATAATCCGGCAATTTGCCAAGACCGGCACTCGACATAACAGCGAAGCAGGCGGACAAGGCTATAGCGGCAGGTGAGAAACGCATGATTCTTTCCAGTAAAGTGCGATCAGGCATGGTTGAACTGCTTTGCTATCACAGCTTGCGCAATCTTGCGAAATAAAATCCGTCACTGCCATCATGCGCGGGTGTCAGCAAAAGCCCATTTTCCTGCTGGCGGCCAGGCTGCAGCTGAATGCGTTCGGCCTGAAAATTTCCATTCGCGCGCAGAAAAGCGGCAATTTGCTCGCTGCCTTCGCGGTCGATAAGCGAGCATACAGCATAAACAAGATTACCTCCCGGTTTGACTAGCTGTGATGCCGTTTCAAGCAATTCTGCCTGCAGTCCGACCAAAGCATCGAGACGCTCAGAATTCAGCCGCCAGCGTGTTTCAGGATTGCGCCGCCACGTTCCGCTGCCCGAACAGGGAGCGTCAACCAGCACCAGATCACAGCTCTGGCCAAAAGCGTCGAGCTGCTTGCGTCCCTCTCCGGGATTCAAAAGCACCTGCTCAATAAACTCCCCCACCCCGGCTCTTTTTGCACGCGGTAAAAGCTGGCCAAGCCGTTTCCGATTCGTGTCTGCGGCTATCAGCCTCCCCTGCCCTCCCATGTCGGCCGCCAGAGCAAGCGTTTTTCCGCCTGCCCCAGCACAAAGATCGATGACGGTCATACCGGGTTTTGCCTGGCACGCGCCGACGATCATTTGACTGCCGATATCCTGGATCTCTATCGCGCCCGAGGCCATCAAGGCATGTCTGTCGATCGGAAATCCGGCGGGCAGCCGAAGCGCATTGTCCGATGCAGGCAATTTTTCGGCAACGGGCAGCTCACTCATAACCTCTTCCATCGAGGCCTTTTGGCTATTGACCCGAATGTCGAGAGATGCACGTTCCAGCAGAGCCGCCTGCTCCGTTTCATCGATATTCGCGTTGAGGAGGGGCAATGTCCAATCGGGTATGGTTCCGCCCGATGCCACCGGTTCGTCCGGAGAGAGTTCTGCAGGTCCATATTCGCTCCCGTCGAAGAGCGCTGATATTTCAGGATTCCTTGACGCCAGCCCGGCAAAGGCAGATCGGCCGCTTTCGGGCCTTTCTCCGAAGCGCCGAATAGCCTCCCATACCAGATCGCGAACGGCGCGACGGTCTTTCGATCCGGCATATCGGCGCGCGGCAAAGAATTGGCGCGCCACCTTATCGGCTGCCGGTCCATTGTCTCGCGCCGCCACAATGATCTCGTCGAGCAGTTCGATAGCTGCCTGCAAGCGTGCTGCCGGGCGCATCAGCCGCTACCGCGTCGGATAGTTTGGAGCCTCGCGCGTAATCGATACATCATGCACATGGCTTTCCTGCAGTCCGGCATTGGTGATCCGGACGAATTGCGCGCGCTGTTGCAGATCCTTGACTGTCTTCGATCCTGTATATCCCATCGCCGCCTTTACGCCGCCCACAAGCTGATGAATCACCTCCGCTGCCGGCCCCTTATAGGGAACCTGTCCCTCGATACCTTCGGGAACCAGCTTCAGCTGATCCTTGATATCCTGCTGAAAATAGCGGTCGGCGCTGCCTCTCGACATCGCACCGACACTGCCCATACCGCGGTAACTCTTGTAGGCTCTGCCCTGATACAGAAAGGTCTCGCCCGGCGCTTCTTCGGTTCCCGCAAGGAGCGAACCGATCATCACCGCCGCGCCACCCGCAGCCAGCGCCTTTGCTATATCGCCAGACGTCCTGAGACCGCCATCGGCGATAACCGGAATGCCGCCCTTGCTGGCTTCTTCCGATGAATCCATGATTGCTGTCAGCTGCGGCACCCCAACGCCAGCGACGACGCGGGTCGTACATATCGAGCCGGGGCCAATACCCACCTTGATTCCATCTGCACCCGCGTCGATAAGCGCGCGGGTCGCTGCAGCCGTTGCCACATTGCCAGCTATGATCTGCGCATTTCCGGCAATTTTCTTTATTTCGGCAACCGAAGCGGAAACCATCTTCGAATGACCATGCGCGGTATCGACTATGACAAGATCGCATTCGGCATCGATAAGCGCCTTGGTCCGCTCGAGCCCCTTTTCGCCAACTGTCGTGGCTGCTGCGACGCGCAATCTGCCTGCGCTATCCTTCGTCGCCGCGGGATAGGTGACGGCCTTTTCGATATCCTTGACGGTAATCAGACCAACACAGCGATATTCATCATCGACAACCAGCAGCTTCTCTATCCGGCGCTGATGAAGCATGCGGCGTGCTTCCTCCTGACTGACCCCCGCCGGCACTGTGGCAAGATCATCTCTGGTCATCAGTTCGGAGACAGGCTGCCCGGGATTTTCGGCAAAACGGACATCGCGGTTTGTCAGAATTCCGGCAAGCTTGCCGCTCGCCTCGACCACCGGAATGCCCGATATGTGATTGTCAGCCATAATCTGCTGCGCCTCGGCCAGTGTTGCGTCTGGGGCAATCGTGATGGGATCAACGACCATACCGGATTCAAACCGTTTGACCTGCCTGACCGCTGCGCATTGCGCCTTAATCGATAGATTGCGGTGAAGCACACCTATTCCGCCAAGCTGCGCCATGACGATGGCCATCGAAGCCTCGGTAACGGTGTCCATCGCCGAGGACAGAATTGGAATATTCAACTGGATATCGGACGTAATCTGAATCGATGTGTTGGCCTGGCTCGGCAAAACATCGGATTCTGCGGGCTGCAGAAGAACATCGTCAAATGTCAGGCCGAGAGGTATGTCCGTCATTAAGGTGCCACTTCTGTTGTCTATCGCGAATCGTGGCGCTCCATGTAACCATTTGGCCGACTATTCACCAGTAGGCTTGCGCTTATATTTCCGCATGCTCGCAAAATACCGGCCAAGCGCGACATGCAGGTTGGCATCCTCGGCCGCGCCACCCAGCTCGGTTTCATCGGTCAGCTCGTCATCAACACCATGATAAGGGCCGGCGAAAAATTCCTCGAGCAAGTCCAGATCTGCAAATGATCCCCCGACCATCAGTGCAGGCACGCCCTTCTCAGTAAAAGCCCAGCCATCCTGCCGCTGCAAGAAGACGTTCGCCTCTGAAGATTTTTCGATTTTCCGTCTCTTCCTCCGGGCAACCTTCTCGACATCGCCGTCAAGGCCCGTCAGTCCGCGCCCGACAATTGCCACCCTTGCACCCCTGGGGGCAATTGCCATTGAATCGACGTTGAGCACCACCACGATGTCTTCGAGCGGGAAAACAGGCTCTCTCACATAGGCATAGGCGCCCAACAAACCCCTTTCCTCTGCCGTTGTTGCCAGAAAATAGATGTCGCGATCATGACGGCGGCGTGCCAGCTTTCGGGCTACTTCGAGCAGAACCGCCAGGCCGCTGGCATTGTCGATCGCGCCGTTACATATCCGGTCTTCATCGCCTTCCGGGCCGCAATAGCCGAAATGATCCCAATGTCCCATGAACAATACCGCACCATTGCCGGGCTTGCGACCGATAATTTTGCCGATGACATTGTTGCTGACGATGCTTTCGATTTTGGTCGATACTTCGAAGTTACCCGTCACTTTCAGCGGCAAACCTTCGAAGGAACTGTCTTGCATCAAATCGCGGATCTTGTCCCAATCCTGCCCTGCCGATGTAAAAAGGCCGACGGCGAATTCGGTGCTGACAGCACCTTGGATTGGAGCACGTGGCCGATGCCCCTCGAGATCGACCGAAGGCCTCGACATCCCGCGCTGCATGAGCTTCCAGTCATCCGGTTCTGCAACATAAATAATGGCTTCTGCACCGGCTCTGACCAATGCGTCGGCGCGCGCTTCGATCGACCGATATTCTTGCGCAGCATTTTCCGGTGTTTCCGGAAAAAGGAGCAGGGCCTTGCCGGAAATATCGGCTATCAGCGAGCCGTTTCCATCGAGGCCGGTGCCGGCAAAGAAGAGAGGAACATCATCTCTGGAATATTCTTCCTTCGCTCCGATCAGGACAATTTCGTCCTGGCTGAAGCGCAATTTTCGGCCGTTCCTGAAGAATTCCGCTTTCGCTCGGTCAGGTGCATGCGAAACCAAATTCACAGGCTGATACCAGCCTCCATCGCCTGCCGCCGGTTTGAGGCCCGCCTTGGCCCATTGCTCCGAAAGATAGCGGATTGTCTTTTCTTCGCCAGCGGTCCCGGGCTCGCGGCCTTCAAATTCGTCGCTCGCCAACACTGCGATATGACCGCGCAGCGCCTTTTCCTTGATGGACCGCGCATCGGCCTGTCCCGGCGCAGCGAGAAGCAAAGTAAGGACAATGAATAGCATGGCGCGGTACATGCCGATGTCGCTCCCCGGATTGTGGCAGTTTACAAAATCAACCTGATTATTCGCATATATCGGGTTGCTGCGTCTTGCCACAAATAAATATGCCAAAGCTGGAGGGATAACCAGCTCGACGAATTGGCGGATATATTCTCGAATTTGCTTGTGGAATCGATCAAAAACCGGAATGATGATAAGGCAATCTTGAGGAGGATATTATGCTCGGTGCTGTGCTGTTTCTGGTCGTAGCCGCAATATTATACGCCTTTTTGAGCATCAAGATGGTGCGGCAGGGTTACAACTATACAATCGAGTATTTTGGACGTTTTCACGAAATTGCACGGCCAGGGCTGAATTTCTATCCGGCTTTTCTCTATCGCACGGGCCGCAAGGTCAACATGATGGAGCAAGTGCTCGATATTCCCGGGCAGGAGATTATTACCAAGGACAACGCCATGGTTGCCGTCGATGGCGTGGTTTTCTTCCAGGTGCTGGACGCCGCCAAGGCAGCCTATGAGGTATCCGACCTATATGTCGCGCTTATGAACTTGACGACGACGAATCTGCGCACGGTGATGGGGTCGATGGATCTGGACGAGCTTCTCTCGCGGCGCGATGAGATAAACGGCCGCCTGCTTGTAGTGGTAGACGATGCCACGACGCCTTGGGGCATCAAGATTACGCGCGTCGAGATCAAGGATATCCGTCCACCTGCCGATATTTCCAATGCAATGGCCCGGCAAATGAAGGCCGAGCGCGAAAAGCGCGCTGTCATCCTGGAAGCCGAGGGCGAAAGGCAGTCAGAAATCCTGAAAGCCGAGGGCGAAAAGCAATCGCAAATCCTGGAGGCCGAGGGGCGGCGGGAAGCAGCTTTCCGCGACGCCGAAGCGCGGGAAAGAGAAGCCGAGGCGGAAGCCAAGGCCACGCAGATGGTTTCCGACGCAATTGGCAGCGGCGATTCCAAAGCCATCAACTATTTCATTGCGCAGGATTATGTGAAAGCGGTCAGCGATTTTGCAACCTCGCCCAACAGCAAGACAATCCTCTTCCCGGTCGAGGCTACGCAGCTTATCGGAACGCTAGGCGGCATTGGCGAATTGGCCAAAGATGCGATTGAGAAAAAGAAAGGCTAGGTCGGAAAAGCGATATGGACGAGCTTGGCGGCATAGAGATTTACTGGATCTGGCTTGCACTAGCGGCGCTGTTCGCGATTGGCGAGCTGGCAATCGCACCGGGCATTTTCCTGATATTCATGGCCGCCGCCGCGGCTGGTGTGGGAATCATCACCTCCATGATCGGCCTGTCGCTTCCGGCTCAGCTGCTCATTTTCGGGATGTTGACGGTTGCCAGCGTCTATCTGGGGAAAAACTGGTACAAGAAGAGCGGCGTTGCCAATCGTGATCCGCTGCTCAACGACCGCTCGGCGCGAATGGTCGGACAGCCTGTGACGGTTATCGAGGATGTCAGCAAGAGCGGAGGCCGCGTGCGCGTTGGCGACAGCGAATGGCCAGCGCGCGGGCCTGATCTGAAGAGCGGCGAAAAGGCACGGATCGCCTATGTCGAGGGCGGCATCCTACAGCTCGAAAAAATCGAGTAGCTGCATCAATATTACGGATTTGCAGCGTAATTAACGCGCCAGTTTTCCCGCGATGCCGATAATATCATCGAGCGGATTGCCATCGCCGTCCAGATCGAGCAGCGAACCAATTCCGCCACCGCTGGCCTGCGCGCCACCGCCACCACCAAGAAGGCCGCCCAGAATATCACCCAGCCCGCCGGACGAAGCCGGGGCCGGAGACGGGTCGGCAGCGCCGCCCTGCTGTTTGGACAGATAGCCAGCCACCAGCATGGCCAGAAGCGGGAGCATCTTCTTTAGCAGCGAGCTATCAATACCGGTCTGATTCGATGCGTGCCCCGCTACCGAGCGGCTGACATCCTTCGATCCGAAAATCTCGCCCAGCACATTGTTGCCCTGCTCAACCGGCGTCGGCTGCGGCCCAAGAAGCGATTCGAGCAAACCGCCGCCGCCAAGCTGGCCCAGCACGCTTCCCAGCCCGTCCAGCCCGGAGGGCTGTGCCTGCGCGGTCTTTTTGAATCCGCCAAGGATGGAGGGAAGCAAGGCTTCTGCTCCCATTTCGGCCACCTGTTCGTTGACACCCAGCTGCTGGGCGATCGAGCCAATGGCACCGCTCTGTTTCAATATCTGCGCAAGATCCATGATTTATTTCCTCCTAGTTGCCGTTCTTTTGGAACTGGCCATCGCCGTTGGCAAGCAGCTTGCGCATAAATCGCGATCATAAACTCCAGAATTTACAATAACGGCGCAATTCTTCCTGCAAAAACCGGTCAAGTTGTCCTATAGCATTTTCAGAAATCTGAAACGGGAGAAAGTCTTTGAGTATTTTTTCAAAAATCAAAAATGCAATCTTTGGCGGCGAAGCCAAGGCAGCCGAACCGGAACAGCCCGGCATGATGGAGAGCATTGCTGCTGCTACAACCGATGCAGTCCAGCAGGCCGCAGCCGAGGCCAATGCTGCAGTGGATATCGAAACCCGCCTTGATGAAATGGCTGCTACCAACCCGCAACAGTTGAACTGGCGGACCTCTATCGTTGATCTCATGAAGCTGGTCGGTATGGAAAGCTCGTTGCAGGAACGCAAAGACCTGGCCATGGAACTGGGCTACACGGGCGAACTCAATGGAAGCGCAGAGATGAATATCTGGCTGCACAAACAGGTCATGCGCGAACTGGCAGAAAATGGGGGGACCGTTCCAGCCGAATTGCTGGACTGACTATTTCCGTCTTTGCGCATAAGAAAGGCCCGGTCACCCCGGGCCTTTTTTTGTGTCAGGCTGGTTGACTATTTCTTGCCGAAAAGTCCTTTGGTCATATCACCAAGGTCATCAACGACGGAGCCGTCACCGTCCTTGTCAAGAAAACCAGTGAGCTTGTCCATCAGACCGCCTTCGCCTTCACCGCCCAGCATGTCCTTGATGGAATCAACTGAGACTCCATGCTCATCGGCCAGGTCCTGAATGGCCTGAATTTTGTCGCCACCTTCGCTGCCGAGCTTTTCCGTGAGGCCTGAAACAATGGATTGGGCCTTGTCGGCGGGCACGCCCAGTTTTTCAGCAATGTCGTCCACACTGCCCAGCAAATTGTCCAGAATACTCATGACCTTCTCCTTTTGTGATTGACTATCGATAACCCAGTTTTGCCAAGATACGAGTTTTCAAAATCAGGCCGCCTTCAGAGCCGCCTCCCGCACCGACTGATCGACATGGGCCGCAAACTGTTCGAAATTCTCAACGAAAAGGCTTACAAGCTTATAGGCCATAGCGTCATATTCTTCGCCATTGGCCCAGGTGCCGCGCGGATCCAATATAGCAGCGTTCACGCCCGGCACGCTGACCGGTACCTCGAACCCGAAATTGGGGTCGAGCCTGAATTCTACATCATTCAGGCTTCCATCGAGCGCCGCGTTAAGTAGCGCGCGCGTATCCTTGATGGGCATGCGGTTGCCCACGCCATATTTCCCGCCGGTCCACCCGGTGTTCACAAGCCAGCAGGTCACGCCGCCCTTGGCAATACGTTCCTTCAACAGATTTCCGTAAACGCTAGGATGGCGCGGCATAAATGGTGCGCCAAAGCAGGTTGAAAAAGTGGCTTCGGGCTCGGTCACACCAATTTCGGTGCCTGCCACCTTCGCCGTATAGCCGGAAAGGAAGTGATACATCGCCTGGTCCGGCGTCAGACGAGCAATAGGTGGCAGAACGCCAAACGCATCCGCCGTCAGCATAATGACATTTTTGGGAACCGGACCCAGATTGTCCTTAGAGGCATTAGGGATGAAATCGATCGGATAGGCCCCGCGCGTATTTTCAGCCAGGCTCGAATCATCGAAGTCGAGCGCGCGTGTATCCTCGTCCATCACAACATTTTCGAGGACAGTACCAAACCGCCGCGTGGTTGCATAAATTTCCGGCTCTGCTTCTTCTGACAAGCGGATCATTTTTGCATAACAGCCGCCTTCAAAATTGAAGACGGCGCTGTCAGACCAACCATGCTCGTCATCGCCAATCAGCGTGCGGCTGGCGTCGGCCGAAAGGGTGGTCTTGCCTGTGCCGGAAAGTCCAAAGAAAATTGCCGTATCGCCACCCGGTCCGATATTGGCGGAACAGTGCATTGGCATTATGCCCTTTTGCGGCAAGAGATAGTTGAGCAATCCGAAGACGGATTTCTTCATTTCACCGGCATATTTGGTCCCACCGATCAGAATCAGCTTCTCGGTGAAGTTCACCGCTATAACCGTTTCACTGCGACAGCCATGACGCTCGGGATCCGCTCGGAAACTGGGCAAATCTATAATCGTATATTCAGGCACAAAATCTGCAAGTTCGCCGGGCTCCGGGCGAACGAGCAACGTGCGAATAAACAGATTATGCCAGGCGAGCTCATTGATTACGCGCACATTGACACGATGTTCGGCTTGAGAGCCACCATAGAGGTCAGCAACATAGAGCTGGGTCTTGTCGTTAACCGCGGCGAGGAAATCCGCCTTCAACGCAGCGAAATGTTCAGGTGCCATCGGAACATTGGTTTGGCCCCACCAGATACTGTCACGCGTCTCGTCATCCTGGACAATAAATTTGTCTTTGGCGGAACGGCCTGTATGCGCCCCTGTTTGTACAACGAGAGGGCCATGCCGCGCCATTTTGCCTTCGTCATTTGCCAGCGCCGATTCGACCAGTTGCGGCGTGCCGTAGTTCCAATGCAGCGTCGCACCGGTTTCTATGGATTGGTCCGACAGCGAAAATGCAGGGATGGTAGACACGTTTTGGCGGCTCCTTGAAGGCATAAACCGAGTCTTGCAAATGAGGGGCTGGCAAGACCCTTGTGATGCATGGCGCACTAGTCGAGCGCGGCCAGTAGGTCAAATCCCCATAACAGAAATCATGAGGATTAAGTGAATACAAATTATCGCGGGAGCGTATTGAGCGCTGCGCTTGATTGCACTGGCCATTGATGCGCCGCTTCGTCGCGCCTATAGAGCCGCGATGGACGCCAATATCGCACTCGTCGACGACGATAAGAATATCCTGACATCGGTATCTATAGCCATGCAGGCGGAGGGCTTTGCCACGCGTATCTACTCGGATGGCGAGACCGCCCTGCAAGCGCTCACCGAAAACCCGGCGGATTTGGGTATATTCGACATCAAGATGCCGCGCATGGATGGTCTGGAGCTGCTTCGCAGATTACGTGAAAAAAGCAGCATGCCCGTGATTTTTTTGACATCGAAAGACGAAGAAATCGACGAAGCGCTCGGACTGGCAATGGGTGCCGATGACTATATTACAAAGCCATTCTCGCAGCGCCTGTTGATCGCCCGTGTAAAGGCAATATTGCGCCGCGCCGGTGCCAGTGGCGAAACCGAAGTAGATACCGAAAGCGACGAGCCGCAAATTTTGGAGCGAGGTAAGCTGGAAATGGACCCAGCACGCCATCAGGTGAAGTGGGATGGCAAACCGCTCACCCTCACTGTCACTGAGTTCATGATCCTTGAAGCGCTTGCCAACCGCCCTGGTGTGGTTCGCACGCGCGACCAGCTTATGGACGCGGCGTACCAGGATGATGTCTATGTCGATGATCGCACGATCGACAGTCATATCAAAAGGCTAAGGCGAAAATTTCGCGAGATAGATTCCGAGTTTTCAGCTATCGACACTCTATATGGCGCTGGATACCGATTTGCCGAGGAGTGAACCGCCGGGGCTGGAGCTGGGCTGGACGCGCAGCCTTTCGCTGACCAGCAGGATATTGGCCGTCAATCTGTTTGTGCTTGCCCTCTTTGCGGGCGGGCTCTTCTTTCTCGACAGCTATCGCTCGCGGCTGATCGATGAGAATATGCGCGACGTCGCAACGGAGGCCGGGGTCATTTCCAAAACCCTGCCGCTTGTTGTGGAGGCGGACCGCGAGAAATTTATCACCCGCTTTGCTGAGCAGCATGAATCTCGCGTTCGGCTTTATGATGAAGATGGCAGCAAAATTCTGGACAGCTTCGCGCTGGCCCCACCCACCTACAGTCTAAGAGACCCGGATAGCGAACCGTTTCGAAAGAAAGCTGCACGAGTTTTGGACAGGAGCTTTGATTTCCTGGTGATGGCGCCGCGACTGGCAGTCTTTCGCGAGCCCGAAAATGACGTCGCTTCCCAGTGGCCCGAAGTCGCAAATATCAGCGGGAACGAGCCCTCTTCGATGGTCCGGCTGGCACCAGATGTCACGCATATGGTCAGCGCCGGCCAAATAATGAATGGCAGCTCAGACAAAATCCTTGTGACACGAAACGCGCGCGACATCCGGCTTTTTGTCCGCGCCGAGCGATCCAGTATTGCTCTTTTCTTTCTGCTTGTTCTGGGGATTGCTGTGCTGCTCTCGCTGTTTCTGGCGCGCACGATCGTTCGTCCCATCCGCCACCTCGCACGTGCTGCCGTCAAGGTCAGGTTGGGCCGAGCGCAGGAAGTAACCGTGCCGCGCCTGCCCGACCGCCGGGATGAAATCGGTCTTTTGGCGCGCGCGCTTTCCGACATGAGTATTGCCCTGCGCCAGCGTATCGACGCGACCGAGGCATTCGCCGCCGATGTAGCGCATGAAATCAAGAACCCACTTGCCTCGTTGCGCTCTGCACTGGATGGCCTCGATAACCTGAAAGACAGCAAGCTGAGATCCCAATTGATGGATGTTGCCAAAGCCGATGTGAAGCGAATGGATCGGCTGATCAGCGATATTTCGGAGGCAAGCCGCGTTGACGCGCAGCTTGCCAAGGCCAAGTTCGAACCGATAGACTTGGGTGACATGATCGACCAGCTACTCGCAGCGCGTGAAAAAAGGGAACGCGAAAAAGAGGTAAAGGTCGCCTTTGCCCGACCGCGGCGTGGTGTCGCCGTCGTCATGGGCGAGGATATCCGAATTGAACGTGTTCTCAACAATCTGATCGACAATGCTGAGTCTTTTTCACCTGAAGGCGGATTGATAGAGATTGCCGCGACCTGCGCCGAAGACGAAATTCTGGTCAGAATCAGCGACGAAGGGCCCGGCGTTCCGGAAAGCGAGCGGGAAGCCATTTTTCGGCGCTTCCATTCCGAACGCCCCGCAAGTGAGGATTTTGGCAACCATAGCGGTCTGGGCCTGGCAATCGCGCGAACCATTATCGAAGGCCATCAGGGAAGCATTACGGTTCAAGATCGTGAAGATGGTCGCAGCGGAGCCTGCTTCGAAATCGCTCTACCCAGCGCGGAGGCGTCGCTTGGCTGAAGATGCAAAGCTTTATGGTACTGCTGTCGCGATCGGCAAGGCCGGCGTCTTGATAACCGGTCATTCCGGCAGCGGCAAATCCGATCTCGCGCTTCGCTTGATCGACCGCGGTGCGACGCTGGTTAGCGACGATATTGCCGTAGTGCGAAAAAAAAATGACCGGCTTGTGCTTTACGCAGCTCCCAATATCGGCGGCAAGCTTGAGGTTCGAAATGTCGGAATTATGCCCTTTAAACACAAGGAAGCTGTTAGGCTCGAGCTAGTTGTCGATCTGGCTTCTGCTGCCGAGCGGCTCCCGCTAAAGCAAAAAATGCAACGGATTATGGGTGTTCAAATTCCCGCCATCGCTCTCAATGCGAAGGAAGCGAGCGCGCCTATTAAGGTAAAGCTGGCATTGGAGAATTTGGCGTTAGGTGGCGGCAAGAATGGGTAAAGAAACCGAAACTGTGCCGAAGAGAATCTTGCTTGTTACCGGCCTGTCCGGAGCCGGCAAGACGACTGTCCTGAAGACATTGGAAGATCTGGGCTGGGAAGCGGTCGACAATTTCCCGATCCGGCTTGCCGCGCCGCTGTTGGAACTGCCGTCGCCGGAAGGACGGGAAGAGCCTGCTCTCCCGCTTGCGCTTGGCTTTGACACGCGCACGCGCGGCTTTGATGCTCAAAAGCTGATCCGGCAGATCAAGCGTCTGCAAAAACGCGATGATCTTGAAGTGATGACGCTTTTTCTGGATTGCTCCGGTACGGAAATCGAAAGGCGCTATTCCGAAACGCGCCGGCGGCACCCGCTTGCCCAGGATCGTCCCGCTATCGATGGCATTGCCCAGGAAAGAACGCTGACGGATCCACTCAGGCGCTGGGCCGATCAGGTTATCGACACCTCGCGTCTAACGGCCAGCGACCTGCAGGTGCAGATACGCGAGCGATTTCGGGTTGAAGCTCACGCGAAAATGAATGTGGCAGTGAGCAGCTTTGGTTATTCGCGCGGCATTCCGCATAATGTCGATTTGATGTTCGACATGCGTTTTCTCAAAAACCCGCATTGGATCGATGAGCTGCGACCGCTGACCGGTTTGGACCAGGCCGTCGCCGACTATGTGAGCAGCGATCCCGCCTTTGCGGATGCGACTGGGAAAGTCCGCGAATTGCTGCAACTGTTGTTGCCGCTCTACGACGCGCAGGGCAAAGCCTATGTGACTATTGCCTTTGGCTGTACTGGCGGACGCCATCGCTCGGTCTATGTCGCAGAGACTTTTGCGAAATGGTTGCACGAAGATGGTTTTTCGCCCACCATATCGCATCGCAACTTGACATCGCGCCCGATTGATGCGCTCGAAAGCGCTGATAAGGCGGAACAACAGTGAACAAGACAGTAGTCGGGGCAGCATTTCTATGATTGGTATGGTCTTGGTCACGCATGGAAGGCTGGCAGAGGAATTTGTGACTGCGATGGAACATGTTGTTGGACCGCAAAAGCAGATTGCCGCCATCTGCATCGGCCCGCATGACGATATGCAGCTGAGGCGTGAAGAGATCACGGCGGCCGTCGCCGATGTCGATTCCGGCAAGGGTGCGATCATTCTGACCGATCTGTTTGGCGGCACACCCAGCAATTTGGCCATCTCGCTGCTCGATAGCGGCAAGACCGAAGTTATCGCCGGCGTTAATCTTCCGATGTTGATCAGACTCGAAAGCGCGCGGCGTTCAATGCCGCTCTTGAAAGCAGTCGAGACTGCACGCGAAGCTGGGCGAAAATATATCAATATCGCCTCGGAAGTGCTGGAGGCGTCGAAATGACCCATGTCAGCAGGAATGTGACCATCGTCAATGACCGCGGCCTCCATGCGCGGGCAAGCGCCAAATTCGTGACCCTGGTCAGCCGGCTGCCCGATAGCGTCAATGTCGAGGTCGAAAAGGACGGCCAGTCGGCAACCGGAGCGTCGATCATGGGGCTAATGATGCTTGGCGCGGCAAAAGGCCAGGAGATCACCATCCATGTTGATGGGCCCGATTGCGAAAAGATAGCCGAAAAGCTGGTTGGACTGGTTGTCGATGGCTTCGGCGAGGACTGAAGCAGGCTCCATGCGCCGCGCCATAACCGGCTTTTCCAATCCGCTGATCAAACAGGTTCGGGCCCTGCGCGAAAAAAAGTTCCGCAAACGCGAAGGCCGCTTTCTGGCCGAGGGACTGCGGATCATGGCCGAAGCGCGCGAGGCGGGTCACATTCCGGAATTGCTGTTTTTAGCCGTGGGGCAGGAACCGCATCCGCTTACCACCGCGCTGGAGCAGGATGTTATCAAATCGGACGGTGAGGTTATTGAAACCAGCAGCGAGATTCTTGCCAAACTGTCCGGCAAGAGCAATCCGCAGACTCTGGTTGGCGTCTATTCGGATATATCGCTGGGACTTGAGAGCTTGAAGCGTGACGCCGCGCCCATCTGGCTGGTGGCGCAGGCGATGCGCGATCCCGGAAATCTCGGCACGATGCTGCGCACCGGCGACGCGGTCGGCGCGGGCGGTTTGATTCTGGTCGATGACAGCACCGATCCCTTCAGCGTAGAGGCCGTGCGCGCGAGCATGGGGGCGGTTTTTACGCAATCCATCGTGCAATGCCGCTGGGAGGAATTTTCAGCCTGGCTCAGAAGCGGTGAAGGGCAACTGGTTGGAACCAGCCTGCAAACAGAGACCGACTATCAGGCAGCGGCATATCACGCTCCCTGCTTCATATTGACCGGCAACGAAGCGCAGGGATTGCCCGAAAGCTATGAATCCGAATGCGACCTGCTCGTCAAAATGCCGATGTATGGCAAGGCCGACAGTTTGAATGCAGCAATAGCAACCGCCGTGATGGCCTATGAGGTTCGAAACCAGATGCGGCGCGGCTAGCTATTCCGCCGCTTCACGGTTCCCCTCTGAGTCATCCTCTATGAGCTCCTGTTCTGCCTGGCTGCCATAGCGGGGAAGCGCCTCGACGGGCGGCACATCGTCAAGCTCGCGCTTTCCGGTTTCGATGTTCAATTCGGCAAATTTGCGGCCCGTGCTCATGACATTACGTTCGAAACTGCCGACAAACTTATTGTAGTTGTTGACTGCGCTGTTGAGTCCCGATCCGACCGTCTTCAGATGCTGCGCCGCAACCGCGATCCGGTCATACATCTCCTTGCCTAGCGCGCCGATCTGCTTGGCCTCGCGCGCCAGACCTTCCTGCCGCCAGACCCCGGCCACGGTGCGGGCAATCGCCACCAGATTAGTCGGCGTGGCGAGCAGAACCTTTTTCTCAAAGGCGAAATCCCAAAGGTCGGACTGGTGCTCGAGCGCGGCGGCGAGGAAATGTTCGCCGGGAACGAACATGATCACATAATCCGGCGCGTCATCGAACTGGTCCCAATAGGCCTTGCGCGAAAGCCCGTCGATATGCGTTTTCATGGACTGGCAATGCAGCGCCATCGCGGCATCGCGCGCCGTTTCTTCCTCTGCCTCGAATGCATCCTGATAAGCATTGAGTGACACCTTGGCGTCAATCACGAGGCTTCGGCCGCCCGGCACGCGCAGCACGGCATCGGGGCGGAGCCGGCCATCTTCGGTATCAATGCTTTCCTCGGTGACAAAATCGACATGCTCTGAAAGCCCGCAGCTCTCGAGCACATTTTTCAGTTGCTGTTCGCCCCAGCGGCCCCGCGCCTTGGGCGCATTGCGCAGCGAATTGACGAGTTTCGCTGCCTCGCTCTGGACGCGTTCCTGTCCCGCGCGCATCTGATCGATCAGGCCAGTAAGGTTGCCATAGGCCTCGCTGCGCTCCTTCTCGATCTTGCCGACCTGTTCCTCATAGGCTTTGAGGCGTTCCCCGACCGGCAGCAGCAGCTGTTTGAGCTTTTCCTCGTTTTTTTCGCCCGCCTGGTCGAAGCGTTCATTGGCGCGTTCCAAAAATTTCGCCTGCGCTTCGCCAAGCAGCTTTTGGCCGATCTCGCCAAACTGCGCCGCCAGCGTCTCCTTGGCTTCCGCCAGCGCTTGTCTTTGCTGCTCAAATCCACGCTCGCGCTCTTCGAGCGAGGTTTCGAGCCGGGCAAGCCTGTCTTTCGCATCGTCGCGCTCTTTCGAGACCTCGTCGAGCATCGCGCGCAGCTGCGTCGTCGTTTCCGCTCCGGCTTCGCCCTTCTTGACGCCCATAAACCAGCCAAGTGCCAAGCCAAGCAGCATGGCAGCGATTATTCCAACGGCAATGATCAAAGGATCCAACACGGCCTCTTTAGCTCAGAACGAAATGCGAACATAGCGCCGCACCTGATTGCGTCAAGTTGCTTCCGGTCAACTGGCTTTACGCTGCCGCTGCTTGATGCGTGCATAGCTGAAGACGCTAAAGGGCAGCAAAAGTGTGTAGCCCACGGTCAGCACGATGAGCGCGGCCCAGGGCTCCGCTATCAATCCGGTAATGAACAGGCCGACAATCGCGAGCGCAGGAAAGCGGTAAGCCGGGCGGATTTTAAACGACGCCCAGCTGAATGTGGCGACATTGGAAACCATGAGCAACGCGACAACCAGAAGCCATGGGCCCACCCAGATATAGTTGCGCGCGATGTCCATATCGAACTCGACCCATAAGAGCAGAGGTAATAGCGCCATCCCTGCCCCGGCAGGTGCGGGCACACCTGTATTGAAACCGGCGGATTTGTGCGGCTGCTCTTCGGTATCGATACGGGCATTGAAGCGCGCCAGCCTCAGCGCCTGGCACAGCACAAAAAACAGGGCAATCGTCCAGCCAAAACGCGGCATATATTGAAGCGTCCAGACGAAGCTGATGAGCGCTGGCGTTACCCCGAAAGAAATGACATCAGCGAGCGAATCCAGCTCCGCGCCAAAGCGGCTCTGCCCCTTCACCATGCGCGCGATACGACCGTCCAACCCGTCCAGAAAGGCCGCAATGGCGACCGCCGCCAGTGCCGATTCCCATCTTTCCTGAAGCGCAAACCAGAAACCGGAAAGCCCCATGCAAAGCGCCATTGCCGTTACCGTGTTGGGCGCAAGCGCACGCAGCGACAGGCCTGGAGGTTTGCTATCGGTCAAGTCATTAGGGTCCGGTCAGGCATTGATGGCGATGAGGTCATTATCTACCCCCAATTCGGCGATGATCGTTTCGCCGGCAACACAGCGCTGCCCCTTGATGATACGCGACGATGTTCCGACAGGCAAATATACATCGACGCGACTGCCGAAGCGGATCAGCCCGACCCGCTGCCCCGGCCCCACCATATCGCCCTCTTTCACGAAAGACAGGATACGCCGAGCGACCAGACCGGCAATCTGCGTGAAACCGATGCGGACGCCATCGCTGCGTTCGACAAGGAAATGCTGCCGCTCATTTTCCTCGCTGGCCTTGTCGAGATCGGCATTGAGGAACTTCCCGGCGATGTAAACCACCCGCTTGATCGTTCCGGCAATCGGCGTCCGGTTAATATGCACATCGAACACGCTCATGAATATCGACACTCGGGTAAGCGGCTCCTCTCCGAGCCCTTCGGCTCCGCCCAGCTCGGGCGGTGGCGGCACTTTCTCGATCAACGTGACCAGCCCGTCGGCGGGTGCGACGACGAAATTCTCGCCGGTCGGCGTCGTGCGCGCAGGATCTCGGAAAAAGGCCAGGGTCCAGGCGGTTACGCCGGCCATGGGCCAAGCCAGCGTTTCCCAAGCCATAAAGGCGAAAACAGCTGTTAGCGCTCCGGCAATCAATCCAAACTTGCGGCCCTCGGGATGCACCGGCGGAAACGACCATTTGGTCACGCCACCGCCGCGATTTGTTAGTTCCTGTTTACTCATGGCGGCCTAACTAAGACTGGTCGCAGCACGTTACAACCGCTGGCTCCAGCAAAAACCGTGGACAATTTCAGCCGAACGCGGCGCATGCAGTTGAACAAACGCCAAATATTGCTATGCCGCGCTCACACGCAACCGACCTCAATTTTCTCCCGGACAGGAAAGCAATAGGAACATGGCCAAAATCAAGGTGAAAAACCCCGTCGTCGAACTCGATGGCGACGAAATGACGCGGATTATCTGGGAGTGGATTCGCGAAAGGCTGATTCTCCCTTACCTTGATATCGATCTTAAATATTACGACCTGTCGATCCAGAAGCGCGACGAGACCGACGATAAAATCACAGTCGATAGCGCCAATGCCATCCGGGAGCATGGCGTTGGCGTCAAATGCGCCACGATCACCCCGGACGAGGCTCGCGTTGAGGAATTCGACCTCAAAAAAATGTGGAAGTCCCCCAATGGTACGATCCGGAATATCCTGGGCGGCGTGGTTTTCCGTGAGCCGATTGTCATCGACAATGTGCCGAGGCTGGTGCCTGGCTGGACTGACCCGATCGTGGTGGGCCGTCATGCCTTTGGCGACCAGTATCGCGCCACCGATACGCTGATCCCCGGCCCAGGCACGCTGCG
Source organism: Sphingorhabdus sp. (assembly GCA_028279555.1). GTDB lineage: Bacteria > Pseudomonadota > Alphaproteobacteria > Sphingomonadales > Sphingomonadaceae > Sphingorhabdus_B. The sequence continues at coordinate 634,775 of JANQNO010000005.1, forward strand.
GCTGGTCTTCGATGGGGAGGATGGTGAGAATATCGATCTGGAAGTTTTCAAATTCCCGTCGCCTGGCGTCGCCATGGCGATGTATAATCTCGACGAAAGCATTCGCGACTTTGCCCGCGCCTCGATGAATTACGGGCTGAATCGCGGCTGGCCGGTTTACCTCTCCACCAAGAATACCATCATGAAAAAATACGATGGCCGTTTCAAAGATCTGTTCCAGGAAATATTCGACAGTGAATTCAAAGAGAAATTCGATAAGCTTGGTATTGAATATCAGCACCGTCTAATCGACGATATGGTGGCAAGCGCACTGAAATGGTCGGGCAAGTTTGTCTGGGCCTGCAAGAATTACGATGGCGATGTCCAGTCGGACACAGTGGCACAGGGCTTTGGCTCGCTGGGCCTCATGACATCGGTGCTGATGACGCCCGATGGCAAAACGGTAGAAAGCGAGGCCGCGCACGGCACGGTCACCCGCCACTACCGACAGCATCAGCAGGGCAAGGCCACATCGACCAACCCGATAGCATCAATTTTCGCCTGGACCGGCGGGCTCAAATATCGCGGCAAGTTCGACGACACGCCCGATGTCACCCGTTTTGCCGAAACGCTCGAACAAGTCTGCATCGAAACGGTTGAAAACGGTCAGATGACGAAGGATCTCGCAATTCTGATCGGTTCCCAACAGAATTGGCAGACAACCGAACAATTCTTCGAATCGATCGTCCAGAATCTGGAAACCAAAATGGGTAGCTGGCAGTAGCTGTCAGTCAAAAGCGTTCGGGCTATCGATACTCGGACGGTCGAAGCCCAACCCGATGACGCGTCCTGGAATGCGCCTCAAAATTCCAAATCGATTGAGTATGCGCAGCGGCAGGAAGGGGCGCTTGATCGGTTTGCTCCTGTTCAGCAATGGCTCGATCACTTGGTCTTGCGCTATCTTTTGAACCCTTTGCATGCGCGTGACAGAGCGCCATCGTGCCGATTGAACCTGTTCGAGCAAGGGATCCGGATTTTCGCCTGCAACCATCGGGCCAGCAAGGATGTTGGCCGCGACCACCGCGTCCTGCACGGCAACATTGATCCCCACCCCTCCGATCGGGCTCATGGCGTGCGCGGCATCGCCGATGGCGAGAAGGCCGGGCCGATGCCAGCATGTCAGCCTGTCCAAGGCGACCTCCAGCATCTTCACCTGATCCCAGTCGCCGATCTGATCGAAAGCATCCGCGAGATCCGGCATCAGGATGCGCAAATCGTCCCGAAATTGCGGCAGGCCGCGCTCCCGGACGGCTTTCGCTTCTCCTTTGCGAAAGACATAAGCACATTGAAAATAGCTGCCGCGATCGATCAGGATCATGAATTGTCCGGCGCGCGCCGTCCCGAAAATATCACCGCCATAATCCGCTGGCTTGTCGATCCGAAACCAGAAAACATCCATCGGCGCGCCAAGCTGTTCGAGAGGGAGCTTGGCCTCATCGCGCAGGATCGAGCGGCGACCGTCTGCAGCAATTACAAGCCCCGCCTTCAATTCTTCGCCCGAGCGGGTCTTTACTCCGCAGACGCGGCCCGATGGATGGGTGATCGCCGCAACCGCCTCGGTCTCCATCCTTAGCTTGAAACCGCCAAATTCGCCCGCCTTGCGTGCGATGAAATCGAGCAGATCCCACTGCGGCATCATGGCGATATAGGGCGCGGCAACGGGCAAGTAGCGCATGTCGGCGACGCGCATTTTCTGGCCTGCTATATGCAGCGCGAACTGATCGATACGGCTATGCGGCAGCAGTAGCAGTTCATCGAGCATACCAAGCTGGTGAAACAGCTCCATCGTCGATGGATGCACCGTATCACCGCGAAAATCGCGCAGAAAATCGACATGTTTTTCAACTACGGTTACGCTCAGCCCGGCACAGGCAAACAACAGCCCCGCCATCATGCCCGCGGGGCCGCCGCCGACAATCAATATGTCATCTTTCATGACATGACTTTAGCATGCGCCTAAGTTAGAGACCATATATGGCCGCCGAACTGCAAACCGAGGGTATCAGCAACGCGCTCGTCATTCTGGGCGCGGCTGGGATCGTCATTCCGGCCTTCGCGCGCTTTCGCATTACGCCCATCATAGGCTTCATTCTTGTGGGCATTCTGGTCGGCCCGATGGGTTTGGGCGTTCTCGCCGAGCGTTATGAGTGGCTGGAATGGGTTACGATCGACGATACCGAAGATATCCGGCAGATTGGTGAATATGGCATTATCCTGCTGCTCTTTTCGATCGGGCTGGAACTGTCCTTCAAGCGGCTGTGGTCGATGCGCAAGCTCGTCTTCGGCGTCGGTGCCGCCGAGCTTCTGGGCAGCGGGATTATCATTGGCCTTGCGCTCAACCTGTTCGGCTACACACCAGCGGCGGCCTTCGGAATCGGGATTGCCCTAGCGCTTTCCTCGACTGCGCTCGTGCTGCCGATTGCGGGCACCAAGTCGGCCGTCGGACAATCGGCCCTCGCCATGCTGCTGTTCGAGGATGTGGCCATCGTACCCATCATCTTCGTGCTGGGCGCACTCGCTCCCTACGCAGCAACCGAAGGAGTCGAGGGGATCTGGACGACCTTCTGGCAGGGCGCGCTGGTCATCGTCGCGATGCTTGTTCTGGGCCGCCTGCTGCTGCCGCGTATTTTCGGTCAGGCCGCGCGGACCAAAAGCCCGGAAATCTTTCTTGCCGCCTCCCTGCTGGTGGTTATCGTCTCCAGCCTGGCAACCGGCCTCGTCGGCCTTTCCCCCATCGTCGGCGCGCTGATTGCCGGTCTGCTGATCGCGGAAACCGATTATCACAACGAGGTCGAAGTCATTACCGCTCCCTTCAAGGGGCTGGCACTCGGCGTATTCCTGATTTCCATCGGCATGCAGATCGACCTTAGCTTCGTGGCAGAGAATTGGGGCGCGCTGCTGGGTGCCGTAGGCGGCGTCATGATCGTGAAGGTGATTGTTACAGGCCTGCTGCTGAAACTGGCCGGGGCGCGCACCGGCACGGCGACAGAGACTGGCGTGCTGATGGCCAGCCCTTCTGAGACGACGCTGATCGTGCTCGGTGCAGCCAGCGCAGCGCAGGTTATCAGCCCGCCGACAGCGGCTTTCTGGCAGGTAGCGACGGCCATCGGCCTTACAATTACGCCAATCCTGGCACGGCTCGGTCATGATCTGGCCCGCCGCATCGAAATGCGCGGTGCGGACGAGGAAGTGGCCGAACAAATGACGCGGCATGAAGAGCGCACGGTCATTATTGGATTTGGCCGCATAGGCCGGCTCGTCGCCGACATGCTAAAAAAGCACGACGTCCCTTATGTCGCCGTTGATTCGGATATAGATGTCGTCGCCTCCGGATTGCGCGACGGATACAGCGTCCTGTTCGGCGATATCTCGCGTACCGAAACGCTCGACAAGCTACAGCTGGGTTACGCGAAAGCGCTTATCCTCACGATGGATGAGCCGGTATTGTCGGAACGCGTCGTGCGCCGCGTGCGCGGATGGCTGCCCAATCTCAAAATCGTGGTGCGCGCCCGCGATGCCGATCATGCGGCGAGCCTTTACCGGGTCGGCGCAAGCGATGCCGTCCCGGAAACGCTGGAAAGCTCGCTGCAGCTCGCTGAAGCGGTGCTGGTTGATGTCGGGGTTCCGATGGGCCCGGTGGTCGCGTCGATCCATGAAAAGCGCGACGAATATCGCAAAATCATTATGGAAGCAGGCGAGCTTAACGAAGCACCCAGGCTGAAAACAGCGGAATAGATCAGCTGCTGATCTGCGATTTCACGGCTTCGACCGCTGCTTTTGCCTGATCTTCTCCGGCAGGGCCACCGCCTTGCGCCATCTCAGGCCGCCCGCCGCCGCCCTTGCCGCCCATCGCCTCGGTTGCTTTTTGTACCAGATCGGGCGCAACGAAGCGGTCATGCAGATCGGGAGACACCGCAACAACAACCGTATTGGCATTGTCATTGGCGGCTATGATCACCGCTATCCCGCTTTCGAGCGACTTCATCTGTTCGTCCGCCAGCCCGCGCAGTACCTTGGGTTCAACGCCGGCAATAACCTGCCCCAGAAATTTGATGCCGCCAATATCTTCTGCTTCGGCCTTTTGGCTGCCTCCTCCTCCCGCCATGGCAAGCTTCGTCTTGGCCTCGGACAGTTCCTTTTCCATAGCTTTGCGTTCGGCCATCAATGCCTCGATGCGGGCACCAACCTCTTCGGGCGCGGTCTTCAGCATTGCTGCAACCTGTTTGAGAGAATTGTCTCGGCCTGCAAGATGTTGCCGTGCGGCCTCGCCCGTCAGGGCTTCTATACGGCGAATGCCGGATGCCACCGCGCCTTCCGAGATGATTGTAAACAGTTGGATATCGCCGAGCGCCCGCACATGCGTTCCTCCGCACAATTCGACCGAATAGCTGCTGCCATCTGCATCACCCATGCTCAGCACGCGAACCTCTTCGCCATATTTCTCGCCGAACAGCGCGAGCGCGCCTGCCGCAATCGCGTCATCCGGCGTCATCAGCCGCGTTGAAACTTCCTCGTTGCCGCGGATTTGCGCATTTACCTCGGCCTCGATGGCCTCGATCTCCTCAGGCTTCACCGCAGCGGGATGGGAAAAGTCGAAACGCAGCCGGTCGGGCGCAACAAGGCTGCCCTTCTGCGTGACATGACCGCCCAGACGATTGCGCAGCGCCGCATGCACCAGATGCGTCGCGCTATGATTGGCGCGCACGGAATCGCGCCGATCGACATCGATGGCGAGATGAACCATATCGCCGACAGCGATTTTACCGTTCTTGATCTTGCCATGATGCGCGTGCAGACGGCCGAGCGGTTTTGAGGTATCGCTGATATCCACCTCAAGACCATCGGGCGTGCTGATCACCCCGGCATCGCCCATCTGGCCGCCGCTCTCGCCATAAAAGGGTGTTTGATTGGCGATGATCGTTATTTCATCACCCGCCTCCGCTGCTTCGATTTCCTCGCCATCCTCGATCAATGCGACGACCTGGCCTTCGCCAACATTGGCGGTATATCCGGTGAATTCCGTAGCGCCGACATGATCGGCTATGTCGAACCAGATATCGTCGGATGCCTTGGCACCCGAACCTTTCCAAGCCGCACGGGCGCGATCCTTCTGCTCCTGCATGGCCGCATCGAAACCGGCCTGGTCTATGCCATAGCCCTGCGCCCGCAAGGCATCTTCGGTAAGATCGACCGGAAAGCCATACGTATCGTAAAGTTTGAAGGCCGTCTCGCCGGGCAGAATATCGCCTTCCTCCATATTCGCCGTCGCCTCGTCGAGCAGTTTCAATCCCTTGTCGAGCGTCTGCCGGAAGCGCGTTTCTTCCTGTTTAAGCGTCTCTTCGATGAGCGTCTGGGCGCGAACCAGTTCGGGATAGGCCGCCCCCATCTCGGCGGTCAGGCTGCCGACAAGGCGGTGCATCAATGGCTCGCTCGCGCCCAGCAGATGCGCATGCCGCATCGCGCGCCGCATAATCCGCCGGAGGACATATCCCCTGCCCTCATTCGAGGGCAACACGCCGTCGGCAATCAGGAAGCTCGTCGAGCGCAGATGGTCGGCAATGACGCGGTGACTGCCCATGGCATCGCCCTCCGCCCGCGCAGAAGTCAATTCTTCCGACGCATGGATCAGCGCCTTGAAGATATCGGTGTCGTAATTGTCATGCACGCCCTGCAAGACAGCGGCAATTCGCTCGAGGCCCATCCCGGTATCGATGCTCGGCTTCGGCAGGTCGGTTTGATCGCCGCCTTCCTGCCGCTCATATTGCATGAAAACGAGATTCCAGATTTCGACGAAACGGTCGCCATCTTCATCCGGGCTGCCCGGAGGTCCACCGGGAATATGCTCGCCATGATCGTAGAAAATCTCGCTGCAGGGGCCACAAGGGCCCGTTTCTCCCATCGACCAGAAATTGTCGTGGGTGGCGATGCGGATAATGCGCTCTTCGGGGAGACCGGCTATTTTCCGCCAGAGATCAAATGCCTCGTCATCGGTATGATAGACCGTTACCGTAAGCCGGTCCGGATTGAGGCCGCAGCTGCCGGCGATAAGCGACCAGGCATGCTCGATGGCAACATCCTTGAAATAATCGCCAAAGGAAAAATTGCCGAGCATCTCGAAAAAAGTGTGATGCCGGGCGGTGTAGCCGACATTGTCGAGATCATTATGCTTGCCGCCCGCGCGCACGCATTTCTGGCTCGAGGTGGCACGCGGATTGTCACGCGTTTCCAAGCCGGTAAAGACATTTTTGAACGGCACCATGCCGGCATTGACGAACATCAGCGTGGGATCGTTATGCGGGATCAGCGGTGCGGAGGGCACGATTTCATGGTCGGCCCCGGCGAAATGATCGAGAAAGGCCCGGCGGATGTCATTGGTTGACGTCATGCAAAGCGACTTAGGGCAGCCAAAGCCGCCTTACAAGCCGCATTGTAACCCCATTTTTGAGATTGAAGCCGGCGCTCGACACCCGCCTGGCTGGAAGCAGGACCAGACAGAATAAAAGGGTCCGTCCCGGGGTGGGTCGGGACGGACCGGTGCGGCCATCAGGCGTCAGCCGCACGTCTCCTCTTAGGGGAAGAGGAGACGGAGGAAGCTATATTTAAGTCATTCGGCTGTGATTAGCCTTCTGCTTCGCCATTCTTTTCGGGCGCGGTGAGCATATCCTCGGCGACTTTTTCTTCCTTGCCGCGGATCACAGCCTCGATCTTGCTGGCCATTTCCGGATTGTCGAGAAGCCATTGCTTGGAATTTTCGCGTCCCTGGCCGATGCGAACCGAGTCATAGCTGAACCAACTGCCCGACTTTTCGACAATGCCGGCTTTCACGCCAAGATCGAGAATCTCGCCCATCTTGGAAATACCCTGGCCATACATGATGTCGAACTCGACCTGCTTGAAGGGCGGTGCCACCTTGTTTTTCACAACTTTGACGCGCGTCGCATTTCCGACCACCTCGTCGCGATCCTTGATCTGGCCGATCCGGCGAATGTCGAGACGCACCGAGGAATAGAATTTCAGCGCATTACCGCCCGTCGTCGTTTCCGGCGAGCCATACATCACGCCGATCTTCATGCGAATCTGGTTGATGAAGATAACCATGCAATTGGAGCGGTTGATGGAACCGGTGATCTTGCGCAACGCCTGGCTCATCAGCCGCGCCTGAAGGCCGACATGGCTGTCGCCCATTTCGCCCTCTATCTCGGCACGCGGAACCAGCGCGGCAACCGAATCAATAACCAGAATATCGATGGCATTTGAACGCACCAGCGTATCGGCAATTTCCAGCGCCTGCTCGCCCGTATCGGGCTGCGACACGATAAGATTGTCGATATCGACGCCCAGCTTTTTCGCGTATACCGGATCAAGCGCATGTTCGGCATCGATAAAGGCAGCAGTGCCACCTGCTTTCTGCGCTTCAGCGATGGCATGCAGGGTTAGCGTCGTCTTGCCCGAACTTTCCGGACCATAAATCTCGACTACGCGGCCCTTTGGCAATCCGCCGATACCAAGCGCGATATCCAACCCCAGAGAGCCTGTTGATATCGCTTCGATATTCATGGCTTCCCGGCTGCCCAGCTTCATGGCCGACCCCTTGCCGAAGGCCCGGTCTATCTGGGCCAGTGCCGCATCCAGCGCCTTTTCCCGCTCTGCATTATTCAAGGTGTTTTCTTTCGCCTGATCTACCACTTTCAAACTTGCTGCCATTTTTCCCACTCCTTAGCTAGCGATATTGCTGTCCCAACCAGCATTAAGCAGTTTGTATCGCATTTGTTCTCAAAGAACAAGAGTGGAACAAAATTTAATAAATCATATATTTCAAACTTTTATAAAGCTAAGCGGAAAGTGCATTGCGCACAGCTTCGGAAATCTGCTGAACCGAGAAGGGCTTGGGAATAAAGTAGACGTTGTCCAGATTTATCGATTCCCGAAGCTGTTCCTCGGCATAACCGGACATGAAGAGAATTTTCATGTCACCATATTTGGCGCGCAGCTCGCGCGCCATCGCCGGCCCGTCCATATTCGGCATTACCACGTCGGAAAGAATGAGGTCATAGCGCTTGCCATCAGCAAACAGCTCCAGCCCTTCCTCACCATCGCTCGCGGTCTCTACCGTATAGCCTTGCCGGACAAGCGCCCGTTCCGCAACCGCACGAACCATATCCTCATCCTCGACGACCAATATGCGCCCGCTTCCCCATACCTCTTTGTCGTCGGGTTCGTTACTCTTGGTCTCGGCTTCTTTTGGCATTTCGCCTTCATGAACCGGAAAGTAGATATCGAAGCGTGTTCCCTTGCCGACTTCGGATTCGGCAAAGACAAAGCCGCCCGATTGCTTGACGATGCCATATACCGTGGAAAGGCCCAGCCCCGTTCCCTTTCCGACCTCCTTGGTCGTAAAGAAGGGCTCGAAGATCTTGCCGAGATTCTCCTTCGAAATGCCTACGCCGCTATCTTCTACGGAAAGCATGACATAATCCGCAACTGGAAGAATATCGCTGCCTTGCGCGCGGACATCCGCCTGCTTCACGCTCAGAGTTTCGATATGCAGGAGCCCGCCTTCGGGCATGGCGTCGCGGGCATTGACGCCTAGATTGATAATAACCTGTTCGAGCTGACCTGGGTCTGCGCGGATGGCCCCCAGATTGCGGCCGTGATTGATCTCCAGCCTGATTTTTTCGCCGAGCAGACGCTTAAGTAAACTTGAAACCTCGACCACGACATCGGGTAACTGGACGATCTGCGGGCGCAGTGTTTGCTGGCGCGAGAAGGCCAGAAGCTGCCGCGTCAGGCTCGCGGCGCGGTTCGAATTATTCTTGATCTGCTGGATATCGTCATAGTCACTGTCTCCCGGCTGATGGCGCATCAGCATCAGATCGCAATAGCCGATGATGGCCGTCAGAATATTGTTGAAATCATGCGCGACGCCTCCGGCAAGCTGACCGATGGCTTGCATCTTGGTCGCTTGCGCAACCTGCCGCTTCAGCTTGGTTTCTTCGCTGTCGTCTTTCAGCCCCAGCAGAACCGCCGCATCGCCCAGACCGCGCACGCCCGCAATCGAGAGTGCGATAACATCATCAGGTGCATCCTTGAGGCGGATAGCGATATCCCCGGCCATCGCCTGCCCCCTTGCGTAGCGCCGGATGCTCTCGGCTACCGCGCCCTTGTCTTCCTTGATGACCAGATCACCTGGATAGGGCGGCAATTTGTCTCCAGGCAGCCCAACGACACGCGAAAAGCTCTCATTGGCGAACAGAAAACGCCCGTCGCGATCCACCAGCGCCAGCCCGAGCGGCAAGGTGGAGAGCATATTCTGAACATGGGTGAGCGCCGAAGCACGGTCGATCCGCGCGCCATCTTCATCGATGGCAAGCAAAAGCGATCCGCCCTCCTGATCTTCCCTGGCGAGCGGAACATGGATCAGGCGGATGGGCAATCCACTGCGGCCTTCGCGTTCGAAAAAGATCGAGCCCTTGTCGTCCATTCGCATGAGCTGTGCGAGCTCCTGTCCAACCATGTTCGAATTTTCGTCTCCGGAAGCGCGCAGGGCAAAGGCTGCGTTGGCCGAACGCACGCGCCCCTCTGCTCCGATGCTGACGGCCATAACCCCCGACAAAGCCATTGCGCGGCCCAACCGGCCGCTCACGAAATCGCGCGCGCGAGTTTCAATGTCGATACGTTCGGATGGCGATATCCACCATAGCAGATATTCATCGCCCGACCCTGATCGCAATGCTCGCACGGCATATTCACGCTCGCTTTGCCTGACGCCTTCAACCTGTGCCTCGCCATCGCGCCAGGCCGACCGAGCCAGCTCGACCAGCAATTCCCTGCTGCCTGTATCGATATCGATATTCGGCGGTGCCCTGAGCCCCTCAAACCACTGATTGAACAGGCCATTCGCGCAGACCAGCCGGCCTGCCCTGTCGCTCACCGCCACAGCAGCGAGCGACAAATCGGCCGTATCGCGGGTCACAGACCAATCTGGCGGCAGCGTTTCGGTGACCATCTCGACCGGCCTTGTGCGGCGGATATAGTCCGCCAGTCCAAGCAACCCCAATAATCCGGCTCCAAAGGCACCGACAATAACCGGCGAGCGGGTCACGGCCCACAGCAGTATCAGCGAGGCCAGCACGGCCGCTCCAAGGATCAGCAGCCATTTACGGCTATGCGCCCGCGAATCCGCCTCGTCCCCGCCGAACAGTTCGATTTGCGATGGCGCGGACAGATTGGCCATTCACTTCCTTACCAGATGCGCACCCTGTCTTGGGGTGCAAGATACAGTTTTTCGTCCCGCTTGGGCTGGAACGCCTCATACCATTTGTCAAGATTGCGCACGACCCCGGCGTCGCTCTGATATTCGAAGAATCATCATCCGGCTTTGCGCTCTTCTCGGCGCCGGCGGCGGCGATCACGCAACCGGCGGATTCGCCAATCCCACATCCACGACGTCACGAAATAGCCGACCGAGGATGTCACGATAGCAAGGATGAATAGCCCGACTGCCGTTAGCCCTGCCTCCTGCAACAGCCAGCCAAACAACCCCCATCTTCCGCTCCCGCCCTCTGCATCCATGGGTTCGCCGGTAAGCTGCTCGATCTGGAGCACAAATGCGCCGATCTGGTTGGCGATGTAAAACCAGAAGGGAAAGGTGAAGGGATTGGTTATAAAGGTTGTTAGCGCTGAAATCGGCATGTTGGCCCTGAGTGGGAGAGCCAGAAAGGCCGCCAACAAAATCTGACCAATCGGGGTGATAAAAGCCGAGAACAGGCCCAGCGCGACGCCGCGCGGAACCGACCGCCGGGTGAAGCGCCATAATTCGGATTTCAGGAAGCGATGCGCGAAGGGTTTCAGATATTTGTTCTTTGCCATTCCTTCGCGGGTCGGCATATTGCGGTCAAGCCAGCTTTCCTTTTTCTTCTTGCTTTTAGCCATGCTGCCTCAGCAATCTGCCCTGTTGCCGCTTCCAGTCCTGTTCTTTCTTATAGTCCCGCTTGTCGGGCGCTTTCCTGCCTTTGGCCAGCGCCAGCTCCACCTTGGCCCGCCCGCGGGCGTTGAAATAAATGGACAGCGGGACAAGGGTCATCCCCTTGCGCTCGACTGCAGCGCGCAAACGGTTGATTTCCCGCCGGTTGAGAAGCAGCTTGCGCGGACGTTTCGGTTCGTGATTGAAGCGGTTGCCGTGCGAGAATTCCGGGATGTTGGCATTCACCAGCCAAGCCTCGTCATCCTTCACCTCGGCATAGCTCTCGGCAATCGATCCCTCGCCAAAGCGCAGCGACTTAACCTCGGTTCCCTTGAGCGCGATCCCCGCCTCGAATTTTTCGTCTATCGCATAGTCAAAGCGCGCCCGCCGGTTTTCGGCGACGATCTTTTGCTTGTCGAAGGCGTCTGGACGGGGACGTGCCATCAGACCAGCCCCGCATGCTCCAGCGCGGCATCGATCTGCGCGCGCGATTCCGGCGAACAGGGTGTCAGCGGCAACCGCAGCTCTTCCCCGACCCAGTCATGAAGCTTGGCAAGGGCATATTTAGCCGGCCCGGGCGAGGCATCGGAAAATAGCGCGGAATGAAGTGGATATAGCCGGTCATTGAGTTCGATTGCGTGGTCAAACTGGCCCGCAGCGCACGCTGCCTGGAACTGCGCACATAGACTGGGCGCAACATTGGCCGTCACCGAAATGCAACCTGATCCACCCATCGCCATAAAGCCCAGCGTGAGATAATCATTGCCGGAAAGCTGGCAGAAATCTTCACCGCATGCTGCGCGCTGCGCGCTGATCCGATCCATATCTGCAGAGGCATCCTTCACGCCGACGATGTTCGCATGCACGGCCAGCTTTGCCATTGTCTCCACCTGAATGTCGGAAGCCGTGCGGCTGGGAACATTATAAAGGACAATCGGCAAATCGCAGCCATCGATGAGGGCCTCGAAATGCGCAAGGATACCCGCCTGGCTCGGTTTGTTGTAGTATGGCGGAACGACGAGCGCTGCATCTGCGCCCATCTCTTGCGCTTTGCGCATATTCTTAAGCGCGATGCGCGTATCATTCGAGCCGCAGCCAGCTATGATCGGCACGCGCCTCGCCGCTTGCTCGGCGCAAATCCGGACAACTTCGAAATGTTCTTCGAAGGCCAGTGTGGCAGCTTCTCCCGTCGTGCCGCAAGGGACCAACGCCGACGAACCACTCTCGATTTGCCAGTCCACCAGCTCGCGAAAGGCAGCCTCGTCGAACGATCCATCGCGAAAAGGAGTCACCAGAGCGGGAATTGATCCGGAAAACATGGATTATCTTTCTCGTTTATGGCCTTAGAGCATTGACGCGGTGGCGTTACCCGCAGGCCGTTCAGTTCTAGATAAGGAAGCAGCCCCTAATATGTCCAGCATGACAAAGCATCTTTATTCGGTTTCTTTTGCAGCGATCGCCGCGATAGCGATTGCCAGCCCAGCCTTTGCCCAGAATGTCGTCTTTACGCCCGGGACAGGCGACGGATCGCGAGTAACCGTCCCGGAGAGTCAGGTGGATCCCAGCGGCGGAAATATTCCCGCAGCCATTCAGCGCTGGAAAATGCTGAGCCAGGGCGGAAACTACAGCTTTGGCGAATATGCGTCCTTCCTGATGACCTATCCAGGCTGGCCGGGAGAAACGGCGATGCGCCGCAATGCCGAACAGGTGCTAAATCCGCGGAGCTGGGCACCCCATCAGGTTGTTGCCTTTTTCGACCGCATGCCGCCTGTTACCAACGCCGGGCGCGCGAAATACGCAATCGCACTCGAATCGACGGGAAACAGGGCGCAGGCGATCAAGTGGGGCAAGAAGGCATGGCATGCCGGACCGCTCACTGACAGCGATGAAAGCGCACTGCGCAGCGTTATGGGAAGCGCGCTGACGGCTGACGACCATGACCGGCGCATCGATGCGCTTTTATGGAAAGGTGCCACGCGCAGCGCCACAGCGATGCTTCCCTATGCGTCCGCCCGGATGCGCCCAGTCTATTCTGCGCGGCTTGCGGTGATGACGCGCGCCTCTGATGCGGACAGTCAGATAAGCAATACAGGCAGCGCGGGCATGCGCAATGCTGGCATGCTGGCATCGCGCGCGACCCAGCTTCGCAGGCAAGGCAGCGCTTGGACCGCCCGGCAATTGCTGGCTAATCGTCCACCGCTCGATGCGCCGCCTGCCGACCCTGAAGAATGGTATGAGGTTCTGCTCAAGCTCGGGCGCGAAGCAGCCAATGACCGGCAATGGAAACTGGCCTATGATATTGCATCGAAAGTCGATGACGGTCTACCACCTGGCACCGACGTCAGCAAACAGGGGCTAGGCGTACGCGATGACTACACCAGCCTCACATGGCTGGCAGGAACGGTCGCACTGGAACGGCTCAACCGGCCGCGCGATGCCATGGTGATGTTCGAGAAATATGGCAACGCTGCCCGGACGCCGCAAACGCGAACCAAGGGCTGGTACTGGGCCGCCAGATCGGCGCAAAGAGCCGGCGATAGAGCTACGGCGACCTCCCTCTATGAGCGCGCCGCGCGTTATTATGACAAATTTTACGGACAGCTTTCGCTGGAAGCGCTGGGACGCTCGATGCCGGCTCGCGCGCCTGCGATCCGGTTGACCCGTCCTTCGGAGGAAGCAGCGGTGTTTACGGCAGCAAGGATTATTCGCAATCGCTCCGACCAGACGCAATTTCTGCGCGCCATCGCCAACCATGCGGAAAGCCAGGATGATTTTGCCGCCGCCTTCGACTTGTCGAAAAGGATTGGCCGCCCCGACCTTTCTGTGATGGCAGGCCGTAATGCCCGGGTCGAAGGCCATAGCGAGTTCATTCCCCATGCTTATCCGGCCATTCCCTTGCCCTCGGGACATCAGAATAACTTCACAATGATCCACGCCATTACCCGGCAGGAAAGCCAGTTCGACCGCGCCGCCGTGAGCCATGCGGGTGCCCGCGGGCTGATGCAGCTGATGCCGGCGACGGCAAGAGAGACGTCGCGCAAGATCAATATGGCCTATCGGCGCAGCGCGCTGACGACCGATACAGCCTACAATATCCGGCTCGGCTCGACCTACATTCGGCGCATGCTCGACTATTATGGCGGCAGTTACCCGCTGGCGGTTGCCGCCTACAATGCCGGGCCCGGCAATGTGAACAGATGGCTGCGCGCCAATGGTGATCCGCGTACCGGCGCAATCGATATCCTGACCTGGATAGAGCGCATTCCGATCTTCGAAACCAAGAACTATGTCCAGCGCGTGCTCGAAAATGCAGTGATGTACGATCATTTGAATCCGGATCGGGCGCTTATTCGTTCATCAAATCCGCTCAGCCGGTATCTTGGCAAGAACCGGCCAGGCTAAATCCCCTAAACATGCACTCTATCATTCGCAGCGTGCCTGTCGAAGCATGATTGGCTTGCTTTCTCGTCCTTCGACAAGCCCAGGACGAACGGCTACAAATAGACCATGCCCGAGCAGAATAACCCGATCACGCCTGCTGGCTACGAAGCGCTGAAAGCTGCCTATCGCCAGCTGTTCGAGGTGGAGCGGCCCAAGGTTGTTGAAATCGTCAGCTGGGCCGCAGGCAACGGTGACCGCAGCGAGAATGGCGATTACATCTATGGCAAGAGGCGGCTGCGCGAAATCGACCGCGATGTCCGTCATCTCTCGCGCAAGATCAAATCGGCTCAGATAATCGACCCCGCTTCCCAGCCTGATCAGACGCGGGTCTTTTTTGGCGCGACCGTCGAACTTGCCGATGAAGAAGACGCCCGCCGCATTGTCACGCTGGTCGGCGACGACGAAGCTGAGCCCGACAAGGGGCGGATCGGCTGGAAATCACCGCTGGCGCGCGCGCTGCGCGGTGCCCAGATCGGTGATCTGAGGACAGTTCAGCTTCCTGCTGGCCCGCATGAATGGGAAATCATTTCGATAAGTTATGGCTAGCAATCAACCAAAAACAGACCTCGCCAGCTTCTTCACTGCGGAATCGACCTCGGGGAAATCCGGCGGAACATGCGCTTCCAGCTCGGCGATCACATGCTCGAGCACGGCTATCCGCGTTGCTTTTTGGTTGTTGGCATCGAACACCTTCCAGGGTGCCCAGCGCGTATCGGTCTGAACAAACATTTCATTGATCGCCGCCAGATAGTCATCACGCTTTGCGCGGTTGCGGAAATCTTCTTCGGTGACTTTCCAACGCTTGGCCGGCGTGTCGAGCCGCTCTTTTAAGACACTATCCTGCGTTTCTTGTGTAATATGCAGAAATATCTTGATAACCTTGGTTCCGATATCGCCCTGCTGAGCCTCAAATTCATTGATCTCGTCATAGCCGCGCCGCCAATCCGCCTCGGAGCAAAATCCTTCGACCCGTTCCACCAGAACGCGTCCATAGTGGCTCCGGTCGAGCACAGAGATCTCGCGGCTGCCAGGCAGCTTGCTCCAAAATCGCCAGAGGAAATGCTTGTCTTTTTCTTCCTTTGTCGGCGCGCCAATCGAATAGACCTCGAAATAGCGCGGATCCCAGCGCGCCGTCATGCGCTTGATCGCACCGCCCTTGCCGGCCGCATCCCAGCCTTCAAAGACGATCAGCGTGCGGCATTTGTGGATGATGTGCAGCGATTGCAGCTCCGCCAGCCTTTTCTGCAGGCGTTTCAGGTCCTTGGCATAGTTGCCCGCATATTCCGCCCCGGTTTCATATTGCGAGAGATCAATCGTCATGGCGGACGTCATCGCGCGAAAAAGCCGGCCAGATCAAGCCGGATGTTCGCGGCGTCCCTGAATCAGACGCATGACACCGAGCCAATCACCCTTCTTTCGGCGGTTCCACCACGCGGATGTGAAGCTCGCGCAGCTGTTTCGCGGTTGGCTCGCCCGGCGCACCCATCATCAGGTCTTCGGCCTTCTGGTTCATCGGGAAGACGACCACTTCGCGCAAATTTGCCTCATCGGCGAGCAGCATGACGATCCGGTCTACACCCGGCGCAGACCCGCCATGCGGCGGCGCACCATATTTGAAGGCATTGATCATGCCCGAGAAATTCTCATCTACGTCGGATTTCGAATAGCCGGCAATCTCGAAAGCCTTATACATGATTTCAGGCTTGTGGTTCCGGATCGCGCCCGAGCTCAGCTCGACACCGTTGCAGACAATGTCATATTGCCAGGCGAGGATATCGAGCGGGTCTTTGGTTTCCAGCGCCTCCATCTCGCCCTGCGGCATCGAGAAGGGATTATGGCTGAAATCGACTTTCTTCGCTTCCTCGTCATATTCGAACATCGGAAAATCGACGATCCAGCAGAATTTGAAGCAGTCTTTCTCGATGAGATCCAGCTGCTCGCCGATGCGGATACGCGCTGCGCCCGCCAGTTTCGCGGCATCGCCTTCCTTGCCGGCCGCGAAGAACACGCCGTCATTGCCTCCCAGCCCCAGCGCGCCGAGCAGTTTCGCCGTAGGCTCTTCGCCGTGATTCTTGGCAATTGGCCCGCCGGGCTTGTCATCCTTGATGTTGATATAGCCAAGCCCGGCATAGCCCTCGCCGCGCGCCCAGTCGTTCATGTCATCGAAGAATTTGCGGCTATTCGCGCCTGCGCCGGGTGCCGGAATAGCGCGCACCACCCCGCCGCCTGCCGTAATCTTGTCGAAAAGGCCGAAACCGGAGCCTTTGAAATGCTCGGTGACATCAACAATCTCGATCGGGTTTCTCAGATCGGGCTTGTCGGAGCCATATTTGAGCATCGCTTCCTTGTAGGGAATGCGGGGGAATTTGCCCGCAGGCGTGACGGATTTCCCATTTGCGAACTCTTCGAACACACCTGCTAGAACCGGTTCGAGCGCCTGAAACACATCTTCCTGCGTGACAAAGCTCATTTCCAGATCAAGCTGGTAAAATTCGCCGGGAGAACGGTCGGCGCGCGCGTCTTCGTCACGGAAACAGGGTGCGATCTGGAAATACCTATCGAAACCGCCGACCATCAGCAGCTGCTTGAACATTTGCGGGGCTTGCGGCAGCGCGTAGAATTTACCAGGATGAATGCGCGACGGCACCAGATAGTCGCGTGCGCCCTCCGGCGAGGAGGCCGTCAAAATCGGCGTCTGGATTTCCATAAAGCCCTGATCGGTCATGCGCCGCCTGAGCGAAGATATCACCTCGGAGCGCAGGATCATGTTGGCATGCACTTCCTCGCGCCGCAAATCCAGAAAACGGTAGCGGAGCCGGATATCCTCTGGATAGTCCGCATCGCCGAAGACCGGCATGGGCAGCTCTTCCGCCGCCGACAGCACCTCCATCTCGTCGACATAAACCTCTATCTCGCCTGTGGGGAGCTTTGGATTCACCAGCTCTGCATCGCGCGCAATCACGCGCCCTGTGACGCAAATGACGCTTTCGCTGCGCAGCGCGTCCAGCGCTTCGAACGCCTTGCTGTCGCTGTCGGCCAGGATCTGCGTAATGCCAAAATGATCGCGCAAATCAATGAAAAGCACGCCGCCATGATCGCGCTTTCGGTGGACCCAGCCCGACAGGCGGACGGTATCGCTGACATTCGCCTTGCGGAGGTCGGCGCAATTGTGGGATCGATAGGCGTGCATCGGCTTACTCATGGTTTGTCGTCGCTATTGGAAAGTGAGGCCGCCTAACACCTTGCGGCATGGCATTTGTCAAGCGATATGCTCAAATCAGGCCGAGTTTCATCAATTCCTCATTGGCAAAAATCTGCCGATCCGATGGATCGGGCATGATACGCTGCTGCGCCTTGCGCCATCTTGTATAATCATCGCCATAATCGAGCGCGACGCGCGCTGCATCGAGGTTGTTGGTCTTGCCCCAATGGCGCGTATATTCGAGGCTGGCCTTATCGAGCCGGGCAATCACGTTGGCATAGCTTCTGTGTGCGCTTTCCAGATTCGGCCCGTCGAAATCGATAACAACATTGTCATCCCATCTCGCCGGAGCGAGCAGCCCTGCGGCTTTCTTGACAAAGCGCAGCGTGGTTACCGTTCCGCCGCCACCCTCGTTGAAACTTTCCAAGATGCGGCCAAATGCATCGGCGAGCTTGCTGCGCTCCATCGTCACCGATCCGTTGAACAGATTCGCGATCGGATTATGCTGCTCGGTGGTGTTACCCCAGGTCGCAATGGCAGGAGGGTCATCGACATCGCGGTTGCGTGGATAGGCCTGCTCCATGGCCAGCTGCAGCACATCTTCCTTGAGCAAATCGACCGACAGCATAGCCTCTGCCAACAGCGTCAGCGCATCATATCCCGCTCCCGCCGCGCCGGGCTTCGGTAGTGGAATCGATGCGTCGTAGGGCCGCCTATATAGAAAGCGGAGCAACGCCTTGCGGCCGAAAGGATTGAAGGGATTGAGGATAAGCTGGAGAAAATAGGGTTCTTCATCGAGCGCAAACTCGGCAGAAAATTGATGGAAATTGCCATTGGACAGCATCGCGATATGTTCAGGATCGATTCTCGCCGCCTTCTGGATATTCTGGACCATGAAGATCGGATCGGTTTCTAGGATCATGGCCGACACAAAGCCAAGCGAGCCGACATTGAGCTGGGCAGCGGCAAAAGCGTCATCATCGGCCAGAAGTTCCGAAGCGGTTTCTGCTACAAAGCGATCAGACAGAAGACCACCCGATGGCGTGATCCACCAGACATTCTCGGGGGTGACGATCTGGACGGCGCGGATATGGTCCTGCAGCCCGCCATATTGCCATGCACTGCCATGCGTACCTGTGGCGCAGGCACCGGCAATCGTCTGACCATTGCTGGCCCCGCCGGTGCGCAGCGAACGGCCCAGCTCTTCAGCGCTTTCATAAACCTCGTCGACCGTTGCCCCAGCCTGCACAAGCATCAATGATTCCGCCTCACCCTGACGATCGGCGGCGAGATGTTCTGCCGACAGGCTGAAGCAGCGATTGAGCCGCCGCGTCTCAACCAGCCAGCCCTGCTGAACCAGGTTTATCGGCGAAGGCGACCATCCCGCCCCCAATGGCCGGACGGTAACGCCCTCCTCTTTCGCTCTTCGCAGCAACGCCTGTATCTCTTCCGCTGCAGCCTTGAGCAATGCGCGGCCGGAATTCTCATCGCCATTGGCCAGTTCCATCCGCTGGGCGACATTGCAGGAAAAGGTCTTGTGATAGTTGGTCCAGACCTGCGCGCCATGCTCGATTATTCTCGCCATTATGCTTTCCCCACGCCACTGTCGCCTGCATAGCAGCGATAGTGAATGCTGACCTTGCGGACAAAGCCGAAGGTTACCGCGCAGACCAGCGCCTGCTTCCACGTCATGAAAAATCGCATGTCATTGACACCCATGTCGCCACAATCCTCGATGAGCGCCGAACGGTCGCTTTCCGCGGCAAACCCCCAGGCTTTCATGGTCACGGTAACGGTGCGGCCACCAATCGGCCTGGGGTCGCTGACAGACAAGTAAACATCG
The DNA here is from genome assembly GCA_028279555.1 of Sphingorhabdus sp. GTDB lineage: Bacteria > Pseudomonadota > Alphaproteobacteria > Sphingomonadales > Sphingomonadaceae > Sphingorhabdus_B. The sequence continues at coordinate 654,263 of JANQNO010000005.1, forward strand.
CCCGTTGCAGCGGTGATTTGACCGGCAATCATCAGAATCAGCACTGCCAGAAAAATTATCCAGTATATATCCACAATAGTCTCTCCCCATCGGCCATTTCGCGGCATGAATTCTTTGCCTGATTCTCCATAGCAGTTATAACCGCGAGCATGCATATCCATCCGCTTATCACGGACAGTGACCGGCTATCCGAAATCTGTTCCACTTTCAGCGAGGCGGATTTTGTCGCGGTGGATACAGAGTTCATGCGCGAAAATACCTACTATCCTGATTTGTGCCTGGTGCAGATTTCCGATGGCCAGGAGGCGGCGGCAATTGATCCCAAAGCAGACGATATCGATCTCGCGCCGCTGCTCGACCTGCTGACGGACAATGAAAATGTGCTCAAGGTTTTTCATGCCGGCGGGCAGGATATCGAGATATTCTACAATCTGACTAGCAAGACGCCATACCCGATGTTCGACACCCAAATTGCCGCCATGGCGCTTGGGCAAGGCGAACAGATCGGTTATTCGAATCTCGTCGATCTCTGGCTCGGCAAACATCTCGACAAGGGTGCGCGCTTTACCGACTGGTCGCGCCGCCCGCTCGACAAGCGGCAAATCGACTATGCGATCGGCGATGTTACCCACCTTTCCGAGATTTTCCCCAAAATGCTGGGCAAGCTAAAAGAAACCGGACGCGGCGGATGGCTCAATGACGAGATGGAGCGTATCTCCGATCCGGAAAATTACAGCAATGATCCGGAAAAAGCCTGGGAAAGAGTCAAGATCCAATCGCGCAAGCCCGAAGTCCTGGGGCGGCTGCAGGCCATTGCCGCCTGGCGCGAACGCGAAGCACAGCACAAGAACATCCCTCGCGGCCGGATCATGAAAGACGAAACAATGGCCGATATTGCCGCGCATCCGCCCAAGGACCAGGAGGGCCTTCCCAAGAAAAGAGGTCTTTCATCGGCCTGGAAGAACAACGATATCGGCGCGCGCCTCATGCAGGTGGTCACGCAGGCAGAGCCTCTCAAGGGACCGCACAATGGCCGTGGGCGCAGAAATGGCGCGGGGAAAGAAGGCGCGCTCGTCGCCGACCTGCTCAAACTTCTGCTCAAGATACGCTCGCGCGAAATCAATGTGGCACCCCGGCTCATCGTTAAGGCTGAAGAACTGGAACGGCTTGCCGCCGGCGAGCGTGAAGGACTCAGGCTCCTCACGGGCTGGCGCAACGAACAATTTGGCAACGATGCGCTCGATCTGGTCGAAGGTCGGCTCGGTTTCACCGTTGTCAATGGCAGGCTGAAAATGATCCGCACGGTAGAAGGAGGTAAAAATGCCGAACTGGTTGAAAGCTAGCTTACCTCTCGCCCTGCTTCTGAGCGGCTGTGCGACATACGCAGACGAAGGCACACGCCCAAATCCGCCAATCCAGGAAGAAACTATTCCCGTCGGTGAGGCAGGCGGATTCACCTGCAACGCCAGCAGCGTACAGTATGCGCTGGGCCAGATTGCGACGAGCGAACTGGGCGGTAAGCTTGTCAGGCAATCAGGTGCAAAAATGCTGAGATGGATACCGCCGCGCAGCGCCGTTACTTTGGATCTTCGGCCCGACCGGCTCAATGTAGGCTATGATGATGCGATGAAGATCACCCGTATCGACTGCGGTTAGGGTGCCTCTCCTGCCAACAGCTTTCGAGCCAGCGACAGGCCTGCAGACCGGTTTTCAGACAGTGCAAGCGCGTTGAGTTCGCGGGCAAATTTTTCCAGCGCCTCATAATCGCGCGCAATGCGCTTGGTCACATAGGCGAGGAGTTCGGGAGTTACTGCCGCACCCCGGTCATGCAGATGTTTTTGCAGCAGATGCGTCACCATCTCGTCGTCTGGCGGCGCAATTTCCAAGTGCAGGGCGCTTGACAGACGTGATTTCAGATCGGCGAGTTCCACCCGCCATCGGGCAGGCTCCAGCCTGGAAACCAGTAGCAGCGCGCCCGCTTGCTGCTGCGCGCGGTTCCAGCTGTTGAACAATGACTCGTCACCAACGCCGTCGGCATCGTCAATGACCTCTCCTGCGCCCGAGCTTGCGAAATACCGCGCCAGCACGCTTTTTCCGGAGCGCGGTGGACCGGTGAGTATGGCCGTGCGCCCGGGCCAGTTCGTCCGGTCATCCAGCGCTTTGACAATCATATCATTGCAAGAAGTAACGATCAGGCTGGCACTTTCATCGGAGCGAAGCGCGTCGATCGGTAATGCTATCTGGCGCATGGCTGCCGCCTTATCGGCTGATACGTAGCGATGTGCCAGAGCCGCTCACACGCCAGCCTCTGGCCTGCAAAGCCGAACGCAGTGCAGCAGGATCGCCCTGATAGACGACATTGAAGGCCGACGTACCGCCCAGCCCAAGACTCGCGGTAGAGGCTGAGCGCACGCCCGGAATCGAACGCAGCGCTGCCTGCCCCTGATCGAAGGCTTCGGCGGTCGGAGTAGCAACTTGAACGGAAATGGTTGCCGCCGCCGCCGGGGGCGGAGGTGGCGGGGCCGGCGTGGTTTCGCCTCCATCGCCATCGCTGCTATCACTGTCGCTATCGCCGTCGGCGGAGCTGTCACCGCCATTCTGACCATTGCCAGGAAGATCACCCTCCAGCGGCAAATCTTCTTCATCCAGATCCTCTTCTTCGATGATCTCTTCTTCTAGAATGAGTGTCGCATCGACGCGCAAACGCCCGCTGGACAACGCCGACTGGAACAACGCATCCATCTTTTTGACAGCCTCGTCCATCATCGCGGGAATTCCGGCCTCATTATCCGCTCGCAGTGAAAAGCTGCCCAGATAACGATTGTCGCCGCTATAGCGCGCCGAAAATTCGCCGACGACTGGTCCCCCTGGCCAGAGGCGTTTGACCCGTGCAATCGGAATGATGAGATCGGCAGCACCGAATTCGTCAAGCACCGTGCGCAGCCAGCGCCGATTGCGCCTTTCCAGTTGCCCTGCATTTATCAGCAGCGATTCACTGCCCGCGCCGCTCGGGCGGACATAGTCGATCCGGCTTTCCGATGTGCGGAATTTCGCCCAAGCGCGCTGCCAGGGCGTGCGTTGTTCGAAAACGATGGGCGCGCCGGCAGAATGATAGATAGGGATCAGCAACAGCGGCGCGGAGCGCCTCGATATGCCTTTGACGCCGAGCAGCTGCCCTGCCCGCGCGCGGTCGAACAATACCCCTAATGTTGCGACATAGCGGCGGGGCCCAACCTGCTCCTGTTCAACCACAATTGCCGAGACGATGCCGTTTAACGTGCTGTCCGACAGGCCACTGGTCTCGCCGCCGCGTTTGCGTTTCCACAATTCCTTCCAGGCTAGGCGCTGCGCCTCTTCCCAACCTTTCAGGCGGGCATCATCCGGACTGTCGCCTTCGACATTCACTTCGATACCCGTAACCTCGAAATCGCCGGTGCTCGCGATCGGCCGGATTCCGCGCGGTGGCCCCTCAATCTGGGCAAGAACATAGCTACCGGAAAGCGCAGCAAGCGGCAGCGCAACCAGCGCAATTCGACCCCAATTTTTGAACCAGATCTTCATTCGCCGTCCTTTTGGCGACATATGCTTTGAAAGCCAAGCCCGAACTCGCTAGCAGCGATGAAATGAGCGCAGGCGATTCCTATACCTATGCCAAGGCCGGTGTTTCCATCGAGACCGGGAATGCGCTGGTCAAGATGATCGCGCCGCTGGCGCGGGCGACGCGGCGGCCCGGTGCAGATGCGGATCTCGGCGGGTTCGGCGGATTTTTCGATCTGAAGGCTGCCGGTTTCGAAGACCCGCTACTGGTGGCTGCCAATGATGGAGTCGGTACGAAACTGAAGCTCGCCATCGAATCCGGAAAGCATGACACTGTGGGCATCGATCTTGTTGCCATGTGCGTAAATGACCTGATCGTCCAAGGTGCAGAACCACTGTTTTTCCTGGATTATTTTGCAACGGCCCAGCTCGACAACGAGCAGGCTGCAGCGGTCGTGGCCGGTATTGCCGAAGGCTGCAAACAGGCCGGCTGCGCGCTGATCGGCGGAGAGACGGCTGAAATGCCCGGCATGTATGCGAACGGCGACTATGATCTTGCAGGTTTTTGTGTCGGTGCTGTCGAGCGCAGCGATGTGCTGACATCGGACCGCGTAGGTGATGGAGACGTGCTGCTCGGCCTTGCCTCGGCGGGCATTCATTCCAACGGCTATTCTCTTGTGCGCCGCTTGGCGGCAGACAAGGGCTGGCAGCTCGATCGACCGGCACCCTTCGAGGAGAATACGGTGCTGATCGATGCGCTCCTCGCGCCCACCAAGATTTATGTGAAAAGCCTGCTACCGCTCATCCGCGGCGGCAAGATCCACGCCATGGCACATATTACCGGCGGCGGATTGCTGGAGAATATCCCTCGCGTTTTACCAGAGAGCCTGCATGCGCATGTCGATGCCGCTAGCTGGACGCAACCGCCGCTGATGGCCTTCCTGCAGGCGCAGGGCAATATCGCGCATGAGGAAATGGCGCGCACTTTCAACTGCGGAATCGGCATGGCTGTCGCGGTCGATGAATCTGACGTGGCCGATGTCACCGCTGCGCTGGAGGCCGCTGGCGAAATAGTCCACCGGATCGGCCATATAGCTGCTGGAGCGAGGGGCTGCACTGTTTCAGGCAACGGCTGGAGCGTGATGCATGACGGCTAAGGCCAAAGTCGCCATTCTGATCTCCGGTCAAGGCAGCAACATGGCCGCGCTGCTCTATCACGCCAGACTTGCCGACTGCCCTTATGAAATCGCGCTGGTGGCCAGCAACAATGCGCATGCGCCGGGGCTGAAGCTTGCCGAAGCTGAGGGAATCCCGATCTTCGTAAGGCCGCATAAGGGTATGGACCGCGCCGCGCATGACCGGATAATGGACGAGGCCATTCGCGGTGCCGGAGCAGAATATGTCGCGCTTGCCGGTTATATGCGCATATTGGGCGATGATTTTGTGGCGGGCTGGCAGGATCGCATGCTCAACATACACCCCTCGCTGCTACCGAGATATAGGGGCCTTGATACGCACAAGCGCGCGATAGAGGCAGGCGACACCCATGCCGGCTGCAGTGTGCATCTGGTAACAGGGGAGCTCGACGATGGCCCGGTGCTCGGCCAGATGCAGGTTGCTACCCTACCCGAAGATACGCCAGAAAAGCTGGCCACACGTGTACGCTATGCCGAGTATCAGCTCTATCCGCGCATTCTGGCCGAATATGTCGGGCGCGAAATGGATGTTGGCTGGATCGAAGCGCAGGTGAACCGGCTGGCGCTCGCGCTGCCCGAAACTCATTTCCGGCCCAGCCACGGCTCACCCGGCTGGCGCGTCGGGAGCGAAAAGTCGGGCAAATATTTCGCGCATTTTAGTGCCCATCATCATGGCAGCGACGCTATCGGCGTACTGGTCAAGACGGGCAGCATAGATGAACTTGAGACTCTATGTGAAGAGCAGCCTGAGATTTACTGGAAACCAGCCTATTATGGAGCATCCGGCTGGATCGGTGTGCGGCTCAACCGCGCCAATGTCGATTGGGATCATGTAGCCGAATGGCTGGAAAGAAGCTGGCGCAGCGTGGCGCCAAAGCGGCTGACCAAGCTGATGGATGCTGCGGAGGAGTTTTGAGGTTTACCCCACAATCTCATCAGCGCTGAAAAAGAAGTCGATCTCGATCTTTGCATTTTCATCGCTGTCGCTGCCGTGCACGCTGTTCGCTTCGATGCTCTCGGCAAATTCCTTGCGGATCGTGCCTTCCGCCGCGTCTGCCGGATTGGTCGCGCCCATAATGTCGCGATTCCTTTTCACCGCATCTTCGCCCTCCAGAACCTGCACAACGCAGGGCCCCGACGTCATGAAGTCGCAAAGATCGCCGAAGAAGGGACGCTCTTTATGCACAGCGTAAAAGCCCTCGGCCTGCTCGCGGGTCATGTGGATACGCTTTGAAGCAACGACGCGCAGGCCGGCTTCTTCAAGCTTCTTGGTAACTGCACCGGTCAGGTTACGCTTGGTGGCATCGGGCTTGATAATCGAGAATGTGCGGGTGGTCGCCATGGGAGAAACTCCATATTCTGTGCTATTTGCGCGCGCCTCTAACGCTGCAAGAGCGGCATATCAAGTCAGAACTGCGAACAGGCGGCGGCTATTTCTTGCCGCCCGCTATGACGTTAGCGGCGGTCTTTCCGTCCTTCTGGGACGCCGTGACATTAATCGTTTCCTTGTCGCCGCGCGAGGCATGGAACATTTTGGAATCGCCGCTGTTGATTTCGGTCTTGATCTCGAAACCCGCTGATTTCGCTTGTTCCTTTATAGCATTGATGACCTTCTCAGAGCTGTCATTTGTCTCGAAGGATACCATCGAGCCGCTTGTCCCGTCGCCAGACTGATTCACATTGATGTTGGCCTTTATTTCGGCACCAGCCGGGAGTTTCAGGCCATAAGGCAGTTCCGCCCTGCTACCCTTGCCTTTCGAATTGATTTCGAGAGACCCATCGCCCGTATTGATGCTTATGCTCCCTTTGTCATCTTCACCGCGGACAGAATATTCGACCGTTTCACCATCGCTGCCAGTAACGGTTCCGGAAGCAATTTCATCTCCCTCACCGCCGCTTCCACAAGCCGCAACGAACAGGCATGCTCCAACAATAAGAAATTTCTTCATCGCCACTTCCTTTCGCAAATATACTCTGCGACCCCCCATTTGCGCGCAGGATAGCTGCCAATCGCGCCTGATCAAGGCCCCTCGACCCAGCGCCCGCCATCCTGCCGCCAATATTTGCGCGCTATCGCTTCATCCTCGCCCAGATTGCGCCAGGCTTCGCGCGCTGCTTCAGCATGTTCGGGCTGAAAGAGATAGAAGAGCCGCTCGATAGTTTTGGGTGGCTGATGCCATTTACCATCCGCCACCAGCATGAAGGTCGCGCCGTTTGCTGGGGTCGCTAGACCCGATAGAAGGATGGGCTGAACCGAATCCTCCGCTTCGCCGGCAATCGCATGCGCCAAAAAGCTGTCAGGCTTGTGTTCCCAAAGGGCTTTTGACAATTGACGCTGCTGGCTCTCCTTTTCGCAGACCAGCAGCAGCCTTTTGCCAGCGTCCATAACTTTTTGCGCAAGCACGGGGACCAGCTTTTCCGCCGGATCGCGGGTCAGCTGGTAGAAATCAACCTGCATAGATGCGTTCACATCCTCTCACCGGGCAATTTGCTGGCCTGCCTAACCCAATCAGCAAATTGTTCTTCGAATTCATCATCTTCATGAATGTCAAAATAGCGGACTTCTTCATATTTCGACTTTTTGGGAGGTGCTGGGGTCAGAGAGCTGCCACGAAAAAACGTCACCTTCACATAGCGGGTAAAAACGTGGAAGGACAAAAACCAGCTATCGCGCTCAATACCATAAAAGGGTGAATTCCATTTCACGCCTTTCTCCACATTGGGAACAATGTCGACAATAATCCTGTCAAGCTTGCTTCCGACCCCTGATTTCCAGCCTGGCATAGCATCGATGTAGCGCTGAACGGTCTCGTCACCATACCCCTTGGCAATTTGAGGGTTTCCTCCGGATAACAATGTTACCTTCTTGTTCTTGGTCACAGCTTTTGGCCCATATATGCTGGTCTAGCTTTCAAAATTGTCGCGGACCAGGCGATCGAGCAGTCTGACGCCATAGCCTGTCGCGCCCTTCGCCCAGACCGGCCCGGACTTGTCGGCCCAGGCCATGCCGGCGATGTCGATATGGGCCCATTTGACGCCCTTTTTGACGAAGCGTTGCAGGAATTGCGCCGCGGTAATCGACCCTGCGCCGCGCGGTCCGACATTCTTCATATCGGCAATCGGCGAGTTGATCAGCTTGTCATAAGCCTTTGTCAGCGGGAACCGCCAGACCGGATCACCCGAAGACTTGCCCGCCGCAAGCAGCTTGTCGGCGAGATCATCGTCATTCGCAAAAACGCCGGCATGTTCATGGCCGAGCGAGATGATTATCGCGCCGGTCAGGGTCGCCAGGTCGACCATATATTCAGGATCGAAGGTTTCCTGCGTCCAATGCATGGCATCGCTCAGCACCAGGCGTCCCTCGGCATCGGTGTTGATAACCTCGACCGTCTGGCCTGACATCGACGTCACCACATCCCCCGGGCGTTGGGCATTGCCATCGGGCATATTCTCGACCAGGCCGCAAACACCCACGATATGGGCCTTTGCCTTGCGTCCGGCGAGCGCCTTCATCGCGCCAGCAACAGCGCCAGCACCGCCCATATCCCACTTCATGTCCTCCATTCCAGCAGGCGGCTTGAGCGAAATACCGCCTGTATCGAATGTTACCCCCTTGCCAACCAGCGCAACCGGCCGTTTCTGCTTCCCGCCAGTCCCGTCCCAGCGCATGGCCAGTATGCGCGAAGGCCGGACCGATCCCTGGCCAACGCCGAGCAGCGCTCCCATTCCCAGTTTTTCCATTTCCGCAACATCCAGGACGGTGATCTCCACGCCGAGATCGGCCAGATGCTGGCAACGGTCCACGAAGCTTTCAGGATAGATAACATTCGCTGGCTCGGACACCAATTCGCGCGTCAGAAAAACGCCGTCGGCCACGGCCGCATAGTCGGCCCAAAGTTCTTCCGCCTCTTTGGGCGCACCAACGACAGTTGCATAGGCAACTGTCGGCTTCTGATTGTCGGGTAGTTTGGTCCGGTATTTGTCCATCCTCCAGTCGCGCAGCAGCGCGCCGTAGGCCGCCTCGGCTGCCTGCTTGGCGGTCAGGTCGGGACCTTCGAAGGTGATATGTTTTGCGCCGCAGGTTTGCACTTTTGACAGGGCCTTGGCACCCGCCTTTTGATGGTCATCCTCATCGTCGCCTACCCCAAGCAGGATAACTCGGACCATCTTTCCCCCTTCAGGGAGAATCAGGAGAAAGGACTGGCCATCCGATGCTGTAAAACGCGCAAGCTTGGCCGTGTCGCGCAGCATGTCGCCATTTTCCAACGGAAAATCATAATCTTCAAAGTTCTTCTTGCTGACGATGAAGGCCAGGACATCGGCGTCTTCAGGTCGTTTGTCGGAGAAGGATATCTGCATTTTTTCTTTTCCCGCTATTTTTTGGTTTTCTATGCGATTGCTGACTTGCTATTTGCAATGCGATAAAGCCTGCCTATAAGCGCAACAACGGGGCGGGTTAAAGCAAAAAGGCACCAAATTTCAAAATTTGGGCCTTTGGGAAACTCTTGCTGGACCGGCAAATTCAGGGGCGATAAAGGACGAGAAGTTATCGTGCAGTTATCCCCCGGATTTTCATTGATACAGTCCGTTCGAAAATTCTTTCCCACACTTCTTGTGAGCAGCGCCATGCTTGCAGTACCGGTGGCCGCGCAAGATGACGCCGAACCCACCGCAGCACCCGAAGCCAAGCAGAAGGATGAAAGCATCGCTTTTGCCGCCGACAAGGTGGAATACGATTCCATCGGCGATGTGGTGACCGCGACCGGCGGCGTCCTGCTCAGCCGGGATGGCTATCAACTGCGCGCCGACAAGGTCGTCTGGAACCGGAAGACCGGAGAGGTCACCGCCGAGGGAAATATCCGCAGTGCCGCGCCCGACGGATCTGTGGCATATGGAGATGCGATCGCGCTGACCGACTCGCTGCGCGACGGTATCGTCGAAAATCTCCTGGTCGTGCTGGAGGATGGCGGAAGAGTGGCGGCGCAAAAAGGCGCACGGCATACCGACGGTAAATTGTCACTGGATTATGCCGCCTACACGCCTTGCGCGGTGACGAAAAAAGATGGCTGCCCCAAATCGCCAAGCTGGCAGGTGCGCGCTGTCCGCGTCGATTATGACCCTGAAAAGAAGCGCATTCGATACAGGGGTGCGCGGATCGAGCTGTTCGGTCTGCCCGTAATCCCGCTGCCAGGACTTTCCCATCCGGTCGATACCGAGGCAGGTACCGGCTTTCTGGTACCCAATATCGGCTATTCGCGGAACAACGGTCTGGAAGTCAAGGTGCCTTACTATTGGCGGCTGGCCTCCAATCGCGATGTCAGCGCGTCGGTCACCGCCTTTTCCGATGCCGCGCCGCTTGCCCAGGCGCGTTTTCGCACTTTGGAGAAGAACGGAGCCTTCGAGGTCGGCGCTTATGCAACCTACAGCCGGCGCTTGTCGCTCACCGGCGGTCCGGCAACCGGAGAGCGTGATATTCGCGGCTATATCGACGGCAGCGGCCGCTTTCAGTTTGATAGGAACTGGTCGGTGACCGGTTCGCTCCGCGTTGCCAGCGACCGCACATTTCTGCGCCGCTATGACATCAGCCGCGATGACCGCCTGCGCAACAATCTCTCGATAGAGCGGATCGGCTCGAACAGCTATTTCGCCATCAATGGTTGGGCCACCCAAACCCTGCGCGTCGGCGACCGGCAAGGATTGCAGCCCATTGCCTTGCCCGAAGTCGATTATCGCCTGCGCCTGCAGGACCCGGTCCTTGAGGGCAAACTCCAAATTCAGGCCAACAGCCTGCTCATCGGGCGGACCAGTGGCCAGGATACGCAGCGTGCCTTTGCGTCAGCGCAGTGGGACTGGCGAAAGATTACCGGCATGGGGCAAGAGGTCAGCCTGACCGTGCTTGGCCGCGGCGATGTATACAACAGCGACGAAAATGCATCGACCGTCACTGCCCTCTATCGCGGAGATACCGGCTTTCAGGCGCGCGGAATATTCGCGGCAGCCGCCGAAGTAAGTTGGCCTTTTGTCGGTAATGCATTCGGCGGAACGCAAATTGTCAAACCGCGCATTCAGCTGGTGGCCGCGAATGTCACCAGTAATCTCGATGTGCCGAATGAGGATGCCCGCGCGGTCGACCTGGAGGACAGCAATCTTTTCGCGCTAAACCGCTTCCCCGGATATGACCGCTTTGAAGACAATTACCGGATTACCTATGGTCTTGACTGGGCGCTGCGGCTCAAAAACCTTCATGTCGATTTCAACATCGGCCAAAGCTACCGGCTTTCCAATCGCGCAACCATTCTCCCCGACGGAACCGGGCTATCCGAAAAAGTGTCTGACATCGTCGGCCGCACCGAAGTCCGTTTCAAGGATCTGGTAAAATTCACCCACCGCTTCAGGCTGGACAAGGACAATTTTGCCGTTCGGCGCAATGAGATCGATGCAACGGTAGGAACCCGCGGAACCTATTTTCAGGTCGGTTATCTGAGGCTTAACCGGGACATTGCAGGCATCGAGGACCTCGCAGACCGCGAGGAAATCCGGGTGGCTGGGCGGGTAACGATCGCCCGCTTTTGGTCGATATTCGGATCGGCCATCGTCGATTTGACCAGCAACCAGGAAGATCCGCTTACGATTGCAGATGGCTACGAGCCCATCCGCCACCGCCTCGGCATCGCCTATGACGATGATTGCCTGTCCATTGGGCTGACCTGGCGGCGCGACTATCAGGATACCGGCGATGCGAGGCGCGGCAATTCTTTCCTCTTCAGGCTGGCATTTCGAAATTTGGGTGTGTAGATGGCGCTTAACAGACAGTGGCGAGCTGAAGCTGCTCATCTGCTGTTCAGGCATATGCTGCTAAGCGCACGCTGGGAAAAGGGACAATTTCAGGTAGATTTATGAAAATTTATAAAGGCTTATCTGTTTCCATTGCGATGATGGCAGCTGTTGGGCTGGTGCCCTTGGCTGCACAAACCGTTTCTGACGACAGCGAACCTGTCGCTCGCCTCAATATCCCGGAAAATCAGACACTTTTCGGAAGCAATGACCCGAATGTTCGCCGCGCGACCGCCAAGGTCAATGGCGAGGTTATCACCGGAACCGATATCGATCACCGGCTGGCGCTGATCCTTCAAGCCAACGGCGGGCAGTTGCCGCCATCGGAAGTGCAGAATTTCCGCAACCGCATTCTCGCCAACCTGATTGATGAAACGCTGCAGATGCAGGAGGCAGAAGCACAGGAAATCGGTGTAACGGACAAGGAAGTAGAAGACTATTTCAAGTCGATTGCGCAGCAAAATTACCGGCGAAGTCCGGAAGATGCAGACGCATTCCTGAAGTCATTTGGTTCTTCGGCTGCATCGGTAAAGAGGCAGATCAAGGGCGAGCTGGCCTGGAGCCGGCTGCTTCAGCGCAATGTAAATCCCTTCGTCAATGTCAGCGACGAAGAGGTAAGGTCCATTATTGAGCGGCTTAACGCAAACAAGGGCAAGACCGAATATCATGCCGCCGAAATTTATCTGTCGGCTACGACTGAAAATCAGGAACAGGTTCTGGCAAACGCCGGTCGCATTCTGGAGCAGCTCCGCAATGGCGGTTCCTTTGCCGCCTATGCCCGGCAATTTTCCGAGGCATCTTCCGCCGCCGTGGGTGGTGATTTGGGCTGGCTTTTCCCTGAGCAGCTGCCGGCTACTCTGGCCAATGCCCTGCTCAATATGCAACAGGGCGAGGTTGTCGTGGTGCCTTCTCCGGGCGGTATTTCGCTACTCGCATTGATGGATAAAAGGCAGGTAGCAACCAGCGACCCGCGCGACTCGGTTTTGAGCCTCAAGCAGATTGCCATCGATTTTCCAGCTGGCACGAGCGAGGCGCAGGCGCTGCCAAAAGTGCAGACTTTTCGCAGCGAAACGGCCAAAATCAGCGGCTGCGGCGCAGCCGATGCCATGGCCAACACTCTGGGCGCGACCGTGGTCAATCGCGACAATATTCGTGTCCGCGATCTTCCTGGCCCGCTGCAAGAGGTGATGCTGCAGCTACAGATCGGCCAGTCGACACCGCCTTATGGATCGCTTGCCGACGGCGTGCGCGTTTTTGTTCTGTGCGGCCGCGACGATCCCAAAGCGGTGGAAATCGATCCGGAAAAAATCAGCCAGACGATCGAAGATCAGCGCGTCAGCAAGCGTGCCCAGCTCTATCTGCGCGACCTGCGCCGCGATGCTATCATCGAGTATAATTGACCGGTAGAGCGCCACTCGCGATTTCCGTCGGGGATCCGGCCGGTATCGGCCCCGAACTGATCGTGAAAATCTGGCATAGATATCGCGATGCCCTTCTGGACACCGCGCCATTTTTCGTCGTTGGCGGTCAGGCGCTGCTTGGCGAGGTTTGCCGCCAGTTGGACGAGGACGGCCAAATTTCAGTCGCCGAAATCAATGATCCCGCCGAGGCTGCCGGTGTTTTTGCAAAGCACCTGCCGATCCTGGCTGGCCCCGATTGTGAATATGCGCCGGGTGAGCCAAGTGATGATGGCGCGAAATTTGCGCTGGAATCGCTCCAAAACGCAGCAAAGCTCGTCCAATCCGGCAAGGTATCGGCTTTGGTGACCGCGCCGGTGTCAAAGTCGCAGCTGAGCAAGGTTGGATTCGATTATCCCGGCCAGACCGAGTTTTTGGCTGCCGCCTGCGGCGTGCCGGTAAATGATGCCGTAATGATGCTGGCCGGACCGTCGCTGCGCACAATTCCGATGACGGTGCATTGCCCGCTCGCGATGGTCCCTGACCTGCTTTCGCAGCAGTTGATCGTGGACCGAAGCAGAGTTGCGGCAAAATCGCTACAACGCGACTTCGGTATCGAAAATCCGCATCTGGCCGTTTGCGGCCTCAATCCGCATGCCGGCGAAGAGGGCAAAATGGGCCGGGAAGAAGAAGAGTTCATCAAGCCCGCGATCACGCAGTTGCAATCTGAGGGTATCGACGCTTCGGGCCCACATCCCGCCGACACGGTTTTTGCGCCGCACAAGCGCGGCAGTTACGATGCGATCATCGCCATGTATCATGATCAGGCACTCGCACCCATGAAAGCACTCGATTTCGATGAGGGCGTGAATGTGACGCTAGGCCTGCCAATCATTCGTACTTCTCCTGATCACGGCACAGCATTCGACATTGCCGGACAGGGGTTGGCCAACCCCTCTTCGATGCTGGCGGCAATCAAGCTGGCAGCAAAATGCGCTGAGCTGCGCACAGCATTTGACGCTGCAAATGGCTGAGAAGCCCGATCTGCCGCCGCTGAGAGAGGTTATTGCCCGCCACGGATTGTCGGCAAGCAAGGCGCTGGGTCAGAATTTCCTGCTCGATGAGCAGCAGCTTGACCGCATTGCAGCGATAGCCGGCGATCTGGGTGGCGCAGCTGTCTATGAAGTTGGACCGGGACCGGGCGGCCTTACGCGCGCGTTGCTGCGGGCAGGTGCCCATGTATGGGCAGTCGAGCGCGACCGGCGCTGCGTTCCCGCGCTTGCCGAACTGGCCGAGGCCTTTCCGGAAAAACTCAAGATCATAGAAGGCGACGCAATGAAGCTCGATGCCGGAGGGGAAATTGGCCGCTCTTTTCACATCGTTGCGAACCTGCCCTACAATGTTGGAACGACGCTCTTTACCCGCTGGCTTTCCGCTACTGACTGGCCGCCAGATTGGTTGTCGCTGACCTTGATGTTCCAGAAGGAAGTGGCCGAGCGGATTGTCGCAAAGCCGGGAAGCGCAGCTTATGGGCGGCTGTCGGTTCTGTCACAATGGAGAAGCTCTGCCGTGCTGGCGATGAAGGTCCACCGCAGCGCCTTTACGCCGCCGCCCAAGGTTATGTCGGCGATCGTCCATATCCGCCCCGAAGAACAGCCAGGAGGCGTCGAAGTCGGCATGATCGAACAGCTGACAGCCGCAGCCTTTGGCAAGCGCAGGAAGATGCTGCGGCAAAGCCTGAAAGGCACTTCCGGGGCGGTCGAGGCACTTACCAAAGCTGGTATCGATCCCCAGCGCCGCGCCGAGACGGTGACCATCGACGAATGGGTTAATCTGGCGCGCGCGCTGCGGTCGTGATTTTCGACAAAATGGAGGGGTGGCCTTAGCTCCGAACCAAAGCTAATGGTCTCAAATGCAATCACTCGCTCCCCATGAAGAAGCGGCGCTGGAACGCATTTCGCAGCCCGCGATGCTCGCCGAGGTGCAGGCATGGAGCGCCGTCAATAGCGGTAGCTCCAACCTCGATGGGCTAGCAAAGATGGCTGAGCTTTTGCGCGATGCATTTGCGCTGCTGCCCGGCGAGGTAGAACTCGTCGAACCTTCCCCCGTCGAGCGCGTGCGGGCCGATGGTGCCAAGATGACGGTTCAGCATGGCCAGCACCTGGTGCTCACCGTTCGCCCCGAAGCGCCGGTGCAGCTGCTTTTCACCGGTCACATGGACACGGTTTTTGCCGCCGATCATCCCTTTCAGGATCAGAAATGGCTGGAAGATGGCGTGCTCAACGGCCCCGGCGTGGCCGATATGAAAGGCGGGATAGCGGTCATGCTTGCAGCACTCAGCGCCTATGAGGAAGCGCGCAGCAACGATCCGGTCGGTTATCAGGTTCTGATCAACAGCGACGAAGAGGTGGGATCGGCCTCTTCGGCTGCCCTGATCGCCAAGCTGGCCAAAGGCAAAACAGCCGCGCTGACCTATGAGCCGGCCGCGCTTCCCGACGGCACGCTTGCCGGCGCACGCGCGGGCAGCGGCAATTTTTCGATCATTATTTCCGGCAAAAGCGCGCATGCCGGGCGCAATCCCGATGACGGGCGCAATGCGCTGGTTGCTGCGGCGGACCTCGCGCTTAGGCTAAAAGCCATTCACCGAGCCGGGCTATCAGTCAATCCAGCCAAGATAGACGGCGGCGGACCCAACAATGTGGTGCCCGACAAAGCGATATTGCGTGTGAATTGCCGCCCTGAAAATACTGAAATGCAGAACCTATTTGAGGCTGAACTGAAGCAGAATGTTGCTGCGATTGAAGCCGAGCATGACCTGTCGGCGCATATTCATGGCGGCTTTGGGCGCCCACCCAAACCGCTCACTCCTCAGGCTGAAAAGCTCTTTCATCTGGTGCGCGATTGCGGCGAGGCTTTGGGCATTGATATCAAATGGAAATCCACGGGCGGTGTCTGCGACGGCAACAATATTGCTGCCTGCGGCATCCCGGTGGTCGACACGATGGGCGTGCGCGGTGGCAGTATCCATTCGAGCGATGAATTCATGATCGTCGACAGCCTCGCGGAACGCGCGCAGCTATCGGCGCTCACAATCCTGCGGATAGCTCAAAAGGGGGAAGTATGAGCTATGTCATCCGGCCCGTGCGGCCAGGCGATGTACAACCGATATACGAGATGGCGAAAAGCACTGGCGGGGGCTTTACCAATCTGCCGCCCGACAAGCGTTCGCTTGCGGCAAAGCTGGAACTTGCCGCGAAAGGCTTTGCGCGCAAGGCGGACGCGCCCGGCGTCGATCTTTTCATGTTCGCTCTGGAGAATGTCAAAACCGGTCAGGTCAGCGGAACCTGCCAGATTTTTGCCATGGTCGGGCAGAAGTGGCCTTTTTACAGCTACCGGATCGGTTCGCTGACGCAGCATAGCAAGGAACTGGACCGGACTTTCCGCGCCGATATCCTCAACCTTTCGACCGATCTAGAGGGTGCCACCGAAGTTGGCGGGCTTTACCTGCATCCCAGTGCCCGCTCGGGCGGGCTCGGCATGCTGATCGCGCGCAGCCGCTATCTCTTCATACGAAACCACCGCAACAGGTTTACAGACACCACTCTGGCCGAATTGCGCGGCGTGATCGACGAAGCTGGCTCTTCGCCCTTTTGGGACGGCGTGGCCAACAAGTTTTTCGGCATGAATTTCCAGGATGCGGACGAGTTCAACGCCAAGCATGGCAATCAGTTCATCGCCGACCTGATGCCCAGCCATCCGGTTTATATCGCAATGCTCCCCGAAGCGGCGAAAGCGGTAATCGGTATTCCGCATCCCTCGGGCCGCGCGGCCATGCGCATGCTGGAGAATGAGGGATTTGCCTGGGAAAAATATATCGACATATTCGACGGCGGCCCGACAATGACAGTGAAGACCGACAATATCGCAACCATCAAGAATGCCCGGGATTCGAAAATCGCCGGGATCGATGAAAGCCTTGGCGAGAATGCCGGCGGCGAGAAAGTCCTGCTGTGCAGCGGAAAACTTGCCGACTGGCGCGCAGGCTATGGCTGGATCGAAGAAAAGGGCAGCGGAATTGTGCTGGATGCAATATCTGCCTCTGCACTGGCGCTGCAGCAAGGTGATCCGGTCAGCTATGTACCGAGGAACTAGCCGATAATGATAACCGAAATCAATTTTGACGGCATTATCGGCCCCAGCCACAATTATGCGGGAATGTCGCCCGGCAATATCGCCTCCACCAGCAATGCCGGGAAAGTCTCGCAGCCTCGCGCCGCCGCCCTGCAGGGTATCGAGAAAATGAGCGCCAATCTGAGGCTTGGCCTAACACAGGGCTTTTTCATGCCGCTCGCGCGCCCGAACGAAAGCTGGCTGGCGGGCCTCGCTACCGGCATGACTGACGCAGAGCCACATATTCAAGCCGCGGCTTTTTCCGCGAGCGCCATGTGGGCGGCGAATGCGGCGACCGTTTCCCCTGCTCCCGATACTGCCGACGGGCGATGCCACCTTTCCGCCTCCAATCTGCTCACAATGCCGCATCGCAGCCATGAGTGGACCGGCACGTTGGCCCAGCTCAAGCTGGCATTCGCCGATGAGGCGCATTTCGCCGTGCATTCGCCGGTTCCCCAGCCCTTTGGCGACGAAGGCGCTGCCAACCATATGCGGCTGTGCACTGAACACGGCGCGCCCGGGCTGGAGATTTTTGTCTATGGAAAATCTGGCGGCCCCTTCCCTGCCCGTCAGCATATAGAAGCATCGAAAGCGGTGGCCCGCGCCCATCGGCTCGATCCGAACCGCGTGTTGTTCGTTCAGCAGGCGGAAGCAGCGATTGCCGCAGGTGCTTTCCACAATGACGTGGTCGCGGTCGCCAATGAGCGCGTGCTTTTCACCCATGAACAAGCCTTCGAAGAGCCGGAGACGACCTATTCGGCCATCCGCGAGAAGATGCCGGAGGCGGAGATTCTTGTCGTGCCAGCCGATCGGGTGTCGTTAGCCGACGCCATCCAGAGTTACCTGTTCAACGCGCAACTCGTGACTTTACCGGATGGCGGCGGCATGGCCCTGATCCTGCCGACCGAAGCACATGACAACGCCCGTGTATGGGGCTGGCTGCAGGAAATGGTCGCTGGCAATGGCCCAATCCGCAAGCTAATACCCGTCGATGTGCGGCAGAGCATGGCAAATGGAGGCGGCCCCGCCTGCTTGCGCTTGCGCGTGGCCTGCGAGCCAGCGGCAGTCGATCCACGCTTTGTGGCCGATGAAGAGAAGCTCGACGCTATTGCTGATGTGGTCACAGTGCATTGGCCCGAAAGGATAGCGCCGGATCGGATCGGCGATCCAGACCTGATTGCGCAGGTGAAAGCGGCGCGCGGCGCGTTGCTGGACACATGCGGCCTTAGCCAACTCTCGTGATCCCCAGCGAAAGCTGGGGTCCAGAAATTTGGTGCCCCTATTGGATTCCAGCTTTCGCTGGAAAGCACCAAAATTGATACGATTACCAATCGGCGACTGTCGATATCCTTTACAAGCGGCACCCGCGTTAACCATCAAAAATGGTAAAGAAGCTGGACTGGCACGGCTTTTGCCTAAACAATCGTTAACATGAGTCGGCTCAAAAAACTCAAGCGCCTGTTCCAGATAAAGACCAAGGTCGAGGTCTATCTGATCACTTATGCGCTGGCGCTGGGGTCGACAAAACGCGGGCAGGATTATCTGCTGCAATATCCCGGAAAGCTGGGCTGGGTCTTCTTTGCGCTCACCTGCGGAGCGGTATTCCTCGCAGCCGCCAAGATGCTGCAGGCCGTTGAGCTGCATCAGCAATTCGGTGGCGATTGAACCTTGAAAAGTGAAATGGAGTGCTTCTGTTGCTCGGTGCACTCCGGACCGCCGGTTTCCGATTCTGTTGCCAGGTTCGGCTCAGAACCCCGTTCTATTAGTAAAACCTAGGGCCGTTAGGCCTTCAGTTATGCTGCAAGAGCAAGTGCTTCGTTATCGTTTGCACTTATAAAGTTTGAACGGTTTAACGGCGCATTCAGGCCGGAAGAAAACACTGCTTTTGAGCACACGTCGATCCTGGTTCGGCCCCGTCATTCTCGCTCGCCAATGCTATGGCAAGGGAGGGTGGTGGAGCCGCCGGGTACTGCCCCCGGGTCCGCTGCGCCTATTGCACAGTGCAATTTATCCTCATAGTCCGCCGAAACGGACATGCCCTATATAGGCGATTGAGCGTGAATGGGAAGTGAAGAGGTCTAAATCCCCTGCATATTGCGGCTTTCCGCAGGGATATGCACAGTCAGGCCGTCGAGCTTTTCGGTGAGATCGATCTGGCAGGCCAGGCGGCTTGTGCGCCGGGCCCCGCTGGCGAGATCGAGCATGTCCTCTTCATCCTCGCTGGCTTTTTTCAGCTTTTCGAACCAGTCCTTCTCGACAATCACATGACATGTCGAACAGGCCATCTGCCCCTCGCAGGTGCCTTCAAGCGGCTGACCGGCAGCCTGCGCCACATCCAGCAAACAGTCCCCAGCTCCGGCCTCAACCGTCTGCGTAGTTTCGCCGTCAGGGCTGATAAAATGGACTTTGATGGTCAATTCAACTGTCTTTCCGCTGCGTCGTTGATCTGTCTGGCGGCTTCTTCAAGCTCCGCCGCGGTCGTATAGCGGCCCCAGCCAAGGCGGACAGAGTTTTTTGCCTGCGCGTCGCTCAGGCCGATAGCTCGCAACACATGGCTGGGACGCCCAGAGCCGCTGGCACAGGCGCTTCCAGCGCTGAACATGACATCCCGGCATTCGCTCATCAGGCGCCCCACATCCAGCCCGTCGCGGCGGATATTCAGATTGCCCTTGTAGCGATGCTTCAGGCTACCATTGACGGTCCAGCCTTCGAAGAGGTTCATCGCGCGGTCCCACAATCCCGCAACATGCGCGCTATCCTGGTCCATACGCTCTTTCGCCAGCTTGGCGGCGGTCCCGAAACCGGCACAGAGGGCGGGAGAAAGCGTCCCGGAACGAAGTCCCTGCTCCTGTCCGCCGCCATGCTGAACCGCATCGAGTTCGATACCTTCTCTCACCCACAAAACGCCGATGCCTTTTGGGCCGTGGATTTTATGCGCGCTCACCGCGATCATGTCCGCACCTTCGGGTATGGTGATCCGTCCGAAACCCTGCACGGCATCGCATAGCAGCAGGCCGCCCTCGCTTTGGACAGTAGCTGCGAAGGAAGCAACGTCCTGGATAGCGCCAATCTCGTTATTGACCATCATCACAGCCGTGAGGCGCGCAGCAGGCGCGATATTCTCTGCATCGACAGTTCCGTCGGGACTCACGTTGAGCTCTCGGACTGACGCACCATTCTCGGCGGCCTTTGCGGTGTCGATAACAGCGGCATGCTCGATAGCGGAGTAAGCGATGGTTGCCGCGCCGCTGCCCTTGATGGCGAGGTTGAGCGCTTCGGTCGCTCCGCTGGTGAATATCACTTTGCCACCGGGCGGAAGCAACGCTGCCACCTGCGAACGCGCAGCCTCGATTGCCGCGGCCGCCACCCGTCCTGCCTTGTGCGCGCTGTGCGGATTAGCGAATTCGCTTTCCAGCAAAGGCCGCATGGCGGCGAAGGCCTCTGGCGCAAGCGGGGTGGTCGCCTGATAGTCGAGATAAATCATGCTGCCTTCGCCCGCCCCTTGATTTCCTGCCAAACCTGGAGGAAGCGCTCGACCTGGCTTCGCCGCGTTTGCGGCCCGAAACTCACGCGGATCACCTCGCTCGCCGCCTTCTCTTCCCATCCCATGGCCATCAACACGCCGCTTGCCCTCAGCGTCCCGGAGGAACAGGCACTGCCCGCCGAAATGCTGATTCCCGCCATATCGAATGAGATAAGCTGGCTGTTGGCGCTCACGTCCGGCATGCGGTAGCTGGCGATGCTGGCAATTCGGTGACTCTTAGCTGCAACAACTTCGCCGCCGGCATCTTCAATGGCATCGTCTAGCCAATCACGCAGCTGCCGCGCTTCTGCCAGCCAGTTAGTCTGATCTTCAAGAGCCGCGCTCAACCCCATGATAGATGGAAGATTTTCTGTGCCCCTGCGATAGCCTTGCTCATGCCCACCCGAGGGCCGCAGATGGCTAAGCTCCTTGGTCAGCAGCAACCCAACACCCGGCGGTGCGCCCAGTTTGTGGCCGGCAACAATGATAAGGTCAGCCTCAGGCAGCGGCAGTTTTCCAGCGCTCTGCGAACAATCGGCGACCCAAATGCCGCCCGCGTTGCGGATAGCCGCGCCGATCTGCTCCAGCGGCTGGATCACGCCAGTTTCACTGTTCACTGGCTGGATCACATAGCGTCCTGCTTGTTCGATTTGGGACAGATCCACAATTCCATCGCTAGAAACCGGCAGTATCTCTCCGCCTCCGAGATTGGCGAAAACCGCATCATGCTCCACCGCGCTGGCATAGAGCGGCGTATCGCAGTCCATAGCCAGCCGGATCGATTCGCTAGCACCTGAGGTGAAAATCACCTCTCCATCCCAATCGAGCGATGCTGCGACTCGCTTTCTGGCATCCTCGAGCGCTGCCTTGGCCGCCCGGCCATCGCTATGCGCCGAAGAGGGATTGGCCCAACGCTCGACAGCCGCCAACATGGCTTCACGCGCGGAGCGCAAAATCGGCGTGGTCGCGGCATGGTCCAGATAGATACGGGGCTGCGGGTT
This sequence comes from Sphingorhabdus sp., assembly GCA_028279555.1. Taxonomy (GTDB): domain Bacteria; phylum Pseudomonadota; class Alphaproteobacteria; order Sphingomonadales; family Sphingomonadaceae; genus Sphingorhabdus_B. Next base: position 675,921 of record JANQNO010000005.1, read on the forward strand.
CAAATTTGCTTTCCATGATAGTTGCGAAAAACCGGCTTCTCCCTATATAGGCTCGCATTCAGCTGCAAAGCCAAAAGCATCACTTAAGTTCGTTCATTCAGAAAAGTCAGACATGCCCGCCATTGCCATTCCCGGCCCCGAAGGCCGCCTAGAAGCCCGTTTTTCGCCGCCGCCCAAACCCCGTGCACCCGTTGCGATGATCCTGCATCCCCACCCCCAGGCGGGCGGAACGATGAATGACAGGATTACGCAGGCGCTCTACAAGACCTTTGTCGCGCGCGGCTTTGCGACGCTGCGTTTCAATTTTCGCGGCGTTGGCCGCAGCGAGGGCGAGTTTGACAATGGCGTCGGCGAGCTTTCCGACGCGGCCTCAGCGCTTGATTGGGTGCAGAGCTTCCATCCCGAGGCCACGACAACCTGGATCGCCGGATACAGCTTTGGCGCATGGATCGGCATGCAGCTTTTGATGCGCCGACCGGAGATTCGCGGCTTCATTTCGATCGCACCGCCCGCCAATATGTATGATTTCAGCTTCCTCGCCCCCTGCCCTTCATCCGGTATCATCATCCAGGGTGTGAATGACGAGGTCGCGACGCCCTCGGGTTCGCAAAAGCTAGTCGACAAGCTGCGCACGCAAAAGCACATCACCATTCATCATGACGAGATTCCGCGCGCCAATCATTTTTTTGAAAATGAAATGGATTTGCTGATGGCTTCGGTCGATACTTACCTCGATATGCGGCTCGATCCCGAATGCCCGATCAAATAAGGTGGTTGTAGCGGCTTTAGCGGCCGCTGGCCTTTTGGGCTTCGTTGAGCAGGCTGTTGCCCCGTTCATCAGGTACAGCCCAAATCACGATATTGGCAAAAATGACCGTCGCGGCGATAATCATCAACAGCGGCTTTTTGCTGAAGCCTTCGCGCAGCCAAATGCGGATTGCCGCGTAGACCAGAGCAAAAACTGCAACCATCGCGGCTGAAAGAAGGACATTCACCATCCGGCTGGAATAATCGCTGTGGAAACATGGTGCAAGTTGCCGGATCGCGGGTGGCAATTGCGCTTCACTGCGCCTAGAGGAAGCGCAACGCGATTCTAATGCAAAAAAAGGGCGAGCCATGCGCATAGCGATAGCTTCCGATCACGCTGCCATCGAATTGAAAGCAGCCTTGATCGATTATCTGCGCGAATTGGGCCATGACGTCGACGATTTAGGCCCGGAAACGGCAGAAAGCGTAGACTATCCCGATTTTGGTTACAGGCTGGGCCAAGCCATCGCCAGAGGGGATGCAGAGCGCGGCGTGGCACTGTGCGGTTCAGGCATCGGCATTTCCATGGCGGTAAACCGCAACCCCAAAAGCCGCGCGGCATTGGTGAGCGAGCCGCTATCCGCAGCGCTGTCCCGCGAGCACAATAACGCAAATGTCATTGCCATGGGTGCCCGGCTCATTGGAATTGAAATGGCAAAGGCCTGCCTCGATGCTTTCCTTGGCACCGAATTTGGCGGCGACCGCCATGCCCCGCGCGTCGACAAACTCTCCAACCCCGATATTTAAGGGAACAGCCAGTGTCCGAAGCCGAACTGATCGAAAGCACACAAATGAACGGTTTTTTTAGCGATACCCTCGAAACCACAGACCCCACAGTCAGTGCTGCTGTCAAAGCCGAGTTGCAGCGCGAGCAAAAACAGATCGAGCTGATTGCTTCGGAAAATATCGTGTCCAAAGCGGTTCTGCAGGCGCAGGGTTCCGTCTTCACCAACAAATATGCCGAAGGCTATCCTGGCAAGCGCTATTATCAGGGCTGCGCACCATCGGATGATGTCGAGCAGCTGGCGATAGACCGCGCCAAAGAGCTGTTCGATTGCAGCTACGCCAATGTGCAGCCCCATTCGGGCGCACAAGCGAATGGTGCTGTGATGCTGGCGCTTGCGAAGCCCGGTGAAACGCTGCTGGGGATGAGCCTGGATGCTGGCGGACACCTTACCCACGGCGCGAGACCGGCCATGTCGGGAAAATGGTTCAATGCCGTCCAATATGGCGTGCGCGAGGATGACCATAGAATCGACTATGACGAAGTAGAGCGGCTGGCGATGGAGCACCGGCCGCGCATCATCATTGCAGGGGGATCAGCCTATCCAAGAGAAATAGATTTCGTCCGCTTTCGGGAAATTGCGGACAGAGTCGATGCCTATCTTCACGTCGATATGGCGCATTTTGCTGGCTTGGTGGCGGCAGGCCTGCATCCATCGCCGCTACCCCATGCGCATGTTGTGACAACAACCACGCACAAGACTTTGCGCGGGCCCCGTGGCGGCATGATCCTCTGCAACGACGAAGCCCTTGGCAAGAAACTCAACAGCGCGGTCTTCCCAGGTCTGCAAGGCGGCCCGCTGATGCATGTTATAGCTGCAAAAGCGGTTGCATTTGGTGAAGCATTGCGCCCGGAATTCAAAAGCTATTCTGCCGCAGTTATAGAGAACGCAAAAATGCTTGCCGCGACGCTCAACGAACGCGGGTCCAATCTGGTTTCGGGAGGAACCGACACGCATCTGGCATTGATCGACCTGTCACCGCTGGGTGTAACCGGAAAAGATGCCGACGAAGCCCTGGAACGGGCCGGCATCACCTGCAACAAAAACGGGATTCCCAATGATCCATTGCCGCCAACCAAAACCAGCGGCATCCGTGTCGGCTCTCCGGCAGGCACAACGAGGGGGTTTGGACCCGCAGAGTTTCGCGAAATCGGGCATATGATCGCGGATATCCTTGATGCGCTCAGAAAGAATGGTGAGAATGGAGACCCGGCAATCGAAGCCGAAGTTCGGCTGAGGGTGGAAACGCTTTGTGATCGCTTCCCGATCTATCGGGATTGATTTCGGACTTGAAAGCGCCCGCCGTGCTACGCATATAACACAGTAAAGGAGTCAAGGGACATGACAGACTACTGCAATGAATGTGGCGCACAGATCGAGCCGGGTGTAAAATTTTGCCCCGAATGTGGAGCAAAGACACCCGAACAATTGAAGCGGGAGAGCTTTCCCGAGCAAACCAAACACTATGTCGGTGAAGCCGCCGAGGAATTGTGGGGCGCCACCAAGGACGCCTATCACAGCGGTAAACACCTGGCTGATCAGGACTCAGCGAAAAAGGTTGCAGGCGGCGCGGCGCTTGGTGCCGCTGCCGGGATTATCGCGCCGATAGGTGTTGCGGCGGGGGCAGCTATTGGTGCCGGAATCGTTGCATACCGGCATCTCAACAAGAAGAAGAAGCAGGAAGAAGAAGGCGAAAAATAACCGCTTATGCGATGTCCCTTTTGCGCGCATGAACACAGCCAGGTCAAGGACAGCAGGCCTACAGAAGATGGTGCCGCCATCCGCCGCCGCCGGCAATGCGAGAACTGCGGCGCGCGCTTCACAACCTTTGAACGCGTTCAACTGCGCGACATCGTCGTTCTGAAAAGCGAAGACAAGCGCGAGACATTCGATCGCAGTAAGCTGGAGCGATCAATTGCGCTGGCTTGCCGGAAACGCGGCGTGCAAAGCGAACGTATCGAGAAACTTGCGTCGTCGATCCAGCGGCAGATCGAAACCTCCGGCGAAAGCGAAATCAAGGCCGGGAGGCTAGGCGAAATGGCGATGGAGGGACTGAAGCAAATCGACAGTGTTGCCTATATTCGCTTCGCGTCGGTCTACAAGGATTTCCGCGAGGCCAAGGATTTCGAGGATTTTGCCAGCAATGTGAAGGATGTTGGCAGCCAAAATCTGGCTGACAGTTGAAACAATCACCCATCATTATTCTGGTAAGGCCGCAGCTTGGCGAGAATATCGGAAAATGCGCGAGGGCCATGCTCAATTTCGGCCTTGCCGATATGCGTATCGTCAACCCGCGTGACGGCTGGCCCAACCCGGATGCGGGACCATCGGCCGCTGGTGCCGACATCGTCCTCAAACAAGCGCGAGTTTTTGACCGGCTGGAGGAGGCGGTTGCAGATATTCATCACATTTATGCGACGACAGTACGAAAGCGCGGCGTTACAAAAGACGTCGTGACGCCGGAAACTGCTGCCGCCGAAATCTCAAAGACCAGAGGAAAGAGTGCTATATTGTTCGGTGCCGAACGATCGGGGCTTGAAAGCAGCGAAGTCGATCTCGCGCGGAAGATTATCACCGTTCCTATCAATCCGGCTTTTGGATCACTCAATCTGGCTCAGGCCGTCATCATATGCACATATGAATGGTCAAAATTACAAGTACTTGAAAGCCCAACCTCTGTCGAAATCGAACCGCCTGCCGAGCAAGCCGAGTTGGATGGGATGATTGCGCAGCTCAATGAGCTGCTCGCCTCTACAGGGTATTTTTTTCCACCCGAGCGGGAAACCTCTACCCGTCGGACTCTACGTAATCTGCTTACGAAACCGGGATGGAACCGGCACGAAATCAAAACGCTTCGCGGTGTTTGGAGCGCACTGGGAAAGCTCGGCTAGGCCGGGCTGCAGCCTATGCTGACTTGAATTGGTACTCGGGTCAGGCGCGCTGCCTGTCCCATTCGACAAATTCGTAAGCGATAGACCTTTCGATCAGATTTTCCCACAACTCGTCGGTCAGGCCATCGGGAAGCCCTGTATCTTTGCCTAGCTGGCGCACATTGTCGAGCACTTGCGCCTTGCGTTTTTCGTCCCTGACGGTTTCCCGCTCTTGCTTGATCCGGGCAGCTGCATCCATGTAGCCAAACCGCCTTACGAGGAGCGAAACAATCTGCCGGTCAACATCGTCTACGCCTTCGCGGACATCGGCCATATCTTCGCATAGTTCGGGAAGTTTCGGAGAATTCATCTTCATGAGCAAGCCCTTTATGGGTTGACCCGCATGCTGTCGAGCCAAGAATGGCCTATTGATGTTGACTTTCGTACATCATCGCTGCATACGCGCGCCTTCGCAATTGGCCTCGCACCCCGGTGAAGCGGTGGCCGCGTCAGTGGAATCGCTGGCGGTGCAGATCCGGGACATTGAGAAAAACGCAAATTGGAGACTGCGCATGACGAAGCGTACATCATCAAAATACAAGCTTGACCGCCGGATGGGCGAGAATATCTGGGGGCGTCCAAAATCTCCGGTCAATCGCCGCGAATATGGCCCCGGCCAGCATGGCCAGCGCCGCAAGGGCAAACTGTCCGATTACGGCATCCAGCTGCGCGCCAAACAGAAGCTGAAAGGCTATTATGGCGACGTGACCGAGAAACAGTTCAAGCGCGCATACCTCGAAGCATCGAAAATGAAAGGCGATACCAGCCAGCATCTCATCGGGCTGCTCGAGCGCAGGCTCGATATGGTCGTTTATCGCGCGAAATTCGCGCCGACGATTTTTGCGGCTCGTCAGCTCGTCAGCCATGGTCATATTCGCGTCAACGGCGTGAAGTGCAACATTGCAAGCCGCCAGATTGCGGTGGGCGATGTTATCAGCTTGGGCGACAAGGCAAAGGAAATGGCGCTGGTCATCGAGGCCCAGAGCCTTCCAGAGCGCGAAATTCCTGAATATGTTACGCCGGATGGCAACGATAAGGTGACCTTCACCCGCATTCCGACCTTGGATGAAGTCCCCTATCCCGTGAAAATGGAACCCAATCTGGTCGTTGAATTTTATTCACGCTAGTTTTGGCAACAACTGAAAATCACAGGCGGCCCAAGTGGTCGCCTTTTTTCTTGGCTGGACTAGGTTAAATTCGCAGAGGCCATAAAAACAAGTCCGATTGAAGGAGGCTGGACATCATGAAATACAGGATGCCGGCCGAATGGGCAGAGCATGAGCGCGTGTGGGTCGGTTTCCCGTGGGATGATCGCGAATGGCCAGGTAGTCTGGAACGGGCGCAGGACCAAGTCGCTGCCTTTGCAAACGCAGTATTTGATGGCGGCGGCGGGGAAGATGTTTACCTGATCACGGGTAGCGAGAATGCGGCCAAGCGCGCCAGATCGCTAGTCGACAAGGGGGTGCATGTGCAGAATCGCCGGATCGGCGATTGCTGGCTGCGCGACACAGGGTGCATCATCGTCCATGCGGATGAAAAACGCATCGCCCGGAATTTCCGCTTCAATGGCTGGGGCGGCAAATTTCTGATGACGGGTGACAACGGCATCGGCCGTAAGCTGGCCGAAGACGCTGCCCTGGAAGTGGTAGATTGCGACTGGATATTGGAGGGCGGGGCTATTGAGGTCGATGGCCACGGGCTTGGCATCACGACCGAGCAATGCCTGCTCAACCCAAACCGGAATCCTGGACTTGCGAAGGCAGACATAGAGAATTTCCTCTTGCGCGATCTTGGTATCGAAAAGCTGTTGTGGCTGGGCAAGGGTTTGACCGGCGATCATACCGATGGCCATGTCGACAATCTTGCCCGCTTTGTCGCGCCGGGGAAAGTGGCTCTGCCCAGGGCATCGGCAGAAGACGACCCGAATGCCGCGATTTACGCCGATGCGCGCGGGCGGGCGATTGCCTTCGGGCTGGAGGTAATCGATGTGCCCTCCCCTGGCCGAGTTGGGTCTGGTGCCAGCATACAGCCGGCCAGTTATTTGAATTTCTTGATTGGAAACAATGTGGTGGCCGTACCGAAATTTGGTGTCGCCGCCGACCGGGAGGCAATTGCCACACTCGAGCCACTGTTCCCGGACCGGACGGTCGTTGGGCTAACGTCTGACGCAATTTTGGCGGGCGGCGGCAGTTTTCATTGCTGCAGCCAACAAGTGCCTGTCTGACATCCCCGATCGCGCTTGGCAAAATGGCCGCGACGCCCCATATAGCGATCAACCCAGAAAGAGAGGAGCATTCCCCCATGAAGAAGAGTCTGAAAATTGCCCTGATCGCCTCTACAATGGCAGCGATGACGCCGATTGCGGCCCATGCGCAAAATCATGGCGGCAATAGTGCGAATGCCGATCCGGCATTGGCCTCCGTCCTGAAATCTGATGCCCGCAAAAAAGACGCAGCACGCGACAAATACCGCCGACCCGCTGAAACGCTTGCCTTTTTCGGTGTTAAACCAACAATGACTTTAGTCGAATATGGCCCGGGCGGCGGCTGGTACACCCGCGTCCTTGCGCCCTACATAATGCCGAACGGCACCTATATCGCGATAAATGGCGACAGCGATGCACGCAGCTATAACAACCGCGCCCAGGAAGCACGCGCAAAGGGTTGGACCGAGCGGTTCAAAAACGGCGTCGCCAAGATGATGGATGTCAAACCGGACGATGTGAACGCGTTTGAGATTGACGAATTGCCTGAAGAGATGATGGGAACCGCCGACCGGGTGCTGATCTTCCGCTCGATGCACGGCCTTAATATCGGCAATTCCGCTGACAGTGTACTCAAAGCAGCGCGAAAATTGCTCAAGGATGATGGCATGGTTGGTGTGGTGCAGCATCGCGCACCAAAAGGCGCAAGCTACAATGACTACGGCGCTCGCCAGCGGGGCTATATGCGCACCTCCGACGTGGTTGCCATTTTCGAGGCGAATGGTTTTGAACTCGCGGGCTCCAGCGAGTTAAATGCCAATCCAAAGGACCCCGCCAATTGGGAACGCGGCGTTTGGACATTGCCGCCTGTGCTGGGAACCGGCGCTGATGATCCCAAGCGCTCGGAATATCTCGCCATCGGCGAATCCGACCGGATGACATTGCTCTTCAAGAAGCGTCCATAACGCACGTCAGCCCGGCAAGATGGCAAGGCAGATCACCGTCGCTGCGCTGCAACTGGCGCTGGGCGGCGGTGAAGAGGAAAATATCGATGCCGTGGGCGATATGGTTGCTCAGGCTGCGGCCAAGAGCGCGCAAATTATACTGCCGCCCGAGCTCTTTTCCTCACCCTATTTTTGCAAGCTGGAAAATGATGCGCATTTTGCTCTTGCGCGCCCGGCCGATGAACACCCATCGGTTCTGGCAATGATGAAGCTGTCGAAGGAGCTGGGCGTGGCCATACCAACCAGCTTCTTTGAAAGAGATGGTCAGCATTATTACAACAGTCTTGCGATGATCGGTCCGAACGGCGACATCATGGGCGTCTACCGAAAAAGCCATATTCCCGATGGTCCTGGTTATCAGGAGAAATTCTATTTCCGGCCGGGAAATTCAGGCTTCAAAGTGTGGGATCTGTTTGGTGCCCGGATCGGAGTCGGTATCTGCTGGGATCAGTGGTATCCGGAATGCGCCCGCGCGATGGCGCTAATGGGTGCGGAAATCCTGCTTTATCCGACCGCCATCGGCAGCGAACCGGCAGAGCCCGAGCTCGATACCAGATATATGTGGCGCAGGGCCATGCGGGGCCATGCGGCATGCAACGCCATCCCTGTCATAGCGGCCAATCGCGTTGGCAACGAAATGGAACATGGCGGCCCGCCACAGAATTTCTATGGAACCAGCTTCATCGCGAATGAACAAGGTGAGATCCTCTGCGATCTCGAAGACAACGAAAGCGGCATTCTGACCGCGACATTCGATCTGGAGGCAGCAGCAAGATTCCGGGCTGGCATGGGCTTCTTTCGCGATCGCAGGCCTGATCTGTATCGCTCCCTTACCGACGACCATTAACCGCTTAATTTTTGCAAACACCCTGTGCCGCTTCGGGGCAATCGGCCAAAGGCGGCTGGATTTCAGACGTTAACAATGCGATAACCACCTAGAAAATTGTTATTGCACGAGTCTTTAACCATGTCGCAAAAATCGAAAGCCCTTTCTCTCCTTGGCGCAATTGTGCTTGTTTTCGCTGCCTTCGCTTTTCCGCAAGCAGCGTCCGCCAAACCACGCGTTCACACCGTGGTGGAAATAGATGAGCCGCTGGATTTCGGCGACTATTTCTGGGACGAGACCGGCGTGCCGCAGCGCGGCGCGGTGCGCGTGGTCGTCGACCTGACTGCCGAACAGCTCTATGTCTATCGCGGCGGATATGAAATCGCGCGCACCAAAATTTTGCGCGGATGGGGAAAACATGCCACGCCAACGGGCACCTTCAAGATATTGGAGAAAAAGAAGGAGCATTATTCGAGCACATATGACAATGCGCCAATGCCCTACAACCACCGGCTGACCTGGAAGGGCGTTGCCATTCACGGGGCCGATGTCGATGATATCCATGCGACGCATGGCTGCGTGGGCGTACCGCTGGAATTCATCAAGACGCTGTACCGCTACACCAAGGTCGGTGATCCTGTGTTTATCACCAACAATTGGATGCCGCACATCTACGGCTGATCACGCAGCTGGCTCGCGCGCCTGAAGACCGCTTCGAACATTTCGTCCGTCAACCGCCCGGTCTGGGTGTTGTAGCGGCTGCAATGGTAGCTATCGATGAGTGTGCGGCCATCGGGCAATTTATGCTCGGTCAGATGGCCGAATTTGTAGCCCGCCAGCTTGACGCCCAAGTGCCTGAGAAAACTGTCATGCGCAATCTTGCCCAATGCAACGATTATTCTGAGCGCGGTCAATTCCGCTATCTGGGCCGACAGAAAATTGCGGCAATTACTGACCTCCGCCAGCAAGGGCTTGTTTCCGGGTGGCAAGCATTTGACCGCGTTGAGGATAATTGCCCCGTTGAGCTCAACGCCGTCATCGGCAGCGGCCGAAACCGGGCTGCTGCTCATTCCGCAGTTGAAGAGCGTTTGAAAGAGCAAGTCGCCGGAAGCATCGCCTGTAAAGGGCCGTCCCGTGCGGTTTGCGCCCTGCTTTCCGGGCGCTAGCCCGATGATTCCGAGCCAGGCTTTTGGGTCGCCCCAGGCAGGAACCGGAGCGTTCCACCAATCGGGAAACTCCTCCTTCAGCTCCTCGCGCAGATGCACCAGCCTTGGACAGCGCTTACAATCATGCGGCGGCTCGCTGCCGGCAAGCGGCATCTTTGGCTTGAGGGAAGGAGAAATTTGCATGTGGAGCTTATTGCGTTAAGGCGCAGCGATGGCACAGACAAGCCATCTCTATTTGATCGCGCTGGGATCCAACAAGCGGCATCATTTGTTGGGCCGGCCTGAACGGATTATTCGCCACGCTTTCGATGCACTGGAAATGGAGCAAATGGATATATTTGCTACATCCCGGATTCACCGCAATCGGCCCCTTGGCCCCTCCAACCGCGAGTTTGCGAATGCGGCGGCTCTGCTGGTCAGCCCATTATTGCCGCCTGCCCTGCTGAATCGCTTGCAGATGGTCGAACACCATTTTGGACGAAGGGATCGCGGCCAGCGATGGCGCGAACGCCAGCTCGATCTCGATATTGTCCTGTGGAGCGGCGGTATGTGGAAAAGCGAGCGCCCTGCCCTGTCCATACCGCATGACCGGTTTTCTGATCGGCCATTTGTGCTCGCTCCGGCCACGCAGATTGCGCCGCAAATGCGCGATCCCCTGACCGGTCGGACGATTGCGCAACTCTACCGTCAACTTTTGCGTCCAAAGCCGCTTGACCCGAGCGCAAAGCCTGCCTAGGGACACTGCCGCACAGACGATTGGTTGGGGCCCTTAGCTCAGTCGGTAGAGCAACTGACTTTTAATCAGTAGGTCGCTGGTTCGACCCCAGCAGGGCTCACCATAACTTTGGGTGATTTGCAGAATTGCACGCCATTGGCTCAGCGGTTTCTACCTGAGCTTTTGATCAATAGCCGCTTGCTTGCCCGTCCTTGCGCATTTCGGTTGCACCAATATAGGCTTTTGTTTTCGGATCTCTCGCGATTGCCTGGTAGCCGCCAAAGGGAACGCCTGTTTTTTCAACCACGACATTATGTCCCATTGCACGCAGTTTTTCGATCGTTTTGATGGACACCCCTGGTTCGACCAACAGTCTGCCCAGATTATTGACATCACCATTGTCTGCCGCACTGCCAAACAGGGGATCCGTCGGTTGGCGGCCGCCATCATGCATAAGCCGCGCGGCATCACCCGCTTCCTGCAGGTTCATGCCGTAATCCACCAAGTTGACCAGTATCTGGACATGGCCTTGGGGTTGCATACCACCGCCCATAAGACCAAAACTTGCGAACGGTTTTCCGTCCTTCTTGATAAATGCTGGAATTATCGTGTGAAAAGGACGCTTTTGGGGGGCGTAGACATTGGGGTGATCAGGATCCAGGCTGAACAACTCTCCCCTGTCCTGAAGCATAAAACCCAGGCCATCTGGCACCAGGCCGCCGCCCATGCCTCTGTAATTGGACTGAATCAAGCTTACCATCATTCCGTCCCTATCAGCGACAGTCAGGTAGGTAGTATCACCCGGCCCCTCGAGCTTGGGTGCTTTAGGCGCGCCTGGACGGAAAGCCGGGGTTGCGCGGTTTGGATCAATTTCCGCAAAGCGGACCCGCCCATAAACGTCGGTCAGCAAGCCTGCGGGCGCTTTGGAGAATGAAGGATCAGCGTAGAAACGGGCAACATCTTCAAAAGCCAGTCTTTTTGCCTCGGTGATATAGTGAATCACTTCCGGGCTCCCACGTTCCCACTGCGACAAGTCAACATTCTTCAGAATATTTACCATCTGCAAGGCAGCAAATCCCTGAGAATTCGGCGGCAGCTCGCACAGTTCATAGCCTCGCTTGTAAGCGACACATGAGACATTCACCCATTGGCTTTCATGGCTTGAGAAATCCTCAAGAGTGAAGGCGCTACCTTGCCTTTGAAGATAGTCCGCCATGATCTTGGCTGTCTCGCCCTTGTAAAATTCATCGCGACCGTTTTTTGCTATGCGCTCAAGCGTATTGGCGAGATCAGGATTCTTGAAGATAGCACCCGGCGCAGGTGCGCCATCGGCAAACCAGGTTGCGCGGGCATTGGAAAAATCAAACTCGAACCGCTCAAGCCTTGCCTCGTAGGCTCGCAAAGAGCGCGCAAGATACATCGCTATAACTGGCGCAATAGGATGCCCTCCCCTGGCATATTGAATGGTTGGTTTCAGGTTTTGCGCCATGGGCAGCTTGCCAAAGCGATCATGCAACGCAAACCAGCCATCTACGGTGCCAGGGATAGTCACAGAAAGCGGTCCGACCGGCGGTATCGAAGTGGTTTCAGGCCCTAGTTTTTCCTTGAGCTGAGCCAGGGTTTGTTCAGCAGGCGACCTGCCCGACCCGTTAATCCCATAAAGCTGGTCAGTTTTGGGATCGTATACAATTGCAAAGAGGTCACCGCCAATGCCGTTTCCGGTTGGCTCCATTAAGCCAAGCGCTGCATTGGCGGCAATTGCAGCATCGACGGCGCTGCCCCCTGCTTTCAGAATATCGAGTGCTATCTGCGTCGCCAATGGGTGAGCAGTGGCCGCCATGCCGTTTTGCGCCACCACAGGGCTACGAGACCAGGAGGCACCCACTGGCCGCGTTCCGGGGCCAATACCCTTTGTACCCTCCACATTGGTATCAGCAACATTCGATGTATCTTGTGCAGATGCAGCATTGGCGAGAAACACCGCAGCCGCAGCCAGAATAAAAGGAAACTTCATCAAATGGCCTCCGGATCTGAAGGGCAAGTGATAGTAAGGCTGCCCGCCAAGGGCAAGCTCTCAAAACTGGCCACTCGCTGACGCAAAACTGCGCCTGCTGCGGATTAACCAAAATTCCCGCTGTTACGGAAATATTTACGCCTGTGGGCGATAATGCGCCTCTGTCAAAGCCTCCTGCAAGCGAGGCTTTCGTAGCGGGACGAGAAACAAGGATTGCGATCTATGCCCTCTGAAGCCAAGCCGGATATTTGCGTCGTAGGGCTGGGATATATCGGCCTGCCGACTGCAGCCGTCATTGCCCGTTCGGGTTGCCGGGTGCTGGGCGTAGATGTCAGCGAACATGTCGTCAAAACTATCGCCAAAGGCAAAATTCATATTGAGGAAGTCGATCTGGATGGCCTCGTGCAGGGCGTAGTAGCCCGCGGAACGCTGCGGACATCGATGACGATGGAGCCCTCCGACGTCTTCGTCATCGCCGTTCCCACGCCTTTCGGAGACAACAAGGCACCCGACATCAGCTATGTTCTCGAAGCCACAACCAATATCGCTGCCGTCTTGAAAAGCGGCGATACCGTGGTGCTAGAATCCACGTCTCCGGTCGGGACGACGGAAAAGGTGCGCAATTTGATTGCATCCCTGCGCCCCGACCTGAAAATCCCGGGGCTCACAGAGGAAATTCCCGATATCGCCATCGCCTATTGCCCCGAACGCGTGCTACCTGGACGGATATTGGAAGAGCTGACGAATAATGACCGCTCGATTGGCGGCATTACGCCCCGCTGCGCTCGCAAGGCCCTCACCTTCTACAAGCATTTTGTACGCGGCGATTGCGTTACAACCGATGCGCGTTCGGCAGAAATGACAAAGCTCGTCGAAAATGCCTATCGCGACGTCAACATCGCCTTTGCCAATGAACTATCGATCGTGGCCGATAAGATGGATCTGGATGTTTGGGAGGTTATCAGGCTGGCGAACCGGCATCCGCGAGTAAATATTCTGCAGCCCGGCCCAGGAGTCGGCGGACACTGCATCGCGGTCGATCCCTGGTTTATCGTGAACAGTGCTCCCGAGCAAACACCGTTGATCCGCACCGCACGCGGCGTCAATGACGGCAAGGTCGACCACGTCATCGAGCGCGCGAAGCAGCTCATCGACAAATATCCGGCGGCGCGCATTGCCTGCCTGGGGCTGGCCTTCAAGGCGAATATCGACGATTTCAGGGAAAGCCCGGCCAAAAAGGTCGCTGCCGCGCTGGCCCGGAAATACAGTTCGCGCGTCCAAATCGTCGAGCCCTATGCCAGCGAATTGCCGGAAGAATTCGAAGGCAGCAAGGCCAGTCTGATCGACATCGATGAGGCCATCGAAAACTGCGACATATTTATCCCGCTGGTCGACCACGACGTCTTCAAGTCGATTCCGCTCGCGGAGCGCGTGAACAAGTTGGTCTATGACACCCGCGGTATCTGGCCCGACCAACCGCGAATCGATGAAACGCCTGCCAAGCTGAAACTGGCGAGCTGAAAAACCGCCTGCTTTAACGGAACAGGATAATCAGCGGCGTTGTGATCAGCGGTGAAGCGGTAATCAGATCCCTGAAAAGCCTGCGGGCCTGCGAGTCCCCGACGATAATGACGTCATTCGCAAAAACCTCCGGATCGCTATAGTTTCCGCGGCGAATGGCCTTCAGATTGTACAAGCCGGCCAGCTGTTCGCCATTGACCTTCCTGAAAATGACAACATCGTCCAGCTTTGCAAATTCTGCCGTGCCGCCAGCGTTGGCGACGGCGCGCATCAATGTCATCCGTCCAAAGACCGGGTAAGAGCCTGGCTTTTCAACTTGCCCGTCGACCGTGACAACCTGGCTCACGGTTTCCTCCAGATTGACCGTCACATCGGGATTGCGGACATAGCGCCCGCGCAGCCTGCTCTCCAGTTGCTGTGCAAGCTCGCCCGGCGTGAGGCCCGACGCCTCGACGACACCTACGAGCGGAAATGAAAGTCGGCCACTGGCATCGATCTGCACTTCCCGTGTCAGCTCCTCGACACCGAAAACATCAATCTTGAGCTTGTCAAAAGGTCCGATGAGATAGGGCCGCGTATCCGTCAAAAGATCCGAGCGTGCCGGTGCAGGCAGGCTGTCCGCTTCCACAAGTGTGACATTGGGACTCGAGCCAACGATCGAGCTGCCAGCACATGCAGACAAAAGGAAAGCCAGGAAAATTACGACTGCGCCATTCTTCATAGTAGCTACCTTGAAATTCTCGAACGCGACTAGACGAAGTGCTCTGGCGGGTAAACCGTGAAAATCGCCGCTGGATTGCAACTGTAAAGGACGTTTCGACATCATCTAAGCAAAAAACCCTCCCATTTGCCCATTCCCTTACTGCCACAGGCTAGCTGTAGTCCGGATTAACAAACTCGGGGACGATCTTCCTAAGCTCTACCACCGCCGGTTCGGACCGTCCGGCCTCGAGTATCTCGTCGAGATTTGCAAGATGGGCATAGAGCGCGTCCCACCCCAGGAAATTCTCCGATGCCATCATGATTTTCGGGTGACTGCTCGGTTCGGCATTGTCTCCGATCAGCAGCTCCTCATAGAGTTTTTCGCCAGGCCTCAGGCCAACTTCAACAATCTCTATATCGCCATCGGGGCGTTCTGCGGTTCGCTGTGAGCGGCCCGAAAGGTTGATCATGGAAACCGCTAGGTCGGCAATACGCACCGACTTGCCCATATCGAGCAGGAACACCTCTCCGCCTTTTGCCATCCCGGCAGCCTGGATAACCAACTGCGCAGCTTCGGGAATTGTCATAAAATATCTGGTAATCCGCCTATCCGTGAGGGTGACCGGCCCCCCTGCTTCTATCTGCTTCATGAAGCGCGGGACGACCGATCCGCTCGATCCCAGCACATTGCCAAATCGGACCATGGAAAATTGTGTGTTGCTTCCCCGGTCGGAGATTCCCTGCAGTATCAGTTCGCATGCGCGTTTTGTTGCGCCCATGACGTTGGTGGGGCGCACCGCCTTGTCGGTGCTGATCAGAATGAATTTCTCGACATTGGCAGCCTCGGCCTCGAGCGCCGTGTTCAGCGTCCCGAATATGTTGTTCCTGATCCCAGAAAGCGGATTGGCCTCAACCAGCGGTACATGCTTGTAGGCGGCTGAATGAAAAATGATCTGTGGCTTCCACTTCCTGAAAAGCCGCGATATCTGCTCTCGCTCGACGACATTCACAAGCATGGGAACTATCTCGAACTCTGGATGCTCCAGCCCTTCTTGCAGATCGCGCAATGCCTGGTCGATCGAATAGAGCGCAATCTCCGACGCTTCCGCCAAAATAAGCCGTTCGGGCTGGTAGGCAGCGATTTGCCTGCAGAGTTCACTACCAATCGATCCGCCAGCGCCCGTTACAACGACAGTCTTGCCGGAAACCGCCTGCTCCATAAGATTGCGGTCTGGCTCCACCGCCGCGCGGCCGAGCAGGTCTTCGATCGAGATTGCACGCAGATCGTCAACGGTCACCGTTCCGTCGATGATTCCAGAGAGGCTCGGCAAGATTTTGACCTGAACCTCGAGTTTACTCAGCCTTTCGATGATCTTCTTTTGTGCCGAACGCTTCACGCTAGGAAAAGCAAGCAAGACATCATTCACGGCTTCCCTGGCGATAATGTCTTCCAGATCGGTACTTGGCAGCACGGGCTGGCCATTGAGCCGCTGCCCTACGACATTGTGGTCATCATCGACAAAGCCAACAAGCCGCATGGCCGGCTCCGTTCGCATCGAAGAGGCCAGTTGCTGGCCTGCGCTTCCGGCACCGTAGATCAGCACATTGCGCTGTTCGCCGCTGTAATTGTGGGAGCTCAAAATATCGACAAGCAAATAGCGCATGATAATCCGGCTTGTTACCAGTAGCCCGAAAAACAGGATTGGGTGCAGCAGTGCTATGGTTCGGGGGACGCCCGGTATGGTGTAAAAGCCGAAAAGGACAACCACCGGCAAGGCAAATGCCGCCACAGCCTTGGCAATTGCGTATATGGTTCCCGCGCCAGCGAAGCGGAAGATGACCCTGTAGACGCCGCAGAAATAAAAGACGGGAAACCAGACCAGGAGCGCAGCCACTGTAAAGAAGACGACGCCATCGGACCACAATATCCACACGCCAAGCCGCAGCGAATAGGCGATCCATACCGCAACGATGCAAAGCAGCGCATCGAAAGAAATGACAAGCAAGCGCTTGTACAGCCTGTCGAGCCGAAGAGCCCAGCGCATCATTTCGACGATTGAATCAAACATTGCTGGAAATTTCCCCAAACGCGTCAAACAAACTTAAACCTGGTCAGCAGGCATTTGATAACAAACAATTCCCGTGAATAGAATTAACGCGACCGCAGGAGACATGCACAAACAAAGCCGAGTTCCCTTAGAGCAGCGTTCCTGCTATGGCAAGAACGCTCCGCGTTGCAAAGCCGCTGGAGAAAAGGCACAGCTTTAGTCTGGAAATCGCGAATACACCGCCAACATGATCTGTCCAAAGTTCACATACCGGGTCGGCTTTCTTGCCGCAGCAGCATCGCTTTTGTCAGGCTGCGTTGCCGCGCTGCTTCCCATCGTAGCTGGCGGCGCCCTTGGCAAGAGCGTGCTTGACAAGGAAGCCGTCAGGCCGGTGACGAGTTTTGAAAGTGATATTGCCAACGAGCGCAGTTTCGCTACCGGGGAAACGGCGGCGGTCGGAAAAGAAGGCAATGAGGGCCATATCAACACTGGTTTCAGGCAGGACAAAGCCAAGATAATTGCATTGGAAACAGATGCAGAAATTCGGGAACTGATTGCCGGTTATGATGGGCGCTCGCCAAAAAACACCTACCACGGCATAGTTCGTTACTCCTCTGATATCGTAGCGAAATATCGAAAAGAGCAGCGAGCGGAATCGGCTTTGCTAAAGCCCGGCTACATCGGCGGGCGCGGTGAGCGCCGAAGCTGTTTTGGCTTACCTCCCGCGATTATGATCGATATCGACAATGCGGTTGGGCAGCCGGGAGCCAGAGCTGCCCTTTCACCGCTGCTGCCAGCCAATTCAGACGACCTTTCAAGCGCACTGACCAGCCTGCGCAGCGAAAAGATCACCATTATCTGGATTTCCGACCTTCCCGAAAGCAACGCCAGAAAACTGATATCGCGATTGCGCTCTGCAGGAATTCTTGAAAGCAGCGATTTTCTGTCGCTCAACCGCGGAAAAGAAGACCGCAAACAGCTTCGCCGCGCGGCGGCGGCAGAAAGCCATTGCATCATCGCTATTGCCGGCGACCAACGCAGCGATTTCGATGAACTATTCGGCTACCTTCGTGATCCCGCAAATTTTGCTGACCTTGATCCGATGCTGGGCAATGGCTGGTTCCTGCATGAAATACCCGATGTTCAGGGCCCAGCTGGCGATTTCCGTCAAGAAGCCGACTGAGCTTGGGCCGCCGCCCTCTTCTGCAGCAATTCACGCTCAGCAGCTTATTCTTGCTCCCGATCTTTTGAAGCCCTAATGCCCTCTCAAACACGATGCTTCCTGCAGGAAAACGACGATGAAAATTGCAATGATCGGGTCGGGATATGTCGGACTTGTCTCGGGTGCCTGTTTTGCCGATTTTGGCCATGACGTTGTTTGCGTGGACAAGGATGGGCGAAAGATCGACCAGCTCAACAAGAATGTCATGCCCATTTATGAACCGGGTCTGGAATCCTTGGTCCGAAGCAATGTCGAAGCTGGCCGGCTCAGTTTTTCGACAGAACTCAAAGCTTCGGTGGAGGGATGCGACGCTGTCTTCATTGCAGTTGGAACGCCCTCCCGTCGCGGAGACGGCCATGCCGATCTAAGCTATGTCTACGCGGCAACCGAGGAGATTGCCGAGGCCGTCGGCGACCGGACGGTCATTGTCACCAAGTCGACCGTTCCCGTTGGTACTGGCGACGAAGTAGAGAGAATAATCGTGGCTTCGAGAAAAGACATCGAGTTCGCGGTTGTTTCCAACCCGGAGTTCTTGCGTGAAGGCGCGGCAATCGGCGATTTCAAGCGGCCCGACCGGATTGTCGTGGGAACCGAGGTCGATTGGGCACGCGACGTTATGCACGCGGTCTATCGCCCGCTGTTCCTCAACGAATCGCCAATATTATTCACCAGCCGCAAATCGGCGGAGGTCATCAAATATGCCGCCAATGCTTTCCTTGCGACCAAGATCACTTTCATCAACGAAGTTGCCGATCTCTGCGAAAAAGTCGATGCCAATGTGCAGGATGTGGCGCGCGGAATAGGACTCGACAATCGTATCGGCCCGAAATTCCTCCATGCAGGCCCAGGCTATGGTGGAAGCTGTTTCCCCAAAGATACGCTGGCGCTTCTAAAAACCGCGCAGGACCATGATTCGCCAATGCGCATCATCGAAGCCGTCGTTCAGGCCAATGACCTTCGAAAGCGCGCGATGGGACGCAAGATCGTCCAGGCGCTGGGCAATGATGCGCGCAACAAAAAAGTCGGCATACTGGGCCTCACATTCAAGCCCAATACGGACGACATGCGCGATTCCCCCTCGATTGCCGTTGTCCAGACCTTGCTCGATGCAGGTGCGGACGTGAGCGCCTTCGATCCCGAAGGGATGGAAGAGGCAGCAGAAATCATGCCCGACGTCAAAATGGTCTCGGATGCCTATGAAGCCGCCAAAAATGCGGATGCCGTTGCAATCGTTACCGAATGGGATGCATTTCGCGCGCTCGATCTGGGCCGGCTCAAGGACGTCATGGCGGGCAATGCCCTGATCGACCTTCGCAATATCTACGACTCCGCCGACGCTGCAGCCGCAGGATTTGACTATGTGAGCGTCGGCCGCGTGTGAGCTCTTCTGCCGATTGGCTAGCGTTTGCGAAAAACAAGCGACAGATTGTTGGCCGGCATGGCGGTTTTTTGCGTAAGTGCAAAACCATGCTGACCGGCAAGTGCTTCAACATCGCTCACTTTTCGAAGACCCCAGGCCAGATTGCGGCTTTTGAGCGATGCGTCGAAGGCAAGATTGCTTTCCGCTGTCGACACACCGTCCTCGATATAGGGGCCATAAAGATATAGCAGGCCGCCCTTCGGCAATATCCCCGCCGCGCCTGCAAACAAACCCTCACAAGCAGCCCAAGGCGCGATATGGATCATGTTGATGCAAAGAATTCCATCTGCGCTCTCAATCGGCCATTCCGGGTCGCATACGTCGAGAAGCAGGGGCGTTCGGATATTGTCCTGTCCGCTCTCCGCAGCCCAGGTCGATATCGACTCCAGCGCATCGGCTTCGGCATCGCTGGGCTGCCAGCCGAGCGCAGGAAATACACTGGCAAAATGGGAAATATGCTGCCCGGTTCCGCTCGCAATTTCGAGTATCGTCCCGCGCCTCGGCAAATTATCTTTGAGCAGCGCTGTTATGGCATCGCGGTTTCGGTCAGTCGCCGGGGCATGGCGTTTCTTTCCCGGCGCAACCCCAAAAGGAAATGCTGACTTGTCGCTCATTCGGCAGCGACGGCTGGCTCTGGCTCGGTCCAGACCAGTTTCGGTTTGCGAGCAGCAAGCGTTTCATCGAGCCGCCTTCGCGGTGCGAAGCTCGGCGCGGTCTTGAGCGATTCATCGCCCGCCTTCGCGCGCTCGGCCACGCTGCGCAGCGCGCCAATAAACTGGTCAAGTGCTGCCTTGCTCTCGGTTTCTGTGGGCTCAACCAGCATCGCGCCATGCACCACCAGCGGGAAATAGACCGTCATGGGATGGAACCCCTCATCGATCAGCCCTTTGGCAATATCCAGCGTCGAGAAGCCGTCGGCCATGCCGTTGTCGCTGAAAATTACTTCATGCATACAGGGGCCGGAACCCGCAAAGGGAGCATCGAGCACATGCTCGAGGTTGCGAAGCACATAGTTCGCGTTGAGAACCGCGTCTTCGGCAACCTGCTTCAGGCCATCTGCGCCATGGCTCAAAATATAGGAAAGCGCGCGCGTGAACATTCCCATCTGGCCATGAAAGGCAGTCATCCGTCCGAAGGAGTCCGGATGCCGGTCTCCCGCCGTCTCCTCTTCCACCAGCGTAATATATCCATCGGCATGCCGCTCTGTAAAAGGCAGCGGGCCATAGGGCGACAAGGCTTCTGAGAGGACAACAGGCCCGGATCCCGGACCGCCGCCGCCATGTGGCGTCGAGAATGTCTTGTGCAGATTGATATGCATGGCATCGATGCCAAGGTCGCCGGGCCGCACCCGTCCAACGATCGCGTTGAAATTTGCACCGTCACAGTAAACATAGCCGCCCGCCTCGTGAACGGCATCGCTGATCGCCTTCATATCCGGTTCGAACAGCCCGCAGGTGTTGGGATTTGTGATCATAACCCCGGCAATATCAGGGCCAAGCCGCGCCTTCAGCGCTTCCAGATCGACGCGCCCGCGCTCGTTCGCAGGGATCTCTTCCACCGCGAAGCCAGCGAAAGCAGCCGTCGCGGGATTGGTGCCATGCGCACTTTCCGGAACGAGAATGACTTTTCGGCCTTCACCGCGCGCCTCCAAAGCGGCCCTGATGCAGAGAATGCCGCATAGTTCGCCATGCGCACCGGCCTTGGGACTCATGGCGACACCATGCATACCTGTCAGATCGATCAGCCAGAAAGCGAGCTCGTTGATCACGCCAAGTGCGCCCTGCACGGTTTCGACTGGTTGCAGCGGATGTACATCTGCAAAACCCTTCATCCGCGCCACCTTTTCATTGAGCCGGGGATTGTGCTTCATTGTGCAGCTACCGAGAGGAAAAACACCCAGATCGATGCCGTAATTCTGGCGGCTCAGCCTGGTGTAGTGACGAACAGCCTCGGGTTCGGAAAGCCCGGGCAATCCGATATTGCGGACACGCTCAAGGCCGCCCAAGCGGCTGGCCGCGGGAGGTGCATCAGCGAAATCGACGCCTGTCGTGTGGATATCGCCTATCTCGAAAATCAGCGCTTCTTCGAGCATCAGCGCCTTGTTGCCAGTGAAGGTCTCATCGCCGCGGCGGCGCTCTTCGAACATTTCGGGCTTCCATCCGCTTTTGTTGATCTCGCTCATGACAGCAGCTCCTCCAGCGCCGACGCCAGAGCCTCGATATCCTCATCGCTTGCCGTCTCCGTGACCGCCACAACAAGACCGTTTGAAAGCGCCTCTTCGCCGGGATAGAGCCGCCCGAGCGACACCCCGCCCAAAATGTGCTTTTCGGCAAGCTGGTGCACCAGCGGGCGCGCCTCGACAGGAAGTTCGAGGGTGAATTCATTGAAGAAATTCTCGTTGACCAGGCGGATGCCATCGATCGCGCTCAACCTTTCGGCAGCCTGCACCGCTTTTGCATGGTTCAGCATCGCCAGTTCGCGCAATCCCCGCTCGCCAAGCAGGCTCATATGAATACTGAAAGCAAGGGCACAAAGCCCTGAATTCGTGCAAATATTGCTGGTCGCCTTCTCGCGGCGGATATGCTGTTCACGAGTCGAAAGCGTCAGCACAAATCCGCGTTTGCCTTCTGCATCAACCGTCTCGCCGCACAGCCTTCCCGGCATTTGCCGGACAAATTTCTGCTGGCAGGCAAACAGGCCGACATAAGGCCCGCCAAATTGCAGCCCGACGCCAATCGATTGGCCCTCGCCCACCACGATATCCGCACCCATCTCGCCCGGCGACTTGATAGCACCAAGCGCGACGGGCTCGGTCACGACGGCAACCAACAATGCGCCATTTTCATGAGCCTTTTCGGCAATCGCGCTCATATCTTCGATACGCCCAAGAATATCGGGATACTGGACGACGACGGCGCTGGTCTCTCCATCGATTTCATCAAGTAGCCGCTTTGTGTCGCTTCCCGCAAATTCCGGGAGCGCGACCGAAAGCGCGTCGCCGGTAAAGCGCGCCATCGTCTTGCAAAGACTGACATAATGCGGGTGCAACCCGCTCGACAATACCGCCTTGCTGCGTTTGGTTACCCTGCCCGCCATGCTGATTGCTTCCCAGCAGGCGGTCGACCCATCATACATCGACGCATTGGCGACATCGCAGCCAAAGAGGCGCGCGACCTGCGTCTGGAATTCGAACAGCATCTGCAGCGTGCCTTGCGCAATTTCGGGCTGATAGGGCGTGTAAGCCGTCAGAAACTCGCCGCGCTGGATCAGGTGATCGACGCTCGCCGGCACATGATGCCTATAAGCTCCGCAGCCAAGGAAGGAGGGGTGGTGCGACGCCGCCATATTCTTGCGGGCCAGATTGGAGAAATGCTGCTCGACTGCCATTTCACTGGCATGGTTCGGTAACCCCTCGATCGTCCCGTCGAGACGCGCCTCTTCGGGCACGTCAATAAAGAGATCATCGATCGAGGACGCCCCGATCTTGCCAAGCATCGCGTGACGATCAGTATCGGTAAGGGGGAGGTAGCGCATATCCAGATTTCTTCCTTTGGCATCACCCCGGCTTTCGCCGCGGTCTCAGGCTAAATTCATCTCATGCCAGAGATGCCAGCCTCCGCTGACATGACGAGTTATGTCAAAGCCCGTCCACAAAGGCCTTGTAAGCATTTTCATTCATCAGTGCTTCCAATTCGCCCGTATCGGACAGCGTTATGCGAAAGAACCAGCCGTCGCCTTCGGGATCACTGTTCACAAGCGCAGGGTCTTCTTCCAGCGCGCCATTGCCCTCAGTCACGGTGCCGCTCACCGGCGCATAAATATCGGACGCTGCCTTGACGCTCTCGACAACCGCGGCATCGCCGCCTTTGGCAAGCTCTGTTCCGGCCGCAGGCACTTCTGCAAAAACGATATCGCCCAGCTGTTCCTGCGCGTAATCCGTGATGCCGACCGTCGCACTTTCGCCGTCGACATCGATCCATTCATGCTCTTCGGTAAAATATCGACTCATTTGGCTTTCCCTCTCCTGTGATATCGGTGCGGAATGAATGGCATTTTTGTAACGGTCATCGGCACGCGGCGACCGCGCACTTCGGCCTCCAGGATGGTACCCTCGCCTGTAAGGCTGCTTTCGACATAACCCATGGCGATCGGTGCACCGACGCTTGGACCAAATCCGCCGGATGTAACCCTGCCGACCTCATCATCGCTGTCATAGATCGGTGCGCCCTCTCGCACGGGCATTTTCCCATCGATCGAGAATCCAACCAGCTTGCGCGCAGGGCCATCGGCGAGTGCTTTCAGAATACGCTCGCTGCCATGAAAGCCGCCTTCTTCGCGGCGTGCCTTCGATATCGCAAAGCTGGCATTGCCCTCTACCGGATCGACGCCGGGGTCGAGATCATGTCCATAGAGCGGAAGACCGGCCTCCATCCGTAAAGAATCGCGCGCGCCCAAGCCAATTGGTTTCACCTCATCCTGCTCGGCCAACGCGTCTGCCAACGCATTCACATGCTCAGCCGGAACCGAGATTTCAAAACCGTCCTCGCCTGTATAGCCGGACCGGCTAACCCCCAGCGGCACACCGTTCCAAAGGAAGGGCCCGGCCTCCATGAAAAAAAGGTCACCCGGCACCGGCCAGCCATCCTGCACTGGCTCGACACCGATCCGTGCTAATGCTTCTGCAGCTTTCGGGCCTTGCAGCGCCAGCAGCGCAGCACTTTCCATATGGTCGAGCGTTATATCCCCGGGCAAATGCGCCCGCATAAATGCGATGTCGTCATGCTTCACCGCGCCATTCACGACGATATAGAGGTTCTTGCCGGTATTGGTGATAATCATGTCATCCAGCACACCGCCATCTTCGGCCAGCAGCAGCGAATAGCGCATCTTGCCAGGTTTCAGCGCCGATATGTCACCCGGCACGATTTTTTCGAGCGCTTCAGCAGCGCCCTCGCCGGTCAGTTGCAGCTGTCCCATATGCGATACATCGAAAAGGCCAGCCTGTTCGCGCGTCCACAGATGCTCGGCCATTATACCTTCATACTGGATCGGCATTTGATAGCCCGCAAAGGGCACAATGCGGGCACCCTTTTTCCGGTGCCAGCCATCGAGCGGCAGTTTCAAATTTTTGCTCTCGTCGCTCAATCATCGTCTCCGTCACAGTGCAGCGCGCCAACCGGCACCGGCTGCCCCCTCTGTCACGGGAACCTGAGAGCTTTCCCCTGCCTTCGCGAATGCTTGGGCGGGTTACCCCTTCGGCGGCCCGCCCACACCAAGGCATCGACGGGCACTTTCCAGAGCGTCGCAAGAGCCGATGCGGTCCTTTCGCCTGAGAGATTCCGGGGCGGTTGCTCCTTCGGCGCTCCAGTCAAAGCCAGAGCCTCTCCCGCATCGTCAGCGACAGCGCATGTCATGGCGGGGGCACCGAGTCGTGTCAATTGCCCGAAAGTACTTATCTGCCGTTTTTTGCAGCAAGCGAACGGATCGCATCATTCTCATGGATAAAGACGCCCGGTTCGCTTTCATCCGCGAGGCTCGCGATACAGCGCGCCACTATGGCAGCATCAATCGACTGGTAGCGGCGCAGCGGGCCCTGCAGCGCAAGGTCGAGCATGGGAGACAGCATAATTGCGAAGCTCTCCCCAGGGCGAAACTCCTCGCGATCTCCTTTCAGTAATCCTGGGCGGATGATATCGAGCCGGTCGAAATCGAGCGCGCGGAGGGCATCTTCCGCCTTTCCCTTGGTCTTCAGGTAGAAATTGCTCGCTCCAGACCGGGCCATGGTCGACGAAATATGGATAAATTGCCGCGCACCCGCCGCTTTTGCCGCATCGGCGAACGCCGCCACCAGATGAAGATCAATGGCGCGAAAGGCCTCCTGCGAACCAGCCTTTTTGATGGTCGTCCCAAGGCAGCTGATGGCAATATCGATTTCGAGGTCTGCTATCCTGTCAGGCCAGCTTTCCGAACTTGCGACATGCTGCTGCACACGGCCTGGAAGCCCGTCTGCTTTTCGGCGCAGCACGAGGTGCAGCTTATGCCCTGCCTCGACAAGACTGCTGCTCGCTGCTTGGCCCACCAGCCCAGTGCCGCCCGCGAGAAGAATGTTGGCCATGTGTTTACTCCCCGCAGATTTCGCGGTGCCTGTTTTGCGCATATCGATCGGTCATGCCTGCCATGAAATCCGCAATATGGCGGCTTCGCTCCGGTTCGGCGTCTGGAAGCCTGCCATGCCATTCTGCGGGCATAAGATCGGGGTCGCCGCGATAGGCGGCAAACAGCTCACCTACTATTTTCTGCGCACGTTTGGCAGCCTTCAACTGCATTTCATGGTGATACAGATTGTCATACATGAAGGCTTTAAGCTGCCTTTCGCGCTGCTGCATTCCCCGCGAAAAACCTGCAATCATCATCCCTGCCTGCCGGGCATCACCTGCCGATCCGATTCTTTGCTCGACTATGCGCGCCTGCGCCGCGGAAATCACATCATTGGCCATCACGCCGATCTGATCGCGAATAAGCTCGCTATGGAGCTTTTCGGCTGGCACGTCAGGATAGGCGTCCCGAATTGCGCGCCAGCTTTCGGCGATAAAGGGAAGCTCGCAAAGCTGTTCCATGGTCAGAAGACCGGCGCGAATGCCGTCATCGATGTCATGATTATCATAGGCGATGTCATCCGCCACGGCTGCCACTTGTGCCTCAAGCGACGGCCAGTTTTTTAGCTCCAGCCCATATTGCGCATCGATTTCCTTCAAAGCCCAGCCCGCTCGTGAAACCGGACCGTTATGTTTGGCCAGCCCCTCGAGCAGCTCCCAGCTCAGATTCAGCCCCGTCCAAAGCGGATAGGGCGAATCGAGCCGCGTCAGAGTTCTGAGTGTCTGCGCATTGTGATCGAACCCGCCATGATCGCTCAGGGCCGCCTGCAGCGCATCCTCGCCCGCATGGCCGAATGGCGGATGCCCAATATCATGCGCGAGGCAAAGCGCCTCGGTCAAATCTTCATCGAGACCCAGCGCCCGCGCAATGGTCCGACCGATTTGCGCGACTTCCAGACTATGCGTCATCCTGACGCGGTAGTGATCGCCGTCTGGCGAGACAAAAACCTGTGTTTTGTGGCGAAGCCGCCGGAAGGAAATGGAGTGGATGATGCGGTCGCGGTCGCGCTGATAGATATTGCGCGGACCGCGCACGCCACTCTTGCGCTCGTCATAGAAGCGCCCCTTGCTGCTACAGGGGTCACTGGCGTAGGGAGAGCGGCGCATCATCGCCCTCGCCTATGCATGATCGCGTGTTATGCCGCCAGCCTCTATTTGCTGTTCAGCCTGGTGACCACTGTGCCTTCTGCGCTATTCCAGACAAAACTGTCACCGCCAGCCTCCTTGAGCGCGTCATACCAAGCCTTTGCCGCACTGTAGCCGCTGAAGGGGCCAACAACGAGCCTGGCCATATTATTCCAGGGCGATGTCCACCCCTCCTGCCCCTCGAACAGTTCGGGATGTTTGCGCGACAGGCGGCGATATTCGCCGCGCATGGCAGACTGGTCGCCGGTTGAAATCTGCACCCAGTAGCGCGCTTTGGTGGAGACATTCTCATTGACGGTTTGAGCCGCCTGCTTTTCGGGGGTAGCAGTTTCTTCCGCGCTTTCCTTCGGCGGCAGGGAAGACAGGTCAACCGCCTCGACATTGGACCGCTTCTCCTCCTCAGGAATTTCGATCGCTGCCACGACATCGCCGAGGTCGAAATCCTGCAAATCGTTTTCTGTGCTGGAAGACGCAACTTCGGTCGAAGCGGGCGGCCCGATTGGCGAAGGCGGCGGCGTAGAGGAATCCGGCTGTTCGCTTTGCGTCTCCAGAATAGTTGCGATCTGATCGGGCGCGCTTACTGCCTCTTCGGTTGCCGGTGGCGTCGATTCTGGCGGGGAGTTATTGGCCGCCATAGATGCGACTGGAGGACCGGTAATCGTCGGAGCCGCGGCAGTGTCGGCCGCAGAATTGTTTGTTGTGGGCGCATTGCCAGAAGGCGGCAAGCCAATGTCTTGTGTAGATGATTCAGTGGCTGACGCTGTGGTCGTCTGCCCTGGCAATGCGTCGAAACCAGCCTGGGGCGGCGCACCATCACCTGCCTGCGCAACTTTCGGAGCCTCTGCCTGGTTTCCGGCTACCGGTAAAAGCGCTGCCGATGCCACCGGCGCTGGCGGCGTCCGCACTTGCTGGCGTGCAACCAGATTGGCGGACGCGCTGGCGGCAGCGGCTACCCGCCGTTCGGTAGTGGTGGGCAATCGGAGCGCCGAGCTATTGGCAGGACCAGGCGCATTCGATGGCGAGCCGAGCGGCGGCCCGGCTGGAATAAGCCGCGAACTTCCCGCCGGCGGCGCGGACGGTGGAATATTCGATGCCAATGTTCGAACATCCTCGCTATCGCGACCGATATTGTTTGCTGGAAAATGGCCGAGATGGATCGCCGCGGCCTGCTGCGCACCTGTCAATCGCGGCATCTGCCTCAGAAAGCGCTCCATCCGCTGTGCACCGCGGGCATCAAGGAAACCGCGCGTCACCTCACGCGATTCCCTCAATTCCCCGCGCGCCGCGAGCATAAAGGCACGGGCGCGCCATGCCGCCGGATCATTCCTGTCGAGGAGCGGAACCAGCATGGCGTCTGCTTCTTGCGATTTACCAGAGAGCGAAAGCGAAATCGCGTGCTGAATGGTCACCCTGTTCGATCCCACTGCCGTGGACGCAATCCTGTAGTCCTGCTGTGCACGGTCAAAATTGCCGAGCAAATCGAATGCCATACCGCGATCGGCCGCGATCACTCTTTCACTGACGCCCAGCTTTGTGGCCTCGTCGAAAAAGCGCAGAGCTTCGAATGGATTTTCAAGCCGGACATAGGCTGATCCCAACCCGGCCTTTACCCGGCCATCGCCCGGGCGGAGCGATTGGGCACGCTCGAAGAAATTCCGCGCAGCTGACGCATCATCAAGCAGCAGCGCCGCATTACCGGCATCGATCAAGGCACCCGCATCGCGGCGGTTGCGCGCAATACGCCGCATGGCATTGCGCAATTCTTCGGCTCCGGGCCTTGAATTCTCGGGAATGGGTGCGGAAGGAACCGTCGCGCCGCTTTGGCTTTGCGCCAGCGATGCCGCCGGAACCATCAACGAAGTGGCCAATATTGCTGCCGCCAGCTTCACCAAAGTTTCTACTCCAACCCGAGACGCAAACAACCGCGCCCAAATAGGCAAGGCATCGGTGTTTTCATAGGCTAAGCATGCCGAATAGTGGCTGAACCGAGCCTGAGCCGCGGTCAGCTATTGCTTTGGCGATCCAGGAATCGGGGAATGTTCAGCCCGCCGGAACTGTCTTCGTCCTTCTTCTCCGCCTCGTCCCCGGATTCCTCCGGCGGCTTGCCCCTTGAAAGATTGGACATGCGCTCAAACAGCGTTCCGCCGCCACTTGCAATGCGCGGTGCCGGGTCATCGGGTTCGGGCACAACATCGGGTTTGGCTTCTTCGGTGGGCGTTTCGCTCTCCGGCGCAGCTTGCTCGCTTCCCAGTTCAAGCGGCTCTTCCTCCGCTGGCGTTTCTGCCACCGGTTCGTCCGCTGCAGGCGGCGTATCGGCGACCTCTTCGACTCCCTCGGCGCTGCCGAGATCCAGACTGTCGTCGGTTTCACCCGCGGTTTCCGGTTCAGCTGCGCCAGCTTCTTCCGCAGGCGGCTCCTCTTGCTTCGGCGCTTCTTCGGCAGGCGTTTCCTCGCTCGCAGCAGATGTGCTAAACAGGTTGGATGAGGCTGCTGCTGCGGCAGGTGCCGCATTTGCAAATGCGCTCGATGGCGGCGGAGCGGTCGCAGCTGCGCCGTCGGCATCGATCCCGGTCGCCACGACCGAAACACGGATTTTGCCCTCGAGTGTATCGTTGAAGGCCGAGCCCCAGATGATATTGGCATCGGGATCGACCAGTTCACGAATATGATTGGCTGCTTCGTCGACTTCCATCAGGCGCATGTCTTCGCCGCCGGTGATGGAGACAATGACACCTTTGGCGCCCTGCATCGAGACACCATCGAGTAGCGGATTGGCGATAGCCTTCTCTGCAGCTTCCAGCGCGCGCCCGTCGCCTTCGGCCTCGCCGGTTCCCATCATGGCCTTGCCCATCTCGTGCATAACGCTGCGCACGTCGGCAAAGTCGAGATTGATCAGGCCGGGCATGACCATCAGGTCGGTGATGCCGCGGACGCCCTGCTGCAACACTTCATCGGCAAGCAGGAAAGCTTCCTTGAATGTGGTATTGGGGTTGGCAACCAGGAACAGATTCTGGTTCGGAATGACGATCAGCGTATCGACATGCTGCTGCAATTCGGCAATGCCGGCCTCGGCTGCACGCATCCGGCGCGATCCTTCAAACAGGAAAGGCTTGGTCACTACGCCAACGGTCAGAACGTCCATCGCCCGCGCGGCCTCGGCAATGACCGGTGCCGCACCCGTGCCCGTTCCGCCGCCCATACCGGCAGCGATAAAGCACATATGCGATCCCTCTATCGCGGATTTGACCAGATCGATGGTCTCTTCGGCGGCAGCACGGCCAACCTCCGGCCGCGAACCTGCGCCAAGCCCCTGAGTGATGTCAGGTCCCAGCTGAATACGTTGCTCCGCACCGGAAGCGTTCAGCGACTGAGCGTCTGTGTTTGCGACAATGAAATCAACGCCTTCGACGCCAGCATTGATCATATTGCCGATGGCATTACCGCCGGCACCACCGACGCCAACGACCGAAATTTTTGGCTTCAACTCGTCAACCAGTGGCGGCCCGATATTGATGCTCATTGAACTAACCCCCTTGCCGTTTTCCGGCATTGCAAGAACTGGAAATGGTTAATGACATAAAATTGCGCGAAGAACATCCGTAAAATGACGTTTTGATTACTATTTGCGTCAGAAATTTTCCCTGATGGCATTTTTGATTCGGTCGAACAGCCCGTCAGGTGCCATATCACCGCTTCCCTGAGGATCAAATTGCCCTTTCAGGTCAACAGGGTCGGAAGCGGCATAGTGAACGAGGCCGACCAGATTCGCAAAAGCCGGACCGCTGTGGGCCTCGGGCAAGCCGCCAAGCCCGCCGGGTTTTCCAACGCGTACGGTCCGGCCCAGCGCAGCTTGCAAATAATCGGCTATTCCTTTCAGCTCCGCACCGCCGCCGGTTAGGACAATCTGGTGTCCGCTGGGGCCTGCGAAACCCATTTTGCGCAGTGCTGTTCCGATTTCTGCGACAATTTTATCGAGCCGCTGGCAGATAATCGAATTGAGCTGGGCGCGGGTAATCCGCGGAATGTTGCCATCCTGATCAAGATTGTCCTCGCCCATGTCGAGAACATCCTGATGGTCGCGGGGCGTCGAAAGCGCCGATCCGAAATAGCATTTCATCCGCTCAGCCTGCGCACGCCGAATGCCAAAGACCGACGCAATATCGTCGGTGATATCAGCCGCGCCTTGTTGTATCGTCTCCAATCCAACGACCATACCGCCAACGAAGACCGAAACATTGGTCACCGCAGCGCCCATTTCCACCATTGCGACGCCCAGTTCGCGCTCTTCCGCGGTCAAACACGACAATCCGGTCGCTATCGGCGAAACAACCAGCGCTTCGACCTCCAGATGCGCTGCGCGGGCCGTCATGTCGATATTGCGAACCGGTGCCTGTTCGGCGAGCACGACGTGAATATCGACACCCAGCCTGTCGGCATGGAGCCCAATCGGGTCTGCCACACCGCCGACACCATCGAGCGAATACAGCGTGGGCTGAATATGTAGCGGTATCTTGCCGCGCATATCGAGATTGACCCGCCCGGCTTCCAACAGGTCGTCAATATCTTCTTGTTCGACCCGATCCCCGCCAAGCTCGATCTCGACCGGCGCGAGCATGCTGTCGAGGCCGCCTGCCGACAGCCCGACCCAGACCTTGTCGATATTCAGGCCGGCAATCCGCTCGGCCTGCTCCACGGCCTGCCGGACGCTCAGCTCTGCCTGTTCCATATTCGCAACGCATCCGCGGGACACGCCGCGGCTTTCGCGTTGCCCGGTTCCAAGCACGATGAGCTCGTCCTTGTCCGTCTTGCCGGCAATCAGCGCCGACACTTTGGATGAACCGATGTCGAGCGCGGAGATCAGCCTTTCGACTTTGGCGGCGCTCATGCGGACTCACCCTCATCCTTGCCCGATTCCTGCTTCACTTCGTTGGGTGCAGGCGGCGTATTCTTCTTCCGGCGCAGATAGGCCTTTTCGGGATCGCGCAGATCGAAATAGATGAGATCGCGGCCAAGCAGCCGGTGGACGCCATCCATCCGCGCAAAATTGAGTATCGCTTCCTTGGCCTGCTGCTCGCCTTCCGGAAGCGCCAGCGTTTCACCCGTTTTGAAAGTGATGTCCCATCGGCGCTTGCCAACCCAGCTCACGGCGCTGATATGCGGTTTAAGCGATGGTGCTTCGTCGATCAGCTGGTTAAGCGCGACAATTTGGGCATTGGCACCTTCGCCATAGATTTTGGGAAGTCCCTGGACCTCGTCGGGAGAGACATTTTCGAGGATATACCCCTGCTTGTCGACCAGCGCATCGCGCTTGCCATCATGCCAAAGCGCGATCGGTTCGCGCTCGACGATATCGACGACCAGCATATCGGGAAGCCGCCGCGAAACGCGCACTTCCTTTATCCACCCATAACCGATCAAATCTTCGCGAATCTGATCGACATCCACAAGCGGCATCGCGCGATCCTTCTCGGCCAGCACAATGTCATAAACCTTGAGCTGGTCGACGCGCTTCATGCCGGTAATTTCGACGCGCTTGACTTCGAAACCGGCCTTTGCCGCCAGCTCGGCATATTGCTGATGCGCCAGCGAAAAAACACCCGCCCACCGCGCGACAACGAAGATCAAGACGACTGCTGCGGCAACGACAATCCAGGTGAAGCCCCGCTGCACTTCATCTTCAGAAAATGGCAGCGTCTTCAGAAAACGGTCGAACCAGGAAACCCGCCTCGCCTTTTTCCGTGCAGGTGCCTTGCGCTTTTTGGGGGCGGAGCGTTTGCGGGTGGCTTTTGCGGTCATGCCAACGCCTCCTGCACAATCATGTCGACAAGCTGTTCGTAGTTGATGCCGGCATGCCGTGCCTGTTCGGGGACGAGGCTGAGCGGTGTCATGCCGGGCTGGGTATTGGTTTCGAGCACAAAAATGCCATCAGCGCCCTGTTCGTCATCCCAGCGAAAATCCGTTCGCGAGGGTCCCTCGCATCCAAGATAGTGGTGACAGCGCAGCGCAAGATCCATCATCGATGCCTCTATATCAGAGGGAATATCGGCAGGACAGATATGATCTGTCATTCCGTCGGTATATTTTGCATCGAAATCGTAGAATCCGCTCTTCGGGCGCAGCTCGGTAACGCAAAGCCCCTTGCCGCCGACTACCGCTACGGTGAGCTCGCGCCCCTTTATGTATGGTTCGGCCAGCAGGCTATCGAATTCCTGCCACGGCCCTTCGCTCGCAGCGCTGATCGGATTGCCGTAATTTCCCTCTTCGGTAACGATAGCCACGCCCACCGAAGACCCTTCGTTGACGGGTTTGAGAACAAAGGGGCGCGGCAGCGGGTCTTTCACGTACAGGCTCTGGCTCTTTACAATTTTCCCTTCCGGCATCGGAATGCCGCGCGGCACAAGCTGCTGCTTGGTGAGTTCCTTGTCGATGGCAATAACCGATGTCGCCATGCCGCTATGCGTGTATGGGATTTGCATCAGATCGAGCATACCCTGCACGCTGCCGTCCTCGCCGGGAACGCCGTGCAGCGCATTGAAGACAATTTCGGGCCTGAGTTCGGAAAGCACCTGCGCAACATTGCGGTCCATATCGACACGGGTCACGCGGTAGCCCGATTTCTCGAGCGCATCGGCTACGCCATTCCCGCTCATGAGCGACACTTCGCGTTCATTCGACCATCCGCCCATCAGGACGGCGACATGCGTCTGCTTGCTCACGCTTTTTTCCCCACGCGCTGAATTTCCCATTGCAGATCGACGCCCGAATTGCTTTTCACTCGCCGCCGGACTTCCTCACCCAGTTCCTCGATATCCGCGCTGCTCGCATCGCCCAGATTGATCAGGAAATTGGTATGCTTTTCCGATACTTGTGCGCCGCCAATTTTCAAGCCCCGGCAGCCAGCCGCGTCGACAAGCTGCCAGGCCTTTTTGCCCTCCGGGTTTTTGAAGGTGCTGCCACCTGTTTTGGTTCGCAAAGGCTGGGAATCTTCGCGCGCCCGGGCGATGCGGTCCATCTCGGCTTGAATCGTTTCTTTCTCGGAAGGCGTTCCCCGAAACAGCGCGCTCACGACAATCGCGCCCTCGGGCAATTCGCTATGGCGATAGCTGTAGTTAAGCTCCGCGGCTTCCAATGTCTGCAGGTCACCTGAAGGCAGCATCACATCGCAGCTAACCAATACATCGCTGACCTCGCGGCCATAGGCACCGCCATTCATGCGCACAAAGCCGCCTACGGTCCCGGGAATGCCGCGCAGAAACTCCAATCCGCCGAGGCCGGCATCGCGCGCCCTGGACGACACCAGTATACCCGAGGCACCGCCGCCGCAGCGCATCCGGTTTTCACCTCCCTCTTCCACCGTCGCAAAGGGCTTGCCCAGCCGCACCACCACACCGCCGATACCGCCATCGCGAATGATACAGTTGGAGCCAAGACCCAGCGGCCAGACCGGCAATGTCTCGTCAAGCTGTTTCAGGAAATCGGACAGGTCTTCCACGTCTTTCGGTTCGAACAGCCATTCCGCCTGGCCGCCCGATTTGAACCAGACCAAAGGCGCCAGTGGCGCATCTTGCTTGAGCTTGCCGCGAACGGATGGGAGGGTGATGGTCATCTCCGCGCCTCCGTCACGGCTTCGGCCAGACCTGCCGCCATCCGCGTGATATCGCCCGCGCCGAGGCAGACGATCATGTCATCGGCTGCAATTTCCTCCGCCAATTCTTTCGCAAGGTGCTCGCTGTCTTTCACCGTCCGTGCAGAGCGATGACCGCGCTGCTTTATCCCGGCTACCAACGCCTCTGAATCCACTCCATCGATTGGCTCCTCGCCAGCCGCATAAACCGGTGTTATATAGACGATATCAGCATCGTTGAAGGCTTGCTGAAACTCGTCCATATGGTCGTTGAGCCGTGAATAGCGGTGCGGCTGCGCGACCGCGATCACCCGCCCCTTGCTGCTTTCGCGCGCAGCCTCCAACACCGCGCGAATTTCCACCGGATGATGGCCATAATCATCGATAATGGAGGCGGTGCCGTCCCCCACATCGATTTCGCCGACTTTGGTGAAACGCCTTCTCACGCCGCCGAAACTCGAAAAGCCGTTCATCACCGCATCGTCGCTCATCCCCATTTCCAGGCCGACCGCCACTGCTGCGATTGCATTCTGGACGTTGTGGCGGCCCGGCATGGGCAGGTCGATGCCCTTAATCTCGCGCTTGCTACCATCGCGCTGCGTGATCTGGACATCGAACCGATTGCCGCCCGAATGCGGCGTGACATTGGTTGCGCAGACATCGGCCTGCGCCGAAAAACCATAGGTTGTTATTCGGCGGTCCCTGATCTGCGGTATGATCGACTGTACCTCGGGGTGGTCGAGGCACATGATCGCGGCACCATAGAAAGGCACATTCTCGACAAATTCCACAAAGGCACGTTTGATCGCATCGAAATCGCCATAATGGTCGAGATGCTCGGGATCGATATTGGTGACGACCGCGATGGTGCCATCGAGCCGGAGAAAGCTGCCGTCGCTTTCATCGGCCTCGACCACCATCCAGTCGCTGTCGCCCAGACGCGCATTGGAGCCATATTGGTTGATGATCCCGCCGTTGATTACGGTGGGATCGATACCGCCATGATCAAGCATAGCCGCTATCATCGATGTGGTCGTGGTCTTGCCATGCGTACCCGCCACCGCAACGGTGTTTTTGAGCCGCATGAGTTCGGCAAGCATCTCTGCCCGGCGAACCAGAGGAATCCGTCTTTCGAGCGCGGCATCGCGTTCGGGGTTGCCCTTTTTCACCGCCGTCGAGGTTACCACGACAGAGGCATCGCCCAGATTGTCTGCGCTGTGGCCGATCTTCACACCAATTCCCTTGCGGCGCAGACTTTCGACGACCGGGCTATCATTGAGGTCGCTGCCCTGCACCTTATAACCCAGATTGTGCATGACTTCGGCAATGCCGGACATACCGATGCCACCAATGCCGACAAAATGGATAACGCCGATGTCGGTTGGAACGCCCTTCATACCGCCATTTCTCGTGCCGTCGCGGGCTGCGCTGCACCAAAGCCAGAGGGTTTCTGGTCTTTCACTTTTGCCGATTTCATAGTCGGCGCTGCGCCAAACCCTTCAACGAGATCGGCAATATCCTGAACCGCGTTGGGCCGGCCGCATTTCCAGGCTGCCCTGGCCGCATTTTCAAGTGCGCCCGTTTTCATGGCGATGGCCTGAACCTGTTTGGCGAGTTCGACCGGCGTGAATTTCGGCTGAGCTATCGCGCGCGCGCCGCCCGCAGTAACCATTTCCTTCACATTGTGGCTTTGGTGATCGTCGGTGGCGATGGGAAGCGGCACGAGAATGGCAGGCCGCCCGGCGCAGGTCAGCTCCGCGATTGTCGAGGCACCGGCCCGCCCGATGACCAGATGCGCCCAGCCCAGCCGGTCAGGAAGATCGGGCAGATAGGTCGCCAGCTCTGCAGGAATTTCATGCTTGGCGTAGCTTTCACGGACCCGTTCGATATCCTCCTCACGGCATTGCTGGGTCACTTGCAGGCGGCGGCGCAGATTGAGCGGCAGGCGCGCAAGTCCGTCCGGCACGACGTCAGACAATATCGTCGCGCCCTGGCTGCCGCCGGTGACCAAAACGCGAAAAATCCCGTCTTCATCGAGCGGTGGATAATCCTGTTCGCGCAGCGCCAACACGGCCTCTCGAACAGGATTTCCGAGCAGATGCACCTTGTCCTTCATCGCGGGCTTCAATCGCTGGATGTCGGGATAGGCCGTGATGATGCCATTGACCTTGCGCGCGGTTAGCCGGTTGACCCTGCCGAGCACAGCATTCTGCTCATGCACCAATGTCGGTATATCGCTCGAAAAAGCGCCCAGCAGGGCAGGAAATGCAGGGTAGCCGCCGAAGCCGACCACAACGCTCGGCGCGAAGCTGGAATAAAGCTGCTTTGCCATGCGTCGGCCGCGCCAGATTGCACGCGCGCCGCCAACCCAGCTGGTGGGGTTTTTGGTGATGCGCCCCGCAGGCAAAATATGGGTCGCCATCTTGTCGGGGCTGCCGGGGATTTTGCTCCCGCGTTCGTCGGTAACCAATGCGACATGATGACCGCGCCGAAGCAGCTCTGCACCAAGCGCATAGGCCGGCATAATATGCCCGCCAGTGCCGCCTGCAGCGAGTACATAATGGCGCGATATCGTCATCGCTAGCCGCCATCCCGCATATAGCGCGAGCGGTCAAGATAGGGGTTGCGCTTGGTGAGTGCCAAAATGAAACCGCAGGTTATGCAGAGCGCGAGCACCGAAGATCCGCCATAGCTGACAAAGGGAAGCGTCATGCCCTTGGATGGAAATATCCCCAGATTGACTGCCATATTGATCATCGCCTGACCCACAAATTGCGCGATCAGACCGGTTACCGCCAGTACTGTAAAAGTGTCTCTTTCATCGAGCAGCCGGATAACCACGCGGATCAGGATAGCCAGGAAGACTATCGCGATCACCATGCAGGCAAGCAGGCCAAATTCCTCGCCGATCACCGAAAAGATATAGTCGGTTTGCGCTTCCGGCAGACTGAATTTCTTGGTCCCCAGCCCCGGCCCCACGCCAATCAATCCGCCGGCGACAAGCGTCGCCATTGCCATCTTGTCATGGGTCAGCCCCTCGGTTCCGAAAATCCACGCATCTATGCGCTGGGTAGCAACCGGATAGTAGTTATAGGCGACTACGAGCAGCACGGCACCGCCAACTACCATTCCCCAAAGCCGCCAGGCCGGAATACCGTAGACCATCATCAGCGCAAACCATACGCCGGCGAGCAGCACCGTTTGGCCCAGATCAGGCTGAGCCAGTAGGAAAATCGCAATATAGCCCGTAATGCCCATCGTAATTCCGGCAAGCGGTAGCTTGCCCTTCTTGACCTTCCAGGACAATATCCAGGCCATCGTGATCGCGTAAAATGGCTTGAGGAATTCCGAAGGCTGAATTGTTGCCGGCCCCCAGCCGATCCAGCGCTGCGCTCCGTTCACCTCCTTGCCCAGAAAGGGCACCAGCATGAGCAGTCCCAGCAGCACCAAAAAGCCGAAAATCGCCAGCCGGCGCGCCTGTTCGCGCGGATACATGGATATGAACAGCATCAGCGGTATGCCAACCGCGATCCACATGAGCTGCTTGAAGAAGAAATAGAGTTCTGGCAGCTGAACGGCGGCAGTCGACAGCCGACGGGCACCGGCGGGCGAAGCGGCAGCGACTGCAAGCAGGCCAATGGCCATCAGCCCAAGCATGAGCGAGAGCAGAACCCGATCGAGTTCCCAGAACCAGACGCCGAGCGGCGAACGATCACCCCGGCCCAAACGGTTTGAAAGCCCGACCTTGCCTGTCTTGGCCGCCAAGACCCAAGGCACTTCCTGCGTCGTTGCCGTCATGCTGCTTTTCCCCCGACAAGATTGTGCACGGCGGCCTTGAAACAATCCCCCCGCGCCTCGAAATCCTTGAATTGATCGAACGACGCGCAGGCGGGCGAAAGCAGGATGACTTCTCCAGGCTGTGCTTCGCTGGCGGCTTGCGCCACCGCCGTAACGATCATTTCGCAATTTTCAGCCGGCATGTGCGCGGCCAGCAACTTGGCATATTCGGGCCCGGCTTCACCCACCGTATAGGCTTTCACCACATTGCCGAAATTCGCTTCGCATTCGGACAGCTCGTCTCCCTTAGGCTGGCCGCCAACGATCCAGCGAATACGCGGATAGGCCGCCAGCGCCGGCGCGGTCGACGCTGCATTGGTCGCCTTGCTGTCATTGACAAAGAGCACGCCGCCCTGCTCGGCGACAATCTCCATCCGGTGCTCCAGGCCGCGAAAGCTGGCGAAAGCAGCCCGCCATTGCGCCTCCGACAGCCCAAGCGCCTCTGCAATCTCGATCGCCACGGCAGCATTTTGAAGATTGTGCGGGCCCTGCAGCGAGGGCCATTGTTCCTGACCGATGACCAGCGCGGGATCTGCTATATGGAAACAGCCTTGATCCTTGAATTCCCTAACCTTTTGGGCAATCGCAAGCGTATCGGCATCTCCATTTCCGAAAACGGCATGCTGCCGCCGCCCCTGCATCGCCATCAGGCGCGCCTTGGACGCTTTGTAGCCTTCATATCCGTCATAGCGGTTGAGATGATCGGGCGAAAGGTTGATGAGCGCAGCCACATCGCAGCCAAGGCTATGCGTCAGGTCGATCTGATAGCTCGATAATTCCAGAACATAGACGCCGCCCGGCCCCAACGGTTCCTGCGACAGGATCGGCACGCCGATATTGCCGCCCAGCCTGACCGGGAGAGCCGCGCTCTTCAGCATGTGGTGAACCAGCGCGGTTGTCGTCGACTTTCCATTCGTGCCGGTGATTCCAACCACCCGGTGCGCCGGCAAGTCGCCGCGCGCCTGCGCAAACAATTCGATGTCGCCGATGATAGGAACGCCTACCTTCGCGGCGAAATCGGCGATCGGATGGGTGTTGAGCGGGACGCCGGGGGAAACAACGATTCCGTCAAACCCGGCCAGATCTATTGTCATGGGATCGGCCAGTTCTGCCAAACCGGACACCGCATCGCGGGCCTCTGCGCGCGTGTCCCAAGCTACAATCTGTGCGCCGCTTGCCGCAAGGCTGCGCACGGCAGACAGCCCCGAGCGCGCCAGGCCCAAAAGGGCATATTTCTTGTCGGCAAAGGCGCTGCTGGTAATCATCTGAGTTTCAATGTCGACAATCCGGCCAATGCGAGCACGAAAGCGATAATCCAGAAGCGGATCACGACTGTCGTTTCGTGCCAGCCCAGCTGTTCAAAATGATGGTGGATCGGGGCCATGCGGAAAACGCGCCTGCCCGTGCGTTTGAACCAGAAGACCTGGATGATCACCGAAAGCGCTTCGACCACGAAGAGCCCTCCGATTATGGCGAGAACAAATTCATGATGGGCGACGACCGCGATCGCACCCAGCGTACCGCCCAGCGCGAGGCTCCCGGTATCGCCCATGAAAACAGCTGCCGGTGGAGCGTTAAACCAGAGAAAGGCGAGCCCCGCGCCGACAATCGCTCCGCACAGAATGGCAAGGTCGCCGGCCCCCAAGATGAAGGGTAGACCGAGATATTCGGAATAGACCTTGTTGCCCACCAGATAGGCAATCAGCATAAAAGCGATCGACGCAATGATAACAGGCATTGTCGCCAGCCCGTCAAGCCCATCGGTCAGATTGACCGCATTGCCGAAGGCGACAATCACGAAGGCACCAAAGGCAATATACCACAGGCCGATATTGATCACCGGACCATTGACGAAGGGGATATACAGATCCCCTGCCCCGGTGCCATGTTCCGCCACGATCAATGTAACGGCGACCCCGGCGATCAGAAATTCGAACAGCAGGCGAACCTTTCCAGACACGCCCTTGTGGCTGCGCTTTCTGACCTTGTCATAGTCATCCATAAAGCCCACGAGACCGAAACCGCTCAGCACAATCAGACAGGCCCAGACATACAGGTTGGACAGATCCATCCACAGCAGCATCGATGTCGCGATCGCCGTCAGCATCATCAATCCGCCCATGGTCGGCGTACCTGCTTTGGCAAGATGCGATTGGGGGCCATCGTCGCGGATCGGCTGCCCCTTGCCCTGCCTCACGCGCAGCATGTTGATGAATTTGGGGCCGATAATCAGGCCGATCAGGAGCGCCGTCCCAACCGCGCCGCCCGAGCGAAATGTCAGATAGCGAAAGAGATTCCACACGCCTTCGAATTCAAATAATTCTGCCAGCCAATAAAACATTAATTCTCCCCAGCGCTGAGCGCACTGACAAATTTTGACAGCCCTACTGCGTTTGACCCTTTGACGAGAATGGCATCGCCGTTCCCGAGATATGGCTTTAGAATCTCCAATGCCTCGTCAGCGCTGCCGCAATGGTCGAATTTCGCCGGTCCCTCAACCCCTGAAGCAAGGCGATCTGCAAGAATTTGCATTTCTTCCCCGATGAGCAGCGCGTAATCCACCCGGGCTGCTGCAAGCGGCGCGGCCAACCCGGCATGATATTCGTCGCTCCTCTCGCCAAGCTCTTTCATCGCACCAAGCACGGCAATGCGCTTCGATGCCTCAGCTGTACCCAGTTGCGCGATCGTCGCTGCCATCGATGCTGGGTTGGCGTTGTAGCTCTCATCGATCAGCAAAGCGCTGCCGCCTCCGGCTAGCGAAATCTCGATCCGCTGGCCGCGCCCCTGCATGCCGCCCAGCTCAGCCAGCGCCAGTCCAGCCGAGGCAAGATCCCCTCCCACAGCTTCGACGGCAGCAAGCACCGCGAGCGAGTTGGCGATCCAATAATCACCGGGCTGCGATATCGTGTAGCACAGCGACGAATGCACGAGCTTGGCCGTAACCAGCGAGCCGCCATTTTCGGATGCAACATGATCCACCACACGGATGTCCGCGCCTTCATCAAAGCCAAAACTGAGCACCGTCCCGGCATATTTCTCCGCCGTTTCCGCAAGCAGCCGGTAATGCCTGTTGTCGGCCGGAATGATTGCAATTCCGCCGTCGGTCAGCCCCTCGAAAATCTCGGCCTTTGCGCGCGCAATACCGGTTTCATCCTCGAAATGTTCGATATGGGCGGGCGCGATTGTCGTTATAATGGCGACATCGGGCCGGACAATCTGCGTAAGCGCACTCAGCTCGCCAGCATGATTCATGCCCATTTCGAAGACGCCGAATATGCTCTCGCGCGGCATTCGCGCCATGCTCAATGGAACACCGACATGATTGTTGTAGCTTTTGACCGAACGATGAGCCTTCCCGCGAGAACTACGGTCGAGCGCGGCAAAGAGTGCTTCCTTGGTTCCCGTTTTCCCGGCTGACCCGGTGACCCCGATGATCCTGGCCTTGCTGCGCTGCCGCGATGCAGCGGCCAGATCAATAAGCGCGCGGTGCGTATCGGCGACCAGAATATGTGGATGCTCGGTCGCAGCGCCTACAATCGTGCCGGCAGCTCCTTGCATAAAGGCTTGGTCGACAAACAGATGCCCATCGCTTTGCTCACCTTTCAGCGCAAAAAACAGATCGCCCTTGCCAATCTCCCTGGAATCAAACGCCACACCATCGCAAGCGAAATCCTGCGAAGCCTCGCCGCCGGTTGCTTCGGATATCTCCTGTGACGTCCAGAGGGCGGTCATGCGGCGCACTCCCGCGCGATCTGCACATCGTCGAATGGCAAGGTCCGGTCTCCAAAGATCTGTCCCTGCTCATGTCCCTTGCCCGCTACAAGGATGATATCTTCGGCATCTGCGCAAGCAATCGCCTCGGAAATCGCCTCGCGCCGGTCTCCGATTTCCCTTGCTTCAGGTGCGCCGGCCAGAATTTCCTTGCGGATGGATGCAGGGTCTTCGCTACGCGGATTATCGTCGGTCACAATCACAATATCGGCATCCGCAGCCGCAACCTTGCCCATTTCGGCCCGCTTGCCTTTATCGCGGTCGCCGCCTGCACCAATAACGGCAATCAGCTTGCCTTTCGTATGCGGGCGCATAGCGGCAATGGCGGCAATCAGGGCATCGGGCGTGTGGGCATAGTCGACATAGACTGGCGCGCCGCTGCGCGAAATGACAGCGCGCTCGAGACGCCCGCGCACCGGCTGCAGCCGCGAAAGATTGGCAATCACCGCTGCCGCATCCTCACCGCTGGCAATACAGATCGCAGCTGCCATCAGCGCATTGGCAGCCTGATAGGCTCCAATCAGCGGTAACTTGACGCGATATTCGGTGCCCTGCAGTGACAGCGCCAAATCCTGCCCCAACTGTGTGGGCTCCTGGCTGTTCAGAAGAATTCCCTGGCCGGATTTTCCTACCGTTATCAGGCGCAGGCCACGCTTTTCTGCCTGCGCTATGGCGCGCTCTGACCATTCATCATCGGTCCAGATAACCGCTGTGCCATCTTCATCGACAACTTCGCCGAAAAGCCGCATCTTGGCCTCGAAATAGTCTTCCATACCGGCATGATAGTCGAGGTGATCGCGACTGAGATTGGTGAAAGCGGCAATCTGAACAGGCAGGCCTTCATTGCGGTATTGGGAGAGGCCGTGGCTGGATGCTTCATAGACAATGTGGCTCACACCTTCCCGGGCCAGGCCCGACATGTTGGACAGGAAGGTTACAATGTCTGGCGTGGTCAGCCCGGTTTTCTCCTGCGTTTCCGCCGTAGTGACGCCCAGCGTCCCGATCGAAGCCGCATTGTGTCCGGCCATCCGCCAAAGCTGGCGCGTCATTTCGGCGGTCGACGTTTTACCATTGGTGCCCGTTACCGCCGCCACATGAGCCGGAACGGGCTGAAAGAAGCGAGCAGCCAGCAAAGCGAATGTCCGCCGCGGTTCGCCTGCACCGATATGCACCGCACCATCGACTGCCGCTTCTTTGCGCGCCACGATGCCGACAGCACCGGCCTCAACAGCGGCTGAAATAAAATCCTCGCCATTGAATTTGGTGCCGCGAAAGGCGCCGAAGATATTGCCGGGCGCAACCTTTCGGTGGTCGATGGCAAAGCCGGTCACGGCTTGCTGCGCAGCCGGGCTATCCAAACCGTCGATCAAGGCACCAAGCAGCATTATGTTCCCTTCGGTGCCCAAAGCAGCGGAGTCAGTTCGGAAACGTCGACATCCCGCCGTGTATCCGGAATCACACCAAGCAGCGGTCCGACGCGATTGACCGTCTTCTTGACGATGGGTGCAGCGGTATAGCCAGCGGTCCGCTGGAATGCCGTCGCCTCTGTGCCTATCGGCTCATCCACCATAGTGACGATCACATAGCGGGGATTATCCATAGGAAAGGCCGCTGCAAAAGTCGCGACCACCAGATTGCGCGCATAGCCACCCTCGGCCGGTTTTTCCGCCGAGCCGGTTTTCCCGCCTACGCGGTAACCCTTGGCATCAGCATTTTTGCCGGTACCGTCGACGACTATCATGCGCAGCAGCTGGCGCATTCGTGCACTCGTCGCGGCTGAAAAGACCCGCCGCTCCTCGATTTTGTCGCCGGGTTTCGCCTTGAGCAAGGTCGCTGGCCGCCACATGCCGCCATTAACCATCGCCGAATAGGCGGTGGCGAGATGAAGCGGAGTGACCGAAATGCCGTGCCCGTAGCCAACGGTCATATTGGTCACTCTGCCCCAGTTTCTGGGCCAGAGCGGCTTAGCTCTTTCGCCCAGCTCGACCGCCGGCCTTTCATTGAAAGCAAGCTTGCGCAGCATCACTTCCATCCGCTGTTTACCGAGATTGTCCGCGATCCGTGCTGTCACGATATTCGAACTGTGGACCAGCGTTTCAGGCACATTGAGCCAGCGGCCCATGGGATGGGTATCACGAATCTTGAAACCATCGATCGAAATTGGCTCGGTTGCGTTATACCTGATCGCCAGATCGCGCACCGAGCCGGCATCAAGCGCCGCTGCAACGGTAAGCGGTTTGAACGTTGATCCAAGTTCATAGACCCGGTTGGTGACATTGTTGACTTGCCGGGAGAGCGGATATTTGCCCTCGATCACTGCTTCGCCATGCTCCGGAATATTCGCGAACAAGGGCCTGTTCGGGTTGAAGGAAGGTAGCGTGGCCATCGCCATCACCTCGCCCGTCTTGACATCGAGAATAACCCCGGCAGCGCCTTTTGCGCCTGTCTTGCGCATGCCCGAGGCCAGCTCGCTTTCGAGCGCGGCCTGCACTCTTTCATCGATGGAAAGCTCGACTGG
The DNA here is from genome assembly GCA_028279555.1 of Sphingorhabdus sp. Taxonomy (GTDB): domain Bacteria; phylum Pseudomonadota; class Alphaproteobacteria; order Sphingomonadales; family Sphingomonadaceae; genus Sphingorhabdus_B. Next base: position 720,335 of record JANQNO010000005.1, read on the forward strand.
CTTGCCGCGCTGTTCGGGATCGGTCAGCCGCTCGTCAAGCAAGCGCTCCATGCCAAGCGCGCCTTTGCCATCACGGTTTACAAATCCCAATAGGTGGGCCGCGAGTTCGTGCTGGGGGTAGAGCCTTTCATCCTCTCGCGGAAATTCGATCGCGATTTCTCCGAGATCATGCACCTGGCGAACCTGACGCGGAAGCGCGCGTTTCATCAAATATCCGGGCCGCTTGGCGTTGAGTTTTTCGTAGAATTCTTCGGCAGTTTTCTGTGGGAAGATTTGCGCCAATTGCTCCGACAATTCCCGCTTGTCTCCCATGATTTTTTCAGGCTTCACCCAAATCGCATACGCTTTGATACTGCGCGCAAGCGGAACACCGCGGCGGCTGACGATATCGCCGCGCGGCGGCACATAGCTGGTCGCGGTCGCACCAAATGCCCGCGTTCCTTCGAACAGAGCAAGCGATGCAAGCCGGCCAATGATGAGCATCACAAAAGCGGCAAAGAGCGCAGCAAGAACAAGCAAACGCCAGAATGCAAGGGCGGCGAATGGTTCATTCCTACGTCCGCTTTTGCGGGTAACCGTTCGCGCTACATAGGTTGTCACCGCCCTGCCTTTTCTTCCCGAGATTGATTTTCGATTTCGTCAAGCGCCTCATCGGACAGCAATTGCTCTTCCATCTTGGCCAGCCGCTCAGTCCGGTCTTCGTCACCTGAAACAACCGGTGCCCCTCCCCTCAGCTCTGCGACACTCTGCTCCTCGCTTTCGCTCAGCGGCTTTTCGCCAGCCTCTTCCGAGGGAATCCCCGAGCCGATAATGCCAGCCGGACCATCACCCCCTATGGCAGCCGCCACATAGACGGGCCGCGTCTTGTCCTTGCGGTCTAGATCGGCAAGTGCGTTCTCACCGTCCAGAAACTGCTCAGCGGTCGGCGGCCTGTAGCCATAGAGCAACTCGTTCCATTCCTCGAGTTGGCCCAGATTGGCGCGCGTCCGAAGCTCGGCCTCAAGGAAATCGATTTCCCGTTTTGTCTCAATGATCTGCCGGTCGATCTTGACAAGATCACTATGCAATGTCGCAACGTTGAGCGACAGCGGATAGAGCAGAATGGCGACCAGACAAACCAGCGCCATCCACCCCAGATTCTTCAGCCGCTTGATTGCAAGGCTCATGCAGCATTCTCCTGCCTCGGCCAGGCCGGCGCCTGGCTTCGCGTCGCAGCCCTTAGAGTTGCCGAGCGCGCCCTTGGGTTGCGCTCGATTTCGTTCTGCGCGGGGCGAACGGGCTTTCTGGGCTTCTCGAACGTCGGCGGATGGTGAGAAGCTGCCCGTTGCGGGAGATGCCTAGAGCCGCCGCCTTCGCTACCGCTTCTTTTGCGGAAGAATTGTTTGACGATCCGGTCTTCAAGGCTGTGGAAGGTCACAACAACAAGCTGGCCGCCCGGTTTCAATATGCGCTCGGCGGCGGCCAGCCCGGCACGAAGCTCGTCCAGCTCGCGATTGACATGAATACGGATGGCCTGAAAGCTGCGCGTTGCAGGATCTTTGGGTGCGCCCGGACGATAGCCGACGGCGCTTCGAATAACTTGCGCCAGTTCGCGGGTTGTTTCGATAGGCCTCGCAGTAACAATGGCCTTGGCGATGCGCCGCGACCGGCGCTCTTCGCCATAGCTGTAGATTACATCGGCAATCTCGGCCTCGCCTGCATCATTGACGAAATCTGCCGCGCTCTCGCCATCCTGCGACATACGCATATCGAGCGGACCATCCTTCTGAAAAGAAAAACCCCGCGCCGGATCGTCGATTTGCATCGAGGAAATGCCGATATCGAGCACCACCGCATCAACCTCGCTCACCCCCTGCTCGGCAAGAACGGAATCCATCGAAGAAAAGCAGGCCGGAAAAAGGCGAAATTTGCCTTCATTCCGGCCCGCAAGTTCGGCACCGATGGCGAGCGCCTGCGGGTCGCGGTCGAATGCATAGACATTCGCGCCGTATGCCAGGAAGGCCTGGCTATACCCACCGGCACCAAAGGTACCATCCACAATCTCCGCGCCAGGGGTGATGGCCAGAGCGTGAATAACGTCATCCAGGAGGACGGGAATATGCGGAGGCAGCGCGCTCATTTGCCGCGCCTGCCATGTTCATTTTGCCAATAGCGCAGCTCTTCTTTCTGCGCGTCGAATTCGGCCGGCCCCTCGGCGAGAAACAATTCCGGGTTCCAGAGCAGGAAGTCGACAGTGGTGCCGAAAAAGAAGGCGCTCCCCTCGAGCTTGCCGAAAAATTTGAGCATCGGGTGAATAACGAAACGCCCGCTGGCTTCGAAATTCACGTCAAATTTCGAGGAGGATTCCGCGCCGGCAATCTGCCTGTCAAACTCGTCGCCGCGCTTGTTTGCCTCGCTGCGCCGCTGACGGATATCTTCGCTGAATTCCCGAAGTTCTTGCAAGCCATGCCCGACCAGACAGGGATATTCAGGGTGGCGGCCGAGAAAAAGCCGATTGCCGCCACTCGATTGCTGGACACTGTCACGGAGCACGGCAGGTAGAGTCGTCCGGCCCTTGCCGTCGATAGTCGACAGTCCTGAACCTGAATAGACCACCCCGGCAGACATCGTCCCAGCTTCCCTCCATCACCAAGGCAAAGTACCTCCCATCGCTGCAGTCGCCTGATCGCAGCGTGGTCCGCATGTCGCGGCCATTTCTAAAGGAACTCACCCCAAGTCGAAGGAGGGCATAGCAAGGGATTTTATGGGTGAAAAGAGGGATATTATGGGAAATACCCCTTAGATCGAGTTAAGCAATTGGTTTTTATAGATATATTTTTTCCTGCCTTCGTTTTCTGCAATTCAACCTGTTAACTTTTGCCAGATAGCCGTCCGATATAATCTATGTAATTCAGTATTCTATCTACCTCTGCCCTTTTTTGCCCATTTGTGTCCCATGCTTTCCCAATGCTGCCATTTCTTCGAGTCGGCTTATCAGCCAGGCAATATTGGCAGCCGAGTCTCCACCCCACAGGCTCGCAGTCCACAAGGCCGGGTCGAGCATGTCAGCATCAGCCAGAAGCAACGCCCTCCCCTTGCCGATAGTACAGGAAGCCAGGACAGGCGGCTCGGCCAATACGCAGCCGCTATCCCGTTTTCGATCTACCAACTGCCAGGCACCTGCGGCCGCGAGCTTCAGGCGCATACCATTAAGCACGACGTCCAGTTCCTCCTCCTGCTGGTCCATCGGCAATGTGAGTTTCAGCCCCCAATGATCGAAAAGCGGCGACATCATGGATGTGAAAAGAGGACGGCGAGAATCGCCGAGCGGATATTCGCTTTCCCACTGCAGGGCGGGATCGGCCAGAATGATCGCACGCCCTCCCGCCGATATCCACGCATCCAGATCGGCATAATCCGCCGGGGCAAAAGCGCGAGGCTGGGCCAGCAGCGCCAGGGCAAAAGCTCTATCCTTGATTTCAGCCACATCATCGATCGCTACAATCTCGAATGTTTCTTGCAGCCTGGAGATGGCGGGTGAGGGTTCAGCGCCCTCTTGCAGCGTCTGGGCGAGATCGCCTTCCTGCATCATCAAGGGCAGGCTGGTCAGCAAGGCCACTTTGGGTTTGTCCGCCGCTTCGCCGTTCTGTCTGCCTGCCCATATGGCAAGAAGGATGATGGCCAGAAGCGCACCCACACCCAGCAGGATGCGCCAGAGCATGGTCTTGTCGATCATATTTGCCACAGAGCCTGCCTGGCTGGCATCTGCACCTGGCTATTCAACCGGCGCAGTATTGGGGCCATCCAGTTCGGCATCCGACAAAACCGGGCTTTCCTCTGCTTTGGGTTCAGCCTCCACGGCGGGCGCGACGCCCAGTTCCACGAGCGGCTCTGCGGGAACGATCTCCTCGCCATCGGCTGCCAGTTCAGGTTCCTCGCTCTGCGTTGCCGCAGCGACTTCTTCGGCGCTGCGCGGATACATGACATTGGCCACGCTAATGACAACAAGGACCGCAACGAGGCCGAAAACGCCGACCTGTATCCTTTGCATTGCTGATTCGCGCGGTTGCGACACGGCTTGGCCTCCTTCACTTTCCCTTATCGCCCGGGCAGAATTATTTGTCCAGTTGCCACGGCATGGCCGGCAAATTCTTGCTCGCCATCCACTCAGGGTTATAGAGCGTCGATAGATAGCGGAAGCCGGTGTCACACAGGATGGTGGCAACCCGCGATCCGCTGCCCAGCCGCTTTGCAAGCGCGACGGCACCTGCCACATTGATCCCGGATGACAGACCGAGACACAGACCTTCCTCGGCCAGGAGGCGGCGCACCCATGCGAGCCCTTCCTCATCGGAAATGCGAAATTGCGTATCGATGGGAGCGCCATCCAGATTGGCGGTGATGCGCCCCTGCCCTATTCCCTCGGCGACAGAGCTGCCCTCGCTTTTCAGTTCGCCATGCGCATAGTAGTTATAGAGTGCCGCCCCATGCGGATCGGCAAGCGCGATCACGACATTCTCGTCCTTCTCTTTAAGCCCCAGCCCAACACCTGCAATTGTTCCGCCAGTGCCGGCCGCACAGGTGAAACCGTCAATTCGGCCATCCATTTGCGCCCAGATTTCCTGCGCTGTCGTTTCGATATGCGCCTTGCGGTTGGCGACATTGTCGAACTGGTTGGCCCATACTGCGCCCTCACTCTCATCGGCCAGCCGCCGCGATGCGTGCACAAAATGGTTCTGGTCGGCAAATTTGGTCGGCGGGACAAGGACCAACTCCGCGCCCAAGGCGCGCAGGGTTGCCATTTTCTCCTGCGACTGGTTGTCCGGCATTACAATGATCGTGCGATACCCCAAGGCATTGGCGACGAGCGCTATGCCGATCCCGGTATTGCCTGCCGTGCCCTCTACTACAGTGCCGCCCGGTTTCAGCGCTCCCTGCTGCTCGGCATCGCGCACAATATAGAGCGCGGCGCGGTCCTTGACCGATGCCCCGGGATTGTAGAATTCGCATTTGCCGTAGATTTCAGCGCCGGCAGCCTCACTCGGCCCTTCGAGCAGGACCAGTGGTGTGTTGCCGATCAGTTCGATGGAGTTCGCCAAAACTGTCATAGCGCGGAGGTAGAGCCACCATGCCCTTCGCGCAAGCCGCGGGCCCACAAGAAATTCTGCGCGGCACGATAGCAAGAGATTGGCCCTGAATCTCCTTGCAAGCGCTGGATTTGCCCGTCCATGTCGCCGAGTTCAAGCGCTTCGTCGAAATCACTCGGCATATCATTGTAATATAATATCATCTCACTATAAGCCGTTTCGAATCAAAACCGACTGAGGAAAAAATGAAAAAACCCACATTATTCGCAGGCCTTTCGGCTGTCGCTCTCCTATCTTCGACGGTCGCAACGCCCGCCGTGGCCCAAGACGACCAGGATGCATCGAACCATCAAAGCAGCGATGATTTTCACCGCGATGATCCAATCATCGTGACAGCCCCCTATTTCGAGCGGCTTGATTTTCTCGCCGGCACATCCGCCCTTGCGGGCGAGGAGCTTGCTGAAAATACGCGCGGACAGATCGGTGACATACTGACCCACCTACCCGGTGTTTCGACGACCAGCTTCGCGCCAGGCGCATCGCGTCCCGTTCTGCGCGGCTATCAGGGCAACCGGGTTGCCGTGCTGACCGACGGTATCGGCAATATCGACGTTTCGAACACATCTGTGGACCATGCTGTAACGATCGACGCGCTTACTACCGACCGCATCGAAGTGCTGCGCGGACCGGCTGTCTTGCTTTTCGGCGGACAAGCGGTTGGCGGTGCAGTTAATGTTATCGACAAGCGCATCCCGCGCGGCGTTCCAGATGAGGCCTTCCATCTTGATGCACTTGCCGGATTTTCGTCGGTCTCCGATGAATGGTCGCTTGGCGGATCAGTAGATGTTCCGCTGACCAGCAAACTCGTTTTTCATGTCGACGGCAGCTACCGCGACAGCAACGACATGCGTGTTGGCGGTTTTGTCCTGTCGCCGGACCTCCGCGCCGAAGTCCTCGAAACAGCGGAGGAAGAGCGCGAGGAAGGAAATCTGGACGAGGCCGATGAATTTGAGGAACTAGCCGGATTGCGCGACCGCGTTCCCAATACCGCTGCACGCACCTGGACTGCCGGCACCGGGCTCGCCTTTATCGATGATGGCGGCAGCCTGGGCATTTCGTTCAATATCTACGATACGCTCTATGGCGTACCTTCCCGTCCGGGCGCAGAACACCACCATGAAGAAGGCGAGGAAGAAGAGGAAGAGGGTGAAGAGGAAGAAGAAGGCCCTGTCACCATCGACCTCAAACAATATCGCTATGATTTCCGCGGATCGGTCGACCTCGGCAGCGGCTTTTTTGAAAAGCTGAACATCCGCGCCGGTTTTGCCGATTATGAACATGTAGAATTTGAAGGCGACGAGGTCGGCACGACTTTTGATAGCGAAGCGATCGAAGCGCGCGTCGAATTTGTCCAGGCCGACAACAATGGCTGGCGCGGTGCAAGCGGCGCGCAATATCAGGTGCGCGATTTCGAAGCCATCGGTGCCGAAGCCTTCGTGCCGCCATATACCAGCAGCCAGTATGGCCTGTTCACGCTTCAGGAGTTTGACCTTGGCGGGTTTGAAGCCGAATTTGCCCTTCGTTTCGACACTGCCGAAATCAAGGCGCAATCAATCGGTTTCTCACGGAGCTTCAACAATTTCTCTGGCGCATTGGGCCTCAGCTACGGCGTGGGCGATTTCAAGGTCGGAGCCAATATCTCCCGCACCGGACGCGCGCCTTCAGCGGAAGAACTATATTCCAATGGCCCGCATATCGGCACGCAGGCCTTTGAAATCGGCGATGTGAACCTCAACAGCGAGCGCAGCTGGAATGGCGAGCTTTATGCCCGTTATGACGGCAACAGCACCACATTTTCCGCGACCGTTTTTGTGAATGATTTTTCCAACTTCATTTACGAACTCAATACCGGCGAGGAGGAGGACGAGCTCCCCGTATTCCAGTTTATGCAGGATGGCGCCCGCGTCTGGGGCTTCGAAGTGCAGGGCTCGGCGCGCATTTTCGAGGTCGGCAGCTCGCAGGTTTTCGTTGACGGGGTCGCCGATTATGTCCGCGCGACAATCGATGATGGCGGCGGTCCTGTCCCACGCATTCCACCGCTCCGCCTGCTGGGCGGTATCGAATTGCGTAACGCGGATTTCGATCTGCGCGGTGAGGTGGAATGGGTCGACGACCAGACACGCACTGCCGCTTTCGAAACGCCGACCGAGGGCTTCACGCTGGTCAATGCCAGCGCGGTTTTCCGCCCCTGGGGCCGCGACAAGAATGTTTCGCTGATTTTGGCCGCGAACAACATCTTCGACGTCAATGCTCGCCGCGCTGCGTCCTTCACAAAGGATTTCGTGCCGCTGGCTGGCCGCGATTTCCGGGTTACGGCGCGTTTCAGCTTCTAGCAGCTCGACACCGTCATCTCTCATTCATCGCTGCCCCGCTACCGTCTGGTGGTGGGGCAGTGTTTTTTGGGAGACCTACGATGAAGAAGCTGATTATCGCCAGCATGCTAGGCTCGATGATTCTGCTAAGCGCCTGCAACACGGTCAAAGGGCTGGGCCGCGATATCGAATCGGTCGGCCAAGCAGGCGAGGATGTGATCAACTAGAGCGCTCAGCCTAGCCCTTGTCGGCCTCAGCCTGACGCTTGCGGGTTATCCGGATGAAGATCAGTGCTGCCTCATAAAGCAGGCAGAGCGGAATCGCGAGCAGCAGCTGCGACACGACATCGGGCGGTGTCAATATGGCCGCAATCACAAAAGCGCCGACTATTGCATAGCGCCGCCCGGCGCGGAGCTGTTCCAGCGTGACGATCCCGGCTTTTTCCAGCAGCACCAGCAAGAGCGGCAGCAGAAAGGAAATACCGAAGCCGAAAATGAACGTCGTTACGAAGCTTAGATAGTTGTTGACGCCCGGCAGCGCCTCCTGGTTGACGCCGCCGACATCCCCCGAGAAACTCAGCAGAAAATTGAGCGCCACAGGCATCGCCACGAAATAGGCCATGCAGGCCCCGAGCGTAAACAATACCGGTGTCATCAGCAGAAAAGGCAGAAAGGCGCGCTGTTCCTTTTTATAAAGGCCGGGGGCGACAAACCGCCAGATCTGCGTTGCAAAGACCGGAAAGGCGACCATGATTGCCGAGAAGAAAGCCACCTTGATCTCGACAAAGAAGGCCTCGAAAATTGCCGTATAGATAATTCTGCCCTGCCCCGCTTCAAGCAGCGGCTGCACCAGCACTGCAAAGATAGGCTTGGCGAAATAGAAGCTGACACCAAAGGCAAGCGCCAGCGCAACAAAACACCATAGAAGCCGCTTCCTGAGTTCGATGAGATGATCGAGCAGCGGCATCCGGCTATCATCCAGATCCTCTTCGGGGGTGGTGGGATCGGCTTCGCTCATGCCTTGCCGTCCTTATTGTCAAGCGGCTGCTCCGGCTCCCCGCCTTTGCTCTCAGGTTCTTCAGACGCGTCTTCGGCAGGCATCGGATGTTCGCGCATGATGCGCTCATTTTCCGCCTCCCATTTCTGCTCCATTTCCTTGAGCTCTGCCTGCCGCACCATGTCGTCGATACCGGCGCGGAATTGCGATGCGACGGCGCGCGCCTTGCCTACCCATTTGCCGGCAAAGCGCAGCACATTGGGCAGGTCTTTGGGGCCGATCACCAATAGGGCGATCAAGGCTGCAAGCAGAAACTCTGAAGAAGCGATGTCAAACAACGGCCTGTCCTGTCAGCGACCGCGAACGGCAATCAGGCCGTCTTGTCGCTCTTTTTCTCGCTTTCCGATGCGGATTTGCTGCCTTCGATCCGCGCGGCGGGCTGGTCGTCATCCTCGGCCATGCCCTTTTTGAAGCTTTTGATACCCTCGGCAACATCGCCCATCATGCTCGAAAAGCGACCGCGGCCAAAGAGCAGCAGGATGATAATGCCGACGACAAGCCAGTGCCAGATACTGAAACTACCCATGATAAACTCCTGACGGGATCTATGCCCTTGACGGTATAGTATCCGATTTAAGCTTCGCTGTCGTTAATTTCCACCTCGTTAGCCATTTTCTCATCATCGCCGCCATTTTCGTCTTCGGCCGCAGCATCCATTGCCTCCTCGAACGCCATATCGACCGGATCCAGCAATCCGGCGGCTTTAAGGTCGTCGATGCCCGGCAAATCGCGACGGCTCTCCAGCCCGAAATGCGTCAGAAATTCAGGCGTTGTTGCATAGATCAGCGGCCTCCCCGGCACTTCGCGGCGGCCTGCGGGTTTGACCCAGCCCGCCTCCATCAGCACGTCCAGCGTGCCTTTGGAAATCTGCACGCCGCGGATTGCCTCTATCTCAGCCCGGCTGACAGGTTCGTGATAGGCAATGATGGCGAGCGTCTCGACTGCAGCGCGCGACAATTTGCGCATTTCTTCCTTCTCGCGCCGCAACAGATGCGACAAATCCAATGCGGTTTGAAAATGCCAGTGCCGCCCGCGCTTTACCAGCTCGATCCCCCGCCCCGCATAATGCTCCTGAAGCGCCTGCAACGCTGCCGCAACATCGACATCGCCGACATAGCCTCGCAGCTGCTCGATGGTCAGCGGCTGGTCTGCGGCAAAAAGCGCCGCCTCGACCGCGCGCATGACGGGATCCTGTTCAATCATCCGGCGCGCTTCCTGACTTCCAGCGGGCTGAAGGCCTCCTCCTGCTTCAATTCAAGCACGCCCTGCTTGGCAAGTTCCAACGCCGCCAGAAAACTAGAAGCAAGCGCGGATTTCCGCAGCGCGGCGTCTGCGCCAACGGGCAGAAAAGCCTTGATGTCGGTCCATTCGATCGCGCGGCCAATCATCGCCGATACGCGTTCGAGCGCTTCCTCCAGCGTCATCACCTGCCGCTTCCTGATGACATGCAAGGCCGGCTGAGTCCGCGCCTTGACCTGGCCGTAGGCGGTGATCAGATCAAAATAGCCGCATTGCCAGCTGCGCTTCTTGACTATGCGCAATCCTTCGGGGCTGCCGCGCAGAAAAATATCGCGCCCGATCCGGTCTCTTGCAAGCAGCCTTGCACCGCTTTCGCGCATGGCATTGAGCCGCTCGAGCCGTAATTGCAGCCGAAGGGCGAGCTCCTCCGGCGATGGGTCGGCCTCCGGATCTGCCGGCAGCAGCAGCGCCGATTTGAGATAGGTCAGCCAGGCCGCCATGACCAAATAATCTGCGGCAAGCTCCAGCTTCAGATTGCGGGCATCATCGATGAATCTCAGATATTGCTCGACCAGTTCGATCATCGAGATCTGCCGCAAATCGACCTTCTGGTTCCGCGCAAGCGAAAGCAGAATGTCGAGCGGCCCTTCCCAGCCGTCGATATCGACCGTCAGAATGTCGGGATTGTCTTCGTCCACGGCATAGGGCGCTACGTCATCCTCGATAAAGAAATCCCCGGCGTCAGCCATGCGCGGCTCCCGTTGCGGCGCGGGTGAGCTTACTGTCACCTGCATCGCCGGCCTGCGCGAGCAGCGCGTCGCGTTTATCCAGCAGATCGGCCAGCTGCCCAGTTGCGGTCGGCTCGGTTCGGCCCTGCATCACCGCGTCCAGGCGCGCCCGCGATTTTTCGCTTATGTCGGGCAGCTTTTCGGCTATGCTTTGCATTTCGTCCATGCGCCCCCAACAGTTGAGGGCGATGTCGCAGCCAGCAGCCACGCAATTTGCAGCCCTTTCGCTCACATCGCCCGAAAGCGCTTTCATATCGAGGTCGTCGCTGAAAAGCAGGCCGTCGAAACCGATCTGGCCGCGAATAACGTCATGGATAATGGCCGGCGACATGGTCGCGCAATTCTCGCTGTCCCAGGCATCGAACAGAATATGTCCGGTCATTCCCATCGGTGCGTCCCTGAGCGCATGAAAGGGCGCGAGATCCTGTTCCAGTTCCTCGGGACCAGCCGAGACATGCGGCAAATCATGGTGGCTGTCGATCGCGGCCCTGCCCTGACCAGGCATATGTTTGACCACGCCCATCACGCCCGCCCGCGCGAACCCGTCCAATATGGCCCGGCCCAGGGCTGCAACTTGCTTGGCTTCACTGCCGAGCGCGCGGTCCCCGATGGCGGCATGCGTTTCGGGAACGCGGACATCGAGCACGGGCGCACAGTTGACGGTGATGCCCACTTCGGAAAGCGTCAGACCGATGGCTTCGGCATTGACCCGCGCGGCCTCGATGGCTGCCATTGGCGAGACATCGTAAAGCGCGTCGAAACTGCCGCCCGCCGGCATATCCGGCCATTCCGGCGGTTTCATTCGCATCACGCGCCCGCCCTCCTGATCTATCAGGATGGGAAGATCGCTATTCCCGTGCAAATCGCGCAAGCTGTCGGTGAGTGTGCGCAGTTGATCCCGCTTCTCTATGTTGCGGGCAAAGAGAATATACCCCGCAGGCTCTGCATCGCGGAAGAAATCCCTCTCGTCCGGTGCAAGGTCGAGCCCTTCGAGACCAAAAACCACAGGCTTCATGAAAACAGTCTATCTGGCGGATTCCCGCGAAACAAGCTGCTTTGGGGAAGAAATGTGCATAAACTGTGCAAAAAAGCCGCAGCGACTGATTTTGCCGCCACGGCTCTACGACCACCACCCCTGGCGTTGGCCTATTTCACGATCAGGCAATTCTCGCCAGCAGCCTTCAGTTTCGCGCAAAGCTGCTGGGCTTCTGCGGCATTTTTGGCCGCCGCCTGCAAGCGGTATACGGTACGTCCGCCATCCGCCTTACCTTCGGCTACCCGGTGTTTGACGCCGCTCAAAAAACCAAAGCGTTTGGACAGTGCACCCCAGGTGGCATTTGCATTGGCAGCGTCGCCAAACGCGCCCAACTGAACGAAGGCCGATCCGGCAGCAATCTTGCCGCTGCTTGCTCCCTTTGCTGCGGAACCGCCAGCTTGGCCCTTGCCAACGGTCGATGAGGTTTTTTTGCCATCGGCTGCTGCAAAGGCTGCATCGCCCTCACCTTCGAAAGTTTTACCACCGGCATCTTCGGGGCGCACCTTATAGTCGCCTTCCTGGGCGGCGATAAGTTCCCCTTGGCCTTCGCCGCCGGCATTCTGGTTCCGCTGCATCCAATAGATTCCGCCAACGATCGCTGCGAGCAGCAGCAAACCCCCGAGTACCAATGCAGCAACTTTCAGCGGCGACGAACCATCGTCATATTCATAGCCATCAGCGGTTTCCAGCCAAGGCAGCCGATCAGGATCGTCCAGATCCAGCCCGTCATTCTTCTCGTCGCTCATGGCAAATCCCTTCATTCACCCTGCCGGCACCATACGCCCGTTCGCTGCATTACATGCTATCTGCGGCGTCGACCCCCATCAGGCGCAACCCATTTCTGATAACCTGCCCTATTTGCGCAGCCAAGAAAAGCCTTGCTGCGCTGAGCTCTCTGTCTTGTCCCAATATGAAGCGCTTGTCCGGCTGGTCGTTACCCAGATTCCAATAGCTGTGAAATACCGATGCCAAGTCATTCAGATAAAACGCTATCCGGTGGGGTTCGGCAGCCTTGGCCGCGGCCTGCACAACGCGCGGAAAATTGGCGGCTTCGCGCACCAGCGCCAGTTCTTCCTCGCCCAGCCGGTCAAGATGATCAACCGATGGTTCCAGCCCCTCTTCTTCGGCGGCTTTGCGCAAGGTCGAGCATATCCGGGCATGGGCATATTGCACATAGAAGACGGGATTATCCTTCGATGCCTCGATAACCTTGGCGAAATCAAACTCCATCTGCGCATCCGCCTTGCGCGTCAGCATGGTGAAGCGGACGACATCCTTGCCGACTTCTTCGACCATGTCCTTGATCGTGATGAACACGCCCGAGCGCTTGGACATTTTGAGCGGCTCGCCGTCGCGGAGCAATTTGACCATTTGTACGATCTTGATGTCGAAATCGATCTCGCCGCCGGTCAGCGCATTCACGGCCGCCTTGATGCGCTTGACGGTGCCAGCATGATCCGCGCCCCAGATATCAATCAAGCGGTCGGCATTCTGTGCCTTTTGAAAATGATAGGCGAGATCCGCGCCAAAATAGGTCCATTTGCCGTCGCTCTTTTTGATCGGGCGGTCCTGGTCGTCGCCAAATTCGGTGGACCGGAAAAGCGGCAGCTCAACCGGCTCCCAATCGTCGATCTCCTTGCCCTTGGGCTTTTCCAGCATGCCTTTGTAGACCAGCCCCTTTTCGCGCAGGAACTTCTCAGCCTTCTCGGCCTTTCCGGCCTCATGCAATTCTGCCTCGGACGCAAAGACGTCATGATGGATGCCAAGCAGAGCGAGATCGCGGCGGATCATCTCCATCATGTCGTTAACCGCTTCCTTGCGAAAAAGTGCCAGCCACGCATCCTCTTCGCTGACAAGGAACCGGTCGCCATATTTTTCGGCCAGCCGCTTACCCACCGGAACTAGATACTCGCCTGGATAGAGACCTTCGGGTATTTCTCCAATTTGATTCCCAAGCGCTTCTTTATAGCGCAAAAAAACCGAGCGAGCGAGCATGTCCACCTGACCTCCCGCATCGTTGATGTAATATTCACGGATGACCTTGTGGCCCGCAAATTCGAGCAAGGCTGCCAGCGCATCTCCCACCACAGCGCCGCGGCAATGCCCCATATGCATCGGACCGGTCGGATTGGCCGAAACATATTCAACATTGACGGTCTTGCCAGAGCCCATCTTTGAGGATCCGTAGCTATCGCCGGCGTCGGCGATGGCGCGAATTTCATCCGCCCAAACCGATGCGTCGAGTTTCAGATTGATGAAGCCCGGCCCGGCAATGTCCGCCGAAATGACCTGCTCCAACTGCTTGAGTTCGCCTGCCAAATGCTCGGCCAAGGCCCGGGGGGATATGCCCGCTGCCTTGGCCAGTACCATCGCGGCATTGGTCGCCAAATCGCCATGCGATGCATCGCGCGGCGGTTCGACCGAAACATTCTTGCGGTCTATCTCTGCCGGCAGCGCTCCGGCAGCAACCATTGCGTCAAGCGCATCGTCGACATGATCGGCAAAACGGGCGAAAATCGTCACTGTGAGATTCCTGAAAATTACATGTCTGGCACCAACGACACCGGCGGCAAAGCCCCCTAGCCGATTGCTGCTGCAAGGGAAAGGGCGCACCGCCGCAAATCCAGCCAGCCTTGCATTTCCGCCTTGCACTGCCATAGCTAGCCGCCAAAAGAGGAGAAAGAAATGCTGAGCGCAGGCGACGATTACCCGTTGCACCAAACGCCCGAGCCAATTGCCTATGCCGGAAGCGACCGCAATTTTTATGACCGCTATTTCTTCAACGGATACAATGCCGACGGGTCGGTGTTCTTCGCCGCGGCCATGGGTTTTTATCCGCAGCTCGGCATCGTCGACGCGGCCTTTTGCCTGACACTGGACGGGATTCAGCACAATCTGCGCGCATCGCGGCATCTTGGCGGCGACCGGATGCAGCTCTCGGTGGGGCCGATCAAAATCGAAATCATGGAGCCGCTGAAAAACCTGCGGATCACCGTTTTGGGGAATGACAGCGGGATCACTGCCAGCCTGACCTTCACCGCGCGTCATTCGCCCATTGAAGAGCCGCGTTTCACCCGCCGCAATGATACACGGATGTTCATGGACTACACCCGTATGACCCAAAATGGCGTCTGGTCCGGCGAGATTGTAAAAGATGCGCAGAAAATCGCAGTCGCGCCGGATGGTTTCATGGGCACGCGCGACCGCAGCTGGGGCATTCGCCCGATTGGCACGCCCGATCCACAACCACCTGCCAGCGGCAATCTGTCGCAGTTTTTCTGGCTCTGGGCACCCTGCAATTTTGCGGACTATGCCTGTTTCGCGCATACAAATGATGATGGCAGCGGAAAGCCATGGAATCGCCGCGCCGTTGTCTATGAACTCGATGGAAAGCATAGCGAGTTCGAACGCCCCGAATTTGAACTCGAATATGTCGGCGGCAGCCGGCGCCTCAGGGAGGCGCGTATCCAACTGGCGGAAAGAACCTGCCTCACACTCACGCCGAGCCCTATGAACTTCTATATGAACGGGCTGGGCTATACCCATCCCGTCTGGGGACATGGGATGGACCATGGCCCCGAAGACTTTGCATATGACTGGATCGATCTCGCTGGCATCAATGACGGCGATCCCTCCAATATGCATATTCAGGCATTCAGCAACGCCCTGCTGGAGGTTGAGGGCGAGACAAAGAAGGGCACTGGCGTGCTCGAACAATTGCTGATCGGGCCGCATGCACCAAGCGGCTTTTCCGACCTGCTTGATCCGGCCTCATGATCCCGACGCGCCCGGAATTGATGGACGAAAGCTGGCTGGAAAAAAGGCTGGGTGCCCCGCCAGACACGCTTCGCTCATTTGAGCACGAGGCGGTCGGCACCGGCCAGATGTGCGACAGTTTCCGCCTTACCCTCGATTGGGATGGCCATGCTGGCCCACCGACGATTATCGCCAAATGCCCGAGCCTGGACGAGGCCAGCCGGCATGTTGCCAAGCTGGTTCATAATTATGAGCTCGAAATCAGCTGGTATCGTGACCTTGCGGCAAACAATGAGGTGCATTGCCCGCATTGCTTCCACGCGGAAATCGAGGCAAATGGCATCGATTTTGCTCTGCTTCTGCAAGATGTAGCCCCGGCCCGCCAGGGCGACCAGCTGGCGGGTGTGAGTGAAAACGCACTGCTGGCTGCAATTGACGAATTGGCCATTCTGCACGCGGCTTACTGGAATAGCCCGCTGCTGGAACAGCTGCTGTGGCTCGAATATGGGGCGGCCAACAAGGAACTGGTGCGGCAGATGCTGCCCGGCCTTTATGCCGGGTTCCGTGATCGATATGCCGACAGGTTGTCGCCTGACATTCTTGAGATGGGCGACAGGCTCGTCGCCTGCATAGATCGATATCTGGATTATGAACCGCATGCGCTGACCATCACACATGGCGATTACCGTCTCGACAATCTGCTTTTCGCCAAAGGCCAGCGCGTCTTCATTGTCGATTGGCAGACCGCTGGCGTTGGCTGCGGCCTCGCCGATCTCTCCTATCTCGTCGGCACCAGCATAGCCGATCCAGCTCTCCGCAAAGTAGGCGAAAAACCCTGGTTCGATCACTATCTGAAATGCCTGCATGAAAGCGGAATAATTCCTGATGTCGAAATCGCTTGGGACGAATATCGCCGCTATGCATTCTCCGGTTTCATCATGGCCATTTTCGCATCGATGAATGTTGAGCGCACCGAGCGCGGCGATGAAATGTTTGCGGTCATGGCCGAGCGACCGGCCCGGCAAGCGCTCGACCTGGACAGTTTGGATCTCTTGCAGCACTAGCGTGAAAAACGTAACAAATCGGCAACAATTGTCACAATAATAGGCCCAAAGTCCAGATTGTGATTGTGCACAGAATGCGCGAAAGCTAGCTACATTCTGTTGTTTGAGAGAGATTAAAGCCGGGATAGCGAGCTGGTCTTCGGAGATTCAATCGCTCCTGGTGTTCGAGAGGGGAAAGAATATGAAAATGGGTCGAAACCTTGCGCGTGCTGCGATGCTGTCGACGATCTCCATGGGATCGCTGGCCTTTGCCGATACCGCGATGGCGCAGGATGCCAATACTGCCGATGAAGCCGCTGAAAATGAAGATGAATTTGACGATGAAGTGATCGTCGTAACAGCAACCAAGCGTGAGCAGACCCTACAGGAAACGCCAATCTCGGTTTCTGTAACGAGCGGCGAAACACTCGAACAAGCGCAGATTCGTGACGTTCTTGACCTTCAGACGGTCGCACCATCGCTGCGCGTCAGCCAGTTGCAGACATCCTCTGCCTCAACTTTCATTATTCGCGGCTTCGGCAATGGTGACAACAATTTCGGCGTCGAACCTTCCGTCGGCGTCTTTATAGACGGCGTTTTCCGCTCACGCTCGGCAGCGGCACTCTCCGATCTTCCCAATGTGCAGCGGATCGAGGTTCTGAACGGCCCACAATCGACTCTGTTCGGCAAGAACGCTTCTGCAGGCGTGATTTCAGTCATTACCCGCGAACCGCAATTTCAGTTCGGCGGTTCTGTCGAAGCGGTTTATGGTAACTTCAATACCGTTGTGCTCAAGGGCGATGTGACCGGCCCAATTAGCGAGAGCATCGCATTTTCGCTCGATGGCAGTTACCAGCGCCGCGATGGTTATGCCGATATCGTCAACCTTGATGAGGAACAAAATGACCGCAACCGCTGGGCCGCCCGTGCGCAGCTCCTGATTGAGCCAACGCCCGACATCAAGATTCGCGCAATTGCCGATTATTCGCGCATCGATGAGGTATGCTGTCAGGTCACAACCGTAGTGGCGGGGCCAACGGCTGCGGGCATTGCCGCAGTAGGCGGCCAGCTAGACACAAATCCCTTCAGCTATGACGCCTTTCTCAATTTCGTTCCGACCAACGAAGTAGACAATTACGGCGGTTCCATTCAGGTCGACTGGGATGCCGGGCCGGTCGCTATCACCTCAATTACTTCCTACCGTGAACTGGATAACTTCTTTCTCTCGGATATCGACTATACAAGCGCTGATATCGCCACGGAAACGCGCGATCAGCAGGTCGAGACCTTTACCCAGGAATTCCGGATCACGTCGGATTTTGATGGTCCGATAAACTTCCTCCTGGGCGGCTATTATTTCGATGAATCGATTACCCAGAACAGCGCAATTCAGAATGGCAGCCAGATCCGTAACTTTTTCGAAATCCTCGCAGGGGAAGACCCGGTCGCTGTCCTGACCGGGCAACCGACCTTGTTCAACGGGCTGGAAGCAACGTTCAATTTTCCTCAGGAAAGCATCTTCAACACACCGTTGCTGACATCCGAGAATTTCTCGATGGAAAATACAGCATGGTCGATTTTCGGCACGGTAGATTTCGAACCTGTCGACGGCCTCGTATTTACAGCTGGCTTCAACTATACTGATGACAAGAAAGATTTCGCGCTCAGTCAACAGTCTTTCGATCCTCTAGCGCAGGTCAACTTCGTCGATGCCTTCATTACAGGCGCTACGATGGGAGCGGTGACAACCCGCGATCAATTCCAGGCCTTGCCAGCTGCTCAGCAAGCAGCGTTGCTTGCCGTCGCGACCACTCCTTGTTCGGCTGCGGCACCTCCTCCGAATTGCAACCAGCTCCTACCCCTTGCAGGGTTCCAGTTTCAGCCACCATTCCTGACAATCCCGAATGCAGTGGAGGACGGCCGCACAAATGACGATAAATTCACTTATTTGCTGCGCGCCGCCTATCAGGTGTCCGACGAGGTCAACATCTATGCAAGCTATGCAACCGGATTCAAGGCAAGCTCTGTCAACCTATCGCGCGACAGCCGTCCGGCGAACACAGACTTCGTTGAAGGACCAGGTAATTCGACTTTCGCAGCTCCGGATTCAGCCATTATAAATGCGGGCCTTGCCCTGCCGAATCTCCGCTCCGGTTCGCGTTTTGCAGGTCCAGAAGAAGCCGAGGTTTATGAACTCGGCGTTAAGGCGCAATGGCCTGGCTTCGGCTTCAATCTTGCTATATTCGACCAGACCATTCAAGGATTCCAGAGCTTCGCCTTCACAGGTACGGGCTTTGCCCTGCGCAACGCAGGCCAGCAGTCGGTGCAGGGATTTGAATTCGATGCGACCGTCAATCCGGTGGATGGGTTGGTGTTCACCTTCGCTACGACATATCTCGATGCGATATATGACAGCTTCACTGGCAGTGTTGTAGGCGATCTTACCGGCGAGCGTCCAGGCGGCATCCCCGAATGGACGATTGCGACCTCGCTGACCTACACGCATGAATTCGGGGCATCCGGCAATCGCCTGATTACCCGGGTGGACTACAATCATGAAAGCAACACTGATATCAACAATGGCCTGCCGACCTTCAATACAGCTCTGGGTAATAATCAGATATTCCGCCGCGAGGTCAATCTGGTCAATGCTTCGATGACGTTGGCGCTAGACAATGGCATTGAGATCGGGGCCTATGCACGCAACCTCTTGAATGATCAGTATATTATGACGGTGTTCGATGGCGTTGCTCAGGCCGGAACAGTATCGGGCTATCCCAGCGCGCCGCGTACTTATGGCGCTCTCGTCCGCTTTAGATTCTGATCTGCGCGATGTAGCAATTTTATCACAGTTCGACGATCAAGGTCGGGCTGATCGTCCGGCCTTTTTCTTTTATAAACGGAGCTGGAAGGAATAGTGGTGCCCGGGGGCGGATTTGAACCACCGACACGCGGATTTTCAGTCCGCTGCTCTACCCCTGAGCTACCCGGGCACGGGAAGACAGCCAATCAAGCGGCCTTGTCAGGAAGCGTGCCTATAAGCAGCGTTATGTGCGCTTGTCCAGCGCAAATTCAGCCTTCGTCGCGGCGATATTCGCCCGGCTGATCATCTTCATCGGAAAGCGCCACCGGGCCAGGCAGGCGGTAGCCCTCGCCCAGCCATTGCAGCAGGTCGCGATCCTTGCATCCCGCGCTACAAAATGGCGCGAACTCCGGTTCCGTTGGCTTCTTGCAGCTGGGGCATCTCGGTGGATCAGACTTACGCTCTTGCGACATATCCTCCTCCGATAGCGAGCTTGGGATCGGCTCTCGACTGCACCTCTCTGCCCGTCCGCCTTTGCAACTCTTCCAGCCATATCGGTCGGCCCGAAAGTTTGGACGTTATGGCGGGATGCGCAACCAGTATCAATGCGCCGGTTTCGCGGTTTCTCTCCGCCAGGCGCAGCAATTCCAGCGCGTGGCCAGTCATTCGCCTGCGCTGCAGCAATTCAGGAAGCGACGGCCGCGACCGGCGCGTTACGATTTGCATCAAACCGAAGCCATTGATCGCTGTCTTTTCAAAATCCCCGTGCATTCCAGCATCGAAAATTTCGGCAACTTTCTGCCTCGCAGGCTTGTCTTCGACATTGGGGAAATCGATTGCTATCGAGCCTTGCAGTTGCAGGCGGCGGATCACCCTTGCGCTCTCCCTAGCCGCCACGCACGCCAGTTCAGGCGGTGGCAATTCGCCATCCACATCGATCAGGGTCATCGCTGGCGTCAAGGCTATTTGCAGACTGCCGCCGGAAAATCGTACCAGCCCGCTACGCGCCTCGTCAGTGAGCTCATGCCAGCCCGCCTCGCCCAGATGGTCTGGCTCATGCGCCTGGCAATGTTGCACTGGATAGTCGCCGGATTCGATACGTTCCACCAGCGTTGCCGCCTTACGTGGGGTTTTGTCAGTGACCTTGACCAGCGGCCATTTGAACCGGCTTTTTTCGTCTATCGCCTCGCGCATGATTTCCACTATGATCTTCTGCCCTTCCGAGAGACTGGCAGGCGCAGTGGAAAGCAGCGCATCGCTCCCGTCTGGCAAATGCACTATCGCGCGTTTGCCCGTGGCAAGCTTTTTGGCCAGCCTCGCCTCGCAAACCTCGCCGCCTTTGATCCCGCCATGACGCTCGATATGCGCCTCGACAATCTGCCCGGAGCGCACCAGAGCTGCCCGATCCTCGCCGATACCGGCTTCGAAGAGCCAGCGTCCGCTACCCTCCTCAGTCAAGCGGATAACCCGATGCGCGCAGCAGGCTGCGCGTTTCGAAAAGCGGCAGGCCGATCACCCCGGAATGGCTACCCGACATCCAGCTGATCAGCGCCTCCGCCCTTCCCTGTATCGCATAGCCGCCGGCCTTGCCCAGCCCTTCACCGCTGGCGATATAGGCCTGAAGTTCACTGCCGCCCAGCCGCTTGAATTTGACGATACTGTCACAGATGCGGCTGCGCGCCTGCCCACCACCATCGATCACGCAGATCGCACTCCAGACATGATGCCGCCGGCCGCTCAGCAGGCCGAGCAGTTCGCCTTGCAATTCCTCATCTTCCGCAGGCGGCAATATGCGGCGACCGACCGCGATGGTGGTATCGCCGGCTATGACGATCTCTCCTGCACTGCGTTCTACCGCAGCAGCCTTCTCTTCGGCCATTCGCAGCGCATAGACGCGGGGGGTTTCGCCGTTGCGCGGCTTCTCGTCAATGTCGGGTGAAGCGATGCGGTTCGGCGTAACGCCGATGCGGGCTAGCAAGTCCCGCCGCCGCGGGCTCGACGATGCCAATATCAATTTCGGTTTACCCGCCATCAGCGGCTGGCCCTATTTGAAGCGATAGGTGATCCGCCCCTTGGTCAGATCATAGGGCGTCAATTCTACCAGTACTTCGTCACCTGTGAGTACACGGATACGGTTCTTGCGCATCTTGCCCGCGGTGTGGCCGAGCACTTCATGTCCATTTTCGAGCTCCACGCGAAACATCGCGTTGGGGAGCAATTCGCGGATAATTCCGCGCATTTCGAGCAATTCTTCCTTAGCCATTCAATCCCTTGGATTTAAAGTGTTTGCAAATTTGAAGGGCCTTTAGCGGCAAAAAGGCGAAAAGGGAAGCCAAAGCCCAGAAAAGCTGGGTAGCGCTTCCCGGTACGATACATTTTGCGACAATTATCTCTTCGCCAAATTGACCGATTGGCGGTATAGTGCCGAAAACCGCATCTCCCTAGGTTTACCACATGATGTTGAGATTTACCCGGCCTCCATGCACGCTCCTGGCTGTGCTATGCACGGGCACCGGCGCTGCAACTGCGCAGGTCGGCGAAGCAACCGATCAAATCAGCGACGGCAATCCCATAATCGTAACCGGAGAGCGTATTCGCGGCGGTGTCGATACGGATATCCCGCCGGTGGAGGAATTGGACGTCGCCGATGTGGAAAGTCTGGGTGCCTCCTCGGTGGCAGATGTCGTTGCAGCCGTGGCTCCGCAATCGGGTTCGGGACGCGGCCGGGGCGGCAGGCCCGTCATTTTGCTCAACGGGCAGCGCATATCGAGCTTTCGCGAACTGCGCGATTTGCCGCCAGAGGCCATCCAGCGGGTTCAGATATTCCCCGAGGAGGTGGCACTCAAATATGGATTTCGGCCTGACCAGCGGGTTCTCAACTTCATCCTGAAAGAGGGCTTTTCGTCCTTTGCTGGCGAAACCGACAATGGCCGGCCTGAAGATGGCGGTTTCTGGCAGAATGAGCTGGAGGCAACCTTTACCAGCATCGGAAAGACGACGCGGCTTGTGCTCGACGTAGAGTATGAGCGTACCGGCTATCTGACGCGCGACGAACGCGATATCGTCCCTAGCGACAGCGAATTGAGCTTCGATTTCGACGGCGATATCAACGAATTTCTGACCCTGGCACCCGCGACCGACCGTTTCGAAATGAACGGCACCATTACGCGGCGATTTGCGCCGCAAACGACGCTGGCGCTGAATGCGAATTATGAGCTGCTCAACAGCTCCACCCTGCTGGGTTTGCCTGCCGCCAGCCTCTTGCTACCCGGAAGCAGCCCATTCTCGCCCGATGGCAACGACCTGACCATCACGCGCTATTTCGAAGCGCCACGCCCGCTGGAACGCGACAGCGTCACGCATACCGCCAATTTCGGCTTGTCCTTCAATTCGCTGATCGGCGATTGGCGCTGGGCCTTAACCGGCGACTATGGCCGCATCGAGCAGCGCAGCAATACTTTCCGCAATGCCGATTTCACTGCTTTGCAGGCTGCATTGTCGGCGGGAACCGCAGATCCATTTGCCGCAGATTTCGGAGACGATCTCAATTTCCTGCCACCCGACCGGGCAAACAGCGTCAATCAGAATCTCGAATTTCGCAGCACGCTGAGCGGAGACTTGTTCGCCTTGCCTGCTGGCCCGGTCCAGATGACATTTGCCGCCGGCTATAGCTGGCAAGGCCAGGACAGCCGGTCGGTGGTATCGGGCATCGAAACGTCGGCGGCGCTGCGCCGAAACTCATATAATGGCTCGGTCAATCTCGATATTCCTTTGATCGAACGCGGCCTCGGTCCGCTCGGATTTCTGGGCGATATCTCGATCAACGGCAATTATGGCATTACGGAAGTCTCCGATTTCGACCGGCTCACCGATTACACCACCGGCATCAGATGGTCGCCGATCCGCGGCGTCACATTGAGCGCATCGCTTATTGGTGATGACAATGCGCCTGGAATTGGCCAGCTGGGCGCACCGCTGGTGGTGACGCCCAACGTCTCTTTCTTCGATTTCAGCCGCGGTGAAACGGTGCTCATAGATCAGATTACCGGCGGGAACCCTGCGCTGCTCGCGGAAGAAAGACGCGACCTGAAAATCGCGCTCAATATCTCGCCTGCCGACCGGCTCAATATTCAGGCGGAATATTTTCGCAACCGCAGCAGCAATACAACCTCTGCCTTTCCGCTGCTGACACCCGAAATCGAGGCGGCTTTCCCGGGCCGCGTCGTGCGCGCAGCCGATGGTAGCCTGGTGAGCGTCGACCAGCGCCCGGTCAACTTCGCGCGCGAACGCAGCCAGAGCATTCGCTGGGGCTTCAACTATTCGGGCAACATCAGAACGGGCGAAAGCAGGCGCGGCGGAGAAAGAGGCAGGCCGCAAGCCGGTGGCAACAGGCGCGGTGGTCCGCCGGGAGCGCGCGGCGGCCAAAGGCGCGCAGGCGGGCCGGGGCGCGGCAGACCGAGCCGCTGGCGCCTCTCCATCTATCACACATATCAGATACAGGACGAGATACTGATCGCGCCCGGGGTTCCCGTGCTCGACCGGCTCGACGGATCGGCCACGAGTTTTTTGGGCGGCACGCCGCGCCACCGCATCGAATTATCGGGCGGTGCATTTCACAAGGGCCTCGGCATGTTTCTTTCGGGGAATTATCGCAGCGCCACGCGCGCTGATGGCAGCGGCCTTCCGGGCAGCAGCGACCTCACTTTCAGCGACCTTGCAACGATCAATCTGCGGACATTCATCAACCTTGAGCAGCGCGGAAAACTGGCCGAGAAGATTCCCTTCTTCAAGGGCAGCCGGATTGCCATTCGCATCGACAATCTGCTCGGTGATATTATCGATGTGCGCGATGAAAACGGCCTTGTTCCGCTCAGCTATCAGCCCGGTTTTCTGGACCCCCGAGGACGTTTTATCGAAGTCAGCTTTCGCAAGCGCTTCTGACCTCAGCCGACAAGACCGGCCTTACGCATCGCCCGGTAGGCATAGGCCTTGCCGTTGTTGTTTGCAGGAAAACGCCCCGGTGCCTTGGGTTGCAGACCCGCCTTGCGCAACAACCGGTTGAAGCCTCGCGCATCCGCTTCGGCAAAGCTCCAGTCGCTACGCCAGGTGATGGACAGGGAGATGGACGATTCCGGCCCAACCTTCACATAATGCGGTGCCATCACCGGAACGAACAGCGCATCGCCGGGCGAGAGCGGCCATTCACTGCCGCGCTTCGCAAATTCATCCCGCCACACCAGATTTCTGTGCCCGCCCGAATGATAGCCCTCATGCACTTCGTCGGGCGCAAAATATGGATCGCCAGCAGGAAACTGCGTCATCACCTTGCTGCCTTTGAGCTGCATGAGGATATTGTGCTCTGGATCGAAATGATAAGGGGTGACCGCATCCGGCGATGACACGAAGATGAAGCCCTGCGGACGCAGCATGGCTCCCGTCTTTTCCTCGATATGCGGCTTCAGCTCGCCAAGCAGGCCGAGCAGCAGGTCGCGATACTGCGGCAGCTGTTCGATATTTTTCAGCACCGCCCAGCTGCCGCTTTCCTCGACCTGACGGATTGTATCGCCGATGGACAGGCCGGTTTGCCCAACATCTTCCGGCGCGATGCCGACCGGAAGGTCGCCGCGGTTATACTCGACCGACTCTTTCGGCAATTGCTCGCCAAGCTGCGCCAGCGCCTCGAGCGTGAGCAGCTCGTGACTGGCCAGTTGATGGCCCAGCCTGTGTGGTTGTTCGGGGTAATGTTCGGCAAATTTCTGCCGGTTCTCTGAATCGAAAATGACGGTCATGATCCTTGATCCTCGGAAAGTCTGTCTTGGGTGTTCCGGCGGCGCGCGCGCGCAAGTTCGGCCCCCAGATAGGCACCAAATATCTTGCGGCGGCCAGCACCACCGATGGCAATGCTAAATCGTCCAATCCTGCGCCGGCCGCTCCATATACTGTCGATCATGGGGTGCCCCTGGGCAGCGCAGCTATCGCTCCATTCAACATTCTCTCGGCCCAGAAGCTCGAGATTCTCGATCTGCAGCAGCACGCCCGGCGAAAAGCGGAAATAGGCTTCGTCGAAGGTCGTCTTGAAGGAGAAGCTCCCTGGCGGCGTGACAAAGTTGGCCAGCATGGCCAGCGGTTTCCCGTCGAGCCTGAGGTCGAGCAGCTCAAGCCTTCCCCTCGCCGCAGCACCCTTTAGCGCATCAGCAAAAAGCCTGCGGGTTTCGGGGGCCGAATCCAGCGCCGAAGCCTGCGCGCCTTTCCAGCCGCTGCTTTCCAGCGCCAGAAACTCCTGCGTCCATGCATCGATCCCGATAGCACCGTCGGAGCGGGTAAATGTCAAAGTGCCCAATTCGCCAAGCCGGCGTTTCTGGCGGCGAAGCTCCTTGCGTTTTTTGGAACGCATCGATTTTTCGCAATACTCCTCTGGCGAGAGTTCCGATTGCAGAAAGGCGCGCTCCTCGGTTGAAACCATCGCAAAACGCCGCCGCTCCTGCTTTGCGCATTCTTCCAGCGCTTTTGCCAGAACGCCTTCACTCGGCATGCCATCAATGTGCAGAAACATCGCGCGCCCGGGATGCCTGTCGGATTCTTCGAGCAGTTGCTGCCAGAAATCTAACTCATAACCGGAACGGACCAGCGGAGAGCCCAGAAAGATGTTCGGATGCAGCCAGTTTTGCGTGTGTGGCACTGGCCAGCGGCCATATAGAAACTCCGGCATCAGCGGCAACACGCCAATCAGCAACTCCCCGGCATGGGCCGCAAAAATCCGTGTTTGCGGACCAAACTCGCGCAGCGATGGCAGCAGATACCAGCTCTCGTAAAACGGATTTGGTTCGCTGGCCTGCTGCGCCAACTCGTCCCAGGCGGCCACAAATTCTGCCCGTTCGATATCGCGAAGCCGAAGCATACCGTTGGGCACAGCGGTAACCTCGCCTGAAACCGGCGACAGGCTACTGGTAAACTCGGCTGTGCTTGCCACTTTGCAGTCTTTGCCTCTCGAGCTGGCGGAAATTTCCGCATTTGCAGGTAACAGCAAGAGGCAAAGATATTGCTAACGCGCCGAAAATCGCAGCGCGGCGGACAAATGAAAAGGCCCGGACAACGCTTGCCCGGGCCTTCGGAAGTTTGTTTTTCCTCCGATCAGGTAGCGCCGTGCGCCAGCGCCGCCAGCAGAAGCAACGCCACGATATTGGTGATCTTGATCATCGGATTCACGGCGGGGCCGGCAGTATCCTTGTAGGGATCGCCTACCGTATCGCCCGTCACGGCTGCCTTGTGGGCTTCGCTGCCCTTGCCGCCATGATTGCCGTCTTCGATATATTTCTTCGCATTGTCCCATGCGCCGCCACCAGCGGTCATGGAAAGCGCCACAAAGAGGCCGCCGACGATAACGCCGAGAAGCAGCGCACCAAGAGCGGCAAAACCGCTCGCAGGCGTATCGACCCAGCTGATTACGAAGAACACCACAATCGGCGCGAGCACCGGCAGCAGCGACGGCACGATCATTTCCTTGATCGCCGCCTTGGTGACGAGATCGACCGTACGAGCATAGTTCGGGCGACTGGTGCCCTTCATGATGCCAGGATCCTTTTCGAACTGGTCACGCACATCGACCACCACGTCACCAGCCGCGCGGCCCACCGCGGTCATGCCCATCGCACCGAACAGGTACGGGAGCAGTGCGCCGAGCAGCAGTCCGACGATCACATAAGGGTTCTCGAGGCTGAAATCGACGTCTGCCTTGCCATCAACCAAGGCCAGGCCAAGCTTATCGGCATAAGCATTGAGGTCAGCGGTGTAAGCAGAGAACAGGACGAGCGCTGCAAGACCAGCCGAACCGATGGCGTAGCCCTTGGTTACAGCCTTCGTGGTGTTGCCAACGGCATCGAGCAGGTCGGTCTTGTCGCGCACACTCTCATCCAGGCCCGACATCTCGGCGATACCGCCAGCATTGTCGGTGACAGGACCATAGGCGTCAAGCGCCACGACCATGCCTGCAAGTGCCAACATCGCGGTTGCGCCGTAAGCGAGACCGATAAGTCCAGCGAGCTGATACGCACCGATGATCGCCGCAATGATGACGATGGTCGGCAGAGCGGTCGACTCAAGGCTGATGGCAAGACCCTGGATCACGTTGGTGCCGTGGCCCGTTTCCGAAGCCTTGGCGATGGAGCGCACCGGACGGAAATTCGTGCCGGTGTAGTATTCTGTGATCCAGATAATGATGCCCGTCAGGGCGAGACCGATCAGCGAACAATAAAACAGGTCACGCCCGTGAAACTCAATCCCGCTCGGACCGGTAGCGATCGGCTTGCTCATATCGAAACCCTGGGTGCCGAGCGCATACTGCGTAGCAAACCAGATCAGCGGCACAGCCAGAACAGCTGTGACGATAAAGCCTTTATACATCGCGCCCATGACATTGGTGCCTTTGCCCAAACGAACAAAGTAGGTGCCAATAATAGACGTGAGGATACACGCGCCGCCTATCAGCAGCGGAAGCGACATCAAGGGCATCAACAAGCCAGCTTCAGCCAGTTTCTCGCTGAAGAGTAGGGCTGTCAAAACCATAGTCGCACCGACGGTAACGACATAGGTTTCGAACAGGTCAGCGGCCATGCCGGCGCAGTCGCCCACATTGTCGCCCACATTGTCGGCGATGGTGGCGGGGTTACGCGGATCGTCTTCCGGGATGCTGGCTTCGACCTTACCAACAAGATCGGCACCGACGTCAGCAGCCTTGGTGAAGATACCCCCACCCAGACGCGCAAAGATGGAAATCAGCGACGCACCAAAGGCAAGGCCGACAAGGCCGTTGATGATCTCACGCTTCTGTTCTTCGTTGCCCAGGCTAAGCTCCATCGGGCCAACCAGCACATAATAGAACACTGCAATTGCAAGCAGCGCAAGACCAGCCACCAGGAGGCCAGTGATGGCACCGGCACGGAATGCAATGGTCAGGCCTTGCTGCAAACCGGCCTCGGCGGCCGCAGCGGTTCGCACATTCGAGCGCACGGAAATATTCATACCGATATATCCGGCAACACCAGAAAGGACCGCGCCAATCACAAAACCGACTGCCGGAATCATTCCGAGAAACACCCCGACGATAACCGCCGCAACTACGCCAACTATTCCGATGGTGGTATATTGGCGGTTCAGATAGGCCTGCGCGCCTTCCTGAATCGCACCGGCGATTTCCTGCATTTTTTCATTGCCTGCCGATGCTCCAAGCACCTGACGGCTGGTAAATGCACCATATATTACAGCGATTACGCCGCAAATGATGGCAATAACTGTCAATGACATGCGTTGCCCCTTCCCCTAGGTTTAGGCTGTGTTTTGTGTTTAACGCGCCCGCTGGACCGCAGGCAGTTGCGCGCCCCTATAGGGCGGGTTGGCCCGCTCTGGCAAGACTCAAAAATGGCGGAGTTCAGCTATGTTGGTAGCCAAGGATTTCCGGCAGTGCGAGCGCGTAGCCCCCGTCATGGATAGAGAGCCCCTCACCTTCTGCAAATTGCCCTACCATCGATGCCGCAACCGGCAATCGCGTCTTTTCTCGAATGGCAAAAAGAAGCTGGTAATCGTCGCCCCAACTGGCGGCTTCGATGCGGCTAGTCCTGTTATCCCCTGCGAATTGCATATATGCGCCGGAAAGCGGTATGCGCGAAATGTCGATGTCGACTTTCAGCCCGCTCGCCGCGGCCATTCGCTTTGCATCGAGAAGAAGTCCATCGGATATGTCCATCATCGCATGCACGGCAGGCACAAGCGCCTTGCCCTCTGCGAGCAGAGGGGTTGGCCGCGTATAGGCAGCGAGCAGCGCGTCGGGCGGCGTTTTACCTCCATTTGCAAGCTCAAAGCCGGCACGCGCATCTCCCACATTTCCTGTGACACAAAGACAATCGCCCGGCTTTGCCCCTGATCGCGGCGGCACCGGCTTATGCGTCGCCCTGCCAAAAACCGTAAGACCAAGGCTGCGGGCGTTGTCCTTTGGGAGCGACACTGTATCGCCGCCCAGAAGCGGCACGTCATATTCATTGAGAACCGCTTTCAGCCCAACGGCAAACCGCCTGTCCCAGTCAGCATTGCTGAGCTGAAACCCCAGCAAAACGCCCAGCGGCTCGGCTCCTTTCGCTGCCAGATCGGACAAGTTTACGGCTGCGAGCTTCCAGGCAAAATCCTCCGGCGCGGTATCGGGCAGAACATGCACACCTTCGATCAGGCTGTCATGCGTAATAACAAGCGTTTCGCTACCCACTTCCAGAACCGCACAATCATCCTGCAAACCGCGCGCTGCGGGGTGCGTGGCAAAACTGCGCAGATAATCGATAAATTGGGATTCGGTGGTCAATTCCAACTAATGTCACCCCCGACTTGATCGGGGGCCCATGACCTGACGGGTAGACCATGGATCCCCGCTTTCGCGGGGATGACATTATTGTTCAGGAGCAACAGCCTCAAGCCCGCCTCTCCTTTGCCACCGCATCGAGCAAGCCATTGACGAATTTGGCCTCGCGCTCGTCGAAAAAGGCATGCGCAACATCGACATATTCATCGATCACCGTCGCTGTCGGCACATCCGGGCGCGCGATCAGCTCATAAACGCCAGCGCGCAACACTTGCCGCATCGTAATATCGAGCCGGTCCAGCTGCCATTTCTCATTGAGATTGGCCTCGATGATCGCGTTGATCTCATCGCGGCGCGCGTTCACGCCCTTTACCAGGTCATCGAAAAACTCGCCATCGGCTTCGGCATATTGCACATCCTCGATTTGCGCACCGAGCCTGTGATCGTGGAACTCCTTGAGCAAGCGCGCCTCGCTGATATCCTCCATGCCCAGTTGATACAGTGCCTGCACGGCAGCGAGCCGGGCAGCAGAGCGCGACTGTGCGCGTTTATTGATCTTTGTCTTGGTCATAGGATGCTTCGTTAACCCAATTGTCATCCCCGCGAAAGCGGGGATCCATGGACTAGCGGTTGGGCCATGGACCCCCGATCAAGTCGGGGGTGACATTCAATACTTCCCCAATCTCTTCCTCACACTCAGCGCGTGCGCAGGCAAGCCTTCGGCATCGGCTAGCGTTGCGGCAGCCGGCCCAAGCCGGGACATCGCCTTTTCGTCAAGCGCAATGAAGCTGGTGCGCTTCATGAAATCGAGCACCGAAAGACCGGATGAAAAGCGCGCGCGCCTTCCTGTTGGCAGCACATGGTTCGGCCCGGCGAGATAATCGCCCATAGCCTCGGGCGTGTAGCGGCCGAGAAAAACCGATCCGGCATGTTTCACCAGCGCGAAAAGCCGCTCGGCACGCGCCTCGTCGACCGCCAATTCCAGATGTTCCGCCGCGAGCCGGTTGGCCAATGGCACTGCCGCCTCCAGCGTTTCGGTCACGATAATCGCGCCATGTGCTTCCCAGGCTGCCCTCGCGGTTTCCTGCGTTTCCAGACCGTCAAGCGCAGCCTCAACCGCATCGGCAACCGTATCGGCAAAAACCGCGTCGTCGGCAAACAGGATCGACTGGCTGGTGGGGTCATGCTCCGACTGGCTGAGCAGGTCGGCAGCGATCCAGTCTGCATTATTCTGCGAATCGGCGATCACCACGATTTCCGATGGCCCGGCGACCATGTCGATACCCACCACGCCGTAAAGCTGCCGCTTGGCCTCCGCGACCCAGGCGTTACCGGGCCCGGCAATGACGTCGACCGGCGCTATAGTTTCTGTGCCATAGGCGAGCGCGGCAATCGCCTGAGCGCCGCCGATACGCCAGATTTCACCGATACCCGCAATATGCGCCGCGGCCAGGACGGTATCGTTAAGCACACCCTTGGGCGTGGGTGTCACCATAACGATGCGTTCCACCCCTGCCACTTTCGCAGGGAGCGCATTCATCAGCAGCGACGAGGGATAGGCAGCGCGCCCGCCGGGCACATATATGCCTGCGGCATCGACTGCATTCCAACGCGCGCCAAGGCGGACATTCTCCTCGTCCCGGTAGTCTCGGTTTTTGGGCAGCTGCGCGGCATGATAGTCCGCGATGCGCCTGGCCGCGAGTTCCAGCGCATCGCGCAACTCGGGATTAAGCGCCTTATAGGCCGCCTCGCATTGCTCGGCTGAAATCTGCCAGCCCTCGCTATTCAGATCGAACCCATCGAGTTTGCGCGTATAGTCGGCAAGCGCCGTATCGCCATCCGCCTTCAAGCGCGCCAAAATCGCGGCGACATCTGTGTCAACGTCGACATCGCTTTCGCGCCGCGCATTCACCAGCACATCGAATGCCGCTTCGAAACCGGGATCGGACGTATCAAGCCGGAGCATCAACCGGCCACCTGATCACGGAATTTCTGCACAAGGCCGGGCAATAATCCGCTATTCAATTTATAGGCGACGCGATTGACGATCAGTCTTGCAGAAACGTCAAGAATGACCTCGCTTTCGACAAGGTTGTTCGCTTTCAGCGTACCGCCCGATTCGACCAGGTCGACAATCCGGCGCGAGAGCCCAAGCGCCGGTGCCAGCTCCATCGCACCATTCAGCTTCACACATTCGGCCTGTATACCCTGCCGCTCATAATATCGCCGAGTGAGCCCGGGATATTTGGTCGCAACGCGGACATGACCGCCTTCCGCATCGTGCAATTCTTCTCCTTTGGGAACGGCCACCGACAGGCGGCAACGCCCGAAGCCCAGATCGACCGGCGCATAAAGCTCCGAATAGTCGAATTCCTCGATCACATCGCTGCCGACAATGCCGATATGCGCTGCGCCATGCGCCACAAAGGTCGCAACATCGAATGCGCGTACCCGGATGAGGCCGACATCCGGGTTGTTGGTCGCAAATTTAAGCGCGCGATTGCCCTCGTCGAAAAAGCTCGCCTCCGGCTCGATACCCACCCGCTTCATCAGCGGCAGTGCATCCTCCAATATGCGCCCCTTGGGCACAGCGAAGATTATTCTGTCGGCCATGGCCCGCGGGCTTTAGGGCGCAGGGCCGTAAAGGGCAACTGGTGAGTTACCACAAACCGTAGTGCTGAGCTTGTCGAAGCACGCTTATCCGGTTAGTCGCCCTTCGACAGGCTCAGGGCTTGCGGTATGATTAAAGCAGGCAAAGAAAGAACTGATTTCGATGCGCATTATTTCAGGCACATGGCGTTCGCGCAAGCTTGCAGCGCCCGGGGGCGACAATACCCGTCCGACGGGGGACCGCACGCGCGAGGCGCTGTTTTCCATGCTAACCAGCCGTCTGGGTAGCTTCGAGGGGCTGCGCGTGCTTGACCTGTTTGCAGGTTCGGGCGCACTTGGGCTGGAGGCGCTGTCGCGCGGCGCTACGCACGCGACCTTCGTGGAGCAGGACCGGGCGGCGCTGGAGGCGCTCGATACCAATGTCGCGGCGCTTGATGCCGCCACAAAGTCGGATATCCAGCGCGGTTCGGTGCTTGGCCTTGGCCCTGTCAGCCGGCCTTATGACCTCATCCTGATGGACCCACCCTATGGCACCGGCGCAGGCGAGGTCGCGCTCGACAAGCTTGCCCGCCTCGGCTGGATCGCGCCATCGGCATTGGTCTCGGTCGAAACCGGCCGGCGCGAAGAGATCGATGTCAAGGGCTTCGAAACCGATACCGTCCGCGATATCGGCAAGGCGCGGATTACGCTGCTAAGGCCCCTTGCAGAGCAGCCATCCGTTCCCTAACCGTTCTCGCCTTACATCCGTTCGTGTCGAGCCCAGTCGAGACATGAACGGCTATCTCAATCGTCTCTCGACTTCGCTCGAGACGAGCGGCATTAGGGTTGTTCATGGTTGCGGAAAATTCAACATCAGGCACAGCGGTCGAGATTCCGGAAGGTGCGCCGGAATGGCTGTCGCGGCTCAACCCGCCGCAGCGCGAGGCGGTGCTGACCACCGAAGGCCCGGTATTGATGCTCGCAGGTGCGGGCACCGGCAAGACAGCCGCGCTCACCGCACGGCTCGCCTGGATTATCGCCAACCGGCTGGCCTGGCCGCCCGAAATCCTTGCCGTCACCTTCACCAACAAGGCTGCGCGCGAAATGAAGCAGCGCATCGGCTCCATGATCGGCGAAGCAGTCGAGGGCATGCCGTGGCTCGGCACCTTCCATTCGATCGGCGCAAAAATGCTGCGCCATCATGCCGAGCTGGCGGGACTGCAAAGCAATTTCACCATTCTCGATACCGATGACCAGCTGCGCCTCCTCAAACAGCTGATCCAGGCAGAAGACATCGACGACAAGCGCTTCCCGGCCAAGCTGCTTGCAGGCCTGATCGACAGCTGGAAAAACAAGGGCAAGCTGCCCGCCGATCTCGATGCGACGGATGCAGAGGGCTATGCAAACGGAAAGGGGCAAAAGCTCTACCGGCTCTATCAGGAGCGGCTCAAAGCGCTCAATGCATGCGATTTCGGCGATTTGCTGCTGCTGCCGCTGACGCTGCTCAAAAAAGAACGCGATATCCTCGAGAAATACCAGGCGCGCTTCAAATATATTCTCGTCGACGAATACCAGGATACCAACGCGGTGCAGTATCTCTGGCTGCGGCTACTGGCCCAGTCTCGCAAGAATATCTGCGTCGTCGGCGACGACGATCAGTCGATCTATAGCTGGCGCGGGGCGGAGGTCGCCAATATCCTGCGCTTTGAAAAGGATTTTCCGGGCGCAAAGGTGATCCGCCTCGAACAGAATTACCGCTCGACGCCCGAAATTCTCGCTGCCGCATCAGGGCTCATAAACGCCAACAGCCAGCGGCTGGGGAAAACCCTGTGGACAGAGGGGGATAGCGGTGAAAAACTCCGTGTGCTCGGCGTGTGGGACGGCCCGGAAGAGGCGCGCCGCGTGGGCGAGGAGATCGAGAGCCTGGAGCAAAAGCGTGTGCCGCTCAACGACATCGCAATACTGGTGCGCGCGCAGCATCAGACACGCGAATTCGAGGACCGCTTCATCCAGATCGGCATAAGCTACCGCATCATCGGCGGTTTTCGTTTCTATGAACGCGCCGAAATCCGCGACGCCATCGCCTATCTGCGCGTCATCAACCAGCCCGCCGACGACCTCGCCTTCGAGCGGATCGTCAACACGCCCAAGCGCGGAATTGGGGACAAGGCTGTGGAAAAAATCCATCGCCATGCGCGCGGCATGGGCGCGCCGCTGTCGCTGGCGGCGGCTGAAATCAGCCAGACCGACGAAATGACGGGCAAGGCACGCCTTTCACTCAAAGAGCTCACCGCCAATATCGCCCGCTGGCGCGAGGACGCCTCCGCTCTGCCCCCGGCCGATCTGGTCCGCCGCGTGCTCGACGAATGCGGCTACACCGACATGCTGCAGGCCGACAAGAGCGCGGAGGCCGCCGGGCGGCTGGAAAATCTGGGCGAGCTCGCCCGCGCGATGGAGGATTACGAGACGCTGGGCGATTTTCTGGAGCATGTCAGCCTGGTGATGGATAATGACGCGCAGCAGGGTGAAGATGCCGTCACCATCATGACCATCCACGCCGCCAAGGGCCTCGAATATGCGCATGTCTTTTGCGTCGGGTGGGAGGAAGGGCTTTTCCCGTCACAGCGATCACTCGACGAAGGCGGGCTCGCCAGCCTCGAGGAGGAGCGCCGCCTCGCTTATGTGGCGATCACCCGCGCCCGCGAAAAATGCACCATCCTGCACGCCGCCAATCGCCGCATTTACGGCCAGTGGACATCGAGCATTCCTTCGCGCTTTATCGAGGAACTGCCCGAAGACCATATCGAGGCGGAGCAGACCATGTCGGGCGGCGAGAGCCTGTGGCGCGCCAACTGGTCGGAGCGTGAAGACCCTTTCGCGCATCTCGCCGCCGCCAATCAGGGGCGCAGCAACAGCCGCGGCCCGGGCTGGCAGCGCGCCGTCACCTCAGGCGGCTTCGACGCTTCACCGCGGCCTGTCCGCGAGCCGGGCCGCAGCGCCGCCAGCTACGCGCAAAAACCGCGCAGCGATCTCGCCATCGGCCAGCGCGTTTTTCATGAAAAATTCGGCTATGGCGAGATCATCGAGATGGACGGCAACAAGCTCGAGGTCGAATTCGAACAGGCCGGATCGAAGCGCGTGATCGATAGTTTCGTGAAGGCTGCATAGCCTGGCTACAGAAAACCGGTGGCTTACCTATGCCGCCGCTGTCTTGCTATGAGAGCCATGGCCGCCGTGCCCTTCAAATCGTTTGGCGTCCCAGCACCAGAGGTGCGCAAAGCCATGATCAATATAAAGAATTCTATACCCTTCGTCGTTGGCACCAGTAAAACTGTCCGTCATTATGTCGGTGGCGAATGCTACGTAAGCGGGGCCATCTTGAGGAACCGGGTCTTCAACGACTTTGTAGCACCAATACTCATTATTTATTATGCCGCCTACATACTGCATCGGATCATCATGCCAATCTACGTCAAAATGGCTATGGCCGCCATGTGGATGTAGATGATGCCAAACAAACAAAGCATGCCCTCTGTCCTTTTCGCCGTTTTGCCGAAGCGTGAAAGCTCCAACCGAAGGTGCCAGATATCCAGTCATATGTTCTGGTTGTTTAAATTCCGGATCTAGTTCCTTCTCGAAATCAATCTTATGTCCATGAGGTCCGCCCATTAAATCTCTCCTTCATACAATATCACCAATGAGAAATATTCTCTCTCTCGCTACCCTAATATCTTTAGTCTATATATTTAATAATATACCTGTTTTAGATTTTGGACAAGCTCTCAATTGACGACAAATTTATTCTGTGTAGATCTTTAATATTCATAATAAACTTCTTCAGAATCGCTATTACTTATGAAAAGGATGCTCCAGCAGCGCAAAAATGTTGGCCTGCACGAGATTTCCTGTGCGTTGGTGGAATCTGGACAACGTCGGATTCGCTCCAAATTCGGAGCGTCCGTTATCTTCTGATCAAGCGTTTCTCGCAGGATAGAAGAATCTTAGCTATCCAACGCGGCATGCGGAATTACTGCTGACAAGAAGTTGGGACAGAGCCCATCCCATCCAAATCATTGCCAGCCGATCACCGCCAAATCGTCGATCAGGATGGATGGTGCCTCGCCCTTGCTATGCTGCCCAGTCATCTTCAGGACCGGCCTCAGCGGCAAGGGCCTTCCCTGCTCGGTTCGCAAGGCTTTGAAATCGAAGCTGATCTGAGTCCATTCCCCTGCCGCGAGCTCCCGTTTGCCGATGGAGCGCATTGGCGCTTCTGCCAGAGCGGTGTAGCGATTCATGCCTCTCGGCCTGTCCTGTACGAAGGCTTCGATTTTGATCGCGTCTTTGGTCTTTGCCCAGAATGTGAAGGTATAGTCATTCTGCCGCAGAACGCGCAGGAAGGTCTTGAGCCCGAACTGCATCGGCATTGCGTTATCTTTTCCGTCGAGACGCATCGCAAAGCGGCCAGAGCGCGGCGTCCGGGTAATCTGAAAACGCCCGTTCTTCGCCTCCCAGCTACGTTCGCGCAAACCCAGAAGGTCATGCGTTTCGAAACCCCCGCGGAAAAACAGGTCGCGGCCTGTATCCTTCCATTGACTTTTCTTGTAGGCTTGAGATTTGGCTGAAGGCGCAAGCGAAAAAGACAATTTGTGGATGCTGCCATCCGCATGGCGCGTATGGGTGGCGCGATCAAAAACGCGCGGCTTTACCCCGGATTGCTGCGGGATGACGCCATGCCCGCCGGAGAGATGCATAAAAGTTCCGCGTTGGGCGGACAGCGTCATAACCCGTTGCAGGACATGGCGGCGAACATCCCCCATTGCCGGAATGGGCCGATAGGTCTTGATATGCAGCGGGATGATTTCGGCGCGGTAAAACTGGTCGCCATCCATCCAGACTTTCAAAGCGTAGGCGCCATGCGTCGCATAGAAAAACTGGTCGAAAATGAAATTCCCCAGCGACCAGGCAATCAGCTTGCCGCGATAGAGCTCCAAACCGTGGGCGACATGCGGGTGATGCCCGATGACCAGATCCGCGCCTGCATCCACGGCCGCCTTCAACCGTACCTCGGTTTCTTCGGTCGGGCCTTCGCTATATTCCCGGCTGCCATGATACTGGACGATCTTTATCCGGTCCGCGCTTTCCTGGCGTAGCGAGCGAATGATGTTATCCTTGCTGCCCATCGCCGCGCCTGCCTTGCCGGCTTCCGCGATCTGATTGGGCAAAACCCGGCCGGCCCATCCGACATAGCCGAACATCGAAAACTTCTGTCCCTTTATGGTGGTGCGATAGGGTGCAAGCGCCTCGGCTTCGTCGAAACCGGCACCGGAATAGCCGAGACCGGATTGATCGAGCGCATCGATTGTCGTGCGCAGGCCGTGGTCGAGATAGTCGTAGGTGTGATTGTTGCCGAGCGACACATAGTCGGTTCCCATATATTCGAGTGCGGGCAGAATGTCCGGATGGGTGTAAAATACAACAGATTTGGGAGCATGCCCCGGTGGCTCTTCGGCGGCCAAAATAGTCTCCAGGTTGACGGAAGCAAAATCCGGTGACCGGAAATAGGCCGCCATCGTCTCCACCAGACGCTGCATATCGGCAGCCCGGCTGTCCGGATGGATCAAAACGGGCTCATTCCAGCGCGGCTCCAGATAGCGGCGGCCCATCATCACATCGCCGCCGAATATCATCTCCACACGACCGGGCTTTTTGGCAACCAGCTCTATCCGCGGGATGCGAAGCGCATTCCGCTTTGGACTCGCCAATTCGATATGGGCGAAGGTCTGGACAGTGGGAAAAATGCGATCCCCCGTAATTTTGAGCTGATACATATCAGATTCCCGGACTTTGGCGGAGAACACACCATCCGGGTCAACCACGCCTGTGACCCCATTGATCGACACTTGCAGTCCGGCCTCGGGGACATCGCTATCAACAATGTCGACTATCCCGGAGATGCGCATGGAATTGGGCTGCGGCGATTGGTTCGCAAGAACCTGCACCCCGGCTTGAACGCCGATACACAGTAACGACAAGCTGGCCAGAAATGTGAAAATCCGCAAAGCTCACCTACTCAAAGGTTTTTGGAAAGGTGCAGAACATGCCCTCGCCTTCCATCCGCTTCCTACCAATAAAGACAGGCTGGCTAAAGCCCTGCGCTTCATATTCGCCTGCCATTCTGCTATGGCCGCCGCGGGAACAGGGAGGAGAAGGATGCGACCGCTCCGCTGGTTTGGATTGGGCGCTGCGCTGCTGGCCAGCTCTGCGCTTACACAGGATAATATTCCGATACGCGATCTCGGCGTCAAGCAGGCGGGCGAACAGCATCCGCTCACGCTGGCCGCGCGTAATCTCAATTGCGAAACGCCGCAGGATTTCGAATTCCTGCTCGACAATATGCCCTGGCTCACAGCCGACGGCCCATTGATCGTGCGCAATCTCGGCCCCGGGCAAAGCCGGTCGATAAAGGCTACGCTCGATTTCAAATATACACCGCCGGGTGTCCACTATGGCCGCGTGACATCGCGTTGCATCACTTGCGGCTGGTATGTTTTTGCCGGCTGCAGCGAGAATGCACAGGATGTCGTTCTCAAGGTTACCGTCAACGATCCATCTGTGGCGGGCCAGCAGAATTTCCCCGACAATAATCCCTATGCCGGGATGACCCCGCGCCAGCCCGTCGCGGTGAGGCTGGCCCAACCGGTCAGCGACGAAAATATCCGCGTGCTCAAAAGCGGCGACCGCAAGGATCTAAACAAGGCGCGTGGCGGCCTCAAACAGGCCGAGGCGCGCGGACAGGCGGCGCAAAATGCGGTGAGCGCGGCGCAGAAAAAGAAATCAGATTGCGAACGCAAGCTGGCGCAGCTGAAAGCCGAAGCCGCGGCGGCGCAGCGCAAGGCCGATATTGCCGAGCAGGACGCGAAAAATGCGGCGGGCGCTGCCAAGGCGGCGGAAAAGGCGCTTGATGATTTTGAAAAGGACGAGAAAGCCGCGCTCAAGAAAATCGACGCGACGGGCCGCGCGGTCATCGTCGCCAAGAAATATCTCGACCAGGTGACCGAGGCCGATGGCCCGGATTCGGGCCGCGTCAAGCGTGCGCAGGAGCAGCTCGACCGTTTCCAGCAAGAGCATTTCGACGCGCTGCGCGAGCATAGCGCGGTGGTGAAATCAAAGGAAGCGCGCGAGGCAGCGGCAGCAAAAACAAAGGCCGATGCCGCTGCTGCCGAGGCTGCTGCAAAAGCGGCGAAAGCGGCTGCAAAAGCGGCGCAGGACAAGGTGAAGGCGCAGGCCAAGATCTGCAAGAAAGATGCCGATGATCTGGTTGCCGCGCAAAAGGCATTGACCGGTGCCCGGGCCGCGGCTGCGGACGCGGTGAAGGCAGCCAACAAGGCCGAGGCCAAGGCGGCCGGACAGGCCTATGAGCGGCTGAAAGACCGGATCAAGAAGCAAAAAGAAAAATGTCAGGATATGGAAAAGCGGGCCAAGGAAGAAATCGCCAAATGGAAAGAGGCGATAGAGGCCGGCCAGCAGCTGAAGATGCTGGATGATGATGGCGGCCGGGCCGCGTCAGCCCTCAAGGAGATAAACGACAAAATCTGGGATGCTGCGCGCGACCAGGCGCAGGACAGTACGATTGCAACCACCGACAGCCAGGGCAATCTGGGCTTCACCAATGATGACAGCGCGGCGCTCGCCAGCGCGGATACGGCGGAAGATATGCTCGACCGCGTGACCACGCTGATGGGCTGGGCCGTCGATGGCCTCAGCAGCGTGGTCGGCGGCAAAGGCGTTCCCGATTTCGGCCAGTCGCAGATGCTGGGCGGGATGAAGGCGCTGGGGCTTGGTATGCAGAATATCGTCAATGCAATCCGCAACCCCAACACCTATGCCGCCCAGCGCGACAAGTGGGCCGCCATCCTCAACAAGGATGAAAGCTACCCCGAGCAGGAGATGAAATCCAAGGGCATCGGCAAGAACAAGGCGGAGCGCGAGGAAATCTACAAGAAGATCGAGCAGCTGTATAACAATCGCAATCTCATCGAGAATATCACGCGCAGAAATGCGAATGAAGCCGCGAAATGCTATGCCGAAATCAAGAAGATGGAGGCGCGGCTGGCCGAGCTGAAAACGCAGGGCGGGAAATAGCGACGCAGTGGACGCTGCGCTGCTTGCCTATCCAATCGCCCTGAAATAGGGACAGCGCCATGACCAGCGCGCCGCATCCATTTTCGATTGCGAATTTTCGCTTTCTTTGGACCGCGCGGCTGGCGTCGATGCTCTCCTATTATGCGATGGCGCTGATCCTTGGCTGGCAGGCCTATAACCTTGCGCGCGAGGAAATGGGGATTGCCGCTTCGGCAGGCATTCTGGGCCTGATCGGCTTGCTGCAGTTCATCCCGCTCTTTGTCCTGACCCCGCTGGTGGGATGGATTGCAGACCGGCTCGACCGGCGCTGGATCGCGCGCACGGTTTTTCTGTCTCACGCGCTGATTGCCGCAGCGCTCACCTGGCTGACCTGGAGCGGAGCGATCTCGCTGACGGCGATCTATATCGTCGCTGTGCTGCTCGGCATTTGCCGCGCATTTCTGGGCCCGGCGATCACCGCGCTTGCGCCCAACCTGGTGCCCGCCGGTTCGCTGCCCAGAGCCATCGCCCTGTCGACGATTGCGTGGCAGGCCGGCGTCATTATCGGCCCGGCCTTTGCAGGACCGCTCTACACGGTAGCGCCCGCCCTGCCCTATCTGCTTTGCACCCTGCTTTACCTGCTGGCGCTTGCCGCCATGCTGCTCATCGGGCCGGTCCCGCGCAGCCGGATCGACAGCAGCCGCGGGCCCTTCAGGCAGGTGGGGGACGGCCTTTCCTATGTCTGGACCAACAAGCTCGTGCTGGGCGCGATTACGCTCGACCTGATGGTCATGTTTCTGGCCGGCGCGCAGGCAATGATCCCTGTCTTTGCCCGCGATATATTGAATGTGGGCGAATTCGGATTATCAGCCTTGGCGGCCTCTCCGGCCATCGGGGCGGCGATCACCGCCACCATCCTTTCTTTCCGCCCGATGGAGCGTAATGTCGGCAATGTCATGATGCTGTCGATGGGCATATTCGGCCTTGCCACAATCGGGTTCGGATTATCGGTCTGGCTCCCGCTTTCGATGCTTTGCCTCGCGATATGCGGCGCTGCTGACATGTTTGGCGTTTTTGTAAGGTCCACTCTGATTCAGCTGCATACGCCGGACAACAAGCGCGGGCGCGTCGGCGCGGTCAGCCAGTTGACAATCAGCG
This sequence comes from Sphingorhabdus sp., assembly GCA_028279555.1. GTDB lineage: Bacteria > Pseudomonadota > Alphaproteobacteria > Sphingomonadales > Sphingomonadaceae > Sphingorhabdus_B. Next base: position 761,704 of record JANQNO010000005.1, read on the forward strand.
CATCGAACGAACTGGGCGATGCCTTTACCGGCGGTCTTGCAGTTTTGCTTGGCCCGGTAGCAGCTATTGTTGCTGGCGGCGGCGGTGCGATGCTGGTAACGGCTTTCTGGTCGCGGCTTTTCCCGCAGCTGGGAGCTGCCAAAACATTTGATCCCCCTCAAGAAGTGCTCTCGGCAGAGCCTTCGATCGCAAAGAAGGAGCTATCCTCATGAAGGTTCAATCCATCCTCGAATCGATCGGCAACACTCCGCATATCCGCATGCAGCGACTGTTTGGCGATGCTGAAGTCTGGATCAAGTCTGAACGCTCCAATCCGGGCGGGTCGATCAAGGACCGGATCGGCCTTGCCATGATCGAGGCTGCGGAAAAGGATGGCAGCCTGAAACCTGGCGGCACCATTATCGAGCCGACCTCGGGAAATACAGGCGTAGGCCTTGCGATGGTCGCTGCCGTCAAAGGCTACAAGCTGATACTGGTGATGCCGGAATCGATGTCGCTCGAGCGCCGCCGTTTGATGCTCGCCTATGGCGCGACTTTCGATCTGACGCCCAAGGAAAAGGGTATGAAGGGCGCGATCGAACGCGCCATCGAACTGACCGAAGAAACCGACGGTGCCTGGATGCCGCAGCAGTTTGAAAATCCCGCCAATGTCGATGTCCATATCCGCACGACCGCAGAAGAGATTTTGGCGGACTTTGCCGATAGCCCTGTTGATGTCCTCATCACGGGCGTGGGAACCGGCGGGCATATTACCGGCTGCGCCGAGGTTCTCAAGAAGCACTGGCCGGAGATGAAAGCTTTCGCGGTCGAACCGGTGGGATCGCCGGTCATCAGCGGCGGGCAGCCAGGACCGCATCCGATCCAGGGCATTGGTGCAGGCTTCATTCCGGAGAATCTGCACACGAAGGCCATCGATGGCGCGGTCCAGGTCGATCCTGAAGATGCCAAGGAAATGGCGCGCCGCGCCGCCCGCGAGGAAGGCATGCTTGTTGGCATCTCGTCAGGCGCTACCTTGGCAGCAATTGCACAGAAGCTACCGGAATTTGCCGGCAAGCGGATCATGGGCTTCAACTATGATACCGGCGAGCGCTATCTCTCGGTTCCGGATTTCCTTCCAGCAGAATAAAGCAGCCGGGGCATGACCAGTAACCCCGGCTGAGGCTGGGAAGCGAAACGCACACGCGTTGTCGGTGCTTCCGGCTTGCCCCTCTTTATTCTTGCGGCTTGCGGTCCTTGGGCGTTGGCGCAGGCATTGGCCCGTCGGGCCTGCCGTCGCCATCATTGTCCACGACGTCGGGCTTACCGTCCCCGTCGGTATCCCAGGCGTCGGGAACACCATTGGCATCGCGGTCCCAGGCATCCGGTTTACCGTCGTCATCGGTATCAATAGTAGGCGGCGGAATTTTCCGCTTCTTTGCGTCTCCGGCATTGGCCTGCGCAGCCGCTGGCAAAGCCAGCGCGAATGCTGCCATCACCGAGATTGTGGATTTGATAATGGATATCGACATTGATTGCTCCTCAGATAAGCATCCCCTGCCGCGCGCCCAGTTTCCTTCCGGCCCGCCGCGAATGCCAGCAAGATGCGATGATGCGTGCATCGAGGCGTGGCCAACGGCTCGTCGCAATCGGCCCACCGTTCGCAAACCCCGGTCTGACCTCGCATACATCGCTTCTTCGAAATTTCTCGCTCGATGGCAGAATGAAGCCGTCCGGCTGCCGGATTCTCGTCACAATTGGCGCTAGAATGTTGGCTGGGTCGCAGGGGGAAGCTCCGGGAAAGACTTGAATGCGACTAGAAAAATCCAGCGAACACAAAAGCCTGCAGGCGCGACCACTCTCAATTCGCGTCGGAAAAAAATTACGCAACAGCGTCAACCGGTTGAGCTCCCGGCAATCGACTATCCCCACCGATCCGGTGCTTTCGCCGGCGATATTCGGTTGGACCGGCGAGTTGGCCGCGCATTGGCAGGACATCGCCGACGAAGCCCGGCAAATCCTGCTGCATCGCTCTGAAATACCGCCACTCAATGAAATTTCTCCGGACCATGCGCGGATCGCGGGAGACGGAAAATGGCGATCCTTTTTCCTGGTCGGTTATGGTTACGAGGTCGCAGAAAACTGCGCGCGGGCTCCGAAAACGGCAGCCTTGGTCAAAAGCATTCCAGGACTCAATTCGGCCTTCTTCTCGATACTGGATCCTGGCGCGCATATCCCGCGGCACCGCGGCGTTACCCGAGGCATTGTGACCTGCCATCTCGGACTGATTGTGCCCGATGACTACGGAAATTGCGTGATGGAGGTAGAGGATCAGCAGGTCCACTGGCGCGAGGGCGAGTGGCTTGTCTTCGACGATAGCTATCACCATCAGGTTTGGAACAATACCGATCAACAGCGCGTTATTCTGCTGTTGCAGGTCAAACGGCCGATGCGATTCATGGGCAGGCTAGTCAACGATCTGGCGCTTGGCGCTATCCGGCACTCTCCCTTTGTTCAGGACGCGCGCAAAGAATTAGGCAAATGGGAGAGCGCCTATCAATTGGCCGAACAGGATGAAGCAGCCTGAGAATCAGGCCACGGCAAACATCTCCGGTTCCAGTTCCATGATCGCATCGCCGCCTGCCTCTATCTTGCGGCGCAGCGCGCCCGCATCGGGCATGAAGCGTTCGGCGAAATAGCGCGCCGTTACCAGTTTGGATTCGTAGAATTTCGGATTGTCGGTGCCAGCGTCCAATAGCTTATGCGCGGCCTCGGCCATATTCAGCCATTGCAAGCCCAGCGCGACGATGCCGAGAATATGCATATAGTGATGCGCGCCTGCCCCCACATGGTTGGGGTTTGCCATGCCATTCTGCATGAACCACATGGTTGCGGCTTTGAGCTCGCCATTGGCCTTTTCAAGCCGCTCGCCAAAATCCGCGAGCTTGTCGTTCTTCCTGGCTTCCGCACATTCATCATCGACGACCTTGAAAAATGCCTGGATTGCGCGGCCGCCATTCTGCGCCAGTTTCCGGCCAACCAGATCCATCGCCTGCACACCGTTGGTGCCTTCATAGATCATGGTAATCCGGGCATCGCGAACATATTGTTCCATACCCCATTCCGAAACATAGCCATGCCCGCCATAAACCTGCTGTGCATTGGTCGCGACTTCATAGCCCTTGTCGGTTCCGTAGCCCTTGATCACCGGTGTCAGCAGCGACAGAATGTCGTCGGCATTCTGCCTTTCCTCTTCGGTCTGTGCCTTCTGGATAAGATCGGCCTGCAGCGCGCCCCACAGGCACAGGCTGCGGAATCCCTCGGTAAAGGCCTTGGCGTCCATGAGCATGCGGCGGACATCGGGATGGACAAACAGCGTGTCGGCTTTTTCATCCTTGTCTTTCGCACCGTCCAGCGCCCTTCCCTGACGGCGGTCGCCGGCATAATGCACGGCATTCTGGTAAGCGACTTCGGCGATGCCGAGGCCTTGCTGCCCCACACCCAGGCGGGCAATATTCATCATGATGAACATCGCGGCCAGGCCTTTATTCTCCTCTCCGACCATGTAACCGGTTGCGCCGTCGAAATTCATGACGCAGGTCGAATTCCCGTGGATGCCCATCTTTTGCTCGATCGAACCGCAAGACAGCTGGTTACGTTCGCCCAGCGAGCCATCTTCGTTGACCAGAAATTTCGGGACAATGAACAGGGAAATGCCCTTTACGCTATCGGGCGCGTCCGGTGTCTTGGCAAGCACCAGGTGGATGACATTCTCTGCCATGTCATGCTCGCCCGAGGAGATGAATATCTTCGTTCCGGTGATAGCGAAGCTGCCGTCGGCATTCGGCTCTGCCTTGGTGCGGATGAGGCCGAGATCGGTGCCACAATGCGGCTCGGTGAGGTTCATCGTGCCGGTCCATTCGCCTGAGATCATCTTCGGGCAGTAAGTCTGCTTTTGCTCCTCGCTGCCTTTCACCAGGATCGCCGATGTCGCGCCATGGGTCAGCCCCGGATACATGGCAAACGCCATGTTCGAGCTGGCCATATATTCCTCGAATGCCATCGAGAGGATATGCGGCATACCCTGGCCGCCATACTCTTCGGGTGCGCCAAGCGTGCCCCAGCCGGCTTCACGATATTGCTCATAGGCTTCCTTGAACCCGGTAGGCGTCGTCACGCTGCCGTCATCATGCCGCGTGCAGCCTTCTTCATCGCCAACCTGATTGAGCGGAAACAGCACGCCTTCGACAAATTTCGCACCTTCGGTCAAAATCGCATCGATCATGTCTGGCGAAGCGCTCTCGAAACCGGGGAGATTGGCATAGCGTTCAATGTTCAAAACGTCATTCAGGATGAATTTCGTATCGTTCACAGGAGCTCGATATTGCGGCATGGTTGATGATCTTTCTGGCTGGAGTGATAGACGGTCTCTATTTCTTTGCGGTCTTGCGGGTCGCGGCTTCTTCCGCCTCGACCTGTTCGACCACCTGGATAAACTCGGTCAATTCTGAAATCGCGCTTTCGATATCGATGCGCTGTTTCTTGAGGAGTTCGACACGCTCCTTGCATTTCTCGATGGTCACGCGGCGCTGAATATTGCGGCCATCATCAAGATCATAAAGATCGATCATCTCGCGAATTTCGGCAAGACTGAAGCCAACCCGCTTTGCCCTCAATATCCAGGCAAGCCGGGCGCGATCGCGTTTGGAGTAGATGCGCGAAAGACCACTGCGTTCCGGCGCAATTAGCCCCTGATCCTCATAGAAACGCAGCGCCCGCGCGGTAACATCGAATTCGCTCGACAGATCGGAGATCGAATAGCTTTCCCGGTTGAGACTGTCGGGCGTATCCAGCGTCGCATGACTGCCACGCTCCGTGTTGCCTCCATTTTCCAAATTGTCCATGTGTGCACTCTTTGTCCTTGTCACCTCGGCATCTACTTTACGTTTGCGTAAACGTCAAGAATCTAGGCGAAGGCCTATCCTTGCTGCAGCGCTTGCGGATTGCGCCATCGTGCAATCGCAGAAAAGCTACTGCTCACAGGTGATTCGTGCATTCGTGCAACACTTCTCAGCCTCGCCAGAGCAAATTACTGATAAATTTAAAAAATTGTAGGGTTTGCAAATTTGCAGAGCGCAACTAACAATACCGGCGGGAGGAAAGTCATGCGAAACACACAGATTTTGAAGCAATTCCTGCTGAGTTCGAGCATCATGCTGGCTCCAGCATCTGCCTTTGCGCAAGACACATCGACGCCGCAGGATGCGACCGAGGCAACTGACGATGAGGTCATCATCGTCACGGGCACGCAGATTCAGGGCGCGCAGGTGGATGACGTTTTGCCGGTTACAGTTGTCGGCGAAGAGCTCATCGATGCGGTGGACCCGGCGTCGGGCGACGAATTGTTCCGCGCAATCCCGCAGGCAGGTTCGGTAGAATTCAATGAGCAAAGCACGGCAGGCGGCGTCAATGGCGCGCGCGGCGATATCGCTTCGATCAATCTGCGCGGACTCGGCACCGGTAACACTTTGCTGTTGATCAATGGCCGCCGGATGGTTCTGAACCCGGGCTTCCAGACCGAGCTGTTCGTTCCGGTCGTTTCTCCTGATACCAACGAAATCGTACCTGGCACCATCCGCCGTGTCGAGGTGCTGCGCGACGGTGCTTCTGCGGTCTACGGCGCTGATGCCGTGGCTGGCGTGGTCAATACGATCTTGCGCGATGAACGCGAAGGCGGCTTCCTGCAGGGCAACTATCGCTTGTCCGACGGAACGGGTCTTTACAGTGTTTCCTTCCGCGGCGGCTATGGTTTCGACTTCGCCGACGGGCGCGGCAATCTCACAGTCAATGGCTATTATTTCCATGAGAACGGCATGCGCGCATCAGAGCGTGACTATTCGAGCACCCGGGATCTTCGCCGCTTCCTTGAAGGAACCCCTTTCGAAGGCGACACGCAGTTCGACAACCGTTCGATCAACACACCCTTCGGTGCTTTCGATACCCAGGGTTCGAGCGCTACATCGTCAAACACAACGGCATTGCGTGATGATGACTGGCATATCCAGCCCTGCTCCCTGTTCGGACCCAATGGCGCTGCCGACAGCGATGGCCGGGTTATCGATCTGGGCAACGGCCTGTGTGCCGACAATGGCGGCACCATCGACAGGGAGTTGCGCTACAATCTTGACGCTGATCGCTTCCTATATTCGCAAAAGGATCGCTACAGTGTTCAAGGGCTGTTTAGCTACGAGTTGAGCGATGCGGTAGAATTCTATCTCGAAGGATCCTACTATCGCTCGGAATCTTTCCGTACCCGCGAGCAAAGCACGATGCTCAGCGCCGTGCCGCTGGGTGTAGAGGCTACCGCATTCTGGAACCCGCTCGGCGCGACGCTGCTGCCCGATGGCACGCCCAATCCAAACCGGGTCGACAATGGCATTGGCCCCGGCGTGACGGATGCGGGGCGTGCGCTCCTGATGGAGGATTACCGTTTCATCGATGCCGGCCCGCGCCGTGGTTTCGTCACCAAGGATAGCTATCGCATCGTTGCGGGTTTCAGGGGCGATCTTTGGGGGTGGGACTTCGACACCGGCTTCCTCTATTCGCAGGCCAATACGCGTGACCTGACCGAAAACCGGATTTCCAGTTCGCTCGCGCAAGCGGCGATCAACCGCACCGATGCGACCGCCTATAACCCGTTCAACGGTGGCTGCTTCCTCGACGAGATCGGAACGAATAGCGCAGATTGCACGCCCAATCCGCAATCAGTGATAGACGACATCACGATCGATGTGACCCGCGACGGTGAAACGACGCTTGCACTCTGGGACTTCAAGGTTTCCAAACCCGATCTGTTTGAGATGCCGGCCGGCGGTGTTGGCCTGGCCACGGGTGTCGAGTTCCGCCGCGAGACATTTATCGACGACCGTGATCCGCGTCTCGATGGAACGATTACCTTCACCAATGCAGTGAATGGAGATTTCTTCGGCAGCGACGTGCTCGGATCGAGCCCGTCACCCGATACCAGCGGCAACCGCGAAGTCTACTCGGCCTTTGCCGAGCTGCTTGTTCCGCTGGTTTCGGAAGACATGGATATTCCGCTCATCAATTCGCTGGAAGTCCAGCTGGCTGGGCGTTTCGAGGATTTCTCCGATTCGAGCAGCGCGCTTGTACCAAGAGCAGCAGTTGCGTGGCGACCGATCGGCGACATTCTGCTCCGCGGTGCCTATTCGCAAGGCTTCCGCGCACCGAACCTGATCCAGATCAACGATGCGGGGACGACGCGTTCCAACTCGGTTATCCGGGCGGTCGAATGTGTCGCCGAAATCCTTGCCGGTGATGAAGATGATGTGCCTGATTGCGGAACGAATGGCACGATCGATTTCCGCACCGGTGCCGCCGATCTCGAACCTGAAGACACCGAGAGCATCAATCTTGGCGCAGTAATTTCGCCAAGCTTCATCCCTGGCCTCACGCTTACCGCGGACTATTGGCGGGTCAAGCAAGAGGGGATCATCGGTATTTTCGGTAACCAGAATGCGTTGCTGCTCGACCTGGTCTTGCGTTCGCAGGGCAGCTTCAATCCCAACGTCGTTCGCGATGATCCGGATGCCGGTCAGATCGCCCTGTATCAGGGCACAGGCCTTGTGCCAGCCGGCGATATCCAGCAGATCCTGAACCCGTATCGCAATCTGGACCAGCGAACATCGGAAGGCCTGGATTTTGGTTTGTTCTACGAGTTCGGAACCGGTTTTGGCGATTTCAATATCCAGGTCAACGCCGCCCGCCTGCTCAGCTTCGAGCAAGAGGCGGGCCCTGACGCGGAGCCATTGTTTACCGACCTGACGCCGCTGCTTCAGAGCCTCACACGGACCGATCCCGGCGGCACGGAGCTTTCGGTGGGCGACATTGCAGCCTTGCAACCCTTCGGCTTCGGCGAATTGCTCGAAATCGACGGGCGTCCGAAATGGCGTCTTTCCGGATCTGTTACTTGGGACAACGGCCCGTGGAGAGCGAATCTGTTCGGCCGGTATGTCGGCAGGGTTTTTGATCCTGGAGCACAGCAGGACGACACGGCAGAGCTGTTCCCGGTCGACGACTGGTTCGTGATGAATGCTTCGATCAGCTATACAGTCGACAATGATACCGCGCTCAGCGGAACGCGGATACGCTTCGGTATCAACAACATATTCGACAAGGATCCGCCGCTGGCTGACGAAAGCTACGGCTACTATGGTAGCCTGCACAGCGGCAGGGGACGCCAGTTCTCCTTCGACATTCGGAAGAACTTCTAGTCATGGTTGCGAATGGCGGAATATTCGATGGGATATTCCGCCTCCGCTCAGCCATCTCGGCAAGGCGGTCTGCGCTAATACTGCTCTCTGCGACCGCGCTGCTGCATGGTTGCACGAGCCTGCCAAAAAAGGCCGCCGCAACCAATTTCGCGGAAACGCGCTCCTGCCAATCAGGTGAGGTGACGATCGATACGCAATTTCTGAGCGCAGCTGCTCAGGATTGCCAAGTCGTCGGAGCCCGCGAGATAACGCTCTCGATCCAGCCGGAGGATGCTCCGCCGATCAATTGCAGCGCCTGGTATGCATTCCGGATAACCGCAGACAAACCAGGCCCGGTAATTGTCAATCTCAACTATGATAATTGCGGGCATCGCTACCCCCCAAAATTGAGCAGCGGGAAGAATCGCGAATGGAAACTGCTTCCACAAGATTCTGTTCAGGTGGAAGAAAAGGACGGCGTCAGGCAGGCAAGGATTACATTGGATGTCGGCACCGAGCCGGTCTTGATTTCCGCGCAGGAAATAGTTTCGACCGCATCTTACAAGCGCTGGACAAGTAAAATTTCAAAATCTCCGGCAGTGACAACGGGAACGCTGGGCTATTCGGCCGAGAAATATCCGATTGCCTCGCTCTCTATCAAAGCGCCCGGGAAGCGGTCGCGCGAACAGGTTGTGCTGGTCGGTCGCCAGCATCCGCCCGAGATATCCGGGGCGCTTGTCATGTTTCCGTTTATCGAAACGCTCCTGGAAGACAGCGATCTGGCGAAAAAATACCGCGAGCGGTTTGAGACAATAGCGGTGCCCATGCTCAATCCGGACGGAGTTGTGCGGGGCTATTGGCGGCACAACACCGGAGGGGTTGATCTCAATCGTGATTGGGGCCCCTTTACCCAGCCGGAAACGAAGCTGATGGATGGCCTGCTCAAGGCGATTGCCGCCGATCCTGAAAGGCGGCTTCGCTTCTTGGTTGACTTTCATTCAACCCGGCATGATGTTTTCTACACCATCCCTGATGATTTCCCGACGGACCCGCCTGGTTTCCTGAAACAATGGCTTGATCGCTATGCAGAGCGCATGCCGGGCTATGAAATCCGGCGGCAATCGAGCCGCAATCTGACGCAGACCAACTCAAAAAACTATGTCTACCGCACCTATGGCGTTCCGGTGGTGACATTCGAGATTGGCGACGAGACCGACCGCACCCTGATCAAGCGGATCGGTCGCGAATCCGCGATCGCGATGATGGAAACATTGCTGGCAACCAAGCCGCCCCAGCGTTAGCAGGCGGGCATTTTGCGGTCGCTGGAACCAGCCGAAGCAATTTTGATTTCAGGGCCGATCCTCGGTTGTTGGTTTGGGTGCGGCTACCAAAAAAATGCTGCGGTTGTATGTGCCACCTGTATACCGAATAGCCGCCAGATCACGATACTTGCCAATGCCAGCATTGCGGTTGAAAAAGCACGGGTGGCCAGACCGGTGCGGGTTCCAGATATCGTTGGAAGATCGCCAAGTGTGAGCTTCTGATGCCAAGACAGCGACGCCTGCCTCAGACATTGCCCGGCACGCTCATATGCTCGGCGAGCGGTAGACTAGCGAAGCTGCCTCGTATAGGCATGGCATCCAGCCCAAGCCATCGAGGAACCGATATGCCGCGCCTTGCTTTTGTTGCCCTTCTTACTCTGTCGCTCACTATCGTCTCCGGCCCTGTAAGCGCAAAACCGGTTGAATATTTTCAGGTCGAGGGCATCACCTATGACGGAAGCGTTCCGTCCTTCGAGGACAATGCAGGCTATGAAATTGGAGAGCGCCCGGTTCGTTATGGCGACATGCTCGCTTATCTGCGTGGCCTGGCTGCACGTTCCGACCGGATTAGCGTGGAAACAATCGGCTACTCCCATGAGCGCCGACCGATACTGACTTTCACGGTCACCAGTCCTGGCAATCACGCCAATCTGGAATCCATCCGGCAAGCCCATCTTGCCCGGCTTGAGGGCAATGCCGCAGCGAATGCCGCACCAATGGTATTGTGGATCAATTGGGGTGTTCACGGGTCGGAAACTTCTTCAATGGATGCCGCGATTCCCCTGCTCTATCATTTTGCAGCGGCTCAGGGACCGCAAGTAGAATCCCAGCTTGAACAGGCAGTGATGATTTTCACTGTTACTTTCAATCCAGATGGCCATGCGCGGCGCATCGATCATGTCGAGACCTTCTGGTCTTATGCCGACAATAGCGATCCGAATGACGCTGCGCATAATTTGTGGACCGAGGCCAGGGTAAACCACTACTGGTTTGACCTAAATCGCCAGTGGTTGCTGCTGACCCAGCCAGAAAGTCAAGCCTGGATACGCCAATGGCATAAATGGAAGCCCATGGTATCGGCCGACTACCATGAGATGGGTTCGTCCGCGCCCTACTATTTCCATCCGGGCGAGGAGCTGCGTCGTAACCCCTTGATTCCCAAGCGTGCCCGCGAGCTTACACAGGGAATTGGACAACGCCATGCCGCCTTCCTGGACAGCGAGGCACGGCTCTATACGACCGAGGAGAGGTTCGACAATTTCTATATTGGCAAGGGGTCGACCTATCCGCAGATAAACGGATCCTTGGGCATATTGTTCGAAGCCGGCGCGGCGCGCGGAGGCAAGGTCCAGACCGAACGCGGCTTGGTGGAGACCGCTGATAATGTACGCACGCATTTTCGCACTGCGCTGACGACCATTCAGGGTGCGCTCGATCTGCGTGATGAGATTACCGCCTATCAGCGCAATTTCTTCGCAGAGAATATCCGGCAAGCTGCGCGCGGCCGGACGAAAGGCTGGGTGTTTACGGCAAAAGGCGATCCCGAGCGCGCCGCACGCTTCGTCCGGCTATTGAACATGCATGATATCAAGGTCAGCCGACTGACATCGGATATGACGGTGGACGGGCGCAGCTTTCCAGGCGGCACCAGCTATTATGTGCCGACCGCACAAACCAATAGCCGAATGATCCGGGGCATTTTTGAACGCTTTACGGATTTCGAAGAGAATGTGTTTTATGACGTGTCTGGCTGGACGCTTCCGCTCGCTTATGATCTCGAATATGCCGAGCTCCGCAGTGGCAGGCCTCTTTCCGATCTTGCTGACGGTGCTTTCAGGAGTGCCGCCGCGCCTGACCTAGCGCCCTATGGCTATGTCTTTGATTGGACGCATACATATGCTCCGCGCGCGCTCAACCGGGTCTTGGGCGGTAATCTGATGGCTCGTGCGGCCATGGAAGAGACAGTGGTCACCACAACTTCTGGCGATGTGGAGCTCGGTCGCGGAGCAATCTTCGTGCCGCTTGCCCGCCAGGCGGTTTCGCAAGATGATATCCACACAATCATGGAGACCATTGCGAGCCAGGATGGCGTACCGGTCTTTGCGGCGACCTCTGGCCTCACGCCTGTCACTGGCCGCGATTTGGGAGCCACCAACATCTTTCGCGCGCTAAAACAACCCCGCGTGCTGCTTGCCTACGACGGCGGGCTGTCACGCTATGATGTTGGCGAAATGTGGTGGACGTTGGACCATAACCACAGAATGCCGGTTACTCTTGTGCACAAAAAAGATCTGGGTTCGCTGGATTGGACCAAATACACGCATTTGGTTCTGGTTGGTGGTGATGCAGCGCTGAACAAAAAGCTGACCCAAGCCGTTAAGGGCTGGATCAAGGGTGGCGGCACGCTGATTGCGACGCGCGATGCGGCTTTGTGGGCTGAGGACGCAATTTTGGGCAAAGACAAGAAAGACAAGAAAGAAGAAGAAAAGAAAGCTGGCAAGGATCGCGCAAATGACGGCGCGAAGAAGGAGGAGACAGGCGACTCAGATGCGCCGGCTGGGTCCGAGCGTTTGGACTTTGCAGAGATGGGCGTGCGCGATGCAGAGCATGTGATCGGCGGAGCGATTTTTGCGGCCGATCTCGATACGACCCATCCGCTCGGATTCGGCTTTGCCGATCGCGACCTTCCGGTTCATCGCAACCGAAGCTTCACGCTGAAACGCCCGGACGACAACCCCTACGCCGTTCCCGTGCAATATGCTGACAAGCCGCTACTCAGTGGCTATGCATCCGGGCGCCGGTTGGAGGAGATCGGGGGCACACCGTCGGTAGTCGCTCAGCGCAAGGACCGGGGCGCGGTAATCCTCATGGCTGACAACCCGGTCTTTCGCGGCACTTATCCGGGGACCGAGAAACTGCTTATGAACGCAATATTCTTTTCAGGACTGATTGATCGGCCTCGCGGAGATTATGCGCAAGAAGTCGATGGGCAGGACGAATAGCCACACCGTCGCATTCATCGACCGTCTGGGTCGCCAGCACCCGCGCTTGCCATCATGGCCCCTCAATTTGGCAAAATCGCGGATTTGCGGGATTTTCTTTGAATGATGGTAGACAGGGCTGGAGAGGTTCCTGCCTTCCACATTCCCTCAAAAACGGGAGAATGGCGTGCCATCTTTAGCCTCTGTGCAGCAAAGTGTGGCAGTCACAACACGGCATGGAAGGTGTGAAATTGGCTGCGGGAGCAATGTCTGTTTTTGGGCCAGTTGCAGACTGTCCGATATTGGCCGATCGAGTTGGCAAAGCTGACCTTCCATTTATGACCCAATTTCGGATAGAATGTTTGATTTGAAGGAGAACAGCTCCGCTCTTTCGGTTGATTGGACTTATGTTGGCGGACTAGATTCGATCAGACGGAAACGGCGGTTCCCTTCAGCGCGAGGTGCTGATAATTCGGTCTTCCCATTGATATGGAGCGTTATGTTGCGAGGCAAAACTGAACTCGTCGCGGTCGTGATCGGCGTGATAGCGCTGGTGGCTGCCTCCTATTGGGGCACGAGAACCTACACACTCAGCCGCCTCACCGGCCAGGACGTCATTTTTGAGACGTTTGAGCAGGTGGACGAAACATGGCTGTATTCTGACAAAATCGGCGCGGCGGCGGCTTCGGATGTTGAACGAGCCCGCGTGGCCATCGGGGGGCCATTGGGATTGTCTTCGAAGGAGGCAGTCTACTTTGTTAGCGTAACCGATGATCAGGGCAATCCCCTGCGATCCCAATGCACCTATCGCGTTAGCGGCGGTTCGATTGACTCTCGCTGGTGGTCGCTCGCCTTGTATGACAGCGAGACACAACACTACGTTCCCAACGAACAGAACAGGTCGAGTTGGAACAGCGTTTCTATTCCAAAATCAGATTCTGACGAGTGGGTGATCAATGTCTCCCCGAGCCCGCAGGAGACCGCATGGCTGCCGACCCAGAAAGCACCAGAAAAGCCGTTCGAGTTGATGCTGCGTATCTACAATCCCAGTGACAGTTTACGGGCTGCTCTGCCCAACATTGATCTGCCGAAAGTGGAGCGCGTGTCATGCTAGGCCGGTACTCGCTTTATGCTGTCCTCGCCGCGACCCTCGCAGCCCTGACATGTGTCGGCACCAACGCGCTCGTGATTCAGCAAGCACCCGTCAAGGTGATGTCGACAATCGAGGCGCGGATCGCAAAGGCGGCGGGAGAATGGAACGCGTGCTACCACAATCAGGAATACGGCCCGCGAGCCGAAGCAGCTCGCCGCGCCAATCCCGATAGCATCATCAGCTCAATGGCTTACGATCTGAGTGATGGCCCTGTCCGGGTCTCGGGCAAGACCTGGCCTCGCTATTGGTCAATCTCGCTCTATCAGCAGAATTCGAACAATTTCTTCGTCAGGAATGATCTTGAACTCGGCGATGCAAACTTCGATTTTGTTTTGGCGCTAGAAGATCACGATACAAGCGAGTTGGCTGGCGAGACGATCCGCTCGCCAACAGCGAAGGGCATCATGCTTGTCCGAAGGTTTGCAGCTGACGCTGACGACATGCCGGGAATTGTCGCAAATCAGGAGCAGATGTTTTGTGGACCCGCATAGTTTTTGAGGAACTGAAGTCGGTTTTCATCCCCAAGGGTCAGCAGCAGAGCGATGGCTTGATGTGGGCCGGGAGCAGTTCCTGCCTTCCACATTCGCTAAAAAACCGGAGAATTGCGTGCCATCTTTTACCTCTGTGTAGCAAGGTTGTTTAGCAAAGTGTAGCGGTGACAGCACGGCACGGATGGGATGAAATAGTCTGCAAGAACAATGTCAGCTTTGTCGCAATGACGGACGCCTCCCTTGATTAGTTGACCCTGGTTCAATCAGCCGCCATTTCTTGAAAAAGATGCGGTCTGTGGAAAGGTAACTTTGATTAAAAAGGCGCTCCTAACATTGGTTGTAACAATTGCGCTGATGGGACTAGCCGCGATTGTTTGGTCCTATATTCCGGTCACGATAGATCGAGAAGCACCAGACCCTGCGGTTGTGCATTTGAACAAGCAAACGGCATCCGGCCCCCAATATCAGGAAAACTATTTTTCCCATCAGGGTCATCAGCTGCATTATGTTGGGGCGGGTGAAGGTGAAACCATTCTTTTTGTTCATGGTTTCCCGTCGACATGGCTGTCCTTCGCGCATCAGCTGGAGGCATTTAAGTCAGATTATCATGTTGTTGCAATTGATGGTTTAGGTGCTGGGAAATCGGATGCGCCGAGCAATGTAGATGCCTACGGGCTAGAGGCTATGACAGCGCATGTCGCGGCGCTTTTGGAGCAGAAAGGTATCAACAAGCTTCACCTGGTAGGCCATGACTGGGGCTCAGCCTTTGTCACCGGTTTCGCCCAGCGCTATCCAGACAAAGTCATATCCGTCACCGGGATCAGTGCGCCGCCGCAGAATGTAATTGCCGATCTACTCGCCGAAAACCCGGACGGCAGCAAATTTTCATATATAGAGACCTTCAAGAAAGCTAATGCCGTTATATTGCTGGCGCTCGGAGTAGAAGGGCGCATTTATGATGGTGCCTATGGGCCGCTGGTCGAAGCCGGGCATCTGACGCAGGTCGAAGGTGATTTGTTCAGGGCAGCGACCAGCAACCCAAAAAGGGTCAATGCACATATCAACTGGTATCGGGCGAATATTCCAGCGCCGGAAGATATAACGAATGCAGATTACTGGCCTTCAAAAGACACTCGAGTGACGGTGCCGGCGCTATATATTTGGGGCCTTGATGATCAGATTTATGACGAGGCGGCCTTGGAGAAAACCAAGGCTCTATCGGATAACGCCGCCATGCTCCTTCTGCCGGATGTCGGACATTGGCCACATGTCGAAAGAGCAGAACTGGTCACTGCGGCCATACGGCGGCATATCGGCGCGGTGGCAGGCGAAGCGGTTAAACCACAGCTGAAATAGCCGCTATTTCCCGTTATCCAATGTATAGGCAATCACATATCCGCCCCTGCCATCGCGAACATCCTGCGAGTCCAGATACTCACCTGTGTCAGGGTCTCGAGGATAGCGCCAGGTCGGGTCCGGCACTGTGACAATCAGATACTGTTTGCCGTCTTTCTGGGAACGATATGACATGGGGGTTGATTGACCGTTTCCGGGCAATTCAGCTTTCCATTTTTCTTCTCCCGTGCGCAAATCATATGCGCGTATTTTGCTGTCCATTGTGGAACTGATGAAGGTCAGCCCTCCGCGTGTTGTTAGCGTCCCGGCCCTTATTGCCGTGCCCACATCGAACGGCAGACCAGAGCGAATGTTAAACGGTCCTGAAGAGCTCATATCACCAACCGGCCTGCTCCAGAGCAGCTCATTGGTATTCAGATCCATCACGGCAATGCGCGACCAAGGTGGTTCAAAGCACGGAATCTGTGTGCCCAGCCGCGACATGAATGGCATGGGAAGTCCGTAATATTTGATCTTTCGGTGATCAAATGGGTCATTCGGATCGGGCTCACCCATCTTGGGGCGCGGGCCATCGGGATCGAGATGCACCGCCGGATGGCTTCTGCCCAGCAACAGCGCAGCCTCCGGGCCCGCGTCGGCAACCTGTTCTGGCGTAACAAGGATCAGGCGATGCGCCAACATCATGGGTGCCGCTACCAATAATCCATTGTCAGCATCGACCGAAACACTGCCCCAGTTAAACCCACCGAAATTACCGGGATAGAGCATAGTACCGGTATTGGTGATGCCGGTTGGCACGGTCGGCGGGGTATACATCCCTTCATAACGCATGGTGTGATATTCAATTCGGCAGACCATCTGATCAATCGGTGTGAGGCCCCACATATCTTTTTCATGGCGATAGGGATGGAAATTGGGCAGCGATGATCGTGGCTGTGTGGCGGCAACATATTCGCCCTCTTCAGGATTTTGCGGTGCCGGTTTTTCGGGTGTTTCATGCACGGGCTTGCCCGTGCGCCGGTCGAGAAGGAAGATATCACCCATCTTGGTTGGCACGGCGACCGACGGCACGTTTTTGCCATCCTTGACCACATCGACCAGAACAGGTTGTGCAGGCACATCATAGTCCCAGATATCATGATGCACGGTTTGATATTTCCAACGCGGTTCGCCAGTCTTGCCGTCAATGGCTACCACAGCCGATGACCATTCATCGTCGAATTTGCGCCGAGCGCCGCCATAATAATCGGGCGCGGCGTTGCCAGTGGGCAAATAGACCAGATCCAGTTCTGGATCATAACTCATGATCGACCAGACATTAGGTGTTCCTTTGGTGTAGGTTTCGCCTTCTGGCGGTTCACTATTATTACCCGGCCTACCTATATCCCAGGCCCAAACAAAATCGCCCGTCAACGCGTTGAATGCGCGGACTACGCCAGAAGGCAAGCCCAGCTTCTGCGTGTCATTGACCAGCCCACCAACAATCAGATTGTCCCCCGCGACCAGTGGCGGCGATGTCTTGTAGTAATCTCCGACCTCATGCTGGCCAAGGCCCCTGCGGAGGTCGACTACGCCGTCATTCCCAAAGTCGTTGCAAACCTCGCCAGTTAGTGCATCCAGCGCGATCATACTGGCATTCACCGTAGCCGTTATGATGCGTTTGGCACACTGTCCGCTGTAGCCTGCGGCCGCTTCATGGTAACCAACGCCGCGGCAGGTTTTTGCATATTGGTGGGCTGCGGGAGGCGTCAGACCCGGTTCATATCGCCAGACCTCCTTGCCCGTTGTGTCGTCGATCGCAATCACAACATTAAGTGCTGCACAAATATACAGCATTCCATTGACATTGAGTGGCGTTGACTTGAAATCCTCCTCCACGCCCGTGCGGTAACGCCATGCCTCTTTCAGGCCAGAGACAGTCTCCGTATTGATATCCGTCAGTTGCGCAAAGCGCGTTCCCCCCGGTGTATTGCCGTAACTACGCCAGTCGGAACTCTCTTCCTTGGTCGCAATTTTACGGTCGGTCCCAGTGCTATGCTGGGTATAGCCAAGGCTGGCGAAGACAAAGAGTGCAACTATGCTGGCTGCTGTTGGAGCCAATATCCAGTTTCGCGTTGCCGGTATTTTTTCCTCATAGCGTTTGATCAGCGTGCCACGGTACCAGGGCGTCAGGAACCAGAGACCTACACCCATCCATGCCGCAATACGTGGCAATAACGACAGGAAGCGCCAGTCGGATTCCCATATACCCCAAAGCAGTGTCAGCGCGATGATAATGCCAAATAGTTTAGGCGCATGGGGGCTTCGCTTGATGACCAGAACAGCGGTTGCAATAGTGGCGACGCCGGCAATCAGATAATAGAAGCTGCCGCCCAGATAGACTAGAAAACCGCCGCCAAGCGTAAGAAGCAGGCCGATCAGAATCAGCAGTGTTATGAAAATCCAATGTGCAATCTTGCCTGCCATGATCATCTCTCGCTCAAAAAATTTGGATGGAATGCCTTAGCCTGCTGTCTCAGTCTTACATTGGATGAATAGTATGGCCGCCATCCATGATAATGCTCTGGCCAGTGATGAAATCGCTCTCTTTCGAAGCAAGGAAAACAGCAATGCCTTCCATATCTTCCAGCGTGCCGATGCGACCGATTGCCGAGCGACGTCGCGCAGAATCCTGGAATTCTTTGCTGGTATTCAGCGACATTTCGGTTTCAACAAAGCCGGGAAGAATGGCATTCACCCGGATGCCTGCCTGTCCCAGCTCAAGCGCCAATGCCTGCACCAGTCCGCGCACAGCGGCTTTGGTTGTGGAATAGCCAGCTGCACCGCCGGTGCCCAAAATGGATGCAATTGAAGATGTTACAATCAGCCGGCCAGGTGCCTTACGCTCCAGCAGATGTGCCGTGACAGGCCGCCAAGTCTGAACTACGCTCATCAGATTAAGATCAACCGTGGCTAACCAGTCGTCGCGGCTGGTCATATGCGACATACCGCGAAAGCCGCCCCCGCCCGCATTGGCAAAGCAACTATCGACTTTGTCGAAACGCTTGATGGTATCTTCAAAGGCGGCTGCAATCTGTTCTTCGCTTGTTACATCGCAAACAAAAGCTTCGGCATCGCCGCCCAGTTCCTTCAATTCGGCCAAAGCGGCCGCGTTCTTTTCCTCATTACGGCCCCAGACAGCAACTTTACCGCCTGCTTTTGCAAGCCCCTTGGCAAAGGCAAGGCCCAGCCCGCCATTGCCACCGGTAACAATGGAAACATGATTGGATAGATCGAACATAAGTCTTTGCAATTCCCTTCTATTCCATGCCGTCATTCTTGAAATTTCTCGAAGAAACGAACGAAGTGAACGGTGCGGTTTGGAGTCCGATCAGGTTACCATCGGGATCACGCCCAAACATGATCTGTCCGCCATCCATAGGGCCAGGCTCGGTGACGATTGTTCCACCCGCACGGACAAACAGAGCCCGCGCCTTGTTCATATCGGCCACATCCAGCACAATCATGTTGTAGCCATTTGCGTCGATTGGCCGCGGCTTTTGACGATCCTTGGTTGGATGGCTGTGAAACTGGAAAATTTCCAATTCCATATTGCGTATCTGGAACCAGGCAGCTTCGCCCACACTGTTAGGCAGCCCGCTTACCTTGTCGATTTTTTCGCCTTCCATACGCATGAAGAACCACTGACCAAAGCGACGCGGCGACGGCTGGCCTAACAAAACCGAATAAAAATCCACGGCCCTGTCAATATCTGGCGTCGCCAGGGCGACATGACGGATACGATATTTGTTTTTGGGCGGTGCTGGTAAATCCAGCTTGGTAACATCGACATGCTCGATCTCGGCAATGAGGCCATCTGGGTCGCGGGCGTAAGCATAGAGAACAGGGTTCTTGGGATTGAGCTGCTGCATTTCCTTGTCGCCCATAAACTGGCCACCGCCCGCCAGGAATTTCTGATAGGCTTCGGTTGTCTGGTTCACCTGATAGCAGACATGCATGATACCAGGCCCGTGAACGGCCATCTGCCCGGTATTTTTGGCCTCGTCAGACGGATTTGCAAAGGACATGAAGCGCACCTGTCCATTCACGCTACGCAACATGCGCGTGTCTGCCTTGACGCCCTGCCTTCCTGCAACCTTGTCGAACACGGCATTGTCCGCAATGGCCTGATCGTTCGCCTGCTTCAGATCAAAGGCGCTTTGATAGAGCCCGGTTGTCTTATCGATATCGCTAACGGTAGCGCCGATGTAACCGACGCCCTTGATTACGGAATCTTCGGGAAGCTTGTAATCTTCCGGATTGCCACCGCAAGCCGCGAGCGCGAAAAGCGGTGCCGCCAACATCATGAATGGTATTTTTCTTGATAACCGGTTCAGCATGACTCTTCTCCTAAACTTGCAAAAGATCTCTGCGGGCGCGGTGACGCGGCAGTATCATCAAAGCCTGTTGCAGCGAAGACACATAATTATACAAATAGTCAATTAAGGCAATCAGGAAATTGCAAAACGCATCAGCAACACATAGGATGGTCGACGAGTTGGAGTTTAATTATCAGCGGGGGAGATAACATGCGGCACAAAAATTTTTCGAAACATGCCTATAGTTTTTTTGCAGGGGTCAGTCTGCTGGCGTTGCCAATGGCGGCAAATGCGCAGGAAGCGGAAAATGCCGAGGCCGAAGCTGCTGACGATGACGACTTAATCATCGTTACCGCAACAAAGCGCGAAACAACTCTGAAGGAACTGCCAGTTTCGGTTTCGGTAACTTCGGCTGAAACCATTGAACAAGCGCAAATCCGCGACCTTCTCGATCTTCAGACAGTTGCCCCCTCGCTACGTGTTAACCAGCTGCAAAATGCTGCTGCGACAAACTTTATTATCCGCGGTTTCGGCAATGGTGCAAATAATGCGGGTATTGAGCCGTCTGTGGGCGTCTTTATCGATGGCGTATATCGTTCGCGTTCCGGTGCAGCGATTGGTGATCTGGCGAATGTTGCTCGTGTAGAAGTGCTGCGCGGTCCGCAATCGACGCTGTTCGGCAAGAATGCTTCGGCGGGTGTTATCTCGATTGTCACACGCGAACCGCAATTTGAATTTGGCGGTTCGGTCGAAGCCTCTTACGGCAATCTTGATGCTCTGGTTTTGAAAGGCGATATTACCGGACCGATTACGGACCAACTGGCCTTTTCCATAGATGGCGGATTCAACCGCCGTGATGGCTATGCACAGGATGCCAATCTGAATATTGATTTGAACAACCGCAACCGCTGGAATGTGCGTGGACAGTTGCTGTTCGAACCAAATGCCGATCTGAAATTCCGTGCGATTGGTGATTATTCCAGCATTGATGAAGAATGCTGCCTGGCCAACAATATTGTCGCTGGTCCAACCGTTCCGGCGATCTTTGGGGTTGGCGGTGCAGTTGGTCCCAATGATCCACTTTCTTCGACAAGCTTCCTCAATCAGGTACCGCGCAATGAAATCGACAATTATGGTTTCTCGCTGCAGGCTGACTGGACTACCGGCCCAATCACGCTAACCTCGATTACGGCTTATCGTAATGGTCAGGCCTTCCTGGAAGGCGACATCGATTTCAGTAGCGCAGATATCGCCTTTTCAAACAGCGATACAGACATCGATACCTTTACACAGGAGCTCAGGATTACATCCGATTTTGATGGCCCTCTCAACTTCCTTTTGGGTGGCTATTATTTCAATGAAGACATTGAATCGAACGGTAATCTGTTCCTCGGTTCGCAGTCCCGAGGTTTCTTTGATCTATTACTGCCACCCAATGCACTTTTGGGTGCCGAAATCGCTCTAGGCATCACGCCCGGCGCTTCACTGAATCAGGGTATTCTCAATCAGGAGTCTTTCACTCTCGACAACGAAGCCTGGTCCATTTTCGGCACGGTAGATTTTGAAGTGACAGACCGGCTCACGCTGACCGGTGGTTTCAACTACACCAAAGACAAAAAGCGGGCATCGATTGATATTCAGACATTTGACGAACTGGCCCAGATCAATATGGTCGATGCTTTTATCGTCGGCGCTGTGGGGTCCACGGACCCTGCCGTTATCGCCGCAGCGCTTGCGGGTAACCCCGCAATAGCTGCAGCAGCCACTAACCCTATGACAAATCCTTTATTGGCGCTTCAAGGGC
The DNA here is from genome assembly GCA_028279555.1 of Sphingorhabdus sp. Lineage (GTDB taxonomy): Bacteria > Pseudomonadota > Alphaproteobacteria > Sphingomonadales > Sphingomonadaceae > Sphingorhabdus_B. The sequence continues at coordinate 783,418 of JANQNO010000005.1, forward strand.
TGCAGTTCCAGCCACCTTTCCTGAATCTGCCAAATGCGGTCGAAGATGGTCGCACGAGCGACAGCGATTTTTCATATACACTAAGGGCCGCCTACGACGTTTCCGACAACATCAATGTGTATTTCAGCTATTCGACTGGTTTCAAGGCTTCGTCCTTCAATCTTTCGAGAGACTCAAAACCGTTTGGGACTGATTTCACACCGGGGCCTCTCCGCAGCACAATTCTAGCACCTTCATCGCCAATTCTGGATGCTGGCCTGGCCGTTCCGAACCTGACTTCGGGTACGCGCTTCGCCGGACCTGAAGAGGCCGAAGTATACGAGCTTGGCATTAAGGCGCAGTTCGAAGGCCTGTCTTTCAATCTGGCTGTTTTTGACCAGACTTTGGAAGGCTTCCAGAGCAACTCTTTCACGGGTACCGGTTTTGCTCTGGCCAATGCAGGTGAACAGAGCACAATAGGCTTCGAATTTGATGCGCTTATTCAGCCAGCTGATCCGCTGGCGATTACTTTTGCACTCACCTATCTCGATGCCAAGTATGACAGCTTCCCTGGTTCTGTTCTGGGCGATCTAACCGGTCAGGATGTAGAAGGTATTGCGCCATTTTCCATCTCGACCTCAGCGACTTATACACATGAGTTTGACAATGGAACGCAGCTGATTGGCCGTGTAGACTACAGTCATGAAAGCAATGTCAGCATCAACAACGGTTTGCCCACATTCGGTCCTGCGGCGCGCGACCTGTTCAAGCGAGAGGTTAATCTGGTAAACAGCACCTTGTCGCTGCGCTTGAATAATGGCCTTGAGTTCAGTGCCTGGGCGCGCAACTTGCTCAATGATCGTTACATTTCAACGGTGTTTGACGGCGTTGCGCAGGCAGGAACAGTGTCTGGCTATCCCAATCAGCCACGCACATATGGCGGCACCATTCGTTTCAAATTCTGATCCCTCTCTCCTCTTGGATCAGTCAGGGGCAGGCGGAGAAATTCACCTGCCTCTTTTTGTCTCAACAGGAAAGGATATCAGCGCTTCAGTTTCTTTTTTGATGTCTGGTATTCGCTGCGCACTGCTGCAAAGCTACCCAATATCATCGTAACTGTAACATCTTCGATTTCAGCAAGGCTCATCTTGCTGCGTAGCAGATAATTGCCTGCTGCCGCGCTCAGACCAAAAGAAATATCGGTGGCGGCTCGCGCAAGCTTATCCGGCATGTCGAAATTCCTGCTCAGGATTGGGGCAAGATAGTCAACCGATGCATCCCGGCCATAACCGGTTGGATCATTCAAATCAGACAAGTTTGGTTCGGACTGCAGCCTCTCGATAATAAGGCCGCGCCGGTCGATATAGGTCAGATACTCGCGTGTAATATTGCGAACGAGATCCTCAAAGGTGATGGCCTGCTTGGCCGCCTCAAACTGCAGCCGCCTCAATCGTTTCAATTCGCGTTCAAGCAGCTCTTTCAATAATTCTTCCAGACTATCGAAATAGTTATAAACCAGCGCCTTACTGACTCCCTCCTGCCTTGCAATGCGCTCCATTGACAGGTGGGAAATGCCATCGCGCGCTATCATCTCCGCGGTAGTATCAAGTATCATCTTGCGCCTGATTTCAGGGCTGAATCGTTTGCGAGATTTACCTGCTGTTTTCGTCACCTGAAATCGCCACTCTAGAATCGGTCGCCAATTCTCGGCGCTACCATGTTTCTTGTGTGGAAGGAACATTAGCAATACAATGCCTGTTTTTGCGCCCGGAATATCCCGAAAGCGGCAGTTAGATGTCAGCGAGCATATTATTTTTGTTGGCTCTATCTGTGCTGTTAACTTGGGCCGTTTGATGAGGTCCCCAGATCTTTTGGTCCGGCAGGAACGGCGCGATGTAGAGCCCGGCCATGGTCATCGGATAGTTGGGGGCGGTGCCGATGCCGATATTGTCATGGGGGCGTTCGCCTTTGACCTTGTGGAAGGTGCCGAACAGGATGTCATAGACAATGAACTCGCCGCCATAATTGCTGTCGCCGACGCCCTTGTCCGGATAATGGTGATAGCGGTGATTATCGCCGATCGAGAAGATATATTCCCAGAAGCCCAGCTTCAGATCGATATTGGCATGCTGGAAAATACCGATAGTGAGCTGCATCAGCACGGCCACCATCACGATTTCCGCTGAGGGCTGGAGCAGCGCAAAGGGCAGCGCGAAAAGTAGCGCCTGGCCGATCACCTCAACGGGATGGCTGCGAATGCCGTTCAGCCAGTATAGCCGCTTCACCGAATGATGCGCGGCGTGGAAGCGCCAGAGGAAAGGCACTTCATGCAGTGCGCGGTGGTACCAATAGCGGAAGAAATCCTTGATCAGGATGAACAGGAACACCTGCACTACGCCGGGTAGCTGTGACGGCCACAGGCCATGGCCATAGGGCTCCATCGCCTCGACCAGATTGACCAGCAGAAACACCGAAAGCAGATATTTTGAAAAACCGTTCCAAAGCGCGCCGGAAAAGAACATCATCAGGTCAACAGAGGTGTCATTACCGCCCTCCAGCCAGTTGCGGCTGTAAGGCAGGAGGCGTTCCAGCGGCGCGACATACATGCCAATGACAACGGGCAGCAGCGCAAGCGTGGCAATGGATTGCAACGATGCTCCACTCTCGGCGACTGCAAACCCGATCACCAGGCCCGCCGCTATGGTCGCCGGGAAAATGGTATGCTGCAAAACAGTCTTCAGCATCGTACCTTCCAGCTTGTGCGACAGTCCATCCAGATGACGTAGTAACCAGTTCATCGGACGCACAATCAGATAAGAAATCAGTTTCTCGATCAGATTGAACGGAATGCCGATCCATTTTTCCAGCATCCAGCCAAAGCGACTATGCCCTCGCAAAGTTCGGTTGTTATAGCTGCGGTGAAATTCGTCGCTGGTTGCATGGGATTCGGACAAGGGCTTTGCAGTCACGATTCTGCTCCTCGATTGCCGGGCTTTGGGCGGATTTGGAAAATCATATTGATAAAATGAACGTGTTCACTATATCTATTGTTGCGCGCTGTCAAGCAGCTGATATGTTATCTGGGGAAGTTAATGTCGAAGAAACTGATCATCATTTTGGTCTTCGCAGGATTGATTGCGTTTCAGGCATATCGGGTCTCCAGAGACGCTGGTGTCTTCACAGAAGTGAATGCAGTCACCTATGGCAGCTGCGCAAAAATGCATGGCCTACCTGGTTCCGAAGACATTAATATTGACCGCGGCAATCGGGTCGCATTCATCTCATCCGGCAATGGCCGCGAAGCGTTTGCCAGCTATGATAGTGACCAGCCGATCGATGTTGCAGATGGGGATATCTGGCGGCTTGACCTATCAAAGCCGGATAGCCGGCCGGAGCGGCTAAATGTCAATGCCGGCGGAAAATTTCATCCGCATGGTATCGATCTGCTCACTCTTCCGAATGGCGAGCGGGAGCTATATGTTATCAACCATCTAGGGCGCGATGAGCATGAGGTGCTGATTTTCGGTATCAGCGCATCTCATAACCTGACCCTTAAACGGCGCATTCACTATCCCGAACTCATCTCACCTAATGACATCAAGGCAATCCAAAGCGGGCAATTTTTTGCCACCAATGACCATGGCAGTCCGCAGTCATCCTTCATGGCACGGGTCGAGGAATATCTGGGCCTGTCATGGTCCTCGGTCAGCTATTTTGACGGGGAGAAAGGATCGCTGATGCTGAAGGGCATCAAGAGCGCCAACGGGATCACTCTGTCCCCGGATCAGCAGACACTCTATGTCGCCGAGGCGCTGGGCCGGTCGATCAAGCGCTACAAGCGGGGCGACAGGATTGATCAGTGGGAATTTGCCGACCAGATAAATGTCGATACGGCGGTTGATAATCTGGAATGGAGCGAAGACGGAAAGCTGCTGGCCGGTGCCCATCCCAAAATATTCGACCTGCTTGGGCATTTTGCAGATGCGGATAACATTTCGCCCTCCCAGGTGATCAGTATCAATGTCGAAAACGCTCCGATGACATATGACACCATCTATATGAATGACGGCAGCGAGATGTCAGGCTCCAGCGTCGCAGTGGTTCTCGATAACGAAATGCTGATCGGCAATGTCGCGGAAAACCATTTCCTGCGCTGTAGGAAAAACTGAGCACCCGCACCGCACCTTGACCCGTTCCGGCAAGCCTCATAGATACAAACATGCCCAGACCTTCGATAACTCCCGAAAAACGCGCCGAAATGCGCAGCTATATCCGCGATGCAGTGGTCAGGATCGTCCGCCGCCGCAAGATCACTCCGAACGACACTGGAGCGTGGAACAAAATTACCATTCGGGATGTAATCAAAGAAGCCGATATTTCCATCGGTACCTTCTATAAGTATTTCAAAGACCGGGCCGATCTTGCCCAAACACTCTGGACTGAGCCAGTCGATAAACTGCGGTCCGAAATGCAGGCAGAATTCGACCAGGCAGATGGTCCGGAAAAGCAAATTCGAATACTGCTGGAACAATATGCGCGCTTCGCGACCGAAAACCCTCAGCTCTTCAAACATATATTCTTGACCATTCCGGACGGTCGCTATCGTCCAGAAGAGAAAATCGAGTTGAAGGACGAAATGTTCCACCGCAATCTTTGTGCAGCGTTTAAAGAGGGTCAGCAGTCAGGGGTATTTGGAGATTTTGATGTGGGTCAGATGGCGCAGATCTTCTGGGCTGCAATCCACGGCAGCCTCGCGTTACCCATCAATCTCGACCGGGTTGGGTTTGATAGTCCAGGGCAATTGCCTTCGCATATGATCGAAAAATTAATGGCGATGATCCTCAACAACTCTAACCTTTAGAGTTCACAAAAATGTCTTCTGGTGTGAGCTCAACTCGAGCGTTTTTTTGAATTGCCCAGTGTGTCTCATTCATCGATTCTCTGGGACACGCTTTTGTGCCCGAAGCCAGCGATTGCCGCCAGCTGTTCCTTGGTATTCAAGATTCGAGCGACCTCGGATTTCCGGGATTTTCTTTGGATGATGGTGGACAGGGCTGGATTCGAACCAGCGTACGGAAACCCGGGCAGATTTACAGTCTGCTGCCTTTAACCACTCGGCCACCTGTCCATATCTGAATGACCGCTGGCCGCGGCTGCCATTCGAGAGAGCGGCTCAATGGCGAAAGAGGCCTTGCCTGTCAATGCCCGAGATGGGAAAGAGGCGGGAGAATATGCCTATCTCCTTTGCAGAAATCTGAGCAATGCCCTCACACAAAACCCAGCGCCGGCGCGGCAAGGCCAAAACCAGCGGGAACCCCAAATTCTGGGGCAAGCATGCCGTCTATGCCGCGCTCGACAATCCGGAGCGGACGGTGGTCAAACTATGGGGCACGCGGCCTGCGCTCGCCGAGATCGTTATTCCCGATGACCTGACGGTGCAATTTGCAGAGGTTACCGACCTTGCTCGTTTCGTTCCCAGGGATGCCCCGCATCAGGGCCTGGTTGCCGAGGTGCTGCCGCTGGAAGATCAATGGCTATCCGATATTTTCCCCGATGATGAGGGTGACCAACGCCCGATATTGGTGCTCGATCAGGTGACCGATCCGCACAATGTCGGAGCCATCTTTCGCAGCGCCGCCGCCTTCGGCGCGTTGGCCATCGTCACGCAGGACCGGCATGCACCGCCCGAATCCGGCGTTTTGGCGAAAGCGGCATCGGGCGCGCTGGAACTCGTGCCATGGGTTCGCGTCGTCAACCTGGCACGCGCGCTCGATGAAATTGCGGAGCATGGCTATTGGCGCATCGGGCTGACCGGCCATAGCGAAACAGCATTGGCCGACGCGCTGACGCCCAATCGCAATTGCCTGGTGCTCGGCGCAGAGGGCGAAGGTATGCGGCATAATATCGAAGAACATTGCGATGCTCTCGCAAAACTGCCAATCAAGGATCAGATGGAAAGCCTCAATGTATCGAATGCGGCGGCGGTGGCACTTTATGCAGCAACGACGGGCCAATAGGAGACAATGATGAAATTCAAGCGAATAGCAGCCATTGGAATAGCGGGTGCCGCGTCATTTGCATTATCCGCCTGTCTCGTCCTGCCGGGCGATTTCACCAGCGATATGATGGTCAAACGTTCGGGAGAGTTCAGCTTTTCCTACAAGGGCGAAATCCAGCTTCTGGGGCTTGCGACGTTGCTTAACAACGATCTCGATAGCGAAGAAGATACGCTGGAGTTCGAGGCAACTTGCTGGACAAGCCCGGATGACAAGAAGGACAAGGCCGAAAAAGAGGCCGAGGAAAAGAAACAGAAAAAGTTGAGCAAGGCGCGCAAGGAAGGCGCGCGGAATGCGGCAGCTCTTGGCCGGATCAAGACGACAAGTTCCGGCACCGCTGCATCGGCGACCGCGGAAGAAGATTATTCGTTGCAGGATGAGAACCAATCCGAAGACAAGGATGAAACCGCAGGCGACGCAGCGGAAGAGGCGGCTGAGGCGGCCGCCGAAGCGGTCGCCATTGCCGTAACGAGCGCCGATGACGATTTCGAAATAGAGGAACGCGATTGCACAAAAGAAGAAATCGCGGAACAAAAGGAAGAGTGGGAAAAGCGGCAGAGCCGCCGCAAGAAGACCCAGGAAGAACAGCAGAAAATGTTCTCCATGCTGCTGGGCGGAATCGATCCCAAGGATCCGAAAACGATCGAGCGCTTTACCAAGGAGGTGGAGCGGCTGGCAGCCTGGAACACTGTCGAGCATCTGGGCGATGGGAAATTCAAGATCGACTACAGCACCAAGGGTATGCTTGCCGACGATTTCGCATTCCCGGTTATACCCCGCTATGCGATCGGCGAGCCGATGATCCATATCACCCGGTGGGACAATGGCCGGCTGCGGGTAGAAGCGCCGTCCTTTCACAATGACCCCGACTTTTCGATGATGGCGATGTTCGGTGCGGGTAGCATGATGGGGCTCGGCCGCGGCAGCAAAGCGCCCGAGCCGCTGGAGATCAGCGGTACTTTCACGCTGAAGACAGACGCCCCCATCCTTGCCAACAATACCGACGAGGGGCCTTCGGACGAGGGCGACGGCATGCAGACTTTGACCTGGGAGATCGGGCCAAAGACATTTGGCCCGCCGATGGCGCTGCTGCGGCTTCGATAGAAATGGGCCTTTCCGCTCAGCAGATCAGGGATTCGATCGACACGCTCGCTTCGCGCGAAAAAGGATTTGCAGAGGCTCTGGAGCATTCGGGCTATCCTGAGGCGAGATCGCGCGATCCAGGATATACAACGCTGCTGCGCACCATCGTCGGGCAGCAGGTCAGCGTCGCTGCGGCTTCTTCGGTCTGGAACAAGCTGGAGGGGCTTCTGGGTGACGGATGCCCCGCAGAGACCCTGATCACACAGGATTTCGATACCTTAAGGGGCTGCGGGCTATCACGTCAGAAACAGGGCTATGCCCGCTCGCTTGCCGAGCTTGTTCTTTCGGGCGACTTGCCGCTGGACAATCTGCCCGATGATGACGAGGATGCGATTGGCTATCTCACCCAAGTAAAGGGCATCGGACGCTGGTCTGCGGAAATCTATCTTTTATTCGCTGAGGGCCGCCCGGACATATGGCCAGCGGGCGATCTCGCCGTTCAGGAAGGTGTAAAGCGGCTATTGGGACGCAAGCGCCGCCCGGACGAGAAGCGAACAAGAATCTTGGCCAAGAAATGGAGTCCGCATCGCGGTGCGGCAGCGATTTTCAGCTGGCATATCTATTCGACGGGATTCGAAGCGATCTGACCGGCGCTAGCCGCCGGTTCCGCGGCAGGTGGTTCGGTCGTATTTTCATTGTCCGCAATGATTGTTTCGGGCTGGGTCAAATCCTCCAGCGTCAACAGCTCCACGTCCGGATTGAGGCCTTTCAACTCGCGCAGAAAGCTTTTCGGCTTTTTGAAATATTTGCTTTTCCGGTTCACATTCAGATCAAACAGCGCCGCAGCTTCCATCACGAAATGCACGCAGTTGCGCTTGCCCAGATTATAGCCCTTGCCGGGAATGTCGCGCCATGCCTCGACATGCGCCATCAGTTTCTTGTAACCGGCATCGTCGAGACGCAGGGTAAAATGCGCGTCGCTGTCTTCGACATATTTCAGCTTCTTGGTTTCCATCATGTGATAGACCGAGCCAAACAGGATCGCCGGTGAGGTGCGCTTGGCCGTGAAACCATAATTGGTATCGATGACTTCCCCCGTTTCCTCGATCGTTCCCTGCAATCGAATGAAGGCATGCGGGAAATAGGCGACATCGAAATCATGGCTATAAAAGGTTGCGAGAATTTCCGCCTTCGCGGGCGATATGGCCATGACGAGCGAGAAGGCAATCATCAGGATTCGCAAGCGCATAATCATCTCCGGGAGGGCAGTATGCGCTGACCATACCAATGCCGTAACGGCAGTTCAAGAAAGGCTTGACTAGGCCAACTAATTGCTGTGGCCTGAAGGCCGTTGAAAAGAGGAGAGAGGCCGTGTCTGAAACGCGCAAGAGTATTTTCATTACCGGTGGTGCATCGGGGCTGGGGCGTGAGGTTGCCCGATTCTTCGCGGGAAAAGGCTGGTTTGTCGGGATTGCCGACGTCAATCAGATCGGCATGCAGGAAACAGCAGCAATGCTGCCTGCGGGCCAAAGCTCGATCCACAAGCTCGACGTAACCGACCGCAGGCAATGGAAAGAAGCTGTCGCCGAATTTGCGGAGCAAACCGGCGGCGCGATGCATGTGCTTTTCAACAATGCCGGTATTGGTTCAGGCGGGCCTATCCAGGAGATGACCGATGAAGAAATCGATCAATTGATAGCCATCAATATTACCGGCTGTATCAACGGCACAAGGGCCTGTTTCGAACTCCTCAAAAACACCGAAGAAAGCTGCGTGTTATACACCGCGTCGGCGGCCGGCATCTATGGTGTGGCCGATCTCAGCGTCTATAGCGCGACCAAATTTGCAGTGCGCGGCCTTGCGGAATCGCATGATCTGGAATTTCAGAAATATGGCATCAAATCGCGGTCATTGATGCCCGGATTTGTCGACACAAATATCATCGCGGGCGTTTCCGAAGGCACCAATATGAGCGGCAAGGAAATGCTCGAAGATGCAGGTATTCTTGTCAGCCCGGTATCGATCATCGGGCCGGCAGCCTGGGAAGCGGTGCATGGCAACAAAATACATACGCCCGTCAACAAAATGGCGAAACAGCTGGCCTTTGCCGCGCGCTGGATGCCGGGCAAGCTGCGCAAGCAGAATACTGGCCTGACCGGAGACCTGAAGCTTGGCGATATGGTTGCCAGCCATCAGGAATAGCTTTCAATGCCGGCATTCAGACGATCGCGTCCATCTGCCGTGCTAGATCGATATCGCGCTGTGACAACCCTCCCGCATCATGCGTCGTAAGCAGGATCTCAACCCGGTTATAGACATTTGACCATTCGGGATGGTGATCGGCTTTCTCTGCCAATATCGCAACATGCGCCATAAAGGCGAAAGCCGCGGCAAAATCGTCGAATGTGATCAGCCGCCTGATCCCGTCGCGGTCTGCATCAAATGACCATTCGGTCAGCTCTTTCAGCGCTTCTTCCCGCGCCGCATCGTCCAGCCTTTGGACAGTCATCGCCTTCTCCTTGCTTGGCTTTTTGCGGATACTATGCCTATGAGCCAACATGACTGACGGTCAAGTAGCTCCAGCCTCTATTTTACTCGACAATGTCGCGGCAATCCGCGGCGGCAGACTGGTTTTGCAAAAATTGTCGCTGCACGCCGAGGCAGGCGATATCATCTGGCTGCGCGGCGCGAATGGCAGCGGCAAATCGACCTTGCTGCGCTTGATAGCCGGCCTGCTGCCGGCTGCGGCAGGCCGCCGCGAAATCACCGGCAACATGGCGCTGGCCGATGAGCGTATGGCGCTCGACCTGTCCCAGACTTTGGAAGAAGCCCTTGATTTCTGGGCTGCGCTTGACGGCAGCCCCCCTACCCTGCGGCAGGAGGCATTGGACGCCTTTGACCTTTCAGCGCTCGCCGATATTCCTGCCGGGTATCTTTCATCGGGTCAGCGGCGGCGCGCGGCGCTTGCCAGAATCGTTGCCTCTGCTGCGCCGATATGGCTGCTCGATGAACCCTATAACGGCCTCGACAGCGCCAATGCCGCGCGGCTCGACAGCAGGCTCCTCAAACATGCCAGCGCCGGCGGCATCGCGCTGGTCGCCGCGCATCAGCCGAGCAGCATCAATGTCGCGGCGACCCTGTCGCTCGATGACGAGAGCAGGCTGCAAGCCGCATGAAGAACCTGTTTCTCCTGCTGCGCCGGGAAATGCGCATTGCCTGGACCGGCGGCGGGCTCTGGCTGCCGATCATCTTCTTTCTGACGGTTGCAACGCTGTTTCCCTTCGTCACCGGACCGGACAAGCCGCTGCTCGCGAAGACCGGCGGCGGCGTCTTGTGGATCGCCGCCCTGCTCGCCAGCCTTCTGCCGATCGAGCGGCTGATTCTGCCTGACCGCGAGGATGGTTTCCTGGATCAGCTCGCCATTCGCGGCTGGTCCGACGAATGGGTCGCATTGGTCAAGATCGCCGGGCATATCCTGGCATTCGGTATTCCGCTGCTGCTCGCCAGCCTGATTGGATCGGCGCTGATCGGCCTGCCGGAGGAAAAACTGGGAACATTGCTCCTTGGCCTGGCATTCGCGTTGCCTGCACTGGCCGGTCTTGGCGTGACCATCGCCGCGCTGACCGCCGGCCTGCATGGCGCAAGCGCGCTTGGCGGGCTGCTGCTGGTCCCGCTTGCGATCCCGCTTTTGATTTTCGGCGCGGGCTCGCTCGCTGAAAATCCGGGCAACGCCATGCAGCTTCTCATTGCAACATCGCTGGCAATGACCGCGGTTTCACCCTTTGCGGCTGGCGCGGCGCTCAAGGCCGGACGCGAATAGCGCTATCCGTCCATCTGCTGGGCATAACCGCCAGCCACCAGCGCCTCCATAAGGTCGAACAGCTTGTCGGGCTCCTTCGCTCGTAATTCGGGCATACTCGCCTCGGTTCCTTCTGCGATAACGACTTCGCGCTTTCCGTCCTCAAGCGCATCCCAGATGATCCTGGCGACATCTGCCGGGTCCAGGCCATTGTCGATTGCGGCATCGCTTTTCCCCCGAACGCTGCCATCGCCGGAAAGCGCATTGCGCGACACGTTGGTCCGCACCGATCCGGGCGCGATATTCAAAACCTGAATGCCCTGCCCTGCGACCTCGGTTCGAAGCGCATCGCCATAACCGATCAATCCGTGCTTCGCCGCACAATAGGCGGTGCGCATCGGCACGCCGACCTTCCCGGCCACGCTGGAGATATTGATGATCGCCCCGCTTTGCTGCGCGAGCAGCGCCGGGAGCACAGCCTGGGTGAGCGCGATGGGCGCGAGCAAATCGATCTCGACAATCTGCTGATACACGGAAAACTGAGTGTCATGCGCGAGCGAGCGCTGCGAAATGCCCGCATTGTTGACGAGCACATCCACCCTGCCCTGCCAGCCGGTCGCCTTTTCGACCAAAGCCGGGATCCGGGCGTAGTCGGTGACCTCGAAAGGCAGGATAAAGCAGCGCTCTGATCCGCCGCAATCGCTCGCGACGTCTTCCAGCGCGCCGATATTGCGGCCGGACAAGACAGTTTTACCTCCGCCTGCCACAAACTCTTTTGCCAGCGCGGCCCCAATTCCCGAAGACGCTCCGGTTATCCAGGCGACCTTGTCAGATTGATCCGTCACGCATCTTCCTCCTTCCAGAAATTCCTCATCTGCCCTTGCCTTTTCGCCTGCCCGCGACCACATGGCAAGCATGCTGATAGAAACCGAAGCTACGCCCAATCCGGCGACCATCAAATTCCTGCCTGGCCGCGAAGTGATGGCCAGCGGCACGCGCGATTTTGCCGATCCCGAGGAAGCAGAGGCATCTCCACTGGCATCGGCCCTGTTTGCTCTGGGCGATGTGACCGGTGTTTTCTTCGGGTATGACTTTATTTCCGTGACGGCAGCGCCGGGGACCAACTGGGCCGAACTCAAGCCCGATGTGCTGGCAATCCTGCTCGATCATTTCAGCGCGAACATGCCGCTATTTCACCCCGGCAGCGCTGCGGCCATATCGGTTCCTCCAGAGGACGACTATCCGCTCGACGATCCCGCCGATGAAGAGATCGTTGTCCAGATCAAGGAATTGATAGAGACGCGCGTGCGCCCGGCCGTGGCCAATGATGGCGGTGACATCATCTACCGGGGTTTTCAGAAAGGCGTTGTATTCCTGCAGTTGCAGGGCGCTTGTTCTGGCTGCCCGTCATCCACCATGACGCTCAAAAACGGCATAGAGCAGCTACTCAAACATTATGTTCCCGAGGTTACCGAAGTGCGGGCCGCCTAGCTGTGGATACCCGTCTCCCCCGCCGAGCCGCCCAAATCTGATCAGGAAGGTCTCCTGCCATGCCCATAAACCAGCCGCTCGATGATGCCGCGCTCGACCAGATTTTCAGGAGCGCGCGAACCTATAACGGTTTTCTCGACCGCAGCGTCAGCGAGGAGCAGCTTCACGCGATCTGGGATTTGATGAAGATGGGGCCGACCTCGGCCAATTGCCTCCCGGCCCGGATCGTCTGGTGCGCTAGCCAGGATGCGAAGGAAAAGCTGGCAGCGCTGGCTATGCCTGAAAATGGCGAGAAAATTTTGAGCGCACCGGTGACCGCGATCATCGGTATGGATCTCGAATTTCACGAAGAACTTCCTGATCTGTTCCCGCATACCGACGCCAGAAGCTGGTTTGCCGGTAATGACGAACTCATCCAGTCGACCGCCTTTCGTAATTCGTCTTTGCAGGGTGCCTATTTCATTATTGCCGCGCGCGCATTGGGTCTTGATACAGGCCCGATGTCCGGCTTTGACAATGATGCGGTTGATGCAGCCTTTTATGCGGGGACCAGTATCAAGTCCAATTTCATTTCGACTTTGGGTTATGGCGACCCGGACAGCATTTTCGATCGCAGCCCTCGCCCCGAATTTAGCCGCTTTAACAGCATCGCCTGATAGGCTAACCCGCCATTCCGATGAGAATACTGGTTATCGACACGGCCACGCCGGCCTGCTCGGTCGCGCTGTTTGACGACAGCGACCTGATCGATGGCGCATATCTGGAGCTTGGCCGCGGCCATGCAGAACGGCTTGTCCCTATGATCGCGGAGCTTCCGGAGAAGGGCAAGGCAGAGCGCGTGCTAGTCAATGTCGGCCCGGGAAGCTTTACAGGGATTCGCGTCGGCATTTCAGCAGCGCGGGCATTGAGCCTGGCGTGGAAAGCGGATTGCCGCGGCTATGGATGCCTGAATCTGATGGCGGCAATGGCCAGGTCCGAAGAGCAGATCGATGTTGCGATGCAAGGCGGACATGGCCAATTTTTCTTCCAGGCCTTTGGCGCAGATCTGACGCCAAAGACCGAACTTCGGTCGTTAACGCCGGAGATGGCTGCCGAAGCGTCCAGCGCGCCGGTTGTTGCCGGAAGCGCAGCCGAAAGCCTTGTGGCATTGCGAGGATCGGGCAAGGCAATAGACATGCTGCCGGATGCAAGACGGTGGCTGCTGATATCAAGCCTGCCGCCGCTCGAACCCAGGGCGATTTACGGCCGCGATGCGGATGCCAAACCGATGGCGGCGACGGCATGACCAACATCCGTATCGGCGATGCGCGAAATATCCCGGCAATCATGCCGATCATGGACGAGGCTTTCGATCCCTCATTCGGAGAAGCCTGGACGGCAAGCCAGTGCATGGCGGCGCTGGCGCTGCCCTATTGCAACCTTCTGCTGGCGGAGAGTGGCGGCCGGATTATCGGCTTTGCCATTTCACGCTGGGTTCTCGATGAAGAAGAATTATTGATGATTGGCGTCGCGCCATCGCATCGCCGGAAAAAGATTGGCAGCAAGCTGATCGGCCATATGATCGAAAATGCCCGGGACTCGGGCCGAAAAGAACTTTTCCTCGAAGTGCGCGACGGGAATGAGGCGGTTCGGTTTTATTCTCGTCATGGTTTTTCCGAAATCGGAAGACGGAAAGAATATTATACAGGTGTCGAAAACATTAAAAGCGATGCAATTACAATGCGTCGCCCCATCGACTTGCCAAAATAGCAAATTCCCTCATTTGACTATGCACCAAGCGATGATAACTAGCGCTCTTGATCGATTTCAACAACATCGGTCAGTTCTGCTTTGAAAATAAAAATAGAATAATTCTGGTTGGAGAAATTTAATGTCATCAGACAATACGCAGTCCTCGGAACTGCTTATCACCCTTACGGCGGATATCGTTGCAGCGCATGTCAGCAACAATAGTGTAGCCGTTTCGGATATGCCGCTCCTGATCGGCAATGTTCATGAGTCGCTAACGGGCCTCGCCAATGAAACCGATGGTCCAGCGCCGGAACCTGCCGTTCCTGTTAAATCATCCGTCAAGCGCGACTATATTGTCTGCCTCGAAGACGGCAAAAAGCTGAAAATGCTGAAGCGCCACCTGATGACGCATTACGGTATGACACCGGAGGAATACCGGGCAAAATGGGGCCTTCCTTCCGATTACCCGATGGTGGCACCATCCTATGCCGAAGTGCGCAGGAAGCTTGCCAAGAAAATCGGCCTGGGCCGCAAACCCGGCTCGGGGCGCAAAAAGAAGAAGAAGTGAATTTCTGCTTGGGACGCCCATGGCATCGATCAGGGCTGGCGAGCACGTCAGCCCTTTTTCTTTGGCTGCCAGATTGACGAATCCGGACAATTCCCTACATTGAAATCAACAGAAAACAGCCAGGGCATCGCATGGAAACCCGCATCGACGTTGAAGCATTATGTGCAGAAAGAGGCCTTCGGATTACCGAACAGCGCCGCGTCATTGCGCGCGTTATCTCGGATTCCGACGATCATCCCGATGTCGAGGAACTCTACAAGCGGGCCTCCAATATCGATCCGAAAATCTCTATAGCAACCGTTTACCGCACCGTACGGCTCTTTGAAGAAGCGGGCATTCTGGACCGGCATGATTTTGGCGATGGGCGCGCACGCTATGAAGCTGCACCGGAAGCCCATCACGACCACCTGATTGATGTGGAAACCGGCAAGGTGGTCGAATTTGTCGACCCCGAGCTGGAAGATCTTCAGAAACAGATTGCCGAGAAGCTTGGCTATCGTCTCGTCGACCACCGAATGGAGCTTTATGGCGTTGCCATCGAAAGCGAAGGTTGAAGCTGCAAAAAAGTGGCCCGACAAAGTCGGTTCGATTGAGATGTATAGCGGCGACGCCCCGCATGCCTACGAAAGCTGGAAGGGAGCCTCACCGCTTGGCTGGGTCAGATTTGCCCTTCGTATGCTGGCATTGGTCGTTTCCCTGATCGTCTGCGTCCCGCTATATTATACTTGGCGCATTCTTCGCCTCCCCAATCCCTGGCCCAAATATTTCCTGCGTGCCGCCGGATTTTGCTGCGGAGCGAGAGTAACGCATAGCGGCACGGCGCTGAGGCGCGATGTATTTTTCATTTCCAACCATTTATCCTGGCTGGATATTCCGATTTTCGGCGGCGCGAGCGGCACCGCCTTCGTATCCAAGGAAGAAATTGCCAAATGGCCGGTCATCGGCTGGCTGTGCCGGCTCAATGACACGGTTTTCGTGGCCCGGGGCAACCGGATGGCGGTGGCGGAACAAATCAACCAGGTTCGCGATGCATTATACGAAACCTGGGCAGTGACGATATTTCCAGAGGGCACAACCTCCGATGGCACGATATTGCTGCCCTTTAAATCGCCGCTGATTCAGGTTCTTGCACCGGCTCCTCCGGGAATTCTGGTGCAGCCGGTTTACATCGATTATGGCAGGGATGCGGCTGATATCGCCTGGCTTGGCGATGAGGGCGCTCCCGAAAATGCCTGGAGAGTCCTCACAAGGCGCGGCAATTTCCACGTCACCATAAATTTCCTCGATCCCTTCGATCCCGATGAATATGGCCATCGCAAGGAAATCGCCGCAGAGGCCCGCCGCCGGATCGAGGCTGCAATGGAGACTGGCCTTGACCGGGCGTCTGAAGTAAAGGCCGCGCCATGAATCGCGAGAAACCGAAAAAATTTCATGTCAAAAGCTTCGGCTGCCAGATGAATGTCTATGATGGCGAGCGGATGGCGGAAATGCTCGGCGAAGAGGGCATGACGGCATCCGGCAAGGAAGATGCCGATCTGGTCGTGCTCAACACCTGCCACATCCGCGAGAAGGCGGCTGAAAAGGTCTATTCGGAAATCGGCCGGCTCAAAAAGAAGGACGGCAGCAAGCCGATGATCGCCGTCGCTGGATGCGTGGCGCAGGCGGAGGGCGCAGAAATCACCCGCCGGACAAAAGCCGTGGATATCGTCGTCGGGCCGCAGGCCTATCACAAGCTACCCGAAATGGTGGCCGAGGCGCGCAGCGGCGAACGTCCGGTCGATCTCGATCTGCCCGGCCTCGACAAATTCGGTGCGCTCCCTCGCAAACGCAAATCCGCGCCCTCCTCCTTCCTCACGGTTCAGGAAGGCTGCGATAAATTCTGCACCTATTGCGTAGTGCCCTATACACGGGGCGCTGAAATATCCCGGCCCTATGCCAAGCTGATCGACGAGGCCAAGGCGCTGGTTGACGGCGGCGCAAAGGAAATCACCCTGCTGGGTCAGAATGTGAATGCCTGGGCGAGCGAGGATGACAAGGGTAACAGGGTCGGTCTGGACGGCCTGATCCGCACGCTCGACCGCATCGACGGGTTGAAGCGTATTCGTTACACCACAAGCCATCCCAATGACATGAGCGAAGGTTTGATCGCGGCGCATGGCGACGTTGAAAAGCTGATGCCCTATCTGCATCTCCCGGTACAGGCAGGGAGCGACCGCATCCTGAAAGCCATGAACCGCAGCCACAGCCGTACCAGCTATCTGCGCATTTTGGATAGAGTGCGCGCCGCGCGGCCGGATATTGCACTTTCGGGCGATTTCATCGTCGGCTTCCCGGGCGAAAGCGATTCCGATTTCGAAGAGACATTGAGCCTCGTCGAAGAGGTTCGCTATTCACAGGCCTTCAGTTTCAAATATTCGCCGCGTCCCGGAACGCCCGCTGCCACCATGCAAGATCAAGTGCCGATGGAGGTGATGGATGAACGGCTGCAGCGCTTGCAGGCATTGCTCAACCGGCATCAGATCGAATTCAATCAGGCAACCGTGGGTAAGCGCTGTGAGTTGCTGCTGGAGCGCAAGGGAAAGCTGGACGGCCAGTGGATCGGTAAATCGCCCTGGCTGCAATCGGTGCATGTGTTGGCACCCGAAGCACAGATCGGCGATATGCTGGATGTCACGATCAGCGAGGCAGGCCCCAATAGCCTAAAAGGAGAAATGTTGATGAAGGAAGCCGCCTGATGGCAAAAAAGGCGCAGGCCAAAGCGGGCGACATGTCGCGTCTGGAAATGACATTCGACAAGCCGCATCTCATCAACAGCATTTTCGGCGAATTCGACCGCAATCTGGTGGCCATCGAGAACCGCCTCGGCGTCTACATCTCGGCGCGTGGCAACAAGGTGCAGATCGAAGGCGAAGCCAGCGCGATCGCACGCACGCGCGAAGTATTGGGCGACATCTATTCGCGCGTGCAGCGCGGAGAGGACATCGATCTCGAAGTCGTGCAGGCAGTGATCGCCATGGCCGACGAACCGACGCTCGATGGCATATTGCGCAAGAATGGCGGCGAAGAGCCCAAAATCATGATCCGCACACGCAAGAAGACGCTGGTGCCGCGGAGCGCGACGCAATTGCCCTATATGGAGGCCTTGGCACGCGACGACATGATCTTTGCGCTCGGACCGGCAGGCACAGGGAAGACCTATCTCGCCGTGGCGCAGGCCGTTGCCATGCTGATCACCGGCGCGGTCGACCGGCTTATACTGTCACGCCCCGCGGTCGAAGCAGGCGAGCGACTGGGGTTTCTGCCTGGCGATATGAAAGAAAAGGTCGATCCCTATCTGCGCCCGATATATGACGCGCTATACGACTGCCTGCCCGCCGAGCAGGTGGAGCGGCGGATAAATTCCGGGGAGATCGAGATTGCGCCGCTGGCCTTTATGCGCGGACGCACGCTCGCCGACAGTTTCATCATCCTCGACGAGGCGCAGAATACGACGCGCGAGCAGATGAAGATGTTCCTCACCCGCTTTGGCATGAATAGCCGCATGGTCATCTGCGGCGATCCGCAGCAGGTCGATATTCCCGGCGGCTCCGAATATTCCGGGCTGGCCGATGCGGTAGGCAAGCTGGAAGGCGTGGAAGGCGTCGAGATCATCCGCTTCAAATCGAGCGATGTTGTCCGCCATCCGCTCGTCGGCCGCATTGTCGATGCCTATGAAGGCGCATGATTACGGTCGATCTCGATAGCGCTGACGATTGGGCAAATGAAACGGATTGGCAAGCGCTGGCTCAAAAAAGCGCCGCCGCGGCCTTCAATGTCACGCAATTTGGCCAGCTTGCGGGCCGCCCGTTCGAAATCGGCATCAGCGTTCGTCTCGGCAGCGACGAAGAAGTGCGGAAACTGAATGCGCAATATCGCGGCAAGGACAGGCCAACCAACATCCTGTCGTTCCCGATGATGGATGCAGACGGCCTGCACGCGCTGGCGAACACGGACGATGGCGAAGCCCTGCTCGGCGACATGATTCTGGCCTATGAAACCTGCGCGGCAGAGGCGGCAGAAAAGGTTGTTCCGCTGGAGCAGCACGCCTGTCATCTGATTATCCACGGCACGCTGCATCTGCTCGGCTATGACCATGCAATAGACGCAGAAGCCTATGCAATGGAGGCGCTGGAGATAAAAGCGCTTGCATCATTGGGGCTTCCCAATCCATATAGCGACTAATCACAAACAATAGCGAGGCAGATACGCTTCCCTTTATGCCAGAGGGCGACAGTAGCGGCTCCGTTTTAGGAGCAGAAGAAAATGGCGGGCAATTATGGCAGCGCATCCGCGCGCTGATCTTCCGCCGCAATTCCGAACCGACATTGCGCGAGCAGCTTGAAGAGGCCATCTCCGAACATGAGGAGGAGGCCGAAGAGGCCGCTACGCCGGAAAATGGCGACGATCTCTCCGCCGCCGAACGCATCATGCTGCGCAATCTGCTGCATTTTTCGGAGCACCGCGTCGACGATGTGATGGTTCCGCGCAGCGAGATGATCGCGGTGGCCGACGATGCCAGCTTTGCCGATTGCATCGCAACCTTCAGCGAACATGGCCACAGCCGCCTGCCGGTCTATCACGAAAGCCTCGATAATGTGATCGGCATGGTCCACATCAAGGATATCTTCGCGGTGCTGGCCGAGGGTAAGGAAAAACCGGACTCGCTGGAGGCTTTCATCCGGCAGCCGCGCTTTGTGCCCGAAAGCATGGGCGTCCTCGAACTGCTTGATGAAATGCGCCGCACGCGCACGCATCTGGCGATTATCGTTGACGAATATTCAGGGACCGAGGGGCTGGTCACCATCGAGGATCTGGTCGAGGAAATCGTCGGCGAGATCGAGGATGAGCATGATGACGAGCCGGAGGCGCAGTTTGACGAGGTCAGCAGCGGTGTGTGGGAGGCCGATGCGCGCGCCGAGCTTGACGATATAGCCGAGGCGATCGACCCCAGGCTGGCCCAGGTGGACGGCGATGTCGACACGCTGGGCGGGCTGGCATTCGTGACTGCGGGCGAGGTTCCCGATGTCGGCGACAAGCTGCTGCATGAAGAAAGCGGCTGGCGGCTCGAAATCCTCGAAGGCGATGAAAAGCGGGTAACGCGGATCAGGCTGCTGCAGCCGGAAGAACAGCCCGCAGCCACCGAATAAGCTGGTCAGCCGGTCAGCGCGGCTGCCCGTTCGCGCCATACGGTGGCGAGTGTATCCAGCCTGGCCAGTTCGGCGAGCGCCTCTTTCGCTCCATCTTCGCGGTGTCCGCCGCCGATGATCAGCTTGAAGACGCGCGCCACGCTCCAGTCATGCGGTGCCTGCCCGGCCTGTTCGATCACGTCACCAGCCGCGACTTCGCCCTCCTCGATCACCCTGAAATAGAGCCCGCAGCGGCCTGTACGGATCACTTCGCGCGACAGGCCATGCACGCCGAAGCGGTGGTCGATTTTCCAGCAGGGCTGACGGCCATGACTGACCTCGACCAGCGCTCCGCCCATGCGAAAACGGTCGCCGATGCGAACTTTATCCTCGGTCAGCCCCGAAGCGCTGATATTCTCGCCGAACGCCCCGGCATGATCGAGCAGCCGATGCCCGCCCAACTTCGCATTCCAGAAGGGATAATGTTCCGCCGGATAGAGGTGCAGCGCCTTGTCCGGCCCGCCATGATGCTTCTTGTCTGCAACTTCATCGCCCTCGAAGCCGCCCTTGCGAAGCATTACCGGCCCCGATGCCGCTTCGCGCGCCATCGCGCTTTGCGTTCCGTCGTCGCGAAATGGCCTGGGCTTGCCGATCAGCAGCGTGGCAACGAGAGATTGTATCATATTTGCCGCCACGACCTTTCAAGCAGCTTTCGGTTATCCGGCTGCAGCATATCAAAAGAGCGCAAAAGCCTGTATTGAAAAAGTGAATCGAAGTTGCATATTTGCAACTGGCTCAGAAAAAGAAGGAGGTTTGGCAATGAGAATCAAGGATCGGCCCGAGTTTCAGAAGAAGTTGCCCGTGATGACCTTCTCGCCCAATGACACCGTTTATGATGCTGTGCGTTCGATGAGCGAGAAAAATTTCGGCTCGGCCGTGGTCGTGGACAAGGAAAATGTTCCCGTTGGTATCGTAACGGAACGCGATTTCATGCGCAGGTTGCTGTACAAGAATCTCGACCAGAAAAAGACCAAGCTCAGCGATATCATGACGACAGAATTGCGGCTGGCCAAAGAAGACGACAATTTGCTCGAATGGCTCAGGGAGATGTCGAATGAACGCTTCCGCCACCTTCCCGTGGTTGATGATGCCGGAAAGCTCATCGGGCTTATGAGTCAGGGCGATTTTGTCAGCTTCACATGGCCGGAGCTTTTCGCCCGCGTCAAGGAACAGGCCAAGGCGACATTCGAGGTCAATCCCTCGATTTTCGCGGCGTTGGGAGCCGCCATCGTCATAATGTTAGTCACCTTGCTGTATCTGGTATCGTCGATAAACTGACCCTAAGGCCCTGGGCGCGCTGCAATCCGCGTCTCGCGATCAACAAGGGGGCAATCAGGCACCATGACAAGAATTACTTTTGCTCATTCGCTTTTGCATTTTCATATTCCGCCATCCAGGCGGAAAACAGCATTATCGCGCTGTCGAGATTTGCTTTGACTTCATCCAGTTCGGGTGATTGGCAGCCAAGCAATATGTCATAGGCAAAAGGCGCGTATCCCGCCGGCGGAGGATCAAACCTGACCGTTACCTTGCTCAATTGGGCGTTTGCCGCGGGCAATGTGCAAGGCCTTTCCAGAGCTGACTTGATCTGATCCTCGTCGACAAGCGCCTTGATCTGCCGCGCTTTTTCATCATCGACGGAAAAATAGGAGGCTTTGCGATCTACAGCCTTACAAATGTAGCAGCGCGTGTAATGAAAGAAAATTTGATATTCGCCATCGATGCGCCGCATTGTGACCGAATCAACGGCAGCCAGCGGCCCCAATCTGTTCGGATCGCCTTTGGTCCAGCCACTGCTATAGGCGATAGACCAGGAGCTCAGCTCTCTGTCTTTTTCCTTCGCGCTTGCATCCTGCGGGCTCAACAAAAGAGCTGAAAACACGGCCGCGCCTAGAGCAAGAGAGGGGAGATTCGGAAATTCGTTTCTTCTGAACATCCGGCTTTCCTAAGCCAAAGCTGCTGTCTCGACAAGCAACCGCAAAAAAGCCGATTGCGCAGGTCGTATTGCCATTGGCATTTTCTATCGCAAGCGCCTAAAGCGCCTCTCCATGCAAACCAGCGACCTTCGCATTGCCCTGTTCAGCGGCAATTACAACATGACGCTCGATGGTGCCAACAAGGCGCTCAACCGGCTCGTGGGCTATCTGCTCGGGCAGGGCGCGCAGGTTCGCGTTTACTCACCAACGGTCGACAATCCCGACTTCGAACCGACCGGCGACCTGGTCAGCGTGCCCTCTATGGCAATTCCGAACCGCCCGGAATATCGCATCCCCCTCTCCTTCTCGCGCCGGATCCGCAAGGATATCGAGAATTTCGATCCCCATATCGTGCATATTTCGAGCCCCGACCGCGTTTCCCGGCAGGCCGCGGCCTGGGCGCGCAGGCACAATCTGCCGGTGCTGTGTTCGGTGCATACGCGCTTTGAAACCTATTTCCGCTATTATAATTTGGCCTTTGTCGAGCCGCTGATCGTCGCCTGGATACGCCGGCTGTATCGCCGCTGCGATGCACTGGTCGCGCCATCGGAAAGCTTTGCGCAGGTTCTGCGCGAACAGCGGATGAATTATGACATCGATATCTGGTCGCGCGGGGTCGATCGCGATCTTTTCAACAGCGAGCGGCGCGACCTTGGTTGGCGCAAGGCGCAGGGACTGGACGATGCCGTGCCAGTCATCGGCTTTCTTGGCCGGCTGGTCATGGAAAAAGGGCTCGACGTATTTGCCGACGCGATTGATCAGCTCAAGCGCCGCGATGTTTCACACCGGGTCATGGTCATCGGCGAAGGCCCGGCCTGCGGCTGGTTCCAATCCCGCCTTCCGGACGCGGCCTTTGTCGGCTTTCAGGGCGGCGAGGATTTGCCCCGCGCAGTTGCCGGCATGGATGTGCTGTTCAACCCCAGCGTGACCGAGACTTTCGGCAATGTCACGCTGGAGGCCATGGCCTGCGGGGTGCCGGTTGTCGCGGCAAAGGCCACAGGCAGTCAGAGCCTGGTCGATGATGGAACATCGGGCCGGTTGATCCCGCCTGGTGCCGTCAGCCAGTTCGCCGATGCCCTGCAGCAATATTGCGAAGACCCCGCTTTACGCGCCGCGCATGGAAAAGCAGGCGAAGAACGCTCTCGCGACTATAGCTGGGATGCCATCAATCAGGTTGTCGCCGACACCTATCTGCGCCTGATCCGGCAAAAACGGACGGATGGACAATGATCTAGAGTTATATGATCACCCGACGACCCTACGGCCCAACGAAGGTAGCGACCAAGTGACAGATGATTGTGATATTGAGAGACTTATCCGCACTGTCATGGATTGTAGCTTCAAAATTCATCGCAGCCTCGGACCCGGACTCTTGGAGTCGGCTTATAAAATGTTGCTTGCAGATCAAGTAAGACAGCAAGGCTTGGCTGTCGAGATCGAGCGTCCGATTGGATTGCGTTTTGAAAATTCAGTATTGAACGATGTTTACAGATTGGACATGCTGGTCGAGGACCAGCTTATTATTGAACTCAAATCTGTCGAAAAGCTCGCGCCAGTTCACAAGAAGCAATTGCTTACCTATCTGCGCATAACACATCGCCCTGTTGGCCTTCTCATCAATTTTGGCGAAGCCTTGCTAAAAAATGGGTTCATCCGCGTCATCAATAATCAAAGCGACTACATATCACCCTACAAAAGTAGAGCACAGGACAAGGCCTGAACTCGTTCCGTAGGGCCGTAGGGACGTCGGGTGAGCTACATAATATTAGCGCAGCACACCACGCATGCGAAGGGCGTACCAGAGCATGAACAGTGTAATGATCCAGATCGCTGCTGTCAGGCCGATACTGTCGAGTTCCGGCGGAATGTCCGTCATGAAGCGCTGATAGAATGTGGTTCCGACCAAACCGATCACCGATATCGCAATCGATGTCACCGCCCACCGGCTGCGCAAGAGCAGCAGGACAGAACCGAAAAATGCGCCCCAGACGCCGAGCGCCCACAATGCGTTCGCCCAAACCGGGAAGCTTTCAAACCATGCGATCTGCTCCGCTGTCATCTCCAGCGATTCCAGCCGGTCGAGCCGGGTCATCATATAGCTGTAAATACCCACACTGTTCCACAGCAGGGTTAGAATTCCCACCGCCCACAAATGCCAGGGCGTCCTGGCCATAGTTGCATCATTCATTGATTTTCCCTCCCAGTTATCGGCATTCTAGAAAAACCTAAGGTCATTTCCAATGGCATTCGACAAAATACTGACATTGGATAATAAACTGCTGTAACCTTCACGCTATGAACGACCTATTTGCCGATGATTCCCCGCAGCAAAAGCCGAAGGAAAGTTCCGGCGACGCGCCGCTTGCCGACAGGCTGCGTCCCAAATCGCTCGATGAGGTCGTCGGACAGGAGTATCTGACCGGGCCTGATGGCGCGATCGGGCGCATGGTCGCGGCGGAAAAGCTGTCATCGATCATTCTCTGGGGACCGCCCGGCACGGGAAAGACGAGCATTGCGCGGCTGCTCGCCGACGCGGTCGGCATGCATTATATGGCTGTCAGTGCGGTTTTTTCCGGGGTCGCGGATCTCAAAAAAGCCTTCGCCGAAGCCGAAAAGGTGCAGCGCATGGGCAAAAGCACTCTGCTCTTCGTGGATGAAATCCACCGCTTCAACAAGGCCCAGCAGGACGGTTTTCTGCCCTATGTCGAGCGCGGCGTGGTCACGCTGATCGGCGCTACAACAGAAAATCCCAGCTTTGAGCTGAATGCGGCGCTGCTCAGCAGGGCGCAGGTGCTGGTTTTGGAAAGGCTCGATGAAGCAGCACTGGAAGCATTGCTCGCCCGCGCGGAAAAGGAGGAAGGCAGAAAGCTCCCCGTCACGAAGGACGCGCGCAGCGCGCTGATCGCCAGCGCCGATGGCGATGGCCGCTTTCTGCTCAACCAGGCCGAAACGCTGTTTGACGTGAAGATCGAAAAACTGCTCGACCCAAAGGATATGGCGGCCCTGCTCCATCGCCGCATGCCGGTCTATGACAAGAGCGCCGACGGGCATTACAATCTCATCAGCGCGCTGCATAAATCGATGCGCGGCAGCGACCCGCAAGCCTCGCTCTACTGGCTGGCGCGCATGCTGGTCGCCGGCGAAGAACCGCTTTATGTGCTGCGCCGGATTACGCGCTTTGCCAGCGAGGATATAGGCCTTGCCGATCCGCAGGCGCTGCAGCAATGTATCGCTGCCAAGGAGGCCTTTCAGTTTCTCGGCAGCCCGGAAGGTGAGCTCGCCATAGCGCAAGCTTGCCTCTATTGCGCGACGGCCCCAAAATCCAACGCAGCCTACAAGGCGCAGAAATCCGCCTGGAAAGCGGCCAGGGAAACGGGCAGCCTGATGCCGCCTGCGAATATCCTGAATGCGCCGACGCAATTGATGAAGGAAATTGGTTACGGCGCTGGATACAGTTATGACCATGATGTAGAAGGCGGCTTCTCGGGCGACAATTACTGGCCGGAAGGCATGGAGCGCGAGGAATTTTACCAGCCTGTCGAGCGCGGCTTCGAGCGGCAGGTGAAGGAACGGCTCGCCTATTGGGAGAAATTGCGCGGTGCGAAGGACGATTAGTCTTGCAGTCAAATTGCTTGCGGTGCCGGCGCTGCTTACGGCAACGCTTGCCTCTTCGCAGGTCGACGACCCGACCCGCTTGCGCGCCTTTGCCGCTGGCTACAAGGCGCAGTTCATCTGTTCAGGGCTGTTCAATGGCGGCAAGACGCTGAAACAGATCGAGCGCGATGAACTCACGGGTATCTATGATGAAATTGCCAGGATTGTGCCGGAACTGACTGCCGATATAGACAGCGCGGGCAAAACGGTCCGTGTGGCATTTTCCGACGGCATGCCGCCGCGAACCGCGATTCACAATCCCGCCACAGGCTGCACATCGATGCCGACAGGGTGGATAGCCAAGCCCATGCGGCAGGCTCCGCAGCCATCGCGGCTCGCTCCCGGCGCACTGGATGCGGAAAGATGGCCGATGGGCGACATGAATGTGCGGCGCGATGCACCTCCGGGCATGAACGCCATCGAACGCGCGATTGCGCCCGTCTTCGGGGACAATGCCTTTGGCGGAAAAACCAGCGCGATCCTGTTGGTCAAAGGCGGCCAGATCGTCGCCGAGGAATATGCGCTTGGCCATGACAAGCATACCAGCCAGCGCACCTGGTCGGTCGCCAAGTCGATGGCTGCAACCTATGTCGGCTATGTCAAGCAGATGAAGCATGATGCGCGTTGGGTGCCGCCCTACACAACACTCACAAATTCAGCCGACCCGCGCAACGATGTGACGCTCAACCATTATCTGCGCATGGCCTCCGGCATGTTGAGCGATACCGCAGGCAACCGCACCGACCATGTCTATATGGGCGGCGCTTCGGTGACGCAGCGCGCCCTGCAATGGCCGCTTATCCGCAAGCCGGGAGTGCGCTTCCGCTATGCCAATAATGACTCGCTGATTGCCACATTGATGGCGCGCGAGGCCGCACCGGAACTGCATCCGCATCAACTGTTCGACAAGCTCGGCATGACCCGCACCTTTGCGGAGACCGACTGGCATGGAAATTATATCCTCTCCAGCCAGGTCTGGACGACATCGCGCGATTTGGCGCGGATGGGGCTGCTTTATCTGAAGGGCGGCATGTGGAATGGCGAACGGCTGCTCCCTGAAAACTGGCGCGAATATGTAAGCTCGCCCAGCGGGCCGCAGCCCGAAGGCCGGCCCTTCGGCTATGGCGCGCAATTCTGGCTGATGAACAAATCCGAAGGCATCCCCAAAGACACCTTCGCCGGCTTTGGCAATCGCGGGCAGTTTCTGGTGATCGTCCCCTCCATGGATATGGTCATCGTGCGGCGCGGTTATGACAGCCGGGGCAATCGCTTCGATATCGAGGCCTTCACCCGGGCAGTGGTCGCGGCGGCAAAGTCGTGATTGCAATGTAGGAAAACGCCTGCCAGCATGAAGGTATGATGCGGTATCGTTCTTCCTGTATAGCCTCCAAAAGGCCGCGTTTTTGTGCGGGGGAAACCGACCCTAACTTTCCTAACCTTTCAGCATCGGTGAGGGCAGATTGACCGATCATTTTCGCGCTGCTGTCTGCACGGCACTGGACGGGCCGGATGCAATCGAGATCCAGAACAAACCCGCCAAACCGTTGCAAGCAGGGCAAGTCCGCGTTGCCATCAAGGCCGCAGGGCTAAATTTCCCCGATGTGCTGATGAGCTACGGCAAATACCAGTTTCGCCCCGATCCGCCCTTTGTGCCGGGCATGGAATTTGCCGGCAAAATCATCGAGACAGGCAGCGATATTACCGGCTTCAAGCCCGGAGACCGGGTCATGGGCGGCAACAAGGGCGGCTGCTTCGCCGAAGAGATTGTTGCCGGACAGGCGGCAATTTCCATCCTCCCCGATGCCTTGTCTTTTTCCGAGGGCAGCTGCTGGCATAGCGCAACCATCACCGCATGGCATGGCCTGCATGATCGCGCTGCACTGAAAGCCAGAGAATCCGCGCTCATTCTCGGGGCTGCTGGCGGTGTCGGCCTCGCCGCGATCCAACTTGCCAAGCATATGGGCGCAAATACCATCGCGGTCGCTTCAACTCCCGCAAAACGGGACGTCACAATTACGGCAGGGGCCGACCATGCGCTTGATCCCGCCGACCCCGATCTTGCCAAGCAGGTCAAGGCGCTCACCGGCGGCAAAGGCGCGGACGTCGTTTTCGATCCCGTGGGGGGCGATCTGGCGATCACGGCCACGCGGGCAATCGCTGTGGGCGGGCGTTTTCTGATTGTCGGTTTTGCGAGCGGAAAGATTCCCGAGTTTCCTGCCAATCACGCCCTGATCAAGGAATATAGCCTCATCGGGCTACGCGCAGGTGAAAGCAGCCGCCGCGACCCCGATCTGGGCGTGCGCAATCGTGCCAGGCTCGCCGAGTTTGCGGCACAAGGGTTGATGCGTCCGCATATCTCGCATCGCTTTGCGCTGAACGATGTGGCCGAGGCGTTCAGAATGCTTGAAAGGCGCGAAATTATCGGGCGAGCGGTGATCGAAATATGAAGATACACGAATTTACACCATTTTCCATTGTCGCGGTTGGAAGAATCGACCAATTCGTGTTAGCGGCTGGCAGCAAGCGCGAATTGGAGGTGATTTTGCGCAATAAGGGGAATGCATAAAATGGAAAATTTCAATATTCTTGGCTACACGCTCGACATGAGTGTAGTAGAAACATGGGGGCCGCGGCTCCTGTACGCCGTGCTCATTTACATCGCCACCTGGATTATTGCCAAGGCATGCAAATGGGCCTTTGCCAAACTTGTCGACAATGTCACCTTTTTGCAGCGCGATACTGCATCGGGCGAGTCCGTCGGCATGTCGCTCGGCCGTATCGTCAGCCTGCTGATCTGGCTGTTCGGCTGGATCGCGATCCTGACGGTATTCAGGCTGGATGCAGTGACAGAACCGCTTCAGGGTCTGCTCGACAATGTGATGGGATATATTCCCAATATCATCGGCGCTGGCATCATCTTCTTCGTCGGTTCGATCGTAGCAAAAATCGTGCGTGAACTCGTAACCACGGCGATGCAGACCGTCGACCTGGACAAATGGGCCAACAAGGCCGGTGCGGATGAAGTGACCGGAAACTCGGCCATCAGCAATACGATCGGAACGATTGTATATGTGCTGATCATTATTCCGGTTGCAATTGCTGCACTGCAAACGCTCGGCATTTCTGCAATCAGCGATCCTGCGGTGACGTTGCTCGACACCATTCTGGGTTCAATACCGCTGATTATTGGTGCCGCACTGGTGCTTGGCATTGCCTATCTCATCGCGCGCTGGGTGGCCGGGTTGATCGAAGAACTGCTCCCGGGACTCGGTGTTGACCGCTCGGTCAATGCGATGGGCATTCTGCCGGAAGGCAGCACGGCTTCGTCGATCATCTCGAAAGTGATCATGGTTGCCATCATGCTGTTCGCAGCCATCGCAGCCACCCGCTTGCTGAACTTCCCGGAATTGACGGCAATTCTGGACAATGTTCTTGAACTGGGCGGTCGGGTCGTCTTTGGCGGCGTTGTCATCGCCATCGGCTTCTTCATCGCCAATCTTCTGGCAAAGCTGATGGGTGACAACGCACTTGCTGCCAACCTGGTCCGCTATGCGGCGCTGTTGCTGTTCGCTTTCATGGGCCTCCAGTTCATGGGTGTCGGCGAAGAAATCGTGCAGACGGCATTCACAGCGCTGGTTGCTGCGCTTGGCGTTGCTGCAGCTCTGGCCTTTGGTCTGGGTGGACGCGATGCAGCTGCAGGCGTGCTGTCTGACATGCGCAGCAATGCGCCGAAAGCCGCAAAGCCGGTAGCAAAGGCGAAAGCCGCAGCTAAACCGGCTGCACGCAAGGCACCTGCAAAGAAAAAGGCTCCGGCCAAGAAAAAATAGGCCAAAGCCAATCTTGAATAAGAAGGGGCGGCGACTTCGGTTGCCGCCCTTTTTTGCACGCCGCCCGCCGCATTCCCACACCCGGCAAATCGCGCTAAACATGAAGACATGCGGACATTCGCAAATTTTGCCTGCATCGACTGGTCGGGCGCAAAGTCAGAAAGACCCGCTGGGCTGGCTGTTGCCCAGATCGCACGCGAAGGTGTCCCCGCGCTACTGACACCCCGGCCACGCTGGTCGCGCGCGGATATTCTGGCCTGGCTGCTACGCCTAGCCGAGGCCAAGACCGACATCCTCATCGGCATGGACCTTTCCTTCGGATTACCCTTTGCCGATCGCAGTTGCTATTTCCCCGAGTGGCCGGAAGGCCCGCGCGATGCGCAGGGATTATGGGCGATGGTGGACAATATCTGCGCCGGTGATCCGCACTTCACTGCCAGCAGCTTTGTCGGCCATCCGCAAGGCCGCCGCCATTTCCGGCATGCCAAGTGCGATGTCGGCGATCTGTTCGAAGGCGGCGTCGGGCGTCTACGTGTGGTCGAACATCACCAGCGCCGGACCAAACAGGCCAACAGCTGGAGCTGTTTTAATCTCGTCGGTGCGGGGCAAGTGGGAAAAAGCTCGCTTACCGGAATGCGGATACTGCACCGCCTGTCCGGCCGCATTCCTGTTTGGCCAATGGAGCCATTGCCAGAAAAAGGACCAGTGCTTGTTGAAATTTATACAACAATGGCGGCGCGCGCGGCGGGTATCCCCTCAGGACGCAGCAAGATCCGCGACCGCACATCGCTTGAATCGGCGCTTGAAAAGCTCGGTTCTGCACCGCCGGCCCGGCTTGCGCGCTATGATGACCATTCAACCGATGCTTTGATGACGGCTGCCTGGCTGCGGCAAGCAGCGCAGAATAAAGAGCTTTGGAAACCAAAATTGCTTACGGCAGAAATTGCCCGAACAGAGGGGTGGACCTTTGGCGTGATATAAGGCAATGGCGCTTCGTCCTTATAGGGCCATGCCGGTATAGCTCAGTTGGTAGAGCACCTGATTTGTAATCAGGGGGTCACGGGTTCGACTCCTGTTGCCGGCACCACTCCCTGCCAGCTCAGCGGGTCACATTGTAGCGCAGCTGTTCCTCGGTCAGTTGAAAGCCCACCAACAGCTCGAAGCTCGTCCGCACCAGAGCCGCTCTTACCTGCGGGTCGGCCATAGGGTCGAGCGCGGCGTCAGGATCGCCCGGCTTGCGTTTTTTGTTGATCTTGGCGACGATGTCGGCGGGAAGCCGCGCTGCTTCGCCCTTGATAAAGCCCGCCGCCTTGCCGGTGGCATTGGCGGCATATTGTCCGTCTGCAAAATTGACTGTCACCTGGCCGACGCGCTTTGCTACAACCGCGCTGCCGCCTTGAACCACGGTAGAGAAATAGGGAAGCGTAACCGACCTCGCGCCCTGTGCATTGGCGCGGCGGGCCTGGACCTCAAAGGTCGCTTCCGAATAGATGGTTTCGCCGCCGCTATTGCAGCTCGGACGCAATTTGGTCAGCGTCGCGGTCACATCGATTGCGCTGGCCTCGCGGCTGCTCGCGGGATTGAAAAGCGTGATGTCGCCGGTACCATCAGGCACACCGACAATCGGACAGCCGGTGCGCGTCGCAAACACGCCGACACCTGAGCTAACCACAATCTCTCCGTCGCGGCTACAGCCAGCAAGCAAGGTAGCGGCAAGCAATGAGGAAAGGATGATTTTTCTGTTCTGCATGTTTTTTCGATCCCTCACCTTCGTGCCCAGCTTGATAGCCAGCAAAAAATTCCCCATGTCTTTATCGGCGCAATCAGATACGCGCAACGGGGAAAAGCGCTTGGCGCTTGGCTCGACTTTAGCTAACGGACATTGCCGATGACTGAACAGCTTGACTCAAAACCTCCGCTGCGGCTGCTGCTTGCTGCACCCCGGGGCTTTTGTGCAGGTGTGGACCGGGCGATCAAGATCGTGGAATTGGCGCTCGAACAGCATGGTCCGCCAGTCTATGTTCGCCATGAAATTGTGCATAATAGATATGTTGTCGATAGCCTGCGCGAGAAGGGCGCCGTTTTTGTCGAAGAACTCGATGAGGTTCCGGATGGGGCGCAAGTCGTTTTCTCGGCTCATGGCGTTCCGAAATCTGTCCCCGCCAACGCAGAGGAGCGCGGTCTTGATTATCTGGATGCTACCTGCCCTCTCGTCTCCAAAGTCCACCGGCAGGCCGAACGTCAGGTGCAGGCTGGTCGCCATATCATCTTTGTCGGCCATGCCGGCCACCCGGAGGTTATCGGCACTTTCGGACAGGTACCCGAAGGCGCGATGACGCTTGTCGAAACTGCAGAAGAAGCAGAAGCGCTTGATTTTCAGCCTGATTCTGACTTGGCTTTCTTGACGCAGACGACGCTTTCGGTTGATGACACGCGCGAAATCACGGACATTCTGCAAAAGCGCTTTCCCGATATCGTTGCGCCCAAGGGCGAAGACATATGCTACGCAACGTCGAACAGGCAGGAAGCCGTCAAGGCCATCGCCGAGCAATGTGACCTTGTTCTGGTAATTGGCGCTCCCAACAGCAGCAATTCGCTGCGCCTGGTTGAGGTTGCCGAACGCTGCGGCGCATCGGCGTATCTTGTGCAACGCGCCGGCGACATCGATATGGACTGGTTTGGCGGCGTAACGACACTTGGCCTGACCGCCGGGGCGTCTGCACCAGAGATTTTGGTGCGCGAAATCATCGACGCGCTTGCCCACCACTTCGATATATCCGAAGAACAGGTCCGCACCGCCGATGAAAAGATCACCTTCAAGCTCCCGCGTCAGCTGGCTGAAACGGCCAGCTAGTGGCTGTCTATACGCAAGTCGGCGCGGAAGATGCTGCGGCGTTTCTTGCGCGATATGATGTTGGCGAACTTCGCGCCATCAAGGGCATTGCCGAAGGCATTGAGAACAGCAACTATCTGATCGAGACGACCGAGAAGAAGTTTTTCCTCACTCTCTACGAAAATCGCGTGGATCCAGCGGATTTGCCATTTTTTCACGATCTTCTCGACCATCTCAAAGCATCGGGCTGCCTTGTCCCTGCCTTCATCGCCGACAGAAAGGGGAAATGGCTGCAGCAACTGTGTGGACGCCCCGCATGCCTGATAGAATTTCTGACCGGCGTGTCGGTCAGCCATCCTACGCCGGAACAAGCCCATGCCGTCGGGAAATCGCTCGGCGAGATGCATATCGCACTGACTGGCTTCGAAGGACAGCGGCCAAACGACCTTGGTATCAGCCAATGGCGAAGCTTAGCGGAAAAATGCACGGAGCAATCATTAAACTCTATTTCTGAAGGTCTTGCAGCACGTACTTATGAAGAATTGGAATTTCTGGAAGACAGTTGGCCGCAGCATCTTCCCCGTTCGGTTATTCATGCTGATCTGTTCCCTGACAATGTTTTGATGGTGGGTGAGACGCTGACGGGCCTGATCGACTTCTATTTCGCATGCACCGACATTCGCGCCTTTGACCTTGCGGTAACGCATGCAGCTTGGAGCTTTTCAGAAGATGGCAGCGAATATCTGCCCCAAATAGGGACGGCAATAATCCGTGGATATGACGAAAGTCACGGTATTGACGCCGATGCGCGCGATGCACTTTCCATATTGTTCAGAGGAGCTTGCATCCGTTTCCTGCTTACGCGCTGCTATGACTGGATCAACACACCTGCCGATGCAATGGTGACTCGAAAAGACCCGCTTGCCTTTCTGCGGCGGCTTGATTTTTACGCCGATCCTGCAAATATCGCGCAGACCACGGGGCAGACACATTGAAACAAGTCGAAATCTTTACCGATGGTGCCTGCAAGGGCAACCCAGGACCTGGCGGTTGGGGCGCGCTGATTCGCTACGGCAAGCATGAAAAGGAGATTTGCGGCGGCGAGCATGATACGACCAACAATCGCATGGAGCTTTTGGCTGCGATTAACGCGCTAAAAATCCTCGTCGAGCCATGTGAAGTGCTCCTTCATACCGACAGCAAATATGTGCTCGACGGAATTACGCGATGGGTCGAGGGCTGGCAGCGCAATGGCTGGAAGAATGCCTCAAAACAGCCGGTTCGCAACGCCGATCTATGGCATCAACTGATAGAGGCAGCAGGAAAGCACGAGGTCGAGTGGCATTGGATCAAGGGCCATAGCGGTAATCCAGGCAATGAGCGGGCCGATGCGCTGGCAAGCGCTGCAGCCGATGCGATCTCAAGCGAAGATACTGAAGAATAAGCCCTATTTGAAGCGATCAGGAAGGAAGCTTGAGCCGTCGACGCCGGGCGGCGGTTTCACGCCATCCTGGATCATCGATGCAGCGAGCTGCGCAATTGCTGGCGCGGTCTGAATACCGAAGCCGCCTTGCCCGGCCAGCCAGAAAAATTGCGGGCTGGCGGGATCGCGCCCGATGACCGGCAGGCGATCAGGCGCAAAGCTGCGCAGCCCGGCCCATTTATGTTCCAGCTTCAATGCCTTGCATTCGATAACTTTCTCGAAACGATCGATTGCCAGCGCGATGTCAATTTCCTCTGGCGCTGCATCGCACGGGTCAGAGGGACTTTCATCATGCGGACTGAGCCACAGCGCCCCGCTGGGCTCTGGCTTGAAATAGAAGCTGCCGTCCAGCGCAATCACCAATGGTTGATCGGGCAAGGCAGCCGGGCTGGTAGTGATCTGAAGGACAGTTCGGCGAAATGGCTGGATTCCCAGCCCGGAAACCCCGCTGTTTTCGGCCACAGAGTCAGCCCAGGCACCAGCTCCATTGACCAGCATTTTCGCGCTAAAGCGGCCCCCAGAAGTCTGAATCTCCCATCGATTGCCGACAAAGCGAGCCTGCTGCAAACTGGTGCTGCACTTGAGTTTTGCGCCATTTTTCCTGGCTTTGCGAAGATAGGCGGCGTGCAGCGCAGCCACATCAATGTCGCTGCAGCCGCCCTCCCATAGTCCGATGCTCCATTCGCTGCGCAGCCCAGCAATCCGTTCATCCATGGCGGCTTTTTCGAAGCGCTCGAAACGCGGCGGGCTATCGGCGAATTCGCTGACCAAGGCTTCTGCCAGGTCTTCTTGCCCCAATGACCCGATATGCAAAGCGCCGCGTTTCTGCAAAAAGGGCCGACCGAAAAACTCAGCAGGCGGCGATCTTAGAAAATCGCCCGATGCCGTCGTTAGCGGCTGAATAACAGGCCCACCATAGCTTTCTGTCCAGAAGGCAACCGATCGACCGGTTGCATGGTAGCCGGGTTGCGCTTCGGCCTCCAACAGCAAAACGGATTTGGCCGGAGAAATTTCTGCAGCAAAGCTCGCCCCCGCCATTCCGGCTCCGATGATAGCAACGTCAAAATCCATCAATCGCCCGGAGCATGCCCGTCCAGGAAAATGTCGATAGCATCCAGACACTGATCACGCACGCCATCTGCCTCGCGCAGCAGCTCATGCGCCGCCTCCCGGCTAAAGCAAAGCAGGTCCGAATTAGGGAGGCGCTGATGGTCTTTTCCGATCCGCTTGGTGCTGACCAACTGATCGAATTTGGCCGCCAGAAGCAAAACCGGTGTATTCACCGATTCAAGCTTGCCCGGCTGGTCGAGCAAACGGGTTGAGGCAATTGCCCGTTCCAGCCAATGCCAACTGGGCGGGCCCAGCTTGACCTCCGACCGCTTGTCCCACCATGCCATCTCGTCTTCATAGCGCCGCGGGCTATGCGTCAATATTTTGCGCCTGAGACTCATCGGCGACATCGGTTTCTCGCTTTCTTTCCAGGCACGCGATTCACCTTTCCCCATGCGCACCATCAGGCGGGTGAAGGCATGGCTCCAAGAAAGTGGAACCCCATTGGAGCGGATACCCAGCATCGGAGCGCTCAATATGGCGGCTGTCGGATCTATTGCCTTTTCCACCAATGCGCGCATCGCCAGATGCCCGCCCATACTATGTGCAGCCAGGACATTGGGGCCGATTGTGCTTTCGTCACTCCACAGCCGCCAGAAATGGCGCAAATCATCGATCCAGCGCGAGAAGTCGTCAATATGTCCAATATTGGGATCGTCGAGCAATCGCCCGGAAAGTCCCTGCCCTCGCCAGTCTATCGACGTGACGCGCCAGCCTTTTTCTGCCCAGCCATGCAGGCTTTCAAGATATTTCTCATAGTGATCGCCGCGACCGGGCAAAAACAACAGCGAACCGCGCACTGCGCCTTTCCCCGCTGGCGGCCAGTCGATGCGGCGGATTTTCCAGCCATCTTTGGCCTGCCACCAGCTTTCGGTCGCTTCCTTTGGAATCTCGCGCCAGCGCATGTCCTCTTCGGTGTCGATCATGGTTACCTTTTGGTAAGCTTCGTTGGTTAATTCACCGGCCATGACCAGTGAAACCCTCGCTTACGCGCTGCTTGGCGGCTTGGCAATTACGCTGTTATTCTCGGTATATTCGGATATCCGGTATCGCCTCATTTACAACAAGGTGACGCTCGGCGCGGCATTGGCCGCACCGCTATTCTGGCTTGCCACGGGCAGCTACGGTTTTACAGACATCGCCATCCATCTTGGCGTGGCAGTAGCCGCTTTCGCATTCTTTGCCCTTTTTTTCTATTTTGGGATGATGGGCGGCGGTGATGTCAAGCTTTTCGGGGCTTTGGCACTGTGGTTCAGCTGGACCGAAGTGCTCAGAATGATCTTCGTCGCTTCGCTCGCCGGTGGTCTGGTAACCGTTATCTTTCTGATAATTCACAAAATAAAGCAGCAGGAAGGGCCTGTTCGGGTTCCGTATGGCGTTGCGATCGCTTTTTCCGGGCTTTGGATCGTCAGTGAACGATTATTTAACCATTTTGGATGAAAGAGGGTGCTCAATCAGGGGACCCTTCAGGAGGCCTAGTTCGTCATGGATAGGAAAAAAGTTATCTTGCTCGTCGGCGCTCTGCTTATAGCAGCCGTCACCGCCTTTATGGCACGCAGCATGTTCACCGGCGCCTCTGCGCCAAAAGCGCAGGCGGTTGCTCAGCCTGTCCCAACAGGCCCGGAAGTTCTGGTTGCAACGCGCGCACTTCCCGTGGGCACGATCATTACGGCCGATGCCTTCCGTTATCAGCCTTGGCCGAAAGAGCTGGTCGAAGACGCCTATTTCGCCAAAGTCGGCGATGAAGAGCCCAACATGGAAGAGCTTGTCGGCACAGTCGTTCGCACGGCCATCACGGCCGGCCAGCCGGTAACCAAAGGTGCCCTGGTATCGCCTGGTGATCGCGGCTTCCTCGCGGCTGCGCTTGGACCCGGTATGCGTGCGGTAACGGTCCCTGTTTCCGAACTCACTGGTGTTGCAGGCTTCGTCTTTCCCGGCGACAGGGTTGATCTGATGCTCACGCAGAGCGTCAAGGATCAGAGTCCGGATGGTCGCCCGCTCCGTGTATCAGAAACCATCATGCGCAATATGCGTGTGCTTGCGACGGATCAGCGCGCGCGCCCTGCCAAAGACAAGAATGGCAATACGGTCGTCGCCAAATACAAGCTTGTTACACTCGAAGCCACGCCCGCCATCGCCGAGAAGATCTCGGTTGCGCTCAGCTTGGGAACAATCAGTCTGTCGCTACGCTCGCTTGCGGAAAATCAGGCCGAACTGGAACAAGCGCTAGCATCAGGCTCGGTCACCATTCCCGACGACGCCAGTGCGGAAGAGGAAGAAAAGATCCTCGCCAGCGCCAAGCAGCGCCCGTCGGCAGGTGCCAGCAGCTACACGACCGGCGGTCAGGTGTCACGCTTCCAGCGCCAGAGCTACGTGCCCCTGCCGCAGACCGAGACGCAGAAAGTCAACAAGGCCGTTCGCGATTCTGAACGCGCCGTGCAGCTTGAAAAACGTATCACCAAAATCCGCAAAGGCCCGGTTGTCCGCGTTTCGCGCGGCGGTACGGTCAGCGAAGTCCAACTGGACCGGAGATAAATAATGACCAGCATTAAAGCTATCAAATCAGGGATCGCTTCGGTTGCACTGGCCGCTTCGCTTGGAGCCGCCGCAAGCCTCGCATTGCCCGCTGTTGCCAATGCGCAGTCAGCCAAGGATGCTCGTACCATTACGTTGTCGATCGGTCGCGGACAGCAGATCAACCTGCCGCGCGCCATTACCGACGTTACGGTTACCAATTCGAGCGTCGCTGACGTCGAAGTCAAGACGGCACGTCAGATCTATATCCACGCACGTGGTCCCGGCGAAACCACCGTTTATGCTACCGATGCAAGCGGCGGGAATGTATTGGTCATCAATGTCCGTGTCGGCAACAATATCGACTCGCTCGATCAGATGCTCGCGCTGGCAATGCCAGACGCCGACATCACCGTAACGACCATGAATGGGGTCGTTTTGCTCACCGGAACGGTCGAGCAGCCTGAAGATGTTGCCGAGGCAGAGCGCCTGGTAGGTGCATTCGTGGGCGGAACCACCGAGGTGGTCAGCCGTCTGCGCATGGCAACCCCGCTTCAGGTCAACCTGCAGGTTCGCATTGCCGAAGTCAGCCGTTCGCTTTCGAAAGCCATCAACGGCAATCTGGCAACGCGCGACACCTCGGGCGGATTCCTGTTCGGTGTCAATCGTGGCCGCAATTTTGTCACCATCGGTGATATCGACACGTCCAGTCTGCCGACATTGGATGCTTCAGCGCAGTTCGGATTGCCCGCAGGGTCCATCAGCCTGCCCTTCAATCCGGCGACCGGTCAATTTGTCACCGGTGGAACGAACTATCAGTTCAACGTCCCTGACGGTACAAACGTAGTGCAAGCCGCCGGACGGCTCTTTGGCCTCGACGTGGCGGCGGCATTCGACCTGTCGGAAACGGCTGGTTTGGCCACCACATTGGCGACGCCGAACCTGACCACGATCTCGGGCGAAACCGCGACCTTCCAGGCCGGCGGAAGCTTTCCGATCCCGACGTCATCGGGATTGGGCGCTACTTCGGTCGAATTCCGCGATTTTGGTGTGCTCCTCAGCTACACCCCGACGGTTCTCTCCAATGGCCGGATTTCATTGCGCGTCAAACCGGAAGTATCCGATATTTCATCGCAGGGCGCAGTCCGCATCAACGGCTTTGAAATTCCGGCGATCACGACGCGTACGGTTGAAACTACTGTGGAACTCGGTTCCGGCCAGAGCATGATGATTGCCGGCCTGATGTCTAACAATCTGCAGAGCTCAATCGACAAAATGCCGGGTGCCGGCGATCTTCCGATTATCGGCTCGCTTTTCCGCTCAAATGGTTGGCGGAAGAACGAAACCGAACTGGTGATCGTGATCACGCCTTATCTGGTCAAGCCGGTTGACGGCACGGATATCAAGCTGCCAACCGATGGCTTCAATTCGCCGAACGATCTCGAGCGGGTTCTGCTCAACAAATGGAACACCGACAAGGGGCCAAAGGAACGCCCCAAGCCTACGGTCGCTCCGGCAGAAGCCAGCGCTCCAGAATTTCGCGCGACCAGCGAAGCAGCTCCTAAGCTGCCAGCTCCGGCCAAAAAGAAGAAGCAGGAAGCCCAGGCAAAAAGCTCGGCCCCTGGCTTCAGCTTTGAATAATCAGCCAGTTTCAGGAGAATAGACATGAAGAAGCATCATTACATAATTGCCGCTTCCCTCGCCTTTACGCTGGCTGGATGCGGGGCAATCGGCGAGAATGCGAGTCTGTACTCGACCAACCAGCCGGTTGTAACGCGGACCAATTATGCGATCGACCTGAACATGGACTCTTCCGGTGTTTCAGAATCGGAAAAGGTTCGTATCGGCGAATGGTTCGATGCCCTCGACCTGGGCTATGGCGACCGCATCGCGCTTGATTTCGGCGGAGGCTATCCCAGTGCGGCTGCACAGCAAGATGTTGCGCAGCTTGCTGCTGAGCGCGGCATGTTGCTGAAAAAAACTGCACCGGTCACGGCCGGCAATGTTCTGCCGGGGACGGTCAGGGTGGTTGTTACCCGCTCGGAAGCGTCGGTTCCCAACTGCCCCAACTGGTCGAAATATAGCGACACAAACTTCAACAGCTACAACAGCCCCAATTATGGCTGTGCGACCAACAGCAACCTGGCTTCGATGGTTGCCGATCCGGAAGATCTGGTGCGCGGCAAGGAAGCCGGGCCCGACACTGACGGCCGCGGCAACGTCGCCGTCGAGGCATATCGCAACAAACGGACGGGAGACAATCCATGAACGCACCCTGGAAAGCCAATGCTGCCGGTGCGCGTGACCCTTTTCACGCCTTCGTTTGTGATGACCTGACGCTCGATACCATTCGCGGTGTCTGCGATGAGATGGGCTGGAGTCAAGAGAAGGCCAACAAGGGTGGGCTGCGCAATGCGATTCAGTCGCTTTCGGTAGCGGCCAGCCCGCAGATCCTGATGGTCGATCTTTCCGAATCGGGCGATCCGATCAACGACATCAACGCACTCGCCGAAGTATGTGAGCCGGGAACCATTGTGATTGCCCTGGGGCAGGTCAACGATGTGCGTCTCTACCGCGATTTGTTGCTGTCCGGATTGCAGGATTACCTGTTGAAGCCGCTCAATCCAGACGCTGTTCGCGACGCCATCGCACAGGCGCAAGCTGCCTTGATGGCTCCCAAGGAAGATGGAACCGGCGACAAGCCGCATGTTTCGATCGGTGTGGTCGGAACACGTGGCGGTGTCGGCGCATCAACCATCGCAACATCGCTTGCCTGGACATTGTCGGACCGGCTGGAACACACAACTGGCTTGCTCGATCTCGACGTTCATTTCGGCACCGGCGCGCTGGCCATGGATCTGGAGCCGGGCCGCGGTTTGACCGATGCTATCGACAATCCAAGCCGCATCGACGGTTTGTTTATCGAACGCGCTATGATCAAGGCTAACGACAAGCTCTCGATCCTGTCTGCCGAAGCTCCGATGACAAGTCCCGTCATGTCTGACGGCGCAGCCTTTTTCCAATTACAGGAAGAGCTCCGCGCTGCTTTTGAGAATACCGTGATTGATATTCCGCGCAGCATGCTGATTTCCTATCCGCATCTGGCGCATGATTTGAATGTCATGGTTGTTGTGACCGAGCTGACGCTTGCTGCTGCGCGTGACACCATCCGCGTACTCGCCTGGGCGAAGTCAAATGCACCGCATTGCAAAGTTATCGTGGTCGCGAACAAGGTTTCGAATGCTTCGCTGGAGATTAGCCGCAAGGATTTCGAAGCAACGATCGAGTCCAAGATCGATCAGGTTATACCTGCCGATCCCAAAGCCACTGCTCAGGCAGCCAAACTCGGCCGGCCTGTCGTCGACGCCGTCAAAGGCAGCAAGGTTTCTTCAGCAATTTCAACACTTGCCGACAATATTTTGAGTTCTGCGATCGAAGAGGCCGAAGAAGAAGACGGCGAAGAAGGTGGCAAAAAGAAGAAATCGGTAATGGACGGATTCAAGGCAATTTTGTCGAAAAAATCTGACTGAATCATCGCGTCTGTTTGACCGGGAGAAACCTGAGCAAACGGCGAGAAGGAACAAGGCGCTGTTATGCAGATAATATTACTGGTCATAGGCAGTTTGCTTACCATCGGCCTGGTCGCTTTTGCCTTCATGGATGGCAGCGGCAATTCTTCGAAGAAGCGGCTGAAGGCGATGAAGGTGCGCCATTCGGACAGCGCCGATGTGATAGTCGAGAGCCAGATGAAGAAGGCGATAGCCGCTCGCAAGCCGCTAGTCTTTACCGAAGGCGCGCAAATGAGCCGGATTGACAGGCTGCGCCTGCGCCTTGCCCGAACCGGCAAGGAATGGACAATCAAGCAGTATTTTGCCGTATCGGTCGCGATCGTTTTGCTCGCCATCACGATGATCATGTTCAAGGGTGCACCGCTCTATCTTGCCCTGGCTCTCGGGGTTATGCTTGGTGCCGGTCTACCGCATCTCGCCATCGGATTCTTGATTAGCAGGCGACTCAACCAGTTTACGGCGAACTTTCCCGATGCCATCGAATTGTTGGTCCGCGGTCTGCGCTCCGGCCTGCCGGTTGGCGAAACGCTCGGCGTAGTTGCGACGGAGATTCCCGGCCCGGTCGGCGAAGAATTCAAGATGGTCGTAGAAAAAATCAAGATCGGCAAGCAGATGGAAGACGCGCTTCAGGATACCGCCGAGAGGCTGGGCACGCCTGAATTTCAGTTTTTTGTCATCACGCTGGCCATTCAGCGCGAGACCGGTGGTAACCTCGCAGAAACATTGTC
Organism: Sphingorhabdus sp.; assembly: GCA_028279555.1. Taxonomy (GTDB): domain Bacteria; phylum Pseudomonadota; class Alphaproteobacteria; order Sphingomonadales; family Sphingomonadaceae; genus Sphingorhabdus_B. The sequence goes on from JANQNO010000005.1 coordinate 825,044, forward strand.
CAATCTCGCGGATGTTCTGCGCAAGCGCGCGCAGATGAAACTCAAGATCAAGGCGATGTCATCCGAATCGAAAGCATCGGCCTATATAGTCGGTTCCCTGCCCTTCATCGTTTTCGGACTCGTTTGGTCCGTGAACCCCACCTATCTCGGCGGCTTTTTCTATGAACCAAGGCTGATAGTAGCCGGGCTGATCGGCCTCGTCTGGATGGGAATCGGCGTGGCTATCATGGCCAAAATGGTCAATTTCGAGATTTGATGGGAGCGGCGGAAATGATTTTTGCAACCAGCGCCAACCCCACCTTGTACGGTGTCGACGTCTATTGGGCTGCGACTGCACTTGCAGCAATAGCGACATGCGCCATGCTGACGGCAATCTACGCGGCTGTTACGGTCAAGGACCCGATGGCGAAACGCGTCAAGGCATTGAATGAACGGCGCGAGCAACTCAAGGCCGGCATTACCGCAACAACCGCCAAGAAGCGCGCAAAGCTGGTTCGCAAGTCCGAAACGACCGACCGGATGCGGACCTTCCTCAACCAGCTCAAGGTCTTGCAGGACGATCAGCTCAAGGATGTACAGCAGAAGCTTGCACAGGCAGGTATTCGCCGCAAGGAACTTGCTGTTGGTATCATCTTCAGCCGGCTGATCATGCCCATCATTCTGGGCGGCGGTGCTGCTCTGTGGATATACGGTATGGGCGGGCTGGCAGACTGGACGCCGCTCAAAAAATTCGGTGTTTTCGCTGGTATGACGATCCTAGGATACAAAGGCGCTGACATCTATCTCAGCAATCTGGTTGCCAAGCGGACCGATGCTATACGCAAGGGCCTTCCCGATGCGCTCGACCTGCTGGTGATCTGCGCCGAAGCCGGCCTCACGGTCGATGTTGCGTTCAACCGCGTGGCAAAGGAGTTGGGCCGCGGCTTTCCCGAGCTTGGCGACGAATTTGCGCTGACTGCAATCGAGCTTGGTTTCTTGACTGAACGCCGCCAGGCCTTCGAAAATCTGGCCTACCGCGTCGACCTCGACTCTATGAAGGGTGTTGTCACGACCATGATCCAGACCGAGAAATATGGGACACCGCTGGCATCCGCATTGCGCGTCCTCTCGGCCGAATTCCGCAACGAGCGGATGATGCGCGCGGAAGAAAAGGCAGCAAGGCTCCCGGCCATTATGACCGTTCCCTTGATCCTCTTCATCTTGCCGACATTGTTTATCGTCATTCTCGGCCCTGCGGCCTGCTCGATCAGCGACGCCTTCATCAATGGCGGCGGCGGATAGAATGGCTTGACAGGAAAGATGTGCGAAAAGGCGGGACGCTTGCTCCGCCTTTTCCTTTTTTGGGGAACTTGACGGGTAACTTCAAAATGACGATGCTGGTGAAATATGCGTATGTCACCGTCAAACCCGGCAAGAAAAAGGTTGCTGCTTTCTGCGCTGTCGGCCTTGCTTCTGCTTGGCGGCGGCGGTGCTGCAACGAGCCAGAATAACAAGCAAACCGGACAGGCCAATCGCGGTTACTTCGCAGAGCAGAATCGCGACGCCCAGTGGTTTCTTGATCAGCACAGAAAGGTCGTCTCGGCCGTCGATGCCATCCGCCCGGGCCGAAAAGGGCGGGTTGAGGCCTTCGTTGTCGTGGCAGGTATCGATGCCGATCCTGTCTTCGGCCGGGAAGCCGCGCAAACAGCAAAAGTACTCGAACGCCGCTATGGCGCGAGAGGACGCACCATCACACTCGCAGCCGGAAACGGGGCAGGCAAGGCGGCGGCGGCACATGGCTCACCGGCGAACCTGTGGGCAGTTCTTGCCGGGGTTGCTGCAAAAATGAACCTCGAGGAAGATGTACTCATTCTCTATACCACCAGCCATGGCGACAAAAATGTCGGGATCGTCTACAAGGACGGTGAAAAGGGATTTGGCATGATCAGCCCGCGCCATATGCGCAAGATGCTCAAAGGCTTGGGTATCCAGCGGAAGATGGTGATGATTTCGGCCTGTTTTTCCGGGTCCTTCATCCCGGCTCTGCTCGATGACAATTCGGTCGTGATTACCGCTGCGTCCCCGGTGCGGCCATCATTTGGTTGCAATCCTGGCAATGACTGGACCTTCTTTGGCGATGCCCTGATCAATAACTCGATGCGAGAGGGATTGCCGCTGAATGCCACAAAAGACATCGCGTTCCGCAAAATTTCCGAATGGGAATTGGGGCACGGTCTGACACCCTCGGAACCGCAATATTATGCTGGTAGCAGCGCAAAAGCTTGGCTTGACCTTCTCGAAAAGAAAATGCCCAAGGGTAAGACAAAACCTGTCGGCAAACCGGCAATTGCCGTCCTGACGAAGCAAAAGCCGGTACCCGCCAAGCAACCTTAGGATCAGGATCCTAGCTGGCTTCGGGATCCTTATGCAGCCAATCAGCGTGACGCGGCGCCTTTTTGGTCTTGCTCCATTCGTCCAGCATGAGCGGTGCAACCCGCTTCAGTTCATCATGCTGATCCTGGGTCCCAATATTGCATGCGAGCTCCAGACGATGGCCATTCGGATCAAAGAAATAGATCGAGCGAAAAATGCCATGGTAGGTCGGGCCCAGCACGTCGATGCCCTGCGCTTCCAGATGAGCCTTGGCGGCATTGAGCGCATCCATATCGGGCACCTCGAATGCGATATGCTGCACCCATTTTGGTGTATTCGGGTCGCGGTCCATTTCTGGCTGATTGGGAAGCTCGAAAAAGGCAATCACATTGCCCCCGCCACAATCGAGAAAGATGTGCATATAGGGATCATACTCGCCTGTCGACGGAACATGATCCTCGCTGAAGGCGGTGGTGAACGCCATACCCAGATTGTCGCGATACCAATCGGCCGTTTCCTTCGCATCCCTGCAGCGATAGGCCACATGATGGATGCGACTGAGTTCGAAAGGCAAACTCATTCCGCCGTCTCCAAAACGCCGCGCTTGATCTGGTCGCGCTCGATCGATTCGAACAGCGCTTTGAAGTTCCCCTCGCCAAAGCCCTCATCCTTCTTGCGCTGAATAAACTCGAAGAAGACGGGACCGACCTGGGTTTCAGAAAAGATCTGGAGAAGCAGCCGCGGATCGCCATCCTCGGTCGACCCATCCAAAAGGATTCCGCGTTGCTGCAGTTCAGCGACAGGTTCGCCATGCCCCGGCAATCTCTCATCGAGCATCTCATAATAGGTCTCTGGAGGCGCGGTCATGAAGGGTGTACCCATGTCTTTCAAGCGATCCCAACAAGCAACAAGGTCATCGCAGATAAAGGCAATATGCTGGATGCCCTCGCCGTTATAAGCGCGCAGGAATTCCTCGATCTGGCCGCCACCGGCCTTGCCCTCTTCATTGAGCGGAATGCGGATCTTGCCGTCGGGTGCCGTCATCGCGCGGCTGGTCAGGCCGGTATATTCGCCTTTGATGTCGAAATAGCGGATTTCCCGGAAATTGAAGATGCGCTCATAGAAGGCCGCCCAATAGTCCATCCGGCCGCCATAGACATTATGCGTCAGGTGATCGATGAGTTTGAAGCCCGCACCTTCCGGGTTGCGATCGACGCCTTCGAGATATTCAAAGTCGATATCGTAGATCGAGAGCGCGTCAGGGTTGTCAAGCGTTGCATAGCGATCGACAAGATAGATCAGCGCGCCGCCGATCCCGCGGATCGCGGGAATACGAAGCTCCATTACGCCGGTTTTCGCTTCGACAGGTTCAGCGCCGCGCTCAATGGCTTCGGCATAGGCTTTCTCCGCATCCTTCACGCGGAACGCCATGCCGCAGGCTGACGGACCATGCTCGGCCCCGAAATATGAGGCGTGGCTGCGCGGCTCGTAATTGGCGATCATATTGATTTCGCCCTGTCGCCAAAGATCGACATCCTTCGAGCGGTGATGCGCCACATGGGTGAAGCCCATCTTTTCAAAGACTGGTTCAAGCAAGCCCTTTTGCGGGGCGCAAAATTCAATAAACTCAAATCCATCGAGACCAAGCGGATTGTCAAACAGGTCAGCCATTATTTTCTCCGGGAAAAGTGAATCGGGCGCGATAGCGCTTTTGCAAAACTAGTATCAAATGAAACTATATTTTGCAAGCCCATAAATGGCAGCCATCGACTTCGCCAGCCGGCTTCATTCCTCGAGTGTTTCTAAGAGATGCCGAAGTTTTTCCAGGGTCGCCGAGAGCCTGTCTGCCTCCCCTGCCCCAAGGACATCGGCAAGCTGAGCCTCAATGGCGAGCGCTTGGGGAACGATCTCGTCATAGAGCGAACGCCCCTGACCGGTAAGCGCCAGATGGTGTGAGCGCCCATCAGCGCGGTTCGGCGCGCGGCCCACCAGCCCGCGGTCGACCAACGCTTTCGTCGCGCGATTGACGGTGACCTTGTCCATGGCTGTTGCAGCAACCAGTTCGCGCTGCGTCGCGCTCTCCATTTCTCCCAGTACGGCCATCAACCGCCATTCCGGAATTTTAAGCCCGAAACGTGTGCGGTAGGAACGTGCGATGAGATCGCTTACCGCATTCGATGTTATCGAAAGCTGATAGGGCAGGAATTCTGCTAGCCGGAGCGGAGCGTCTGTCATGCCCGACTATCTATTGAATTTTATAGCGCAAGCCAAGCCAGATGGTCCGCGGATATGTGCGCTCGACAATACCGGCGGATGATATTCCTGCCTGAACTTCGTTATTGAAAATATTCTCCGCTCTGAACTCTACCTGCCAGCGTTCTGCGCCGTCCAGCGTATAACCCAGCCAGCCATCAACAGTCAGCGCGTTATCAAGGCGGCGCGTGTTTCCATCATCCTCAAATTGACCCCCTGTGTAGCGCAGCCGGGCACCAGCTTTCAGGCCGGGCCGGTCGTCATAGTCCAGGGTAACCGTTGCGGTGTGTTTTGGCACCTGCGCAGGCCGCAATCCGTCCAGCGCTGCTGCCGCGCCGTTAGCTCTGACCTCGGCATCGACATAGGCGTATCCGGCGCGAAGCACGAAGCTTTCATAGCCAGTATTCATGCCCAGCCCATAAGCGAGATCATAGATTAGATCGACCTCAACACCCTTGCTTTCGATGGCATCCAGATTCTGCCGCTGGCGATATACGCCTGCGCCGCTGACAAAACCCACGCCCGGGAACAGGCCCGGCCCGCTATCCAGCGTGACATTGGCAATAGCGTTATCGAGCTTGTTCCAGAATGCAGTAACCGAGAGTTCGAAATCGTCGCTATCGCCATAGTCGAAACCCAGTTCGACGCCTTCGACTCGTTCGGGCTCAAGCAGCTCATTCGCAGCAGTAGCGTCCGCACCGACGCGGAATGGCCGATACAGCTCATTGAGTGTGGGGAGCCGCCAGCCACTGTATATTGCCCCTAGCAACTTGAACTCATCATTAGGGCCGAGGATTTCTTCAGATTGCCAGGCAAAGCCCGCGCGCGCTGTCCACTCGGTGCCGCTTCGGTCGGCAAAGACATCATCGCCGCGGATGCTGCCTGGGAAAGGCGCGATCAACTCAATCTCTCGGCGGAAACCATTCGCGATCTGCCAACGATCAACCCGGCCGGCCGCTGTTATCGTCAGCCCATCAAATCCCGGCTGCTTCCATGTCAGCTCAGCAAAACCGCCATACGTGTCGGTGCGCCCGCCGGCATTGCGGTTACGCTGCGGCGTCAGCCCGTTAAAAAAGAAATTCTCGCGGGTCTCTCCAATGGTGCGCCGCCAGTCACCGCCCAGCCGCAGCTCCCATGCCTCATCCAGCGGCGGGCGCAGTTCGAAGCGCGTGCCCAGGCCCTTAGAGGGCACGCTAAACTGGTCGAGCACGAGGCGCACAGAGTTACGGTCGCCTGCCACGCTGCCAAAGCGGGTCGAAAAATCGCGCAGCTGCACATAGCCAAGCGCCGACCATTGCCAGTCGCCCGAATTGTCAACGATGCGCAGCGAGGCGTCAGCACCGCTGTTTTCGTTATTGGAAAAATCGAAACCACGATCGCGTTCATCGATGAAGCCGCGCATGCTCGCCTGCAGGTCGACTTCATCAGACAGCGGTAAGACTGCGCGCAAAGCGAGCCCTGCCTGCTCATAAGGTGCGGGCCTGTCGACAAGCCCACGCTGGCTTTCACGAACCGGCGTAAAACCATCCGAGCGCGCGTAGCTGGCGGAAGCCGAGACATAACCATTTCCGACAAACCGTCCGATTGATGCTCGTGCGTCTATGCTGTTCCTGCTACCATAAGCGGCATTGACGGCGGCAGTCTTCTTGTTCTGCAAACTGTCAAATTCGATGATTCCCGCAAGCGCACCCGGGCCGGCAGCCACTTGGCCACTGCCTCTCCTTACCCGGATACTTGCAAGGTTAAGCGCATCATATCCGGGCCAGCTGACCCAGCCACCAAAAGGATCGGCCTGCGGTACATCGTCCACGAAAAGCAGCGCGCGTGACGACGCATTACCGCCCAGCCCGCGCAAGGTGACGCCCTGACTTGTGGGATTGGCTGACCGCGCATCGCTGCGGCGGAACTGCTGGAGCGCTGGAATGTTTCGCAGCGCATTTTCCAAACGCTGGCCATTCTCCACATCGATCTCTGTAATATTCTCCACATTTTCGCTGGTCGCACTTCGCAGATTGCCGACGACCAGGATCTGGCAAGCCACGGGTTCTTGTATCAAGTTGCCCTCATCATCCTCGATTGCCTGTACACAAACATTGCTCTCGCGCGGATTGGCCTGTCCCCAAGCGGGAGCAGCCATTACCGATGCTGCCAGCAATGGCAGCGCGGGGGCCAACATTCGTGCCATTGCTCGAAATTCACTTGCGATAATGTCTGCTACCTCAATCGGGCTTCACTGCATCGGGGTGCGCTTTTTGGAAAGCGTCTATTTCATTGAGCGCCGCATCAATACGCACCAGGTTGGGAAAACCATCTATTGGGGTTTTAAATCGCCGCGCATTGTACATTTGTGGCACAAGGCAAATGTCGGCCAAGTTTGGCGCATTTCCGCCGAACAGGCCATCCGCAGGTGCCATTGCCTCCAGGGCGGTAAAGCCCTCCACGATCCAGTGGCGATACCAGTCGTCGACTGCGTCCTGTTCCTGACCCAGCTCGTTTTTCAGATATTTGAGGATGCGCAGATTGTTGACCGGGTGAATATCGGCTGCAACCGCAAGCGCCTGCGCCATTGTCTGCGCGCGCTCGGCTGGGTCGGACGGCAGAAGAGCAGGCTCCCGATGTTTCGCATCGAGATAGTCGATAATGGCCAGGCTCTGGGTCAGGTCGCGACCATCGATCGACAACATCGGCACAAAGCCCTGCGGGTTGCGTTCCAGATAGTCCGCCTTCCGATTTGCGCCTTCCAGCAGATTCCGCGGCACTGCCGTATAATTCATGCCTTTCAAATTGAGCGCTATGCGAACCCGGTAGCTCGCTGAAGACCGGAAGTAATCATGGAGAATGATCTCGCTCATGGCTCAGCTCCGCAATTTCCAGCCAGAAACCAGAACGCGGTAGGTGACCCATGCCACCACGATAAGCAACACCGCCAGAATGATTGCGCCCGTCAGAACATCGGAGTCTGCCCTTCCCAGAAAACCATAACGGAACCCGGAAATGATGTAGAAGAAGGGGTTGGCCTGGCTGATCGCCTGAAAGGTCGGTGAAAGCCGGTCGATCGAATAGAATGTGCCGGAAAGCAGAGCAAGCGGCGCTATAACGAAATTGGTCACGGCAGCCGCATGATCGAACTTCTCGGCCCATATCGATGTCAGAACGCCAAACAGCGCAACGATGGCAGAGCCAACAATGCCAAAATATATGAAAGCCAACGGATGGCTGGGAACGACATTCACGCCCGGCCAGAATGACATGGCCAGCCACACTGCAAAGCCCACAAAGATGGCGCGCGTCACTGCTGCTCCCACCATCGCAACGAGCAATTCGGCATTGGAAAGCGGCGGCATCAGATAATCGACAATCGTTCCCTGCACTTTCCCTACCAGCAAGCCAAAGCTTGAATTGGCAAAGGCGTTCTGAATCATGGCCATGACGATCAGCCCCGGCGCGATGAAATCGGCGAATGGTACGCCCAAAATCTGAAACCCGCCGCGACCCAAAGCTACTGTAAAGATTGCGAGAAACAGAAGTGTGGTTATCGCCGGTGCCCATATGGTCTGCAGCTGCACCTTCATAAACCGCCGGACCTCTTTCATATAGAGCGTTTTAAGCCCGACCCAGTTGACGGCACCTATCGATCTTTCGCCATAGGCAAGTTGCAATTCGCTTTGCTGATCACCAGATAACATTTGCGGCGTTTTTTGGTGGATAGTCATGGTGAATTCGACTATCGGCTTGTCGCTTGTGCCGCAAGCGGCAAATCAAGATTATATTTGGAGCACGCATGGCCTGGACCGACGAGCGAATTGACCAGTTGAAAAAGCTATGGGAAAAAGGACTGACGGCAAGCCAGATTGCCGACGAACTCGGCGGCGTCAGCCGCAATGCCGTTATCGGCAAAGCGCATCGGCTCGGTCTAAAGTCGCGCCCATCGCCTGTTAAGGCCGGAGCCAAAAAGGCAGCCCCGAAGAAAGCCGCGAAAACGGCGGCAAAAGCGCCGCCCAAACGGCCTGCTGCTGCGGCCTCGCGCGCGGCGAAAGCGCCTGCGGCAAATCAGCCGCAACCAAATCCCGCTGCCGCGCAATCGGATATACCCAAGATCGTTTCGATCGGCCCCGGCGGTTTCCTTCGCCAGGGACCCGGCGATCAGCAAGCCCCTATTCCGCCGGCACCGCCGCGCCGGCTCGTTCCGGCCAAACCCAGCCCCGAGATGGCGGACAAAACGTCGCTGCTCGATCTCAATGACCGCATCTGCCGCTGGCCGATCAACCATCCGGGCGAAGCCGATTTCCATTTCTGCGGCAAGCCGGTCAATCCGGGCTTTCCCTATTGTGTCGAACATTGCGGACGCGCCTATCAGGCGCAGCTGCCGCGCGGTGTGCGGCGCCCTCCGCCCCCGATGCCCTTCGGCGGCCCGCGGGTAAGGTAGGCGCGGACAATCTGACTAGTCCGCCGAAAGGCTGTGGACAAGCGATATTGCAGCTTGCGCCCGCGACTCCGCGCTGTCTATACCGATAGGCATGAGTGACGATTTGTTTGGTGGTTCGGCAGCTGCGACCGCCGCTTCAAAGGAATATGATGCTTCGGCGATAGAGGTACTGGAGGGGCTTGAACCGGTCCGCCGCCGCCCTGGCATGTATATTGGCGGGATCGACGAGCGTGCGCTTCATCATCTCGCTTCTGAAGTTCTGGACAACAGCATGGATGAGGCGGTTGCGGGCCATGCCAGCCGGATCGAGGTTTATCTGGCCGAGGGAAACCGCCTGACGATCAGCGACAATGGCCGCGGTATCCCGACCGATCCGCATCCCAAATATCCCGGCAAATCGGCGCTCGAAGTGATACTAACGACGCTGCATTCGGGCGGCAAATTTTCCGACAAGGCCTATGCGACATCGGGCGGTCTGCACGGCGTCGGCGTTTCGGTTGTGAACGCCCTGTCGAGCGAGACTATCGTGGAGGTCGCCCGGAACAAACAGGTTTACCGGCAGCTTTTTTCGAAAGGGCATCCGGCGAGCGAACTGGAGGATCTGGGAACCACGCCCAATCGCAGGGGTACGACGATCACTTTCACACCCGATGTCGAAATTTTCGGGGCGGGCGCGAAATTCAAACCCGGCAGGCTGTTCAAGCTCGCCCGCTCGAAGGCCTATCTCTTTGCCGGCGTGGAAATTCGCTGGCGCTGCGACGAAGCGCTGGCGAGTGAAGATGTTCCAGCCGAAGCTGTCTTCCAGTTTCCGGGCGGTCTTTCCGATCATTTGAAAGAGCAGCTGGGCAGCCGCGAATGTGCGACCACAGAGTTTTTCTCTGGTAGCCAGGAATTTCCAGAAAAAGATGATGTGAGCCAGGGGCGCGTCGAATGGGCCATCGCTTGGCCGCTGTGGTCCGATGGCTCCTATAGCTGGTATTGCAATACCATTCCGACGCCCGCGGGCGGAACCCATGAGGCTGGCGTCCGCGCCGCACTCACCAAGGGATTGCGCGCCTTCGGCGACCTGACGGGCACGAAAAAGTCAGCGCAGATAACCGCGGAGGATTTCCTCAATGGATGCGAGTTGATGCTTTCTGTTTTCATTCGCGACCCCCAATTTCAGAGCCAGACAAAGGACAGGCTTACGTCCCCGGAGGCCAGCAAGCTGGTCGAAAATGCCATTCGCGACCATTTCGATCATTTCCTCACCGACAATATGGAGCGCGGCAAGGCGCTGCTCGGTTTCATCATGGAGAAGATGGAAGAGCGATTGCGGCGCAAGGCCGAGCGGGAGGTCAAACGAAAAACCGCAACCTCCGGGCGCAAACTGCGCCTGCCCGGAAAACTTACAGACTGCGCGAATGACGACAGCGCGGACACCGAGCTCTTTATCGTTGAGGGCGACAGCGCCGGGGGCAGCGCGAAACAGGCGCGCGACCGCAAAACCCAAGCAATCCTGCCCATTCGCGGAAAAATCCTGAATGTCGCTTCTGCGACAAAGGAGAAAATCCACGCCAATGCGGAAATTTCCGACCTGCTGTTGGCGCTTGGCTGCGGAAGCGGCAAGGAATGCAACCCCGACGCGCTGCGCTATGAGCGGATCATCATCATGACGGACGCCGATGTCGATGGCGCACATATCGCGACATTGCTGATGACCTTTTTCTTTCAGGAAATGCCGGAGATCGTGAAAGAGGGACATCTCTATCTGGCCCGCCCGCCGCTCTACCGCTTGACCAGCGGATCGACGAGCGCCTACGCACAGGACGATGCCCACCGGGCAGAGCTCGAAGCGACAACATTCAAGGGCAAGAAGGTCGAGGTTGGCCGCTTCAAGGGATTGGGAGAGATGAACCCCGCGCAGCTTAAGGAAACCACCATGAATCCGGACACGCGATCGCTGATCCGCATTACCCTGCCCCGCGAATATGAACAGCGGGCCAGCGTCAATCAGCTTGTCGACCGCCTGATGGGCAAGAATCCGGAACATCGGTTCAATTTCATTCAGGAAAATGCATCGAGCCTTGATGATGAGGTGATCGATGCGTGATCACTACGCGAGGGAGATCTGCAAAGTGATGAAGAAAATAACCTTGGTGGCCGCCATAGTGGGCTCCAGTGCCTGTTCCACCATAGCCCCGCCCGCGATTGCATCGGCTGAGCCAAGAGCGGAGACCGCACAGGCTGAGCCGGTCGAGATTGCCGCAGGTAAGTTGATTTCTGTCCTCACAGGAGCAACGCCACCGCAGGATTATTTTGATCCCAGCTTTATAGCTGCCGTCCCTACCGCGCAGATCAAGCAGATCTCGGACAGCCTGATCGCTCAATATGGCGCGCCGCAATCCGTCGAGATAACCGAAAAGCTGAACCCGAACAGTGGCAAGATCGCCGTGCATTTCGAAAAAGGCATTGTGCGGATGAATCTGGCAGCGCGGGCCGCGCCGCCGCACAAGGTTTCGGGCCTGCTGATTACGGCGAGCGAGGCGAAAGACGATAGCGCCGCCAAAATCGATGCCGATTTCAAGGCGCTTCCGGGCAAGGCCGGCTATATCGTCGCGAAGCTGTCTACGGCGGGCTCCCCGGAAATTCTCGCTGGCCACAATATCGGCGAACAATTCGCCATCGGATCGACATTCAAGCTCTATATTCTTGCCGAGCTTGCCAGCCAGATCGAGGCCGGGAAGCGAAACTGGGATGATGTTGCCCCGCTGGCGCATCGCAGCTTTTCTTCGCAGGCCACGAGGCGCTGGCCGGAGAATGCGCCAATGACATTGCAATCATTGGCGAGCATGATGATCGCCACAAGCGACAATAGCGCGACCGACACTTTGTTGCACCTGCTCGGCCGCGAGCAGATCGAGGCAAAGCTGGCCTCGATTGGCCATAGCGCGCCCGACAAGACACTGCCCTTCTTATCCACGGTCGAGGCTTTTGCTATCAAGAGCAGCGACGCCTTGCATGCCGAATTCACAGCCGCCAGCGAGGCTGGACAAAGAACAATGCTGGCCGCGAAAAAGGATCAGCTCGGTTTCGACGATGTCGACAACAATGCGTTCGCGGATGGACCGCGTTTTATCGATGCAATCGAATGGTTTGCTTCACCGGCAGATATCGTCGGCCTGATGGAGTTCCTGAAAAAAGCGCGCAATGACAAGATACTCGAAATCATGGCGATCAACACCGGCATCGGCGAAGACGACAGCAAGAAATGGGACTATCTAGGTTTCAAGGGCGGCAGCGAGCCTGGCGTTATTTCCCTAAGCTATCTGGCGCATTCCAAGTCGGGCGATTGGTACGCCATCTCGGGTAGCTGGAACAACACAAAAACCGAAGTCGACACGACTAGGATGGTCGGGCTGATGACGCGGCTGCTCAGCAGCTATTCTGGGAAGTAAGGCTAGCTAAGCCGCAAGCGCCTTGACAAGCGCCTTGACCTTCTTTTGCCGCCATTGCGGCAGCGGCGCGATCAGCCAATAGGCTTGCTCCGCATCCCAGGCATTGTCGATTGCTCTAACCCGACCGGCTGCAAGATCCGCTTCTGCCAGCAAATGTGGGACGCATGCCCTGCCCAGCCCGCTCGCCGCAGCATCGATGGCAAGCCCGGCATCGGCCAGGCGTAGCGCGGGTTCGTCCTCATGCGCCGGGCAACCAGGCCAGCTTATTTGTGTTTCGGCCCCGTCTTCCGGTGATCTCACCGACACGAAGGCTCCCGGGGCAAGACGGACGCCCTCGAGCTGTCCCGGTCCTTCAGCCAGCCGCACCGCAATATCTAGGTTGGCTTCTGTGAAGTCGAGATCCTCGTCTGCCGCGACCAGCGTGAAATTGATTTCGGGATTGGCTTTGCCATACTCCGCTAGCCTTTTTGCGAGCCATTTTGCAGTAAAATCCCGCGGTGCCGCGATCGTCAGCGAATTGGAGGATTGCCCCGATTGCATGGCGCGCACGGCCTCTTCGAATTGCAGGAATCCCGTCCGCAATGCATCGAGACCGGCTTGTGCTTCGCCGGTCAGCTCAAGGCCCTTTGGCGTGCGCCGAAATAGCACAACGCCCAGCATATCTTCAAGCGCGCGAATCTGTTGGCCCACAGCGGCAGGTGTAACAGCGAGCTCGTCTGCCGCGTTGGTGAAGCTCAAATGCCGCGCCGCCGCATCGAAGACGCGCAAACCATTGAGAGGCAGATGCGTCCGCTTCATGGCGTCGCACTAACGCGCGGTGGCGGGAGACAACAATTCAAAGCGCGGGATTTCTGCAAGGAATGTGCTGCCATCGGCACGGATGAAGCGATAATGCCCTTCCATCGAACCGTTTGGCGTAGTCAGCGGACAGCCCGATACATAGTCATGCGCATCGCCGGGATTGAGCAAGGGCTGCTCACCGATAACGCCATCGCCATCGACATGATTGACCATACCGCGCCCGTCTGTAATCTTCCAATGGCGGGTCAAAAGCTGAACCGGCGCCTCACCATTATTTTCGATCCGGATGTGGTAAGACCAGAACCAGCGCTCCTGCTCCACCGCCGACTGTTCTTCCAGAAAATGGGGCGCGACGCGGACGGTAAGCCCCTCGGTCGTGGCGGAATCGGTAAAGAACGAGTCGATCATAGACCTACCTTTTTCAATGCCTGATCTAGATCGTCAATCAAATCTTGCGGGTCTTCAAGCCCGATATTGATCCTGAGCATCCCCGGGTCAACACCCATTTCGGTGCGTGCTTCCTCGCTCATGCTGGCATGTGTCGTCGAGGCTGGATGCGTCATCAGGCTGCGGCTGTCGCCGATATTGTTGGAAATATCAATCAGCTCCAGCGCATTTAAAAGCGCCATTGCCTGCTTTGCGCCGCCATCGAGGATAAAGGAAAATATCGGACCGAAGGCCTTCATTTGCTTTGCCGCCAGCGCATGCTGCGGATGGCTGGCAAGGCCGGGATGAAGCGTTATGGGCACGCGCTTTTCGACAAATTTGCCGACCAGAAGCGCATTTTCGGATTGCCGATGCGCGCGCATATCAAGCGTTTCAAGCCCGCGATGCACAACCCAGGCATTGAAGGGCGAGAGGTTGGGGCCGGTGTTGCGCTGAAAAGGCAGCAGCGTCTCGTTGATAAATTCCGCGCTACCGCAAACCGCGCCGGCAAGCACGCGTCCCTGCCCCTCCATCAGCTTTGTCGCGCTATAGGCTACAATGTCGGCCCCGAAGTCGAGCGGCCGCTGGAGAGCCGCTGTGGCGAAAGCATTGTCGACAATGCTGACGATGTCATTTTCCCGAGCTAGCCCGCAGACAAAATTCAGATCGACGATATCCATTGTCGGGTTCGCCGGCGTTTCGAAGAAAAAGAGCTTCGTGTTGGACCGTATGGCACGCTTCCAGGCATCATTGTCGCGGCCATCTATGGTTGTGGTTTCGATGCCCCATTTGGGCAGCAACGCATCGGTCAGCCAGCGACAGGACCCGAAAGCCGCTCTTGCCGCAACCACATGATCGCCCGTTTCAAGTTGGCACAGCAAGGCAGTGGTCATCGCCGCCATCCCGCTTGCCTGTGCGCGGCATGCTTCTGCCCCTTCCATCAGGGCGATACGTTCCTCGAGCATCGCCACCGTCGGATTTTGCAGGCGGGAATAGGTCATGCCCTCCTCATCGCCCGCGAAACGCGCTGCGACGGTTTCCGCATCGTCATATGTGTAGCCCGAAGTCAGAAACAGTGCCTCGGATGTTTCGCCATGTTCGCTGCGCCAAGTCCCGCCGCGCACCGCCTGAGTGGCGGGACGCCAGCCGGATGTCACTTTGCGTTCGAGGCCTGCATCCTTTTTCATAGCCAGTTCAGCATTGCCGGAGCGCCAAGTCGCCGTCAATTGCTTCCGGATGCAGGGCCAACTCGTGGAACCCCGCCAGCCAGTATTTCAGCAGCCATTTCCTGGTCGATATTACCGCCCGACAGAACGACTCCGACTTTCTTGCCCTGCATGGTGCCACGCTCCTGGATCAAGGCTGCAAGCGCCACAGCACCTGCGCCTTCTGCCAAATTATGCGTATCCTGCCAGTAGCAACGGATAGCCTCCGCAACCTCATCGTCGCTTACGGCAACAAGACGTTCAGCACGCGTCCCGAAATAGTCGAGTGCATCCTGCACAGGCGTGCAGACCGCAACGCCATCCGCAAAAGTATAGGCCGTAGGGCAAGCAATCAATTTGCCTGCTTCGAATGAAAGTTTGGCGGCCTCAACATGCGATGAAACGACCCCGACAATTTTCGTGTCCAGCCCCAGCGCTTCTTTGGCTGCAATTGTACCGCACAGCCCCGAACCGCACCCAACTGGCACGTAAACGGTATCAAGATCGGGAACCTCACCCAACAGCTCCAACCCGTAGCTGGCCACACCGCGCACAAGCTCCCTGTGATAGGCAGGAACCATATTCAGCCCATATTGCGCAGCGCGCGATTTTGCCTCCATCTTTGCATCATCGAAAAATTCGCCGTGCTCGATAAGCTCAGCACCGAATGCGCGCATAGCTGCATTCTTCTCCTTCGAATTGCCTTTGGGAACCACTATGGTCGCCGATAGTCCAGCCGCACGAGCGGCGCGCGCTTGCGCCTGTCCATGATTTCCGCGTGTAGCCGTGATTATACCCTTCACCTCAGGCTCGGTAGCTTTCAACCAATCGATATAGGTCATAGCGCCGCGCAGCTTGAATGCTCCTGTGGGCGTGTGGTTTTCGTGCTTCACCCATACTTCCACGCCCAGCCTTTGGGACAATAGAGGCCAGCTATATTGGGGCGTCGGCGGCATCTCGGCATAGACGCGTTTTTGCGCTTCCCGCAATTCTTCCAGAGAGAACATCTTCTATAGGGCCTTTATGACGGCTTCGCCCATTTCGGCGGCCAAAGCGTTTCCGCCAAGATCGGGCGTGCGCAGTCCGGACGCAAGCGCCTGCTCTACGGCTGTTTCGATGCGGCTAGCATCTTCCGCTAACCCTAGGGAATAACGCAGCATCATTGCGGCGGAGAGGATCGCGGCGAGCGGGTTGGCTTTACCCTGCCCTGCAATATCGGGAGCGCTGCCATGGATCGGTTCGTAGAGTCCCTTGCCGCTGCCATCGAGGCTGGCACTTGGAAGCATCCCGATGGAGCCGACACACATGCTCGCCTGATCCGACAAAATATCTCCAAAGAGATTGCCGGTCACAATCACATCGAACTGTGCCGGATCGCGAACGAGCTGCATTGCGGCATTGTCGACATACATATGGCTCAGCTCAACTTGCGGAAACTCCCGCGCGACCTCTGTCACAACATCGCGCCATAGCTGGCTCGTTTCCAGCACATTCGCCTTGTCCACCGAGCAAAGGCGTCCGCTGCGCGCCATCGCGGTTTCAAAGCCAACCCTGGCAATGCGCTGCACCTCATCCTCATCATAGGACATGATGTCATAACCCTCCCGCAGGCCCGCCGCAGTCCTGCGCATTCCCTTCTCGCCAAAATAGACGTCGCCATTGAGCTCGCGCACAATCACCAGATCTATCGCGCCGGCGATCTCCTCCTTGAGCGTGCTCTCCCCCACCAGCTGCGGGAAAGCCTTTGCCGGGCGCAAATTTGCGAATAGTTCCAGTTCGCTGCGCAGGCCCAGTATCGCCTGCTCCGGCCGCAGATGCCGTTCATTTGCATCGCTGGCCGGATCGCCAACTGCGCCAAACAGGATGGCATCGGCGCGCCGGGCAAGATCAAGCGTTTCAGGCGGCAGGGGATGTCCGTATGACTGGTATGCCGCGCCGCCAACATCGGCTTCTTCGAACTGAAGGCCTTCAATTTCAAGCATATCCAGCACGCGGCGCGCCTCGCCGATCACTTCCGGTCCAATTCCGTCGCCTGGTAGCAGGGCTATGAGCATATCCGGCCTTTCACAATGCTCGCAGCCCATGCCGCGCATAGCCTATTCATGCAACCACCCTTTTTAGCTTCTCGACCAGCCTTTCCCGCGCAGCCATCACATCGGCCCGGTGTTCGCCCAGCATGTGCCGGACCAGCCGTTCGCGATTGCGCGCCATCAACGCGGTCGGAAGATCGTTGCCGACCTCACGCTCCTCGCCATAGCCTAGTTCGCGCAGAAGCAGTTCCTCGTAGTCTGCGACCGCACCCGCCCAGCGGCGTGCGGCAGGTGCCAGCTCGATAGCCGCCAGCACGCCATCAAGCGCGCTATGCAATTGCCGGTAGGGATGCATTTCAGGCAGCGTTGCCGCGGTCAGAGCGGTTACCCAATCGATCGCCGCTGCGGCCAGAGGCTCGCCCAGAATATGCGCGCGGCTTCGTTCCAGATCGACCTTCAAAGTGGCTAGCTGGCCGGAGAGCCTGGCCTTCCACTCCCCCTTCACCACATTTCCCGGGATCAGCACCGGACGCAGGTTTCGTCCCCGCGCGCCCTGCACATAGCCCGCGACTATCCCCTGCTCGGCCGTAAAACCGCGAACAATAGCGCCGGCCTCGCCATGATTTCTCACCGCGCAGATAATGGCATTTGCCGAGAGCTCCATGCTAATGGCGGTGTGCGGTTCGGCTCTCGCCGAAAATCTGCCACGAAGCGATAAACAAGGCCGCAATAACGGGGCCGACAATCAGTCCGTTGATGCCCATAACGCTCAGTCCGCCAAGTGTGGAAATCAGCACTACCCAGTCGGGCATCTTGGTATCCTGTCCGACAAGAATGGGCCGCAATATATTATCGACCATGCTGATCACGAAAAAGCCAGCGAGCAGCATAACGACGCCTTCCCAGATACTGCCGGTTATCAGCAAATAGGCACCCACGGGGAACCAGACGAGGCCGGTGCCAATAGCGGGGATCAGCGCGAGCAGGCCCATAATCACGCCCCAGAGAAGTGCCCCGCGAATATCAAGCACGGCAAACAACACGCCGCCAAGCACGCCCTGGACGACCGCCACGACCAGACTGCCTTTTACAGTTGCCCTAACGACCGTCGTGAATTTCCTGAAAAGCGCCTTGCGTTGTTCGGGCCGCAAGGGAACTTTTTCGCCAATCTTTTTCGCCAGCTCGCTGCCGTCGCGAAACAGGAAAAAAAGCAGGTAGAGCGAAACACCGAACGCTATCGTATAGGCAAAAGCTCCTTGCCCGATATTGAGCGCCCGGGAAGCGACAAATTGCAGCGCGGTGCCAATGAAACCACTGACCCGCTCCTGCAGCGATTCACCTTCGTCGGTGACATAGTCTTCTATCTGCTGACGCCATTCCTGCGGGATCGCCTGTTCGATATCGCGGACGATCTGCGCAACATTTATCTCGTTGGTTTGTAACGAATTATAGGTGCGCACGATTTCGTTCACCATCGCCGATATCACGAATATTGCCGGCAATATGACCAGCAATATGACGAGGAGCAGCGAGATAACCGAAGCGAAATTGGGCCATCCCGGCATGCGCGCGGCAATGCGGCGATGCACCGGCGCAAAGGCAATCGCGATGACGAGAGCCCACAGAATCGCGCCAAAAAACGGCCAGCTGATCCAGATCATGCCGAGCGAAACGAGCATGACGAAAAAGACGAGCGCGCGATCTTCGAAGATCGGCCCTTGCGGCAGCGCGGAGGTTGGAACCGTCTCTTCCTGTTTGCTCTTTTCGTCGGTCATAAGGCCGGTTATCGCAATCGACAGGCTTTGTCATGCCCTTGGATCAATGGCTGGCCCAATATTCGAACACCTGCTCCTGCAAACTACCGACATAGCGCTTCGCTTCCGCTCCGGTCCATTCGCCTTGATAGTCCTGCCGGTCCTTCCACCAGCCCTGCCCCGGCAGCGCATCGCTTTCGCGCACCACGAGCACGGCCAGTCCCGGCTCTCCGCGTGCAGCGCCTTCGGCATCGACCGTGCATAATGTGTTGCACAGGATACGCATTTTGGGCCGCGTGAAGCGAAAGCCAAGCATGCCGAGAATTTCCGAATAGCTTACCCAGCGCCGCTCCCGTGCGGCCTGCTGCAGGATTGCGGTTATCCGCGCTACATCATAGAGCGCGGCTTTATCCTCCGGCTCTGCAAGGTCATTTTCACTCAGGAAATCTGCAAGCGTGCGGTCCATCGCCCGAGCTTAGCAAGCGCACCGCGCAAATGCCAACGGGCGGATGTCTGGCCGATCAGGCCGCCTTGCTGCGCCCGAAGAGTTTTCCTAAAAGACCACGCTTCGGCTCCGGCTCTTGCACTGTGTTCTGCCGGATCGCCGAGCCGCTGACTTCTTCAGGGATATCAATGACATTGCGCTTGATGGTTATATTCAGATCCGCCATCGGCGCTGCCTCGATCACCTTGCTTTTTGTCGGCACATAAACCGAGGTGAAATCCACTTTCATGTTAAACATACCGGCGATCACGGGAATGTTCCCCGGCAAGCCTTCGGTCTCGACGACCGACTTTACGGCCCGATGCCAGACGACGCCGCGCAGCATAGCGCAGAGCATGAATTCGATATAGGGCAGCGGCACGATATCGGGATCGAGGCCGTTGGCCTTGTCCAGCTCATGTTGCTCATCGCGGAAATGATATTGCCGCTTATGGCGCAACAAGGCGGTGTTGAAATTGCCCAGGCCAATCAGGTCTAAATAGGCCTCGATATCCTCGCTCTCGCCATACCAGGGACGATCGGGAAGCAGACTCTCGGTCAGCAAGGCTTCGCGGCCGCTATCGGAAAATGCGAATAGCGCGTCAGTGTAGAAAGCCAGTTCCAGCTCGGGTTCGAAGACTTCGTCGCGATCCTCGAAAGCCAAATCCTTGGGATTGGAGAGCATCATGTGGAGAGCCGTTATGGGTTCACCCTCGAAAGCGGCAATGGCTTCCACCATCTCTTCCCAGCCATCGATCTCCACGCGGCGCGACAGCGAAGCGCATTGACCGGCCAGCGGCGTTTCCAGCGACTGGATATCGGCGAGCAAACGGTCATGCGCCTTTTCGAGCTCTCCCGCATGTAACAGCGCCTCTATTTCGTTCAGATAGGCGCGTTCTGCCGCCTCATCCTGCCATGCGGCCTGCAATGGATGCGTCATACCCTCTGCCCCCCGGGATTGTTGGTCTCTCAAATGGTGTTAGCCTGAAAGGATTGTGAAGAAGTAAACCGGGGTAAAGTGGCTTGGTTTGCGCCAATTCGATGTAGGAAATTTTCTTTCAAAGTTGCCAAGGTTGCTGCCCTGATAGGGCGCTATTTTGCCAATCGGCGATTTGAGCGCCATTGGCGGTTATGAAGCGGTGGCAAGACTGCAATCACCGCGAATTTCAAAGAGCTGGGGCGCGGCTTAGCGTGCTTGCGGGGCTGTAGGAAAGGTGTTTTTTGTTCCCGGGCATCGTCACGCCGTAGGCATAAGCACCACCGTCACACTCGCCCTTCGGCTGGCTGCTTGCAGCAGCCGCTCAGGATAAACTGCATCTTCGATGCAGGCGAGTGTTTATCCCAACCGTCGGTTCATGAACGGATGGCAAAGCTCAAGGCGGAGCGACATGACGATAATGCATATTAAATTATCAATTGACAATAATTAATTGCCTTTCTACTCACTTTTTCGCTATCCCTTCCCCAAAGGAGAACATCCATGCCTGCAATGCCTCTTAAGACAGTTCTTGCCCTTTCGCTCATCGCCGCCCCGTTATGCCAGGCCACTGCCCAATCACCGCAGCCCGTCGACGCGGAGGATACATCCGGCCGCATCGAACGCGCACTCAAGGCATCGGCAAAAATCATATCGTCGATGAAATCGGTCGATGGCGTCTATGATGTCCATACCGCGCGCTCGCATGACGGTGTCGAGCTGATCATGGCCTGGTTCGAGAACCGCGATGCGGTGCTGCGCTGGTTTAACCATCCCTATCACCGCAAGCTGCTGCGTGATGCCGGCCGACCCGAGGACGGTGTCGCTGCCCAGCATTTCGGCAATGATGTCGGCCCGATACTGATCATCGCCTCGGTCGCCTATCATAACCAGCCCGCATCGCTCGAAGGATCAATGTTCGATGATCCCGATGGCCGGCGGCCAACACGCTTCAGCGTCGAATATTATGTTCCGCTTGCTGGCGGGGCATATATGAGCGAAACATTTGCACCGACAGCGGTCACTGCTAACATCCCCGGCATGCGGGATGTGTATGACGATGACTGAAACGGGTGTCGATAGCGATAGGGGTGCGAGTGTGCTCGAGCGGTCAGCCGCAAGCGTCGCCAGCTTGGCCCAGCGGTATGCCCAATCGACCTCGATTATCCTGTTGCTGGTGACTGCTTATTATGTCTGGGAAGAAATTGGCGAACCGGTCATTTCTTCGCTGTCGAGCAACGGCTATTATCCGTTGGATACCGCGCTCGGCCATGTCGGCAACAATCTGGCTACATCGATAGCGGTTGTGCCGCTACTCTGGGGTGCATGGGAGTTGCGCTGCTTCCTGCATCGACTGGCAGCTAACGAGCTGTGGGCCGCCAAGACATCGCGGCATCTGATGCGTGTCGGCCTCGCGATAGCACTGGCGGGGATTACCGCATTGTTCCTATCGCCGGTGCTTGTCGCGCTTGTCCAAGCCGAGCCCTTCTCAATGAGAAACATCGGCTATGACCCGATCTACCTAGCGCTGATCGTTGTCGGTGCGCTACTCTATCTCGTCGCGCGCGTCTTCACCTTTGCCTCGCAGGCGGCGCAGGCGCTGGATGCCGAAAACAGCCAGTTCATATAATGCAGATTGTCGTCCGCCTTGATGTCATGCTTGCCAGGCGCAAGATGCGTGCCAAGGCACTGGCGGCGCAGATCGGCGTGACCGAGGCCAATCTGTCGCTGCTGCGCACCGGCAAGGTGAAAGGTGTGCGCTTCGAGACGCTCGCCAAGATCTGCGAGGCGCTAGACTGCACACCGGGGGACATTCTTGACATTGAGCAGACGGCGGATAGCACACCAGAAAGCAATGTCGTCAGATTTGGAGGTCAGGAGCCGGGCTGAGTGCAGTCGACTGTTGATTTTGCAGGCCTTCTGCCCACCTCAATAAACCCTGGCCTTCGGCTTGATATATTCGGCCTCATCGGTGAGCGTGTAATCATGCACCGGGCGGTAGCCGAGCGACACCTTGCCCTTCTTGCCGCCCCAGCCATCAAAGCCAGCGGTAGTGTGCTTCATCCACTTGTCATCGTCGCGGTCGGGATAGTCCTCATGCATATGCGCGCCGCGGCTTTCCTTGCGGTTTTCCGCGCTCGATATCGTCACCATCGCCTGTGCCAGCAGATTGTCGAGTTCCAGCGTCTCGATAAGATCGGTGTTCCAGATCAGCGACGTATCGGTGACATGCACATCCGCCATGCTGGCATTGACCTTGGCCATCGCCTCGACGCCTTCGGAAAGTAGCGCGCTGTCGCGGAAAACGGCGGCATGCTTCTGCATTGTTTGCTGCATATCCATGCGGATGCCGGCGGTCGGCGATCCGCCCTTGCACCCACGGAAATGATCGACGCGGGAAAGCGCCAGATCGGCGCTGTCCCTGGGAAGCGCCCTGTGCGCGCCGCCTGGCTTCAGTTTTTCCTTCAGCCGCAGGCCCGTCGCGCGGCCAAACACCACCAGATCGATCAGGCTGTTGGAGCCCAGGCGGTTGGCACCATGGACCGACACACAGGCGGCCTCACCAACGGCATAGAGCCCTTCGACAATCGCATCGGGGTCTTTCCTGGTCGGATTGATCACTTCACCCCAGTAATTGCAGGGGATACCGCCCATATTATAGTGGACCGTCGGGGTGACAGGCAGCGCCTCTCGGGTCAGGTCGACGCCGGCGAATATCTTTCCGGTCTCGGTAATGCCGGGGAGCCGCTTGGCCAGCGTATCCGCAGGAATATGGTCGAGATGCAGGTAGATATGGTCCTTGTTGGGGCCAACACCGCGGCCTTCGCGGATCTCGGTCGCCATGCAGCGCGAAACGACGTCGCGGCTCGCCAGATCCTTGGCCGAGGGTGCATAGCGCTCCATAAAGCGCTCGCCCTCGCTATTGGTCAGATAACCGCCCTCGCCGCGCGCGCCTTCGGTAATCAGCACGCCAGCACCATAAATGCCGGTGGGGTGGAATTGCACGAATTCCATATCCTGCAGCGGAAGTCCTGCGCGCAGAACCATGCCGCCACCATCGCCCGTGCAGGTATGCGCCGATGTCGCACTGAAATAGCAGCGGCCATAGCCGCCCGTCGCGAGCACGACCGCGTGGCTGCGGAAACGGTGGATAGAGCCATCCTCCATGCACATGGCGATCACGCCTCGGCACTCTCCATTTTCCATGATCAGGTCGAGCGCGAAATATTCGATGAAGAAATCGGCATCATATTTCAGGCTCTGCTGATAGAGCGCATGCAGCATCGCGTGGCCGGTGCGGTCCGCCGCTGCGCAGGTGCGCTGCACGGGCGGGCCCTTGCCCATATTCTGCATATGGCCGCCAAAGGGGCGTTGATAGATGGTGCCATCGTCATTGCGCGAGAATGGCACGCCTGCATGTTCAAGCTCGTAAACCGCCTGCGGAGCCTCGCGCACCAGATATTCGATTGCATCCTGATCGCCCAGCCAGTCGCTGCCCTTGACCGTGTCATACATATGCCAGGTCCAATGATCGGGCGAGTTGTTACCGAGCGAAGCAGCGATCCCGCCCTGCGCCGCAACCGTGTGGCTACGCGTTGGAAAAACCTTGGTAATACAGGCGGTTTTCAGGCCGGCTTCGGCGCTGCCCATGGTCGCGCGCAGACCCGAACCGCCGGCACCGACAACCACAGTGTCATAGCTGTGATCGATGATCTTGTAGCTCTCGCCCGCCGTCTCGGCCTTGTTTTCTTTTTCCGCCATCAGACTGGCGTTCCTGCAAAGGCGTGCTTGGCGACCGTGAATATGCCGAAAGCCGCTCCGCCAATGACATAAAAGTTGAGCAGGACGAGCAGCGCCAGCTTGTTGCCTTCATTATGCACATAATCCTCTATGAACACCTGCAGACCCAGCCGGACATGCCAGAATACGCTGACCAGCAGCAGGATCATCGGAACCGCGACGCTCGGCTGTGCAAGCCACTCGGCGACGGTCTTGTGGGTATAGTCGGGAAGCCAGAAAAGGCTGGCCGCCAGCCAGAGCGTGAGGAGCAGGTTGCCCAGCGCGCTGATCCGCTGGTTGATCCAGTGCTCGCTGCCATGTCCTGCCGAACCAAGGCCCCGGACCTTGCCGATATTCGTTCCGCTTCCCATCGATCAGGCCCCCAGATCCAGATATTCGTAGATTACATACAGCGCTACCAGCCCGGTGGCGGTAAAGGCCGCGATAAACACGAGCCATGCGGAAGTCCGGTTGGCATTGAGCTCGAAGCCGGCACCCATATCCATCACCAGATGGCGAATCCCTGAAAAAAGATGCTGAAAAAAGCTGAAAATCACGCCCAGCGCCAGAAGGCGGAAAAACCAGTTGCTGGCGGTTTGAAAGCCAGTGGCTTCTTCACCCGCATCAACAACATAGGTGAGGAAGGTCTGATAGCTCTCCTCCCCGCCACCGATGGATGACAGCCACCATAGCAAAGTCAGCATTCCCGCGGTTGCCAGAATGAAACCGGTGGCTCTGTGCGTGATCGACGCCATCATGTGAACGCCCCTGCGATAGATGCCAAGATGCGGCGATATGGGTCTCTCGGCCTTGGAAGCCATCTGCGAATTCCCCTGCCCGTGCGGACATTTTGTTTTTGGTGCGCCGTTCTTTAGCCAATATCGGCCCCCGCGCAAGTGCATTGGAGGGAGCGCCGTGTGAATTATCGTTAACAGGCTGTTTACCATTTTTTGCGACACCGGTTTCGACGACGCCTACAAAGCAGGAACTGGCCATGGCCCTCATCGAAAACGCCTTCAACGAATTGCTCGAGCAGGTTCGCAGTGACCCCGAATTTATTGACCGGCTCGGCAGGGTCGGTGAGATGCTCGCAGGCCGGGAAACGGACGTGGCGTCTGCATTCTGGACAGAATGGTCAAAAGACAAGATTGTCGCGCAAAAATGGGGCGGCGACGATTTCGAAGAAGCAATTGAGCGCAGCAGCCGTTTCGTCAACAAGAAATACCAGGCACCCACAAACCGCGACTGGGTCACCAGCATAGCGCAGCGCACCGAAGCCGCACATGATGCCAATATCGGCTTTCCAGGCTATCTGGCCGCTGCATCCGCAGCGCAGCAAAAAACCAGCGAAATCGTCTCCGAATATTGCGAAGCCGAGGGGACCGATCCCTTTCCCTTCTATCAGGCCGTCGCCAAGATATGCCAGATCGAACTGGGCGTCATTTCGCTTTCCTTTGCCCTCGCCATGGGCAAGCATTCCTCGCAGAAGCGCAAGAAGCATCTCAAAGGCTATAAGGAAGGTATCGATGACAGCATCCTGGCTTCGGCGGCCAGGGGCCACCAGCTGCGCACCAGCGCCGAAAATGCGAAAGCCGCCGCGCGGGGGATGCTCGCCAAGGCATCCGAGGTCGCCGGCGCTGCAGACCAGTCGGCTATCGCCATGCGGGAAGCTGCACAAACCGCAGGCAGCCTGATCGAGGTTATCGATGAAACGCGCGACGAGGTTGAAAAATCAGAGAAGGTAACGCGGGTCGCCACCAGCCATGCCGAAAATGCGGTGAAAGTTTCGGAGCTGCTAAACCAGCAATCGGGTGAAATCGAATCGATCCTCGGCATGATCCGCGACATTGCCGGCCAGACCAACCTGCTGGCACTCAATGCGACGATCGAGGCCGCTCGGGCAGGCGATGCGGGGCGCGGCTTTGCGGTGGTTGCACAGGAAGTCAAAAGCCTGGCCAACCAGACTGCCAATGCGACGGACGATATCGGCGGCAAGATCGCCGCCATCCAGTCGGCCACGCAGGAAACGACCGAGGCAACCAACGCCATTTTCGAAAGCGTGGCCGATGTCCATCAATCCGCGACGCATATCCGCGATTCCATGGACCGGCAGGCGCGCAGCGTGACGACGATCACCTCGGCCGTCGACGAAACCGCGCTGGCCGCCGACACGATGGCATCGACAATTGGTGCCATTACGCGCGGCACGGAGGAAATTGTCGGCGAGATTGAAAATCTCTCCGATGGGGTCGAACTTGCCGACGAACAGATGTCCGAACTGAAACGCAAGAGCGAGGAATTCGTGAACTCGATGGCGGGATAACCCCCTTCCCCAAGCCAACTTTCGGCTTTAGGCAGAGAGGATGACAGGGGATAAGCGTCGCATTCTGATTACTGGGGCCAGTCGTGGCATTGGTGCGGCGATTTACCAAGCCCTTGATAGCGAAAAAGATGTCGAAATTTGCGGGCACGCAACTTCCTCCAAAAACGGCCTCTTGGCTGTTGACTTCGGCAGCGAAGGCGCAACTGCAGATTTGTGGCATGCGGCGCTCGACCGGCTCGATGGCCGGATCGATATCCTCATCAACAATGCCGGGGTTTTCGAGGCAGCGGCGCTGGACCAAGATGATTGGAGCGAAAGCTGGGCCCGCACGCTGCAGATCAACCTCACTGCCTCGGCCGAATTATGCAGATCGGCTGTGCTTCACTGGCAGGAAAGAGGATCGGGTGGCCGTATTGTCAATATTGCCAGCCGCGCCGCCTATCGCGGCGACAGCCCGGAACACTGGCACTATGCTGCATCAAAGGGCGGCATGGTGGCGATGACCAAAACCATTGCCCGCGGCTATGCTGCCGAGAATATTCTTGCCTTTGCCATTTGCCCCGGATTTACCATGACCGGGATGGCCGAGGAATATCTGGAAAGCCGTGGCGGAGATAAACTGCTTGCCGACATTCCGCTTGGCCGTGTGGCTGAGCCCGAAGAGATCGCCGAGATGGCCCGCTGGTGCGCGCTTGAGGCTCCTCCATCGATGACCGGCGCGGTGCTCGATGCCAATGGCGCAAGCTATGTGCGTTAGGGTCAGGACCCATTCATCGCATGGTCGTGGCTTGAATCAATTTGGCCTATGACAAGGAAAGAGCAAGGAGAATAGTGGTGCTATTGGACGAGCGAGTGACGAAGGCATGGGCCAAATTGGTCAAGTCCTTTGGATGGCCCGATGCGGGCGAACTGCTGCGTCAAAGCGCCTCGACGGGGGTTGGCCCCGCCATCGGCGCTTCTCCTGCCATTTCATCCCGCATCGAGGCC
>JANQNO010000008.1 GCA_028279555.1 Sphingorhabdus sp.
GACAATATCTTCACCTTCACCTACAACCCGGCCAGCCAGATGGCTTCTCGCACGACATCGAACGATAGCTATGCCAATAGCGCGCATTTCGATGTCGACAGGAACTATAGCGTCAATGGCCTCAATCAATATACGCAGGTTGGCCCCGATGCCTTCACGCATGACGATAATGGCAATCTGACCAGCGACACCGGGTCGGGGTCCGGTGCAGGCTCTGGATCGGGGTCCGATGCAGGCGGCGGCATTACCTTTTGCCCCCTTGCCCCGGAGCCGAACAGAACCTATTCATTATGATATATCGTTAAATGCCTCTCAGCGGAAACAAGAAACCCAAATGCCTACCTTGGTCGAACCTGAAGCCGTGATTTCTGGAGACCCTTCGGTTTTGCAGGAAATCCGGCAGCCGGACTGCAATCTTGCGATATGGAAACGCCTGCCGCCGCTCGATGCCGCGCCGCTTTTGGCGGGCGAGCCCAAAAGCATCCGCATCATGGTGCCAGCCGACGCCCCCTCGCCTGCGATCAGGGATGCAATGCGGGAAAACGGTTTCACTGACGAGAAGACCTGCGATGCGCTGATCGAGGATATCGACCGGCTGTGCGGGCTCTTCGCGCCCTTCGCCAAAACAGCGAGGATGCAGTTTCGGCTAGACGTGGTGAGCGATGATGCCTGCCGCAAATTTCACGGCGACTATGTACGCGGGCGCCTCGTTACCACCTATGCCGGTCCAGGCACACAGTGGCTAAGCCCGCGCGGTGTTGACCAGCTTGCACAGGGGCTGGAGCCCGAGCGTATAAACCTGCTGGCACCGGGCGATGTCGGCATTTTCAAGGGCCGGCTTGCGACCGGGTACCCGGCCATTCACCGCTCTCCGCCGATCGAAGGCACCGGGCAAAAGCGCCTCGTTCTGGTTCTCAACCCGGATGAAGGGGATTGAAGATCGGCCAATCGCGCATTCCCGTTACGCTGCTCACCGGCTTTCTGGGCGCTGGCAAGACGACGCTGCTGAACCGGCTCATCCAGAGGCCTGAAATGTCATCGGCGCTGGTCATCATCAATGAATTTGGCTCGGTCGGTATCGATCATGATCTGGTCGCGCAGAGCAATGAAGATGACACGATTGTCGAAATGGCCAATGGGTGCCTGTGCTGCACGATAAAAGGCGACCTGCAAAAGACACTGAAAGACGCACCGCAGCGTTTCACCCGGGAGGGCAAATGCTGGTTCGACCGTGTGGTCATCGAAACCACGGGGCTCGCCGATCCGGCACCGATTATTCACACCGTGATGAGCGATGACACGCTGAAATCGCTATACGCGCTGGAATCCGTGGCGACTCTGATCGATGCGGTGAATGGCGATGCCACGCTGGATGCGCAGGGCGAGGCGATCAAGCAGGTGGCCGTTGCGGACCGGCTATTGATATCGAAGACCGATCTGGCCGATGAAGCTACCGTCGAGGCACTGTGCCAGCGTTTACGGCGACTCAATCCGGCAGCGCCAATGCACAAATTGCCGGGCAGCGATTCCGAATTGGCAGGGCTTTTCGAAGGCGCGTCATTCAATCCCGAACTCAAAAGCGAAGAGGTCCGCGGCTGGCTGGCTGCTGAGGCCTATCACGCCGATCATAGGCATGATCACAACCATCACCATGGGCATAGCCATGACGAGGATCATCATCACGATCATGTCCATGATATCAATCGCCATGACGATCGCATTCGATCTGTCTGCATGACCATCGACGAGCCTATTCCCGCCGCGATCTTCGATTCCTGGCTGGAGCTTTTGGTCGCCTTCAACGGCGTCAATGTCCTCAGGGTCAAGGGCCTGCTCAATCTCCAGGAGCTCGACAAGCCGCTGGTCATTCATGGCGTGCAGCATATCTGGCATCCGCCAGCCATTCTTCAGGACTGGCCGAGCGATGATCGCCGGTCGAGAATTGTGTTCATCCTGCGCGATCTGGAAGAAAGCGATCTGCGTCAGATGCTCGATTTCGTGACGGGCAAGCTCAAAAAAACCAATGTGGTGGGGCTGGAAGATGATGACGCCAGCTTGGCCGAAGCGCCAGCGGGGTGATTGAGGCAGCCTTGCGCGCTTTTGGGTGGGCTTAGGCTACCGGCCGCCGTGCCCGCAAAGCCTGTGCCAGTGTGCCTTCGTCGAGATAGTCGAGCTCCCCGCCCACGGGCACGCCATGCGCGAGCTGCGTCAGGCGCACGGGGTATTTTTCCAGCCGCTCGGCGAGATAGTGCGCGGTGGTCTGCCCCTCCAGCGTCGCGTTCATGGCGAGCACGATCTCGTCGATCCCGCCCGCCTCGACGCGCGCCAGCAGCCTTTCGATATTGAGGTCTTCCGGCCGCACCCCATCGAGCGCGGAGAGCTTTCCGCCCAGCACATGATATTTGCCCGGAAACAGCCGTGATTTATCGAGTGCCCACAGGTCGGACACATCCTCCACCACGCAGATTGCCTTGTCGTCGCGGCGCGGATCGGCACAGATCCCGCAGGGATTGACGGTGTCGATATTGCCGCAGATCTCGCAGGTGACCAGCTGCTCATCCACTTGCTGCAACGCTTTCAAGAGCGGATGCAACACGCCTTCGCGCTTTTTCAGCAGATGCAGCACAACGCGGCGCGCCGAACGCGGCCCCAGCCCCGGCAGTTTCGACAATGCACCCGCGAGTGCGTCAATTTCTTGCGATGCCATGCGATGAGCCTTAGGGGGCTTTGACAGAAGTTTGAAGAAATAACTCAGGGACAAGAAAGACCGCAGCCCTGAGCAGCAGTTGCCCCGGGCAACTGCGCTGGTCGAAGGGCGCTACAAGACTGTGAGCCGTGCTTCGACAGGCTCAGCACTAGCGGTTTGTATTGCAAGGTATCTCGCCGATGCGCATAATTTTCATGGGAACACCGGATTTCGCGCTGCCGTCCCTCGATGCGCTGAACGCTGCGGGGCACGAGATCGCGGCGGTTTACACGCAGCCACCCAGGCGCGCGAACCGCGGCAAGAAATTGACGCCCTCTGCCGTGCATGCCCGCGCCGATGAGTTGGGGCTGGCTGTGCGCACGCCAGTCTCGCTCAAGAGTGAAGATGCACAAGCCGAATTTGCTGCGCTCGGCGCGGATATCGCGGTTGTTGCCGCCTATGGCCTGATCCTGCCGCAGGCCATTCTGGATGCACCAAAGCATGGCTGCCTGAATGTGCACGCTTCCTTGCTGCCGCGCTGGCGCGGGGCCGCCCCAGTGCAGCGGGCCATACTTGCAGGTGACGAAGAAACCGGTGTGTGCATCATGCAGATGGAGGCGGGGCTGGATATTGGCCCCGTCCGGATGACTGCGCGAACGAGCGTCGCCGGCAAAACAGCAGGTGAATTGACCGCCGAGCTGGCGCAAATGGGTGCGCAGTCGATGGTGGAAGTTCTGGCCGATCTTGATGGGCATCCGCCTTTGCCTCAGCCCGAGGATGGTGCCACCTATGCAGCCAAGATCGAAAAGCCCGAAAGCCGGATCGATTTCAATCAAAGCGCCGAAGCCGTCCTCCGGCAGATACGCGCCTTCAACCCGGTGCCCGGTGCCTGGTTCGAATATGATGATGAGCGCTATAAAGTGTGGGAAGCTGCGCTAGGGGACAGTGCGGGCAAGGCGGGCATGGTGATCGACGACAAACTCACAATTGCCTGCCAAAGCGAATCCATCCGTCCCACCCTTTTGCAGCGCGCGGGCAAGCCGGTCATGAACGCCGCAGAGCTGCTGCGCGGCAAGCACATCCCTGCTGGAACGCATCTTTCATGACCCGTTTTGCGCTTACCATCGAATTTGATGGCACTCCCTATATGGGTTGGCAGCGGCAGGACCATGGCCGGACCATACAGGGAGAAATCGAGGCGGCAATCGACAAATTTACCGTAGAAGAGGCCGCTGTGCACGGTGCCGGGAGGACCGATGCGGGCGTTCATGCGCTGGGCATGCGCGCGCATGTCGATATCGCAAGCGAATTGACGCCCTTTCGCTTCATGGAAGCGCTCAACGCGCATCTGCGGCCGCAGCCGATTGCGATACTCGCATGTGAGGAAGTGAGCGAAGACTGGCATGCGCGTTTCTCCTGCGTCGGGCGCTCCTACATCTACCGGATATCCAACCGGCGCGCGCCGCTGGCGCTGGAGAAAAACCGGGTCTGGCGGATCGGCCAGTCGCTCGACGTAGAGGCCATGCAAAATGCGGCGCAGATCTTGATCGGCAAGCATGATTTCACCACCTTCCGCTCGGTCCAATGCCAGTCGGCCAGTCCTGTAAAAACGCTCGACCGTCTGGATGTGCGCCGCGAGGGCGATCATGTGATCGTAGAGGCATCGGCGCGGTCTTTCCTGCATCACCAGGTGCGCTCGATGGTTGGCGCATTGGCTGCTGTCGGGCGCGGCAGGTGGAACGATAGCGATCTGCAGACGGCGCTGGAAGCTAAAGACAGACAGGCACTGATCGAGAATGCGCCGCCGCATGGCCTCTATTTTGAGAGTGCAGTATATCCGAGCGAATAGCTATGTACCCGTCGTCCCGCGATCCCCAATGCAGGCTGGGGTCCAGTTCGTCAGTTGAGCCGCCAGCTTGGACTCCATCCTTCGCTGGAGATCACATGGCGTAAATTTATCCGAATATGCGCTGCAGCGATTTATCGAGCATCAGCAATTGCCACAACAGACGGCCATGCTCGCACCGCCCGGCTACATGATCGGCGGCAATATCGTCGATTGCGCCGGGATCGAACCAGCCAGTTTGCGCCAGTGTTGCCTGTTTGGAAAGACCGCGCGCCTCTTCGGCCAGCGCGCCGCGAAACCAGTCGCTGATAGGCGTGACGAAACCCATTTTTTGCCGGTATAGAATATCCTCCGGCAGATAGCGTTCCATGGTTTTTTTGAGCAGCCATTTGCCCTGCCCGCCCCGGATCCGCATCCGGCCCGGAAGCTGCGCGGCAAATTCCATCAGCCGGTGATCGAGGAGCGGTTCGCGCGCCTCCAGACTCACCGCCATGCTCATGCGGTCTGTCTTGGCCAGGATATCGCCCGGCAGCCACATTTTCATATCGGCATATTGGGCCTGGTCGAGACCGCTGCGCGCCGGCGCATTCTCCATCAGCTTATGCATGTGGCTTTCGGCGGCATAGCCCGCCAGCTTGCCGCGAAAATCATCGGAATAGATGGCGCTGCGCAATCCCGGCGGATTGATCCCCACCGCTTCGGTATAACCTTCGGCACCGCTGCGCGCGAGCGAGAGCAGGGTCGATTTGGCGCGTAATGGCCGCGGTGCCCAATCCGCCTTGGGATAGAGCCGGCCCAGTGGCCCCAGAATATTCTTGCGGATCGCTGCAGGAACAAACCTGCGGATGCGCTCTTCATGCGCGTGAAAGACATGGCGTCGATATCCAGCCAGCGCCTCATCCGCACCATCGCCGGACAGGGCCACCGTCACGGTTTCGCGGGCAAGCTCGCTCACGCGGTAAGTCGGCAGCGCGGAAGCATCGGCAAAGGGTTCGTCGAAATGATCGGCAAGCTTGTCGATCAGGCCATAGTCATCGGGGCTGACGATCCGACTGTGATGATCTGTGGCAAAGCGTTTGGCCACTCGCTTTGCATAGTCGCTCTCATCAAGACCTTTCACATCGAAGCCGATGGAACAAGTCTTTACCGGCTTTCTGGAGTTTTCGGCCATCAATGCAACGACCGAGGAGCTGTCCACGCCGCCTGAAAGAAATGCGCCGAGCGGCACATCGGCAACCATCCTCGAGGTTACCGCCTGGCGCAGCAGCCGGAGCAATTCTTCCTCCAGCTCGTTCTGGCTGCCTTTGACCCGCTGGCTGAAGTCGATATCCCAATAGCGCAATGGAGCAGGCATCGGCTTGCCCTGTTCCAGTGCAAGATAGCAGCCGGCTGGCAGCTTGTTTACGCCTTTCACGATGCAGCGATGATCGGGGACATAGCCAAAGGCCATATAATCCTCGATTGCCCGCTCGTCGGGTTCGCGGCGCAGAGCAGGGTGCGCAAGCAGCGCTTTCAACTCCGATCCGAACAGCACGCTGCCATCGGCGATTTTCGCGTAATAGAGCGGCTTTATACCCAGACGGTCGCGCACGAGCCAAAGCCTGCGTTCTTTCTGATCGTAAATCGCAAAGGCGAACATCCCGTGCAGCCTTTCGACACAGCCCGCGCCCCATTTGCGCCAGCCATGCAGGATCACCTCGGTATCGCTATCGGTGGCAAATTCCTGCCCGGCGGCCTCCAGTTCCTTTCGGATTTCCTGAAAATTATAGATCTCGCCATTGAAGCTGACGACGAAGCGCTCGTCTGCAGATGCCATCGGCTGCGCGCCGCCATCCAGATCGATGATAGAGAGCCGCCTGTGTCCAAGACCTATGCCTGGCGCGGTCCACACGCCCGAGCCATCCGGCCCGCGATGCGCGAGACTGTCGGTCATCCGGCGCACGCGCTTTGCGTCAACCGGCTTGGCTGTATCCAGGTGAAAGATTCCGGCAATACCGCACATGCTTCGCGGCCCTAGCGCAAGGCCATCATGCGGTCAGCAACTTTGTCGACATCCCCCATGTCTCCAACAAAAGCGTCGATCGCCGCGCGCTGCGACTTGCCGCTACGATACTCGGAAGAAAGGACAATGCCGATGGCGCGCTGATCGCCGGCCAGCAGCTTGGCCTTCAACGTTTCCAGCTTGACCCGCATCGCTGATCCGGTGGTTGCGCCATTGATGCGATAGTAAGTCACCACGTCGCGGATGACCGGCCCGGCGGTCTGGATCTGCTCGGCCTTGCCGCCTTCGGGTGCTGGCCGGTTTTCAACCCAGCTCCAGTTACCCTCGGGCTCGACCGCACCTTGGCCATAGCCGACAATTTCACTGCCTTCTGCCTGCCGGTCATAAGCGACGATAAACATGTCCACTTCTTCTCCAGCCGCATTCCGGTAGCGCCCGAAAAGATAATGGCTTGCCCCTTCATAGCTGGGCTTCCAGTCCTTGCTCGGCGTATAGGGCACCACGGTCCAGCCGCTTACCTGCGGCATTTCAATCTGAGCGGGCAGCTCGCCTGCACGGTTCATGATCGCCGCGCTCCAGGCAAGCGGAACAACTGCCATCGCAGCCATCGCGCCGGCGATCCAATGAAAGCCGATGCGCGGGAGCGCAATCCGCCTGACGCGCGCAATGTCAAAGGCAGGTTCGTCCACACTGCGGTCAAAGAAGCGCCAGCCAATAGCCATGACGATAGCCATGACAATCGCGAAGAAGACCCAGCCATAAAAGACATGATCCCAGCTGGCCGCAAATTCGATTCCGGTATGCTCGGCAATATAAATGGTCCCGAACGCGCGCAGGCCGTTGGCGACAATGGGAACGATCACCGACAGCGCCATGAAGGCGGCTCGGCGATACCAGCTTTTGAAGCATAGATTGGATACCAGCGCGCCATAGGCCACCATCGCGACCAGGAACTGAATACCCGAACAGGCCTCTGCCACGCGGAACAGCCCGCCTGGCGTCGTTATGAAAATTCCGTCTATGTGGGCCGGGATACCGACCAGTGCGAGCAGGAACATGCACATATCCGCCGTCAGCATCTGAAGCGGCGGAACCAACTGCTCTCCCACAGGCACAAGAAACAGCATGTAGAAGAGCGGAAACAGCAAACCGCGCGTGACTTGCGGCCCCAGCCAGGCCGCAGCGCTTCCCTGCAGCATCATGACAAGGCCGGCCTGACGAGCGAGCGCGGCACCGGCGGCTTCACCCAGCAACCACCCGCCAGCTCCGGCACCGAACCACAATAGCGGAAGGCCCCAGGGCGCTGGCGTCAATTTTGCCAGCTCGTCCTTGCGCTGCCAAACCAGCCAACCAACAATCGGCAGGATAAACAGGCAGTGATTGAAGGTCGAACTGTCCCACCAGATCTGCGCCATATGCCCGGCATCACGCCAGAAGAGCAGGAGCAGCGCCGCCCAGCTTGCCGCCAGAAATTGAATCGGGCGATGCCATGCGCCCCTGGATTCGCGCGAGAAGAACCAGCGTATGTTGGCCGCGGGAATGGCGAATCCGCTCATTCAGCCGCCTCGGCAAGGTGATGGCTGATGCCCATGAGCGGCGAGAGCGCAGCAAGCTGGGAAGCCCAGCTATAGCGGCCGATCACATGCAACCGCGCGGCGGCACCGATATTCAGGCCTGATTGGGGATCGTCGAGCAGTTTAATGACCGATTGCGCTTCCTGCTCCGCATCGTCTGCAATCAGGAAATGCGTACCGCTCGTTGCGGCAATGCCCTCCGCAGCGGCGGGCGATGCCACGACCGGCTTGGCCATCGCCATGGCTTCCAGAACCTTGTTCTGTATACCGCGCGCTATGCGCAGCGGCGCGACAACAACATCGGCAGCGCCCAGCCAGCTGCGGACATCGTCAACCGCGCCTGTGACCTCGACGCCATGTGTTTTTGCAAGGGCCTGAACTTCCTGAGTGGGCTTCCTTCCGACGATGACGAACTTCGCTTTGGGATGCGCGCGCAGGACGGCCGGCATTGCGTTGCGGGCAAAATCACAGACGGCTTCGACATTGGGGCGATAATCCATCTGGCCGGTAAAGACGATCAATGGCCCGTTGAATTTCCTCGTCGGCGGCGGGAATTTTGCTTGCGGGTCGTAAAAGACAGCGTCGATCCCGTTGGAAAGTGCGATGACTTTTTCATGACCGAGGCCGGAACGATTCCGGAAAAGCTGCGCTTCGGCTTCGCTGACAAACAGGCTGGCATCGGCGCGGCGCGCAAAGGCATGCTCAAAATCGGCAAGCAGATCGGCTTCGCGGCGATTGACCCAGCGCATCGCCGGATTGCCTTTCCTGGCATAGCTTTCGAATTTCGCGCTATCGACGTCGACAAAATCCATGATCAGATAACCGTCGAAATCCCGCGGTACATATTGCGCCATCTGCCCGGAAAAGACGACGATATGACTGATTTTGCCAGACGCAATCAGTTCCCGGACCCAGCTTCGCATATCCGAAGAGGCAAAGCCCGTGATCGACACAGGCTTTCCGCTTGCCAGCGCTTCAAGACCGGCCTTCCAAAGCGGTTTTGCACGGCGCTCGACATATACGGAGCTGAAAAGCGGGCGCATGTCCTCGGCAAAAGCCGCATCGCGATCATCGTCGGCAAATGCACCGACATGCACTGGCGCAAACTCGCTGAGTTTCTTGAGCAGATTATGCGAACGTATCTTGTCGCCGCGATCGGCGGGCCACGGAACGCGGTGGGCCAGGAACAGTATCTCTCTCATCAGCCGATCCCCCTGGCAATCCACGGGCCGATGCGATTTGCAAACGAGAGTGGCAGCTTCTGCCAAATCGCAATCTGCGCCTTGTATTTAGGGCTATTGGGGTTGACGTCGCGCGGCTCGCTGCCATCCGCGGTGCGCACAGCATAGGCAAGCGGTTCCGGTTCGAAACCCCAGTTTTTCTTGAAGAAATAAGCACCGCTATCGACCTTTGACCGGCCGAAATCAAAGGAATGACACCCTTTGCGCCGCGCGTGATTCATCAGCGCATAATACATAACATCATTGGCCCGAAGCCGCCGTGCCTCCCAAACGCCGCCGCCCCAATAAGGCATGACTGTACCGCGATGATAAAGGCTGAGCACGCTGGCGACGGGCGCGCCTTCATGCAGCACCGTCAATATGTCTGCATCTTCCCCAAAAGCCGCCAGTGTCTCCGCCATCAAAGCTTTTGGGAATACCGGCGTTCCAAGATTGCGAACGCTTTCGGAATAGATGGCATAATGCCAGTCCAGATCACGCGCGCTATTTCCCGTCTCGACGACAAGCTCATTTTTCAGACCCTTGCGCACTTCGGCACGCTGTTTGCGCGGAATAGCAAGCAGTTCGGCCTCATCATCTTCAGTGAGCGCACGCGCGAAATTGGCATGCGCGCCGCGCTTGATCTGCCATCCGGAAGCGTGCTTACCGCCGGGAAAGTCACCGCCGCGCAGCTCAAGCGTGGGACAGCTGTTGCGCTGTGCAAAGTCCCAGGCTGCTTCGGCAAGGCGGCGCACTGCTGTCGGGCTGCTCGCCAATATCCCACCGCCGACCGCAAAACCAGCCGAAACCAGCGCGCGCCCGAAAATCGGCGAGTGCACCAGATGCATCGGCAGCCAGCCGGAAATCTCACCAAGGCTGTTTTCAGCGATCAGGCAAATAGCTTCCTGCTGCGTGCCGCGCTTTACCGCCTGCATCCATGCCGGACGATGAAACGGGGTAGAGTCCTCATGCGCCATTATCCAGGCATCGATGCGCGCGGCTTCATTGCGATCATCGAGATCGCATTGGCGAACGGAAATTTTGCTGCGGATGACCGGGGCGTTCATGCTGCGATCCTCGTCTTCTCGCGCTCGACAATCGCGTCGAGCCGGTCCCATTCGAATTCTTTGGCCAGACGGCGAAGCTTGCCAGCCATGGCATCGAGCCGCGAATAATGCCGCAATTTCGATTTGAGCGAGGCATTCTCGACCCGCGGCTGCTCAGGATCGATCTCCCACGGGTGGAAATAAATAATCGCGGGGCGGCCTTCCTTGCTGTTCACCTGCCTGATCGCCCAGCTCGAAAAAGCATAGGGTAGCAGGCGGAAAAAGCCCCCGCCTCCGGCTGCCAGACGTTTGCCGCCAAGCTCGGCCGTCGTCACGGGAATCTCCACAAAGTCGGAACCGGGCAGCGGCTTCCAGATGAAGCGTGGGCTTTCGGCCCAGCCATAATGATCATGCTTCACCGGAGCCACCGAGGAGGAATAGGCATAGCCCTGCTCGGCCAGAATCTCATGCGCCCATGGCGTACGGGTATCGATCGAGAAACTCGGCGCGCGATAGCCGGTCACTTCCTGCCCGGCGGCATCCTCGATCAGCTTGCGCGCTTTTCGAAGATCAGCCGCAAATTCGTCGGGGCGAAAATTGAACACGCGGTCATGCGCATAGCCATGACTGGCGATTTCGTGCCCGGCATCGACGATGCGGCGGATAAGTGACGGATAGCGTTCGGCCACCCATCCCAATGTGAAAAATGTGCCTTTGATTCCAGCTTCTTCAAAGAGGGACAATACCGCATCGCCATTGTGTTCGACGCGGCATTCGAGCGCATCCCAACTGTCGCGCTCGATTACATCTTCGAACGCGCCGACCTGGAACCAGTCTTCGACATCAACGGATAACGCATTGAGCAAGGGCCGTTTTTCCTCCGCATCAAAGAATATCAAGCAGCACGCGTTTTGGCCAGATGCGCATCCAGAGTTGCCTGCTCCTGATCCATCCAGTCAATCATCATCCCCAGCATCCGGCGCAAAGCTGCATCCTGTTCGGCGACTCTTGCCTCCAGCGCGGCAATGCGTTCATCGGCGGTACCCGCTGGCGGCGCGGCTTCGGTAACGTCGGACGGCTCGGGCTGCTCCGCGGCTACTTCTTGCGCAACAGGCAAATCGTCGTTGGAGGGCTGAGCAGCTTCGCCTGTCTCAGCTTCAACCGCAAAGAATGGCTCTTGCACCTCTTCTACCGGCGCGTCTGTGGCGACCGGTACATCATCGGTGGGGGCCACTTCGGCCTCGTTTTCTTCAGCCGCAGTCTCTTCTTCTGTAGGCTGGATCGGGGCTTCCGGCACACGCGACGACATCGGCGCGGTATATTCGAATGGCTTGCCAGCCATGTCGGCTACAACGGCCATCACCAATTCGCCATCGATCACCTCGAGTTGTTCGACCGATCCCATCAGCATCACGCGATTCATCAGCGTGTTGAGCTTGCGGGGAACGCCGCCGGTTTCTGCATAAAGCGCATGATAGGCATCGGCGGTGATCTGCGGCCTGCCATTCCAGCCCACCCGCGAAAGGCGGTGGACAATATAAGGCTCGACCTCATCGGCTTCCATTGCCTCCAGGTGATGGGTGGCAATAATCCGCTGGCGCAGCTGTTCGAGTTCCGCAGCATCGTGGACAAGATCGCGAAATTCGGGCTGGCCCAGCAGGAAGATCTGCAGAAGCGCCTGTGACCCCAGCTGAAAATTCGAAAGCATGCGCAGCTCTTCAAGCGCATCGACCGAGAGATTCTGTGCTTCGTCGACAATGAGCAGGCAGCGTCGACCTGCACGCGCTTCGGCATGCAGATAGTCCTCGATCGCTTTCAAGGTCGCGGCCTTGTCGGTTGAGCGCGTATCGATCCCGAAGCTTTCCGCGGCCATCTCGACAAGATCGAGCCCGTCAAGCTGGCTGGTGACGATGGTGGCTGCCGTCAGACGCTCTTTGTCGATCGTTTGCATCAGATGACCGACCAGGGTCGATTTACCCGCGCCGACCTCGCCGGTGATGACGATAAAGCCCTCGCCCTGCGCCAGACCATATCCCAGATAGGACAGTGCCTTGCGATGGGTCGCGCTCTCAAAGTAAAACTGCGGATCGGGGGTCAGCTGAAACGGCCGACCGCTTAGTCCGTAAAATTGATCATACATCTGATATTCTCCGCATCTAATCCTTTAGAAGCTGTAACGCAGGCCGAGCAGCGCCGAGCCAGTCAGTGCGCTGTCGAAATCTTCCTGTCGATAGCTGTCGAGACCAACCGCCGCCGAGGCCGAAAGGCCGCGATAGATCTGGCGATAATAGGCCGCGTTGATTCCGGCCGCGAGCACATTGGGCGCGCCGGCAAAGCCGGGATCGAAATAGTTGAAATAGGCGTTTGTATCGAACCGCGACTTGCGATCGATATCGGTGCCCAGATAGGCCACCGCGAAATAATTCTGATCGACGAGACCATCGATGTCAGCCTGAGCGCCAATTTCCGAAGTCAGGAATTTCCGGCGGTTATAACCGACCGCAACGCCGGTG
Source organism: Sphingorhabdus sp. (assembly GCA_028279555.1). Classification (GTDB taxonomy): domain Bacteria; phylum Pseudomonadota; class Alphaproteobacteria; order Sphingomonadales; family Sphingomonadaceae; genus Sphingorhabdus_B. The sequence goes on from JANQNO010000008.1 coordinate 12,888, forward strand.
TCCCAGCGTCCTGCCTTGCCGCTTACCGCAGCGGAAACGCCACGCATGCGGAAGGCCGCGTTGTTCGCGGTCTGAAGCGCGTCGTTGAAGCAGAAGCCGCCTGTCTGACCGAAAGCGCAGCCGCCGATATCGCCCGAGAGCGGATTGCGGTTCGCGCGGAACTGCGTCGGCAGTGCGGCCAGATTGTCATTTAGGAAATTACCGAAACCCGAAACCGTATCATAGGCAGAGACATTGACCGCAAAATCCTTGTTCGGCTGATAGGTGAAGCTACCGCCATAGGTATCGCTGCCATAACGCTGCCCATAATAGGCGCTGAGCGAGGTGCGCGGGCTTGGCCGCCACATCACACCCGCATCCCAGATGATGCCGTCTTCCTGATAGGCGGTCAGCCGCGGTGAGTCGGGATCGGTGACGAAACGACCGTCATTGTCGAGCACCGGATCGCCATTGGCGTCGCGAAGGGCGTCGCGTTCGCTGACCTCGATATCCTCATAGCCGATCCCGCCGACAACAGCGAAAGTCGATGTGATAGGAACGGTAACATCGCCGCGCACATATTTGGCTTCATAACGCTGATCGAGCTGATCTGCATCTTCACGGTCATAACCGCCGCCAACCGACCAGCCGATCGGAAGACCTTCGCCGGGCTGCATGCCGATCGAAGCACTTGCCGAGTGGCTGATGCTGTCGTCGAAGGTTGAGATCGGATCCTGACCCGGAGGCAAATTGCCGGCATCGCGGCTTTCCACCTTGGTATATCCGGCGCGGTAGGCGGCATTCACGTCCAGTGCGCCAACTTTGGTCGAAACGGTGGGGCCCGCATAGACCGAATAAACCTGCGTGATGTTATCGGGGTTGCCGACCAGATTGCTCGGCGAAGGACCGCGGCCATCGACCTTGGAGCGAGTGGCAACACCGCCCGCTTCCAGCGCCAGGCCGGGCGCAACAGCAACCGAGCCGCGTGCCAGACCGGTCACGATGTCCTGATCTTCAACGCCATCGTCATAGCCGATGATGCGTTCATAGCGGACATTGACCTGCGCTTCCGCGCGGCGCGTCTGGACCGAAGCGTCGATGCCGGCCGCGACCGTCGTGTAGGTCAGAACGTCATTGGTTCCGTCCTTGAAGTCGGTGACAACAACCTGTTGCGCTTCGAGATAGGGCGTGACTTCGACGCGCGGGCGATCACGACCGGCGCGCGGATCAGCCTGACCATCATCACCATAGCCATAGCCGCCACCTTCTGCCGGCGGTGGAGGTGGTGCATCCTCGAACGGCGTCCATTCTGGCACCAACTGCTGCGCCAGCGCTGCATTGGGTGCGGCAAAGGCGGTGGTGCAAACAAGCGCTGCAATCAGTTTTTTCTTGGTGGTCCGGTTGTGCATGATCATGCTCCATATCCGTAGTAACTGCCGAACTTTCGGCCTGTGGGAGAGAATTTTGCGCGATTGAGAAGCAGCTGAATATTTTCGCAGCCGCTCAGCAGGTTCAGCGCGTCACGCAGCGCACTGTCCGTGGTTTCGTCTGCCCGCACCACCATCAGGCATTGCCCGACGTGAAGAGCGAGAACAGAAGCAGGGGAGGCCGCCAGCGCAGGCGGGGAATCGAAAATGATGATACGCGCCGGATCGTTGCGGGTTAGCTCCTCGATTATGTCTGCGGTTCGCGATGCCGCCAGATATTCCGTGTCCTGGTTGGTGGCTGCACCGGCGGGAAGGACCGAAAGGCCTTCGATATCGGTTTCGATGACTAGGTCTTCAACGTCCACCGATTCATTGGCCAATGCATCCATCAGACCCGGGCTATCGGCCATGCCGAGCGTGCTCAAAATGCTGGGTTTGGCGAAATCGGCGTCGACCAGCAGCACGCGATTGTCTTTCTCGCGCGCGATAGAAATGGCGAGATTGATCGCGCAGAATGTCTTGCCCTCATCGGGATGCGCCGAGCAAATCAAAATCCGTTCGCCATGCTCCACAGCTTCATATCCCTTGCCGCCGCGCGCTGCCAAAAGCAGTTGGCGTTTGACGATGCGGAATTCCTCAAACTGGCCAGTGACCGGTCCTTCGGGATTGATGAAATTGTTGTCGCTCAGCATTTGCCGGTCGATATGCACCCTGCCCTGCACGCTTTTGCGCGGAGCGGGTGCGGGTGCGCTTGCAGATGGTGCGGGTATCGGCTTTGGCTCCGCTGCCTTCGCCGGTTGGGGAGCAGTTGCCTGAGGCACCGGTTTATCGGCTTCAACGGGTGCCGGAGCAGGTACTGGCGGACTGCTTTCGCCGCGCAGCGCCGAGCCGAAATCATACATTTCGGACGCACGCTCGAGAAGCGAGCCGGCGGATTTAATTGAGCTATGCTTGTTCATTCCTGGTGCCCCCTCACGCCGTCAATCCGCGCTGGACAAATTCGGCCACCAGCAGCAGCGCAAACACCGCCACCAGCGCGCCCGTCGCGCCATAGAAAAGCTTCATCTTGCGCGCGCGCTCCTCGCGCTGCGGCACATTCAGCATCTGCGAGATCGAGCCGATTACCGGCAGCCCGCTTGCCTTTTCCAGCTTGGCCGCGGTCGGGAAGCTGGTTTGCAGATGGCCGAGCGCGAAGGCCGTACCAGCACCCACGCCCAACCCAGCGAACAGCACTAGAGCCAGCAGCAGCGGCCGGTTGGGTGCAGCAGGCACATTGGAAACCTGCGGCTGATTGATCACCTTGAACTGAATGGAATCGGTCTGCGTTTCCACCTCGCCGCGCAGGCTCACCTGATCGCGGTCGGCGACCAGTTTTTCATATTGCGTTTTCTTCGCTTCGACATCGCGGTTGATCCGCTCATATTCCGCGGCGACACCTGGTTCTGCCGTCTGCTTTGCGGCGAGCTGTCCCATCTCAGCCTGCAGGGCCGACTTGCGCGCCTGCAGAGCAGTAGCGGCGGCCTGCCGTTCGGCGCGCAGGCTCTGCAGCGAACTATAGGCGGGATTTGGCGTCCGGACGCTGCCAGCGCCTCCACCGCCGGAGCCGGACCGGCGGGCCTGAGCGGCCAGCGCAGCCACCTGTTTTTTCATGGCGATGACATCGGGGTGACGATCGGTTAGCCCGCGGGAGCGCATTGCAGCCAGTTCGCCCTGCGCCTGCGCATAGGCGGCGGCCGCAGGATTGCCTCCTCCCGCGCCGCCAATCGACGGCGTAGACAGTGTCGGCGGGGTTCCCTGCAACTGTCCGTTGAGAGCAGCCAACGCGCTCTGTGCCTGGACAAGCTGCGATTCAATCTGATTGATTTCTGCACGCGCCGCTTCCATCCGCTGCGACACCGACCCGACGCCGGGCAGAAGGCCCAGATTATCACGTTCGTAGGCGACGCGCTTGGCTTCGGCTTCGTCGAGTTCGGCCTTGCGCTGCTGAATCTGCTTGTCGAGGAAGCGCAGCGTCTGGTTCGTTTCCTTACGGTCGCCGGCGATATTGTCCTCTTCGGCAACATCGATCAGCTTCTGGACGACATCGCGTGCCAATCGGCCGCTCGGCTGGCTGGCAGTGATGGTGAAAAAGTCATCCTGATCGGATTCCACCTCGATATCCTTGCGCAGCGAGATGATCTTGCCCGCCATTTCCTTTTCCGACGCGATAGTCTGGCCGAGGTCCGTGCCGCGAATAACCTGTTCCAGGTTCGACGAAGATGTCAGTGTCTGTTCGAGCTGCTGGACCGTTTTGCGGCGATCATTGGTTGTGATACCAACCTTGCTGGGCAGGATCGATTGCGTCCGCACCTGCACGCGCGCCTCAGATTCATAGCTGTTCGGGATGAGCGCGACCGCCAGCCAGCCAAGAACGCAAAAAGCCCAGGCGACGGCCAGGGCAAGCCAGCGCCTGTTCCAGACGCTGAAAAGCGCGATACGTATTTCATCGTAGAGACCGTTCATTTGTTATCTTGTCTTTCTCTATTGCGTCTTTCTGGCTGGAAGCCTGAGCGTCAAAATGCGCTTTCCGGAATGATGATTACGTCGCCTGGCTGCAGCAGGACGTTGGCCCGGCTGTCGCCTTTCTTCAGCAAATCGCCGATGCGCAGACGATATTGCTGCTTACGGCCAATCCGCCCGTCATAACGCAGCAGGCTGGCGCGGTTTCCTGCGGCATATTCAGAAAGTCCGCCGACAGCCGTGATGGCATCGAGCAGCGTCATGTTGGCGCGAAACGGAACCGAGGCGGGCTTGCCGACGCCTGCACCGGTGATGCTGATCTGCTGATTGTTGGTCGCGGCAAAATCATTGACTATGACCGAAACGATCGGATCGTTGATATATTGGGAAAGCTGAAGCTTGATGTCTTGAGCAAGCATTGTGGGGGTCTTACCCGCAGCTGGCATATCGGTGATCAGCGGCGTGGTAATCCGGCCGTCGGGGCGGACCTGAATTTTTGCGCCGAGTTCGGGGTTGCGCCAGACGAACACTGTAAGCTTGTCGAGCGGTCCGATGCGGTATTCTTCGCTCGGTGCCTGCTGGGCTGGCGTTGCCGGGGCCGGCGGTAGCTCGGGGCCGCCAAAGCCGCCGCAGCCGGAGAGCATCAGCACGCTCGCGCCGAGACTTAGAAATGCCTTGTTTTTCCTCACATTCAACATTGTTTCTTCCTTTTCAGCCCCCGCTATGTGAACTACCCGCCCGAGATGGTTCCCGGATGGTTTCCGCGCAGATTGCAGCGTCGGTATGCCGAAAAAGGGTGAACAGACCGTTAGGATTACGTGGAAAACTTATGGCGATCGCACCCTGTCCGATTACGGGACAAGGCGTTAGGAAAGCCTAAATTTCCGTGAAGATTTGCGGATATATCCGAAAAGGCCCGAAATCCGCCAACCGGGGGGCATTGAGAACTGTCAGCATCGCCGCAAAGCCGGCCTGACCAAAGCGCAGATGACGCCAAGAAACTTGCCATCCGTTAACCATAACCGGTTACAGTTTCAGCATTTTCCTGGTTCTGACAAAGCTGGTTTTCGCGCGGTTCCATAGGTGTACATGCCGGGTGATCCGTACCACCCCGGACTCAGGGATCAGAACAGCGTTTTTTGTTGGCCTGTTTTTGGCTGAATCAGACGTTTTTCGCACATCTGCGGCAACGACCGGAGTCAATAATCGGGCTCGCCACCTTTCAAAACTTGCTTTGCCTGTCCTTCAATCCAAGCCATGGCGGCTGCCCATGGCTTGTGCCCGTGGCTGATCCGGGCAACACCTGCAGCTGCCAATTCAGCATGGGATGGTCCTGATGGATCGTACAGAATATTGACCGGCAACGGCGACTTCTCGCAGATTGTCGAAATATGACCCAGATCGCCCAGGAATGGAACAAACAGGCTGCCGGCTCCATGATCGGCATAGACTAGCGCACGTTCCAGCGCTGCTTGCGCCAGAGCATTGCCATCCTTGGCCACATCTTGGCCCATAAATACATCGCAGCGCGCGTTGATCCAGAGGCCAGTGCTGGCCGCAGCTTCCAGCCTTGGCGCATATTCCTCGGCCGGCATCGGAACAGTCTGTCCCGGCATACGGTCTTCCATATTGATGCCTGACGCACCGGCTGCTTTAGCTCGCTCGACGGAAGCGCAAACAGCATCGGGGTGATCTCCATAACCGGCTTCCATGTCAATGCTGATTGGAAGATCGACGACCGAGGCGATGCGCTCCAGGTTTCCAATCGCATCATCCATCGAGAGATTTTCACCATCACTGGACCCCATGGCGCAGGCAACTCCAAAACTGCCTGTGGCGATAGCCTTGGCTCCAGCAGCAACGACAGCCCTAGCGCTCCCGGCATCCCAGATATTGACCAAAACTAGAGGTTTGCCGGGAATATGCAAAGCGCCGAATTGCTCAACCTTGTCTGACATCGGTTGCCCCCTCTTTCTCGAGCAATTTCTCCTTGATCTCCGTTCCATAGGCGTAGCCACCCATGCTGCCATCGCTACGCACCACGCGGTGGCAGGGAATGAGCACGGCCACATTGTTGGCACCATTGGCGCTACCGGCTGCACGAACGGCCTTGGGCCTGCCGACCGCGGCGGCAATCTCCGCATAGCTGCGCGTTTCGCCTGGCGGAATGCGCCTCAGCTCCTGCCACACAGCCTCCTGAAAAGCCGTCCCCGCAACATCAAGGGGCAGATCGGGCATGCTGGAGGGGTTTTCCACTGCATCCACCGCGCCTTTGACGAGATTGTCGAGCGCCGCCCCGCCGGCTTCTATCCGCGCATTGGGAAAGCGTTTTTCAAGGTCTTTTTGATCCTCATTGAAGGAAAGCCGGCAAATGCCTTTCCCGGTCGCGGCGACCAGCATGCTGCCGAGCGATGTATCCACGATGGCGTATCGGATCGTTATGCCCGAACCGCCCTTTTTCCAGGCACTTGGTGTCATCCCCAGCCTCCCATTCGTTTCTGCGTAAAAGCGGCTCGGCGCAGCGTAGCCGGCGTCATAGATGGCATCGGTAATGCTACCATTTGCTGACAGAGCCTCCTCCGCCCGTCTGCTCCTCAAGCCGCGCACATAGGCGGCCGGCGTAACGCCCACCAGCCGTTTGAAGAGCCTTTGAAAATGATGCGGCGCATAACCGACTGCTTCGGCCAGCGCGGCAAGCTTGGGCGGCTCGTCGCCGGCGAGCATATCAAGCGCCCGTGCGATGGCTTTTTCATCGCGCGCAACATCGTCAGGCAGACAGCGTTTGCAAGCGCGAAGCCCTGCCTTGCGCGCTGCTGCGCCATCGGCAAAGAAGCGAACATTCTTGCGCGCCGGATGCCGCGCGGCGCAGGAAGGGCGGCAATAGATGCCGGTCGAAAGAACGCCGGTGACAAATTTGCCATCAAAGGCGCGATCGCGGCGCATCACGGCGCTCCATGCTGTTTCTGAATCAATCATCATGGCGACCGCTTTATAGCAGCTAAAGCAGCTATGCTTCCCGAAAGTTGCTTTCAAAATGAAACAGCGCACCCCTGGGTTCGAAAAGCGGAGTCGAGCTTCCTGGCTTCATTCTGAACCCTGAACATTTTCAACTACTTCTATGCTTTCTGCCAACAGCTTGGACTTCAGCATCAAAGAACCAATCCCTTCCGGGGAAAGATCGTCGCCAAAATGATAGATGAAAATGACCCGGTCCGCTATCGAAGTGAGGCAGGCCCCCATTGCAATCGCATAGGTTTCCGGGACTTGAGTGTATTTTGCAATTCCACCCAGATAGCCGCAAACATCGTCCCGGCCATATGGCTCGATGCTCGTATCCAGCCGAAGTTTCTGGTTGGCAACCTCCGAGAACCCCTTCTCCACTTCCCGCTCCACTTCGCCGCTTTCCAGATATTTTTTGAATTCTGGATTTTCGAATGCCTGCCCCAGACCGTCGAGAAACGCCTTTCGGTTCACACGCACGGTAAGTGCCTGTTTCGGAGACTTGATAATGAGGTAGTTCATTATCGGCTTATCGTCTCGCTGCTCGCTGCAGCTGAGAAGTGAATAATGCGTAATATTCTGCGTATCTGCGGCTGCAACCAACTGGTCAAGATCGATATTCTTTCCGCTTGGCGGGCAAAGCCCCTCTTGAGGCGGAACTTTGAATTCAGCGCCCGACAACCGAAAGCTGTCTTCCGCTATCGTTGCCTCAGTGCTTTCACTGTTGGTCGATGGCGTTACGATGCCCATCAAAATCGCGGCGGTTAGCTGCAGATACATCCGAATTTACCCTCCAACTACTTTAAACAACCCCAACGTCCGCTCCCGCGCCAGATCAGCGCTTTCGGGATGATAGTCCTTGCGGCGGTCGCTATTGAAACCATGTCCAGCCTCATAGACGAAAATCTGCGCGGTTGGATGCTCGCGGGCAACAAGCTCTTCGACCCCTTCCATCGGGATACCCATGTCATAACGGCCGAAATGGCAAATCGCCGCGCATTTGGGTGCCGGATCAATAAACTCAGTCGGCACCAGGCTGCCATAATAGGAGGAAACCGCAGCGAGATCATCGGATAGCTGCGCGCAGCGCCAGCTGACCGAACCACCATAGCAATAGCCGACAGCGAAAACTGGCCCGCCCTTTTCCTTCAGCCAGCCTATGCAGGTCAGCGCGTCCTTCAACGACTGCTCGAAGGGATGGAGCTTGCGCGCCAGCTCGATCGCGCGTTCATACTCCGCATTCGCGTAGCCGCTTTCGAAATCCGGATGCTCGCGGTCATAAAGCTGCGGCGAGAGCACTTCATATCCGTCCGAAGCATACTCATCGCACAGCTCGCGGATATGATCGGTAACGCCGAATATCTCCTGGATCAGGACCAGCCCGCCCTTTCGCTCTTGAGAAGGCTCGGCATGATAGACACCGATTTCGGCCCCGTCGGACATTTCGATTCTGATGGTCTCTCCCATACACCCCGTTCTAATCCAGACGGAAGCGAAGGCAAGCTGTGCAATTATCCCTTTGGCTATCTTGCATCGCAGCACAAGCGATGCTAGGCGCGCGGCGACCGAATGAAAGAGGCCCTTCCGGCCACTTTCTTCAACCGATAATTCCAGTCTGATTTAAGGACCTTCGCGCGTGGCAAATACCAGCGGCATTTCGGCTAGCTTAGCAGGGCGGTACGCAACTGCGCTGTTCGAATTGGCGAGCGAGAAAAAGGCCCTCCCCCAGGTCGAGGAAAGCCTCGCCGGTTTGGCCGCGGCGCTGGCCGAATCAGACGATCTGAAAGCGCTGACCACCGACCCGTCGGTCACCCGTGATGATGCGAAAAAGGCGGTCGCGGCAGTTGCAAAAAAGATGAAGCTGGATGCACTCACTGCAAACACGCTTGGCGTGCTGGCGGATAATCGCCGGCTGAGCGAGCTTGGCGCTGTTGCCGCCGCTTTCCAGACGCTCGCTGCCGATGCCCGCGGCGAAGTCACCGCCGATGTGACCAGCGCGCGCGCCTTGACAGCTGCGCAAAAGAAAGAACTGGCGGCCAAACTGAAGGCCCGGATGGGCAGCGATGTCGCCATCAATGAAATCATCGATCCGTCGATCCTTGGCGGCCTGACCATCAAGGTCGGCTCCGAAATGATCGACAGTTCGATCCAAACCCGTCTCAACTCCCTCGCGACTGCGATGAAAGGCTAAGTAGCAAAATGGATATCCGCGCCGCAGAAATTTCAAAAGTCATCAAGGACCAGATCGCCAATTTCGGCACCGAAGCGAAGGTTTCGGAAGTCGGCAGCGTGCTCTCGGTCGGTGACGGTATCGCCCGTATTCATGGCCTTGACAATGTGCAGGCCGGTGAAATGGTCGAGTTCGCCAACGGCACCAAAGGCATGGCGCTCAACCTGGAGGCCGACAATGTCGGTGTCGTGATCTTCGGCTCGGATGCGGAGATCCGCGAAGGCGACACGGTCAAGCGTACCGGCACCATCGTCGACGTTCCGGTCGGCAAGGAATTGCTGGGCCGCGTGGTCGACGGTCTGGGCAACCCGATCGACGGCAAGGGTCCGATCAAAACCAAAGAGCGCGCCCGCGTTGAAGTGAAGGCGCCGGGTATTATCCCGCGCAAATCTGTTCATGAACCTGTCCAGACGGGTTTGAAGGCGCTCGACGCACTGGTGCCTGTCGGCCGCGGCCAGCGCGAATTGATCATCGGCGACCGCCAGACCGGCAAGACAGCCGTCGCCATCGACACTTTCATCAACCAGAAAAATGTCAATGACACCGACGATGAAAGCAAGAAGCTCTACTGCATCTATGTCGCTGTCGGCCAGAAGCGCTCGACCGTCGCGCAGATTGTCCGCGCGCTGGAAGAACAGGGCGCGATGGAATATTCGATTGTTGTCGCCGCCACGGCTTCCGAGCCTGCCCCGCTACAGTATCTTGCGCCTTATACCGGCTGCACCATGGGCGAATATTTCCGCGACAATGGCATGCACTCGGTGATCGTTTATGACGATCTTTCGAAGCAGGCCGTCGCCTATCGTCAGATGTCGCTGCTGCTGCGCCGCCCGCCTGGCCGCGAAGGCTATCCGGGCGACGTTTTCTATCTCCACTCCCGCCTGCTCGAACGTGCGGCCAAGATGAATGAGGATAATGGTGCCGGTTCGATGACCGCGCTGCCGATCATCGAGACGCAGGCTGGCGACGTGTCGGCCTATATTCCGACCAATGTGATCTCGATCACCGACGGTCAGATCTTCCTGGAGACCGACCTATTCTATCAGGGCGTGCGGCCAGCGATTAACGTCGGCCTGTCGGTTAGCCGTGTGGGTTCGGCAGCACAGACCAAGGCGATGAAGAAGGTTTCAGGCTCGATCAAGCTGGAACTTGCGCAGTACCGCGAGATGGCGGCCTTCGCGCAGTTCGGTTCCGATCTCGATGCATCGACGCAGAAGCTGCTAAATCGCGGTGCGCGGCTTACCGAGCTGTTGAAGCAGAAACAATATTCGCCGATGCCCTTCGAAGAGCAGACCGCATCGATCTTCGCCGGCACCAACGGCTATATCGACGATGTCGCTGTCGAAGATGTCGTGCGCTATGAGGAAGCGATGCTCGCCGATCTGCGCGCCAACCATGCAGGCATCCTGAAGGAAATTCGCGATAGCGGCGATTTCAGCGACGACACCAAGGCCAAGCTGGCAGACGCGCTCGAGGCCTTTGGAAAGACATTTGCGTAAATAGAACAAGGAGAATTCATACCGTAGCCCTGAGCTTGTCGAAGGGCGCTTCTCGATACTGAAGAACGTGCTTCGACAGGCTCAGCACTAACGGTTTTGGGATTGGCACGGTACAACGAGGAACCAGATGGCTAGTTTGAAAGAACTCAAAGGCAGGATCGACTCGGTCAAATCGACCCAGAAGATCACCAAGGCCAAGCAGATGGTTGCCGCAGCGAAGCTGCGCAAGGCGCAGGCGGCGGCCGAAGCTGCGCGTCCCTATGCAGAGCGGCTGGCTGGCGTCGTGGCCTCGCTATCAGGCAAGGTATCGGGCGACGGCGCACCCAAATTACTGGCCGGCTCCGGTTCGGACAAGCGCCACCTGCTGGTCGTCGTCAACACCGACAAGGGGCTTTGCGGCGGCCTCAATTCGAATATCGTGAAGGAAGCCAAAGCGCAGGCGCAAGAACTGGCCGAGGAAGGCAAGGAGGTTATGTTCTACCTTGTCGGCAAAAAGGGCAAGGCGCCGCTGGAACGCGAATATGCCAGCCGGATCGTCAAGCATTTTGACACCAGCGTAGTGCGCAACCCCGGCTTTGCCGAAGCCGAAGGAGCAGCCGAGGAATTGCTGGCGATGTTCGAGGAAGACAAGTTCGACGTCGCGCATCTGATCTATCCGGTGTTCAAATCGGCGCTGGCGCAGGATCCGGTGACGCAGCAGATTATCCCGGCACCGCCGCCTGACACTGCTGACGATACAGGCGCAGCCGTCGAATATGAGCCGGGCGAAGAAGAAATCCTCGAGCAGCTATTGCCGCGCTATATCAAGACGCAGCTGTTCGGCTCGCTGCTCGAGCGCGAAGCATCCGAACAGGGCGCATCGATGACCGCAATGGATAATGCGACGCGCAATGCCGGCGACATGATCAACCGCCTCACCATCCAGTATAACCGCAGCCGCCAGGCCGCGATCACCACCGAACTCGTCGAAATCATCTCGGGCGCTGAAGCGCTCTAAAGGGACCAAGCAAGGAAAGAAACCATGGCTACCGCTCCTAAGAAAACCGCCAAGAAAAAGGCTGCATCTGCCGCAACGGGCCGCGTTGCGCAGGTTATCGGCGCTGTCGTCGACGTACAGTTCGACGGCGAACTGCCCGCCATTCTCGACGCGCTGGAAACCGACAATAATGGCAAGCGCCTGGTTCTCGAAGCCGCGCAGCATCTCGGCGAGAACACCGTGCGCACCATCGCGATGGACTCCACCGAGGGGCTGACCCGCGGTCAGGAGGTGACGGCCACAGGTAGCCAGATCGCCATGCCGGTCGGCCCGGAAACGCTGGGGCGCATCATGAATGTCGTGGGCGAACCGATCGACGAACGCGGTGATATCGGTAACAAGGTTACCGCGCCCATCCACTCTGGCGCGCCGGAATTTGTCGACCAGTCGACCGAAACCGAAATCCTCGTCACCGGCATCAAGGTGATCGATCTGCTCGCGCCCTATGCCAAGGGCGGCAAGATCGGCCTGTTCGGCGGTGCCGGCGTCGGCAAGACGGTGCTTATTCAGGAGCTCATCAACAATATCGCGAAGGGCCACGGCGGAACGTCGGTCTTTGCCGGCGTGGGTGAGCGTACCCGCGAGGGTAACGACCTTTACCACGAATTCCTCGACGCCGGCGTTATCGCCAAGGACAAGGATGGCAATGCCATTTCCGAAGGATCGAAAGTGGCGCTGGTCTTCGGCCAGATGAACGAGCCTCCGGGCGCACGTGCCCGCGTTGCACTGTCGGGTCTTACCATCGCCGAATATTTCCGCGATGAGGAAGGCCAGGATGTGCTCTTCTTCGTCGACAATATCTTCCGCTTTACCCAGGCCGGTTCGGAAGTGTCCGCGCTTCTGGGCCGTATCCCTTCGGCCGTGGGCTATCAGCCGACACTGGCCACCGATATGGGCAACCTGCAAGAGCGGATTACCTCCACCAACAAAGGCTCGATCACCTCGGTGCAGGCCATTTATGTTCCTGCCGATGACTTGACCGACCCTGCGCCGGCAACGAGCTTTGCTCACCTTGACGCAACGACCGTTCTCAACCGTGCGATTTCGGAGCTCGGTATCTATCCGGCCGTTGACCCGCTGGATTCAACATCGCGCGTGCTGACCGCCGATGTTGTGGGCGCGGAGCATTATGACACCGCCCGCCGCGTTCAGGAAACGCTGCAGAAATACAAGTCGCTGCAGGACATCATCGCCATTCTCGGCATGGATGAACTGTCCGAAGAGGACAAGCTGACCGTGGCCCGCGCGCGCAAGATCCAGCGCTTCCTCTCGCAGCCCTTCCACGTGGCCGAGGTCTTCACCAACATCCCGGGTAAATTCGTGCAGCTCGAAGACACCGTCGCTTCCTTCAAGGCGGTGGTCGACGGCGAATATGACCATCTGCCCGAAGCAGCCTTCTATATGGTCGGCGGCATCGATGAAGCGGTCGAGAAAGGCAAGCAGCTGGCAGCCGAGGCGGCATAAATGGCCGAGCTCAGCCTGGATGACTGCGTCAATGAAATCTGCCCCTGGTCGGGCGAGGCGGTATCAGCAGATTCGCTGACCCTGTATAAGGGAGCCGTGGTTGGTTTCTGCAATCCGGGCTGCCGCGACAAATTCGAAAAAGCCGCTTCGGCTTTTGATGAAGTAATTCAGGACTGATTGCTATGGCACTGAAATTCGAGATCGTAACGCCGGAGAAGCTGGTTCGCAGCGATGAAGCCTATATGGTCGTTGTGCCGGGTGCCGAAGGTGATTTTGGCGTCCTGGAAGGTCACGCACCGCTGATGAGCACGCTGCGCGATGGTACAATTTCGGTCTATGCCAGCGACGGCGCGACGCCAGAAACGCTGACCATCGAAGGCGGCTTTGCCGAGGTTAGCGAGACTGGCCTTACCATTTTGGCAGAAGCCATTGGCTAAGCCGAAATTGGCATTGCTGTCCTCATCGTGAGTTTATTTGACGTCCATCTTCTTTCGAAGCAAGGATCAGCGCCATCATCGCAAAGATGAGCATGATAAAGCGCGGATAGTGCAGCATGCCTTCAAGCATGCTCATCACCAGCAAGGCATAAAGACAGGCCAGTAGCGGCCAGAGCTCAGGCGATCGCGAAGCGACTTTCCGGTGAGCAGCGATGACTGCGCGGCCCAGCAGCCATATCGCGCCTGCCGCGCCGACAATGCCCCAGCTGATCAGGAATTGCAGCACCGCATTATGCGGCTGCGTATGCGGCCAGCCAGCATATACCTCCCAGAAGGTGGAACCCGACCCCCAACCCAGCAGCGGCGACTGTGTCCAGCTCGCATAGGTTGCCTTCCACAATTCGATACGGCCCGAGGCGATCCCGCTTGAATTTTCGACCTCACCCAAAGGGAAGAGCATGAAGGCAGGGTTGTTGTATGGAATGAGCAAAAAAGCCAGAATTGCAGCCCCGCCGGTTAGCAGGGAAAGCCTGCCGAACATAGCGAGGCTCAGCATTTTTTTGCGCGAGACGATCATGATGAGCGTTGCAAGAATAATTGCCAGAATAGCGGCCCGCGTTCCAGACCAGATCGTCATGCCGGCAGCGGCGAAGTAAAAGCCATCCATCCAGGATAGCCGCGCCTTGTCGCCGCGCTGCACGATAATTGCGACGAAGACCATTGCGACCGCTCCGGTCCATGAACCAAAATGCCGGACATTGATAAATCCAGGTAAGGCCGCCATCCATTCAATGGTTCCGCCAGGAACCGAAGAAGCCGGCACTGGAAACAGAAAACGCCAAGCCGTGAAAAAGGCGAGCGGCAGTAAACCGAAGCCCAGACATTTCAGAAAAAATCTCCGTTCTTCATCTTTAGCATTTGAAAATATGAAATAGATTGAAAAAGCAAAGAGCAAATGCACGATGGTCGCTATCGAGATGACAAGCGATTGCGCGGGCTGCTGGGAAAAGAGGATACTGCTTGCAAAAACCCCGGTAATGAGCAGGATCGCAGCGACCTTGATGTCTTTGGGCTGCGAGCGAATAAGCGCGGTGAGGTCCATCCCGCGGTGCATTGCCAATCGCAAGAAAAGCAATTCGCACAGAAGAAAGGGAGCCTCCATAAGCCTGGTCCATTCGACCCAAGGCACCGGCATTTTGTGATAGTAAGTCGGGTAAACAAGCCCGGATATGATCGGCATCACGATCCCGATCATGATACCGGCAAACATCGCATCGGACATTTTTGCCGGCATTGGCGCTGTCTTCCCGCGCCACTGCTGTTTGGCCGTCTCCATCTGGCGGTCGATAGAAAGTTATGGTTTAGAAAATCTAAATGTCCGTCTTTTTGGGGCCGCTATTGTGCCCTATTCCTGGCCTGCCGGTAGCGCCATAGATAAAGGCCTGCCCCGATGATGATCGCCGCACCTAGCAGTGACAAAAGATCCGGCCAGTCGCCGAACCAGGCCATTCCGATGAGCAAGGCCACTATGATCTGGACATAGACGGTCGGCGCAATTTCCGCTGCCGACGCCCGGGTTGTGCCCAGATAAACAAGCCAGTGGCTGGCGCTTGCCGTGACCGCGACGAGCGCGCATTTCCATATGACAGCCCAATCCGGCGCGGCGATGCGCAGCGGTTCGAACCCGCTCAGATGGCCAGCAATAGTTCCTGCTATCAGGAAGGGCACGGCAAATGCCGCAATCCAGAATTGCATCTGAAGCGCCGACCCAGCGCCGGCCACCCGTCTGTTGCCAATCATTACAAAGGCCATTCCAACCGCCGCAACGACCGGTAACAGCGCTGGCCAGCCCAATGCGAGAAAATTGGGCCGCAGAACCAGGAGAACACCCGTAAAGGCAATGATCGTTACGATCCAGGTCACTCTGCCCGCACGCTCGCCCAGAAGCCAGGCCGAGAGCAAGGCTGTAATCATCGGGTTGGTAAATTGAATCGCCGTCGCATCGGCCAGCGACATGAGAAAAATCGAGGAGAAAAAGGCCATTGTGGCAATGGCAACTGCAAAGCCTCGCAAAAGTTGAATTTTGGGCATCGGCATGCGAAATCCTTCTTTGCCCTCGATGCAAAAAAGCAGCATACCCAAACCGGCTGCACCCAGGCAGTAGCGAAGCGCCGCAACCGCAGTTCCCGGCCACATCCCGGCGATCGATTTGATGATGGCATCGCCAACCGACAGAAATGCAAATCCGGCAAGCGCAATCGCCATGCCCTGGCGAACATTATTCTTCATCTCTGTCGCTTTGCCCCGTTCGCTACCTGACTGGCGGCATAAGGCAGCCTTCGACAAAAACAAGCAAAATACGAAACCCCTGGAATTTCCCTTTTTGCTCCATCGCCCCGGCAAAAATTACCTTTTTGTTCACCATTTTCATTTAGCGACTTTCGAGTTGAGGGATTAACAGCAATATTGGAGCTAGTAGCCCGTGAGCGCATTTGGCAAAAAACCTGGAATTGGCGGCAACCGACCCGCTTTTGGCGTAGCGCGACCGATGAAGGGCGGAGATAGCGCCAAACAGGATGAAACCGAGAATAAGACGCCAACCGATTCAGATGAGCCGGAAGGCGGCGAGCAGTTTCCCTCGATCGACTCGGTGGAATTACCAGGCGAAGCAATGGCACCGCCCGAGCAGCAGGACGCCATGTCAAAGCTGACCGAGCGTGCCTCTGCAGCGGCGACGGCCGACGAAGGACCTCAAGGATTTGAGGCTTCGGTCCACAAAATCAAGGAACAGGTTCTCCCTCGCCTGCTCGAGCGCGTCGACCCCGAGGCCGCTGCTACGCTCAACAAGGATGAGCTTACCGAAGAATTTCGCCCGATTATCCTGGAAGTTCTTGCCGAGCTCAAACTGACCCTCAACCGCCGTGAGCAGTTCGCGCTCGAAAAAGTGCTGGTCGACGAGCTACTTGGCTTCGGCCCGCTCGAGGAACTGCTTTCCGACCCCGACATTTCGGACATCATGGTTAACGGTCCGCAGCAAACCTATGTTGAAAAAAGCGGCAAGCTGCAAATCGCACCGATCCAGTTTCGCGATGAGGAGCATCTCTTCCAGATCGCCCAACGCATCGTGAACCAGGTCGGCCGCCGGGTCGACCAGACCACCCCGCTTGCCGACGCTCGCCTCAAGGACGGTTCGCGCGTCAACGTTATTGTGCCGCCGCTTTCGCTGCGCGGCACCGCCATCTCGATTCGTAAATTCTCCGAAAAGCCGATTACGCTGGATATGCTCAAGGGCTGGGGCTCGATGGACGAGAAAATGTGCACCGCGCTCAAGATCGCGGGCGCATGCCGGATGAATATCGTTATTTCCGGCGGTACAGGCTCAGGTAAAACGACGATGCTGAATGCGCTGTCCAAGATGATCGATCCCGGCGAACGCGTGCTCACCATCGAGGATGCCGCCGAACTTCGTCTACAGCAGCCGCACTGGCTGCCGCTTGAAACCCGCCCGCCAAACCTGGAAGGTGAAGGAGCGGTCACCATTGGTGACCTTGTGAAGAACGCGCTTCGTATGCGTCCCGATCGCATCATCCTCGGCGAGATTCGCGGTGCTGAATGTTTCGATCTTCTGGCCGCCATGAACACGGGCCATGACGGTTCCATGTGTACGCTTCACGCCAACAATCCGCGGGAATGCCTCGGCCGCATGGAAAATATGATCATGATGGGCGACATCAAGATCCCGAAAGAGGCGATTTCACGCCAGATCGCGGAATCGGTCGACATGATCGTCCAAGTCAAGCGCCTTCGCGACGGTTCACGCCGGACAACACAGGTTACCGAAGTGATCGGTATGGAAGGCGACGTAATCGTCACCCAGGACCTGTTCAAGTTCGAATATCGCGACGAGGATGCCGACGGGAAGATTCACGGCGAATTCGTAACCGGCGGCGTGCGTCCCTATACGCTTGAGAAAGCGCGTCAATTCGGATTTGACCAGCCTTTCCTGGAAGCCTGTCTCTAGGCGACCCTAGAGGGCTTTACCCGACGCCAGCGCATAGATTACAAAGGAAAAGGCGGTTATCCCGGCGAGAACGGTGATCGTTGTCCAGGGCACATAGCCAACCTTTTCAAAATCGCTGCGCCGCGTGCGGCGTCGGTCGGCATAACCGGCAATGATCGCGACTATTCCGGCAATGGCTGCCACGACCCAATAGTAGTTTTCCTGCCAGAAAAAGACATCGAAATCCATGATGCCTGCGATGTGGTAACGCATTCTCCATTGGTCAAGCCGCGGCTTTTGCCCTAACCGCCCCGCCCATGGCACCCGCGAACCCGAAAAATGTGACTCTCGGCATCGCCCTGCGCTTGGGCTCCATCCTGGCACTTGCGGTTATGTTCGCCTTTGTGAAGCTGGCAGCGCAGGAAGGCGTTCATGTCATAGAGTCGCTGTTTTGGCGTCAGTTTGCGGGACTTCCGGTGGTCATCGCCTGGCTATGGTGGATGGGGAGTTTACAGGACATTCGAACGCAGCGGCCCGGCGGTCACGCGCTGCGCATGTTTCTGGGAATAAGCGGCATGGGTCTCAACTATCTGGCGATGACCCTGCTGCCCATGGCCGAGGCATCCACGATAGGTTTTGCCGTTCCCATATTCGCAACAATGCTGGCGGCGCTTTTGCTGGGAGAGCCCACCGGTCGCTACCGCTGGAGCGCTATACTGCTGGGCTTTGCCGGTGTTGTGCTGGCGGTTCAGCCGGGCGGGAGCACCATCCCTGCCACCGGCGCTTTGATCGCAGTTGCGGGAGCGATCATGACGGCTGCCGTGACCATCCAGATCCGAAGGCTGGCGCTTGTCGAAACCACCGGCGCGATCGTATTCTGGTTCAGCCTTTCATCATTGGTGCCGCTCGGCATTGCCATGCTTTTCCTCGGCAGCGCGCATGATAACGTCGCGATCTTCTATATCGCCGGTCTGAGCTTCGCCGGCGCGATCGCGCAAATACTGCTTACGGCATCGCTCCGGCACGCGCCGGTGGCTGCAGCATTGACGATGGATTATTCAGCGCTCATCTGGTCCGCCCTGCTCGGCTTCTTTATTTTTGGCGATATACCGGGCGTTTCTGTCTTTGTGGGCGCGCCCGTCATCATCGCGGCTGGCATGATCATCCTCTGGCGGGAACATTACTTGAATAGGCAGGCGAGCGCCTGAAAACTCTCTGCAAGAAGGCAAGAAACTGCCTGAATGCCCGCCGATAGCCATTTTTTGCGCCGACACGTCCCGAGGGACAGCGGCGCTATTCTCCGTTTCTGCCTGGAAAGCGGCGGACACTACCAATCGGCCGGCGATTCAGATGGACCGGGATTTGCTGGCGAGCCTCCATGACCCTGGCCCGGTCGATTTCGGCGAAGCCAAGCCCTTCCCCTTCACCCATATCGAGCAGAATCTCGCCCCAAGGGTCAACGACAAGCGAATGCCCGTAGGTTTTGCGCCCATCCGCATGCTGGCCCGATTGTGCTGCCGCGACTACAAATGCAGCCGATTCGATGGCCCGAGCACGCAGTAGGCTGTGCCAGTGCGCTTTGCCGGTCGGAACGGTGAAGGCCGAGGGAACAGCAAAAATTTCTGCACCGGCACCAGCCAGAGCGGAAAATAGCCCGGAAAACCTTAGGTCATAGCAGATTGTAAGCCCCATCTTGCCCGCAGGTGTTTCGGCAAGGACCGGCTCTTCCCCAGCAACATACTGTTTCGATTCCTGCCATGATTCGCCATCCGACAGCGCAACGTCGAAAAGATGCATCTTGTCATATCGAGCGGCAATTTCGCCCTGGCTGTCAACAAGGAGAGAGCGGTTTACAAATTTGCCGGCGGCGCTGGCTGCCAGTAGCGGGACAGAGCCAATATGCAGCCAGATATCCTCTTCTTTGGCCACTTGCATGAGCCGGAGAAGCTGAGAATTGCTCGCTTCCTTCACCACTGACGCAGCTGCCCGTTTTCTGTCGGAATCAAGCAAGAGCGCCATTTCCGGCGCGAAATAGAAACGCGCGCCGCCTTGTGCAGCCGCCTTGATTCCGTCAACCATCGCATCAAGGTTGCGCACCGGCGCGATGTCGCTGCACATTTGGTGCAGCGCGATTCTCAACTTGTCTGGCATCTTCACCCTTGAACGGCATTTCCTGGCGATTGTGGGAATATAGCAACATATCGGAAAATATCGCAAATTTCCCAAATGTTACTATTTTGGGGGTTGTCATATTTCATGGGATGTGGCAGTGCCGCGAATGAGTGTAGAGCACTTGTAAGACCATAAGGAGCATAAAGATGCGTTTCGGTAAGATTTCCCTCGCTGCAATTGCAGCCGCTTCGCTGGCAGCTGCCCCCGTTGCTGCTCAGTCGGCAAACTCGGCTTCGGCTGTAGAGCGCGCAGCTGTTGAGAATAGTGAAGAGAGCAATCTGGGTGGTTCGGGCACGATCATTGCGATCCTTGCTGCTGCTGCCATCATCGCTGGTATCATCATTGCCGCCGGCAATGACGACGACGAACCAGCCAGTCCCTGATTTCAGGACCAACATCAAAAAAGGGCGGCTTTTTGGCCGCCTTTTTTTTGCCTTCACGGCGCAACCCTGGGCCGTTTTCGGCTGGCTTGAATCTGACACGTTGATTTCGGGCATGATCAATTTGGGTAAGCTTCTATGAACATACTGGTTACAGGCGGTGCCGGATACATCGGTAGCCATGCGATATTGGCCCTGCAGGATAGCGGCTATCGCCCGATTGTTATCGACAATCTGGTGACCGGTTTTCGGTGGGCAGTCCCTGACGATGTTGCCTTTGTCGAGGGCGATATAGCGGATGAAACGCTTGTCAGAGCATTGCTGAAAGAACAGGACATATCGGCCATAATGCATTTTGCCGGGTCGGTGGTTGTTCCTGAATCGGTCGAGGACCCGCTTAAATATTATCGCAACAACACTGCCGCGACGCGCAGTCTTCTGGAGTCGGCCGTTTCCTGCGGTGTTCGCCATTTTATCTTCTCTTCCACCGCTGCGACATACGGGATTCCAGAAGAAAGCCCGGTCAAGGAAACGGCACCTCAACGCCCCATAAATCCATACGGAACATCCAAGCTGATGACCGAATATATGCTGGGCGATGTTGCTACTGCACATGATTTCAACTTCTGTGCACTGCGCTATTTCAATGTCGCTGGTGCAGACCCCAAGGGCCGCTCCGGGCAATCCACAGCAGGGGCAACACATCTGATCAAGGTCGCAGTCGAAGCTGCCCTGGGCAAGCGCGACGGTGTCGCAGTCTTTGGGACCGATTTCGATACGCCGGATGGAACGGGCGTGCGCGACTATATTCATGTAAGCGATCTGGCCGCTGCACATGTGTTGGCGCTCAAGGCCCTGATCGATAATCCGGGTGAGAATTATCGTCTGAATTGCGGCTATGGACATGGATATTCGGTGCTGGAAGTGCTCGATGCAATTGACCGCGTGACCAACAGGCCTGTTCAGCGCAGAATGGAAGGACGCCGCGCGGGCGATCCCGACTCGCTTATTTCTGACAATAGTGCAATCACCCAGTCCTTCGGCTGGCAGCCCGAATTTGACGATCTCGACACGATCGTAACCCACGCATTGCAATGGGAACGCAAGCTAGCCGAAAAACGGGGATAACGCCCCCGCCCTTGCGCTTTCCTGCATGCCATCCCATATCCGTGGCCATGGAAAATCACACACATGGCAATCCTTCGCAATGGTATGGCACCACCATTCTATCGGTTCGCACGGGCGGCAAAGTTGTTGTCGCAGGCGACGGCCAGGTTTCGATGGGCCAGACGGTGATGAAGCCCAATGCCAAGAAGGTCCGTGAACTGCATGATGGCAGCGTAATCGGCGGCTTTGCCGGGGCGACGGCAGATGCCTTCACACTCTTCGAGAGACTTGAGCGCAAACTAGAGGAACATCGCGGGCAACTGATGCGCGCAGCGGTCGAGCTCGCCAAGGATTGGCGAACCGACAAATATCTGCGCAATCTGGAAGCAATGATGATTGTTGCCGACAAGGAGGTCACATTGATCCTGACGGGAAATGGCGATGTGCTGGAACCGCTCAACGGTATTGCAGCCATCGGGTCGGGCGGGAACTATGCGCTTTCCGCGGCACGCGCGCTGATCGAATATGAAAAAGATGCAGAAAAGCTCGCCCGAAAAGCCATGGGCGTTGCCGCCGATATCTGCGTTTACACCAACGACGAGCTCACCGTCGAAACCCTCGACAGCACGAACTAGACAAGAGACATTATGAGCCAGAATCTGACGCCCAAAGCCATTGTTGCTGCGCTGGACGAGCATATCGTCGGCCAGAAGGATGCAAAACGCGCGGTTGCTGTGGCACTGCGCAATCGCTGGAGACGCCAGCGATTGTCCGACGAATTGCGCGATGAAGTTACGCCGAAAAACATTCTGATGATTGGCCCGACTGGCTGCGGCAAGACGGAGATATCGCGCCGGCTTGCCAAATTGGCCGATGCTCCCTTCATCAAGGTAGAGGCGACGAAGTTTACAGAAGTCGGTTATGTCGGCCGCGATGTCGAACAGATTGCCCGCGATCTGGCCGAGGAGGCAATCCGTCTGGAAAAGGATCGCCGGCGCGAACATGTGCGCGAGGCCGCCGAAGATGCGGCAATGGAGCGGCTGCTGAAGCCGCTGGCGGGAGACACAGCAAGCGAAGCTACCCGCGAGGCTTTTCGCCAACGCATCCGCGACAAGCATATGGATGATGTCGAGGTAGAAGTCGAGGTAGCCGACAGCCCGAATATGCCGATGGAAATCCCGGGAATGGGCGGCCAGGTCGGCATGATCAACCTTTCTGACATGATGGGTAAGGCTTTCGGGCAGAACAACTTGAAAAAGCGCAAGCTCAAAGTGCCTGATGCCTGGGACAAGCTGGTCGAAGAGGAAACCGAAAAACGGCTCGATCAGGACGATGTTGCACGCGCTGCTCTGGCAGATGCGGAATCAAATGGAATCGTGTTTCTCGACGAGATCGACAAGATCGCCGTCAGCGACGTGCGCGGTGGCGGTTCGGTCAGCCGTGAAGGCGTTCAGCGCGACCTGCTCCCGCTGATCGAGGGCACAACCGTTGCCACCAAATACGGACCGATGAAAACCGACCATATCCTGTTCATCGCATCGGGCGCATTTCACGTGTCGAAACCCAGCGACATGCTGCCGGAATTGCAGGGCCGTCTGCCAATCCGCGTCGAGCTTCGGGCGCTAGAGCATGAAGACTTCATCCGCATTCTTTCGGAGACCAGAGCCAACCTGCCGGAGCAATATGCAGCGCTGCTGAACACCGAGGATGTCACCCTCGATTTCAGCGACGATGCGATCGATGCGATTGCGCGAATCGCCGTCGAGGTGAATGCCAGTGTCGAAAATATCGGTGCAAGACGGCTGCAAACGGTCATGGAAAAGCTGATCGAGCACATCAGCTTTGAGGCTGAGGAGCGCAGTGGCGACACCATCAAGATTGACGAAGCCTATGTCAAAGAACAGCTCACAGAAATCGCCAAGGATACCGATCTTTCCAAATATGTTCTTTAAATGTTCTGCCTATTGAGCTGGGTGGAAAATGCACGTGAATTGCCCGAGTTCAAAACCTATCCGGGAATGGATTAGGTCACATGCCCATATACGGGACGGATTTGGGTGTGTGGCCTGGGATCAGGATGCCAGTCAGCGACTGGCCGCTGCCGCTCCGCTATCTTGTGCGGCGAGAGAGGATGGAAGCACCTTGAGTTTCCAGGACCGCTCCTTGACAAAATAGCGCTCAGCCAATTCCTGCAGCCGGGCGGCTGTCACGCTCTCATAGTGGCTCCAGAGCGCCTGGAAGGCCGTGAATTTCGATTGGTCGAAGGTCGCGCCTTCCAGATTATCAAGCCAGAAGGTATTTCCCGATGCCAGCCGGTCTACCAGCTGCTTGATCGGTTCGACCGCGCGCTTCAATTCATCGTCGCCAACAGGCTTGGCGGCAAGATCGACCGCCACCTCTTCGGCAAATGCGAAAAAGCGGTCGACATCTTGCGGCTGGACCTGACTGATCGCCATCAAATAACCGCCTGAGGCAAATTCCTGCGGCCAGCTGTTGGCCATACCGGGGCTATAGCTTGCGGCCTGTTCTGAACGAAATTTCTCGAACAACCGGTCGCGGAAGATCGCTGCCAGAACCTCGAGCTCTCGGCTTTCCTGGATACGCGCCATGCCGCCACCGGTGGGCCAGGCGATGGCCGCCGCGGCCTGGTTGGCGGGGCCATTATGTGTGCGCAACAGCGGTACCGAATTTGCGACAGGAAATCTGAGCGTTTTGGCAGCAAGCGATGGCTGCGCCGCTATACGCGGCTTCATCGCCCCGAACGAATCGGCAATCGCCTTGACGCCCGCTTCCCGCTCGAAATCTCCCATTAGGATGACTTCAACCGGGCCAGACTTCAGCAGTGGTTCCCAGAATCTGCGCACCTGCTTTGCCGTTATTTTCGATGCGTCATCGGGCGATGGCTGTTTCCAGCGCCGGTCGGAGCCTCTGAGCAGATATTCCAGATCACGCTGCAATACGGCATCTGCCGACATTTGAAAGGAATCATAGCCGCTCTTCACAAAGGCCTTTGCCCTTGCCACTGGTGCATCGTCCCAGCCCGGATAGTCCATCTTGGCGGCAATGAGTTTTAATTGGTCGGCCAAATCCGCCGTGCTGGTGGTAGCAGAGAATTCGAAAGCGTCATTGTCAACGGCGAAGCCCAGTTGGATACGGCGGCCATTGACCATCTGTTC
Source organism: Sphingorhabdus sp. (assembly GCA_028279555.1). Taxonomy (GTDB): domain Bacteria; phylum Pseudomonadota; class Alphaproteobacteria; order Sphingomonadales; family Sphingomonadaceae; genus Sphingorhabdus_B. The sequence goes on from JANQNO010000008.1 coordinate 37,294, forward strand.
AACCTGCGTCTGGCTGAATTTACCGATCCCATTCTCGTTGAGGACAACCGGGCCAGTCCACAGCAAATCTGCCTCGCTGGGAGAAACCGCCTGATAGCCTTTGCCAAACCGGACGACCATCCGGATTTGCGCGGTTTCGGCCTTGTTCGGGAAGATCAGCGCGCGAACGCCATTTTCGAAGCTTAGAAGCTCCAGTCCAGAATCGGACAGCGGAACCCGCCTCGCCATTTTTCCCGGCTCTCCCGGCGAGGGGAGATCTTCGATCGCAGGCGCATCTTGCGCCAGCCGGACATCGGCATTTGCCGCGACATTCGCATTGAGAGCGGCTGCAAGCCGGCTCTTGCCATCCTCGATAGCAGTAGGAGAGGACAGGAAAATCTTCACAATATCTGAAGCAAACAACCTGCGGGTCGACGCCAGCACGCCATCCGGCGAAAATTTCGCATCCATATTGCGGAAAACGTCGAGCGCGGTCTGCGGCGTCGCAACGGTCTCGCGAATATCCACGGCGTTGACAATGTCGTCGGCCTGCTTCGCCGCTGCCTCAAAGCCGTAACTATCGACGCGTTCCTGAAAGATGCGTTCCAGCAAAGCCTTTTCCCGGTCGATATCGGCCTGCGATGGCGGCGAAGCGATGGCGTCGGCAATGATGGCACGCACATCGGTCACAGCCTTTTCCCAGTCATCACCGATAGGGCGCAATGTCAGCGTTGTAATCTCGGCAGAGCGGGACAGGTCGTCAGCGCCGACCTCGGCGTAGAGAAAGCTGCTGCTGCTGCGCGCGCTGGCTTGCAATCGCCGGTTGATGATCTGCAGCGCCAGCGCATCGAGGATCAGACCTTCATTATACACGATAGTATCCTGCACCTGTTCCCAGGGACCGAGCCAGGCTATCGTTGCCGAGAGCGGCAGGGTTGGTTCGACAAACAGCGCCGCCTTGTCGCCATCGCCTGTCGGCTTGCCAAAATCGGGCTGCGGAGTGGATTTGCCGGTGACATTCCAGCCGCCAAAATGTTTCTTTACCTGCGCTTCCAGGACCGATGCTTCAGCGTCTCCCGCAATGGCAATCACGGTCTTTTCCGGCCGGTACCAACGCCTGTGGAAGTTGCGCAAGGATTCCACGGTCGCCGCTCTTAACGTCTCCTCTGTCCCGATGGGTGAGCGGTTGGCATAGCGCTGCCCCTTGAAGAAATGCCCGCGCAGCGCGTCACCCATCTCCACTTGAGCCCCGCTCAGTTCGCGCTTTTCCGCCAGTACAACCTTGCGCTCGGCATCGAGCGCAGATTCGGTGATGTTGGGCGCGCGCATCATGCCCGAGAGGATCTTCATCGATTCATCGAGCTTCTCGGGCGAGCTATTCGGCAGGTCGAGCTTGTAAACGGTTTGTGTTGGTGAGGTCAGCGCATTGCTGTCGCTGCCAAAAGAGACGCCGAAACGCTGCCATATCCGCTTCGACTCGCCATCGGGCACATATTCCGAACCGCGAAAAGTCAGATGCTCGATGAGATGTGCAAAGCCCTGCTCATCATCTTCTTCGTGCAGCGACCCGGCATCGATCCGCACGCGAAAAGCAATCTGGCCAGCCGGCACGTCATTCTTCTTCACTGCATAGCGCAGGCCATTGGAAAGTTCGCCAAAAGTCCAGCTCTTGTCGACCGGAACGTCGCTGCCTTCATACAGCCAGGGAACATCATCAGCTTTGGTATCGGCAGCGATGGTCTCTGCATAAGCAGGAAGTAGGGGCTGCGATGCCAGCAGCAACGCCGCTGCAATGCCGAAACATAGTCTTTTCATATGGCTTTTATTGCCCTCGCAAAGCTTGCTACTGCATGAATGATCGCGTCAAAACAGCTAAATTCCGCCATCGATAGGCGGGTATCCAAGCTCATCCAACCCGTCCCTGAGCGCCTTGACACATGCATTCATAACGTGAGCGTCGGTTGAGCGAACGACGAAATTCGCGCCGACCCTGCCCTCCCGGAAGAAGGGATAGCTGCCGATCTGCGCTCCTTCGTGGCGCTTTTCGGTTTCGCGCAGCATTTCGGAAATCTCGCTTTCCGCGACCCAGGCCCCCACCTGATGCGACAAGAGCGGCTTTCCGCCCTCCAGCTGCCCGGTTAGCGCATCGAGCATTCCGGCGGTAATGTGCGGCACGCCAGCCATGATGAAAATATTCTCGACGCGGATGCCCGGCGCGCCCGACATCTTGTTGGCGATCAGGTCCGCCCCATCCGGCACCCGTGCCATCCGCATGCGCGCTTCGGTTACGCCGCCGCGTTTCTCGTAATATTTATGCAGCACGCGGCTCGCCTCGGGATGCACGACAACATCGACGCCCAGCGCCTCCGAAATGGCATCGACCGTGATATCGTCATGCGTCGGGCCAATGCCGCCGGTGGTGAAAAGATAATCATTGCGTGCGCGCAGGATGTTCACCGCCTCCTTGATCGCATCCATATCGTCGGCGACCACGCGCACTTCCTTCAGGCGGATACCCTGAATATTGAGCCAGAGCGCAATCTGGCTGACATTCTTGTCCTGCGTGCGGCCAGACAGGATTTCATCGCCGATTACCACCAGCGCAGCGGTGTAGATTTTTTCCTGACTCATATGTCCTGCCCTACCCGCAATTCACCCACTCGCAAAGTATGCAAAAAAGCCCTATATGATGCACTATGGACAAATATCTCTCTGTTTCGCCAGCAGAAGCGCTGACCCCGCGCGATGGCGTTATCAAGCTGCATGGCGAAGAAGCCTTTGCCGGCATGCGCAAGGCGGGCCGGCTCGCGGCAGAAATCCTCGACGAGCTAACCGCGCATGTCGTGCCCGGCGTCACCACACAGGAGCTCGACGATATCGTCCGCGATATGATGCTGGCGGGCGGCGGTGTGCCCGCCACGCTCGGTTATCGCGGCTATACGCATAGCTGCTGCACTAGTATCAATCATGTGATCTGCCATGGCATTCCGTCGGAGAAGCGGCTCAAGGAAGGCGATATCGTCAATATCGATGTGACGCCCATCGTCGATGGCTGGCATGGCGATACATCGCGCATGTATCCGGTCGGCAAGGTGCCGATCAAGGCGAAGAACCTGATCGAGGTAACCTATGATTGCCTGATGCTCGGTATCGAGCAGGCAAGGCCTGGCAACCGGCTCGGCGATGTCGCGCATGCGATCCAGAGCCATGCCGAAAAGCACCGCTATGGCGTGGTCCGCGAATTTTGCGGGCATGGGCTGGGCCGCCTGTTTCACGATGCACCCGAGGTTGTACATGTCGGGCGACCCGGCACCGGACCCGAGCTCAAACCCGGCATGATGTTTACCATCGAACCGATGATCAATATCGGCAAGCCGCATGGCAAGGTGCTTGACGATGGCTGGACCGCAGTAACCCGGGACCGGTCTCTCAGCGCACAATTCGAGCATAGCATCGGCATAACCGAAGACGGTGCCGAGATTTTCACCGAAAGCCCCAAGGAACTGCACAAGCCGCCCTATTGACCTATGACAATCGAATTATTGCTCACCGTTGGAATATTGATCGGACTGACAGCGGGTTATTTCATATCCGACCAGCAGAAGGGCTGCCTCGCCCTGCTTATCGTCCCGGCGGGAATGATAGGCTATGTGTTCTGGTGGCAAATGCAGAATAACACCCACGACGCCTTGAGCTTTCTTTTTGGCCCTCTGTGGCCAAGCCTCGGGGCAGCAGCCGGCTATTTCATCGGCAGATTTCTGCGCAGCTGGAAAAGCTCAGATGGCTAACCACGCCGAACATAACGCTTAAAGCCCTGCGGGGCGACCGCCAGATCAAACTCTTAACAGATGCGCTTGGGGCGATCAAAACTGGCCGGGCTATTCGTCGCCCTGCTCCTCGCAATGACGATCAGTTTTTCTTAGTCTTTGTGCCTTTGTGCGAGAATCTACCCTTTCGGTAGTCTTCCATCGGGATCAAATACCTTCACGCTGTTGAGCGGACGGTCGCCCCAGCGCCACAGGACGAGATTGCACGCACCCTTCTCGATACCGGGTACGAAGCTGGGCACGATAGCGCCGGCATAGCCCTTTTGGACCAAGCTGCGGGCCACTTTCTGCGACGGGGCAATCCGGCCCTCGCGCTGATATCGCATCCAGCTGCTGACCATATCTTCTTCGAGGACGCCCTCTGCCTCGCGCATCGCTGCGTCAGTCAGATCGATGATATCGGCCATGTCTATATCATACTCGACCAGTGTCAGCGGCAGCATGCGATTGGCAAAACCCTGCGTGCATTCGGCCAGCGCTGTGACAGGCGACAGCGAGAGATAGAGTGCCTCCTGCCCCTTTTCATTGAAACGCCCGCCATGGATCGCTGCGCCCTTGCCTGAAACCGGATCGAAAGACCAGCGCGGGTCATGCGCGCGCCAGGCGCGGCCCTTAAAAATCATGGCAACAGGTCACAGCAGCAGATCGGGCAAAGTGCGCTACGCGAGGCCGCGCATCATGCAAATCCGCCCAGCGCCATATGGTCGAGATAATCACGCACTGCCGCCGCATCGCCCGATTTGACGAGCGATTCCGCCGTGCGACTGTCCAGCGCCGGGATCGGCTGCGAACGATACCAGGCCATCGCCTGTGCTTCGCTTCCGGCCCAGTCGCGAATACGGGCAATGATTTCGAGCATTTCTGTCATCCTTCCTTGCGCCTTGGGCGATTTCATCCGGTCATTTTTCGTGACAGTCGTGACGGGCAATCCCGCCGTTTCGGCAAGCTGCGCCCTGGACATATGAAACATGTCGACCAGACGCCGAATATCGACCAGCCCGGCCTTGGTAAAATAGGCGTCGAGATAACCCGAAGTCTTGGCCGATGCAGGCAGGGCGGCGAAAGCCTGCGGCATTTCGCGAAAAGCCTTGCCGCCCGCTTTATCTGGATCAGGTCGCATCATATCTATGTCCAATATTTTGTCTCATATAAGGTCGTATATACAGACATTATGTTCGTGTCAAGCCTTGTAGCGTGTCATCGCCGCAGCCCCGCCGTCTCTTCCAGTCCGGCCATGATATTCAGATTCTGCACTGCTGCACCGCTTGCGCCCTTGCCGAGATTGTCTAGCGTCGCGATCAGCCTTGCCTGCTCTCCGTCCGCGCTGGCGCTGACATAGAGATCGAGCCCGTCACGCGGCGGCGTACCTTGCTTGACAAGCAATTCGGCCGGCGTCTCGTCATGCACTTTCACAAACGGCGAACCGGAATAATGCTGCATTAATGCTGCGCAGCATTTTTCGGGAGATGCTGCACCCTTCATTGCGCCAATCGGCAGCGGAATCTCGGCCAGCATCCCGCGATAGGCATGGACGACCGATGGCGCAAACACCGGCGGATGCGCCAAGCCGGCATGTTTCTGCATTTCCGGTATATGTTTGTGGCCAAGATCGAGGCCATAGGCGCGGAAAGCGATATCTGTCCCCTCGCCTTCGAAGCGTTCGATCAGCGTCTTGCCGCCACCCGAATAGCCGCTCACGGCATGCACGCTATAGGGCCAGTCGGCCGGCAGCAAACCCTGCGCCACCAAAGGCGCGACCAGAGCCAGAAAGCCCGTCGGATAGCAACCGGGATTGCTGACAAATTGTGCGCTGGCGATTTTTTCGCGCTGCGCGGAGTTCAGTTCCGGAAAGCCATAGGTCCAGCCCTCGGCCACGCGGTGCGCGCTCGACGCATCGATTATGCGTGTGGCGCTTGTGACCATCGCCGCAGCCTCGCGCGCAGCATCGTCAGGCAGACAGAGGATCGCAAAATCCGCATCATTCAGCGCCTCGCGCCGTGCTGCCTTATCCTTGCGCCTTTCCTCATCCAGAAACATCAGACGAAACTCACGCCGCGTCTCCAGCCGCTCGCGGATTTCGAGACCGGTCGTCCCGACTGCGCCATCAATGAAAATCGTTTGGGTCATAAAACCAAGTTACCCGTTCGTATTGAGCTTGTCGAAATACGAAATCAGCCCAACCGTCCTTCGACAGGCTCAGGACGAACGGTGAGCGGAAACTATCATCGCACCCGCTTGCGCGCCGTGACCGGTCCGTTCTCCTCATCCTCGAAGCGCGAAGTCACCTCCGCCAGGCTTTCGACATTGACCATCATATGATGCGAATTGGCATGCACGATATTCTCGCCATCGACCATGATCCCGACATGGCCCGGGAAGAAAACAAGATCGCCGCGCTGCAACGGCTCACCTTCGTTCAGCGCTTCTCCGAAGTCAGCCTCCTGCATATCGGCATCGCGCGGCACGCTGTGCCCCGCCAGACCAAAGGCAAGCTGCACCAGCCCGCTGCAATCCATCGCATCCCCGCTGCGTCCGCCCCACAGATAGGGAATACCGGTCATGCCGAGCGCGATATCCACCGGGTCGACCGACACGTCGCCGATCGGCGTGACATGCTGCTTGGGCACATAGCCATCGCCGCAGGTGAGATACCGCCCGCATTCCGTTTCCATCCCGCAGGCGAGCCGAGCGCCCATGGGCAGCCGTCGGACCAGCGGCGAAGGAACTTTGGGCTGGGCCACAATCAGAGCGCCGCGCCCCGTTACCAAATGCGTGGGGTCTCCCATCTCTCCAAGAGCGGAAAAACGGACATAGCCGAGATAGTCGTCATGCGTGCCATAGCCCCAGGCCCAGTCGCCCGCGACATCGAGCACAGCAAACTCTTCGCCATGAAGCAGACGGCTTGTCCCCTCGGCGGTTGCATGCGGATGTTCATGCAGCGTTGTCGCAGGCATGATACAGCGGCGGATCAGCGGGACGGCATAATGCGGTGCGAACAGCTTCCCCGCCAGCTTTATGTCCGCCAGGTCACCCCTGATCGGGGTCGTGCGCGGGTCGCCAACAAGGCTATGCCCTGTCAGCGCGTAGCTAGCGCGCTTTTTCTCGCCCTGACCCATCTATGCCCCTTCCCGTTATGCGCGCCCAAAATTCAGCGTGCCGGAAATTTTTTCGCGAGATAGCCGAAGACGGCACGCAGGCCAAGCGCTTCTCCGCCCTTGGGCCGACCGGGCTTTGCCGCTGGTCGCCAGGCAAATGTATCGATATGCGCCCACGGCACATCGGCGCTGGCAAATTTTTGCAGAAAGAGCGCAGCTGTAATGGCACCGGCAAAGCGTCCGCCGCTGTTGGCGGTGTCTGCAATATCGCTCGACAGCATGTCCTCATATGGCTCCCAAAGCGGCAGCGGCCAAAGCGGATCCTCGACCTCCCTTCCAGCCGCCAATATGCCTTCCCTCAGTTCGTCATCATTGGCAAAAAGCGGCGGCAGATCAGGGCCCAGCGCCACCCGCGCCGCGCCGGTCAATGTCGCAAAGTCGATCACAAGTTCAGGCTCGCTTTCCAGCGCGCCGGTCATCGCATCGGCGAGAATCAGGCGTCCTTCGGCATCGGTATTATCGATTTCGACCGTGATGCCCTTGCGGGACTTGATAATGTCGCCCGGCCTGAAGGCATTGCCGGCAATCGCATTTTCAACTGCCGGAACCAGCATATGCAGCCGCACCGGCAGCTTGGCCGCCATCACCATTTCAGCGAGGGCAAGCGCATGCGCCGCGCCGCCCATATCCTTTTTCATCAGCCGCATGCCAGTGGCGCTCTTGATATCCAGCCCGCCGCTGTCAAAGGCCACACCCTTGCCGATGATCGCAATGCGCGGATGCCGTTCGTCACCCCACTTCAGCTCGATCAGTCGCGGCGCAAATTCACGCGATGCCGCCTTGCCGACGGCGTGAATCAGGGGATATCCCTGCTCCAGCTTGTCCCCGGAGACAACGTCGACATCACCACCATGCGCCTTGGCGATCCGGCGAGCCTCGGCCTCCATCATCGGCGGCCCCATATCGGCGGGCGGGCAATTGACCAGATCGCGGACCATTGCCATGCCGCTCGCCTGCAGCGCCGCATCCGCAATGCGCCCGGGCTGATTGATCAGCAAAATCCGCCTGCCCTTGGGGTCGGGCTCGCTGACAAAACGGTCAAAACGATAATGGCCCAGCATCCAGCCGACAATCGCCGGACCAGCGCTGGATTCGCGCAGCCGGTAGGTTCCTGGCGGCAACTGTTCAGCCAGCCGCGCCAGACACCAGTGGCCCAGCTTTTCAGTGCTGGACACCCCGGCGGCGACAGAAAATCCGTCGCCGTCCTGCTGTGGCAATATCGCAAAGCTGTCCGCCGCCCCATCGAAATTCTGTGCCTGCGCTGCGCTGCGAAGCGTCTGCGGTTGTGCGGCGAGCCAGTCTTCGAAGCCTTCCCTGTCGACGAGCGAGATGATTGTCGCGTCCTGCCCGGTATCGGGCTGGATAAATTCAGAATAATCGGTCATGAGCGGCTGATAGCGGTTTCGCTCGCCCAGGGGGAGAGTTTTTGAAAGGTTGGATTCAAATTATCTTGGTTTGCGTAGCGCTCATGCTTAGCGCGTGCAGCGAGCGTGAGGCCAAACCCCTGGAACTACCTGAAGATATCGAGGAGACGGTAAACGGGTTTGTCGAGGCGCTGGAGGCTGGAAACACTGGCCGGGTGCGAAAATTTATCGCTCCAGACTCTCTGGAGAGATTCGATCAGGAATTCGCTGCTGGCGCAGGCGAGATCGAGATCCCAAAGGGCTTTCCCCCGCGCAGCATTCGCCGTGCGCCCAAAGGCATGGCGGGCAACCCCTTCGAAAATGAGGTGGATGTGCTTTATGCCCGGCAGGAAGGGGACGGCTGGACGGTTTTGACACTGAATCTTTATTGGCTCGATGAAGAAGAGGTAAAAATCGAGGACTGGAGCTTCGAAACCGCAGCGCCCAAGCCGCCAGAACTGGAAAGGCAGGCCATCCTGGAAAATGTCATGCGCTACGGGATGCTGGCGATGGCGGGCATCGCGGCTATTGCCCTATGGTTGATCATCTGGCTCGCGCGCCGAAAGCCAGATCTCATCGCCCCCGAGAGGGCCAAGGACGCACGCCCAGCGGCGATTACCCGCCGCGACAATGAAGTCGAATGAGGGAACCTCTATTCGGCCGCTTCGAGTATGGTTTCCTCCGCATTCGCCGATGCAGAGGCCTTATGCGGCCCTGAAAAGACCAAAACGCCGTCGTCAACCGGCTCTTTCGTCAATATCTTCTTCTCGGCAGCGTAATTCTGGAGCACGCGCCATGGGTGCCGGTCGCCATTTTTGGGCAGCTTGTCAAAGCTGCGCGCAAAATAGCCTGATGAAAAGTCGTCGACGAAAGGCAATCTCGGCATATCGGCGTCATCCAGATGCGGGTTCGCGATCGCCGCGCCCTTGCGGTCCATCTCAGCAAGCAGCCGGCAGACATAGTCGCAAACGATATCGGTCTTCAGCGTCCAGCTTGCATTCACATAGCCGAAGACGCTCGCCATATTGGGAATGTCATTGAACATGACGCCCTTATAATTGACCTTCTCACCCATATTGACCGGTTCGCCATCGACGGTGAGCTCCGTCTGGCCAAGCAGGACAAGATTGAGACCGGTAGCGGTCACGATAATATCGGCCTCAAGCTCCTCTCCCGATTTGAGCTTGATGCCGGTCTCGGTCCAATGATCGATATGATCGGTAACGATTTCGGCTCGCCCGCTGTTTACCGCTTCGAACATGTCCGCATCGGGAACAAGACACAGCCGCTGTTCCCAAGGCGTGTAATAGGGTTTGAAATCGACATCGAAATTCTTGTAGTCGGGCATCGCTTCGCGCGCTTCTTTCAGCAACATCTCGCTGAATTTTTCCGATTTGTTGCGCGCCCGCCAGTAGCCGATACGCTGCATCCAGATATTGCGCCATCTGGTCAGGGCATAGGCTGTTTTCTCCGGCAGTATCTTGCGCACAAATTTGCTGAAAGGATCGATGGCGGGGCGCGAGATCATCCAGGTCGGGGATCGCTGCAGCATCGTCACCTTTTCGGCCGTCTCCGCCATCACCGGCACGATGGTGACGGCAGTTGCGCCAGAGCCGATGACAACCACCTTCTTTCCGGAATAGTCCAGATCCTCGGGCCAGTGCTGCGGATGGACAACTTTGCCCTTGAAATTCTCTTCGCCCGGAAAATCGGGTCGATAGCCCTGATCGTAATTATAGTAGCCCGCACACATGAAGAGAAATTTCGATTTGAAATCCACTTCGCTGCCGTCTTCTTCGCGGCGCGCCGTGACAGTCCATCTTGCCTCTTCGCTCGACCAGCTTGCGCGCAGGACGCGGTGACGGAAATTGATGTTGGGGGTTACGCCATATTCATCAGATGTTTCGTGGACATAGTCCCAGATCGCCGGACCATCGGCGATGGTCTTTTCATGCAGCCAGGGTTTGAAGCGATAGCCGAGCGTATGCATGTCGCTGTCGGACCGAATGCCGGGATAGCGGAACAGATCCCAGGTACCCCCCATGTCGGCGCGTTGCTCCAATATCCGGTAGCTCTTGCCCGGGTGCTTCATCGTCAGGTGTGCAGCGGCACCGATGCCCGACAGTCCTGCTCCCACGATCAGGACGTCAACGTCTTCGCTCGAACCGGCGATGGCCATAGCTTGCCTCCTTATCCGGGAGATTACTTACATCATTGCCAATTGCAACTTAATTGCGCGGTTAAAGGCGAGGCACTGGCAGCTCAGGAGAGCAGATTGCGAGCTTGGCCCGCAATTTGTGCCACCATCGCGGCGCTGGATGTCGTACCCCGGCGGGCCCGATCGACCATTGAACGAAAAGCATTGCTGCGATGCCGGTTTGCAGCCAGCCATTTCTCGACGGCCTGTACCGGATCGTCGGATTTTCTCCGCCGCAGGAAATTGAGCCGCATCTCCTGAAAATCGCGCGCCAAGCCTGCGACCAGCAATCTTTCCCAAGGATCCTTTGGGTCCATCTGCATGGCGAGCCCTTGCGCCCAGCTCAGGCCCAACGCATCACCGAGATTCGAGAAAGCCAGTGTCAGCTGTTTCACATCCTGCTGCTTGGAATCGGCCAATGCCGCAAGCCCAATGGCCCCGTCGAGTTCGGCCAGCTGTACAATCCGCGCAGCTATGCGCTTGGGTGCCCCTGCCGCGGTCATGCGATTGCCGAAATTCTCGGTCTGATTGCGTATGTCGGATATCAAAAGCGCTTCCAGGCCCTCGGCTAATTCATCGATATAAGGCGCGTAGGTTTCGATTGTCGCGTTGACGCTGCGACCATCAACCGCGTTGCGAATGACATCGGCCATGTGTGCACGCATCTCTATTGCCGTTTCGCGCAGCAGCATCAGCCGCGCTTCTTCCGAGATATTGGCCTTGTCGATGGCCTCCCATAGAGGCTGCATGTCGAACAGTCGCTCGGCAACCGCAAAGGCAGAGGCAACGTTACCCAAATTGCAGCCTTCTTCTTCTGCCAGTTCAAAGGGCAGCAGCATGCCCAGCCTGTTGACCAGGCGATTGGCGAGCTTGGTTGCCACGATTTCATTGCGCAGGCGGTGTTGCAGCAAGGCGTCCTTATGCCGCCGAACCAGCGCCTGCGGAAAAGCATCGAGCAGTTCGCTCTCCATGGCAACATCGCTGACGAAACTCGCTTCCTCGATGGCGTCCTGGATCATCATCTTGGCGGTCGAGAGCAAAACCGCCAGTTCCGGGCGCGTCATGCCGTGATCATCGAGCGGTCGGCGCAACAATTCATCATTTCCGGCAATGCCTTCGACGCCGCGATCTAGGCTCCCGGCGGCTTCGAAAATTTCGATCAGGCGAACATAGGCAGGCAGGTCATCTGCTCCCCCTGATTCCGCCACCGACAGCGCAAGTGCCTGAAGCCGGTTATCCTCCAACACGATATCCTCGACAGCATCCGTCATACTTGCCAGCAGTTTGACGCGCGCAGAATCCTTCAGCCGCCCTTCGAGCATTTCACGGTTGAGCGGAATCTTGATATTCACTTCATTGTCCGAGCAATCGACGCCAGCGCTATTGTCGATAAAGTCAGTATTTATCCGGCCGCCATTCATCGCGAAAGCTATTCTGCCTGCCTGCGTCACGCCCAAATTTGCGCCTTCGCCAATTACCTTTGCCTGAATCTCGGAGGCATTGACGCGAATGGCATCATTGCCATGGTCGCCCACTTCCGAATTGCTTTCGCCGTCGTCCTTTATGTAGGTTCCGATGCCGCCAAACCAGACCAGCTGGGCCGAGCTTCTGAGGATCGCACGCATCAAATCGGCAGGTTCGATTTCATCGCCGTCGATACCCAGCAACTCCCGGATAGTCTTGTTGATCTTGATGCTTTTGCCATGCCTGGAAAAAACACCGCCACCCTTTGAAATCAGGTCCGGGTTGTAGTCCTCCCAACTGGACCGCGGCAATTCGAAAAGGCGTTTCCGCTCTTTCCAGCTTTCTTTAGGATCGGGATCCGGATCGATGAAGATATTGCGGTGATCGAAGGCCGCCACCAGCCTGATCGATTTGGAGAGCAGCATGCCATTGCCGAAAACATCGCCGGACATATCGCCCACGCCGACAACGGTGACGGGATCGGTTTGCACATCGATGCCCATCTCGGAGAAATGCCGCTGCACCGATACCCACGCGCCCTTTGCGGTGATGCCCATGGCTTTATGGTCATATCCGACCGAGCCGCCGCTGGCGAAGGCGTCACCAAGCCAGAAGTCCCGGCTCTTAGCAATTTCATTGGCAATATCCGAAAAGCTGGCGGTGCCCTTGTCGGCGGCAACGACAAAATAGGGGTCCTCGCCATCGCGGATGACCATATTTGTCGGATGCTTGACCTTGCCCTTGACGATATTATCGGTAACCGAAAGCAGCGTCCGGATGAAAATCCGGTAGCTTTCGGTGCCTTCTTCAAACCATGCATCGCGGTTTTCCCGCGGATCGGGAAGCCGTTTGGGGTAAAAGCCCCCTTTTGCTCCGCTCGGAACGATAACGGCATTCTTGACCCGCTGCGCCTTCATCAATCCAAGCACTTCGGTGCGGAAATCGTCACGCCGGTCGGACCAGCGAAGGCCCCCTCTCGCGACCGGACCTGCGCGCAGGTGAATACCCTCGACGCGGGGTGAATAGACCCAGATTTCGCGCCATGGAAGCGGTTTCGGCAGCCCCGGAATTTTTTCGCTTTCGAGCTTGAACGCCAGGGCTTCCCTCCCGCTTTCGGCAAAAGCGTTGGTGCGCAGCGTCGCAGAAACCATCGCGCGCAAGAAGCGCAGGATACGGTCTTCGTCGATCGCCCTCACATCGACGAGCGCGGCGGTGATGCTAGCGTGCAGACTGCTCGACTGCTCATCGCGGTTTGCGCCGAATTCCGGATCATGCAAGCTTGCGAAATACTGGACGATCAAACGGGTAACTTTGGGATTGTTCGACAAGGCATCGACAACGCTCTGCATCCCATAGCTCATCCCTGTCTGGCGCAGATATCGAAACCAGGCGCGCAGCCAGATGACTGCTCTCGGCTCTATCGAGGCAGTGATGGTAAGCTGATTGAAAGCATCATTTTCAGCATTGCCATCCAGGACTTGGGAAAGCGCTGCCTCTAGAATTTCCGCGCGTTCCATGGCAGCGTCGACGTCGCTCTCTTCGCGCAAGCACAGCTTGAAGTCGTGAATATAGCCCATTTCGCCGCCGGCCAGCCGGGTAGGAATTTCCTCGATCACTTCGAACCCGAAATTTTCGAGTACAGGTACGGCGTCGCTGAGCGGCATCGCTCCGTCAGCACTATAGATTTTCAGACCCAATTCCCGGCCTTCGGACAGATCGTCCTGATAAAGCCTTGTAATACGGCTATGGTCGCGCTCCATCCTGACCAGTTCGACCATGTCATGCGCTGCTTCCTCGGTCGAATAGTGAATTTTATAGCCGGCCGGCAAGGCGTGCGCATATCGCTGGAGAATGGCCGCGGCACGTTTGGGCTCAGTGAGCTCGGAAAGCTTGCCTTCGACTTCCGGTTCCCAGCCGCGAACCATCCGGTTGAGGTTTTTGTCAAGCTGCGCTTCATCGACCTTTATGGTGCGATCGGGCAGATCCAGCGTGAAGCGAATCAATGCCAGCCCGCCATCCTCCAGGCTGATGGTCCAGCCGATCACATTGCCCTTGGCCGCGCTTGCAACCATGCCCTGAACCGACCGGCGCAAATTGGTCGAAAGATTGTCCCTCGGAACCCAGACGAACGCAAAAATATGCCGTCCGAGCGGCGACCTTACCGTGATCAGCTTCGGTCGGGGACGATCGGTCAGCGACATGTTGGTAAGCGTGATTCGCTCCAGATCTTCCCGGCTGAACGTCACGAGGAGATCATGCGGGAGCGAGGTGAGAGCATGGCTGATCGCCTTGCCCGCATGACCGTTGGCGCTAAAACCAAAACGGTCGAGCATCCGTTGCAGCGCCCCGCGAAGGACGGGCATTTCAGTCACCGGCGTGGCCAAGGCTGCGCTCGTCCAAAGACCGGCTATCACCGAAATTTCTTCCACCTCGCCGCCATTTTTGACAGGCACGAGCAGCAAATCCAACAACACATTGCGATGCACTGTCGAAACCTGATTGGCTTTCAGAATCAGCGGTTTATCGGATTGCTTGTCGAAATAGTCAAAGGCCAGCCCGATGCTGGCGGCAGACAACAAACCGTCCTTGTGTACACGTGAAAGGCCAAGCAACTCACTGCGGCTGCCCGACCGCGCAAGCTGCTCATGCGCCAGCAAGGTGAAATTATTGTCGCCAAACCAGCGCAGGAAATCTGCCGACTCCTTATTCTCGACGAGTTCGGCATTGGCCGCCAATTTGCTGCGGAGACTGCTCCAATCCTCAACCGCGGCGCGCACATCTGCCATCACGGCGGCAAGACCCTTTTCAAGCTCGCGGCGTTCTTTTGCGCTCATCCTGCCGGTTTCGAAATAGATGAAGGACTCGCGGTGATCTGAGTTACTGTCCAGCGTTTCGATTTTCTCGATCACGCCGGACCGATCTCGCGTCACCGACAAAATCGGATGAATCAGCCGCTCGACATCGATACCGCTCTCAGCAAGCAAGGCAGAAGCGGAGTCGACCAGAAATGGCATGTCGGCATTGATAATGGCGATCCGCGTTGCGAGCCTGCCATCCTTGTCTGAGAAGCTGTCTGCAAAAATATTGGCCTCAGCCGGGTTTCGTTGTATGGTGGCCGACAGGATAAATGCCGCTGCCGCTTTGCATTGCGCCTCACCAAACCGCTCATTTTCCCCCGGTAGCGCGCCCGCCAGCAGCGACTGACGCACTATTTTCTCGAACGAGGCTGGAATGCTTGCTTTCTTTCCGGCAGCTTGGCCAGCCGTTGACGATGCCATGGGTATCTCCGTTCAGCCCGGGAATCTGTTGCCGCGCTTATGCGCTTTTTGGCGAGCCGATACAAGACGATATGGTTGCATTTGCAACCATATTTGGAGCAGAAACGATGCATCGCTTCTTGCCGCTCCCATTGCCCTCGTCTAGCGTGCGCGAAAACCGTCGGGGAGATGTCGCACCATGTTAGCATTCTGGTTCAGGATACCGCTGTGGCAGCGGGTCATAGCGGCTTTGCTTCTGGGCATTTTGGCCGGGGTGTTTCTGAAGGAAGATGCCACAGCAATAAAGTGGATAGGTGATTTCTTTATCAGCGCCATCAAGATGCTGGTCGTGCCGCTGATTTTTCTCTCGATCGTCAGCGGCGTGGCCGCAATCGGCGATCTCAAAAAACTCGGCAGTGTGGGCTGGCGGGCGCTGCTTCTTTTCGTTGTGACCGGTCAGATCGCTGTCTGGCTTGGCCTTGGGCTTGGCTCCCTCTTTCAGCCGGGAGCCGGCCTCGATACCAGCGGCATCGAACGCGGCGAAGCGCCCGAACCCAAGGAAACAAGCGCGATTGACATGATCCTGTCAATCGTTCCCGAAAGCCCGGTACAGGTGATGGCCGATGCCCAGGTATTACCGTTAATCGTCTTTGCGTTGCTCATCGGCATCGGGATCGTCATGGCGCGCGAGGAAGGCAAGCCGCTGGCACGGATTTTCGATTCAGGCGCGATCGTCATGCAAAAGGTGACGATCCTCGTCATGGAACTGACCCCCTTTGGTGTATTTGCGCTTATTGCCTGGGTGGTCGGCACACTGGGCCTTCCCTCGCTGGTGGCGCTCGGCAAACTGGTGGCGCTCAATTATGGCGGATGCCTGCTGATCATACTTGTCATGTACAGCCTCGTGATCAAGGGGCTGGCAAAGCTTCCGGTGGTCGATTTCTTTCGCGGCATCGTCGATGCACAGGTTGTCGCCTATTCGACCGCGTCCAGCAACGCCACCTTGCCGGTTACGCTGCGCTGCACGCAGCGCAATCTGGGCGTCAGCCGCCCGACCTCCAGCTTCGTTGTATCGCTTGGCGCGACGGTGAATATGGACGGGACGGCCATGTATCTGGGTCTTGCCACATTGTTCGGCGCGCAGATTTTCGGTGTTGACCTGACGATGGGTGACTATTTTCTGATTTCGATCCTGGCGACGCTCGGCTCGGTCGGTGCCGCTGGCATACCCGGCGCAGGGCTTGTCATGATGACGCTCGTCTTCGGAGCGGTCGGCGTTCCGCTGGAAACAATCGCTTTCGTTGCCGGCGTCGACCGGATTATGGATATGATGCGCACCGCCACCAATGTTACCGGAGATGCTGCAGTAACGACGGCAGTAGCCAGCATGACAGGCGAGATCGACCGCGAGGAAATGATCAGCGCCGACGATGTTTAGGCAGGTCCTTCGAAGGTGAAAATAGAACTCGCCAGCGGAATAAGGAGAGCCGGCTCCAACGATTGGAGACTAGTTGCAGACATAACCGCCGATGCTTTTAGCAACGATCCGGTGAACCGCTGGCTGTTTGGGTCACCTCGGGCCATCCAGTCCGCATTTCGCGTATTGTCGCGCGACATTTATACAAGGCGGGGCTTTTGCCATTTGGCTGGCGACGACGGAGCAACAATGTGGCTGGATTGCTCCGAGGGGGTGAATGCGAATTTGAGTCTCCCCGGGATGCTTCGATTTGCACTGGGTCAGTTCCGTCATGGGACAAAGGGAGCGGTCAAGCGCGCGATCAAGGCCGGCGGCATTATGGACAGCCACCATCCGAAAACACCGCATCTCTATCTCTTTACTATCGGAACGCGTCAATCTGCGCGCGGCAGCGGATTGGGAAAAGCCCTGCTCGCTCCTGTATTGGAAGCCTGCGACCGCGAGAAGCTGCCTTGCTATCTCGAAAACTCAAATCCCGTTAATCACAGCTATTACGCGATGCACGGATTTGAACGGATGGAGATATTTCCTTGCGGCGAAGGTGGCCCGCCACTTGAAGCGATGTGGCGGCGCCCAAGCTGATGACCAATGATTACCTATGGCCGGATGGTGATCCTGGTGCCATCGGGCACCAGCTTCCAGATCTGCTGAATCTCTTCGTTGCTCACCGCAATGCAGCCGTCTGTCCAGTCGCGCCCAATCGCCGGGCCGGAATATCCGTTGGGCTGCCCGTGGATAAAGATGTCTCCTCCGGGCGATTTGCCATGCGCCTCGGCATACATGCGATCGGCCCGGTTGGGGTAGGAAATACGCAGGCTGAGATGAAAACGGCTGCCGGGATTGCGCCCGTCGATGACATAATCGCCCTCGGGCGTTTTTTCGTCGCCTTCGAACCGCTTGTGCCCTTCCGGCGCATCACCGAAGCGGATGCCGGCATAGCGCGCGATTTCCTCTTCGCCATCATACAGAATGAGCAGCCGGTCCGACTTGTCGACCAGAATGCGGTCGGCAGTCACACCATCGGCCACCACGGGAAGCGGTAACGGCTCGTCATTTTTGGCCGAATCCGCCGAAACCTCTCTGTCAGCCGACTTTGAAGCGACCTGATCCCTAGATGGCGCTTCTGCCGTTTCCACCTTCTGCTGCGAGCAGGCCGAAACAACCAGAAGCAAGCAGCAAAGACCAAGAAAGATTCCAGGGTCAGGACCCATTAATCGCATGAGACGTGGTGGCCTCGATGCGGGATGAAATTGGCAGGAGAAGCGCCGATGGCGGGGCCATTCCCCGTCGAGGCGTTTCGACGCAGCAGTTCGCCCGCATCGGGCCATCGGCACGACTTGACCAATTTGGCCCATGACTTCGTCTCTCGCTCGTCCAATAGCACCACTATTCTCCTCGCTCTTTCCTGGTCATGGCCCAAATTGATTCAAGCCACGGCCATGTGCTTAATGGGTCCTGACCCTAGTCGACAAAGGGATCCCTAACCAAAATAGTATCCTCGCGCTGCGGCGACGTGCTCACCAGCGCAACCGGACAGTCGATCAACTCCTCGACCCGCCTTATATATTTGATCGCCTGCGCCGGCAAATCGGCCCAGCTGCGCGCACCTGCCGTGCTATCCTGCCACCCTTCCATTTCTTCATAGACCGGCTCGACCTTCGCCTGGTCTGCAGAATGCGGCGGCAGATAATCATAGTCGCGCCCGCCAAGCTTGTAGCCTGTACAGATTTTCACCGTTTCAAACCCGTCGAGCACATCGATCTTCGTAAGCGCAATGCCGGATACCCCGGATACTGCGCAGCTTTGCCGAACCAGCACCGCATCGAACCAGCCGCAGCGGCGCTGACGGCCAGTGACCGTGCCGAATTCATGGCCGCGCTCGCCCAGCCGCTGCCCGATGTCATTTTCCTGTTCGGTTGGAAAGGGCCCGGCCCCCACCCGTGTGGTATAGGCTTTGACGATGCCTAGCACGAACCCCGCTGCTTGCGGTCCTATGCCCGTCCCGCTCCCGGTCTGGCCGGCGACGACGTTGGAACTGGTCACGAAGGGATAGGTGCCATGATCTATGTCGAGCAGCACGCCTTGCGCGCCCTCGAACAGGATTTTTTTTCCGCTCCGCCGCGCATCATTCAGAGTGCGCCATACCGGCTTTGCGAATGGCAAGATGAAGGCTGCGATATCCCAGAGCGCATCGAGCAGTGCCTGCCGGTCGACCGGCGGCTGATCGAAGCCCTTGCGCAGGGCGTCATGATGCGCGCAGATACGATCAAGCTGCGGCCCCAGATCGTCGAGATGTGAAAGGTCGCAAATGCGGATTGCGCGCCGCCCGACCTTGTCCTCATAGGCGGGCCCGATGCCGCGTCCCGTCGTTCCAATCTTTCCCTTTCCCGCCGCTGTTTCGCGCAGGCCGTCAAGATCACGATGAAAGGGCAAGATCAGCGGCGCATTTTCAGCAACCTGCAGATTTTCGGGCGTAATCTCGACGCCCTGCACCTTCAGCTTTTCAACTTCGTCACGAAAATGCCAGGGGTCGAAGACAACGCCATTGCCCACAACCGACAGCGTTCCGCGAACGATCCCCGACGGCAGCAGGGAGAGCTTGTAGACATTCTCGCCGACGACAAGCGTATGCCCGGCATTATGGCCGCCCTGGAAGCGCGCAACGACATCGGCGCGGCTTGCAAGCCAGTCGACAATCTTGCCCTTGCCTTCGTCCCCCCATTGCGCACCGATTACCGTAACATTCGCCAATATTCTTCCCCTATGTCAGCGGGACGGCTTTGCCGTCCTGAAGGATATGCGTGCAGCCAAGCGCTTGTGCATCTTCCCCATTGCCGATGGCTGAAATTGCAACCCAACCTTCCTTCCGCATTTGCGCGGCTTTTGCGGGCAATGTCCCCGCCGGAAGGAACAGTTTTTTTGTTTCTTTCTGGCCGCCCGATACTGCGCTTTCTATCAGCGGATCGGGATAAAGCGAAAACCCTGTAGCCGCTTCTTCCCTGCCTTGCTCGCCTCCGATCTTGTAACTTCCGCCGCGTCCCAGCGCGGCCGAATAGCCTTTTGCGAACAGGGTGAAGCCGAGCCAGCTTTGATACTCGAAGCCATGGCGTTCGGTCGGGTCGAGCGTGATTGCAGCCTTGCCCTCAATCCGCGCCGCGATTTCGTCCAGGGCTGCGAGCCGCGATTTGAGCGCGCCGCCAACATCGAATGCGCGCAGCTTGCGAGCGGCTGTTTCGAAGGGGCCCATCGCCTCCAATAGTGGCAGATAGCCTTCTGCGACCATCGCCGTCAGCGCGCCAGCATCTTTCATGTCCAGCTCGCTGCGGACCTGGTCTACTTTCGACGCATCCAAAGGCAGGGCTTCTTCGGCCAGCTTTTCGACCAGATCGGGCAGCGTAAAATCAACCGTGATGTCTTCGACGCCCGCTGCCTCCAGCGCTTCGACGGCGACCGCAACTATTTCGGAAACCGCCGCGACATTGTCGCTTCCGATCAGCTCCGCCCCCAGTTGGGAAAGTTCCCTTTCCGGGCGCAGCTGATTGGCGCGGAGGCGCAATATCGGACCGCAATAGGAAAGCCGAAGCGGCCGCGGCACATCCGCAAGCCGGCTCGTCGCCAGCCGGCCGATCTGCACGGTAATGTCGCTCCTGAGGGCCAAGGTGCGGCCCGAGACCGGGTCTGTCGCCCTCAAGAGACCGCTGCGCCCGCCATCGCCCATCCGGCGCTTCAGGCTGTCCTCGAACTCCACCATCGGCGGCGCGACATGCTCATAACCATAGGAAGAGAGCACGGCCATCATTTCCGCGCAGGTGGCCGCCTGCCGTCCGGCGTGCGGCGGCAGGCGGTCGCGAAAGCCCTCGGGCAGCAGATTTGGCGAATCCGTTGTCATCGAGAGCTTCCTTAGCCGATTGCGGCCAATGTGAAAGCCGGCATCAAAATTTGAGCGCTTTCACTGTCTTCACGCCATCGAGCTGACAAACATTCCAGAGCACGGGTTCCTCGATAGGCGAGTCCATGCTCAGCAGGAGAACGGCCTCGCCGCCAGCCTCCATGCGGCCGAGGTGAAATGTGCCGATATTGAGGCCCGCTTCGCCCAGGGTCGAGCCCACCCGGCCGATAAAGCCGGGCGCATCTTCGTTGACGATATAGAGCATGTCGCCTTCCAGTTCGGCCTCCATGCCGATCCCGAAAATTTCGACCAGCCGCGGGGCATTATTACCGAACAGCGTCCCGGCGACCGACTTCACACCCTCTTCGGTACCGACCGAAACACGCAGCAAGGTCTGGAACGCGCCTTCCCTGTCGTGCCGCACCTCGCGCACATCGAGCCCGCGTTCTTTTGCCAGATGGGGCGCATTGACCATATTCACCGTGTCGGAATAGCGACGCATCAATCCCGCCAGAACCGCGCCAGTTATGGGCTTGATATTCAGCTGCGCAGCCGCGCCTTCGACCTCGATCGCAATATCGGCCAGATTGTCATGCGCAAGCTGCCCCACCAGGCTGCCAAGCTTCTCCGCCAGCGCCATATAGGGCTTCAGCTTGGGCGCTTCCTCTGCGCTCAGGCTCGGCATATTGAGCGCATTGGTGACGCCGCCATTGACCAGATAGTCGGACATCTGTTCGGCAACCTGCAAGGCGACATTAACCTGAGCTTCGCTGGTGGACGCACCCAGATGCGGCGTACAGATGAAGTTCGGTGCGCCGAAAAGCGGGCTTTCCTTTGCCGGTTCTTCGGCAAACACGTCGAGCGCGGCTCCCGCCACATGTCCTTTTTCCAGCGCCTCCTTGAGCGCAGCCTCGTCGATCAATCCGCCGCGTGCGCAATTGACGATACGCACACCCGGTTTGGTTTTTGCAAGATTCTCTTTCGACAGAATATTCCGGGTTTCGTCGGTCAGCGGCGTATGCAGAGTCAGAAAATCCGCCTTCGCCAGTACTGTATCGAGATCTGCCTTTTCGACACCGATCTCGATCGCCCTCTCCGGCGTCAGGAAGGGATCGTAGGCAATCACCTTCATCTTGAGACCGAGCGCGCGGCTCGCAACGATGCTGCCGATGTTGCCCGCGCCGATCAGGCCCAGCGTCTTGTTGGTGACCTCGACGCCCATAAAGTCCTTTTTGGGCCATTCGCCAGCTTGCGTGCGCATATTCGCGTTGGGAATCTGGCGCGCGAGGGCGAGCAACATGGCAATGGCATGTTCCGCCGTCGTGATTGAGTTGCCAAATGGCGTATTCATGACGACCACGCCTTTCGCCGATGCCGCCGGAATGTCGACATTGTCGACACCGATGCCGGCACGGCCAATGACTTTCAGATTTGTGGCCGCTTCCAGAATCTCCGGCGTTACCTTGGTCGAAGACCGGATCGCCAGCCCGTCATAGCCGCCGATGATCTTTTTGAGTTCTTCGGGGGTCTGGCCGGTGATTTCATCGACATCGCAGCCACGCTCCTTGAATATGCGCGCGGCATTGGGGTCCATCTTGTCAGAAATAAGTACTTTCGGTTTGGTCATGATTATGTTCCAGAACAATTTGGAAAAACCCGCTCGTGCTGAGCTTGTCGAAGTATGAGCGGGTGAAGAACGTCCTTCGACAGGCTCAGGACGAACGGTTGTTGGTTAGGCTGCCTTCACCTGCGCATAGGCCCATTCGATCCAGGGCAGCAGGCGCTTCAGATCTTCTTCCTCGACGGTCGAGCCGCACCAGATCCGCAAGCTCGGCGGAGCATCACGATAACCGTTAAAATCATAGCCCACGCCGCGTTCTTCCAGCATCGCTGCGATCTGCTTAGGCACGGCGGCCTGAGATTCTGCGTTCAGGCTTTCATACCAATCGCCCTGGAAAACCATACAAATGCCGGTATTGGTCCGCTTGGCCGGATCGGATACCATGTTCCGCAGCCAAGGCGTTGCCTCGATCCAGTCATGGACGATCTTCGCATTGCGGTCTGCACGGGCATGCAGCTCGGCCAGCCCACCTATCGACTTCGCCCATTCGAGCGCAGCGATATAGTCTTCGGTCGCGAGCAGCGATGGCGTATTGATGGTCGCGCCCTCGAAGATAGCGCGATTGAGTTTTTCGCCCTTCTTGATGCGGAAAATTTTGGGAAGCGGCCATTCGGGATCGTAACTCTCGATCCGCTCGATCGCGCGCGGGCTGAGGATCAGCATGCCGTGACCGGCTTCCGAGCCCATCACTTTCTGCCAGCTATAGGTTGTGGCATCGAGCTTCGACCAGTCCATGGGCTGCGCGAAAATCGCGCTGGTTGCATCGTTGATCGTTACACCCTCGCGCTCTGCCGAAATCCAGTCTGTATCGGGAATCTTCGCGCCAGACGTCGTGCCGTTATAGGTGAAGACGATATCATCGCCCGGGTCGATCTGCGACAGGTCTGGTATCTCGCCATAATCCGCATCGAGCACGGTCAGACCCGGCAGTTTTAGCTGCTTCACTGCGTCCTGGATCCACACATTGCCGAAGCTCTCCCACGCGGCAACGGTGGCAGGCCTTGCGCCCAGCATGTTCCACATCGCCATCTCGACCGCGCCGGTATCCGATGCGGGAACGATGCCGATTAAATAATCATCGGGAATACCCAGAATTTCGCGGCTCAAATCGATCGCATATTTCAGCCGCCCCTTACCCGCCTTCGAGCGGTGCGAGCGGCCCATGGCGGATGTGCCAATCTTGTCCAGCGACCAGCCGGGGAATTTGGCGGTCGGACCCGAAGAAAAATTCGGGCATTCGGGTTTGAGCGAGGGTTCGGGAACGGAATCCGGGCGCAACTCCGGCGTCTGCGCATTTACTTCGGTCATGTTTCGCTTCTCCTTGCAGAGAGCACGCGCGGCGTTGGGACCGCGTGGCCCGGAGCCGCATTAAGCGTCGCGACCATTCCGCACAAGCAAAAATATATGCAGCGCAGCATATTCGGCCAAGACAGTGCGGCCATCGGTTCTTGTCGCGGGACAGGAACCTCTCGCATTTAGCCAATATTAACAATGGTAAGGGCATTCTCGCTGCCATGAACGCCGCTATTCCCGCCGCAGCTCTCTTAACGTCCACTTTGCTGCTCGCCGCCTGCATTCCGGGAAAGACCGAAGCTCCGGCCCAAAGCAACAAGCAGAGCAGCTTTGTCTCTCAAAATGCCCGCCAATGTATTGCCGATTTGAAGTCGGCCAATGTAAATTTCCGGTTGCTGGCGAACCGCGATTATGGCGGCGGATGCCGCGCCCATGATGCAGTGCAGCTACTCGATTTTGGAACGCCGACAACCAATCTTGGGCCAATGACTTGCCAATTGGCATCGGGTTTTACGGGCTGGACGCGCGACATCGTCCGGCCAGCGGCACGCAAATATTTCGGTAGCCGGCTGGCAAAAATCGAGACGTCCGGCACATATAGCTGCCGGCGGATCAGCGGTAGCGGCAACCTCTCCCAGCATGCCTTCGCAAACGCCATCGACATCTTCGGCTTTGTGCTCGAAGATGGGCGGCGCATTACCCTTCTCGGCGGATGGAATGGCAAGAAATCCGAACAGCGTTTCCTTCGCCATATTCAGGAAGAGGCCTGCGGACGTTTCGGCACCGTGCTTGGTCCCCGTTATGATCGCCAGCATGCGGATCATTTTCACTTCGATATGAAACCGTCGCGTATGAATGGAAATGCTTTTTGCCGATAAGGCATGGCCATATGCGCATATCCCGCTAAACAGGCCGCATGACAAAAAAAGACATCAAGGATCGCCGCTTTTACGAAGCAAAACAGGAGGCCCGTTTTGCCGAGGCGGCACCGCACGAAACGCCGCAGACGCAGGATCCGGCCTACCGGCTGGCATTTCAGGATACCGAATTCCTGCTGCGCGACGAGCTTCGGCCGGTGCGGTTTCAGCTGGAACTGCTCAAGCCGGAAATGCTCCTCAACGAGGCCGGTATCGCTTCGACATTGGTGATCTATGGTTCGGCCCGTATACCCGAGCCAGCCAAGGCGGATGAGAAAATTGCCGCCGCCAAAACCGATCGCGAAAAGATCATAGCACAGCGGCTGAAGGACAAGTCTCGCTACTATGACGAGGCGCGCAAGCTTGCGCGTCTGGCCAGTGATTGCGGTATTGCCAGCGATGAAGGGCAGCGGCATTTCGTGGTGACATCAGGTGGCGGCCCTTCGATCATGGAAGCCGCCAACCGCGGCGCGCAGGATGCCGGCAAGGATTCGATCGGCCTGAATATCGTGCTGCCGCATGAGCAGGCCCCCAACGAATTTGTGACGCCCAGCCTGAGCTTTCAGTTTCACTATTTTGCGCTCAGAAAGATGCATTTCCTGATGCGCGCCAGGGCGGTTGCGGTTTTCCCTGGCGGCTTTGGTACCTTCGACGAGTTTTTCGAGCTGTTGACGCTGATTCAAACCGGCAAGATGGAACCGGTGCCCATCCTGCTATTCGGCAAGCAATTCTGGAACCGTGTGGTGAATTTTGAGGAACTGGCGCTAGAGGGCACGATCAGTCCGCGCGATCTGGAGCTGTTCCAGATGGTGGATGATGCAGACGAAGCCTGGAAAATTGTTCAGCGATTCTATGAACTGGACTGCAGCTAAGCCAGAGCCGCTATTTCCTGACCCGGATCGATAATGGCTATTCAGTAGCCTCGGCTTGCGCATCGATCGCTTGATCGGCAGCGACCTGCTCGGCATCGAGCGACGGCTGCCCTTCGGTAGCGGCATCACCAGCAGCCTCACCCTCAGCGGCTGCATCCGCAGCTGGAGCAGCGGGAAGCGGCAGGCTTGAACCCTGGCTGTTCATATAGGCAAGCAAATTTGCTCTTTCCTGCGCATCGCTTATCCCGGGAAAGCTCATCTTGTTGCCGGGCGCGTATCTTTTCGGACTTGCCAGCCAGGCATCCATATTTTCCCAGGTCCAGTTGCCGCCCATATCTTTCAGCGCGCTTGAATAGGCAAAGCCGCCCGCCGCCTTGGCCTTGCCCATAATGGCGTGGATATTCGGACCAACACCGTCGGCACCACCAGCGGCGATCGTGTGGCATGCGGTGCATTTTGCGAAAGCTGTCTCACCCTTCGCTGCATCTGCCGAGGCGAGCAGCGTCGCAAGCGGGATGGCTTCCTCTTCGCCTCCACCTCCACCTTCGGCAGCAGCGATGGCATATCCCTCTTGCTCCGGCTCTTTGGCATGGAATATCTGGCCGAACAGAATGCCCGAACCCAGCGCGACGATGCCCGCGCCCAACACCCAGCCTGCAATTGTATTACTGTCGCTCATTGTGAAAATCGGCCCTGTCTTGCGGCGAAAGTCCAAAGCTCCCGCCCGTCTCGTTGAATCTTCTGCTCCTCTAGGGCCGCAGGCGAAGCCGCGCAAGTGCGTATATGGTCGTGCCGCTTGCAGTTCGTTTCATTGCCGATGGGGCTTGCCGACGCGGTGGCACTACCCTATCGCGCATCGCCAATATGGACAGCTTTCCCGACATCGCCCTCAAGCAGGCAAAAGATATGGCCGCGGCGGCAGCGGAAACCCCTGCCCTTGCTGTTGCATTCCAGGGCGCGCCCGGTGCCAATTCGCATCTGGCGGCGCTCGAATATGAGGAGGGTTGCCTGCCGCTTCCCTGCTTCTCCTTCGAGGATGCCATCGACGCTGTAAAAGATAGCCGCGCAGACCGCGCCATCATCCCGATCGAAAACAGCCTGCATGGCCGCGTGGCCGACATACATTTTCTGCTGCCCGAAAGCGGGCTATCGATCATTGCCGAGCATTTCATGCCCATTCGCCATTGCCTGATGGCAAAGGATGCAGGGGCCAAGCTGACCAGCGCCATGAGCCATCCGCAAGCACTGGGCCAATGCCGCCATTATTTGCGCGAACGAGGTATCATCCCGGTTGCCTATGCCGACACCGCAGCA
The DNA here is from genome assembly GCA_028279555.1 of Sphingorhabdus sp. Classification (GTDB taxonomy): domain Bacteria; phylum Pseudomonadota; class Alphaproteobacteria; order Sphingomonadales; family Sphingomonadaceae; genus Sphingorhabdus_B. The sequence goes on from JANQNO010000008.1 coordinate 63,959, forward strand.
GCAGCAGCCTATGTGGCAGGAAATGACGATGCAGGTGCCGCAGCCATTGCAGCGCCCATATCGGCGAAGCTTTATGGACTGGAGAAAGTCAGCGACGATATCCAGGACGCAGGGCACAATACCACGCGTTTTGTCGTGCTCGCTCGAGAAGCTGCGAAAATCGAAGCGCTCGATGGCCCATTGATGACTACTTTTGTCTTTCAGGTGAAAAATATCCCGGCTGCGCTCTACAAGGCTATGGGCGGCTTTGCGACCAATGGTGTTAATATGACGAAGCTGGAAAGCTACCAGCATGGCGGGAGCTTTTCAGCGACCGAATTCTACGCCGATATCGAGGGCGCGCCGGGCGACCCGGCCGTCGACCGCGCGCTTGCCGAGCTGGAATTCCACTGCAATTTTGTCAGGTTGCTTGGCAGCTACCGCCAGGCGAGATCAAGAGGTTAGTTTCGTCTCATACGTCCAGATACCAACCCTGAACTCTGCCTTGTCAAAGTTAAGCTAGTTTTTACCCACTTTTGCTAGCCCTTGCGATGGCTTTCGGTTGTTCCGGAATTCATGACAAGGGGGCAAAATTGGAACTCTCAAGACGTCATCTCCTCGGCGCAATGGGCGCTGGCGCGGTGTTGCCGGCGCTTGGCGGGTGCACTTCGCCATACGGCGGTAGATCGTCTTATCTGACCCCGATTCTGCATCCGCAGAATCGCAACAATGTAGCCTGGTGGATGGATGTCGTGCTGCAGCAAATCCGTGACCAGCGGGTTCCCCCGCCGCGCGCCGCCTACAATCTGGCGGCACCCGCGGTTGCCGGCTTCCTTGCGGCGAATGCCATTACTGGCAGCTATGATGAGCCTTATGGAATCGGGCCGGCACCGATAGGTGCAGACCCGGAAGTCGCCTATGGCGTCGCTTTCGCAACGGCAGCATCGGAGAATTTCCAGCAACCATTCGTCGGCGAGCGGTCGCGCTACAAGTCGATGTTTCCAAATGGCGAGGCAAAACGGCTAGGTGTCGAATGGGGCCGCAAGGTCGGCCTGCATGTCGTTAAGATGCGCACCCGTGACGGTTCGGAGCCCAACAAGGTCAACTACTATCTTGACCGGTACGAACGCCGAAATGATGCGCTCAAATGGACACCGACGGGGCCTTTCTACAGTGCCAGGCCCGGGCCCGCTTTCGACAGCTTTGCAAGACCGCTTTTCCCCGGTCATGGCCGCATCAAGCCCTGGACGATGGGCGATACAGGCCGCTTTCGCGTTGCGCCATTCCACGATCCGCACAGCCCCGAATTTGCCGCCGAATTTGATCAGGTGCGACGGATGGGCGGGGCCGACAGCCGGATTCGCACGTCGGATCAGTCGGAGATTGCCCTTTTCTGGGAAGACGGCCCCTGGGGCATCACACCACCAGGGCATTTCGTCTATATCGCGATACAGGTTCTGCAGCACAGGCAGTTGAGCTTCATCGAATGGGCACGGGCAATGGCCCTGGTCTGCATGACGCAGGCCGACGCCTCGATAAACGCCTGGGATGCAAAATATACGCATGACATAATCCGGCCTGAAACCGCCATTCGCCACCGCGCCGAAAAATTCCGCAATGCTGATCCGCGCATTGTGAGGCAAAAAGGCTGGCGCAGCTATATCCCGACACCTGAGTTTCCCGCCTACACGTCAGGTCATTCGACCTTTGGCGCAGCCGGGGCCGAGATGACCGCGCTGATTTACGGCAGCGACCGGGTGAACTTCAGCCATGAATCGCCTGACCAGGTCCTTTGGCCGCAGCTGCGCGGGAAAGTGCGTCATTGGACGAGCCTGAGCCAGGCAGCAGAGGAAAACGGCATGAGCCGGATCTACGGCGGTGTCCACTGGATGGCCGACCACAAGGCGGCAATGATGGCCGGCATTGCGATCGCCCGGCACGCTCACAGACATTTCTTCAGGCCGAGATTTTGAACATGGCTGATTTCTCCACGAAATATCTTTCACTCGCGCTTGTTCCGGCATGCCTTTGCTTTCCGGCCAAGCTGCATGCACAGAGCGTAAATTACGATACATTATCGTCGCTAGAGGAGCCTCTGGCATTCGAGGTTGCAGATGTAACCGTCGAGGTGAATGGCATACTCGACGCTCCGGTATCGCTGGAGATCGAAGACGGCGTGCATTTCGGCGATGCCGATGTCAGCTTCATTGGAAATTTCGAGGTTACCGCATCGACTCAGCTCGGCAATCGCTGGAATGTCGGGGTAGCCTATTTCGGGCAGTATGCCGAAAATGCGAACGAGTATAGCGACAATGTGGCCGGGTTTATCCGCACCAGCTGGGGAACATTTGCTGGCGGTAATGTTTCCGGAATGGTGCGCGAAAGCACACGCCGCCGCCGGGGGGTTGGCAATGGCGTGCTGGCTTTCGACAATTTTTACGGCCAGCTTGATCGCTGGGGCGGCGGCTACCAGGGGCGTTTTGGCCCGGTGATCGTGAGCGGCGTGGTCGATGAAAATGGCGACTTTGACATTGGCGCGGAATATCAGCGTCCCATAGGGACAAAGGACTACCGCTTTTCCACCCGCTTTGCCAAATCGCGGTACACAACGGCAGACGGCCTCGCGGTGCTGGACAGCAAGGCTGTGGGCCTGGTCGGCGAACTTGTCTATGGGAGCAGCCTGTTCGATCTGGGCGGCGGCTATGAACGGCTGCAAGGTGCCGGGCTTGACCTCGACCGCTGGTACATCTCCGGCGGCGGCCAGCACAAGGTCGGGTCGCTCTCTTTTTCGGCAGAGGGCCATTATGGCGAACTGGACGGCAGCGAAGAAGTGGCGGCTGCCTTTGGACTGTCCTATGACATTGCGAGAGGGCTATCGACCAATCTGGGCCTCAATGCCCGCCGTGCGGAAGTCGCGCGAAACGGCATCGAGGTCGTCGACGAGGATGAAACGAGCGCGACAGCATCGGTCAGATACAGCTTCTAGCGCCGCGCTTCGCCGATACTACATCTTTGGAAATTGCTCCCAATCGCCCGGACTGCCATTCTGTCCAAGAGGGCGGTAGACCGTCTTACCACCCACGCGCCCGATTTCCCAGCGCCGCTTCTTCCGCACATGGACGACAATCAGCGATTGTCCGTATTCAGCCACAAAGTCAGCATCGGCACCAAGCGGCGCATCGGCCTTCTTCGGCATATTATAGCGCATACGAACAGCCCCAAGCGAATCTTCAATGAAGGGCGTTTGGGCTGCACTGGCGGGTCCCGCTATCCCGCTTGTCACAAGCTCCCCATCGTCGCGCCGTTTCAGATAGACAACACGGTCCTGTCCCTTTTGCGGCTTGCCCGCAAATTGCAATGTGATGTCCGCGAAGGACAGCATCCCGCGCGCAGTTTCCTTGTCCAGCTGGATGTCATTGGCAGGCGCGGTAGCGGCAGGTTCAGCAACCGTCTCTTCGGCTCCAGCGGGCAGCGGAGTTAGCAAGGCCAACGCAAGCAGCAATATTCTCGGTTTCATTAACTCTCTCTCCTAATGCGCCTCGCCCCAGCTGGCACCGGTGCCGATATCGACGCCGAGGGGCACAGAAATTTTTACCACCGGCTGCGCCGCGCCCGACATTACGTCTTCGATTACCTTGGACGCCGCCTCCACGTCTCCTTCGGGGCATTCGAAGACCAGCTCGTCATGCACCTGCAGCAGCATTTTTACGCCAGGCAGGTCAGCATCGGCGAGCGCATCGTCCATTCTGGCCATCGCGCGCTTGATGATGTCCGCGCTGGTCCCCTGGATCGGGGCGTTGATGGCGGCGCGTTCGCTCCCAGCGCGTTCGGTCTGGTTCTTTGAATTGATTCGCGGGAACCATGTTTTGCGGCCAAACAGCGTCTCGGAATATCCGCATTCGCGTACGCTTGCCAAGGTTTCCTGAATATAGTTGCTGATGCCCGGAAAGCTCTTGAAATAGGCATCGATCATCGATTGCGCTTCGTCGGGCTCCACCTCCAGCCGTTTGGCAAGGCCCCAGCGCGATATGCCGTAAAGGATCGCGAAATTGATGGTCTTGGCGCGCCCGCGCGTATCGCGGTTGACCTCTCCAAACAGTTCCTGCGCCGTGCGGTTATGAATATCCTCTCCCGCCTCGAAGGCCGCCTTCAACTGCGGAACATCGGCAATATGCGCGGCGAGCCTGAGCTCGATCTGGCTATAATCGGCGGCAAGGACGACATTGCCTTCTTCGGCCACAAACGCATCACGGATTTGCCGGCCGATTTCGGTCCGGATAGGGATATTTTGCAGATTGGGTTCGGTCGAGGCAAGCCGCCCGGTTTGCGCGCCGACCAGGCTATAACTCGTATGCACGCGGCCGGTTTTCTCGTTGATCTCTTCCTGCAGCGCATCGGTATAGGTCGATTTGAGCTTCGCCAGCTGCCGCCAGTCGAGAACCTTGCGCGCAATCTCGACGCCGTCACCGGCCAGGTTTTCCAGCACGGTGACATCGGTCGAATATTGTCCGCTCTTGCCTTTCCTGCCGCCTTTCAGGCCCATCTTGCCAAACAGGATTTCGCCCAGCTGTTTGGGGCTGCCGATGGTAAACTCCTGACCCGCAAGATCGTGGATGGTCTTCTCCAGCTTCTCCATCTCGCCGGCAAATTCGCCTGAAAGCCTGGACAGTACCGTCCGGTCGACCTTGATCCCGCGGCACTCCATGCGGCTGAGCGCCGGTATCGTCGGCCGGTCGACCATCTCGTAAATGCGCGTCGCTTTTTCCGGGCTCATCCTGAGCCTCAGATGATGCCAGAGCCGCAGCGTCACATCGGCATCTTCCGCCGCATATTTGGTTGCTTCCTCCAGGGGTACTTCGGCAAAGCTAATCTGGCTCTTGCCGGTTCCGGTAAGCGATTTGTAACTGATGCATTGGTGATCGAGATGCATCCGCGACAGCTCATCCATCCCGTGACCATGCTGCCCGGCATCGAGATTGAAACTCATCACCATTGTGTCGTCGAGCGGCGCGATTTCGATATCATGCTGCGCCATGACCGACTGGTCATATTTCAGATTTTGGCCGATCTTCAATATGCTGTCATCTTCAAGCAGCAGTTTCAGCCGCTCCAGCGCATCATCGAGCGCGATCTGCTTAGGCTTTTCGGCAAACATATCGGTGCCGCCATGCCCGATCGGCACATAGCAGGCTTCACCCGGCTCCGTCGCGAGCGAGAATCCGACCAGATTTGCGGTTACCGCTTCCAGGCTGTCGGTCTCGGTATCGAAGCCGACCATGCCGGATACGCGTGCCTTTTCGATCCAGACATCCAGCGCTTCAAGTGTCGTAACGCATTCATATTTTGTGACATCGATCGGCGGCATTTTCGGCGGTAAAGGTGCCTGCCCGGCCACGGGCGCATTCTCGCCGCCATCGCCCGCAGTCGTTGCCCTGGGCTGTCCGGCAATCGCCTTGTTGGCCGCCTGGGTATCGGTGGAAACGCCCACCCGCTTGAGCAAGGCCCGGAAATTATGGTGCTTCAGAAATTCGACCAGCGGCTCTTCGGGAATATCCCGTAGCTCCATCTCGCCCAGCGCAATAGGCAGCGGGCAATCCTCTTTCAGCGTCACCAGCACGCGCGACAGCCGCGCCATATCGGCATGCTCTATCAGCCGCTCCTGCATCTTCGACTTTTTCATGTCGGGCGCGGCCGCCAGCACGCTTTCCAGATCGCCATATTCGAGCAGCAGCTTGGTCGCGGTTTTGGGGCCGATGCCCGGAACGCCGGGAATGTTGTCGCTGCTGTCGCCCATCAGACCGAGCATGTCGCCAACAAGCTCAGGCCCCACTCCGAATTTCTCGATCACCTCCCCTGCCCCGATGCGTTTGTCCTTCATCGTGTCGAACATGTCGACGCCGGGTTCGACCAGTTGCATGAGATCCTTGTCGGACGACACGATCGTCACTTTCCAGCCGTCGGCCACCGCCGCCTTGGTGTAGCTGGCAATCATGTCATCCGCCTCGACATTGTCTTCCTCGATCATCGGCAGCGAGAAAGCGCGGGTGGCATCGCGAATGATCGGAAATTGGGGCTTCAAGTCTTCAGGCGCTTCGGGGCGGTTGGCTTTGTATTGGTCATAGATCTCGTTGCGAAAGCTGGTTCCCGATTTGTCGAGTACGACGGCAAGATGTGTGGGACCGTCGGCGGCATGCAGATCACCCGCCAGCTTCCAAAGCATATTGGTGTAGCCCAATATCGCGCCAACCGGCGTTCCTTCGGGATTGGTCAGCGGCGGCAGGCTGTAATAGGCGCGGAATATGAATGCCGATCCATCAACCAGATAGAGATGTTTCTGTTTGCCCGATGTCGTCGCAGATTCGTCGCTCATAGGCGCATGAATAGCAGCGAGCGAAAACGAAGTCTTGGGAAAATCCGCAGGCTTTTGGTCGGGTCAGAAATCGATCATTTCAACGATGAAGATCAGATTCGCGCCGGGCGGTATAACCGATCCAGCACCGCGCTCGCCATAGCCCAGCCGCGACGGAATGCAGAGGCGGTATTGCGCGCCCCTGTTCATCAGCGTTGCACCTTCGCCAAAACCGGGAATGACGCCTTTCACGGGGAATTCGGCAGAGGGGCCATTGTCGAAGCGGCTGCCATCGGACAGCAGATAGCCGGAATAACCGACTTTGACGGTTGCATCTTCGGTCGGGCGGCCCCCGCTGCCTTCGCGCAGTATGCGATAGCCTAGGCCGGATTTCGTTCGGCGGTCGCATTTGCGCTTGGAAATAGAGTCGAGCCGTTCGGGAGGGGCAGCAATGTCAATCGGCTTACCGTCGGCAGAAATGTGCGGAGCATCAGCCGGCACGCTCGATGCGGCCACCATTGCCAACAAGAAAGGTGTTTTCATTTGATCGCTTTCTGCAAAGTTATGAAGAGTGCTGCCTGAAAGTTCAGGGCTTTTCTTCGCCGTAAATCCTGCTGGCGAGAATATACCCAGCGCGGCCCTTATTGTCGAAGCGGCACCAGCCTTTGGCGCATTCGCTAATGCGCCCGACCACGCCAGGCTCGACGCGCCAGTTGATACGGGCAGTGGCCGACGGTGCCTCGCGCAAGGCGGAGATCGAACTGCCGGTCACCATCGCCGTCCGCGCCGGGCTCAGCAGACTCACATGCATCCAGCCCTGATCGCCATCCGGGTCTTCGACCTTGCGCCAGATGCTGTGGACGGCGACCACCTTGACCGGAAGATTGGCGCGTTTGTAGACCCATTTGATTGGATATTCCGTGCTCGGCCCGGTTCGCATTCGCGCTTCATCCGCCTTCACCGAAGCCCAATAGGGCGTCTTTTTCTGCGATTGGGCGAGACCGGCCACCGGCAAAACAGCCAGACCCGCAATGCAGATTTTCGCTATTCGATTCATGTGATTACCGATACTATTCCACCCGAACAAGGAGACTATAGTGTAAGCCCGACCGACAGTGCAAGACACTGTGCTTGACGATTCGAAAAATTTTGGTCTTAGCTGCCAACTATGAGCGACAATAAGCGCATCGAGAAGCCGCGGGTCATCGTAACGCGGAAGCTGCTCCCCGAAGTCGAAGCGCGCATGGCCGAATTGTTCGACGTGCAGTTCAATGCCGACGATCACCCCATGAGCCGCAGCGAACTGGAGTCTGCGCTGGCCGATTGCGACGTGCTGATCCCCACCGTCACAGACAGTATCGATGCCGAATTGATAAACGCTGCGCCTGAAAGGTTGAAGCTGATCGCGCAATTCGGTGCCGGCGTTAACAATATCGATCTCAAGGCTGCAAATGCGCGCGGCATAATGGTCACCAACACGCCGGGCGTTTTCACAGACGACACGGCGGACCTGACAATGGCGCTGATCCTCTCCGTCCCGCGCCGGCTTGCGGAAGGCGAAAAGCTGGTGCGCTCGGGCGAGTGGAAGGGCTGGCGGCCTTCCGGAATGCTCGGTCACCGTGTAGGCGGCAAAACACTCGCCATCGTCGGATTTGGCCGCATCGGAGAAGCCGTCGCCCGCCGCGCGAGAGGCTTTGGTCTCGACATTGTATACAACAAGCGCAAGCGGCTCCCGCCTTCGCTGGAAGAGGAGTTGGGGGTAAGCTGGGAGCCCGACCTTGACCGCCTCGTATCGCGAGCCGACATCATCTCGCTACATTGCCCGCTCACGAGCGAAACCGAAAAACTGCTTTCGGCCGAGCGGATAGCAATGATGAAGTCCAGCGCCTATCTGATTAATACATCGCGCGGCGAGCTGGCCGACGAGGACGCGCTGATCGAAGCACTGGAAAACGAAAGAATCGCTGGCGCGGGGCTTGACGTCTACACCCATGAGCCCGCGGTCAACCCGCGCCTGCTGGCGCTATCCAACGTCGTGCTGATCCCGCATCTGGGCAGCGCGACCTTCGAAGGCAGGGCGGCATCGGGCGAGCGCGTGATTACCAACATCCGGGTTTGGGCCGATGGCCACCGGCCCCCTGACCAGGTTCTCGAAGGCCTCGACTGACAGCCTTTTTGGGGCGGCTATCCACAAATTTGTGCTTAACGCGTTTGCGCGGGAGAGAATTTTGCCTAAGCATCCGCGCGTCTCGATCGAAGAAACACAAGCGAACAGATTGGCGGGGAAAGACAATGCGGAAGATTTTGGCGACAGGTCTCGCGATGTTGATGGCCAGCGTTCCTGCGCATGCGCAAGATCAGTTGGAACTGGTTCAGGCAGATAGCGGCGACAGCGCCTGGATTCTGACCGCGACCGCCCTGGTCCTGCTGATGACGCTGCCGGGGCTTGCGCTTTTTTACGGCGGCCTCGTCCGCTCCAAGAATTTTCTCTCGGTGCTGCTGCAATGCGGCGCGATAGCTGCCATTGTCTCGATCCTCTGGGGCGTCCTGGGATACAGTATCGCCTTTGCCGACGGCAGCGGCGGGGTAATCGGCTCGCTCAGGAATTTCATGTTCTCCAATTTCGTCATCGGTGACGGCGTCGTGCTACGCGACGGCACCACGATCAACGAAGCACTGTTTGCCATGTTCCAGATGACATTCGCGATCATCACCCCCGCGCTCATCGTTGGTGCCTGGGTGGAGCGTGCGCGTTTCGGCTGGGTCATCGGCTTCTGCGCGCTGTGGAGCCTGCTCGTTTACGCGCCCGTCACTCACTGGATCTGGGGCGGCGGCTGGCTTGCAGAGCAGAATGTCGTCGATTTCGCAGGCGGTATTGTCGTCCACACAACCGCCGGAATCTCCGCGCTCATCGTTGCAATCATGCTGGGCAAGCGGATCGGCTGGCCGAAAACGCTGATGCTGCCGCACAGCCCGGCGCTGACAGTGGCTGGTGCAGGCCTGCTCTGGGTCGGCTGGTTCGGCTTCAATGGCGGTTCCGCACTGAGCGCGGATTTCAGCGCGAGCACGGCGATTATCAATACTCATCTGGCTGCATCGGTTGCCGCGCTGACCTGGATATTCATCGAAAAACTGAAAGTCGGCAAATCTACCGCTGTCGGCTTTGCAACCGGCGCTATCGCAGGACTGGCTACAATCACGCCTGCAGCCGGAAGCGTCGGCCCGATGGGCGCTCTTATCCTCGGCCTGCTAGCCGGCGGCATCTGTTTCTATGCTGTCGGCCTTGTCAAAAACACGCTGGGCATCGACGATTCGCTGGATGTTTTTGCGGTCCACGGGGTGGGAGGCATGTTGGGCTCGATCCTTCTCGCCATTCTTGCGAGCAGCACTTTTGACGGACAGGGCTATGCCGAGGGGATGGGCATGGCCAGCCAGCTCTGGGTTCAGGTCAAGGCTGTCGGCGCAGTTGCTGCCTGGTCGGCAGTCGTTACGCTGGTCATCGGCTATATGGTATCCATGGCAATTCCGATGCGCGTCAGCGAGGATGCAGAGCGCGACGGGCTAGACATTTCCAGCCATGGAGAGCGGGCCTGGGATCTGGATTAAACGGCGCGAATGGTCAGAGCCCGGAACAGGCTGAAATCGATCGCCTCGTCGAAGCGGCAGCCCATTTCGCCGTCGCGGCACCAAACGGCGCGCGCGGTGATCGGATCGCGTTCGAAAAAGCCGAGCTTGAGCAGCGTTCCAGCCCGGTAGCTCTGCGATACTTTCAGGCGGCAGCCATAGGATGAGATATCCATGAGCCGGGCTTCCTCGGGCAGGTTTGGCTTGCCGCGCAATCGCGCCTTTTGAAGAATGACCGGGTGACGCTCTTCGCAGCGCTGATCCAGACGGGCGGGCACCGCTTTACGAAACTTGCTGTGATCGAGATAGCTCACAATTGCTACTCCTCTGCTGCCAGTATGGTTAGCAGAAGATGGTCAATTTGAAGTTAAAGGCGCGGACGGGCCTGTCGATTGCCCGGCAAATATACTGTAATCAGCGCAAGAGCAGGGCGAGTATATGCTCAAAGATTGTCATGTTGCGGCATGCCCAGAACATGGAATCCGCCATCGACGCGGATGATCTCGCCGGTCGTGCAGGCACCGGCATCGCTGCACAGATACACCGCCGTACCGCCCACCGCCTCCAGTGTCGCATTGCTGCGCAGCGGCGCATTGGTCTCGGTATGCTTCCAGGTTTTGCGCGCACCGCCTATTACTGAGCCAGCCAGCGTTTTCATCGGCCCGGGACTTACGGCATTGACGCGGATGCCTTCGGGGCCGAGGTCATTGGCCAAATAGCGCACCGCCGCCTCCAGCGCCGCCTTGGCCACGCCCATCACATTGTAATTCGGGGTCACACGGGTCGAGCCCATGTAGCTGAGCGTAAGCAGCGTACCGCCATGCTCCACCATCATCGGATGGGCGCGGCGCGCCACTTCGATGAAGCTGTAGGCGGAAATATCCATGGAGTTTTTGAAATTCTGCCGCGAGGTGTTGAGAATACGGCCTGTCAGTTCCGACTTGTCGGAAAAGGCAATCGCGTGGATCAGGAAATCCAGCCTGCCCCACCGCTCCTGAAGCGCGTCAAAGGCGGCATCGAGCGAAGCGTCATCGGTAACATCCACATCCATCAAGAAATCCGAGCCAACGCTCTCGGCAAGCGGTTCCAGCCGCTTGCCAAAGGCCTCACCCTGATACGTAAAGGCCAGCTGAGCCCCTGCCTCGGCGCATGCCTTGGCTATCCCCCACGCAATCGATCGCTCGTTGGCAACGCCCATTACAAGGCCACGTTTTCCTTCAAGCACGCCCATATTCAATTCACCTCACCTATCGGCACCAAGGCCGGAAATTACCCGTGGAACTTCGACAACAGCATGGAACCGTTGGTTCCGCCAAATCCGAAGCTATTGGTCATCACCGTATCGAGCCCTGCATTCTCAACGATCTCTGTCGCGATCTCCTCCGGCTTGAGCGCCGGGTCGAGCGTTTCCACATTGATCGACGGAATGATGAAATCACTCGCCAGCGCCAGCAGGCAATAGACCGCCTCCTGCGCGCCGGTAGCACCCTGGCTGTGACCGGTCATCGACTTGGTGGAACTGACCGGCGGAGTGGTACCGTCCCCAAAAACCCGGCGCACCGCCTCGATCTCACCCACATCGCCCACTGGTGTCGAAGTGCCGTGGGCATTGACATAGCTGACTTTGCGATCCTCACCGAGCGTCCGCAGCGCGCCGCGCATGGCGCGCTCACCGCCTTCGCCGGACGGTGCGACCATGTCGGCACCGTCGGACGTGGCGCAGAAACCGGTGACTTCGGCGTATATCTTTGCGCCGCGCGCCTGCGCATGTTCGAGGGCTTCCAGCACCACCATCGCACCGCCGCCGCCGATAACAAAACCATCGCGGTCGGCATCGAATGCGCGGCTGGCGCGCTCGGGCGTGTCGTTATATTTGCTCGACATGGCCCCCATGGCGTCGAACAGGCAGGACAATGTCCAGTCCAGCTCTTCACCGCCGCCGGCAAACATCACGTCCTGGTTGCCCAGCGCAACTTGGCCTGCCGCCATGCCGATGCAATGCAGCGAGGTAGAACAGGCCGAGGTGATGGAGAAGTTCATGCCCTTTAGTTTGTAAGCCGTGGCAAGGTTGGCGCTCACCGTGGAGGACATACATTTGGGGACCGCAAACGGCCCTATCCGCTTGGTGCCTCCTGTCTTGAGCACCGTCTGATGTGCAGCCAGCATAGCCGAGGTGGAGGGGCCGCCGGAACCAGCGATCACCCCGGTCATCGGATTGATGACGCCTTTTTCCTCCAGCCCGGCATCGGCAATCGCCTGCCCCATGGCGATATAGGCATAGGCCGCGCCCGGTCCCATGAAGCGCAAGGTGCGCTTGTCGACATGCTCCTTTACATCGAGATCTACCGCTCCCGCGATCTGCGAGCGGAAACCATGTTCGGCCATGTCCTCATTGAAGGTGATGCCCGATTTGCCGGCTTTTAGCGCGGCCAGCACTTCTTCTGCACTATTGCCAATGGAGGAAACGATCCCCAGCCCTGTAACGACGACGCGACGCATGATCCCCCTTATGCCTACGACTTACTTACGCTTCGGAAAGCGCGACTTTCATATCCTTGACCTGATAGATGATCTCGCCATCGGCCTCAACACGGCCATCGGCCACACCCATGGTCAAACGACGGGTTTGCAGGGCCTTGGTGAAATCCACATAATAGGTCAGCATCTTGCGGTCGGGGCGCACCATGCCGGTGAGCTTTACCTCTCCGACACCCAGTGCATAGCCGCGCCCCTGCCAGCCGCGCCAGCCGAGATTGAAGCCGGTGAGCTGCCACAAGCCGTCAAGGCCAAGACAGCCGGGCATGATCGGATTGCCCGGGAAATGGCAGTCGAAGAACCAAAGCTCCGGTGTAATATCGAACTCCGCCACCACATGGCCCTTGTCATGGGGGCCGCCATCGCTGGAAATATCGGTAATCCGGTCCATCATCAGCATCGGCGGTTCGGGCAATTGCGCATTGCCGGGGCCGAACAGCTCTCCGCGCGCGCATTTGAGCAGATCGTCACGGTCGAAACTGGATGGAAAATCTGTCATCCCCGGCGGTACTCCCTACCTGTTGGTCAATTGATCGAGGCAGCGCCTAGACCAAATCATGCCTGCTGTCGCGCAAAATCTGGTCGCCCCATCGCTTTGCCATAGAGCATGCGGTAACGCTCGAACATTGTCTCGTCCCGATATTCGCGCTGTGCCAACTGGGCATTCGCAAGACCAAGCTTCGAACGCAATGCCTTGTCGCGTGCAAGCTCTGCGATCGCCGGGCCCAGCGCTGCTTCATCGTCTCGTGCTACAATATAGGGTAGATTTCCCTTGGCCACCATATTGCGAACATCTCCGACATCGGTCGAAACGATTGCGCATCCGGCCGCCATCGCCTCGACAAGCGAGATCGGATATTGTTCGCTGTCCGATGACAGCGCAAAAATGTCGAACAGCCCGACATAGCGCCACGGCTCGGCAAGAAAACCAGGCATCAGCACATGATCGGATATCCCGATCCTCTGCGCCTCCGCCATTATCTCTCCCCGCGCAGGGCCCTCGCCGGCTATTGCCAGCCTGATATGACTTCCTGCTTGCGCGACGGCACGCACCAGCCGCGGCAGATTCTTGACCCGCCTGAGACCGGCGACTGTGCCAACCACAACCTCCCCTTTGGCTTTGCAGAGCCCCGGAAACGCATCCTTGTCGGGGGGCTTCCTGTAGGCATCCACATCGATACCGTTGGGAATATGCAGAAGTCTGGCCGCCGGTTGTTTCCAGACATCGAGGGCTATTTTTTCGAGCGTTTTCGATGGAACGACCAGCGCGTGGGCACGGCGCAGCCCGCCTATGCGGAACCAGTTTCGTTTCCAGTTCAGTTTTTCATTCTCATCCTCGTTGAAGCCGTCTTCATGATGGATCAGCGCGGGGACACCAGCTGCGCCGCCCAGCAAAGTGTGCGCCATGACTCCATCCATGGCACCCCAATTGTAACTCAAAACCAGATCGAACTTTTTGAAATAGTCGGCAAGCTTCAAATATCTTGCCGGGCCAGGCTTACCCAGCAGCGAGGGCGCAGCGTCGCCGGGAAATGCAACATCGATGTTCGGATCTATGGCATCGCGTGCGCCAAGCGCCTCTCCATCACCGACTAAAACCGTATGCTCCGCCGCATCACCAAAATGATTCATCAATTTGACGGTCCGCGCTTCCTTTCCGCCCATATCGAACGTGCTGTGCAAATGCAGAATTTTTGCGCGCGACATGCTTGCCTTTCCCTTGCCGCATCCCCAATTTCAAAAAGATGCATCGAGAGCCCAAGCCCGCACCCTACAAAGCCGATCCGCAAATCACCAGCCCTGCAGCGGGTCTGACGGAAAAAATTGGCGATACAGTGCGTGCCGCCGAATTTCCGAAGCATATATTGCGGTGGCGCAATGACCGATGGGCGACCAGCGTCGGGCTTTCCGATTTGCAGGATGAAGAATGGACCGGTCATTTTGGCAGGTTCGATCCGCTGCCGGGCAATCTGAAAGAACCGCTGGCGCTGCGTTATCATGGCCATCAATTCCGGACCTATAATCCCGAAATTGGCGACGGCCGCGGCTTTCTGTTTGCGCAAATGCGCGATGGCGACGGGCGGCTGCTGGATCTCGGCACAAAGGGGAGCGGCACGACGCCCTATAGCCGTCAGGGCGATGGACGGCTCACATTGAAAGGCGCAGTTCGCGAATTGCTCGCCACCGAAATGCTCGAAGCATTGGGCGTGAATACGTCAAAGACCTTCTCGATCATCGAAACCGGGGAGGAATTATGGCGCAATGACGAGCCATCGCCCACCAGATCGGCAGTTCTGCTTCGCCTGTCGCATAGCCACATTCGCATCGGCACATTTCAGCGTATCGCCTTCGAGGGCGACGAGGAAATGATGCGCAACCTCATCGATTATTGTCTGCGCCATCTCTATGATGTGGAACCGGAGGAAAATGCGGCCGTACAGCTTTTGGAACTGGCGGTTCCGCGCATCGCCGATCTTGCAGCAAGCTATATGGTCGCAGGATTTGTCCACGGCGTCCTCAACACAGACAATATCAACATCACCGGGGAGAGTTTCGACTATGGGCCGTGGCGTTTCACGCCGCGATGGGACCCTGGTTTCACGGCAGCCTATTTCGACCATGGCGGCCTTTATGCGTTTGGCCGGCAAGCCGAGGCCATGCACTGGAATCTGGGACAGCTTGCGGTTGCGCTGCGTCTGATATGTGACGCGCCACCCCTGATCGAGGCGCTCGAAAAATTCCCGTCGCTATACCAGCAGGCCATCGTCAAACGCTTCCTCTGGCGCCTTGGAGTAAAGTCTCGAAACAACGATGAGGATCGCGATCTGGTGGCGGCGGGCGAGCGCGCCATGATGTCCTCCAATATCGATATCGACGAGTTCTTCCTGATCCACCGGGGGGCGAGCAATAGCCGATATGCCGGGAAAGATGGGGACTATCTCGATTTCCTGTCGCTGCTGAGCCGATTTAGCCCCGCGAGCACCGAACAGACAGCAGGAAAAACCGCTGAACGCTGTTCGATGCATATCGAGGAAGTGGAGGAAATCTGGTCATCGATTGCAGAAAATGATGACTGGCAGCCGTTACAAGTCAAGATAGGCAAAATCCGCCGATTTCAGATGCTTCTGCAAGGTAAGCAATTATAAATTTTACTTGTTTAACAGCATTTGGCATAGACTTTTGTTAACCAAATAATGGGCGATAGCGGGCGTTAGCGCATTTTGAACGACCTAGTTTCATATGAACCGGCAACCGGTGCGGAGTTGTGGCGCGGACAGTCCGGCGATGCGGATATAGAGGTTACCGCAGCGCGAGAGGCATGGCCAAAATGGGCCTCGATGGCGCTTAAAGACAGGCTCGAAC
Source organism: Sphingorhabdus sp. (assembly GCA_028279555.1). Taxonomy (GTDB): domain Bacteria; phylum Pseudomonadota; class Alphaproteobacteria; order Sphingomonadales; family Sphingomonadaceae; genus Sphingorhabdus_B. Next base: position 79,809 of record JANQNO010000008.1, read on the forward strand.
GCGTTCGGGGATTCGCCAGCCGGGTGCGCGCGGACAGCGACAAATTTGCCGATCTGATTGCGCGCGAAACCGGCAAACCGCTTTGGGAAGCAAGAACCGAGGTCGAAAGCGTCGTCGCGAAAGTCGATTTCTCGGTAAAAGCCTACGCCGAGCGCACGTCGCAGCGGCGCATCGATGGCAAACCCGGCACCCGCAACGCGCTTCGGCACAAGCCACATGGCGTGCTGGCAGTCCTTGGACCCTACAATTTTCCCGCACACTTACCCAACGGACATATCGTTCCGGCCCTGATCGCGGGGAATGCGGTCGTATTCAAACCATCGGAAAAAACACCGGCAACCGGAGAGTTGCTCGCCGAATATTTCCGAAAGGCCGGAGTGCCCGAAGGTGTAGTCCGTATTCTTCAGGGAGGGCCGGAAACCGGCAAGGCATTGTCGAGCCACCCCGGGATCGACGGGCTTTTGTTTACCGGTTCGTCACAAACGGGCCTGGCTCTCAACAAGCAGTTTGCGGGCCGGCCCGACAAGATTCTTACGCTGGAAATGGGCGGCAACAACCCGATTATCGCCTGGGACACCAAGGATATTCACAGTGCTGCGGTCATGGTGATACAGTCCGCTTTCACCACAACCGGGCAGCGGTGCACAGCGGCGCGGCGCCTGATTGTCAAAGACGAGCTATATGATCCGCTGGTTTCGGAGGTAAAACGGCTTGCCGACCGGCTCGTGATTGGCGAACCGCATGGTGATCCAGCGCCCTTTATGGGTCCCTTGATCGACAATGACGCGGCAGACATGCTGACCGAAGCCTTTGTGGCAATCATGAGTCACGGCGGCAAGCCGATCAAGCATATGGCACGCCCGGTCGAAGGCCGTCCCTTCGTCACGCCTGGCATTATCGATGTTACCGACATGGTCGAGCGTGCGGATTTCGAGCTGTTCGGCCCGCTGCTTCAGGTCGTGCGCGTGCCGGATTTCGAGCGCGCTATCGATGAAGCCAACAATACCCGCTTTGGCCTGTCAGCATCGCTACTCGGTGGTTCAGCGCAGCAATATGACGAATTCTGGGCCAACAGCCGCGCCGGAATTGTGAACTGGAACGCGCCGACCAATGGCGCATCTTCTGCCGCTCCATTCGGCGGCATTGGTCTTTCGGGCAACCATCGCCCATCGGCATACTATGCCGCCGACTATTGCGCCTATCCGGTGGTCTCGTCCGAAAATGAAATGCCCAGGGCGATGATCGGAATCGGCCTGAAAGAAGACGAGTTCGGTTCTGCAAGCGAACAGAGCGAAGAGATCGTTAGTTCCGTAAAGGCCGCCCAAAACAGTTGATATTCTGGCCGTTAACTGCGCCTTAGGCCACATACCCATATACGGGGCGAGATGTGGTATGGAGATATTTTCCTTCTCGGGAGGAGGGAAGCGCCGCGAAATACGGGATATTTGGCAAGTTTTCCGACGCTGTGAGAAGGAAAATAGACCATATCCTTGCGGACGTCGAAATGGCTTCAATCTGGCGCAAAACAGTCCTCGACCGGGTTTCAACCCGCTTCTCAGCCTGTTTCACCCCAGCTTATTGCCATTTCGGCGCCAAATCCGTCCCGTTTATGGGTATGTGGCCTAAAGCAAAACTAGGGCCATCCCAAAATATCATGCTTTGCCGTCTGCTGCGGGAAAGCGCACCTTGCAACCATGACAGAAGAAACCAACCGAGCCGGAACAGTGTTCCTGGTGGGTGCCGGTCCCGGCGATCCGGATCTGCTGACCGTCAAGGCCGCGCGCTTGATCGCTTCGGCCGATGTGGTGATCCATGACGGGCTGGTCGACCAATCGATTTTGGAGCTTATAGACGCCGAAGCGCGCGTCATCTCCGTCGCCAAGAAGCGAAGCCGGCACAGCGTTCCGCAAGAAGGCATCAATGCGATGTTGATCCGCGAAGCACGTGCTGGCCATTTGGTCGTGCGGCTGAAGGGTGGTGATCCATTTATCTTCGGGCGCGGCGGCGAAGAGGCCGAAGCATGCCGTGCTGCCGGCATCGACGTCGAGGTTGTTCCCGGCATTTCGGCAGCGGTCGGCGGTGCAGCCGAAACGCTGCTTCCCCTCACGCACCGCGAGGCATCGAGCGCCGTTACCTTCGTCGCCGGGCAATGCAAAGGGCTGAGTGACCAGAACTGGGCGGGTCTTGCTGGCAAGGGCCGGACCCTGGTGATCTATATGGGCGTTGCTACAGCCGCCGATATCACCGAAAAACTGATTTGCGACGGGCTTTCCCCTGATACCCCCGTCGCTGTGCTGGAGCGCGTGACCCGACCCCGATCGCGCGCGCTCCGCACGCTATTGACCGATCTGGGCGACATGATTGCGCGCGAGCGCGTCAAGAGCCCGGCCATCATTATTGTGGGCGATGTCGTGCTCAGATCGGACGCCGACGACAGACTCCAATCGCTGGCTCAGAAGGCGGAGGCGCTGAGATGAAACTTCTGACAGGCAATGATCTGAAGAGCGGTGCCGTCACTTGGTGGACGGGCAGCGACTGGTCGATCCATGTTGAGCATGCCGCCGATGTCGGGGAGCATGGCGAAAGCATTTTGCAGGCCGAAGAGGGCGCTCGCCGGGTAAATGCGCCCTATATCATCGATGCTGTCGATACAGCTGAAGGCCCGCGCCCGGCGCATATCAAGGAAAGGGTCCGCGCCCTGGGCCCAACCGTGCGCCCCGACCTTACGTTGAAACCGGCAGACCCCGACGCCGGCGATTGGGTGATTTGAATTTGAGCACACCTTCCCTTCATCTTGAGGAGCTGCTGAGTAGGCCGAAGGCTGTATCGAAGCAGCGTCTCGAAGGACCATGCTTCGAGCCGAGACTTCGACTAGCTCAGTCTCTCCTCAGCATGAGCGGGAGGGAAAGAAGGACAAGCCATGTATAGTTACGACAAATATGACCAGTCAATTGTCGATGGCCGCGTTGCCGAGTTTCGCGACCAGGTGAAACGCCGCCTGGCTGGTGAGATAACCGAAGATCAGTTCAAGCCGCTGCGGCTGATGAATGGCCTCTATCTGCAGCTGCACGCCTATATGCTGCGCGTGGCCATCCCCTATGGAACGCTCGACAGCCGCCAGATGCACAAGCTGGCCGATATCGCGCGCAAATATGACCGCGGGTACGGCCATTTCACGACGCGGCAGAATATTCAGTATAACTGGATCAAGCTTGAGGATTGCCCGGATTTGCTCGATGATCTTGCCAGCGTCGAAATGCATGCCATTCAGACCAGCGGCAATTGCATCCGCAATATTTCCTCGGACCAATATGCAGGCGCGGCTGCCGATGAGGTTACCGATCCGCGCCCCTGGGCGGAATTGCTACGGCAATGGTCAAGCTTTCACCCGGAATTCAGCTTTCTGCCGCGCAAATTCAAGATCGCGGTGATTGCCAGCAAGGAAGACCGCGCGGCCATGCGGCTGCATGATATTGGCATCGAGCTGACCCAAAAGAATGGCGAAATCGGTGCCCGCGTTTTTGTCGGCGGTGGCATGGGGCGAACGCCGATGATCGCACCCGAAATCGGCCCTTTTGTGAAGGCTGAAGACCTGCTGAGCTATATCGAGGCCTGTATGCGGGTCTACAACCGCTTTGGGCGCCGCGACAATATGTACAAGGCGCGGATCAAGATCCTGGTACACGAAATTGGCGCAGACGAGTATCGCCGCCAGGTCGAGGAAGAGTTTGCTCATGTGAAGAAACTGGGTATCGATCCGCCACTTGCGGAGCTGGAGCGGATAACCGAATTCTTTGCGCCGCCGGAGTTCGCCGCCGACGCGGACATAAAAGTCGACCGGAGCGATCCCGACTTTGCCCTTTGGCTTGACCAGAATGTGAAGGATCACAAGCAGCCGGGTTATGCTATCGTCAATATCAGCCTGAAACCGATTGGCGGGATTCCCGGCGATGCGAGCGCCGATCAGATGGACGTGATGGCGGAGATCGCCAAACAATACAGCTTCGACGAGCTGCGCGTCACGCATGCGCAGAATATCGTTCTGCCGCATGTCGCCAAGAAGGACTTGCATACGGTCTGGCGCGCCTTGCGCGAGGCCAAACTGGCCGATGCAAATCTTGATCTGATCAGCGATATCATTTCCTGCCCCGGGCTTGATTATTGCAGCCTCGCCAACGCGCGTTCGATCCCCGTGGCGCAGAAAATCGCCACGCGTTTCGCCGATATGGACCGGCAGCGCGATCTTGGCGAGCTCAAGCTCAAAATATCCGGCTGCATCAATGCCTGCGGACACCACCATGCAGGGCATATCGGCATATTGGGCGTCGACCGCAAAGGCGTCGAAAACTACCAGCTGACTTTCGGCGGTTCGGGTGCGGAAGATGTTGCGATCGGCAAAATTATCGGCCCTGGCTTCGACGAAGACGGTATCGTCGATGCGGTCGAGAAAGCGACCGATGTTTACCGCGAATTGCGCGAAGAGGGCGAGCGTTTTCTCGATACCTATCGCCGCGTTGGCGTGACGCCTTTCAAGGAGGCGATCTATGGTTGAACATACCCAAAAACCGCTCATGCTGAGCTTGTCGAAGTATAGCGGTTTTCCATTCACCCTTCGACAGGCTCAGGATGAACGGAGCTAAATATGGCTGAACTTCGCTACCGCGATGACGAACCGCATGAACAGCCTGCCGTCACGCTCGATGCCTTTCTCGACCAGTCCAACGCGGCGGCTGTACGGCTCGAACCCGATGATGATGCGCGCGCATTGATTCCGTATCTGGACCGGATTTCGCTCATCGAAGTGGGTTTTCCCGCATTCCGCGACGGGCGCGGATACAGCGCGGCAAGGATTTTGCGCGAAGCAGGCTATACTGGCGAACTGCGCGCACAGGGCGATATCCTTGTCGACCAGATCGCCTTTATGCGCCGCTGCGGCTTCGATAGTTTTGCGCCGGAAGGCTCGCTCGACCCAGCCGCCGTGGAACGCGCGCTAGGACAATTCCCCTATGCCTACCAGACCGCAGCAGACGACGCCGATCCCATCTGGAAATTGCGTCATGAATAAGCCTGTTCGTATCATCGACCGCATCGATAGCGCGCCGCGCTATACCGACGGTGACGCTATCCGGCTCAACAATATGTTCCGCGGGCACGACACCTATGAAATGCTCGATCTTCTATTTGGCGAAAATATGCTTGGCGATGCGGCAATCGTATCGAGCTTCGGCGCGGAGAGCGCTGTTCTCCTGCATCTGATCGGCAGCATGCGGCCGGATATTCCGGTGCTGTTTCTGGAAACCGGCAAACATTTCCCCGAAACGCTTGCCTATCGCGATCAGCTTGTAGAGCTGATCGGTCTCACAGATCTGCGCAATATCCGGCCGGATGAAGCCCTGCTGCAAGCAAAGGATGAAAATGGCTTGCGCTGGTCATACGATCCCGATGGCTGCTGCGAGCTTCGCAAGGTCTTGCCGCTCAAGGCTGCGCTTGCGCCATTCGAGGCGCAGTTTACCGGACGCAAGGCGTTCCAGTCGTTGACGCGCACCAATTTGCCGCGCTTTGAAATCGAGGAGGGCCGGCTCAAGGTCAACCCGATCATCGACTGGAGCAAGGAGCAGCTCGAAGCCTATGTTGCCGAGCATAATCTCCCGCCGCATCCGCTGGTCGAACAGGGCTACCCCTCGATCGGCTGCGCACCCTGCACGTCGAAGGTGCTGCCCGGCGAAGACCCGCGTTCGGGCCGCTGGAAAGGCTGGGACAAAACCGAATGCGGAATCCACACGCCGATCGACGGCAATGACGATGACGACAATGGTGCGAATGACCCGGTATTTTGAGCGCCCATCTAGGCCTGAAAGTGTTTTTCCCCGCCATTGACGGCGTTCAGGATTGTGTTCGCAACTTCGTCGGTTGACCCGACCACCAGCAAAGGCGAACCCCCGACCATTCCGACATTGGTTTGGCCATTCTCGGCCTCGCGGAGCCAAGCTACATTATTGGCAACCACCATATAGTCACCGCCGCGAGAATGCAGTTTGACAAATTCCATCTTACCGAGCTCCTTTGCACACTCCAGCATAGAGAAATTTGGCAACCAGATGGCTAACAAATATGGTTGAAAAATTGCTTCGCCCGGCCATCGGGGCGGAGTCGTCATTCTGTTCCGAAGAAATAATCCTGCACGTCTTTTGCAATGCGCGCCGGACGGAGCGTCTCGGCATCGATGCAGCACCAGCTCGATTTGACTTCGGCGAGCACTTCTTCACCGCGCTTGATCACCGTTTCATAGAAGCTGCGCGCACCCTGCACTCTTTCCAGGACAACCGTCGCAATCACCTCGTCGTCGAGGAAAGCCGGCTTGCGGTATGTGATCTCATGCCTCAGCGCGACCCAGAGATACTTCGCCGCAGCCTCCGGCGGCGCGAGCTTGTTCCAATGCGCAAGAACGGCCTCCTGCACCCAGTTGAGGTAGCGCGCATTGTTGACATGCCCCATAAAGTCGATGTCGTCGGGGATAATCCCGATGGGGTGGAAATGCGGACGGGCATTAGTCATTATTTTTCGATACTTTCGCGCATGCAGGACAATCGATTCTCGCTAACAATGATGTAAGCAACTTGTTTGCTATTCGCCACCGGTAATTACAATTTGATGAATAGCCCCGGTCAATTCCCAAAAAAGTCGGGCTACAGATCAATCGTAGGAGGAATCGCCCCAGCTATCATCTGCCAGGTCGCTGAATTTCGTAATCTTGGCTTCGAATTTCATCCGCACCTTGCCGGTCGAGCCATGCCGCTGCTTGGCGACAATCAACTCGGCGATACCGTGCACTTGTTCCATCTTTTCGACCCAGCGTGCATGCGCCGCCTCGTCACTGGCATCGGGCTGTTTGTTCGCCTCATAATAATCTTCGCGGAAGATGAACCAGACCATGTCGGCATCCTGCTCGATCGAACCCGATTCCCTCAAGTCCGAGAGCAGTGGGCGTTTGTCCTCGCGCTGCTCGACGGCGCGGCTCAGCTGCGCCAGTGCGACGACCGGGACATTGAGCTCCTTCGCCAGCGTCTTGAGGCCGCGGCTGATCTCTGAAATCTCGTTCACGCGATTGTCATTGGATGGCCTGCCCGAACCCTGAAGAAGCTGAAGATAGTCGACGATGATGAGGCCAATGCCATGCCGTCTTTGCAATCGCCGCGCACGGGTGCGCAGCGCCGCGATCGTGAGCGCGGGTGTATCGTCGATAAACAGCGGCAAATCCTGAAGCTCGCGCGACGCCCGCGACAGCTCGCGAAAATCCTCGCGGCTTATCTTGCCCATACGCAGGGCTTCGGCGCTGATCCCCGATTGCTCCGCGAGTATGCGCGTTGCCAGCTGGTCGGCCGACATCTCCAGATTGAAGATCGCGACCTTCGCGCCCGCGCCCTTGTCTTCCTCGATTCCCTCTTCGCGCTCCCGCACCCAGCGGCTTGCAGCGTTGAAGGCTATGTTGGTGGCGAGCGAGGATTTACCCATGCCGGGACGGCCAGCGATGATCACAAGGTCGCTATTGTGCAGCCCGCCGCATTTCGCATTGATGCCGTCCAGACCCGTTGTCACGCCCGAGAGATGGCCACCTGAATTGAGCGCCTTCTCCACATTCTTGATCGCCTCGGTCGAAGCGGTCAGGAAGCTTTGCATGCCGCCGGTTTCGCCATCGCCCTCGGCGACGCGGTAGAGCGCGCTTTCGGCATTTTCGATCTGCCCCTTGGGGTCAACATCGACGCTGGTATCGAGCGCGTCGTCGACAAGGTTGCGCCCTACCGAAATCAGCTCGCGCAAAAGCGCCAGATCGTAAATCTGCTGGGCGAAATCACGCGCACCGATCAGGCCTGCGCCATCGGCGGTCAGCTTGACCAGATAGCCCGGCCCGCCCAGCTCGCCCATCGCCTCGTCATTTTCGAAAAAGGGTTTCAGCGTCACCGGCGTGACCAGCATATTGCGGTCGATCAGCTTCAATATCTGCTCATAAATCCGGCCATGCAGCGGCTCGAAAAAATGACCGGGCTGCAGCTTGATCGATACATCCTCGACGATCCGGTTGTCGATCAGCAAGCCGCCGAGAAAAGCGGCCTCGGCCTCGATATTGCGGGGCAGTCGCCGTTCTTCATCCTCATTCGAAGAGGCCAGTTTGATCGCTTCTGCCATAGCGTCCTTATCACGCAGTTGGCATGCAAAAGAAAGGGGCGGGAAAAAGAAATATGGGAACATTTCCGGCATAGGCCTGTGGAAAAATGCCGCAAGCCACTTGCCGCCCGCGCCCGAGCGGCTACACGGAAAAAATGAGCGATGCACGCATCATAAAGGTCGAGCTCGATGAAGGCACGATATTGTGGCGCAATGCCGATATCGAGCAGGAGCGGCGTGTGGCAATCTTCGATCTGATAGAGGAAAACCACTTCAAGCCCAGCCGCGAATATCCGGGTGAGTATGCCGGTCCCTTCCAGCTTCATCTCAGCGTGCAGGAAGGACGTCTGGTCTGGGATATCCGCAGCGAAGACGGCAAGCCCCTGGAGACCATCATTCTTGCGCTTGGCCGCTTTCGCAGGCCCATCCGCGACTATTTTGCGATCTGCGATTCTTACTATCAGGCCATTCGCAAATCGACAGCATCAGAGATTGAGACAATTGATATGGCGCGGCGCGGCGTCCACAATGAAGCGGCCGAATTGCTGATGGAGCGTCTGGAGGGCAAGGTCAAAGTGGACTTCGCAACGGCCCGGCGTCTGTTTACGCTCATCTGTGTATTGCATATCAAGGGATGAGACAGGATTGATTCGCCGGGCAGCAATGCCGGCTTGGGGGTAAACGGCTGATGGCCGCTAACGGAAAGAACATCATTCGCATCCTGGCGATCATTGTTGCCGTTGCGCTCACGGCCTTTGTGGTCCGCAGCTACGCTGCTGGCTGGGCCCCTTCGCGCGACGAATATGCAACCCAGGGCATTGCCGTCAACGATGAAAGCGGCAAGGCAAATTGGGAGCAGCTGCGCAATATCGGTGTCGATTTCGCCTATATGACGGCAACCAGCGGCACCGATGACCGCGACGAAAACTTTGCCGAGAATTTTGCTGCAGCCAGGGAAGCAGGAGTGCGATATGGAGCGGTGCATGGTTTTGACACTTGCAGGCTCGCCAAGGATCAGGCGACGCTGTTTATCACCACCGTGCCGCGCGACGAGAATGCCCTGCCCCCCGCCATCAGGCTCGACTTCAGCGACACGTGCCAAAGCAAACTCAACCGCAGCGCGCTGGTGTCCGAATTGGCGACGCTGATCAACCAGATTGCGACGCATAGCGGCAACCCGCCGCTGCTCTATGTAACCCGGTCCTTTGAGCAGGAATATCAGCTTAGCAAGGCCTTCCCCAATCTTCAGCTTTGGGTGGAAAGCACTTGGTTTCTTCCAGAATATACCGCCCGGCCCTGGGTCATGTGGACGGCCAACAGGGCGCGCGAAATCGATGGTATTGAACAGCCGGTTGGCTGGATCGTGGTGCGCAATTGACTGAGCATATAAAGCAGCTTGTGGAAGCCGCGAAAAAAGCGGCCAGTCATGCCTATGCGCCCTACTCCAATTACCATGTGGGTGCAGCGCTTCAGCTCGAGGACGGTAGCATTGTAACAGGTGCCAATATGGAAAATGCAAGTTATGGCATGACGCTTTGCGCGGAAACCGTGGCGGTTGCCAAAGCCAATAGCGACGGCCACCTTCGCGATATTGTCGCCATTGCGGTTGCCGGTGGCCCCGAGGGAAAGGTCGGCGATGTTCTGTGTACCCCCTGCGGCCGGTGCAGGCAGATATTGAAGGAGGTCGCCGATCTGACGCAGCGTGACCTTCCGGTCTATTGTGCGCATGCCGATGGCTATGATACGCATTTGCTTTCCGAGCTGCTCCCGCATGGCTTTGGCCCGGCCAATCTGAAATAAGGAAAAACCATGCCCATTCTGTCCGACAAATGGATTCGCAACGAGACGCGGCACACGCGCATGATCGAGCCTTTCGTGGAGGGCCAGAAGCGCGAAGGATGCATCAGCTATGGCCTTTCGTCCTATGGATATGACGCGCGCGTATCCGACGAGTTCAAGATCTTCACCAATGTGAATAGCTCGCTGGTCGATCCAAAGGAGTTCGATCCCGACAGTTTCATCGATCGCAAGACCGACGTTTGCATTATTCCGCCCAACAGTTTCGCGCTGGCCAGGACAGTGGAATATTTCCGGATCCCCAGGGATGTGCTGGTCATCTGTCTCGGTAAATCCACATATGCGCGCTGCGGCATTATCGTCAACGTCACCCCGCTTGAACCCGAATGGGAAGGCCATGTGACGCTCGAATTTTCGAACACCACGCCGCTGCCTGCAAAAATATACGCCAATGAAGGGGCCTGCCAGTTTCTGTTTCTAAAAGGCAACGAACCCTGCGAAACGAGCTATTCGGACCGGTCGGGCAAATATATGGGGCAGCAAGGCGTGACTCTGCCCAAGCTTTGATCCATAGCCGATCGAGGGCCAGACCAGTTTAGGAGCAAGGAAATGAGCGACCGCGAATTTGATGTCATCGTCTATGGGTCGACCGGATATACGGGCCGGCTGGTTGCCGAATATCTGGCCAACCGAAATGCCGACGGTGCCGGCATCAACTGGGCGATGGCGGGCCGCAGCCAAGACAAGCTGGAAAATGTGCGCGACGAAATCGGCGCGCCCGCCGATACGCCGCTGGTCGTTGCTGACGCGTCCGATCCGGCCTCGCTCGATGCTATGACATCGCGCGCAAAATCCGTGATCACAACGGTCGGTCCCTATCAGCATTACGGCGATGCGCTTGTCGATAGCTGCGTCAAGAATGGCACGGACTATGCCGATCTGTGCGGCGAACCAAACTGGATCCACGCGCAGATCGAAAAGCATCATGAGGCAGCGAAGAAATCGGGCGCACGTATCGTCTGTTCCGCTGGCTTCGATTCCATCCCCTTCGATCTCGGCGTTCATCAGGTTCAAAAGCATTGTCAGGAGAAATTCGGCAAGTCGGCTCCGCGGGTAAAAGGGCGTATGCGCGCCATGCAGGGCGCTGCATCCGGCGGGACGGTAGCCAGCATGAATGCGACGATGGCAGCAGCGCAGAAAGACCCCGGCCTTATCGCCCTGCTCACCAATCCCTTTGCCCTGGCCGATGGCTTTCAGGGGCCCGAGCAACCCGCCGGCACCCAGCCGGCCTATGACGAGCGGCTCGATAGCTGGAATGCGCCCTTCATCATGGCCCCGATCAACACCAAGAATATCCATCGCACCAACTATTTGCTCGGCCATGCCTATGGCGAGGATTTTGTCTATGACGAAATGGTCATGACCGGACCGGGCGAAAAAGGCGAAGCAATCGCTAGGGAAATGGCCAGCACCCCGCAATTTGGAGCTGGAAGCGATATCAAACCTGGCGAGGGACCAACCAAGGAAGAGCGCGAAAATGGTTTTTACGACGCGGTATTTTTCGCCGAGTTTCCCGACGGCAATGGTGCGGTTCTCTCGGTGAAGGGTGACCGCGATCCCGGCTATGGATCGACGTCGAAAATGATCGCCGAGACTGCGCTCGGTTTGGTCGAAACTCCCGGTGAAGGGGGCGTGATGACGCCGGCAGCAGCGCTTGGCGACAAGCTGGTCGACCGTCTGCAGGCCAATGCCGGGCTGACTTTCACAGTGGAGGGATAAAGCAGGAGCACGATGAACGACGAGGGGCTGAAAGCCGAATTGGAGTTGCTGAAAACCGAGCATCGCGATCTCGATGATGCGATTGCCGCACTTGCCTCCTTGCCCATCGTCGATCAGATGCAGATTGCGCGGCTGAAGAAGAAAAAGCTCGCGCTCAAGGACAGGATCAGACGGGTCCAGGACCAGCTGCTGCCGGATATCATCGCCTGAATTCCGCTTTGATCGCCGATTTACGGTATATCGCTCTGCCGTGCCAACGCGGCACAGCGCCGTCTTTTTCCACAGGAAAAGGGTTAACCGACTCCCTGCCCGCCGCAAAAATCTGCCATAAACGCGACTCATGGAAAATACGCATCTCGAAATGACGCCCAAGCTGCTGGACGCCCTCTATACCGAGGCGATGTTGCTGGCCGACGAAGCGCGTTCCTATTTCGACCGCGATCCGGCTGAAAACGGGCTGGATTCGCGTACAGCCGTTGCCTTTTCCTGCGAGTCCCTGAAGGTCACGACGCGGTTGATGCATTCGATTGCTTGGCTGCTCGCGCAGAAAGCGCTGCATGCCGGAGAAATCAGCGAGGAAGAAGCAAGCAGCGAGGCCCGGCAGCTGGGTTACGCCCCGGCGAGCGACGATCTCGCCCTGCCAACCTTTCCGCACGATGCGCAGGATATCATTCGCGCGAGCGAAGAACTTTACTACCGGCTGCAACGGATGGGCAACGGGCTGGCTCGCGAGGTTTCGGCAAAGCCGGCACCTCTGGAAATGCTCGAAACGCTCGAAGGCGCATTTTGACATCCGGAAACGTCTAAAAAAAGATTTTACATTTGCACCAAACCTTTGATGCAGATTCGAAAATTCATATAGCCGACTGACAAATAGGTCCATTTCGGATCAATCTTCTTGCGCGCCGAATCACATTATGCGAATCAGCACGCGAAATTTGCGGCTCATGGCATTTTCTCTCGGGGGGAGAGGTAGATGGCGCGCTCGGTTATTTCTAACACGCATTATCGGGGCAATGGTCCTGTTCCGCGAAAGTCGCGCGTCAAAAACCATCATCTCAATCATGCAGCGCCCCATCGCGGCAAGATAAAACAGGACGAGAGCCTGCTACTGTCCGGCTTCGCCAAATCAGGCAGCGGAACGCTCGCCGATATTGACGCCAAGCTCGCGCCAGCTATCCCGCTGGCAGACCAACCAGCAGATCAGGGGTCCATTTCGCTGATCGACATAGCTGGCGCGCCCAAATCCGGGAAAGCCAAGCGGGCTGCGAAGAGAAAGGCGCGTACAAAAGGAACGTCGCGTTCCAGTAAAACCAAAACTGCAAACAAAGCTGCAGCGAAGAAGAGTGCAAAAACGAAAGCGGCGCGCAACAAAGCGGCTGCTCCGAAGCTGGCAAAATCGAAGGCCAAATCCACCGCCAAAACAGGCACCGCAAAGAATGCCAAGGCGGCCAACAGCAAGGCGAAGGCATCGGCACGAACCAAAAGCCAGCAGAAGACAAAAGCAAAGTCAGCGGGGACAAGGCCCGCCCGGCGCAAAAAAGCGAGGGCGAAAAAGCAGCGCCCGGCAATCGACGCCGGGAGCCTGACAGTCAAGACCGGCGCGTGCGGGGCCCTGCCGCAGGGCCAGTCCGGTTTTCATCTTTCAACAATCACCTCTTGTGCAGATCGCGCGCCCGCATCGCCGTGGCAGGCGAAAGCCGCACCGCCCAAAGAGGAAACTGCCGATATTGCCCCCTTACCGCGCAGCGCCGCCATACAGGCCTATAAGGCGGGCGGCTGGTTCGGGCATTTTGGCTATTGGTTCCGCCAGTCGGCGCGAAAGATGCTGCGGCGCAGTCCGAAGCGCCGCCTGTCAAGGAACGGGAAGATCAAGATCAAGGCGCATGAAATGCTGGACGAGCTCAACCGGCTGGCAGCTGAAAACCGAGCGCTGCGCAACCGAGTGGAAGAGCTTACCGAAGGGGCCTGAAAGGTCGCTCCTGCTGCCCGTTTGGGGGAATGGGCAGCGAATGAAGAGGCGCCGGGATTTGGGGATCCCGACGCCTCTTTCCTTTTCGTTATCGCAATGCCTTTCAGGTCAAGCGCTGTAATACATGTCGAATTCGCCGGGAGTCGGCGTCGTTTCGAAACGGCTGACCTCTTCCCATTTCAGCTCGGCATAGGCCTCGATCTGGTCCTTGGTGAAGACATCGCCCTGCAACAGGAAGTCATGATCGGCTTCAAGCGCCTCCAGAGCCTCACGCAGGCTGCCGCAAACCGTCGGCACCTCAGCGAGTTCGGCGGGCGGCAGATCGTAAAGATTCTTGTCCATGGCATCGCCGGGATGAATCTTGTTCTTGATGCCATCGAGACCCGCCATCAGCAGAGCGGAATAGGCAAGATAGGGATTTGCCATCGCATCGGGGAAGCGGAATTCGACGCGCTTCGCCTTTTCGCCTGCACCATAGGGAATACGGCAGGAAGCCGATCGGTTGCGGCTCGAATAAGCGAGCAGCACCGGCGCTTCGAAACCCGGAACCAAGCGCTTGTAGCTGTTGGTCGTCGGGTTGGTGAAGGCATTCAGCGCCTTCGCATGCTTGATCACGCCGCCGATATAATGGAGGCACATCTCGCTAAGCCCTGCATAACCGTCGCCCGCAAAGAGCGGCTTCTTGCCTTTCCAGATCGACATGTGGGTGTGCATGCCCGAACCGTTATCTTCCTTGATCGGCTTGGGCATGAAGGTTGCCGTCTTGCCATAGGCATGCGCGACCTGATGCACGACATATTTGTAAACCTGCATGCGGTCGGCGGTCTGCACCAGCGTGCCGAATGTCAGGCCCAGCTCATGCTGCGCGGGCGCCACTTCATGGTGATGCTTGTCCATCGGCAGGCCCATTTCCTGCATGGTGGCGACCATTTCGCCGCGAATATCCATGGCGCTGTCAACCGGTGCCACCGGAAAATAGCCACCGGTCTGCCGCGGGCGGTGGCCCATATTGCCGGTTTCATATTTGCGTCCCGAATTGGTCGGAAGCTCGACATCATCGATAGCGAAATGCGATCCGGAATAGCCATCCTCGAAACGGACATCGTCGAACATGAAAAATTCGGCTTCCGGTCCGACAAAGACGGTATCGCCCAGCCCGGTCGATTTCAGATAGGCTTCGGCGCGCGTCGCCGTGCTGCGCGGGTCGCGGCCATAGAGATCGCCGGTCGATGGTTCGACAATGTTGCAGAAGATGACCAGCATCGGCGTTGCGCTGAATGGATCGTCATAGACCGAGTCCAGATCGGGCTTCAGGATCATGTCGGATTCGTTGATCGCTTTCCAGCCGGAGATGGAGGAGCCATCGAACATCAACCCGTCCTCGAGCGCATCTTCATCCATCACGTCGGCGCACATCGAAAGATGCTGCCATTTGCCCTTGGGATCGGTGAAACGCAGATCGACCCATTCGATCTCCTCATCCTTGATCCGTTTGACGATATCCTTTGCTGTCGCGCCCATTTAACTTTCCTTTTCTCTGATTTCCTGAACCTAAAATTCCGTTCGCCCTGAGCTTGTCGAAGGGCGAGACCGAGAGGCGTTCATGCTTCGACAGGCTCAGCACGAACGGTTGAGGCTAGACCGCCTCCGCATCGCGCTCTCCGGTACGAATGCGCAATGCTGTTTCCACCGGAATAACGAAAATCTTGCCGTCGCCGATGCGGCCTGTCTGTGCGGCATTGGCGATAGCTTCCACCACATTGTCGGCAAGTCCGTCGTCCACCACGACTTCCAGCTTCACCTTGGGCAGGAAGTCGACGACATATTCCGCGCCGCGATAAAGCTCCGTGTGACCCTTCTGTCGGCCAAAGCCCTTGGCCTCGGTCACGGTGATGCCGGAAACGCCAACCTCATGCAGCGCTTCCTTCACCTCGTCGAGTTTGAAGGGTTTGATGATTGCTTCGATTTTTTTCATATCTTTCCCCGAATCTGTTTCGGCCAGACGCCGATCTGCTGCGCGCGCAGCCTACGCGCGATATACTTCAAGCATCATGCCAGTTTTGTGATACGGGAATCAGTGCGAGTCCGGGAGTAGGTGCAAAGTCTGCTGCCCATTTTTTAGGCAATTGTATGATAGTTAAGCAGCATCGCAGCCGCTGCCCGTCCACTTCTTCCGCGCCTGCCGTCAGCCGACAATGAAAAATACAACAGCAACGACACATTGATAATGCCGTAAACTCACGCCGCTTTTCCTTATCAAAGCTCCCAGAACCAACCGGACGGCAAAGGGGCAGTAAGCTAGATTGCAATCTCGCCATCGAACTCCTGATCAATCACCTTGTCGATCAAATCGTTCGATTCCATAGGTTTTTCTTCGGTCTTTGGCGGCGGCTCCACCGCGTCATCCATAGCAACGACATGCGTTTCGGACTCTGGATCAAATCCCTGTACCTGTAATCCAATGGCAAAACCAAGCGCACCACCAATCAGAACGAGCGCTGCATACTTTTCTGTCCTACTATGCCGGGAATTTCGATCCCGGTCTGCTTCAAGCCGGTTGCTTCTGAGAATCTCCTGGATCTCAGAGGGCAAATGTTCGTCCGGATTCTTAGCGGGGCCAATAATGCCCCGGAATACAATCGTATCCATGGCATGCTCCTGTAACCGCAGCAACGGTCAGTGATTTTCAACAATGTAATAATCTGCTTCTGGAGTCTTCGTTTGCTCGGCACTTTGGCCCCGGACAGTAGCAGAGTCCGCAGAGGCGAATCGATTCGCGTGCGCCCCTCTCACGAGTCTTTCTTGGAATAAAGTATGACTCTATTATGACATAGCAGTTTATTGCTCAGAATACAAAATTACGAAATAGTAATAATATTACTACACTCCGCAATTTACTTGTCTTCGGCCCAAGCCGTCTTAGACCAGTTCCACCGCAACAGCCGTGCCTTCGCCGCCGCCGATGCAGAGCGAGGCGACGCCGCGTTTCTTGCCCTGCTGCTTGAGCGCGTTGATCAGCGTGACCATAATCCGCGCGCCGCTGGCCCCGATGGGATGGCCCAGCGCAGTTGCGCCGCCATTCACATTGATCTTGTCATGGCCGATACCCAGATCCTGCATCGCAAACATCGCGACGCAGGCAAAGGCCTCGTTGACCTCGAACAGGTCGACATCGTCGACGCTCCAGCCGGCCTTTTCGAGCACGCTGTTAATCGCGCCGACGGGGGCCGTGGTGAAATCCTTCGGCTCCTGCGCATGTGCCGCCGTCGCCACGATGCGCGCGACCGGCGTCGCGCCCTTCTCCTCGGCAACCGACTGGCGGGTCAGCACCAGCGCCGCAGCGCCATCGGAAATCGAGCTCGACGTCGCCGCCGTGATCGTGCCATCCTTGGCGAAAGCCGGACGCAGCGAAGGTATCTTGTCGGGACGGCCCTTGCCGGGCTGCTCATCGGTATCGACCGTGACCTCGCCCTTGCGCGTCGCGAAGGTCACCGGGACAACCTCGTCAGCAAAAGCGCCGCTTTCGATGGCCTTTTGCGCGCGGCTCAGGCTTTCGATCGAATAATTGTCCTGCGCTTCACGGGTGAGCTGATATTCGTTGGCTGTATCCTGCGCGAAAGTGCCCATCGCGCGGCCTTCCTCATAGGCATCTTCGAGCCCGTCGAGGAACATGTGGTCATAGGCCGTATCGTGACCGATGCGCGCACCGCTGCGATGCTTCTTGAGCAGATAGGGCGCACCCGACATGCTTTCCATCCCGCCCGCTACAACCATATCGATCGTACCGGCCGCCAGCGCCTCGCTACCCATAATTGCCGTCTGCATGCCGCTGCCGCACACCTTGTTCACCGTCGTCGCCTGCACGGACTTGGGCAGCCCGGCCTTGATGCCGGCCTGGCGCGCCGGAGCCTGCCCCAGTCCGGCGGGCAATACGCAGCCCATATAAATGCGATCAATGTCATCGCCCTTTACACCGGCGCGTTCGACCGCCGCCTTTACTGCCGTCGCGCCCAGATCGGTGGCGGAGACATCGGACAGCGCCCCCTGCATTCCGCCCATCGGTGTGCGGGCGTAGGAGAGAATTACGATTGGGTCTGAAGCAGCGGTCATGGAAACAATCCTTGCGAGTCGGTTTCGGATATTTGTGCGCTGCAATATATCACGTCAGGGCAATTGGCAACTTGTGCTAAAGTCTAGGTAGGTCTGGTGATGAAAGGAAGAGTGGCAAGCGAGAAAGGCCAGCCCCGAAGATGCGTTTCGAAAAAACTTTCCTACACGGTCCAAAACTGGTTTGGTTCATAGATGCCAAATTTCAATTTCTCCCGTGTCGCTTCCCGTATTTCTCCAGACCTGTCTTTGCGCAGGATCACCGGTGCGGCTTCGCCAAATCGCTGGATTATAGTGCAAACCGACCCTAACCTTCCTAACCTTTGGAAGAATAATTCATGCGTAAGTGCCGCGTTAATCATGCGATTAAAACGGGTTTTCAATCGCAACGCTTTGCGCTAATTTGCGAGCCAAAGAGGACAAAGGAGACTGGATCATGGCCACCGCAATCAAGGATACAGCTGCTGGTGCAGCGCAGGCAATGCAGGCCACTCTGGAAACGCAGCGCCGGGCATTTCTGGACGCACAGCCAGAGGCGATGTCGGTGCGACGGGACCGCCTTGACCGCGCCATTGCCATGATGGTCGATCATGCAGAGGATTTCACCAAGACCATGAGCGAGGATTTCGGACATCGCAGCACCGAACAGTCGCTCATGACCGATATGGGCCCGTCGATCCAGGCGCTCAAGCATGCCCGCAAGCATTTCGAAAGCTGGGCGCGCGGTGAAAAGAGAAAGCCGATCTTCCCGCTGGGTCTGCTCGGTTCTAAGGCCGAATTACGCTTTCAGCCAAAGGGCGTCGTCGGCATTGTCGCACCCTGGAATTTTCCGGTGGGCATGGTGATGATCCCGCTCGCCGATATTTTTGCAGCCGGCAACCGCGCAATGGCCAAGCCATCGGAATATACCGAAAATACCAGCGCGCTCTTCGAAGAGATCGTGCCCAAATATTTCGACGAAAGCGAGTTTGCGATTGTCACCGGCGGTCCCGACGTAGGGCAAGCTTTCACGTCGCTGCCCTTCGACCATCTGATCTTTACAGGAGCGACCAGCATCGGCCGCCATGTGATGCGTGCAGCCGCCGACAATCTGACACCGGTCACGCTGGAGCTTGGCGGAAAATCGCCCACCATCATTGGGCGCAGCGCGGACAAGAAGAAGGCTGCTACGCGGATAACGATGGGCAAGATGATGAATGCCGGGCAGATCTGCCTCGCGCCCGATTATCTCTACGTCGCGAAAGAGGATGAGGATGCGATGATCGAAGGCGTCAGGGACAGCGTGGCAGAGCAATATCCCACGCTGCTCCACAATGACGATTACACATCGGTCATCAACGGGCGGCACCATGAGCGGCTGCAGGGCTATCTGTCCGATGCCGTGGAAAAGGGTGCCGAGGCGATCGAGGTCAATCCGGCGGGTGAGGATTTCTCCTCGACCAACGGCCACAAGATGCCGCTCACGATCCTGCGCAACGTCAATGACGATATGAAGGTGATGCAGGAGGAAATTTTCGGGCCCATTCTGCCGGTAAAAACCTATGAGAGTATGGATGAAGTCATCGACTATGTGAATGATCATGACCGTCCGCTCGGCCTCTATTATTTCGGCAATGACAAGGCCGAGGAAGAAAAGGTGCTTTCGCGCACGACCTCGGGCGGGGTTACTGTCAATGACGTGATATTCCATGTCGCGATGGACGATCTGCCCTTTGGCGGGGTCGGCCCCAGCGGCATGGGGCATTATCACGGGTTTGACGGCTTCAAGGAATTTTCGCACCAGCGCGCGGTCTATCGCCAGACGGGCGTCGATGTCGCCAAAATCGGCGGTTTCAAACCACCCTATAACAAGGCCACGCAAAAGGCGATCAAGCAGTCGGTGAAGAAGTGACGACCAAGGAATGTCATCCCCGACTTGATCGGGGATGACATATTAGTCGAGAAAACGCGCGGCCAGTATGTAATTGAGCGCCTTGTTGCTGCCGATATGGAGCCCTTTGAGCGGGGTGAAGGCAATCCCCTCCAGCGCCATTATCTGCAGCCCAGCATCATACAGCAACTGTTCCATTTCACCGGGTGTGATGAACTGATTCCAGTCATGCGTTCCGCGCGGAATTTGTCCGAAACGCTCGGCGGCCTCGACCAGAAGCAGCTTCGAGGCAGCCGTCCTGTTGGGCGTAGAGAGAATGAGCAAGCCATCCGGCTTCAGATGCGCCGCGAGCTGCGCGACGAATTCCGCGGGATCGGCAACATGCTCGATCACTTCCATCGCGGTGACCAGATCGAATTTCCCAAGCTTCTGCCGGGAAAGCTCCCCGGCCCGATAATCGATCGCAAGCCCGGACCGCGCCGCATGTGTGCTCGCCGCCTCTATATTCTCCTGAGCCGCATCGACGCCCGTCACATTTGCGCCCAGCCGCGCCAGCGGCTCGCACAGCAGCCCGGCACCGCAGCCGACATCGAGCGCGGTTTTCCCTGCAAGCGGCCGCAGCGCCTCTTCAGCGCAGCCAAAATGCTGATTGATCTGCGCGCGGACAAATCCCAGCCGCACCGGATTGAGCTTGTGCAGCATGGCGCTCGACCCGGCGGGATCCCACCAGTCAGCCGCGAGCCCGCCGAAATGCGCGGCTTCTTCCTCCTTGATTGTCGCTGTGCCACTTGCCTTTGTCATAAGTCGCATCTATCAGGCCGCGTTCCTGCAACAAAGCATTATTCAACGGGGCCTTTCAGAAAAGATCATGGCGCGCATCGTGATGAAATTCGGCGGCACCTCTATGGCGGGAACCGAACGTATTCGCCGCGTTGCGCAAATCGTCAAAGCGCAGGCGGATCGCGGGGATGAGGTCGCCGTCGTGGTTTCCGCCATGGCCGGCGACACAGACCGCCTCGTCGGCTTCTGCCGCGAAGCCAACGCCCTCTATGATCCGGCGGAATATGATGTGGTGGTTTCCGCAGGCGAACAAATCACATCCGGCCTGCTCGCGATGACGCTGCAAGCACTGGGCGCAAAGGCGCGCAGTTGGATGGGCTGGCAATTGCCGGTGCAGACCGGGAGCGCACACAGCAAGGCGAAGATCGACGAGATCGAAACAGGGGCGCTGCTCTCCAGCATGGGTGAAGGAACGATAGCGGTCATTCCGGGCTTCCAGGGACGTTCACCGGGCGGACGTATCACGACGCTGGGCCGCGGTGGATCCGACACTTCGGCTGTGGCGGTCGCGGCGGCGGTCGATGCCGACCGCTGCGACATTTATACCGATGTCGACGGGGTCTACACGACAGACCCCCGCATTGTGGCACGCGCGCGCAAGCTGAAGGCGGTGACCTATGAAGAAATGCTGGAACTGGCCAGCGTCGGGGCCAAGGTGCTCCAAACACGGTCGGTGGGGCTCGCGATGAAGGCAGGCGTGCCTATTCAGGTCCTGTCATCTTTCACCGAAGAGGATGCCCCGGTAGCGGATACCATTCCCGGAACGATGATCGTTGGCGACGAGCGGCTGGCGCAGATGGAGAAGGAAGGAAGCAGCGTGGAACGGCAACTGATTACTGGTATCGCCCATGATAAGAACGAGGCGAAGATCACCCTCACACGCGTGCCCGACAAACCTGGCGCTGTAGCGCATATTTTCGAGCCATTGTCGGATGCCAACATCAATGTCGACATGATCATTCAGAATGTCGCGCGCGACAAGGGCGAGACGGATGTCACCTTCACCGTGCCAGCCGCGGATCTGGCGCGGGCAACGGATATTCTGGAAAATCAGCGAGAGAAGATCGGTTTCAACCGCGTCATTCCCGACACTCGCGTTGCCAAGATCAGCGTTGTCGGCGTCGGCATGAAAAGCCATGCAGGCGTTGCATCGACAATGTTCAGCGCGCTCGCCGACCGGAAAATCAACATTGTTGCCATCACCACTTCGGAGATCAAGGTTAGTGTCCTGATCGATGAGGATGAAACCGAACTCGCCGTCCGCGTGCTGCACACCGCTTACGGCCTGGATGCGGAGGGGTAACTACTCCCCCATCACATGACACGCGACCGTCCGCCGGTGTGGGGCAGTGCGATGCTCGAACAGATATATCCCCTGCCAGGTGCCGAGCGCCAGACCGCCATCCATGACCGGAATAGAAAAATGCGTCTGAGTGAGCGCGGCGCGAAGATGTGCTGGCATATCGTCGGGCCCTTCGTCGTCATGCTCATAATGCGAAGCTTCCGGCGCAAGCTCGCTGAAATAGCGCTCCAGATCGCGGCGCGCGGAAGGCGCGGCATTTTCCTGGATCAGAAGCGAACAGGATGTGTGGCGCACAAACAGCGTCAAAAGGCCCTGCCCAACTCCGGTATCGCCAAGCCAGCGCTCAACGCCCATCGTGAACTCATGCAGCCCCTGCCCTGGCGTTTCGATGGTTAGCTGCGTGGTAAATTGCTGCATTCCCCTTGGCCCTTTTGCCGGGCTATTTCCCGCTTCGTTCGCTCGCCTGCTCGGCCACCTGTTCAGCGGTTTTTGGCAAATGCATTTCAAACTGCGTATCAAGCAGCCCCTCAACCCTAAGGCTGCCAAAGCCGATTTTGCGCGCAAGCTTCACGGCCTTGTCGAGCGGCACATCACCTTCACGGTGCAGCCATGCCGCAAACATGTGGCTTGCACGGCCACTGCTGGCGCAATGCAGCAACACTGGTTTGCCATCTGCCTCCTTCATCGCCGCGGCAACCTGGTCCAGCGCCTCCGGTGTAGCCGGGAATTCGCTGCCGCCTTGCGGCACATGGACATAGCGCATGCCGAGGCGCTCAACCGCAGCAGCTTGATCAAAGGGCACCGCCTCCATTTCGCTTGGCGTGCGGCGATTGATCACGGTGGTAACGCCTGCCTCGGCCATGCGGGCAAGCCCGCTCTCATCCGGCTGACCGGCAACAAAAAGATCTCCTGACCTCGCAAGTTTGCCCCTGAAACCGGTATTCTCCAATGTTTCGATCGCGGCCGGGGTTTCGCCGGCAACGGCGGATGTGGCTGTCATGGCAAATGCAGCTGCGATTATTGCAACCCTCTTCATGACCGAATTCTCCCCTATTGACTGTTTAAGAAGCGAGGCCCGGTCTCAATGATCGGGCCTCGCCGGGTAATGTTGATACTAGGCGAGATCAAAGCGATCTGCATCCATTACCTTGGTCCATGCCGACACAAAGGTGTCGAGGAACAGCTGCTCGTTGCCGCTTTCGGCGAAGACCTCTGCCTGAGCGCGCAGCACGCTGTTCGAGCCGAAGATCAGATCGGCACGGGTGGCACGATATTTCTCCGCTCCGCTGGCACGGTCGGTGCCGACATATTCCTCGTCATCACTGCCATCGACGGGTGCCCACCGGGTAGACATGTCGAGCAGGTTGACGAAGAAGTCATTGGTCAGCTGACCGGCGCGGTCGGTAAAGACACCATGCTTGCTGTTGCCGCTATTCGCGCCCAGCGCGCGCATCCCACCGACGAGAGCAGTCATTTCGGGCATCGAGAGCCCCAGCAGCTGCGCCCTGTCGATCAGCATGTCCTCGGTCTTAACCCCGGCCTTGGTCTTCAGATAGTTGCGGAAACCGTCTGCAAAGGGTTCGAACGGTACGAAACTTTCGGCATCGGTTTGCTCCTCGCTCGCATCGCCGCGGCCAGTCGAAACATCGACGCTCACGCTATGGCCGGCATCCGAGGCCGCCTTTTCGACTGCCGCAGCACCAGCTAGCACGATGGCGTCGGCCATCGACAGGTCACCGCGCAGCTCGTCAATCTTGGCAAGCACCTTGCCGAGCTCATCTGGATCATTTGCTGCCCAGTCCTTTTGAGGGGCCAGCCGCACACGCGCGCCATTCGCGCCGCCGCGATGGTCCGAACCACGATATGTCGATGCCGAGGCCCAGGCGGCTTTCACAAGCTCGCTTACCGACAAACCGGAACCGATAATCGCAGTCTTGAAGTCTGCAACCGCGCTGTCCGAAGGGGTCGAACCGGCGGGAACGGGATCCTGCCAGATCAAGTCTTCATCAGGCACTTCGGGGCCCAGATAGCGGACTTTCGGTCCCATATCGCGGTGGCACAATTTGAACCATGCGCGCGCGAAGGCATCATCGAGCTGCTCTGGGTTTTCGAGGAAGCGGCGCGAAATCTTTTCATATTCCGGATCCATCTTCAGCGCCATATCGGCCGTCGTCATGATGGTCGGAACCTTCTTGTTCGGATCGCGTGCATCAGGTGCCATGTCTGCCTCTTCCGGATTGACCGGCGTCCACATCTGCGCCCCTGCCGGGCTCTTGGTCAGTTCATAGTCATATTTGAAGAGCAGACGGAAATAGTCGTGGCTCCAGCTGGTCGGGTTGTTTGACCATGACCCTTCGATGCCCGAGGTGGTGATATTGCCTGCATCAATTTCGCTCTGGTCGGTGAGCCAACCAAAAGCCTGATTTTCAAGCGCCTCGCCTTCCGGCGCGCTTCCGAACGTGTCGGCTTGTGCCGCGCCATGCGCCTTGCCGAAAGCATGGCCGCCAGCGGTAAGCGCAACGGTTTCTTCGTCGTTCATGGCCATTCGCTCGAAAGTGACGCGCATGTCGCGCGCGCTTTGTAGCGGGTCGGGGTTACCACCTGGGCCTTCCGGATTCACATAAATGAGGCCCATCTGGATGGCCGCGAGAGGGTTTTCCAGATCCCAGTCCTTGTCAGGCTGAATACGGGTTTCCGCGCCGGTATCCACCCATTCGGTTTCGGTGCCCCAATAGACGGTTTCCGGATCGAACACATCCTTGCGCCCGCCGCCAAAGCCGAACACGGGGCCGCCCATCGATTCAATCGCAACATTGCCAGCGAGAATGAACAGATCGGCCCAGCTGATGCTCTTGCCGTATTTCTGCTTGATCGGCCACAGCAGACGGCGGGCTTTGTCGAGATTGCCGTTGTCAGGCCAGCTGTTGAGCGGGGCAAAGCGCTGCTGTCCGCTACCTGCGCCGCCACGGCCATCGCCGGTACGATAGGTACCGGCGGCGTGCCAGGTCATGCGGATGAAGAAGGGGCCATAATGCCCATAGTCAGCTGGCCACCAATCCTGGCTGTCGGTCATCAGCGCAGTCAGGTCAGCCTTGAGAGCATCATAGTCGAGCGTGTTGAACGCTTCGGCATAGTTGAAGTCCTCGCCCATGGGATCCGGCGACGCGCCGCCCTGGGTCAGGACATCAGTGTTAAGCGTCTCCGGCCACCAGTCACGGTTGGTGCGGCCATGCAGCGCGCGGGTCTCTCCGCCACCTGTAAAGGGGCATTTGCTCATATCGTTCATTTCGGGGTCTCCTCAAAAGACGGGTTCAGGGGTTGAAACATTGCCTGCCAGAAGCGGCTCGCAAGCCTTCGAATCGTCATATAGTTACTGGCTATTACAGCAGCAATTTGATTATCGCTGCATTGCTGATTGATTTTATCAATGACTGACTGCGCAGGCTTCACGCCAACAGCTCCGCTGGCCATCGAAGAGATGGATGTGAACTATAAGGGCTTTGGCGCGATAAACTGTCTTGTCAGCGCAATACAGCAGCGCCATATCAGCAATATGGACGAAGCTACCGAAACCGAAGAACTGACTCGCCTGCATCCCGATCATGTCAAAGTGACACGCATTGTCGCATCGCTGTTTATGCTTGTTCTTATCATCCCCGCCATCATTGCCGAGACTGCAGCCTATCTCAATCAGGAGAGCGGGCCGCCAAATGGCGTGTTCATCATCCCGGTTCTGCTCATTGCTGCTTTTTTCGTCCTTTTTATGCCCTGGCGCCGCTATATCCACCGCGGCTTCCATATGAGCGCAGACCGTATTCGGATCGTACGCGGCTATCTGTTCCGGTCGGACACAATAGTACCATTCGGGCGCATACAGCATATCGATGTCGATCAAGGCCCGATTCAGCGGCGTTATGATCTCGCCACGCTGACCGTTCATACGGCGGGCAATCACAATAGTACCGTCAGCCTGCCCGGATTGTTGCATGAAGATGCAATTGCGATGCGCGAAGAGATCCGCGCACATATCAAGCGGGATGCGATTTGACCGAAGACCCAAACAACCAGCAAGATCCCGCTCCGATGGCCGCGGGCGAAGGACACCGGCTCCACCGGCTGGGACTGGTTGTCAATATGGTCGGCGGTCTGCGCAATTTGATTTTCCCGCTCATTGCTATCGCGTTTGGTACAAGCACCCTCGACTTCGGATATCTCTTGCTGGTTGGAATAGCGATCCTGTTTATAGGCTTCACCCTGTTTTTCAGCTGGCTCGCATGGACCCGTTTCCGCTACATTATCGGCGTCGAGGAAATCCGCATTGAAAGCGGCATCCTGAACCGCAATGCACGGTCTATTCCCTTTGAACGCATCCAAGATGTGAGCATCGAGCAAAAGCTGATCCCGCGCCTGCTTGGCCTGGGCGAAGTGAAGTTCGAAACGGGAGGCGGAGAAGGCGATGAGGGAACACTTGCTTATGTCAGCACCGAAGAAGGCGAGAGGCTGCGCGAACTCGTGCGTGACCGCAAGGAAGGAGCTGTTGCCACCCCTGCGCCCGAAATTGCCAATAACGATGACGGAACCGCCGATATTCGGCGTTTTGAGCCTGAGGCCGAACCGCTTTTCGCTATGGACACCCAGCGGATTTTCACTTTTGGGCTGTTTGAATTTTCGCTGGTAATATTTGCGGTATTGTTCGGTGTTGCACAGCAGTTCGAATTTATCCTGCCCTTTAACCTGTACGATATCGGTGCCTGGATAGGCATCGTCGAAGATAGCGGCATCGATATCGATGCCATTAGCTGGGGGGCGCGGATTTTTGGAGCAATGGCAGCGCTGGCCAGCCTGATCGCTATTGGGATAGCGACCGGGCTGTTGCGCACATTCCTGCGCGAATATGGCTTCCGCCTCGACCGGACGCCCAAGGGATTTCGCCGCCGCCGCGGGCTGACCACCCTGACAGATGTCGTCATGCCAGCACATCGCGTGCAGGCCGCGATTGTGCAAACCGGCTTTTTCCGCAGGCGCTGGGGTTGGCATGCGCTGAAATTTGTGAGCCTGGCGCAGGACAGCAAGGAAGAAGGCAGCCATGTGGTGGCCCCCTTTGCGCAGCGCCCTGAAATTGACCCCATCATGAAAGAAGCGGCAATCACGCCGGAAACCTTAGACATTGGGTTTCGCAGGCTTGATTGGCGGTGGTGGTTCGATCAGTGGGCGCTGCTGCTGCCCTTTGCGCTCTTGCCGATCGTGGGTCTTCTGATCTTTACCGATGTCGGCGCAAGGGCGGCATTGATATTGCTGCTGCCTGTGATCGCGGCGCTGTTTGTCTGGCTAAGCTGGCGGCACTGCAAGAAGGCGCTGGACGAAAACCAACTTTATTTCCGCGAGGGCTGGTGGTCGCCCAAGCTCACCATCGCGCCGCAAGTCAAGATTCAATCGATCGAGATCAGCCAGGGGCCGATCGCCCGTTTGCGCGGGCTGGCAGAAATGGAGTTTGGCATCGCCGGCGGCGCGCTGAGCATTGGCGGCATACCGGTCGGCGAGGCAAACGCCATTCGCCAGCGGCTGCTCGATGAAATCGTCAAGGTCGATTTTGCCGACGTGAACCGGGGTTAGAAGCCGACTGTCTGCGTTTCAAGAACGCTCGTATCGTCGCGGCGCAGGCTCATTGTTATTTTGCGATCCGCCCAATCGATATCGACCTGGCCGAAGTTTGGTACAGACCAGAAACCGCCGACACGCTTGGGGTCGGGCTCGCGCGCGCTGCTATCGCCATCACCGAACGCAAAATTCAGCGAGCTGGATGTGAAGTCCCATAACGGACGGGCAAAGCCGGGAACCTGCTCCTTGTAGATCGCGCCTGAATGGCGATCGCCCGACAGAAAAAACGCATTGTCGATATTCTTTTCCGCGAGCAAGGCATAAAGCCGTTTGCGCTCATTGGGAAAGTTCTCCCAGCTTTCATAGTTATGCGCATCGGTGATGATCTGTATCGATGATACGATGAAACGCAAATCGGCCGGCTTTGACAATTCCTGTTCAAGCCATTGCCACTGCGCATCGCCCAGGATTGTCGCTCTGGGGTCAGTGGTGGGAATATACCAGCCAAGCGGAGGACGTTCGGCCTGATAGGGCATGCGCGCAAGATCGCTGCGGAAATAGCGCGTATCGAGAATGATGAATTGTACCCGCTTGCCTTCGGGGCCGATCATCCGGCTTTCATAGATGCCCGGACGCGATTTGACCTCCGCGCTCGAATCCCAGTAGGTTTCAAACACCTTCTCCGCCCATTCCTTGAAGGCGAAGCTACCGCCCGCATCATTCGCGCCGTAATCATGGTCGTCCCAAGTGGTCATCATCGGGACCTGCGCGCGGAACCGGGCGAATTCCTGACGCGATGACAGTTTGCGATAGCTGGCCGGAAGGGTTGGAATATCGGCCGCATTTGTCGTGCCCGTATCGCCATAGACATTGTCACCGATGAAGAGGAAGGCTTGCGGATTTTGCGCTGCGATCCTGTCCCAAAAAGCCATATCGCGGTTTTCGTTGACGCAAGAGCCAAAAGCGAAGCGGGTCAAGGTGGTCGAAGGCGCCAGCTCTGGCCCTTTTGGTGCAACAGGAAGCCTGATGTCCAACGAAGCATAATAGGGCCGCAGCGCCTCTTGGGCCGAAGCAGGTGCCGCTGCGACTGAAGCCGGAGCCGGCACCGGTGCTGCAGCGCTTTCACCATCATAGGCCGTCACGCTGCTGCAAGAGGCGAATAGCGCTGCAGCTGAAAGACTCACAATTGCGCCAACTTTTCTCATCATACTCCCTCTTCGTCGAACAAACTGTTATTGATCAATCATGTCGCTTACGTGACAGCATGGCATGGCATAGTACAGGCACAAAGCGAAGAGATGATCGGGCAAAATTCCTAAGCCGGACTAAGGCGACAAATTTCGCCTTGCTGGTTTCCAAGACACTGTGCTCGGCCAAGGTTCGGTGCCGCTCGACGTGCTCGAAGCGCAGGTGAAGGATTGGGTAGCTGCCGTCAAAAGCGGCGACTAGAGCAAGCCTGATTTAGTCCGGCTGTCCTAGTGGATCATCCGCCCGGCGGAACTGGCAAGGGGTCATCATAGACGTTGCTGGGCTCTCCAGCACCATCCTCTGTGTCTTCAGCAATATCGTCAATCATTTCCATGCGTTGGCGCGCTTCCGCCTCGCGGGCCTCGCGCTCGGCGCGGTCCTTCTCAAATTGCTGAACGCGCCGTTCGACCTCTTCGGCCTCGGCATCGATCTCGGCCAAGCGCTCGGCACGTTTTTGCGCGATCAAACGTCCGAACAACTTACCCAGATCCTGCTCTTTCTCGGCATAGGCTTTGTCGATCGCACCGAGACCGCAGCCAGTGAAGCCGCCAGCACCCGAAGGCGAGCAGCTCATAGTGCCGTCGCGGCCAACATATTTGTATGCCTGCACCCGCTGCGACCATGCCTCATTCTTCAGGTCGTTCGGGTTGTCTCGCAATTCCGCCGGAATGCGGTAACGATCCCCTTCGACCAGGATCACGCAAACCGTGATCAAATCATCTGTGCTTTCAGGGCACTCATCATCCCCATAGATGATAAGCTGATTGATCTTCTCATCCTGCCCCTGCTTTTCGCCTGCACTTTCCTGCGCAGCGACGGGAAGCGCGCTCAGCATTGCGATGGCTGCAAGGCAACTCGAAAAGCGGGTCATAGCTTTACTCCTGTAGGTAGTGCTCGGCTTGGGGCAGATAGTATGAATGCCGCCTGAAATACATTGTCCTGAATCAAATTCGTTTTGAGAGCGATATTGCCGCACGGCAGCCAAGGCGGATAGCCGCACTCATTAACGGGTAGGCGGGGGCACGTTCTGCGCCTTGCGCAAGCGCCGCCTCTTTATGCTCCAACTCTTCCGCCTGAAATTCCGCAATTTTTTCAGATAGTTCTGGATCCGAATCGCCCAGGGCTTCCAGCTGTTCGGAATAGTGTTTGTCGATCTCGGTTTCGACCGCAACCGTGCAGGCCATGGCAGCTTCGGGTCCGATGGCGGCAGTCACCGCGCCCAGCGCAAACCCGGCCACATTCCAGACAGGCTGAAGCGCGGTAGGGCGGACCCCACGCTCGGCGATCATTTGATCAAAGGCAGCCAGATGACGCTCTTCCTGCTCGGCCATATGCCGGATACTACGCGACGCTTCATGCCGGTCGCCCAAAATAGCAAGCTGGCCTGCATAAATCCGCTCGGCACCATACTCGCCTGCCTGATTCACACGGATCATGCTTGCTATGCTTGCGTTGTCATCGCCAGCCAGTGGCATATCGTTCAGTCTTTTGCGTTTCGCCATATTCCCATCAAGATGACGATTGCGCCGCCGCAGGACAAGAGAAAATTATAGCCGGCAAGCGAAATGCCGAAAAGTGTCCAAGGCGCGACGTCGCAGCGGATCAACGGCGCATTCATGATATTATCGAGCGTATTGCCGTCGCCGATATTGCCCGTTGCGCAGCCCGTTATCCCTTCCCACCAGCCATATTCGACGCCAGCGTGAAAAGCGCCAATTGCGCCGCTTGTCAAAATGGCAAACGCTGCCAGCGCAACCAGCATACGCTGCATGGCGGGATTCTTGACGACAAATGCCAAACCGGCAGGCACAAGCGCGGCAAAATGCGGCCAGCGCTGCCAGAGGCACATTTCACAAGGGTAGAGCCCAAAGCCATATTGCGAAACATAGGCCCCGGCCAGCAATCCTGCAGGTAGCAGAAAGGCCAGCAGCCGAAACAGTTTAAAGCTCATTGCGCTTGGATCAATTGCTACCCGACGGCGCAGCAGGCTTTTTCTTGGCGAGCCGCATGGTACCGTCGCCAAGGCGCTGCAAAGTCTCCATGGCATAATGCAGCTGAAAATCCTCGATGCCTTCCGCCTTCAACTCTTCGGCTGTTTTCTTGAAGCGCGGATCGTCGAGAGTGTCTTTTTCCACATCCTTGTCGTCGGTCATCAATTCATTGACCAGGTGACGCCGCAAGTCGGATTCGCGAATTTTGACGCGGCTTGCATAGTCAGGATCGGAGAGCTGCGGCACGGGAATATCCGGCTTTATCCCGCCTTCCTGCACCGAGCGGCCCGAAGGCAGATGATAACGCGCAATGGTCAACCTTAGGCCTGTATCGCGCGTTAAAGGCAGGACATTCTGCACCGAACCCTTGCCGAAGCTGCGTTCGCCCATCACGAGACCGCGATGATGGTCCTGCAATGCGCCTGCGACGATCTCGGATGCTGATGCCGATCCGGCATCGACCAGCACAATCACCGGAGCGCCTCTCGTTACGTCGCCGGGAACCATGCTTTCGGCGAACCAGCGCTGAATATCGCCGCGCTTGCGCCCACGCTCGGAAACAATCTCTCCATTGTCAAGAAACACATCCGAAACGGCAACGGCTTCCTGCAGGATGCCGCCGGGATTGGAACGCAAATCGACGACATACCCCAGCGGCTTCTCGCCCAAGGAGCGCTGAACCCCGCGCACAGCCTCTGCGACATCCTTACCGGTGCTGTCGGAAAATGCCGTAATCGTGATCAGCCCGATTTTGTCCTGCACTTTCCAACGTACCGGCTTCAGTTCAATGACCGCACGGGTAATGGTGACGTCGAATGGCGCATCCCTGCCGGGACGTACAACGGTCAGTTTGATCGACGTGCCCGGCTCGCCGCGCATCGCCTGAACCGCTTCATCCAGCGTACCCCCGACAATCAGCTTGCCGTCAAGGTGGGTGATATAATCACCTGATTTCATACCCGCCTTGTCCGCCGGCGTATCAGCGGTTGGCGCAATCACCTTCACTGCGCCATCTTCCATGGTCACCGACAGGCCAAGCCCGCCATACTCGCCATCGATCTGCGTTTGCAGATTTTCGAAATCGCTCCGATTGAGAAAGCCGCTATGTGCATCAAGGCTGGAGAGCATGCCTTGAATGGCCCCCTCCATAAGCTGCTTGTCCTTCACTTCGTCCACATAATTGGCCTTCACCTTCTTGTAGACAGCGAGGAACTGTTCCAGCTCACGGTAAAGTTCTTCCTTCTCTGCGTCGGCCCGCGATTGCGCTTGCGCCTGAATGCCGTAGGTCGCACTACCCGCCACCAATGCCAAGGCCATTGCCGATGCCCAAAAGATATTCTTTTTCATACCGCTTCTCTATCCTGCTCGCGACTCTTGCTCTCACCACCAGGCCATAGCCCGCCCAGCATATTGGTGAAAGCATGTTTACCACAAATGAACACCAACTGTCGGCCAGCGGATCGCTCTTGAGCGTTCAAAGAAGCATTGCCGCGATGTCGATGACACGCCCTTTTCTGCGCAACTCGAAGGATATTTCGCTTTCCTCCGATCCTGTTTGTCCGATCACGTCGCCTTGGCCGACCTGCTCGCCTTCATCGACGGCTAGCGATCCCAAATTGGTGACCAGCGTTGTCCAGCCACCGTCATGTTCGATGATTACGATCTGCCCGTAGCTGCGATAGATTCCGGCAAAGGCAACGCGCCCCCCGGCCGGCGCAACAACGTCTGATTCTGCCGGCAGAGCAATCTTGACTCCCCGCTCCCGATAACCTGTTTGGTTTATTTCACTAAATCCAAGAACCAAATCTGCATCGTCCGGCAATCGATAAGCACCACTATTTTGTCTCGGCCCGGAATCTTTCCTGCGCAAAACCGGTCCGTCCAGCGCTGCGAGATCCGCCGCTCTCTCGCCGCTCAGCCTTGCCGTATCGATTTCTTCGACAATATCCCTGGCGCGTTCGCCTTGTGCTATCGCGCGCTCGAATTCAGCTGCAGCGCTGGCACTCAGAGCGCCCGCCCTATTGCGGTTCGATCGTTCCAGCTGCGCCAACGACTTTTGCCTGTTCTGCAATTGCTGGCCGGCTTGCCTAAGCGATTCCGTTGCAATTTCTTCTTGCCGGCGCAGTTCTTTTTGAACCGAGATTTGCTGCTTGAGAACCGCTGTCCGTCGATCGATCTCGGGCTGGACGCTGTCCAGGACTGCGCGCAGATGGACATAGTCGCGGCGGCTACCGGGCTGTGCCAGCAGAAAAGTCGCAGGCCTGTTTGTTAGTTGAAACAGGGCAGCATTGAGCCGCAAGAGCGGTTCGGTTTCACGCCCCAGCTCGGCCTGCTGCCTGCTTTGCCGCCGGTTGATAATCGCGATCCTTGCCCGTGCCGCCTGAATCTGCGCATTGGCTGCATCTATCTCGGCAGAAAGCACCGCGCGCTGCGCAAGCAGCCGGTCTGCCGCGCCGCTCGCATTGGCAGCTTCCTGCCGCAAACGCTCGCTTCTCTCCTCAGCGGCATTGGCGCGCGTTTTGGCTTCACGGAGCGCCGCCTGCTGCTCGCTTCCCGTCTGCGCCGATAGCGCCGCACCCAAGGCAATGGGGACCGCAGCGAGGATGAGAAAGGCGACCGGATATTTCACGGCCCTACCCTTCCCTATGATAGGGGTGGTTGGCAAGTATCGATGTCGCGCGGTAGAGTTGCTCAGCCAGCATCGCTCGCGCCAAAAGATGCGGCCATGTCGCCTGTCCAAAGGCAATCACTTCGTCGGCCTGGCTGCGCTCTTTGTCGTCGAAACCATCCGCGCCGCCGATCAGAAAGCGGGCTTCGCGCACCCCGGAATCACGCCATTTTTCTAGCATCTTCGCAATTTTCACTGAATTTTTCTGGTTGCCCTTTTCGTCGAGCAGAACGGTCTTGACCGGCCGGTCTTTCTCGGGCGGAAACTTGCCTCCCATATCGGGCAGCTCGGTCAGCTTCACCGGCCAGTTTATGCGACCGAGATAACGGTCGACCAGCTCTTTTTCAGGAGAGCGCCCGATCTTGCCGCGCGCGATGATATGCAATCGCACGGTCGCCCTGTCCTCGAATTCCCGCCCGCCTTACTGGCGCGCGGCAGCGACCCCTGGCGCATCGCCAAAGGCCCACATACGCTCGAGATTATAGAAGCTGCGGACCTCGGGACGAAAGAGATGCACGATCACATCTTCCGCATCGATCAGCACCCAGTCCGCAGTCGGCAGCCCCTCGATCCGAGCATTGCGCCCGGCTTTCTTGATGCGTTCAGCAAGCTTTTGCGCAATGGAGGTGACCTGCCGGCTTGAGCGCCCGCTGGCAACCACCATATGGTCAGCTATGCTGCTTTTACCTTCAAGGGGGATGCTGACGACTTCCTGTGCCTGGTCATCGTCGAGCGATTTGAGAATGAGCTTGTGAAGCTCGGTTGCGGAGAGCATTTCTCCTTTTGCATCCGCTGCGTCGTTAGCGGGACGCTCTTGCATATCGATCAAAAATCACTCCTCATGTATGAACAAGCCGTCTTGTGACAGCATCCCGGATGCTGCCTGTTGCATAATCTTCAAACCAGTCGGGATCGGCCTTTCGCAACGCGGTTGCCGAACGTGGATCGGGTCGAAAGCGCAAAAATACAAGCGCTGGCCTGCTCCATTGTGTCCAGTTCCTAATCTGGTCCGGACGCCGGACAAATCGTCTGAACCAGGCCATTGCAGGCCCTGCAACAGCATCGCCATTATAGCCGGGTCGGGCGATGACTGCAATCGGCATAATTCTTGCGATCTCGCGCCAGTCCTTCCATCGGTGGAACTGCCCCAGATTGTCCGCGCCCATGATCCAGACAAAGCGATGCCCGGGATAGCGCCGGACCAGCTTTTTTAAGGTATTGACGGTAAAGCGCGTTCCTAATTCCCGTTCGATCGCGGTTGGCCTTATCCTGCTTATTCGCGCCATCCGGCGCGCCGATGCGAGCCGGGCAGCAAGCGGTGCCATGCTTTTTTGGGGCTTCAGAGGATTACCAGGCGAGACGAGCCACCACACCTCATCAAGCTGCAATTCGTCCATCACCCGCAGGCTTATCGAGCGGTGCCCGCCATGTGCCGGATTGAAGGAGCCGCCAAGAAGGCCAACTATGGTCAAGATCTTGCTTGCCCATCGCCACGCACGACCCATTTGTAGGTCGTCAGACCCTCCAGAGCGACCGGACCGCGTGCATGCAGCCGTCCTGTTCCGATACCGATCTCCGCACCGAGACCGAACTCGCCTCCATCGGCAAACTGCGTCGATGCGTTATGCATCACGATAGCACTATCGACGTCGGCCAGGAATCTGTCCGCAGCATTTTTGTCTTCCGCGATAATCGCATCAGTATGGCCCGAGCCATGCGCGGCAATATGCGCCATGGCGTCGTCCAGATCCGAAACAAGGCGAGCCGACAAGACGGGCGCAAGATATTCGGTACCCCAATCTGTTTCGCTTGCGGACACGGCGCGGGGTTCGACCTCCAGCAACGCATCATCCACGCGCAACTCGCATCCTGCATCGATGAGCGCGGAAAGGAGCTCTTGCGGCGCTGTAAAATCCTGATCGATCAGCAACGTCTCCATCGCGCCGCATATTCCCGTTCGTCGCATTTTGGCGTTCACCACGATTTCGCGTGCCATTTCGCGGTCAGCCGAGGCATGAACATAAGTGTGGCAGATTCCATCAAGATGCGCGAGCACCGGCACTCGCGCCTCATCCTGCACCCGTTCCACCAGCGATTTTCCGCCGCGCGGAATGATCATGTCGATCATGCCCTGCGCCTTCAGCATCGCGCCCACCGCGCCTCGATCCTGGGTAGTAACAAGCTGCACCGCGCCTTCCGGAACGCCGCCTTCGACAAGGCCTTTTACGAAGGCTTCATGAATCGCTCTATTGCTGTTCACAGCTTCGCTTCCGCCGCGCAAAATGACGGCATTGCCCGAGCGAATAGCCAGCGCCGCCGCATCTGCGGTCACATTGGGACGACTTTCGTAAATGATACCAATTACGCCAATGGGTATCCGGACACGCCGCAATTTCAGTCCATTGGGCGGAGAGGCCTCATCGATCACTTGGCCCAATGGACTTTCAAGGTCGGCAACATCCGCAACCGCGATGGCCATAGCGTCGATCCTGCTCTCGTCGAGCATCAGCCGATCCTGCATGGCGTCGCTCAAACCAGCATCTTTCGCAGCCGCCATGTCGATAGCGTTGGCGGCCATAATATCGGGGGCAGCCTTGCGCAATGCGTCCGAAGCCAAGTTGAGCGCCCGTCCGCGCGCAGCATCGCCAAGCTTGGCCAACCCGCCTCGCGCATTTCTGGCTCGCCCAGCCATTTCAGATACAAGCTTAACTGTGTCCGTCATGCTGCTCTCCTAAGGCGCCAATGCTGCAGAGGAAAGAGTTTCCGGGGTTGAACGGCAAATGTAGCGATTCGGCGCTGCAGCATGTTGGCTGATTCTTCAGCAAAATATTGTAAAATATAAGGAACTTTACCAATGATAGGCTGAAACGCCGAATTGACCGAATCTCCGGCAAAGCACCGGAAATGCTTGGCTTTTGGCATTTCATCGTGCGATTAACTCGATTCGTGGCAGATTCGAATGCGGGATTCGCGCGAGGTCAGGATTCCTGCTAACTGCCGCGCAAATATAAAACGGGGTGGGTCGTGAGCCTAAGAATGAAGTTCAGCAGCCTGAAAGAGAGGCTGGCCGACTGGTTTGTTGATCGCGAATTTTTTATGCGCGCAAACGGGCAGGTCAAATTCCTCAAAATTTCGGCAAAATTGCAGCGCCGTGTGGCGACCATAGCCGCTGTCGGCGTGGGTGTGACCGCCGTGACAATGGCCGGCCTCGCCATCAATCAGGTCAGTGTGTCCTTCGAACGTATGGCGCTTTCAACCAAGGAAGCGCGAATCCAGTCGGCCGAGGAGCGCGTTGAAAAATATCGCGATTCGATTCAAGACGTCACACAGGAGCTGAAACAGCGGCAGGACATGATTGAAAGCGTCTCGCGCGAATATCTGAAGGAAGCTCCCGCAGCCGCGCCAGGCGATGCAGAGGTCGACGGCGATGAAACTGTGCGCAAGATCAGTGCTTCAATCCCCGAGGCGGCAGCGCTCGCCCGTATCGAAGCCCGTCAGATTATTTTTGCCCAGCGCATGACCAAGGTCGCGGAACAACGCGCCAGGCGGGCGGCAGACGCAATCCGTAAATATGGAATCGACCCCGACATGCTGATCGGTAAAAGGGAAAGCGCTCGCGGTGGTCCCTTTATTCCATTCTTCGGCAGCAAGGAAAAGGAGTTGACCGACCCCCGTTTCGATAAGCTTGCTGCTGCTCTGGAACGGATGAAACGGATGGAAAGATCGCTGGCCAGTATACCGACGACGATGCCTGCAACGATCAAGAGAATCTCGTCCTATTACGGTTATCGCCGCGATCCGTTTACCGGTGCCAGCGCCATGCATAGTGGTGTAGACTTTACAGCGCCGCATGGCACGCCCATCCTTGCGGCGGCAGATGGTGTTGTCACCAGGGTAGGGTGGCAAGGCGGCTATGGTAAGACCATCGACGTTACACATGCTGACGGTCTGGTAACGCGTTATGCGCATCTTTCGGGCTATGACGTGAATGAGGGACAGAAGGTCTCGCGCGGCGCGAAAATTGGGCGTATGGGTAATACGGGTCGCTCCACAGGTACGCATCTCCATTTTGAGGTGCGTCTGAATGGAAGAGCCGTTAACCCAATGAAATTCCTGGAGTTTAATCCCGATGTTCTCGAAGTCAAAAACAACCGCCGAACCCGTCGCTCCGCCTCGGAGTCGTGAAAGCGTGGCGAGTAGCGGTCATACTTTTTCCATGATTGCGTCAGATGTCGAGATTGTCGGAAATGTCTCGGCAAAAGTAGATCTGCATATCGATGGCAAGATTCAGGGTGACGTGACTTGCGGATCACTTGTGCAAGGCGAGAGTAGCGTCATCGCAGGGAAGGTCGTTGCCGAATCGGCCAAGCTTTCGGGGCAGGTCGATGGCTCGATCGAGGCCGGAGATCTCGTCATCGAGGCGAGCGCGCGTATCAAGGGCGATGTGTCCTATGAAAGCCTGACGATAGCTCCTGGCGGGCAGGTCGAGGGCAAATTCAAGCACAAGGCCCCAGGGGGCGGACCGAATTTGCGCAAGAGTACGGTCGATCCGAAGCTGAAGGAAGAACCGCTGGTTCTGGATGACGAAGCCAAGGTTGCCTGAGCGGCTCTAAACCAAAATTTCTTTTGCTGCGCCCTGCCCCAGAAAATTCATCGGGCTGGCGCTCGCTCCATAGGCCCCTGCACAAAAAATCGCGACAAGATCGCCAACCTCTGCGCGCGGCAAAAATACGTTGTTTGACAGCAGATCGAGCGGCGTACAGAGGCAACCGACGATATCAACAACCTCCTCCGCTTCAGCATCGAATTTGTTGGCAATCGCAATCGGGTAGTTGCGCCGAATGACCGTTCCGAAATTGCCGCTCGCTGCCAGTTGGTGATGCAATCCGCCATCGGTGATCAGGAAAGTCTCTCCATGGCTGACCTTTCTGTCGACAATGCGCGTGAGATACACGCCTGCCTCTCCCACCAGATAGCGGCCAAGCTCGATGCAATATTCGCTTTCCGCTATACTATCCGGTAGCGCCGAAAAAGCCTGTCCCAATGCGCCGCCGACAGCGTCCAGATCGAATGGCTCTTCTCCGGGAAAATAGGGAATGCCGAAACCGCCGCCCAAGTTGATCTTGTCCGGTGATGTGCTGGCCTCATCAGACAGCCTTGCCGCCAGTTCGAGCGTCGCAGCCTGCATTTCGATAATCGCGCCAGTATTCAGCGCCTGCGATCCTGCATAGATATGCAGCCCGCGCCAATCCGCACCGCTGGCGATGATCTCCTTGATGAGCGCCGGAACGCGCTCGGCATCGACGCCGAACTGTTTCGCGCCGCCGCCCATCTTCATGCCCGATCCTTTGAGGTCGAATGATGGATTGACCCGCACCGCCAGTTTCGGCGTCGTGCCTGATCTTTCGCCGATCGCGACGGCCCGGGCAAACTCGCCTTCGCTTTCCAGATTGAGCGTCACGCCTGCCTCAATCGCGGCTTTCAGCTCGCGGTCACGCTTGCCCGGCCCCGCAAAGCTCATATTCTCAGCGTTGACCCCGGCCGCGAGCGCCAATTCCATCTCTCCGCCCGAGGCCAAGTCGAAACCATCCACCAGGCCATTCATATATTCCAGCAACGGCGGGAAAGGGTTACCCTTCATCGCATAGTGGATCGCAAGCTGGTCTGGCATCGCCGCGCGCAGATCGGACACGCGCCGTTTGAGCAGCTCGCGCGAATAAACGAAAAGCGGCGTATCGCCCGCCTCTTCGGCCAACTGCGATGCGGTCTTTCCGCCGATGGCTAGCTCGCCATCGATCGCGCCGTAGCCCAACGGAATAGGGCCTGTTGGCTTGGCTTTGGAAGATGAAGCTCCGGTCATTGCCGCCCCTTTAGCAGCCAAGCGTTAAAAGGAGAATGACGCATGCAAGGTCAATTCTCATCCAAGTCTATCGTCATCGCAATATGCGCGCATTGCCGGTCTGCCTGAGAAATCCGCATCACAATCATTTCCTCGGTTTGTTGGTCGTCATCCAGTACAATTTCGAATGGGTAATCCAGTTCGATAAATCGATTGAATTGCATCTTACCAGCCTCAACAGTGACCGGCTGCCGGTGAAGCGCCGTTGCAAACTGCAGCGCGACATCGGCAAGATGATTGGCATTCACATGATCGCCCGATCCGCTGTGATAGGGATGGCCCGGCATCAAACCATTTTCCCTGGTGATCAGCGCTTGCACAGACGGTTCATCACGCGCTCGAAGCGGCGAGATCAGACTTTCCTTCTGGGTCCCGACGCCCACTGACGCAGCGGCCGCATATTCGAAGTTTGCGGGCTTTGGGGCCTTTGCCAGCTGCCGTTTCGCGGATGCCCGCCAAGCTTCAAAATCCCGGTTCCGAAATACCACGCCCTTCCCGCTCATCTGAACGACCAGCGCGTCATTCTGATCGTATAAGGTCAATTTATACCCTTCTACATCGCCATCATTTTGGGTTTCGGCTCTGCCATGAGACAAAGGCCCAGAGCCCCTTTCACCGCAATGCCAATCCGACTGGGTCAGCGCCGTCCATTGCGACAGATCGAGCGTCCCGCGCGCCTTTGCCGCTTCCACCGATGCCCAATAATTGATCGTCTGTATGACAATCGGGTGATGCGGGTTCAGGGCAAGCCATGGCCAGATCCCGATGTCATAGGAACAGCTGAAAGTTACCGTGCCGTCCTTGGCGACTTTGTGATCCCGCGTAAACTCGTGCTCTGGGAGCGTCTTCACCGCTGTTCCAGCTTGGCCGCAAGGCCGTTTCGGTCCAGCTTGCCATTGGCGTTTTTCGGGAACTCGTCGAGCCAGATGATTTCAGCGGGCTGCATGAAATTTGGTAGTTCGGCCTTCAGATAAGCGCAGAGTTTCTTCTCTGCCGGCACCTGCTCCAGCCGGGCTTCGGCGCGCGCAAACAGGATGATCGCTTCGCCCAGCCTCTCATCCTTGCGGCCCAGCGCGCAGGCCTCGGCCACTGCGCCGCTCTCCACCGCTGCTTCTTCTACTTCGGTCGGTGAGACCCGGTTACCGCTAGTCTTTATCATCGCATCGTCGCGACCGACAAAATAAAGCAGGCCGTCCGCGCCGCGTTTTACAGTATCACCCGACCATACGGCCAACTCGCCATATTCGCTAAAATCCGGAGCAGGTTTGAAACGCTCTTTGGTGCGTTCCTCATCCTGCCAATAGCCTTGCGCTACCAGCGGGCCAGCATGCACCAGTTCACCTTCTTCACCCGGCGCTGCGCGCTCGCCGTCATCATTTACCACCATGATCTCGGCATAGGGAATCGCGCGGCCCATGCTCGTCGGATTGTCATCTATCAACGCCGGATCGAGATAGGTCGAGCGGAATGCCTCGGTCAGGCCATACATCGCATAAATATCTGTATCCTTGCCGAAAATCCCGCGCAAATCGCGCACAAGCGGCGGCGTTAACGCGCCGCCCGAATTGGTTAGCCGCCGCATCGCACTCGTCGCCGCTTCCGGCCAGTCCTGCTCGACGAGCTGTACCCAGAGCGGCGGAACAGCGGCCAGCGTTGTCACGCCATATTTCCCGCAAGCCTTCACCACATCGCGCGGCATCAGATAATCGAGCGGGACCGCACATCCGCCTGCCTGCCATGTCGACAAAAGCTGATTCTGCCCATAGTCGAATGAGAGCGGGAGAACTGCCAGCGTCACATCATCTGCCGCCAATTCGAGATACTGCGCCACGCTGACGGCACCCAGCGTGAGGTTGGCATGGCTGAGCATCACGCCCTTGGGCCGTCCCGTGCTACCCGACGTGTAGAGAATTGCCGCGAGTTTGCCGGTATCATAGCCGCCGAGCAAGGGCGGCAGCTCTTTCGATGACCGACCGGCTTCTTCCGTCAGCCATTTCTCGTCCACAACGACATATTGGTTTGTGTCGAGCGATTTGGAGTCTTCCAGGCTTTGGAGCTGCCGTATCCTCGATTTCGCCGTCACCAGCAGTTTCGCGCCGCTGTCCGCCAGGATATGCGCAAGCTGGGCCGGCTTGAGCAGCGGGTTTACCGGTACATGAACCAGCTCGGCCCGCGCCGCCGCCAAAGGCATCAGGCAGGCAATCTCTGTCTTGGGTAGCCAGGTCGCAACCCTGTCGCCGGGATCAAGCCGCTGCCCGCGCAAAAGACCCGCCAGCCGGGATACACGGCTATTTAACTCCTCATAGCTAAGGATAGCGCCCTTGATGTTCAGAGCAGCAGAGCCGGACGCACCGCGTAGAGCGAGATGGTCAAGCGGAAAAGCTGGTAAATCCTTGGACATGATGGTTATGTTCTTTTTGGGGCCAATGAGATGAATGCACCAGGACTGATGTCGTTGAAGGGTGAATATCACGATAATTTCCTCGACGTGCAAGCCTCTGCGCGCGGCAATCTCGATCGCGAGGCACAGCCCTGCCTCTTTGACCGGCTCGACTGGTTCGATTTGCTCCACCGCATGGCAATGCGAGACCGTAAGCCGGCAATATACCGAGCAAGCGACGGCGCGCGCGATTTGTGGTTTCCGTTGATGGAGGATGGCCCCGGCAATGCGACCGCCTTCGCCAACTGGTATAATTTTAGCTGGCGGCCCATATTCGCGGGCAATTATGACGAAGTGACCAAGCTCGCCTTGCTCCGCGAAATATCTGTAAAGGCGTCGGAAAAATTTCGCCGGATCACGCTGTCACCGCTGCCCGGCGAAGATGATTCCGCACGCCTTACCGCAACGGCCTTTGAGGCGGCCGGATGGGTCGCGCATCTCGAAGAATGCGACGAAAACCACTTTTTGCCCGTCAATGGCCGCAGCTTTGACGAATATTGGAAAGGCCGCCCCGGCCAGTTGCGCTCGACAGTAAAGCGCAAGGGCAAGAAAGGGATCGTCTCTATCCGCATCGAGAATGAGTTTAGCGAGAGCACCTGGACCGACTATGAAAGCGTTTACGAAAAAAGCTGGAAGCCGACGGAGGGCAATCCTGAATTTTTGAAAGAGCTTGCCCGGCAGGAAAGCGGCGTTGGCGCGCTGCGCCTTGGCCTGGCCTATATCGATGGCCGCCCGGCGGCCGCGCAGTTCTGGACCGTGGAAAATGGCGTAGCCCTGATTCACAAACTCGCGCATGACGAGGCATTTCTGTCGGCCTCGCCCGGCACCCTGCTCTCGGCCGCGCTTTTTCAGCATGCAATCGACATCGACCAGGTCGCCGAAATCGATTTCGGAACAGGCAGCGACAAGTATAAACGCGACTGGATGGAGGAAATGCGACCGCGCTACAGTCTGGATTTGCTTTGGCCGAACCATCCCGCTAACTGGGCGCGTATCGCGAAATACAAGCTGCTCAAATGAAGCAGCGTTGGGACTAGGGAGCATGTCCGGGGTGGCGGAAATATCGCAAGTGGAAGACAGCGTGCGCGAATTGCTTGTAGACGTCTTGGGCGTCGATGCCGAGCAGGCCGCAGAGATGGAAAGCGATACACCTTTATTCGGTGCATTGCCCGAACTTGATTCCATGGCGGTGGCAGGTTTGCTTACCGAAATGGAAGACCGGCTTGAAATCATGATCGACGATGAGGATGTCGATGGCGAGCTTTTCGAGACCTTTGGCAGCCTGGTGGAGTTTACCGCCGGAAAGCTCGAAGAAGGAGCCTGAGGGCAGCCCGAATGCGCCATCTGACCTACAGCTGGGCCGATCGCGACGAACAATTGCTCACATGCGGCCCGGATGGCGCGGAACAGCGCATCTTGTTTGTCCCGCCGCTCTTCGATGAAATGAACAGAGTGCGCCGCACACTTGTCGAGGCAATGCGCATACTGGGCGATACCGGAATTTCAAGCACGCTTCCCGATTTGCCCGGATGCAATGAAAGCCAGGCAAAGCTGGAAGATCAAAGTCTGGAGGATTGGCGCGATGCGATCACGGCGGCTGCAAAAGCCATTGACGCGACGCAGACATTCTCAGTCAGGGGCGGTGCCCTGATCGATGATGGTCCTGCCCTTCCTACGATACGGCTATCGCCTGCGAAGGGCAAAAGCCTGCTGAACATGCTTGTCCGCACACGAATAGTTGGCGACAAGGAAGCGGGCGTCACGACCACCGCTGAAGCGCTGCGCACCGAAGCCGAAAATGGGTCTGTGGAATTGGCAGGACACAATATCAGTGCGCTGATGTGGAATGGGCTGGAGACAGCCGAAATTCCAGATGGTAGTGACGCTGCGCTACTCAAGCCCGCCGATGTCGATGGCAGTGCTTTATGGCTGCGCGCCGAGCCGCAGCATGATCCTGCCATGGCGGCGGGGCTTGCCGAAATGCTCGCGAAGGGGAGTGCGGCAAGTTGAGGGAGCACTTCACTTTCGACGTCGACGGGGCGAGTTGCGCAGGAACGCTTGATAAAGCAGGCGGAAGCACAGGACTGCTGATCGTGAGCGGCGGCAATGAGATTCGCA
This sequence comes from Sphingorhabdus sp., assembly GCA_028279555.1. Taxonomy (GTDB): domain Bacteria; phylum Pseudomonadota; class Alphaproteobacteria; order Sphingomonadales; family Sphingomonadaceae; genus Sphingorhabdus_B. Next base: position 123,602 of record JANQNO010000008.1, read on the forward strand.
GCGGCGCGCATGGCGGGCAGGCCGCATTGGCCGGGAAAATCGCCGAGGCGGGATTTCCGGTCTTTCGCTATGACCGCCGCGGCATCGGCGACAGCGAAGGAGACAATATCGGCTTTGAAGAAAGCGCATCGGATATTGCGGCGGCGCTAGGCGCTTTCAGAAAGGCTGCTTCGCACATCGAGCGGGTTGTCGCTTTTGGCAATTGCGATGCCGCGACGGCGCTTGCCTGTTTTCATCATGAAATGCCTATCGACGCAATGCTACTTGCCAATCCATGGGTGATCGAAACTGACAGCTCGGATGCTGGCGATGAGGCATCCACTCAGCCCAGCGCAGCCTCCATCCGGGCACGCTATTGGGCTCGGATCAAAAATCCGAGCAGTATCATCGATCTGCTGACCGGCAAGATCGATTTGCGAAAACTGTTGGGCGGGCTTGCAAAAGCCTCATTAAAGGAGGCCCCGAGCGAACTGGCTGAAAAACTTGCCTCAGCGCTAGATGGCAGCAGGACACCGACCCGAATTCTGCTTGCCAAGCGCGATACCACGGCGCTCGCCTTCTACGGCGCCTGGAAAAGCAAGATATTTGGTCCGGCACGGCAACGCGACAATCTGAAAGTGGAAATGATCGATAGCGCGGCGCACAGCTTTGCAAGCACCGATGAAAAGGCATGGCTGTATGAGCAGATTATGTCGGTCTTGTTGGCGGATGAAGGTCTCACAAATGAAACGTGAACCCAGCGGGAGCGACCGGTAGACACGCAGTCATATTTTCTCGCTCAATGAACGCCGGCTCCTCTCTCCGGTCCAAGCTCCAGCCGCGGTCCTCGGCTGCCTTCATACACGCCGTGCCATAGTGGACACTATCCGCTCGATGTGTATTGAGAAGGACCAATGCTTCTCGACCGATTCCCCGCATAAAACGGTCACAACTATACATGACTGGGAGACTCTCATGATCCGCTTGTTTGCCGCCGCCAGTGCCATCGCGCTCGCCACTTCGCTTCCCGCCGCTGCGCAGGAATTTTCAGAAGAACGTATCGACCAGCATATCCGCACTTTGTCGGACGATTGGTTCGAAGGCCGCGCGCCGGGCACATCGGGTGAGGACAAGACGGTCGCCTATCTTTCGGGTGCCTTCGCCGGCGCAGGGCTCCAGCCAGGCGGCGACCTTCGCGAGGACGGATCACGGGCCTGGACGCAAGACGTCATCCTGAACCGGTCGACGATGACCGAGGCACCTTCGCTCTCCATCTCGATTGGCGGCGAAGATGTGACCATGGTCCAGGACAAGGATCTCGCGGTGCGCTCGCCGCTTAACGGCATGGCGCGGGTCAAACTCGATGACGTCCCGCTACTCTTCGTCGGATATGGCACGCATGCACCCGAGCGCAACTGGTCCGACTTCAAGGACGCCGAAGTCAAAGGCAAGGTCATCGTGGCCCTCGTCAACGACCCTGATTTCGAAAGCGGGGAAGGCGTTTTTGGCGGCGAAGCAATGACATATTACGGGCGCTGGACTTACAAATATGAGGAAGCCGCACGGCGCGGCGCAGCTGGCGTGCTCGTCATCCATGAAACCAAGCCCGCCAGCTATCCCTGGGGCGTCATTGCCAACGGGAACAATGAAACATTGGATATCGTCCGCGACGATCCTGCCAAAGCGCATTCGGCGCTGCAGGGATGGATGCATGTCGATACCGCCAGCCGGCTCTTCGAGGCGGCAGGCATAAGCTATGAAGAAGCCAAGAAGATGGCCCAGCGGCGCGATTTCCAGCCGATGGATCTAGGCGCGACCATCGATGCCACGCTGGTGTCGAAAAGCGAGCAGATCGCGGCAAAAAATGTCGTCGGTATCCTGCCCGGAAGCAAGCACCCCGACGAGCATATCCTGTTCACGGGGCATCATGACCATCTTGGGGTGGGCGAGCCTGACGAGACAGGCGATACCATCTATAATGGTGCTATCGACAATGCGAGTGGCCTCTCCTTCATGATCGAGATGGGCCGCGCCTTTGCCGCTAGCGGGGGGACCGAGCGCAGCCTCGTTTTCCTGGCCGTCGGGGCGGAGGAAAGCGGGCTGCTAGGCGCAAAATATTATGCTGCAAATCCGCTCTATCCGCTGGAAACGACGGTGGGCGTACTCAATGTCGACGGCCCAGGCGTTCACGGCCCGACGCGAGATTTCTCGATTTCGGGCAGCGCGCGGCTCGGCCTGCTCGACGTGCTGACCGAGGAAGCGGCGGCGCGCGGGCGCAGCTACAGCCCCGATCCCAACCCGGCCGCGGGCGGCTTTTTCCGCTCCGACCATTTCGCCTTTGCGCAGGTCGGCGTGCCTGCAGTCAGCTTCAATTCGGGCCGCGATCTGGTCGACGGCGGGACCGAGCGTGCGGCGGCGATCGCCAAGACTTATGCCACCAAATATTATCACCAGCAGAGCGATGAATGGTCGCCCGACTGGGACCTCACCGGTATCGTCAACGACGCCCAATTGATCTACGCGGTCGCCGAACGGCTCGGCAACAGCAGGGATTGGCCCAACTGGGCGGAGGGAAGCGAGTTCAAGGCGCTGCGAGACGCCAGCGCGGAAGCGCGCGACTGATTCCCCATCGCGTTCGTCAGGCTGCTGCAGATCGGCGGCCTGGCCGGAGATGTTGGAGGCGCGGGATAGGCGCGATACAACAAAGGCTGTTTGATCGACTCTCGAGAGAGTTGGTAGCGGAGGAGGGACTCGAACCCCCGACACATGGATTATGATTCCACTGCTCTAACCACCTGAGCTACTCCGCCCCTAGGGGCCACCGATAAGGCAGGCTTGCTCCGCCCTGACGCTGCGAAGCACGCGGCGCTATAGGCGGGCAGCACAACCGGGTCAATAGCCGCGCGGGCGCGATTGTCCCCGAAATTTCCAGCTGCCAATCGCTTCCCATGGCCCGCCGCGATAGTGGAAGGCGGAAAAGCCGCAAATCACGATTGACCGCGGCGCAAATTCGGCGGACAGCTCTGCAAAAAGAGCGTCCGCTTCGCGCGGCTCGACTTTGTTCTGGACCGTAATGTGCAGTTTTGGGCGTGCCAGATCCTGCGGTACCAGCAATCCGCCAAAAGCCTCCGCCAGCTCCTGCCGCATCGCCAGCAATTCGGGCGAGTGGATATGAAAAGCGACTCCTTTGCCGAGATGCATAATCTCGGTCAGGCGAGCATCGGGCGGGGCAAATTCTGCAGCCATGTTTTTGAGCCGCGCCTTGATCTCCGCCAGATGCCGGGGCGGCAGATGATGAAACAGGGTGATATGCGCGTCGAGAAAATTGCGCTTGGGCGGAAAGTGCCGCTCACGTAGGCGGTTGGCCCAGGCCTGATCCGCCTTTCCCATTTGTGCCGTCAAGATGATGGGTGCCGATTCTGCCACTGATTGCAGGCTAGCCGAAAAATGCATAATGAATAGCCGATGACCCAGAAAATCGATGCAGCAATCATTCAGGCCGCTCCGATCCCGCTTGCCATCGAAGCGGGGATTGACGCGTTGCTGCCCCGGATTCGCGATGCAATCGACGGCGGAGCCAAGCTGATAGCCTTTGGCGAGACATTTTTGGGCGGCTATCCGATATGGCTGGACGAAGCGCCTGGCGCAGCCCTTTGGGACCATCCGGGGACAAAGGCCTTGCATGCCATCTTGATGGAGCAGGCCGTCATCGAGGACGATCCAAGATGGGAACCGCTGCAGGACCTGGTGGATAAAGCCGGAATACTGGCTAGCATTGGCGTGCATGAAAGACGAAGAAACAGTCTTTATAACAATCAGTTGCTGTTTCGCCCCGGAGCAAAGCCGCTACCCCACCGCAAGCTTGTGCCCACGCATGGCGAAAGACTCATCTGGAATCGCGGAGATGGGTCGACGCTGGAAATCCACCGCTCCGGAGAGGCTAAGGTCGGAAGCCTGATTTGCTGGGAGCACTGGATGCCTCTGGCCCGTGCCGCCATGCATCATTCCGGCGAGAACATTCACATAGCCGCATGGCCTACGGTACGCGAAAGTTACAGCATAGCTTCGCGCCATTATGCATTCGAGGGGCGCTCTTTTGTGCTCGCGGCCGGAACAGTGCTGCACCGGGAAGACTTGCTGAATGGCCTCGCATTGGCAGGTGGCGGCAAGGATGCGCATTCATTGATCATGGAAATGCCCGATGCTCAGCTACAGTTTGGCGGCAGCCAGATCATCGCGCCGGACGCTGCAATTCTGGCAGAGGCTGGCGATGCTGAAGAGATGGTTTTCGCCGAAATCGATCTAGGGCGCTCCCGCGCCGCGCTCGCGTCGCTGGATACGGACGGGCATTATGCCCGCCCGGATGTGTTTGAACTGCATGTCGACCGCCGCGCCAAGGAAGGTGTGGTTTCCCGCTCAGGCGAGACGGGGAATTGACCTAACCGCGGCAGAAACCGCAGATTTTGTGACCGTCCGGATCTAGGAAATAGGAAAGATGCATGACTCCCATCGAGCCTTCTCTCGGGCCCGGCGGGTCCTCGATGCTGGTGCCGCCATTGGCGATCGCGACATCATGCAACTCCTTCACCTTCTCCGCATTCTCACAGGCAAAGCCGATTGTGCTGCCATTTGCGGGCGTTGCAGGTTCGCCATTGATCGGCTCGCTAACCGAAAAGGTGTGTCCGCCATGCATGTAGAACAGGCGCGTCTGTCCCGTGTCATTTTCGTGGACCATCGGCTCACCAGCGCCCAATGTACCTAGTACGGCGTTGTAGAAAGCCTTCGACCGCTCGATATCATTGGTGCCGATCATCACGTGATTGATCATACAAATCTCTCCTTGTTCCTTTGGATCGTTCTAGTTTCAATAAATGACAACGCTGCGAATGCTCTCACCCGCATGCATCAGGTCAAAGCCCTTGTTGATTTCATCAAGCGCAAGGGTGTGGGTAATCATCGGGTCGATTTCGATCTTGCCGTTCATATACCAGTCGACAATTTTAGGGACATCGGTGCGACCTTTGGCACCGCCAAATGCGGTTCCCTTCCAAACCCGGCCGGTTACAAGCTGGAAGGGACGTGTCGAAATCTCTTTTCCCGCCTCGGCCACGCCGATGATAATGCTCTCTCCCCAACCGCGGTGGCAAGCTTCAAGCGCTGTGCGCATGACATCGGTGTTTCCGGTGCAGTCGAATGTATAGTCGGCACCGCCATCGGTCAGTTCCACCAGATGCGAAACGATGTCCCCATCGACTTTGGAAGGGTTCACAAAATCGGTCATGCCAAACTTGCGGCCCCATTCTTCCTTGTCATCATTGATGTCGACGCCGACAATTTTGTCAGCGCCAACCATTCTCGCGCCCTGGATCACATTCAGCCCGATCCCGCCGAGGCCAAAGACAATCACATTGCTGCCCGGGGTCACCTTCGCCGTGTTGGTCACAGCGCCAACGCCTGTAGTCACGCCGCAGCCGACATAACAGGTCGATTTGAAGGGCGCGTCCTCCCGGATTCTTGCCACAGCAATCTCAGGCAGAACGGTAAAGTTCGAAAAGGTTGAACAGCCCATATAATGATAGATCGTCTCACCTTTATAGCTGAAGCGGCTGGTACCATCCGGCATTACGCCCTGCCCCTGCGTGCCCCGGATGGCAGTGCAAAGGTTGGTTTTCTGGCTGAGGCAGCTTTTGCATTGCCGACATTCGGGCGTGTAGAGCGGGATCACGTGATCTCCGGCCTTTACGCTGGTCACACCTGGTCCGACTTCCCGCACAATTCCGGCACCTTCATGCCCCAATATGGAGGGGAACAGCCCTTCGCTGTCAAACCCATCAAGCGTGTAGGCGTCCGTATGGCAAATACCTGTTGCCATGATTTCAACGAGCACCTCGCCAGCTTTCGGCCCTTCAAGGTCCAACTCGACGATCTCCAGGGGCTTTTTGGCCTCAAAAGCGACAGCGGCGCGGGTCTTCATTCCTCATCCTCCCATTTGCAGCACGGCACCCTTCATTCCTCAATCTTGAGCGCTTGTCGAGTCGCACCGATCAACTGCATGTGGCCGGCCAATGCCTTAACGCCATTTTAACCATCCTTCGCCAGATTGCGCCGAGAGTGAAGGATTTCGAGCTTCACAGGCAACAGGATCGAGATTGATGGACAATTTGCGCGGATTTGATTCCCTGAACCCTGCCGAGGATGCGGAAGCACCTGAATATGTGCAATATTCCGACGAAGATGAGGATGCTGCGATCGAGGCACCACCGGTCGTTTCTGGCGATGAACGCCGCATGCAAGTGCGTGCCTACAATTTTTGGACCGGGCAGTTGGGTGAGCGAAACTACCCGGCGATCGAAGATCTTGACCCGGAATCAATCGATGATTTTCGCGATTATTCGGTGCTGCTCGATTTCACCTCTGGCATGGAAAATCCTTCAATTCCCTATCTCGGCGAAGAGCTTCGCCGCGCCTGCGAGCTCAAAGAAGATATCGGCTATCTGGATCAGGTTCCTCCGCGCTCGCTTCTGTCGCGCATTACCGATCATTATCTACAGATCATCGCAAACCGCGCGCCGATCGGCTTCGAAGCCGAATTTGTCAATGATCGCAATGTCACGATCATGTATCGCGGCATCCTGCTGCCTTATTCCAGCGACGACGACACCATCGATTTCATTTACGGTGTGATCAACTGGAAAGAAGTTGCTGATGCAGAAACGTCGGAGAAACTTGAAGCCGAGGTTGCCGTTGCCCTTCAGGAGCAACCGCAGCGTCATGCACATGTGCCGGCGTGGGCAGACAGCCCTTCCAGCGCCGCGCTCGAAGAGGCCGCTGGACCGGCAGACGCAGATGAACTGGCGCTTGACGAGAAATTTGTCGTTACCGACAGCGAGCCCAATGAAGATTCTAGCCTGGCCGACTGGCTGACCGCGGCGCGCAACAGCGCCGATGCCGCCCGTGAGGCCGACCACCGCAGCCGCGAAGCATTGTACCGCGCAATCGGCCGCGCCTGGGATTTTGCGATTGTCGCTGAAAAGAACCCGGAAGACTATACCGAATTGCTGGAAGAAAGCGGCATCACCGCACAGGAGCGCGCTCCGATGACACCGGTAGTGAAGCTTGTATTCGGTAGCGACTATGACAAGACGCGCTTGACCGAATTTGCGGCTGCTCTGAATTATGCCGAGCGCAACATGATCCCCGCCGGTTCGCTTGCGGCAGCGATCAGCAAATATGAGGGCGGCCTCAAAGGTATCGTCAAAGCGGAACGCCGCGCACGCAAGGTGGCCCGCGGCGAGCATGTCGCGACCGAACCCGTCGATCCGCGTGCGCGCCTGCGCAACGCCCGGCTGCGCGACCTCACCGAATATGCAGGGCCGGGTGAAGAGTTCATCGTCCTTGTTGCACGCCGCGGGACCGATGGCAGCCTTGCCTTGGTAGGCAAGGTCGAGGGCGGAAAGGCCCTCACCGAAAAGGCGCTCAATCACACCGTTGTCTGAGGTGCCGAGAGATCAGGCCCACAAGCTGATGGTTATGCAAATCGTAAGCCCCACGCCAATCGTAAGCGGAATACCTGCACGGAAAAAGTCGACAAACCGGTAATTCCCGGCCGCATAAACCAGCGTATTGGTCTGATATCCAATCGGTGTTGCAAAGCTCGCAGATGCAGCAAACATCACCGCCAGAATCAGCGGCCTCGCATCGACGCCCAGCTCATTCGCCAACGAAATCGCGATCGGCGTGATGATAATGGCCACCGCATTGTTGGTGATGATCTCCGTCATCAGCACGGAAATCAAGAATATAGCGATAACCAGCGCCCACGGCGGCAGTCCCTCCATAAAAGGTTTGATCCACCCCACCATCATGTCGACCGTACCGGCTTCCTGAAGCCCCACACCGACAGCAAGCATGGCGAAAATCAGCACCAGAACGTTGCCGTCGATCGAGCCCCAGGCTTCTTCTGCATCGATGCAACGCGCCAGCAAGATTGCACCAACCGCCAAAACTGCTGCCACTTCGATGGCCAAAATGCCGGCTGCGGCCAACACAACAACTGCAACAAGAGCGCCGATGGCAATGGGTGCCCGGTCGCGGCGAAATGCTCTCGCCCGTGTTTGCCCAACCCCAAAAAGATTGGGGTTTTGGTACATGCGCCGAATATCCTGATTGGAACCGGTAACCACCAGCCGGTCGGCGGCGTGAATACGGGCATTGGGCAGGTCAGATCGCGGCAGATTGCGATATCGCGTGAGGCCCAGTATCCGGACGTTCAGGTCTTTCAGAAAAGGAATATCGATCAGCCGGCTGCCGATGGCCGGGTGGCTAGGCGCGACCGTTGCTTCGACCACCGCCTCGCCCAACGGGCCGGCATCGCCCTTGCGGATAATCCCGATCTTGAAGTCGTCCGACGTCCTGAGCGACAACAGTTCGGTGATATTGAGCTGGACGACGATACGATCGCCCTCGCCCAGTATTTCGCCGTCGATCCCGTGTCTCAGATAGTTGCCTTCGCGTTTGAGCGCGGTAATTTTGACATTGGGATGGCGGCCAATCGCCAGTTCGCCCAGTGTCTTTCCCACAGCTTCTCCGCTGCCGCGCACGACAAGTTCGGTGAGGAAAGTTGCATCTTCGTCTTCCTCGAAACCCATCGCGTCATCGCCATCGGGCAGCAAACGGCTGGAAAACAGCACGATCATGACCGTGCCGGTAAAGGCTGCTGCAAGCCCGTAGGGTGCCATGTCGAAGATGCCAAAGCCCGCCTCCCCTTCGGCGCGCGCGACCGAATCCACAATCAGGTTGGTCGACGTTCCGATCAGCGTTGTTGTCCCCCCTAAAATACATATGAAACTCAGCGGGATAAGCAGCTTCTTTGGCGAATAGCCGGTAGCCTTGGCGAGCCGCATGATGATCGGGATCATGACGATCACAACAGGCGTATTGTTCATGAATGCCGATGCGACAAAGGCACCAAGGAACATCTCGCCAACCGCCAGCTTCGGATGCTGCTGGGCCCTTCGGATGATTGCCTGCGCGATTGCATCAAGCGTGCCTGTGCGCAACAAAGCGCCCGACAGGATAAACATCGCGGCAATGGTGATCGGCGCGCTATTGGAAAAAACACTGAACAGCTGTTTGCTGTCGATAATCCCCAGGAAGAGAAACGAACAGGCCCCCAGTATCGCAACAACGGCTGCCGGAAACCGTTCCACCACAAAGCCGGCGAACAGCAACGTCAGGATGAGCAGCCCTATCCCCGCCTGGTGAGCGTCGATAAAGGCGCGGATGATCTCAATCATCGGATGGGTGCCGGCGGCTCCATAAAGACTTCAGCGCCCGGCCCCAGCGGGATTTCGAGCGCTACCCAGCCAAGAACAAGCAATACGCCCGAGACCATGAACCATAGCGCATAGGGCAGCATCATCGCCGTCAGGCTGCCGAGACCGAACTCCTTGTTCCAGCGCTGGCAGAAAATCAGGATCAACGGGAAATAGACCATCAGAGGCGTTATGATATTGGTCGCGCTGTCGCCGACGCGATAGGCCGCCGTTGCACCTTCCGGGCTGACACCGAGCAGCATCAGCATCGGCACCAGAACCGGCGCAAGAAGCGCCCATTTGGCGCTGGCCGAGCCCACAAACAGGTTCAATATTCCTGCAAACAGAACGATCAGCCCGACGACAATCGGCATGGGCAATCCGGTGGCTTGTATGGCCCCTGCACCATGGACCGCTGTTATCAGGCCAAGATTGGACCAGCCGAACATTGCCACGAAATGAGCAGCAGCAAAGGCAAGCACGAGATAATAGCCCATATCTTTCATGGCTTCGGACATCATCTCAACAAGATCGCGGTGATTCTTGATTGTCCCGGCGGCTCGGCCATAGGCCCAGCCGCACAGCAGGAACAGCAGAAAGAAGGCCGCGACAAGCGACTGATATAGAGGCCGCAGCGTCGTGTGGATCGAGCATTCGCCAGTTGCAATCGTACCAGACGCGCAGGCCGTTTCGTCAATCAGCGGTGTGCCCGGTGCAAATACCATCGCGGTCCAGAGGGCAGCCACAAAAAGAACCGCCAATCCTGCGTGGCGCAGGCCGCGGCGTCCCTCTTCGCTAACCTCGGCATCATGCTCAGCTTCTGCCTCGATGGCCTCATCGCCGCCGGAAACGAGCGAGCCATCCCATTTGCCGAGCCTCGGCTCGATGACCTTGTCAGTAACATACCAGATAATTGGCAGGTAAATGAACGTCATTGCAGCGATAAAATACCAGTTTCCTGCGATGTTGACCGACCAGTCCGTAGTCAGCGAGCTGACCTTTACCGCTTCTTCCGTAATCCCGAAGAGCAGCGCATCGAGCTGTCCGGGCGAAATATTGGCCGAGAAACCGCCGGAAACGCCCGCAAAGGCAGCGGCAATTCCCGCCAGCGGGTGCCTGCCTGCGGCAGCAAACAATATTCCGGCCAGCGGAATCAGGACGACATAGCCTGCATCGGCCGCGTGATTGCCCAGCATGGCTATCAGCGCCACCGCTGGCGTAAGAAGCGCCTGAGGGGCCTTGCGGACGGCGACTTTCATGGCGCTGGCGAAGAAGCCCGATCGTTCCGCCACGCCTGCCCCGAGCATCACGACCAGCACATAGCCAAGCGGATGAAAGTGGGTGAAAGTCTTGGGCATTTCCACCCATAATTTCTGAATGTTTTCGGCCGCCAGCAGGCTGGTCGCAGCGATCACTTTCGCTGCTCCGGTTTCCTCGTCCAGCTCTGTCGGATGCAAAGCAGACCAGCCCAAAAGCTGCGCCAAGACCGACAGCGCCACAAGGCCCAATATCAAATAGAAGAAGATGAAAACCGGATCGGGAAGCCTGTTGCCCGTCCGCTCTACCCAGCCCAAAAACCCCTTTACATCGCTCGCAGCCGTTGATTCGCCCGACATATTATTCTCTTTATTCTCTCTGCAGCCAAAACCCTGGCAAGAGGGTTAGCCAGCACAAGGCGCGATGGCAAGAAGACTCGGCGGTATGTTCAGCCGCATTGCGCGCGGTGCAGCAGCTTTTGATCTGCGAGCACCAGGGCCATCATAGCTTCGACAACGGGAGTACCGCGAATGCCGACGCAGGGGTCATGACGGCCTTTGGTAACGATTTCTGCCGGCTCTCCGTCCTTTGTAATCGTCTCGACGGGCGTCAGGATCGAACTGGTGGGTTTGAAGGCAACGCGGCATACCAGCGGTTGTCCGGTGGCGATACCGCCAGCCGTGCCGCCGGCGTGATTGGCCAGAAATTCGGGACTGCCGCCTTTGCCGGGGCGCATGGCGTCGGCATTTTCTTCGCCGCGTAGCCGCGCCGCTGCAAAGCCATCGCCAATCTCGACGCCTTTGGTTGCATTGATGCTCATCATCGCAGCAGCCAGCTCGCTATCCATTTTTGCGTAAACTGGTGCTCCCCAGCCAGCTGGAACGCCGCTGGCAATGCATTCGACAACGGCACCCAACGAGCTACCGGCCTTCCGCGCATCGTCGACCAGCTGCTCCCATCTTTTTGCAGCTTCGGCATCGGGGCAGAAAAAGGGGTTCCTCGATATTTCATCAGAATCGAAATTTCCGCGATCAACCGCGTCGCCGCCGATTTCGCAAACGTAAGCGGCAAACGAGACTTCAGGAACTACCAGCCGGGCGACAGCGCCAGCAGCCACTCGTGCTGCGGTTTCACGTGCAGAGCTGCGCCCGCCTCCGCGATAGTCGCGAAAGCCATATTTCGCGTCATAGGTGTAATCGGCATGGCCAGGGCGATAGGCCTTCGCTACGTCGCTATAATCTTTCGACCGCTGATCGACATTTTCGATCATCAAGGAAATCGGCGTTCCGGTCGTCTTGCCCTCGAAAATCCCTGAGAGGATTTTGACCTGGTCAGGCTCTTTGCGCTGCGTTGTATATTTTGACTGGCCTGGGCGGCGAGCATCGAGGAATGGCTGAATTTTGGCTTCCGAGAGCTCCAGACCCGGCGGGCAGCCATCGATTACCACGCCCAGCGCAGGGCCGTGGCTTTCTCCCCAAGTCGTGAAGCGAAATGCGCGTCCGAAGGTGTTGAAGCTCATAACTGCCGTTTTGATGGGCAGGCGGAGGTAAGAGCGCCCTCCAAAACCGTATCTGGGGCTACGTAGCGGTATTTTGTAGGCGCTTCACTATCGTCCCAGCTATCGATAATTTCACCCGACGGTGCATACATAATCGTCTGTAAAGTCTTCGCTTTTCGGTTTACGCAATCAAAGTTGATCAGCTTTTTTGTTGTACGATGTTTGACCGTACTGTCTTTGCTATAGTCGATTTCCACCCAAACCCTTGGATATTTGTCATCTTCATTTAGAATGTCATTCAATCGCATTTTCTAGACACACCCTGTTTGACAACTGGATACTTCTAACCACGGATTGTCTTTAGCTACAACACCACCTGCCGTCGCCAGTAAAGCCAAACCGAGAAAGCGTATTAATTTCACGCTGCCTGTTTTCCATCGAAGGCCATTCGGCCATTCAGGATGGCTTCTATAGATATATCTTCGTCAAGCGTTTCCCAATGGATGCCGCTAGGGGAAAGAAAATAGTTGGACCGGCCGTCCGACGTTCCTTTCAGCAGTCGTGGATACCAAGCCAGCGGAACGCCGATCTTGCGGCCATCCTCTAGCGAAACCCAAAATAGGTTCTCGTCGAACTCAACCTTCGTCGGCGCGGGCAAAATACTCATTCCATGCCTCCTCTATCTCTTCCCTTCTGTCGATCACAACGTCCAGAACGATCCGCATTTCCTTTGCGTTCAGCCCACGGTTATAGGCAACTCGTACTTCGGGATAAAGCCATAGTTTGGCATCACGCCCCGGCTTGGCTACATGAACATGCAAAGGCTCGCGCGGTTGCCCTTCGTAAGAAAAGAAATGAAAACGCCAGCCGCGATATTCGAAAACCTTCGGCATTACCTGTCCAGCGCTATATCCGGCGCGTCTTCCTGTTTCATACCGATCGTGTGATAACCGGCATCGACGTGATGTGTCTCCCCGGTAGCACCAGCCGACAGGTCGGAGAGGAAATAGAGCGCGCTTGCCCCGACGTCGTCGATGGTCACATTGCGCCGCATAGGCGAATTATGTTCGTTCCATTTCAGGATATAGCGGAAATCGCCGATGCCGCTTGCCGCCAGCGTCTTGATCGGCCCGGCGCTGATTGCGTTGACACGAATACCGTCTGGCCCGACATCGTTGGCGAGATATTTGACGCTGGTTTCAAGCGCGCTTTTTGCTACACCCATGACGTTGTAGTGCGGCACGACCTTTTCCGCACCGTAATAAGACAGGGTTAGCAGCGATCCCCCCGGTTTCATCATCGCTGCAGCGCGTTTGGCCACCGCAGTAAAGCTGTAGACGCTAATATTCATTGTCATCAGAAAATCATCCAGCGTGACATCGAAATATTTACCCCGCAAAGCTTCCTTGTTGGTGAAGCCAATCGCGTGCACGACAAAGTCGATCTCAGGCCACTTCTCAGCGAGCGCAGCAAAAGTCCGGTCGAGATTGTCCATATCCGATACATCGCAGTCGAGCAGAAAATCGCAGCCAAGTTCATCGGCCAATGGCTTGACGCGCTTCAGCATCGTCTCGCCCTGATAGCTGATCGCGAGTTCAGCGCCTTCCGCATGCAGGCGCCGGGCTATGCCCCAGGCGAGGGATTTATTGTTGGCCAGCCCCATGATCAGGCCGCGTTTGCCTTTCATCAGATCGCCCATGGTCGCATTCACTCCTTGCTGGAATCCTGTGCAACATCCTCTACGCCATTTCCATCGGCATTGGCCAGCGCTGCGTTCAATTGCGCGCCAATGACCAGCCCCAGCCCGATCAGGTAAAAGAAGATCAGCGTGATCATCACGCCTGCGAGACTGCCATAGGTCAGATCATAGCGCGTCATCCGCGCAATAAAGATGGGCAGGAGGCTGGTGCAGGCGAGCCACCAGAGGCTGACAAAGGCCGCACCGGGCCATTTGGCGAAATGCCGGCTGCGATATTTCCGCGGGGTAAGCCCCCGGAAAACGATATAGATGGCCGCAAAAAGGACGAAAAAAGGAATGATCTGCCCCCAAGAGAGATATTCGTTGGCGCTTTGCACCGCCGGAAACACCCGCAGGACGAGCTCTTCTATCGCTGAAACCGCGACCTGCGCGCTAAAAGCTGCCATGGTCAGCAAAACCGCCGCGATTATCACCAGGATGGTTCCGAGACGATATTGCCAGAAAAAGCGTTCAGGCTCCGTGCCATAGGCGCGGTTCAAAATATCGCGAAAGGCTTCGACCAGACTGGCTGTGGTCCACAGGCCGACGACAGCGCCGATCCACAAAAGCGGACCTGACCGCGCAGTCATGGCGCTCTCGACCGGTTCTCTCAAAGCTTCCGTTACGCTCGGCGGGACGGTGGCAAAAAAAGCTTCGACGAGGCCGATACCGGCGCTGCTGTCGCCAAAGGTCCCGATAATCGCGGCTGCGACAATGAAAAAGGAGAATACAGCGAGCAGCGAGAGATAGGCAAAATTGCCAGCATGGACGAACCCCTCGCTATAGACCCCGACGGCGATGCGACGCACAACCTCGATTGTCTGGTGCGGGACATCCAGCCGGTGAAACCATTTCTCCTCGCTCTCCGCCCTACCTTCGCCTTTCTGGGCGCGGGCCTCGGGCGACAGCGGAGAATGCTCGCTCATGTGATTTTAGACGCCCAGGTCTGATCTGACATCTTCATCATCTGGGAGCTGAGCTGACAGCTTGGAGCGCAGCTTCTTGTCATCGGGCAAGCGGATCATAATAGTCACGAGCTGATCGCCAGAACCGCCTTTCTTCTTTGTAAAGCCCTTGCCCTTGAGCCGCATTGTTGTTCCGCCCTGCACGCCTTCGGGGATAGTCAGCATGACCGGCTTGGACACGGTCGGAACCCTTATTTTCGCGCCGTTGAGCGCTTCCTTTAGAGTAATGGGCAGTTCGAGACGGATATGATCTCCGTCGCGCTCGAAAAAGGGATGCTTGCCGACCTTAATCGTAATCATCGCATCGCCATTGCCCCCAGGACCCGTCTGCCCTTTGCCCGGGATGCGAATCTGTTGCCCTGAAACGACGCCCTTGGGTAGTTTGAACTCGACCGTCTTGCCATCGCGCAGCGTAATACGCTGCGGTTCCAATGTCGCGGCGTCGGTGAAGGAAACAAGATGCTGATAGGCGATATTGGCCCCTTTGGGCGGAGGAGCTGACCGACGCTGCTGCTGCGCGCCGGCAAATGGATCGGCGCGCGATTGCGAATTTCCGCCGCCGAAGATGCCTTCAAAAAGATCGCCCAGATCGATCCCGCCGCCGCCAAAATCAAACCCGCCGGTCTCTCCACCGGGCTGTCCACCCGGAAATCCTCCGCTTCCGAAACCGCCGCCGAAGGGATGGCGCGGATTGCCCTGGCCATCGATTTCACCGCGATCATAGGCCGCCCGCTTTTCCTTGTCAGACAGGAGGTCATAGGCCTTCGTCACGTCACTGAACCTGTCAGCGGCCTTCGGATTGTCCTTGTTCTTGTCGGGATGTAATTCCTTGGCGAGCTTGCGATAGGCGCTCTTGATCGCCTTGTCGTCTGCCCCCTTTGATATGCCCAATGTTGCGTATGGATCTGCCATAATCTGAGAAACGTCTGTTTGCCCCTACAGTCCGAACATAGCTGTGTTACCCCAATAAATCGGCATCGACCAGCGAAGAGTCAATGACCGGCTGCGATTAAGGGTTTTTTTGCCCCGCCGTCTGCCTTATCCCGGGACTCATGAAAGATCGCGATCCCTACGAGATATTTGACCAGTGGCTCGCTGAAGCCGTTGAGAAGGAGCCTAACGACCCCAACGCAATGACGCTGGCCACCGCGAATGCGCAGGGCCAGCCATCGGCGCGCATGGTGCTGCTAAAGGGCCATGGCCCGAATGTTGACGGGAAGGGCGGCTTCATCTTCTACACCAACCTTGAAAGCCGCAAGGGTATAGAGCTTGCAAGTAACCCGCAGGTCGCATTGCTCTTCCATTGGAAAAGCCTGCGCCGACAAGTCCGCATCGAGGGCCCCGTGGAAAGGGTTTCGGACGCTACTGCCGATGCCTATTTCGCGACAAGATCACGGCCATCGCAGCTTGGCGCGTGGGCATCCGACCAGTCGCGACCGCTTTCCGACCGGTCGCTGTTTGAGGCTCGCTACAAGGAGATGGAAGCACGTTTCGATGGAAAGGACGTTCCTCGTCCACCGCACTGGTCAGGACATATCGTTGTTCCAGAAAAAATCGAATTTTGGCAAGATCGTGAATTCAGGCTGCATGAACGCTGGGTCTTCGAGCCCGATGGCGGCGGTTGGAATGCGGGAATGTTGTATCCTTGAGCGGTGTTCACCAACAGAGCCAAGAAACCAAGCACGGCATTCTGACGTCCCGCGCGGCCATCGCCAGCGTTTCGGTCGCGCTTTTCCTGCTGCTTCTAAAAGCATATGCTGCGGCGCAGACCGGTTCGGTCGCCTTGCTTGGCTCGCTTGCCGATACGGCATTTGATGTTCTTGCATCGCTCATGACCCTTTTTGCAGTACGCTATGCCGCCAAGCCGGCCGACGACAAGCATCGCTTCGGCCATGGCAAGGCAGAAGCCGTCGGCGCGATGTTTCAGGTTATGCTGATTACCGTATCTGCCATCCTGATCGCCTGGCGCGCGATTGCACGCCTCGGCGCGGGCGAGCAAATCGAAGGCCCGGAATATGGCATCGGCGTGTCGCTGATCGCGATCGCGGCAACGCTGGCTTTGCTGGTCTATCAGCGGCATATCCTCAGACGCACAGGATCGGTCGCAATTCGAGCGGATCACCTGCATTACCAGTCCGATTTGCTACTCAACCTTGCGGTCATTGCTGCGATAGGCCTGGACAGCCTCCTCGGATTCACCGGGGCCGATCCGGTCTTTGGCTTCGCCATTGCGCTGTGGCTGCTTTACGGCGCGGCCAGATCTGGGCGCATGGCGCTCGATCAATTGCTCGACCGGGAATGGCCCAAGGAAAAGCGCGACCGGCTACTTTCGGTGATACAGCGTCACCCATCGATGCAGGGCGTGCATGATATACGCACGCGCACTTCGGGCATGCATGATTTCGTTCAGTTCCACGTCTGGTTCGATCCCGACATGCCTCTTGGCCGGGTGCATGCGATCATGGACGAAGTGGAAGCCGAAGTAGCCCGTGAATTCCCAGCCGCCGAAGTCATCATTCATCCTGAACCCGAAGATCAAATCAAGGACCACGAAAAAGACCCATGAGCAAACCCTTTACTGAAATCGACTACGCCCATATCGACGCGTTCGCCGATCACCCCTTCACCGGCAATCAGGCGGCTGTCATGCCGCTGGATAGCTGGCTTCCCGACGAGATACTGCAAGCCATCGGCGAGGAGAATAATTTTTCGGAAACGGCCTTTATCCTTGCCGACGAGAGCGGCCAGGCGGATTATCAACTGCGCTGGTTTACGCCTGCGGTCGAAATCGCTCTTTGCGGTCATGCCACGCTAGCGGCCAGTCATTATCTCATGGAGGATAACCCGGCATTGGGCAGCGTCAGCTTTCGAACACGCAAAGCAGGCATACTGGAAGTTCACCGCGATGGTTCGTTGGGAAAAAATGGTTATCGTCTGGCGCTCCCCGCCTATACGCCCCAGCCTGCCGAACGGGCGGAATGGACCGATCTGCTGGGAGCCGAGCCGGTTGAGCGCCAGTTCCACCCGGGGCGCTATAATATTTTGCGTTTCGAAACGGCTGCGGATGTCCTGGCGCTACGGCCCGACCTGAAGGCATTATGCGCGGTTGGAGACGATCAGTTTATCTGCACAGCTCCCGGCACCGGGCATAGCTCGGGTGCAGATGTTATCAGCCGTGTTTTCGTTCCCGGTGGCGGTGTCGATGAAGACAGTGTAACTGGCAGCGCCCACGCCGTACTGACACCCTATTGGGCGGGTCAGCTGGGCCGCGAGAGTTTTTCGGCCTATCAGGCATCCCCGCGGGGTGGCCATGTCCATTGCAAGCTCGACGGCGACCGCGCGATACTGGGCGGGCAATGCATTACCGTTGTCAAAGGAAAGTTTCGAATACCCGGCTAAAATACGCTCGGCGGCGGTGCACTGTCGGGCGATTTGCCTTCGCGAATAAGCAGTTCGCCGTCGCCATCGAGCGTGATCGCCACGCCTTCGCTGCGCGGGTCCACAGCGCCGCGCCAGCCATCCTTGGCATATTCGGCTCCGTTGACTTTCGACCCTATGTCGGCGGGTTTCACTTCAGCGCCGAACGCCGCCAGTTCGTCGGCCATTGCCGCAAGCGGAGTATCCCGCTCGACCAGTACGGTACTGCCGCGGTAATAGATATTCGGCAGCGCAATCGCATCGGCAAGCGGCAAGCCGAAGTCGATCTTGCCGATAAGCGTCTTGGCAACATGCATGATGATCCGTTTCCCGCCAGCCGAACCAAGCGCCATAATGGCCTTGCCATCGGCATCGAAGACGATCGTGGGAGACATGGAGGATAGCGGTCTTTTTCCAGCCTCCACGCGGTTCGCCACTGGCGCACCATTTTCTTCGGGGACAAAGGTAAAGTCGGTCAGTTCATTATTGAGGAAGAAGCCGGCAGCGATGAGCTGACTTCCGAAAGGGCCCTCAATCGTTGAAGTCATATTGGCGACATTGCCATCATGGTCGACAGCCGTGAAATGCGTTGTGCCTGCTACTTCGCCCGATGCGCCTGCGGTCCGTTCGGATGCGCCGGGCGGCTTGCCGGCGGGATAGCCGCTGCGCGATTTTGCCGGGTCGATCAATGCGCTACGCGATGCCAGATATTGCGGGTTCAGCAGCCCTGCGACCGGAACGTCGACAAAGGCGTCGTCGCCGAGATATTTCTGCCGGTCGGCATAGGCCAGCTGCATGGCCTCCGCGATCAGATGCCAGCTTTGCGGATTATCCTTACCCAGCTTTTTCATATCGAATGGCGACAAGGTTCCGAGGATTTGCAGTACGGTCGTCGCACCGGAGGAGGGCGGACCCATTCCGCAGATGACATGGGCGCGGTAAGGCGCGCAGACAGCGGCCTGTTCCTTAGCCTTGTAGACCGCAAGATCGGTCATGGTCATATCGGCTTTATTGACCGGAGCATTCTGCACAGCATCGACGATGGCCTGACCAATCCTGCCGCTATAGAAAGCGTCGGGTCCATCTTCCGCGATATCTTTCAGCGTTTCAGCAAGTTCCGGATTGGTAATCTGCATACCGGCTTTGAGCGGCTCACCGTTACGCCAATAGATACGTCGTGCTTCGGCGAAACGCGGCCAGAGCCGCGCCAACCGCGCCAGCCTACTCTCCATCGTCTTGTTGACCACGAAACCTTCTTCGGCAAGCCGGATGGCAGGCGCGAACAAATCGGCCCATGGCAGTTTCCCCCACTTGGAATGGGTCATCGCCATCAGCTGAATATTGCCCGGAACACCAACCGAATGGCCGCCCTGAAAGGCATCGAGAAACCCCATCCGCTTGCCATTTTCATCGAGAAATCTATCGGGCGTCGCGGCGGCAGGAGCCGTTTCGCGGCCATTGATCGTGCTGAGTTTTCCATCCTTGCCCGAGTGATGGATGAGGAAACCGCCACCGCCGATGCCGCTCGATTGCGGTTCGACTACTGTCAGGGCGAGCATCATCGCCATTGCAGCATCGGCCGCCGAACCGCCCTTCGCCAAAATTTCGGCACCGGCCTCGGTAGCTCGCGGATCGGCCGACGAGGCAACAGCGCGGGATTGTGCAAAAAGCGAATGGGGAAACGCTAGCAGGGCCAGGGTCAGAATGGCTGTCAAAAATCGTGTCATGGAGCTTTCCTATTCTACACCAACGGCTTCGGCAACATTTGAGAAGCCATCCGCCTTTAAGAGCGCCGCCAGCTCCCGGCATATTCTGCGCGGCAAGCCGGCACCTTCGTAAACCAGCGCACTGTAAAGCTGGATCAGGGACGCCCCGGCCCTTATGCGCTCATAGGCATCCTCACCGCTTTCTATGCCGCCAACGCCGACCAGCGGAATTTTACCGCCGCTTGCTTTGCGAAAATCGCGGAGCCTCTGCAATGCCAATGGGGCCAGCGGCGCGCCCGACAATCCGCCCGCTTGACCAGCATCGCCCGATTTGAGCGGCGGGCGCGAAATTGTCGTATTCGAAACGATGATTGCCGCCAGCGCATGTTTGTGCGCCATGTCCACGATGTCGTCGATATCATCCGGCTCCAGATCGGGCGCGACCTTGAGAAAGACCGGCGTCGCTTTTTTTCGCTGCTCCAGTGCCGCCGACAATAGCATATCCAAGGCATCCTTGTCCTGCAATGCCCGCAGGCCCGGTGTGTTGGGCGAGCTGATATTGATGGTCAGATAGTCCGCAAAAGGCTCCATGGCTGCCACACCGGCAGAATAGTCGGCGATACGATCCTCGCTATCCTTGTTGGCACCGATATTGATACCGAGAGGCCCGGGAAGCGGCACCTTCCGCAGCGGTTTCAGGCGCTCGATAGCAGCGGCCTGGCCTTCATTGTTGAAACCCATCCGGTTGATGACTCCGCGGTCCTGCGTAAGCCTGAAAAGCCGCGGATGCGGATTGCCAGCTTGCGGGCGCGGCGTCAGCGTGCCGACCTCGGTAAAGCCGAAGCCAAGCTTCAGGATCGGCCCGACAACCTCTGCATTCTTGTCATAACCCGGTGCCAGGCCAACAGGATTGGGAAAGTCGATTCCGGCAACCACCTGCTTGAGAACCGGGTCGCTGGAATTCGAAGCAGGAATAGGCAGGCTGCGTAGTGCAGTCAGCGACAATTCATGCGCCGATTCGGCTTCAAGACCAAAAAAGAAGGTGCGGACGAGCTGGTAAAACATTGGCAGTTCCTATTGCACCGGATCGCCGGCGCAGCAATTGCCGATTCCATACAATCCGTCCGCTGCGCACCTTCAATTTGGCCGAAAATGTTAAATCTATATTGTTGCGTTGACGATTCCGTCCAAGATTATTTTACAATTGCTCGCGATAACAGTCCTGCGACCCGAAGGGCTCGACGTTGAAAGACGCAGAGTTCTTGACTTTAAAAGGCCTACCTCTTGTGGTGGGCCTTTTTTTTGGTGTAAGATACCGTCAGGTCGCGGAAACAGGCGGGTCGTACGCATGATTTCTGTTAAATATGAAGCTGCTGGCGGCAAGCTGGCGGGACTCGTTTCGTCTTTTTATCGCTTCGATTTCGAGGGCGATGACTTCTGCGAGTTGGAACGAGCCGATCGGTCGCAATTCCGGTTCCAACTTCGCGGTGGTGGCCAATATAACTTTCCAGCGGGCCATGTTGCGCCCACCTTCCCTGTTACAATTCTGGGTCCCACCACCGCACCAGTCACAACAACGGGGAAAGGTGCCCAAACCGTTGTGGGGTGGGGAATGGAACCTGCCGGCTGGGCAGCCTTGATGGGAAAAGACTCTGAAAAATGGGTTGACAACGCACTCGACGCACAGCGGATTTTTGGCGATGCAGTGGAGGAGCTCAGACGACAGCTGATCGATAGCTCGGACTTCGCCGAACTAATGGCAATTTTGCGCCAAGCGGCAGAAGACATCTTTTCCAAGCTTGATCATGCGCCATTCGAATTCACTGCGGTCATCGACCAGTGGCTCATTGAGAATCAGCAGCATGACATCTCCGCACTCGTCGAGCAGACAGGGCTTTCGCAGCGCCAACTGGAACGGCTAACCAAGCGATATTACGGCCTGCCTCCCAAAAAGCTGGCGCGCAAATATCGCGCGCTGCACGCAGCGCAAATTCTGGCACAGGGTGACAGCCTTGAAGACAGCGAGCTTGGACTTGCCTTTTATGATCAGTCGCATCTTGTGAGGGAGGTCAAACAATTTACCGGCCTTACACCAACGCAGCTTCGCGAGGGCAAAGCCGAATTGACAAAGGTCACCATGAGTGGCCGAAAATCGATGGATGGCAAGGTCAGCAAGCTGGTGTCGGACAGCTAACTATTTGTTTTCTTGCCCTCTTTCTTGCGATCTGAATCCTGCAACTTTCGTCTGCGCAAATTCTCTCGCAGCGCCTCGGCGAGCTTGCGCTCCTTTTCTACAGCGCCCTTTTCTGCTTTGACCTTCATAATGATTTGTTGGCAAAATGCGGCTAAGGGTGCAAGCGGCTTGACATGGCCACATGCAATTCGCATAGGGCCGCGTCCATCATATGGGCCGCTGTAGCTCAGTGGTAGAGCGCGTCATTGGTAATGACGAGGCCGGGAGTTCAATTCTCCCCAGCGGCACCATTTTTCTCTCGGAGCTTCGCTGATCGCATCGAATAACTCCGCGGAACAGATAAACGGCCAGTCCGGGCAAGGCTTTGCGGTGGGAATCGCTATTGGTGCCTAATTGAATGGCAGACGGCGACGGGCCGCGGTTGCCAATGGGGCTCCAGCCGATCTTTCTGAAAAAAGGATCCACACCATACCGAAGTTTCCCGATCAGCGTTCCGGGCAGGGTGTAAAACCACCATGTCGGTCTATTGGAAAGCGCTCTAAATGTTCCTCCGGAGATCTTGTCTCAACGGCGGGCTGGTCTGGTGCCAGTCAAATTCAATTGGTCTTGACGCCTGCCGCAAAGCGCAGCATGCGATTGGAGATCATGCGCTTTTTCTCCGACAACGCAGCACTCGTGCATCCGGCCATCATGCAGGCAATCGCTGAGGCCAACGCTGTCGATGCCGCCTATGATGAAGATACCCTGTCGAAGCTGCTCGATGCGGCCTTTGGAGAAGTTTTCGAAACGGAAGTTTCCGTAATCTGGCTCCCAACGGGCACGGCTGCGAACAGCCTTGCACTCACGGCCATGTGCAAGCCGCATCAGGGTATCATCTGCCACCGCGAAGCGCATATAGAGTTGGACGAAGCCGGTGCGCCCGGATTTTTTACCGGTGGTGCCAAGCTGATGCTGCTTGACGGCGATGGCGCGAAGATCGCGCCCGACTCGATATCGGCGCATTTTGAGAGTATCCGCCCTGATGTTCATCAGGTGCAACCGGCGTGCATCTCAATCACCAATGCCAGCGAATACGGGCTTTGCTATTCGCCGGGGGAAGTGGCGGAAATCGGGGAGCTTGCGAAAACCCGCTCACTCGGCTTGCATATGGATGGCGCACGCTTTGCCAATGCGGTTGCCTCGCTCGGCTGCGATCCGGCAGATGTCACATGGCGCGCTGGCGTCGATGCACTCAGCTTTGGATGCGTCAAAAATGGCGGGATGAATGCGGAGGCATTGGTCTTTTTCGATCGCGATCTGGCGGGCGATACGCTCTATCGTCGCAAGCGGTCGGGCCACCTCCAATCAAAAGGGCGTTTTCTGGCAGCGCAGCTCCTGGCCTTTCTGAAGGATGATCTTTGGCTGAAAAATGCGGCTGCTGCCAATGAAGCCGCCGCAATTATCGCCAACGCGGCTGAGGCGCGGCTGCTGTATCCGGTGCAGGCCAATGAGATTTTCCTGAAGCTGAGCAAGGCGGAAGCTGCATCGCTGCGCACCGCCGGCTTTGACTTTTACGATTGGGGTGAAGGTGCAGCACGCCTCGTTACAAGCTGGCATCACACGCCCAAGGACGTGCAGCCGCTTGCCGAAGCCTTAGCCGCGCTGTGAACCATCCGGCCCAGAATGAAGCAGCGGCGTTGCGGGCCGCCAGTCGGGCCGCGCCAGGAGATTCCAATTCACCGGAGCTTGGCCTGCTGCATCCGCGAGTCTTCATTCCCTTCACGCTGCTGGCCCTGATATGGGGTTCTACCTGGCTGGTCATTCGCGACCAGATCAGCGTCGTTCCCAGCAGCTGGTCGGTAAGCTACCGCTTCATCCTCGCGGCGGCCGGCATGTTCATTCTGGCATGGGCGATGAAGAAATCGCTTTTCATCGACAACCGTGCCCACCGCTGGGCCATGCTCGTTGGCGCGCTCCAATTCATGATCAATTTCAATCTCGTCTACGCGGCAGAGCTTTATGTGACATCGGGGCTTGTAGCAGTACTGTTTGCGCTACTCATCATTCCCAACGCAGTCCTTGGCAAGCGCCTGCTTGGCAGGCCGGTTGCGCGGAGCTTCTGGGTCGGATCCGCTGTGGCCATGGTCGGCGTAGCTATGCTGGTCCTGCGGGAATATCGCGTCGCGCCGGTTGGCGCTGCCAAAACGCTGCTGGGGGCCGGGCTCACTATTGTCGGTGTGATCTGTGTGTCATTCGCCAATGTTCTGCAGGCTTCGCACCGAATGAACCGCTTTCCGATCATGTCCGTTCTCGCCTGGGCCATGCTTTATGGCGCGCTGGCCAATGTTGCCTGGTCGCTAGCTACGGTGGGTGCGCCATCGTGGGATCCAAGGCCCAGCTACGCTGTTGGCATATTCTATCTCGCCATTATCGGATCGGTCATTACCTTTCCGCTTTACTTCACTCTGATCCGCGACATCGGGCCCGGCAAGGCCGCCTATACCAGCATTCTGGTCCCGATTGTCGCTATGCTGCTCTCGACGCTTTTCGAGGGTTAGTCTGGTCGCCGCTTGCTGCAGGCGGCGCGCTGCTGGGCTTCATCGGGCTACTCATTTCCATGCAGGCCGCCAAGCCCTCACGGTAGGTCGGAATGAGAGGCCGCCAGCCCAGCAATCGCTTGGCCTTGCCATTCGCAACGCGGCGATTTTCTGCATAAAAGGCCCGCGCCATCGGCGATAGATCGGCGTCTTCGATGGATTGCAAGGGCGGCGCAGCCATGCCCAGCAATTCCGCCGCGTGGGAGATGACTGCATTCTGCGCGCAGGGAAAATCGTCGGCGATATTGAAAATACCTGCCGGTCCTTCGAAGCTTGCGACGATTGCGGATACGATATCCTCGACATGAATGCGGCTGAAGACCTGGCCCGGTTGATCGATGCGCTTCGCCTTTCCTTCTGCGACGCGCTCCAGCGCGCTGCGCCCCGGTCCATAAATGCCAGGAAGGCGGAAGACACGAACCTCCCCGGAAAGTGCCTGCCAAGCCTGATCGGCGGCGTTGCGCCCTACCCTTCTGCCGGTGATCGGCGCACTCTCGTCGACCCAGCCGCCGCCAGCATCTCCATAAACGCCGGTTGACGAGAGATATCCAATCCAGTCGGCGCGCGATTTTTTGATCGCTTCGCCATATTTTTGAAGCACAGGGTCATTGCCTTCGCGCGAAGGCGGTACGGAAGAAAGGATATGCGTTGCAGCGCCAAGGCCGGCCTCCACCGATGCGCTGTCGTCAAAGGCTATGTTAGAGGCATCGGCTTCGCGCCGCGTAGCGGTCACCTGCCAGCCATCGGCACGCAGCCGCCGGGCAAGATGCGAAGAGGTATAGCCCATGCCGAAAATGAAAAGCCGCCCAGTCATCTTGCCATCGCCATTGCAAATGCCTGTGCATATTGCAATGACAGCCCGATGGAGGGCATCGAAAAGCTACAATCTTCGGCGCTGCGGGGCGTGCCCCATGGCTTTCTGGGAAGGCGCGGCGGTGTATCGACGGGCATTCACGCTGGGCTGAATGTCGGTCTCGGCTCGGACGATAATCCGGCAGCCATCGCCGAAAACCGAGATATCGCGCGAAACGCTATCCTCCCGGGCGCAAAGCTATGCACGCTGTTTCAGATCCATTCAGCCGACGTTGTAACAGTGACCGGGCCATCGCACGTTTGTGATGGCGGGGACCGGCCGCGTGCCGACGCCATGGTCACCGACAAGCCTGGATGCCTGCTCGGTATTTTGACGGCGGATTGCACCCCCATCCTCTTTGCCGACAAAGAAGCTGGCGTGGTCGGTGCAGCCCATGCGGGCTGGAAAGGCGCAATTTCCGGCGTGGGAGAAGCAACGGTTTCCGCGATGGAAAGGCTCGGCGCGGATCGCTCCCGGACTGTTGCCGCTATTGGCCCCTGCATCGCGCAGAAAAGCTACGAAGTGGATGAGAGTTTCTTCCGGCGCTTCACCGAGGAAGATAATGACAATGAGCGTTTTTTTGCCGATGGACAACAGGGTCACTATCAATTCGACCTTGAAGGCTATAACGCCGCACGGCTCGCAGCAGCAGGCATAACAACAGTCGAATGCCTGGGAGAAGATACCTACAGCCAAGAAGAGCGTTTTTTTAGCTACCGGCTTTCACGCCATCGCGGCGAGCCCGACTATGGCCGCCAAATCTCGATGATCGGCCTGCCCGCATGACCGCAAAATCGATCGGACTTGTCGCTGGTGCGACTGCATTCATCGGCATGATTCTAATGGGGCCGCCAGCAGGCATGACCGAGCCGGCCTGGCAGGTTGCTGCCCTCACGATATTGATGGCGATATGGTGGATGACCGAGGCTCTGCCTTTGACGGTGACAGCTCTCCTGCCCTTTCTTTGCCTACCCATCATGGGCATCATGGACGCGCGCGAGACGGCATCAAACTATTATTCACCGATCCTGTTCCTGCTCCTCGGCGGGGCATTCATCGCACTCGCTATCGAAAGGGTCGGTCTGCACCGGCGCGTGGCGCTGGCGATAATCTCGGCCAGCGGAAAGAGCATGATGGGGCTGCTTCTGGCTTTCATGATTTCTGCAGCGCTTCTGTCGATGCTGATTTCAAACACATCGACCACGCTGATCATGCTTCCCATTGCGCTTGCCGTTCTGGCAGCAGGCGGCATCGAAGAAGGCGAGACCGAGGGTTTTGCAGGTGCCCTGATAATGGGCATAGCCTTTGCTTCTTCTATTGGCGGGATCGGCACTATCGTCGGCAGCCCGACCAACGCGATCGCGGCTGGCCTCATCAACAAGCAGCTCGGGATAGATATTACCTTCACCAGCTGGATGATTTTTGGCATTCCTGTCGTCATTCTGGGCATTCCGGCTTGCGCATTGATCTTGCGGTGGGTTCAGCGCCTGGGCGGGATTACATTCGATGTCGCGGCTGCTCGGCAGGCGATTGGAAGCGCCGGTCCCTGGAGCAGCGGCGAAAAGAGGGTAGTGCCGGTCATCATACTGGTCATGGCAGGGTGGCTGTTCCAAAAGCAGCTGCAGCCGTTTCTGCCCGAAGGCGCGCTGACCAATGGTACTATAGCCATTGCTGCTGCATTCCTGCTCTTTATCATTCCCGACGGCGGCATCCTTGGCGATGGGAGCAAGACCGAGAAGAAAAGGCCGCTGCTGGTCTGGAAAGAGGCCGACCGGGCACCCTGGGGCGTTATCATGATGTTTGGCGGCGGCCTTGCCCTGGCGGCCGGGATCAGCGAATCAGGCCTGGCCGCTTGGCTAGGCGAAGCGCTAGAACCTCTAACCGTCGTGCATCCCCTGATTATTGCGACCTGCGTGGTGGCGCTGGTGATCCTGATCACCGAATTTGCCAGCAACGTCGCAACCGCCAGCGGGATTATTCCGGTGATTGCAGCGCTGGTTCTGGCCACCGGTGTCGATCCATGGCTTCTCGCCATGCCAGCCGCGATGGCCGCGAGCTGGGGCTTTATGCTGCCCAGCGGAACAGGCCCCAATGCACTCGCCTGGAGCACCGGCCATATTGCCTTGCCGCGCATGCTGAAATCGGGGCTGGCGATCGACATAGTCGGCATACCCATCATTGTCGGCGTGGCCTGGCTCGTTGCCTCCGCAGCCGGTTAGTTGGTTTCGTTCGAAACCATATTGCCAAGCCCAAAATGACATAATATCTAGATCGCCACGGTGCGGGAGATACGCTTCTGCGGAGGTTAGAAGCCCCAAGGCCCGCCCGCACGTTTTTGCTCCTGCCTTCCTGGGAGCGTTTGGGTGCAGCACGCTGCGCATAAACGCTGCACCTTGCAAAGGGAGGTACCAAATGTCCGAAGAAAAAGATTCCCCGCCGCAGTCACCGCCTTTGGGCGCTATGACCCCGCGGCGCAAACCCAAACCGCCAATCGAAGAGATCGGGGGCCGCAAGCTGAACCCGTCGACCCTGATGATGGGGCATGGGTTCGATCCCGTGCTCTCCGAAGGCTCGATCAAGCCGCCGATTTTTCTGACATCGACCTTTGCCTTTGAAAATGCTGCGGCAGGCAAACGCCATTTTGAGGGGATTACGGGAAAGCGGCCCGGCGGCGCAGAAGGTCTCGTCTATTCGCGCTTCAATGGTCCCAATCAGGAAATACTCGAAGACCGGCTGTCGGTCTGGGACGGAGCCGAAGACGCGCTCGTTTTTTCCAGCGGCATGACCGCTATCTGTGTTTTGATGCTCGCCCATTGCGGTGCGGGCGATGTCATTGTCCATTCAGGGCCGCTCTATGCCGCCAGCGAAGGCTTTGTTGCCAAAGTGCTCAGCAAATTTGGTGTGACCTATATCGACTTCCCGGCCGGCGCGGCGCGCGAAGAACTCGATGATGTTATGGCCAAGGCCGCCGCAAAGGCCAAGGAGCAGGGCGGAAAGGTTGCGATGGTTTATCTTGAAAGCCCGGGCAACCCCACCAATGCACTGGTCGATGTCGAAGCCGTGCAAGCCGCGAGAGATGCGACGTTTGAGACCGACAGCCCGCCCATCGCCATCGACAATACCTTCCTTGGCCCGCTCTGGCAGCGCCCGCTGGAACATGGCGCTGATATCGTGGTTTACAGCCTGACAAAATATGTCGGCGGTCATTCCGATCTGGTCGCAGGCAGCGTTGCAGGCGCAAAAAAATGGCTCGATCCCATCCGTTCGCTGCGCAACACGATGGGCGGTATCTGCGATCCGAACACCGCATGGATGCTGGGCCGCAGTCTGGAGACGCTCGAACTGAGGATGAACCGCGCGGGGGAGAATGCAAAGCTTGTATGCGCCTTCCTCGCCAAGCATCCGAAGGTGGAAGGGCTGGGCTATCTCGGCATGATCGACGACCCCCGCCAGCAGGATATTTTCAATCGCCATTGTCTCGGTGCCGGTTCCACATTCTCGGTCTTTATCAAGGGCGGAGAAGCAGAATCCTTCCGCTTTCTCGACGCGCTGAAAATTGCCAAACTCGCAGTCAGCCTGGGCGGCACAGAGACATTGGCGAGTCACCCCGCGGCCATGACGCACCTGTCTGTTCCCGATGAGCGCAAGGCAGCACTTGGCATCACCGATAATCTGGTGCGCATATCGATCGGGATCGAAGACCCGGATGATCTGATTGCCGATTTTGCGCAGGCACTGGAGGCGGTTTGACTGCTAGAGGGAATATTCAGGTTTCACGCGGAATTCATGCGGATCGGCAGGATTGACCAGCAACTGAACTTCCGGCTGCTTTTCGTACCGGCAGCGATGTTGCCAGACACGGTCCGGCCAGTCCTCAGCCAGATAGGTTGTACCGGAAAAGACATATTCGACGCGGTAGTAGCAGCGATGCCGTGTCTTGATGTCGGCGGGACCAGTCTCCCTGACCAGCCCGATCTGGGCCGTGACCGGTTGCCAGCTGCCCGTCGTGGCTGTGTTGTAAATGGATACCAGGCCGGCAAAGACAATGCCGAGCATCAAGGTGCCCATAATGGTCTGAACGCGGGACATCACGGTAATCTAGGATGAAATTCTAAAGATTGACTTAGGTTCAGGACTCTAGGAAGGGAACTTGGGTCTGGCTCGTTGCTGGCGCGCTATCTCCAATCGATAATTTCCCATCCCATCGCTTTTGCCACACGGCGAAGCGGACCGTGTGGATTTGTGGCAAATGGCTTGTCGGAAAATTCCAGCAGCGGAGCATCTGACACATGGTCGGAATAGGCCCTTATGAAACAGTCTTCGCGTTTCAGCCCTTCCTTTGCCATCCAGTCCCTTACTTTGTCCAATTTGGCAATGTCATAACAGTTGTGACCATCGATTTGAGCAAGCACATGACCGCTGGCGTCGGTTGCGAGATCGGTGGCGACGACATCATCGAAATCCAGACGTTCGGCGATTGCTTCGACATAGAGCCGATAGGAAGCGGTGGCCATCACATGCCGGTAACCCGCCGATTTCTCTTCCTTCACCCGTTCACGCAATTCGCGGTAGACGTTGCGGCCAACAACCAACTTCGCATGGCTCTCAAGATACTCTGATAGCTCGCTTTTTTTGACGCGGTGACCGACAAGCAGCCTTTGCGAAAACTGCTTCAGCGGCTTTCTCTTCCAAATACCGGTCGCATACAACAGCAGTCCAAACGGCAGAATTGGTGCGAATATCAATCGCAAAGGTGCCCTTTCCCAGGCCATGTGCAGCAGGAAACGGCTATAAGTGGCGCGGCGCGTTATAGTACGATCCATATCGTAGATTGCGAGCAACGTCTTGTTTCCTTTGATCGAGCGCTTCGACATGCGCATCAGCTTAGTCGATATCGGTCGCCCGCAACAACAAGCTTCTGCTTGTTATTGATGCTTTTCTCCGCCAGAAATGACGCAGCATGAGCGTTCAGGCCGATTTCGAATTTTCTGAAGCACCAGATGGCAAGGCAAATCTGGTTCTTACCGGTGACTTGATCGTATCCGCGATTGGTGATCTCGACGAGCGGCTGAGAAGCCTGGATGGTCCGGTCGGCTATGTCGATCTCTCGCAGGCCGGCCATGTCGATACGATCGGAGCCTGGATCGTCGAGCGCACGGCACGCGAGCATGACGCCACCATAGTCAACGCATCCCGCGAAGCGTCCCTCTTGCTGGAGAGAGTAAAAGAGCAAAAGACGGATGATTTGCCCGAGCGGCGGGAACTGATTCCGATCAAGCGCATTTTGTGGGAGATTGGCGAGGCGGTCGTTGTTGCTTGCAGCACAATGTTTGCTTTTTTGGGTTTCATAGGACAGGTCGTGACTGCCTTTTTCCGGGTTCTATTCAATCCTGGCAAGATCCGGCTCAACGCTGTGGTCATGCGCTTTGAAATGGTTGGCATTCGCGCGCTTGGCATTATCGGATTGATGAGCTTTCTTATCGGCATCGTAATCGCGCAGCAGGGCGCGGTTCAGCTCCGGCAATTTGGTGCCGAAGTTTTCACGATCAACCTGATTGGCCGCCTCACATTCCGCGAACTCGGCGTGTTGATGACTGCAATCATGATCGCCGGCCGGTCCGGAAGCGCCTTTGCTGCGCAGATCGGTACCATGAAGATCACCGAAGAAATCGATGCGATGCGGACAATCGGAGTATCGCCGATCGAAGCTCTGGTCCTGCCACGCACGCTGGCCACCATTTTATGGATGCCGCTGCTCGGCTTCTATGCCTCTATCGTCGCGGTCGTTGGTGGCGGCCTGCTCTGCTGGGTCGCGCTCGAAATTCCGCCCGCAACCTTCATTCAGCGATTGCGCGAAGTCACCCCGATCACCGATTTCTACGTGGGTTTGATCAAGGCACCCATTTTTGGCGCCATTGTCGCCATGGCAGGCTGCTTTCAGGGGTTGCAGGTGCACAATAACGCGGAGGAGGTTGGGCAAAGGACCACAGCCGCCGTTGTTCAGGCGATTTTCCTGGTCATCGTGCTCGATGCTTTCTTTGCCGTCTTCTTTTCCAGCATTGGGTGGGATTGAGGCATGAATAGCGGCAATGTCATAGAGGTTCGCGGCCTTCGCAATGCCTTTGGCGAGCAGGTTGTTCACGAGAATCTGAATATCGATGTGCGGCGCGGCGAGATACTGGGCGTGGTCGGCGGCTCGGGTACCGGCAAATCGGTCCTGATGCGTTCGATCATCGGATTGCAACAGCCATCTGCTGGAGAAATATGCGTATTGGGTGAAAATCTGCTCGATGACGACAAAAGCGGCGATGACGAGATCCGGCGGCGCTGGGGCGTGCTGTTCCAGGGCGGAGCACTTTTTTCGACCTTGACGGTAGCCGAAAATGTGCAGGTTCCCCTGCGCGAATTTTATCCGAATTTCAGCCAGCAACTGCTCGATGAGATCGCCGTCTCCAAAATTTTGTTGAGCGGACTTCCGGCCGATGCGGCGATCAAGTTTCCTGCCGAGCTCTCAGGTGGGATGAGAAAGCGAGCCGGACTGGCTCGTGCGCTCGCGCTGGACCCGGAATTGCTTTTTCTCGACGAGCCAACGGCCGGTCTCGATCCGATCGGTGCGGCAAAATTCGATGCGCTGACGCGCGAGCTCAAGGAAACGCTGGGGCTGACGGTATTTCTGATCACTCATGATCTCGATACGCTGCATGCGATTTGCGACCGCGTGGCCGTCCTCGCCGATCGGCAGGTCATCGCAGTCGGAAAAATCGAAGAGCTACTGAAAAGCGATCACCCCTGGATAGACGAGTATTTTTCAGGCCCCCGGGGACGAGTCGCCCTGCAAGGGCATCAATAATGAGACAGGTCGCCGTTTCACTTTAGCGATGGACAATATGCGACGAGAGAGGGCATAACCCAAGGCAATGGAAACGAAATCCAACTATATCCTGGTCGGCGTCGTCACTCTTGCGCTGCTCGCCGCGCTTGTCGGATTTACGATCTGGCTGGCGCGCTTCAACGATGGCGAGCAGACGGAATACGATATCTTTTTCCAGTCGGTAAACGGTCTCGCCAAGGGATCTGGTGTGGCCTATTCGGGCGTTCCGGTAGGACAGGTGGAAGACATCAAGGTCTGGGAAAAAGACCCGGATTTTGTGCGCGTCCGCATCAAGATCGATTCAACCACGCCGATTTTGCAGGGCACCGTGGCTACTGTCGCGGGTATAGGGTTTACCGGCGTTTCGGAAATTCAGCTCGATGGCGCAATCAAGGGCACGCCGCAAATCAAATGCCCGGAGAAGAATCCTCAGGCCTCCTGCCCGGCTGGCGCACCGGTCATCCCAACCAAGCCGGGGGCATTGGGCGAACTGCTGAACAGCGCGCCGCTGCTTTTGGAACGGTTGTCGACGCTCACTGAAAGGCTGACCAATCTGCTTTCAGACAACAACCAGCAGTCGATCGAACAGATTCTCGACAATGCCGAGGCGCTGACGGGCAACCTCGCCGAGACCGCACCCCAGCTTTCCGGAGCGATTGCCGAGATTCAGACAACCGCGCAAAAAATCGGCGGGACTGCGGATAGTATTTCCGTGCTTGCCGGCGATGCGAGCGGGCTGCTCGATGGCGAAGGAAAAGCCGCTTTTGCCGATCTCAATAAGACGCTGTCGAACGCCAACAAGAGCCTGGCTCAATTGGAAGCCACGCTCAAGGAAGCGCAAAATGGGGCAAAATCATTCAATGACGACACGCTTCCCGAGGTCACAGCACTAACCCGTGATTTGCGCGAAGCGTCAAAGTCGTTGCGGACAATCACCGAACGGCTGGATCAGGAAGGTGCCACCAGCCTGCTGGGAACAGCGCCGCTACCCGACTATGAGCCGAAAAAATGAAGGGCCGGAACGGATGACCAAACTGACCAAAATGGGACGGCGCGTTGGAATGTGTCTGGGTGTTTGTCTTGTCCTGGCAGGCTGCGTCAGCCTTGGGGCGAAAGCGCCGCCCGCGCTGCTTGTGCTTACAGCCGACAACCCCGTTTCCGAAGGATCCGTTCGGCGCGGCGAACGTAGTGAAGCGCTGGTGATCCTGCCACCTGAAACGCCGCGCAAGCTCGACACGCCCAGAGTCCCCGTGCAGGTCAATGCCAGCAGTATCGCCTATCTGAAAGATGGCGTCTGGGCCGACAAACCTGCCAAATTGTGGCAACAGCTACTCGCCGAGACAATCGCAGCGCGTACCGAATTTCTCGTTCTCAACAATTTTGACGCTGGCGGCCGCGATGAATTTCAACTTTCGGGGACGCTGATAGACTTTGGCATATTCGCCGAAACCAGCGAAGCTGTGATTGTCTATGATGCCGTGAAACTGCGCGATTCCAAGCCGGTTGAAAAGCGCCGCTTCGAGATTCGCAGGCCAGTTGGCCTGATAGAAGCCGGCCCTGCAGGCCAGGCACTTAACGACGCAGCCAACACGCTCGCTGCGCAGGTTGCCGATTGGGTCAAGACCGCGCCAGCCGCCAAGGAAACTGAAGACGAAGGCTGACGGCATCCAGCGCGGCGTGGCGCTGCCCGGGCCCCTAAACAATCGTTCTTTCAAAACCTTCCGGCACCGGCCAGCCCGGGGCAGCGATTGCAAGCACCTTGAACAGGCTTCCCATTTCCTCCGGATTGGCCAGCCGGTTACGCGCTGCCATAATCTCTTCCGCGCGTTCGGGCGAAGCTGCCGAAAGCGCCTCGGCGCGCTGATTGATGCCGAGCGCGCTCAGCCATTGGCCCTGCTCGCTTGGCCCGAAAACATGCAGTCCGCGCATCTTGGCAAGATTTGAAATCTCGAGGAAGTTGACATGGGCGGTCAAGTCGCAATCGCCCGGATTTTCAAATGGATCGGTGTATTTGTGGCTCTTGACCGCCTGCAATGTGCTGCCGAGACCGGGATGCACATAGCCATAGTCAATGATCAGCAGCACGCCGCCCTGCGCCGAAAGCCGCGAAGAAAGCTCATACATTGCATCGCTGCATTCGGGCGCGCTTTCGAAGATGCTGCCAGCCGGCGCGGAACGCAGATCCGGCGGAACCAGCTCGTCGACCGCCTGCGAACCGGGCATAGCCATGAATTTGTTGCCTTTGTCACGGGCCACCACGCGTTCCCGCCAACCGGCATGCGTCGCGACAAACTGCCTCACCGGAAGCGCATCAAAAAACTCGTTTGCCATGATGAGAAGCGGGCCGTCTTCTGGCAGATCATCTATCCGATCATGAATAGTCGCCTCCGGTACGGCTTCTTGCTGCATCGCGCGCAATGTTTCGCTGCTTTCCACAAAATAAACCTGCGGCGACAATTCAAATCGCTTCATGCAGCGCAGCGCGTCCGACGCCAAGGTCCCCCTGCCCGGCCCCAATTCGACAAAACTCACATTGGGAGGCTGGTTTTGCCTCAACCAGAGGTCAACGAACCAAAGACCCGCCAGCTCACCGAACATCTGGCTGATTTCAGGCGCTGTCACAAAATCGCCCTGAATCCCGATGGGATCGCGGCTGCCGTAATATTCGTTGTTCGCAGCTCGCATGTATTCGGAAATGGAAATGGGTCCGGTGGCTTCGATCTGCTTCGCCAGCCGAAGCGCAAGATTGTTTACCTCATGCGACACTTTCATTCCCGGCCACCGGTTCGACCCGCTGGCGTCTGCCCTTTGCAGTAGCAACAAGATAAATTCCCAGAAGGATCATAGGGATCGTGAGCCACTGCCCCATGCTCAGCCCGCTGCTGTCGGCCAACCACTGCAAATGCGCATCGGGCTGGCGGAAGAACTCCACAAAGAAGCGTGAAAATCCATAGATCAGCGCAGCCATTCCGAAGAAGAAACCGGGCTTGTAGCGCGCATCGGTTTTGAAGAAGAGCGGCCAAAGTATTGCAGCCATCAACAGGCCTTCCAGCCCTGCTTCGTAAAGCTGGCTGGGATGCCGGGCGACCTCGCCGCCTGCAGGGAATATCATCGCCCATGGGACATCCGTTTCGCGTCCCCATAGCTCGCCATTCACGAAGTTCGCCAGGCGAATGAGGAATGTGCCGAATGGCACGCAAAGCGCCACATAGTCACAGACCCGAAGATAGGAAAGCCCACGCTTTCTCACAAAAAGCCAAATGGCCACCAAAACCCCTAGAGTGCCGCCATGCAGCGACATTCCGCCCTCCCAGACTTTGAAAACATCTACAGGATTCAGAAGAATGTCGGGCTTGTAAAAGAAGATGTAACCAAGCCGCCCGCCCAGGATGATGCCTAGTGTGGCATGCAAAATAAAATCGTCCACATGCTCGCGTGACATCGGTGCTCCTGGCTTTCGGATCAACCGTGTCAGCCACCAATAGCCAAGCAAAATTGTGGCAAGGTAGCTGAGCGAATACCAACGGATCGGAAATGAGCCGATCTTGAAAGCAATTGGGTCAAGGCCGAAGTCTTCGTAGCGAACAAAGCCGCCAGCCGTTGCCAATATCTCGAACATGAAGCGAACCCCTCAATAATTTTGACAATCCTATAGAGCCAAATAGAAGAGGGCAAAAGGATTTAAGGAGAGATTCGCAATGCCCACCCCACTGGATATGGCGATTGACGCCACCATCAAGCGGCTAATGGAAAATGACGGACCGCTTGCCGTGGACCATGTTGAGAAGTTCGGCGTAAAATTGCCGATGATAAAGCAGGCGCCGGCCAATCTTGCCGATTATTATGCCTTTTTTTGCAACATGCATGCCGAGAAGGAGTTCATCGTCGATGGCGATGTCAGGCTGACCTTTGGACAATGCTACGCAGCCGCAAAAGAGGCAGCCGGCGGTCTCGTCGAAGGATATCAGCTTCAGAAAGGTGACCGTGTCGGGATTGCCGCGCGCAATTCGGCGAACTGGATGATCCTCAACATGGCGATCACGATGGCGGGCGGCGTTGCCACGCTTCTCAATGGCTGGTGGAATGGCGGCGAGCTTGCCGATGGCATCAAGATGGTCGAATGCCGCTATGTTTTCGCGGACGAGCAGCGAGCAGCACGCCTTGAAGGACAGGATATCGGCGATTGCGAAATTCTGCTGTTCCAACATGACTGCGCGCCGTCGGAAGGTCTTTCCGCAGCAACGGCCAAAGGCGGCGGTATGGCCACCGAGCTTCCAAAAATCGACCCGCTGGACAATGCTACAATCCTCTACACTTCGGGTTCCACGGGCCAGTCGAAAGGGGCTTATTCCGATCATCGCAGCGTCGTTCAGGGAACGATGAGCTATGTCGGCCAAACGCTTGTGTTCTTCGAATTGCTAACGGCAACCGGTGCCGATATGCCAGCCCAGCCATCCGCGCTCGTCAATGTTCCGCTCTTCCATGTGACCGCGTCGGTGCCATTGGTTCTGCAAAGCTATGCCATCGGCCGCAAGCTGGTCCTCATGCCGAAATGGGATGCCGAAGAGGCGATGCGGCTGATCGAAAAGGAGAAAATCAGCTATTTTGTCGGTGTTCCGCTGATGTCCATAGAGATTGCGACGCATCCGAAACGGCATGAATTTGATTTAACCAGCTGCACAGCCTTCGCTGCTGGAGGAGCGCCGCGCCCCGTCGAGCATGTCAAAAAGATCAAGAAGGAAATGGAGCATGCCTATCCACTCATTGGCTATGGTCTGACAGAAACCAACGGCGTGGGCTGCGGCAATTTTACCGAGAATTATCTGGCAAAACCGGAAAGCACCGGACAGGCAACCAAGCCGCTTGTTGAAGTGGAGATGCTCGACGATGATGGCAACATCATGCCGCAAGGAGAGCGCGGCGAAGTCTGCATCAGGACGATTGCGAACTTCAACGGCTATTGGAACAATCCGGAGGCTACCAAGGCGGCGTTCACCGACGATGGATGGTTCCGCACCGGCGATATCGGCTATCTGGACGAGGATGGGTATCTGTACATCGTCGACCGCAAAAAGGACATCATCATCCGCGGTGGCGAAAATATCAGCTGCCCCGAAGTCGAGGCTGCTGCCTATGAGAATGAGGCGATCGCCGAGTTGTCGGTGTTTGGTATTACCGATGATCGCTATGGCGAGGTACCAGGGATGGTCTACCATACCAAGAATGGGCAGGATGTATCGCCGGATGAACTAAGAGCATTTCTTGCCGACCGGTTGGCACCCTTCAAGATCCCCGAGCATGTTTGGCGATCGGAAGACGCGCTCCCACGCCTCGGCACCCAGAAAATCGACCGCGTGGCCCTGCGGAAACAGTATAACGATCTGGTTGCGGCGGGATAGGCCTTCACCAAAGCCGCTCGGTGCTGCTATGATGGCCTTATGCGCAATCCAGCATTGAAGATCGGCAAGCAACGCGCAATCATCGACCGCAAGCGGCTGGCCGAAATGATTGATGAAGCCGCATCGGCACCCGGTGCCAGACAGCAGATTCTGGCTTTGCTGCAGGATGCGCTCGACAATGGGCGCGCCGAAATCTCGGCGCGGCTACAAAAAAATCCTTCCAGAGGCCACAATGCTGCGCGCGAACAGGCTTTTTTGATCGATCAGCTGGTCCGCCTGATTTTCGAATATGTGACTCGGCATGTCTACCCCAGCGCCAACCGCTCGACGGCGGAACGCCTGTCGGTTCTGGCGGTTGGGGGGTATGGGCGCGGCGAAATGGCTCCGCATAGCGACGTGGATATCGCCTTTATAACGCCATACAAGCGCACTGCCTGGACCGAACAGGTTGTCGAGGCGATGCTTTATCTGCTGTGGGATTTGAAACTGAAGGTCGGACAGTCGAGCCGGTCGATCGACGAAACAGTCAAGATGGCGCAGGATGATCTGACCATTCGGACGGCTTTGCTGGAGAGCCGCTTTGTCTGGGGTGATCGCGACGTCTATGAGGGGGCATCGACGCGTTTCTGGAATGACGTCGTAAGCGGAACCGGCCCGGAATTTGTTCATCAGAAGATGCAGGAACGTGAAGAACGGCATAAACGCATGGGCGACAGCCGCTATGTTGTTGAACCAAACATCAAAGACGGGAAAGGCGGCCTGCGCGATCTGCAGACGCTCTACTGGATCGGGAAATATGTTCACCGCGTGCGCTCCGCTGCATCGCTGGTGGATGTAGGTTTGCTGACGAAACAGGAATACCGGCGGTTTCACAAGGCCGAGAATTTCCTTTGGGCGGTCCGCTGCCACATGCATGATATTGCCGGCCGCGCCGAAGAAAGGCTGACATTCGATCTTCAACGCGAAGTCGCCCAAAGAATGCAATATGCCGACCGGCCTGGCCAATCTCCAGTCGAACGCTTCATGCAGTATTACTTTCTGAACGCCAAAACCGTGGGAGACGTCACGGGCCTGTTCTTGGCGCATCTCGACGAGACCAAGTCCAAAAGGGGACGGCGTTTCCTCCCGGCGATTACCAGACGGCCGAGGAAGCTGAATGGTTTCAGACTGGACCGTGGCCGCCTTGCCTTGCCGGATGACTCGTTTTTCGAAGAAGATCCAGTTAGGCTGATTGAGCTGTTTCAACTCGCCGACGAATATCAACTGGAAATACACCCGCTAGCCATGCGCGCGGCCCAGCGGGATGCCAAGCTGATCAAGAACAATATCCGCCAGGACGAGAGGGCAAATGCTCTATTTATGGAAGTGCTTACATCACCGCGCGATCCCGAAACGGTGCTGCGCTGGATGAATGAGGCAACCGTGTTCGGGCGGTTCATTCCCGATTTTGGACGCGTCGTCGCGCAAATGCAGTTTGACATGTATCATCATTATACCGTCGACGAACACTCCATTCGGGCGATTGGACTATTGGCGGAAATCGAGAATGGAAAACATGATGACGATCATCCGATTTCCACTGGTATCATGCAAACAATCATCAGCCGCCGTGTTCTGTTTGTGGCTGTCTTGCTCCACGATATCGCGAAAGGGCGCGGCGGCGACCACAGCATTCTGGGCGCAGAGGTCGCTCTGAAGCTATGTCCGCGCTTGGGGTTGAGCGATGCCGAAACGCAGACTGTTTCCTGGCTGGTGCGCCATCATCTGGCCATGTCAGCGACGGCTTTCAAAAGGGATATTACCGATTTCAAGACTGTGCTCGACTTTGCCCAGCTGGTTAAGTCGCCGGAGCGGCTACGCCTGCTCCTTGTCTTGACCGTTGTGGATATTCGCGCCGTCGGGCCCGGAGTCTGGAACAGCTGGAAGAGGCAGTTGCTCTCCGACCTGTTTGAGGCCACGGAGGAGGTATTGCGGCTAGGCCACAAACAACGCGGCCGCGAAGAAAGGGTTGAGACCAAGAAACGGCAGGTAGCCGAAATACTGGATTTTTCAGCCTCGCGTTTTGGCAAACTCGCCAAGAAATTCGGCGACAGCTATTGGATTGCCGAACCAGAAGACATCATAGCGCGGAATCTTGCGCTTCTTGCCAACGAGAGTCAATCCGATCTGGCAATCGATGCCTGCTATTATAGCGCCCGCGGTGCGACATTGGTCACCGTTTTTGCTGCTGACCACCCAGGCCTCTTTTACCGGATAGCCGGAGCAATTCACCTTGCCGGCGGCAATATTATTGACGCCCGTATCCATACCACGCGCGATGGAATGGCCATGGACAACTTCCTCGTTCAAAACCCCATGGGGCAGCCATTCAAGGACAAGTCCCAGCTTGCCCGGCTGAAAAAGACGATCGGCGATATTCTTGCAAATCGGGGCAAAATGGACCCCAAACTGCATTCCAAACCTGGCGCGCGGCGCCGGGCCGATGCCTTCCGGATCGCACCTTCAATCCTGGTGGACAATAATGCATCGAACCGTTTTACTGTCATAGAGGTGAATGCGCAGGATCGCCCGGCGTTGCTGCACAATCTCGCCGAAGCACTGTTTCAATCGAAGATTGTGCTCCACAGTGCGCATATCGCAACTTATGGCGAGCGCGCCGTCGACACATTTTATGTCACCGACCTACTGGGAGCCAAGATCCAAAGCAAGGCCCGCCTAAGAACGCTCGAAAAGCGCTTGCTCGAGGCGGCGGGCGGGAAAACCGCCAACAAACGGAAGATGGTTGCCTGAAAGCTTTGGATACTCACAAAGATACCAACAAGCACAAAAAAAGGGCCGGTCTTTCGACCAGCCCTTCTCGAATTCAGTTTGGTTTCAGGCTTAGTTGCCTGATCCCGGGCCGTAGGTAACTTCCACACGGCGATTCTGCGGTTCGCGCACGCCATCAGCCGTTGCGACCAGAGGCTGCGATTCACCGAATGCCTGGGTGGAAATTGCACCGCCACTAACACCGCGCGATTCGAGGTAAGACCGAACCGTCGCGTTACGACGCTGCGAGAGGCCGACATTGTAGCTGGTCGAGCCCGAACGGTCAGCGTGACCCGCGAGCATGACACGTGCGTTACCGCAATTTGCATATTGCGACACGGCATTGTCGAGAGTCGACGCACCCTGAGGTGTCAGGTCCGATTTATCCCAATCGAAAAATACGATGTATGGGCCAGTGTTACACTGCACGATCGGCGGCGGTGGTGGTGGTGGCGGCGGCGGCGCTACCGTAACCGGCGGTGGTGGCGGAGGCGTGACCGGCACGGGGTCAGGCTCGCCACCGAAGTTATAGATCAAGCTGCCCAGAATGCTGTGCGATCTAAAACGCGTCTCGATATCACGGCCAATGCTGTCAACGAGATCAACTCCGGAGACATTAAAAAAGCGATATTTCAGGCCAACATCCCAGCTGTCACTGATTGGCGCACGAACGCCAGCAATAGCTTGCCAAGCAAATCCAGTATCAGAGTCGTCCAGCCATGGGCCGGCAACCGAATTGATTGAATTGTGGATGTCTACGCGGGCGACACCAACGCCGCCGCCGACGAAGCCCTGAAGACCATCATCATCGCCAAAATCCAACAAACCATTCAGCATGAAGGACAGCGCATTGGCGTCGCCAGCGGCGTCAAATCCACCGTTAGCCTGCAAATTGCCTACAGGAATAAATGTACGGGCCGTCACATTTTCAGGATCAGCTTCACGGTAAGAAACTTCTGTCTCAAGGCGGAAACCGCCAAAGTCGTATCCGACTATTCCGCCAAAATCATAACCGTACTCATGATCAATCGTTATGTCGTTTGTACCGCCGTTAACGCCGAGGTCAACATCCTCGAGTATCATGGCACCACCCTCGACTCCGACATACCACTGGCCATCACGCGCCAGTGCCGGCGAGGCCAGAGCAGTAGAAGCGAGCGCCAATCCTATGGCTAGCTTACGCATCAACTTTCCCCTTCTTTTATTTAGGAACCAAAATTCGACAAGGCTATCTACCGAGAATGCCTGTCGCATGCAAGCAACTTCGCCCTGAAACTGTTGCCAAAATGTCGCCATTTTCACGGGATTTCGCAAATTTCGCGTTATTTTACAGCCACGGCTGTCCAATCAGGTTGGAATCGCTCCGGTCGATCGCAGAAAAGAAAGAATCGATGTGATCGCCTGACGCGCTTCATTGTCAACGACCGCGCCGCCAGATGGATCGGCCATTGTGGAAGGCGAAAACCAGCCGTCGCTGCGCTTCAAAAATTCGACCGCCAGATCACTTCTGAAAATCCGGCTGCGCTCGGGAGCTTCTACAAATCGCCAGGAATCGCCCATCCAAAAGGCAAGTCGCCCTTCCTCATTCTCCCAGACTCCAGTTGGGTTTGCAGCAACGAGCCAGCTTTTGCCGGAATCTCCGCTTGTT
This sequence comes from Sphingorhabdus sp., assembly GCA_028279555.1. Lineage (GTDB taxonomy): Bacteria > Pseudomonadota > Alphaproteobacteria > Sphingomonadales > Sphingomonadaceae > Sphingorhabdus_B. The sequence goes on from JANQNO010000008.1 coordinate 165,825, forward strand.
AAATCTGCCGGCGGATCCGCTTGTTCCGCCACAATCACAGGCAGGATGGTAGCATCCAGTAGCATCAGCGCTTCGTTGTGGATGATTTCCTTGTTGGCCTGAGCAGTATAAAGCAGCGGCAACCCAAATTTGGGAGTTGTTTCAACCATGGTGATATCCAATCGATAGTGAGTTTGTATCGATTGCAAACCCAAATTCTCCAGCAGGGTTGATCTCTCCAAAACTGTAGGCGCTGCGAGGGAGCCGGGGGGGACACATACCACCAGTGTCAGCGGAAAGCAGTTACCGCCTTAATTCCCATTGGGACGATACCCTCGCGCGACTCGCAAGCCCCGGTGACGTCGGCTGCTACTAGGTCTTTACTGACAGCCTTCCTCCAAACAGCGCCTACCCCAACCATGAACAGACATAACAATCTGGCTCCGCCGGACAAGTAACATTTAAAAATTTTACCTTCAATTACAGCAATTTAATGAGATGGTATATCAAAGAACTTCCCTACGGGCGACGCGGATCGGGCTTTGACTTCAGCACCTTCTTAAGCCGCTTTTCCCAACGCTCTTCGCTTTGGTCCGCCTCTAATTCGCGGGCGGCTTCTTTGAATTTGTCGGATTGGGATTTCTGTTTTTCCATGACGCTCTCTACCACGTCGGATTCAGGGTGTAAATTAATGCTTGCTAAAATCGCTTAGCACGCATATGCTTGCTGGAATTTAGAGCAAGTAGAGGAATTATGGCCAAATCACCTCAGTCAAAGGGCGGCGCAGCGCGCGCCAAATCACTCTCCGCCAAAAAGAAGAAGGAAATAGCGCAAAAAGCCGCAGTGGCGCGCTGGTCGGCTCATTTGCCGGGGGCTAGCCATGAAGGCGAGCTGGAAATCGCGGGATTGAATCTTCCTGTAGCTGTCACCTCAGATGGCACCAGATTGATGATCAGCAAGGCGTTCATGACGGCGCTGGGCCGCCCATGGAAAGGCAGTTACGCTGGTACCGAACTGCCGAATTTCATTGCCGCAAAGAACCTATTACCGTTCATTACCAGAGAGTTGAGGGAAGTACTTGCCCCAATAGAATTTGTGAACAAAACGGGGCAGAAAGCGATGGGCTATCGCGCAGAACTGCTGCCTCTAGTGTGCGATGTCTATCTCGACGCTCGGAAGAAAGGAAAGGTTCTAACGGAGTCACAACAAAGGGTAGCTGAGCAAGCAGAAGTGCTGATGCGTGGGTTCGCGCGTGTCGGCATTGTTGCGCTAGTGGATGAAGCTACCGGGTACCAAAGAGACCGCGCCAGCGATGCCCTAGCCAAAATTCTCGAAAAGTTTATCGCCAAGGAATTGCAGCCTTGGATTAAGACTTTTCCCGACGAATTTTATGAACAGCTCTTCCGGTTGCGCGGATTGAAATTCCCAAAAGATACCGTCAAGCGCCCCCAATATTTCGGGCACTTAACAAACGACATTATATATCGGAGGCTGGCTCCCGGCGTATTGGAAGAGCTGAAACGGACGGAACCGAAAACGTTTTCAGGAAAGAGGAAAGGGACAATTCAGCAACGGCTTACACCAGAGCTTGGTCACCCGAAGCTTAGGGAGCACCTTGCTTCGGTTTGCACCATCATGGACCTGAGCGCAGACTATGAAGATTTCATGGGTAAGCTCGAAAAGCGGCATCCGAAATATGGGGAGACGATGCAGCTCGATTTTGAAGCCGTAAAGTGGAAGGGGCTGTAAGCGTGGGGCCGGAGGTCAGGTGACCAGGAACGACTTGCAGCGTCTCCTATGGGGTTCAACTCCCCCCGGCTCCACAACCTCAATATAGGTTACTTTCTTCGCTTTCGCCAGCCCCTATGCGGCTTTGTCCGCCATCTTTGATTTTTAACCTTCGCAGTTTTGTGATGGTTAGGCCCCGACACCAGTTGTTGCATAAGTAAGACGCTTCCCGACGATACCCTGTAGTGCCTTTTCTGACCGCACCTTGTCGTTGATTTCGAGCGCCGCACGATTGCTATACCGGAAGTCAAATTCAGCCAGATAACGATGGAGATGCTTCTCGCGGCAGTGCTGGTAAATGCCGCGCATGCCGCGCTTGAATATGGAGAAATAACCCTCAATATCGTTCGTGGTTTTGCCGTCTCTCATATACTGGCCAGCGCCGTGCAGAACGCTTGTGTGCGAGAGATATTCCTTGCCGACTGCCTTGTAGAGAGGGCTTTCGTCAGTGACGAGCTGGCTTTCTGCCGCAATATTCGTGCGAACGATCTGCGCTACCTCGTCTTTGACAGCACCCGGCGCATAGAAAGAGCGGGTCTGGCCAGTGCGCTTGTCGAGCAGGGATACAACCCGCAGCTTGTGAGAGTGGCCGCGTGTCGGGCGCTTCTTGTAGCGCATTTCGTCTTTGCTGCCGATGTAGGTTTCGTCTGCCAGTACCTCAGCACCCTCACCGCCGAACATCTCCAATCCGCCATCGCGCATGGCTTCCCGGATGCGGTGGGTTAAAAACCAGGCGCTCTTGTAGGTGATCTCCAGAACGCGGTGTAACTGGTGTGAGCTGATACCCTTCTTGCTGGACGTCATGAGATAAACGGCCTGCAACATCTTGTGCAGCGGAATGCGGCCATGCTCGAATACAGTGCCGACCTTGACCGTAAACTGCTTGCGGCATTCACCACACTTTTTGAGGCCATGCCGGATAGCGCCTTCGGGGTTTTTCTTGCTCTTGCTGCCACGAACACCCTTGAGGTCATAGACCTTGCCGCCAACCACGCCGCAATGCGGGCAGACAACGCCATCTTTCCAGATGATATTCTCCAGATAGGTGAACGCTTCCGCCTCATTGTGGAAGTATAGCTTGGAGAGAATGGACATTGTTAGTTCCTTGTTTTTTTACAAGGAATCTATACCAAACTGCCCTGGGTTTGTAAAGGATATATATGCCGTTTCGCTGTCAATATATTTTTACCTATATGGTTATCTCTTCGCCTTCGCTATACGCTAACCCGCTGCGGCGATGGCATTCTCGCCGAGCGCGATTTGCGCGGCAAAGCTGGGCCGCGCCCAGATACCGGCAAGCCATTTGGCGATTTTGGGATGCGTCGCAGGGTCGACCTCATAGCCGGCGTATTTGCCATTCACGAATGGCGAAGCAAGCGCGATATCGGCAACGGTCAAGCTGTCTCCGACCAGATAATCTCCGTCCGGCATGATCGATTCCAGACGCTCCATGAGCAACGGAGCGGTTTCCCTCTCGGCCAGATCGGCCGCCGCCAGATCCCCCGGCTGCCCCAGGAATTTCGGCGCGACAACGCGGTTGAAGAACATTGCACCAAACGCACCCACGATCAACGTATCCGCTATCTCGTCGAAGAAGACAGCCTGCCCGCGCGCTTTCGGTTCTTCTGGTAGCAGCGCCGCACCATGTTTGGCCTCAAGATAATGGATAATCGCCGAACTGTCGGCAAGCAGATAGCCATCATCGTCAATGGCGGGAATCCGCCGCATCGGCGAGGCAGCCACAAAATCCTCGCGCTCGCCATCCGGGCCGAACGGCGTGACCGGTTCCAGTTCAAAGGCTATCTCCCGTTCGGCGCAATAGACAACAACCTTGCGAACGAATGGGGAGAGCGGCGCGCCGAGTATTTTCATCTGGAGGACTCCTTAGTTTTGGTTTTGCTGCGCAACCGCATGCGGAATTTCCGCGGCAAAAACAAGGACGCTCTTGTCTTTGCGGGCCGCTCGGCTAAGGCGGGCGGCAACGAAGCGACAAGGCAGCAACAATGTTCCGAAGGCTTTATGACTGGACGCTCGATAAGGCGGCGCATCCGCTTGCCGAACGCTGGCTTGCTGCCATCAGCTTCATAGAATCGAGCTTCTTTCCTATCCCGCCCGATGTCGTGCTGGCACCGATGTGCCTGGCAAAACCGGAACGCTCCTGGCGCTATGCCTTTATCTGCACAATCGCATCGGTGCTCGGCGCGCTGCTCGGTTACGCTATCGGTTTCTTCCTGTTCGAGGCTGTCGGCAAACCGATCCTGGAAATTTATGGTGTGGTCGAGGAATTCGAGGAGTTCAGCAATGCCTTCAACGAGCAAGGCTGGATCATCGTGCTGCTTGCCGGATTCACGCCGCTGCCTTTCAAGGTGATCACGATTGCTGCCGGGGCAACCGCGATGCCGCTCTATATCCTGATCTTCGCATCGATCATCGCGCGTGCGGCACGCTTTTTCCTGGTTGCGGGGTTACTGCGCTTCTTCGGGCCGCCGATGAAAGCCTGGATCGACAAGAATTTCGCGCTGGCGACAACGGTCGGCGGTGTGCTGTTTGTCGGCGGCTTTCTCGCGCTGAGATATTTATTCTAGCCGCTATCCAGTCTCGAACAGCATAGCATCATTGCCGAACGCCTTGAATTCCAGCGCATTGCCCGCCGGATCGCGGAAGAACATCGTTGCCTGCTCGCCCGGTGCATCCCTGAAACGCACCGTGGGCGGGATGACGAATTCGACCTCGCCTGCCAGCCGCTCTGCCAGCGCCTGCCAGTCCGCCATATTCAGCACCACGCCATAATGCGGCACGGGAACGCCATGGCCATCGACATGGTTATGCGCTTCGGCGGTCTGTTTGGCTTCATCCAGATGACAAACAAACTGGTGGCCGAACAGGTTGAAATCGACCCAGCGCGCGTCCGAACGCCCTTCCACGCAGCCGAGCAAATCGCCGTAAAAGCGCCGCGCGGAATCCAGATCATCGACTGTCACGGCAAGATGGAAAGGGCGCAACCCAGCCACGCTCACTCGCCCAAAAAGATGCAGCGCTGATATTTTTCTTCACCCTCGGCTTCGCTCAGCGCCTTGAGCTCGCCGCCCTTGCGCGCCAACTCGGCTTGCCTGGCCTTCTCCAGCGAGACTTCTCCCTCGGCCCTTCGCAGGGACGGCCCCATCGAACGGTTGGGATCGTCGGGATAGGCCGCAGCGGCATATTTGCGCGTCAGGATATCGGCAAGATTGCGCATCGCCTTTGCATTGACGCTGTTCTCGCCTTCGCGCCCTTCGATCTCTTCGGCAGATAGCGAAATGATCGCCGCGCAAAATCTCAGCTCATCCTCCGTTGGCACCTTTTCCGGGACTTCCGCATCGAGCAGCGGCAGGCATTTGGCAACCAGCGCATCGAGAATCGGCTTGCCCTCTTCGCCGCGCTTTTCCGCTTCCGCCAGTTGCATCTGCTGGTCCTCCACCGCCTGCCCCATGGCGAGGCGGACGACTTCCCTCGGCTGCCCTGTTTCGGCCATCACCCGCTCGCCCACAATCCCGGCATAGCTGCGCCCACGCTGCATCACATTGGGAAAGCGCAGGCTGGTCGCAACGCCGCGGCGCTGTTCATCCGCCACGAGGCCGAGCGTCGCCACGCAGCCAATGTCGCGCATATGCGTTTCTGTCAGGGGTTTGGGCAGCGGCGCGGCGGCGGTCTGGATCAGGAGAAGCGTGCTGAAGATCATGTTGCTGGCTCTAAAAGAAATGCGCCCGCCCGCCAAGCCAATTGCATTCATATCGCGGCCAAGGCATGGAGGCGGCAATGCAATCGCTCGCCCGTTTTCTCACTCGACATTGGCTGTGGACCGCGCCTGTCGCAGGCGGGCTATCTGCTTTCGGCTTCGAACCGTGGGGGCTGTGGCCGCTGACGCTCGCCTGCCTTGCGCTTCTGGTCTGGCTTACAGCGCAGGCGGAAAACCGGCGGCAGGCTCTCTTCACAGGCTGGCTCTTCGGCATCCTGCATTTCGCGATCAGCCTGCAATGGATCGCGGTCGCTTTTACCTATCAGGCCGCAATGCCCCAATGGCTCGGTTATGGCGGCGTGTTGCTGCTCTCGCTTTTTCTGGCGGTCTATCCCGGGCTCGCCGCGCTGGGCGCATGGTGGATTGGCCGAATTGCCATAAATACCGGTAGCACTGAGCAGCCTGAGCGGAGTGAAGGCGATAGTCGAAGTGCGGCTCAAGCCCGTGAAGCGTCCTTCGACAGGCTCAGGACTAGCGGCAGTATGGTAATCACTTTCCCCTATATTCTGGCGTTTGCCGCTTTCTGGGCAATCACAGAATGGCTGAGAAGCTGGATACTGACCGGCTTTGCTTGGAATCCGTTGGCTGTCATCGCGCTCCCCATGCAATTCACAGGCGCGTTCGGGTTGTTCGGGACCTATGGCACTTCGATTTTACTGCTCCTCACCATTGGTTTGGTGCTCTACGCAGCGGCCGCCCAAGCCCTGCGGCAGCGCATCTTCGGCATTGGCGTGGCGGCATTGCTGGCAATCGGAACCTTTCAGATCGAAAATCCGGGTGAAGTGCCAGAACCGCAGGCTGGCACCCCCATCACCATCGTCCAGCCCAATATCACCCAGGAAGAACGCTATGATCCGTTGCAACAAGGCAGTAATGTGCAGCGTATCGCAGCGCTCAGCCCGCGCAAGACGGGCCAAGATGAACCGCGCCTGCTCTTCTGGTCGGAGAGCGCCATGCCTTGGTATCTGGAGGATGGCTATCCGCCGCGCTATTATTTCGCGCAGCCGGGGGGAGGCGCCGCCGCAACCCGACGGGCCATCGCACAAAGCCTGCTGGGCGATGGCGATATATTGATCGCCGGCAATGATCGGCTGCGCCACGATGAGAAGGGCAAGTTGATCGCCGCGCATAACAGCGTCATCACCATGACTGACGACGGCGAAATTATCGACTGGTACGACAAGGCGCATCTGGTGCCCTTCGGCGAGTATCTGCCCTATCCTTCCCTGCTCGAACCGCTGGGTATCGCCCGGCTGGTTCCCGGCGATGTCTATTTCTGGCCCGGTCCGGGTCCGCGCACGCTTGACCTGGGCGATGGCAGGCCAAAGGCCGGGATCCAGATTTGCTATGAAATCATCTTTTCTGGCAGGGTTGCCGAAGGAGGCAACCGGCCCGACTTCATTTTCAACCCCTCCAACGACGCCTGGTTCGGAAGCATCGGCCCACCGCAGTTTTTGGCGCAGGCGCGGCTCAGGGCAGTCGAGGAAGGCCTGCCCATCATCCGCGCGACGCCGACCGGGATCAGCGCGGTTATCGGGCCTGATGGAGAGATTATCGAAAACCTCCCGCTGGGCGCTTCGGGAAGGATCGATGCATTTCTGCCCCCGCCGCGGGCTCCGACGCTCTTCGCCCGCTATGGCAACATCATTCCCCTGGCGCTGGCATTGCTGATGCTGGCGATGGCACTTTTCCCGGTTGCACGCGCGCGCTTCGCCCGCTAAACGCCCGCTGCACGATATAACGATTTCTTTATACGCAGACACAGTCACCTCCCGCGAAGGGCATCGAAGCCTCGCTACAAACACTGGGAAAACCATGCGTTCCTCATATTTGTTCACATCCGAATCGGTCTCCGAAGGCCATCCCGACAAAGTCTCGGACCAGATCAGCGACGCCGTCGTCGACCTGTTCATTTCGAAGGATCCCGAAGCACGCGTTGCGTGCGAAACGCTGACGACCACGCAGCGTGTTGTGCTCGCTGGTGAGATTCGCTGCAAAGGTGTCTATGAAAATGGCGAATGGGCCGATGGCGCGCTTGAGGAAATCGAAGCGGCGGTGCGCGGCACCGTAAAAGACATCGGCTATGAGCAGGATGGTTTTCACTGGGAGACGCTCGCTTTCGAAAACCATCTCCATGGCCAGTCGAGCGAGATAGCTATGGGCGTCGATGCCGGCGATGATGGCTCGAACAAGGATGAGGGTGCCGGCGATCAGGGCATCATGTTCGGCTTTGCCTGCGATGAGACGCCCGACCTGATGCCTGCGACGCTCGATTACAGCCACAAGATTCTGGCGCGGCTGGCCGAAGACCGCAAATCGGGTAAAGCGCCGTTTCTGGAGCCCGACAGCAAGAGTCAGGTGACCTTGCGTTATGAGGATGGCAAGCCCGTCGCCTGCGCGGCCGTGGTTGTATCGACGCAGCATGCCAGCGGATATGATGACGGCGAAAAGGAAGCCGAACTCCATGCCTATGTCAAAACGGCCGTCGCGGACATTCTTCCAGACGGTCTGCTTTCGGACGAAACTATCTGGCATATCAACCCGACCGGCGCATTCGAAATTGGCGGCCCCGACGGCGATGCTGGCCTCACCGGACGCAAGATCATCGTCGATACTTATGGCGGCGCAAGCCCGCATGGCGGCGGCGCGTTTTCGGGCAAAGACCCGACCAAGGTCGACCGCAGCGCAGCCTACATCACGCGTTATCTCGCCAAAAATGTGGTCGCAGCCGGACTGGCCTCGCGCTGCACCATCCAGATTGCCTATGCGATTGGCGTTTCGGAGCCTCTTTCGCTCTATGTCGATACGCATGGCACGGGCACAGCAGACGATGCGAAAATCGAAGAGGCTATCAAATCTATAGACAGGCTTGGCGGCCTGACGCCGCGCGGTATTCGCACCTGCCTGGGACTCAACAAGCCGATCTACCGCAAATCAGCAGCCTATGGCCATTTTGGTCGGACCGCCGACGGCGATTTCTTCCCCTGGGAGAAAACCGATCTGGCTGACGAACTCAAGGCCGCGCTGGCCTGATAGCTACCTTGTCAAAGCCCAACATCAGGCAGATCGATCCCGCCCGGCTGCGCCGTCTGCTTCGGAATATTCAGCTTTTCGTCAATTTCGGGTAGAGTATCGCCGTCAGCGATACGCAAGCGGTTGCGGCCCGCATCCTTGGCTTCATAAAGCGCGGCATCGGCGCGCCGCATTGTCCGTTTCAGCGGCTCGCCTTCGCGTACAAAGGCAAGGCCGAGGCTGATGGTTATACGGTGATTTTCAGGCAGGCCTTTGTGATCGAGCATTCCAATCGCGACGCGCACATGTTCAGCCACCAGAAAAGCCGCATTGGTGCTCTCGCGATTGAAGAGGAAAACGAACTCCTCCCCGCCTGTCCGCCCGGCTGTGCCGTGATATTGCATCAGCTGCCTGATCGTCGATCCCAGGCGGGCCAGGACATTGTCACCCACCTCATGTCCGAATTCATCATTCACTTTCTTGAAGTGATCGATATCGAACATGAGGACGGCATGGCCAGCCATCGAATTCTCGCCGCGCAGAGCCTCCTTTTCGTCAAGAAACCTGTCTATTCCCCTGCGATTGAGCAGCCCGGTAAGCGCATCGACCATCGCATCGCGCTGATGCCTCTCGATGAGGTCCACCCCAAGGGCAACGAAAATCACATTGGCACCAACGGTCGAGAGTATGGAGCTGCTGAGATAGAGAACCGCCTGATAGAAGGCAAAGGCGCTTGTCCATGCGCCAGGGCTGATATCGGCGATGATTATGAACGGGCGCAAGAAAGCAACGATGGCCGAGAACAGGGTAAAATAACAAAGTGCCTTGTCGGTCACCCCGTTGCGGTGCCCCCAAAGAACAAGCACGCCCGCCAGCAGGATAGCCGCGGAAACCCAGTCCATGATAATCGCTCTCTGCGGTAGATGCGAGATCACCAGCATTGTCGACAGCCCTACAAAGAGCGCGATTCCCAGCAGAGGAACCGAGGGCCGCGCGCTCACCCGGCTGGCATAGGCGAGTACGACCGCAAGGCAGCTGCTCCAGAAAAGCGGTTCTGCGAGCTTGTCGATAAAATATGATTCGAGAACCGTTCTGTTCTGATCTACCAACAGCGCCAAGGACCCGAAAAGGAAAGCAAGCGCGACCCAGCCTGCGGCCTTCAGCTGCTGGTTATAAAAAAAGATGCCCAGAAACGCCAAAAAGAAGAGCAGCGACAATGAGGCAACCATGATGTTGAACATCAACAGATCCATAGGAACGCCATAGGCACGAAACGCCAACATCCTGTTAACCCTGTCTGCCATTTGTGGAGCGAACGCTTACTTGCCTCTTTGCCCAGATTCTCTATGCGCTTGCGACATGACCGCACACAAAACCGGGGATCCGACCACGCTTGGGCGCCTATATGGCCGCTCCAAGGGCAAGGCTTTGCGCCCCGCGCAGCAGCGGCTGGTCGACGAATTGTTGCCCCGCATCTCTGTGCCCGAAGAGGGTGAGGTGACGTCGCAGCGGCTCTTTGGCGAGAATGTTCCGCTGCATTTCGAGATTGGGTTCGGCGGCGGTGAACATCTCGCCTATCGTGCCAATATGCTACCGGGTCATGGCTTCATCGGCTGCGAACCTTTCGTCAATGGTGTTGCCCAGGCGCTCGGGCATGTTGGCGACTATGAGGGTATGGGGCCACTCGCCAATATTCGCCTGCATATGGGGGATGCGCTCGATGTCCTTGCGCGCATCCCCGATGGGGCGCTTGGCTTTGTGTATCTCCTGCATCCCGATCCCTGGCCCAAGGCGCGGCATGCCAAGCGCCGCATGATGAATGACGGCCCGGTGGAGATGATTGCAGCAAAGCTGAAACCCGGCGGTGAATTCCGTTTCGGCACCGATCATCCGGTTTATTTGCGCCACGCGCTGATGGTCATGGCGCGCCGGCCCCACCGCGCACAATTCGAATGGCTATGCGAAAAGCCAGATGACTTTCTGAAGCGTCCGGGGGGATGGCCCGAAACCCGCTATGAGGCAAAGGCGCGCCGGCAAGGACATGAGGTATGGTATTTTCGCTACCGGCGAAAATAGTTAGTGCGCACTACGCCCCGCATCGACTTTCTCCACCCATTCGGGGAAGAAGCTCGGAGCCCTTTTTGACCATCCGGGTGCTGTTGCTGCAGCTTCGCTGATCGATTGCAACAACGCCTTGCGGCGTTCTGGCTGCAAATGCGGCATCGAGGCTGCTGCGCAAAAGGCGGCAGGAAGCCAGGGGCGGGTCTCAGCACCGATCAGCCGCTCATACAGAAAACGATATGTGGCAAAACTGTCAAGCCGGCCCTGCCCCAGGTCAAAAGCCGAAACGGTTACCAGCGGCGACAGGAAATATTCTGCATCTTCAACTGCGCTCGAATCAGGGATGAGTTCCCGTATTTCCGGAATTCGCGCATAAAATGTAGTCTGAGCCTCTATTCCTGCGGCTTCGGCTTTGTCGCGCGACCAGAGCGCGACGGCATCCTTGCGGTCAAAGGCAACGTCTAGCGAACGCCGGATATAACGCTGGGCTGCGGCCGAAAAGCTCGCAAATTCCTTGATCTCGGCCAGGGTCACAAAACCCGGTGAAGCCTGTTTCTTGTTGCCCATGTCATGTCCTCGTTGTTCACGTTAATGACCATCAAGGAAAATGCCATAATCATGGTTAGCAAATCGTTAACGCTCCATGTAACATCTGTTCACGCCCCAAAAGTTCGACAAATCCAGTTTGAGTTTCGACAAAGCGCGGGGAATCGCCAAACAGCAGAAGAAAAGCCAAGAAATTTGCGTTATGTCTGCAAGCATGTTCGAAGGAAAAATCAAGAAGCCGCCATTGGTGGGCCATCAACTGGCCTTTCTGACCATTGTCGGATTCTGGCTGTTTTTCGTCCTGATTTTCTCGCTTCGCTACGCCGTTGCCGATTTTCCGTCACAATGGGAGTTTGCCCAGACCCGGGCTATCGTATCCCTCTTCGGCATCGGCATTACCTGGCTACTCTATCTGGTGCTGCGGCAATTCGACCGCCGGAAACTGAGCCTGCGCATCAGCGTAGCCTTCGTTGCCGCTATTCCCGCTGCGATCGCCATTGCCGCGATCAATTTCTATTTTTTCAGCCAGTATCAGCCGTCCGATATGTTCGATGATCCCAATCTGGCGCGCCAGATCAAGGACATTCAGGAGCAGATCGGCATTACGCCGGTTCAGGAAGTTATGGAACAGGCCATTTCGCGCTATTTCTTCCTGATTGCATGGGCATCACTCTATCTCGCCATCGGATATGCAAGGGAAGTGAGAGAAGCAGAACGGGTCGCATCGCGATTTGCCCAGGCAGCGCAGAATGCGGAACTCAGATCGCTGCGCTATCAGGTCAATCCGCATTTCCTGTTTAACACGCTGAATTCGCTTTCCAGCCTGATTATCAAGGGGCAGAATGAGCGCGCTGAGGCGATGGTGCAAAATCTGGCAAGCTTTTATCGCACCAGCCTTTCAAGCGATCCGCTGGAAGATGTTACGCTTGCCGAAGAAGTCGAGCTGCAACAGCGTTATCTGGAGATCGAGGCCATTCGCTATCCGCGCCGGCTGCTCACGCGATTCGATATTCCGGACGAGCTTAGCGGAATGATTGTGCCGGCACTGATCCTGCAGCCGCTGGTGGAAAATGCAATCAAGCATGGTGTTTCGCATTCGGATCGCCCGGTCACCATCGAAATATCAGCCCGGCGAACCGAGAGCCATGTCGAAATTTCTGTAGCGGATGACGCTGCACCGCATAATGGAGAGGCCAATGGCGAAAGCAACGGTATCGGTCTTTCCAATGTCCGCGACAGGCTCGAGGCGCGCTTCGGGACGAAGGCCAGGCTTACGGCAAGCGCCGACGCTGAAGGCGGCTTCCTGGCGACTATCTACCTTCCGAAAGCGAAATAATGGCCGCTGCCCCCAAGAAGCTTCGCACGATTATTGTCGACGATGAACCGCTGGCGATAGAGCGATTGGAGATTCTATGCGCTGATAGCAAGGAAATCGATCTGGTCGGCACGGCCAATGACGGTGCAGGTGCTTTGCGAGTCGCCCAGAAGCTAAGCCCCGACCTTGTGTTTCTGGATATCGGCATGCCCAAGATGGACGGGATTAGCGCGGCGCGGGCGCTTGCATTGCTCGACAAGAAGCCGGCAATAATTTTCGTGACGGCATTCGACAATTTTGCCGTCGAGGCATTCGATCTCGATATCGTAGACTATGTGCTGAAACCCGTTTCGGGCGAACGCTTGGGGCGCGCCATCGATCGCGCAACCGCGATGCTGGCAACATTGCGGGAAAAGGGCAGCGGAAGCGACGGCGAAAGCGAGTTCGTCCAGGAATTCTGGGTATCGCACCGTTCGGAGCTCATCCGCATCGCCACAATCGATATTGACCGCGTGGAAGCAGAGCGGGACTATATGCGACTGCACACGGGCGAGCGCAGCTATCTGCTGCATCAGACGATCACCTCGCTCGAGCAGCGGATGGATCCGGGGAAGTTCCTGCGAATCCATCGCAGCCATATTGTCCGCCGCGACTTGATCACCGGCCTTCGGCATGAAGGCGGCGGCGTCTGGCATGCATTGATGGCCGACGGATCGTCGATGCGGATCGGGCGGAAATATCTCGCCGAAGTCAAGAAGCTGGCAGGCAAATAGCTCACTGCAAAGAAAAAGCCCCGGCGAAAGCTCGCCGGGGCAGTGAACCTGCTTTTCAATAGGGGCTGGAAAGCAGGAGTTACTGTGTGTTCGTTTAATCCGAAGGTTCAGTTACTTGCTACATCCGAAGTCAGCGCAACCGCCAACCGTTCCGCCCGAAGCTGCGCTGCGATCGCTTTGTCTACTTGTTTGCGTGCATCTACTCTGGCCTTTTCCATGCAACGCTGCTGATCCATACGCTGACGCAGTGAAAAAGCCTGCGGAGAGGCGCACACTGCACTGACGGCAGTATCAATGCGCTTTTCTAAAGTTGCTTGGCCAGCGTTACTAGCCAGGTTGAGATCGCCAATCTGGACGACCTTGGATACAGTTCCTGCGCTAGCGGGAACAGCCGTTGCGACAGCGAAAAGCGCTATAGCCGGGGTTATAATCTTCAGGGGGGGTTTCATCATTTTATCCTTCCGTGACTATATTCATGACATGGCCGAAAGGGCCTTTGGGAGAGGGTGCAGGCGAACCGTCTTGTTAAGCCTGGGGAGCTAGATCGAAACAGCCCGGCCTGCGCATTCCTGGCTAGCGCAGCTGCGCCGGGCGGGCATCTCTCTTTCGACGAGAGAATGAGAATGTCGATGAGACGACAAATGCATCGACCAACGACAGTTGTAGACGGACCAATGTCGGATATGTAACGAAACTGCCATTCACCAGCGACGAACAGCTAACCCAAAGCAAAAAACGGCTAAATTAGACCAGCGAGAGGGCTAGAGGGGTCGGCATACATCCGGCGGCCCATACGGCCAGCTAGATATGCCTCACGGCCCGATTCAACCGAAAGCTTCATCGCCCGCGCCATTCGAACCGGGTCTTTTGCCTCGGCAATCGCGGTATTCATCAGTACGCCGTCGCAGCCCAGCTCCATTGCCACCGCCGCATCGCTCGCCGTCCCGACACCGGCATCGACCAATATTGGTACTTTTGCGCCTTCGACTATCAAACGAATTGTCACGCAGTTCTGTATGCCCAGCCCCGATCCTATCGGTGCGCCCAGCGGCATTACCGCAACCGCGCCTGCATCTTCCAGCTGTTTGGCGGCGATCGGATCATCGACGCAATAGACCATGGGTTTGAAACCTTCACTTGCAAGCACTTCGGTTGCCCGAATGGTCTCGACCATATTGGGGTAAAGCGTTTTGGCTTCACCCAGCACCTCCAACTTCACCAAATCCCAGCCTCCGGCCTCTCGCGCCAAACGCAGCGTTCGAATGGCGTCTTCTGCCGTGAAGCAGCCGGCTGTGTTGGGAAGATAGGTATATTTTTTGGGGGATATATAATCGGTCAGCATCGGCGCTTTAGGGTCGGAGACATTGACCCGGCGGACGGCGACCGTGATGATTTCCGCACCAGATGCCTCGAGGGCAGCGGCATTCTCCTCGAAGTCCTGATATTTGCCGGTGCCAACGATCAGCCGCGAGGTAAAGGTCTGGCCGGCAACGGTCCAGCTGTCATTCCCGGCCATTTTCAGCCGCCCCCTACAAAATGGACAATTTCAAGGCTGTCGCCATCGGCCAGCTTCATATCCGCGAATGTGGATCGCGGAACGATTTCGAGATTGCGTTCCACCGCGACCTTTTTAGGATTGAGGTCGATAGCCGCGCACAGTTCCGCAATCGTCGCGCCATGGTGAATGCGGAACGGTTCTCCATTCAGCGTCAGCAAAATCTGTTCAAGGATGGCTGTGTCGTTCATTTCAACTCGCTTTTTCTTTGTCCTCCATATAGGAGGCGGGCAGCAGGTCGCGCAACCACAACCGACCTGATGGAGCATCTTTTTGGCAGACATACCGGTCATTTTTGTTCTCAACGGTCCCAACCTGAACCTGCTCGGCATGCGCGAGCCAGAGATTTACGGTTCGAACACGCTTGATGACATTGCAGGCCGGCTCGAAGATCGCGCACGCGATCTGGGCCTCGCCATCGATATGCGGCAGTCGAACCATGAGGGGCACCTTATTGACTGGCTGCATGAAGC
The DNA here is from genome assembly GCA_028279555.1 of Sphingorhabdus sp. Taxonomy (GTDB): domain Bacteria; phylum Pseudomonadota; class Alphaproteobacteria; order Sphingomonadales; family Sphingomonadaceae; genus Sphingorhabdus_B. The sequence goes on from JANQNO010000008.1 coordinate 181,102, forward strand.
GCAGGCGGTGGGCGCAAAAGCTGTGCTCCTGAATGCCGGGGGTTATACGCATACATCGATTGCCCTTCATGACGCAATCAAGGCCATCAACATACCTGTGATAGAGGTCCATTTGTCTCAGCCAACTGAGCGTGAAGCTTTCCGCCATCACAGCTATGTGGGCCTTGCGGCACGCGACAGCATCTCGGGTCATGGGGCAAAAAGCTATGAACTCGCGCTGGACGCCGCGGCAAAATTTTGACAAGAGACGCCCCACACAGGGCGCTTACAGGAGCTTTTGATGCCGACAAAAACGAGTGGAATGAAAGTCGACACCAAGCTGGTGCGCGAACTGGCGGACATGCTGAGCGAGACAGGTCTTTCGGAGATCGAGGTCGAAGATGGTGATCGCAAAATACGCGTGTCCCGTGCCGCGACCGCAAGCGTGGCCCCGGCTCCAGCGCCCGCTCCCGCAGCGGCACCAGTTGCACCGGCTCCGCAGCCAGCTCCTGCAACGTCCGCACCTGCTCCAGCCGCGGAAGAAACACCTGCCAATGCGGTAACCTCGCCTATGGTCGGAACGGCTTATCTTGCCGCCGAGCCTGGTGCCGATCCCTTTGTGAGTGAAGGCGACAAGGTCAGTGCTGGCGACACCCTGCTAATCGTCGAAGCCATGAAAGTCATGAACCCGATCACCGCGCCCAATGGCGGAACGGTCAAACAAATTCTCGTGGAGAATGGCCAGCCGGTCGAGTTTGAACAGCCCCTGGTGATCGTTGAATAATCATGACGATCGAAAAAATCCTGATTGCCAATCGCGGCGAGATTGCGCTCCGCATTCACCGCGCGGCGCATGAGATGGGAATCAAAACGGTCGCGGTGCATTCCACCGCTGATACCGACGCCATGCATGTTCGTTTGGCGGACGAGGCAATCTGCATCGGCCCGCCGCCTGCCACCGACAGCTATTTGAACATCCCGGCAATCATCTCGGCAGCCGAGATCAGCCATGCCGACGCGATCCATCCCGGCTATGGTTTTTTATCTGAAAATCAGCAGTTTGCCGAGATAGTCGAAAGCCATGACATCGCGTGGATCGGCCCCAAGCCCGAACATATCGCCACGATGGGCGACAAGGTGCAGGCCAAAAAGACTGCTGGCGATCTTGGTCTGCCGCTGGTTCCAGGCAGCGATGGCGCAATCGAGGATGTGGGAGAAGCCAAGAAGCTTGCGAGCGAGGTCGGCTATCCGGTCATCATCAAAGCCGCTTCGGGCGGCGGCGGCCGCGGCATGAAGGTCGTCAACAATGAAGACGAACTCGAAACCCAGATGCAGCAGGCCGGAACCGAAGCCAAAGCCGCCTTTGGCGATTCTACTGTTTATCTCGAAAAATATCTCGGCAATCCGCGGCATATAGAATTTCAGGTTTTTGGCGATGGCAACGGCAACGCCATCCACCTGGGAGAACGCGACTGCTCGCTCCAGCGCCGTCACCAGAAGGTTCTGGAAGAAGCACCGTCCCCTGTCCTGTCTGCCGAAGAACGTGAGCGCATGGGTGAAGTATGTGCACAAGCGATGCGCGATATGGGCTATCGCGGAGCAGGTACGATCGAGTTCCTGTGGGAAGACGGCGAATTCTATTTCATCGAAATGAACACCCGGCTGCAGGTCGAACATCCTGTTACCGAGATGATTACCGGCATCGATCTGGTCCGCGAACAGATCCGCGTGGCGGAAGGCAAACCGCTATCGGTAACGCAGGATGACATTGCCTTTGACGGGCATGCAGTGGAATGCCGGATCAATGCCGAAGACCCTGAAAGCTTCATGCCGTCTCCCGGCACGGTCAGCTGGTATCATCCACCGGGCGGGCTCTATGTCCGCGTCGATAGCGGCCTCTATCATGGCTACAAGGTGCCGCCGCATTATGACAGTATGATCGCCAAGCTGATCGTCTATGGACATAGCCGCGAAGGCTGCCTCATGCGCCTGCGCCGCGCACTCGATGAATTCGTGATCGAGGGTATGAAAACCACCATCCCGCTGCATCAGAAGCTGCTTGATGATCCCGATTTTCAAAATGGCGACTATACCATCAAATGGCTGGAGGAATGGCTGGCTAACGCAGCCAAGGCCAATTGATGCGCCGGCGCGGTTTCCTGGCCGGCGCCGCGGCAACGTCGCTTCTGCTGCCGTCCTGCAAAAGCGCACAGCTTTACCCTGCGGCGGCAGTCTGCCCGGTTGCCGCCGGGTCGATGCTGATCGAACGGGAAGCTGGCGGGCGGCTGGGCGTTGCTGTGCTCGATACTCACAGTGGCAGGATGAAAGGGCATCGATTGGATGAGCGCTTCGGCATGTGCTCCACCTTCAAGCTCGCGCTCGCGGCTATCATATTGCGCGAAATCGAATGGGGTCCGCTCAAGGCCGAACAGTGGGTGCCCTATGGGAAGGATGACATGGTTTTCCATGCGCCGGTGACAGAAAAGAACCTCGAAAAGGGCGGTATGACTGTTGTTGCACTTGCAGAGGCGGCGCAAAAAACCAGCGACAATGTTGCGGCCAACCTGCTGTTGAAGCTGATCGGCGGTCCGGAAGGCTTTACCGAAAAGCTGCGCGCGATTGGCGACGAGAAGACACGCATCGACCGCTATGAGCCCGAGATGAATCTGGTCCCGCCTGGCGAGGTCCGCGATACAACCACGCCCGCTGCCATGGCGGCGACCGTCTCCCGCTTTTTCAGTGCCGACATGATCCCGGCGCTGAATAGCGAATATCTAACTCCATTCGGCCGCGAACGGCTGAAACAATGGACGATCGATACCAAAACCGGATTGAAGCGCTTGCGCGCCGGATTGCCGGCCGACTGGATCGTGGGCGACAAGACGGGAACCGGCCGTCACAAATCGATGCCCAACAAACATAACGATATTGCCATCTGCTGGCCGCCTGGGCGCGCGGAACCGATTATTGTCACTGCTTACTATGACGCGCCCGGCCATTTTGAGAAAATCCGGGCCGAAGATGATGCCGTGCTTGCCAAAGTGGGACGGCTGGTCGGCCAGGCCATGACCTGAGCATGACTGCATGCTATTGAGGCAAAATGCACAGGCGGAAAATCTCTCGGCGACATGTCGCGGCTGGACTGGCCATTTTTCCGCTTTCAACTTGCAATCCGGCCCGGCCGGACCGCGATGTTCCGTTTCTGAGAAAGCCGCCCGCTGGTAACGCGACCGATGCGCTGCCGGGCGATCTTGTCGAACTGATCAGGCTCGATCCGTCTATCCGTCTCGATCTGCGCTATGCGACAACCAACAATTTCACCGGGCGGCAGCTATATGAGCAGCCGCGCGCCTTCATGGTAAGAATCGCTGCCGAGGCGCTGAAGCGAGCCCACATCTCGGCCAGGGCCGATGGATTCGGATTTACCATCTTCGACGCCTATCGTCCCTGGCGCATAACGAAAGCGCTTTGGGATGCAACGCCGCCTGGGCCGCAGCGTAACTATGTCGCCAATCCAAAGCGTGGCTCAAGGCACAATCGGGGCTGCGCGGTGGACTTGACATTGCACCGTTTGAAAGACGGAATACCGGTCGAGATGCCTTCTGCTTTTGATGATTTCTCTGCAAAAGCACACCGCAAATATGATGATGATAGCGCGCAGGCGCGCCGCCATGCCGAGCTGCTCGAAGAATATATGGCGGCGGCGGACTTCATCGGCCTGTCCAACGAATGGTGGCATTTTGACCACAAGGACTGGGCCAAATATCCGGTGCTGGACATCCCGCTCGGCAAGATGTAGCCATAATTCGTTCAGCTTTCTTCCGCCTTTCCTGAATATTTACGCAATATTCAGCATAAAGTCAGGTGAACCAATCTAGCAAGGCTTCAGGAAACGTGCTTCACTCGGCACGTAATGCAAGTGCGGGGAAGCAAGTATGACCAACAAACTTTTCATTGCAGGACTACTGGCTGCAACATTTCTTATCCCGGTAGAGGCCGAGGCCGCCGAAGCGCTCGCCAAACCAGTGGGCACTCTTTCGAACACTGCTCCTCAGCAACTTAACCCGCTGGCACCCGTCGCTGATTTTCAGCGCCAGGGACGCCGCGGCGAAGCGCGTCGCGGCAATCGCGGTCGCGGACAGGCTGCGCGCGGAAACAGGGGTAACAGACAGGCCGCTCGCGCCAATCGTGCCAATCGCCAGGCAGCCCGGGCCAATCGTGCCAATCGCCAGGCAGCTCGGGCCAACCGCGCAAACCGCCAGGCCACACGCGGCAACCGTGCCAATCGTCAGGTCACGCGGGGCAACCGCAACGACCGGATGGTAACGCGGGGCAGAAATTACCGCGGCCAGGCCAATATACAACGCCGCTGGAATCGCAATCGAAACGCCGTCGCCAATCGCAGTGTTAGGCAGCGCCAGCGCGATATTCGCCGGGGCGATCGCAATGGCAATGGCCGCGTCGACCGCCGTTGGGACCGGAATCGGGACGGACGCATCGACCGGCGCTTTGACCGCAATCGTAACGGGGTTGTAGATCGCCGTTTTGATCGCAACCGCGATGGCTATCGTGATCGGCGCAGCTACCGTAACAATCGTGGTTATCGCAATCGCAGCTATCGCAACAACCGCCGCGCCTATCGCAATGATCGTCGCTATCGTCAGTGGAACCGCAGCTGGCGCAATGATCGCCGCTATAACTGGCGCAACCACCGCAACCGGTATCGCAACTATTATCGCATCGGTCGCTATTATGCGCCCTATCGCGGACATCGCTATCGCCGCTTCAATATCGGCTTTTACTTGAGCGCAGGCTTTTACGGATCACGTTACTGGATTAGCAACCCTTGGCATTACCGCCTGCCGGCGGCATATGGACCCTATCGCTGGGTGCGCTATTATGACGACGTCCTGCTGGTCAACATCTATACAGGCCACGTCGCCGACTGCATCTACAACTTCTTCTGGTAACTTTCCTCCCTAGCCAGATAGAAAAGCCCGGGCCTAACCGCCCGGGCTTTTTTCTGCCTCCAGCACAGTATATGATGCGCTTGGACTCCAACCCCAAACTTTGCTGTAGCAAAAAACCCCTTTGATGATATTCGAAAGCTGGAAAAGATCGAGTGGGTCATGGTAAGAGGCCGCGTCATCGAATAGCTAGGAATTGATCAGACCGATGGAAGAGCCTGAGATCAAAGTCCGGAAGTTCGATCCCAACAATGATCCGATCAAACTCGCGAAGATCGGCGAGCATGTCACCAAACGGCTGGAAGCCAACGACAATATACACCTGGTTGAAAATCCAGCAGGTGTGCAACTCTATGTCCATCTCGATTTTTTGAGCGATGCGGATTGCGATATGCTGATCGAGAAGATCGATGCCGATGCCGTTCCGTCAAGCCTTTACAAAGGGACCGAGCAGAAAGGGTTTCGAACCAGCTATAGTTGCCACCTCAACGCCTGGGATGATGACATCGCACGGATCGAAAAAAAGATGAGCGAAGTCATGGGTATTCACAATGACTTTGCCGAAACCATGCAAGGGCAACGCTATGCTATCGGGCAGGAATTCAAGGCCCATCATGATTTCTTCCACCCGTCGCAAAGCTATTGGGAGAAAGAGGGACCATCCGGAGGGCAACGCAGCTGGACCGCTATGATTTTTCTCAACGAACCGGACGAAGGCGGCGAAACCGAGTTTCCCAAAATCGGTATAGGCGTCAGACCGGTCAAGGGTATGATGCTGATGTGGAACAATATGGGGCTCGACGGCAGTATGAATTATGACACGCTGCATACCGGAACACCGGTAAAGGCTGGCGTAAAACACATCATCACCAAATGGTACCGGCAGAATCCCTGGCTGAGAATTAACGAGGCCAAATAGCTTTGCACGCCGATATTGGCGGTTTGTCGAAAGCGCTTTGAAGGCGTCTGAACGCGTCGCTATTCCGCAAGCAACAAAAAACGGCCAAAGATTGCCGTGAAATTCGCAAACATACGGGAACCCAAAAAAATGAAGAAGCTAACCAAGGCCTTGCTCGCAGGATTCGTGGCAACCGCTCCGCTCGCGATGGCCGCTCCGGCCGTTGCCGCAAACACTGAAGATGGCGCAAAGGAAGAAAAGGCGGAAATGAGTGAGGGCGAGAAGCTCAAAAAACTCTTCGCCGACAGCGATGAAGACAATCTTCGCCGCAACCCGATCGGTGCGATTTTCCGTGGTGACATGCGCTATGCCGACCAGATCGGCGACTTCATCACAGACGAGTATAATGCAAAAGAAAAAGCTGCGAATGAGGCGGAGCTTGCAGCGTTGAAGAAGATCGACCGCGACAAGCTCTCCGAAACGGACAAGATCGCCTATGACGTTTTCAAGCGGAACAAAGAGCGCGCGATCATTGGATTCTCTGATGAAATACTTGCGCTTTCCAATCCGCGTCCGGTCAATCATTTCAGCGGGTTCCACACTTTTTACCCCAGTTTCGCCTCGGGCAAGGGCGCGGCCCCTTTCAAAACCGTCAAACATTATGAGGACAATCTGAAACGCCATGACGATTTCATTGTCATGACCGACCGCTCGATCGGCCGGTTCCGCGAAGGCATGCAATCGGGCGTGGTGGAGACCAAACTCACCATCAGGAATGTCATCGAACAGCTCGATACACAGATAAAGCTCGGTCTAGAAAATTCGCCTTTCATGGCTCCGGTGAATAACTTCCCCGAAGATTTCAGCGACGAAGACAAGACCCGTTTGACGGCTGCCTTCGCCGCCAAAACGCAAGAGATTTTCGACGCCTATCAGCGATTGCATGATTTTCTGAAAGAGGAATATCTGCCCGTTGCACGCGAAGGTGTCGGGCTATCCTACATGAAGGGCGGCGATATCTATTACAAATATCTGATCGAGGGCACGACCACCCTTCCCCTCGAAGCCGACTATATTCACAATCTTGGCATTAGCGAAGTCGCGAGGATCAAGACCGAGATGGAAGCAATAAAGGACGAGGTTGGCTTTGAAGGCACGCTCTCGGAATTTTTCGAGCATCTCCGCACCGATCCCAAATTCCAACCAAAGTCGCGCGAAGCATTGACGCAGGGCTATTATGATCTGGGCAAAAAGGTCGACGAGGTCATCCACACCCAATTCAAGGTGTTTCCGAAATCGCCCCTCGAAATCCGGCCCTATCCGGAATCGATCGAGAAGTTTCAGGCTGGCGGTTCCTATCAGAGCGGTACACCCGATGGCTCGCGCCCTGGCGTTTTCTATTTCAACGCCTATGACCTGCCGTCGCGCAGCACCAACGGCATGACCACCCTCTATCTTCATGAAGGTGCACCTGGCCACCATTTCCAGATCAGCCTCGCGCAGGAAAATGCCGATCTGCCCAACTTTATGCGCTTTGGCGGCAATACGGCCTATGTCGAGGGCTGGGCGCTCTATGCGGAGAAGCTCGGTTTTGTGCTGGGGCTCTATGACGATCCCTATCAGCGTTTTGGCCATCTTGACGATGAAATGCTGCGCGCGATGCGACTTGTGGTTGATACGGGCTTACATGCCAAGGGATGGACCCGCGATCAGGCTATTCAATATATGCTCGATAATTCGAGCATGGGTAAAACCGACGCAACTGCGGAGGTCGAGCGCTATATCGCGATTCCATCGCAGGCGCTTGCATACAAGATTGGTTCGCTTACAATTGATCGGCTCAAGAAGAAAGCCCAGGATGCGCTTGGGGACAAGCTCGATCCCCGGGAATTTCATGACCAGTTGCTCAATACTGGAGCGCTTCCCCTGACGGTGCTTGAAAAGAAAATCGAAAGCTGGATTGCAGCCCAGAAATAGCGTTTTGCATACCCGTCTGTGCCGTTCAGGGCATATTCAATTCCGGCATGGGAAAAGCCCGCTCATACCGGAATTGGAGGGATGCGATGAAATATCTGATTGCAGCTGGTTTGCTGGCCTCGGCGCTTCCCGTCTATGCAAATGAAGCCGTAGATGTTGCGCCTGCTCAAATCGACTATTCGGGATTTGTCGGGCTGACCGGCGAGGTCGCAGAGTATCGCCAGAAACGTTTGATCCCACTTGCGGAGTTCAAAGAGCGAGCGGCATCGAAAAATGCTCTAATCCTCGACACGCGTTCGGCAGCCGCTTTTGAAATGGGCCATATCAAGGGCGCGATCAATCTGCCATTTTCCGATTTCACCGATGAGAAACTGCGCAAGGTCATCGGCGAAAATCCGGATCGCGAGATTTTGATCTACTGCAACAACAATTTCTCGAACGATGTTGCACCCATTGCACTGAAAAGCGCACCGCTCGCGCTCAACATTCCGACCTTCATCAATCTCTATGGTTATGGCTATCGGAATATCTATGAGCTTGCCGGTTCCTACGACGCCACCGACCCGCAGGTCGAATGGGTTGGCCAGGAGAATGCCGGCATAACGCTTTAGCTTCGAAGCTAATCACGTTATGGCGGGGGCGTGCCCGCCGAACTCTATACATCCGCTCTCGCAATCCTGGAAAAGCTGGTCGCTTTCGATACGACCTCGCGCCGCAGCAATCTTGTCCTTATCGAGTGGGTTGAGGCGTATCTGGCCGAGCATGAGATTGCCTCCACCCGCGTTGCCAGCGCGGACAAGAACAAGGCCAACCTGTACGCAACCATTGGCCCGGTGGCCGAAGGCGGCGTCATCTTGTCGGGACACAGCGATGTTGTGCCGGTCGATGGCCAGGATTGGAGCAGCGACCCCTGGGTGCTGACCCAGGCAGACGGCAAGCTTTTTGGGCGCGGAACCTGCGACATGAAAGGTTTCCTGGCGCTCGCTCTGGCCGCAGCGCCGCATTTCAAACACGGCAAGAAGCCGGTCCATCTCGCGATCAGCTACGACGAGGAAGTCGGCTGCCTCGGTGCACCGGCCATGATCGCAGAGATTGCAGGTAAGCTTCCTGCCCCGCGGCTCGCCATTATCGGAGAACCTTCGATGATGAAGGTGATCAACGGGCATAAGGGAATCTGCGTTCATGAGGTCGAGATTCTGGGTCACGAAGCGCATTCGAGCCACACGCAATTGGGGCTTTCAGCCAATATGATCGCTATCGAGCTGATGCATATGCTCGCCGATCTGGCGCGCCGTCTCTTTGAGAAGGCTCCCGAGGACAGTCCCTTCGTTCCGCCGCATGCAACTTTGACTATCGGAGAGATGGAAGGCGGAACTGCTGCGAATATTCTCGCGCGGCGGGCGCGCTTCCTGTTCGATCTGCGCACCCCGCCCGACGATGATGCGGAGGATATACTTGCAGAATTCAAAGCACATGCCTCCGCCCTTGACGGCGAAATGAAAGCCGCTTTCCCGGAAAGCGGGATAACCATAACACAGCTTTCCAATGCACCGCCGCTAAAGCCGCAAGCGGATAGCGAAGCGGAAGATTTCGTGCGCGGTCTGACCGGCGACAATAATCCGGCTGGGGTGGTAGCCTATGCCGCCGAAGCCGGCCAGTTTCAGCAGGCTGGCTTCCCCACCGTGATCTGTGGTCCTGGCTCGATCGAGCAGGCGCACCAGCCGGACGAGTTTATCGCCATCGATCAAATGCGTCAGGGCGCAGCGTTTATGGAGCGACTGGCAACAAATTTGCAGGGAGCGTGAGCTATGCCTGATTGGTCGAGTTATGCAGACCGCCTAGCCATGGTTACCGGTGCGGGAGACGGCATTGGCAAGATGCTGGCCATCAAACTGGCCGAGGTTGGCATGCGCGTTTGCGTCCAGGACATAAGAGCCGACGCAGCCGAGAATGTTGTCAATGAGATCGGCGGATCGGCATTCCCGCTTGTTTTCGACATAAGCGACCGCAAGGCGACGACCGACGCAGCAGCGCTCCTCAAGTCCGACCACGGCAATCTCGCAATGCTATGGATCAATGCAGGCGTCGGTGTGGGCGCATCGATACTGGAGGGGAAGCCGGATCAGATCCGCTGGGCCTATGACGTCAATGTGCTCGGTGCCATCTGGACCGCACAATGCTTTGTCCCGTTGATGCACGGCGATCCTAGCCATGTTGGCATCACCGCCTCAACCGCTGCGCTGCGTCCGCCAGAAGGCGACTTTCCGCTCTATGCGGCGAGCAAGCATGGGACGATGGCGGTGGCTGAGGCATTGCGCGGCGAGCTAACGAAGCGCGAAATCGAGACGACTATCCTTTGCCCGGGCCTGCTCAACACCCAGATTTGGGACGGTGCCAAGGCCAGGCCCGAGCGTTTTGGCGGGCAGCAACGCATGGACCCGAAGATTGCCGCGATGTGGCGCGGAGCCAAATCTCCCGATGCGATGTGGCCGCATATAGAGAAGGTCATGCTGGGCGGAGGCGGAGTATTGACCTGCGCAACCGACGAGGGAGAGACGTTGAAGGCGCTGGGAGATCGCACGGCCCGCATTGCAGACGGGCTGGTTGAAATATGATCTGACGCAGCGCGCCCTAGCGGATTTTGAACTTTGCGCTCTATCGGCTATATTTTTCCCCTGAGGAGTGACCAATGCCGCTGGTAAAAGCAGCCAAGCCAAAAGAGATATTCGCGCCCGAAGACTGGGCGGAGATTACGCAAATTTCTCCCTGGCGGGGATTCTGGCTCACCTTTCATGCCTGGGCTGTTGTTGCCCTGGTTGCTGGCGGTACGGCATGGCTGTGGCATTGGAACTGGCTGGCCGGGCTTGTGGCAACGATTCCGGCGCTTTTCCTGATTGGCGGGCGCCAGCTGGGGCTGTCTATCATCATGCATGACGCAGCGCACGGCCTGATGCATCCCAGCCGCAAGATCAACAATATGCTGGGGCAATTTGCGGGAGCCGCAACGGGCAGCGACCTGCACGCCTACCGCACCTACCATCTGACCCACCACAAGTATACGCAGCAGCCCGAGGATCCGGATCTCTCGCTGTCAGCGCCCTTCCCGACCACGCGCGCCAGTATGCGACGCAAGGTGATCCGCGATTTGACGGCGCAAACCTTTTTCAAACAGCGCAGTCATCAGTTCGCCAAGGCCTGGATCGGGCTGAAAGCTATGCTTCGAGGTGAAAGCGATGAGCCCGGTGCCAAGCGCGATACAAGCGCGGGACGCGCGCTCAACAATTCGGGCCGGAACGGACTCAATGCCCCTGTCGAGACAATTGACGGCGCGAAAGTGACAGCGAAGGTCGTTGGCCGCTTCCTTGCGATCCAGCTAGGCGTGCTCGTCATCAGCCTCGCGGCGGGGAGTATCATTCCGTTCCTGCTGTGGATCGTCGCGCTTGCCACTACTTTTCAGCTGATCCTGCGCATTCGCAATATCGCCGAACATGCATGTACCACAACCGGCAGTGATGATCCCTTTACTCACGCCAGAACCACCCGGGCAAGCTGGCCTGAGCGCATGGTGGTCGCGCCCTATTGGGTAAACTTTCACAGCGAACATCATCTGTTCATGGGGGTGCCCTGCTACCGGCTCGCGCGCGCCCATGAATTGCTGGGCCGGGGCGGCTATCATGAGCGCATGACAATCGCGCCCAGCTATGCTTCGGTTCTGCACGAAGTGACGGCAAAAGAACAAACCGTAGCCCTGAGCTGATAACGCAATGGCGTTATCGAAAGTCGAAGGGCGCTTGTCCCGATGAGCGTGCTTCGACGGACGCATCGCCTTTCAGGCAATGCTGCTCAGCACTAACGGTGTTAACTTGCCACAAATCTTCCCGCCTCCCGGTCCTTGCGGGTGGTGGAGGGATCGAAGATCTGCCCGTTCATCGCCACATAAATGCCCGCCGATAGCGCCTGCACCGCAGCAAAGGCAAAGCCGACATTGAAATGTGCATCGCTATTGCGGATACGCGCGGGCTGCAGCGCGCCTGTCAGAACGACGGTCTTGCCTTCAACGTCCTTTAGAGCCTTCCCGGTTTCCACCATAGTGTCGGTGCCATGCGTGATCAGGATTCGCTCGGCATCGCTTTCGGCAACAGCGGCATGAATGGCTGCGCGATCTTCTTCGGTCAGCTCCAGGCTGTCCTTGCGCATCAACTGCGTAACGCGGTGCGGCGCATGTACGTTATTCTCGGCGAGAATATCCGGCAGCGTTGTCGGGCCGATCTGAAACTCGCTCAAGGCGTCGAAATAAACCTTGTCGATGGTTCCGCCTGTGGTGAAAATTTCGATCATTCCGCTACTCACGCCAGCGCCTCTGAAATCAGCACCCTAGTATTGGCAACGCCATAGAGCTTGATAAAGCTGCCCATGCGCGGGCCGGCGCTGGACCCCAGCAGGGTTTCATACAGCGCGCGGAACCAGTCGCGCAGATTTTCAAAGCCGTATGCCTCGTCCTTGCCGATTTCATAGACGATGGTCTGGATGTCTTCGGCTGCCGCGCTGTCATCCAGCTTCGACAGTTCATTATCCAGGGTCCGCAGCGCATCCACCTCGCTGCCCTCGGGCTTGCGGCGCTTGAGCGACGGCGCAACAAAGTCGCGCGTATAGGCCATCGCATTATCGATAAGCCCGTCGAGCTCCGGATAGGCCGCTGCATCCGCGCCTTCCACATAGTTGCCGAGATAGCCCCAAATCTGCTCCTTGGTCACATCCGCGCCCATCACGCCCACCAGATTGAGCAAAAGCCCATAGGTGACCGGCAGCACCGTGTCTGGCACAGCTTCACCGCGCGCTGCGTGCACATGATGCACCGGATTGCCGAGCTTCTTGTCGGGCTTCTGCTGCGGGTAGTTCCCGCGCATCTGAAAATATTCATCCACCGCGCGCGGGATCACCCCGATATGCAGCTGCTTGGCCGACTTCGGTTCGCGGTAGATATAGAAAGCGAGGCTCTGCTTGCTGCCATAGTCGAGCCATTCCTCCAGGCTCAGGCCATTGCCCTTCGATTTGGAGATTTTCTCGCCCTTCTCGTCAAGAAACATCTCGTAAATCAGGCCTTCGGGCTTGCGGCCACCCAGCGCCTTGGCGATTTTGCCGGATTGAATGCCGCTTTCGGTCAAATCCTTGCCATACATTTCATAGTCGACGCCCAGTGCGACCCAGCGCATCGCCCAGTCCGCCTTCCATTGCAGCTTCGCGCCGCCCGACAGGATGCAATGCTCGATACGCTCGCCCTCATCCTCGAAGGCGATCATGCCACTTTCGGCATCGAGCACCTCGACCGCGACCTGCAAGACATGGCCGGATTTCGCCGATATCGGCAGCACCGGCGAATAGGTCGCCTGCCGCTCCTTACCGAGCGTCGGCAACATAATGTCCATGATCGCCTGATAATTGCGCAATACGTTGCGCAGCGCATCATCGAATGCGCCGCTGCTATAGCGTTCGGTCGAACTGACGAATTCATAGTCGAAATTGAAGCGGTCGAGAAATGCGCGCAGCATCGCATTATTGTGATGCGCGAAGCTTTCATATTTGCCGAAAGGATCGCGCACTTTTGTGAGCGGCTTGTGCAAATCCTCGGTCAGCATCTCTGCATTGGGAATATTGTCCGGCACCTTCCTGAGACCGTCCATATCATCGCTAAAGGCTACCAGCCGGGTCGGTATCTCGCCGCCCGTCAGCAGTTCGAAGGCGCGCCGCACCATGGTTGTGCGCAGCACTTCATTGAAAGTGCCAATATGCGGCAGGCCGGAAGGGCCATAACCCGTTTCGAACAGCACAGGCGAACCATCAGGTTTGCCTTGCGGAAAGCGTTTGAGCAGCCGCCGCGCTTCTTCGAAGGGCCAGGCCTTGTTCTGCTTTGCTGCGGCGCGCAATTCTTCCACTTCCTTGTTTCCTTTTCGTTCTCTAGCTGCCAATAGGCGATAGAGTAGTATTCCGTTCGTGCTGAGCTTGTCGAAGCACGCTTTGCAAAGCCGCTCAACCCTTCGACAGGCTCAGGGCGAACGGCCAAGAGGGTCCGCCAATCTCAATTCCCCTAAACTTTCCTGCGCTGCATGCAAGCCATGGCGGGATATGGATCGCATCGCCGGATGGTGAAGTCCGCAGCGTCAGTAAAGGTGAGGCCGTAGCGCGCGCCGCCGAAACGCCGATGATCATACTCAATGCGCCGCTGGTGGCGCAGCGGCTGGGCTATCCCGAACTGTCCGGCCTCGACCTGCTGGAACTATTCGCCTTTGTGCATCCGGCGCGATTTATGGTGCCAACGCCGAAAGGGCTGGCGGAGGTGCTGGGCCTGAATCCGGGCACAAAAAATACCGTTAGCACAGAGCCGCCCGAGCGAAGTGAGGGCGAAAGTCGAAGTGCGACTTTTGGCGGAGAAGCGTCCTTCGACAGGCACTTGCCTAGCGGCAAGCTGCTCAGAACTAACGGTCAGATATCTGGGGAGGGAGAGCACACAATCCCCCGCCTCTATCTCACAGCAGCACAAAAACTGCTCGGCACGCTGCAAGACCCCGACTGGCCGGAGCGCGAGGGCGCTTGGCATGCTGTGCAGGCACTAGCCCGGTTGCGCTGGCCCTGGGGCAACGAGATTCTGCAAAAACTTCAAAAGCCGGAGCGCAGCGAAAGATGGCTTTTTTCAAAGCTTCCCGAATGGGAAGAAAATGAAAGCCGGGGCCAACCAAGCCAGATTAGTTTGCCGAAAGAAGATGTTCAGCAGCGCCTGCTGGCACTGATTGGCGACCAAGCCGAGCACCGCGAGGGACAGCGCAAATTTGCAGAACAGGCTGCGCAGATATTCGAGCAGCGGCAGCGCAAGGATGAACCCAATATGCTGCTCGCCGAAGCCGGAACGGGCATTGGCAAGACGCTGGGCTATCTTGCACCCGCGACATTGTGGAGCGAACACGCCGATGGCGCGGTCTGGATTTCAACCTTCACCAAGGCGCTGCAGCGGCAGTTGCTGTCCGAGACGCGGAAGCGTTATCCTGATGAGCAGGACTTCCGCAAGCGGGTGGTCGTCCGCAAGGGCCGCGAAAACTATCTCTGCCTGCTCAACCTGGAAGATGCGCTGCAAGGTGGTTTTGCCGGGAGGCCCGCGATTTTGGCGCAGCTCGTGGCGCGCTGGGCCGCCTATTCTTCCGATGGTGATATGGTCGGCGGCGACCTGCCCGGATGGCTGCCCACATTGTTCCGGCGCAACGGTCGGGCCGCGCTCACCGATCGTAGGGGCGAATGCATTTATGCCGGCTGCCCGCATTACCGGAAGTGTTTTATAGAACGCGCAGCCAAAGCGTCGGCGCAGGCAGACATCGTCATCGCCAATCATGCCCTGATGATGGTCAATGCCGCGCGCGGGCGGGATGAAGCCCAAAGACCGACGCGCATCATCTTTGACGAGGGGCATCACCTGTTCGATGCAGCCGATTCGATCTTTGCGGCAGGCTTGACGGGGCAGGAAACAATAGAGCTGCGACGCTGGATTATGGGCCCGGAAGGCAAGTCGCGCGGACGCCGCCGCGGCCTAGCAGCCAGGCTGGCAGACATCGCCAGCTATGACGAAGAGGGCGGGCATGCAATCGAGGCAGCCATCCATGCGGCTAGCGCGCTTCCTTCAGAAGGCTGGTTGCAGCGCGTGCAAGAGAATGCGCCGTCGGGCCCGGTCGAAAGACTGCTCTCGGCCATCCGAACGATGGTCTATGCGCGCGATGAAAGCAGCGCAGCCGAAAGCGGCTATGGTCTGGAGACCGAGCTTGCCAATCCCGACGGAGCTTTCATCGACGCGGCGGCCGAATGCATGCAGGCTTTTGAGCAGATCGCCAAACCCACTACCATTTTGGGCCGCCGGTTGGAGGCGCTCATTGCCGACCCGCCCGACTGGCTCGACGGACAGGCCCGCGCACGCTCCGAGGGGGCCATGGCCGCACTCGAATGGCGGCTCGATCTGGTTCAGGCATGGATGTCCATGCTGGCGCGCGCGCAATCGGCGATCGACCCGGAGTTCGTCGATTGGCTCGCAGTCGAGCGATATGAAGGCCGAGAATATGACATCGGCATGCACCGGCGCTGGCTCGACCCCATGAGGCCGGTGGCCGAACTGGTGTTGAAACCAGCGCATGGTGTACTCGCGACATCCGCCACGTTACGCAGCGGCGGAGATTGGAAAGATGCCCAGGCAAGAACGGGGGCCGGTCACTTGGCGCATGGGGCACAGGAGTTTTCCGCCTCAAGCCCGTTTGATTATTCGGGTCAATCCGAAGTGTTGATCGTAACCGATGTGAAGCGCGGCGATCTGCCAGCGCTCGCAGGTGCCTACGCGCAGCTCATTGCCGCCTCGCAAGGCGGGGCCCTGGGCCTTTTTACGGCAATCCGCCGGCTGAGAAACGTGTATGCGCGGATCGCGGACCGGATGGCGCGCGAGGGGCTTCCGCTTTTCGCGCAGCATGTCGATCCGATAGATACCGGTACATTGGTCGATATTTTCCGCGATGATCCGCACTCATCACTGCTTGGAACCGATGCATTGCGCGACGGCATGGACGTCCCCGGACACTCGCTCAGGCTGGTTATCATGGAGCAAGTGCCCTGGCCGCGGCCCGATATACTGCACAAGGCGCGGCGGCTCGCCCTTGGTGGCAGCGAATATGACGACCGGATCATTCGCGCGCGCCTAGCCCAGGCTTTTGGCAGGCTCATCCGGAGCGCGGACGATTACGGCCAATTCGTGCTGTTGTCGGCGGCCGTGCCCTCGCGCCTGCTGTCTGCCTTTCCCGATGGAACAGTAATCCGGCGCGTAACGCTGGACGAGGCTATTTTCAGCGTCAAGCAGGGTCTTTCTTCTGCAACAAAATTCGGGCAGAAAGATCCGACCATTCTGCCAGAGAAAGATCTTCTGATTTGACGAAAATCCTGAGCCTGCTGCGCCACGCAAAATCAAGCTGGGACGATCCTGTCTCCAGGGATTTCGACAGGCCGCTCAACGAGCGCGGCAAAAGAGCAGGAAAATTGATGGGGGAATGGTTGCGCCGCGAGGCAATCGAATTCGATCTCATCCTGGCCAGCCCGGCAGTGCGCGTGACCGAAACGCTCGATGTCGTCAGCAAAGGCTATGGATCAAGTCTCGAACCCGTCTGGGAGCGCCGCATCTACCTTGCTTCTTCCGCCACATTGATGGACGTTTTGCGCGAACAGGACGATGGAGCGAAACATATTCTGATGGTCGGCCACAATCCCAGCATGGAAGATCTGGTGCTCGATCTGGTCCCAGATAGCAGCAGCGATCGATTGCGGGAGGCAGTCTACGAAAAATATCCCACTTCGGCCTATGCAAGGCTGACGCTTGACATAGATAGCTGGTCGCAGCTGACACGCGAACAGGGCGCGATGGAATGTTTCAAAAGGCCGCGTGATCTCGACCCTGAATTGGGGCCAGAGACGATTTGATGTCAGGCTGCCTCGAGCGCAGCTTCCAGCCGGTCGCGTATCGCCCGCAGTTCAGATAGCGGGACGTTCGGCGCGTCAGATGGTGCCAATTCCGCCGATACTGCTGCCAGCGAGGATGCAGTGCTTTCCGCCCCGGATGCCAGAAATTTCCGTGCGCCCTTGATCGTGTAGCCTTCGTCATTGAGCAGATTGTTGATCTGGTGCAGCAACCTGACATCGTCTGGACGGTAATGGCGCCGACCGCCGGCGCGCTTCAACGGGCGCAGCATGGGAAACTGCTCCTCCCAATAACGCAGAATATGCGTTTTGACGCCCAGTTCTCTCGCCATTTCCCCGATGGTACGAAAGGCATCGGCCGATTTGTCCATTGATATTCCCCTAAGGCTGCATCCGGAAATCGGAGCAACGCAAACCAAATACCAAAATTACTTTACGCGCTGGCGCATGCCCTGGCTGGCGCGAAATGTAAGCACGCGGCGCTTCTTGATCGGCACCTCGACACCGGTTTTCGGGTTTCTACCTATCCGCTCCCCCTTGTCGCGCAGGACGAAAGTGCCAAAACCTGAAATCTTGACATTTTGCCCGTCAATCAGGGCACCGGTAATGTGCCCCAAAATCGACTCGATCATCGTCGACGCATCAGCGCGCGACAATCCCACTTGCCTATTAAGAATGTCGGCCAGATCGGCCCTCGTCAAAGTACCTGCATTTGCCATTGCCTACTCCCAACTCGCGCTCCGCGCCTCTACAGATTTTTGCTGATAATATAAAATGCTGGCTTTGTAAATTTACAATACTTCGAAGTCGAAGCCAGTCTCACATTTGGACCAGCGAAGCACCCCAGGTGAATCCGCCACCCATCGCCTCCAGAACAACAAGATGGCCTTCCCTTATTCGTCCGTCGCGAACAGCGACATCGAGCGCGAGCGGAACCGATGCAGCCGATGTGTTGGCATGTCGATCCACGGTCAGGACGACCTTTTCGCTCGGCAGCCCCAATTTGCGCGCGGTGGCATCGATAATGCGTTTGTTCGCCTGATGCGGGACGACCCAATCGACATCGGATGCATCGCGCCCCGCCTCTTGCAAAACGTCCCGCAGAACCTGCGCCAGATTACCGACGGCATGGCGGAAAACCTCCTGCCCTTTCATACGCAACTTTCCGACGGTACCGGTTGTGGAGGGCCCGCCATCGACATAGAGAAGCTGATTATGGCGTCCATCGGCATGGAGCTTCGTGGCAAGCACGCCGCGGTTTCCACCTTCCTCGGCGGAAAGGACCACGGCCCCCGCGCCATCACCGAACAAAACGCATGTCGCGCGGTCCTCCCAATCGAGAATGCGGCTGAAAGTTTCAGAACCGATCACCAGTGCATTATGCGCTGAACCGGCCCGGATCATGCTGTCCGCCACCTGAATTGCGTACAGAAAGCCCGAACAGACAGCAGCGACGTCAAAGGCAACGCCGCCATGATGACCAAGCAGATGCTGAACTTTGGTGGCAGTCGCGGGAAAGGTCTGGTCCGGCGTGGCCGTTGCAACGATGATGAGGTCGATATCTTCCGGCTTCATTCCTGCGGCATCCAGCGCCATCCGAGAGGCGTCCGCCGCCAGGGTTGCTGTCGTCTCGCCTTCGCCGGCAATATACCGGAACTTGATCCCTGTGCGTTCCGTTATCCACTCATCCGAAGTGTCGACTGTCTCCGCGAGCTCGGCATTGGAAACGCGCTTCTTGGGAAGCGCAGAGCCGGTTCCGCGAATAACAGACCGTCTTTCGGCGCTCATCCCTTCGCTCCGATTTCTTGACCATCGACCCGGGCAAGGTCGTCGCGAATTCGCGCTGTAATATCCTCTTCGACCAGACGCGCCGCAACCTCCACCGCATTGGCAACCCCTTTTTCATCCGCACTGCCATGGCTTTTGACGACAACGCCGTTGAGCCCCATGAAAACCGCGCCATTGTGGTTGTTGGGATCGAGATGATGCTGCAGAAGCTCGGTAGCAGGCCGCGAAACAAGAAAGCCGATCTTTGAGCGCAGCGAACTGGTGAAGGCATTGCGGAGCAAATCCGTCACAAATCGAGCCGATCCCTCGATCGCCTTCAGGGCGATATTTCCGCTGAATCCGTCGCAAACAACGACATCGCTGTTGCCGCGATTGATTTTGTCCGCTTCGACAAATCCGTCAAAGTCGAGCGGCAATCCGTCGCTATCACGCAAATGTTGCGCTGCTTCCCGCAGGCTTTCCGTTCCCTTTTGCTCTTCCGTTCCGATATTGAGGAGCTGGACCTTCGGTTGGTCGAAGCCATAGAGAATGCGAGAATAGGCTGCGCCCATAACCGCAAACTGCACCAGATTGCGCGCATCGCACTCTGTATTGGCACCCAGATCGAGCATCACCACATCGCTTTCGCGCAAAGTGGGCAGCAGCGCCGCGAGCGCAGGACGGTCAATTCCGGCCATCGTACGCAGCGCCAGTTTGGCCATCGCCATCAAAGCGCCGGTATTGCCCGCGCTTACCGCCGCGCTCGCATCACCCGCCTTGACCGCATTGATTGCCAAGCCCATCGAGCTCCCGCGCGATTTGCGCAGCGCCTGACTTGGCTTGTCGTCGCCCGAAACGACCTTGTCGGTATGCAATATTTCGGAGACGGCACGCAGGTTGGGGTGCTTTTCAAGCGCCGCCTTGATCTCGCCTTCATCGCCTACCAGCAGGAACTGGAAACTATCATGGCGATGCCGCGCGAGTGCCGCGCCCGCAATCGTTACCGGCACGCCTTCATCACCGCCCATCGCATCAATTGCGATACGCGGTTTCATGGTCACCACCTATTCCTTCAGGCTCTGTATTATTGGCGCCAACCCCATTCAGCCGATGGCCAGGATTTCGCGGCCGTTATAATATCCGCAGGCATCGCACATATGGTGCGGGCGTTTCAACTCGCCGCAATTGGGACATTCCTGAAATGCTTCGGCTTTCAGGGCATCGTGGCTTCGGCGCATGCCGCGCTTGGAAGGGGTCGTTTTTCGCTTGGGGACAGCCATCTCGGCACCTGTTCCATTCAAAATAAATTGTTATCAAAGCAATAGGCCAAAAAGCCGGCATTGGCAATGCACGCCAGAATCACCAGCCCATAGCCCAGTCGCTTTTGGGTGAGCGGCGCGTATAGCGATATTTTACCGCTTTGCAAGCCCGATAAAGCGGTTTACGACGGCATCGAACAGGGAGGGAATATGACGGTTACTCTTACCATCGGCGGGGCTTTGCTGCTGCTCAACATCTGGCTCATGGTGCGCTGCGGACAGGCGCGAAGCCGGGAAAAGGTAAATGTTGGCGATGCCGGCAACGAATTTGTGATCCGCAGGATGCGCGCCCACGCCAATTTCATCGAAAGCGCGCCGTTGGTGCTCATTCTGCTCGGCGCTCTGGAGTACAGCCAGTCCTCGACCACCTGGCTGTGGGTGATCGGGATCAGCTATGTGATCGGTAGAATTGCACATCCCTTCGGTATGGATGGCGGCTCATTGCAGCTTGGCCGGATGATAGGGACGATCCTGACCCTGATCGTGCAGCTGGCATTGGCCGGCACGGCCATCTGGTCGGTCTATAGCAAAATATTGTGACAGCGCTTACCGGCGCGCTGCGAGCACGTCATCTGCGACAAAGGCATTTGTCCGGCGCTCATGCCCGAACTGGCTCGGCTGGCCATGGCCCGGAATGAAAGTCACATCGTCACCCAGCGGCCACAATTTCAGGGTAATCGCATCGATCAGGTCCTGATGGTTTCCCCGCGGAAAATCGGTGCGACCGATCGAACCCTGAAACAGCACATCGCCCACAATCGCCAGCTTCGATGGCTCATGATAAAAAACCACATGGCCAGGGGTATGGCCCGGGCAATGGATCACATCGAGCGTCAAATTCCCGACTGAAACGGTGTCGCCATCGTCGAGCCAGCGATCCGGCTCGAACACTTCGCCATTTACACCATATTTCGCGCCATCCTCGCCCAGCCGGTCTATCCAGAAGCGGTCCTCCTCATGCGGCCCTTCAATCAGCACGCCCAGCTCCCTGGCAAGGATACCGGCCTCTCCGCAATGATCTATGTGGCCATGCGTGATCAGTATCTTTTCGATTTCCACGCCTGCCTGCTTTACCGCAGCCTTCAGCTTGTGAAGATCGCCCCCCGGATCGACCAGTGCTGCCTTGTTGGTTTGCGTGCACCAAAATAGCGTGCAGTTCTGTTGCAGCGGCGTGACCGGGATCATGCCTGCTTTCAGAGACGCCTGCCCGGCAGACGAATTATCGGATGTGACATTGGACATGCCGGGCTATGTGGCGGCTAGCCGCCCATGATGCAAGCCCTTCAAACTCGCCGCCCGGCCCAGACAACGCGGCCGATCAGCTGAATGTCGGATGGCTCGACATCCTCCCAGCTCGGCCAGTCTGGATTGTCCGATCGGACGGAGAGTTTGCCGCCGGGCGCTCTCGCCAGCCGCTTCACCATCAACACGCCATCCATCCTGATAACATATATGCCGTCGCGCAGCGGTTCCTCTGCTGCCGACGCATCGACCATAATGTCCTCGCCATCCACCAGTGTCGGTGCCATCGAATCTCCGGCTACGCTAATCAGGGAAAGCCGCTCCGGGCTGGATGACAGTTTTTTTAGCCACTTGGGATCGAATCCCACCTTTCCCGCCAGCGAATCTCCGGCGTCGACCGAGCCGGGTCCAGCCGATGCTTCCACGGCGAGGCGCGGAATAAAGCGAACATCCCGCATGGCTGAACGTGTTTCAGGCGCGCCAAGCTCCACTTCATCGACGCCGAAATAGCGCGCCAATATCCCGCGCTCCCTCTCTGGCAAAATCTTGGGTGTCCCGCGTTTTATGAATTGCTGAATGTAGGCCGCGTTGCGCCCTATCAGCTTTGAAAGCCCGGCATAATCGTCTCCATTTTCGACAACCAGCCGCTCCAGATTCTCCCGCACATTATGCCCAACCATTAAACCTCTCCAGTTAGAATAAGAAATTTCCTAGACATGTTGGATTTTTCCAATCACTACTTGTTCCATATTTGTTCTACTGATTCGTTGCAAGGCTGAAGCCGCACCAAACGGGAGGGATCGATGTATATAAACCGGGAGATCGAGATGTTCCTGCGCGAAAGCGGTATGGCCGCCACAAAATTGGGGAGGCTGGCGGTCAGCGACCCGCGGCTTGTGCTCGATATGCGCCGTGGCCGTGAGCTGCGCCCTTCCACACAGATTCGCGTTCGTCAGTTTATCGCCGGATATCGTGCGGGCCGCAAATCTTCGAACGCCGCATGACACCAGCTGCCCTGCCCGATGCCATAGCCGATGCTCTTTCCCGCATGCTCCCCGGAAGCGCGGTTCGGCGCGTGTCGACACGGGGTCGGCACAGCAGCGGTCTCGAGGGCCGAAAAATCATGGTGCAGCTGGATGCCGGAAGTGAAGCCGATCCAAAAGCGATAGACGATTTTCTGCGCCGCCTGCCGGATGTAGAGTTTGACTTAACCGACGAGTTTGTTGCCGATATTTCGGCATGCAAACCGGCCAATGATCTGCGCGCAATCGGTGTTTGGATTTTGCTGCTAAGGGAGTAGCGAAACGCTTCAGCGCGCCTGGGCATTCATGCGCTGCAAGGTCTCCAGCGCTGCATTCAATGCCTGATCCATATCGCCGGAAGATTCAACAGCCGGCGGCGGCACGGCTTCCAGCGGCGGGCGTTTTGCAGCAGCCTTGCCCTCCTGCTCCTCTTTGGCCGCGGGGACCGGCGGCGGCGCGCTTTCTTCCGAAACGGCTGCCTGTGCTGCTTCCAGCTTGGCCAGCTGCTGCTTGCGCTTGCTAACCGCATTTTGCAGCTGCCCGATCATCGCATCCAGCGACGGCCCGGCTTCGCTTTCGCTCTTCACCGGTGCATCCTGTGAAACCGGAGCAGACGGGATGGTCTCGGCAGTTGCAGGCTGCTGTTCGGTTTTTGCAGCAGCGGGAAGCTGCGGCTCGAATTTATTGGTTTCTTCTGGTACCGCGGCCGAAGCAGCTTCCGCTGCCGGAGCGCTTTGTACCGCGGCTTGTACCACTTCCTCAAAGGCAGGCATTGCCTGGACTGGTTCACCGGGCAAATCTTTATCGGAAGAATGCTGCGACACGGGCGCATCGCTCACTTGTTCGATACCGCCAGATGGAACGGCAGACATGGTCCGCGGCGCATCGGCCTCGACCGGTATGTCCTTGTTCGCCAACAAAGGCCGGCGGGCCGGTGCATCGGGATGCGCATCTGCGCCGCGCAGCGACGGCAGATCGCCCAGATCACGAATTTCATTCTCGCCTTTCACCCAGGGCATTTTCGGAATCTTGATCTGCGGGATACGATCTTTGAGCGAGGCGACCCGATCGGCGAAATTGCCTTCATGGCGCTTCATTTCCGATGGTTTTTCGGCCGGCCTTGCTGCCGCCATTTCGTCCCCGTCGCGGCGCAAAAGCATGATGACAAGAATCGCAATGGTAAGCGCGCCAGCCCCAAATGCGATCAGGGCGCGTGCCGTATCGCCCAGCGGCGCAGCCGTTGCCGGAACGATCTCCGACAGACCCGTTGCGCCGGTCAAAGTTTCGAGAACCGAAGTGGGAATGAACATGGTCGCAGCGCCAGCGACAATGCCGCCGACGATGGCAGTTACGACCGCCTTTTTCTTGCTGCCTTGCGGGATTGTAATCCCCATCTCGTTGCTTCCTGTTTCTGCCGCCAATTCAGGCGGCTTTGGCAATTCGTCCCTTGCCTAACAGCAAATGGTAAACAGGATCGTAACGCTGTATATTCTTGTCCCAGTTGCGTTCTTTTTCGACGAAAGTGCGGGCAAGCTGCCGCCGCTCACCCCAGCCATCACGGGCCGCAAGCAGGGCTGCGATCTCCGCCGCACAATTTTGCGGATCATTTGCGCGAAACAGCGTTCCTGTAACGCCATCTTCGACAAGCTCGCGGTGCCCGCCAACATCCGATGCAGCCACCAGTCTGCCCTGCGCCATCGCTTCCAGCGGTTTGAGCGGTGTGACCAGATCTGTCAGCCGCATATTCTTGCGCGGATAGGCTAGAATGTCGATCAGCCCGTAATATCTTTCGACCTCGTCATGCGGCACGCGCCCGGCAAAGTGAATCCGCGCCGATGCGCTGGACGCCGCAGCTTGCGCACGAAGCCGTTCCTCCATCGGCCCACCGCCTACCAAAAGGAGATGCGGCAGGCGGTCACCCTCAAAATGTTCCATGGCCGCGATCAAATCGTCCAGCCCTTCATAGTTATAAAAGCTGCCAATATAGCCGACAACGTCATGCCCATCGAGGCCCAGTTCCGCGGCCAGCCCATTGTCGAGTTGTGGCGGGTCTCCAAAGAGCTCCATGTCCACGCCATTGGGCGAGACGGTTATCTTTCCGGGATCGACGCCGCGTCCAACCAGATCAGCGCGCAGGCCTTCGCAGATGACAGCAACGGCGTCAGCCTGACGGATCACATGGTTTTCAAGCGTGCGCGTTAGCCAGTAGCGCGCGGACCCCTCGCTTCCTGTCCCGTTTCCAACCGCTGCATCTTCCCAGAATGCGCGAATTTCATAAAGTAGCGGCAGGCCGACACGCTGCGCCGCACGGACCGCCGCCAGCCCGTTTAATGCGGGACTGTGTGCATGGAGAATGTCGAAGGGTGACCGGGCATGAAGTGCCGTGATCGCATCGGCGAGGAGGCTCACCTCGCGCCATTCGCGCAGGGGCGACGGACCCTCGGCCCGGGCAAGCGTGCGATGGAATTTCAGTCCATCGACTGTCTGGCAGGCGATATCGGTGGGCTCGCCATCCTGATATTGCCTGACCCCGGTGATCCCCTCCACGTCCCATCCCCTGCGCTGCTGCGCTTTCAGAATGGCACGGGTGCGAAAGGTATAGCCGCTATGCAGCGGCAGGCTGTGGTCGAGTATGTGCAGGATGCGGGCTTTTTCTGACATTGCAGCGCCGCTCTTGCCCGAAAAGGATTAACGCGACGTCAACCCAATCGCTCTAGTGAGGGTATATCCGCCGAAATTCGGCCTTTTTTTGGGGCAATGCGCCAGCGATGATCGACAATTTTTCGATATTGTTAAGCCACGGGCTACTTGCGCTTGCCTTTTGGTATTTGTTGCAACGTGACGATCTTGACGCCGAAGACCCTCCCATTCCCGACGAGGAGCCGGAAGGTTTCGGCCATCAGCGCCTGAAGCCGGGCCAGAAAAAAGCCGGCGCACCGGGGGACACCGCCGATGCGTGATCTCGTTTTTGTCGGCTATATCGCGCTGATCTTGCTGCTTGCATTCAAGCGGCCCTTCATCTTCACGCTGATCTACGCCTATATCGATATCATCGCGCCGCAGCGCCTTTCTTACTTCATGCTGAATTCGGTGCCGCTGTCGCTGATCGTGTTTGCTCTCGCCGTCCTCGGCTTCCTCATATCTGACGAGAAGAAGGATGTCCGTGTATCCCCGCGCTGGGCGCTGTTGCTCGTCCTGGTTGCCTATTGCGGATACACCACCAGCGTAGCTGACGAACCGGTATTCGCGCTCGAAAAATGGGACTGGGTCTGGAAAGCCCTGGTTTTTGCGGCCTTTTTACCGCTCACCTTGCGCACCAGGCTCCGGCTGGAGGCATTGGCGCTAACCATGGTCCTATGCGCCTCGGCTCTGATTGTAACGGGCGGCATAAAGACATCGCTTGGCGGCGGCGGGTACGGCGTTCTGGTGCTGCTCATCGACAATAACAGCGGCCTTTACGAGGGCTCGATCATATCGACCGTAGCGATCGCCATCATACCGCTCATTCTGTGGCTCGCCAAACATGGCACCATATTCAAACCCGACTGGCGCGTGCGCGTCTATGCCGCCGCGCTGATCTTCGCCTGTCTTCTGATACCTGTGGGAACCCAGGCGCGAACGGGGCTGGTTTGCATCGCCGTTCTCGCGGTGTTGCTGCTGCGTTTCAACAGATACCGTTTCTTCTATGCCGCAGCGGCTGTCACCGTCGCCATAATGTCTGTGCCCTTCCTGCCGCAAAGCTTTGTCGAGCGGATGCAAACCATCGAGAATTACGAAGCCGACGAGAGCGCCTCCACCCGTATCGCGGTTTGGAGCTGGACTCTGGAATATGTCAAAACCCACCCCTTTGGTGGCGGATTTGAAGCCTACCGCCAGAACAAGATCCGCTATGACATACCCATTATCGACGAAAATGGTCTCGACACGGGAATGATAGAATCAAGCGAGAAGGAGATCGAGGATGAAGGCCGCGCCTATCATTCCAGCTATTTCGAGATGCTTGGCGAACAGGGATGGCCTGGCCTCGCGATCTGGCTGATTATCCATGTCGGCGGCGTCTGGCGCATGGAAGTGATCCGGCGGAAATACAAAAAAAGAGGCCGCGCAGAGGAAGACTGGGTCGCACCGCTGGCGCTCGCGCTGCAAAATGCGCAAATAATCTATCTTGTCGGATCGGTTTTCGTGGCGATCGCCTTCCAGCCCTTTGTCTATATGCTTGTCGGAATGCAGATCGGGCTTGATACCTATCTGGCGCGCCGCCGGAAAGAAGCCGCCTGGCGTCCGATCAAGCAACGCAGGCTAGGCTCAGAACCCACTAAGCACATGGCCGTGGCTTGAAGAAAATTGGTCCATGACAAGGAAAGAGCGAGGAGAATAGTGGTGCTATTGGACGAGCGAAAGACGCGGTCATGGGCCAAATTGGTCAAGTCCCCTTCGCCTGCCTGCAAAGCAGGCGCTCAGGACAGGCCGGGATGGCCCGATGCGGGCGATCTGATGCGTCAAAGCGCCTTGACGGGGAATGGCCCCGCCATCGGCGTTCCTTCTTCCATTTCATCCCGCATCGGGGCCACCACGTCTCATGCGATTAGTGGGTTCTGAGCCTGGAGCCGGCACATGGTGACGCCGCACCTGCATCGGCCTGACTGGCTAGGCTGTTGAACCGAAGGCGGTGGCCAGCGCCTCACGGGCTTGCTATCAGCCGCCAAGGACAGTCAGCATAGTCAAAGGCAAATATGTTCCTTCTTTCCGCGGCGAAAACAGCCAATGAAAATGCGCAGATTATTCCCGCGATCGAGCCCGAAGTCATTCAGGCCCGTATTCCAGCGTATTTTGAGAAGCTTGTAGACTGGGTTGCGACCAACCGGGTTGAGCTTGCCACAGCCCTTTTTGCGGGAATTGTTTTATTCCTGCTGCTGAGCTTGCTCAAAAAATGGGCTTACAACTGGTCGCTCAAAACGCCGCAGCAGCGCAGCATCCGGGCTATCCTCGCCCGCGCGGCGGCGAAGACCAGCCGCTTCTTTCGCATCATGGTGGCGATGGAGCTGGTCAGCGTCGCTGCCAATACACCACCTTTTCTGGCACGAATCATCGCATTTGTTTTCACCATATCCGCGGTGCTGCAGGTGGCGGTTTGGGCACGCGAGCTGGCTCTAGGATTTATCGACCGGCGCGCGGGAAGCAGCGATCAGGAAAATGAAACGCTGAATAATGCGATGACGCTGATCCGGCTTTTCGTGAGCTTTTCCATATTTGCCATCGCCACAATCGTCATCCTCGACAATCTCGGTGTCAATGTCACCGGCCTTGTGGCCGGTCTTGGCGTGGGCGGGATCGCCATCGGCCTGGCCGCGCAGGGCATTTTTTCGGACCTGTTTGCCGCCCTTTCCATCATCTTCGACAAACCTTTTCGCGTTGGCGATACGATTGGGTATGAAGACAGCATTGCGACCGTCGAAAAGATCGGGATGAAGAGCACCCGGCTACGCTCCATCGGCGGCGAGCAGCTGATTATCTCCAACAGCAAGCTGCTCGAAATGGAGATTACCAACATGACCATGACGGGCTATCGGCGCACGCTTTACCCAATTGGTGTGATCTACCAGACCCCGCCGGAAAAGGCACGGGCCATCCCGGGTCTGCTGGAAAAAATCGTGAAGGCGGAAGGCGCCAAATTTGTGCGCGCCGGATTTACCGGCTTCGGTGACAGCTCGATCAATTTCGAGCTGTATTTCGACATCCACTCGGAAAGCTATGACGAGATTTTTGCAACGCGGCACCGGATTGGCGTTGCGATCGTGGACGCCTTCAACACCGAAGGGCTGGAGTTTGCCTATCCGACGCAAACGACATTCACCGCAGCGCCGGATGGCCGCATGATAATGCCATATGCGGGCAAGCCTTCAAAGCCGTAGCGGAAAGTCGGGCAATCCGCAGTTTTCCCAAGCGTCAGGCTTGTTTTTGTCGCGCAGGACAGGCACATTGACGCTAACGTAAAGAATCGGGAGAAACAGCCATGTCGTCGATCACCGCGCAAGACCTCGCCGGAAAAGTGGGCGAGAATATCGGCAGCAGCGAGTGGATAACGCTGGACCAGGAAACCATCAACAAATTTGCCGACGCAACGGGCGACCATCAGTTCATTCATGTCAACGAAGAAGCCGCCAAGATGACTCCCTTTGGTGGAACGATCGCCCACGGCTTTCTGACCTTGTCCTTGATGCCTGTGATGACGGCCAAGTCCGACATGCCCAGACTTGAGGGCGTGAAAATGGGCGTCAACTATGGCGGCAACAAGACCCGTTTTCTGTCGCCGGTGCGCTCCGGAAAGCGCGTGCGCGGGCATTTCAAGCTGCTCGACATGACCGAGAAACGCCCCGGACAATGGCAGCAGACGCTCGAGCTGACCGTCGAGATTGAGGGCGAGGAAAAACCCGCCTTGATCGCCGAATGGATTACCATGCTGTTCGTTTGAACGAACCAGTCTCCCACCAACGAAATTTGATGACAAAGGAACAACCCCCATGCGTGATGCAGTAATCGTTTCAACCGCCCGTACCCCGATTGGCCGCGCCTACAAGGGCGGCTTCAATGCCACTCTGGGTGCCACTCTGGGCTCCTACTCGCTCGCACCTGCGATAGAGCGCGCCAAGATCGACGCTGGCGAAATCGATGATGTCGTTTGGGGCTGCGTGCTGACACAGGGCACGCAATCCGGCAACATCGGCCGCCAGGTTGCCTTGCGTGCTGGCTGCCCGGTCGAGGTTGCAGCGCAAACCATCGACCGGCAATGCTCATCTGGCCTGATGGCAATCGCGACTGCCGCCAAACAGGTCGTCATCGACAATATGGATATTGTCGCGGCTGGTGGCCAGGATTCGATCAGCCTCGTGCAGACGCCGGAAATGCGGGTGCAGCCCGACCCGGCGCTCATCGCAATGCATAAGGACGTCTATATGTCCATGCTGCAAACGGCGGAAACGGTAGCAAAACGCTATGACATCAGCCGCGATGCGATGGACGAATATGCGCTCCAGTCGCAGCAGCGTACCGCCGCCGGGCAGGAGGGTGGCAAGTTCGACGATGAGGTCGTCCCGGTCACAACGGTCATGAATGTGATGGACAAGGAGACCAAGGAAGTCTCGCAGCAGGAAGTGACCATCACCAAGGATGAAGGCAATCGCCCCTCCACCACCATTGAGGGGCTTCAGGGCCTGCAACCGGTGCTGGGTCCGGATATGACCATTACTGCCGGCAATGCGTCGCAGCTCTCCGACGGTTCGTCTGCCGCCATCCTGATGGAGGCGAAGGTCGCCGAGAAGAAGGGCCTCGAACCGCTGGGCCGCTATATCGGCATGGCAGCGGCCGGCACCGAGCCGGATGAAATGGGCATCGGACCTGTTTTTGCGATTCCGAAGCTGCTCGAACGCTTCAATCTGAAGATGGACGATATCGGCCTTTGGGAACTCAACGAAGCCTTTGCTGTGCAGGTGCTTTACTGCCGCGACAAGCTGGGCATCGACAATGATATCCTCAACGTCAATGGCGGATCGATCTCGATCGGCCACCCCTATGGCATGACGGGTGCCCGCTGCACCGGCCATGCGCTGATCGAAGGCAAACGCCGCGGCGCGAAATATGTCGTCGTCACCATGTGCGTGGGCGGCGGCATGGGCGCGGCCAGCCTGTTCGAGGTGCTGTGATGAGCGCTGTAGCCGTCGTGGCGACGCTAACTATCGCCGAAGGCAAGAATGCCGAATTCGAAGCGGCTGCCACCGAAATGATGGCAGCCGTGAGCGGGAACGAACCAGGCAATGAGTTTTATTCCTTTGGCCAGTCACGCGAAGACCCGCAGCAATACCGGGTGCTTGAGCGCTATGTCGATAAAGCAGCGCTCGAGGCGCATGGAGCAGCAGATCATTTCAAGGCTTTTGGTGCAAAAATCGGACCCCTGCTCGCAGCGCCGCCAAAGATCGAGTATCTAAAGGGAATCTAGAGTTCGGGTTTCGAACGTTCCAGAACAATGGTCAGCTCGTCTTTGTAGATCGCCCGCCCTTTCTCCTTGAAACCGTATCGCCGTGCTAGCCGCAAGGATGGTTCATTGTCTGGCGAAATGATGCATTGATAGCCAGCGGCATCGATATGGATATCGCCCCAATCGAGCGCCGCCGCCAGCGCTTCGCTGCCGTAGCCCATGCCGCGGCCATCAGGACCGTTGGCGATGCGCCCCAATACCCAGGCCATTTCCGGCATGTCAGCAAGCGGCGGGTCGATATCGCGCATGAAATCGGCATAGCCCACTTGCCCCAACACAGCATGATCGCTGCGCCTTTCAACTATCCACATGCCATATCCCAGAAGCTGCCACATGGCCGGTCCGCGCAGAAATTTTTCCCAAGCGACCGGACGGGGGGTTACAGGACCACCCTTGTGCTGTGTTCGGTCGGGGTCCTTCCCCATTTCGAAAATCGGCGCAAAATCGTCACGCTGTGCAGCCCTCAGGGTCAGGCGTTCCGTTTCAAGCGTTGGCGCTTCACGGCTCATGCGATTAATGGGTCCTGATCCTAGTCATGGGCGCGCCATATCATTCCATCGGCAAAGCGGAAGCGATCATCCCGGTCCCGCTCCAGCAAGGCGGGACCATCGAGGTCGACCCAGTCAGCCCGCTGCGCCAAAAGGAATGCCGGCACGATAGCCATACTGGTCGATAACATGCAGCCCACCATGATCGTCAGTTCGTGCGCTTTGGCTGCCTCTGCGATCTCCATCGCCTCGGTCAGCCCGCCTGCCTTGTCGAGTTTGATGTTGATACCGTCGTAGAGCGAGGCCAGACGAGGGACGTCCCCTGCATCATGGCAGCTTTCGTCCGCGATGACGGGTATGGGCAGAATAGTCCGTAGTCCTGAGCCTGTCGAAGGGCGCTTCGCCGCTGAAAATCGCCCTTCGACTTTCGACTGCTTCGCAGCCGGCTCAGGGCTGCGGAATTTTATCAACCCGGAATCCTGGCCGTCGGGCAGTGGCTGCTCGATCATTTCAACGCCCTGGCTGGACAGGAACTTTGCTTCGCGCGCAATATCCAGATCGCCCCAGCTCTCATTGGCATCGACTATCAATCGCGCCTCTGGTGCACCGCGATGAACCGCTGCCACTCTTTCGCGGTCACCTTCTCCCGTTAATTTCAGCTTCAATATCTGATAGCCGCTGGAAGCAGCATCGGCCGCGTCTGCTTCCATCGCCTCCGGCTCGCCGAGCGAAATAGTAAAAGCTGTCTTGAGCGGCTTCGGTTCTTTCAGACCCATCAGCTGCCAGAGCGGTTTGTCGGCCAGTTTGGCTTCCAAATTCCACAGGGCACAATCGAGGGCATTGCGCGCTGCGCCAGGTGCGAGCATTTGCTGAATGGCCAGGCGGGCTTCTCTCGGATGCGACTGCTCCAGAGCATCACCAATCGCCTCGATCTGCGCAAGGCAACTGCCCGCGCTTTCTCCGCGATAATAGACGGGCGTCCCCTCCCCCATCGCGCTCATGCCCATGCAGGAAACCGCCACCACCAGCACATCGACATGGCTTTTCGAACCGCGCGCAATGACAAACTGGCCATCGACAGGCCACCGCTCGATCACGGCTGTAACCAGCAATCTCGATTGTCCGGCGATGTGCCTTCTCCCGTCCCTATTGGAACAGGATGGTCGAAAATCGCAAGCGCATCAAGCCACCGGCGGCGGTCAATTATGCCTGGCGATCCAGTTTTCGAGCTTCGGTGCAATCATGTTGCGCCATTTGCTGCCATTGAAAATGCCGTAATGGCCAACACCGGGGGCAAGATAATACTGCTTGGCGTCTTTCGGGAGTTTCTTCGCCAGTTTGAGCGCCGCTTTGGTCTGGCCGACACCGCTGATATCATCGCGTTCGCCCTCGATCGCCATGAGCGCAGTATCGGCAATTGCCGATGGATCGACAAGTTCACCGCGATAATTGAATTCGCCCTTGGGCAGCAAATGCCGCTGAAACACCACATCGACAGTCTGCAGATAGAATTCCGCGGTCATATCGCAAACCGCGCGATATTCATCGTAAAACTCCTTGTGCCGGTCTGCGCTGTCGCCGTCACCATCGACCAGATGATTGAACATGTTCCAGTGGCTCATCATATGGCTGCCCAGATTCATCGACATGAAGCTGAACAGTTGCAGAAAGCCGGGATATACGCGCCGGCCTGCTCCGCGATAATAGCGCGGCACGGTGGCAATCACATTCTGGATAAACCACTCCTGCGATTTGGTTGTCGCGTGGGTATTCACTTCGGTAGGTGCTTCTCGCGCATCGATGGGCCCGCCCATCATCGTCAGTGTGCGCGGTGCCAGCGGATGTTTTTTCGCGCCCATGATCGCGGTGGCGGCATAGGCCGGAACCGAAGGCTGACAAACAGCCAGCATATGCGCGCCGCGGCCATCCTTGTCTGGCCCGATAAATTCAATCCATTCGATCAGGTAGCTGATATAATCCTCAAGGTCGAAACCGCCGCCCGTCAGGGGAACATCGCGCGCATCGCGCCAATCCGTAATCCAGACGTCATGCCCGGGCAGCATGCGCTCGACGGTTCCGCGCAGCAATGTGGCGAAATGACCCGACATGGGCGCAACAATCAAAAGGCGCGGGGCATCCTTGTTCTTCGCATGGACAAAATGTTTCAGCTGTCCAAAGGGCTTCCGCGCCTCGATATGCTCTTCAACCGCAAATTCCTTGCCATCGACAGTTACCTTGTCCAGCCCGAATTGCGGCTTTCTACGGATTTCGACCGAATGCGCGAACACATTTAGCGCAGAAGCGACGACCGGTCCGCCTAGATAATTGGCCGGGTTGATCGGATTGTTCAGCCATTCAGCCTGTTTTTCCGCCAGCTTGCCCGCGCCGGCCAGCCAGTATTTCTGCATTTCATAAGCGGTATAGAGCATAAATTCCCCTGTTTTGCGCGGCTTTCAGCGATCTTCGCCAGCACGATCTCCGCCTCCTTAGCAATAAATTGTGCATTGCACCATAGCGGTGAGAGTTTTTTGTCGAATTATCAGGCAATCGCGCCATCTGTATCATTGTCGGTCAATGCACCGACTGCTAGGCCATGAGCCATGACGGAAGTATCTCAGACATCAACCGATTTGGCGGTGGAATCGGCCAAGCAGGACGATCCGGAAAAGCTGCCCAAAAAGAGGCGCAAAATCGCCAATCTGAAGATGGTCGGCAGCTATGCGATCAAATATCCGAAGCAGATCGCTTTCGCGTTCATTGCGCTGGTCATTGCCGCTCTGGCCACCTTGTCCATTCCCGCCGGGTTCAAGGCCATCGTCGATAATGGATTTATTCAGGGTGAAGGCGACATCGCACCCTATTTCGAGGCCTTGCTCGTGATTGCTCTGGTTCTGGGGCTGGCAACGGCGCTGCGATTTTATTTTGTCAGCTGGTTGGGCGAACGCGTGGTCGCCGATATTCGCGCAGCCGTGCAGCGTAACTTGCTGCGTCTCTCGCCAGCCTTCTTCGAGGAAAACAGACCGGCCGAGATCGCCAGCCGCATGACCGCCGACACGGCTATCATCGAGCAGATTGTCGGAACGACGGTTTCGGTTGCGCTGCGCAATCTATTTGTCGGGATCGGCGGCGTGATCTATCTTTTCTCGCTCGCGCCCAAGCTGACTGGCGCTTTGCTGCTGGGAATACCCCTCATCCTTGGGCCGGTGATCATTTTGGGCCGGTATCTGCAGAATGCTTCGCGCAAGAGCCAGGACCGTGTCGCAGATGTTGGAACGATCACGTCGGAGACTCTGGGTGCCATGAAAATCGTTCAGGCCTTCGGGCAGGAACGCAGGGAGGGGGAGCGCTTTTCCGATGCGGTCGAAGCCACATTCTCGCAAGCCAAACGCCGCATTTTCCTGCGTTCGGGCCTTACCGCCCTTTTCATCGTCCTGATTTTTGGCGGCATAGTCATGCTGGTCTGGCAGGGCGCGGAAGCTGTACGGGCCGGAACAATCAGCGGCGGCTCTATCCTCGCCATCGTTATTACATCGGGGCTGGTTGCCGGTTCCTTCGGGGCACTGAGCGAAGTCTATGCCGATCTGGTGCGCGGCGCCGGGGCATCTTCGCGGCTGGCCGAGTTGCTGGCCGAGGAACCGGATATTGCGCCGCCGGAAAATCCGATCGCCCTGCCCGCAGCGCGCGGGCAGCTGACCTTCGACAATGTCACTTTTCGCTATCCCACGCGGCCTGAAGTCGAAGCGTTGAAGCAGTTCAGCTTGCGCGTAACTCCGGGCGAAACTGTAGCAGTTGTCGGGCCTTCAGGCGCAGGAAAATCGACACTCTTTCAACTGGCCCAACGATTTTATGATCCGGAAAGCGGCGCAATCCGTGTCGATGGGGTTCCCTTGACGCAGGCCGACCCGGCCGAGATTCGCATGCGCATGGCCTATGTCCCGCAGGAAACCGTGCTGTTTGCAGCCAGTGCGCGCGACAATTTGCGCTATGGCAACTGGCTTGCCGATGACGACCAAATCTGGGCGGCCGCACGCCAGGCCAATGCCGAGCGTTTCCTGCTCGATCTGCCAGAAGGTCTCGACACCTATCTCGGCGAAGGCGGGGCCCGGCTCTCTGGCGGCCAGCGTCAGCGCATCGCGATTGCCAGGGCAGTCCTGCGCGATTCCCCTATTCTGCTTCTGGACGAAGCGACCAGTGCGCTCGATGCAGAGTCGGAAAGGCTGGTTCAGGATGCGCTCGACAAGCTGATGGTAGACCGGACCACCATCGTCATTGCGCATCGCCTAGCGACGGTTCGCTCGGCGCAGCGGATCATCGTGATGGATGAAGGGCGTATCGTAGAGGAAGGCACGCATAATGCCCTGGTCGGCGCAAACGGCCTGTATGCAAAATTGGCGAGCCTGCAATTTGATGCTTGAGTGATTTAGGCAGCGGCCTCGTTCTGGCCCACAGATTTCTGGATATACAACTGCTCATCGGCCGCCTTGAGCAGCGGCGATAGTTCCGCGCCATCCCAGCGGCAAGTCGCCTGCCCCAGACTTCCGCTAATCCGTATCATTTGACCATCATGAAAATAGGGCATTGCCAAAGCGATCCGCATGGCCTGCTCTCTGTCATCGCCATTTGGAGAAGGATCATTGCGCCGCTCCGCCAGGACGAATTCATCGCCGCCAAACCGCGCGATGCAAGCTGCGTCAGGACAAAGCTGCTTCAAGCGGTCAGCGACCTGCAGCAGAATGGCGTCGCCGGCTGCGTGCCCGAACTCAT
Organism: Sphingorhabdus sp.; assembly: GCA_028279555.1. Taxonomy (GTDB): domain Bacteria; phylum Pseudomonadota; class Alphaproteobacteria; order Sphingomonadales; family Sphingomonadaceae; genus Sphingorhabdus_B. Next base: position 217,046 of record JANQNO010000008.1, read on the forward strand.
CATTGGCTTTTTTGAACCCATCAAGATCGATCAATGTCACGGCAATAATATCGCCGCCATCCTCATCCTCACAGATCTCCTCGAATTTCTGCTCAAAAGAGCGGCGATTGGCAAGGCCCGTCAACGGATCTGTTTCCGATAGAATTTTCAGCTCACGCCGCAGTTTCAACCCGGCAACCATTTCCGCAAAATTATGCGCGACCATTGCGATCATCATGAGCGCAATCGCGGCGAAGCTGATCCCCATGGCGCGAATACCGATATCCTGTGCTCCAATCATAACGATACAGGATGGTGCCATGGCGATGACCAGAACGGAAATTGCCGTCCTTGGAAGGCTGGTCAGGCATATGGCACCTGCAAATGAAATCATGAATAGAAAAATGGGAGCGAGAACGCGGCGCGCCTCTTCGGTATTGAAATAGGCATCGAGCGTCCATCCACTGCCGACCATGCTGATCACCAGCCCCAAGATAAATGTCGACTGCAAGCGCTTGCTTTTCTGTTCCTGTGAGACCTGGTCGTTCCTGCGCCGGTACCAGACAATGCTCCGGGTCAGGCCGACGACCAGGAAAAATCCGGGCAAGGCGATATGATAGGTCAGCGAAAAATGGCCAACCGAAGCCGATGCGGAAACCCCGGCAATGATGGCCATGGCAAAGTAGATCACCGGCACCATCGCACCAACGCGGCGATATTGGAGGTTGAGCAGATCCCCCCGGACTTCCGGCGGGACACGCAGGCTGCAGGCAGACGCAATGCGCTTAATACTGCCAGCCAGGTTGGAAAGGACGCCGCCCTTGTCCATAATTTGCTCACCTATCCCATTTGAATAGATGGCAACACTAGGAAAATATGGTTAATCTAATCCTAACTGTGATGGAATTTTACTGGCAATCCAAACAGATCATGCGCATCGGCATCCTCGATTTCGACATCCAGAATATCGCCAGCTTGCAGGTCCGGCCCCACATTCCTTAGATACACATGGCCATCGATTTCGGGCGCGTCTGCCTGCGAGCGCCCTGTCGCGCCGATATCGCCGTCCTCGTCTGGCTCTCCAATCTCATCGATAATTACTGGCAGCGTGCGGCCTACTTTTGCCTGGAGCTTGGCTGCGCTGATCGCGGCGGTTTTCTCCATTATTCGCGCATAGCGTTCCTCTTTCACAGCCTCCGGCACTGCACCATCGAGCGCGTTGGCCTGCGCGCCTTCGACCGGTTCAAAGCGAAATGCCCCAACCCGGTCGAGCTGCGCTTCCTCAAGCCAGTCGAGCAAATACTCAAAATCCTCCTCCGTCTCGCCAGGAAAGCCGACGACAAAACTGCTCCGCACGGCAATGCCGGGGCAGATCGCACGCCAGTTAGCAAGCCGTTCGAGTACCTTTGCCTCATTGGCGGGGCGTTTCATGCGCTTCAGCACGGAGGGCGCGGCATGCTGGAAGGGGATGTCGAGATAAGGTGTGAGCAGCCCTTCTGCCATCAATGGAATGACCGCATCGACATGCGGGTAGGGATAGACATAGTGCAGTCTTACCCAGGGTGGAGTTCCGTCAGACGTGCGCAATCCGCCAAGCTCCTTGGCCAGATCGGTCATATGCGCGCGAACGGGGGTACCCTTCCAATCGCGCTCCTCATGCCGGATATCGACGCCATAGGCCGACGTATCCTGAGAGATTACCAGCAACTCGCGCGTTCCTGCGGCGACAAGCTTTTCAGCTTCGCGGAGAACTGCATCGATCCGGCGGCTGGCGAGTTTCCCGCGCAAAGTTGGAATGATGCAAAAGGAACAGCTGTGATTGCAGCCTTCAGATATCTTCAGATAGCTATAGTGACGCGGGGTGAGTTTCAGCCCGCCGACCGCTTCCAGATTGGGCACCAGGTCGACAAATTCGCCGCGCGCCGGCGGCGCGGCCTCATGCACCGCGCCCACCACATCCTCATATTGATGCGCGCCCGTCACCGCGAGAATATCGGGGAAACGGGCGCGGATCGCATCGGCTTCCTTGCCCATACAGCCTGTCACGATCACCCGCCCATTTTCGGCCATCGCCTCGCCGATCGCTTCCAGGCTCTCTTCCTTGGCGCTGTCCAGAAAGCCGCAAGTGTTGACAAGCACCACGTCCGCTCCGGCATAGTCAGGCGACATCTGATAGCCATCCGCGCGCAGCTTGGTCAAAATCCGTTCGCTATCGACCAGCGCCTTCGGGCAACCGAGCGACACCATACCCACCTTTGGGGCTGCCTGAATTTTCGTTGTGGAAGCCATGCAGCGGCCCCTTACGCCGATTAGGTATCCTTGTCACGCGCCGCTTGTGGCAGCATAAGGCGGGCAATCAAGAAATGGGGAGGGACAAATGGACACGATTTTCGGCGTGAACTGGCTCGCGGTGATTGCCGCGGCGGCAACCGGCTTCATCGTGGGTGGTATCTGGTACGGGCCGATCATGGGCAAAAAATGGATGGGCGCTGTTGGCCTGACCGAAGAACAGATCAAACAGGGCAATATGGGCGCGATTTATGGTGGGGCCTTCGCCTTCAGCCTGCTCGCCAGCTGGACTCTGGCACATACATTCGCAACTTACGCACAGAATTTGAGCTTCTCGGTCAAGGTGCTGACAGCATTCGGCGTCGCGCTCGGCTTTATCTTGCCCGCAATCGGCACAAACTATCTGTTCTCGCAGAAAAGCAAGAGCCTGTTCTTCATCGATGCCGGTTACTGGCTGCTATTCTACATCGCCATGGGCGCGGTGCATGCAGCGCTGGGCTAACTATAGCGCTTCGACATTGGGGACGATTTCGACAATCATATCCCCTTTTTCGACCTTCTCGGCCTCTGGTTCCCAAAAACCGAAGGCTTTCCCGGCGCGGTAGAGCCTGAGCCCTACGCCGTTGTCGAGGCCGCGGAGCGATTTGCCCAGCTCATCGCGCGTCGCCAGCCTTTCACGCAGCATGACGCGTCCTTTTACGGTGGCAAGATCGCTCATATATTCGCTGATATGCTCGCCGTGGCAGGTGCCCGCGAGCAGGAATCCGGCGAAGTTCACGGGATTGATCACATTGTTCGCGCCGGCTTGCCTTGCCAGCAGTTCATTGTCGGATGCGCGCACGACGACGCTGATCGGCACGTTCGGCGCGAGATGACGCACGGTGAGTACGATCAGGATCGAGGTATCATCGCGTCCGGCTGAAACGATTACCGAACTCGCCTGCCGGACCTTGACCCTGACCAGCGTCTGGTCCCGCGTTGCGTCTGCATGGAGAACATTGCAGCCCAGCTTTTCCGCGTTCGCCAGAACTTCATCGCTATTGTCGATCACGACGATATTCTTCGGATTCTGGCCGCGTGCGATGAGCTCTTTCACCGCTTCCGAGCCTGAAACGCCAAAGCCAATCACAACAATGTGATCGCTCAATTTGCTTTGCAGAAACTTCATGCGCCACCTGTCCCATGTCTTTTTGAGCACGAAATTATAGGCCGTGCCAAGGAATATTAACACCACGAACACCCGGATCGGCGTGACCACAAGCGCATCAAACACTCGCGCCCGTTCCGTAACTGGTACGATATCGCCATATCCCGTTGTTGTTATTGAGATCATTGTAAAATAGACAACATCGAGGAAGCTGACTTCCCCGTCATAGCTGTCGCTTAGCCCTTGCCGGTCAAACCAGTGCACCGCGACAGCCATCGCAATCAGGAAAAATACGAATCCCACGCGCACCATAATGTCAGCCCAGACCGGCAAGCCCGACTTGCGCGTTAGCGATTCATATTTGCTGTCCCGGAACTGATAGGCCATTTGGAATCAAAACCCGGCGACCGCATGAGCCGTAATGGCTGACCTGCGGGATGAAATACAAGGAGATGCTTGAATAAGGCAGTTATTCTGCCTTTGATGGCGTCGACGCAGCAGTTCGCTCGCAGGCAGCCACACCCCGTGCTTGGCCAAAAAGCCCAACGACTTCGTCCCTCGCTCGTTCAATAGAACCACTATTCTTCTCACTCTTTCCTCGCCCTTGCGCTTTCTGGCTCACGTTACGGCCATGTGCTCACTAGGTTTTGATCCCACGACTCAGCGCGCTGGTAATTTCGTTATAGGGTTCAAAGGCTTACGGTCCTTACGAATCTCGAAATGCAATTGCGGTGTGCTGACATAGCCGGTATCGCCAACGCTGCCTAGCGCTTGCCCCGCCGTGACCCTGTCGCCGCGCGCGACATTGAGCCGCCCAAGATGCCCATAGGCGGTAACCCAGCCGCCGCCATGGTCTACCAGTATCAGACCGCCAAATACGCCTATCTCATTACCGCTGTAAACGACGACACCGTCGCCCGCTGCACCGACCGGCGTACCCCGCGCGGCGGCGATGTCGATACCGTCATTGACCTTGCCGCCACCTTTCGACCCGAAGCTGGAGACCAGCCTTCCACGCACCGGCCAGCGAAAACTCCCGGAAAACCCGCTGGGCCGCGCGATAGGACTGGCAAGCGAGACAGGCGTGCTTGGCCCTGCCACCACCGTTGCCGGTTCACCGCCGGTTACGATGTCGTCGATATCGAGCGAAAAGGCGGCTGCGCGCTGCTCCGGCGTCAATTCTCCGCCTGCCGGGATGGCGGCCGCGCTGTCCGGCAACCGCAGACGCTGCCCAATTTGCAAAATGAAGGGTTCTTCGAGCCGGTTGAGTGCGACTATGTCGCTCCACCGCACGCCATAGGCGCGCGCTATGGCGATACCCGTCTCGCCTGAATTGACATTGTGATAGAGGCCGGCTGGTATCTCCAGCTGTTGCCCCACCTGCAGAAGATAGGGCGAGGAAAGGCCATTCGCACGGGCGATGTCGGTCAGCGAAGCACCCGTCTTGTTGACAATACGATAGAGCGTATCACCCGGCTGAACCGTGTAGGCACCGCTGCGTGCGGCACTACTGTTGCGTACAACACTGGCGGGCTGCCAGCTTGGCGTCTTGAGGACTTCACCTGTCTCAGGAACGATTTGCGGGTTTGCCGCCGTCGGCCGCCCGATCCGGTAATCTCCGCCGCCCTGCGGTATACAGCCAGCAAGCGCCAGCAATCCAGCTGCCGCCGCTATTTTACCCCAAAAGTCGCGCATATGCGTCCCCGATTGCCTTGGCAATGCCGCTGCCTTTATCAGCCAATGGATCAAAATGCCAAGAGATTAGCTGCGCGCCAGCTTATCCGTCATAGACCGCTTTCAGCGCTCCCATCGCGTCATAGTCGGTAAGGTCCAGCTGCATCGGCGTGACGCTGATAAATCCATCGCCTATCGCCTCCAGATCTGTGTCATGGCCGGGGGTATGTTCGATGCCATGCAGCCCGAACCAGTAATAGTCATAGCCGCGCGGATCGGTGCCTTTGACGATTGAGCCGCGCGCATAATCGTGAAATCCCTGTCTTACGACGCTGATGCCCTGTATCTCCTCGGCGGAAAGCGCGGGAAAGTTGATGTTCACCAGCGTTCGGTCCCCAAAATCATGCTCGAGCAGCGGGCGCAGCACGCGTTCGCCCCAGGCCTGCGCAGCAGCAAATGGCACAGCATCTCCCATGCCTTCGCGGCTTGAAACCTGGCTGAGCGCGATCGAGCGCACACCGGCAAGCGTTCCTTCCATCGCGGCGCTGACCGTGCCGGAATAGGTCACATCATCGCCCAGATTTGCGCCGCGATTGACCCCCGACAGGATGAGGTCGGGCCGCACATCTTTCATAATCACGCCAATACCCAGCATCACCGAATCGGTAGGCGTGCCGGTCACCGAATAGCGCTTCTCATCATGCTGCCTGATGCGGACTGGATGGGTAAGCGTAAGCGAATGGCCAGCACCGGAATTCTCTTCTGCCGGGGCGACCACCCAGACATCATCGGATAGCGTCGCGGCGATGGACTCAAGTATTTTCAGGCCCGGTGCATTTATGCCGTCATCGTTGGTGAGAAGTATGCGCATCCGAGATCCTGTCACAAGCCGTGATCGGGCCTTGCCGGCCCGCATCTTTCAAGACAGGCTTTGCACTAGAGCGGTGTTACAGGCCAGCCCAAATTTAGAGGCTAGCTTGCGATATCAATATTCGCCGGCGCGGTCGTTGAGCTGAATAAAGTCGACATTGCCAGCCGTCACGCCGCAATCGAAACCCCGATTTCCGCTGAGATAGCCCGAAACACGCCAACCTTCGCCATCGCGCGTTGCCGAACGGATTTCATCGACCCGGGTGCCATCTCCGGCTGCTGTTTCGGCTGCATTGCTGCATGCGGAAACCGCCGCGCCGAGATCGTTTGACGATGGGTAGCGCCGTTCGGGATGCGGATAGTCGCTCCTGCGGTCGCTGCGCCTTTCCCGCTTGCTGCTCTTGCTCGCCGCGTCGGCGATGATGGCTATCCCGGCAAGAATGCCAATCCCGGCGATAATATCACCGGCATCGACCCGGTCACGATGGCGATGGCGCCGCCAACGGCGATAGTCGCTGGCCTGCTCCAACACCGGCCCCTTATGCCCCGAGATATTGGCAGGGTGGGTGGACGTCGCTGCGAAAGCGGGCGTCAGGCCCGTAGCGACCATGGCGAAGGCGACCGAACCGGCAGCCGTTTTCCTGAAAAATGTCATATTTTGGTTCCCTGTTGGCACGGATTGCGGGTCGCGCCTGTTATGCATGTAACATGAACGGTCCAGCCTGTCTCCAGGCTGAACCGTATTCCTTCGATTTGGGATTAACGATAGTTGCCAAGCCCGCGATAGCGGACATCTACAACCCGGCCGCGCTCGACATAGCATGTGAACCTGCCGCGATCACTGTAGCCATATCCGCGGCCATATCGCCGATTGTCGTAGCCGCGACCACGATAGCCATTGTTGACGACGATCCGGCCCTTGATTTTGTAGCCATAGCGTGTCCGGTCAATATCGCGAATCTGCGTCACATTGGCATGGCCATAGCGGCTTGCCCAGCGTTCGGCCTTGCGCACACAGCGATTGACGGCTTTGCGGGGCCCGCCGCGGCGATAATGTTTGCGGCCATAGCCGTCATTATACCCATAGCCGCGATGTCCACGGTGATAATCGCGGTCGCGATCCTTGCCGCTTGCGAGAATTGCGGCCAATCCGCCCAAAATGACGGCACCAGCAATCACCTCTCCGGCATCGATCCCGTCGCGATCATACTTGCCATGCTTGGCGAGGGCTGGGGTTGCAGAAACGGCCATCGCGGTAGCGGCGGCGGTTCCGACGAGAGCTTTCTTCAATTTGGTCATGGTGACACTCCTTCGTATTACCGCTCGAGAACCATTTCCGAGCTTGATGAAGGAAGTAAGCGAATCGCTCTGAGTTGATGCTGAACTCGCTTGTCAGGCGATGTTCAGGAAAATCGTCATTTTTATGAACAAGAGGGTCGAAAGCTAGGCTACCCGTGCCTCTCCCCATTCTGTCCAGCCGAATGGGCGCGGCGTTTTGGGCATATATCCGCTGCCGCCACTCGCCAGTTTAAAACCCGCATCGTCATATGCCTTGGCGATTGGGCGGGTCAGATGGCAATTGCCGCCGATGCGTTTCCAGACCGGCTCGATGCGTCTCTGCCATTTCCGAACGCCTGCATCGGGCGCGCTGCCATGCTCCAGGAAAAGCGCCTTGCCGCCGGGGCGCAACACACGCCGGATCTCGCCCAGCACAGCCTGTTGCTCATCGACCGAGCACAGTGTGAAGGTGCACACCAGAGTGTCGAAACTGGCGTCATCGAAAGGCATGGCCTCCCCAATTCCGCCGCGAATGTCGGCCTCCATGCCAATCGCCTGCGCCGCCTCTCGCGATCTTTCCAGGAGAGCGGGGGACGGATCGATCCCCGAGAAACTCTTGACGCGCGACGGATCATAAAACTCCATATTGATCCCACCGCCGCAACCCAGCTCAAGCACATCACCGGAAGCCCTCGGCACCACATGGCTGCGCCGCTTCATGATCTGCCCTTGCGAACAAGCACAGCCGATCAGACGCGGGACCATATGGCGTTCCCACCAGCCGGCTGGTTTGGGTTGCCATGCATCGGCGCTGGCATCGGTTTTGGTGCTGGCCATCAATCTTCTCCTCTCGGCGCGGAAGACGTTTTGCCCAATGTAACCCTGATAGCATCGAGGCCAAGACTTTCCGAAAAGCCGTCATCATAACGAACCGCCAGCTGATCATCCTTGCGCTCCGAAACCCGGCCGGGATACCAGCGCCCCTGACGCTTCCAGTTCCCCATGACAGCGGAGCCGCGCGCAATAGTGTCGGCTGCGACATAGGATGGAAGCTCAAAGCTGCGCTGGCCGTCGGCATAGTGCAGTTCATATCGATTGCTCGCAGTGCCAATGACCGTTGCAGGGTACCAGTAATTGTCCATGCCGCGATTCCCCAATACACGGTCGCCGGCATTCCAGCTCTTTTCGGCCACCCTGTCCTTGCTTTTTGACGTCAGGCAGCGACCATTCTTTCCGGGTGCGAGCGAGAGGCGGTAGACATCGGCAACCCTGCGCCGATCACAAATAAAGACTTCGAACAGGCCGCCTTCAAAAATCGCTACATCGAATTTCCGAAATTCGGGGGCGCGATCCCAGCGAATAGTCTGCCGCTTTTTCAGCTTCCAGCATTTGCCATCGCGGATCAAATTTCGGTCGCTCGATGGATAAACGCAGACCTTGACGCTCATCTTGTGATCGTTGGTGATGAGCACCGGATCCGCGGCCAACTGATCTGCAGCCGGCGGCAGCGGCGCAAGAAAAAGAAAGCCAAGGAAACTCTGCTGAAAAAGCGTCATGCCTCAATCTACTTGCCAATCTCCAATCCGGTATGTTTCGCCAGGAATGCATAAATATCGCTATATTCCTCGATGAGCTTGTCGGTTGGCTTACCCGAGCCATGCCCCGCGCGGGTTTCGATCCGGATGATTTTGGGCTTGTCTCCAGTATCAGCCGCCTGAAGCGCTGCTGTATATTTGAAGCTGTGTCCCGGAACCACGCGATCATCGGTATCGGCTGTGGAAACGATCACAGCCGGATATTCAACGCCAGCGCGGATATTGTGATAGGGCGAATAGGACAGCAGCTTTTTGAAATCGGCTTCCTTGCTGGGATAGCCATAGTCATCCACCCAGTAACGCCCTGCTGTAAAACGGTCGAAGCGCAGCATGTCCATCACGCCGACAGCAGCATGGCCGGCGGCGAACAGGTCGGGCCGTTGGTTGACCGATGCACCCACCAGAAGCCCGCCATTCGATCGGCCTTCGATCGCGAGTTGCCCCTTGCTCGTAATCCCTTCGGCGATGAGATACTCGCCGGCGGCAGCAAAATCGTCAAAGACATTCTGCTTGTTCTGGAGGCGGCCGGCATCATGCCACGCCTTGCCATATTCGCCGCCGCCACGCAGACTGGCCTGGGCATAGACGCCGCCTGACTGGATCCACGCCATGCGCGTAGGCGAGTAAGACGGCGTCAGCGAAATGTTGAACCCGCCATAACCATAAAGTAGCGTCGGGGCACCTTTCGAGAGATCCAGGCCCTTTTTATAGACGATAAAGAGCGGAATCTTCGTGCCATCCTTCGAGGGATAAAATCGCTGCTCTATAGTCACTTCGTCGGGATCGAAATCCAGCTCAGGCTTGGCAAAAATAGTGCTTTTCCCAGTTCCGCTATCAAAGCGGTAGATTGCGCCAGGCTGATTGAAGCTGGAAAAGCGGTAAAAGGTTTCCGGGTTGCCCGGCTTGCCTGAGAAGCCCGATGCCGTGCCGATGGCATTGAGGTTGATCTCGCTTACCGGCTTGCCATTGAGCGTCGTCATTTCGGCAATCGATTTGGCGTCCTGCATATAGGACAATACGAGCCGCTCACCGACTATCTGCGCGCGCGACAGTGTTTCCTCGCGCTCAGCGATGACATCGGTGAAATTATAATTTGGTGGAGGGCACTTATTTTCTGGACACGGGCCAACGGCCACGTTGGGGCGGGAAAGATCGACTTTGACAACTTTCAGTTTTGGCGCATTCTTGTTGGTCACGAACCAGAGCGTATCGCCCTTGCCCTCGACCAGCTGCCACTCATAGTCAAAGCCCTTGATCAGCGTCTGCGGCTTCCAGTCGCCTTTGCCGATATTCATGACTGTCATCTCATATTTCTCATCGGTACCCGATGATGAGGTAATGATGGCCCACTGCCCGTCATGGGTCACTTCTGCGGTGTGGTTGAGCTTTGGCCGGTCGGGCGTTGCATAGACCAGCCGGTCCTCATCCTGGCTCGTTCCCACCTTGTGATAGAAAATCTGGTGATTGAGATTGAGAGACTGAAACTCGTCGCCTTCCTTTGGCTCGGGGAAACGCGAATACAGAAATCCGTCATTGCCGACCCAGGCGATATTGGTGAATTTCGCCCATTCGACGCCGTCGGACAGATCCTTGCCGCTCTCGACATCCAGAACCTTCAGCGTGCGCCAATCGGAACCGCCATCCTGAATCGCATAGATCAGCTTACTGCCGTCCGATGATGGCTCCCACCCGGCGAGCGCTGTGGCATCATCATCGGCCCATTCATTGGGGTCGATCAATACCCCGCCCTCACCCTCCAGCCCCTCGCGCACATAGAGCACAGACTGGTTCTGAAGGCCGTCATTCCTGGTGAAGAAATAGCGCCCTCCGGCCTTTTTCGGCAGCCCGAAACGCTCATAGTCGAACAGCCTCTTCATCTTGCCGGCCAGCGCATCGCGGCCCGGCAGACGATCGAGATAGGCGTCGGTCACCTTATTCTGCGCCTTTACCCATTCGGCCACCTTGGGATTTACGCGGACATCGTCTTCCAGCCAGCGATACGGGTCCGCGACCTTTTCGCCAAATTGTTCTTCAACGACATCGACGGTCGCGGTTTGGGGATAGGCGAGCACACGAAAGCTGTCCGATGCGCTTGCATCATCGGCTTTCGCGGCAATCGCTGTTTCGCTGGCATCTGCATCCTTTGCTTCAGCCGATGTTTCGGCTGCGCGGGAGGCTGTGGCTGTCATGGCAATCGCAATCATGATGGATGTTGTTTTGGCAAATCTGGCATGTGCAGCGGCAAGGCGCATCTCTCAAAATCCTCTTTCCTCTGGTAGCTGGCAAGAGGTTTAGCCGCCCAACGCTGGCCATGCAATGAACGCTTTGATCTGATGAGCAGCGCCAAACAAAAAAAGGGCAAGCCAGCGGCCCGCCCTTTTGTCAATCCGTTCCAAGGCTTCGGATCAGGCGTCGACCAGACCCAGATCCTCGTCGGCCATTTCGACAGGACCGGAATCTTGCCCCTTGGCGCTTTCATCACGGTCGACAAGTTCGATCACGCCCATCGCCGCACTGTCGGAGGCACGATAGCCCGCCTTGATGACGCGGGTATAGCCACCTTCACGTTTCGCATAGCGCTCGGCGAGTACGTCGAACAGCTTCTTGAGCTGATCGTCATCCATCAGGCGCGATTGCGCCAGGCGGCGGTTGGAAAGCCCGCCCTTCTTCGCCAGCGTAATCAGCTTCTCGACATAAGGGCGAAGCTCCTTGGCCTTGGGCAAGGTCGTCTTGATCTGCTCATGCTTGATCAGCGATGCCGCCATATTGCGCAGCATCGCGGTGCGATGTGCCGTGGGACGCTGTAATTTCCGTTTGCCAATCTTGTGGCGCATTTCTTTTACTCCGTTCGTAATGGGGCCGATGGCATCTCTGCTGGTTCCCCAATCCTGGCCAATCAAAGGGTGGCCGTTTGCCCTATATGAACCGCAAGTCCTGAGCCTGTCGAAGGACGTTTCGCCGCATCGAGAGGCGGGCTTCGACAAGCTCAGCCCTACGGTTGTATTTCTACCCCAGCAGTTCCTGCTCGAGCTTCTTGGCCATTTCCTCGATATTTTCAGGCGGCCATCCGGGGATATCCATGCCAAGACGCAGACCCATCGACGAAAGGACTTCCTTGATCTCGTTCAGCGATTTGCGGCCGAAATTCGGCGTGCGCAGCATTTCGGCTTCGCTCTTCTGCACCAGATCGCCGATATAGATAATATTGTCGTTCTTCAGGCAGTTTGCCGAACGCACCGACAATTCCAGCTCGTCGACCTTCTTGAGCAGATAGCGGTTGAGCTGATTGGCTTCGTCCTCTGCGGTGGTTGCAGAAGCAGGCTGACCGATCAGCTGCGAAGAAGAAGCAAGCGCTTCTTCGAAATGGACGAATACGGCCAGCTGGTCCTGCAAGATACGGCCAGCATAGGCGACGGCATCTTCCGGCGTTACTGTTCCGTCCGTTTCAACCGTCAGGCTTAGCTTGTCATAGTCAAGCTCCTGACCGATACGGGCATTGTCGACCTTGTAGGCAACCTGGCGGATCGGCGAATAAAGCGAGTCGACCGGGATCAGGCCAATCGGCGCATCGGCCGGCCGGTTGGCAACGGCCGGGACATAACCCTTGCCGGTATCTGCCGTGATTTCCATGTTAAGCGTCGCACCTTCGTCGAGATGACAGATGACAAGCCCGGGGTTCATCACTTCGATATCGCCGGAGACGACAATGTCGCCTGCCTTGACTTCGGCCGGGCCGGTTGCCGAAAGCTGCAGCCGCTTCGGGCCTTCGCCTTCCATTTTCAACGCGACCTGCTTGATGTTGAGCACAATATCGGTGACATCTTCGCGCACGCCAGCGAGCGACGAAAATTCATGCAGCACATTTTCGATCTTGATCGAGGTGATGGCCGCACCTTGCAGCGACGAGAGAAGCGTGCGGCGCAATGCGTTACCGAGCGTCAGACCAAAGCCCCGCTCAAGCGGTTCTGCTACAAATGTGGCCTTGCGCGACGGATCGCTTCCGGTTTTCAGGTCGAGCGCGCTTGGTTTTTTCAGTTCCTGCCAGTTCTTGATATTGACTGTCATGGATATCCCCTAGTCTTTAGCTTGGCGGGAGACGGGTTTCAGTGCACTTTCCCGTTCCGGCCTGTGGTATTTGAAATGAAGCGGCGGCCAGCCGCTTCGCGGGAGCATTCTGCCTTTAGACGCGGCGGCGTTTGGATGGACGGACGCCGTTATGCGGTATCGGCGTCACATCGCGGATGGAGGTGATGGTAAAACCCACCGCCTGCAACGCGCGCAGTGCGGATTCGCGGCCCGAGCCCGGCCCCTTCACCTCGACCTCCAATGTGCGCACACCGTGATCTGCGGCCTTGCGCCCGGCATCTTCTGCCGCCACCTGCGCGGCGTAAGGTGTCGACTTGCGCGATCCCTTGAAGCCCATCATGCCGGCCGAGGACCAGCTGATCGCATTGCCCTGCGCATCGGTGATGGTAACCATCGTGTTGTTAAAGCTGGCATTCACATGCGCAACGCCCGCGGAGATATTCTTCCGCGCTTTCTTTTTCACTCTTTGTGGTTCGCGTGCCATTATTCTTCCTCAAATCCTGAAATTGGCAGTCTGTGCTGGTTCGAAAGCTGTCTTGGGCGAAGAAAAGCCGAAACAGTCGACCGGACTGTTTGCTTATTTCTTCTTGCCAGCGATCGGCTTTGCCTTGCCCTTGCGGGTACGCGCATTGGTGTGGGTGCGCTGGCCGCGAACGGGAAGCCCCTTGCGATGGCGCAAGCCGCGATAGCAGGCAAGATCCATAAGCCGCTTGATGTTCATCGATGTCTCGCGGCGAAGATCGCCTTCGACGGTATGATCCGCATCGATGGTTTCGCGAATCTGCAGGACTTCGGCGTCGGTCAGATCCTGAACACGGCGGGAATGGTCGATGCCGAGCTTGTCGGCAATCTGGACGGCCTTCGTGCGGCCAATTCCGTGAATATATGTCAGCGCAATTATAACGCGCTTGTTTGTGGGGATATTTACCCCGGCAATACGGGCCACGTAACTTTACTCCTAGCTCCACGGACGGCTCACATTCCGCCCATCTCATCGCGTCGATATGAACCGAAAACGCACAAAAGCAGCGGACGCATGAATGCGCAGCTGCTTTTCTCCGCTTTTTCGGATTGGGGCGCGTTACAGCGAGTCGAGGCAGGTGTCAAGCCCGCCTTGGCGGCCCAGCTCGCTAGCGCCCCTTATCGTTTGCCGGCGTCTCTTCGGCAGGCCCGGAATCAGTATCGGATTCGTCATCCGGCGACGCTGGCGCTTCTTCCAGCCCTTCGAAATCGAGCGTGAATTCATCGCCTTCGTCGATGCCGCTGGGTGACTTGGGGAATGGCTTCAGGAGACCGGCAAATTGCTCGCCAATGACGCCATCGACGGCCTTGGCCATGGTTGCCGTGTCAAACCGCATAAACCCGCTGACCAGATAATTGAAGCTGACCGCGGTCATGCCTTCCTTGCCCTCCACAGGCGCGATCGCGACGGTCAGGGTGCCGGTGACAGCCTCGGATTGAAGCGGGCCGAGCCCGCCTGTCATACGCAAGACCTTGCCAGGCTGGGCGAAAATGACGCGCATATGCTCGACGCTGCCTGCAAGCTTCGGGTTTTCGCCTTCCTTGCCATCTTTGATGAGTTCGCAGAAGCAGCCGCCAGCCTGCGGGTCTATATAAAAACCATCGACCGAACCCGACCAGCTATGCGCCTTGTTCCACCAGTCTTTCGGCGTAATCAGCCGCTTCCAGATATCTTCAGGCGGCGCCTTTACCTCTTCGAGATGCGTGACCCAGAAGCCTGTGTCGTTTTGCTTGCGGATTTCGGCCAGCGCCGGATTGCTCGCAGCCACCGAGGCGACGAGAGCAGCAACTATTGTCATTTTGATGCGATTCTTCATGCAGCCAGTCTAGCCGCCAAGCCGCTTTAGCCGCAAATGCTTTTGCCTCAGGCGTCGAGTATCGCCCTTATGGAGGCAGCGACTTCCTCGATCGACGCCATCCCGTCAACGCGGCTCACCAGGCCGCGCGCTTCATAGATCGGCAGGATTGGTTCGGTTTTGGCACGATATTCGGCCATGCGGGTCCGAACGGTTTCCTCATTATCGTCGGGCCTGCGCTTGAATTCGGTTGCACCGCACACATCGCAAACGCCTTCCGTCTTCGGCAATTTATGGCGGTCGTGATAGCCTTCGCCGCAGTTGGCGCAGGTGAAACGGCCGGTGATCCTGTCGACAAGCGCATCCTCGTCAACCGCCAATTCGATCACATGGTCCAGGCTGCGCCCACGCTGCGACAAGAGTTCGTCGAGCAATCCGGCTTGCGGTTCGGTGCGCGGAAACCCATCAAAGATAATGCCTTTCTCCGCATCCAGCTTGTCGACATATTCTCCAAGGATCTGCGCCATCAACGCGTCGGGGAAAAGTTTGCCCGCATCCATGATTTCCTTGGCCATCTTGCCGACTTCACTGCCTTCCTTGACGGCAGCGCGCAGCATGTCGCCGGTCGACAGCTGAACAGCATTATAGGCGTCTTCCAGCTTGCTTGCCTGGGTGCCCTTGCCCGCGCCTGGTGGTCCCAAAAAAATGATTTCCAGTGCCATTGCCGAACCCCTTAGCCTGTCGTTGATACGCGACTCGCTTTAACCCCGAGAACGCCCACCTTTCAACTTAGCCTTTTTGAGTAGATCGCCATATTGATGCGCGAGCAAATGGCTCTGAATCTGTGAAATCGTATCGACGGTCACATTGACCATAATAAGCAGACTGGTTCCGCCGATAACGAAAAACTGCGTTTGGCCGGTCGCGCCCATCACATAGTCGGGTAGCAGACAGACGAATACCAGGTAAGCTGCGCCCAAAACGGTGATACGGGTGAGCACATAGTCGAGATAGGCTTCGGTGTTTCTGCCTGGCCGGATTCCCGGAATAAACCCGCCTGCTTTTTTAAGATTCTCCGACGTTTCTTCCGGGTTGAAGACGACCGCCGTATAGAAAAAGCAGAAGAAGGCTATGCCAATACCATAGAGCAGCAGATAGACCGGCTGACCATGCTGCAGATACTGGTTCAGCGTCAGGACGATATCGCCCACGGCATTTTCGCCGGCCACCTGATTACCGCTCAATTGCGTCACCGTCAGCGGCAGCAGCAGCAGCGACGAGGCAAAGATCGGCGGGATAACGCCGGCAGTGTTAAGCTTGAGGGGCAAGTGGCTACGATCGGCCTGCATCATGCCGCGCTGCGTCGCGCGTTTGGGATATTGCACCAATACCCGGCGCTGGGCCCGCTCGACAAAGCAGATCAGCAGGGTCAGCGCGACAAACATGGCGACAAATCCGAAAACCGTGAAGCCATCGATGGCGTTGGTACGCAGGCTTTCGAGAAGCCCTGCCACAAGCCTCGGCAGCTGCGCCACGATCCCCGCCATAATGATGAGCGAGATACCGTTACCAATGCCGCGCGCGGTGATTTGCTCGCCGAGCCACATCAGGAACATGGTGCCGCCGATCAGGCTGATCGTGGCGACAATACGGAACATCATGCCCGGCTCGACGACCGCCTGAATACCGCTCGCCGCGACTTGCGATTCCAGACCGGCGGCAAGCACATATCCCTGAATAGCGGTCAGGAAAACCGTGCCATAGCGCGTATATTGATTGAGCTTCTTGCGCCCGGACTCGCCCTCTTTCTTGATCGCGGCCAGGGTCGGCGACAGCGAAGCCGCCAATTGCACGACGATCGAAGCGGTAATGTAAGGCATTACACCCAGCGCGATCAGGCTCATGCGTTCCAGCGAGCCGCCAGAGAAGGTGTTGAAAATGTCGAGCACGCCGCCAGAGCCGCGCGCCTGGAAAAGCTGGGCCTGCGCGACCGGATCGACGCCAGGAAGCGGAACAAAGCTCAGAAGCCGGAAAACAACCAGCGCGCCAAGCGTAAACCAGAGCCGTTTCTTAAGGTCAGTTGCCTGTCCCAATTTCGACAAATTGAGGCCAGCGGCCATTTTTTCGGCATTTGATGCCATGCTTGCACTTCCTTGTTCCGGGCCAATATCAGCGGTCAAACCACCGGAAATTCAGGCCCCTACCCTATATTGTCCTCGACGCGAGGCGGAAACTTCCCCTTCAAACATCAAGCCCCGCAACCGTATATCGGGAAGCGGGGCTGATTAGACAAGAGGCGAATGATTTTCGCCGCCTCAATCGTCCTTCTTTGTGGCCTTTTTAGCAGGTGCTTTTTTGGCTGCCGGCTTCTTCTCGTCGGCTTTCTTTGGCGCTGCTTTTTTAGCCGGGGCTTTTTTTCCAGCAGGCTCTTTGGCTTCCGTCTTTGCCTTGGGCTTGGAAGACTGCGCCTTTACAGCCTTGATCTCGACCTTGCCGCCTGCTTTTTCCACGGCAGCAACCGCCGATTTGGAAGCGCCGGCGACCTCGAAATTCGCCTTGGTCTTCAATTCACCCTTGGCGAGCAGGCGAACGCCATTCTTGCCGCCACGGGCAAGCCCGGCGGCTTTCAGCGCCGCATGATCGATGACCTTCTTGGCATCCAGCTTCTTTGCGTCGATGAATTTCTGCACCATGCCGAGGTTGACCTCGGCATAATCCTTGCCAAAGGGGTTGTTGAAGCCGCGCTTGGGTATCCGCATATGCAGCGGCATCTGGCCGCCCTCAAATCCGTTGATCGAAACGCCCGAACGGCTCTTCTGGCCCTTCATCCCGCGACCGCCGGTCTTGCCCTTGCCGGACCCGATGCCGCGGCCAATGCGCATGCGCCGATGGCGCGCGCCTTCATTATCCTTGATATCATTCAGTTTCATGTCTGCACTCGCTTTCGCTTTAATTCGCACTATTTGTCCCCTCCCCCGCTTTGCGGGACAGGACTTAATATCACTCGACCACGGTCACCATATGGCTGATCTTTTTGATCATGCCGCGCACGGCAGGCGTATCTTCAAGCTCGACGACCTGATGCATCTTTTTCAGGCCCAGTCCGCGCAGGGTAGCCCGCTGATCCTTGGGACGGCGGATGGCCGAACCAGTCTGCTTTACTTTTACCTTGGCCATTATGTCTTACTCCGTCACCGCTTCGGCGTCGGCCTCTGCGGTCTTGCTGCCACCACGGCCGAGAAGGTCGGCAACCTTTTTGCCGCGGCGCTGGGCAACCGATTTGGGGCTGGTCTGATCGGCCAGCGCCTCGAATGTTGCCCGGATCATATTATAGGGGTTCGATGTACCGACCGACTTGGTCACAACATCGGAAACGCCCAGCGATTCGAACACGGCGCGCATCGGACCACCGGCGATGATGCCGGTTCCCGGAGGTGCCGAACGCACATGCACCTTGCCGGCACCGAAACGGCCCTTGCCATCATGGTGCAGCGTGCGGCCTTCTTTCAGGGCCACGCGCATCATTTTCTTCTTGGCGGCAGCGGTTGCCTTGTTGATCGCTTCGGGAACCTCGCGCGCCTTGCCGTGACCAAAGCCTGCACGGCCCTGACCATCGCCGACAACGACCAATGCGGCAAAACCGAAGCGCTTGCCGCCTTTGACCGTTTTGGAAACGCGGTTGATATGCACCAGCTTCTCGATCAGCTCATCGCCTTCTTCCTGCTGCTGACCCCGATCACGGCGTCCACGACCCCGCCCGCGCCCACCATCACGGCCGCCGCGTCCGCCGCGTCCTTCGCGTTTCCGGGGCTGCTCGGCCGCTGGCGCTGCTTCCGCTGCGGGAGCGACTTCAGCCGGTTTCGCTTCCGCTGCGGGAGCGGCCTCAGCCGGCTTCTTCGCTTCTGCTGCTGGGGCAGCTTCCTTATTCTCGGCCACGGCTTCTTCTGTTTTCTTTTCGTCAGCCATCATCAAAACTCCAATCCGCCTTCGCGAGCTGCATCGGCCAGCGCCTTGACGCGGCCATGAAAAAGGAACCCGCCGCGATCAAATACGACATTCTTGACGCCGGCCTTCTTGGCCGCCTCGGCAACACGCTTTCCGACTTCGGAAGCGGCAGCGACATTGCCGCCATGCTTGACCTTGACGCCCTTGTCATTGGTCGACGCAGAAGCCACCGTGGTGCCTTTGGTATCGTCGATAACCTGCGCATAAATATGCTTGCCGGTGCGATGCACGGACAGGCGCGGCAGGTTGCTTTTGCTTTTGCGCAGCCTGCTGCGGACCCGCAGGCGGCGCCGTTCAAAGAGAGATAGTTTCGCCATGGCTTATTTCTTCTTCCCTTCCTTGCGGAAGACATATTCGCCGCGATATTTGATGCCCTTGCCCTTGTAAGGCTCCGGCTTTCTCCAGCGGCGGATTTCGGCAGCAACCTGCCCTACCTTCTGTTTGTCGATGCCCGAAATTTCGACCGTTGTCTGATCGGGCGTCTTGATATCGATGCCTTCGGGGATCGCGAAATCGACATCATGGCTAAAGCCAAGCTGCAATTTCAGCGTCTTGCCCTGCACCTGCGCGCGAAAGCCAACGCCGCTGATCTCGAGGGTTTTCGAAAAGCCCTCGGTCACACCGTCGACCAGATTCTGCACCAGAGTACGCTGCATGCCCCAATAGGAACGCGCCTTCTTGCTATCGTTGACAGGGTCGACCTTCACCTGGCCCTCGCCAAGCTCGAAGGTGACTTCCTCTGCCATCTGCAGTGAAAGTTCGCCTTTCGGTCCCTTAACCGACAGCACGCCTTCCGCGATATTGGCGGTTACGCCATCGGGCAGCGCAACCGGTTTTTTCCCGATACGTGACATGATTAGAACACCTCCGCGAGGATTTCGCCGCCAACATTGCTTTCGCGTGCTTCCGCGTCGGAAAGCACGCCGCGCGGCGTTGAGACGATGGTGATGCCCAGCCCGTTGCGGACAACCGGAAGCTCTTGCGAGCCCGAATAGACCCGGCGGCCAGGCTTGGATACACGGGCAACATGGCGGATGGCCGGTTCGCCCTCGAAATATTTCAGCTCGATACGCAGTCCTTTATGCTGGCTGCGGTTGCCGATATTTTCTTCGCTGTAGCCGCGGATAAAACCTTCGCGCTGAAGCACGTCAAGAACGCGTGCACGAAGCTTCGAGGACGGCGAAACGACGCTGTCTTTCTTGGCCCGCTGGCCGTTGCGAATGCGGGTGAGCATATCACCCAAAGGATCAGTCATTGCCATAATCTTAAATCCTTACCAGCTCGATTTTGTGACGCCGGGGATCAGGCCTTTGTTGGCAAGATCGCGCAGCTCGATGCGGCACAAACGGAATTTGCGGTAATAACCGCGCGGACGACCCGTCGTCTCGCAGCGGTTGCGAACGCGCGTGGGATTGCCGTTGCGCGGGATTTCGGCCATTTTCAGGCGGGCAATCATGCGCTCGCTCTCGTCGAGCGACTGATCCTTCGCCATTGCCTTATATTTCGCATATTGGCCGGCATATTTCTTGACCAGCCGCTTGCGCTTTTCATTCTTGTTTATGGAACTCAGTTTCGCCATGACTTAAGTTCTCGTCCTTTCTTTCAAAGGGGAGAAGCCGCCCCGATCAGGCCGCTTCCTTTTCCTCTTGCTGCTCCGCCGGGAAGGGGAAACCGAACAGGCGCAGCAACTCGCGGGCCTCTTCATCCGTCTTCGCGGTGGTGGTTACGATCACATCCATGCCGCGCACCACATCGATGGCGTCATAGCTGATCTCGGGAAACACGATCTGCTCTTTCAGGCCCATGGCGAAATTGCCACGGCCATCGAAGCTTTTCGGGTTGAGGCCGCGAAAGTCGCGAATGCGCGGCATTGCGATGGTCACCAGACGATCAAGAAATTCATACATCTGGTGCGACCGCAAGGTCACTTTCACGCCAATCGGCATGCCTTCGCGCAGCTTGAAGCTGGCGATCGATTTCTTCGCGCGGGTGATGACCGGCTTCTGGCCGGCAATCAACTGCATCTCTTCCAGCGCGGTTGCGACCTTCTTCTTGTCCTGCGAGCCTTCGCCCACACCCATGTTGAGCGTGATCTTCTCGATCTTGGGAACCGCAAGCGCGTTTTTGTAGCCGAATTTCTCGGTCATCGCCTTGGCAATCTGCTCGTCATAGCGGGTCTTCATGCGCGGCGTATATTTGTCAGCCACTGATCTTCTCCCCGGATTTCACGGCAATGCGCTGTTTTTTGCCGTCCTTGTCGGTTTCGATACGGACGCGGGTTGCCTTGCCATCCTTCGGATCGGCAACCGCGACGTTGGAAATATGCATCGGTGCCTCGAACCGGTCCATTCCGCCCTGCGGATCGGCCTGCGTCGGCTTGCGGTGACGCACGGCAACATTGATGCCCGAGACAACAACCTTGCTGTCCTTCGGCATCACGGCAGTTACCTCACCGGTCTTGCCCTTGTCCTTACCGGCGAGCACGACGACGCGGTCGCCCTTTTTGATCTTTGCCATACCCATGACTACAGCACCTCCGGTGCAAGGCTGATGATTTTCATATGCTTCTTGGCGCGCAGCTCGCGAACCACGGGGCCAAAAATACGCGTGCCGATCGGCTCGGCAGCATTGTTGATCAGCACTGCCGCGTTGCTGTCGAAGCGGATGACGCTGCCATCTGCGCGGCGAACATCCTTGCGGGTGCGAACGATGACGGCCTTGTGCACATCGCCCTTCTTCACCTTGCCGCGCGGCGCAGCTTCTTTCACCGAAACGACGATGACATCGCCCACGCTAGCAAAACGGCGCTTCGATCCGCCCAGTACCTTGATGCACTGGACGCGTTTTGCACCGCTATTGTCGGCGACTTCCAAATTTGACTGCATCTGAATCATGATGCATTTCCTTTCATCTGGCTTGCCGGAATATGCTTCCGGTAGTTCCCAACTCTATCTCGTTCAGGCCGCTTCAGGCTTGGCTTCCTCTTCGGTCTTCTCCGCCTTCTTCGCCGGAGCGGCCTTTTTCGGCTTGGCCGGTGTGTCTACGCGGTCCATTGCCTTCCAGGTCTTGTTCTTCGAAATCGGTTTGGTCTCTTCGATGCGGACGACCTCGCCTTCCTTGAACTCATTGCCCTCGTCATGGGCGTGATATTTCTTCGAACGGCGAATGATCTTTCCGTAAAGCGGATGCTTCACCTTGCGCTCGACGCGAACGACGATGGTTTTGTCGCCCTTGTCGGAAACAACCGTGCCTGTCAGAATACGTTTCGGCATCGCTTATACTCCTGTCTTTTCGGCTGTTTTTGCCGCTGCCGCGCGTTCGCCGATGAGGGTTTTGATACGCGCAATGTCGCGGCGCACTTCGCGGATGCGTGCCGGTTTTTCCAGCTGACCGGTGGCCGACTGAAAGCGCAAGTTGAACGCTTCTCGCTTCAGCTCAGAAAGCTGGGTGGAAAGCTCATCGTCGGTCTTGACGCGCAGATCTGCTGTCTTGGCCATCATTTCGCTCCCAGGTGAGAGGTGTCGCCCAAGCGGCCGACAACCTTGGTCTTGATGGGCAGCTTCATCGCTGCGCGCTGAAATGCCACAGCCGCCACGGGGCCGGGAACGCCGTCCAGTTCGAACATGATACGGCCGGGCTTTACCTTGCACGCCCAATATTCGACCGAACCCTTGCCCTTACCCTGACGGACTTCGGCAGGCTTTTTCGAAACCGGCACATCGGGGAAGATACGGATCCACAGACGGCCCTGACGCTTGATATGGCGCGTGATTGCACGGCGCGCAGCCTCAATCTGACGCGCGGTGATGCGCTCGGGCTCAAGCGCCTTGAGGCCATAGGAACCGAAATTCAGCTCCGTACCGCCCTTGGCATTGCCGCGGATGCGCCCCTTGAACGCCTTGCGGTATTTGGTTTTCTTTGGTTGCAACATGGCTCTTTACCCTATTTCCTTTATCGGCGATCCGATGCCGGGCGAACACCGGAGGTCTGCGCCTCCATCATCAGCCGGTCGGTTGCCATCGGGTCGTGACCCAGGATTTCGCCTTTGAATATCCAGCATTTTATGCCGATAATGCCATAGGCAGTCAGCGCCTCGGCCTCGGCATAGTCGACATTGGCGCGCAGCGTATGCAGCGGAACGCGGCCTTCGCGGTACCATTCGACGCGCGCGATTTCTGCGCCGCCGAGCCGGCCGCCACAGGTGATCTTGATGCCTTCCGCACCCAGCCGCAACGCCGATTGCACGGCGCGCTTCATTGCGCGGCGGAAAGCGATCCGGCGGATCAGCTGATCGGCCACGCCCTGCGCTACAAGCTTTGCATCGACCTCCGGCTTGCGGATTTCGACGATATTGAGCGACACTTCCGCTTCGGTGAATTCGCCGATCTTCTTTTTCAGCTTCTCGATATCCGCGCCCTTCTTGCCGATGATAACACCGGGGCGGGCGGCATAGATCGAAACGCGGCAGATTTTCGCCGGACGCTCGATAACCACCTTGGAGATCGCTGCCTGCGGCAGGTTCTTCATGATGTATTTGCGGATCTTGATATCCTCCAGCAGCATCTGGCCATAATCATGGCCTTCCGCGAACCAGCGGCTGTCCCACGTCCTGTTGATCTGCAGGCGAAGCCCTATCGGGTTGCTCTTCTGACCCATTATTCTTCCTCCTGCTCGCGCACGACAATGCGCAGACGGCTGAATGGTTTCAAAATCTGGGCGGAACGGCCGCGCGCACGCGCCTTGAAGCGCTTCATCGTCATGCGCTTGCCGACACTGGCTTCTGCGACCACCAGCGAATCCACATCCAGATTGTGATTGTTTTCCGCATTGGCGATTGCCGATGCGAGAACCTTCTTCGCATCGAGCGCCATCGCTTTCTTCGAGAAGGACAGGATGTTCATCGCATCCTCGACCTTTTTCCCGCGGATCAGGCCGGCAACGAGATTCAGCTTCTGCGCGCTGCCGCGGATCTGGTTGCCGACAGCCAGAGCTTCATTGTCGCCCACGCGGCGGGGAGATTTCATCTTACCCATTAGCGTTTGCCCTTCTTGTCTGCGCCGTGACCCCAATAGGTCCGGGTCGGCGCGAATTCGCCGAGCTTC
Source organism: Sphingorhabdus sp. (assembly GCA_028279555.1). Taxonomy (GTDB): domain Bacteria; phylum Pseudomonadota; class Alphaproteobacteria; order Sphingomonadales; family Sphingomonadaceae; genus Sphingorhabdus_B. The sequence continues at coordinate 240,888 of JANQNO010000008.1, forward strand.
TGGCCGACCATTTCCTCGCTAACCGAAACGGGAATGAATTTCTGGCCGTTGTAAACATTGAAAGTCAGACCAACGAATTGCGGCAGGATGGTCGAGCGGCGCGACCATGTCTTGATCGGTGCGTGCGAGCCTTCTTCCTGCGCGGTCTCGGCTTTCTTCAAAAGATACAGGTCAACAAAAGGACCTTTCCAGACGGAACGAGCCATGACTTACCTCTTCTTCTTCGCATGACGTGAACGAATGATCATCCGGTCCGTCGTCTTGTTCTTGCGGGTGCGCGCACCCTTGGTCGGCTTGCCCCAGGGCGTCACCGGGTGACGGCCACCCGAGGTCCGGCCTTCACCGCCGCCATGCGGGTGATCGACCGGGTTCTTAGCAACGCCGCGGGTCAGCGGCTTCTTGCCGCGCCAGCGATTGCGGCCAGCCTTGGCCAGCGTGGTGTTGGCATTGTCGGGGTTCGAAACCGCACCCACAGTGCCCATGCAGGAACCGAGAATATAGCGCTGCTCACCCGAATTCAGGCGGACGATAACCTTACCGCCATCGCGGCCGACCAGCTGCACATAAGTGCCTGCGCTGCGTGCGATCTGCCCGCCTTTGCCCGGCTTCATCTCGATATTGTGGCAGATGGTGCCAACCGGCATCTGCGACAGGAGCATCGCATTGCCCGGCTTCACATCGACCTTTTCGCCGGCAACGACGGTATCGCCAACGGCGAGACGCTGCGGCGCGATGATATAGGCCTGCTCGCCATCGCTATATTTGATCAGCGCGATGAAGGCCGTACGGTTTGGATCATATTCGATCCGCTCGACCGTGGCCTCGACGTCCCACTTGCGGCGCTTGAAATCGATCTTGCGATATTTCTGTTTGTGACCGCCGCCGATGCCGCGCGATGTGACATGGCCCTTGTTGTTACGGCCACCGGTCTTGCGCTTGCCTTCGGTCAGCGATTTGACCGGCTTGCCTTTGTACAGCGCCGACTTGTCGACGAGCACGAGGCCGCGACGCGCCGGGCTGGTTGGTTTATAGCTCTTGAGTGCCATTGCCTGTTATACTCCCGTGGTCACGTCGATCATCTGGCCTTCCGCCAGCTTCACAACGGCCTTCTTCACGTCATTGCGCTTGTAGGGCTTGCCCCGCCAGCGCTTGACCTTGCCCTTTTGCACCATCGTGTTGACGCCCTCGACCTTCACGTCGAACAGCGCTTCGACCGCCGCCTTGATTTCAGGTTTGGTTGCATCGCCAGCGACCTTGAAAACAACGGCGTTGTTTTCAGACAGCAATGTCGATTTTTCGGTGATGTGCGGAGCCACGATCACGTCATAGTGACGGATGTCTACGCCCTCTTTCTTCTTAGCCATTATTTAGCCCCTCCCGGGAGGGCGAAACGTGCCTCCAGCTTTTCGACCGCGGCGCGGGTCAGAACCAGCGTTTCATGCTTCAGAATGTCGTAGACGTTGGCACCGCCAGCGGGCAGCACATTCACGCCGACGATATTCGCCGAAGCCTTGCGGAAATTGTCATTGACCGCCTCGCCATCGATGACGAGTGCGCTCTTGCCAAAGCCAAGCTTGGTGAGATTGCCGGTCAGCGCCTTGGTCTTGGCATCCTTCATGTCGAGATTGTCGAGCACGATGAGGCTGCCATCCTTGGCCTTGCTCGACAGCGCCATTTTCAGGCCGAGCGAGCGGATCTTTTTATTGAGCGACGGGTTGAAGTCGCGAAGGCGGGCACCATGGGCCTTGCCGCCGCCGACGAAGATCGGTGCACGGCGGTTGCCGTGACGGGCGGTGCCGCCACCTTTCTGGCGGCCGAACTTCTTGCCGGTGCGCGCCACATCACCGCGCTCGCGCGTCGGACGTGCAGTCGCACGCGCCTTTTCGCGCTGCCAGGTGACAACGCGGTGCAAAATGTCTTCGCGCGGCTCGAGGCCGAACACGTCATCTGCCAGCGTAATATCGCCCTTGGCCTTCGCATCGAGGGTCTGAACCTTCAGCTTCATGGCCTAGCCCTCCTTCTTTTCATCTTTGCCGGATTCGGCATTGGCCTCATCCGATGGTTTTTCTTCATCGGCTGGTTCGGCTTTCGCTTCTTCCGCCGGCTTTTCGTCGCCGCTAGCGTTATCGTCAGCTTTCGCCTCTTCCGCCGGCTTTTCCTCAGCAGCAGGAGCTGTATCTGACGCTGGCTTTTCCTCTGCCTTGGCGTCTTCCTCAGCCGGCTTTGCTTCGTCAGCTGCCTTTACGTCTTCTGCAGGCTTCTCGTCAGCTGGAGCCTCCGGCGCAGCGGCCATCGCACCTTCTGTATCGGTTGCGACCACCGGCTCTTCTTCCGCTGGCGTATCATTGTCTGCCTTCAGAGAACCCGGGAAGGGCGCGCCTTCAGGGGCCGGCACCTTCACCGCATCGCGAACCAGCAGCCAGCCATTCTTCGCGCCGGGAACAGAACCCTTCACAAAGATCAGGCCGCGATCAACATCGGTGCGGACGACCTCCAGATTCTGCTGCGTGCGCTGGCGATCACCCATGTGGCCGGCCATCTTCTTGTTTTTGAACACCTTGCCGGGGTCCTGGCGCTGACCGGTTGAACCATGCGAACGGTGAGAAATCGACACACCATGCGAGGCACGCAGACCACCAAAGTTCCAGCGCTTCATCGCACCGGCAAAGCCCTTACCCTGGGTATGACCGGTAATGTCGACTAGCTGGCCATCCACAAAATGATCGGCAGCAATCGCTGCGCCAACCGGGAGGAGACCTTCTTCATTATCGACGCGGAATTCGGCAACGCGGGCCTTTGGTTCCACAGAAGCCTTGGCGAATTCCTCGCGCTGCGGCTTGTTGATATTTTTCGCCTTGCGAACACCTGCGCCGAGACGGAGAGCGACATAGCCATCCTTGTCGGCGGTGCGATGCCCGACCACCTGGCAGCCTTCCAGCGCCAGTACGGTGACAGGTACGTGACGGCCATCCTCGTTGAAGAGGCGCATCATTCCCATCTTTTTAGCGATCACGCCAGTGCGCATGATCCATGCTCCTTATACAGAGGCACACGGGCCCATCCCGCATGCTTGGAGGGACCCCGCCGAAATGGCATTTCGGTGGGAACCCATCTAGCCCAAATTTTATGCATGCCCCGTCCGGGCCAGATGCCATTGCCTCCAGATAAGGAAGCTCAGGCGAGACGGGGAACGCAGCCCGGTAACGACCGGCGGTATTCCAAGAAACGAGAGCATTCAGCTTTTCGTTTCGCAGTCCTCGCGAAAGCGGGGACCCCTATGATCTTGCTCGTCATTCCAGCGAAAGCCGGAATCTGGGGAGACAAAGCCCCGACGATAAAGACCCCGGATCACGTCCGGGGCTGCGCTCGCTTAAGCGAGCTTGATCTCAACATTCACGCCAGCAGCCAGATCGAGCTTCATAAGCGCATCGACGGTCTGCGGCGTCGGTTGAACGATATCGAGAACACGCTTGTAAGTGCGCACCTCAAACTGCTCGCGCGACTTTTTGTCGATATGCGGGCCGCGATTGACGGTGAATTTCTCGATACGGGTCGGCAATGGAATGGGACCACGGATAAGCGCGCCTGTGCGGCGGGCGGTGTCCGCAATATCTCCGGTCGCCTGGTCAAGGACGCGATGGTCAAATGCCTTAAGGCGAATGCGAATATTCTGCGTTTCCATGGGTTTTCCCAATTATTCCAGTTACCGATGTCAAAGAGCCAAAAAAACAGCCAGCCCGACAAAACCCCTTCAGGAAAGCCGGGACAGCTGCTTTTGATACTGTTCAAAAACCGAACCCGCCGCGAATCAACTTCCCGGCGGGTGAGCGGCCTATATTACTTTGTAATCGTTCCGACAACCCCCGAACCGACGGTGCGGCCGCCTTCGCGGATGGCGAAGCGGAGACCCTGGTCCATGGCGATCGGAGCGATCAGCTTAACGTTGATGGTCACGTTATCGCCAGGCATCACCATTTCGGTGCCGTCGGGCAAGATAACTTCACCGGTAACGTCGGTGGTGCGGAAGTAGAATTGCGGACGATAATTCGCAAAGAATGGCGTGTGACGGCCACCTTCGTCTTTCGACAGCACATATACCTCAGCGCTGAATTCGGTGTGCGGCGTAACCGAACCGGGCTTGCAGAGAACCTGCCCGCGCTCGACGGCGTCGCGGTCGATACCGCGGATCAGCGCGCCGATATTGTCGCCAGCTTCACCGCGATCAAGCAGCTTGCGGAACATTTCAACGCCGGTGACGGTCGTCTTGGTGGTGTCCTTGATGCCGACGATTTCAACTTCGTCGCCAACATTGATCACACCGGTTTCGACGCGGCCGGTCACAACTGTACCACGGCCCGAAATCGAGAACACATCCTCGACCGGCATCAGGAAGTCCTGATCGATCGGACGGTCGGGCTGCGGGATATACTCGTCGACAGCCTTCATCAGCTCGAGAATTTTCTCTTTGCCGATCGCGTCGTCACGGCCTTCCAGTGCGGCAAGCGCCGAACCCTTGATGATCGGAATATCGTCGCCCGGGAAATCATACTCGCTCAACAGTTCGCGAATTTCCATTTCAACGAGTTCGAGAATTTCTTCGTCGTCAACCTGGTCGACCTTGTTCATGAAAACCACCATGGCCGGCACGCCAACCTGACGGGCAAGCAGGATGTGCTCTTTCGTCTGCGGCATTGGGCCGTCTGCAGCGTTCACCACGAGGATAGCGCCGTCCATCTGCGCGGCACCGGTGATCATGTTCTTCACATAGTCGGCGTGGCCCGGGCAGTCGACATGCGCATAGTGGCGGTTCTCGGTTTCATATTCGACGTGAGCCGTCGAAATGGTGATACCGCGCTCGCGCTCTTCGGGAGCCTTGTCGATATTGGCGAAGTCAACGGCTTCACCGCCGCCGGATTCGGCCAGCACTTTGGTAATCGCAGCGGTCAGCGTCGTCTTGCCATGGTCAACGTGACCAATGGTGCCGACATTGACGTGCGGCTTGTTACGCTCAAACTTTTCTTTTGCCATTTTTTCCTACCTTTGGTTCCAAAGTCTATCATTACTGACGGAACAGACCGCGCGCCCATGGCGAGGCTGAACCCTATTGTCAACACCTATATGGAAACCCGTTCCGCCGGTGGTGAGTCGGCTCCAGGAACGAATTGTGTGCGCCCTTAGCGAAAATTTTCGCCTTAGGCCAGCTTCTCTTTCACTTCCGCAGCAACATTTGCAGGCACCTCGTCATAATGCGAGAATTGCATGCTGTATTGCGCGCGGCCCTGGGTGAAGGATCTTAGCTCATTCACATAGCCGAACATGTTGGCCAGTGGGACCAGCGCATCGACAACCTGGGCATTGCCCCGGGCATCGGTACCCTGAATCTGGCCGCGGCGGCTATTCATGTCGCCAATGACGTCGCCCAGATAATCTTCCGGCGTTACCACTTCAACCTTCATCATGGGTTCAAGGAGTGTAATGCCTGCCTTGTCGGCAACCTCACGCATCGCTGCGCGGCCAGCAATCTCGAATGCCAGCGCCGAAGAGTCGACATCGTGATAGGCACCATCGGTCAGGCGGATCTCGAAATCGATGATCGGAAAGCCGATAAGCGCTCCACCCTCGGCAGTCTCGCGCATGCCTTTCTCGACCGACGGGATATATTCCTTAGGAATGTTGCCGCCCTTGATCTCGTCGTGGAAGATTATTCCACTGCCGCGCTCGCCCGGCGTCACGGTGACCTTTACGCGGCCAAACTGACCCGAACCACCCGACTGTTTCTTGTGGGTGTAGTCGACATCGACAGGCCGGCTGAGATATTCGCGGTAAGCCACCTGCGGCGCACCGACATTGGCTTCGACCTTGAATTCACGCTTCATCCGGTCAACCAGAATGTCGAGGTGTAGTTCGCCCATACCCTTGATGATCGTCTGCCCACTCTCATGATCGGTCGTCACACGGAAGGACGGATCCTCCGCTGCAAGGCGATTGAGCGCCACGCCCATCTTCTCCTGGTCGGCTTTCGTCTTGGGTTCGACCGACAGCTCGATAACAGGATCGGGGAATTCCATTCTCTCCAGGATAATTGGATTGGCCGGATCGCACAGCGTATCGCCGGTGGTGGTTGCCTTCAGGCCGGCAATGGCAACGATATCGCCAGCCAGCGCCTCGTCAATGTCCTTGCGGTCATTGGAATGCATCTCCAGAATACGGCCGATCTTCTCTTTCTTGTCCTTGACCGAATTCTGCACCGAACCCTTGGTCAGCTTGCCCGAATAGATGCGGGCAAAGGTGAGCGAACCCACAAACGGGTCATTCATCACCTTGAAGGCCAGCGCCGCGAAAGGCTCGTCGTCGCTTGACGGCCGCGAGTCAGGCGTTTCGCCATCCATCTTCACACCTTCGATCGCCGGAACGTCGAGCGGGCTGGGCAGATAATCCACAACCGCGTCGAGCAGCGGCTGCACGCCTTTATTCTTGAAGGCGCTGCCGCAGCAGACCGGAACGAAGCTGTGATTGAGCGTGCCCTTGCGGATCAGCCCTTTGAGCGTCGCAGCATCGGGCTCGTTGCCCTCCAGATAGGCTTCCATAACGTCATCGTCCTGCTCGACGGCAAGCTCGACAAGCTTCTCGCGATATTCGGCAACTTCGGCCGCCATATCTTCGGGAATATCGATATAGTCGAATTTCGCGCCCAAATCCTCATTCTGCCAGACAATACCGCGCATATTGACGAGGTCGACGAGGCCCTTGAGGTCGCTCTCTATACCGATCGGCAGATAAAGCACAGCCGGCGTTGCTCCCAAGCGATCGATGATCGACTGTACGCAAAATTTGAAATCCGCACCGGTGCGGTCAAGCTTGTTGATAAAGCACATCCGCGGCACCTTGTATTTGTCCGCCTGACGCCACACGGTTTCGGATTGCGGTTCCACGCCCGCAACGCCATCGAAACAGGCAACCGCGCCGTCGAGCACGCGCAAGCTGCGCTCGACCTCGATCGTAAAGTCGACGTGCCCCGGTGTGTCGATAATGTTGATCCGGTGCTCTTCGCCCTTGCCGTCTTCGGACGTCCAGAAGCATGTCGTCGCAGCCGAGGTGATCGTGATGCCGCGCTCCTGCTCCTGCTCCATCCAGTCCATGGTGGCCGCACCGTCATGCACTTCACCGATCTTGTAGCTCTTGCCGGTATAGTAAAGGATACGCTCGGTGGTCGTGGTCTTGCCGGCGTCGATATGCGCCATAATGCCGATATTACGGTATTTTTCGAGTTGATGGCTGCGGGCCATGATCGTTACTCCAGTGCGTGGGGCGGATAATGCGCCGCCCTATAGTTGAGGGGGGCAGTGAATGCCAGCCCCCTAATTCGAATTCCTCTCCCGCCTGCGGGAGAGGATATGAAGGCTCGGCAGCTTGCCTGCCTAGCCGGAGTTGGAGAGGGCAATGCCCCTCCCGCTGCGACTAGGAACTGCCTGCGGCAAATTCCAAGTCTCCCTGCCCTCCCCGCCTGCGGGGAGGGGTGCCTCTACCAGCGGTAGTGCGCGAAGGCGCGGTTGGCTTCCGCCATCTTGTGCGTATCCTCACGTTTCTTGACGGCATTGCCGCGATTGTTCGCTGCATCCATCAGCTCGCCCGACAGCCGCGCGGCCATCGTGGTTTCGCTGCGGGCGCGTGCTGCACCGATAACCCAGCGGATGGCAAGCGCCTGCGCGCGCTCGGGGCGCACCTCGCAAGGCACCTGATAGGTTGCACCGCCAACACGGCGGCTGCGGACCTCGACGCCCGGCTTCACATTGTTGAGCGCTTCGTGGAAGAGCTGCATCGGGTCCTTCTTGGCTTTTGCCTCGACAGTATCGAGCGCGCCATAGACGATACGCTCCGCGACGGATTTCTTCCCGTCAAGCATCAGGTTGTTCATGAATTTCGACAGGACAACGTCACCGAACTTCGGATCGGGAAGGACGATGCGTTTCTCTGGACGACGACGACGTGACATTTCTCTATTCTCCCCGTCTCAATTATTTGGGCTTTTTCGCGCCATATTTGGAGCGCGATTGCTTGCGGTCCTTGACGCCCTGCGTATCAAGCACGCCGCGAAGGACGTGATAGCGAACGCCAGGAAGATCGCGGACACGGCCACCACGGATCAGGACAACCGAGTGCTCCTGAAGATTGTGGCCCTCGCCGGGAATATAGGAAATGACCTCACGCGAATTGGTCAGGCGAACCTTGGCCACTTTACGCAGCGCAGAGTTCGGCTTCTTCGGGGTCGTTGTGTAAACACGGGTGCAAACGCCGCGTTTTTGAGGGTTCTGCTCCATTGCAGGGACCTTCGACTTGGTCTTCTGCGGAGTCCGGCCCTTGCGGACCAGCTGGTTAATCGTTGGCATGGGCTTCACCTTGGTTTAGTGTTTAGGTTACTTTGTATAAAGCCCTGTTCCCGAAAGCGGGCGCGGCGGAGGCTCAGCCTTTGATCCACCCAAAGCGATACACAATGTGCGCTATGTAGTTTCCCGTGGGCTCGGGCAGACTCGAAAGTTCGCCGAGATCACGGAAGGCGCGCGTCTAGCGGGGGCTGCGTAGGGTGTCAAGAGCAGCATGCCCCGGGCGGCGTTTCGCCAAAAACAGAATTTTCATTCTATTTATTGACAACAGCATCTGATCAGCATAAACAGAATACCTATTCTATTTTTGATAAGATGTAATTATGACCTCTAGCCTATGGCAATCCGAGCTGCACTGGCGCCGCGAAGGTCGGCAGGACCGGGCGCACAAAACGCAGAACCGCGTGCTCGATGCGGCGGAAGCACTGTTCTTCGAACAGGGCTATGACGCCACATCGGTGAACGATGTCGCCAAGAAGGCAAAATGTTCCATCGGTTCGCTCTATCATCATTTCAGGGACAAGAAGGCGATTGCCCTGGCCCTGTTCGACCGGATGACGCGCGAATTCGAACTGACGATGAAGGAGGCGTTGAATCGCGATCGTTGGGAGGGCGCGACTATCGCCGATATCCTGCAGGAATTCATCAAATTTTCCATCCTGAACAACAAGGCCCGGCCCGGTTTCAAGTCGGCCGCGCTGGAAGCCGTCCGGCTCGACCCTTCATTAGGCGACCATTTTCCGAAAATGCAGCATCGCGCCAACAAGCAGTTGAAAGCGCTGTTGCTTGCCCGGCGGGAAGAAATCGGCCATCCCGATCCGGAATTTGCCAGCGGCTACGTCCTCGATCTGCTGATCGCCTTGCTGCGCGCAAGATTTGATCCCCATGTGCAGAAAACGCAGCTGACCCGTTTTTCCGACGACAAATTCACCGAGCAGGCCCTGGCGCTCGCCGGCTCATTCCTTCAGCTCAAAACCAATGGAAAGACAAAAACATGACTCAGCAGAAAATCGCAATCGTAACCGGCGCCAACAATGGTATCGGATTTGAAACCGCCATCGGCATGGCCGAGGCGGGCTATCACACCGTGCTGGCTTGCCGCAACGAGGCCAAGGGTGAGGCGGCCATGGTGGAAATGCAACTGCGCGTGCCCGACGGGCAATTCACCCTGCTGCTTCTGGACCTCAGTGATTTCGCATCCGTCCGAGATTTTGCCGCTGCGTTTCGCAGTCAGTTCGAACATTTGGATGTGCTGATCAACAATGCGGGCGTGCTAGATTATTCCGGCCGCAAGGCAGGCAATGGCTATGAGCTGCAGCTGATGACCAACCATCTGGGACATATGTTGCTGACTTCACTACTGCTGGATTTGATGCCGGACACACCAGAGTCCCGCATCGTTTCCCTCAGCAGTGTGGCGCACAAGGGCGCGAAAATCTATTTTGATGATATCCATTGTGAGAACCAGGAAGGGGTCGCCGCCTATGGCCAGTCGAAGCTGGCCTGCCTGCTGTTCGGCGATGAACTGAACCGGCGGCTGCAGGCGGCTGGCAAGAAAATCCTGTCGCTTTCCGTTCATCCGGGGGGGTCTGACAGCGGTCTGTTCGACGACATGTCGCGCTTGCAATATTATACGATGAAGGTTCTGGCTCCCTTCATCATCCATGACAATGCATCGGCGGCAAAGCCTGCTCTCCATGCGGCGCTGTCTGCGAATGTGAAAGGAGGCGATTTTTACGGTCCGCAAGGTTTTCAGGAACTCCGCGGTAAGGTTGGACCAGCAAAGCGCGATGCTTCCGCACAAGATCCTTCTGTCGCAGCCAGATTTTGGGATGTTTCGGAAGGTCTGATTGGGGAACCGTTCAAACTGAATTGACGCGTCAGTTACAGCGCGAAATCGAGAGCCAAGAGCGAACACCGGCCAGTTCCGGGTTGAGACTATGGCGCTTGCAAAGAAAGGAGTTGCCGGAATGGCTGACAACCGTGTGATCAAGAAAACCGCGCTCGTTACAGGTGCTTCGAGCGGTATCGGGAAAGCGACCGCCGAAGCTTTGATACAGGACGGCTATATCGTCTATGCTGCAGCGCGCCGAGTTGAAAAGATGGAAGATCTAAAAAAACTCGGCGGTATTCCGGTAAAAATGGACGTAACCAAGGACGAAGACCTCATTATGGTGGTTGAGCAAATCAAGCGCGATCACGGAGGGATCGATATACTGGTCAACAATGCCGGTCTTTCCCTTTATGGATCTGTAGAAGAGGCTCCAAACAGTGAAGCGCGCTACCAGTTTGACGTAAACTTCTTTGGTCCAGCGCGTTTGACGCAACTCGTTCTACCACACATGCGTGAACAGCGCTGGGGCAAGATTATCAACGTCTCATCTGGCGAAGGGAAGGTTCACGTGCCGCTTGCCGCCTGGTATGTGGCCAGCAAATTCGCCCTGGAAGGCTTCAGCGATTGTCTGCGGGCGGAGACGGCACAGTTTGACATTGATGTCGTGATTATCGAACCCGGTGCCATCGACACGCCGATCACAGGCGGCTTCATTGATCCGTTGCTCGAATATTCCGGTAGCGGCCCCTATGGAGCAATCGCCCAGAAAATGGCTGATTGGTTCCGCAATATGAGCACCGAAAAAGGAACTGCATCTCCGCCCAGCCTGATGGGAGAGACGATCCTGAAAGCGATCAAAGCCCCGAAGCCGAAAACCAGATATGCGGAAGGCGTCGGCGTAAAGCGCGCCATCTTTTTCAAGAAATGGCTGCCCGACCGGATGTTCGACCGCTTCATTATGCGTATGTTGGGGTAAACCATGAAAAAGCGGTATAAAATCCTGATCGGCCTGCTCGTTGTGGCGCTCGTCGGCGGCGCATTCGGCTATTGGTATTTCTCCACCGCTGCCAGCCGCGAAGTATCGCTGGTGGCCTGGAACGAACATTGTGCCAGCTGCCATGGCAAATCGCTGGAGGGTACGGATCAGGCCGCAGCGCTTGTCGATGCGGAGCTCAAACATGGCGATAGCGTCGAGGAGATGATGGCCATCATTGCCAAGGGCGTGCCCGGCACGACGATGACCGGCTGGGACGAGAAGCTGTCACCCCAGCGGATCAAGGCGCTCGCTCTGTTCATCAGCGAGCATCGCCAGAAATTCCCGACCACATCCGCTTCCTACGGCATGGAGCCGGGCGAAAGCCGGGTCATCACATCGCAGCATCATGATTTCAGGCTGGAACGCGTTGCCTTGCTGGAGAGCCGGCCCTACTCGCTCGCGCCCATGCCCGATGGCAATGTGCTGGTTGCCGAGAAAGTCCGGGGGCTGTCGATCGTCGGGCAGGACGGCAAGCAAAGCCCGCTGATCACCGGCACGCCGGAAGTGTGGGACACGATCATCAGCGCCGGCGGCTCCTGGTTCAATCTCGGCACCGTGCTCGATGTCGAACTGCATCCGGACTATGCGGAGAATGGCTGGATCTATCTGTCGCACACTGACCGCTGCAACTGGATGTGCGGCTGGGTCGTGCCGGGAACCATGGTCCGGGTTGTCCGCGGGCGCATCAAGGACGGCAAGTGGACGGATCAGGAGGTCATCTGGTCGGTCCACACCGACCATTACACGCCGGTGCCGGATGCAGTCGCGGCCGGACGGCTGGCCTTCGACCGCAAGGGCCATCTCTATATCTCGATCGGCGGCAAGAACACCTATGGCAAGCTGCATGACCTGAATACGCCCTTCGGCAAGGTCCACCGCGTCCGCGATGATGGCAGCGTGCCCGAAGACAATCCCTTCTGGGTCGCCGCAGACAAGCGCGCGGAGACGTCCACCATCCACACGGTGTGGAGCTATGGCCACCGGACGGGCCAGGGGCTCGACGGGCATCCCGATAATGGCGAAATCTGGAATACAGAGATGGGCCCGCGCGGCGGCGATGAGATCAACCATATCCTGCGCGGCGAGAATTATGGCTGGCCGCTCTACACCAACGGTCTCGACTATAATGGCGAAGAGGTAGCGATCGGCAAGGATCTGGGCCTCGATTTCCCGATCGAGGATACCATTTTGCCGGCCGTCGATTTTACGCCCGCGCCCGCCGTTTCGAACTTCACCTTTCATGAGGGCACGCAGTTTCCCGGCTGGAACAATGATCTGCTCGTCGGCACGCTGAAGGCGGCGACGCTATACCGCGTCCGCATCGAGGATGGGAAGCAGGTCGAGCAGGAAAAGCTGATCACCGGTTTCGGGCGTATCCGCGATGTCGCGATGGGCGCGGACGGATTTGTCTATATCGTGCTGGAGCATAACGAGACAGGCTCGCTGTGGCGTATGGTGCCGGTTTAGTTTGCTGTGGCGGTATGAAATTTCGGATTGCATTTGTTCCACTCTTGTTCTAGCGGAGCATTTATGACATGGAGTCAGAAAATGACCCAGGGAGAGCAGCAATGTCCGAGTTTTCAAGACTGAGGAAACAGGCCGGGTTAAGCAAAGCCGAGGCGGCACTGATACTCCAGCAAAGCGAGCGCCAGATTTATCGCTGGGAAAACGGCGAATGCTTCCCCAAGGCTCCCGTTCTCGAAATGCTGAGGCAGCTTCGCAAGAACAGAGCTTCTCCCGATAATGAAAATCACGATTTCACATTCATTGACCTGTTCGCCGGAATTGGGGGCCTGAGAAAGGGTTTCGAAGCCATCAACGGCAAATGCATCTTCACCTGTGAATGGGACCGTTTTGCGCGCGAGACCTACCGGGCAAACAATCCGCTCGACGACCATGAAATTGCCGGTGACATCCGTGAAGTCGCGATGAAAGACATACCGGCACATGATGTGCTGCTGGCTGGTTTCCCCTGCCAGCCATTTTCCATAGCAGGTGTTTCAAAGAAGAACGCCCTGAATCGGCCACACGGTTTTGCCTGCGACGCCCAGGGAACATTGTTCTATAATGTGGCTGAAGTTATCAAACACCACAGGCCCAAGGCTTTCCTGCTGGAGAACGTCAAGAATCTGGTGAACCATGACAAGGGACACACCTTCAGGGTTATCCGTGACGTTCTTGAAAAAGAGCTCGGCTACCATATCGACTGGAAAGTCATAAATGGCAAAAGCTGGGTTCCCCAGAACAGGGAACGTATCTTTATTGCCGGTTTCCGTGACGATACGGATTTCAGCTTCGATGGCATTGAGATTCCGGACTTACTGGACGGTCCCAAGCTATCCACTATCCTGCATCCGGAAGATGGCAATGAAGCAGTGGAGAGGCGATATACCGGCGGCAATATCGCCCATGTTCTGGAGAAATACACGCTCTCTGAAAAACTATGGACCTATCTGCAAGGCTATGCGGCAAAGCATAGGGAAAAAGGCAACGGTTTCGGCTTCGGGCTATTCGGCCCAGATGATGTGGCCAGAACTTTGTCTGCAAGATATTACAAGGATGGCTCGGAAATCCTGATCCAGCAGGAAGGTAAAAGGCCGCGCCGCCTGACGCCGCGTGAATGCGCCAGGCTCATGGGATTTGACGAGCCAGGCAAAAGTGACTTTTCCATTCCGGTTTCCGACACCCAAGCCTACAAGCAGTTTGGTAATTCTGTGGTGGTTCCCGCAGTGAAGGCTGTGGCAAAGCACATGGAAACGCACATCAAAGGCACAGCAAAAGCTGGAAAGAAGGCTGTTGCCTGATGTAGTTTCTCCCGAAGTCCGCAGTCGCATGATGGCTGGTATCGGCGGGAAGAATACCAAACCAGAGTTGCAGGTCAGGAAGGCCTTGCACAGATTGGGATTCAGATATTCCCTTCACGCTAGGGATTTACCGGGCAAACCCGACCTCAAACTGCCCAAATACAATGCTGTGATTTTCGTGAATGGCTGTTTCTGGCACGGCCATGACTGTCATTTGTTCAGGTTGCCTGCAACCAGAACCGAATTCTGGAAAGACAAAATTGAAGGCAACAGAAAACGTGATCTGAATACAAGGACAGCACTTGCCAATAATGGATGGCGTGTGCTTGATATTTGGGAATGTGCAATAAAGGGAAAAACATCGCTGGAAACTGCCGTCTGGGTTGGGAAGATTTCCGAATGGCTGACAGGCGACTCAGATCGTCTCGATATCAAGGGGAATGACATTGGCGCTTGCTAATCTTGCAGACTGGATAGACATGTTCGGACGGCAAGGGGCCGTCTGGTATGCCAAGCGCCTTGCAGCCAATGACACGCTAGCCAGCGGCGGACATCAGGCCGGTCCATATATTCCGAGGGAATTTCTCTTCGAACTATTACCAGACCTAAACAGGCCAGAACAAAAGAACCCCGATGTGCATTTCCAGCTCTACATCGACTCGCACATATCGGAATTCTCGCACCGGAATATCCGTGCGGTCTGGTACAACAACAAGCTGCATGGAGGAACACGAAACGAAACGCGCCTGACGGGATTCAGTGGTGGTGGCTCTGCGCTGCTTGACCCAGACAATACCGGCGCGCTGGCTGTTTTTGCCTATTATCGCCCGGATGAAGATGCTCCTTTTGAATGTCATGTCTGGGTCTGTGACGATGAGGTGCAATCCGACCTGTTCGAGGAAAGGCTGGGCCCTGTTGAACCCGGCGAGTATGTCATCTGGCGTCCGGGAATGGCCGCCTTGCAGGGAGATTTGTTTTCGGCTCAGGTTGCCCCGCACGGCAGCTGCTGGCTGACACGCGAGCAGATACCTGATGACTGGCTGGTCAAATTTCCGACCGGCAGGGAAATTGTCCAGAAGACGATTGAACTTCGGCCCGCAACCGCAACGGATGTTGATACCAGGCTGCTCAGACGCCGGGACTGCGAATATGAGATGTTCCGAAGTGTGGAACAGGAATTTTACCGGGACAGGGTCACTGGCGGTTTTGGGAACATGGATGATTTCATAAGTCTCGCCAATACCGTTTTGCAAAGCAGAAAGAGCCGGTCGGGGAAATCGCTCGAATATCATACGATCGAAATTTTGACCGAAGAAGGCTTCCGGCAGGATCAGGATTTTGCATGGAATGTCGAGATCGATGGCAAGCGTCCCGATTTCCTTTTTCCATCACTAGAAGCCTACAATGACAGCTCATTTCCTTCAAACAAACTTACAATGCTTGCAGCAAAAACAACCTGTAAAGATCGCTGGCGGCAAATTCGTGACGAAGTTGATCGTGACAGAATACCGCTACTCTATCTGCTTACTCTTCAGGAAGGAGTGTCCAAAAACCAGATGGCACAAATGCAGGAGGCCGGTGTTCAACTTGTAGTGCCATCGGCACTCCACAAAAGCTACCCTGCCGCCGTTAGGGAATCTCTCCAAACCCTTGATACTTTTATCACTTCGCTCCGATGAGCATATTGATCCCGATTCAATTTTCCTACACGCCGTAAATCTGCTTGTATCGCTATTACGGCTCTTTGACATTTGCCGGAAACGCGCTGTTTCGTGCTTCTTACGACTCCATATTTTCTCGCGTTGATTCTGCATTTCAGTATCGCCAGCAATCTCTGGTCTTTGCGGCAAACCGACCCTAACCTTCCTTACCTTTCGACACGCTCAAGACAGGCCTTTGGAAGATTATTTCCTACACCCTTAAAGCCTCGCTTCTACATCCCCGATTGACAGCAAGGCTCCATCTGCGAAAACTCAGAGCGACCAGACACCAAGAGGCACACCCCATGAATATCGCCGTCAAACCTGTTCCCGCCTCGCTGCCGCCCAACGACCATCCCTATCGCAATGGCCCCTGGACGCCGCTGCATGAGGAGGTCGATGCGCGCGATATGGAGGTGATCGGCGAAATCCCTGCCGATATCGACGGCGTCTATATCCGCAACACCGAAAATCCGTTGCATCCCTCCATCGGCCGCTATCATCCCTTCGATGGCGACGGCATGCTGCATATGATGCGCATTTCGGGCGGCAAGGCGGAATATAAAAACCGCTTCGTGCGCACCAAGGCTTTTGGCGCGGAGCAGGAGGCGGGCGGGCCGCTCTGGCTGGGCTGCATGGGCCGCGCGGACGAGACCTCACCGCCGGGCTGCGGCATGACGGGGCATATCAAGGATGCCTCCTCCACCGATGTCGTGGTGCATGCCGGCGAGGTGCTTTCGACGCATTGGCAATGCGGCGAAGGTTACCGGCTCAATCCCGCGACGCTGGAGACGCTGGGCATCGAGGGCTGGGTGCCCGCGAACGGTATTTCCGCGCATCCCAAATTCGATCCGCATACGGGCGAGCTGCTCTTCTTCAACTATGCGACGAGCAAGCCCTATATGCAGTATGGCGTGGTCGGGCCGGACAATGCGCTCAGGCATATCACCGATATCGACCTGCCGGGGCCGAGGCTGCCGCATGACATGGCCTTTACCGAGCGCTATGCGATCCTCAACGATTTGCCGATGTATATGTCGCAGGCCGTCATCGACAAGAAGGTCTATGTGCCGACCTATCACCCCGATGAAAAATCGCGCTTCGGCATCCTTCCGCGCATGGCGGACGGCAGCGAAATCAAATGGTTCGAGGCCGAGCCGACCTATATCCTGCATTTCGTCAATGCCTATGAGGATGGCGAGACGGTTGTGATGGATGCCTATTTCGAAGGCCAGCCCGACCCGCCGCCGCTGGAGGATGAAAATATCGCGCCGGAATATCGCAAGATGGCGGCGAATATCGACCTGCATTCGATGCAGACGCATCTCAGGCGCTGGCGCTTCGACATGGCGACGGGCGAGACGCGCGAAGAAGTGCTGTATGACGATGAATATGTCGAGTTCGGCACGATCAATCCGAAGGTTGCGGGGCGCAAATACCGCTATGTCTATGACGTGGTCGGCAAGCCCGGCTGGTTCCTTTTTACCGGACTCAGAAAGCATGATCTGGAAACCGGCGAGACGCAGAAATATGATTTCGGCGAGGAGCGCTATGGCAGCGAAAGCCCCTTCATTCCGCGAAAAGGGGCCGCGGCAGAAGATGATGGCTATCTGGTCAGCTTCGTCACCGACATGCGCGAGGACTGCAGCGAATGCGTGATCCTCGATGCGCGTGACATCACCCAGGGGCCGATCGCGCGGATCATGCTGCCGCACCGGATGTCGAGCGGCACCCATGCCGTGTGGGCCGAGGCGGAAGAATTCGAGGCAGGATGATCCGAATGAGGCGGCCAAGGCATGTCTGACGAAGTCGAGGCCCTGGGCACCGCGGCGGAAGGTGCGCTGCTGGGTGCAGCAGTAGAAAGGGAACGCGAAGGCGGCGGCAAGGGTAAAGAGGGTGGCACCGTCTGCCTCAATTGCGGCGCGGCGCTGACCGGAGCCTATTGCAGCAATTGCGGGCAAAAGGCGGACATCCACCGCAGCCTTGCGGCGATCTGGCACGATATTGCGCATGGCGTTCTGCATTTCGACGGCAAGCTGTGGCGCACCCTGCCGATGCTGGCCTTCAAACCGGGGCAGCTTACGCGGCGTTATATCCACGGCGAGCGCGCCGGGTTTATCTCACCCATGGCCCTGTTTCTTTTCTCGATTTTCCTGATGTTCGCGATTTTCAGTTTTACCGGCGGACCGGGCCTCGATTCCGGCACGAGCGAGAGCCTGTCGTCCGGCCTCGACGAACAGCTGGAAAAGAACGAAACCGATATTGCCAGGCTGGAAGAAGATGTGACAACCGGCAGGCTCGAAGGGAGCGCGCTGGAAAAGGCCGAAGCCGACCTCGCCGGCCTCAAACGCGAAAGCAACAGCATAGCGATGGCACGCGCGAAGCCGCTGCCCTATCCCGACGCCGGGCTGGGCCAGGGCGCTGCAGTTGACAACAAAGCGGAAAGCAGCGGCGGGCCAATAACCGGGACGCTGACCACAACAACAACGTCAGGCGAAGTTATTCAAACCTCCAACGACTTTGCGACCGGCTGGAAATGGCTGGACGACGCGCTGATCATGGGAGCCCAAAAGGCCAATAAGGAACCGAAACTGCTGCTCTACAAGCTGCAATCGAATGGCTATAAATTCGCCTGGCTGCTCATCCCGCTCTCGCTCCCCTTCGTCTGGCTGGTCACGGCAGGTGCCGGCGGCAGTCTGCGCGCTTACCGCTTCTACGATCACGCGGTGTTCGCAACCTATTCACTCAGCTTTATGTCGCTGCTCTTTCTTGTTTGCGCCCTGTTTTCGCGGATTGGGCAAGACTGGGCATGGGCGGCTTTGGGAATTATTTCGCCGATCCATCTCTACAAACAGCTGAAGAATAGCTACGGTCTCAGCCGGACCGGTGCTCTACTAAGGCTCTTCCTGCTGCTGATCTGCATCAATATCATACTGACGCTTTTCTTCCTGATACTTCTGCTGCTCGGAATACTGGGATAGCGTCGATAAATGCTCAGCGATTGAAGCGGCAATAATAGACCTGGCTGTTATAGCGTCCGCGCGAGATGTTTCGTTCAAGCGTTTTGGCGCAGGAGCGCACAAGCCGGGTCTGACAATCCAGTTCTTTCGCCTCCCTTTTTGCCTTGCGTATATCCGTCCCGGCTGCTTCGAGCTTGCATTTTGCCTTCATGCTTCGCACCCAACTCGAATGACGGGCATCGAGCTGCTGCTGAATGTCTTTTGGCATCGCCAGCCACACGGCGCCTATCCGGTCGGATGCCAGCTTCCTGTCCGCTTTTGCCGCCGCAAGATCGGCCGACGCCTCGGCATTGAACGCCTCATCGACTTCCCTCTCGCGCTCCTGCTCGGCGCGTTCCTTGTCGCGCTTCTTTTTTTCCTCCGCAGCCTCGGCCTGATCCTGGGCAATCTTCTCTTCGCGAATTTCGTCGGACAGCAGATAGGACGCGAGAACTTCTCCCAGAAACTTCATGGACGGCGCATCGTCATCCAGTTCGGCGACCAGTTTCTTGCCATCATCGGTCGGTTGAATGAAATAATCGAAATCGGTGGTGTAATTCTGCCCCTTGCGCTTCATCTTGTACCGGTTGGCCAGCTTGCGCACATTGACCATTTCGGCCATTGCGCGCGTTTCATTGGCTTCTTTTTCAACCCGGTCGGGAATATCGAGTTTCAGCGTTGCGCTGCAGCTATAGCGATCGCTATCGGGGTCATCGCGCGACGTCCTGACATCATCCAGGGAGATGTTGAGGCGCTGAACAGCATCTTCAAGTTCAGTCGAATCGTAGGACCCAAGCTGTTTCTGCGAATCCAGCTCATTCTGGACGCTATATTCAAGTTCTTCCTTGAAAAGCTTGTCTATGACTTTCTTAGCCTCGGGGCTGCCGCATTCCGCATATTTGGTTTTGGTGCACCCAGCCGCTCCGAAACACAAACCAGCCATGAGAATAATGCCGAGCTTGTTCACGAATCCCCCCAAAAGTCGTTTTACACAGTTTGAAAATATGACTTTGAGAGTCAAGAGTTTCGAAAATTTTCTCGCGCGCAATTCCGGCTGTAGCGAAGCTGCTTTGGCAAAACGGAGTTGCTAGCCGCTCACCACGCGATCCCAGGGCCCGGTGATCGCAAAGGTCGTCGTCGGTGCATACAGATTGACAAAAAGCGTCGATCCATCGGGCGAGAAACAGGCACCGGCAAATTCGGTCTGGATTGCGCTGCGCGCGAAACGATAAGTCTCGCCAGCCGGCGTGACGCATCGCAGATGATTGTCAACGATTGGAGTATATTGATCCTCGCTTACCATCAGATGGCCATTGGGCATGACTGCGATATTGTCGCCCAGATTGTAAAGCGCCGGATCTTGTGATTCCAGAAACAGCTCCAGCATGCCTTGCTTGCCTCGGCCGCCCTCGTGCTTGGACGGCGTATAGCGGAATATCTGCCCATATCCCTTGGCACCGCCGCTCGTCGCTGTGAAATATATCTCCTTGTCCTTGTCGTCCCAGAAGATGCCCTCGCCGCGAACAAATTTGGTGCAGCCAAGCTTGGCTCCACGAATACGCAAATCATCCTTGGGCGATTCCGGATCATCGAGCGTTATCCAGCTAGCACGATGCTTCTCATTCAGCCTGATCTGGACCGCATCTTTGTTTCCTGTGTCGCTGATGTCTTTCAGAGCCAGTGCCTGCAGCTTTCCGCCTTTGGCAAGCTTGCCTTTTTCGTTTGGAATAAAGCGATAGAACAAGCTGTCATTGCGATCCTCGGTCAAATAGGCGATGCCAGTGCGCGGATCAATGCAAGCCGCTTCATGGTTGAAACGCCCCATCGCCCTTAAGGGCACCGGGTCGGCCATTCCTCCCATCGTCGCTGGCACCTCGAAGATATAGCCGTGGTCTTTGCCTACGCCGTCGCCCGCCTTGTCAACGCTTTCTTCGCAGGTAAGCCAGCTTCCCCAGGGTGTTATGCCGCCTGCGCAGTTGCGAATGGTGCCTGCGAGGCTCAAAAATTCGCGTTCCACCTTGCCGCTCTGCATATCATAGATCAGCGTCGTCGTTCCGCCAGGGAGCGGTGCTTTTGGCTTCTCGGTCATATAGTCGTAGGCTTTGAAGCCCTCGCCAGGTCGCGAACGATACGGCCCGCCGCGCAGCTGGCTCGGTGTCAGTTCATGGTTGCGAATCAATGCGACCTTGCCGTTGCCCATATCGATCGAGCCCATGCCGTCAGCCGCATTCGGAACGACCATACCATTTTCCATAACATTACCCAGCCGGGAGATCACACGATATGAGAATCCTTCCGGAAGATCGAGCAGCCTGTTCGGGTCGGCAATCAAATCGCCATAGCCAGGCACCTCATTGCGGCTGGCAGCCGGAATATTCGCATATGCCCTCGCTGCAAGACCGGCAAATGCCGAGCCCAGCATCGTCGCTCCAAATTGACGGCGGGATATGGCCATATAGCAACTCCTGTTAATCAAAATGCCAATGCACGAGCAGCCTACTTTTTCTCATGTCGACATGACAGAGATATGTCACCGCCGCCATTATTCCGGCTCAGCCTTCCGCCGGACGCGCAATTTGTCGATCTTGCGGCCATCCATGTCGATCACCTCGAACCGCCAGCCCTGATCTTCAAATGCCTCTCCTTCCCGGGGAAGGTGTCGCAGAACATGCAAAGCGTGCCCTGCGACCGTAGCATAATCGCGTTCATCGGACAGCGCAATTCCCAGTTCTCCCGCCATAGAATCTGCCGACATCGCGCCGGAAATCAACATCGAACCATCGTCCAGGTTGATGATACTTGGTGCGCTCCCCTGCTCCTGATCCGACGCAAATTCACCAGCAATTGCAGAAAGTAGGTCATTGGGTGTGACGATCCCCTCAAAATGTCCATATTCATCATGGACCAAAAGCATTGGAACCTCGGCAAGCCGCAATATCTCAAGCGCGTCCATGGCATCAAGCTGATCCGGGACAATTTCGGCCTTGCGCATCAATTTGCGGATATTGAGCCCGTTGCCTGAAGTCTGCGCAACAACGATGTCGCGCGCCTGTACCACACCGATGATATCATCGATGCTGCCTTCGGCGACCGGAAGGCGGGTATGTGGCGACTCAACCAGCATCTCACTGATGTCTTCAGCAGATGCATCTGCGGCCAGCCAGTCTACATCGGTGCGCGGCGTCATGACCTCCCGCACTGGCCGATCCGCCAACCGGACAACACCCGATATGACCTTATGTTCATGTTCTTCAATGAGCCCTGCATGGGTCGCTTCGGCGAAAACCATCCTCAATTCTTCTGCGGATAAGGCCTGTCGGCTATCCCGTTTCAGCCCGATCAACCGGAAAATCAGTGCACTCGATGTATCGAGCACCCAAACGAAGGGCGCTGCGATCTTCGCCAGAAGCGACATCGGCTGTGCCATAAGCGTGGCCAGCCTTTCAGGTGCCACCAGCGCAATCTGCTTGGGTACAAGCTCGCCAATCACCAGCGAGAAATAGGTCGTAACCCCGATAACAAGCCCAAACCCCAATGTTTGCGCCAGTGCGGGCTCGACGCCCAGCAGCGCAAGCCGCTGTCCAACCGGTCCGCCCAGGCTTGCTCCGGAATAGGCCCCGGCAATAATCCCTATGAGCGTGATGCCGATTTGAACCGTGGATAAAAATTTGCCGGGGTCTGCGGCCAGTTCAAGCGCAACCCGTGCCCCCTTGCTGCCCTTGTCCGCTTCGGCCTGCAGCTTGGCGGTTCGCGCCGAAACGATCGCCAGTTCGGACATGGCGAACAGGCCATTCAGAGCGATCAGCGCCAAAATGATCGCTGCCTCTATCCAAGGGAAGGGGTCCAGGTTCATCGAACTTTTCCAGCATTAGGACAAAGTCGAGCCTATTGGCAATAATTTACCACGCCATTCAGGCTGCCGACAGTAAACCGCATGCAAGAAACCGTTCAGGCCCGGATGACTGTATGTTCAGGAGAATGAAGATGACATCTGCAAAACTGGCGGTTTCGGCCGCATTGATCGCCTCCGTTTCGCTTGCTGGCTGTGTAACCAATCCCGAGACCGGGAACAAACGCGTTTCAAAGGCGGCAATCGGGGGCCTGGGCGGTGCGCTTGGTGGTTATCTGCTGGGCGATTTGATCGGCGGCAGGAACGACAGGACCGAGAAGATTCTCGGTGCCGGTATTGGCGCTATCATCGGCGGCGGGGTCGGTTATTATATGGATCAGCAGGAGAAAAAGCTCCGCGAACAAACAGCGGGGACCGGAGTAAATGTCGTTAGGGAAGGCGATAATCTTGTTCTCGACATGCCAGCGGAACTCACCTTCGCGATCGATGATGCCACCGTACAGCCAGCCTTCCAGAATACGCTGGATCAGGTCGCAGCGACGCTCACCCAGTATGAGAAGACCTATGTCGATGTTCTCGGCCATACGGACAGCACGGGCAGCGATGCCTATAATCAGGGTCTTTCCGAACGCCGGGCGCAATCGGTTGCAAACTATCTTGGCAGCCGCGGGGTCAATCCTGCCCGCATGGCAACCAGGGGCTACGGCGAAAGCCAGCCCAAAGCTTCAAATACTACCGAAGAAGGGCGCGCAGCCAACCGCAGGGTCGAGATCAGGCTGGTGCCGGTGACGCAAGGCTAACCTCGCCAGGCGTTATTTGGCGACGAGATATGTGCGGGCATTTTTCTTCGTCTGCTCGTCGCCGACAATCGTCTCGCGCAGGCTGACCGGACTTTCAGGGTAAATCTGCCAAACAACATCATCGAGTTGCCATTCTCCGCGCTCGCGGAAAAGGATCAACCTGTCTTTCCAGTCGCCTTTTCCTTCCGGGCCAGAATAGGTCAGGTTCATTTCCACCTCCGCCGTCGGCCCGTCTATGCGAATAGCCGCGACATCATAGCCTGTTACACCCTCATAATTGCCAACGAAAACCGGCCCCTCCCTGATCAGTTTTTCATCCGTCGTGCGGACCTTCGCCAGTCGTAACTGAATATCCAGATAGGGGCACAGTATATCGCGAAGCTGCCCGGAAAGCTGGTCAGCGAACTCAAAGGAAGAACAGGCGGATCCGGCAAAACGAGCGCCGCGAAAAGCCTCGCTGGAATAAAGGCCCTGAACCAAGTTTGAGATCGCAGGTTCATGATCCACAGTCACCGAAGCACATCCTGAAGCTGCCGCCACAAATATCGCAAACCCTGCAAAACCATGAAACTTTCGCACGCCCATCAAACCGGCAATCCTTTCAACAGTTTCGGCAGATCGCCGCTCTCGCCGCGTGCTTCGGCCATGAAGAAATCTTTGACCGGCGGCGCGCTCTGGATCAGGTTCATCCCGAAGCGCCTGACAGCAGAGGCGGTTTTGCCGGGCACCGAATAGATGCGGTTGAGCGTGTCAGTCGCCATCGCCACCGCCAGCGTGTCGACGCTGCGCCAGCGGGCATAGCGTTCCAATAGCTGCGCATCGCCGGGTTCTAGCCCCAGCCGCGCGCCATCGACAAGCACTTCGGTCAAGGCAGCAACATCGCGCAGGCCGAGGTTGAGCCCCTGTCCGGCTATCGGGTGGATACCATGCGCACTGTCGCCGACGAGCACCAAACGCTTGTCAGTGATCTGCGCAGCATGATGGAAGCCCAGCGGATAGGTGGACAGCGGTGCCGCCATCTCGACCCTGCCAAGGCTGCCTCCCATTGCTTTTTCCAGCTCTGCGCAAAAGGCGCGATCCGAGAGCTTCAAATAGGCCGGAGCATCTTCACGCGCCTGCGACCAGACTATTGCCGATCGATGCCTGCCATCAAGGTCGAGCATGGGCAGAACGGCAAATGGGCCTGTTTCATAGAAAATCTCATAAGCAACATTGTTATGAGGTCGTTCATGGAAAATAGCGCCGACAATCGCGCTGTGATCATATTGCCAGCTCACGGTGCGAATGCCGGCCTCTTCACGGGTAATGCTGCGGCGCCCTTCGGCCGCGACTAGCAGCTGGCCCTGCAATGTGCTTCCGCTCGAAAGCGTAACAGCAACCCCAGCGTCGCTGCGGTGCTTCTCCGCAATATCGACCGGCATATGCAGTGAAATCAATTGATGCGCCTTGGCAGCGCCATAGAGCGATTGCCGGAGCAGCCGGTTTTCGAACATCTGCCCAAGAAAGCCGTCATCCTCTTCAGGAACGAAATCGAGCGCGCCAGGCTTGAGCTGATCGCTCACCCAGATTTGCGCAATCGGGCAGCCTTTTCCTTCCAGAGTCTTATCCAGACCAATCGCCTGAAACATGGCGTAGCTGGTCGAAGAAATGGCCGAGGTCCGCCCATCGAAGCCCGCTGCCATCATTGCTTCCGGGTCAGCGCGATCGATGACATGGCTGGAAATGCCATGCATCGCGAGCGCCAATGCCTGCGTCAGGCCTATAAGCCCGCCGCCAATGATGATGATATCGCGATTCTGACTCTGCATCTTGCCTTGAATAGTCGGCATAATACCGCTTGTCAGCCCAAAGCGCGTTGCAAATTGCGAATTGGCGATTCAGGGTCAGGTGTTGCATAAATATAATACACCGACTCTTGACGCGGAGTCCCGGATTCCTCATTGTGCATCGAAACGCGGCAGAAGCGGGGTTAGGGCAAGAAAAATGGCGACCAGAGCGCCAAAATCATCGCAGACCGGATGGCGCGAAATGATGCGGCTGTCGATCCTGCGCAGCGGCGCACTGATCGGTGCAGTCATCCTTGGCCTTTTCGCGCTGTTCTACACCATTTCCCTGCTGAGCTATTCGCCGGCAGATCAGGCCTTCAACACCGCCGCCGAAGGTGTTTCGCAAAACTGGATGGGCCAGGCCGGTGCCTATATCGGCGATGCGGCGCTGTTTCTATTCGGGTTGCCGGCGATCCTGCTTCTTCCGCTCATGCTCGTGCTTACACGGCGGCTTTGGCGCGATATTCCACAACCCCGCTGGAAACGGCAGACCCTGGTCTGCATTGTCGGCATTTTGCTGACGGGCTTCGGCCTCGCTTTCTGGCAGCAAGGCAACGACAACGGCCTTCCGGCTGGATGGGGCGGGATCGTTTCCCTGTTGCTGAACAATGGTGCGAACGCACTTTCGGCGACGCTCGAGAGCGGATGGCAGAGCTTTGTCAATTTCATGTTGATTGCTGCAAGCATAATTGGCGGATTGTTCCTCGTAGTGCGATCTCTGGAGCTGGACAGGCCGCTATTGCGCATTCCCGCCGTCAAGTTGCCTATCCCGCTGCGCAAATCCGGTGGCAATGATACCGCATCTGGCGCACAGGCCGACGCCCAAAATGACGAAGAACCCGCTCCGCGAAAAATTGTCGAACCGTCAAAGCGCAAAGCGCCAAAGATTGCCGACCGCAAGCTGGCACCCAAAAAGGCCGCCTTTTCAACAGGCGCGAGGCAAGGTGACTTTTTCGGAAGCTATGCCCTGCCCTCGATCGAGCTGCTCGATACCGTTCCTGAAAACAACGCGCCGCAGCTCGATAAAGCAGCTTTGGAGGCTAACGCCCGATTGCTCGAATCGGTACTGGACGACTTTCATGTGAAGGGCGAAATCACGGCGGTCAGGCCGGGACCCGTCGTCACCATGTATGAGCTTGAACCCGCCGCCGGCATCAAGGCAAGCCGCGTCATCCAGCTTGCCGAAGACATCGCGCGTAACATGTCGGCTCTATCGGCCCGGGTTTCGACCATTCCGGGCCGTACCGTGATGGGTATCGAGCTGCCAAATCATGATCGCGAAATGATCTCGCTCAACGAAATGATCGCATCTGATACTTTCGCCGAGCAAAAAAGCGCGCTTCCCATCATTCTGGGGAAGAATATTCAGGGCGATCCGGTAATCGCCGATCTCGCGCCCATGCCGCATCTGCTGGTCGCCGGCACCACAGGATCGGGCAAATCAGTTGGCCTCAACAGCATGATACTGTCGCTACTTTACAGGCTGACACCGGACCAGTGCCGCCTGATCATGATCGATCCAAAGATGCTGGAATTGTCGATTTATGACGACATCCCCCATCTGCTATCGCCAGTTGTCACCGAGCCTGCCAAGGCGGTTCGTTCGCTCAAATGGGCGGTTGAGCAAATGGAAGAGCGCTACCGGATGATGAGCTCGCTTTCGGTGCGCAATCTGGCGAACTTCAATGAAAAGGTTCGCGCCGCCAAAGCCAAGGGCAAACCGCTGGGCCGAAAGGTGCAGGTCGGCTATGACCCGATGACCGGCCAGCCCGAATATGCCGAAGAGAGCCTCGAATATGAGCCCATGCCGCAAATCGTTATTGTCGTTGACGAACTCGCCGACCTGATGATGACCGCAGGCAAGGAAGTCGAATTTCTGATCCAGCGGCTGGCGCAGAAGGCGCGTGCTGCCGGCATTCACCTGATTATGGCAACACAGAGACCGTCGGTGGATGTCATAACCGGTGTGATCAAGGCAAACTTGCCCACGCGCATTTCTTTCCATGTGACCAGCAAAATCGACAGCCGCACTATTCTGGGCGAGCAGGGCGCGGAGCAACTGCTTGGCAAGGGCGACATGCTGTATATGGCCGGCGGCAAGGGGCTGACGCGTATCCACGGTCCCTTTGTCAGCGATGACGAAGTTCGGCGTGTTGCGGATCATTGGCGCGAACAGGGCCAGCCGGAATATATCCAGGCTGTCACAGAGGAACCCGAAGACGGCGGTTTTGCGCTGGAAGGCATGCCCGGTGGCGGCAATCCGGAAGATGAGCAATATCGCAAGGCTTGCCAGGTTGTCATCGAAAGTCAGAAAGCCTCGACCAGCTGGATTCAAAGGCAATTGCGGATTGGCTATAACAGCGCGGCACGGCTGATCGACCGGATGGAAGAAGACGGTATCGTGACGCCGCCCAACCATATCGGTCGGCGCGAAGTTTTGCGTGATCGCAATGGCGATCCGCTCTAGCCAACGCGCCAGGCGAATATTATATGCCTTCGGTGAATATGCGGTTCAGCAAATATTCAATGCGTTACCGGTAGCTGGAACCCCGAACAGATTTGAAGGAAATGATGCAAATGAACAGGTATTTGGCTTCCGCTCTGGCCGCACCGATAGTGCTGTTTGCGACTGCGCCAACATCCGCGCAGAAGGCCGATCCGCTGGCCCAGGTTGCCAGCCATATGCAAGCGGTCAAGACTATGACGGCAACCTTCACCCAGACCAATCGCGCGGGAAAATCGGTGACCGGCAAGCTGCTGCTCAAACGGCCCGGTCATATCCGCTTTCAATATCAAAAGGGCGTGCCCCTGCTTATCGTCGCGGATGGCCGCGCGCTGACCATGATCGACTATGAAGTCAGGCAGGTGCAACGCTGGCCGATCAAGAACAGCCCGATGACTGCGCTACTCGATCCCGGCCGTGATCTTTCAAAATACGGCAAGCTGCAGCCGACGACGAACAAGAATGTCATCAGCGTAAGGGTCAAAGACCCCAAGCGTCCGGAATATGGCACAATGACGCTAATATTCATCAGGAAGCCTGGGGCACCTGGCGGACTGACACTAAACGGCTGGGTCGCTCTCGACAGCAAAAACAATCGCACCACTGTCCGACTCGCGAATGTGAAATTCAATACACCCATCGCAAATTCGCAATTCCGCTGGAAAGACCCGCGTCCGAAACGCCGGAGATAGTGCTTTACAAGCAGTTAATCTCGACGAACCGATATTCTGCACCGACCAGATGCCTTCCTGAACGTAGCTGTTAATCTGCGGGACAGGTTGCAAGGAGTAATTTGTAAATATCGAAAGTCGGCAGTTTGTGTGGTTTTCCCCCTGTTGCCCATGACGAGACGCTGGCTTTTCGATATCGCGTGACGAACGCAAGCTTGGCCCTCATCCCAAATGCCCCCGGGATGGGGGCTTTGCTATTCCGGGCCGAATAATATCTGGCCACTTGCTCTTGCTCCAGCCTGTGCCTAAGCAACCAAGCCATGCCACAAACGCTCAGGATCGCTTCATGGAATATCAACTCGGTTCGCGCCAGGACGGCAATCGTCGAACGATTTCTGCGTGAGGAAGCGCCGGATATTCTGTGCCTACAGGAAACCAAGGTTGCCGATGATATCTTCCCCGAAGGCGTTTTCCGGCAGCTGGGCTACAACCATATCGTCATCAACGGGCAGCCGGCCTACCACGGTGTGGCCACGATCAGCCGGGTGCCGGTGCACGAGCGCAATGTCAGGGACTGGCAGGCCAACGGAGAAGCGCGCCATGTTGCCGTCAGACTCGACAATGGCGTCGAGCTCAACAATGTCTATATCCCTGCGGGCGGAGACATTCCCGACCGCGACGAGAATCCCAAATTCGGCCAGAAGCTGGATTTTCTCACGCGTATGACCGAATGGTCGGGCGACGTTGCGGAGAAAACGATTTTGACAGGTGATTTCAACGTTGCTCCGCTTGAGCAGGATGTCTGGAGCCACAAGCAGCTGCTCAAGGTGGTGAGCCACACGCCAATCGAATGCGAGCATCTGGACCGGCTTCAGAAGGCGTCGGGATGGGTCGACCTGGCTCGCCAATTCATCGACCCGGAAGAAAAGCTATATACCTGGTGGAGCTACCGCGCGCGCGATTGGGAGGCATCGGATCGCGGCAGGCGGCTCGATCATATGTGGGTTACGCCCGACCTAAAGGACAAAGCCGTATCGCATAGGGTCCACCGCGACTGCCGCGGCTGGACCAAACCATCGGACCATGTGCCGATCGTAACGGAATTCGCTTTTTGAACGAGATGATCGCAGCCGCCCGCCGCGCGGCGCGCGCCATAGACGCGCTGCGCCGAGGATGGAGCATCACCATAAAGGGTGAAGCGGCAGCAATGCATCTGCGTGCCATCGAAACAGCGATAGACTACGACGCGAGCGCAGTTCTGCTTTCGGCAAGCCGCGGTGCAACGCTTAAGCTTGTCAATCAACGAGCGGCTGCCAATATCGCTCACCCTGTTATGATTGCCGCGCCAGAGGACCTCGATGGGGCGCTGGCGACCGCAATCGCTGACCCGGTTCTGGATCTGCGCCGCCCAATGAAGGGTCCTTTTTCGGCGCTGGAGCTACCAGACAGCGCTGCAGCAACTGCGGCGATGGAGCTGGCAAGACTGGCTGGTTTGCTCCCTGCCTTTCTGGTCCTTGATGAAGCCGAAGCAAACAGCATTGTCGTCACACCTGCCGATATTGCGGCCTTCCCACGGCCGGAATTGTTGCATATTGCCACACAAGCGAAACTGCCGGTCGGTGTAAGCGAAGATGCGCAGATATTCGCGTTTCGCAGCGATGCCGACGCTGCCGATCACGTCGCCTTGATTGTCGGGCATCGAGATGAGAGCATTCCGGTTGTCAGGCTCCACAGCGAATGCCTGACGGGCGATATGTTGGGCAGCCTGAAATGCGATTGCGGTCCGCAATTGCATGAAGCACTCGCCCGGATGACCCAGGCAAGCTGGGGTATCTTGCTCTATCTGCGGCAGGAGGGGCGCGGAATTGGCCTCGTCAACAAGCTGCGCGCCTATGCCCTACAGGATCAGGGCTATGATACCGTCGATGCCAATACACGCTTGGGCTTTGCCGTCGATGCACGCAATTTCGGCATCGCCGCCAGAATGCTCGATTTACTGGGCGTCAAGGAACTCAAATTGCTCACCAACAATCCTGAAAAAGTCACTGGATTGGAAGCAGAGGGTGTCAAAGTGGTCGAGAGGTTACCGCTTAAAATTGCTGCCAACCCGCATAACGAGAAATATCTGGCGACCAAGAAAGACCGGACCGGGCACCAACTCTAGTGCTTTGAGCCAAAGCTTCTAATAGATTCCGCCATCTCCTGGCGGCGAAGCGCCCTTGTTTTTGGGCGGTGCAACGTCATCCGGCAATTGCGGTCTCACTTTGGGTTGCGTAGCGGAAGGCGGGCGGTCTTTGGGTTGCCGCCCCAGCGCCCTGTCGAGCCAATCCTGATCCAGCGTTTCGGGTTCGATAGCCGGCCCAATTCCGCCTTCTATGTCCGGCTCGCCCTCGATTGGCATGCCATTTTCATCGAGCAATAGCTCATCGCTGAGCAGCTCCTCCTCCTCGGTCAGGCTGAGCTCGCCATCCAGCCGCTCAGGAAAGGTCACGTCGGTTGCAAATTTCACTATCGGCCGCTGTGCGGTAGCGATCTTCATAAAGGAAGCAAAAGCTCTGGCAGGTGCCCGCCCACCTTCCAACCCGCCGATGGGGCGGGCATCGTCTCGGCCAATCCAAACGCCCGTGGTCAGCCCGCTTGAGAAACCCAGAAACCAACCATCCTTGTTGCTGCTGGTGGTGCCCGTCTTGCCGGCAACTGGGCGCCCGATCTGAGCCGCCCTGCCCGTCCCGGCCGAGACCGCACTTTGCATCAAATCGGTCATTCCCGCCGCAACATAGGGCTGCACCAGCTGCAGGCGTTTAGGCGGTTTCGCGCGGTAAATGACATCGCCGTCTATCGTCGTCACTTTGGTAATGCCATAGGGCATCAGGCTTTTACCGCCCGCCGCCACCTGTGCGAAAGCGCGCGTCATCTCGATAACCCGCGCTTCAGAGGTGCCAAGCACCATCGATGGACTGGTATTGACCGGAGTGGTAATTCCGAAGCGCCGCGCCATTGAGGCGATCGTGCTTGTCCCCAGCTCATTGCCGATCCTGGCGGCCACCGTGTTCTTGGAATAGGTAAAGGCAGTCCGCAGCGAAATTTCGCCGGCATAGCGCCCTCCGCTGTTGCGCGGTTGCCAGCCATCGATCTCGATCGGCTCATCATCGACGCGGTCATCCGGACGAAACCCGGCCTCCAGGGCGGTCAGATAGACAAACAGCTTGAAAGCGGATCCGGGCTGCCGAACCGCAGTAACGGCGCGGTTATAGTTGCTGGTCGCATAATCCGTACCACCAACCATGGCCCGAACGGCTCCGTCGCGGTCCAGTGAAACGAGCGCGCCTTGCGCCCCGCGCGGCGCGTGTGTCTGGATCGCAGCCACCGCTGCTCGCTGCATACCCAGATCCAGCGTTGTATAGATGTTGATCGGCTTTTCGCGCTCGTCGATGAGGACATCGAGTTGCGGCAAAGCCCAGTCGGTGAAATAGCGAACACTGTCCTGGCGGGGCTGAATCGACAATTTGACCTCGGCAGGCCTGACCTGTGCCGCTTCTGCGGCGGTGATCATTCCCGCATCTTGCATGACTTCGACAACCACGCTTGCGCGTCCGAGCGCGGCCTGCGCATCGGCGGTCGGCGAATAGCGCGAAGGTGCTTTGACCAATCCAGCGATCACAGCCGATTCAGCGAGCGTCAATTCCTCTGCGCCATGGTCGAAGAATCGCCGTGATGCTGAATCGACGCCGAAGGCCCCGCCGCCGAAATAAACCTTATTCAGATAGAGCTCCAGGATCTGGTCTTTGGTCAGCCGCGTCTCCATCGCCATCGCGAGAACCATCTCGCGAAGTTTCCGGCCAATTTCCTTGTTGTTGTTGAGATAAACATTTCGCACCAGCTGCTGCGTTATGGTCGACCCGCCCTCGGTCCAGCGCCCTTCCTTGAAACGCACATAAAATGCGCGGGCAACCCCGATCGGATCAACTCCGGGGTGATAGCGAAACCGCCGGTCCTCCACCGCAACCATGGCATCTTTCATTTCCGAAGGAAGCTTGTCGAGCGGCAGCCAACGCCCAAAGCTTGGTCCCAACCGCTGGATCACTGTCCCGTCGGCAGCGCGCACCGTGATCATCTGGCCGTTGGGCGATTTTTTCAGATCGGAAAAGCTGTCAATTTCATTTCTGGCTATGGCAACAAAGACAGCGACGATGATCAGGCCCAAAATGGCGAGCAACAGGCCCAGCTTGAAGAGCCGCCAGAACCAAAGACCGAACTTGCCCGACGCGGTTGATGCTTTTGCCATGCATTGCCTTGTTATAACGTCAGCGAATCTGCCACAAGCCGAATTAATGCCGCTGCCGGCTCACCCGTCATCCGGCTCGAAATCGAGCGCGGCGCTATTGATGCAATAGCGCAATCCGCCTGCATCGGATGGCCCGTCAGGGAAAACATGTCCCAAATGACCGTTGCATTTCGCGCAGCGCACCTCGGTGCGGATCATGCCATGCGATGTATCGCGATGTTCATCGATTGCATGGATATTGGAAGGGGCAGTGAAACTTGGCCAACCGCAACCGCTGTCATATTTGCAATTTGATTCAAACAGTTCCGTTCCGCAGCCCGCACAGAAAAACCGGCCCTCGCGCTTTTCATCGGTCAGAATTCCCGTAAAGGCTCGCTCAGTTCCGGCTTCGCGCAGCACATGATACTGCATGTCATCCAGCTGTTTGCGCCATTCTTCGTCGCTTTTGGTAATCTTATCCATAAGCTGAATCTGGGTTCCCCGCCGATCAGAAACAAGAGGTTGCACCCGCCGCCATTAACCGCGCCTTTACCATGGCAAGATGATAATGGCGCTATGTCCGTCTGCTTGAGACCCCTTGCAGCCTCGATGCTAGTAGCCATTGCCCCCTTTATCGGCGGCGCTGCGGCCCCTTCATGCATGCTGTGCAGCGAAGATGAAACGGCAAAAAATCAGGCCGAAAGGGCAGGCAAGCCGCTGAAAATCTCGGTTACATCGAAACTGAATTTCAGCCGCCTGGCGTTGACCGGCCAGGGCAGCGCGCAGGTCGCCGTTGATCCGGAAAGCGGGATGCGCAACATCAACGGCGAGATTATCGGGCTCGGCGGTTATCCTGCTGCTGCAGAGGTTTTGCTGATCGGCGAAGCCGGGCGCAATGTGCGCATCGACTTACCGTCCAAAATCAGCATGCACTCTTCGACCGGAGGGGCAATCTCGATTGTCGATATCCGCACCACGCTAGGTCCATCTCCGAAACTGGACAGCAATGGTCAGCTAAAATTTTCCTTTGGCGGCCGTCTGCAATTGAGCGGCAATATAGCAGGCACCTTCCGAGGCCGGATCCCGATCACCGCCAATTATGAGTGAGCCTAGCGAGCCCGCGCAGCGGCGCGGGCGATCCGCGTCAGTTCCTCCTCCAGTATCACGCCGCCAAGCTCGGCCTTGACCTGCATCAAACGCTTCTCGGTTTCAAGGATATGACCATTCAGCCGGGCAAGCCGCGCTGATGGCCAGCGCATCAGCTGCGTCTTTATGGCGGGCTTCTCTTTCCAGAAGATCGCAGGAGAATTCACCACATTGTCGGGGGACTGGCCAGCATCCACCTTGCCGCGCAGCCCCATGAGCATGGCGATGCGCCGCTGCAAGGCGCGGATAATGCGAATGGCGTCGATTCCGGTCTGGCGCACGCTGGCAAGCTCGCTGCCCAGCATACGCATATCGCCGCCGAGCACGCGGTTTACCAGCATGCCGATATTTTCCTCGTCATTTTCGGCACAAAGCGCTTCAAAATCCTCCGGCTCCACGGTCTTTGCATTGCCCGATGCGGCATCGTAATAGAGAGCGAGCTTTTCAATCTCGATGGCTGCGAGCCGGCGATCTTGCCCGGTGGCCTGCGCGATCCGCATCGCCATCGAACGATCAATGCTGAGGCCTGCCTCCTGCGCCATCCGCGCCACCAGCGGTGCCATTTTACCTTCGTCGGGCACATAGCAGATATGCGTCAGCGCGCGCGGGTGGCTTTCCGCCAGCTTGCGAATTTTGCTCGTTTTTTTAAGATCTCCTGCGCTGGCAATGACAGGATTTCCGTCTCGTTCCTGCGCAAGCAGATTCTCGATTGCCTCCAAACCCTCTTCCCGGCGAATGGTCAGGCGGATAAAGCGCGCGCCGCCAAAAAGCGACAATGATCCTGCTTCGTCCGCCAGCAGAGCCGGATCCTTGCGCAGCTGATCGCTGTCGATATCGATCCGTTCTGCATCCTCGGCGAAGGAAGAGCACATTTTTGCAGCAATCTCAGCAACGGCGGACTCGTCTGGTCCGAACACCAGGAATAACCGGATATCGGCCCGTGCCTCCGCGCTGCCAATAAATTCGGCCTCGGATAGTTTGCGCGGGGCCCGCCCGCTCATCGGGCAGCTTCGCCGCGTGCCTGGCCGGCAAAAAGCGAAAGCCGCGCGACGATCTGATCGGCCACTTCCCTGCTCAGATTTTCAAGCGCGGTATTTTCAGCTGCAATGGTCGCATATTCGCTCGACACAACATCAATTCCTGCATCGGAGCCGGCTGTCGCATCGAGCACAATCTTGCCCGATGCCAGGTCGACGAGCTGATAACGCGCGCGCAAGGTCCGCCTTTCGCGCGTAACCGTATCGTCTGCCCGCACGCCGAACCCTTCGATATTGTCGTCCAGCTTTACCTTCAGGGCGTATCGCGTTTCGCCTGCTCCCGCTGCCTCCAGCCGGTCATTGAGCGCGTTGCGCATCAGCCATCCGGCACGCCCCTCTATAGGGTCCACCGAAACACCGCGCAGCAGGCTCGCCACCGCACCCTGTTGGCCGCCGGAATAGAGAGGTTGCAAGCCGCATGACGCGAGCAGCGGCAGCAACAAAAGGGCAACAAATTGTCTCATATTACGATATTCACCAGCCGGTCGGGCACAACAATCACCTTGCGGATTTCCGCTCCATCGATGTTACGCTGCACCTTTTCCGAAGCGAGCGCAAGCGCCTCCAGCTCGTCCTTGGGCAACCCCTTGGCGGCGGTAACGGTATCGCGCAACTTGCCTTTGACCTGCACTGCGATGGTCACTTCATCCTCGATCAGCAGGCTTTCATCGACTTGTGGCCATCGCTCATTAGCGACAAGCCCACCCGGGCTCGGAGCGATTGCCCAGGCTTCTTCTGCAATATGCGGCATCATCGGGGCAACAAGCAACCTCAGTACATGTATGGCCTGTGATCGACTTGCCGAGAATGATGCTTTTTCGATTGCATTCGTCAGGTCGTAAATGGCTGCTACTGCTTTATTGAAAGCCAGTGCCTCGATATGCTCGGAGACACTCGCAATCGTCTGGTGCAACTTGCGGTCCAAAGCCCGGTCAACCTCTGCATCCGCGCCGGCACCGCCAGCACCTATCTGTCCAAACAGTCGCCACAGCCTTTGCACAAAGCGCCAGCAGCCCTCGATTCCTGCCTCCGACCATTCGAGATCGCGCTCGGGCGGGCTATCCGACAGCATGAACCAGCGCACCGCATCGGCACCATACTGATCGACAATGTCATCTGGATCGACGACATTCTTTTTCGATTTCGACATTTTCTCGACGCGGCCTGCGGTGGCAGGCGTATCGTCGGCAATGACAATCCAGTCGGCACCATTCTTTTTCACTTCGTCCGGGGTCAGCCAACTGCCATCGCCATGTTTGAACGTCTGATGCGTCACCATCCCCTGCGTGAACAGGCTTGCAAATGGCTCCTTCACATCGAGCATGCCAATCCGGGTCAGCGCCCGCGTCCAGAAGCGCGCGTAGAGCAGGTGCAAAATTGCGTGCTCCACGCCGCCGATATACTGACCCACCGGCAGCCATTTGGCGATAACATCCGGGTCGAAGGGCCTATCCTCCGGCTGGCTCGCAAAGCGCAGGAAATACCAGCTCGAGTTGACGAATGTATCGAGCGTATCGGTTTCGCGCACTGCCGGTTTGCCGCTGATAGGACAGGTGACATGTTTCCATGTCGGATGGCGGTCAAGCGGGTTGCCCGGCGCACTGAAATCGATATCCTCGGGCAGTGCAACCGGCAGCTGGTCCTCGGGCACCGCTACCGGGCCATAGTCCGGGCTATGGATGATCGGGATCGGCGTGCCCCAATAGCGTTGCCGCGAAACACCCCAGTCGCGCAGGCGATACTGCACCTGTCCTTCGCCCCAGCCCTCCTCTTCGGCGCGCGCAATGATCGCCGCCTTTGCTTCTTCGACGGCCAGCCCGTCAAATTCGCCGCTATTGACGAGCACGCCGTCGCCTGGTTCTGCTTCACCATCGAAAGGCTTGCAGGCATCGGCGGCGTCCTGTGCCACGACGCGGATGATCGGCAGGTCATATTTGCTGGCAAAATCAAAATCGCGTTGGTCATGACCGGGAACGCCCATGACCGCGCCCGTGCCGTAATCCATGAGCACGAAATTGGCGATATAGACCGGCAGCTGTTTGCCAGGGTCAAACGGATGCTGCGCGGTCAGCCCGGTATCAAAGCCCAGCTTTTCCGCTGTTTCGAGCTCGGCAGCCGTCGTGCCGCCAGCCTTGCATTGTTTCACGAAAGCCGCCGCTTTTTCGTCTGCCTCCGCCGCAGCCTGCGCAATTGGATGATCGGCTGCGACCGCCATGAAGCTCGCGCCGAAAATAGTATCCGGGCGGGTCGAAAAGACCTCGATCGTTTCGCCATTGGACAGGCCAAA
This sequence comes from Sphingorhabdus sp., assembly GCA_028279555.1. Classification (GTDB taxonomy): domain Bacteria; phylum Pseudomonadota; class Alphaproteobacteria; order Sphingomonadales; family Sphingomonadaceae; genus Sphingorhabdus_B. The sequence continues at coordinate 278,026 of JANQNO010000008.1, forward strand.
GCGAAGAAGCCCGCCTTGCGATTTCCCGATCCAGTTTTCTTGCATCAGCCGGACCTTGTCGGGCCATTTGTCCAGGCTGCCGAGCCCGTCCAGAAGCTCGTCGGCAAAATCGGTGATCTTCAGGAACCATTGCGACAATTTGCGCCGTTCGACTTCGGCACCGCTGCGCCAGCCCTTGCCATCGATCACCTGCTCATTGGCAAGCACCGTCATGTCGACCGGATCCCAATTGACCTCGCTTTCCTTGCGGTAGACCAGCCCGGCCTCGAACAGCTTCAGGAAAAGCGCCTGCTCATGCCCGTAATATTCCGGCTCGCAGGTCGCGAATTCGCGGTTCCAATCGAGCGCGAAGCCGAGCCGCTTGAGCTGCGCCCGCATGTTTTCGATATTCTCGCGAGTCCAGCTACCTGGATGGACGCCCTTTTCCATCGCGGCGTTTTCTGCGGGCATGCCAAAAGCGTCCCAGCCCATCGGATGTAGAACTTCATGCCCTTGCATCTTGCGGTAGCGTGCCAGAACATCACCCATCGTATAGTTGCGGACATGGCCGATATGGATGCGACCCGACGGATAGGGAAACATCTCCAGCACATAGGAGCGCGGCTTGTCGCTGGCATCATCGGCGACGAAAGTGCCCTGCTCTTCCCATATCTGTTGCCACCGCGTGTCGGCGACATGCGGGTTAAAACGCGTTGCTTCGCTCATCACTATGCTTTCGCGAGAATTACCCGGTAATTGCGTTACGCCGCAGATCGCGCGCCTTGGTCAGAATGATCGCTTCCATCTTCTGAACCGTGGCCGCGCGCAGAGGCGCATCGACCCACTGGCCATTCCGTGCGACCTGCCGGGATCCGGCGACGCGCAAAGCATCGGCGCGGAGATCCTGATCGAGGATGGAAATCGTCAACTTGACCCGCTCCCCCGGGCTGTTCGGATTGACATACCAGTCGGTGACAATCACGCCGCCCGATGAATCGGTCTGCAGGAGCGGCATGAAGGACAGCGTATCAAGGCTGGCGCGCCACAAATAGGCGTTGACGCCGATCGTGGTAACCTTGCTGGCGGCGATCTGCGCTTCGGGCCGGTCTCTGCCTCCGCATGCGCTGAGCGCAAGCGCCGTTCCAGCCATCATCAGCGCGATTGTTTTTGTCTTCATTGCCTGTCCTTGATTCAAGTCACCGAAAATCGCAACCCTCTATATCGGCTTTGCTGGCGGGGGCAAGCTTTCACAATGCTGAACCGGACGTGGATGCCGCCTCCAAAATAGATGCAAAAATGCCACCAATTGCTTCAATTTACCGCCGATTGTGTGGGTTTTGCCACAGATTCGTAAAATATGTTCAGTAACCGTTCAAATGCCTTGGGCGAACAGCCAAACGGGTCTACTAAAAAGTGCCTGGATTCGAAATAGAGTGAAGATGGTGAAAACAGGGTCGAGAAACAGGGGTAAATTGGCAGTCGGAGCGTCGCTGGCGCTTGGTGCTGGTGTGCTTGGCCTTACTTCCCTTTTTGCACCTGCTTTCGCGGCAAAAATCGATGCGACACTGTCGCAGGCACCCATCGTCTTTTTCGAGCAGTTCACTCCGGCCGGCGTCGACAGTCGGCTCGCCGAAAAATTCGAAGAACGCAATAGCGCGATCAGTTCTTCCAACTTTCCTTTTACGCCTGCCGGTGCCAGCCAGCAGGGCCGCACGCTGACGGTTGCGGCACGCAGCCAACGTTCATCGAGCGGAAGCAACGCCATCTCGGTTCGCAATTCGATTACGGCTGTGGAAGCCGGCCAAGGGAAAAATCGTCTGAAGAAGATCGAGTTCCGCTTGACCTCTGCGAAGGGCTGGCAGGGCTTCAACCTCGTTCCCGATCGCCGCGCGGCTGTAAAAGCGCCTTTGATTACTGATCTGGGCAAGAGCAGCTTCCGTCTCGACAAGGGGCCGAAGAACAAGCCCAGCCGTTTCCAGCCTGATATTGCTGTCGACAAGGATCGCAGCGCAACGCCAGCCGCCCGCGGTAATGCAGCGCCGGATGACTACAAGCTCGATGTCGGCGGCAGCTTCAGGATTTCCAAGAAAGTCGATGTGACCGCCGGGGTTCGCTATAAGAGCGAGCGTGATCGTATCGCGCCGGTGAGCGATGACAGGCAGGATAGCGAGGCTGTCTATATCGGCACGAAGATCCGCTTCTGATCTGCTGCGTTCCCGCTAACCATAGCTGCTATTTTCTAGAGAAAGCGCTGATCGCGGCCCAGCCGTGAGTTCGGCGTCGGCCAAGCATTTGCGCGCGCGCGCGGTTCATTCCCCCCAGCGCAACCACCTTTGATCGTGACATATGGGCAAGCCGGCCAAACTGCATGGGTCCAAGCGGTCGCTCCCCGGCGTGGGACGTAGTAGCGTGAAGCGGCGATAAGAGCTGTATGTCTGCGCCAGTCTGGTTGGCCTGCCCTATCTCAGCTGCATTGTGCACCGGCATGCTGACCAGAAACCCGGTCTGGCCTTTCACCTTGCGCTGGCGATCATGAACACCATCTGCATGCCACCGCATCGCAGTGGCGCGGTCACCCGACAGGAGCAAACAATGGCCGCGCTGACGACAAACCCGGCGCAGCGCCGCAAACACCTTCCTCCGCGCGCCAGGATTGAGCGAATAGTGCCGGAAGATCACGCCCGAGCCGCGCGGGAGCCGCCTCACTATTGCGGCCAGATCGCCGCCTAGCCTTTCGTCCGTCATCAGCCAAATGCGCGGCAGGCCCAATTTTGCATGCTGGTATGTCGGCATCGCCTTGCCTATAGGCGCATGCCATGCAGGATGCGAATCCCGAAAGCCCGCTCGAAGCGGTTGCGGCCAAAATTGCACGCGCAGCAAAGATTGCCCAGCGTGAAGGCAATGATATTGAATTGATCGCCGTTTCGAAAACGCGCACGCCGGATGAAATAGCGCCACTTCTAAGAGCGGGACATCGCCTTTTCGGAGAGAACCGTGTTCAAGAGGCCGCAGCCAAATGGCCAGAACTGAAGGCCGCCTATCCTGACACCACGCTCCATCTCATCGGGCAGCTACAATCAAACAAGGCAGCAGATGCCGTGCAGATTTTCGATTGCATTCATTCGGTGGATCGCATCTCGCTTATCAAGGCGCTCGGCAAAGCCATGCGGCAAGCCGGCAAAAACCTGCCCTGTTTCTTGCAGGTTAACATCGGCGCAGAAGAACAGAAGGGCGGATGCACTATTGATGACATTGCGAAGCTGCTGGAGGCCGCGAACAGCCGCGACATCAGTATAATCGGTCTGATGTGCCTTCCACCAGCCGGGGTCGAGCCTGCGCCTTATTTTGCCTTGCTCGCAGAGCTGGCCGCGCGGCATGGACTTGAAAATTTGTCGATGGGCATGTCAGGCGATTTTGAAACGGCGATTATGCTGGGTGCTACCCATATTCGCGTCGGCACGGCGCTCTTTGGCCCGCGCAAAGACTGACGGCCCCGACCGCTCAACCCTCCTTTTGATCATTCTTCGCCGGCTTGGCTTCCCGGGCCGCCTTGCGCTCTTCAGGTGAATCCGGTCGAACAAAACTGATTACCAAATCTTCCGGTTCTACCGGCGGCTGGGTATCAGTGGTAAAAAGCAGGAGCCGCTTGTCGGCTTTGAGGATCGCCACGGCTTCTTCGTCCTCATCGAGATTGGCCAGGAATTCTTTCCAGCCGAATTTTTCGGTAATGTTGGTGCAGCTGAAAACCCAACCATCGCGAACAAGCGCTTCCAGTTCGTCCAGGTGACGGCCCGATTGAAGCAATACCCGGGCACGACCCCTGTAGCGCGTGTCGTCAGCATCGCCGGCAATAATGGTGATCTGCTCGAACCCCATTTCGGGGCCCAGATCGCTGGCAATCAAGCGGTTTTCGGCATCATTGTCGGCTGCAGCGACGATATGCTGAAAGCTGCCCATATCGATATCTTGGCCATGCGCCTCTTCGACAACGTCACCATAATAGGATTGCAGCTCGGCACTTTTGGCCAATCTGAGCGCAGTGCGGTTTTGGTCTGCAACCGTCACATCGATGCCTTGCTTCTTCAGCGTCTGGGCAAGCGCAACGCTGAACCGGTTGGCCCCTGCAATCAGGACAGACCGGCCGGGGCCCTGATCGATATCAAGCCATTTGGCAACTCTGGGCGCAGAAAATCCATGCGCAATAATCGTGACGATCACGACTGCGAAAACGAGTGGTATCAGCGCATCTGCACCCTCATAGCCCAAATCGACCAGGCGGATTGCAAAGAGAGAAGTTACCGCAATCGCGACTACGCCGCGCGGGGCAATCCAGGCAATAAACAGCCGTTCGCGCCACGGGATTTTAGTGAAAAGCAGGCTGATCAATACTGTCAGCGGGCGAACAACGAAGAGCAGCAGGATCAGGAATATCAGGAAGCGACCCTGGAAATTCTGGATCGTTTCCCAATCGAGCGTGGCCGCAAGCAGAATAAACACGCCCGAGATCAACAGGACCGTCAGGTCCTCCTTGAACCGGCGAAGCGCCTTGGACGAGAAGGTCGGCCTGTTCGCCATGACGAGGCCCATGACAGTAACCGTGACCAGACCGGATTCATGCATGATCAGGTCGGCACCGACAAAGCCAGCGATGACCGTGATAAAGAGTATCGGCGCTTTTAAAAACTCTGGCACCAATCCGCGCGGGAATAGCCAGGTGAGCCCCCATCCGAGAATCGCGCCTATCATGCCTGCAAGATAGGTCGCACCCAAAACATTGAAGGCGACCTCGGCAACATCGACATTGCCGTGCGTCTGGCCATACTGAATCGCGGCAAATATCCCGACGGCCAAGAGCGCGCCGATGGGATCGTTGACGATCCCCTCCCATTTCAGGATATCCCGGACGCGGTTTCCCACACGCAGGCTGCGCAGCATCGGGCCTATCACCGTCGGTCCGGTGACGACCAGAATGCCGCCAAATAACGCCGAAACGCCAAGCGTCAGCCCAGCGCCATAATGTAGCGCCGCCGTGCCAAGCGCCCAGCCAATGGGAACGCCGAAAATGACCAGCCTCAAGACGCCGCTACCGGCATGGCGCAGATCCTTGAAATTCAGGCTTAGCCCGCCCTCGAACAGAATAACGGCCACCGCCAGCTTGACCATCGGCTCGAGCAGGTCACCGAAATCCTTTTCAGGATTGATCAGCCCCAGAACCGGGCCTGCCAGAATTCCGGCAAGGAGCATTAAACCGATCGCCGGCTTGTTGATCCGCCAGGCAATCCACTGGGCCCCTATGCCCAACACGCCAATCAACGCTATTTTCAGGATGAGCGATTCGAGATCGAACATATTGTTGTTATGCGCCTTTGATGATTGATTGGCTAGGCAGGTGTCATGGCGGTAGACGCCACTGCAAATTTGGCGATCCGCGATCCTAGCGGCACAAGCGCCTCCGCTCCCGCTCCCAAACCGGCCGCTTCTATCACTGCTTCAACGTCCAACCCGCCGGTGAGCGCGCCGAAAGCCGGCAATATCAGCCGGTTGCCCGCACGCAGAAAACAGCGCCGCGAAACCAGTTTTCGCCGCACATGCATGCGTATCTTGGGATGAAAATGCCCGGAAATTTCAGGCCGATTGTCGCTGGAGCAAATGTTATGCCGCAGCATGATACCGTCAACTTCCATCTCCTTATGCAGGTGGCCGCCCCACCTTGCCTTGATTGCCGGATCATGGTTGCCGAGTATCCAATACCAGTCATACTCCCTTGTCATCTGTTTCAACCGCTCTGCTGCCTCGCCGCAAAGCCGCACCTCACCTCCGTCATCGTGAAAATTATCGCCCAGGCAGAATATTTTCCCGGCGCGGAGTTCCTTTGCTTTTTTCTGAAGCTCGGTCAGCGTAGCATTGCTGTCATAGGGTGGCAGCATCTGACCGCTGGTCATCGCATAGCTCGATGCCTTCTCCAGATGCAGATCGGCCACGAGCAGGGCGTTTTGCGCCGGCCAAAATAGTGCGCTTTCGCCGGCTGTAGCAAAGGTGGTGCCGCCAAACCCGAACATATTACTCATGTGCCATCTATGCGGCGCTGGGACGGTTTCTGCAAGGAGCGTGACGGCGGCCTTTGCAAGCAGAACAGATTGGTATAATCGCGCGAGCGATGAAAAATGCCCCGATAGCCGTTGCCGCCTTCTATCACTTTGCGCCGCTGCCCGATTTCGAGAATCGCAAACAGGCGCTGCTCGATCTTTGCTTTCATCATAGCCTAAAGGGTACCATTCTGTTGGCCGACGAGGGCGTGAACGGAACCATCGCTGGAGGCCGCAAGGGGATCGATGCGGCGCTGGTCCATATCCGCCAATGGCCGGGATTTGGAAAAACCGACGCGAAATTTTCGTCCGCCAACGCGATGCCTTTCGCAAGGATGAAAGTGCGGCTCAAGAAAGAAATCGTTGCGATGGGCGTGCCCGGGGTCGATGCTGCCGCTAATCCGGGAACCTATGTCGATCCGCATGATTGGGATGCACTGATTTCCCAGCCCGACACTATTGTCATCGATACGCGCAATGATTTCGAAGTTGCAATGGGGAGCTTTCCCGGCGCTATCGATCCCGAAACGCCGTCATTCCGGGATTTTCCGGGATGGTTTCGCAAGCAGGCGGACATATGGAAAAGGGACGGGAAGCAGCCCAAGATCGCCATGTTCTGCACCGGCGGAATCCGATGCGAAAAAGCCACTGCCTTCGTCAGGCAAGAGGGGTTCGAAGACGTCTATCACCTCAAGGGCGGTATCCTGAAATATCTAGAAGAAGTGCCCGCCGGGCAAAGCAGCTGGCAAGGGGATTGTTTCGTTTTCGACGAAAGAATCAGCCTGGGTCAGGGCCTCGAAATCACCGGCGAGGATAAGGATATCGCGGTGGTTCGCGACTCATTTCACAATGCTGACGGGTCTTTCAGGGCGAGCCGTAAGGGCGATTGAAGCCGCGAGCGCTTTTTCAACTGGAACACAACGCGCTTGTTCGCAAAGTCGATTTCTACATTGTCGAACAGCTTCATTGCATCCATGCCCAAAAGCATGGCGGGCCGCCGCGTCAGATCCAGTGCCCGAAAGGCATGCTGCTCGGTAAAGGTCACGGGCAGGTCGGTGATGGTCAGGCCGCCCATCACGATTTCCTTGATCTGCGTGAAGTCGCCGACTATGCGCTCGCCGGTCACGCTGGTCAGACCGACCTGGACATAATCCAGCCGGCGCTGCGAACGGCCCAGCCGTTTGCGCAAGGCGCGGTTGCCCATGCTCGACTGGGCACCTGTGTCGATAACAATATCGACGCGCATGCCGCCAATCGTTGCATCGGTCAGCACGAGCCTGCCGGCGCGGCGGCGAGCATTCACGATAATCGTGTTGCGATCAACGCGGCGAATGTTGCGTTTTTTCTTGGACGGCAGCACATCCATGAGATTTTTGGTGAAATCGATGCGTACCTTGTGCTTTTCAAGACTGTCGATACCGAGCAAACCGTAGGCACCCAGATTTCGCCGCTTGAGAGCAGGTGCCTCCAGATTGCGAATATTGACAGCAGACATGCTGAGTTCGCCAACCCTGTAGCTGTTTACGGTCGTCGGGCCGGAAACGGTAACAAGCCTCAATTCCGGGCCGTCGGAAAGCGACAGCAACTGACCTAAATCATTGGCGATCACGGTGCGTTCAGCTCCCGTGTCGACGATAAAGGGATAGGGATCGCTGCCATTGATACGCACCGGAACCGTCATACGCTCGCTGTCATCGACAATGAATTCCTGCGTCGCAAGCGGTGCCGTTGGGAGGTCTAAGGCTGCCACTTCGGGGGCCAGCTTCGGTGCGCTGCTACTCGGCTCGGAATCCGCTTCCTGAACTGTCCCGCCAAGGACAACCGGGGCTGCCAGCAGGAATGCTGCTTTGGTCAATGCTGCCAGGCACGTTTGGGCCATCGTCTCTCTCCCGTTCGTCCTACAGACTATGCCGAATTTTCTGCTCTGGCAAGCTGGCCGCCGATCCTAGGCCACATACCCATATACGGGACGGATTTGGGTATGTGGCCTAAGGCGTCATCGCCAGTCCGGCCATGCTCTCCGCCTCCATGATCAGCGCGTCATCGACGCTGCCTTGCGCGACGCTCTCCCGTCCGATCATGACCATCAGCGGCACGGCAAGCGGGCTGACACGGTCCAACTCGACATGCAGCATGGTGTCGGCTGCACGATCAAGCAGATCGCCTAGCCGCCCGACATCGGTAAGCCGCGCCCGCGCATCGTGCCAAGCCGCTTCCAGAAGCAGATGATCGGGTTCGTATTTGCGCAAAACGTCATAGATCAGGTCAGTCGAGAAAGTGACCTGCTTGCCCGATTTTCGTTTGCCGGGATGTTGGCGCTCGACCAGCCCGCTTATCACCGCGACTTCGCGAAAAGCGCGCTTCAACAGATAGCTGCTCTCGACCCACTCGGCAAACTCATCGGCCAATATGTCCGCGCTGAACAGCGGCACCGGATCGGCCACGGGATCAAGACTCCAGACGCCGAGCGCATAGTCGCTGGCAACGAATCCCATCGGTTTCAGCCCGCGATCTTCCATGCGCCGCGTCAAAAGCATGCCGAGCGATTGATGCGCATTCCAGCCTTCGAAGGGATAGCAGACCATATAGCTGCGCTCTTCATGCGGAAAGGTCTCGACCAGCAGCTGTCCTGGTTCCGGCAGGCTGCTGCGGTGACCCTGCATCTCGAGCCATTCGCGTACATCATCCGGGAAGCGGGCCCATCCTGCCCTGTCGGTCAAAAATTCGCGCACGCGCCCGGCCAGATGGGTCGTGAGCGGCAGCCGCGCGCCCATATAACTCGGGATTTGCGACGCCTTCTTCGCGGCACGGACAATCAGATCCATGTCCTTGATGGCCTCGACCTCAAGCGCCATTCCGGCAAAGGTGAAACTGTTACCGGGCGATAAAGTCGCGGCAAAATTTTCCTCCACCTTGCCCAAGCTGCGACCGTTGCGAAAACGGACGGTGAGCATCGGAACGTCGACGATGATGCCAGCATTGAAGCGGTGCTGCGCGATAAATTTGGGATGGGCGACATGCCATGTCCCATCCTTGTCGCGGCGCAGCTTCTTGAACTTGTCGTAGGCCTTGAGCGCATAGCCGCCGGTGGAAACAAATTCGATAACCCGGTCAAATACGGCCTTGTCGACCGCGCTATAGGGCAGCGCGGACCGGATTTCGTCGAGCATCTCCACCTCGCCGAATGGTGCCGCACAGGCGCAGCCCATGATATGCTGGGCCAGCACATCCAGACCGCCTTCGCGAAATGTCTCTCCATCGCGCACGCCTTCGGTCACGGCATCATAGGCAGCCTGCGCTTCCAAATATTCGAAGCGGTTCCCGGGAACCAATATGGCTCTCGATGGTTCATCCATTCTGTGGTTCGACCGGCCGATGCGCTGAAGCAAGCGCGATGATCCCTTGGGCGCTCCCATCTGGATGACGCAATCGACATCGCCCCAGTCGACGCCGAGATCGAGACTGGCCGTACACACCAATGCGCGAAGCTCGCCGCGCGCCATCCCGGCTTCTACCTTGCGGCGGGCCTCCACAGACAGGCTGCCATGATGAATGCCGATGGCGAGGTTGCTCTCGTTGATCTCCCAAAGTTTTTGAAAAATGAACTCGGCGAGAAAGCGCGTGTTGCAAAAGACCAACGTGGTTTTGTTCGCGGCCACCTGCTCCATGATCTGCTGGATGGCGTAATGACCGCTATGCCCGGCCCAGGGCACGCGGCCTTCGGGCAGCAATATACCTAAATCAGGTTCGGCAGCAGCCTCACCCTCGACCAGCGCCACCGCACCGATATCGCCATAGGGCGCAAGCCAGGCGCGGTAAGCATCGGGATCAGCGACCGTAGCCGAGAGCGCAACGCGCTGCATATCGGGAGCGATTTTCTGCAGCCGCGCCAGACTGAGCGAGAGCAAATCGCCGCGCTTTCCATTCGCGAAAGCATGCACCTCGTCGACGATCACGCGCTCGAGCCCGGCAAACATCTGGAAGCAATCTTCATGGCTGAGCAGCAGCGACAGCGATTCCGGCGTGGTCAGCAGGATATGCGGCGGCCGGGTGCGCTGCCGCGCCTTGCGGTTGGATGGCGTATCACCAGTGCGTGTTTCGACGCGGATATCGAGACCCATCTCCTCAATCGGCGTGAGCAGATTACGCTGCACATCGACCGCGAGCGCTTTCAAGGGCGAGATATAGAGGGTGTGGAGCTGATCCTGGCCTTTGATACCGTTGTCGTCACCCCCGCGCAGGCGGGGGTCCAGATTCGGCATTTCAGTGCGCACATTAGCTTTTGGAGCTGGATTCCCGCTTTCGCGGGAATGACGGTCTGGTTTAACAATTCCTCCGCCCTCACAAAACTCCGCCCCTGAAAAATCACATAACGTCGGCAAAAAACCGGCAAGCGTTTTCCCCGCCCCGGTCGCCGCAACGAGCAGCGCATGCTTGCCCTCTCGCGCGATTCCCAGCATCTCCAGCTGATGCCGCCGCGGCTGCCATCCGCGCGATGCGAACCAGTTGGCTATCGTTGGAGGGATCGGATCAGCCACCCGTCCGATTATAGGGTTGCGTGCAATATCGGGAAGAGAGGATTTGGCTGCTCATACATACCCGGTCATGTGAAGAAAAATAGATCGACCTGTTGACATAATAGGATCAAATGAGACATTATTGTCTCATGGCTAGCAAGATTCGCCCCTCGGCAGAACAATCCGTCATCGAAGCCGGATTCGATTTGCTCAATGACAGTCCCAAGGCATCGCTGGCGGAAATCGCCAGCCATGCAGGCGTCGGCCGTGCCACGCTACACCGCCATTTTGCCGGTCGCGAAGACCTGATCCGGGCCATGGCCTGGGCGGCAATTCGCAAAATGGATGAAGCAGTGGAAGCGGCCTGCGCGGACGCCTCCTCATACTCCGACGCGCTCTACTGCATGCTGGATGCCTTGATCCCGCTCGGCGACCGCTATCGATTTCTGATGCATGAGCCGGTTGCAGATCATCCTGATCTTGCAGCGGAATTCGACAAGCAACAGCGTGAAACGCACGAGATGGTCGAGGCGGCGAAGAAGGAAGGGCTGTTCGACGGCAACGTGCCCACCAGCTGGATCGTGCATGCCTATGAGAGCCTGCTCTATGCCGCATGGGAAAGCGTGAAGGCACAGCAATCGACGCCGTCGCAGGCCTCCGGTCTTGCATGGCGGACCCTCACCCAAGGATTAGGAAGTCAAGGCAAATGAATATGTCAACAATCGAACAACTGCACGATCAGCTGGATCTGGGATTCTCGATGATTGCCATCGCCCTATTCGGCGTAGAGCTCCTGAAGGGCTTCTTTTCACGCACACTTAAAAAGCGCGGCTTTCTGGACATGATCGCCAATATATCGACCCAAATCCCCTCTGTGTTGGCAGAAATACTGATATTCTCGGCTATCTATGCCGGCTATGTGCTTGTCCAAGAGACTTTTGTCAGCTGGGCTTTTCCCATCACCATTCCGGTGTTCTTTCTGACGCTATTCGCAGCCGATTTTGCCTATTATTGGGAACACCGCATCGCCCACAGAGTCCGGCTTTTCTGGACACAACATGCGGTCCATCACTCGTCGCGCGAAATGAATGTGTCGGTATCAATCCGCTTCGGCCCACTAGAAGGCGTAGTCGCTGTGCTCACCCATTTCCCGCTGGTGCTGATCGGTTTCCCGGCGGAAATGGTCGTTTTCAGCATGATACTTGTGCTGTCCTATCAGGGCTGGATTCATACCGAACTGATCGGCAAGCTGGGCTTTCTGGAGGGCATATTGAACACACCCTCCAACCACCGCGTCCATCATGGCTGCGATGATAAATATATCGACAAGAATTATGGCGGTGTCCTGATCATCTGGGACCGGATCTTCGGCACCTATCAGCGCGAGGAAGAAACGCCGCGCTATGGCCTGAAACGCGATTTCGAAAGCGTGAATCCGCTCGTTGTCTGGTTTTCCGAATTGCCGCAATTCTTCCGCGACGTTGCCGGAGCCAAGACGTGGCGCGATGCCTTGGGCTATATATTCCGCCCGCCAGGCTGGACACCCGAAGATGCGGCCTCGCCTGCCCAGAAACAGTAGTCAAAACCCTCATCATGTTGCAGAACAAACGCCTGTCGATCGGAACGCTCGCGCGCATATTCTGGCGGCAAATTACCGTCACATGGGGTCTGACTCTGCTGGAGACGGCAATGCTGGCTTCGCTGCCATTGCTGATGGGCAGCTCGATTGACGGATTTCTAAATGACCATTGGCAGCCTTTTTTCTGGCTGATTGGCGCAATGGCCTTGTTGATCGTCCTGGGGGTATCTCGGCGCATCTATGACACGCGTGCCTATGGCACAATGCGTGTCGAACTGGGGGCTGCGGTTGTCGACAACGGAAAAAATCAGCCTCTGTCGGCCACCAATGCGCGGCTGGATATGAGCGGAGAACTGGTCGAGTTCCTCGAAGGCGAGGCACCTCTGGTCCTGACGGGCATCGTCCAAACCATCGTTTCCATATTGGTCCTTTTGACTTTCGACAGCTTGCTCGCCGCAACGGCCGCCGGCGCAACCATTATGGCGCTGCTTATCTACTGGCTTTTCAGCCAGCGTTTCTTTCATCTCAATCACGCGCTCAATGAACAAACCGAAAAACAGGTGTCTGTTCTGGAGAAGGCACGGCCCAGCGAAATTCGCAATCACCTGTCTCTGCTCAGGCTGCACAGGGTGCGCCTGTCAGACACCGAGGCGCTGGTTTATGGCCTGATATTCCTGGTGCTGCTGTCGATGCTGGGTTTCAACCTGTGGTTTGCCACGACCCAGACGGGCGCTTCCCCGGGCCAGATATTCTCCATTGTTGTCTATTCCTACGAATTTATTGAATCGGCCGTCATCCTACCCGTCGCGATGCAGAGCATGACGCGTATTTCTGAAATCACCCAGCGGATCAATTTGGCCCGGCCCGAGCAACAACAGGTCTTGTGAGAGTCAAGCCTGGCTAATGCCCCACGCTATCCCCGCGCTTGAGCCCGCTTTTGGCAAGCTGGTCATCGATCTGCGCCATAAGGCGGTCAAGCCCTTTCTCGCTTGATGCCTCGGCGCGGGCAACGAGCACATCCTGCGTATTGGATGCGCGCAGCAGCCACCAGCCATCTTCGGTGTTAACCCGCGCGCCATCGGTGTCATTCACATCCGCGCCTTCGGCTTTCAGGCGCTCAAGCACTTCATCGATCACGGCAAATTTGCGGCTTTCATCGACCTGAAAGCGCATTTCCGGCGTGTTGATCATCTCCGCCATCTCGGCGCGCATCTGCGTCACGCTCTTGCCCAGATTGGCACTCGCGCGGATCAGGCGCAGCGCGGCATAGATCGCGTCGTCGAAACCGTAATAATCATGCTTGAAAAAGACATGGCCGCTCATTTCACCCGCCAGTGGGCAGCCTGTTTCCTTCATTTTGGACTTGATCAGGCTATGCCCGGTTTTCCACATCAGCGGCTTCCCGCCCAGCGCCGCGACGCGGTCATAGAGCGCCTGGCTCGCCTTCACATCAGCGATAATCGTGGAGCCCGGTAGCTCTTTGAGCACATCTTCGGCAAATACCTGGAGCAGCTGATCGCCCCAGATAACATTGCCCATTGCATCGATGGCACCGATCCTGTCCCCGTCGCCATCGAAAGCCACTCCAAAATCGAGCTGCTTTTCCGCGACAAGGCGCTTCAAATCATCCAGCGTCGCCTCGTCGGTAGGATCGGGATGATGATTGGGGAACTGGCCATCCACATCCACAAACAGAAGGTGATGCTCTCCGGGCATCATCTGTACCAGACGCTCGATCACCGGTCCTGCCGCACCGTTGCCCGCATCCCAACCAATGCGCAAAGGGCAATCGGGCAACCCTTCAAGGAGGCGAGCGACATAATCATCCAGTATCTCCTTGCTCGCCGCATGGCCCACACCGCTTTCCCAGTCGCCCTCCGCTGCCAGTTGACCCAGCTTCTGAATGTCCTTTCCGAAAAATGGGCGGCCCATAAATACCATTTTGAAGCCGTTATAATCGGGGGGGTTATGACTGCCGGTTATCTCTATGCCGCCATCGACATCATCAAGGCTGGCCTCGGCATAATATAGCATCGGCGTGGGTCCCATCCCGATGCGAAGGGCGTCTATCCCGGCCTCGTTAAGGCCGCGCACCAATGCTTCCTCAAGGCCCGGCGAACTCAGCCGCCCATCATAGCCGACTGCGACCTTCTTGCCGCCTTCGCGCGCCAGCATGGTCGCGAAGCTGCGCCCGATGGCATAGGCATCATCCTCACCTAGCGTCTCGCCGATGATACCGCGAATGTCATATTCCCTGAGCGACGTCGGATGAAAATTATGATTGTCGGGAGAGGTCATCACTTTTCCTACTACAACTCACCGTTAGCCCTGAGCCTGTCGAAGGGCGCTTGTAAGGCTAGGCGTGCTTCGACAGGCTCAGCACTAACGGTATCTAATATGGAGATTATTCAATAACCCTTAACCTGTATTCTTCTCAATTTCACTTAGCAAAATATCGCGCGCCTCATTCAACTGCCGCGCCCGCTCCTCGCTGCCGCCCATATCGGGATGATTTTCCGCCATCAATTTGCGGTGGCGTTTTCTTATCATTTCTGCATCGTCGCGCGCAGAAGCGCCCAGCAAATGCCGCGCCTTGTCGATCGCATATTGGCGGCTCTGGTCCTTGGATATGCGGCGGCGGGTACCGGCAAACCATGCTGCCCCAATCGCAATCGCACCGATGCCGACGGGAAACTGCCCGCGCGCTGCAAGCGCGGCCCCGGCAATCATGAGGCCGATCGGAAGAATTTGCCTAGTGTTTATTCTGCCGGTCCACCAAGCCCAGAATAAGAGTCCGGCAAGCAAGGCCAGTATGACGGCCATCAAACCAGCCGTTCGCTGTAGCGATCCGGTAGCTGCAGCCCCGTGACCAGCTCACGCAACTCCTGACGCGCGACAACATGTGCCGTGCCGAGTTGGCCCAGATACCCCTTGTCGATCAGCGTCAAGCCGGATGGAAAGAGCTCGCGATAGATCACGCGTTCATTAAGACCGGTGAGCGCGCGAAACCCGACCCGTTTGGAAAGCTCCTCGATTGCGCGTGCCATCCGCAGCTGATTGCGCGCTTCCATATTATGCAGCCGGTTCCTCAGCACCACCCAGTCGATGGTGACACCATCCGACTTGGCGCGCGCCTTGCGCGCTTCCCAGATCAGTTCGGCATAGAAGGATAGCCGTTTGACCTTGAAATTTTCCGGATCGACCTGCCCTATAAGGTCGAAATCGACGAAGCTGTCATTCATCGGCGTGACCAGCGTGTTCGCCCTTGTGGCGACGAAACGCGCAAATTTGTCGTCACGACCGGGCGTGTCGAAAATCAGAAAATCGGCGTCCTTTGACAGCCGCTCGATCTGCGTTCCCAGCCGCGCCAGCGTATCATATTCGAAAGCCTCGAATTCGGGGATCGGGAGATCGATCTTTCGCCGCTTCATCGTTGCAACGCGGTTCTCCAGATAGCGGAACATTGTGCGCTGCCGGGTATCGAGATCGATACAGGCGACCCGCGCGCCGCGCGCCGCAAGCGCAATTGCCACATGCACAGCGGTGGTGGATTTGCCTGTTCCCCCTTTTTCGTTGGCAAATACAATTTTGTGCGGACTGGCCATTCGCTGCCCGGTTGCCCCCCATTTTTTCAGTTTGCGCTTGAACTGCGTAACGGCGCAGGTTTAGCCTCCAAGGCAAAGTTCCATAAACAAGGCATTCGCGCCATGCAAATCATCAATCACCTGGGCCCTTTGAGAGACAGAATTGACCAATTGCGAGAAGATGGCGCGCATGTTGCCTTGGTGCCGACAATGGGCGCACTGCATGCCGGGCATATGTCGCTCGTGCGCGCTGCCAAAGCGAGGGCCGACGCCATTGTCACCTCCATTTTCGTGAATCCGACACAGTTTGGCGAAGGCGAGGATCTCGATGCCTATCCGCGCACTTTGGAAGCCGATGCCGCCATGCTGGCAGCAGAGGGTGTAGACATTGTCTGGGCACCGCCTGTCTCGGAAGTCTACCCGGAGGGTTTTTCAACCAGCATTCATATGACTGGCCTGAGCGATGATTATTGCGGAAGCGCCCGCCCCGGACATTTTGACGGCGTTGCGCTGA
This sequence comes from Sphingorhabdus sp., assembly GCA_028279555.1. Taxonomy (GTDB): domain Bacteria; phylum Pseudomonadota; class Alphaproteobacteria; order Sphingomonadales; family Sphingomonadaceae; genus Sphingorhabdus_B. The sequence goes on from JANQNO010000008.1 coordinate 294,285, forward strand.
TTGTCGCAAAACTGTTCAACCAGGTGCGACCCGCCCTCGCCTTTTTCGGTGAAAAGGACTGGCAGCAACTGGCAGTGATCCGCCGCATGGCGAGCGATCTCGATTTTGATCTTGAGATAGCCGGCGTTCCCATCATGCGCGATAAGGACGGGCTCGCCCTTTCTTCGCGCAACCGTTATTTGAGCGACGAGGAACGCCAGGCCGCCATCGTGCTTCCACAGGCCCTGGCAGCGGCTGCGGAAGAAATCCGGCATGGCGGAGATGTTGCGGAAATTCTGGAAAAGGCGATCGCAAAGCTGGTGGCGGCAGGATTTGATCAGCCCGACTATTTTGCTCTCGTGGACTCGGTCTCATTGGAGAGGCTCGGCGCACCGACTGCCGGCCCCATGCGGCTGCTGGCTGCTGCAAAGATCGGCCGGACCCGGCTCATCGACAATCTGGAAGTGTGATTTGGAAACGGAGACAGGCCTTGTTGAGGATGGCCACACGAAGATGACCGGGCCTGCCTCCGCCCCAATTCCAGCAAGTTGCGACCCTAGAAGGACTCGCCGGAAATCTCGATCCGTTTGTTCCGGTTTGCCCCAATCACCGTAATCCCCCGAATACCGGTGATCCCGGACAGCGGGACCGATCGCTCGAATTCGAGCGATATATCCGCCTTGCCCGCATCATTCGCGGGTTTCGGCAGTTTTGTTACCGCCACCTCGATTCCCCAGTAATCGGGGTGGTCATCATAAACACGCGGTGCCAGCTTGATATCGAAGTCGGGACCGGGCGACATGCCCTTCACCCACAAATGCAGATCGCCCTGAAATGGCAGTTTCCGCAATTCTGCTTCTTCAAAGTCAATGATCCGCCCGTCGGGGACGCTGGAAAGCGATCCACCCACCGAGCTGCTCATATGGCGGCTCCAAATAAAGAAATTATATTGCGTGTGAGAAGAATTTAATTTTTCAACTCACAAACTATATGTCGCGTTATACTCGAATTTACCAAAACGTAAAGTGAACGGGCATGTAATAAAATGTAAAGTAACGTATCGCAATGAAAAAACTGCGAAATTTCTTGCAATTTTCTGATAGTTCCGTCGGTCTTTCTGGACCTGCCTGGTGCCAGCGCCGTTCCCGCAGGTACTTGATGGGAAAATCCTTCCGAATCGCCCAGGCCAGATTTGAACCGCCGCCCGATAGAGAGATTGCCGACTGGGGCGACGATGCAGGTGGCGTCGAAGGGCTGGGGCGACGGGTGGTTCAACTCAAGTGGATCATGCCTCGGGCACATTTCGGAAGATTCGCGCTACCAACCGCCAAAGACCTTTATCTGGCAGACAAAACCCTATATTGAGACCAATGTAAGTCGAACAAAGGAGTTACTACTATCGCTGCCCCACCAAACAGGCGCATGATGTCGCCACCTGCCAAATCCGGCCCCCGTTACAATAATCTGATCCAGTCCGAAAAAGTCCGCGTCATCGACCATGAGGGCGAGAATCTTGGGGTAATGTATACGCGCGAAGCGATAGAACAGGCCGCCGAAGTGGGGCTCGATCTGGTGGAAGTTTCCCCCAATGCGGATCCGCCGGTCTGCAAGTTTCTGGACATAGGCAAGTACAAGTATGAGGCGCAGAAAAAGGCCAATGCCGCGCGCAAAAGCCAGAAGACGCAGGACATCAAAGAAATCAAGATGCGGCCCAATATCGACGATCACGACTATGACGTGAAAATGCGCAAGGTCGTCCAGTTCATAGAAAATGGTGACAAGGTCAAAGTGACGCTCCGCTTCCGCGGCCGCGAGATGGCGCACCAGCAGCTGGGCATGCAGCTGCTTGACCGGGTCAGGGAACAGATGGCGGAAACCACCCGCGTAGAAGCGCATCCCCGTCTCGAAGGGCGGCAGATGCTGATGGTGCTGGCACCGAAATAGCAGGCCTGATACTGGCCCAATACTGGCAATGAGATCGTGAGGCGTGAGCTTCAGGTTCCCGTTTTTGTTGCCAACCGCTTGCGCAAGGCCAGCACATAAATCACCGCCGCGGCAAAGGCGAAAATAAACCACTGTATCGCATAGAGCAGGTGATTGTTGGGAATGCTCTCGGTCGAGGGCGGAGCCAGCTTTTGCAGACCCTCCACCTCGTCGGTCGCGACCAATCTGATCAGGCGCTCCTTGTCTGGCGCGATCACGCCTTCAACATTGCCGCCCCGCCACGCGGGTTCTTCTGGCCGATTGCTCCAGCCGAGCGCGATCAATGCTCCGGGGCCTTTACCGCCTCCGGTGGCGCATTCGGCCAAATGGGCAATGCCTGCCTGCCCCTCCTCGCTCTTGCCCGACACCGCCTGCCAGCCGGTAACCTCTGTGCAGTTGACGGAAGATCGCCGGAATAATGGCAGGTCGCCCGGCTCGGGTACCGATGGCCAGGCTACCGGCGGCAAACCCTGAGCGGCCTCAAAACGGGAAATCGCCGCTTCCTTTTCGCCCTTGCGCTGCAATTGCCAGATGCCGAGGCCAATCATGGTCGCAACCGCAGCCGCCACCAGAATTGTCGGGATCGCGGGCCAGCGCATTATTTCAAATCTCTTCCGCCTGCCTCGCCCGCGCCGCGCCGATGCTCTGCGATAAGCAGCAGTCCCTTCGCCACGCGCAGCGAAAATATGGTCACCGCAACTGTGACCGGAATCCAGATGATGACATGCACCCAAAAGGGCGGTCGGGCCGCAATATCAAAGAGGATGGCAAGCACGATGACCAGTGCGCCAACGCCCATGGTGACAAAAGCCGCCGGGCCATCACCGACATTATAGCTCGAATAATCGAGGCCGCAGGAATCGCATTTTTCGGAAAAGCGGCTGACGCCGGAAAACAGGGTTTTCGCTCCGCATTCGGGACACAAGCCGAAGACGGCAGCCGCCAGCATCGCCGGTTGCTTTCTTGCAGATTTGCTATCTGGCATGATCTGCCGGCGACGTTTGGCGCTAGTGAACCGGCGCGCCCCAGCCGCCCCAGACATAGATGACGACAAAGAGGAACAGCCACACGACATCGACAAAATGCCAATACCAGGCCGCAGCCTCGAAGCCGAAATGCTGCTGCGGCGTGAAATGCCCCTTATAGGCGCGGAAGAGGCAAACCATCAGGAAGATTGTGCCGACAATCACATGGAACCCGTGAAAGCCCGTCGCCATGAAGAAGGTCGTGCCATAGTTGAGATTGGCAAATGGGAATGTTGCTTCCGCATATTCGACGGCCTGCAAGGTTGTAAAAAGCAAGCCGAGGATAATGGTTAGCCACAGCCCTTTGATCAGGCCGTCGCGATCACCGTTGATAAGCGCATGATGCGCCCAGGTCACCGTCGTGCCGGAGCAAAGCAGGATAAGCGTATTGAGCAGCGGCAGCTTCATAGCCGCCAGCACTTCTACCCCCTTGGGCGGCCATTGCAGCAAGGCATCCGCGCCCTCCTGCCCAAACAGGCTCTCGGTCACCATCTGGCCATCAATTTCTGTGATCTGGATCGGTGCGGGAAAGAGCGAATAGTCAAACCAGGCCCAGAACCAGCCCACGAAGAACATGACTTCCGACGCTATGAACAAAATCATTCCATAGCGCATATGCAGCTGAACCACTGGCGTGTGATCGCCGGAATGCGCCTCATGCACCACATCGATCCACCAGACCACGAAAGTATAAAGGACGCCGATCAGGCCAGCACCGAAAACCAGGCTGCCATATCCGCCGAAAAACTCCGGCTGAAACATCATCACCATGCCGAAGAACATGACGAAAGCCGCTATCGAACCGATCAGCGGCGTGACGCTGGGTGGCAGAATATGATAATCGTGATTTTTGGCACCCGCCATTGCTACTTCCCCACTAACATATGCGCCCGAAGCGCTACCTGAATTGCCTTAGCTCCCCTTCTTTTCCTCGTCCACAGGATAGAAGGTATAGCTCAGCGTGATTTCCTGAATGTCCCGCGTGTTGGGGTCATCCATGATTTTCGGATCGACATAAAACAGCACCGGCATGCGAACCTGTTCGCCCGGCCGCAATGTTTGTTCGACAAAACAGAAACACTGAATCTTGCTGAAATATTGTCCCGCCTGCGCTGGCGACACATTGAAAGTCGCCATGCCGGTGACCGGGCGCGCCGAATTGTTCTTTGCCAGATAAACGGTCATATCCCTGGCCCCGATCGTGACTTTTTCAGTAGGATTTTCCGGCTTGAATTCCCATGGGAGCCCGCGCTGGTTGGCATCGAAGCGGATCGTCATTTGCTTGTTCGTCGCCTTGATCGTGGCGGCCTGTGCCTCGCTGGCGCGCATCGTCGTTCCGCCAAAGCCGGTAACCTGACAGAAAATCTGGTATAGCGGCACGGCGGCAAAGCCCATGCCCACCATTCCGATTGCAATCATGCCCGCCATCAGGGCGGTCTTGGTATTGGCCGTCACGCTCATCCCCATACCCCGATCTTGACGATGGTGATGGCGAAAAACAGCACACAAAAACCAAGCAGAATCACGCCCATTACGCGCGCCCGGCCCGCCTGTCGCTCGCGGATGATACGGCTCTCCTCGAGCGTATAGGCACGGGGTTCGGCTTCGCTCATGCGATCAACATCCGGTCTGCGGCGAACACCGCAAAAAGCAGAAACAGATAAAGGATCGAAAAGCTGAACAGCCGCTTCTCCGCTTTCATCCCGGATGCCTGTGTCGCCTCGTTCCTCCAGACATCGATGGCGAGGAGGAAGAAGATGCCGGAAAGAAGGATGGCCGCACCGCCATAGATGGCGCTTGTCTCACCCAGCACGAATGGCGCAATAGCCGCGCCGGCCATGGGAAGCGTATAGAAAACAATCTGCCGCCGCGTTGCCCTGCGTCCGGCCACATTGGGGAGCATCGGCACGCCTGCTGCGCCATAGTCCGATTTCATGAAGAGCGCGAGCGACCAGAAATGCGGCGGCGTCCAGAGGAAGATAATGGCAAACAACAGCAAGGGCACAAGCGTCACATCACCGGTTACCGCCGCCCAGCCGATCACTGGCGGGAAGGCCCCCGCCGCACCGCCAATGACGATATTCTGCGGCGTGTTCGGCTTCAGCCACATGGTGTAGACGACGGCATAGAAGAAGATCGAAAAGACCAGCAGACCAGCAGCAAGCCAGTTGACCGCGACCCCCATAATCAGCACCGAAAAGGCCGACAGTCCGATACCGAACTGCAATGCTGCCTCGCGGTCCATCCGGCCAGCAGGCAAAGGGCGCGCGGAGGTGCGCTTCATCTTCGCATCGAGATCAGCCTCATACCATTGGTTGAGCGCACCGGCTGCGCCCGCAGCCATGGCAATGCACAGGATCGCGGTAAATCCGATCACCGGATGAATGGCACCCGGTGCCGCCAGCAGGCCGCAAAGCGAGGTAAAGACGACAAGGCTCATCACCCGGGGCTTGGTCAGCGCCCAGAAGTCCCGCCAGTGGGCGGGCAGTTCAAGCTCTTGCGTTAGTTGCGTCATATCTCAAAAAACTCGTTCATCCCCGGCAAGGAAATGGCCGGTTATTTCACGACCGGCAGGGTTTCGAACTGGTGGAATGGCGGCGGGCTCGAAAGCGTCCATTCGAGCGTCGTTGCGCCTTCGCCCCAATAATTGCCCTCCGCCTTGCGTCCTGCGGCAAAGGCCCAGAACACATTGATGAAGAAGATAATCACGCCGACACCCATGATGGCATAGCCCCAGGAGGCAATCTCGTTCCAATAGGCATAGGCATCGGTGAAATCTGGATAGCGACGCGGCATGCCCTGATTGCCGAGGAAGTGCATCGGGAAGAAGAGCACATTGACGCCGATGAAGAAGGTCCAGAAATGCAGATGGCCGAGAAACTCGTTGAGATGCCGTCCGCTCATCTTCCCGAACCAGTAGTAGAAACCGGCAAACAGGGCGAAGACCGCACCCAGCGAGAGCACATAGTGGAAGTGGGCAACCACATAATAGGTATCGTGCAGATTATCGTCGAGGCCGCCATTGGCGAGCACAACGCCGGTCACGCCGCCAACGGTGAACATGAAGATGAAACCCATCGCCCAGACCATCGGCACCTTGAAGCTGACCGAGCCGCCCCACATGGTGGCTATCCAGCTGAAGATCTTGATACCGGTCGGCACGGCGATCACCATCGTTGCCGCGGTGAAATACATCTTCATCTCAACGCTCATGCCCACCGTGAACATGTGATGCGCCCAGACGACAAAGCCGACAACGCCGATCGCGACCATGGCGTAGGCCATACCCAGATAGCCAAAGACCGGCTTTCTGGAGAAAGTGGCAACGATCTGCGAGATGATGCCAAAGCCCGGCAGGATCATGATGTAGACTTCCGGGTGTCCGAAGAACCAGAAGAGATGCTGATACAGGACGGGGTCTCCGCCCGCCGCCGCATCGAAGAAAGCGCCGCCGAAATTGCGGTCGACAAGCAGCATCGTGATCGCAGCAGCGAGCACGGGAAGCGCGAGCAGCAGCAGGAATGCCGTCACCAGCACCGACCAGACAAAGAGTGGCATTTTATGCAGCGTCATGCCGGGCGCGCGCATGTTGAAGATGGTGGTGATGAAGTTGATCGCCCCCAGGATAGAGGCAGCGCCGGCCAGATGGAGCGAGAAGATCGCCATATCGACCGCCGGCCCGACCGAGCCGCTCGTCGAAAGCGGCGCATAGACCGTCCAGCCTGTGCCTGCGCCTAGCCCCGTTCCGCCTGGAACGAAGGTCGAGCCGAGCAGCATCAGGAAGGCGGCAACGGTCAGCCAGAAGGAAATATTGTTCATCCGCGGAAATGCCATATCGGGCGCGCCGATCATCAGCGGCACGAACCAGTTGCCAAAGCCGCCGATAATCGCAGGCATCACCATGAAGAAAACCATGATCAGGCCATGCGCGGTGATCAGCACATTCCACATATGCAGCGCCTGATCCCAGGTTGCTTCCGAACCCTGCAGCCAGGTCGTCCACTGCCCCAGATACTGCACACCGGGCTGGGCCAGTTCGAGCCGCATCATGCCGGAAATCAGGCCGCCGATCACACCGGCAAAAATCGCGAAGATCAGATAGAGCGTGCCGATATCCTTGTGGTTCGTCGACATGAACCATCGCGCGAAGAAGCCGGGCTTGTGGTCCGCGTCATCATGCGCGCTCATGTCGCCGGGATTTGCAGCAATCGTCGTCATAGTTTCTCGACCTTCCAGATCTTAATTGGTGGCGGCCGCATCGGCGGCTTCTGCATTGTCGTTGGCGGCATCGGCTGCCGGTTCGGCCTCGGCTGCAGCAGCTTCAGCCGTCGCCTGCTCTTCAGCTGCTTTTTCCGCTGCCGCATTGGCGGCTTCTTCCGCCCTGATCTCTTCCGGCATCTTGCCGCCTTTCGATCTGACCCAGTTGGCAAATTCGGCAGGCGGAAGCGCCTCGATCGCTATGGGCATATAGCCATGGCGGGCACCGCACAGCTCGTAGCATTGCCCAAAATAAATGCCCGGCTTCTCGATGGTCAGGGCCTGCTCGTTCAGGCGTCCGGGCACGGCATCGAGCTTGAACCAGAGCGAGGAAACGCCGAAGCTATGAATGACATCCGCAGCCGTCGTCTGGATGCGCAGCGGCACCCCGGCGGGGACGACCATGCGGTTATCAACTGCAAGCTGGTTCGGACCATCGGCGTCGGTGCGGAAACGCTCGCCCTCGCCGACTTCATGCTCTTCCTTGAGCATGTTGGAAACGATCTCGAAGCCGCCATGATCCGGATAGGTATAGGTCCAGTACCACTGATAGCCCGTCGCTTTGACCGTCACCGCATTTTCGGGTGCAGGCTTGAACTGTTTGGCGAGAAGATCGAGCGAGGGATAGGCTATCCCCAGAAGGATCAGCGCGGGCACCAGCGTCCAGACAATCTCTATCGTCGTGTTGTGGGTGGTTTTCGACGGCACCGGATTGGCGCGGCGATTATAGCGGATGATGACCCACAGCAGCAGCGCCAGTACAAAGAGCGAAATCGCCACGATGATCGGCAGCAACACCGAGTTGTTGATCCATTTGGCGTAAGCACCGGTGGGGCTGTATTGTTCCTGAAAATCGATTCCCCTGTCGACGGGTTTGCCGACATTCTCCGCCGTCCGCGCATCCATTGGCGTATGGGTCGGTAGCACCTCGGCGGCTTCTTCTGCCGCCGGGGCGGCGGCGTCTGCGGCGGGCTGCTCCAACGGCGCTGCGACAGGCGCACTTGGCGCTTCGGCAACAGGGGCCGCAGGTTCCTGTGCTACCGCAGAGGCTGAGAGTGACAGCATCGCCAGGCTGAAAGCCAACAAAAATTTATTCAAAATACTCATACCCTTCGCCCCGTTTTTTTTCTTGAAAGCGCCTGGTTTCACCAAGGAAGCTCCCAAAAAATTCCAGCCCCGCCATGCGGACTCGCGCGGTCTTTAAGCCAAGCTTGTAACAGCCTCAAGCGCTATTCCGGCAAATTTATGGATTTATTTGTGGCAAATTTCCACCTATTCGCGTTGCAAGCTGAAACATCATGATTGCATGAAACAAAAAGGACAAACACTCTCCCCATGACCGAAGACGATATTCTCTCCGAATTCCGCGCCGCAGATGCGCTGCTTGAAGGGCATTTTCTGCTCTCCTCCGGGCGTCACAGCGCGCATTATCTGCAATGCGCCCGGCTGCTGATGAATCCGGAACGTGCCGCCAGAATCGCTGTCGCCATGATCCAGAAAATCCCGCGCGAGATTCGCAGCGAGATTGGATGCGTGGTGTCGCCTGCAATGGGCGGCGTGATTATCGGGCATGAAGCTGCGCGCGCGCTCGGCGTCGATGCGCTGTTTGTCGAGCGCCCCGAAGGCAGCTTCGAACTGCGCCGGGGCTTTGCGCTCGAGAAAGGCACAAAAGTGCTGATGGTCGAAGATGTCGTGACGACCGGACTGTCCTCGCGCGAAGCCATAAAGGCGATCGAAACAGAAGGCGGTGATGTCGTTGCCGCTGCCTCTGTGGTGGATCGCTCGGCGGGCACCGCCGACCTGCCCGTGCCTTTCTTCCCGCTGATCCAGCTCAATTTTCCAACCTATGCGCCGGACGAGCTCCCACCTGAATTGCAGCGAAGCGAAGCGGTCAAACCCGGCAGCCGCAAGGTGGCCGTCTGACATTGGCCAGCCATCTCCGCCTTGGGGTCAATATCGATCATGTCGCGACCATCCGCAATGCGCGTGGCGGCGATCATCCAGACCCGGTGCGCGCGGCGGAGATCGTCGCTGCGGTCGGCGGCGACGGGATTACCGCACATCTGCGCGAGGATCGGCGGCATATCCGCGATAGCGATCTGCACCGGATCATGGAATCCACCGATCTGCCGCTCAATCTGGAGATGGCGGCAACCGAGGAGATGCTGCAAATCGCGCTCGATCACATTCCGCATGCCGCATGCATCGTGCCGGAAAAGCGCGAGGAGCGGACGACCGAAGGCGGGCTCGATGCCGCCGGCCAGCACAATCATCTCGCGCCGATTGTGGGGCAGCTTGGCGAAGCAGGAATTCGCGTCAGCCTGTTCATCGAACCCCATGCGCGCCAGATCGAGGCGGCGATCCACCTGAAGGCACCCGTCGTCGAATTTCACACCGGGCGCTATGCGCATTTGCTGCTCGATGGCGACAATGAAGGCGCGCAGGCCGAACTGCGCCGGATCAGCGATGCCGCGGCGCTGGCCGCAAAGAATGGTATCGAGCCGCATGCCGGCCACGGCCTGACTTTTGAAAATGTGCAGCCGATTGCCGCCATCCCGCAGCTGGCCGAGCTCAATATCGGGCATTATCTGGTCGGCGAGGCGATCTTCATCGGGCTGGAAGAAAGCATCCGCAAGATGCGCGCGCTCATGGATGAAGCGCGGTGAGAGATTGTGCAACCCATACCCCTCCCTCCTTCAGGGGGGAGGCAGTGAGACTTGGCAGCTTGCTGCCTAGTCGCAGCGGAGGGGGGGTTGGCCGTCTGTGCCAGAGCCATGCTGATAGCCCCCTCTCCTTCCGCCGCTTCGCGGCTCCCTCCTCTCCCCTGAAGGGGCGAGGGTTATCGGCATGATCATCGGTCTCGGCTCTGACCTCTGCAATATTGAGCGCATCCAGAATTCGCTCGAGCGTTTCGGCGAGCGCTTCGAAAAGCGCGTCTTTACCGAGGCGGAGCGCGCCAAGGCCGCAAAGCGCCCCTACACCAGGGCGGGAACCTATGCGAAACGCTTCGCCGCCAAGGAAGCTTTTTCAAAGGCAGTCGGAACGGGATTCCGCAGCGGCGTTTTCATGAAGGATATCGGCGTGGTCAACGCGCCATCGGGCGCGCCGACACTGGCGCTGACGGGCGGCGCAAAGGAACGGCTCGACGCGATGATTCCCGCAGGCTATGATGCGCATATACATTTGACGTTAACCGACGATCATCCATGGGCGCAGGCCTTCGTTATTATCGAGGCGCAGCGCGCCGATACGAATTGACAATATGACCGACACAGCCACCCCTGCCGACAGCGCAAATCTTGAGCCGGATGAAAAAGCCGAACAGGCAGCCAGGAAACCATCGCGCTTGCGCAGCCTCTGGGAAGAGGTGAAGGGCCTGCTTTTGCTGCTGGTCGCGGTGCTGGCCTTTCACAGCTTTGTCGCCAAGCCTTTCTATATACCCTCCATCTCGATGATGCCCAACCTGCTCGTGGGCGACCGGCTGGTGGTCAGCAAATATCCCTATGGCTGGAGCTTTGTTTCGCCGACCATTCCCAATCCGGTTGCGATTTTCCGCTGGCTGGTTTTGCGCGAGGATGTCGAGGCGCTGGCCTTCACCGTCCCCGAACGCAAAGGCCGGGTATGGGGCGCAATGCCGAAGCGCGGCGATATCGTGATCTTCACGCCCGAGGGTTACCAGCAGGATTGGATCAAGCGCGTGATCGGCCTGCCTGGCGACACCATTGCGGTGAAAGACGGCCAGGTGATCCTGAATGGCGAGCCGGTCAGGCAGGAAATCCAGCCCAAACTGGTCCTGCCGGTCGATGCGAACAACCCATGCGACGAGTCCGATTTCCCTGGCGCGCTGGGCCGCGAAGCCGATGGCAGCCTGACCTGCGCGCTCAATATCGTTCGCGAGACGCTGCCAGGTGGCGTAAGCTATGATGTGATCGATGCCAGCGAGAGCGATGCAGACAATATGGAAGAAATCCGCATTCCGGCCGGCCATCTGTTCATGATGGGCGACAATCGCGACAACAGCTCGGATAGCCGGGTCGCGCGCTATGAAGGCGGTCTAGGCGGACCGGTGGCCTGGGAACGCATCGGCGGCCGCGCGGAAATCGTGACGTTTTCCGTCGACGGTACCACCGGCCTCAACCCGGCAAGCTGGATATCATCGCTGCGTGGCGGCAGGGCTGGCACCAGCCTGCGCCCGGATCGCGCCCAAGAGGCGCAGTAGCCCATGGCCGTAGTCCTCTGCTTCCTTCTCGGCATAGCCAATTTCGCGATGCACAAGGCGGTGATCGATTCCAGCCATCCCTTCGTTGAGGACACCAAGCTTTATTTTGGCCGCTATCTTGGAAAGTCGGGAAGCTATGTCTTTGAATTCCTCCTGCTTCTCGGTGCCATGATCTTTGCCAATCTGGGATCGACGATCATCGTCGTCTTTTATGTTCTTTATTCCCTGCTCAATATGCTGGCAGCTTGGCTCCTGCTGTCTGGTCGAGTGTGACTACAATTGTGGTCGTTTGTCAGTCGGCGATAGCCGCTCGTCGAAATTCGCTAAACCGTTCAGCTGGTTGCTCGTAACGCGCAGTTGCGACGCAAGGGAGGGATCGCAAATATGGCCACATCGATCAGGCGTTCCAGCCTCGCCCGCCCTTCCCTTTTGCGGATGGCTTCCAGCGCCATCGCGGTTGCTACATGCGGCCTGCCGGCCGCGCTTTCGGCGCAAGATGCCGACAGCGAAAATATACCCGCCGCAAGTACGAATCTCGAACCGCGCGCAGAGAACGGCAAGCAGATTTACGACGCAGCGCAATTTACGCGCTTTGCGCCGCGCACGGCGCTCGACATGGTCCGCCAGGTGCCCGGCTTCACCATCGATAGCGGCGATAGCAGCCGACGCGGGCTTGGTCAGGCGGACGAGAATGTCCTGATCAATGGCCAGCGCGTGTCCGGCAAGGACAATGACGCACGAACCGCACTTGGCCGAATTTCGGCCGACAATGTCCTGCGCATCGAGATTGTCGACGGCGCAACGCTCAGCATCTCCGGACTGTCCGGTCAGGTGCTCAATCTCGTGACACGCCAGGATGCCGATCAGGGCATCAGCGGTCAATTCAAATGGCGGCCTGTCTGGCGCGATTCGGGCAATAACTGGTTCGATAGCGAGGCCTCGATCAGCGGGAAAATCGGCAAGGGCAATTTCAACCTGGCATTCGAAAATGACGCCTTCCGTCCAGGCGCGGAAGGACCGGAAGATGTCACCGACCGTCTGGGCAACCTGATCTTTCAAAGGTTCGAAGAGGCGCGGGTAGAGGGCGATCGCCCAACGCTCAGCTTTCATTTTGATCGCACCAGCGAGGCCGGATCGATTTTCAATTTCGATGTGAAGGGACAGATCTTCCGTTATCGCGAACGCGTGGATACGCGCCGCGTGCAAATAGGGCAGAGCGATATTTTCGAGCTCTTTCAGGGCGGAGAGGACGAATGGAATGCCGAGGTCAGCGCGGACTATGAATTCGCGCTGGGTGGAGGCCGGCTCAAGCTGATCGGTCTGCAACGCTTCGAAAATAGCGAGTTTGAAAATTTCTTCGGTCAGACCTTCACCGACGGGACCTTGCCAAATGGCAGCCGCTTCGACCGCACCGGATTTGAAGGCGAGAGCATCCTTCGCGCCGAATATAACTGGAAAACCAAAGGCGGCACCGACTGGGGTATTTCCGCAGAAGGCGCTTATAACTTTCTCGACAATGAAGGCGCTCTTTTCTCGCTTGATGCAATGGGAAATTTCCAACCCATTCCGATCGCCAATGCCAACAGCAAGGTGGAAGAATATCGCGGCGAAGTCATTGGCACCTATGGCCGCCAGCTTTCCAGCAATTTGACGCTGCAGGCGGCCGTCGGAGGTGAGTATAGCCGCATCAGCCAAACCGGCGCGCGGGGCCTTACGCGGTCCTTTGTGAGGCCCAAGGGCTCGCTGTCATTCGCCTGGAAGCCTTATCCCGATCTCGATTTCAGCCTGAAGATTGCGCGCGAAGTCGGACAGCTCAACTTTTTCGATTTCATCGCATCTGCCGATGTCGTCAATAACGCTGACAATGCCGGCAATCCCAATCTGGTCCCGCCGCAAAAATGGCTGGTCGAGCTCGAAGCGCAGAAGCAGCTGGGTAACTGGGGTTCGACAACAATCACTTTCACGGCGGAGAAATTCAGCGACATAGTCGATTCCATTCCGATAACGGCGACAACCGAAGCGCGCGGCAATCTCGACAGTGCAGAACGCTACGGCGTGGCGCTGGTGGCGACATTGCTGCTCGATCCCATCGGCTGGAAAGGCGCGAAGATCGACATCGAGGCCGATGCGCGCACAAGCAGCCTGCGCGACCCGCTGATCGGAAATTTCCGGCCCATCAGCAACCAAAGAAAATACCGCTATGAAGCATCCTTGCGCCATGATGTCCCCGGCAGCGACTGGGCCTGGGGCGCGGGTGCCGAAGAATGGCGACCGACCGTCGATTTCCGGCTCGACCAGCAGACGCTTTTTCAAAATCAGGGGCCTTATGTCTGGGCCTTTATCGAACATAAGGATGTGGCGGGCCTGACTGTCAATTTCAATCTGGGCAACTTGCTTGGCCGCGGCGAACGTTTCACCCGGACGGCCTTTGTCGACCGCCGAGACGGCCCGATCGATTTCGTCGAAGACCGCGTGCGCGAATTTGGCCTGATCTACCGCCTGACAATCAGCGGAAGTTTCTAGTTTCCTTAAGGCGGAAGCATCGCTTGGTAAATCGGCGCTGCATCCCTATATCCGCCAGCCATGCCGCCGGACTATACAACCACGACCGATACGGAACCGCCGCTGCTTCCCACGCTGAAGCGTTTTCTTCCCTATCTTTGGCCGAAAGACGCGCCGGCTTTGCGCTTTCGCATTGTGCTTGCGGCGCTGCTCGTGCTCGCAGCCAAGGCGGCGATATTGTCGATGCCCTTTGCCTATAAGGCGGTGGTCGACGGGATGGCCGAGGGGCAGGACGTTGTCCTCACCATCCTGCTCCTGCTGGTTGCTGCCTATGGTCTGGCCCGTTTCGGCCAGGTCCTGTTCGACAATTTGCGCAACATCGTTTTTGAAAGGGTTGGCGGCGAAGCAGCCCGGCGGCTTGCCAGCGATACATTCCGGCATCTGCACGCGCTCAGTCTGCGCTTTCATCTTTCCCGCCGGACGGGCGAAGTCACCAAGGTCATCGAACGCGGCACGAAGAGCATCGACATCATGCTCTATTTCCTGCTGTTCAATATCGCGCCTACGCTGATCGAGCTGATCGCCGTACTCGTAATTTTTCAGCTGAAATTCGGTTTCGAACTGGTGGCTGCGACGATCATCATGGTGACAATCTACATCACCTTCACCCGCAAGGTCACCGACTGGCGCAACAAGCTCCGCGCCGAGATGAACGATATGGATACCCGCGCCATCGGGCGTTCGGTCGACTCGCTGCTCAACTATGAAACGGTGAAATATTTCTCCGCCGAAGCGCGCGAGCAGGCGCGCTATGATGGCGCGGTCAAAGACTGGATGGAAGCCGGTATCAAGTCCGAAAACTCGCTCGGCCTGCTCAATGTCGGGCAGGCATTGATCACCAATCTGGCGATGGTCGGCGCTATGGCTTACACGGTGTGGGGATGGTCGCGGGGCCTGCTTACGGTTGGCGATCTTGTGCTTGTCAACACGCTCCTCATGCAGCTTTTCCGCCCTCTCGATCTGCTGGGCATGGTCTATCGCACCATCCGGCAGGGACTGGTGGATATGGACGCGATGTTCCGCCTGATCGACCGGCCGGCGGAGATCACCGATGCGCCGGGCGCGAGCGATCTGGCCGTTACAGATGGCGAAGTCGAGTTTACCGACATTTCCTTTGCCTATGACGATGACCGGAGAATACTGGACCGCCTCTGCTTTTCCGTACCGGCAGGCGAAACGCTGGCCATAGTTGGCCCTTCGGGCGCGGGAAAATCGACAATCGCGCGGCTGCTCTTCCGCTTCTATGATCCGGCTGGCGGTAATATCCGCATTGACGGACAGGATATTGCGGGCGTGACGCAGGCCTCTCTGCGCGCCGCGATCGGTATTGTTCCGCAAGACACCGTGCTATTCAACGACACGATCGGCTACAATATCGGATATGGCCGCGAAAAAGCGAGCCAGCGGGACATCGAGGAAGCGGCGCGCGGCGCAGCCATAGACGATTTTGTCGCATCGCTGCCGGACGGGTATGAAACGCAGGTCGGCGAACGGGGCCTCAAGCTTTCTGGCGGGGAGAAACAGCGCGTGGCGATCGCCCGCACGCTTCTCAAAAACCCGCCGATCCTGATACTGGACGAGGCGACCAGCGCGCTCGACAGCAAAACCGAAGAGGCCATCCAGGATACGCTCAACCGGATTTCGGAAAAACGCACCACCATCATTATCGCCCACCGCCTGTCGACGATCACCCATGCCGACAATATCATCGTGCTCGACAAGGGCCGGGTCGCCGAACAAGGAAACCACCCGGCGCTGCTCGCACAAGACGGCCTCTATGCGCAGCTATGGCACCGCCAGCAGGCCGAACAGGAAGAGGTGGTGGCAGTGCCAGCCGGAAGCTGATAACGGCGAAAGGCGATGAAAAAAACTCTACTGCCTTTGTTATTGATTGCAGCGCCGGTCCTCCTGGCCGGGTGCGATGTGCAACAGACTGAACAGCCAGAAGAGACATCTGAGAAGAAAGCCACCACCATGTTCCGCACGCTCGAAGCCGATATGCTTGCCAGCCCGCAAATCTCGGTCGCAGATGTAGCAGCTGCAAAAAATGCAGGCGTAACGCTGATTATCAACAACCGGCCGGACGGCGAAGATCCGACAGCGCCGCAGGGCGACGAGATCGCAGCCGCAGCCAAGGCGGCGGGCATCGATTACATCGCAATCCCAGTGACCCATGCCGGTTTCTCGCGATCCCAAATCGACGCCACCAATGCCGCGTTAGACAAGGCCGAGGCGGCGGGCGGAAAGACGCTGGCCTATTGCCGCTCGGGTACCCGCTCGACTTTGCTCTGGTCGCTGGCGCAGGCCGCCAAGGGAGAAAGCCCGCGCGTTATCGCCGCCAAGGCCGCCGATGCCGGCTATGACGTCGCACCTATCCAGATGATGCTCGATACGCTCGCTGGTGCCGCGAAAGCCGAATAAAGCGGCATACTCGACATGCCGCTGACATCAATGTAAGCAGGGCAGCATGCCCGACCTTCCGAGCCCGGTTACCTATGCAATTCCCTTCTTCGTGATCACGCTGATCATAGAGATGTGGCTGATCCGCAAACGGCGCAACATCAAAGGCTATGAGTGGCGTGATACCGCTACGTCGCTGCTCATGGGGACAGGCAGCCAGGTTGCCGGCCTCCTTACGATCGTTCCGACGTTGGCGATGGCCTACTGGCTGAACAGCCATGCGCTGTTCGATATCGGTTTTGTCTGGTGGGCCTGGATTGCGTGCTTTGTCCTTGATGATCTGGCCTATTATGTTTTTCACCGCGCCGCGCACCGTGTCCGCTGGTTCTGGGCAGCACATGTCAACCATCATTCAAGCGAGCATTACAATCTTTCCACGGCGCTCCGGCAAACATGGACGGGCTTTATCGCTCTCAGCTTTGTTTTCCGACTTCCCTTGCTCCTCGTCGGATTTCCGGTGGAGATGCTGCTTTTCTGCGGCGGGCTGAACCTGATCTATCAATATTGGTTTCATACCGAAGCGATTCACAAGATGCCGCGATGGTTCGAATGGCTGCTTAACACACCGTCGCATCACCGCGTTCATCATGCGACCAATGCCCGTTATCTGGATGCGAACTATGCCGGTGTTTTCATGATCTGGGACCGGATGTTCGGCACCTTTGTGCCGGAGGACGACGCCGACAAAATAGAATATGGGCTGGTCAGAAATATCGGCAGCTTCAACCTCTTCAAGGCTGTATTTCACGAATGGGCGGCCATCGCGAAGGATGTCTGGCAAGCGCCGTGGAAGCACAAGCTGTCCTATATGTTTCGCGAGCCGGGCTGGTCACATGATGGCAGCCGCGAAACCAGCGCGATGATCAAGGCACGCGCGCTGCGCGAGGGCAAACCCGGGCTTTCAACAGAAAAATGAACCGCGACAGAGCGATAGCCCTTCCCAAGTGGGGGATTAGCGCTTACCCCCCAAACCATGTGGCATCTTCACCAGTTTCCGCTTTGCCCCTTCTCGCGCAAGGTTCGCCTGCTGATGGGGGAAAAGGGCGTCGCCTATTCGCTGGTGCGCGAGAATCCCTGGGAGCAAAGGGACGAATTCGTTCAGATGAACCCGGCGGCGCGCACACCCGTAATGACCGATGACAAGGGGCTTGTGCTCGTCGATAGCGTTGCGATCTGCGAATATATCGATGAAACAGTCGAGAAAAATCCGATGATCAGCGGGACTGCCGCCTACCGCGCGGAAATTCGCCGCCTTGTCGCCTGGTTCGACCAGCATTTTTACGGCGATGTCACCGGGCCACTGCTCCACGAACGGATGATGAAGCGGTTGATCCACCGCCAGCCGCCCGATGCCAGCATATTGCGCGAGGCAATGCGGCGGGCCAACGGCCATCTCGACTATATCGACTATCTGATCGATCACCGCGCCTGGATGGCGGGCAGCACCATGACGCTTGCCGACCTGGCCGCGGCCGCACAGATTTCTGTCGCCGACTATCTGGGCGGCATCGACTGGAAGGGGCATGAACAATCGAAGGCGTGGTACGCAATGTTCAAATCGCGGCCCAGCTTTCGCCCGCTTCTGTCAGAACGGATGGAAGTGATCAGCCCGCCCGAGCATTATGAGCTTGTCGATTTCTGACGCCCCATAACCCGTTGCATCATTTCAAAGCCTCGGTTAGGGACGCCGCTACGCCGATTGGTCCATCGGGCCGTCGCGCCGAAATGCGGGTATGGCGGAATTGGTAGACGCGCTGGATTCAAAATCCAGTGTCCTTTGGACATGTCGGTTCGAGTCCGACTACCCGTACCATCCGGCCGGAAATTTAACCTTCAAACGCCGCGCTGTCCCCATCTGGCACAGTGAGTTCGATTCGCCGCGTTAACCACCTTTCGGTCTAGCCAGAATAGTTACCAAATCGTTAACACTGCCGGTCATGGGAAGAAGGGAACTCGTCTGCCGCAGCGAAGATGCCGGCCATCCGTTCAGGCGGACATTGGCACCGGTCGTGCTAACGGCTGTGTCCCAAGAAGAAGCCGAACCGGCAAAATGGTGGAAACAGGAAGATACGCATCTTTTCCTGATGAGCTTCATCGCCTTCTTCATCGTCTTTTACAGCTTTATCGCCTGACTCCTGGAGTCTGGCCCTAGTCACAGGCTTTGTGCAGTTGCCAGCCGAGCCAGGCTGCAACCAGACACATTGCGGCAACCATCAATAGCTGCTGTGTTGTCGTCACCCCGATCAGGCTTAGGCCCAGTGCGGCAAGCGCGCCCAGTACCATGCAGCCGGAATTGACGACATTGTTGGCGGCAATGGTGCGCGCGGTCTGGCTGATATCGACGGTGGTGGTCAGGAAAGCATAAAGCGGCACAACGAACATGCCGCCAAAAATGGCGACGCCGGCCAATATCGCAAGCAGGCCCCAACTGCCCTGATAGCTCATGAAGGTCGCGAAGGTATACAGCTGCCCATCCGGCAGCCCTTGCCAGCTCTCGGTCACGATAAAGAGCATCAACACGCAGATCCCCATCGCGATCACGCTGACCGGGGCATAGCGGGCAGAGACCTTCGTTTGCAGCAGGCGGTTGATGAGGATCGAGCCGACGGCAATACCGATCGAAAATACACCCAAAAACAGGCTTGCAACCTCGGGCGCGGAGGTGAGGACATTCTTAACCAGCGGCGGAAACTGAATGACCAGCACCGAACCGATCGTCCAGAAGAAGCTGATCGATACAATTGCAAGATACAGCTTTCGGATATGCAGCGTATCATAGATCAGCCGCCAGCTGGAGGTGAAGGGGTTAAAGTCAATTTTATCGCGCTGCTTTTGAGGCGGCGCCGAAGGCATGAATTGCGCATTTATCCGGCCGACAATGGCAACCAGAATGACGCCTATGGCCGCCACCTCAACGCCGTTGCCATCCTGATCGATGATGATACCGCCCAGAATGGTCCCGAACAATATGGCGATATAGGTACCGGCCTCGACAAGACCGGTCCCGCCCAGAACCTCGTCCTTTTCAAGATGCTGCGGAAGCACGGCATATTTGATCGGGCCAAAAAAGGTGGATTGCAGCCCCAGCAGGAACAGCGCAGTGAGCATGATCGGGATCGACTGAATATACAGCCCGACCGCCCCTATCAGCGCGAGCACAATCTCCAGATTTTTGACGATCCGCGTAATCGCCGCCTTGTCATAATTGTCGGCAAGCTGCCCCGCCAGCGCCGAAAACAGGAAAAAGGGCAGGATGAAAATCCCCGATGCAAGGGCGTTGAACTGAAATTCCTGCGCGGGATCATTGTAGATCGCATAGGTGACCAGAACCACCATCGCGAATTTGAACAAATTGTCGTTGAATGCCCCCAGTAGCTGGGTAACGAAAAGCGGAAGAAACCGACGCTTGGTCAGCAGACGCAGTGAAGTTTTCATGAGATCATTGGTCCGCGAGCCGCCCCTTTTCGCGCGACAATAGCGGCTGGGCCTCGCAAGGCAACGAAAGTTTGCCATAAAAGTTTCGGTGGATTTTCCGCGCCGAACATGGTTTTGGCTTGTGCAATGCTCACGCTTCCAAACCTGTTGACGCTGTCGCGAATAGTGGCCGTACCGGTGCTCGCATTCCTGCTGTGGCCGAGCATGACGGGCAGCGGCGCGCAGCCGACAAGCGTCGATTATGGGCTGGCCTTTGCGCTCTACTGCCTGATCGGCTTTACCGACTATTTCGATGGCTACCTTGCCCGCGCGCAGGGAACAGTGTCGAAACTGGGCATTTTCCTCGACCCCATCGCCGACAAGATTCTGGTGGCGGCGGTCATCCTGCTGCTCGTCTTTACCGGCGATATAGCAAGCTGGCACGTGATTGCCGCGCTGATTATCCTGGTGCGCGAAATTACCGTTTCGGGCCTGCGCGAATTTCTTGCCGGACTGCAGGTTTCCGTCCCGGTGACGCAGCTTGCAAAATGGAAGACTGCTGCGCAGCTCTTCGCCTTTGGCGGCCTTATCCTCTCGGGCGCTTTCCCGGCCATCGAATGGTTGAAGCTGGCATCGCTCGCACTATTGTGGGTGGCCGCGATCCTGACTGTGATCACAGGCTGGGACTATCTGCGCGTCGGCCTCAAGCATATGGACTAAGGTCAAGGCCATGCAGTTTCTTTATTTTGCGAGCGTTAGAGAGGCCATGGGGCGCGATGGCGAGGAGTTGCAACCGCCCGAGCATGTCACGACCATCGCCGATGCAGCGAACTGGCTGGCCGGCCAGAGCGAAGCGCATGCTGCGGCGCTCGAAAATCACGGCAAGCTTCGTTTTGCGCTCGATCACGTCATGACAAACAAAGATGCAAGCATAGCGAATGCGTGCGAACTTGCCATATTCCCGCCCGTGACCGGCGGATGATCGATATCCGTATCCAGCCGCAGCGCTTTGACAGCGGCAAGGAACTTGTCCCGCTTATGGAGATGGAGGGCGGCGCAGTGGCAAGCTTCACAGGGATCGCCCGCAAGGATGGTGATGTGGCGGCAATCGAGCTGGAGCATTATCCCGCCATGACTGAAGCCAGCCTGCGTGCACTGGCCCAAGAAGCCGCGCGCCGCTGGGGGCTCCTCGGCTGCATAGTCATCCACCGCGTCGGGCGTATCGAAGTCGGCGAGGAAATCGTGCTGGTCGGCACGGCGGCCGCCCACCGCGCCGAAGCATTCGATGCTTGCCAGTTTCTCATCGACCGGCTCAAAACCGATGTGCCCTTCTGGAAAAAGGAAATTTTTGGCGATGGCAGCTCCGCCTGGGTCGAGGCCAAGGCAAGCGACGATGCGAAGGCCGACAGCTGGAGCTAACCCGCCCTTAGCTCCCGCATCGCACCGGCGAGCATTTCGAATTCTTCGCGGCGCGGATTGTTGGTGCGCCAGACCAGCGCAATTTCCCGGCTCGCATGCTCGGCATTGAGCGGGCGGGCCTGCACGTCGGTGCCGCCGAGTAGCCCGCCTTCAACGGCCATTTCGGGAATCAATGTGAGGCCCAACCCGTTATCCACCATCTGGATCAGCGTATAGAGCGAGGTCCCCATCATGCGCGCATTGGCGCGCAGCTCCGGCCGGTTGCAGGCGGCCAGCGCGTGATCCTTCAGGCAGTGGCCGTCGACCAGCAGCAGCAAGCGTTCCTCGTCGATCAGTCCGGGATCGACACTATCGGGCGGATCGCGCGGATCATTTTTGGGAAAAGCGACCTGCAAGCCATCATCGAACAGGCTGGCCTTCTCGACGTCGCCGCAGGCAAAGGGAAGTGCCAGCAACACGCAATCGACATCGCCATGATGCAGCGCCTCGCAAGCAGCAGCGCTGGTTTCCTCGCGCAGATAGAGTTTGAGATCGGGAAATCGCTTGCGCAAGGCAGGCAGCAGCTTCGGCAGCAGGAATGGCGCGATGGTCGGGATCACGCTCATCCGCAAATCGTCGGCAAGCGGTTTTCCTGCGCTGCGCGCCATATCGGCGAGCTCTTCGGCTTCGCGCAGAATCCGGTGCGCCTTCTCCACCATTTTCTTGCCCAGCGGCGTGAAACGCACAACCCGCCGCGTGCGCTCGACCAGCGTAAGCCCCAGCAATGTCTCCAGCTCGCGAATGCCCGATGACAGCGTCGATTGCGTCACGAAACAGGCCTCGGCAGCCTTGCCGAAATGGCCATGCGCTTCCAGCGCGACGAGATATTGGAGCTGCTTCAGGGTCGGGAGATAGGATTGCATATTTCTTTCGCTCGATTATTTCTCCTCTTTTAATCGATAGGGGCGATTATTACCAGTCCGGCAGCCAAAAAAGCGCGCCGTCATTTGAATTCCGCCGCATTCATGCTTACGATAGAGAAATGCTGGCGCTTTGAAGAGCGCCCGGAAGGAGTTCTCCCATGCTGTCCGCACTGGCCGACTATCTCGATTCCGTGCGCGCCCGCGATCCGGCTCCGCGCTCCAATATCGAAATTTTGCTCTATCCGGGCGTTTGGGCGCTGGGATTCCACAAAGTCGCTCATTGGCTTTTCGAAGGGCGGTTGTTCTTTATGGCGCGTTTCATCAATCATTTTTCGCGCATGGTAACCGCGATCGATATCCATCCCGGCGCGAAAATCGGCAAGAATTTCTTTCTCGACCATGGCTTTACCGTCATTGGCGAGACCGCCGAGATTGGCGACAATGTCACCATCTATCAATCGGTTACGCTGGGCGGCACCAACCCGACCAGCGGCGAAGGCGGCAAACGCCACCCGACCATCGAAGATAATGCGATCATTGGCTCCGGCGCGCAGATATTGGGGCCAGTGACCGTGGGCGAGCGCGCCCGCATCGGCGCTGCAGCCGTGGTCACCGAAGATGTGCCGGCGGGTGCCACCATGGTCGGCTTCAAGGCGCGCTCCACCCTGGTCAAGGCGGAGACCTATGCGCGCGATTTCGTGCCCTATGGCACACCCTGCGAAGATATGTTCGACCCGGCAACACAAAGCCTGGAAATACTGCAATGCGAGCTGGATACGCTGAAAAAGAAAATCGCCGCCGAAATGGCCGCGCGCGACAAGGAGGCGGCGGAAGAGAAAAAAAAGGCGGACAAGCCCAAGCGCAAGACCGGCAAGGGGCGTAAGACCGCTTGAGCGCGACGGTAACGCCATTTCCCGAGCGGCGCGGCTACCGCCCCTCGCAAGTCGGTTTCGATCGCAAGGAACTCACCCGCATTCTCGATCTCTATGGCCGTATGGTGGCGGCGGGGAACTGGCGTGATTATGCGATCAGTTTCGACAAGGATGCAGCCATTTTCGCCGCCTTCCGCCGCAGCGCCGAACGCCCCGAATATCGCATCGAGAAACGCCCTGCCCTGCGCGGCAGGCAGGGGCAATGGGCATTGGTAAGCGAGCAGGGCATGGTGCTGAAACGCGGGCACGAGTTAGCGCCTGTGCTCGCGCCACTCGAGCGCAAGCTGATGAAGCTGGTGGGGGAGTAGGCCTGAAAGCTGACAGGGTCAGCCCGGCGCTATCAATCCCAAACCATTCAGTAGCGGAAATTAGCTGGCAGCGAGCTCACCCAGCTTCTTGAACGCCTGCTGTCCCTGTTCGCCGCCTGACTGCGGAACCATTTCGCCCGTCCGGTCGCTGATCGCCGTGAAATTCTCGGCCACCGCTTCAGGCGTGCGCTGATCTTCGGGCAATGCCACGCCCTGCGTCATCGTGATATGCGCGGTGTGGAAAAATCCTGCGCCCGCACCCATAATCGTGTTGGTCGGCGCATCTTCGCTCACAAGATAAAGCGCAGCCGGTGCGACCCATTTGGGATCGAAGGCTTTCAGCGCCGCTTCGGGCATGATGTCTTCGGTCATGCGCGTTCCGGCAACCGGCGCGATGGTGTTGCATTTGATGTTGTATTTGGCACCTTCCAGATAAAGCGTCTTAGTGAAACCGGCGAGGCCCAGCTTTGCCGCGCCATAATTGGCCTGACCGAAATTGCCGTAGAGGCCGGTGGAGCTTGCCGTCATCAAGATGCGGCCATAGGCCTGTTCGCGCATGGTTTCCCAAACCGCCTTGGTGCAGTTGGCCGAGCCGTTGAGATGAACATCGACCACAAAACGCCAGTCTTCCATTTCCATCTTTGCAAAGCTCTTGTCGCGCAGGACGCCGGCATTGTTGATGAGGACATGGACGCCGCCCCATTCTTCCTTTGCCTTCGCGACCATTTCGACCATCTGTTCATATTCGGTAACGCTACCGCCATTGGACATGGCGGTGCCGCCCTCGGCCTGGATTTCCTCCACGACCTTGAGCGCGGCATCGGAATGGCCGGTGCCATCGCGCGCGCCGCCCAGATCATTGACCACCACTTTTGCCCCGCGGCGAGCCAGCTCGAGCGCATATTCGCGGCCCAATCCGCCGCCAGCACCGGTTACGATCGCCACTTTATCTTTGAAGCTGATGGTCATTTTTGTCTCCTGATAGCCGATATTCTCCGGGCAACCGCTTGGAAGGAAGCCCTCTTTCGGCGCGGAGCATTGGCATGGCGCAAAGCTTGACGCAAGCGTAAAGTTGACGCGAACGTAAAGTGGCGGCTTTCTTCCTTCAGAATTGGCTCCAGCGCTGTCCCGTTGCTGGACGCATAAATTGTTAACCATTCCTCTATGTGGCTTTCACTAGCCATTATGCTAAGGCACGCTGAAGCAAAGGATTTCGGGCATGAGCGACGACAAGCAGAATGATGATGCCAAACAGGGCGAAACAAGTCCCACGCGCCGCCGTGCGTTGATGCTGGGCGCTGTTGGCGCAGCCACCGTCGTCAGCGTTCGCCCGGCCATTGCGCAGGCCGCCGGGAGCGTGCTCAACTGCGAAATCCCGATGCCCAGCGGCAGCAATATCGATGCCTATGGCAAGATTGTTCCGCCCGATACGCCGGGTTCATTCCCCACGCAGGGGCAGAAATATACCGGTGAACAGATCAAAAAGGCGCTGCGCGGCCGCACGCTGCCTGGAACCAGCTATGAACAGAGCCGCGCCTATGTGAACTATATTCGCCGGCTGCAGCATGGCCAGAGCGGCTTCACCTGTTACGCTTCGCTGCAGATGCCGCGCTAACCAGCAGGCACCGGGCATTATTGAAAATTTACGCGTCGCTGCTACGTCAGCGCCATGACCGCATCGCCTGAAAAGATCCGCTACCGGGCCGAACCTTCCGGCGCGCTGCTGATCCGTCCGCTCGACGCGATGACTCTGATCTACCACCGGGCATCGGGCATCACGCATATGGTCACCGAGCCGGTGCCGGAAATCCTGGAGGCGATGGCTGGCGATGCACTCGATGCAGCGGAGCTCGCGACACGGCTTTCCGAGACATTCGATCTTGGAGGTGCAGACGATGCCGCCGCGATCATCGCAGACCGGCTCGCCGAACTGGCCGAGCTGGGCCTCGTAAGCGCGGTGCGCGGCTGATGCAGGAGTTTCGCCTCACCGTTGGTCCCGCTTCCTTTCGTCTGCTCTCTGAGTGGAAAAAGCCGCTCAATCAAATGCGCGAACTCTATGCCGAATATCCCGCTGCAGATATTCCCGATTTCACCGTCCGGCTGGAGGCGGTCAACGCGCTGCGCCGTTTCATTCGGCCTTCGGCGGCCATCAATGGCGACTATATGCTGCCCGATGCCGCGCCGCTGCCCATAGAACAGGGCCTGCTCGCGCTGGAAATGGGCATGAACCTGCAGATGGCGCTGGGTTGGCGGCGGCAGATGATACTGCATGCCAGCGCTGCCGAACGCGGCGGAAAGGCGCTAATCATGACCGGCGAGTCCGGCTCGGGCAAATCGACCCTCTCGGCATTGCTGGGCATAAATGGCTGGCGCTTCATGGGGGACGAATTTGCACTGATCGACCCGGTAAATGGCGAAGCAGTGCCCTATCCGCGGCTTATCAGCCTGAAGAATGAGGCGATCACAGCCATGCAGGACGGCGCGGCGGATATACGGTTCGGCCCGCTGATGAAAGCCACGCCCAAGGGTGACATCCGTCATATGGTGCCGCCTGCCGATGCCATCGCGCAGATGAGCAAGCGCGCAAATCCCGCCCTTATTCTCTTCCCGCGCTTTGGTCATGATCCCGCCATCCGCGACATGCCGCCGAGCGAGACCTTTATGCGGCTCACACAGGCATCAACCAACTATGTTGCGCTGGGCGAGCAAGGCTTCGAGGCGCTGACCGGCCTTGTACAAAATGTGCCCGCACGCGCGCTCGACTATCGCAGCGGCGAAGAGGCGATGGAGCTGGTCGAAAAGCTGTGGGAGGAACTCGCATGAGCAATCCCCATGGCGATGCATCGATTCTGGTCGATGCGCTGCGCGATCCCGAGACGGTCCGGCAACTGGGTAGCGACGGCTGGACCGCGCTGCTCGCGATAGCCCGCGCCGAACAGCTGATCGGTAGCCTCGCCTACAGGCTAGAGGGGCAGCCGATGCCGGGTGGCGTGGCCGCTATCCTGGAAGATGCCAGGCTCAACGCTGAGTATCAGCGGCGTAGCGCATTATGGGAAGCGAACCGCGCCGCCGCCGCGCTCGCCGGCTATGATGGCAAAGTCGTGCTGATGAAGGGCACAGCTTATGTCGCAGCTGATATGAAAGCGGGCATCGGCCGGCATATTGGCGATCTCGACATCATGGTTGCAGAAGGCGACCTGCCGCTGGTCGAGGAAAAGCTGCTCGCCGCCGGTTGGGAATGGGTCAAGGAAGATGAATATGACGATGCCTATTACCGCGAGCATATGCATGAGCTGCCGCCGCTGATCCACAAGGAACGCGACCGGATGATCGATGTGCATCATACCATCCTTCCCAAAACAGCGCGGCCCAAACCGGACGCTGAGGCGATGCTCGAAGATGCTGTTCCCGTTAATACCGTTAGCCCTGAGCCCGTCGAAGGGCGAGCGATTTCCCTCAGCATTTTTTGTCCCGAGGATATGGTGCTGCATTGTACAGCGCATCTGATTGCCGATGGCGAGCTTGATGGCGGGCTGCGCAATCTTTGGGATTTCCATTGCCTGATTGAGGCGATGTTTGCATCGGTGATGGATGGCAATGAGCCGCCAGACCCGATCTGGGTCCATGACCAGACACTGGGACCGCTCTACAGGCGGGCAAAGCAGCATGATCTGGAAGCTGCCCTACGCCGGGCCGTTCGTTTGGCAGACTATTGCTTCAGAACATGCAAATCAGAGCTGGCGCTCTCCGACCGCCTATTCCTGCGCCGACTGCTGGCCCGCAACGGCTATGGCCAGCCCACGCGCAAATTGACGCGGCTAGGCTTCTATATCCGCTCTCACTGGCTACGCATGCCGCCCTTTATGCTTGCGCGGCATCTCTGGACCAAATGGCGCATGGGCAGGAAAAAATCCGCCAGCGACGCCGGCTAGTTTTTCATCACAATATCGCCAATTTGCCCGAGCACGGAGCCTTCGCCCGCGCTTTCCTTGCCTTCGGGCTGCGCGGTTGCAACCACGCGGCCAGCCAGACGGGCAAAGGGAAGCGACTGGATCCAGACTTTCCCGGGTCCAGTCAGCGATGCGAAAAACACGCCTTCGCCGCCAAACAGGATGCTTTTGACATTGCCGGCCTGCACCAGATCGAAATCGACGCCAGAGGTATAGGCGGCCACGCAGCCGGTATCGACATGCAGCTGTTCGCCCGGTGCCAATTCACGTTCGATCAGCGTCCCGCCCATCTGCACAAAGACCCAGCCATCGCCCTCAAGCTTTTGCATGATGAAGCCTTCGCCGCCGAAAAGCCCTGTCATTACCTTGCGCTGAAATTCGATGCCAATGGAAACGCCCTTGGCTGCGGCCAGAAAGCTGTCTTTCTGACAAATCAGCGTTCCGCCGAAATCGGAAAGCTTGAGCGGCAGGATGGTGCCGGGAACCGGCGCGCCAAAGGCCACTCGCGCCTTACCGCCGCCATTATGGGTGAAAACCGTCGTGAACAGGCTCTCGCCGGTGACCAGCCTTTTGCCCGCACCGAGCAGCTTGTCCATGAAACCGCCCTGCTGCTCCTGCCGGCTGCCATCGCCGAACACGGTGGTCATTTCGATAGGCGAATCCTTCCAGACCATAGCGCCCGCCTCTGCAATGGCGCTTTCACCGGGATCCAGTTCGATCTCGACAAATTGCAGCTCCTGGCCCTTGATCTCATAGTCAACTTCGTGGTCGCGCATGATCGAATTCCTTTTCCGGCTCGGTGGTTGGGAGTAACAGAGATGTGAACTGTATATTCTTGTTATGCTATGCATCACTGGTGGAAAGGGCAATGATTTGATGGCATGGGGCTGTTCATGAACAAGAAAGTCGATACGCCGATTGCCGCCATCATCCTGGCGGCAGGCAAAGGCACCAGGATGAAATCGGGCCTGCACAAAGTGCTTCACCCGATTGCCGGCCGGCCGATGCTGTTTCACCTGCTCGACTCGATCAATACGCTGAAGCCTGGGAAGAAGGTCGTCATCGCCGGCGACCGGCGTGAGCAGCTCGAACACGCGCTGGCCGGATCGGGCGCTGAGATCGCATTTCAGGAAACGCAAGAGGGCACGGCGCATGCAGCGCTTCAAGCCAAAGAGGCGCTGGCCGGGTTCGAAGGCCATGTACTGATCTGTTTTGGCGATGTTCCCTTCCTGCGCGCAGAAACCGTCCAACGCCTGGCGGATGAGCTGAAGGACGAAACCAAGGTCGCGGTGCTCGGCTTCCGCCCCGCAGACCCGGGCGCTTATGGCCGGATCATCACCGATGGCCGAAAACGCATCGTAAAAATGGTCGAATTCAAGGATGCAGACGAGAAAGAGGCCAAGGTCACCCTGTGCAATTCGGGTGTGATGCTGGTCCATTCCGAGGACATTTGGCGGCTTCTGGAATCGGTTGGCGACGACAATGCGGCGCAAGAATATTATCTGCCCGATGTCGTCACCATCGCCCTGTCGGAAGGCCATGTCGCCAATGTTATCGAAACCGACGAAGATGAGGTTGCAGGCGTCAACAGCCGGCAGGAACTGGCCGCGATGGAGGCCAACTGGCAGAGCCGCCGCCGCGCCGCCGCAATGGCCGCGGGCGTATCGATGACCGCGCCGGAAACCGTCTTCTTCTCCTATGATACCTCGGTGGGCCGCGATGTTGTGATCGAGCCCAATGTCTTTTTCGGGCCCGGCGTTACGATCGCCAACAATGTCGTGATCCACGCCTTTTCGCATATCGAGGGCGCGACCATTTGCGAGGGCGCAAGCGTTGGCCCCTTTGCACGCCTGCGCCCCGGTGCGCTGATGGAAGAGGGCAGCAAGGTCGGCAATTTTGTCGAGATGAAAAAGACCACGCTCGGCAAGGGCGCTAAGGCCAGCCACCTTACCTATCTGGGCGATACGAATGTGGGCGCGGGCGCGAATATCGGTGCCGGGACCATCACCTGCAACTATGACGGCTGGTTCAAATATCAGACGGTGATCGGCGAGGGCGCTTTTGTGGGCTCGAACAGCGCGCTGGTCGCACCGGTGAAGATCGGCCGCGGCGCGATTGTGGCCGCAGGCAGCACCGTGACGAGCGATGTTATGGATGGCGAATTGCGCCTCGAACGCGCCGAACAATCCGCCAAGCCCGGCTGGGCCGACCGCTTCAACGACGCGATGCGGAAGAAGAAGGGGAAGTGAACTCCGAATATGATCTGCACCAACTCAGGAGGATTGGCTGGGATCTCTGGGATCCAATAGATCTAAGGGGATTTTGCAGCAAAGATCTTAGCGCGGGACCTATCGATGAATATGATGAATTTATGATCTCGGCCTACAAACGGTTGGAGGCAGGCCAAGACATTGAAAAGGTAGCTGAATATCTCCAGGATATCGCTGAAAACTACATCGGAGTATGGAATGCGTACGAAAATTTTGGACGCAGCCTGCGAACCGCCGAAGCACTAAGCGAACTACTCAGAGCTTGACATGATATCATGATATGATATCTATATATCATTATGACGCGAATCCTTGCAGACCTGCCCGACGAAGATATCGAATGGCTTGACAAGCTTGCTGAAGAGCAGGGCAAGTCTCGCGCGCAGCTATTGCGTGAAGCTGTTGCCGAGTATCGCGCAGACGCACCCAAAGGTGATCTTGAGTGGCTGGATGCAGGTTTCGGCCTGTGGGCGCGGCATGGGGTCGATTATGACCCACATGAGTATGAGCGAAAACGACGTGCCGAATGGACGCGCCCCTGGGACGATGACTATGAGGAAGTTCGGGCGGAATCGCCCGACTGTTTTACGGAAGAAGATGACAAGGAACGCGCACATTATCTTGCACTGAAGAAAAAGGCGGCGGCAAAAAATAACACGAATGCCGCATGAGCGGATATAGCCTCGATGCCAATATTCTGATCGACGCTCTGCTGGGACATGAACCGGCATATCGTGAAATATCTCGCATTGCGAATAGTGGTGCGCGCATGTGGATCAGCCGGATGGCATGGATCGAGGCTTTGTCCAAAGGTAACACCGCCGCCGTGCGTGAAGCACAATCTTTCCTGTCACGTTTCGGCATCGATGAAATTGATGAGGAAATATCCGAACGTGCCGCAGCTCTGCGCAGGCAACGACCTCGCCTTAAATCGCCAGACGCCATCATACTCGCCACCGCGATGACGCGCGGCCGCGTTCTCGTTACACGAAATACAAAGGATTTTCCGGCAGAGATGCCAGGAATCAGAGTGCCTTATGTGTTGGAAGGCGAGCAATGATCAGGGATATGCAAGCAATCTGTGATCCCCGACGAAAGCCGGGGTCCAGAAACAAGAAGGTAACTGGATTCCAGCTTGCGCTGGAAAGCACAGCAGAAAGATAGAGAAGGCCCGAAGAATATGTGCGGAATTATCGGAATTGTCGGCAATCAGCCCGTGTCGGACCGTCTGGTCGATGGCCTGAAACGCATGGAGTATCGCGGCTATGACTCAGCCGGGGTCTGCACCGTCCATGAAGGCCAGCTGATCCGCCGCCGCGCCGAGGGCAAGCTCGCCGGGCTGGTGAAGGTGCTGCGCGAGGATGATGCGCCGGGCAATATCGGCATCGCCCATACGCGCTGGGCCACGCATGGCGCGCCGACAACCAGCAACGCCCATCCGCATGCCACCGGCGAGGTCGCGCTGGTGCACAATGGCATTATCGAGAATTTCAGGGCCCTGCGTGACGGGCTGGAGGGGCGCGGACGCAGCCTCGAAAGCGACACCGATACCGAGGTCGTCGCCCATCTCGTCAGCGAGCAGGTCGAGGCTGGCAAATCGCCGCAGGACGCCGTGAAAGTGGTGCTGCCCCAATTGCGCGGCGCTTTCGCGCTCGCAATCGCTTTCCGGCAGCATGACGATATGCTGATCGGGGCGCGGCTCGGTTCGCCGCTGGTCGTCGGCTATGGCGAGGGCGAGACTTATCTGGGCAGCGATGCGCTGGCGCTCGCGCCGCTCACGCAAAAAATCGCCTATCTGGAAGAAGGCGATTGGGTAGTCGTCACCCGCGACGGCGCGCAGATATACGATAGCGAAAACAATCCGGTAGAGCGCGAAATCACCAGCAGCGGCGTATCGGCGGCCTCGGTCGAAAAGGGGAACTACCGTCATTATATGCAGAAGGAAATTTTCGAGCAGCCCACCGTGGTCGCGCAGACGCTGAAAAGCTATATCCGCCCGCTCGAGCAGCAGGTGGCGTTGCCGCAAATGGATTTCGACCTCGCCGATATCCGCCGCGTCACCATCGTCGCCTGCGGAACCAGCTACTATGCCGGGATGGTCGCGAAATACTGGTTCGAGCAGTTCGCGCGCGTACCGGTCGACCTCGATTTCGCATCCGAGTTCCGCTACCGGCAGCCGGTGCTGGAGGAAGGCGGGCTGGCGCTCTTCATTTCGCAGTCTGGCGAAACGGCCGACACGCTCGCCGCGCTGCGCCATGCGCGCAGCGAAGGCCAGAAGATTGGCGTCGTCGTCAATGTGCCAACCAGCTCAATGGCGCGCGAAGCTGATCTGCTGCTGCCCACCCATGCCGGGCCCGAGATTGGCGTCGCTTCGACCAAGGCCTTTGCCTGCCAACTAGCTGTGCTGGCGGCGCTGGCCGCGCATCTTGCCGTGGTGAAAGGCGTCATGACGCGCGAGGAAGAACGCGAAATCGTCGAGCATCTCACCGAAACGCCAGCTGCGCTGAATGCCGCGCTCGAGCATGACGAGGATATTGCGGCGATGGCGCATCTGATCGCACCGGCGCGCGACGTGCTCTATCTGGGGCGCGGGCCAGACTATCCGCTCGCGCTCGAAGGCGCGCTGAAGCTGAAGGAAATCAGCTATATCCATGCCGAGGGTTATGCATCGGGGGAAATGAAGCATGGCCCGATCGCGCTGATCGACGAAGCGGTTCCCGTGATCGTTCTGGCCCCGTCAGGCCCGCTCTTTGAAAAAACCGTCAGCAATATGCAGGAGGTGCGCGCACGCGGCGGGAAAATTGTTCTCATCTCCGATGCCGAAGGCCTAGCTGAAGCGGGCGAAGGCTGTATGGCAACCATCGAAATGCCGAAGGTGCATCCGCTGATCGCGCCGCTGGTCTATGCCGTCCCGGTGCAGCTGCTCGCCTATCACACTGCCTGCGAAAAAGGCACCGATGTCGACCAGCCGCGCAACCTGGCGAAATCGGTGACGGTGGAGTGAACCAATGAAAATCCTCGCTTTCGCCGCCAGCAACAGCCGCAAATCTATCAACAAGGCGCTGGTCACCTGCGCGATCGAGCGGCTCAATGAAAAGCACCCTAAGGCCGAATGCGAGATTGCAGATCTCAATGACTGGGAAATGCCGCTCTACAGCATCGACCGGGAGAATGACGGCGGCATCCCTGCCCACGCGCATGATTTCCGCGCCAAGATCGCCGCCGCAGACGCGCTGATAATCTCCTTCGCTGAGCATAATGGCAGCTACACCGCCGCCTATAAAAACCTGTTCGACTGGATGTCGCGCATCGAAGGCAAGGTCTATGACAGCAAGCCCATATTGCTGCTGTCAGCCTCCCCCGGCGCGCGCGGTGGCCAGTCGGTGCTTGATACAGCGGCGGGTTCCATGCCGTTCTTCGGTGCGGAGGTCGTGGACGCCATCCCCTTCCCCAAACTGCATGAGATTTTCGATTTCGATTCTGGCAAACTGCGCGAAGCCAAATATGACCAAAAATTGGCCGGTGGGTTGGACAAGCTGATGGCGAAAATCGCCGACACATGAAAATTACCGGCGCCTGCCATTGCCGCGCGGTCACTTTCGAGGCGGTGATCCGCGACGCCGCGCTCGAACTGCTCGATTGCAACTGCTCGATCTGCAGCCGCACAGGTCATTTGCATCTCTTCATCCCACATGCAGATTTTACATTGCTGTCCGGCGAAGACGATCTCGTCAGTTATCGTTTCGGCAGCGGCCGGGCCGAGCATCTTTTCTGCAGGCATTGCGGCGTGAAGGCATTCTATCAGCCGCGCAGCCATCCAGGCGCGTGGAGCGTCAACTATCACTGCGTCGACGAACCGCATGGCCTGACGCCCGTCATCCGCCCATTTGATGGCCGCAACTGGGAAAAGGCGAAGGCCGAACTGGGGCCGCAATGATGCTTGCCAGCATGCGTCTGGTCGGCAATACATGATCACGCATGATGAATGCACGGAGAGGGGTTTCCCATGTGCGACGAATATACCGAAAGCGAGCTTGACCGGCGCGGCTTTGCCAAAGCGGCAGGGGCAGCTGGTTTGGCCGCGATGCTTCCCGGCTGCACGCTAAGAAGCGGCAACAAAGGCACAGAGGCCCCCGATGCAACCTCTATCCGCGAGATGGCCGGAGTGGATGTTTCCGTCACGACCCCCGATGGCAAATGCGACGCCTATTTCACGCATCCGAAGGGCGGCAAGCATCCCGGTGTTCTGATATGGCCTGATATTCGCGGCCTGCGTCCAGCCTTCAGGCAAATGGCCGACAGGCTGGCAGGCGAAGGCTATGCAGTGCTCGTCGTCAATCCCTTCTACCGCAACATCAAGGGGCTGGCGATGGCCGAGGGCGAGGACTTTGCCGATGCAGATGTGCGCGCGCGGCTGTTTGGTTATCGCAAGGCGCTGACGCAGGAAGCAGTCATGCGCGACGCCAGCGCGATGCTGCCCTTTCTCGACAGCAGGGAGGCTGTCGACACAGGCCGCCAGCTTGGCGTTGCGGGATATTGCATGGGCGGGCCGCTGACCATTTTCAGCGCTGCCCAGAACCCGCGGCGCGTTGGTGCCGGGGCAATATTCCATGGCAGCGGTGTGAGCAACGAAAGCGAAGACAGCCCACATCTGCTCGTTCCAAAGACAAAGGCGGGCTACCTCTTTGCCATCGCCGAGAATGACGATGAACGCGACCCGGGCGAAAAGACACGCCTCAAGGCGGTACTGGCACCGCGAAAGGAATGGCATGAGGTCGAAGTCTATCCCGGCGCGATGCATGGCTGGTGCCCGCCCGATAGCCGCGCCTACAATAAGGCCGCAGCAGAGAAGGCCTGGGGCCGCATGCTGGCACTTTTCAGGGCAACCCTTTAGGGTCAGGACCCTAGCATTCAATGACTTTCACCAAAGCCCTGATCATATTCGCCCTGCTCGTGCTCAGCTTCAATCTGCTCATGTATGGCGTCTACAGGCGCGTTATTGCCGAAGCAAAGAGGCGCGCGGCTGAGCAGAAGACGGAAGGAAGCGCCGATGCCGACTGATCGCCGTTCGGTAGGCGAGAAACGCCTCGATGCCTTTGTTGACGCGGCCTTTGCCTTTGCCGTTTCGATCCTGATTATCGGCATTGGCGACAAGGTCGAGAGTTTCGATGATCTGCTCGCCGCCTTCTCCTTCGTGCCGGCCTTTCTGGTTAGCCTCATCATCATTCTCGGCTTCTGGTGGGCGCACCGGCAATATACCGAAATTGTCAGCCGCAGAGACAAGGTCAGCGGCGCATTTTCGATCCTGATCATGTTCATTATCATGGTGTTCGTCTATCCGGTGTCCTTCCTCGCGCAGGCGCTGCTCCACTGGCTGACCGATGCCTGGCTCCCGGGCCAGGGGCTGCATCCCGGGCAAATCAGGACAATATACCAGATATTCGGTGCAGGCTTTGCTCTACTTAGCGGCATCTATGCGCTGCTCTATTTTCGCGCGACGCGCGGGCGTATTCGCATGCGGCTGCGCAGCCATTTCAGGCCGATAGCTCTGCGCGCCAGCGCCTGGTGGGCAGCCTGCGGCGTGACATCCATCCTGTCGATCATCACCGCCCGGTCCAGCGGCCTTGAAGGCCTCATCTGGCTGCCGCTTGTCCCCTACCTCATCTTCCTGCTGCTGCTGCTTGCCAATTATTTTTTCGGACCCTTCCTTTTGAAGCAGCATCCGGTTTCCGCGCAGCCAGAGGACGAAGAAGAGTAACCAAATGGACGTGCCCGCGAATTAGGGTCAGGGAAGAATGATGCGGAAGGAAAATGCGATGCAAAACCGGTCGGTCAGATTTCAGTTTGAAGGCAAGGGTGGGCAAAAGCTCGATGGGCGGCTCGAGCTTCCGCTTTCGGGCAAACCGCGCGCCGTCGCGCTTTTTGCCCATTGCTTTACCTGCACAAAATCGAGCCACGGCGCGACGCGCATTTCGGCGGCGCTGGCCGCCGAAGGCATCGCTACGCTGCGCTTTGACTTCACCGGTTTGGGCGGAAGCGGCGGCGAGTTTGCCAATGCGGGTTTTGCCGCCAATGTCGACGATCTGGTTGCCGCTGCCGATGCGCTCGCGAAGGACGGGCCGGGCGCGCCGCAGCTGCTGGTCGGTCATTCGCTCGGCGGCGCAGCGGTCATCGCGGCGGCTGGCCAAATCGACAGCGTCAAGGCGATCGCCACCGTCGGCGCACCATTCGAGGTGGAGCATGTGCTGCTGCAACTGGGCGATGGCCTCAAAAAAGTCGAGGAAGACGGCGAAGCCGAAGTGCAGATCGGCGGACGCCCTTTCCGCGTCGCCAAAAGCTTCATCGATCAAACCCGCAATCAACCGCAGGATGAGCGCCTCGCCAAGCTGGGCCGTCCGCTACTTGTCATGCACGCGCCAGACGATGATATTGTCCCCTTCGCCGAAGCGGAGGCATTGTTCGCTGCCGCCAGCCAGCCCAAAAGCTTCACGGCACTGGGGCATGCAGACCATCTGTTGACGCGTGAGGGCGCGGGCCAGAGGGTGGCGGCGCAGATAGCGGCATGGGCGACCCCGTGGCTCGACTTTGCCGATATCGACAAGCCGGAACTGGAAGGCTCTCTGGTGCGAGTCTCGGGCACCGGCGGGAAGTTCACGCAGCTGGTGGAAACAGCGGACCATGAGCTGCTCGCCGATGAACCGGCTTCGGTCAAGGGCGACAATCTGGGGCCCACTCCCTATGATCTGCTGCTCGCCGCGCTCGGCAGCTGCACCTCCATGACGATAAAAATGTATGCTGACCGCAAGGGCTGGAAACTGGAGCAGGCGCAGGTTCTGCTGGAGCATAGCCGTGAGCACCGGGCAGATTGCGAGGATTGCAACAATGGCCAGATCGATGTGATCGACCGCGTTATATCGCTCGATGGCGACCTCGATGAGGAACAGCGCGCAAAACTCATCGATATTGCCGATCGCTGCCCCGTTCACCGCACGCTGACCAATCATATCGAGATCAACAGCCTGCCGGGCTGATCACCAAATCACCGGCATTGATTTGGCAGGGGCCGGGGCCTATAGCCGGGCCTTGGCAATGGCGGTCCCTTTTCGGGGCCGCTTTCTTGCTTTTGGATTTCAGATTTCCGGCCCCAAGAGGATCCTTGCCATGACGATCACCCCGTTGATGCCCGTATATCCCCGTTGCGGTTTTCGCCCTGTGCGCGGCGAAGGCGCATGGCTGATCTCGGAAGATGGTTCCCGCGCGCTTGATTTTGCCAGCGGCATTGCGGTCAACTGCCTGGGTCACGGCCATCCGCATCTGACCAAGGCGATTGCGGAGCAGGCCGCAACGCTGATGCATGTGTCCAACCTTTATGGCAGCCCGCAAGGCGAAGAATTTGCGCAGCGGCTGGTCGACACGACCTTTGCCGACACCGTCTTTTTCACCAATTCGGGCGCGGAGGCTGTGGAATGCGCGATCAAGACCGCGCGTGCCTATCACCAGAATGCACCCGAAGGCGAGGCCAGCGACCGGTTCGAAATTATCACCTTCAAAAATGCTTTCCACGGCCGGACCATGGCGACGATCAGCGCCAGCAATCAAGAAAAGATGCATCACGGTTTCTCGCCGCTTCTCAATGGCTTTTGTTATGTCGAATTCGACGATCTGGAGGGCGCTAAGGCAGCAATCAGCGAGAAGACCGCAGGCTTTCTGGTCGAGCCCATCCAGGGCGAGGGCGGCATCCGCCCGGCATCGGAAGAATTCATGAAAGGGCTGCGCACGCTCGCAGACGAGCATGACCTGATGCTGATACTCGACGAGGTGCAATGCGGCGTTGCGCGCAGCGGGCGTCTTTACGCGCATGAAGCCTACGGGATTGTGCCCGACATCATGGCTTCGGCTAAAGGT
Source organism: Sphingorhabdus sp. (assembly GCA_028279555.1). GTDB lineage: Bacteria > Pseudomonadota > Alphaproteobacteria > Sphingomonadales > Sphingomonadaceae > Sphingorhabdus_B. The sequence continues at coordinate 331,870 of JANQNO010000008.1, forward strand.
ATCGGCGGCGGCTTTCCCTTGGGGGCCTGCCTCGCCACCGAAAAGGCGGCGCGCGGCATGAAGATCGGCGCGCATGGTTCGACCTATGGCGGCGGTCCGCTCGCCATGGCAGCGGGCAACGCCATCTGGGACGTGGTCGCCAATGACGAGTTTCTGGAAGGCGTTCGGAGCATGTCCGACAAGCTGCGCGGCGCAATCGAGCAATTCATCGGCAACTATCCAGGCATGTTCGAATTTGTCCGCGGCCAGGGGTTGATGCTGGGTATTCGCATGAATGACGACATCACCGTGCGCGATTTTGTCGGTCATCTGCGCGATAATCATGGGCTGTTGACCGTCGCCGCCGGTGACAACACTCTACGCCTGCTGCCGCCCCTCAATATCGGCGATGAAGAAATCTCGACATTCATCGAAAAACTGTCTGCCGGGTCGGCTGCCTATGAAAAGCCGGAATCATGACGCGGCATTTCCTCAATCTTTCCGATGCCGGGGCCGACGCGATTGCCGCGATGATCAATGACGCCATCGACCGGAAAGCTGCACGGGGGGACTGGCCGAGAGGAAAAGCCGACAGCGATGCCCCGCTTGCCGGGCACACGCTGGCGATGATCTTCGAGAAAAATTCCACGCGCACGCGGGTTTCTTTCGACATGGCGATCCGCCAGTTAGGCGGCAGCAGCCTGATCCTCGATGCCGGAACATCGCAGCTCGGGCGCGGCGAGACGATCGCCGATACAGCGCGCGTCATCTCGCGCTATGCCGATGCCATCATGATCCGCACCGACGATCATGCGAAAATCGAGGAAATGGCGGAGCATGCGAGCGTCCCGGTCATCAACGGCCTGACCGATCTCTCGCATCCCTGCCAGATCGTGGCCGACCTGCTGACCATGATCGAGCATGGCAAGGCGCTCCCCGGACTGGAGGTGGCCTGGCTCGGCGATGGCAACAATGTGCTCAATTCGATCATCGAGGCGGCGGGCCTGGTGAAATTCAATGTCCGCATCGCGGTTCCCGACGGCTATGACCGGGAGATTGAATTTGTGGAATCCGCGCGGGAGAGCGGCGCGGCCATCACACTGACCCGCGATGCTGGCGAAGCCGTCGCTGGCGCTGACATCGTCGTGACAGATACTTGGGTTTCGATGGGACAGGAGAATACGCATAACAAGCTTGGCGCAATGATGCCCTATCAGGTCAACGACGCCCTGATGGCGCAGGCAAAGCCCGACGCCAAATTCATGCATTGCCTGCCCGCCCATCGCGGCGAAGAGGTAACCGGCAGTGTAATCGATGGTGCCCAGTCGATTATCTGGGACGAGGCTGAGAACCGGCTGCATGCGCAGAAATCGATCCTGCTCTGGTGCTTCGGATTGATATAGGGCCGCAAGCGCCTATCTATAACTCCTGCTTATGACACCCCCACAATCCGAAACCTTCACAGACCGCCCGCTGCGCTTTTTCATTCCCTCGCGCGATACGCGCGGAAGGCTGGTGCGGCTCGACAAGACGCTGAGCGAAATCCTGTCGGCGCATCGCTACCCTCCCCTTGTCGAGCGGACGCTGGCGGAAGCCCTGGTGCTCACCGCCTTGCTCGGCTCCTCGCTCAAGGATGCTGGCGGGCAGTTGACGTTGCAGGCGCAAACCGACGAGGGCGCAATCGGCCTTCTGGTCTGCGACTATAAGGACGGCGCGCTGCGTGGATATGCGCAGTTCGATGCCGACCGGATCGCATCTTTGCCGCAAGACGCCACCTTGTTCGCGCTGTTCGGCAAGGGTTATCTCGCCATCACCTTCGATCGCGAAAAGCAAACGGCAAAGGACAGCGGGCGCTATCAGGGGATTGTCCCGCTCGAAGGCAGTTCGCTGGCCGATGCCGCCCAGCATTATTTTATCCAGTCCGAACAATTGCCAACGCTGATCCGGGTGGGCATCGACCATGCCGATGGCTCGGGCGGTGCGAGCTGCGTCGCGGGCGGGATATTGCTGCAGCATCTGCCCGAGGGCGAAGAGGGCCGCGAACGATTGCAAGCGCGCCTTGATCATCCGCATTGGCAGCATATCGAAGCGCTTGCCGGCTCGATCAGGGATGATGAGCTGACCGATAAATCGCTGCCGTTAGAAGAGATTGCCTGGCGGCTGTTTCATGAAGAGACGGAAGTGCGAATCGAAGAAGGCAGCGGGCTCAGAAAAGGTTGCCGCTGCGATGAAGCGCATATCCGCGATGTGATCTCGCGATTCCCCGAGGATGAACGCGCTGAAATGGCGGATGATGCGGGAAATATCGCGGTGAATTGCGAATTCTGCTCGAAAAGCTATCCGATCAGCCTCGATTCGCTAAATAACTGAATTCACAGAATTTCACATGGCAAGCATTTTGGCGGAAACTCGCTTCGACCCCCAAAATCACTCCATTCATCGCAGGTAAACCCTATTTCGTGCATCATTTGGCCACATTCCGGTTTATATTGGAAATTAGCGAAAATAATCGCGCCCCACTCTCCCAAGGCCGACAGGACCAATCTGATGACGATCAAAAAAGGGAAAAAGCTGCTGACTGCTGCGCTGCTTCTTGCGGCGGGGTCGGGTGCAGCCGCCTGGGCGCAGGCGGACGGCTTTCTCTCGTCGCTCAACAGGGGACTGTGGGAACTGCGCGCAGTAGGCGGCGGGCCTAGCCGGGCAGCGCAGAGCCGCATATGCCTGGGCGATCCCGCCAAGCTGGTGCAGATTCAGCATGGCAATGCCGATTGCACGCAGCGCGTTCTGACGCGCAGAGCGGACCGGGTCACATACAGCTATAGCTGCCCCGGGCTGGGCCAGGGCGTAACGACAATTCGCCGCGAATCGGGCCGCCTCATCCATGTGCAGTCGCAGGGCATACGCAATGGTTCGCCCTTCAACTTCTCCGTCGAGGGCCGCCAGAATGGCAGCTGCTAAGTTGCGCCCAGCCGCTTCCTGACAATTTCTTACATTTCGCGTTAACCGCCCGTTTACCATAGATTGCTAAAAGGAAAGCCATGTCATTCATTTGGCATACTTTCCTCCCTAGCAAGGCTTAAGGCCTTCATATACTGGGCCGCTTCTTTCTCTCTCCCTGGAAGCGGCCCAATTTTTTGCGCGATCAAAAGGCAGAAATGCCCGTAACGGCCCGGCCCAGTATCAGCGCATGGACATCATGCGTGCCTTCATAGGTGTTGACTGTCTCCAGATTGGCGGCATGGCGTATCACCTGATATTCGCCGCTAATGCCGTTCCCGCCATGCATGTCGCGGGCCTGGCGCGCGATATCGAGCGCCTTGCCGACATTGTTGCGCTTCACGATCGAAATCATGTCGGGCGCAAATCTGCCTTCATCCATCAGCCGGCCAACCCTTAGCGAAGCCTGAAGCCCCAGAGCAATATCGGTCATCATATCGGCCAGCTTTTTCTGATAGAGCTGGGTGGCGGCGAGCGGCCGCCCGAATTGTTTGCGGTCGAGACCATATTGCCGCGTCGCATGCAGGCAAAATTCTGCTGCCCCCATGCTACCCCAGCTGATGCCATAGCGTGCACGGTTGAGGCAGCCAAACGGCCCCTTGAGCCCTTGTACTTCCGGGAGCAGCGCATCTTCACCCACCTCGACATCATCCATCACGATCATGCCGGTGGTCGACGCCCGCAGGCTGAGCTTGCCCTCGATTTTCGGCGCGCTCAGCCCCTTCATGCCCTTTTCGAGCACGAAACCGCGAATGCCGCCGCCATGCGCCTCGCTCTTTGCCCATACGACAAACACATCGGCAAAGGGCGAATTGGATATCCAGGTCTTGCTGCCGCTGATGACATAACCATCGGCAGTCTTCTTCGCGACCGTCTTCATGCCTGCAGGGTCGCTGCCCGCATCCGGCTCGGTCAGGCCGAAACAACCGATCAGCTCGCCCGAAGCCAGGCCGGGTAGATATTTGCGGCGCTGCTCCTCGCTGCCATAGGCATGGATCGGATACATCACCAGCGAGCTTTGCACCGACGCCATCGAGCGATAGCCCGAATCCACCCGCTCGATCTCACGCGCGATCAGGCCATAGGCGACATAGCTCGCACCTGCCCCGCCATATTCTTCAGGAATTGTTGCGCCCAGCAGCCCGGCCTGCCCCATCAGCGGAAACAGCTCCGGCGCGTCGGTTTCTCCGGCATAGGCATCGATCACGCGCGGCTGCAGCTCGCCCTGCGCAAAGCCATGCGCGGCGTCGCGGATCATCCGCTCCTCTTCGGTGAGCTGATCGTTCAGATCGAAAGGATCGCTCCAGTCAAAAGCTACCATGCCTACCATGCAAAACTCCAATTTGGTCCGGTCGCTGCCGCTGCTATCCGTTTCGCGCCGCAGCGGCAAGCTCAGTGATATATGGTCATTCAGCATCCTGTAACGATGCCATCATGTAGAACGAATAGTCAGTTGGTGGTAACTGCAATTGGAGGCCGAAAAAATGCAGCTTTCAAAAAGAGCCTTTCTGGGCGCTGGCGCTTTGATCATCGCCAGCGGCGCTGGCTATCTGATGCTGCGCAGCGACCCGTCTCTGGCAAAGGGCAAGTTTCGTGTCCGCTACAGCGATGCCGAATGGCGCAAGAGACTGTCGCCGGCGGCCTACCGCGTGCTCAGAAAGGCAGGCACGGAGCGCGCAGGCTCTAGCCCGCTCGACAAGGAAAAGCGGCGCGGCACATTTGTCTGCAAGGGCTGCTCGCAGCGGCTTTTTTCCTCGGCGCACAAATATGACAGCGGCACTGGCTGGCCAAGCTTTACGCGCGCGCTTCCCGGCGCAATCGGAACGTCGACCGACTACAAGATCGGCTATCCGCGGACCGAGGTGCACTGCGCAAGATGCGGCGGACATCTGGGCCATGTCTTCAACGACGGGCCCAAACCCACCGGCAAGCGCTGGTGCATGAATGGCGTCGCGATGCGCTTCATCCCGCGCTGAGGCCCGGCGCATCGTCAGGCTAACGCATATACTGATCGCGCTGCTCGCAGCATTGCTGCTCGGTAGCTGCACGGCCGAGCCAAAGCCGGACGAGCTTAAGACCAGAGTGGTGCTGATCGGTACGATTCATCAAGGCCATGTTTCCAGCACGCGTTTCAGTCTCGCCAGGCTGGAAAGCGCCATTCGCGAAATCGACCCCGACCAGATATTCACCGAAATTCCGCCTGACCGGCTTGATGCAGCGATTGACGGCTTTCAGCAAACAGGCAAGGTGTCCGAACCGCGCGTGGTGATTTTCCCTGAATATCGCGATATGCTCTTCCCGCTCTCCAAAGCCATGGATTTTGAAATCATACCGGTGGCGGCCTGGACTCAAAAAATCGCCGACGATCGCCGCGCAGCGCTCGCCCGAATCCGCTCGGATCCGTCTCGCGCAAAGCAATGGTCAGAGTATCAGGCGGCGCAGCAAGAGTTCGTTCGCGCTGTCAGGGGCCGCCGCGATGATCCGCGCTTCATTCATTCGGACCGCTATGATGCTCTCGTCGAGGCGCAGCAAACACCCTATCAGAAATATTTCGACGATGATCTGGGTGCCGGCGGCTGGGCCCGGATCAATGCCGCGCATTATGCGCTGATCGATGATGCGCTGGACCGGATTTCTGGTGAGGGCAAAAGCGTCGTCATTCTATTTGGTGCCTGGCACAAATATATGCTGCTGCGCGAACTTGAAAAACGCAGCGATATCGAGCTTGCCGATCCCGCTTCATATTTCCCGAAGGACTAAAAGGCGGTTACTCAGGCGGCGCGCATTGCTGCCACAGCTCTACCTTGATGCCATCGGGATCGAGCACCCAGGCAAATTTACCATAGCCCTCATCGGCTTCGCCCAGAATCTCGACGCCTTTCTCTTTGAGCCCGGCGACAAACCCGTCCAGATCATCCACCCGCAGATTGATCATGAATTTTGCCGTACCCGGTTTCATATAGTCGTCGCCCGAAAACATGCTGATCAGGCTATAGGGCTTCTCTCCGGGTTCATCATCCCAAAGAAATTGCGGGCCATAGGGACCGTCCACGCCAAGCACCTCGCGATACCATTTGCGCGATGCCTCGGTGTCTTTGGAAACGAAGAATATGCCGCCCAGGCCGGTAACTTTCGCCATCAGATCGCATCTCCTATGCCGGAAAAATCTAGTTCGCCCTCTTCGCCCGAGCTTTCCCCGGATTTGGCCTTCTTTTCATCATTGGTTTCGATAAGCGACAAAAGCGGACGTTTTCGGGGGTCGCGTTCGGCATAGTCGCGCGCCGAATAGCCGGAATAGTCCGCTATATCCGCGTCTCCGCCTTTCGCGAGAAGTATTTTTGTAATCCGGGAGTTATTGAGCTGAACCGCGCGGATAAGGGCCGTTTCACCGCTGCGGTTGCGCGCATTGATATCAGCCTTGTATTTGATCAGCTGCTCAACCCCCTCGACGAAATTTCGCCGCGTGGCAAGCATAAGCGGCGTCTCGCCCTTCTTGTCCTCGATGTTGGGATTGGCACCCTTTTGCAAAAGGAAAGTGGTCCATTCCAAATCCTTGTCGGCAATGAGAAGATGGAGCGCCGTCTCGCCCGACGTGACGTCGCGCGTGTTGATGATGACCGCACCAGAACCCGGCTCTTCAACGAACTCCGTCACCTTGGTACCATCACGCTTCTTTATGGCTTCAAGAAAGTTATAGCTTCTGGAAAACTGCGCCTGAACGGGCAACGCAAGCAGCGCCGCAGCCAGCACACCAACAAAAAGAGCTGAGAGTTTCTTGCTCATATTAAACCAATCCGGTTGCACGAGAGGCAACCGTCCCTGAATCATCTTGAACTTGATTCTGCTTTCCTAGCAGAGCATGGCTGCAACTGCCATGAACAAACGACTTGCGACCCTTTTGCCGCTCGCGCTGCTTTGCGCCTGCAGCGGCCTTCCTTCCCAGCCGCCGCTGAACGAAGGACCGATTTATGGTGCCCGGATCGGCGGCGAATACACACTCACCGATCAGGACGGAAAGAAGCGATCGAATACAGAATTCGCCGGGAAATGGCGGATGGTCTATTTCGGCTATACCAGCTGCCCGGACATCTGCACGCCCGACATGCAAAATCTGATGTCCGGCCTGAAGATGTTTGCCGCGCAAGAACCAAAGCTCGCCGCGAAAATTCAGCCTGTTTTCATTACCGTCGATCCCAAGCGCGACACGCCCGAAACGCTCAAACAATTTGTCCGCGCATTCCACCCCGATCTGGTGGGGCTTACCGGAAGCGAAGAGGAAATTGCCCGGGTCGCCGAAAAATTTGCGGTCGCCTATAATATCGAGGAAGGCGGAAGCGAGGACAGCTATCTGGTGAGCCACAGCCAAACGCCCTATTTGATGGATCCCGATGGGAAGCCGATCACATTGCTTCCCGCCGATGCGCCGGGCAGCGGGGTCAATGAAGGCCGGCCCGAGGCAGTCGCGAACGAACTCGCCAAATGGGTGCGGTGAACGAAAACCCGCCATTTTGGGAAGCGCCGCTGGAAAGCCTCGATCGCGGGCAATGGGAGGCATTGTGCGATGGTTGCGGCAAATGCTGTCTGGGCAAGGTAGAGGATGACGACACCGGCCGGGTCTATCCCACAAATGTTGCCTGCCGCCTGCTCGATATCGAAACAGCCCGATGCACGGATTACCGACGCCGGCGTTTCTATGTGCCCGACTGTTTGCGGCTCACTCCGGCCAAGGTCGGCGAGTATAGCTGGCTCCCCGAAAGCTGCGCCTATGTGCTCAGGAGCAAGGGAAAGCCCCTGCCCGATTGGCACTATCTGGTTTCCGGCAACCGCGAGACCATTCATGAGGCTGGCATGTCGGTCAAAGGCAAGGTAATCAGCGAAGTCGATGCTGGAGAGCTTGAAGACCATATTGTCGAACAGCCGATCTGATCCTGCGGTAGAGATCGAGGGGCAGCATATCCCTGTCCGCATCAAGCGCCATGACCGCTCACGCCGCATTTCACTGCGCGTCGATGCGGTGAAGCGCGAAATTCGCGTCACCATGCCGCCCTGGGCACCAACAGCCGAAGCGATGGCATTCGCCAATCAAAAGCGCGAGTGGATCGCGGCAAAGCTGGAAACAGCGCCCGAGGCTTCGCCGCTGCTGCCTGGACATGAGGTGGCCGTCGAAGGAAACAACTACAGGATCGATTGGTTGGAGGGAGGGCCGCGGGCCGTGCGCCTGCAGGATGGGAGGCTGCTGGTTGGCGGGCCGGAAGACATGGTACCGAGCCGTATCGAGCGCTGGCTCAAGTCAGAAGCGCGCCGCATTTATGAGCTGGACATCGCGCACTACTGCAAGCTGGCGGGAGAACAGGCACCGCGCCTGCAACTGCGCGACCCACGCAGCCGCTGGGGTAGCTGCTCAAGCCGGGGCACCATCGCGCTCAGCTGGCGGTTGATTATGGCTCCCGCTTTCGTGCGGCGCTCGGTGATCGCGCATGAAGTCGCGCATATGCGGTATATGGATCACAGCGCAGAGTTTTACGCCTGGATGGACGAGCTGTATGAGGGTGACCGCAAAGCCGCCGACCGCTGGCTAAAAATGCACGGTACTGGCTTGCAGCGCGTCGGGCGCTAAATTCTCACCCCATCACAAAGGCGTTGAGTTTGTTGCCGTCGGGATCACGGAAGTAGCCCGCAAAAAAGCCTTCGCCACGCGGACCGGGGGCGCCCTCATCGCTGCCACCATTGGCAAGGGCTATGTCGTAGAGTCTCTGGACTTGTTCTTTGTCTTTTGCCTCCAGCGCTACCATAACGCCATTTCCAACCGATGCAGAATTGCCATCGAAAGGCTTGGTCAAGGCAACACCTGGCGCACCGCCCTGATTGCCCCATGCAATAAAGGTTTCAAATTCCATCATCCGTCCGACGCCTAGCTCAGCCGCAAGTGCGTCGTAGAATTTTGCACCGCGATCCAAGTTGCTGGTTCCCAAAGTCACATAGCCAATCATGTCCTGAATCTCCTTCAATTGAGATAGAACATTACGTGAACAAATGTCTCGCGTCAATGTATGGAAAAGGCCACCAACTTTGCGATCTTTCTACTGTTATCCGAGCGGCGAGGGGTCAGCGTTCGATTTCGCTACCCAGAGAGCCATATTTCTTTTCGAAAGCCTTCACATCGCCTTTCGAGAGCAGCTTGGCCTGGTCGATCCAGTTGTCGCGGGTAATCCGCCCGGCAAATGCGCCCAGCTTGCTGTCGATCTCCCGAATGTCCGCAGCGCTCCAGCCGGCGACCTGACCAAAGCTGGTGACACCAAGCGATCCCAGCAGCTTGTTGAGCTTTGGTCCGACCCCCTTCAGCAATTCCAGATTGTCTGGAATTTTGGGTGCGGCTGCTTTTTTGGGCGCAGCTTTTTTCGCCGCCGGCTTTTTGGCCGGTGCTTTTTTGACCGGCGTTTTCTTCGTTGCAGCTTTTCTGGCCGGCGTTTTTTTCGCGGTTGCCGCCTTTGCCTTTGGCTTGGCCGCAGTCTTTTTGGCCGAAGCCTTCTTCGCCTTGGGTTTGGCGGCTTTTTTGGCCGGCGCTTTTTTCGCAGTAGCAGCTTTGGCTTTGGGCTTAGCTGCGGCCTTCTTTTTCGGCGCTACCTTCGGTTTTTCTGGCTCGATCTTGCTGACATCCATCAAGGGTGCAGCAGCGGCAGGATCCGGCGCGGCTATTCTTTCCGAACCGCGCCTTGGATCATAGACCGTCTCATCATCTTCAACGGTATCGCCCGCCCAGACCCACCAGGCCGTGGCCACGCCGATCAAAAGCGCGATCAGGAACAGCCACCAATTTTCTGCAATCAGCGCGAACATAAAATTCTCCCCGTTATATCCTTATGCGGCGCTGCCGCTGTCTTTCCAGATCAGATAGCCAAGCAGCAGACCGAGGCCGAAAAACAGCATCAGCAAAAACCAGCTTTCCATTAGCAGTGCCATCCTATTTGTCTCCTTCCCTGGTTTCCGCGCCCGACGCAGAAACCACAAATACCGTCCGCCGGTTCTTGGCATTGGCTACGCCGGTCATTGCATTTTCAAGCGGCTGCGAAGAGCCATACCCTTTTGCCGTCAGCCTTTCAGCCGGGATGCCATCCTCGATGAGCGCATTCTTGACCCGGTCTGCGCGCTCCTGCGAAAGCGCCTCGTTGCTCGCCGGGTCTCCGGTCAGGTCGGTATGGCCCTGTATTTCGACATTGGTGCCCGTGCAGGGTGCCAGCGCTTTGCCAAGCTCGTCGATGATCGCATGGCTGCTGGGGGCGAGATAGGCGCTGCCCGACCGGAAACTGATCGTCTTTCCCTGCATCAGCGTATCGATATCGCCCTGGCATTCGGCAACGGCCTGCGCTGTGGCGGGGGCTTCTGCTCCGCTGCCGTCACCGCTGCCTGTTGCCGCGCCGTGCGCTTGCTCGTCGCCCGCCCATTTGACGCGGCCGGCACCCGGAACGGCCCTCACCGCGGCCAAAGCTGCCTCTTTCTGGCTTTCATCGCCGGACAATGTGATTGTCCTGCTCAATGCCGGCTGGCGAGCCATCGCCACGTCAACACCGCCAATATTCTTGTCGGTCAAGGCAGCAGTAGCCCGCTTCTCCAGCCGGTCGACAAAGCCGCTGCCGGTTCCAAGACCGCTATGTGCGAACCACGCGAGCAGCGAAATCGCGGCTATGCCGATGGCGATTTTCGTCCATTTGCCAAACATACGCTTTGCTCCCTCGATTCCCCTCAGGCGCGATAAACTAGCGTTCCGCATCGCAGAGTCCAGACTCGGGCCTGTGAATTGTGTCATGTAGGGACAGGACTCATTGATCGCATGAGCCGTGATGGCCTCGATGCGCGCGAACTGATGCGCCGACACTGTTCGATTTGGCCATTCCAACAAGATTGCCTGGAAGAACGGGGCACCAAAATTAGCGTTCTGAAAGTGATATGCTAAGGACGCGCCGAGACGGAGGGACATCAATGCAACTTACAAGAAGGCAAGCGCTGACAGGCGCTTCATTCGCTGCAGCGACCGCTATGCTGGGCGGCTGCAAAAAAGTCGACATACCCGGCGACAAGGCCGATCTGGTCAAGCTTGATGGCGTCGCGCAGGCAGGGCTGATCAAGGACGGGCATATGAGCGCCGTCGAAGCGGTCGAGGCGGCGCTGGAGCGCGCCGAACAGGTCAATGGCAAAATCCATGCATTTACCGACATCCGGCCTGAAATCGCGCTGGACATAGCCAGGAAGCTGCCTTTCCCGGACCAGGCACTATCCGGACTGCCTTACGCGCTGAAAGACCTGAACGAATATCCTGGCATGAAATTTGAGCGCGGTACGGCGATGTTCAAAGGCACGATGGGCGAGAAGAAAACGCCCTATACGCAGAAGATCGACGAAAGCGGCGTAATCATCATCGGCAAGACAGCGACCCCCGAATTCGGGCTGCTGGCAACGACCGAGCCGCTGGCCTTGGAAGCCTGCCGTAACCCCTGGAATACCGGCCATAGCGCGGGCGGCTCCAGCGGCGGCGCTGCAGCAGCCGTCGCGGCGCGCGTCATTCCCCTGGCGCAGGCGAGCGATGGCGGCGGCTCGATCCGGAACCCGGCCTCGCAATGCGGGTTGGTGGGATTGAAACCTTCGCGCGGGCGCTTCCCGGACCAGGGCAATCCAGCGCGGGGTATAGAGATCAGCATCAAACATTGCGTCAGCCTTTCCGTGCGCGACACGGCAGTGATGCTGGCGGCGACCGAACGCGCCCAAGGCGGCGCACTCGCACCTGTCGGCCTGGTCAACCCCGGAAACAGTGAAAGCAAGCGCATTGCCGTGACAACCCGTGATCTGATGGGGCAGATGCCGCATGCAGATGTCGCCAAAGCGGTCGATGAAGCCGCCAAACAGCTGGAAGAATTGGGACACAAGATCGAGGTTGTCGAAACGGGCCCCGGCCTGCCGCAAAGCTTTTACGACGATTTCATTGTCCTTTGGGGCCAGTCGGTCGTGCCGATCACCGAAGCAGCGAAAAAAATGACCGATAAACCCCTGCGCGAATCCGGGCTGCTGGAAGGCTGGACGCTCGATCTTGCTGACCGGTTCAATGCCTTCCCGGCGGATCAGGTCGGTCCGACGATGGAGCGGCTGAAGGCAGGGGGCGAGCAGGTAAATACATGGCTGTCGGGCTATGATGCCTGGCTGACGCCATCGGCATCCATGCCGGCACCGGAGATTGGCTGGACGCGGGGCGATTTGCCTTTCGAACAGAATCTGGAGCGTTCCGCCAATATTGTCGGGCATCACTCGCTGCACAATGTCGCGGGCACGCCCGGCATCAGCCTGCCCTGGGGCCGCAGCGGCGGCCTGCCCATCGGCATACAGCTTAGCGGCCGGATCGGCAGCGAACGCAGCCTGCTGGAGCTAGCCTATCAGATCGAGGAAGCCAAACCCTGGATCGACGACCTCCCGCCTCTGGTCGCGAGTTAGGCACATACCCTTTGACCAGGCGAGATGTGGTATGTGGCCCAAAAGCATGATTCATTTGCGTTGAGTCGTCACACTTGCCCTTCGGCTGGCTGCTTGCAGCAGCCGCTCAGGATAAACTGCATCGTCGCCCCAGCGGAGGCTGGGGCCTATCCCGCATGTCTGTCTCGCGCGGCATAGCCAGTTCAAACCGGCAGACGGGATAGACACTCGCCTGCGCGAGTGTGACGACTCAGCTTGAGTGGATCAGGCCCTAGTTCCCGCCCCCCGCAAGCTCGGTCAGCTTCACAAATTCCTGCCGCCAGAAGCTGTTGCTGCGCTGGGCGGCGAGCGCGCGGATATCGCCATAGCTGAACTGGCCGAGATGTTTGTCTCCGCGCAGCTTCTGCCCAAAGGCAGCCACGGCTGTTGCAAAGGCCATGTCGCCGCTGGGCGCGCGCCGCACCGTCAGCATCGAGGCAGCGAGCGGGCGCTCGATCAGCCGTGATTTGCTGCCTTTCGGCAATTTGTAGCGCAGCTTGATATAGCCCAGCTCATCCGATTTTCCAGCAGCGGTGATCGCGCGGTCACCCGCTTTCCGGTTGGCTTCATAGCGGCGACCGGGGAGCCAGCCTTTGCTGCCTGCCGGGACGATTTCATATAGCGCGGTCACCTGATGGCTGGCACCGATATCGCCGGCATCGACCGCGTCATTGTCGAAATCCTCCTCGGCCAGCAGCCGGTTTTCATAGCCTATGAGTCGGTATTCGCTGACATGCGCGGGATTGAACTCGATCTGGATTTTCACGTCTTTTGCGATGGTGAAAAGCGTCGAGGACATTTCCTCCTCTAGCACCTTCTGCGCCTCCATCGCGCTGTCGATATAGGCATAGTTGCCATTTCCGACATTCGCGATCTGCTCCATCAGCGCTTCGTTATAGTTGCCCGTGCCAAAGCCAAGCGTCGTGAGCGTAACACCCTTTTCGCGCTGCTTTGCGACATAGTCTTTCAGCGTGTCGCGATTGGTGATGCCGACATTGAAATCGCCATCGGTGGCCATGACGATGCGGTTCACGGCGCGGGCGTCATAATTGGCGCGCGCGGTTTCATAGGCCAGCTTCATGCCTTCACCGCCGGCTGTGGACCCGCCTGCGCGCAATTGCCGGATGGCGCTTTTGATGATTTCGGGCTTGTTGCAGGGGCTGAGCAGCTTGCCGACACTGCCCGAATACACGACGATGGACACGCGGTCCTGCAGCCTGATCTGGTCGGCCAGCAGCGACAGCCCGGATTTGACCAGCGGCAGCTTGTTCGGGCTGCGCATCGAACCCGACACATCGATCAGGAATACAAGATTGGCGGCCGGGCGCTCCCTGTAATCGAGATCATAGCCGCGCAGGCCCACACGCAGCAGGCGCGTTTCGCTGTTCCACGGGCTGACCGCCATATCGGTGGTGATGCTAAAGGGCTGCTCGCTGTCGCCGGGCAGCGGATAGTCATAGCGGAAATAATTGATCAGCTCCTCGGTACGGATCGCCGCTTTCGGCGGCGTGCGGCCCTCTTTCAGGAAACGGCGCATATTGGCGTAAGCGCCGGTATCGACATCGACCGCGAAGGTGGATACCGGCTCATTGACCACTGCCTTGATGCCGGCGACATCTTCGCCCTCATATTGCTCGCGGTCCTGCGGCGGGATGGGATAGGGGAAATAGCGGCCACGCGGCGGACGCGGAACGACCACACCGCCCGATGGTTTGGCTGCATCGGCTGCCGCTTCCTTGTCTACGCGCGCGCCGGTTACCGTGACCGGCGTATTTTGCGATGGCGGTGGCGGCGCAACTGCAGCAGGCGGAGGAGGAGGCGGTGACGGCGGCAACACGGCCGGCTGCGGCCCGCCCTGAACGCCCGCACGGCCCATGGGGCGCGGACGACCGGGATAGGGCCGATTGTTGAAGACTTCATGCACCTTGCAGAGGCCGTCATCGGGCGCGGGCCGGGCAATGCTGCGCGCCTCGGCGCTGCCGGTAACCGGAGCCGGCGCAGGCCCCACAATCAGGGCCAGCGCGGCGCTGGAAAGAATGATATTGCGCATGCTCATCTTACACTCCCTCACCCTCAGAAGAAGGTCGCAGGCTGGCAAGACGCGACTGAATGATGCGTGAATGATCGGACGCTAGGCGTTCGCGCCTTCGCGCTCCACTTCGCGCCAGCCAATATCGCGGCGGCAGAAACCGCTGGGAAAATCGATCCGGTCCACCGCCGCATAGGCAGCCTTTTGGGCATAGATGACGTTCTTCCCTCTCGCTGTGACGTTTATCACACGGCCACCGCTGGCGACAAGCTGGCCGTCCTTTTCCGCGGTGCCGGCATGAAAGACCTTCGCGCCATCTGCCTCGGCGGCCTCGATGCCCGAGATAGCGCCGCCTTTTTCCGGTTTGGTTGGGTAGCCCTTCGCCGCCATCACCACCGTCAAAGCAGTCGCGCTATCAAATTTCGGCGCAACGGCCTGCGCCAGCTCGCCCGTTGCGCAGGCCAGCATCAAAGCAGCAAGATCGCCCGAAAAACGGGTCATCAGCACCTGACATTCCGGGTCGCCAAAGCGGCAGTTATACTCGATCAGCTTGGGGCCTTCGCTGGTCAGCATCAGCCCGGCATAGAGCACGCCGCTATAGGGCATGCCTTCGGCGCGCATGGTGTCGACGGTCGGCTGGATAATCTCTTCCATCACCCGGCTTTCAAGCTCCGGGGTCAGCACCGGTGCCGGCGAATAGGCTCCCATCCCGCCGGTATTCAGCCCGACATCGCCGTCACCGACGCGTTTGTGATCCTGCGCGCTGCCGAAGGGGACAATCGCCTCGCCATCGGTGAGCGCGAAGAAGCTCGCCTCCTCGCCGGTCATGCATTCCTCGATCACCACTTCCGCGCCGGCATCGCCAAAACCGCCGCCGAACATATCCTCGATAGCCGCACTGGCCGCCTCCGAGGTCTCGGCAATGATAACCCCTTTCCCGGCAGCAAGCCCGTCTGCCTTTATCACCACCGGCAGGCCAAACCGTTCCAGATCGGCAAGCGCGGCGGATTTGTCCGCATGCCGCACATAGGCTGCTGTCGGAATATTTGCGCGCGCGCAGAGATCCTTGGTAAAGCCCTTCGATCCCTCGAGCTGCGCGGCTGCCCTGTCCGGCCCGAAGACAGCAATTCCCTCCGCACGCAGGCTATCACCCAGCCCGTCCACCAAAGGCGCTTCCGGGCCAATCACCAACAGATCGACCGCCTTTGACCGGCAGAATTCGGCCACGGCCTGGTGATCCGAGCTATCCAGCGCGACGCATTCGGCGCATTCACCAAGCCCGGGATTGCCCGGCGCGGCATAGAGCTTGCTGCAGGATTTCGACTGCGCCAGCCGCCAGCCCAGCGCATGTTCGCGCCCGCCCGATCCGATCAGCAGGATGTTCATTGGCTCTGTCCCCCATTGGCCGCTTTTGCCCCGCCTATCAGGCAAGCGAGCGAAGCATGTCAACAGGCTCTAACGGTTATAGATGAAGGGAAAACGGCTCCCCATGGCATTGCAGCTTCCCTGCAGCGAATTGCCAGCTGTGGTGACCCGCGCAGAACAATCCATTTCAACCAGATTGCCCTGGATGCTCGCCTGCACGGTCCAGGTCACGTCGCGGCCCTGAATTTGACCCGTCCCCTGGGCCGAGAAGGGGCCACCTCCGGTCATCGCTGCCGCAGCTACCGTCAGCTGTGTGCCGGCCTGATTGATTTGCAGCGATTCGCCATCGGCGCTCGTCCACATCCCGGCCACATTGATTACCTCCGGCGTTTTCAATGCTGGCATGGGCGGCAATTGCGAATCCTTTGCCGGGTTTGCGCCAGCGCCTTCGTCTTTTCTTTCCACCTCCGCCGATGGCGTGCTGTTATTGGCGGCAGGCTGTGGATCGGGCCGATTGATAAAGGCGACGATAATCGTCGTGATTCCGCCGATGATAGCGGTTGCAATCGCCACCATCGTGCCCTTGCCGGCACCGCCGCCGCTTCCGCCTGTTTCTGCCATCTGCCTCTCCCTGACATTACATCATTCCGGATTGCGGATTTCTGTTATAGGTCCGGTGAATCGACCAGACTTTTCCCGCGAGGCGACCCTTTGGCCAGCATAATGACGCAAAATCGCGATGGTGACAATGCCCCGCCGCTCTCGGTCTCTGAAATTTCCGGCGCGCTCAAACGCGCGGTCGAGGGCCAGTTCGGCCATGTCCGCGTGCGCGGCGAGCTTTCCGGCTTCAAGCGTGCAGCCTCCGGCCATCTCTATTTCGGGCTGAAGGACGAAAAGGCCGTGCTCGACGGCGTGATGTGGAAAGGCAATGCCGCGCGGCTCGGCTTTGCAGCGGAGGATGGGCTGGAAGTGGTCGCGACCGGAAAGCTCACCACCTATGCCGGGCGCAGCAAATATCAGATCGTGGCCGACAGCCTCGAACTCGCCGGCGAAGGCGCGCTCATGGCGCTTTTCGAAAAGACCAAGGCGCGGCTCACGGAAGAAGGCCTTTTCGCAGCCGAACGCAAGCGCGCGATCCCGCGCATGCCGCGCAGGATCGGCGTTGTCACATCGCCCACCGGTGCCGTTATCCGCGACATTCTCCACCGGCTGAATGACCGCTTCCCCAGCCATGTCATCGTCTGGCCGGTGCGGGTTCAGGGCGAGGGCGCGAAGGAAGAGGTCGCCGCAGCGGTGAAGGGTTTTTCGGGCATGGAGGCGGCCGATCCAAACCGCCCCGATCTCGTCATCGTTGCGCGCGGCGGCGGCTCCATAGAAGACCTATGGGCCTTCAACGAGGAAATCGTGGTGCGCGCGGTGGCCGAATGCAGCATCCCGGTGATCTCCGCCGTGGGCCATGAGACCGACACCACCCTGTGCGACTATGCCGCCGATCTGCGCGCGCCGACGCCGAGCGCCGCTGCGGAGATGGCCGTGCCTGTGCGCGCCGAGCTTAATGACCGTATCGGGCAGAATGGCCTCAGGCTCGACCGCGCAGTGCGGCGCATGATCACCCACTGGGAGGAACGGCTCGAAGGGCAGCGGCGCTTGATGCCCAAGCTCACCGAGCTGACCGCACCGCAGCAGCAGCGCGCCGACGAGCTGGGCGAGCGGCTCGGGCGGGCGCTCGAACGCCGCGTCGATGCCGCGCGGATCGCCTTCGCCGCGCCCGCCAAGGCATTGCGCCCCGCGCTGCTCGAAGGGCTTGTCCGGCGCGGGCAGGAAAGGCTCGACGGCCTAACGAGGCTCGCTGGCAGCCTGCATCCCGAAGCGCCGCTCAAGCGCGGTTTCGCCCGCGTGACCGATGGCGCAGGTAAAACGGTTATGAATGTCGCGGCAGCAAAAGCGGCTGGCCATGTGGCCTTGCGCTTTGCCGATGGCGAGGTTGGCGCAGCAGTGGGTGGCGGCGAAGTGCGCTCGACGCCTACCAAACCAAAACCACGCAAGAAAAAGGCCGGGCCGGCCAGCGACACACAGCAGGATTTGTTTGGGGAGTGATATGAACTTCTACCGTTTGATTCCCAGCTTGTTAGTCTCGATTATTCTGATCGCTTCATTGGCATCTTGCTCGGCCATTCACGCAGAAGAACGCGGCAATAAAGTCACCCCGCTCGATCACCTCCCGGCACTGAAAGGCGACTATTTCAAGATCGATTCCGCGCATGTCGGGCGGCCCTTTCATATCTATGTGCGCTTCCCGGAAGGCTATGCGGAAGAGCCGGAGATCTCCCATCCCGTCGTCTATCTGCTCGATGGCGATTCCACTTTCCCGATGCTCGCGCCGCAGCATCTTTTCCTGCATTATGATGATGGCCTGCCAGAGGCGATCATCGTCGGGATTGCCTATGGCGGCTTTTCACCAGAAATCAACAAGCGCGGCTATGATTTCTCTGCGCCTGCCGACGATGCCGGCGAAGACCAGGGCGGCGCGCCGAAATTCCACGATTTTCTGGAAAAGGAATTGCTGCCAGTTGTCGAGAGCAAATATCGCGCCGATCCGAAACGCAGGATATTGGTCGGCCAGTCGCGCGGCGGCTATTTCGTGCTTTATTCTGCCGTCACCAAACCCGACCTGTTCTGGGGCCGCATCGCCAGCAATCCCTCGTTCAGTCCTGGCAAGGATATGTTCTTTGAAATTCTGCCGCGCGGAAAACGCGATGATCTGAAGCTCATGGTGGCCAGCGGCAGCAAGGAACGCGCAAAAGAGCGCCGCAAGGCTGCACTTGCATGGGGGAGCCATTGGCAGGTCCGCGAAGGCCCATGGGAGACCAGTCAGATCAATATCAAAGGCGGCACGCATGCTGCCAATCTGCCCGATGCCTACCGCGCGGGCATGCGCTGGTTTTTCGGGCTGCCGGAGAGTCCGGACTAGGGCCAGAGCCCGTCACTCCGGCCTGCATAGGAGATGCAGTTTATCCTGAGCGGCTGCTGCAAGCAGCCAGCCGAAGGGCAAGTGTGACGGTGGTGCTTATGTCGCTGGATTGACGATGCCGGGTAACCAAAAAACACCTTTCCTACAGCCCCGCATGCGCGCTATCATCCTTGTCAGCTCTTTGAAATTTGCGGTGATTGCAGCCTTGCCACCGCTTCATAACCAGCCATGCAGCCGGATCAGCCCATCCTTAGAATAGCGCCCTATCAGGGCAGCAACCTTGGCAACTTTGGAAGAATATTTCCTACACATGCATTCGTCACGGCTTGTCGGCCCCAAGATATGGACAGGACGGCTCCCCTTCTTTAACGACCCGCCATGACAATTGCTCCTTCCGATTCCATTCTCATTATCGACTTTGGCAGCCAGGTGACGCAGCTGATAGCAAGGCGCGTACGCGAGGCTGGTGTTTATTCCGAGATCGCCCCTTTCAACAGCGCGGAAGACGCCTTCAAGCGGATGCAGCCCAAGGGCGTGATCCTATCCGGCGGACCGGCCTCGGTCTGCGACGCGGATAGCCCGCGCGCGCCGCAGATCGTCTTCGATTCCGGGCTTCCGGTACTCGGCATCTGCTATGGCCAGCAGGTGATGATGGCGCAGCTGGGCGGCAAGGTGCAGCCCGGCCATGAGGCCGGAGGAGGAGGCGAATTTGGCCGGGCCTTTCTCGAAGTGCAAAAACCCTGCCCGCTCTATGACGGCATCTGGCAGCCGGGCGAAAAGCATCAGGTGTGGATGAGCCATGGCGACAAGGTGACCGCGCTTGCAGACGGCTTCGAGGTGGTGGCTACCAGCGAGGGCGCGCCCTATGCAGTGATCGCCGATACCGCGCGCCATTATTATGCGACGCAATTCCACATGGAGGTGGTGCATACGCCCGACGGGGCGAAGCTGCTTTCGAATTTCGTGCATCAGGTATGCGGGCTAGCGGGCGACTGGACCATGGCCGAATTTCGCGCCACCAAGATCGCCGAGATCCGCGAGCAGGTCGGAGACGGGCGCGTGATCTGCGGCCTCAGCGGCGGGGTTGACAGCTCGGTCGCGGCGATCCTGATCCATGAGGCGATCGGCGATCAGCTGACCTGCGTGTTCGTTGACCACGGCCTGCTGCGCCTCAATGAGCGCGAACAGGTCGAAAGGCTATTCCGCGATCACTATAATATCCCGCTGATCGTGGTCGATGCCGAGGCGCGTTTCATGGCGGGGTTGGCGGGCGTCAGCGATCCGGAAAAGAAACGCAAATTCATCGGCGGCGAATTCATCGATGTTTTCGAGGAAGAAGCGAAGAAGCTGGGCGGTGCCGATTTCCTCGCACAGGGCACGCTCTACCCGGATGTGATCGAGAGCGTTTCCTTTACCGGCGGACCGAGCGTCACGATCAAGTCGCATCATAATGTCGGCGGCCTGCCCGAACGCATGAATATGAAGCTGGTCGAACCCTTGCGCGAGCTGTTCAAGGATGAGGTGCGCGACCTGGGGCGCGAGCTCGGTCTCAACGATCAATTCGTCGGGCGGCATCCCTTCCCCGGTCCGGGTCTGGCCATCCGCATCCCCGGCGAGGTCGACAAGGCGCGCTGCGATATCCTCCGCAAGGCCGACGCGATCTATCTGGAGGAGATCCGCAATGCCGGTCTCTATGACGCGATCTGGCAGGCCTTTGCCGTGCTGCTCCCGGTGCGCACCGTCGGCGTGATGGGCGATGCGCGTACCTATGACAGCGTCTGCGGATTGCGCGCCGTCACCAGCACCGACGGCATGACCGCCGATGTCTATCCCTTCGATGCCGCCTTCCTGTCGCGCGTGGCCACCCGGATCGTCAACGAAGTCGAAGGCATCAACCGCGTTGTCTATGACTATACCAGCAAGCCACCCGGCACGATCGAGTGGGAATAATTTCGATAAAGCGAATATCCGGGGGATATTCGTCGGAATTATTCGGCGAGCGAAGCGAGGGGAAGAAACAGGGCCTGTCGGAGGGCATGGTTCCGAATTATTCTGCTAGACAAGGAGCCATGAAGTGAGGCAACTATTGGAGTTTAACAATGTTCGGACTAGGCAAAAGCAAAACGGAGAAGTTCAAAGCAGAAGTTGCAAGCAGGATTGCTGAGGGAGGCAAACAAATTGACTTGCTAATTCAAAGCCAGATAGATTTTGGCATTGAGCATTTTGACACGGATATCGAAGAAACTTGGTACGACCCATATACGCGCTATTACGTATATGGAGCCTATGATGCATTGACTTGTGATTTCCCAATTGAAATTAGACAGAAAATTGGCCCAAGCATAATCGAGATTGGGTTCATTAGATGCGCACAAAAGACCTTTGAATTATCTGAAGAAAGCGCATCGCAACATCTCGATGCGGTATTTACGTTCCATCGTAAACATCTCACATATCCAGCTATCATGGATGGCGGTGTCGATGGCAATGAGGCGCGTCAAGGCCGCCCCGGTTTGCGCTTACTCGCCAATCTTTTTGATAATTTTCAAAATCCCGAATATTAGCCCTATTTTCGCTGAGCACCATCTTGGCTACCATCCTTCGTCCTTCGATAAACTCAGGAGGCTCAGGACGAACGGTAGCGGGTATGATTGCTCTCATAAAACCCGTTCGTCCCGAGCTTGTCGAAGGGCGGTTGCACAGTCCTCCGTGAAACACCATATTCATACAATAGATGGGCAACACCAATCGATGAGGCCGATACCGTGAATCAAGCTTTCAAAGTAACAGTTGCCGCCGCCGCCCTGTCCCTTTCCTCCTGCACACAGGTTCCGGCCGAACCCTCGGCTCTGACCGAAGGTAGCTGGACGCTCGACAGCGATGCGTCGCGCCTGTCCTATGTTACGATCAAGGCAGGCGACATAGCCGAGACCAATGAGTTTACCAGCCTCTCCGGCAATGTCTCGGCAGATGGCACAGCGCAAGTCAAAGTCGACCTTGCCAGCGTCAGCACCGGGATCGACATTCGCGATGAGCGGATGCGCGGCGTGCTTTTCGAGGTGGAGCAATTCCCCTCGGCAACGGTGTCCACAAAGGTCGATCCGACCGCCTTCGAATCGCTTTCGGTCGGCGAAAGCATCGCCCAACCGGTATCTGCGACTCTCAGCCTCAAGGGTGCGGAAATCACCATCGATACCGAGCTCGAAGTGACCCGCCTCGGCGAGGACAGGGTATTGGTCGTCTCCACGGATCCCGTGATTATCGATGCCGGCGCGCTCGGTCTCACGGACGGTCTGGCGCAACTGGCAAAACTTGCCAGCCTGCCGTCGATTACGCCCGCCACACCGGTGACCTTCTCCTTCGCCTTCGAACGATGAAGCTGAGAAAGGGCTTATGCACCGACGGGATAGCAACCAAGCCTGAGGGAAAAGTGATGGATATGAAGAGAGCAGACAATTTCCTTCCCTGGTGGGTTTGGGCCATTGCCATAATGGAGGCGGCAATACCGACAATATTCGGGCTGGCAACGCTGGCCGATCCGGGCACCTATATCGAGGGAGCCACTGACGTTACCTATGCGATCGGACTCTACATTACCCGCAATCTGACTACGGCGCTCGGCATTGTTCTGGCACTGGTATTCCGCAGCCATATCGCTCTCTTCATATTGATCGCGGTGCGGATGATCACTGACATAACAGATATGGCCAACGCCACGCTGAATGGCGGCGGCGAAGATGTTGTCAGCATGATTCCGGTGCTGGCGGTCGTTCTGCTCGCCATCCCGGCGCTTGCCCAATGGCATCTGTGGAAACGGATCAGGCAGGGTTAAAAGCTCCATGACTCAATCAAAGCGCGAACTTTTGCAGAAATTTCTCAAGGGCATCGAAACCGGTTCGGCGATGGCCGCGGCCGTTGTCGATGACGACCAGTATATCCAGCACAACCCGCATACTGCCGAGGGTGGCCCCGGCGTGGCGGAGCTCTTCGCGCGCATTTCGAAAACCAATCCGAAAGTGAAGTTCATCCGCGTCTTCGAGGACGGTGATTTTGCTTTTGCCCATAACGAATATGACTTTGCCGATGTGAAAATTGCCTTTGAGCTTTTTCGTTTCGAAAATGGCCGAGCGGTTGAACATTGGGACAATCTTCAGCCTGTCGCCGGGCCAAATGCATCTGGCCGGACGATGATCGACGGCGAGACCGAGATCACCGACCTTGAAAAGACAGAAAGCAATCGCGCCCTGGTGAAGGAATTCGCCGAGCAGGTTCTTGTTGGCCTGGACCTTGAACGGATGCCGGAATTTGTGTCGGAAGACCTCGTTCAGCATGACCCCGATGGAAACGACGGTCTCAAGGCATTGCGCGAGCAGTTGTTGGCGCAGGATGGAAAGCGATCCCCACGCCGCTACAACCAGGTTCACCGGGTCCTTGCCGAAGGAAATTTTGTTCTGTGCCAATGCGAGGGCGAGAAATCCGGTATCCATTCGGGAATATACGATCTCTACCGTGTGCAGGATGGTCGGATTGCCGAACATTGGAGTACCGTCGAGACAATCCCACCACGCGGGGAATGGAAGAATGACAATGGCAAATTTTGATTGGCTGATGCTGAGCAACTTTGTGAAGAACCTACTGACTTGACAAGGGTATGACCGAGCTGGACCTCCTTGCAGATCTGCACATAGGTGGAAATCGTCAGGGACCGGGCGGCGATGATGAAACCCGCCGCGCAATCGAGCTGTCCGGTCTGGATCGGCACAATCAGTTAAAGATCGCTGACATAGGCTGCGGTACGGGTGCATCAACACTAGTTCTGGCTAAGGAGCTAAAGGCCGAGATTACGGCGGTCGATTTCCTGCCGCAATTCCTTGAGCAGCTTGAGCTAAGAGCCACAGAGGAAGATGCGGGCGAACGCATTACCACAGCAGCGGCAGATATGGGTGAGCTGCCATTTGAGGAGCAGAGCCTCGACGCGATCTGGTCCGAGGGTGCGATCTATAATATCGGCTTTGAAGAAGGGATCAGGATGTGGCGCAACTTCCTGAAACCGGGCGGCGTTCTTGCCGTATCCGAGCTGACCTGGCTGACCGAAGAAAGACCTGCTGAGCTGGAAGAATTTTGGGTGCACGCCTATCCCGGCGTCGCCAAACCATCGCAAAAGATCAGGCTCCTCGAAGCAAATGGCTACACGCTTCTGGGCTATTTCCCGCTTGGCAAACATTGCTGGCTAGACAATTATTACGGGCCAATGCAGGAGCGTTTCGAAAGCTTCCTGTCGCGCCACGACGGTTCGGACGCCGCCAGCGCCATTGTCGAGGCCGACAGGCAGGAGATTGCGCTTTACGAGCGTTTCTCGGAATTTTTCAGCTATGGCTATTTTATAGCCAAACGAACGGAAAACCCGATTGATGGAGCTTGATCTCGGTCCTGATCCGCGCAGCGAAACGTTGCGCGAAATGCAGGCGCAGTTGATCGCCCATTTCGGCCGCCTTTTGCGCCCGCCAGAGAAGCGCCGCGATCCGGTCTGGACGCTCGTACAGGGCGTGATCGGCGCGCGGACAAAGACGATCCATTCTAACCGCTCCACCGACGCGATGCTGGAGAAGTATGGAAGCTGGGAGGCAGTTGCCGAGATCCCGGAGGAGGAGCTCACCGTGATCCTCAAGACCGCGACCTTCCCGCAGCTGATGGCCGAGCGGCTGAAGGCCTGTCTGCAGGCCATCATAGCCGAGCGCGGTTCGGTTACGCTCGACCATCTGCATAATTTGCCGATAGAGGAAGCAATGGCATGGGTTGAGGCGCTGCCCGGCGTCGCGCGCAAAATCAGCGCACAGGTGATGAATGCAAGCGCATTCAATCGCCCCGCGCTGGTGATAGATACCAACCATCGCCGCGTCATTCAGCGCATGGGGCTGGTGCCTGTGAAAGCCGATACGCTGCGCGCCTACAATGTGCTGATGCCGCTGATGCCCGAAGAATGGCACGCGGCGGACATCGACGAGCATCATCTGCTGGTCAAACGCATCGGGCAGAGATACTGCAGGCCCAAACGTGCCGATTGCGCCAATTGCCCGCTGCGCGAATTATGTGCGCATGCGGAGAAGGCAAACTGATGCCAACCATCTTCACGCACGCCATCGTCCCGCTTGCCGCCGGTCTCGCGCTGGGCAGGGCGCGGATCCCTGTGCCGGTGATCGCCACGGGCATGGCGCTCGCCATGCTGCCCGATGCCGACATGGTCGGCTTTGCCCTGGGCATCGACTATTCCCATCCGCTGGGGCATCGCGGGGCAAGCCACTCGCTGCTTGTTGCGGCGATCGTTGCGGCCTTCTTGACCGCTCTTTTCCGCCCGTCAAACTGGAAGCTTGTTTTCGCTTTCCTTTTCTTCAGCACGGCGAGCCACGGCTTGCTGGATACGCTGACCAATGGCGGCCTGGGAGCAGGCCTGTTCTGGCCCTTCGATGACACCCGTATCTTCGCGCCTTTCACGCCCATCCGCGTATCGCCGTTGGGTATGGGCTTTTTCAGCATGCGGGGTATCGAGACTTTATTGTCGGAATTTCTCTGGGTCTGGTTGCCTGCCATCGCGCTACTGATTATAGGCCGCGCGACGATTCCAAATTCGGGGCAGATAAAATGAGCGGCGAAACCAAAATGTACGGCATTTCCAATTGCGACACGATCAAGAAGGCACGCAACTGGATGGAAAAAAACCGCATCAATTATGTTTTCCACGACTACAAGAAATCCGGGATCACGGCCGAAAAGCTGGAGGAATGGCTGCTGCAGGTCGATCTGGACGTGCTTTTGAACAAGCGCGGCACAACCTTTCGCAAGCTGCCCGACATGATCAAGGACAATGTCAACGAAGCGAATGCCATCCCGCTGATGGCCGAGCATCCCAGCATGATCAAGCGCCCCGTATTGGAGCATGATGGCGAATTGCTCGTCGGCTTCAAGGGCAGCGAATATGAAGCGCTGATGAAATAAAGCTGCGGCTGGCCGCGCTTGCTTCACCGTCACACCGCCGTCATAAGCCTCCTGCAAAAGGAGAGCATATGGCAAAAGCGGTGTGGAATGGCGCAGTGATCGCCGAAAGCGACGATACGGTGGTTGTGGAGGGCAATCATTATTTCCCGAGCGGGAGCGTTCATTCAGGCTATCTCAAGGATAGCGCAACGACCAGTATCTGCCCCTGGAAAGGCACAGCAAGCTACTACACGCTGGTTGTCGATGGCGCGGAGAATGCCGATGCTGCCTGGTATTATCCAGAGCCGAAGGAGGCCGCCGCCGATATAAAGGATCGCATCGCTTTCTGGAAAGGCGTGGAGGTGACGTGAGATGGTGGCTGCTCACTTGGTTTGCTCTGGTCACAGCCGCCTGCACATCGGGTAGCTCGAACATGCCGGAACAAGTATCGTCCGAAAGCCGGGATGTCCTCATCATCGCGCATCGCGGACTGTCGGGCGAATGGCCCGAGCACACGCTCGAGGGTTACCGCGCGGCGATAAAGGCAGGGGCGGACTATATCGAACCCGATCTGGTGCTGTCCAAGGACGGCGTCCTGATCGCGCGGCATGAAAATGAAATCTCGGAAACCACCGATGTCGGGGACAAATCGGAGTTTGCTGATCGCAAGACGACCAAGACCATCGATGGCAAGCAAGTGACCGGCTGGTTTACCGAGGATTTTACACTTGCTGAAATCAAGACCTTGCGAGCGAAGGAGCGTTTGCCACGGCTGCGCGCGACAGAGCACGACGGGCAGTTCGAAGTGCCGACCTTCGAAGAAATTCTGGTCATGCTGGCCGAGGTGAACAAGACCCGCGCGGCACCGATAGGCGTCTATCCCGAAACCAAGCATCCCAGCTATTTTGCGGATTTGGGCCTGCCGCATGAAGCACCGCTGCTCGGCCTTCTCGAAAAATATGGCTACAAGGGCAAGGACGCGCCTATTTTTGTGCAAAGCTTCGAGACCGAAAATTTGAAGGCGCTCCGCGAAAAAACCGATGTCCCTCTGGTGCAGCTGATCGCCAGCCAAGGCGGCCCTGCGGACAGCAGCGGACTGACTTATGCGCAGATGGCAACGGCAGACGGCCTGAAGGCTATTGCGAAATATGCCGACGGGATCGGCCCGTCCAAAGACATGATCATTCCCCGCAACGCGCTTGGCCGCCTGAAAGAACCCACCAGCCTGGTTTCCGATGCACATGCCGCCGGGCTCAAGGTGCATCCCTGGACCTTCCGCCGCGAGAATTATTTCCTGCCGCTCGACCACAAGGGCGGTATTGATCCACGCAAAGCGGGCGATCTTGCGGGAGAGATCAGAGCCTATGTTGCAACCGGTATCGACGGCCTGTTTACCGACAACACACCCGAAGCCCTAACTGCTCTTAAATCGGCCAAATAGCTTATTCAGCTTCGTTGCTGATATAATATCGCCGGATCGTGACCAGACATATGATCATTGAAACCAGCATCAGCAGCGCGCCAAAAAGAAACGGAGCACCGGGAAAATAGAACCCATCCCTGTCGGCATAGAAAGCGAAAATTGCGGCCATGACGATAGGCCCAAAGATAGCTGTCAGGCTGATCGTGCTGGCGACTGCGCCCTGCAACTCGCCCTGAGCGTCTTCACTGATCAGCCTCGTCATCATTTGTTGCATCGCAGGGAAAGCCAATCCGCTGAAACCTCCAATGAAAATGCCCAGATAAACGAGCCAGTCTGCCGCCGCAAAAGCAAAGACAAGATAGGCCGGAACCGCAAAGGCAAGACCAATCAATACAGTGCGCTTTTCGCCAGCTTTTGCTATACAGATGCCTGTCAGGAGACCCTGTACGATGGCCAATTCGATACCGTAAAGTGCAATGCTCAGGCCTATATCCCACTCCCCCCATTGAAAACGTTCTTTCAGCCAATAGGCCCATACGCCAAACTGCGCCTGAGCGGCAAACTGCAGCACAAAAAAAGTAAGCAAAAAACCAGCCACGAGCGGTGTTTTCGCCATCTGTATGACGCTGCCCAGTGGATTGGCACGCAGCAGGGTAAAGCTGCGGCGCTTTTCGCGAGGCAATGTTTCCTTGAGAATCAAGGCGCCGATGGCAGCACCCAGGAGCGCCATTATGGCAGCCACAACAAAGGGCAGGCGCACATCATACTCTCCCAGCAGCCCGCCCAGAGCTGGGCCTATGACAAAGCCTGATGCCCCGGCCCCGCCTAAGATACCGAATAGCTTGCCGCGGTCTTCTGGCGCAGCGACATCGGCGACGCAGCTGTTGGCCGCTGCCCAGCTAGCCCCCATCACGCCCGATATTGTCCGTCCGACAAAAAGCCAGAATATCGTCGGCGCCCACGCCATAACTGCATAATCCACACCGAGCAGCGCCAACGTGATCAACAGCACAGGCCGCCTGCCAAACCGGTCGCTCAGCCCTCCGATGATCGGCGCGAAAAGAAATTGCATGCTCGCATAGGCAAATATCAGCCAGCCGCCTATCACCGCTGCATCATCCACACTCGCACCGCTGATCTCCTGCAACAATGCAGGCATCACTGGCGCAATGAGGCCGATCCCCATCATGTCGATGAACACGATGAAAGCGACGAATATCAGCGTTCGGTTGGCGGATGATTCTTGCATACTGCCCCTATTTGACCGGGGCTATGGCGCAGCCGGTGTCATGCCAAGCCTATTCTGCATCCTCCCAGCGAAAAACCTCTTCCAGTGGCTTTTCAAACACACGGGCGATCCGGAATGCCACCTCCAGACTGGGGGAATATTTCCCCTGCTCTATCGCGGCAATGGTCTGCCGGGTCACGCCGACCCGCTCGCCTAGCTCGCCCTGCGTCATTTCGCCGGAAAGAAAGCGCAGCGTCTTGATCTCATTTCCAAATGGCAATCTCGCCATGACCTAATAGCCCTTGCGATAGTGATAGAGCTGCGCACCGATCCGAATGCACTCCGCCAATACGAGCACGAAAAGCATCGAGTTCAAGAGGAAAAACATGCCGTGGCCATAATGCGCAGCGAAGGCGAGGGCCCAGACGCCGAGTACCAAAATATAATAGGCCAGATGCGTACCACGCATATGGATGAGCCTGTCGCGCTCATCGGCCCTGGCATGCGCATCCTTGCTATTCTGAATGGCAAAGATGATCGCAGCTATCGTCATAACCGCGATGATGAAGCCGATCACCCCGATCAGCAACCCGATATAATAATCATGGCTGGTGTGGGGGATGGTATGGAGAGTGAAAAAGTAAAAACCGAAACCCAAAAGGATGGCAACCAGTGAGGCCCAGTGCATCTTTTCCCGGAAAGACATAGTGGCAATACTCCGATGTAATCTGATTCGTACATAATGTTGTATATTTTTAACATTGCGTCAAGCAATGATAACATTATTCGTCCCCGCTCTTGCTGAATTGCCATGGAAAGCTAGGGTCGCGCGCCATGTCTACGACTTCGAAAACGCTCACGCTCGATACGTCCACCAGCCGCGCAAACCCGACGCCCAAGCCGATGAAGCGGCTCACCGTTCCGCGCATCCGGCGGCGCAAGGGGGAGGAACCGCTAGTGATGCTGACGGCCTATACCGTGCGCATGGCGCAGTTGCTCGATCCGCATTGCGACATGCTGCTTGTAGGCGATTCATTGGGCCAGGTCATTTACGGGCTGCCGCACACGGTTGCGGTGACGATGGATCTGATGTGTGCGCATGGCGCGGCGGTGGTGCGCGGCAGTTATCACGCGGCGGTCGTCGTCGACATGCCTTTCGGAAGTTATGAAGCCTCTCCGGAACAGGCCTTCGAAAGCGCAGCGCATCTGCTGAAGGAAACCGGCGCAGCGGCCGTCAAGCTGGAAGGCGGCAAGGTGCTTGCCCCGACAATCGAGTTCCTGACCAAACGCGGTATTCCGGTAATGGCACATGTCGGGCTCACCCCGCAGGCGGTGAATATCCTCGGCGGTTACGGCGTGCGCGGCAAGAGCGATGAAGAAGCAAAGTCGATCGTCGAGGATGCGATTGCAACCTCGCAGGCCGGGGCCTTCGCGATGGTGATCGAAGGGGTACTCGAGCCCATCGCCATCGAAATCACAAAGAAAGTCGCCTGCCCGACCATCGGCATTGGCGCTTCGGCCGAGTGCGACGGACAGGTTCTGGTGACCGAAGACATGCTCGGCCTGTTCGAACGCACGCCGAAATTCGTGAAGAAATTCGGCACCATGGCCGACAATGTCGAGGATGCGGTGAAAGAATATGCAAAGGGCGTTCGGGACCGCAGCTTCCCGGGGCCCGAGCAGCTCTATCAGCCGAAAGGTTAGCCTTTTTTTGGACCGTAGTGCTGAGCCTGTCGAAGCACGCATAGCCGACAAGCGCCCTTCGACGGACGCAGTTGCCAGAAGCAACTGCTGCTCAGGGCTGCGGTGCATTCCCATCGATTTTTCAGATCAGCGCAATCGTGAAGGTTACTTCGTCGCCCGCGACAATGCTCTCGGCCTTGCGCACCGCAGCCTTGACCGGGAGCAGATAGATATCATCATCGGTGCCGGGAAAGATCGAGGTGCGCCAGGTCGTTTTGCCGATTGTCGCCTCGACCTTCACCGCGCCCCAGCCGCGCTTTTTCGGCAATCCCAGCTCGAGCCGCGCCATGGTCGCATGCGCCTTGATTTCCTCGCCGACCTCGCCCTTGATCGAGAGGAAATGCCAGCTGGCCGGCGCGTTCTCGCTGGTCCATATCCACATTTCGGTGGTGATGGTGAAGGCGGGGCTGGTCATTTAATGTTTGCTAGTCGGTGAAACGCCCTTCGACAAGCTCAGGGCTACGGTGAACTCCAGACCGCAGTGCTGAGCTTGTCGAAGCACGCTTCAAATTCATGGGCAAAACTGTTAGTCCTGAGCCATCTGTCGTAAGACAGTTGAAAGTCGAAGGACGTTTATCGATCAAGAACCGCCTTGCAGCGAGCAAGCCGCGAAATCAGATTCCAATCCCCGTCAATCAATGCCTCCTTCTTGGCCCTGCTCCATCCCTTGATTTGCTTCTCGGCTGCCTTGGCGTCATCCCTGTTTGCAAAGGGTTCGTTCCAGACCAATTTCACCGGTCGCCTCTTGTAGGTATAACCTCCGGTCACGCCAGAGACATGCTCGGCAATTCGCTTTTCGATATCGTCGGTATGCCCGACATAAAAGCTCCCATCCGAGCAGCGCAGCATGTAGCAATGGAACATCCAGTCCATTCAACAAGCGTCCTGCAATATCGTGAAACGCCCTTCGACAGGCTCAGGGCTACGGTAGATTCGACACCGCAGTGCTGAGCTTGTCGAAGCACGCCTCAAATGCATGAGTAAAACCCTCACCCCGTCCGCCGGATCGGCACCGGGATGTTGCAGATATCTGCGCCGCCCGCAGGCTTGATGAAGAAAGGATCGCGGCGGTTGGCGCGCGCATCAATATATTTTGCGAAGGTTTCGCCTTCGGTGGAAAGATACCGAAATTGGGGCTGCTGATTTGCAGGGAGTTCACTCGCGACGCGTATGGCATCGATCGTCACATGCTGCACCGGGTCTTCATAAAAGCCCAGCGGCCCCGTGCCGCGCGGCAGCGTGGTGAGATGCTCGATGCCTTCGATAATGCGGCCGACCAGCGCGATATTGCGGTCGAGATGCCGTGGTGCGTGGCCAATCACTGTATAGAGCGAAGAACCATCTCCCGTATTTGGCGACATCCCACGCCCAACGCCAATCATGCCATAGCAATGGACGGGCCAGAACTTATTTTCCTCTACATTTTCATAAATTTTTTGTTGCTCCAAAATGTGTCTTTGCGTGTTGGCCGGACGTGCTACCGGCTGGCCATCTTCGTTCTCCCAAACAGACTTTATGAAGTTTCCGAGCGGCCATCCTTTCCAGAATTCGACCCAATGAGCGTGGCCATCACGCTCATGCCAGCCTTGAGAAGTTAGTGGGGTTTGTGTTGACTCGATTGAAATTAGGGCGAGGCGCTCTTCTCCAGTTGGCTTATTGGCCGCGGCTTCCAACGCTTCCCCCAATTTTTCGGTCATTTCCGCCCGATCTTTCTCGGACTTATTCGGGTCAAGCACCCCGCTTAGGAGTTTCTCGACCTGAGAATGTTCTTCTGTATCTGGTTCTTCAATCTCTCGGAAATCAGTAAATTCCGACAAAGTATCACCGTCAACTTCATATGCGCTCTCCGAGACCACTTCCAAACCCTCAGGTAGCAGCTTTGCTTTGCCCTCGTCGCCCGCATTGGGATCGCCCCATTGCACGACATAGTTATCCTGAACGCGCGTGATCGCGATGCCGTCATACCATTTCGCCTGCGCGAGCTTGCGGATATTATTGACCCAGCCTTGCGAGAAGGGCGGCGGCATCAGCTGGATGATCACGCGGCGCGCATTTCCCTGCGCATCGGCCACCAAATCCATAACCAGCAAGTCGTCGGCTTTGATGTCAATCCACTCCTCCGCTTTGGCGCTATCGACAATCTGGCCGGGCGATGGATGCGGTTTGGCGTCCTCGGCTTTCGGCGCTTCATCCTGCGCGGTGGCGGGAGGGGCAATCGCGGCCAGCACGGCCGCAGCTATCAGTCGTTTTTTCATGATAGCAGTGTATGCCAAATCAAAGCGTCTTGCGGAAGGGTCGACTTGCGGCTAGGGCTTGCGCGCTATTTGGCCGGGCAACCGGCCGGCTATCAACCGTAGTCCTGAGCCTGTCGAAGGACGCCTCACGGGGCCGATAGACACCCTTCGACTTTTCGCCAGCGCTCACGCGCTGACGGCTCAGGGTTTCGGTTTTGGAAGGCAGGCACAGAAAGAGCATGCGGACACGTGGCCGAGTGGTCGAAGGCGCACGCCTGGAAAGTGTGTATACGGTAACCCCGTATCGTGGGTTCGAATCCCACCGTGTCCGCCATGGAAAGGCCCGGGCCGACCATCCGGTTGGTCCGGGTTTTTTCACAGCAGAAGCGGTGAGGTGGACGGAGCCAATTCGGAGTCGAAGCGCAGCGGAGACGAGCGAGCTTCAGCGAGCGCAATCCCACCGTGTCCGCCATTTTTGCTGCCCTGAAGTCAATCCCCCGGATTGTTCGGCAGCGCCCAGTCGACAGGTGGCAAGCCTTTCTCCTCCAGAAAGCCATTGCAGCGCGAAAAATGCCGGCAACCGAAAAAGCCGTTACGCGCCGCAAAAGGCGAAGGATGCGCGGCCGTCAAAACCAGATGCTTGCCCGCATCGACGAATGCCGCCTTCTTCTGCGCATAGGCACCCCACAGCAGGAAAACCGCGGGGCGATCCTGATCATTGATGATGCGGATGATGGCATCGGTAAATTGTTCCCAGCCCCTGCCCTGATGCGAGGCGGCATTGCGCGCCTCGACCGTCAGCACGCTGTTCAGAAGCAGCACGCCCTGCTTTGCCCAATGTTCGAGGAACCCGTGAGGTGCCGGCTGGATGCCCAGATCATCCTGCATTTCCTTGTAGATATTCTGCAAGGAGGGCGGCGTGCGTACGCCCGGCTGTACCGAAAAACACAGACCATGCGCCTGCCCCGGCCCGTGATAGGGATCCTGCCCCAGGATAACCACGCGCGTTTCATCGAGCGACGTCAGCTCGAGCGCGCGAAACCAGTTTTTGCTATGCGGAAAGATGTGCTTGCCAGCCGCCTTCTCCGCTTTCAGAAAGTCCCGCAGCGCCGCCATATAAGAGCTGTCAAACTCTGCCTTCAACGCGGCCTGCCAGCTTTCATGCATGCGCAGGTCAGGCACTGATGGCTCCCAATATGTGAAAGAGGCAGGAGGGAAAGAGGGGATTGATCACTCTTTAAACCTGTCATTTACAATACGACGCATCCCTTGCTTGAATGTTTCACAGCCAAAATTGAGAAGAAGTCCATAAGGCAAATTCATCAGCCTTATATATGTAAGCACTTGCTTGTTGTGAATTGGCCCAAGTTTTTCAATCGATTTGATTTCAATTATCAGGCTGTCATTCAATAGCAGATCAAAGCGAAATGCATCGTTATATCGTTTCCCATAAATATCTACCGGAACCGGCTGTTGCCGGTCGACTTTGATCTTCTGGCTTTCCAGACAATCGGCCAGAACCCTTTCGTAAACGGATTCAACCAAGCCGGGTCCAACATCGCGGTGTATCTGCATGCCAATATCAAAAGTTAGCTGAATAAGTTGTTCAAGCTTGTCATCAACTTCTGGCACGACACCTCCTCCCCTCTTGTCTCTTTTACAAATCCATCCCGGCGCTTTAACATAATCATCCCTCGCTGCTTAACAAATCCACCCACTTTGCAGCTTCCTTCTTGCTCGGCGGGCCGAGCAGTTCGAGCGCATGGCGGAGCCGCTCGCGCATAATGTCACGGCCGAGATGGGTGATCGCATCGAACAAGGGCACGCCCTTGTCCGCTCCGGTCACGGCCAGATACATCGCCCGGATCATGTCTTTGAGCTTTACGCCCAGCGCTTCCGCGGCGCGGCGCAGGCTCGCATCGACGCCTTCCTTGTTCCACACGGCGAGCCCGTCGAGCTGAGTCAGCACCAGATGATAGGCCTGGCGCTGCTGCAATTCGTCGATCTTCACGCCGTCGCGCAGCCGCTCGGCGGTCAGCCCCTCGATACGATTCTGGAAAAACAACGCGGTCATACCGCCGAGATCGCCAAGCCGCACAATGCGCGATTGCGCCATTTCGGCTATCGGCAGCAGATAGTCGTCATTGAGCGCCCATTCGCGCACCCGCCCCAGAAACTGCGCCGCGTCCATATCCTCGCGCAGATAGCGGCCATTCAGCCAGTCCAGCTTGGCGACATCGAAGACCGAGCCGCCCAGCGAAATATCCTGCACGTCGAAATTCTTTACCAGCCAGTCGAGCAAAAATTTCTCCTCGCCCTCTGCCGGCTTGGTCACGAACAGCGCAAGGAAATTGACCAGCGCCTCGGGCAGATAACCCGCACGCTGATAATAGGTAACGCTGGTCGGATTTTTGCGCTTCGACAATTTCGATTTATCAGGATTGAGCAGCAGCGGCAGATGGGTGAGAACCGGCGCTTTCCAACCGAAATATTCATAGAGCAAAAGATGTTTGGGGGCGCTCGATATCCATTCCTCGCCGCGCATGACATGGGTGATACCCATCAGATGATCGTCGACGACATTGGCCAGGTGATAGGTCGGCAAACCGTCCGACTTCATCAGCACCTGCATATCGACGCCTGCATAGTCGAATTCGATCGTCCCGCGCAGCGTGTCTTCCACCTTGCAAACGCCGCTTTCAGGGACTTTCATGCGAATGACATAGGGCAGGCCAGCGGCTTCTTTTTCGGCGACCTCCTCCGGCGTCAGATTTGCATGACGGCCATCATATTTGGGCGGCAATTTGGCGGCGATGCGCGCCTTGCGCATTTCAGCCAGCTCTTCGGCCGTACAGAAGCATTTGAAGGCCTTGCCTTCGGCCAGCAGCTTGTCGCAATATTCGGTATAGATCGCGCTGCGCTCGGACTGGCGGTAAGGGCCATTGGGGCCGCCAATATCCGGCCCTTCATCCCATTCGAGCCCCAACCATTTCAGCGCTTTCAGGATTGCCTTCTCGCTTTCGGGCGTGGAGCGCGACTGATCGGTGTCTTCGATGCGCAGCAGGCACTCACCGCCATGTTTCCGCGCAAATACATAGTTGATGAGCGCAATATAGGCAGTGCCGACATGCGGATCGCCCGTCGGCGATGGCGCAACGCGGGTGCGGACGGTTTTGGGTGCTTCGGTCATCAGCAAAACTCTTTCGATAGACAAAGGCCATGCGGGCGGTTTTTGCAGCGCTCTATCAATCCGCTGCGGCGAGTCCAAGCATTTGCTGGAGCCACCCAAATTGATTTTTGGACCGTAATGGTATATCATTGGAAAAGCGATGAAGGTCCGGGTAGCGGATATACTTCATCGCATGCGCTCCCGGCCTTCTCGCTCCCGAGAGGAGGCCAATATGAGCTATGTTTCCCAAACAACGAGAGGAAAACCGGCCGGATTTACCGCCGCTGTCATCATCAATGGCGGCATTATCGCGGCCGTCGCGCTGTCGCCTGTCACGATCCTGCCGCCGCACGAACCACCTGTCACGATAGCCGAAAACATACCAATAGCGCAGCCACCGCCACCGGTTGACGATCCGAAAACAGTCGTCGATCCACCGCCGCTGCCGCCGATCTTTGCGCCGCCTTCGCAAACGCCGATCAAACCGGTCGACGGCCCGACAACGACCACCGACCCGGTCGATCCTTATACGCCAACTTTCGATGGCAAGGGGAAAGACATGGGCAAGCTGGCCAAAAAGGCCCAAGACGCACCCAAGGCGCTGCCAAAACTTCTTCCGGTCTTCAAGGCAGCGATACGTGATCCGCGCTGGGCACGCCTGTTCCAGCCGCCCTACCCGACCCGCATGCTGCAAAGAGAGATCGAGGGCAGTGCCCGCGTCAAGATATTGATCGGCACCGATGGCCGTGTTCGCGAAGCAACGCTCGTCAGCGCGACATATCCCGACTTTGGCAAGGCGACCGTCCGGCACGCGCTCAAGAAATGGCGATTCAAGCCCGCAACGCGCGATGGCGTGGCTGTCGAAGACTGGCAAACACTGACGGTAAAGTTCACCTTGAACGGCTAACGCGCACGCCAGCTGCGCAATCGTCACTGGAAAAACGCCCCGCTGCGGCTTAAATAGGCGTCATGAGTTTTCTCAAAGACGTGTCGATCACAGGCGCTGGAAACGATCTGATCTCCTATTTGCGCGTCAAGCGGAAGTATAATCTGCTGTTGTGGCTGGCGGCCTGTGTGCCGTTCGCCCTCACGGTCTATATGTTCAACCGCGATTCGATCGAATCCTCGACCCCGCCCGATCCTGGCGTGTTTTACTTCGAAAGCTGGCCCGCCTCGCGCAGCATGGAAGATATAAAGCGCGATCAGGCCATTCGCGCCGAACAGGACCGGCTTGAGGAAGCAAGAAAACGCGAAGCCTATCGCGCGCTTGGCCGGGCTGCCGGAATGGATGTCGAGGCGCTGGAACGCGATGCCGAGGAGATGCGCGCAGAATCTGAAAAGCGAAAGGCCGAACGCGAAGCCGGCAAGGCCAGGCAAGAGGCGCAGCCCGAAGCAGCAGGCGGAGCGGCACAATAGCCGCGATGCCGCAAGATGAGCGCTTTATGCGTGCGGCATTGGCGCTGGGCGAACGCGGCGTGG
Source organism: Sphingorhabdus sp. (assembly GCA_028279555.1). Classification (GTDB taxonomy): domain Bacteria; phylum Pseudomonadota; class Alphaproteobacteria; order Sphingomonadales; family Sphingomonadaceae; genus Sphingorhabdus_B. Next base: position 368,954 of record JANQNO010000008.1, read on the forward strand.
GCCGAACTGGCGCGAACCCGTCGGTCGGATGCCTGATCGTCAATGACGGGAAAATCGCCGGGCGCGGCTGGACCCAGCCGGGCGGCAGGCCGCATGCCGAGGCGATGGCGCTTGAGCAAGCTGGCGAGGCGGCAAAGGGCGCAGACATCTACGTCACGCTGGAACCCTGCGCGCATGACAGCGAACGCGGACCGGCCTGTATCGACCTGTTGAGTTCGGCGCAGCCTGGCCGGGTCATTATCGCCGCAGAGGACCCCGACCCGCGCACATGCGGCAAAAGCATTGCGCGCCTGCGCAGCGAAAAAATCGAGGTTGAAGTGGGGTGTCTGGAGGCCGATGCGCGGCGCTCGATGGCAGGTTTCTTTTCGCGTATCCGGCGCGGGCGGCCCGAGGTTACGCTCAAACTCGCGACATCGCTGGATGGGAAAATCGCATTGGCCGATGGCTCGAGCCAATGGATCACCGGCGAAGCGGCCAGAGCACATGTCCACCTCGAACGTGCACGCCATGATGCAATCCTGGTTGGCGGCGGGACGCTTCGCGACGATGACCCCGCGCTCGATGTGCGTTTGCCCGGGCTGGAATCGCGCGCGCCGGACCGGCTGGTCCTGACCAGAGGCAAGGCACCCGAAGGCTGGACTTCGATCAGCGATCCGGCGCAGATTTCCGGGCTGGACGTCAACCGCCTGTTCGTCGAGGGCGGCACGCAGACCGCAGCGGCCTTCTTGAAAGCAGGGCTTGTCGACCGGCTGCTCTTATACCGCGCGCCTATCATTGTGGGTGAAGGCAAATCCGCGCTGGCGGATATTGGACTGGAGCGACTGGACGATGCGCATGGAAACTGGACGCTGACAGGCAGCAGAAAATTCGGACCCGACCGTATGGAACTTTACGAGCGAGCAGAGGCGGCCTAGGAGAGGCTTCATGTTCACGGGCATCATCACCGACATCGGGACAATCACGAAAGCCGATCAGCGCGGCGACCTGCGGCTAGCCATCACCTGCAGCTATGACATGGAAGACGTCGATATCGGCGCATCGATAGCCTGCTCGGGCGTCTGTCTGACCGTCGTCGAGAAGGGTACGGACTGGTTCGCGGTCGATCTGTCGGCAGAAACGCTTTACTGCACGGCCGCGGGCCATTGGAATGAAGGTGGCAAGCTGAATCTGGAACGCGCGCTTAAGGTTGGCGATGAACTGGGCGGGCATATCGTAACCGGTCATGTCGACGGCGTGGGCGAGGTCGAAACCCATGAAAAGGAAGGCGATTCGCACCGGCTCGCAATTTCGGTTCCCGGTGCCATCGCGCCCTTTGTCGCCGCCAAGGGCTCGATCACCATCGATGGCGTGTCGCTAACCGTGAACAGCGTCGATGATGCAGATGGCAAGACGGCTATTGGCTTGAATATCATCCCGCATACGGCCAGCGTGACGACATTGGGCGCGCTTCAGGCCGGCCAGACGGTCAATCTCGAAATCGATGTGCTGGCGCGCTATCTCAAGCGAATGGAAGATATGCGCGGGTAGCCGCTAGCGGCAATCAAAAGGGCAGCCAGCGGCGTTTCTTGGACAGTTTCATATAGCCCACATTGGCCCCCAGTCTGAGGCCGGCACCGACGCGAATAGGGATGAGAACCATATCGCCACGGCGCAAATAGGCCGCATTGAAACCGCCCACGAGATAGGCAACGCCCTCTGCCGATGCGAAGCGTTTATAAAGATCCTCGGTGTCGTAAAGGTTATAGACCAATACGAAGGTGCTGCCGGCATTGCCGCCGACATCGAAACCGAGCGAGGGGCCTGTCCAGTAAACCGGCTTCTGCCCCTCAACCTTGTGATAGAGCGTGCCTGAGCCATAGCGCAGCCCGACGACAAAAGCCCCGCCCGCCTCTCGCCCGACAATATATCCGTTCGGCTTGCCCTGTTTCTTGAGGATATCCTCGATGAGCTTTGCCAAGCCTTCCGCGCCCTTGCCGAAAACACCTTCGGCCGCGCCGATAAGATCATCTTCCTGATAGGTTTGGCTGTCATCCTGGACCGGGATGTCCGTTGCAGTACCGTCACCGGTGGCATCTGTATTCGCCGGCGGAATATCTGCAGGAATATCATCCGGTGGCAGGCCATCGGTTGGCACGCCGTCTTCGGCAGGTGCCGTGTCGGGCAATGTCTCACCGGCTGGGGGCTGCTCTGCCGGCGGCGCTTCCTGCGCGAAGACATCGTCGGGATCGACAGTCTCGATCTGCGCTGCGGCAGGCGCGGAAACCATGGCAAAGGCGGCAAACAACAACGCCATGCGCCGCCAAAAACTGGTGAAGAATACGTCCTGCATCCCGAAAACTCCCATTTTGCCCGAACGCTAGGCGTCACCCTGCCCGCAGGACAATGAACCGGCGATGACCCGAGTCCTATTTACGCCGGATTGAGTCAGTTTGCGGCGCGCCAGAGCTAAGCTTTTGCAAGCCTTTTGGAGATATCGGAATCACCCATATGTGCGGGATTAACCGTTGCAGCCCCGCATCGCCATCGCTATAGCCCCGCGAACAGCCGGGGCTTCGGCCAAAAATGCGGACACGTGGGTGAGCGGCTGAAACCACCTCCCTGCTAAGGAGGCAAGCTTCGTAAGGGGCTTCGAGGGTTCGAATCCCTCCGTGTCCGCCAGAAAAGGCCCGGGAGAATCCCGGGCCTTTTCTGGTGAGAATGGCGTTGTCAGCGGGATTGCAGCAGACACAAAGCGGTTGACTAGATGGAACCTCTTTGCCAAGCGGCAACCAATGCCACAACGGTTCCATCATGTCTTGCGGCTGAGGGGCCGGCTGACTTCGCCGAATGCCCGTTTTCTTGTACTATCGGCTTTTCTAGTCCTTGTCTTTCTCACTGGGGGCAGTTCAAGGCCAGATGTATCTTCGCTGATTGTGCTGCGGCCAGCGGCAGTTTTGATTGGCGTTTATGCACTGGTCCAGATAGACAGACAAAGGCTGACGAAGATAAGGTGGCCATTGATGTTTCTGCTCGCCGTGGCTCTGTTGATGGGCGCGCAGCTTGTGCCCCTGCCTCCTGACCTATGGACCTCGTTGCCCCGGCGGGAGCTGATGATCCGCATCGGCGATGATATGGGGATTGATCAGCCTTGGCGACCGCTCAGCTGGTCACCTGCAAAGACGTGGAATAGTCTGTTTTCTCTTGCTGTTCCGCTGGCCGGCTTGCTGCTGTTTGCCCTGCAATCCAAGGAGCATTTCGGCAAATTGCGCCTATTGATTTTCGGATTGGCACTCTTCAGCGCAGTTCTTGCAATGCTGCAAATGGCCGGGGAGCCAGGGAATCCGTTTTATCTCTACCGGATTACCAATGATGTTTCGCCAGTTGGCCTATTTGCCAATCGCAACCACCATGCCGTGTTCCTAGGCTGTATGGTCTTGGCGCTGGGGGCTTATTTCACAACATTTGAGCGCAGGGAACCTTATGCACCGCTGAAAACTGCCGGAATCATTGTGAGCATAGTTTTTTTCGTTCTGCTCGTTTTGGTGACCGGTTCACGCGGCGGCCTTCTGATTACATCCATAGCGCTCATTCTGGCGCTGGTTATCATGGCCGGCTCTGATATTCTCGCACCGGCTTCCAGGAAAGCATCGAGGATTGGCTTTTTCAGCAGTCGTACATTGGCGCTTGGGATAGCAGCTTTTGTGGCCGCAGCTGCCTTGACGGCAATTGTGTCGGGCAGATCGCTTGCTGTAGAACGTTTTTTGGCTGACGATGGTGTCGAAGGCATCCGATTGCAGCTTCTGCCGGTTTATTTCCAAATTGCGCTTGATTTCTTTCCCTGGGGCACCGGCTTTGGATCCTTTGAGCATGTCTACCGCATGTATGAGCCAATCGAATTGCTGAGCTACAAGTATCTGAATTTGGCCCATAATGACTGGGCGCAGTGGATCATCGAAGGCGGGCTGGCTGGCCTTTTCATCGCTGCAGGCGTTTTGGGCTGGCTCGTGGTCCGCAGCATTCAGGTATTTCGCTCAAGACCTGGAAACAACCGCAACCGCCGGGCGCTGCTACTGATGCTGTTTGTGTTGTTGTTGCTTGCCAGCCTTTTCGATTATCCACTGCGAACGCCCGCCTTTATGGCCATTGTTGCTATTTTGGCAGGCCTGCTGGAAAGAGATGCATCGGCCGCAAGGAGATAGCCTTTCGATTACTGGAGATCAGCGTACGTTAAGGGTTTATTCTTTAATTGAAGTCGACTAGACAAATCTCGGTTTTTGGTTGATGAAATGGAAGCACAGTCAGCATCCGGCCTGTCCTTCACGCGACCGAGAAGATTCGATTTTTCATAATTTTGATTTTTTGTGGAGTAGGAATTAAGAAGTTGTTCTTATTGTGTAATATGAGCAGATTTCGTCATAGTGCCAGCATCGAGTCAAAAGAAGGCTTCAAGCTTGGATCAAAGACGCAAACGGCTTTCCAAAAGAAAAACCATGCGTGGAGTGCGCCCGCCTTTCCGCCAGCCCCTGGTTGCTTCGGCAGGATGGATTGATGGCTTCTGCTCTAGCCCCGCAAGATCACTTTCAGCCCCAAAAATCCGCACCCTCCGCCGAGAATAGGGGGGAAGCAGGCACATTTGGCTTGCCGATTCTGGAAAGATTGTGGCGGAGCATCCTGGCACACAAGATCACCATCGCAGCCATTTTGGCCCTTGCGCTTGTGTCGGGGCTGGTTCTGACTTTGCTTGCCACACCTTTGTACACAGCGACGTCACGGATAGAAATCAGCCGGCAACAGGATAATGTAACCGATGTTGAAGGCGTTGAAACGGAAGACTTCAGTCGCGATCTCGAATTTTATGGGACGCAATATTCACTGCTTCGGGCGCGCTCGCTCGCGGAGCGGGTCGCCCGGTCCGAGAATCTTGCGGGTGACGATAGCTTCTTTGAAGCATTTGGGATCGACCCAGATGTAGCGTTGTCAGGGCGTTCACGCGCCGACGCTCGACGCAAGGCAGAGAGAATGAGCCTCGTCACCAACCTGCTGGAAGACAATATTCTGATTGTTCCCGTTAGAGGTTCGAGTCTGGTCGACATTCAATTCACCAGCCCTGACAGAGGACTGTCTGCCCGAATTGCCAATGCTTGGGTGGAACAGTTTTCCGAAGCAACTCTGGACCGCCGTTTTTCATCGACCAATGATGCGCGCAAATTCCTTGAAAAGCGCTTGGAAGAACTGCGCGAAAAACTGGAAGAATCCGAAAGACAGCTCAATTCCTACGCTTCTTCAAAAGGTATCGTCTCGCTTAATGCTAACCAGGATGCCGAAGGACGAACCACGCAACAACAAACACTTGCTGGCGCCGATTTGGTTGCAATGAACGAGGCGCTTGCCAAAGCGACTGCTGACCGGATTGACGCGCAAAGCCGAGCAAATCCAAGCGGTGGCATAAACGACAAAAACCTGACAAACAGTGCCATCAATGGGTTGCGCCAACGGCGCGCAATTGTAGCCTCCGAACGCGCAAAGCTGCTTACTCAGTTTGAACCACAATATCCTTCGGTACGTGCGCTCTCTTCTGAAATTCAAGCACTTGATCGAAGCATTGCGATTGAAGAGGGGCGAATAAAGTCTAGCGGACGCAATGAATATGCAGAAGCATTGCAGCGCGAACGGAGCTTGAAACAGCGCGTAGCGCAATTGAAAGACCAACTCGTCAACCAACGAAGCAACGAAATCCAGTACAATATCTACCAACGCGAAGTTGATACCAATCGTGAACTTTATGATGGGCTTTTGCAGCGTTACAAGGAGATCGGCGTTGCCGGAGTGGAATCGAGCAACATTTCGGTCATCGACAACGCACGTGCACCCAACCAGCCATCAAGTCCCAACCTGGCACTCAATTTGGGGCTGGCGCTGCTGGCTGGAATCGCACTGTCAGGCGCATATGTGTTTGCAAGGGAGCATGTTGACCAAAGCCTCAGAGATCCAAGCGATGTCAAAAGTCAGCTTGGACTGGCCCCATTGGGTGTGGTTCCCAATGTGGAAACGGAGGATGTCATTCAAGAACTGCAAGATCGCAAATCTGCCTTGTCTGAGGCTTATTTCTCCATTGGCACAAATTTGTCGTTTTTGACCGAAAATGGTGTCCCGCAAACAATGATGCTTACCAGCAGCCGACCAAACGAAGGCAAAACCACATCCGCGTACGCCATCTGCAGAGTATTGCAGCGTATGGGCAAAAAAACGGTTTTGGTCGACGCAGATATGCGCAACCCTTCAGTCCATTTCCTGTTCGAGATTCAAAACGACGCGGGTTTGAGCAATTTTTTGTCTGGTGATGACGATCTTGAAAAGCTGATCGCAGATTTACCCGACCAATCTGTTAGCGTTATACCGGCCGGGCCTGCACCGCCCAATGCCGCCGAGTTGTTGACAGGCGACAGGCTGGCGGCCTTGTTGCGCCGGCTATCCGAGGAATTTGATCACATCGTCGTTGACGCTCCCCCGATATTGGGAATTGCCGACGTACCCCTCCTGGTAAGCAGGCTGGATGGTGTCATTTTCGCAATAGAAGCAAATGGTCCCAAATTGGCAGCCATCAATTCCGCCATTGACCGTGTTCGGTCCGTCAATGGCAACATTTTCGGCGCGATCGTGACCAAAGTGACTTCGCATAATTCACCATATGGTTATGGTTATGGCAGTCACTATGGCTACGGCTATGACCGCCAACGTGACTCCGAAAAGGCATCCTGATTATCGTTTGGACCGCCACACGCAACTTGGCTATCTGGCTTTTCGCATCGGCAATTGCCGCCTTCAGCGGATGGCATGCCTGGTCAATGGTAAACCAAAACCGCATCCCGGAGTTGGCCATGACCAGCATCCCACCCAATGGGTTCGCCTACGGCAAAGCCGCTCACCTTCGTTTTCTGAGCAGCTTCGCGCAAAACAGCAATAGGCAGCCCGACAAAACTGATCCCTCTTGGGAAATTTGGGCCCGTAAGGGTTTTGCTATGGAACCGACCGACCCGAATGCTGTTCGCATGGCTGCACTTGTTTTTGATGTCAACGGAGACAGGATCAGGGCGCGCAAGTTGATGCGATCAATTTCGTCCCTAACCAAACGGGATCGCATTACCAACATTTGGCTAGTAGAAGACTATGGCCGCTTGGGCGATGTCGAACAAATTCTCTACAATTATGACATAACACTGCGAACCAGCAAACCCTCAGTCGACGTGCTGATACCCGTTATGGCGTCAGCGCTTCAGCAGGACGAGTTCATTGCCCCGTTCGTCTCGCTGCTGCAGAAAAAGCCACCTTGGGCCCCAAGATTCTGGATGCGCGCGGTGCAGGTACAGCCCTCTTTGATAAATGTCGCTCGACTTAGGAAAGAAGTTCATAACAATGGCCTGCCAGTTGAAGGCAGATTTGATGCCACCTTGGTAAGGGAATTGGTTGAAGCCGGGCAAATTTCAGCAGCTCGCTCGCTGGTAGCCCGAATAGGAGAAGGCCAAGGCTCTGGGGAATTGGTCCGCAACCCGAACTTTACAAGGAAAGGGTCACTAGCGCCGATAGATTGGCAATTGGCATCCGAAGGCGAATATAGTGCCCACATAGATGCGGAAAAGAACCAGATGATAGCCAGCGCTATTCCCGATTCTAACGGACGCTTTGCGCGGCAGCTGATAGCTCTGGAGCCCGGCAGCTACCTGCTGAAAGTGGTACTTTCGGAGCCATTGCCAGAGAATGTGGATATGACGGTCCAGTTGAGCTGCGCGCTTGTCCCGAACAACTCTCGTCCCCCTTTCCGGTTTGTCGTGTCTGGCAAGGGTAGCCGAGAGAACATCAGTATTCCCGATGGCAATTGCCGCGACCTGTTTCTGGATGTCAATTTTGCTATCCCCGAAGATGGTGATTTTGTTGATCTTTTCATCGACTCAATCAACATCATCCCGGCTTGATTCTCATTGGTTAGGTATAACATGGCCGGAACCCTTCCCTTTCAGCCATTGATCATCATAGGCGCAGGCAGATCGGGAACCAATATTCTTCGCGATGTGCTGTGCCACCTCCCTGAATTTGCCACCTGGGATTGCGATGAGATAAACCCGATCTGGCGGCACGGGAATATTGGCCATCCCAATGACGAATTTAGCTCGGAAATGGCGCGCCCCGAAATTACCGCATTTATCCGCAGCCGCTTTCTCAATGCCTGGAAACAATTCGGGAGGCCTAGATTTCTTGTTGAAAAGACATGCGCCAATTCTCTGCGTGTCGGCTTTGTCGATGCCATTTTTCCCGAAGCGAAATATCTGTTCCTCGTGCGGGATGGTATGGATGTGGTGGCATCAGCTCAGAAACGTTGGCGCGGCGAGCTCGAAATGGAGTCCCTGACCTATTATTGGGCAAAAATCCGCTACACACCCAAGCTTGACCTTCCAATCTATGGCTACCGATTCATCAAATCGCGCTTTGGAATGTTATTCGGACAGTCTGAGCATATGAGTTTCTGGGGACCTCAGTTCAGCGCTATGGCGGAAATGACGCAAGCTTCGCTGGCAGAAGTTTGTGCCCGCCAATGGGTTGAATGTGTTGAACAAAGCAGCGCGGCTTTCGCACCAATGGCAGATGGAAAGGTTCTCAAAATCCACTATGAGGCGTTGACAAGAGGTCCGGGAGAATTGGTGGCTACCATCTCGGATTTTCTGGGGATAGAGCCAACGCAAGCGCAAGTTGCAGCAGCCATTTCCGACGTTACGCATCAATCCGTCAGCAAAGGCCGCAAGTCGCTTGGAGAGGAATCAGAAAAGTTGATGGCGATCATGGCACCGACACTAGTAAAATTTGGATATCCGGCAGATTTCGCAAAGAGGTAAGTGATAGACCAGCATCTGCGAACTGTACCATTGCTTGTTCAACGGGCCGCATCGGCCATTATCTCGGTAATGCCATTGGCGATGCACTGCATATGCTCATCCTCCAAAGTCGGATGGACAAGAAATGCCATCGAATACTCTCCCAATTCGCGTGCGACCGGATGACGCTTGGCAGGGCGCAAATCATTATTTTCGAAGGCTTTTTCAAGATAAACTTCTGAACAGCTTCCATGCATCACTGGCAGGCCCAGCTCAACAAGGGCCGCGACAATGCGGTCCCGGTCCCAACCCGTTTTCAGCCCATCAGGCCGCACATAAGCATACAGCCGATAATAGGCGTGAGTTATGCCATTACCTGGTTCCGGAAGCCGCACCGCGGTCGGAAAATGCCTGATTGCATTCGCAAGGTGGGAAGCATTGCGCGCGCGGCGCGCGGTTATGTCATCCATGCGCTTCAACTGTATGCGGCCCACCGCCGCTTGCACTTCCAGCATCCTCCAATTGGTTCCAAAAGTTTCGTGGACAAAACGGAATCCTGGCGGATGGCTGCGGTTGTAAACAGCGTCCCAATCCTTGCCATGATCCTTGTATGACCACATGCTCGACCAGCGATCATGATTGTTCAGGGTGACCATTCCGCCTTCGCCGCCAGTGGTCATGATCTTGTCCTGACAAAAGGACCAAGCTCCCATATCGCCGATTGAACCGACGGAATTTTCGCCAATGGCTGCCCCGTGCGCCTGAGCGCAATCCTCGATGATGGCTGCTCCGACATTGTCGGCGAGCTCTTTTATGGCCGGCACATCGGCTGGCCAGCCGCCCAAATGAACGGGAATGATTGCTTTGGTTTTTGATCCCAGAACCGGAGCGATGGTTTCGGGTGAAATATTACCGCTCTGCAGATCGACATCAGCAAAAACGGGTTTTGCGCCGGCGGTAACGACGCAGCTGACCGACGCAATGAAAGTGCGCGGCGTGACGATAACCTCGTCGTCTTCTGCCCCACCATTTCTTGCGCCAATTCCCAATCCCTGCAACGCCAGGTCAAGCGCAAGAGTGCCATTGGTGAGTGCTATCGCGTATTCTGTTCCAGCCCATAACGCGAACTCACGTTCAAACTCGCGTCCGATGGAACCAGTCCAATAGTTGACTTTGTTGGATAGAATTACATCGCGGACCGCGGCAGCCTCTTCGTCTGTAAATTCGGGCCAAGAAGGAAAGCTGACTGTCATTTCAACGGAAGCTGTTCGTGAAGTCTATAACCAAAAAGGAGGGGCATCTATAATCTGCCATCCACAATAGCGCGATCCAAAATCCCTTTGACATCAAAAATTACGCAGTTTTCCTTGCCGAACATTTTTAGTTGGCCTGCGGACATGGCGCGAAATTCTCTATGCGCGACCGCCAGCACAAGCGCGTCATATTGGCCGGCTTTGGGCTCAACCAATGCTTCACCAATTTCTTCTGCCGCCTCCCCCGGGTCTACTTGCGGATCCCAGACATCAACGACGATACCATAGTCCCGCAGCTCGGATACAATGTCGACGACCCGTGTGTTGCGCAAATCAGGGCAATCTTCCTTGAATGAAAGCCCCAACACAAGCACCCGCGCTTTCCGAACGGGTATGTCCTTGTCGATCAGCAACCGGACCGTCCGGTTTGCCACATAGGCACCAATACGGTCATTCAGCCGCCTGCCAGCCAGCACAACCTCGGGGTGATACCCCACCTCCACAGCCTTGTGGGTCAGGTAATAGGGATCAACACCAATGCAATGGCCGCCAACAAGGCCTGGCCGAAAATTAAGGAAATTCCATTTTGTCCCGGCCGCTTTCAAAACATCCAGAGTATCGATCCCGAGCCGATCGAAAATTACAGCCAATTCGTTTACCAAGGCGATGTTCAAATCGCGCTGGGTGTTCTCGATCACCTTGGCCGCCTCTGCAACCTTGATCGAAGGAGCCAAATGTGTGCCCGCTGTAATGATGCTTGCATAAAGCGCATCTACTTGCTTGCCAACCTCTGGCGTCGAGCCGGACGTAACTTTCACAATGTCCGGCAAGCGGTGTTCCTTGTCCCCCGGATTAATGCGTTCGGGGCTGTATCCGGCAAAAAAGTCGCGATTGAAAACCAATCCGCTTTCAGATTCCAGTATGGGAACGCAAACCTCTTCGGTGGCGCCGGGATAAACCGTACTTTCAAAAATGACGATGTCGCCCTTACTCAGCGTTCGACCAACTGTTTGAGATGCCTTGCGCAGCAAAGTCATATCGGGGACTTTTGCCGAATTGACCGGCGTCGGCACGGCAACAATATATATGCCGCAGTCATTCAACAACTTAGGCTCTTCAGTATAGGACAGGAACTTGGCTTCTTGCAGTTCGCCGGCATCCATTTCCAACGTGCGATCCTGCCCGGCGCGCAGCTCTTCTATCCGCCCTAAATTCAGGTCAAAGCCAATAGTTGGCCGAATCTTTCCAAACTCAACCGCAACGGGCAAACCGACATAGCCTAGTCCGATGACCGCGATGACGGGATTATCTGATGGCGACATTAGTGCTCCAGGAAATAAATGAGGGAAACGGGATAATATCGCCCAAAAAAACGAACGGCAAAGCGCGCAGTAACCGGAAACGTCATATTCAAATCGCCGAAAATCCTTGTCAGCGCGTTAGCTTGAGCCACCGTGATATTCAATCAATTTGTTGCCGGTCTTGCATATGACTTGTCGGCCTTGGGACGATCATGTACGGCCCACCGATCACCACGACAATGTTGGCGTTGGAGTAGAGTCTATGTGCGGTATTTTGGGCGTGTGCTCGTCTGATATCCGGCGCTCTACGATTGAGGCGATGTCGGCTACGCTCGCCCATCGTGGTCCTGATTCCGATGGTTTTTGGGCTTCCAAACGTTGCGGAGTTGTACTCGGCCATCGCCGACTTGCAATCATCGACCTGAGCGACAATGGCGCACAACCGATGGTGTTCGCCGAGGATGGGCTCGCGATTGCTTACAATGGCGAGGTCTACAATTTTCAGGAAATCAGCGCAGAACTTGCAGCAGCAGGCGTCAAGTTCCGCGGCCATAGCGATACTGAAGTTTTGCTGCGCGCCTATCAACGCTGGGGTGCAAAAGCGGTCGAGCGTTTTTCGGGCATGTTCAGCCTGGCGATCGTTGATGAAAATCGTGAGCGAGTTATTCTTGCACGCGACCCGTGCGGTCAAAAGCCTTTATACTATATACACGAGCCGGGCCTTCTGGCCTTCGCTTCAGAAGTGAAGGCGCTGCATATTTTTCGGCCCGGAATGGGATCGATTGATTCCGACGGACTCGCTGACTTTCTGGCCTATGGTTATTCGCTAGGCCCCCACACGCTGACGGCCGGCGTGTCAAAAGTGCTGCCAGGGCAAATGCTTTGCTTCGATCTGCAGAAGGGCACGCTAGAAAGCCAGAGTTACTGGACCGTTCCAGAGAGAAAACCGGAGACCTTTGGCCTGGCCGATGCCGAAAGACGTTTCGAAGAGCTACTCGAGAACTCCGTCAAGCGGCATTTGATCAGCGATGTTCCCGTTGGCTTGCTGTTAAGCGGCGGGATCGACTCCTCGCTGATAACTGCGATGGCCGCACGGTCCGGGCAGCCGCTCCAGACATTCTCGATCATTTTCCCCGGCCAGGCTGATCGTGATGAATCCGAATATGCCCGGGCGGTTGCTGGACATTTTGGCACCGAACATGTCGAACTGGAAATGGCGGGTATGGATAGCGACGTCCTGCTCAAACTTGCCCATCATTTTGACGATCCAATCGCCGATCATGCCATCGTGCCAACCTATCTTTTGAGCAAGGCAATCCGCCAGCATGTCACGGTGGCGCTGAGCGGAGATGGGGGCGACGAACTTTTTGGGGGCTATCCGCACTACGGGCTCATGCTGCGGCAAGCTTCGCTTCGCCGAATCCCCGGTATTTTCCGGTCGCTGGTTGCCAGCGGTGCGGCCCGGCTACCGCCGGGTGTCCGTGGACGCAATCATCTCATCGGACTGAGCGGTACCCTCGACAACGCCATTGCCCATATCAACATGTTGTTCGATGCGCGGCAACGCGCTGCACTTCTTGGCTATTCGGACCGGAAAGCACCCGAAGAACGCAAGTCCGACCTATTAGGTTCCTGTCAGGGAAATGTGGTTGAAAAGGCAATGTACAGCGATTTTCGGACCACGATGGCGGAGGGGTATCTGACGAAAGTTGATCGCGCGGCCATGGCAACCTCGCTCGAGATTCGTGCGCCATTGCTGGATAATGCGGTCATCGACTTTGCTTGGCAGGATGTAGGAGCGGATCTGAAATTTTCAGGAGGCAAAGACAAGATTCTACCAAGAAGACTGGCCGCACGCCTGCTGCCGACACAGGTCGCCAACAAAACCAAGAAAGGGCTTACCATGCCGCTTGACAACTGGCTGCAAAGCGGCGGGGGCAGTTTTCTTCGTGACATCTTGTTTGACTCCGGCCAGCGCCTGTTTGACCCGCCTGCCGTGCAGCGGCTTTTCGATCAACAGTCCCGGGGCCGCAACAATGCTTCACGCATATTTGCGCTGGCAATGTTGACATTGTGGGCCAGGGAATATGGCATGTCCCGTGGATAGCGAGCTACGCATTGGAATTGACGCGAGCAATCTGCGCAATGGCGGCGGTCTAAGCCATTTGATCCAGCTTGTGGGCGCTGCCGATCCCGTACGGCATGGTTTTGCGCAGATCACTGTCTGGGGCGGGCGCGACACTTTGAACAAGCTTCCACAAGATTGCGATTGGCTTGATCTACGCGATCATCCTTGGTTGAATCACGGTTCGCTCAAACGTGTTGCATGGCGCAAGAGCCACCTTCCTCGGGAGCTGTCCCAAAGCAGCAACCTGCTTTTTGCGCCGGGCGGACTGATTGCAGAGACCGATCTGCCGCGCGTCACAATGTGCCGCAATATGATGCCATTTGAACCAAGGGAACGCGCCCGGGCCACTGGATTTGGCCGCATTCGGTTTGAACTGCTCAAGCGCGCGCAGGTCAAGAGTTTTGTTGCCGCCGACGGTGTAATCTTTCTGACTGACTATGCACAGCAGGCAGTGCTTGAACAAATGCCGCAGCCGCCAAAGTATCAAACGGTCATTCCGCACGGGGTGGCGCCGCGTTTTTTGCAACCGCCCAAACCGCAGCGTCCGCTTTCCGAATATTCGAAAGAGAATCCCTTTCGGCTGTTTTATGCATCGTCAGTCAATGTTTACAAGCATCAATGGGCTGTTGTGGAAGCAGCGGCAGAGCTCAGAAGCGCGGGGGCGCCCATCCGCTTGGACTTGGTTGGCGTGGAATCCGACGCAAAATCCGTGGCGCAGCTGAATGCGGCCCTCCACAAGCATGACCCGGAACAGGAATTTATCGAATGGCCCGGGGCCGTTCCATTTGAGAGAATGCACGAGCTTTATCGAAAGGCAGATGCTTTTATTTTTGCATCAAGCTGCGAGAATCTGCCCAATATTTTGCTCGAGGCGATGAGCGCTGGTCTGCCAACCTTGTCGTCGCGCAGCGGTCCTATGCCGGATATATTGGGGCCGAAGGGCTTCTATTTCGATGTCGACAGCCCGGGAGCCTTGGCGCGCGAACTGGGTCGCATGCTAGACAATCCGGAAGCGCGGGAAGCCGCAGCGGTCGACGCATTCGCCAGGGCAAGTGAATATAGCTGGGAGCGCTGCGCAGACGCCACTTTTGCGGCTCTGAGTGAAGTCGCGCAAGGCAAGCCGAAACGGTGAATATACTTGACTTTGCGAACGCGTTGGCGCGTGAGTTTTGTCAGTTAGCCATGCTGAAAATACAAAAAACACAAAATTAGAAGCAGATGTTCTTCGACAACATATTGTGCAAAAATGCTGCCATGCACTTGGTACTTGAATGATGGCTGATGGGATGAGTTGCTGAAATGATAGAAACGCCTACACAAGCAGAAATCGATACGATTGAGTTTTCAGAAAGGTTTTTCCTCGGCATCGGCATGAAAAAGCGCGAACGCACTTTTCTTTTCAACAAGACCGATGCGCTTTGGCGGCTCACGCTGCTCAATACCGCGACGCGCATATTCCCTTCCCTGATCGTCACCGAATTCCCCAAATCCGGCGGCACTTGGCTCTGCCAGATGCTGGCGGATTGCATTGACCTACCCTATCCGCGCAATCAGCTTCCTGCATTTGGCCCCAACATTTATCAAGGGCACTATCTCAAACGTTATCCGGGGCGGACGCTGGTGCAGTGGCGCGACCCGCGCGACATTATCGTTTCGCTTTATCACTTCCTGTATTTCAAGACCGATTTTGTTTCTGAAGCACGCGTTGCCTCTTCGCGCGCGCATGCTGGCTTCAGGGATTTTGACGATGTGGAAGGGAATCTTCCCGAATTTATAGAACTCATTTTCACCGATCCCAGGATACCGCGCTTTTCCTGGAACAGCTTTTTCGACAAATGGACCAGCGAAGCTGATGTGGTGCACACCAGCTATGAACGCTTGCGCCAGAATGGTATCGGAGAATTATCCCGCATCACGGCAGCATTGGGCGGTGCTCCCGACCAAGGCAAGATCGCCGAAACAGTCGATCGACATTCCTTCCAACGTGTTTCGGGGCGCAAGGTTGGCGAGGAAGACCGCAACAGCTTTGTGCGAAAAGGCGTGGTCGGCGATTGGGTGAATGTATTTTCGCCGCACGCCATTGACCGTATCCAGACGCTTACCGCAGGACGGTTGGAGCGATACGAGCGCTTTGTCTCCTCGCTACCCAATTTGTGATTGGCCAAATTGACAGTGCAGCTAGACGATACTATCTGCCGGGCGCTACCCTGCAATTGTGTCGGGCTCAAGCGAAGTGAATTGCGAAGACTGAATGCAAAGCCAGTTAACAATGTGATTGACCGGGTGTACAGTAAGACCCTTGCTCCTTTCAAAAAAACGGAAATGAGCGAGTCTTCGGATGGAGCAGAAACTGATGCCTGAAAAGGCCACTCGGCGATCACGTCACTACCTGAATTATGACAAGCGTCTTTTGGCCAAGGTTGTGGTACCCCCTTTTTCAGTTATTCCAGAATGGGAATTCAAAAATTGGGTTCGACGAAATTTGCGGGGAATTCAAAACTCGCTGCCGCTGGATCTTCCATTAGACAACAATGATATCGGTGTGCAAATTTGCAGGCACAAGTTTTGCGAGCTTTGCTCATTTCTAGCTGTTTCACCCATCAACCAGAATATGAAGCAGCCTCTTTCCAGGCGGATCAACGCATCCAAACAGGACGACAATTATCCGCCGGAACTGTCCGCACAGTTTGGCGCTCGTTTCGGCCATCTTACCGATCAATTGGTGGATAAGCTGGGCCAGGTGCCGCCCTCATGGCGAAAGAGATGAGAGGCCTCAATTTCAAATCCTTGTTTTTGACAGGCTGCTCACGAACTTTCGCCGCTTTGGGCGGTCTGATATTTACTGCGGCAGTTGGAAGGCTGTTGGGCGCTGAGGCGCTCGGGCTATTTGTTTTCGCGAACTCGATCATTCTGTTGCTGGTCATGGCTGCCAGATTCGGGGGTGATCGGGATCTCATCAAATTCGCATCGATCCATCGAGAAATTCAATGGTCCCAGGAGCGAGTTACCCGGCTCGCAAAGGCCTACCTGATCTCGTCCGCTATCGCTGCCATTGCCGTCATATCACTGCTGCTCATTTCGTTGGTTGCAGAGACCTCACCGCGTGGAAAAATGCTTGCGATGCTGGCTCCGGCGATTTTGTTGATGAGTTGGATGTGGCTCAATGCAGGATTCCTGAAGGGGATGTCCTACCCGCATATCGGCACGCTGTTTGAAAATGGAGGCGTTTTAGCGATAAGTACGGCGATTCTCCTGCTCGCTGCATTGACATTTGAACTTGAATTGAGCGTTTTGGTAAAGAGCTATATCGCTGCCGGAGCCATTGCCTGGGCGGCATCCTTTGCTGCAGTGCTGCTCGTAAACAGGAGGCCGACTGGCGAGGAAGAGAACAAACCGCGTCAATCGGCTATCCATGAGCGGTCAAACTTCTCATACACTATGATAGACATGACAAATTTCCTGATGGCTTCGGGATCATTCATTATTGGCGGGTCGGTGCTTGCAGACCATGATATCGGCTTACTGCGAGGAGCTGAGCGTGTAAGTTTGCTGGTCGCATTTGTTATGAGCGTCACCAATGTCATCGTGGCACCCCGCCTTGCGCGCAGCTTTGCCGACGGGAACCATGATCAACTTGTCAGCGCCAGCCAATGGGCGGTAAAATGGAATGCTATATTAGCGATGCCCATTTTTCTGATCTGCATGCTTTACCCGACTATTTTTGTTCGCCTATTGGGCCCTGAGTTTGCCGGGATTGAACCGTTGATACAAATTATGGCCGCTGGCCAGCTTGTTAATGGTTTGGTCGGCCCGGGCGCATTGATTCTTGTAATGACGGATCATGCCAAACTAGCCGCGCGAATCAATGTGATTTCGTTGACCTTTTCAGCGATTCTCTATTTGCTTTTGTCGTCATTTTTTGGAATCGTCGGCTTCGCGATGGCTTTCTTTCTATCGATTCTCTTCAAGAACGCTCTTATGCTTGCCGCCGTAAAGAAAAAGCTTCAAATTTGGTACCTACCGTACATTAAAATATGAAAAGCAACGGAAAATCAGATGTTTGCTACAACACAAGAAAACTTTGTAGGGTCATGATCAATACCAACTCGGGATTTTTTCTTTAGCTCAGCCAATGACTGGGCACCGACTGCTATGGCCGGAACAACTGGCTAAATCAAGATTCAGAGAGCGCAGGCTGGTCCTTATCAATCGCAACGAGGGGGCCTCCAATTGGCAGGTTCCCCATGAAGGCGCGACATCGACTGTTTTCCATCTGTCAGATAATCAGGACTACCGGCCCGCAAGCGGCTCTGCGCTTTCACTCGTGATTGACGGACGCGGTCATGCTGTGCAGATATGAAAACGAATGCAGAAACTGATAGAAGCTGACATGAACATAATAGTCCAAAACTTCAAAATTTTAAAAAAATGAGCATGGGCTTATAGATGGATCCGGTTGTTGCCACTGCCGTTGGTATTTTAATTGTTGGCTCGGTCGCGCTCTGGTCGCGATTCTCCACGGGGATCGCATTGACTCCAGCATTCTTCTTCTTTGCAGCCATATTCATCCACTGCACTCTGGACCCTATTTTGCGAGTCAGCCAGGGCCTCAACGTGACATCTGAAGTCATGCATAGCGTGATGCTGTACAATCTGCTGTGTATCTCTGCTGTGGCCTTTGGCTTTATTGTCACGACAATGTGGGCTCCTTTCCGGTTCGAAGGCTTTCACCCCACGGCCTCCCTAATGAGCCGCAACTCCTTCCAGCTGCTGCTCTGGACCTGTGTTTTCTTGCTGTTTGTTGCTCTCCTGCTGCTCTGGTCATCTGGCGCAATCAACGAAAGAAGAGGCGCGTTTGGCACGCAGAGACCTATTACATTCGATATAGCAAGAGACATACTGACCTATACGACTTTTGTATCCGCATTCCTGATCACCAATGCCTTCCTCTCCAAAGAGCGCAGTGGCAGATACGATATCCATCTCTCCTTCATACCGGCTTTCATGATATTTATTTCCGATATTCTGACCTTCGGCCGGCAGAACTCGCTTATTATCATTGCAACGACCGCGATAATCCTTGTTTCCAGAATGGGGAAACTGAATGTGAGATATGTGTCAGTTGCATTGATACTGTTCGGATTTACAGCATTTTTTGGGCTGCTGCGCCGCCTGGGAGTGGGGATTTTCGATATTTCTTATGACACCTTTTATTTGGCCTATGTCAGCGGCCGACTCACACTATCGGAGTTTTTCTATTTTGTCTTCACGACCATCCCCGGGCAAGAGGTCTTCATCAATGTCGTCAAGGGCTTTGACACAAGCCAGCTTTGGTACGGCTACACATATTTCTGGAACATGATTTCAAGGATGACATTTGGTTCGGTATTGCCCGAAGGTTACCAGACTGCAACCTCATGGTATCAAGACAACTTCGTGTCATCTGAAAGCTACGGGCGCGATTTCAGTATGATCGCGGAGACCTATGTCAATTTCGGCGAAAACGGCTATTTGGTCTTTGTTCCAATAGGCGTATTGATTGCGATCATGTCCAGACTGGCATTGAAGAGCCAGAATACATTGGTGGTTTGTTGGGCCGCCTACATGATCGTAAACATGATAGTCGGATTGAGAAACGACTCCTATCCAGTCTTCACTCGCACACTGTTCTCGATCATACCGATTTGGCTTTTTCTGCTGGCTTTGCGGGAACCGGCAATCGCTTTTGCGCGGCGATCACCTGCTCGCGCCTGAAGAGAATTTCTCAATAAATGGGGTATCAGCAATCCCGGTCCGGCTCGATTTGTTCTATAAGCCTGGACCAGCGGGATAGTACTTTGCCAAGCACGAATTCCCTTGCATAGAGTTGCGCGGCATGCTCGCGCATCACAGGCAGTTCAGCACGGCCTGCCGATACATTTCTCAGCGACTCCGCAATCGCCTCAACGTCCGGGCTGGAACAAGCAAATCCGATCGCATTGTCGTTGATCAGCCCGGCCAGCTCACTCCCTTCTTCGCAGATCAAAAATATCGGCAGGCCAAGCCCAAGATATGTCAGGGTTTTGGAAGGGAAGGCAAACCGTTGTATGCCTGGCTCCAAGGCCACCACTCCTAGATCGGCAGCCCTGATTATGGACTTGGCATACTCGAACTCGCTGTGAGGCTTGAAAATAACATTCTCAAGGCCTGTCGCCCTTCGTTTCAGCTCTGCCAATGCCTTTCCTGTCCCCATCATTACCAGCTCCAGGCAAAGCTTCTCGGCTTCGAGCAACCGCATCGCTTCTACCAGCCTGTCAAGCCCCTGAAAGGCACCCATATTACCTGCAAAGATCAGGCGGATGTTACGATCCTTTTTCGAATTGCCGGTTTCGGAAGGTGCTATGTCGGTGGACGAACCTGATCCATCCTCATTGAAATCTTCCAACATAAAATTGTTGATGACAACCAGTTCGCCCTTGGGTGCGGACAGTTCCCTGGCGGTGTTGGCCATGTCATCGGAAAGGGTCACGAGCAGATCGGCCGAGGCTCTGTTTTTTGCTTCCAGACGGCGCAAGATGCGCGTGCCCAGTCCGCCTGTGCGCCATATTTTCATATGCACTGCCAATTCAGGATACAAATCCTGACAATGGTAGAGAAATTTGCTGGAGAAAATCCTGGCCAGCCACCGGCCTGCGGTGCCTTGAACTACCGGCGGTATTGTAGCGGTCCAGACAAGATCGAACTGCTCACCTTTGAGTTTCCGCCATAGCCCTCGCGCCAAAGCCCTCAAGGGAAAAAGGGCCTTCCCGCTGGTCCTGATCGATCCGATGGTCCGGGAACCGGGCAAGCTGGCAAAGCGCTCGACCTTGATTCCGTCCAGATTCTCCAATCTGGGGACATCAATCGAAAGATCGGTTTGTTTGTAGCAAGGACTTTCGGCCCAGACGGTTACCTCGTGGCCGTCGGCAACGAGCCTTTTGGCAATTGATCGCAGCATCGATGCATAGGGCGGACTGTCCGGCCAAAAATGGCGATAGACTATGAGGACTCGCATAAACTCAAACGCCTGTCACGGTTCGCCAAAGATAACGGATATCATCAAAAAAACGATAATTTTCATAATATTGGCGGTTTATGGCAACCTTGTCGGGCCAAATAACCGAGTCGTTGAAACGGACAGGATCATCCTGGTCGGCAAGCAACTGTTGCTCATGACGATATTTGAGAGTTGCAGGGCCCGTAATCCCTGGTCGCATCTCCAAAATGATGCGATCCGCCTTGGAAAGACGGTCGGCATAACCGGGAACATCCGGGCGCGGACCAACGAAGCTCATATTGCCAACAAGCACATTCAATAGTTGCGGCAATTCATCGATCTTGCTCTTGCGAAAGAAAGCACCAAGCGATGTGATGCGCACATCATTGGCAGCTGTGATATGAGTTCCAGCGACAGCCCGCATGGTGCGAATTTTGCGGATGGTGAAAGGCCTGCCATATCGACCGATGCGGGTTTGGGCGAAAATTCCGCTGGCACCGGTGTCAATCCGCGCCGCAATGATCGCTACCAAAATTATCGGCCAAGTCAGGACAAGCCCGACAATTGATCCAGCAATATCGAAGGCGCGTTTTGCAATCTTTTGCTTTACCGTCATGATGCGTTTCAAACATAGTCGTGCATGCGAATGCCATCCCAGCTGTTGGACAAGCGGGCTGTGCCCAATATCAGTTTTGCCACGCGTTCGGATGTATTGTGTATCTGATAGTCCTCCGGAATTGGATTCTTTTCGCTGCGCGCGATGCGTTCCGCGTGTAGCTTGGTAACTGAAGAGATCGCCTCCATAATTGCACCTGCATCCAGCCCGGTGACGACAATGCTGCCCGTATCCATGGCTTCGGGGCGTTCGATCGCATCGCGCGGCGTTATAGCAGGAAAATTGAGAATGCTCGATTCCTCGGCAATTGTTCCACTATCGCTAATCGCGCAGAAGGCTCTCATCTGCAGATGATTGTAGTCGTGAAAGCCAAATGGCTTCAGGTCGCGAATGCGCTCGTCAAGCTCCAGATCATCAATTGCATCGAGCCGCTTGCGTGTGCGCGGATGTGTAGAAACAATGACGGGGAAATCATACTTCTCCGCAAGGCCGTTAAGCATTCCGACAAGCGCTGTCAGTCGCTCCTTGCTGTCAACATTTTCCTCTCGGTGTAATGACACGACAAAATATTCGCCCGCAGTCAGATCCAGCCGCTTGAGAATATCGGAGCCCAGAATCTCTTCCCGATAATGTTGGAGGACCTCATACATTGGCGAACCGGTAAGGTAGATACGCCGGTGCTCTATGCCTTCGCTCAATAGATGGCGGCGCGCATGTTCGGTATAGACCAAATTGAAATCGCTAATGTGATCGACGAGCCGCCGATTGGTCTCCTCCGGCACGTTGCGATCAAAGCTGCGATTACCCGCTTCCATATGATATATTGGAATCTTCATGCGCCTGGCCATGATTGCGGCGATCGCACTGTTGGTGTCACCAAGTACGAGCAATGCGTCAGGACGATGAGCCTCAAGCTCCTTTTCAGTCTCGATCAGAATGCCGCCCAGAACCGTTCCCAGGCTGTCGGTGTCGACACCAAGGAAATTGTCGGGTTTCCGCACGTCCAAATTGTTGAAGAACACCTCGTTGAGTTCATAGTCCCAATTTTGGCCGGTATGGACAATGCGATGATCGGTATGTTCATCAAGGAGCGCCATAACTCTCGACAGCCGAATGATCTCAGGCCGCGTGCCAAGCACAGTAGTGACCTTAAGCTTTGTCATGACAGCGCTCCTCAGACCGGGTCGGCATACGTGTCCGGATTCTCTGGGTCGAACATACGATGAGACCAGAAAAAAGTTATGACCTCACCATCACCAACATTTTCGATATTGTGTGTGTGTAAGGGGATTTGGTCGATAGCGACTGGCTCTTTTCCGGAAACATGGAACTCATGAATCTCGTCGGTCAGCACCTTGCGAATGCGAATAATCGCATCCCCCAAGACCACCAGAAAGCGTTCAACCAAACTAAAGTGAAAGTGATTCCCGCGAATCTGCCCGGGATGTGTTGTGGACAGAAAAGTGTTGCTGGCATTGCCGCCCCTCGCGCTTTCAAACAACCTTCCTCTGTCATCCTCTTTGACTGTCAGCCGAAAGGGATAGCGATCAGGAAAAGCCGCGGTGCGCAGACTGTTGAAAAGCGCGAGATCAAAGGGGTCGCTTACATCTGGCATTATATTCTGGGTGTAAAGCCCATGAAACTCCATAAGCCGTTCATAAAGGTCTTTGACTGTCATGTCGCGGCCCTCAGGAGCCAGCGTCCCGGTTTTACCAGCAATAGCGGCATCAATCGCCAGTTGGGCAGCTTCTCCTGCATGGAGTAGCTGGACCTTGCCGTCGGCATTGACGGTTGCCTCTTCACCCTTCCAGATTTGATCTATAAGCGTTGCCGTAACATTGTTGTAATAGGGACGGGCGCATTCGCCAAATATATGAGGTAGAACCAGATTGGTATAGCACTCTGCGTTTTCCGCCAAAATCTCGCCCGCAAGGCGTTTCGAACGGCCATAAAAATTATCCTTCGTAGCATGCGTCGAATTGGCATAGACTATATGCGGCGCGATATTGGCTGATTTGCATCCGGCAATCAGCTTTCGCGCAATCTCAGGATTGGCGCGCTCTACCTCATTCTCGTCACCGCGATTGACACCAGCAAAATGAAGGATCGCGCCGACGTCCGCCAGTCGAGCAGACAATGCGCGCGCGTCTTCAAATGTCGCATGATCGATCTGAATCAACTCATGCTCAGCCGTTTCGCCGCGATATTTGGCGGCGCAGATGCCAGCATGAATACGCGCGCTGGCATGCCAACCCAACAGGCCCTTGGCGCCAGTAACCGCTATTCTCATGGCCGCTCCGCCTGCCAGTTCTTTAGTTCCGCTTGCACTTCCGGAAGCGAGAGCAACAATTCCTTCACGCTCGCAATATCAAGCTGTTCAGTATTGTGTGAATGAAAATCTTCCACTGCTTGAGTACCAGTTTCTCCCTCGCTAAAATAGGCACTATAGTTCAGATCCCGTTCGTCGAGCTGCAACCTGTAATAGTCACCCAAATCTTCTGCGCTGGCCAGTTCTTGAGCGCTGGCCAATGTTTCATAGAGCTTTTCGGCATGCCGCCAGCCAATGACGCGCACCTCATGATCCGGTACATTGAAAAGCTGCTTCAACGCGGTCACCAGATCGGCAATTGTAGAAGCGGGTGCCTTTTTGACAAAAAGATCGCCTTGGCGCGCCTTGTCAAAGGCAAATCGGACCAGTTCGACGCTATCCCTTAGTGGCATAAGAAACCGGGTCATGCCTGGCTCGGTCACAGTAATCGGCTGCTTTGATTTTATCTGCTTGATAAACAACGGAATCACCGATCCTCGCGAATACATGACATTGCCGTAACGTACACAGCTGATTGTGGTGTCGCCATCCAGGCCCACCTCGCGCGCGGCGGCCTGCGCATGCTTTTCCATCAGGGCCTTTGACATGCCCATCGCGTTGATCGGCATTACGGCCTTGTCAGTCGACAAGCATACCAGGCTTTTTGCTTTGTGCTCAATTGCGGAACGGATGACATTTTCCGACCCTACAATGTTGGTTCTGACCGCCTCCAAAGGAAAAAACTCACATGACGGCACCTGCTTGAGCGCAGCGGCATGAAAAACCGCTTCCACACCAGCCATGGCCCTGTCAACGCTGCCACGGTCGCGCACATCTCCAATAAAATACTGCACGCGTGGATCGTTTAGCCGATTGCGCAGTGCATCCTGTTTTTCCTCATCTCGGCTGAGAATCCGGATTTCGGGAATACCGTCTTGCAGAAGATTGGTAAGCATGGTCTTGCCAAAAGAGCCGGTGCCGCCTGTTATTAGAACCGAATTTGCAGACACGGAACCTCCCGTAAGAGCGCACTAGTATAGGGTGTGCTTGCGTTAAACAGATCGGCAAGTGAAGTGAAGCACAAAAAAGGTGCGTGATGCTAACATCGAGATTGGCCGCGCCAACCTTATGGGACTACCCTTTCACGGGTTCCACTGCCAAAGTCTTGCGCTAGGCATCAAAGCCCAAAAAATGCTGGTTGCCGCCATCAAAAATAGCGTTTAGTAGCGCTCGACCCCCCAAGAACCATAAGAAACTTGCTGCGTTATGGACCTGACCCATCTAGAGAGGCTTGAAGCCGAAAGCATTCACATCATGCGCGAGGTCGTAGCCGAGGCTGACAACCCAGTGATGCTCTATTCGATTGGCAAAGACAGCGCAGCAATGCTGCATGTCGCCCGAAAGGCATTCTATCCATCGCCGCCGCCCTTCCCGCTTTTGCATGTCGATACGACCTGGAAGTTTCAGGATATGTACGCATTGCGGGAAAAGGCTGCAAACGACGCCGGGATGGAGCTGCTGGTCTATCAGAATCCAGAAGCCATCGAGAAAGGCATCAATCCATTCGATCATGGCCCGCTGCACACTGATATGTGGAAGACTCAGGGCCTCAAGCAGGCACTCGACAAATACAGCTTTGATGCCGCTTTTGGCGGTGCTCGGCGCGACGAGGAAAAGAGCCGCGCGAAGGAGCGGGTATTTTCTTTTCGTTCGGCCAATCATCGATGGGATCCGAAGAACCAGCGCCCGGAGTTGTGGAAGCTCTACAATGCGCGGAAGGCCAAGGGCGAGAGCATTCGTGTTTTCCCAATGTCGAATTGGACCGAGCTCGACATTTGGCAGTATATCCACCTGGAGAATATTGAGATTGTTCCTCTCTATTTCGCTGCGGAGCGCCCGACCTATGAGTATGAGGGTGGGCTGTTTATGGTCGATGATCAGGAGCGACTAGAGGCTGCTTTGGGGCGGAAGATTGAGCCCGTGACAAAATCGATCCGCTTTCGAACGCTGGGCTGCTTTCCGCTGACGGGTGCGGTGGAAAGCAACGCCCGCAACCTGACCGAAGTCATTCAGGAAATGTTGCTGGCAACTACAAGCGAACGGCAGGGACGCGTGATCGATCACGACACCGCCGCGTCGATGGAGAAAAAGAAGCAGGAGGGGTATTTCTGATGACCGAAATATCCGATCCCGTTTACAAGACCGACACGCTGATCGCCGAGGACATAGAAGCCTATCTGAAGTCGCATCAGCATAAATCCATGTTGCGCTTTATTACCTGCGGCAGCGTGGATGATGGGAAATCCACTCTGATCGGGCGCCTTCTTTATGACAGCAAATTGATCTTTGAAGACCAGTTGGCTTCACTGGAGGCAGATAGCAAGAAAGTTGGAACGCAGGGACAGGAAATTGATTTTGCACTCCTTGTTGATGGTCTCGCTGCTGAACGCGAGCAGGGTATCACAATCGATGTTGCCTATCGGTTCTTTGCAACCGAGAAACGCAAATTCATTGTCGCCGACACCCCGGGCCATGAGCAGTATACACGCAACATGGTTACAGGTGCATCGACTGCCGATCTGGCGATCATCCTGATTGATGCGCGCCAAGGTATCCTGACTCAGACGCGGCGCCATAGCTATCTTGTCCATCTGTTAGGTATCAAGAACATCGTGGTTGCGGTAAACAAGATGGATCTGGTGGATTATGACCAGGAAACCTATGGCGAAATTGTCGAGGATTACGCGCGTTTCGCCAAACAGATCGGCATCGAAAATTTCACCCCGATTCCAATCTCAGGGCTTGCTGGCGACAATATCACCGCGCTGAGCAACAACACACCTTGGTTTAAGGGACCTGCGCTGATTGACCACCTTGAAAGCGTGGAACTTCGCATCACCGAGAACCAGAAAAAGCCATTTCGCATGAGCGTGCAATGGGTGAACAGGCCCAATCTCGATTTTCGGGGTTTTTGCGGTCAAATCGCCACCGGTATTGTCCGGCCGGGTGACAAAATTCGCATCGTACCTTCAGGCAGAAACTCAACCGTCAAGTCAATTGTTGTAATGGCAAGTGACGGCAGCGAGATGACTCTAGATGCAGCTATGGCGGGACAATCGGTAACGCTTACATTCGAAGATGAGATTGATTGCTCACGCGGCGACGTCATCGCATCGGCCGACGATCCTCCGCCTGTTGCGGACCAGTTTGAGGCAACCGTCGTTTGGATGGACGAAGAGGTTTTGCTGCCGGGCCGTGCCTACAGCATGAAAATCGGATCTCAGACCGTGTCGGCTCATATTCAACAGCCAAAGTACCGCTTGGATGTGAATGATATGCAACATCTTGCCGCAAAAACACTGGAGCTCAACGACATTGGCGTGGCGGAAGTTGCAAGCGACAAGCCTATTGTATTTGAGAGCTATTCAGACAGCCGCGATCTTGGCAGCTTTATCCTGGTGGACAAAATCACCAATCACACGGTCGCTGCCGGCATGCTGCATTTTGCGCTTCGTCGCAGCCAGAATGTTCACTGGCAAGCAACCGATATTGACCGTAATGCACATGCCAACCTCAAGAACCAGAAGCCGCTTCTGCTATGGTTTACTGGGCTTTCAGGCAGCGGCAAATCGACCATCGCCAATGAGGTGGAGAAACTGCTGCATAACATGAACCGGCACACTTTCCTCCTCGACGGGGACAATGTCCGGCATGGTCTAAACAAGGATTTGGGTTTCACCGATGCAGACCGGGTGGAAAATATCCGGCGAATTGGGGAAGTTGCGAAGCTGATGACCGACGCCGGGCTGATTGTGCTCACGGCCTTTATCTCGCCATTCAGGGCCGAACGGCAGATGGTTCGTTCGATGCTGCCCGAAGGTGAGTTTGTGGAAATATTCGTCGATACGCCATTGGACGTGGCCGAGCAGCGGGATGTGAAAGGCCTCTATAAGAAAGCGCGCGCAGGCGAGCTGAAAAACTTCACCGGGATCGACAGCCCCTATGAAGAACCCCGCAATGCGGAGATCAGGGTGAACACCGTCGAGATGAACCCTCAGGAGGCAGCACGTTATATTGTCGACTGGATATTCGGAGCTTCCAAATGACCGATGCCGAATTGGCGGCAAAGCTGGCATCTGAGGCAGGCGCACTTTTATTAAAGCTGCGTTCGGATTCCGATCTGGAGGGCAAGGCTCTCGGAAAGGCGGGCGACGAGGCAGCTAATGCTCTTCTTGTCGACGCACTGCAAAAGGCGCGGCCCAATGATGGCATTCTATCCGAAGAAAGCGCTGACAATGCAGATCGCTTGAAAAAGCAGCGAGTCTGGATCATCGATCCTGTCGATGGCACCCGCGAATATGGTGAGGCAAGGAGCGACTGGGCGGTGCACGTCGGTCTTGCCATCAATGGCATTGCGAAAGTCGGTGCCGTTGCGTTGCCCGGGCTTGATCAGACGCTGCGCAGCGATCGCCCACCGGAGCTGGCGGAGCAAGCCGGAAAGCTGCGAGTCGTGGTGAGCCGCAGTCGCCCCGCTAAGGAAGCAGTGATGGTCGCTGAAAATCTTGGTGCCGAGCTGGTCCCGATGGGGAGCGCAGGTGCGAAGGCTATGGCGGTTTTGCGCGGAGAAGCCGAAATATACCTCCATTCCGGCGGACAATATGAATGGGACAATTGCGCGCCTGCTGCTGTCGCCATGGCCGCAGGACTCCATTGCAGTCGCGTCGATGGCTCGCCTCTAAAATACAACAACAAGGATACCTATCTGCCCGACCTGCTGATCTGCCGGAAACAGGATGCGGCCGAAATATTGCGCCTCGTTGCAAGCTAAGCT
Source organism: Sphingorhabdus sp. (assembly GCA_028279555.1). Lineage (GTDB taxonomy): Bacteria > Pseudomonadota > Alphaproteobacteria > Sphingomonadales > Sphingomonadaceae > Sphingorhabdus_B. The sequence continues at coordinate 397,249 of JANQNO010000008.1, forward strand.
GCAATAACGCCTGAAAGAAGGGCGGCATCTGGCCGATCTATAATAGATCCCGACAGGCTCGAGCAACTGTCGACAAAAATGCAGCTGAAACTTTTTGTCCTCGCAGGCTTGAAAAAATACCTGCCGCATGGCCATAGACACGCATCACGCCAATCAACAACACAATCCGAAAGCGTATGGAATGAAACTCGCATCGTTGAATGACGACACCCGCGATGGCCGGCTCATCGTGGTGTCCAGGGATCTTACGCGCTATTGTGCGGCAGACAATATCGCGCCGACATTGCAGGCGGCGCTCGATAGCTGGTCCGATATGGCGCCCAAACTGGAGGCGCTTTACCGCGATGTCGAACACAGCGCTGTCCCGTGCGAACGCTTCCACGAGCGCGAAGCCCACTCCCCTTTGCCGCGCGCTTATCAATGGGCAGACGGATCGGCCTATATCAACCATGTCGAGCTGGTCCGCAAAGCCAGGGGCGCGGAAGTGCCCGAGAGTTTCTATACCGATCCGCTGATGTATCAGGGCGGCAGCGATTCCTTTCTCGCCCCGCGCGAGGATGTTCCGCTCGGCGATCCGGCCTGGGGCTGCGACATGGAGGGCGAAGTCGCTGTGATCACCGATGACGTGCCGATGGGCGTCTCGCCGGAGGATGCCGCCGGGCATATCAAGCTGATCATGCTGTGCAATGATGTGTCCCTGCGCGGGCTGATCCCGGCAGAACTCGCCAAAGGCTTCGGCTTTTTCCAGTCCAAGCCGCCAACAGCCTTTTCGCCGGTATGCGTAACGCCCGATGAGCTGGGCGATGCCTGGTCGGGCAATGTCATCCATCTGCCGCTCCATGTCGACCATAATGGCGAGGCCTTCGGGCGCGCCAATGCAGGCGTCGATGCAACCTTCAGCCTCGCCGATCTGATCGCGCATGCCGCGAAGACCCGCCCGCTTTCGGCGGGAACCATCATCGGCTCAGGCACGGTATCCAATCAGGATGAAAATGGCGGGCCGGGCAAACCGGTCAGCGAAGGCGGGCTGGGCTATAGCTGCATCGCCGAGATCCGCATGATCGAGACGATCAATGATGGCGAGCCCAAAACCCCTTTCATGAAAGCCGGCGACAGCGTCCGGGTGGAAATGCTCGATGCCGATGGTCATTCGATCTTCGGCGCGATCGAACAGACTGTAAAGGCGGTCTAGACCCTAGTCTTCAAAGGCAGCGATGACTTCGGCAATGGCCAGGGTCCGCTTCGCATCGTCAAGATGCAGCAGCTCGGTCATTTTGCCATCGACTTTGATAACGCCCTGTCCGGCATTGGCGGGGTCGGCAAATGCATCGACAATCGCCCTGGCCTCTGAAATCTGATCTTCTGTAGGCGTAAAAGCCCGATTGCAGATATCGATCTGCGCCGGATGAATCAAAGTCTTGCCGTCAAAACCCATTTCGCGGCCCTGCGCGCATTCAGCCACCATGCCTTCCGCATCGGAAATATCGTTGAAAACCCCGTCGATCACATGCAGGCCATACGCCCGCGCGGCGGTAACAGAGGACTGAAGCGCCCAGCCACAGGCAGAACGGCCAGGCCGCAGCTGCGCCCTTAAATCCTTTGCCAGATCATTCGTGCCCATCACAAAGGCGGCAAGGCGCGTGCCCTTTGAAACCGCTGCGATCGCCGCGATGTTCAATATCGCCGCTGGCGTCTCGATCATGACCCACAGAGCCATATCGGGCGGCGCGCCCGCTTCATCCATGGCTTTGCTTGCCACTGAGATATCCACTGCATCCGCGATTTTCGGTACGAGCATCGCATCGGGTGATGCCGCGGCAATCGCGGATAAATCCTCCCTGCCCCACTGTGTATCCAGCGCGTTGATCCGAACCACCACTTCCCGGTGGCCAAATGGTCTTTCAGCAACCGCTGCGGCGGCGGCTTTGCGCGCTGCCACTTTGTCATCCGGCGCGACGGCGTCTTCCAGATCGATGATAATCACATCCGCCGCGATTGTGCGCGCCTTCTCCAGCGCGCGGGCATTGGAACCCGGCATATAAAGGCAGGAACGCCGCGGGCGAAAGCGCCCCTTTTCGTCAGCTTGCGGCATCATCCAGCCTCCTCAAATCATCCACCGTATCGATATCGGCAAGCAGCCTCGATTCCAAATGAATATGCGTCGCGCGGCGCAGCATTTCGCGTGCGCCAGCATCGCCTTGCAGCGCTCCCAACTTGCCAAAGAAACGGCTCGGGAAAATTGCGGGCGGCGAGGCAGCAGCGCCATCATAGGACGCAAAAATGGTGCTGCGTGGCGCGGCATTGGCCGCCTTCGCCAAATCCGCAATATGCCGTGCAGGGATCAGCGGCATGTCGGCCAGGCAGATAAACAAAGCGCCGGCATTTGCTTTTTCGGCATGTTTCGCGGCGAGCGCGACCGAACTGGCGATGCCGCTGGAATGCCGCGGATTGACGATCACATCAAAACCAGCCGCACGCCAGCCATCGTCGCAGGGATGGTTCGCCGATGCCGCGATGACCAGCTTTCGGTCAAATTCAAACGGAGCCAGCATATCGCTGACATGCAGCCCCAGCATCTTGCCGCGAAAGCCCGCCGCCAGCTTGTCGGCATCACCGAATCGCTTCGAGCGGCCAGCCGCCAAAATGGCCGCGCAAATCCGTGGTCGTTCAGCCAATCGCCGTCCATTCCTGCGAATGATAGTTTTGGACAATCTCGCCCAAAGCCGAAAGCGCCAGCGTTTCGGGATCGCGCGAGGAATGAAACAACCCTATCGGCGCATGAATCCGGTCCAGCTCTTTTTCTCCCACGCCCAGATTCTTTAGCGCTTCGGTTCGAAAGGTGTGGGCGCGGCGGCTGCCCATCGCGCCCAAATAGAAATGCGGTAGCGAAAGCGCGCGCGCCATCAACTGGATCTCCCAATCATGGTCGTGGAACAGAAAGACGATTGCGGTCCAGGCATCGCTTTTGATGGCAGAAGTATCCTCCGGCGTTGCCAATTGCGTGACCGAAGCCCGGATATTCTGCAATTCTTCGACAAGCATGGTGTCAGGCGTGAGGATATGGGCCTCCAGCTCCATATTCCCCGCCAGCCTCGTCAATGCCGCAACGCTGGCACCATGCCCCAGAATAAGCAGCCGGGGCTCCGGCCAATGCGCGATCACAGCCTGACCAGCTGTGGAATCGAACTGAGGCTTTTGCCATGCGCCGACAAAGTTGGCAGCAGGCTCCTCCAGACCCAGCGTGAGGGAAAAAGGAACGCGGCGAGCAATGGCACCGCAGCAGGCCTCGATCAACTCGCCGTTCCCCAGCGGGAGAAAATGAATGTCGAGCCCGCCGCCGCATGGGAGTTTGATATCGATATAGGGAGAGCCCGACCCAAAACGCACCAGGCGCGGCGCGCGGCGTTCAAGCGCTTCGAGTGCCTCGGACACAACAGCATTTTCTATACATCCACCCGAAAGCGAGCCGGCAAAGCGGCCATCCTCGCCGACGCCCATATGCGCGCCCACATCGCGCATCGAGGAGCCTTCAACCGAAACCACTGTCACAAGAACGCAGCGCTGACCTGCCGCCAAGCGCTCGGAAAGGAAAGAAAAAATGCGCCCCTGGTCCACGCGGCCGTCCTAGCGATCTTGACGGCGGACCGTCACCCCGCCAGCGTCTTGAGATAGGCGATGATTGCCTTGCGCTGCTCAGCGTCGCCGACCGCGCCTGCAGCCATCGTCGTGCCCGGAACCTTCGCCGCAGGATCGGCGATATAGGCATCCAGCTCAGCATCATTCCATACGATTCCCGATGCCTTGAGCGCTTCTGAAAATCCGAAACCATCGACCGATGCTGCCTTGCGGCCTACGACTCCGTACAAGGTGGGACCGGGGCCGGCAGGCGCGTCTGCCTCGACAGCATGGCAGGCCGAACAGACGGCAAAAGCCTCTTTTCCTGTCGCAATGATATCGCCAGCTGGCGCATCATCGGTGGCAGGCTCGGCGGCGGCCTGTTTTGGCGCTTGGCCCGGCTCGCGAACAACGATCTGCTCGGTGGGCCCGGGCGCCGGGTCAGCGCCGCAAGCCGCAAGCAGCAGCGATAAGGCAGCAGCCCCAATTGCCGTATTCTTCATATTCTGCTCCCCGTCCGGTGCGATCAAGCCCAGTTCATCTTGCTGAGCGGCAACTCGCGCACCCGCTTTCCGGTTGCCGCGAAAATGGCATTGGTGACGGCGGGTGCAACAGGCGGCAAACCAGGTTCGCCCGCACCGCCCAGACGCTCCGCATCACCATTGATCAAGGCCACTTCCACTTCCGGCATCTCGTTCATGCGAAGCATCTGATAATCATGGAAATTGCTCTGCTGGACAGCACCGTCCTTGATCGTGATTTCGCCGTAGAGCGCTGCCGTCATCCCATAGACTATGGCGCTTTCCATCTGCGCCTTCACCGCATCGGGGTTCATGGCAAATCCGACATCGGCACAGCAAAAAACCTTGCTGACCTTCGGTTTTTCGCCGGTCATATCCACTTCGGCGACTTCGGCCACAATCGAACCGAAGGAAGGAACAAGCGCAATGCCGCGTCCATGGCCCCCGGGCATTTCGCTGCCCCAGCCAGCCATCTTTGCAGCCTTGTTCAAAACGGCGAGATGGCGCGGCGAGCCCTCGAGCAATTCGCGGCGGAGCACGAGCGGATCCTTACCCGCCGCTTCTGCTACCTCATCGACGAAGCTCTCGATGAACCAGGCCTGCTGGCTGTGATCGACCGAACGCCAGGGCCCGAAGCGCAGATGCATCGGAACATCGACCTTGCGCACCAGCTGATTGGGGATTGCATAATAAGGCACGGTCGGTGCCTCTTGCGGATCGAACAGATGGGTATGGATATTATTCCAGGAAACGACCCTGCCCTTCTCGTCGAGCCCGGCTTCGAAGCGGCTGGTCGAGGAGGGGCGATAGAAATCCTGGGCCGTATCTTCCTCGCGCGACCAGATAAGCTTGACCGGATATCCCGCCGCCTTGGCCAGACGCGCAGCCATGATCGCATGATCCACCTCGGAACGGCGGCCAAATCCGCCGCCGAGAAAAGCGTTGTTGAGCGTAACATCGTCCTCACCAAGGCCCAGGCTCTCCGCCACCGCGCGGCGAATGCGCAGCGGTGCCTGCGTGCCGATCCAGACCTCGCATTTGCCATCCTTAACGCTGACCGTGCAGTTCATCGGTTCCATCGTCGCATGGGCCAGAAACGGAACCTTGTATTCCGCCGTAACCTTCTTGGCAGCGCCAGCAAAAGCCTCCACCGCATCGCCCTCGGATATTTCGGTGTCGCCGCCGTCGCTGCCCGCTTCATCCAGAGCATCGGAGTAGCGTTTGAAAATCGCGTCCTGATCCAGCGATTGCCCTTCGGATTTCGAATAGGTCGCCTGCACCTTGCCGAGCGCCTGCTGCGCCTGCCAATAGCCATCGGCAATAACCGCCACAAAATCCCCCATATTGAGGATTTGCAAAACGCCAGGCATCGTCTTGGCAGCATTTGCATCGATTTTCTCGACGGTCGAACCGACCACCGGCGGCGCTTTGACTGCGGCATATTTCATGCCCTCGACCTTGGCATCGATGCCGAAAATCGCGGTGCCATCGACTTTGGAGGGGATATCCTTGCGCGGCATCGGCTTGCCCATCAGCTTGAATTCACCAACCGCCTTGCGTTTCGGCCTGACCGGAAGGCTCTGCGCAGCAGCAGCGGCGGCAAACTCGCCATAGGTTGCCGACTTGCCCGACGCCTTGTGGCTCAGCATGCTCCTGGCCGTCGTGATTTCTTCGGCCGGCACGCCCCATTCTTCAGCTGCAGCCGCGATCAGCATCTGCCTTGCCGCAGCGCCGGCCGTGCGCATGTCGCGCTGGCCGGTCCCGCGGATCGAAAAGCTGCCGCCGGTAATCTGCAGATCCATCATGTCGGCGATTTTCAGGAAGGAACCCTCGACCGTAGGCTCCAGAATCTTCGGCACCTCGAGCGTCGGCGCCAGAAATTCGCGGCCGATCGCTCCGGAGGCGTAGCGCGCGGTCGCTGGGGATTCGAGCATTTCCACCTTTTCCCAGTCGGCATCCATCTCGTCTGCCAGCATTTGCGCCAGTGTGGATTGCGAACCCTGACCCATTTCGACATGCGGCACGATCGCCGTCACCTTGTTGTCGGCGGCGATCTTGACCCAGGCGTTGATCAGCTCCTCACCCTCGCCTTTGGCCAGCCTTTTCTTCATCTCGTCGGTCGGATTTCCGGGCCTGACCGCCACGCCAACCACCAGCGCGCCACCAGCCAATACGCCGGCACCGATAAAGGCGCGCCGCGTCCATTTGCCTTTCTTCTTCGGCTTTTCGGTTTCAGCTGCCTCGCTCATGCCGCTGCCTCCTCATTGCTGGATGTCTCCATCCCGGCAGCAACCTTGATCGCCTTTTTGATCCGCCCATACATGCCGCAGCGGCAGACATTGCCGGCCATCGCCGCATTGATCTGCTCATCGCTGGGATTGGGATTGCGTTTCAGCAGCGCCGCCGCCGACATCAGCTGCCCGGACTGGCAATATCCGCATTGCGGAACCTGTTCGCTGATCCAGGCCTGCTGCAATTTGCTGAGTGTGCCATCCTCACCGGCCAGCCCCTCGATCGTCGTGACGGCCTTGCCATCGGCCTCCGAAACGGGCGTCGAGCAGGATCGTACCGGCTTACCATCAAGATGCACCGTGCAGGCACCGCATTGCGCGATCCCGCAGCCAAATTTGGTGCCTGACATTTCCAGCTGTTCGCGCACGACCCAGAGGATGGGCGTGGCGGGATCGACATCAACCTCCGCCTGCTTGCCATTGACGGTCATGGTGATGCTCATAAATTCTCTCCCGGCTCGTGGCAGATTCTATAACAATGGCCGGAGATGTCCAGTCGGGTTGCGAATTGCAACTATTGGCATGCCTATGCTTATTGGGGCGCTTCCTCGCCGGGCTTTTGCCAGACTGCAGAGGAGGCCGGTTTCATCTCGCTGGTGCCAATCAGAAACTCTGCGTTCTTCGGCAGGCCATCCAATCCGGCAAGCGACAGATTGCCCGGGCCATAGTTGCAGGCAAAGACATAGCCACCCGCTCGCCGCAGGCGCAAATCCCGCGGCAGATTATGGACAGTCAGCTCGGCCTCACTGGCCATCGTAGCAAAGATTTGCTTCGCCATCTTTGCCGAAGGCCAGACCGCCAGGTAACGGAAATCTCCTTGCTGATAGAGCGCGCCATCGCCCGATTCGAGCGACAGCTCAGGCAGCAGGTCAGTTTCGATGTCTTCCTTCCATCGGCCAACAGCACTGCCCTCAAAAACTTCTTCCAGTCCCGGCCGCAGGCTTTCCACGCGGCCAACCTTGACCGGCAGGACTTTCTGCAGGGGCCCCGGCCCTAGCTCCGGCGGGATCTGGAAATCCGCAGTCTTGCTGCCGCTGCGCGGGCCAAAAAGAACGGGCAGATCGAGCGCAGCCAAATGATCAATCAGCTCTTGGGAAAGGACCGGCAGACTTGGCGCGATGACCATCTTGTAGCCATCGAGCCGGGCATGGGGCGCAACGATATCGATGTTGAGGCCCAGTTGCCGCAGCGCGCTGTACATCTCGAAAACAAGCTCGACATAGCGAAAATCCTTCCCCTGCGGCTGGGTCTGAAAAAGCCAGTCCGCCTCATAGGAAAACAGCAGCGCCACCGGGGCCTGCGCCGGTGTTTCGGGCAAATCAAGCCTTGCCAAATCCTCTGCAGCGCGTACCGCCTCTTCGCCGCCCGGTGCAATTTCACCGTCCGGCCTCAAAAGCCCGGCGTGCATCTGCTCCTGCGCGAAGGGCACCTGCCGCCAGCGGAAATAGGAACAGAATTCTGCTCCATGCGCGGCGGCCTCCAGCGTCCAAAGATGCACCATGCCGGGCAGCGGCGCAGGGTTCCAGCGGGCCCAGTTTACCGGACCCGGCTGCTGCTCCATCACGCCCCACCGGCCATGCTTGCAGCAGCCGCGGTATAGATCATGGTGAAAGGCGGCAATGTCGGGATGCCCCTGCCGCGCATAGCGGAGCTTGTCCTCTTCGCTGAACCAATATTGTTCCAGGAAACCGAGCGGATAGCTGTCCCAGCTGGCGATATCGAGATCGGCACCGACATCATGATGATCGAAATCGGTCACAAAACCCATGAAATTATGCATGATGTCGCGTCCCGGCGAATGGGCGCGCAATATGTCCACCTGTAGCCGGTTGAAGCGCACCACCTCATCGGAGGCAAAGCGGCGATAGTCGAGCATATGCGCCGGATTGGGTTCGGTGACCGTCAAATTGGGCGGATCAACTTCGTCAAAAGAACGATATTCCATCGACCAGAAAACATTGCCCCAGGCCGTGTTGAGCGCGTCGACGTCGTCATATTTCGCGGCCAGCCATTTGCGAAATGCGTCAGCAGCGGCTTGCGAATAGCTGACCGTTGTCTCGTGGCAGCCATATTCATTATCGGTCTGCCATCCGGTCACCGCCGGATGGTTGCCATAGCGTTCTGCCAGAGCGGTAACGATACGCGCGCACTCTTTGCGATAGTCCGGATGCGAAAAACAATAATGCCGCCGCGAGCCATATTTGCGCGGGCGGCCATCGGCATCGACCGCGACGATATCGGGCATCTGATCCACCAGCCATTTGGGCGGGGTTGCGGTTGGCGTGCCCAGAATGACAGACAGACCTGCATCGCCCAGGATAGAGATCGCGCGGTCGAGCCAAGCCCAGTCATACCGGCCTGGCTCCGGCTCCAGCCGGCTCCACGTAAATTCGCCAATCCGCGCCTGCGACAGGCCCATGTCGGCCATGCGCCGCGCATCTTCTACCCACAGCTCCTCCGGCCAATGTTCGGGATAGTAGCAGCAGCCGAGCTTCATGCTTTTACCTTCTCAAGCGCGATCAGCCAGGCGGTTTCGGGATGGGTGAGCGGCAGCGCCAAGCCCTGCCGCATTAATGCCCTGCCGCTCAATTTCAGCCCTTCCTGCCATTGGCTCTTGTTGGGAAGATGGTTTTGCGCCTTCCTGGGCCAGGGTTTGGGAAGCGTCACCCGGTACAGCTTGTCCGGCTCCAGCCCCTTGAGACGGATGGGCCAGGCGTTGAAAGCCTCGCCAAACCCTGTTTGCGCGGCCATGGCGATGCCGCGGTCACCGTCCGCAACCATGTGCGCAAAGATGCCGTGATCGAAACTGTCCAGCCGATAATAATCGCCGCGATGAAGCAATGCGCGCCACGCCTTGTAAAGCGCGATATGCGCGCGCAGATTATCGCGCTCCTGTTCGCTCATCTCCGCCGGATTGGCCTCCACGCCGAAATGACCGAACAGCGCGACCTTGCAGCGGAAATCCATATCGGTCTTCCTGCCGGTGACCGGATTGGGTGACGGGCCGACATGGTTGCCCAGCACCTCCAGCGGCAGAAAACGGCTCCAGCCGGTCATGATGCGAATGCGCTCTATCGGATCATTATTGTCGCTCGGCCAGACACGGTGGCAGCGCCCAAGCAGCTCCAAATCCACGCGCCCGCCGCCGCTGGAACAACTTTCTATCTCAACATGCGGGTGGGCGGCCCTCAGGCGATCCAGCAGATCGTAAAAGCCCTCGGTTTGCGCGGTCGGCGCTGACCCTTGCGCGCCTTCCATTGGAAATAGCCGCCGGTTATGATCCCATTTCAGATAGGCGATATCGTGACCAGCAAGCAAACGGTCGAGCGCGTCAAAGATATGATCGCGAACTTCGGCGCGGCTGAGATCGAGCACAAGTTGATTGCGCTCGGTGGGACGGTTGATCGCATCATCATGCAAACACCAGCCCGGATGGGCCCGGTAAAGATCGCTGTCTGGCGAAACCATTTCCGGTTCGACCCACAGCCCAAAATCCATACCGAGCGATCCGACATGATCGATCAACGGTTTCAGACCCTCAGGAAAGATACCGGGATCAACCTCCCAATCGCCCAGGCCAGCGCAGTCATTGCGCCGCCCCAAAAACCAGCCGTCGTCGAGAACAAAGCGTTCGACGCCAAGCTCTGCGGCGTCCCTCGCCAACTGGATCAACTGGCTCTCTCCGAGATCAAATCCGAGCGCTTCCCAACTGTTGAGATGGACCTTGCGCGGCGGCCAACCGCTCCTCTCGGGGAGCACGGAATCTCGCACATGGCTGTGAAAGTTGCAGGTAACATCGTCCTGGTCCAGGCCCCAGGCAAAGCAGGCTTCGGGGCTTGAATACTCTTCGCCGGGAGCGAGCTCGAAGCCCAAAGCTTCCGGCGAAACACCGCCCACAAAAAGCACGCGGCCATCCTCGTCCCGCTGGACAGCGCTGTAATGGTCCCCGCTCCATGCGAGATGGTAGCCAATGCATTCTTTGTCATTCTCACTGCCGAAAACCAGCCAGTTTCCACCAGCATATCCGGGCTTGCCGCCCCGCGACCGGAAGACGGTTGATCCGCGACCGATGGCCTGCGTTTCCTCCGACATTTCCCGCGCCCATCGGCCCGGGAAGGCCGTTACCCGGTCATAGACAGCCGGCAGCGGCAGGACCAGCGACGGGAACTGCTCTATCCGGATCGGCTGCTTGCCATCATTGAACAGACGATAGCGGCTGCGGACCATGCCTTCGTCGCTCATGCGCCATGTGCATTCCAGAACAAGGGCATTTTTCGGGTCGTTCCAACGGGCGCAGATTTGGTGATCGTCGCTTTCAAGCCCATCGAGCTGAAACCGCGTAGCCATCCTCTCGCCAGCCCTGGCAAGCCGCAAAGCGGGTGGCCCGGCATAGCCATCGCGCGTTTGGGGCAAGAGGCCAGGAGGCAAGGGCATGTCGGGCTGATTTTCATGTTTGCCATGCTGGCTCGCGGTGTGGACAGCAATTGCATCTTCACGCGCGGGCAAAGCCGATCCGGCATAGATCAGGTCGACGGTATCGCCAACTGCCGCCAGAAGCAGCGTGGTGCCGGCGCTGTCGAGCCGAACAGGTGCGAAGCGCTGTGCCATCCCGGCAAGGATAAGCGGGGAAGCATCAAAAGAGTCAAATGCTTCTTTGCAATATCTGCATGCTGGCCTAGTGATTGCAGCGGAACCAATGGAGATGCGGGGAGAATAGCTTGCTGGAAAACCTGCCCACGGCAAGCGGGATACAGATTGCTGTCTGCATCGCGCTGCTGGCACTGATCGGTGTACTCACATGGTGGAAAGTGCGTCAGGCCAAGGATCATGATGGCTCGGGCAAGGATGTGTTTCTGGCCGGAGGCGGCCTCAGCTGGATATTTGTCGCGGGCGCCATCACGCTGACCAATCTTTCCACCGATCAACTGGTCGGGATGAATGGCAACCAGATGGCGCTGCTAGCCTGGTGGGAGATTTGCGGGTTTTTCGGTTTGCTGATCCTCGCCTTTGTGTTTGTGCCGGTCTATTACCGCAATAATTGCACCACCGTGACCGAGCTTCTGGAAAAGCGCTATCGGGGCCGTTCGATCCGCACTCTGATTTCGGCGCTTTTCCTGTTTGGCAATATCCTGATTTACCTGCCTGCGGCGCTCTATTCGGGCGGCCTGTTCCTGCAGTCGCTGTTTGGCGGGACCATGCCGATCCTGTTCTTTGCTGCGATTTTGGCAGCGATTTCAGCTGCCTATACGATTTTCGGCGGGCTGCGCGCCGTCGCAGTAATGGACACATTTTCCGGGATCGGTATTTTGGGGTTGGCGCTGCTGATCGTGTTTCTTGCGCTTGCCGCAGTCGATTTCGACATCGTCACAGACATGCCCGCCGAACGGCTGACAATGATCGGCGCACCGGATTCGCCCATCCCCTTCCATACGCTGTTCACCGGGATGATCTTCATCCAGATATTCTACTGGTCCACCAATCAGAATATCACCCAGAAAGCGATGGCGGCACCGACCGTGCGCGAGGCTCAAAAGGGCGTCCTGGCAGCCGCAACCATCCGCATATTGATCGTGCCTGCCATCGTCGTGATTCCGGGTATCGTGGCCTACAAGCTGTTCGGCGATGTCGGTGATGCGGCCTATGGCCGGCTGGTGGCGGAAATATTGCCTGGCTGGCTGTCCGGCGCATTTGCCGCGATGGTGGCCGCCGCCGTTATCACGACATTCAGCGCCGTGCTCAACAGTTCGGTCGCGCTCTATTCGGTCGATTTCCACGACCAGTTTATCGGCGAGGTAAAAGATCACTGGAAACTGGCCGCGGTGATGTCGGTATTGCTCGCGGTAACCTCGGTGATGCTGGTTCCGCTTTACCAGAATGCCGACAGCATCATCAATCTGCTGCAACAGCTCAATGGCCTGTTATCCATGCCGATCCTGTCTGCCTTCATTGCCGGATTGCTGTTCCGGGGTGTTTGCGCGCCCGCGGCAATTTGCGGCGTGATCTGGGGCGTGGTGCTTTACGGGCTTTATACATTCCAGCTCGAACCAGCCGGAATTATCACGCTGCATTATATCGATTTCATGGTAATCACCCTTGTGACTTCGGTGTTGGCGGCGCTGATCGGCAACCGGCTAATCTTTGGCGAGCGCGCAAGCTTCATTGGCCTCTCGCTGGTTCGCGGCCAAGAAGATTCAGCGGCCAGATGAACGAAGACCGGCCTCACCGGCGCTATGACCCTCTGGGCGGCAAATGGGTGCTGCTGTCTCCGCACCGGCTGCGCCGTCCCTGGCAGGGGGAAGAGCGGGAGCCCGATCCTTCGCCGCCTTCCTATGATCCGGAATGCTATCTTTGTCCGGGCAACAAGCGGGCATCGGGCGAAACCAATCCAGATTATGAAGGCGTTTATGTCTTCGCCAATGATTTCCCCGCGCTGCTGCCGGAAAGCGAGGAAACCGCAACGCAAAATGACCCGCTGTTCCAAAGCGAGCCGGCTGCAGGTGAATGTCATGTGATCTGCTTTTCGCCCGATCACGGCAAAACCCTGCCCGAGTTGAACGATACGCAGCGGCTGGCGGTGGTTGACGCCTGGTGTGCAGAAACCGAAAAACTGGGACAGCGCTATCGTAATGTGCAGATTTTCGAGAATAAGGGCGCGATGATGGGATGCTCCAACCCGCATCCGCATGGGCAAATCTGGGCTACCGCCCATATCCCTGACATACTCCAAATCGAGGAGGAGACCCAGGCGGCCTATTTTGCAGAGCAGGGATCGTCCATGCTGCTTGATCTGGTCGAGCAGGAGATCGCCAAGGCCGAGCGCATCGTTGTGAACAATGCAGACTGGGCCGCGATTGTGCCCTGGTGGGCAAGCTGGCCGTTTGAAACCTTGCTGCTGCCGCGCTTCGCTATCGCCCGGATGCCTGATCTGGATCACGGCCAGCGAAAATCGCTGGCTGAAATCCTCGGCGCGCTGACCACGCGCTATGACAATCTGTTCCAGTGCAGCTTCCCTTACTCCATGGGGTGGCATGGCGCGCCTTTCGGACAATCGGAAACCCGGCACTGGCAGCTGCATGCCCATTTCTATCCGCCGCTGCTGCGCTCTGCCAGTGTGCGTAAATTCATGGTCGGATATGAAATGCTCGCGGAGCCGCAACGCGACTTGCTGCCGGAGCAGGCGGCAGAAATGTTGAGGAGCGTGCCGGACATTCACTATCGCCAGGCGTCATGACCGATAATCAGCGTCAAAAATTGAAGCAGCGTGTGGTTGCATCCTTCGAGGCCAGTTTCGGTGTTTCGCCCGAACTCCTTGTTGCGGCCCCCGGCCGGGCCAATCTGATCGGGGAGCATTGCGATTATAATGACTGCCATGTGCTTCCTGCGGCCATCAATTACGGGACCATTGTCGCCATCGGCGCGTCGACCGGACCGGACATATGTGCGGTGGCCTGCGACTATAGTGACGGGCGTGACCAATTTGATCCGGCTGCGCCCTTTGCCCACCAGCAGGATGAATGGAAAAACCATGTTCGCGGCGTGGCGGCAAGCCTGCACCAACGAGGTTATGCTCCAGGCGGCGTTGCCATGGCAATTGGCGGCAATGTTCCGCAGGGCGCAGGTCTCTCCTCCTCGGCCTCGGTCAATGTCGCTATGGCACGGGCCTTGACGGAATATCATGGAATAACCGACATTTCCTCCACAGATATTGCTCAAATCGCAAAACAGTCGGAGAATGATTTTGTCGGGACCGCCTGCGGTATCATGGACCAGCTCGCTTCGGCGAAAGGCAAAGAGGGATGCGGCCTCCTGATCGACTGCCGGACGCTGAAGACACAGGACATTGCGCTGCCAAAGGACTGGGCGGTACTGGTGATCCATTCTGGCATCCAGCGCGAATTGGTATCGAGCGCCTTCAATGATCGGCGCGCCGAATGCGAGGCCGCGGCGGTGCATTATGGTATGCCCGCGCTTCGCGATGCCTCGGAGGAACAGCTAAATTCGGCAAGGGGCGGTCTGGATGATCGCGTTTTTCGCCGCGCACGTCATGTCGTGACGGAAAATGCGCGGGTGCTGGAAGCGGTCGATGCGATTGCCAGGGCGGATATGAAGACCATGGCAGCTTTGATGACGGCTTCGCACGCCTCGCTGCGCGATGATTTCGAGGTCAGCCTGCCCGCCATCGACCGGCTGGTTGAAATGGTGGCAATGGAACTTGGCGCTGATGGCGGCATTCGGCTGACGGGGGCGGGATTTGGCGGCTGCGTGATTGCGCTCATGCATGAAGACCGGGTCGATGACATAGGTGAATTCGTCGCAGCAAATTATCGCGGTCCTGATGGCTCTGCCGCACAAATGTTTCGCTGCCATATCTCAAATGGGGCAGCCATTCTATGAAACCTCGTCAACAACAGAAGCTATCCGCATGAACGCCGCCATGCCGAACAGGCGCACATATGCCATTTTGGGCTGCGGCATGATGGGGCGCGAGCATATGCGCAATCTGGCACTGGTGGACGGTGCTGAGCTGGTTGCTATCGCCGATTCCAACACCGGTTCACGCGAGGCGGCAGCCACATTGGCGGAAGATCTGGGCCAGTCCATTACCCTTTATGCCGACAATTCAGACTTGTTAAAAAGCCAGGAGGCGGATGCGATAATCATTGCTTCGCCAAACCACACACATTTTGAGGTCGTTCAGCGGGCGATGGAACAGCACAAAGCGATATTACTCGAAAAACCGATGTGCACGACGGTTGCGGATGCTGAAGCCTTGGCGAAGCTCCAGTCCGATTACGCGCCGCTCTTTTGGGTGGACATGGAATATCGCTATATGCCGCCGGTTGCGCGCTTTATCGAGCGGGTGCATGGCGGTGAGACCGGGCTGGTGAAGATGCTTTCGATACGCGAGCACCGCTTTCCTTTCCTTCCAAAAGTTGGCGACTGGAACCGGTTTAGCCGCAATACCGGCGGAACTTTGGTCGAGAAATGCTGCCATTTTTTTGACCTGATGCGGCATATTTTACAGGATGAGCCAGTGCGCGTCTTTGCCAGCGGCGGGCAGGACGTGAACCATCTCGATGAGAGCTATGATGGTGAGACCCCCGACATCCTCGACAATGCCTATGTCCTGATCGATTTTGCTGGCGGCGCGCGGGCGGTGCTCGACCTGTGCATGTTTGCCGAAGGATCGGAGCAGCAGGAGGATATTTACGCGCTGGGGCCCCAGGGCAAGCTGGAAGTGCAGATTCCTGCAGGTAAGGTCACCTGGTCGCCGCGCGACCGGAGCGGGCCGTTTGTCGAGGCAGTAGATACGCCCAAGGACGCGCTCGCCGCTGGCGACCATCATGGTGCCACCTATTTCCAGTTACGCGATTTTCATGCGGCGCTTGTCAATGGCGGTCAGGCCAAGGTAACGGCACGAGACGGGCTGCGCGCCGTCGCCATGGGAGCAGCCGCGCATCAATCCATTGACACGGGGCAACCGGTCGAACTCGATTTCACCAGCTGACGGAGAGACATTTGCTGCAGGACATCCCCCAAATAGGCTTTGGCTTCTGGAAAGTCGCGCCGGAAGATTGTGCCGGCACGCTGATTGAGGCGGTCAAGGCGGGTTATCGCCATTTTGACTGTGCCGCCGACTATGCAAACGAAGCGTCAGTCGGCGAAGGGCTCGCCAAAGCGATGGAACAGGGTCTTTGCACCCGCGAGGAATTGTGGATTACGTCAAAACTCTGGAACACCTATCATGCGCCGGAACATGTCGAGGCGGCCTGCCGGAAATCGCTCGATGATCTCGGGCTGGAGCAATTTGATCTTTATCTGATCCATTTCCCGATCGCGCTGGAATTCGTGCCATTCGAGGAACGCTATCCGCCGGAATGGCTGTTCGATCCCGATGCCGAAAGTCCGGCGATGAAACCGGCGCAGGTGCCGCTCCATGAAACCTGGGCGGCGATGGAGGAACTGGTCGACAAGGGCCTGACAATGCGGATCGGCGTGTGCAACTATAACAGCGCGTTGCTCCATGACCTGATGCGTTATGCCAGGATCACACCTTATGCGTTGCAGATCGAAGCACATCCCTATCTGACGCAGGACAAGCTGATCCGGCTGGCGGGTGATTATGGCATTCATGTCACCGCCTTCTCGCCGCTTGGCGCGCTATCTTATGTCGAGCTGGATATGGCGGGTGCGGGTGACAGCGTGCTGACCGAGCCCGCCGTGATCGCCGCCGCCGAGGCGCATGGCAAAACGCCTGCCCAGATCGTTCTGCGCTGGGGCATCCAGCGCGGCACATCGATCATTCCCAAGACGACGAAGCCCGAGCGCATGCGCGAGAATCTGGCGATCACCGATTTCACGCTCAGCAAAGATGAGATGAACGCCATCTCGGCGCTCAACGCCAATCGCCGGTTCAACGATCCCGGAGTCTTCACCGAAGCGGCGTTCAATACCTTCCACCCAATCTATGACTGACATAATGCCCGAATCCGCTCCCTTTCCCGCTATTGTTACCGGTTCCGGCGATCTTGCGGCATATCTTGCGGCGAGCAAGGCCCGGATTGACGAGGCGCTGGCGGAAAGCGGCGCTGTTCTGTTTGGCGGTTTCGATGTGCCAACCGCAGAAGAGTTTGATACGGCGGTCGAGGCCTATGGCGAGCCCAATTTCACCTATGCGGAATCGCTGTCCAACGCGGTCCGGGTCAATGTCACCGACCGCATCTTCACCGCCAATGAGGCGCCGCCTTCGACCAGCATCTATCTCCACCATGAAATGGCGCAGACGCCGATCTACCCCTCGAAGCTGTTTTTCTATTGCGAAATCGCACCAGAGAAAGGCGGCGCGACGCCGCTGTGTCGGTCGGATATCCTGCTGGAGCAGTTGCGGAAGAAGGAACCGCAACTGGTGGCGAGATTTGCTGAAGCAGGCGTCCGCTATACCAACACCATGCCCGCCGAAGACGATCCCGGATCGGGTCAGGGGCGCAGCTGGCGCAGCACGTTGAGTGTGGACGAGAAATCCGGTGCCGAGCAACGGCTCTCGGCTCTCGGTTATGACTGGCAGTGGCAGGAAGACGAGAGCCTGCGCGTGACCACGCCGGTGCTCGATGCCGTGCGCGCTATGCCGGACGGGCGGCGGAGCTTTTTTAACCAGCTGATCGCCGCTTTTCGCGGCTGGTCCGACACCCGCAATACCGCCTCCAAGTCAATTGCTTTTGGCGATGGCACGCTGATCACGCCGGCCGATATGGAAACCGCTATCCGGCTGTCCGACGAACTCAGCTATGATCTGGAATGGCAGGCGGGTGAGGTTGCGCTGGTCGACAATTTCCTGGTGATGCATGGCCGGCGGCCATTTGAAGGTAAAAGGCGGGTACTCGCCTCCCTTATCCAGTAACCCGGGCGCGCCACCAGATGCCGACATTGGCAAGCAAGAGCAGCCCGATCAGCGCATAGAAAAGCGAACCCATCGTCCCCGCCAGCCCGATGGGCGAGAAGAGCAGATATAGCCCGACCACGCAGCTGAACAGGGTGATCGCCAGTGGTCGCGCATAGCGCCAGGGGGTCATATCCACCTGCTCATTGGGTGTGAATCGCCATGCCGTATCGCGCGGCCTTAGCCAGCCGGTGGCAAGCATGATACCTACCTCGATCACAAACAGGATCGCATATTGATGCAGGAAATGCAGCGTCACCGCCTCGTCGAAAACAAAACGCAACAGACCATAGGCGATGGCATGAAAGACAATCACCAGCTTCGCCCCCAGCGCCGGCACCCGCGTGGTGAAAAGGCCGACGATTACGATCACCACGGTCGGGATATTATAGAAGCCGGTGAAGATGCGGATCACCTGCCACAGCCCGGCCTCGGCAAAATAGAGCAAGGGCGCGACAACAAATGAAAAGAGCGCGATAATGATACTGGCGATCTTCGCCACGCGGACCAGTTCGGCATCGCTGGCCTTGCCCTTACGCGCAGGGGCATAGACGTCCAGACTGAAGAGCGTCGCAGCGCTATTGAGCAGCGAGTTGAACGAGCTGAACACCGCGCCAAGCAACACCGCGAGGAAAAACCCGGACAGGTAGATTGGCAAAACGTCCTTGATCAGGCGCGGATAGGCCTGATCTATGGTATCGAGGCCGGGACCATAGAGGTGAAAGGCGATTACCCCGGGGATCATCATCAGGAATGGCACCAGCACCTTGAAGAAGCCGGAAAAGAGCACGCCCTTCTGCCCCTCGGCCAGCGACGCCGCACCAAGCGTCCGCTGGATCACATATTGATTGGTGCACCAGTAGAAGAGATTGGCGAAGATCATGCCGGTGAAGATGGTGCCGAAGGGCGTCGGATCATCCGCTCCGCCAATGGCGTTGAGCTTTTCCGGATGATCGCTGACCAGCCGCTCCATCCCCGATCCGAATTCGCCCTGTCCCAGCGCGATGATCCCCAGCACCGGCACCAATATGCCGATGATCAGCAGGCCGATGCCGTTGATCGTGTCCGACACCGCAACCGCCTTCAGCCCGCCAAACACGGCATAGATAGAGCCAACCACGCCGATGGTGATCACCGTCATCACCAGCGCCGGGAAATAGGCAAGGCCGGTCAGCTGAGGCACATCGAACAGCTGCAGCACTGCGACCGAACCCGAATAGAGAACCGAGGGAATAGTCACGAGGCCGTAGCCAAGCATGAACAGTACAACCGACATCCGCCGCACGGTCGGGTCGAACCGGTCGTTCAAAAATTCCGGCAGCGTTGTGAAGGCTCCGGCCAGATAGCGCGGCAGGAAGATGAAGGCCATGGCGATGGTCGCCACTGCCGCCGTTACTTCCCAGGCCATGCTCGACAGGTTGAAGCCATAGGCCGAACCGTTCAGCCCGATCAGCTGTTCGGCCGAGAGGTTGGTCAGCAGCAGCGACCCGGCGATAAAGGTCGCACCCAAACCGCGCCCAGCGAGAAAATAGCCTTCCCTGCTGTCCACCGTCCCGCGCGTTTTCCACCAGCTGATCGCGGCGACCAGCGCCATGAAAAACAGACAGCTGAGAATGGTTATAGTGAGCTGCGCCTGGTCCAAACCAAATCCCTCGATAGCGCGGAACTATCTGTTGGCGGAGACAATATGGCAAGCTTCAAATATTGCAGCAGGGGAGAGCGCGCGCAACCAGATCCTTACCAGCAACATGAATTGTATGACAAATCGCCACACGGAGCGTTATGGACATTCAAAACGCCGATGAATCTACTTGGACGGCCTAACCAGCAAACATCGGCGATACTGCACCAACGGCCTTTTTCTCCCGCTCGATCAGCCGGGCGAAGGACGGCCGGGTGTGCATGCGCTCAACATAGGCAGAGAGCGACGGCCATTGGTTCGGATCGACGGTTTCGCCAGCATGGCGGAAATTGACGAAAATACTGCCTGCGGTGAGATCAGCCAGACTAATGACATCGCCAAGCAGAAACTCCTTGCCGCCTCCAAGCTGCTCTTCAAGATAATCAAAATGCCTCGGCATTTCTTCAATTGCCTGCGCGATCGCGGCTTCGTCAACATCGGTTTGCAGCAATATCGGATTGACGAATTTGTTGATAAAAAGCGGTGCCTCTACCTTGGAGAACACGCCAGTGCCCAGAAAATCGCACAGCCAATACATCCAGCCCAGCTCCCAACTGTCGTTAGGGAAGAGCGGAGGGTCGGCGACTTCGCTTTCTATATAGGCGCAGCCAGCCAGCGAATCGGGAAGGAATTTTCCGTTCACCTCCATCACCGGCACCTTGCCGAGCGGGCTGATCTTCAGAAATTCCGGATCGGGTTCGCCAAGCGGAACCACATTGACAATGTCATAGCTGACGCCCTTCTCCTCGCAGCAGGCCAAGAGCCGCCGCACCCAGGGCGACATGATGGTTCCGTGAATAGTGACGTTCATGAGCAATTCTCCCTCGCTCGAAAGTGATATGCGAATTTAGTTGCAATATAGGACCAGATACCGTACTTGGTCTCATATTGCAACTATGTTAGAGCGAGAATCCCAGCAGGAAGGAGAAAGGCATCATGACGACATGCAATTGCATCGTGCAGGCGGGACAGATTTCAGGCGAAATACAAGCCGCGCTGCGCGCAGGCCTCGACAAATTTACTCAGGAAAAATTCGGCTCCGCCGCCGAGATTGGCTGGGTCGAAATCCCGCCCGGCAGCGGCTACACCGCCAACAAGCCTTCGACCTCGTCGATCGTTTCGCTGGCGCCGGGTGAACCGGTCGAGCAATCCGCGCGCATCGAGATGCTCCAGGAATTGTGCGACCTTTGGGCCGGAGAAACCGGCTGCACGCTCGATGAGATTGTCGGCGTCATCAACGACCCTGCCTGAACTCGGTAAATCAACAGGAGAAGCCCATGCCCCTCTATATGACCAACGCCGCCCAAGGCGTGATCGATGATGCCGCAAAGAAGAAAATTGCAGCAGACATCACCCGCATCCATTGCGATGTTACCGATGCGCCGCCTGCCTTTGTCCATGCCTTTTTCGTGGAAGACGCCCCGCATATGCCGCTCGATGATAAATCGGCCTTCCTGCTCGGCAGCATCCGCGCGGGACGCAATGATGAACAGAAGGCACAGATCATCGAAGAAATGCGTCAGTCGATCCATGAACATGCCGGGCTGCAGCTGGATGACATCCAGGTCGTGATCCGCGATACGCCGGCCAGCTGGGTAATGGAGGGCGGCGACATCATGCCCGAACCCGGCGAGGAAGAAGCCTGGTTCACCGCGCATGAAGCGAAACAGGCCGCCGAAAATGCCTGATTCGGCGATTATAGTCGGCGCTGGCGCGTCCGATGGCGTCGGCGGCGCGTTAGCGCGGAAATTTGCCGAACAGGGCCTGCATGCGATTATCGCCGGCCGCACCGAAGAAAAGGTCCAGACAATTGCCGAGGAGATCACAGCAAGCGGCGGCTCGGCCGAGGCTGTGCGTGTGGATGTCACGTCGGAAGCCGATCAGGATGCGCTGTTCGCGCTCGCGGCGGATCGCGGGCCGATTGCCGCCGTGCTCTACAATGCGGGAAATAATGCAATCATCCCGTTTGAGGATCTCGATGCGGAGACAGTTGAAAATTTCTGGCGGGTCGGCTGCTTCGCCGCCTTCTTGACCGCCAAGCGCGCCATCCCGCTGCTCAAGCAGCAGGGCCAGGGCAGCCTGTTCTTCACCGGCGCGTCGGGTTCGATGCGCGGCAAACCCAATTTCGCGCATTTCGCCATGATGAAGGCGGGCCTTCGCATGCTCGCCCAGTCACTCGCCCGCACCTATGGGCCGGACGGTGTGCATGTCGCCCATTTTGTGATCGACGGTGTGATCGATGGCGAAATGGTGCGCAACCGCTTTGGCGAATATCTCGACCAAATGGGCGAGGACGGTGCCTTGAAACCCGAGGCAATCGCCGAAGCCTTCTGGCATGTCCATACGCAGCATCGCTCGGCCTGGACGCATGAGCTTGACCTGCGCCCGTTCAAGGAAAATTGGTGAGACTAACCCGCTGATACGGCTGAAGGGCTGCCTTCACGTATATAAAGAAACAACCCGATCAGCGTCATTACGACCTCATAATAGAACAGCCCCATGATCGAAGTGGGCGGGGTGCCGGCCAGCGCCATGCTCGCTATCCGGCCAATGGCAAAGCTCCCCATAATGATTATTACCAGTCCCACAGCATCGCGGCGGCGGGCTGGTTTCAGCATGCCCATCAGGAAAAGTGCCGCCAGCCCCAGCGACACGCCGCCATAGGTGGCGCGGAGCATATTATCCATGCCGACGCTACCGGTTTCCAGGCCGTAGCGGGCGAGAAGCAGGTTGGGATCATGGAGATAACCAAGGCCGATCAGGCCGATCACAACGGCATTCAGACCCAGATAGATTTTTGCGAACATGATCTACTCCTGTTCTTTCGCCCAATTCTTTGGCGGTGCGTGGTCGGCTTTGCGCATACTGACTTCGCTGAGCGGCATCATCTCGCCATTCTCACGGCGCGGCCAGACACGGGGAAGCCTCTTGCCGGTTGTACCGTCGATAATTTCAGTCGATGGGCCATCTTCATGAGCCACCCATTTGTCGCCCCATTGTGACAGCGCGATCATCACCGGTGCCAGCTCCCGGCCCCGTTCGGTGAGCACATATTCGTCGAAAGCGGAGCCATCGGCGGCAGGCACCTTCTCCAATATGCCGCCTTCAACGAGCTGCGCGAGCCGCGTGGTCAGCGTGTTCTTGGCAATGCCGAGCGATTTTTCAAAATGCTTGAAGCGGTGCGCGCCCATCATCACATCACGGATGATCAGCAGCGACCACCAGGAACCGACATGTTCCAGCGTCCGCGCAATCGAACATTGCATATCCGAAAATGATTTGGTTTTCATCGCCTAGCCTATTTGGTTGCAATATTAGACCATATGGCATTTCTGGTTCCATAATGCAACTATTTCTGGCTGTGCGTGCTCATCCAGGCTTCGAGCGCAGCGGCCTGTTCCCCGTCCAGATGCAGCCCCAGCTTGGAGCGCCGCCACAGGATATCCTCGGCGCAGCGCGCAAACTCACTCTCCACAAGATAGCGGACTTCTGCTTCATAAAGGCCACCGCCAAAATCCTCGCCTAGCTCGCTGGTCGACCTGGCATCTCCCAATATGCTTCGCGCCAGTGTGCCATAGGATTCGAACAGGCGGGCCGCGCAGTTGGCATCGAGCCAGGGATAATCGCGCTGAAAATTCATGATTTCAGCCGATCGTTCCTCGAAGGGGAAGTCGCCGCCTGGCAGCGGAGCATGGTGGGTCCAGCTCTCGCCCAAATCGGGATAGAATGACCTCAATTTCTCTATCGCATGCTCGGCCAGCTTGCGAAAAGTGGTGAGCTTACCGCCATATATCGACAATAAAGCTGCCTTCTCCCCGTCGCCGCCGGTGAGATCGAATACATAGTCGCGGGTGACGACGCTGGCAGAAGACGACTTGTCATCGAAAAGCGGGCGAATGCCGGCATAGCTCCACAGCACGTCGCCCGGCGAAATCGCTTCTTCGAAATAGCTATTGACCGCATCACACAGGTAACGCGTTTCCGCATCGGAAATCTGGACCGCGCCGTCGGGCGCTTTCAACTCGACATCGGTGGTGCCGATGAGCGTGAAGCGGCCCTCATAGGGCATCGCAAAGATCACGCGGCCATCGGCCGATTGGAAAATATAGCCATGATCGCCTGCATAAAGCTGGTGCGTGACGATATGGCTGCCCTTGACAAGGCGGACACCGGCATCTTCGCTAAACTGCCCCGCACGCCCCGCCACCTCGTCGACCCAGGGGCCGGCGGCATTGACGACCACGCGCGCTTCGACTGTGCTCACCCTGCCGTCATCTGCCTTCAGGCTCGCGGTCCAGCCATCTCCCCCGCGCTGCAACGCGGTGCATTCGGTATGCGCGCGAATGTCGGCCCCGCGCCGCTGCGCGTCGACCGCATTCAGCACCACGAGCCGCGCATCGTCGGCCCAGCAATCGGAATATTCGAAACCGGTGACGAGCCCTGCCTGCAGGGGCTTGCCCTGCCCCACCGCCTTTAGCTTGAGTTTTCGGGTGCCCGGCAGCGCAGAACGGCGGACCAGATTGTCATAGAGAAACAGGCCCAGCCGCAGCAGCCAGGCAGGACGCATCCCCTTTAGCACCGGAAGGACAATACGCATCGGCCAAACCACATGCGGGGAAATCCGCAGCAGCCTCTCCCGCTCTTTCAGCGATTCGCGGACTAGCCGGAATTCATAATGCTCCAGATAGCGCAGCCCGCCATGGATCAGCTTGGAGCTGGCAGACGAGGTGTGGCTGGCAAGATCGTCCTTCTCGCAGAGCAGCACCTTGAGCCCGCGCCCGGCCGCGTCGCGGGCAATGCCGACGCCATTGATGCCGCCGCCAACGACCAGCAGATCATATTTGCGCTTTTCCATTCCGAACCCTTTTTTGGCGACCAAGGCGTTGATAATGTGGGCCGCGGCCATCGCAAGCGAAATCCATAGGAGCGTTGCGGTGGCCCCGCATATTGTTATGAACAAGGCGGAGGAGAGGCCATGAGCAGCGAATATCTTCTGGTCATCGACGAAGGCACGACCTCGACCCGCGCGATGCTGTTTTCAGCCGATGGCAAGCCTGCAGGCTCGGCGCAAAAACCGCTGACACAGCATTATCCCGGACCCGGCCTCGTCGAACATGATGCCGAAGAAATCTGGCGGCATACGCTTTCCTGCGCGCAGGACATGGTCGATCAGGCAGGCGGCGCTGAAAAGATCGCCGGGATCGGCATCACCAACCAGCGCGAGACGATCGTGTTCTGGGACAGGCGCACTGGCAAGCCGCTGGCTCCGGCCATCGTCTGGCAGGACAGGCGCACGGCAGACGATTGCCAGCGACTGAAGGACGCGGGTCACGAAGCCCATGTCCAGTCCAGAACCGGCCTGCTCCTCGATCCCTATTTCAGCGGCAGCAAGATCGGCTGGGCGCTCAAAAACTGGCCGCAGCTCGCAGAGGCGGGCGAGCATCTCGCGGCCGGAACGATAGAGAGCTACCTGGTCTTTCGCCTGACCGGCGGCGTCCATGTCAGCGATGCCACCAACGCCTCGCGCACCGCCTTGATGGGAATCGGCAGCGGCGGCTGGGACGATAGCTTGCTTGATCTGTTCGATGTTCCGCGCCGCATATTGCCGGAGATTGTCGATTGTGCAGGCGAGATCGGGATGACGCAGGCGGAGCTGTTCGGCGCGCCAATTGCGATCACCGGCATGGCGGGCGACCAGCAGGCCGCGACCATCGGCCAGGGCTGCTTCGCACCCGGCCAGACCAAGGCGACCTATGGCACCGGTGCCTTTGTACTCACCCAGACGGGACGCGAAATGCCGACCTCCAGGAACCGGCTGCTATCGACCATTTGCTGGCAGCTGGGCGGAGCGCGCCGCTATGCTCTGGAAGGCTCGATCTTCGTTGCCGGCAGCCTGGTGCAATGGCTGCGCGACGAGCTCGGCCTGATCGAGGCGGCAGCAGACACCGAGCCGCTCGCCCGGCAGGCCGGGGACAATGGCGGCGTGTATCTGGTGCCCGCGCTTTCCGGGCTGGGCGCGCCGCATTGGCGGCCCGATGCAACGGCAATGATCCACGGCCTGACATTTGCCACCGGCAAGGCGCATATCGCGCGCGCCGCGCTGGAGGCGATGGCGCATCAGACGCATGATCTGAAAACCGCTTTCGCTGCCGATGGCGCGGATTGGGGCGAGCTGCGCGTCGATGGCGGCATGGTGGCGAATGACTGGCTGGCGCAGGATCTTGCCGATATGCTGGGTCTGAAAGTGGAGCGCCCCGAGTTTGTCGAGACGACTGCGCTGGGCGCAGCCATGCTCGCGGCGGTCGGTGCCGGCCTCTATCCCGCGCTGGAAGACACGGCCGCAATGCGCGGCAAGGTCAGGCATTTCGACAGCGAAATGGCCGGGGCCGAGCGGGAAAAACGCCTGCGCGGCTGGCAGGACGTGCTGTCCCGCGTGCTTGGTCAAAGCTGAACGAAAGCAACACCAAGCCGGGTCAAACCGCCATCTCGTGGTGCTGTGCATAGAGCTTCTTGCGCGCATAATGCAGCCGGGTTTTGACGGTGTTGGCCGGGCAACCCAGAATGTCGGCAATATCCGACAGCGGCAATTCCTCATAATAGAAGAGCTGGACCACCTCGCGGTGCTGCAGGCTGAGCTGAGCCAATGCCGTCTTCAGCCATTCGGCATCGCTGAGCGATGCAGCCTGCTGCTCGGGATCGGGGCTCTCGTCGATTTCAACCGGACCGGACTGCGCCTGCAAGTCGACTTTTTGATCGCCGAATTTGCGCAGCCAGTCGACCGCCTTGTTGCGCACGACGCGCCTGATCCATCCCGCCGCATTGCCGCGCGCGGAATATTTGGCGGCATTCTTCCACAGGTCGAGAAAGGCCTCATCGACAACATCCTCGGCCGCCTCCCGGTCGCCGGCCAGGATTGCCATCGCATAGGCGGTGAGCCGCTTCTGGTGAATGCGGTAATAATCCGAAAAGGCCGCGCGGTCCCCCTTCGCGATCCTCGCAAGCATGTCGCTATCCTGCATGATTTTTCCTCCCAGCATGATCTATGCCGCCTGTCTTTTCTGCATCTCGCTCCAGGCCAGGCTGCCGCTGGCGTCATGGAACTGCGCGAATGAAAGACCGGCTGCTGCCGCGATCTGCGCGAGCGCATCGTCGCGGTGGCATTGAACGGTTTGTTTTTCACAGATGATCTTCCAGCCCATCCCGAGATGGTTGGGCGCGAAGCTGGACAGGGTCAGGCAGCCCGAAGCCGCCAGCAGCGCGGCGGCGCGGCCGACAAATTTTTGCAGTTCGTCGCGTGTCATCGCATCG
The DNA here is from genome assembly GCA_028279555.1 of Sphingorhabdus sp. Taxonomy (GTDB): domain Bacteria; phylum Pseudomonadota; class Alphaproteobacteria; order Sphingomonadales; family Sphingomonadaceae; genus Sphingorhabdus_B. The sequence continues at coordinate 424,102 of JANQNO010000008.1, forward strand.
GCCAGCGCAGGCGCGAGAATGCGGTCGAATTTCCGCCCCAGCGTCTCGGCCGCGGCTATCTCGGCTACACAATGCAGATCGGCAAGCGGCTCCTTGGCGAGAAAGTCTTCTACTTTCCGGCCCGGCGAACCGATCAAGCAGATGGCCTTGCCCGATTTGGAGGCCTCTTCGATCACCGAAAGTGTCAGTTTTTCCCGCAGCCTCTGCCCGCGCTCTGTCGACAGTCTGGACACGGCATAATGGAGCCTGTCTGCGGTGGTGGAGCCCGGTTCTTCAGGAGCCGTTCCATTGCCGCGCAGCTTGACGAAGCGCGCCAGCGGATGCGCCTGAAGCAGCCGGTTCAGCCGGGCGGTATCGATCCCCGCCGCCAATGCACCATCGAGCGTGCCGGCGAGCAGCAATATGGCTTCGTCAAATCCTGCCGTTTCCACCTGGAGAAGCAGCTGATCGAAAATCTGTTGAAGATGGGTGTCGCTTTGCATGCCAAACGCAATAAGTCGGCAGCGTCGGGGCGATGTGAGCGCGGCGTCCAAAAAATGTGAAAAAGCCCGTGAATTTTACATTCAAGCTGATATTCGTGGAGTCAAACGGGGGAGCAACAATCCATGTTGCCAGATGGCAGTGCCTTCAAACTGGCATTGTTGGGGCCGTTCCGGTTGGAAAGCCCTGACGGGTCGCGAATTGAAATCAGGAGCAAGCGCGGACAGGCGCTGCTCGCGATGCTCGCTGCAGCGGAAAATGGGGAACGCAGCCGCAGCTGGCTGCAGGAAAAATTGTGGGGATCAAGAGCGCCGGAGCAGGCCAATGCCAGCCTGCGCCGGGAACTGTCCAATCTCAGAAAACTGACCAACGCCGAATATGATCTGCTCGAATCCGACAATGGCCGGGCGTGGCTCGATCTAGACCTGATGGATGTCGATATCCGCACACAAAATGGGCATTCGCTCGACGAGTTCCTGGAAGGGCTGGATATTCCCGGCGAAGAAGCCTTTGAAGACTGGCTGCGCGCAGAGAGGGCGGCGATCCGCGGGCGGATGGAGGCTGGGCGAAGCGAAAGCGGAGACGCCCCATATCCGCCCCCTGCAAGCCAGATCGACATCAGGGAATTTTCCGAGAAGCCGGCAATCGCCGTGCTGCCCTTTCAAACCCACGGCGAAGACCCCTTGCTCGAACAAATTGCGCATGGTTTGAGCGAGGATCTGATCAATCATCTTTCGCGGCTCCGGTGGTTGCCTGTCATTGCGCGCAGCTCGAGCTTTGCAGACGATCTGAGACATGTCGATGCCGACGAGGCCGGCAAGCAGCTTGGCGCGCAATATATTGTCGAAGGCACCTTGAGAAAGACCGGAGAGCAGGCGACGCTGATGCCGATGCTGATCGACATGCGCAGCGGCCAGTCGATCTGGTCTGAAAAAATCGACCTGCCGGCGGTCGATGAGGCGGATGCACTGGAACGGCTGACCACCGAAATTACCACCGCATTGGGAACGCAGGTTGATATCAGGGAGCAATCGCGCGCGCAGCGCAGCGCCCAGAGCGGTTCCATCAATCAGCTGATCTGGCGCGGCCGCTGGCATCTGAACCGGCTAACCAAGGAAGATTTCGTTCAGGCCGAAGCGTATTTCGAAGAGGCGCTGCGGCTGGAGCCCAACTCGCCCGAAGCGCTGATCCAGATGACCTGGGTCAGGCTCTGGAATTTATGGTTTGCCCGCGGCAGCGAAGCGAAAATTCGCGAAGTGCGCAAAATGGCGCAAAAGGCAATCATCGCCGACTATGACGATGCGCGCGGCCACATGCTTGCCGGAATAGCCGAGACATGGCTGAAGCAGCCCTTGCGCTCGCGGGCGCTTCTTGAAAGGGCGATCGAACTCAACCCCAGCCTGGTGCTCGCGCATGCGCATTACGGCGCAACCTTTTTCTTTGCAGGCGAGCCTGAAAAGGCAATCGGACCGATCGATATCGCCATCCGGCTGAGCCCGAACGACCAGCAGCTATTTTATATTCTTGGCGAACGGGCGATGGCCAATCTGATGCTCGAAAATTATGGCGAGGCCATAGCCGACGCCGATCAGTCGATCCTGCGGCGCCCCGGCTACTGGTATGCCCATATGGTGAAGGCCAATGCGCTTGTCGGAGCCGAGAGAATGGAGGATGCCAAGACGGCCATGCAGGAACTGATGGCGTCCACGCCAGACTTTGAACCGGAGTATATTCGCTGGCTCCCCTTCCCCGATTCAGGCTGGCCGGACAAGCTGCGTAACGGATTGAACCTTTTGCTGAACTAAACCGACCAGGGCCAAGAGTTTTAGAGGGGCCGATGCCGCAATCAAAATACTATAAAACGGTGGAACAGCGTCTGGCCAAATATGGCGGGCCGCGAAGCGAAGCGCTGCCGCCCTTCGACCTGCAGCAGATCGCAGCCAAAAGCTGGTTTCAGGCGCAGAAATCGAAGGCAACGCAAGCGCTTCTAAAGCCAATTTACCGCTTCGGCCGCGGTTTCATGCCGGTCATGAATCTGGCAGGGATAACGCATATCGTGCGCGACAGCGAAGTGCGACAGGTGCTGGCAAGGCCGCAGGATTTCCCCGTCCCCTTCGGCCCCGAGATGAAGGCGCTGGCGGGCGGTGCGACATTCGTGCTGGGGCTCGAAGGCGAAGAACATACGCGCCAAAATGCGCTAATCCACAAAATCGTCCGCCCGTCGGATGCGGAGCGGATCGTCAAGCTGGCAAGGAAATTCAGCGAAGCTCTCATCGAAAACAGCGCGGGCCGGATCGACGCCGTCAACGATTACTTCAAGCGCGTGGCAGCGGAAATCTGCGTTCACTATTTCGGTTTCTCGGTGCAGGATTCCGACGCTTTTGCAGACTGGACCATCGCCACCTCGGCGCTGCTCTTTGCCGACCCCTATGGCGACGAGAATACCGCCGACCTCGCCTTCAATGGCGCAGCGCGGCTGCGCGCCGTTATCGACAATTCGGTTTCGCGGCTAAAGCGGCTGATGGAAAAAGGCGCGCTTGCAGAAGATGGCGGCGACACACTTCTCGAACGGCTTCTGACTTTGCAGCTGAGCGGCGAAGAGCAAATCACGGATGCTGAAATCCGCGCCATATTATATGGCCTGGTTGCAGGTTTCATTCCGACCAACACGCTGGCCGCCGCCAAGATGCTCGAGGAGCTTGTCCGCAGGCCCGATGCCTACAAATCGGCCACGGAAGCAGCCGCCAAAGGCGAGCGAGAGACACTGAAAAAGATACTGCTGGAGGCAAGCCGGCTCAATCCGGGGTTGGCACCCGGCCAATTCCGCTATTGCCCCCGCGACACGCATATCGAGGTCGACGGCAAGCAGAAGAAAATCAAGGCCGGCTCGCTGCTGATGGTCTCGACCATGTCGGCGATGCGCGACAAAAGGGCGTTCGCGAAGCCGCAAAAATTCTGGCCCGAGCGCACTGGTGAGGACGGCGAATGGGCCGAACCCGATCTGGTTTTTGGTGCCGGCATTCATGTTTGTATCGGCAAACATCTCGCCATCGAGCAGATTACCGAGACGGCAATGCTGCTGCTTGCTCAGAAATCCGTCCGCCCGGCACCGGGCAAAGCCGGCAGAATGCGGCTTTTGGGGCCGGCACCGCGGCATATGGAATTCGTCTATGAGACGCCTGCTGCCAAACAGTCGATGTTTATCGTACTGGCCGATGTCGAAGACGGCATCTCGAAAGAGCAGGCGGACGGCGTCATCGCGCGGCTCGGCAACCCGGCAGGAAGCGGGATACGCGCCGCGATGAATGCCACTGGCATTGTCCATTTCACCTCGCTCTCGACGATCCAGACCGAAAAGGCGTTGAAGCTGGCTTTCGAACTCAGCGTCGATGGCGAGATTGACGATGCGCTGGCCTTGATCGCGCAGCATGCCGGTGAGTATCTGCGCCCGGCATTCGCGCTTGCGGGCCTGGCGGAGAATGACGATCTGGCCCAGTTCATGTCCCGCCATGTCGTCACCTTGCATGCCAAAATGTGGGGCGCGACGGGGCGCAACTATAACGGCCTCACCGAATTTCCCGTCGCCAAGGTGGAAAAACAGGCGCGCTTCGCCGATTTTGCAGGCCGCGTCCTGCGCGACTATGTGGCGACCGAAACCGCCCGGGGAAGCCACCCGACGCTGGTGCTCGGCCATCTGCGGCGTATCCTGCGGCAAGATTCGGTGCTCAAACGCGAAGCCACACCTGCACAATTGGCGCTGATGCAGGAGGCCGACCACGAAGGCTTCGATGCCTTCCAGCTGGTGACGCAGAAAATGCGGCTGAAACTGACCGCCTATCGCGAGCGGTCCCACTGGCAACGCGCCCTGGATTTCCTCAAGACCCGCGATGCCTTTGTCTTCTACAATCCGTTTTTCCTGCTCTTCGCGCTGTCCTGTTTTCTCTTCTGGCCGGCCATCGGCGGATCGCTGCTTCCCAAAATCCTGATCGTCGCGATGCTCGCCTTTCTGTCCGCGACGGCGCTCGGCGCGCTCATAATCGGAATCTTTCTTGCGCTGGTCCGTTTTCATGAGGAACGCGACAGCGTCTATGAAGATGATCCGCCGCTCGCCAAGCTGCGCGCGATCATCGCGGCAGAAAATCCGCCAGGATATGAGCAGAACCACGTTATGGCGGTGGGCAAGCTGAAACCCGGCCTGTTCAGAAAGATGGTCCATGCCTTCTCGCTCTGGTCGATCGGCATGTCGGTCAAACACTGGTTCCGGCCCGGCCTGATCAACCATATGGGAACAATCCACTATGCCCGCTGGTGGCGCATTCCGGGCACAGAGACGGTTTCCTTCTACTCCAATTTCGACGGTAGCTGGGAGAATTATCTGGAAGATTTCATCATGCGCAACCGCTGGGGGCAATCGGTGGGGTGGAGCAACTGGCAGGGGTTTCCCAAAACCCGTTTTCTCATGCTCGGCGGGGCAGGCGATGCCGACGGGTTCAAGCGCTGGGTCCGCATCGTCCAGCAGATTGCGCCCTTCTGGTATTCGCGCTTCCCGGACCTGGCGACCGAGCGGATTCGCAATAACGGGATGATCCATATCGGCACCGGCCTGGCCGAAAGCGCAACCGAAGCGGAAGAATGGATACGCTGTTTCAGCTCGATGCCGCGGCTTGAGAACCGGATCGAGCATGACGAGGTTCAGGCGCTGGTCTTCAGGGGCATGAAGCGGCTTCCCTATTCGGCCTGCCTTGCCTTGCAATTGCCGCCCGCGGGAAGCGATCTCGGCGAATATCTATGCTGGATCAGGGGCAAGCCCATGCGCGGCGAGAATTTTGTTCCCCATCGCAATCATGACGCCATCAAACTTCTGATCGAAGAGGGCATTCTGGTGCCGGTTCCGCGGCCCGAAGGCCAGCAAAAGGAATATGCGCTGGCCCACGCATTGACCGTTACCTTCGGCGACCGCCCGCTCGATGGCGGCCATTCTGCCGGTCTGAACGAAGCCAGCCCCGCCAATCTGCGCGACGCGCAATCTTCCATGGCGCAGGCGGCCATATTCGGCCTTTCTGCCGCCGGCATCGGCAAGTTCGATGCCCCTCACATGGGCGAAGAAGAACTCGCCGAATGCTTCCCGGACAACTTCCGGATGGGCATGGCCGCGCGCGGCCGCGCGCTCGGCGACATCGCGGAGAATGCCCCTGAAAACTGGCGCTGGAATGATGATCCCCGAGAGGCGGATGCGACGGAAGCCGTCCTGATGCTCTATGCCTCAGACCGGCAAAGCCTCGCCAGGATGGAGCAGGCGCATAGCGCCCTGCTTGAAAATCATGGCGGGCGGCTACTCACCAAAATAGATTGCGCGCCGGCATGGCCGGACAAACAACGCGCCGATTTCGAGCATTTCGGCTATCGCGACGGCATTTCGCAGCCCGCCATCAAAGGCAGCAGCCGGGCAACGAAAATGGTCCCCGAACGCGATGTGATCGAACCGGGAGAATTCATCCTCGGCTATGGTGACAGTATGGGATATTATCCCGCCTCTCCGCTGCTTCCCGAGGAAGCGGACATGGCTGGCGCGCTGCCGGTCGTGATTGGAGAAAATCTCTCCAAATATCCCGATTTCGGAAACCGCAATCTTGCCGATGCGCCGCGCGACCTGGGCCGCAATGGCAGCTTTCTGGTCATCCGCCAGCTCAAACAGGACGTCGAGGGTTTCGACAAATTCGTCGGCGATGCAGCCGCCAGCCTCAACAAGGGCGGCTTTGGCGACCTTTATAAGGTGGTCGGGCAAAGCCCCGACAAGGAATGGGTGAAGGCAAAGCTGATGGGCCGCTGGACCAATGGCAGGCCGCTGGTCGGCAATCCGGTTTTCAAACAATCATCGCCTGAAAGCCTCGCCGCGGAAACGGAGAATGATTTCTCGTTTGGAGAGGACGACCCGCATGGCCTTGCCTGCCCCTTCGGCTCGCATATCCGCCGCACCAATCCGCGCGACAGCAAGCTGCCCGGCGATGAAGGCGCGCTCGAAATCTCCAACCGGCACCGTATCCTGCGGCGCGGCCGCCCCTATAGCGATGCGAAGACGGGCGAGAAAGGCCTGCTCTTTGCCTGCTTTTGCACCGATATCGAACGGCAGTTCGAATTCGTGCAGCAATTCTGGTCCAATGCGCCTTCCTTCCACGGGCTGAAAGACGAGCCCGACCCGATCATCGGCGCTTGCCCCATCGATCCGGCAACGGGCGAAAGCAGGGACCGCCTGTTCACCATTCCGACGGCGAGCGGCCCGGTGCGGATCGAGGGCCTCAAAAACTTCGTGCAGATGATGGGCGGCGGCTATTTCTTCGTGCCCAGCCGTTCGGCGCTTAGCTGGCTCTCCGATACGGCGCTTTATGCGCCTGTGCGCCGCGCAAGCACCGGCAAGCAGGATGTATCGACATGAATTGGGAAGATGCCAGCGCGCTGGAGGCTCTGCTTCCCGAATATATCAGCGGCACGCTTTCTGCCGCGGATACGCAGCGCGTGCGCGAGGCGCTGGAGAAATCGCCGGAATTGCGCGCCGCCTATGAGCGCGAATGGCATCTGAATGCACGCATCAAAAGTGGGATGAATATGATGGCAGACGAGACCGACAAGAACAGCCGCAAGAGGCATGACGATCTGATGAAGGCGGCTGCGGCCGACGATGCCGCCTCAAGCGATGCTGGCAAAGAAAAAACGACCCTCGCGCACGCGCTTTCTTTCCTCAGCCCGAAAAAATGGCATCCCGCCATATCGCTTTCGGTGGCGCTCGCCGTTCCCTTGCAGGCCGCGGTGATCGCCGGGCAGGCAACGGCCATCGCTTCGCTGGAGGATGAAAATTTCCGCCTCGCCTCGGGGCCCTGCCCAGATGAAAGCAGCAAAAGCAGCATTATTGCTGAGTTTTCGGGTGATGCGCGCTGGCAGGATGTTGCAGCCCTGCTCGATGACGAAGAGCTTATCATATACAAACGCGGCGACTTCGGTGTGCTGACCTTGCGCAGCAAGAAGGAGGGGACCGCGCTGAACAACCAGATTGAAAGATTGAAGGCGTCTCCGCTTGTGACCAGTGCAGCACCGGCGAAATGAGGAAATTGCTGTTTTTCTTTTTGTTGGGCATGCTCTTGGCAGGGCTGGTACCAATCTCCTTCACGCAAAATTTGGAAGCCACCCGTTTAGCCCAGGCCGACACTGGCCAAAAATGCAGAATCGTCGAGAAATGTCCGCCCGCGGTTTGCCGGGATGAGCGGCAATGTTCGCCCGGCAAATGTCAGACAATCAAGAATTGTGCCCCTCCGTCTTGTAAAGTTGAACGCAAATGCTCGCCCGGCAAATGCCGGATGGTGGAAGAATGCGGACCCGCCGGCTGCAGGGCCGTAAGAAAATGCGAACCGGAAAGTTGCCGCGATGTAAGAAATTGCAGGCCGGGGAAATGCACTCAAACGCAAAAATGCGCGCCGCCGGTTTGCAGGCCGGTCAAGAAATGCACGCAGGGCAAATGCCAGAAGATCAGGGAATGCCAACCCGCCGAAAAACCGCCGGTCCAGATAGTCGAGACCAACCCCGTGTCCGCAGCCGATGAGCTTTCACCTGCCGAACCTGTGAACACAGTAGCGGAAATCGAGCCCGACCTCGGCCCGCTCGAAATGGCGGACCGGGACATTCCCGAATTTGTGCCCGGGCAAATTCTCTATTTCTCCAGGGCTCCGGCTTCGCGCCTTTCGCAGATCGCCGCAGCCGCCGATGTGGCAATCATCGAAACCATCCTGCTCGACCAGATCGGCATATCGATGATAACGGCCAGATTAAAGCCGGGTGATACCGTTGGCGGCGCGGGCGCAAGGCTGGAAAAACAGAAGGATGTGCTGTGGGCGCAGCCCAACCATTATTTTCAGCTGCTTGGACAGAGTTCGCGCAGCCGGGGCCTCGCGCTGCACGGAATAGGTACAGCTGGCGACCGGCAGAAATCAGGCTCGATCGTTATGATAGACAGTCTGGTCGATACCTCCAATGCAGCGCTGGCGGGCGCGGCGATCGAGCAAAAGGGCTATGGCACAAAGGGGCGGCCCGATGCGCATGGCACGGCGATCGCCGAATTGCTGGTCGGCACGGGCGACTATGCCGGAGTCGCACGCGGCGCAAAGCTGATCAGCCTGGCCGCTTTCGAACCTACCGAGCAACGCACATGGCTCTCGCAAACCCGCTATCTGGCGCAAGCGATGAATGAGGCATCGCGGCTGCGGCCCAATGTCGCCAACCTGTCCTTCGGAGCAAATGCCAGCGACCGGATTTTGACCCGCCTGCTCAACAAGCTGGAAAGCAGGGGTATCTGCGTTGTCTCTGCTGCCGGCAACGGCAATGGCGGCAAAGTGCTGTTCCCGGCGCGGCTTGCGACCACGCTTGCGGTGACCGCGATAGACGGGCGCAAACGCGCCTATCGCTATGCCTCCAAGGGCCCCGAAATCAATGTCGCGGCCTGGGGCGTCAATCTGAATGCTGCCGTCCCCGGCGGCAGGCGCTCGGTTTCCGGCACGTCCTTCGCAACCGCCATCGTGTCGGGATCGTTGCTCGGTCTCGATGCCTGTTCGGGCGAATATAGCCCCAAGGCAATGCGCGATTTCGTCACGCGCCATGCGCAGGATCTGGGCGAGAAGGGTCATGACGATATCTTTGGCGCTGGCCTGTTTCGCCTGTCGGAAGACACAGCAGAAAAGCAATCGAATGATGAAACTACGCCAAAATCCGAGGAGGAAGCGGGCGTTCCGCTTGCCGCCTGGCTTGGCGGTGCGGGCCTGCTACTGGCCGGGCTTTTCCTGCTGCTCTTCAGGCGGCGACGCAAAAAGCCGGAAGCCTGATCGCTTCCGGCTATTTCCTCAGTTCCAAATTCTTTGCGGCAGAGTGCCTGCCCTGTTTCAGAGCGGTTGCGGAATGGCGTTGATGACCTTCGGGGCCTTGTGCTGGATGGGCGGCATGCTGAAATTCCTGATGCTGATCGTTGTGATCTGGCCGGTCTTTGCATTGTAGATTTCGACCGGCCTGTATTTGGTCATCGGCGAGGCATTATTCTGCCGCGGGACGCGGAAGATCAGCGATGTGCCGGTGCAATCATTATTCATCCCGCCGCCATTGTGAATGGGACGCAGATTGGTGGAAAAGCTGTACCATCTGTCCAGCTTGACCGGGGCAGTCTGCCAGAATGTCGGTGTGCTGTTGCCGCCAACGCCGACGGTAAACTGACCCTGGTTGATCGATGCCGAACCGAGCGGAGCGCCTGCAACCGGCAGCTGCGTCGAGGCAGGCGTTGCGCCATTGCCGCGATCCTTCAGGCTGGCAATCAGCGTCGCGCCGGAAACTTGTGCATTCTGGCTTTGTGCATCGCTGACATATTGCTGCAATGTGGCTTCGACCTTGGCCCGGTTCATGAGAACAGATGAAGACGCGTTGACCCCCTGCGTCACGAGCGGAAACTCGTCGAGCAATTTTGCCTGGTCGCTATAGGGCGTGCAGGCATCGGGGACGATCACAACCGAGACAAGCGATGTCCCCTGCGAAACCGCACCTAGCGAATCCGTCGCCTGCAAGGTGAAATTCAGATTTGTCGGCGTTGAAACGGTCGGAGCGGTGAATGTCGGCGTCGCGCTGCTTGGATTGCTTAGCGTTACCGCAGGTCCAAGCGTCTGTGTCCATTGGTAGCTGAGCGGTGTGTGATTATCCGGATCCGAAGACTGGCTTGCATCCAGCTGCACCCCCGGACGGCCGCTATAAACATAGCTCCAGTTGACACCGGGAATGGCGGTTGGCGGCTGATTGGCCTGAACATTGCCGGGCTTGTAGTGAGCAAGCTTGTTGGCTGTTCCGCCCGGAATATTGCCGAGCACACCGACGGTCGCGCGGCTGTTCACTTCCTGGATTACCTGCGCGGCGCTGAGCGAGGGTTGCTCGCTCCAGATCGAGGCAGCGATCCCGGCTACCATGGGCGCGGAAAAGGAGGTCCCGTTGGCGGGGCCATAGCTTCCGCCATTGCGCGCGCCATTCACATTCACGCCGGGCGCGTGAAGATCGACGCAGTTGCCCCTGTTGGAAAAGGTCGCACGCTGGTCGTTGATCGCACTCGCGCCCACGGTCAGGATATCCATGACCATATTGGGCGAACGGATACAGGCAAGCCCGTAATTGTTACCCGAGGACGTTACGAAAACGACGCCCTGATTCACTGCATCGACCGCGGCATTGTTGAGGCTACCGATGGTACCGGGGAACGAGACGCTCAGATTGATGACGGCGCGCCCGGTCTTTGTGTTGAGCACATGGTTGATGCCGGCGATAACCTCGAACTGGCTGCCAAAGCCAGCACATGTGGCAACCTTCAGATCATGTATCTGCGCGCTGCGGGCAATCCCGCGCGTTGCCCCTGCCGCAAATGACGCCGAATAGGTTCCGTGATTGTCGCAGGCCTGTGCGGTTTCATTCGTGAAATTCATTGTTTCGATCACGCGCCCGCCAAATTCTGCATGCGATGCATCCACGCCGGTATCCAGAATATAGATATGGATACCCGATGCGCCGACATATTCATGGCTCGAATCCAGTGGAAGGTTGACCTGATCGATCCGGTCGCTGCCCCAATTTTGCGGATTTGTATCCGGGCTATCAAGCGTCGGTGCCACTTCCTTCTCGACATCGTCGATGCGGGAATCGCGCTTCAGCGCTTCGACCTGCTGGCCGGTCAGCCCCTTGACCTGAACGACATTGACCACGCCGGTGCTTGCCCGGATAGAGCGCAGGCTGCGCTGCGACGCCCCCACACGCCCCAGCAATTCCCGCGCCAGACGCAGTGCCTGGGCATCTGCGGTACGCTGACGGCCCCTGCCCTTTGGAAAACGCACATTTTTCGACAGGACCAGAATATGGCCCTGTTCGCTGGTTTCCTGGGCTCGAACCGGAGCCGGAAGCCGACCGCGCGGGTTTGCCCGGACCGGCCGTGCCTCCCGCGCTTGTGCGACCGATAGAATCTTGCGATTCTCGCTTTCCCCGCCTTTCGAATTCTCGGCCGACAGCGCAGGCACTGTCGCGGCAGCGATGCAGATCGAGGCCGATGAGAGCATACAAAATTTTTTATGGGGCATGACAAATTCCTTTGGAAGAGTAGTAGTTTAGGATCGTCGTTCAGTTCTGATCCTTGATATAAATGAGAAACTGCGATGCGTCGGACGGGCTGCTATTACGCAACCAGTTGGCGGGTTCGCGCAGCAGATGTTGATTGGGTCCTGTTGCCGACACAAGCCCGCCAGCATTCCATCCTCCACGATTAACCGTCCGGTCGCGTGCCTGGTGAAAATTGGCCACGGTGAAGCCGGTCCCAAGCTGCTGGCATTCGGCATGCATCGCCGACTTGGTGGCATTCTGGACCAGCAGTTTGCCCGCCGAAACCGCATATTCCACACCCGACCAGCCATAATAGAAGCGCGGACGCCAGTTGGACTGGTTGTAGCGGGCATTATAGCTCGCCGGCACCGACATGGCGCTGCCCGGTTTGACACAGAGCACATAGCGCTGCTCGCTTGCGGCCACCTCTCCATCATAGGGGTCGGAAGCCCCTTCCGATCCCATCAGAACCCATCCGGGAGAGGGGTCGTAGCTGCCGGGGTCGGTATACCCTTCGGCCCAGCGCACCGACCAGCTCGTGCCGCGCCCGGACAGGAAATTCACATCCGGCCCCGGCGGTGGCGGCGTGGAACCTGTGGTCGTGCCTCCACTGTTGGCACCGCTGCCGCTCGGTCCGCCATGACCGCTCTGTTTGGTAGCTATCGCCCCGCCGACGATATAGCCCTGCCAGCTGGGGGTGGTTTTGCGCAGCAGCAAGCGCGCCTGAATGCTTGTGTTTGCGCTATTCGCATCGGCGGGGGAAAGCTCGAAGGGAATCTGGCATTCGAGCGCGCGATTCTGCGCCCCCGTACGATTGCAATATTGGCCAACATCGATCAGCGCGGCAGAAGTATTGCTGGCACTGATCTCCAGATATTCCTCGCTGAATGGCGGAAAGGCCTGACCGGCATTGACAACCGCATATATCTGCACCGTCACCACAGGTCCGGCAGGGCTATATTTGCCCTGCGTCACGACGATGTCGGGATTATTGCGAGTCAGCGTGCTATCGGGCGGTATGTTGGCCAGCGCGGCGGTCGGTGCACAGATAGCCGCCAGCGCAGTGCCAGCAAACAGGCCCAAAATTTTCGACTTGGATTGCATATTGTTTCTCCTGATCAGAAGGTGAAGCCCAGGGTCAGATGGCCGCCGGTTGCGCGGTATCCGCTGTCGCCGATCCCGTCATGGAAGCCGCTGGCCGAAAGGCGCAGGCCGGCCGCCGATAAAAGGTCGAACCCGGTCTCGACGCGCAGCCGTGTGTCGCGCGCCAGCCCCGTGCCGACCGCGTCGCCAAAGCTGAAGATGCCGCGCGCTTCGACAAAGGGCCGAAGGCTCCAGTCATCGGAAAGCCTGGCGTGATACATGATCCGAGGCGCGGCCGTGACCTGACCATATTCGAAGCTTTGCGACGGGATGAAGGTGCCGAGACTATCGGTATAGCTCTTCTGCGTTTCGGCCAGATAATGCACCGACGCCTCTGGCCGGATGATGAGACCTTCTGCGGGTGAAAACTCACCTGTCAGCGTCGCGGACAGCAGGCCGCGGTTGGTATCGAAACTATCGGAATAGGTGCCGAAGGGGCTGATATCGTTGCGGCTCTCACCCAGCGCCGCCCGGGCATCGAGGAACAGGTTGCCGGTCAACCGGATTGTTGCATAGGGACCAGCCATCCAGCCCTCGCCTTGGGTCACGCCGGTGGTCACGCTGCTGTCAAAATCGATCCGGTCATACTGGCCCATCAGGCCGACAAGCAGATTGTCATTCGCCGCATAGTCCGCACCGCCATAAAGGATCGCCGCCTTGCCGCCGCGTGCGCTGTGCCGATAGTCGCTGTAATAGCCTTCGGCCCAGATATCGAAACTTCCGCCCACGCCCCCACCGCGCGGAACGCCGATGGCGGGCGCAAAGCTGCTGGCGAAGCTGGCCTGCTGTCCACCGACATTTGCGCGCAGCGGCAATTTTTCGGAACCCGGAACCGGGATACCGGAAATCGTGGTTCCATTCCTGCCTGTGCCGCTTCGTCCCTGCAACCGGTCTATGCGCCGCTGAATATCGGGCTGGTGCGACAGGATCAGATTGGCCCTTTCGGCCAGAAAATCGCCGATCTGATCCTGCGCGGTGGCAACATTGTCGAGCACCGAAATCGTCACAGTGTCGGCGAGCGAATTTGCAGCGCCGTCATTGACGATCAGCTGAAACACCAGCGGCGCACCGCCGGTGCCGCCCGGCGCGGTAAAGCTGGGCGATACCCCATTCGGATCGGAGAGTGTCACGGCCGGACCTGACAGTTGCACCCAGCTATAGGTGAGCGCATCATTGTCTGGATCGCTGGACCCGCTGCCATCCAGAGTGACCGTGGAGCCCGGAATGACATTCGATTGATCGGAACCCGCATTGGCCGATGGCGCGCTGTTCACGATGTTGATCGCGACCGAATCCGGTGCCGAATTGACGGCCCCGTCATTGACGACCAGATTGAATGTCACCGTCACATTGCCGAGCCCCGACGGCACGGTGAAGCTGGGCATCGCCGAGGTCGGATTGCTGAGCGTGATGGAAGGCCCCGACGCCTGCGTCCAGCTGTAGGTCAGCGGATCGCTATCCGGATCGGATGACGCTGTCCCGTCGAGCGTTACCAGAGTGCCGGCGGTCAGGCCCGACTGGTCCGGCCCCGCATTGGCGGTCGGCGGTGAATTCAGCGGCAGGCAGGGAAATGGCCCCGCGGTCAGCGCCGATTGCGGAATCGGGATTTGCGCCAGGATAGCGCCGGGAACGGAGGCGCTGAGATTGCCGGGATCGGGCGTCCCTTCCCAGATCGTCAGGAACATCGGGTTCATGATGTTGGCGCGGTCGATAAAGCCCTGCCCCGGAATCGTGGAGCCAACGGAAATGGCCCGTCCCTGCGCCGGATTGGGCTGACCAAGATTGTTGATGCCCATGGTTCCCGAAGCGTCGGTGACGCCGACATGATAGTAATCGAGGCCAAAGCGATCATCGACGATACCGCGAATTATCTGGTCATTGGTCGAAAGCTCGCAGATCGGCCCGCCGAAATTGGTGATGTTGAAACTGGTGTTGGTGGATGTGACATTGATGGCCGCGGCAGGCGCGGACCAGCCGATGGCGACCAGCATCCCCAATCCGGCAAAAATAAACCTGCTCATTTTGCTATCATCCTGCTTTGTCTTTTCCGCCCGCCTGTTGGCGGGATTTTCGGTTATTGCCGGGGGCTGCGGCGGCGGCGGGTTGGAGGTTGCGCCGCCGCAGCAGGGAGAAAGCGGATCAATTACGTAGGCGAGGCCGCGGGCCTGGGCTGTCCGCAATTGGAGGCGGGGCCTTCACATGGCGTTTGGTCGACACCAGGCAGACCTTGTCAGCATGCCCAGTGCCCAGATAGCCAGTGCCAAGCTGATTCGTGACCTCGACATTGTGCTGGCGGGCTGCCCGCCGACCGGTGTCAAAGATTTCGTAACAGACGAGATGATCGCGATAACGCTTGGCCATGTCGGCTGGCCGCACACGGTCACGCGGATTGAGCGCAACTGGATTGCAAAGCTCGACCGGGTTGCCAACGAGCGTGCGCGTCTGACCGAACTGGTCGACCATGGTAAAGGTACGATTGGTTTCGCCGCCGCGATGCCGCATCAGGTCATAGCAGCGATAGGCCTTGGCCTGTTTGCCAGCCGCGCCTGCCGCAGGACGCCCCTGGAAACCGATTTCGCGAATTTCAACGCGGCGAATGCCCGTTGTCGCGCGCACCGAATGCACGGTCATGGCCACGCGCTTCACGCCCTGTTTTGAAAAATTGACAATTTTCGGCGCGACCTGTCCCGCAGCCGTTACCTGATTGCTGATGTCGCTGCCGATAACATTGCCGGCCGCATCGAAGAAACGCAGGCTGAATCGCTCGACCCCCTCGGCACGGACATTGATGTCATTCCAGAGATAGAATGCGGTAAGGTCATAAGGTTGGTCGAGCGTGATGGTGATCGTGCCCGTCGCCCTATTATTCGCCTGATAGCCGTTAAAGGGGCTGGCGTCAGATACATTGCCGTCGGTCATTTCAGATAGCGGGAAACGGCTTGTGCCGCTGCCCAGCGATGCGTCCACCGAAATGGAAAGTTTCTGATTACCCATGATATTCTGTGCGGCTGCCGGTTGCGCCGCCATGAGCGTCGCCAGCGTGGCAATTGCCGAGCATGTTGCAATAGTCGTTTTTCGCATTTTGTCCTCCTTGTTGCGCTTTCAGGAGACCAGCCGGAGCGGCGGCCTGCCTGAAACGTCGCAGCAAGGTCGGCGCGAGTTGGAAGAAGGTTCAAATGGTGGGTGCGGGTTTTTAGGCAAGCTCAGATATTGCTGCCGGTCGTCACCCGAAAAGAAAACAGGCAGGCGGCGATTGCCGCGCTGGGTGACTTGATGCGGGATATCGGGGATGACGATCCGGCCAGTCCGGGCATGCTGCCAAGTGCTTAGATGCTGACATGCAAAGGGGTGGCTGATTACTATAGTGTCCCCGGAATTCTCGTCAGCGATAGCAAGGCGACTTCATAGCTTTTGCCGGTGGGTGATTGCCCAGCCGCCCGTTAGAAAGGCAGGAAAAAGCTATGAAGTCGCGTTGTAAAACGCAGACAACCGAAGGGAAGAAACGCAAGTGTGTTATTGGCGTATCGCCAAACTCGTGGGGGCCACTGCTAAGTGGTGGGGGATTAATGTCTGATTCGAGTATTCGAATTCAAAGGTTCCGCTCAGGCTCCCGTTATGACGTTCGGTCCCGTTGACAAAAATTTTACCGTAGGTGGATGAGCCAGAAATAACGACTTTTCCATCGCGATCCGTACGACTGTCTTTCATACCTCCACCGTTGAATGAGATTGCAACTTTCGCCCCTTGGGCTGCACTTCCATCTCTGTGACGAACGTATATCATGGCCATTTTTTCTGCTCCCTTCTTGAAAAGGTTTAAGGTATTTGCCAGCGAACCGTGCTATTCCATTCACCCATGACAACGTCGCCTTTTTCGTTCTGGGCAGGGTGAAAACGAAGATGACGTTTTGCGGTTTTACAAGTTGCACGGTCTAAATCAGTGTGTCCGCTCGACTGACTAATTCTGCATTGTTTGACTCTACCATCGACACCAACGACAACAGAGAACCTTGTTGTACCTTCTCTTTCTTCACGGAGAGCACGAGATGGATACCGAGATGAGCTGAATGCCTGAAGTCCCCTTCTAATTCGCGGAGCTGTGATGTTTGCAGGTGGGTTTGAGCTCGGAGTAGGAGATTTTCGGGCTTCAGAGACTATTCTATCCTGCTCGTTTTCATAGGACGATGGACTGTTGCGTGACACCCTGGGTTTTTGCGGCCTTTCAACTCGTGGACTGGGAGGAACACTTGCAACTTCCGTTGTAGGGGGTTTAGCTGTGTTGGTATCGCTAGACGATGCTGTTGACGTTTCGGGATCGATAGCGGAATCCGGCGCTTCTTCGTGCGGGTTATCCACCAAACTTCCGATCACAAATACTATCCCAAGAATGATGACCGTTGGCTTCAGACATCCTCCCTTTTTTCGGTAAGGTCTTCTAGACGGGGAATATCGCGGCGTTGGACCATGAGGTCTAACGTTCCCGAGGTCTTTATATGGATTGTCTCTCAAATAATCTCTCCGAGCACATTACAGCTTCTACAAAATGAAACTAAGCTGTTATAGTCATGAAATTTGACCATTCACTCAAGAGCTTCATTCTTTTCTCCAGCCGATCCGACCGGTAGTAGGTGCCAACGACGCCCGTATCGACGACATGGCCCAGCGCCGTTTCCTTGACCTCAAACGGCGTGCTTGTCTGCTCTTCAACCCATGTTCTGAATGTTGCACGAAACCCGTGAGGACGAGCCACAAAGCCATTGTCACGCATGAGCTTTGACATAGCCGCGTTAGACATTGGCCTTCCTTTGTACGAAGGAAACAGGAACTGGTTTTCGCTGCTTTCGTCAAACCTCTCGAGATAGCTTCCCAGATACAGATCATCGGGTAATTTCCCATGATGATCCGGGGGAGGCTGCAAATAGTATAACCGAACACCCCAGATGATCAGGTCGGCTGCGATAAAAGAAAGCGGCATAGCAAAAAACGTAAGTCAGCAGGCCCCGCCAAAAGGACTTAGGCTCGTAGTAATAAAAGAGCGCGCCCAACCAGATAAAGGTAACAAAATATTGCAAGGAGCTTTGGATCGATTGCGTTGATAAGGCTCACCCCAACATCTCCAATCTTCCAGCCGCCAACCTTGCATCGGTTGCCAAATAAACTCCTCGCTGCTCGTGGAGACTCACTTCAACGCCTCCAACCTTCTCTTCGCCTCGGCAAGACCGCTTTGCTTTGCACCGGTGTTGACCGGGATTACGCGCCCGCTGGTGCCATTGCCCACCGGCGGGGAATAAACCCAGATTGTGCCGCCGCTGTCACTCGCTGCCTTGCCATACAGCTTCTTCGCTTTTTTGAGATCGCGCTCTACGCCGCGGCCTTCTTCAAAGCGGATACCCAGCTCCAGCTGCGCTTGCTTGTCGCCTGCCTGTGCACGCCGGGCAAGAGATTGCAGGGACAGATGCTTCAGTGAGGCGGGGCCGACCGGTAGCGATGACCGTCCCGACAAGCGCTCGGCGCGTGCCTGCATCGCCTTGGCAATCATCTGCTTGCTGAGCGCAGCGCATTCGGCGCTCGATGTTTCTTCATCGGCAATGATGGGACAATCAAGCGCTTTGGCCTTTTCATATAGCGCGACAAGCTCCATGCCTGCCGGGCTTGGTCCTGATATCGCATAGCCAGCCAAAGGAGCAGCTTCTACGCCGCTGATGTCGATCCCCATATAGCTGGAGGGTGTGGCAGCACAGCCAGCCAGCGCCAATGCGCTGCCCGCGGCCATCAGCGGCGCGCCCATATGCGCGCTATATCGCTTCATTCTCGCCAAACGGGCGGTCAGTCTCACACTCTCCCTCCCATAGGAGATATGAATAACACTTCTGCGGGCCTTGTTCGCGGCCCGGCTAACCCCACCAGATGAAATTCACCCTATCACCAAGTCGTCATTTGGCAATATGAGGCACTTTTTCCCTGTCCTACAACCCGACCATCATGTCATGGGCGAAGCGCGCTCTTTCTCATTTTTGATATTCAGACAGGCTTCCTGCCGAGAAGAACCGTATAGATACAGGCGGTTTGCTGTCGCGCCGCTGTCACCTGGGAGGGGCTGCGCCTAAAGCATTGTTTCTACGTATGAATTTTGCCGAATGCGCAGGGTGACACAGTGTCAACACTGTAACCTTGCCATCGCCTTTACAGGATATGGAAAATGGTGCGGCCAAGAAGACTCGAACTTCCACGGGCTCTCGCCCACAACGACCTCAACGTTGCGCGTCTACCAATTCCGCCATGGCCGCACATGCCAGGCTTTCTGGTGAAGCGCGCCCCTAGCAAAGCGGCACCGGCCGCGCAACCGCCTTATCCGCGGCAATATCCGCATCCGGCAATGTCGCATTTCGGGGCATGTGGGCGCTGCATTAAACTGGCGCTGCATTTTTGTGGCCGAAATCGGCTGGTTAACCATCATTCACACTTGTTAACAAAAGCCGCCTTCTGGTTAAGCATATCGGGTGATAGCGCATTTACCCTTTCTGCTTTTGGCCGCCGCTTCTTCGGCAAATGATGCCGGGTCGCAGCAGCGCGGCGCGAAGGGGGTCATTTCTGTCGGCGCGCATATCGTCGCGGCAGAGCGCATCGGCTTCCAATCGGACAAGGCGGACAGATCAGAAGCGCCGCAAACCGACCGGCAGGTCAGGACGCGCGGCAACATGCCGCTTACCGAATTCTACTGATCCCTATTCGTCGATAATCCAGCTGGCGGTTATTCGCGCCGAGGCGAGCGGCACATCAAAACGCGCCTGGCTGAAATCCACCTTCTCTCCGGGGCCCAGCCGCGAGGATTTGGGTTTCAGTTTCCAGCTATAGACCGGGCGGCCATCGGCAGCCTTCAGCGTAATCAGGATCGGCGGCACATTCTGCGCACTGTCGGTCGGATTGACGATCGAACCGCTGGCGATGAAATAGGGTGTTCCGTCGTCCTTTTCGCCGAGATCGAGATTGTCATTGAGCACAATTTTCAGGTCCGGCTCCTTGCCGCCGCTTCCCAGCCCGACATCGGGAACGCCGAACCAGGCAAGCGCGCCGCCGGCCAGCACGACCGCCAGCGCAAAGGCAACCGCAGCCATAGTCCAGAGCTTGGCCGGGTTGCGCCGCGGCTTGAAAGGTGGCTCATGCGCAAAAGCGCTGCGGTCTTCAGGCGGAACAATGACATCGGGTGCCTCCGGTGCAGGAGGCGGGGCTGTCGGCGGCGTTTCGACAAAGGCCGGCGGGGCTGTGGGCGGCGACTCTGCCTGCTTGACTGTCTCGTCGAAGCCGCGAAATCCGGTCTGCTGAGGCGCGGCGGGCTCGCCTGTGCTCGCTTCTGCCGATGATTCTGGCGAGGAAGCCCCAGCTGCAGGTTCGGCCTGCGGCGGCGCAGCAGGCGTTGGAGCGGGCGTCTCTTCGGGGCTGGAACGCGGAGCGGCGACCGGCGGAGCCGGAGGCGCGGGTTGCGCGACCGGCATCTGGTGCCAGCTATGCCCGCAATTCGCGCATCGCACCTGCCGGCCATTTGCTCCGATGGCGGCATCGGGCACTATATAACGCGAACTGCAGGATGGACAGACCAGAAGCATATATAGCCATAAACATCAGCCTTCCAGCCAAGGCAAGCCCATAGTCCAATTTTGCTGTGGAGTGCACCTTGCCGCCGATATCATGTATGGTTAACGCCGCGATAATCACTTGGCGCTCCGGCCCGATTTGTGCCATCTGTGCGCGCGATGCAAAGCGTTGTGGAATTTGACAATGTCGGTCTGCGTTATGGGACCGGAACAGAGGCGCTCACGGATATCAGCTTCACGCTCTATCCGGGTAGCTTCTATTTCCTGACCGGTGCATCGGGGGCTGGCAAGACATCCTTGCTCAAGCTGCTCTATCTCGCCCATCGTCCCAGCCGCGGTTCCATCCGCATGTTCGACCAGGATGCCGTAACGCTCCCGCGCGAGCGAATGCCCGGATTTCGCCGCAGGATTGGCGTTGTATTTCAGGATTTCCGGCTGGTTCCGCATCTTTCGACCTTCGACAATATCGCCCTGCCGCTGCGTATTGCAGGCATTCAGGAAAAGGACTTGCAGAACCCGGTAAGCGAAATGCTGAACTGGATCGGGCTTACCGACAGGGAACATGCAAGGCCGGCGACGCTTTCGGGCGGAGAGCAGCAGCGCGTGGCCATCGCCCGCGCGGTGATCGGGAGACCCGAGATACTCGTTGCCGACGAACCCACGGGCAATGTCGATCCCGATATGGCACGGCGGCTGCTGCAGCTGTTTGCGGCGCTCAACAAGCTGGGGACCACGATCGTCGTTGCAACGCATGATATCCACCTGCTGCAGGAAATCGAAAATGCGCAAATGATGCGGCTCGATGCCGGCCGGCTTGCAGACCCGACGGGATCACTCCGCCATCCGCCCAAGCCATTGGTTTTGAAAAGCTGAATATTGCAATGCTGCTCGATTTTGCCCTGCCCGAACATGAAAGGAAGCTGATCCCCGACGGACGGGTGTCTGGCAGCATGCCCTGGGTTATCGCCATCATGACATTTCTGACTTTGCTGGCGGCGGCGGCCGGGCTGATCATGGCGAATGCCGCGATGCAGGGCGGAGCCGATCTCGCGCGGCAAGTGACAGTACAGATCATCGAGCCTGATCCAACGGCCCGTAAGGTACAAAGCGACGGCGCAGCGAGGATTTTGCGCAGCGCGCCCGGCGTGACCGACGTCGAGATTGTGCCAGATGCACAGATTCGTGAAATGCTCTCCCCATGGCTCGGAGAAGATGTCATCGATGCGGATATTCCGGTGCCTTCGCTGATCGATATTCGCCTCGACAGTCCAGCAAATGAAGAAAAGCTGACCGAACTTCGCAATGCACTTTCGCCGATAGCGCCGTCTGCGAAGCTGGACAGCCAGGCTGACTGGATGGCACCTTTCTTCAGCCTGATGAACAGCCTGCTGCTGCTCGCTGTCGGAATATTGCTGCTTTTGCTCATCGCAACATCAGCGACAGTCATGCTGGCCGTACGCAGCGCACTCAACAATCATCGCGAAACGATCGAAATCATGCACATGATGGGTGGTACAGACGTTCAAGCCGCGCGGCTATTCCAGCGCCGCATGGCACTCGACGCGCTGTTCGGGGCCGTCATAGGCTTTATTCTGGCGGTCATAGTGGTTCTGCTGCTGTCGTTTCAGTTCAGCGCGGCCAACTCGAGCTTGCTCAGCGGCGCAGCCATGCCGTGGTATGGCTGGATCGCGCTTGCAATTATTCCGCTTGCGATTACCGGGCTGGCCATGCTTATAGCGCGCCGAACGGTGCTCTCCGCACTCAAGAAGATGTTATGATCAAGAGAATATTGGCTGCTCTGCTGCTCGTTTGGCTGCTTGGCTTTGCCCTTTTTGCCCTGACCCTTCCCCAGCCTGCGCCGCTTGCCGAAAGCGATGGAGTCGTAGTGCTCACCGGCGGCGCGAAACGCATCGACAGAGCGCTTGAAGTGGTAGAGGCTGGCAAATCGAAAAAGCTGCTGATCTCCGGCGTTGACCGCGATGTGAAACCGAAGGAGCTGGCGGCTGAATATAACCGGCCGGAAGAATTGTTCGAATGCTGCATTCAGCTGGGGTTTCAATCTGTAGATACACGCTCGAACGCCCTCGAAACGGCTCGTTGGGCGGCGAGAAACGATGTGACGTCTCTGCGGCTCGTAACGCATGACTGGCATATGCGCCGCGCGCGGCTCGAGCTTGATCAGGCCTTGCCGGCAGGAACTCGGATCATTGATGATGCCGTGCTGACTCAGCCCTCTCTCGGTATGTTGTTTCGCGAATATAACAAATACTGGCTACGCTGGATTGCGGCCAAGCTGGGCATTTAGACAATGCTTGCAGCGCTGCGGACAATCATTTTTGCGGTTCTTTTTTTCGTTCTTTCCTGGCCGTTTATTATCGTCGCCTTCGTCGCGTCACGCACCTCGCCGCGCTTGCTCCTTGCAACAGCCAAGCAATGGAGCCGGTTTCACCTTTTCTGTTGCCGCTGGCTGCTTGGTATCTCGATCCGCATCGATGGCGAGCTTTCGGAGCAGCCTGCACTTTATGCAATCAAGCATGAAAGCATGTTCGAAACCATCGATATGCCACGCTTCTTTAACCATCCGACGATCATCGCCAAGAAACAACTCTTTTCGATTCCACTTTGGGGCCGAGCTGCGCTTGCATTCGGCATGATTCCCATCGATCGCGAGGGCGGTGCCCGGGCTTTGCGCGAAATGCTGTCCAAAGCGAGAGCCGCGGTCGAGGCCGGCAAACCGATCATCATTTTCCCAGAAGGCACCCGCGTCGCGCATGGCAGCCGTCCCAAATTGCAATCGGGCTTTGCCGGCCTTTACAAGATGCTCAAACTACCAGTCATCCCGATAGCAGTGGACAGCGGGCGTCTGTCACCGATGCGCAACCGCTTTTGGCAGAGCGGCACCATCACCTACAAAATCGGAGAAGTAATTCCCGCAGGGCTTCCACGAGAGGAAATCGAGTCCAGGGTGCATACGGCCATCAACGCGCTGAATGCGCCAGACGCGTAATATTCCTGCTCGCGGGCACAGCGATGCTGCCCTGAAATTCAACCGCGCTGGCAATAGCCGAGATAGCGCTTGGCTTGGAGACGAAGGCCATATGCGTGCAATCGAGTTCCACCTGCAGGTCGGCCTCGCCCGTTTCTCCCCGCGCCGAGGCTGGAGAAACCACACCGTCGCCTCGCGACCAAAATGCTATTGTCGGGACTGGGGGCTTTTCTTTGAGTATAGTGTCTATCGGCGGATTGTCGACACGGTGCCGCGCAATAAGTTCGTAGATGCGCCATGCGTTGTTACCGCGGATATCGCCCGAAAAGGGGCTGCCAAGCGTGATCACCCGTCCTACCTGCTCCGGGACGCGTTTGGCATATTCGCGCGCCACCAGCCCGCCAAGGCTCCAGCCGACGATGACCACGGGCGCATTGATGCCGGACTCGGCCTTGATGGCTGTCACCCTCGCATCCACCTTGTCGAGAATATCGGCCGTCACGCCCCGATTCCGGCCCAAGCCCCAGCCATAGGCGATGTGCCCTGCATGCTGCAGCGACCGGCGCAATCTTGCTGTCGTATTGTCGCTCGCCATAAAACCCGGAACAACCAGCACCAGTTGCTTGTCCGCCGCTATTTCCAGTTCCACCAACGGCCCCATCCGCGCCAGCGAACGCATCATCGCAAATGACGCAAATTCGCGCATCAGAAGAGGGAAACGAGGCGGATGATAATCGCTCATTCGCTTTGCGTAGTCCGGGATGAACTGTCCGTTTGCCCGGGTGCATCAGGTGCGGGTTCTGCGGATTCTTCAGTCTGAGGCGTCGCTGGCGGAAGCGCAGGAACATTGGCGGGTGTGGAGAGAGCCGAGCGTTCGATCGCATCCAGCGCATCTCGGGCGGCAAGATAGCGCCGCGCATCGACGAGCCAGGCCTGCTTGGCCGTGTTGTCCGGGAGCTTCTCGATATCCTCGATTGCACTCCGAACATCGCCGTTGGCTATATGCTGCTCCGCGCGCTGCAATATCTGGGAAGGGGCGGTCGATGGTGTGCCCCTTTCGCGCAAAACGAATAGCTCTTTGAGCTCGGTCTGCAATCGATCCCAGAGGCTCACGCTGTCTCCCCGCCCGACAAGCCGCGTGCCATTGCGGGCAAGGTCATCGCGCAGATTTGTGAGCGTAACAGGTTGTGCCGCCGCGGCCTGAATGGCCGCCACCGCCTGCGGATGACTGCTGCCAAATCGCAGCCGCAACTGGCTTTCCGTGAACCCAAGCGCCGCACCGCTCTCGATCGCGCGGCGCACAGAAAGCGCGGTAACCACGGCATCGGCGCGTGCAGAATAGCCGCCTTGATCTGTATTGGCGATATCGATTTGCGATAGCCGGTCAGCAATTTCCTCTACTTTCTGGGCTACCGCTTCGGTCCCTTTTCCCTGCGGGTTTGCTGCGGCCTTCCCCTTGGGATCGGCATTAGAGCTGTTGCCTTCTGCCGATTTTTCGGCTGCGACGCTTTGTTCAGGCTGGCTATTGCCTGGCCAAAGGTCGAACTGAGTAACAATCCAGCCAGCGAGTATCAGCAAGCCAATCAAAATCAGCGAGGTAATGCCAGCCACGGCTTTCCATCCGATACCGCCGCGCGCATTCGCCTGTCGATCACCATAGGCCATGTTCTGTCCCTTCTCTTCGCTGTCCAGGGTCAGAACCTAGATAGGCCGAGATTGACGATATACCAATGTTTAAGGTTGGCCAGCCTTGCAGACACCCTCGAACAGGGCGCTGTTATTTGGAGATTTGGCCACTGTCACGCTCAACCAGCCGCCTTCCAATGCATCCGCTACTGCCTGCGACAACGCGGCAATCTTCACCTGGCCCCGGTCGACCCCGCCTGCCCTGCATAGCTCCGAAAAATATCGTGCTGCCCTCGGAGAATATACGGCCACATAATCTGCTTCGGCAACCGCGGTTCGAAAGCCCTCCGGCTGCGGGACCTTCACCGATTCGTAGACCGCGATTCGCGCAGAGATGATATCTTCATCGGAGCTCGGCCCGGTTCCGTGTTTACCCGCAAGCCAAAGCAGCCGTTCAAAACCGCGCGCCTTTGCTTCGGCCAAGAGGCTGGCCTTGTCATTTCGCCCTTCGATTGCGACGGTAATGCCTTTTTGCCGGGCAGCTTCAGCGGTTGCTGGACCCACTGCCAAAAGTGGAAGTTCTTGATACAAAGCAAACTGATCGCCGGCATGGCGAAGTGCATTGGCGCTGGTCACCAGCAATCCGTCATGGTTTTCTGCTGGCACAATGTTCCATGGCAGCGGTCGAACCGCAAACAGAGGCATGATGACAGGAACCAGACCAGCGGCTTTGGCGGCCGCCGCGGTTTTGTCAGCTGCAGGTTGCGGCCGGGTTATCAGCAATCTCATTTGCTGAATTGCGCCCGCAATGTTTCGCTGGCCGCCGCCAGTAGTTTTTCGGCGAGTGCATCGATATCGTCCATATTGTCTGCCAGACATTTGCCCGCCTGCTTCTCACCGCCATCACTGCGCAATATCTCGCCGCGCAGCCACAAAGCGCTATCCTCTACAAAAGCATGCGCCGCGACGGCGGAATGGCAATCACCGCCCAAAGCCGCCAGAAAGCGGCGCTCGGCCAAAACGGCCTCGAAAGTCGCCTTGTCACCGGCCTTTTCGGCCAGCGTGCGAATATCTTCCCGCCGGGTTAGACAATCCAGTCCAATCGCGCCTTGCGAGGCAGCAGGAAGCATCTCGCCGATAGATATCGCTGCCCCCACATCCGCCATCGAAAGCCTATCGAGACCGGCGGCTGCCAGCAATGTCGCATCGACTTCGCCGCTTTCGATCTTGGAAAGCCGGGTCGCTACATTGCCTCTGATGGACACTATTTTGAGATCCGGGCGGATATGCAGCAATTGTGCGGCGCGGCGCGGGCTTGATGTGCCGACTGTGGCCGCCTTTGGAAGCGACGCGATTGTCTCCGCCCCGATCAGCCTGTCGCGTATGTCGGCGCGCGGAAGCATGGCACAAATCACAAAGCTGTCGGGCCGAATCGTCTCCACATCTTTCATCGAATGCACGGCAATATCGATTTCATCTTGCAGCAATGCGCGCTCTAGTTCCTTGGTCCACAACGCTTTGCCGCCGATTTCGGCGAGCGGCCTGTCCTGAATCTTGTCGCCGCTCGCCAACATCGGAACGATTTGAACACATTCCAAAGGCAGAGTATGGGCATCGCAAATGGCCGTAGCGGCCATTCTGGCCTGCGCCATGGCGAGCGGGGATTGGCGCGTTCCGACGCGCAAGGGTTTGTCTGGAGTCGGCAGCTTTTGAACAGTCATCGCGCTTGTTCATAACGAGGTGCCTGCTAATGGAAAAGGGCGATGACGACGATACTCGGTCTTGAATCAAGCTGTGACGAAACGGCGGCTGCCCTGGTGACGGCAGATCGGCAGATTCTGGCGCATGCTCTTGCCGGGCAGGAAGATCATCACCGGGCATTTGGCGGCGTGGTGCCGGAAATTGCTGCGCGCGCGCATGCCGAATTGATGACGCCGCTTATCGAAACAGCCTTTGCCGATGCCGATATGTCGCTCGACAAGATTGACGCGATCGCTGCCACGGCAGGCCCGGGCCTGATCGGCGGCGTGATGGTCGGCCTGGTTTCGGGCAAGGCGCTTGCCATGGCAACAGGCAAACCTTTGATTGCCGTCAATCATCTTGAGGGTCACGCTCTCTCGCCCCGGCTGACCGACCTGTCGCTTTCATTTCCCTATTTGCTGCTGCTGGTATCGGGCGGGCATTGCCAGTTGCTGCGCGTGAATGGTGTGGGCCAATATGACCGGCTGGCAACGACAATTGACGATGCGGCAGGTGAAGCTTTCGACAAGACGGCCAAAATACTCGGGCTCGGATTTCCGGGCGGCCCTGCGGTGGAGCGGGCAGCCCGGACGGGCGATGCACGCGCCGTTCCGCTCCCCCGGCCACTGGCGGGATCAAACGAACCGCATTTTTCTTTCGCTGGCCTCAAAAGCGCGGTTCTGCGCGCCAGCGAAAGCGGCAACCACAAGCCCGAAGACATCGCGGCATCCTTCCAGCAGGCTGTGGTCGATTGCCTTGAAGATCGCCTTCGCTTCAGCCTTGAAAGAATGCCGGATGCGCCCCCTGTGCTGGTCGTTGCCGGCGGTGTCGCTGCCAATCAGGCCATCCGCGCCATGCTGAAAGAACTGGCGGGTCAGTATGCCATGCGTTTTGTCGCACCGCCATTGTGGCTGTGCACGGACAATGCCGCCATGATTGCCTGGGCCGGCATAGAGAGATTTTCGGCTGGCTGGAGTGATCCCCTGGACATAGCAGCGCGCCCGCGCTGGCCACTAGACGAACAAGCCGAAGCCGTGCGCGGCGCAGGAGTAAAAGCATGATTGGCATCATCGGAGCTGGAGCCTGGGGGACAGCGCTTGCCAATGTTATGGCCCAGATTCACGATCAGGTCCTGCTCTGGGCGCTCGAGCCCGACGTCGCTGAGGGCATCAATGAAAGCCGCGAAAATCACATTTATTTGCCCGGCCATAGAATTTCCGAAGCCGTCAGAGCCACGACCGACATCGCGCAATTTGATGACTGTTCGGTCTTGCTCCTGGTTACGCCCGCCCAGCATCTGCGCGAGACATTTGGTGCCTTTTCTCGCTCGCGAGCACCTGTCATTCTCTGCTCGAAAGGAATAGAGGCCGACACACAAATGCTCATGTCGGAAATTGCAGCTGAGCTTCGCCCTGGCGGCAGTATTGCCGTCCTTTCAGGCCCCACTTTCGCGCATGAGGTCGCGGCGGGAAAGCCAACAGCAATCACCCTGGCCTGCGAGGACAAGGAAATGGGCATGGAACTGGCCAAACGCATATCCACACCTTTTTTCCGGCCCTATTGGAGCGACGACGTGATCGGTGCAGAAATTGGCGGAGCCGTCAAAAATGTACTCGCCATTGGCTGCGGCGTTGTCGATGGAGCGGGGTTGGGACAGAATGCCCGCGCGGCGCTAATCGCGCGGGGCTTTGCGGAGATGCAGCGCTATGGCCTGGCACGCGGCGGCAAAGCAGAAACCTTATCGGGCCTTTCGGGGCTGGGCGATCTTGTTCTGACCTGCTCGTCCGAGAGTAGCCGCAATTTTTCGCTGGGGCGCGGCCTCGGCCAGGGCAAGAAAGCAGCGGAGCTTCTCGCCAATCGCAAAACCGTAGCCGAAGGCGCGCATACCGCTCCGGTCCTACAAAAATCGGCGCGCAGGCTTGGAGTGGAAATGCCCATCGTAGAGGCTGTGTGCAACCTTTTGGACGGCAAGATGGCCGTTGACGAGGTCATCCGGACCTTGCTGGCTCGCCCATTGAAACCCGAAAGATGACATTCACCAGCAGCGCAGCTAGAACGATCTGACAGGGGAGCGGATTTGGCCTCAGCCGAAGAAAATTCCAAGGCGGACATAGCTGCGCTCGCCAAGGGTGGGCGCACCAATGTCTTCGGTTTTCTGCTGCGTCTCGCTGCGCGTATTCCATTTCTTTTCATCGCCGGCCGGTATTATGGCCCCGAAGCGCTGGGCCGTTTTGCCTATGCCATCCTGGTCGTCGAGTTTGTTGCCCAGCTTGCGACACTGGGGCTGCGGCGCGGCCTGGCTGAGCTTCTGTCTCGCGAAGACAAGCCGCCTGCGCATGTTGTCGCGGATGGATTGCTGGTGGGAATTTTTGCCTCAGCCATCGGCGCGGCGCTGCTGATTGCAGTCCCGCAGGTCATGTTTCCCAATAGCGGCATCAACGACATGGACCGTTTTTTGCCGCTGGTGATATTCACGATTGTCATCACCGATATCGCGCTGGCTGCCCTCGCCTATCGCTTTGACATCGCTTCTACCGTGCGCGCGCGCGCCATCGTCGAACCTTGGACGATCAGCATCGGCGCGCTGCTTTTTGCCCTGCCATTCATGCCCTTTTACTCGCTGCGCGACGGCCTGATCCTGTCCTATATTTTGTCCATGCTTGCGGCAATGATGGCTGCGCTCTGGCCGCTATGGCGAAGCTACGGCCTGCCCTGGGGATGGAAACCGCATCCCGGCACATTGGTCACCATGGCGCGGCGCAACATGCCTTTGGCCGCCGCAGATGCCATCGAATGGGGCAGCCGCCGTCTCGATCTCGCCATTCTCGGCCTGTTTGCATCGCCAGCGATTGTGGGGATCTATTATGTCGCGCAGCAAGTGGCGAGCCTTCCGCAGAAGCTGAA
This sequence comes from Sphingorhabdus sp., assembly GCA_028279555.1. Taxonomy (GTDB): domain Bacteria; phylum Pseudomonadota; class Alphaproteobacteria; order Sphingomonadales; family Sphingomonadaceae; genus Sphingorhabdus_B. The sequence continues at coordinate 453,726 of JANQNO010000008.1, forward strand.
AACAAGCTTCGATCCGATTCTCGGCCCCGTCATCACCCGCAATGTCAAGGACCGCAACTATGCCGCGATCGCCAAACAGGTCGGTCAGGTGGGGTTCTGGATTATCGCGGCGCAGGCGGGAATTGCTTTGGCGCTCGGCATCCCGGGCGAGGCTGTCATGGGTTTGGTTGGGCCTGAATTTGTCGGCGGTACCGGGGCGCTCGCCTTCCTACTTGCCGCCGAGGTAGCAGCCGCGACGGCCGTGGTCAGCGAAGCAGCGCTTGTCTATATTGCGCGCCACCGAAATCTGCTGATCTCGCTGGGCATGCTGGGCATTCAGGCAGCGCTGAGCCTCGCGCTCATCCTGGCGGTCGACCATTTGCCGATAAGGGAAAATATGCGCGGGCTGTTTCAGGCGGCAGCGGTCGCCTGCGCGTTGATGCTGGCGCTTGGAATTGCATCGATCGTCAAGTCCTATTTTCTTTCCAGCCTCTTGGGCGCGCCAATTCGCGTTCTGCGCTGGCCGCTGCTGTGGGCCATCATGGCAGCTTCCATGCTGGGTATTGTGGTCGTTGCGCTGCCACCGGCCTATGAGTGGGCGGAGCTGGCGCTCGGTGTGCCGATGATCCTTGGCATCTATTGCTGGATCATCTGGAAAAAAGGCTTCGGCGAAGATGACCGGATCCTGTTCCGCAGAGCAGAAAAGGCGCGGTAGGAATGTTTGGATTGTTCAAATCGAAACCTCCAATCGACAAAGAGGAATTCGATTGGATGCTGGCTACGGTCAAATGGTTTGCAAGTGAATTTGAAGGGATGGAGCGGCTCAAACAAACACCGCTCATTCTCCCGACGGCTGAGTTCTTCAAAAGCAATGGTGCGAGCGGGCATCAACTCGCCGAGGGATTGTTCGAACAGGTCAAGGCGCATGCCGACATGTCAGATTGGCCATGCAAACTGGTTGAAGGAGAGCGCAGCCGCGACGCGATGGTTGCCGAAGGATTGACCCTGCAGCATTCTGGAGGACCAGCGCTTGGTACTTTTGGGCTGGAAGGGGAAAGCATCACGATCACCTATGATCCCGCTCAGCTTGACCAGCCCGAATTCCTGATTGCCACCTTCGCGCATGAATTGGCACACTATCTGCTGCACAGCTCAAAAATGCATCCGCCTGGCGGCCATGACATGGAAGAGCATGCCACCGATCTGGCTGCGGTCCTGATGGGGTTTGGCGTTTTTCTTACCAATTCCGCCCGGTCATTCGAGCAGTTTCACACTGTCGGCGGATCAGGATGGCAGTCACAATTACGAGGCTATTTGAGCGAGAATGCGCTCATCACGGCGCATGCATTGTTCGTCACGTTAACCGATGCTCCCATAAATGATGCGGAACAATATCTGAAGAGTTACCTGCGCAAGCCCTTTTCCAGAGCCATGCGTTTTTTTGGCGGTCTCGACCGCCCGGTGGCGGACTTGATCCAAGCCGCCGATAGTTCATTGTGGGTCAGTCAAAAACGAAGCACTTAGACGTTACCCCAATCTTTGGGCAACCAGGGCCTTGATATCCGCCTCGGGCCTGGCGCCATAGTGGCTGATGACCTCGGCTGCGCAAATCGCGCCCATTTTGAGGCATGCGTCTATTTCGCGGCCCTCGCTCAACCCAGCCAGAAAGCCGGCGGCAAAAAGATCGCCAGCACCGGTCGTATCGACCAGCCTGTCGACCGGTTCGGCAGCAACCTCGAAGCGGCGGCCTTCCTTGAGGGCAATCGCACCCCTTTCGCTGCGGGTGACCACAAGCAAGGGCACTTTGGCGGCAATTGCAGCGACTGCTTCTTCAAAATCATCGACTTCGGCAAGCGAGCTGATTTCAACCTCATTGGCGAACATGATATCGATCAGGCCGTCGTTGATCAGGTCGATAAAATCGGCCCTGTGGCGATCAATTACAAAAGCGTCGGACAGAGTGAAAGCGACCTTTCGGCCAGCTTCCTTGGCATGTACAATGGCACGGCGCATTGCGGCACGCGGCTCTTCGGGATCCCAAAGATACCCTTCGAGATACAGGATGCCAGCACTCTGGATCTGTTCGCTGTCGATCAGCTCGGCCGGCAGGAATTGTGACGCGCCGAGAAAGGTATTCATCGTCCGCTGCGCATCGGGCGTGACAAAAATCAGGCAGCGCGCCGTGGCTGGTTCCCCCTCGCGGGCGGCCACATCGAAATCGATGCCGGTGGCGCGGATGTCATGCGCAAAAACCTGGCCAAGCTGGTCATCGGCAACCTGACCGATAAAGGCGCATTGCCGGCCCAGCATCGACATTCCAGCCAGCGTGTTGGCAGCAGAACCGCCGCTGATTTCGCGCGCAGGGCCCATCGCGGAATAAAGCGCCTCCGCACGCTCTTCATCGATTAGCTGCATTCCGCCTTTGGTCAGCTGTTCCAGCTCGATAAATTCATCATCCGTGTTGGAAATGACATCGACAATCGCATTGCCGATGGCAATCACGTCATAGCGCGGTTCGGTCATGGAATTACGGCCCTTGCTGCTTGAATTTCGAGGGTCCCTAGAGCGGAAGCCAAAATGCCGCAAGCCCAATTACGCAGGCGTCCGCGATATTGACACTCTACTGTATTATGCTAACAATACAGCTATGATACGCGCATTCAGCTTTGCCATTGCCAGCCTCTCCAACCGGGTGGTGTTCGGTGTTCTGCTCAAATCGGTGCTTGCAACCGGGGTGATATTCCTGCTGCTTGGTTTCGGGATGTTTCTCACCTTCGACTGGCTGGCCAGCGACTGGCTGGGTAGCGCAAAAGGGTGGATTGCCTCGACGGTGGCTATCGCATCTTTTGTTGTGACCATTCTGTCCGGTTGGCTGCTGTTCCGCGTGGTTGCCATTGCGGTGATCTGGTTTTTTGCCGACGATATCGTCGAAGCGATTGAAAAAGAACATTATCCGGTCGCTGCTGCGCGGGGAAAACGGCCCGGCATGCAGGATTCGGCTGGGCTCGCGCTGCGCTCCGTTTTGCGGGTGATCGGATATAACTTGCTCGCTCTGCCCGTTTATTTGCTGTTGCTGGTCACCGGCGTCGGGGCTCCGCTTGTATTCCTGCTGGTCAATGCGCTGCTGTTGGGGCGCGATCTGGAAGACATGCTGGCGATACGCCATGGCCGTACGCAGAAGCATATGCAGAAATTCGACCGGCTGATGCTGGGCGGAATCGGCACGGCGGGAATGATGATCCCCATTGTCAATCTGCTGGTTCCGGTTATAGCAACATCGATGGCGGTGCATCTCATGCATGGCCGGGACTGGCTAGCAAAAGGCGACATATGAACAGGGCATATTGGGCGATTTTTCCTGCAATTTTGCTGGCGGGATGCAGCACGCCCGCCACCACCGATACAACCACAGCATCTGCATCGAATATCCCGATCAACCAGCCGGTCACCTATGATGCCAAAGGTCTTGAGGCGGTGATGGGAAAAGATGTTGCGACCCTGAAAGGGCTGTTTGGAGAACCGCGATTGGATCTGCAGGAAGCGGTTGGCCGCAAACTGCAATTTACCGGCAATGCCTGCATCCTGGACACCTATCTTTATCCAGACGGCAAGAGCGGGCAAGAGGTCGTCACCCATGTCGATGCAAGGCGCAGCGACGGGGCGGAGGTCGACCGGGCAGCTTGCGTAGACGCGCTCAGGCGGAAGTAAGCTCTGCGAAGATTCACACAAGACCGTTAGCCCTGAGCCGGCTGCGCCATGCGCAGGCGAAAGTCGAAGGGCGCTTATCGGGATAGGCGTGCTTCGAAAAGCTCAGCACTAACGGTTATGAGCTGGCGCATTCAATTCAGTAAGCGCCCACCAAGCCGCTTCTCTTACAACTTCGTTGTCATCCGACGTCAGGCCCTCGAGCGTCGCGGCCAGGGAGCTATCGCCGCTGTTGCCGGCGGCAATCGCCACATTCCTGACAAAGCGATCGCGCCCAGTGCGCTTGATTGGCGAACCGGCAAAGAGCTTCCGGAAAGCCGCGTCATCGAGCTTTAACAGGTCGGCGAGGCGCGGAGCGACAAGTTCGGCGCGGGGCAAAAAGGCCTTATGCGCTGCCGCCGCTTTTGCAAATTTGTTCCAGGGACAAACCGCAAGGCAATCGTCGCAGCCATAGATGTGGTTGCCCATTCCCTTGCGCAGCTCATGCGGAATGGGGCCTTTGTGCTCGATCGTCAGATAGGAAATACAGCGCCGCGCGTCGAGCTGGTAAGGCGCGGGAAAGGCATCGGTCGGGCAAATCTCCTGACAGGCATTGCAGGAACCGCATCGATCCCTACCCGCTGCATCTGCATCCAGGTCCAGTGTGGTGTAGATTGCGCCCAAAAACAACCAGCTGCCATGCGCGCGGCTCACCAGATTGGTGTGCTTGCCTTGCCAGCCGATGCCGGCGGCTTCGGCCAAAGCCTTTTCCATGACCGGCGCGGTATCGACAAAGACCTTGACTTGCGGGTCGTCGTATCCGGCCTTTCCAGCCTGATGAACCAGCCACTGGGCGGTACGTTTGAGCGCGCCCTTTGCCACATCATGATAGTCCTTGCCGCGCGCATAAACCGAAATTCGGGCGCGGTCCGCCTGCTCGGCAAGCTTCATGGGATGATCCGCTGGCGCATAGCTCATGCCCAGCATGATCACGGAGCGGACATCCTCCCACAATGCGGCAGGCTGTGTGCGCTGGTCTTGCCGCCTTTCCATCCAGAGCATATCGCCATGGCAGCCGGCGGTAACCCATTCGCGCAGTCTCGTCCCACATTCCGGAGCGATTTCGGCCGGGGCGACGCCGACCGAAACGAAGCCCTCCTCACGCGCCTTTTCTTTAAGCGCGTTTACCAGATTTCGCTTGTTTATCTTCACCAGCTTTGCCTATTCACGCATCCAACAAGCTGGCGTTTGGGGCATATTTATGGCGAATGCAATTGAAGCGCGCGGGCTGGTCAAGGAGTTTGACGGCTTTCGCGCGGTGGACGGTGTTGACATCGCTATCCCCGAGGGCAGTATTTACGGGATTCTTGGCCCCAATGGTGCCGGCAAAACAACGATGCTGCGCACATTGCTAGGTATCATCGATCCCGATGATGGAGAGCGCTATCTGCTGGGGTCGGACAATCCGCTCAGCCAGTCGCGCCTCGTTGGCTACCTGCCGGAGGAGCGTGGGCTATACCAGTCGATGCGCGCGGTCGATACCATCGCCTTCATGGGGGCGCTGCGCGGATTACCCCTCAAAGAAGGCCGCGAAAAAGGGCGTGAACTTTTGGAAAACGCCGGTCTTGGCCATGCTGCCGACAAGCAGATCAAGCAGCTTTCCAAGGGCATGGCGCAGACGGTGCAGTTGATGGGTACGATCGTGCACAATCCTAGGCTGATTGTGCTGGATGAGCCTTTTTCCGGCCTCGATGCGCTCAACCAGGCGAAGCTGGAACGTATGATCCGCGCGCAGGCGGAGCGCGGCGTGACCGTGATCTTCTCAACCCATGTGATCGCGCATGCCGAAAGGCTGTGCGAGAGCATTGCCATCATCGCGCAGGGCAAGATCAGTTTCGACGGCCTCGTCAAAACCGCACGCGACCGGCTCCGTCCGCAAGTACATTTGGAAACCGAAACATCGGACGGCCCTTGGCGCAAGGCGCTGCCAGGCGGCATCGAAGCCGAAGGCAACTGGTGGCATTTTGAGCTTCCGGAAAGCGGCGTCGAACCGCTGCTCACCGCGCTCGTTGAAGGCAAGGCAGGTGTGCGCTCGCTCTCCATCGAGCGACCGGGCCTGCATGATGCCTTTGTCGCCATCGCGGGCGAAACAGTTGCCGCCGAGATGGGCGAAGGCAGCGAGATTGAAGCAGGGGAAATCCTATGATCGAAGTCCTGCGCGCAGCCTATGTGATCGGACGCCGCGACTATATGGCGATCATCATGTCGAAGGCCTTTATCTTCTTCCTGCTTGGCCCTCTATTCCCTTTGATTGTCGGCGTCGCCGCCGGTTTGCTGGGCGGAAGCGTTGCCGAAGATGCAGATCGGCCTGTCGTCGGTATTGCGCTATCGGCACAAGATGCCGATTTGCTTGTAGCAGCAAGGGAAAAGCTTGGTACGCAACTCGGCGACAGGACCTTCCCGGAGATCAAGCTATTGGCCACTTCCGCAGGTTCGGAACCGCTCAACGCCAAGAATTTCCTGAAAGACAAAGAGGAAGGTCTTACGCTCATTCTGACTGGCAGTCTTGACAACCCCAAGCTGACAGGCACGGCGGGTGCGTTGGCGCGCTGGCAAGGAGAAATAGGCCTGCTGTTGGGGCATGCCCTGCAAGGCAACTCGGTGAAAATTCCGACAATCATGCAAGAAACGATCGCGGAAAGCAGCGGCGATTCGAAAAAAGCCCGCGTGGCCACGGGCCAAATTGCCCAGGTTCTGCTCTTTATGCTGACTACGCTGCTGGCCGGCATGGTTCTTTCCAACCTGGTCGAGGAGAAATCGAACAAGATTATCGAGATATTGGCCGCTTCCATCCCGATGGACTCGGTATTTCTCGGCAAGCTGTTTGCCATGCTCGCGATGGCGCTGACAGGCGTGCTTGTCTGGGTGACGGTGGGAGTAACAGGCTTTATGATCTGGGGCGGCGATTTGCCGCCGCTGCCTGAACCCGCCATTGGATGGCCGCTCTTCTTCACGCTCGGTGCCCTCTATTTCGCGATGGCCTATCTGATGCTGGGTTCGCTCTTTCTGGGTATAGGCGCGATGGCCGCCACGGTGCGCGAAGTGCAGACGCTGTCGATGCCGGTCACGATGGCGCAGTTGATGGTATTCTTCTTCGCCATGTATACAGTCACCAAGCTTGGCCAGCCTATTGAGCAGGCAGCGGCGATTTTTCCCTTCTCCTCGCCTTTTGCAATGATCGCCCGCGCAGCGCAGGTCGAAACGCTGTGGCATCACGGGGTGGCGATTTTTGGCCAGATCATGTTTGCGATATTGACGCTGCGGATCAGCGTGGTGCTTTTCCGCCGCAATGTCATGAAGTCCGGATCGGGCGGAAAGAAAGAAGGCGTTCAGCGCCGCAAGCTGTTTGGAGTAATTCCGGTAGGCAGGTGAGAAGCCGAATCTGCCTGGACCAAAATAGTTTCATTTCGAAACGGGATTGACATTCTTGTAAGTAATGGCACTCTGAGGGCCGTGAAAAGAGGAGATTCACCATGGCCTCAGCTGCGCCCCAAATCGACCTTGAAAATCTGACGACTTCGCCCACGGCCGACAAGGCGCTGGAGCAATGGTACAATGAAAATCCGCCTGTTCAGGATGCCGATGCCAACCCTTGGGATGTCAGTCGCGCCGAGCTTTACAGCAAGGATCTGTGGCGCGCACCCTTTGCCGAGATGCGCGCGAAAGCGCCGATCAACAAAATCGAGGAATCGGACTACGGCCCTTACTGGAATGTCACTACGCACAAGCCGATCCAGCATGTCGAGGCGCTGCCCGATATCTATTCATCCGAAGCTGGCGGAATAGTGATCGCCGATCCGAATCGGGAAGACGAATTCGAGCTTCCCATGTTCATCGCCATGGATCGTCCAAAGCATACCGGCCAACGGCGCACGGTGGCCCCGGCATTCACGCCTACGGAAATGAAGCGGATGGAGGATGAAATCCGCACGCGCACAGGCGAGGTTCTGGACGGCCTGCCCTGGGACAAACCCTTTGATTGGGTCGACAGGGTTTCGATTGAGCTCACCACAGGCATGCTCGCCATCCTTTTCGGATTTCCCTGGGAGGACCGCCGCCTGCTAACCTTCTGGTCAGACTGGGCTGGCGATGTCGAGTTGACGAAGGCGCCGGAGTTGGACGAATTTCGCCGGGGAATCCTGTTCGAAATGGGTGCCTATTTCCAGCGCCTGTGGAATGAAAGAATCAACGCAGAACCCACGCCAGACCTGATTTCCATGATGATCCATTCAGACGCAATGAGTGAGATGGATCATATGGAATTTATGGGCAATCTCGTTCTGCTCATTGTTGGTGGAAATGACACTACGCGCAATTCGATGTCGGGCTTTGCATACGGGCTAAGCCAATTCCCCGACGAACGTGCAAAACTGCAAGCCAACCCGGAACTGATACCGAATGCCGTGCAGGAGCTTATCCGCTGGCAAACACCGCTGGCGCATATGCGGCGCACGGCGCTTGAGGATCATGACCTGTTCGGCAACCAGATCAAGGAAGGCGACAAGGTCGTCCTCTGGTATATTTCTGCCAACCGGGACGAGACCGTTTTCGAAAATCCCGACCAGATCATTCTGGACCGCGAAAATGCGCGCCGTCACCTGGCCTTTGGCTATGGTATCCATCGCTGCGTTGGCGCGCGGCTGGCCGAGCTACAACTCCGCATCCTGCTCGAGGAAATGCATGCCCGCCGGATGCAGGTGAACCCAACCGGAAAAATGCGCCGCGTTCATGCCTGCTTTGTGCATGGCTATCGCGAGATGGAGGTTGAGCTCAGCAGATACTGAGCCGGAACAGGGTCGCAGCAACGAGGAGACTAAGCGATGGCATCGACAGCTCCGAAAATTAACCGGCAATTTGAACAGCTCCCCTGGGAAGCAAATACTGCCCCGCATCGCTGGGATGTGACGCCGCCGGACATCTACGTCGAAGATTGCTGGCATAAGGTTTTTGCCGAAATGCGCACTAAAGCACCGATCAACAAGATCGAGGGTAGCGATTTCGGCAGCTATTGGAACGTAACCACGCACAGGGCCATTCAGCATGTCGAGGCGCTGCCCGATATCTTCTCCTCCTCGTATGAATATGGGGGCGTTTCGCTGGCACCGTTGGGTGATCAAGATCCGAACGATCCGGACCGGATTGTCATGCCGATGTTCATAGCGATGGATCGGCCGAAACACACAGAAGAGCGCCGGGTCATCGCACCAGCCTTCACGCCGACCGAGATGGAGAGGATGAGCAGCGAGGTCAGGCAGCGCACCGGCGAAGTGCTCGATAGCCTGCCCGTCGGCGAAAGCTTCGACTGGGTCGACAAAGTCTCTATTGAACTGACCACCGGCATGCTTGCTATCCTGTTCGATTTTCCCTGGAAAGATCGCCGCAAGCTGACCGAATGGTCTGACTATGCCGGAAATATTGAGCTGTTTCGTACACCTGAAACCAGGCATAAGCGATTGGAAAAGATCTACGAGATGGGTGCCTATTTCCGGCGTCTTTGGGATGAACGTGCAAGCAAGGGAGAAGCGCCCGACCTGATAAGCCGCATGATCCACTCGCCGATGAAAGACATGGACGAGATGGAGTATCTGGGGAATCTCATCCTGCTCATCGTGGGCGGCAACGATACCACGCGCAATTCGATGTCCGGCTATGCATACGGGCTCGACCAGTTTCCAGCCGAACGTGAAAAGCTGGAAGCCAGCACCGAACTCATACCCAACGCCGTGAGCGAGATTATCCGCTGGCAGACGCCGCTTGCGCATATGCGGCGCACCGCTATCCAGGACTATGATCTGTTTGGCGCCCCCATAAAGACAGGCGACCGGATCGCATTGTGGTATATTTCCGCCAACCGCGACGAAAGCGTGTTTGATCGCGCCGATGACATCATCGTCGACCGGGAAAATGCCAGGCGGCATCTGTCCTTTGGATATGGCATTCATCGTTGCGTCGGTGCCCGCTTGGCTGAACTCCAGCTACGAATACTGCTCGAAGAAATGGCGGCGCGGCGGCTCAGACCCAATGTGACTGGCGAAATCGAGCGCGTACCGGCCTGTTTCGTTCATGGTTATCGCAAATTCGGCGTCGAACTGTCCAAATATTAGGGTCAGAATCCATTAATCGCATGAGCCGTGGTGGCCTCGATGCGGGATGAAATGGCAGGAGAAGCGCCGATGGCGGGGCCAACCCCCGTCGAGGCGCTTTGACGCAGCAGTTCGCCCGCATCGGG
>JANQNO010000006.1 GCA_028279555.1 Sphingorhabdus sp.
GGCCTCGATGCGGGATGAAATGGCAGGAGAAGCGCCGATGGCGGGGCCAACCCCCGTCGAGGCGCTTTGACGCAGCAGTTCGCCCGCATCGGGCCATCCGCAGGACTTGACCAATTTAGCCCATGACTGTGTCTCTCGCTCGTCCAATAGCACCACTATAATCCTCGCTCTTTCCTTGTCATGGGCCAAATTGATTCAAGCCACAGCCATGTGCTTCATGAGTCCTGACCCTGATTTCCGCCCAAACATCCGAACTGCCGCCTTTATCGCGCCATCAAAGCGCGTTAGTGAAAGCTGCAGATGGATGTCTATTTGCCGATTGCCAACCTGTCGGTTGATGCTTTTGTGATAATCCTGCTCGGCGGGGTGGTCGGCATCCTGTCGGGTATGTTCGGCGTCGGCGGTGGGTTTATGACAACGCCATTGCTGATTTTCTACGGCATCCCTCCAACCGTCGCTGCCGCATCGGCATCTACCCAGGTAACAGGTGCCAGCGTTTCCGGTGTTTTTGCGCATATGAAGCGCGGCGGAGTCGATATCCAGATGGGCAGCGTCCTCGTAATCGGCGGGCTGTTCGGCACGATCATCGGGGCCGGACTGTTTCGGTTGCTTCAGGAATGGGGACAGATCGATACCGTCATCAATATTCTATACGTCCTGATGCTCGGAACGATCGGCGGATTCATGGCCTGGGAGAGCTGGCAAAGCGTCTCGGCCTTGAGAGGAGGACGACCCGCACCCGCCAAAAAACGGCGTCACCATCCTTTGGTCGCGAACTTACCATATCGCTGGCGTTTTTACAGATCGGGTCTGTATATCTCGCCGCTAGCGCCGCTTATCCTAGGATTTGTTACCGGCGTCTTGACGATGCTGCTCGGCGTCGGCGGCGGGTTCATCATGGTTCCCGCGATGCTGTATCTGCTGGGTATGGGCGCGCAGGTGGTCGTTGGAACCTCGCTGTTCCAGATTCTGTTCGTCACAATTTCATCGACCATGATGCATAGTTTGACGACAAAATCGGTCGATATCGTGCTGGCTGTTCTGATGCTGTTCGGATCGGTGACGGGAGCCCAGATAGGTGCCCGGATCGCACAGCGTATGCGTCCGGAATATTTGCGCGCGTTGCTCGCAGGAATAGTCCTGATCGTGGCTATCCGAATGGCGCTCGGCCTGGGATGGCAGCCTGATGAAATCTATTCGGTGCAGCCGCTATGATCATCCGCGCGTTACTCCTCCTGCTTGCCGCCATTTCTGCCGTTTCAGGACAAGCAGCCCGCGCGCAACAGGACGAGCCCAAACTGGTACCCGATGTTTCGCAGCGCCAGATTGCCATTGAATCGGGCTTCACAGGCGCAGAATTGTTGATGTTCGGTGCAATCATCTACCCGCGCGGCGTAACTCCGTCCGAACAAATCGATGTGGCCGTGGTCCTCAGAGGTCCGAGCCAGGCCATCACGCTGCGTGAGAAACAGCGGATTTTGGGAATCTGGATAAATGCCGACAGCAAGGAATTCCTGTCTGTTCCTGGATATTACGCGGTAGCGACCTCCAGACCGCTGAACAAAATTGTAAATCCGCGTACTGCCGACATATATGAACTCGGTATCGATCGTCTGCAACTTTCGCCGCGTGGCAGTTTTTCTGCGAATGAAGATCAGCGATTCAATGCAGGACTCGTGGATCTTAACCGGCGTGGCGGATTGTTCCGTCAGCAGGCGGGAAGTGTCGAAATAACCGATTCCGTGCTTTATCGCGCGCGGCTCCTTGTCCCATCCAGCGTTCCTGTCGGTCGGTATACGGCGGAAACACTGCTGATTCGCAATGGCGAAGTCATCATGGCCGACGACAGCGTCGAGATCGAAATTCGCAAAAAGGGCTTCGAGCAGTTCGTGACCGTTCTGGCCGATCGCTATTCGCTGCTCTATGGTATTCTGGCGGTCGTCATTTCCCTGCTTTTCGGTTGGATGGCTGCGCTGCTTTTCCAAAGAATTTAGGTGGTTAGCGCGCAATCTGGTCACCGCGAGCGGATGGTAAACAAATATTTACCTCGCATCCTTAGTCAGGTGAGTAGGTTAAACGAAAGAGCCAACCAGCCATGGATATCAACAATCAGGATTTCTCCGCCGATCGCCCGCTGCCAGCAAGTGGAGAGCCGGAGGGTGAAAATGCAGCGGCGGATCAGGTTCAGCCTGCCAAGACCGTGTCGCTTGCACCTGGCGGTAGCGCTAATGCAGGGCCTGCAGAGAAAACCGGCAGCCGGAATCTCCACCATATCGGCTACGTCATGGAAATCGCCGGCTCGGGCTCTCAAATCAGCATCGATGTTCGCGCTCTTCAACAGCTTGCCGAGCATAGCGATCCATCGATCCAGATGGCCGGACAGGTCGGCAGCCAGATCAAGATTCGCGTCGGCAATGTGTGGCTTCTTGCGAGCATTCGCACCCAAAAGCTGGATGAAGGCGGTGAGGGCGTTATCCGCGCGGCCGTCGACTTTCTAGGAGAAGGCGACGAGGAAAAGCTGACGGGCAAGATATATAATTTCCGCCGCGGTGTGACGCGCTATCCGGTTCCCGGTTCGGAAGTATTTGCCGTTTCAACTGGCGATCTCAATCAGGTTTACGCTGCCGATAGCCGGGCGCATGTAGAACTGGGCACCGTGTTCCCAACCAGAGACATCCGCGGGGCGCTCTACGTCGATGCCATGCTGGGTAAACATTTTGCTCTGCTGGGATCGACCGGCACTGGTAAATCCACCAGCGCTGCACTCATTTTGCACCGTATTTGTGATCTCGCTCCAGAGGGCCACATAGTAATGATCGACCCTCACGGCGAGTATAGCGCCGCCTTCAAAGGCAATGGTGCGCTTTTCGATGTTAACAATATAGCGCTTCCATACTGGATGATGAATTTCGACGAACATTGCGAGGTTTTCATCAAGTCCGAAGGCGACGAGCGCCAGCAGGATTGCGACATCCTTTCGCGCTGTCTGCTTCAGGCTCGGGCAAAGAACCGTCTCGCAGAAAGCGTCGGCAAGCTGACGGTCGATGCGCCTATCCCCTATCTCTTGTCCGATCTCATCAACATAATCCAGACCGAGATGGGCAAACTCGACAAGGCAACCTCGACTGCACCATTCATGCGGCTCAAGTCGAAGATCGAGGAAATGAAGGCCGATCCGCGCTATAATTTCATGTTTTCCGGTATGCTGGTCGGCGACACAATGGCAGAATTTCTGTCGAAGATTTTCCGTTTGCCGTCGCAGGGCAAGCCAATTTCCATTATTGACGTTTCCTCGGTTCCTTCCGATATCACGTCTACGGTTGTCGCGGTCCTTTCTCGCCTGGTCTTTGACTATGCCATCTGGTCGCGCAACGAGCCGCAGCGCCCTATTTTGCTCGTTTGCGAGGAGGCTCACCGCTATATTCCATCCGATAGGGTTGCCGAGGCGAGCGCCGTACGATCGGTGCTTGAGCGGATCGCCAAGGAAGGCCGTAAATACGGCGTGTCGCTTGGTCTGATTACTCAGCGTCCGTCCGACCTTGCCGAAGGTGTCCTCTCGCAATGCGGCACAATTCTCTCGATGCGCCTAAACAACGACCGCGACCAGGCATTTGTGCGTGCGGCCATGCCGGAGGGTGCTCGCGGTTTCCTCGATGCCATTCCCGCGCTGCGCAACCGGGAGATAATCATCTGCGGTGAGGGCGTTTCAATTCCCATCCGGGTTGCGCTGGATACGCTTGAGGAAGAGAAACGTCCGGCGTCCGAAGACCCGATTTTCTCCGAGCTTTGGAAAGAAACCGGCGGCGAAGGAGAAATCCTGACGCGGGTCATTCAACGCTGGCGCTCTCAGGGCCGGTAAGCGGTTCGGCCGCCTGCTTGCGAAAACTATAACCGGACTGTAACGACCGGGCTTCTCTTCCCCTTTCCAGGAGCGCCCGATGCCCAAGCTTGTTTTGATCCGTCACGGCCAGTCCCAATGGAATCTGGAAAACAGATTTACCGGCTGGTGGGATGTCGACGTCACCGAAAAGGGCGCAACAGAAGCCTGGGATGCAGGACGCCTGATGAAAGAAAAGGGCATCCATCCCGCACTCTGCTTTACAAGCTATCAAACGCGGGCAATCAAAACGCTCAATCTTGCACTCGAGGCCATGGACGGGTTGTGGCTGCCTGTCGTCAAGCATTGGCGACTGAATGAGCGGCACTATGGCGGCCTGACAGGTCTCAACAAGCAAGAAACAAGAGACAGGCATGGCGACGAACAGGTTCATATCTGGCGCCGCAGTTTCGACACGCCGCCGCCGCCGATGGAAGCGGGAAGCGAATATAACCTTTCTTCCGATCCCAGATATGCCGGTGTAGAGGTTCCGGCATCCGAAAGCCTGAAAGATACGATTCTGCGGGTTCTTCCCTATTGGGAAAGCAGCATTCTGCCTGAGCTGCATTCAGGCAAGGATATTCTGATCTCTGCGCATGGAAACAGCCTGCGCGCGCTTGTCAAACATCTGTCGCAGATTGGCGATGATGAGATTACCGGGCTCGAGATCCCGACCGGACGGCCGATTATCTATGATTTTGACGGCGATATGCAGCCGCAGGAAAGATACTATCTCGCCGACAGCTAGGATGGCCGACTATTCGCGGCCGCCAGCTGGCCCCTTGCCCGACTGTTTTTGCGCATACATGGCACGGTCTGCCTCAAGCAGAATTTCCTCGGCGCTCTTTCCCGCACCGATCATGGCATGTCCGACAGAAACTGTGGGGGTCACGACCTGGCCATCAATTTCCATGGCCACATCCCCTACCGCACAGCGCAGCTTTTGCGCCTTGCCGGCGACCCCACTGGCGTCAGCATTGTCGAGCATCACCGCAAATTCATCGCCGCCCAGACGTGCAGCAACGTCAGACCGGCGGATATTCTGAAGCAAGACATTGGCAACGGCAATCAGCAGCTTGTCGCCAGCGCCATGGCCCAAGCTGTCATTGACGTCTTTCAAGCCGTCGACATCGAGAAAGATGATTCCATAATTTCCACCATAGCGATGCGCGCGCCAACTCCAGCGTTCGAGCACCTCCATGAAATGACGCCGATTGAAGAGAGGTGTCAGCGTATCCTGAACAACCAGCTGCTCCAACTCCTTGACGCGCCGTTTTAGCAGGCGGTTTTCCAGACGCATTTTAGCCGCTTCACTGGCGATATCGTCGGTTGGACGGTGCGGCTTTATGTCATTCGGTTTTTTCATGAGTCTCGCAGTTCAAAAACGCGACCGCCCTAGGTTTAATTTTCTGAGTTTCAACAATATTCCGAGGTAGTATGCAACTGTTTACTTCCTGAAAGTAACAACCAGGCCATCTGGTTCGTTCGATATCCTGTTTGCAACAGCTGCTTCGCGCGGCTATGCGCCTGATAGCTGGTGATAACTGAATTGAGGCAATAATTTGAGCGAAGGCGGCGCCATAGTCGGCATTGTCATGGGCAGCAACTCGGACTGGGGCACGATGGCCGAGGCTGCCGGCATCCTGCAAGAGCTGGCGGTGCCGCATGAGTGCCGTATTGTCTCCGCGCACAGGACACCTGAGCGGCTTTTTTCCTACGCCCAAACGGCAAAGGAGCGCGGACTTAGGTGTGTTATTGCTGGCGCAGGCGGTGCAGCACATTTGCCGGGCATGATTGCTGCGATAACACCGCTTCCGGTTTTGGGCGTTCCGGTCCAGTCGAAAGCGCTCGACGGGATGGACAGCCTCTTGTCTATCGCGCAAATGCCGGGCGGTGTTCCGGTGGGCACGCTCGCAATCGGAAAGGCGGGAGCAAAAAATGCGGGTCTGCTGGCCGCCGCCATGCTTGCAACACAGGATGATGCGCTGGCGGAGCGGCTCGACAAATGGCGCGCGGCCCAAACAGCTTCGGTGGCGGAAAAGCCCTCGTGAGCGCGCTTTCACCCGGCTCAACGATCGGAATACTTGGCGGCGGGCAGCTTGGCCGAATGCTTGCGATCGCGGCAGCCCAGCTGGGCTATCGCTGCCACATCTTCTCGCCCGAGGAAGATAGTGTGGCCGCGGAAGTCGCGGCAGAGTTTACCTGCGCCTCCTATGAAAGCATCAACGAAGTCAGCGCTTTTGCTGCACAATGCGAAGTCATTACCTACGAATTTGAAAATGTTCCGGTTGAACCGCTCAAGCGGATTGCGGACAAGATTCTTCTGCGCCCTGGCACCCGGGTGCTGGAGATCGCGCAAGACAGGATTGCCGAAAAGAAATTTGTTGGGGAACATGGAGGCAAGACCGCTCGATTTGCAGAGGTTCCGCAGGAAATCAGACTTTCCGAAGCTGTATCGCAGGTTGGCATTCCAGCGATTCTGAAAACCAACAGAATGGGCTATGACGGCAAGGGTCAACTCAGGATCAACAATGAGAATGACCTCGGCAATGCCTGGAGGCGCACCGGCGGCCAACCACTGATCGCGGAATCACTGGTCGAGTTTGACGCCGAATTCTCCGTTCTGCTGGTGCGCAGTGCCAATGGAGAAGTACGCTATTGGGAGAGCCCCAAAAACACGCATGACAATGGTATCCTGTCCTGGTCTTCATTGCCCGCTGGTCCGCTTATAGAAAGCCAGCAGGCCGAGGCACGGCGGCTCGCGACCAGCATTGCCGAGACGCTGGGTTATGTCGGCGTTTTCACCTGTGAGTTCTTTGCGACCGCCGCCGGTCCGATTTTCAACGAAATGGCACCGCGCGTGCACAATAGCGGGCACTGGACAATCGAAGGCTCCGTCACCAGCCAGTTCGAAAACCACATTCGGGCGATCTGCGGCCTGCCACTGGGCGATACCGCTTTGACAGCCGAACGGATGGAGATGGAGAATATTATCGGTGACGCCAGGGAACGCGGCATGAATGCTCTATCGGAACAAGACTGCCATTTGCACCTCTATGGCAAGCAGGAAAGCCGCGAGGGCCGCAAGATGGGGCATTCGACACGGCTTTACCGCGAAAGCCACGGCTAGGCCCGTTCCTTTGCCTATTGTGTCCAACCGCCGGGCGGGTTAGGCGAGCCGCATGGACCATCCCGAAATCATCCTGGTTATCGCGCGCGCAGCCAACGGTGTAATCGGCAAGGATGGCAAATTACCCTGGCATATACCTGCAGACCTGCGGCATTTCAAACAGATCACCAAGGGGCGCCCGATGATTATGGGGCGCAAGACATTCGAGAGCCTGCCCGGCCTGCTCGAAGGACGCCGTCATATCGTGCTGACGCGCGATGGGGACTGGATGCCTGAGGAAGACGAGGTGGAAATTGTCCATTCTCCCGAAGATGCCCTGAAACGAGCCGCGTCGGGCCATGTCTGCATTATTGGCGGTGCAGAGATTTACAAGCTGTTCTTGCCGCTGGCAGACCGAATAGAGCTGACCGAAGTTCGCACCAGGGCCGAGGGCGACACCAAGATGCCGGCCTTCCCCAAAAAGGAATGGAAAGAAGTCGCGAGAGAGGCCCATCCTGCCGAAGGCGGCAGGCCCGCATTCGATTTTGTGACCTTGCTGCGAAAAGAAGGCGCATAGTCATGCCTCAGCCAATCCCAGCGGAGGCATCTTGATGCCGATTCCTGTTATTCATCACCGCGACCCGATGCCTGAAAAACTGCGCGGCGCAGTGGCGGCGCTCGGCAATTTCGACGGCTATCATCTGGGTCATCAGGCAGTGGGCGGCGCGGCGATTGAAAAAGCAAAAGCCGAAAGCCGTCCAGCGATCATAGCAACATTCGATCCGCATCCGGTGCGCCATTTCGCGCCGCATGTGCCGCCGTTCCGCCTTACCACGCTGGAGCAACGCGCAGAGATTTTCGACGCAGCCGGGGCCGATGCCATGCTGGCCTTCGATTTTGACGATGCGCTTGCCGGCACCAGCGCAGAAGATTTCGTGCGCAAGTTGCTGGTGGAGCATCTGGGCATCAGGACTGTGGTGACCGGCGAAGATTTCACCTTTGGCAAGGATCGCGGCGGCAATATCGGCGTGCTGAAATTGATCGGTGCGAGCGTGGGCATGGACAATATCACCGTTGGCCCGGTCAGCGATGATCATGGCGTTATCTCCTCGAGCCGTATCCGCGACGCGCTCAAAGCGGGCGAGGTCGAAAATGCCAATACGCTGCTCACGCGCCCCTTCGCCATGCGCGGAACCGTCATCCATGGTGACAAGAATGGCCGCCTGCTGGGCTATCCCACCGCCAATATCGATCTCGAACATTATCTGCGCCCGCGCTATGGCATCTATGCGGTGCGCGGCAAGCTTCCCGATGGCCGCAAACTGGATGGTGCGGCCAATCTCGGTGTGCGGCCCAGCTTCGATCCGCCCAAGGAGCTGCTGGAGCCCTATTTCTTCGATTTCGATGGCGATCTGTATGGCCAGGAAATCGAGGTCGCCTTGCATGGCTTCATCAGGCCCGAAGCAAAATTCGATGATCTCGATTCGCTCAAAAAACAGATGGCTAAAGACTGTAAAAAGGCTAAAGAGATTCTCGCTGCTTTGGGGTAACTGCTTGCCAAATATAGGGGAAATTGCATGAATTCGGTCTGGCTGCGCAATGGCCTTGGGATTTTCTTGCTGCTGCTGCTTGGATATTCGCTGTTCCAGGCGAGTTGGATCGCGCCCGATCCCAAAGGCGCGCTGAAACTGGTCGCAGCCAAACCTGCCGATGTTCCGCGTGGCCCGGGGGGATGCACAACCTTTCCGCGCCTTGGGTGGGGCCAGACCCCTGTCGGCCTGTCCACCCGGATGATGCAAACTGCCGTCGGCTATGGGGCGCAGGCCGTGGCCATCGATAGCGAAATGGCGGACGGCCAGGCGGTGCTGCCGCGTTATTTCACCGGAAAATGCACGCGCGATGACAATGCACCGCGCTCTCCGCTTGGCGAGGCGATGCTGGCAATGTCGAAGCCCGACCAGTTTATCAGCTTGGACAGTGCGGAGCATGCCAAGGCCGCTCTCGCCTCGGCACCTGCCGAAGGCCCCGAGCGCATCTTCTACGGGGCGGAAGATGCCGATATCGCCGCACTGAAAGACGAGGAGAGCTTCTCAATCGAGGCGGCGCGGCAATGCGTCAGCGACTACCGGCTCTCCGGCCTGTGGGGCAGCGTGCCGGAAAGCTGCGCAGGCGGCACGGCGCTGCTCACCTATGATGATCTGGGGCTGTCCCTTTGGGGCTGGCCGAACCGCTTCCTCGCGCGCATGCAGGACGCCGACGTCCGCGTAATCCTGGTCCACTCGATCGAGGAGGGTGAGCTCAAGGGGCTTACCGCGCTGGACCAGTATAACGATATCCCGCGCAGCTATCGCGGCTATCTCTGGGTCGACAATATCGAGGAATTGGGGCCAGCGCTGATACGCTAAGCATATTGCGCCGCAGCGCAGCCTCGCCTAGGGCGCTGTTCCATATGAGCGACGAGAAAGACTATAAGGACACGGTCTTCCTGCCGAAGACCGATTTTCCCATGAAGGCCGGCCTTGCAAACAAGGAACCGGGCATTCTCGCGCGCTGGCAGGAAATGGGGCTTTACGAGCGGCTGCGCGAAGAGCGGAAGGGCCGCGAGAAATTCATCCTGCATGATGGCCCGCCCTATGCCAATGGCAATATCCATATCGGCCATGCGCTCAACAAGACGTTGAAGGATCTTGTCGTGCGCTCGCAGAGCCTGCTCGGCAAGGATGCGCCCTATGTGCCGGGGTGGGATTGCCACGGGCTACCGATCGAATGGAAGATCGAGGAGCAATACCGGAAGAAGAAGAAAAACAAAGACGAAGTACGCCCCAGCGAATTTCGCGCCGAATGCCGCGAATATGCCGATAAATGGGTGAAGGTGCAGAGCGAGGAATTTCAACGGCTCGGCGTGCTTGGCCGCTGGGACAAGCCCTATCTGACCATGGCCTACGACGCCGAGGCAACGATTGTCGAGGAACTGCTGAAATTCGCCGAGAATGGCCAGCTTTATCGCGGCGCAAAGCCGGTGATGTGGAGCCCCGTCGAACGCACCGCACTCGCCGAGGCCGAGGTCGAATATGAGGATATCGTCTCGCCGCAGATCGATGTGGCGTTTGAGATCACCGAAGCGCCCAATGCGCCGGAGCTGGTCGACGCGCATGCAGTCATCTGGACAACAACGCCCTGGACGATTCCGGTCAACCAGGCATTGGCTTACGGAGCGGATGTCGAGTACCAATTGGTAATTTACGAAACTTCAGAAACCACTCCAATCCGATACCTAGTTGCAAAAGAACTCGCCTTGGAATTTGCTGAGCGGTCGGGACTAATGAACTTGGGAGAAGATGCTCCAATTGTTAGGTTCTCGGGATCCTTCAAAGGCTCTCAACTCGCAGGTGCCATCGCCAAACATCCGATGGCCGGAAAACTTCGTCACCCCCGCGGCGGCGGGTGTCCAGCTTCGGACGGTGAGGTGCTGGATTCCCGTTTTCGCGGGAATGACGAGGACTGGGATCGCGCGGTGGAATTTTACGAACGGCCCCGCCCCTTTCTCGATGGCTCTTCCTTCGTCACCACAGAGGCAGGCACGGGCCTTGTCCATATGGCACCCGACCATGGCGAGGATGACTTCGATCTCTGCAAGGCCAACGGCATCAATCCGGTCTTCGCGGTCGATGCAGGCGGGCAATATCGCGAAGACTGGCCCTGGCTGCCGCAGACCGGCAGCGTCATCAACAAGAAATTCGTCGCCAGCGACGGGCCGATCTGCAACGATTTGCGCGAAGCAGGCGCGCTGCTGTCTGCCAGCGATGATTTCGCGCACAGCTATCCGCATAGCTGGCGGTCCAAGGCCAAGGTCATCTATCGCTGCACGCCGCAATGGTTCGTACCGATGGACAGCGATCTGACCCATCTGCCAGCCAAGCATCTGCATGAAAAAAGCTGGGAAGATGAGGGCGGCGCGGTCGATATGAATGACGAGACGCTGTGCGCCTCGCCCAGCCTGCGCGAGGTAGCGCTGTCCGAAATCGACGCCACCCGCTTCGTGCCGGAGCGCGGCCATCGCCGCCTGCAATCGATGGTCGAGGGGCGGCCAGACTGGGTGCTTTCGCGGCAAAGAGCGTGGGGCGTGCCGATCACGCTCTATGTGGACCGCAAGTCGGGCGACTATCTGATCGACGAAGAGGTCAATGCGCGCATCATTGCAGCCTTTAAAGAAGGCGGCGCGGATGCCTGGTTCGATGCCGATCATCAGGCATTGCTCGGCGACAAATATGATCTTGCCGACTATGAGGTGGTGACCGATATTCTCGACGTCTGGTTCGACAGCGGCTCGACGCATAGCTTCGTCCTGGAATCGGATGCATGGCCAGAACTCGATTCGCCCGCCGATCTTTATCTGGAAGGCAGCGACCAGCATCGCGGCTGGTTCCAGTCGAGCCTGCTGGAATCCTGCGGCACGCGCGGCCGCGCGCCATACAGGGCGCTCCTGACCCACGGCATGACGCTCGATCGTGATGGCAAAAAAATGTCGAAGTCGCTGGGCAACACGCTCGATCCGCAAAAGATCATCAATGTGAATGGCGCGGACATATTGCGGCTCTGGGCGGCAAGCGTCGATTTCACCGAGGATCACCGGATTGGCGATGAAATCCTGAAGGGCGTGACCGACAGCTACCGGAAATTGCGCAATACCTTCCGCTATATGCTCGGTGCGCTCGGCGACTTTGATGAAGGCGAACGCGTCAATGTCGCCGATATGCCGGAACTGGAGCGCTATATCCTCCACCGCCTTGCTGCGGTGGACGCGGAGCTCAAAAAGCATGTGAATAATTTCGCCTTCGGGCCCTATGTGCGCGTGCTCACGCAGTTTGCGCAGGAGGATCTATCCGCCTTCTTCTTCGATATCCGCAAGGATTGCCTTTATTGCGATGTGAACCCCGAAACCGGCGCGCAGTCGGACAAGCGCCGGGCCTATCGCAGCGTGCTCGACATCCTTTTCCACGCGCTCACGCGTTACATTGCGCCGGTGCTGGTCTTTACGGCGGAGGAAATCTGGCAGTCGCGCTTCCCAGACGAGAATGACAGCATTCACCTCAAAGAATGGCCGGACGTTGATTTGCGCTGGCAGGATGCGGAACTGGCCGAAAAATGGGTCGCGATCCGCCAAGCGCGTACCAGTGTCACCGAAGCCATCGAGCCGCTTCGCCGTGAAAAAACCATCCGTTCCAGTCTGGAAGCGAAAATCAGCTATCCCATTGCCGGCCTGCCGATTGACGAGGATGAGTTTACCGAACTGACCATAGTGGCGTCTGTGACGGATGGTCCGGAAGTCACCGTCACCAAAACCTCCCACCATAAATGCGGGCGTTGCTGGCGCTTCCTTCCCGAAGTAAAGTCGGATGGCGCGCTGTGCGACAGGTGCCATTCAGTTTTGCAAGGGTAAGGGCAGTTCCGATGCAATCAGAGAGACGCTTCCATATTCAGGGCATGCTGCTCGCTGCGCTGATTTTCATCGCCGATCAGGCGGTGAAATATGTCATGGTCGTCCCGCTGCAGCTTGAGAGCCGCAGCAAAATCCACATCATGCCCTTTTTCGACCTGACCTGGGCCAAGAATTATGGTGTCTCGATGGGCATGCTGACCGCCGACAATGACACGCAGCGCTGGCTGCTTGTCGGCTTTACCGCGCTGATTGCGGTGATCGTGGCGGTATGGATGTTCCGAGAAAAGCTGCGCGGCGATGTGCTTGCGCTCGCGATGGTCCTGGGCGGCGCGCTCGGCAACATTACGGATCGCGCGCGGCTCGGCTATGTGGTCGACTATGCCGATCTGCATTTTGGCGACTTCCGGCCCTTTTTCATATTCAACCTTGCCGATGCCTGCATCACCATCGGCGTGCTGATATTGCTTGCGCGCGCCTTCCTGATGCGCGAAAAGGACGCGGATAATCCCGCAAACGAGACAAATGACTCTGCGGACAATAATTTGGAGACTGAGAATGCGTAAGACATTGGCACTTACCGGTGCTTTGGGAGCGCTGACATTGCTTTCGGCTTGTGGTTCTAGCGGGATTTTCGACCGCGAGCGGCCCGATGAATTTGCCGTGAGCCGGGCCGCGCCGCTGGCGGTTCCGCCCGATTTTGCGCTTGTTCCGCCGCAACCCGGTGCTGCGCCGACACAGGGTGGCAGCAATCAGGAAGAAGTGCTCGAGGCGCTATTTGGCGGCCCGGCGCCGCGCTCCGCAGCCGAAAGCGCGATTATCGGCGCGGCCGGCGATGCCGAGCTGGGCATCCGCACCGCCGTGGGAGACCCGGAAACCAAGACATTGAACAAGGGCAGCGTCACCCGCGACATCATCGCCGCACCCGAAGGTGACGGGCAGAATGCCCAGGCGGCGATACCTGGAGCTTGAAGCTAGAAGTTCTTAGTTATTCCACCATTGCTGGGTTTTCGTAGACAATTGAAACTTAATTATCCGCGGATCACTCTCATACTTTGAGAGCCATTTACCTGTCATTTTCCAACCCGCGACACGCTTCCTTTGGGGATGTAACTCTTGCAACACCTGCGAATGTAGCAGAAATACTCTGATCAAATTACGTTCATCAACAACGATACCAAAATATGGTTCGCAACCAAAAGATTCACATGCGAAATTCAATTTGGAAAAATTGTCGTTGGGTATGTTGAGATATTGACCTTCCGTCCCCGGATTTCTGGAACGTGACTTGACCGAGATACCGATAGGTTTTTGATTTAGTTCCAAACGTGCAATAAGATCCATTCCAACATGATCTACGCGGGCGCACTCAACTCCGTGCTTTGAAAGCCAATATAGAATTAGATATTCTGCAAAATCGCCGGTTATCTTAGAATGGCGAGAGCTTTTTGAAATTTTTGGCATTTATGCCCGCGCGCTGGCCTCTTCCACGCTCGTGCTGTTGTGACGCAGCGCCTTGAGCACGGTATCGACAATGTGCGGCGCGTCCAGACCAGCTTCCTCATACTGCTTTTCCGGCTTGTCCTGATCCTGAAACTGGTCAGGCAGCCGCATGGTGCGGATTTTAAGGCCCGCATCCGTCAGGCCCAGATCGCTGGCCAGCGTCAGCAGATGCGCGCCAAGCCCGCCTATGGCGGCCTCTTCGATCGTTACGACAACGTCATGCGAAGCGGCGAGCTTGCGGATCAGCGCTTCATCAAGCGGCTTGGCAAATCGCATATCCGCCACCGTCGTACTGAGGCCCTTGGCATCCAACTGGTCGGCGGCCTTTTTCGCTTCCTCGAGCCGCGCGCCGAGTGACAGGATCGCCACCTTCTTGCCTTCACGTATGATCCGTCCCTTGCCGATCTCCAGTTTCTCGGGAACTTCAGGTAGCGGAACGCCGACACCGCCTCCTCGCGGATAGCGAAAGGCAATCGGCCCGTCGTCATATTCGGCAGCCGTATAGGTCATGTGAACCAGTTCGGCCTCGTCAGCCGCAGCCATCACCACCATATTGGGCAGCGTCGCCAGATAGGTGACGTCGAAGCTGCCCGCATGCGTCGAGCCATCCGCGCCGACAAGGCCTGCACGGTCGATGGCAAAACGCACAGGCAGATTCTGGATGGCGACATCATGCACCACCTGATCGTAGGCGCGCTGCAGAAAGGTCGAATAGATCGCCGCAAAGGGCCGCATGCCCTGCGCGGCAAGGCCGGCCGCAAAGGTTACACCGTGCTGCTCGGCAATCCCGACATCGAAGGCCTTGTCAGGGTGTGCCTTGGCGAATTTGTCGACGCCCGTACCCGACGGCATGGCAGCCGTGATCGCAACGATCCGGTCGTCCTTTTCCGCCAGCTTGGCGAGCGTTTCGCCAAATACATTCTGATAGGCAGGCGGCCCGCCGCCGGGCCCCTTGTCCTGCTTGCCGGAGACCACATCGAATTTGGCGACGCCGTGATATTTATCCGCGCTCTCTTCGGCAGGCGTATAGCCCTTGCCTTTCTGCGTCACACAATGGACCAGTACCGGGCCTTCTGCATTGTCGCGGACATTTTCCAGTACGGGAATGAGTTGGCCGAAATTATGCCCGTCGATGGGGCCGACATAATAGAAGCCCAGCTCCTCAAACAGCGTGCCGCCCATCGCCATGCCGCGCGCATACTCCTCCGCCTTGGCCGTGGCGTTATGCATGCGCCGTGAAAGCTTTGCCGTTACTTTCGAGGCAAATTTGCGGATGCCCAGATATTCCGAAGACGATACCAGCCGCGCAAGATAGCCGGAAAGCCCGCCGACCGGCGGCGCAATCGACATGTCATTGTCGTTGAGGATGACAACCAGCCGGTTGCCTGCTTCCTGCGCATTGTTCATCGCCTCATAGGCCATGCCCGCGCTCATCGCACCGTCGCCGATCACTGCAATCGCCTTGCCAGCCTGGCCCGAAAGCTTGTTGGCAACTGCAAAGCCCAAAGCTGCGCTGATCGAGGTGGAGCTGTGTGCAGCGCCGAAAGGATCATATTCGCTTTCGCTGCGCTTGGTGAAGCCTGACAGGCCGCCGCCCTGCCTGAGCGTGCGAATACGGTCGCGCCGCCCCGTCAGTATCTTGTGCGGATAGCATTGATGCCCGACATCCCAGACCAGGCGGTCGTCTGGCGTATTGAAGACATAGTGGATCGCGGTTGCCAGCTCGACCACCCCCAACCCGGCACCCAGATGCCCTCCAGTCACCGAAACTGCGCTGATCACTTCGGCGCGCAGCTCATCGGCAAGTTGGCGAAGATCGCCTTCTTTCAGTTTTCGTAGATCGGAAGGGAAATTCACCTTGTCGAGCAAGGGTGTATCGGGCTTTTCGCTCATATTCCCCGCTTTAGCGCCAAAAATCCGGCCTGTCGATGAATAGCGGCAATTCTGACATGACGAATCTGCCAACTGACGCTAGCCTTGCCGCCATGACATGGGAAAAAGAGATCGAGGAATTGAAAGCCCGCCAGAAGATGGCGGAGAAGATGGGCGGGGAGGAGAAGGTCGCGCGGCAACATGCACGCGGCAAGCTCAATGCACGCGAACGCATCACACGGCTGGTCGACGAAGGTTCGTTTCGGGAAATCGGCAAGATTGCCGGCCGGGGCGAATATGGCGAAAAGGGCGGGCTGGAGAGTTTTTCCGCCAGCAATCTGATATTTGGCCGCGCCGACATAGATGCCCGTCCGGTCGTTGCGAGTGCCGACGACTTTACGGTGCGCGGCGGAGCCGCCGACGCTGCGCTGCACCGCAAATTCATGCAATGCGAGAAAATGGCGCATGAGCTCAGGATTCCCATGATCCGTATGATCGACGGTACGGGCGGCGGCGGCAGCGTCAAAAGCCTCGAAAAAATGGGCCATACCTACGTACCGGCGGTCCCGGGATGGGACGATGTAATCGACAATCTGCGAACCGTACCCGTGGTCGCGCTCGCGCTGGGCCCGACTGCCGGAATGGGTGCCGCTCGCACGGTCGCCAGCCATTATTCAGTCATGGTGCGCGGGCTGTCGCAAATTTTTGCGGCCGGCCCTGCGGTTACGGCTGCCATTGGTGAAGACATCGACAAGGAGGGATTGGGCGGCAGCGACATTCACACCCGCAATGGCGTTGTCGACGAGGAAGTTGCAAGCGAGGATGAGGCCTTTGCGGCTGCCAGGCGATTCCTGTCCTATCTACCCTCGTCTGTCGAAGGGATGGCCGAAAGGACGGCATGCAGCGATCCGGCAGACAGGCGCGAGGGGAAGCTCATCTCCACTGTCCCGAAAGACCCAAAGCAGGTCTATTCCATGCGCAGCGTGATCGAAGCCGTGTTCGACCGCGGGAGCATCTTCGAGATGGGCCGCCGCTGGGGCCAGGCCGCGATCACGGCCTTTGCCCGGCTTGATGGCTGGCCGGTCGCTGTGCTGGCCAGCGACCCGAGCTTTCTGGGCGGCTCCTGGGAAGCGCTGACATCGCAGAAAGTGAAGCGATTCGTTGGACTTGCCGAGCAATTTCATCTTCCTGTGGTTCATTTGGTCGACAATCCCGGTTTCATGATCGGTGTAGAGGCGGAGAAAAGCGGAACGATCCGCTATGGCGTAGAGGCCATGAATGCGGTTTATGGCGCGACTGTCCCCTGGGCCAGCGTGATCATCCGGCGGGCCTATGGCATTGCCGGCAGCGCGATGAGCAATGCCGAAAAATTCCAGTATCGCTTTGCCTGGCCGTCGGGCGACTGGGGCAGCCTGCCGATCGCAGGCGGGCTGGAAGTGGCCTATAAATCGGAGCTTGAGGCATCCGACAATCCGGAAGCCAAGCTGGAAGAAATAAAGGCGCGGCTCGATGCAGTGACATCGCCATTCCGGACTGCCGAAAATTATGGCGTCGAGGATATTATCGATCCACGCGATACGCGGCCGCTGCTCTGCGAGTTTGCCGATCTGGCTTGGCGGAAACGGGGCACCTGAATCCTCCGGCATAAGCGGACTCCGGCGAATGGATCCCCGAGCACCGTCACATCTGATTTACCAGAGATTGCAACTGGATTCAGAGTTGGTTCAGATGCTTTCCTGCAATTAGTCGACAGAAAACAACGCTTGGTCGCTGAAATAACGATGCGAATGAATAGGAGAAGACTGATGTATTTGACGAAGAACAAGGAATTCTCCCCCGCCGGCAAGGCCCGCGGCTTTGTTCCCCTCTATCACGCCGATTCGGTCAACCGCTGCCCGGCCTGCGGCCATACCCACTGGCATATAGGCCGCAGCACCGCCGAATGCGCCTTTTGCGAGACGGCCATCCCGCTGGCCGCCAGCGCTGCCCAGCCAACGCGGCCGCTCTTCTGGTTCCGCGGCAGCGAAACGCTCGCTCCGGCCTGATCTTGTTGCCAAACTGGATTCGGCTTTGTGCCCTGCCGCTAGCCCCTGAACCTACAGGCAGGGCACAATTACCGGCTGCTATAATTTAATCTGCAAAACTATCGAGAGCAGCTCGGGCGATCTCCTCGCCCCATTCCTGCACAAAATGCCCGCCATCCTTGATGATCAGCGGATCGGGACAGCCCTTGATCAACTTGTGAAGGCCCATCATCGCCTCCGTTCCCAGCACCGGATCGGCAGCCCCGATCGCCATAAAGCTCTTGCCTGACCAGTCTTCCGACCAGAATTTTGCTGCCCGCTTGCTGACATCGACGCCCTCCATATCAGGCTCGACGGGCACAAGCGCCGGGAAGACCTGCGCGCCCGCCTTGTATTCCGGCGACGGGAAAGGCGCGTCATAGGCGGCAATCTCGGCCTCGGTCAGATGCGGCGTCCCGCGAGCGATTAACGGCCCGATCGGCAGGTCGGGTGTGGACAGCGCATATTGCTTCCATGCCTTGAAGCCTTCTGTCATGCCGCGCCCCAGCCCGAGCCCGGTATTCATAACGAGCAGGCGCGCCAGCCGTGGGCGGAAATCATCGTCAACAGGGAGCGTCAGCCCGAGCAGCCCGCCCCAATCCTGGCAAACCAGCGTGATATTCTTCAGATTGAGACGTTTCACCAGCGCAAGCAGATAGTCGCGGTGGAAATTGAAGCTATAATCCGACTGCTCGACCGGCTTGTCCGACCGGCCAAAACCCAGCAGGTCGGGCGCGATCACCCGTGCACCGCTTTCAAGAAACACCGGAATCATCCGCCGATAGAGAAAGCTCCAGCTTGGCTCGCCATGCAGACAGAGGAAAGTATGCTCCGCATCGGCAGCCCCGGCGTCGACATAGGCAATGCGAAGCCCCTCATAACCCGGCAGATTGTCGACATATTCCACTGGATAGTCGAAATCGGGAATGTTGGCGAAACGCTCGTCGGGCGTGCGCAGGGCTTTGATGGTCATGAATGGGGGACTCCTCGTTGGCTGCTGGAATAAAACCTGTCAGCCGGATCGCAAGCGGTCAAGCTGCAAACAGATGTCGCCTGCTGTTTCGGCGAAATGCTGCAATGCAAAGGCAGCAGACTAGGGCTATGGAGTTGACACCGGGCCCATCCTTTGATTTCGAGCGAACCACCTTTTCATGCAGGATAGGCGGCCAGTGCGGCTATTGGCCGCGACCGCAAACGGCTATGCGATGCTTTCTTATACGAAGCGTGAGATATTGTTGAATCCGTTTTGGAGAAATATTCTCGCTGATTGCTTGGCAGCGGAGAAAATACAGCATGCCTACTTTATCAGGACTGGACGGCGCGGATCAGTCTCCGGTGAGAGCCTGGCTTTATTGCCCAAACCCGCTGCGGTCGAAGGAGCTATCGAAACTGGCGGAAGAAATCGGTTTCGATCTTGTGGTAGCCGATAGCGAAGAAGCCGAGTTGACGCCGCTCTCCGCCGACAATCATAGCCTCGACCTGCTGCTGGCCGATTTTTCATCCGATATGGAGTTTCCGGCGGGAGAATTGGCAATTATTTCCAGCTATTTACGATCCGTCGACACGCCGGCGATAATATGGATAGACATGCTGGGGCTGGATGCAGCTTATGCCGCTTTACCCGTGTCGCAATGTCAGTTCTTGGTCGATGCGAGCGACGCTGAGGCCCTGCTGACTTTGGCAAGGGCAAACAGGCGGGGCAGGATGGGCCAGTTGCACGACAATAGCCGCGACGCGAAGTTGGGAGACCTCCATAAACTAAGCGACGAATTGGCCGGCGTCGCCAGAGCCCTGGCCGAAATGGCGGGCAATGAAAGAGCTGGCGGCACGAGAAAAGACCTGATCGCCGACAAGCCGGTTTCTTTCCGTCCGGCACCAAAGCAACAGCAGCCGCATGACGATTTCTCCCCTGCCTCTTCCGAAAGCCAGCAAGCAGCCGATATTCGCAGGCTGATCAGGCTGCGACGATTGCGCGACCGCTATTTTGGAAAGGAACTATTTGCAGACCCGGCATGGGATATCCTTCTCGACCTGATGGCGGCAGGCCTGGAAGGCAAGAATGTTTCGGTATCCAGCCTGTGTATTGCAGCGGCCGTGCCCGCGACGACGGCGCTGCGCTGGATTACCGGCATGACCGAAAGCGGGATGCTCGTGAGACAGATGGATCCAAAGGATGCGCGCCGCGTGTTTATAGAGCTGTCGGCAGAGACCGAGGAGCTCTTGAAAAACTATCTCAAAGAGATTGAAAAGGATGCGCCGGTCGTCTGACTCCGACAGAAAAGCGCTTGCAAATCCGGATGCTCTTTGGCAAAGGCGCTTCTCCCGAGACGAGGGGCGATTAGCTCAGTTGGTAGAGCATCTCGTTTACACCGAGAGGGTCGGCAGTTCGAGCCTGTCATCGCCCACCATCACAATTTCAAAACATATTCTCGCAAGGCAGCAGACGGCAGTGCTCTGTGAAGAGACGCATTAGGCAGCCTCGTCAAGCAGCCGCGCGACTTCCTGGTCATCCCATTCGACGCCGCCAACCACGCGCCAGACTTCCACGCCATAGCTATCATAGAGGATGGTTGTCGGCAGCGACAGTTGGTGATCGAAGGCAGCGGAAATCCGGTTTTCCGGATCGATATATGGCTCGAGATTGGTGATACCGGTCTCGTCGAAAAAGGCCCGCACCGGTTTCCTCCCCTGCAGGTCCTGCGAAATGACGATAACCGACATCTCACTCGCCTCTATCGCGGCAAGCGCATCGAGAGTTGGCATCTCCGCCTTGCAGGGCGCACACCATGTTGCCCAGATATTGACGAGCAGGGGCCGGCCCGAAAAATCGGACAGGCGGACATCGCGGCCATCCGCGCCAGTGAAGGGAATATCGGGAGCCTGCTGACCCGCAAACTCATAGCGGAGTGTTGCCTGCATGCCGCTGGCACTTTCCAGCCCGAAATTTTCCTTCTTGGCCTTGGTGTCTGTGGCCGTGTCTTTCGAGCCTTGCGCTTGCTCCGCTGACGGTGCTGTTCTATCGCAGCCCGTCAGGCCCAAAAGGGCGCACAGGAAAAACGATGTGACCGATAAACGCATGTCCAGTTCCAATAGCATGTGGGGCGGCCGCTTTGACGGCGGGCCCGCCGCGGTGATGCAGGAAATAAACGCATCCATTCCCTTCGACAAGCGTCTGTGGCGACAGGATATCGCGGGCAGCCGTGCGCATGCGAATATGCTCGCCAGCTGCGGTATTATCAGCGAAGAAGACAAGACCGCCATCCAGTCGGGCCTGGATCAGATAGAATCGGAATTTGAAAAAGGCGGCATACCGGAGGATCTGGCGCTCGAAGATATCCACATGACTGTCGAGAAGCGGCTGGTGGAGATCGCAGGCGAGGCGGCCCGGCGCCTCCACACGGCGCGCTCGCGCAACGATCAGGTCGCGACCGATCTAAGGCTCTGGGTGCGCGGGGCGATAGCCGAGATAGACGCGGCCATAGCGGATCTGCAATCGGCGCTACTGACCCGTGCCGAGGAGCATGCGGACAGCATTATGCCGGGCTTCACGCATTTGCAGGTCGCTCAACCGGTGACGCTGGGCCACCATTTGATGGCCTGGTTTGAAATGCTGCGCCGCGATCGCTCCCGCTTTTCCGATTGTGCCGCCCGGCTCAACGAGATGCCGCTGGGCGCAGCAGCACTGGCGGGAACCGGCTTTGCTATTGATCGCAATCATACAGCGCACGCGCTCGATTTCGACCGGCCGATGGCAAACAGTCTCGATGCGGTTTCCGATAGGGATTTTGCCATCGAATTTCTCTCCGCAACAGCGCAACTTGCCCTGCATTTGTCGCGCATGGCGGAGGAAATCGTGATCTGGGCATCGCAGCCCTATTCATTTGTGTCGCTTTCCGATGAATGGTCGACGGGCAGCTCGATCATGCCGCAAAAACGCAACCCCGATGCCGCCGAGCTGGTTCGCGGACATAGCGGACGGATATTGGGCTGTTTACAGGCGCTGATGACGACGATGAAGGGACTGCCGCTTGCCTATTCGAAAGACATGCAGAATGACAAACCACCGGTATTCGAGGCTTTCGACCTGATCGGACTGTGCCTTGCGGCGATGAGCGGCATGGTGGCGAGCCTGAGCTTCGACCGTGCGAGGATGCGCGAAGTCGCGGCCGACGGCTTTTCCACCGCTACCGATCTCGCCGATTGGCTGGTGCGCGAGCATGGACTGCCATTTCGCGATGCGCATCATGTCACGGGTGCGGCAGTCAAATTATGCGAGGAGCGTGGTGACAGGGATTTGTCCGGCCTGACAGCCGAAGACCTGTCATCGGCAGCGAGCGGCCTGGCAATCGCCGAGATGCCCGACCTTTCGGTCGAAGGATCGGTTAATGGTCGCAGCAGCGCTGGCGGAACGGCACCGCTTCGCGTAAAAGAGGCGATTGCGGCTGCCAGAAAGGATTTATCGTCATGAGACAAAAGCTGGTTGCAATTATCGCCTTGCCGCTGCTGCTTTCTGCTTGCGGCAAATATGGCGATCTGGAGCCGCAGAATAACAGCGAGCTTCCTCCCAAGGCCTATGGGCAGGCGGAAACTTCCGAACCGCAGGAACTACTTACACCGACTGTGCAGCAGCGCCCGGGACGAAGCGACGAGCTGCTTCGCCGTTCGGAGAGGCGCGATGACGATGAGTTTGATCTGGCACCGGGCGAAGAGCCGAAAACGGGCACGGTCCAATCAGACGATGCCGATCCGGCAAATGAAGAAGAACCAAAGACTCCCTGAACTATGGACCATTTTCACCTTATTGACGGCGCGTTGCATGCCGAACAGGTTCCGCTGGAGGACATTGCGCGCGATGTCGGAACGCCCGTCTATGTTTATTCCCGCACAACGCTGGTTCGCCATGCGCAGGTTTTTCGCAAGGCTTTGTCGGCGCTCGGCGATCCGCATATCGCCTTTGCTGTAAAGGCCAATCCCAATCTCGCCGTCCTCAATGTGTTGCAGCGCGAAGGCTATGGTGCCGATGTGGTGTCCGGTGGTGAGCTGCAGCGCGCACTGGCTGCCGACATCGCGCCAAAGGACATTGTTTTTTCCGGCGTCGGGAAAACCGGCGCTGAGCTGGATTATGCGCTCGATACCGGGATCGGGCAGTTCAACATAGAGAGCCTGGAAGAAGGAACCGAGCTTGCCCATCTGGCTGATGCCAGGAATATTGGCGCACCGGCAGCCCTGCGCGTGAACCCCGATGTCGATGCAAGAACCCATGCAAAAATCTCGACCGGAAAGGCAGAGAACAAGTTTGGCGTAGCGATCAGCGATGCGCCAGCCATCTACGCCCGGCTGACCGCAATGCCTGGCCTCGAAATGCGTGGAATCGCCATGCATATAGGCAGCCAGATGGCTTCGCTCGAACCCCTGGAGGCCGCCATCGGCAAGATGGGCGTCCTGCTGGGCGAATTGCGCGCCGCTGGTCACACCGTCACCCATGTCGATCTGGGCGGCGGATTGGGCGTGCCCTACAAGGCCGGAGAAGAGCTTCCGTCACCGACAGAATATGGCGCGATGATCGCGCGCGCAACCAAGGGCTGGAATGCAAGGCTGATGTTCGAGCCGGGCCGCGTCATTGCCGGTAATGCGGGAGTTTTGCTGACCCGGGTTATCCGGTTGAAACGCAGCGGCAATCGCACGCCATTCATGATCGTCGATGCGGCCATGAATGATTTGGCTCGCCCGGCGCTCTATGGTGCATGGCATGATTTTGAGGCTGTGCATCCCAATGGCGAAAAAATGACTGTGAATATCGTCGGACCTATCTGCGAGACAGGCGATACATTCGCCATGGGGCGCGAGTGCGATGCTTTGGAAGCCGGTGATTTGGCCATTTTCCGCACAGCAGGCGCCTATGGCGCGACAATGGCGAGCAGCTATAACAGCCGGGGCTTCGTGGCCGAAGTGCTGGTCGATGGCGACAAATGGTCGGTTGTTGCCGACCGGATTTCTCCTGAAGCTATCTCAGCCGCCGAACGCGTCCCTGACTGGCTCAAGTGAAACAGCTCCCGATCTTCGTCAATCTTACGGGACGTACTGTGGTGCTAAAGGGCAAGGGAGCCGCTGCAGACGCCAAAAGGCGGCTGATTGAAAGGGCAGGCGGCAAAATCATCGACGACTGCACCAACGAGATATGCAAATGCGCGCGCATTGCCTTTGTCGCTATAGAGGACAATGACGGAGCGTTGGCGGAGGCGGAGCGGCTGCGCGCAAAGGGCCTGCTGGTCAATGTCGTCGACCGGCCCGATCTTTGTGACTTTACAACCCCTGCAATTGTTGATCGCGATCCGGTTTTGATCGCGATAGGCACGGGCGGTGCATCGGCCGGGCTTGCCAAGGCAATCCGCCAGCGGCTGGAGGCCATGCTTCCGCAATCGCTCGGAAAGCTTGCATCGGCGCTGCTATCGGCGCGGAGCCGGATCAAGGCACGCTGGCCAGAGGCACCGGATCGCAGGCGAGCGATTGATGCAGCACTTGCCGGAGACGGAGTGATCGATCCCTTTCGTGAGCAGAATGAGAGTGCGATTGAGAGCTGGCTGAGTCAGGGTGACGCCCATCACCTGGCGGGGCTTCACGAGATTGCAATTCTGTCCGGCGATCCGGAGGAACTAACCTTGCGCAGCGCGCGGCTGCTGGGCGAAGCGGATCACATTTTTCATGACGCAGGTGTGTCGCCGCAGATAATCGCCCGCGCCCGCGCCGATGCCGAACGGCATCCCGGTCCGCCACCTGACAAACCTCCGCCGGGCCTGGTTCTCTACCTTCGCTTGCAAGGACGCAGTTGATCGGCCAAGGCTGATATTATGCATGAGGAAATTTTTCCGGCGCCAATGCTGCTGTTTGGTTGCGGCAATATGGCTGGCGCAATGCTGCGAGGCTGGCTCGCAAGCGGGCACTCCGCGAGCAGTTTCCACATATTCAAGCCGACACCGGATAATCTCCCCGAGGGCGTCCGGTATTTCAACGATATTGATGAAGCGACAGGGCGCTATGAGACGCTGCTTCTGGGCGTGAAACCGCAAATGCTTGCCGACGTTGCTCCCAATGCGCGCAAGCTGCTGGCCAACAACGGAACGCTGATCTCGATATTGGCAGGCGCCGAGAGCCAGGATCTACAGAAACTGTTCCCTGATGCGCGCATTGTTCGGGTGATGCCCAATCTCGCAGTGGAGCTCGGCCTCTCGCCGCTTGGCATTTGGGCCGAGGAAATAGCTGCAGACGAACGGGAGAGAATTGACGCGATGTTGCAGCCCATCGGATTTCCGGTCTGGTTGCAGTCGGAAGCGCAGATGGACGCCTTTACAGCGCTGGCCGGCTCCGGTCCTGCTTTTGTCTACCGCTTTATCGATGCGGTTGCAGCCGCCGGAGTGGCCATTGGATTGCCGCAGGAACAATCGCAGCGGCTGGCTCTACAAATGATTGAGGGTGCTGTCGCACTAGCCGTACAATCGGACTCTTCGCCAGACGAGCTCGCCCGGCAGGTGGCCAGCCGCGGCGGAATGGCCGCCCAAGGCCTTGGAGTGCTCGATAGTGACAAGGCGCTTGAAAAACTGCTTGAAGAAACCTTGCGGGCTGCGCGTGATCGCGGAGCGGACCTTTCCAAGAAAGCGCGAGGAGAGAAATGAACCAAAATAGCGACAATACCGTTGCCAACCCGCTCGCCAGCCTAAATGACCGGAAGGGCGGGTTCGATCCTGCGATGGCCAACCGGATGATGAGCAGCATCGGCCATAGCGGCTTCGTTGGCATGGAATATGTTGGACATGGAAGCGATTGGGTTGAACTCGCCTTCGACTGGCGCGACGACCTTGTTGCCGATCCTGACAGCGGGATAATTGCGTCTTCCGCTGTTATCAGCTTGCTCGACAATGCCTGCAGCCTCTCGATCTGGACCAAGCTGGACCGGTTCAGACCGCAGGTCACCATGGATCTGCGCCTGGATTATTTGCGCCCCTCACCGTCGGGCGCGCGTGTCTTTGGGCGCGGAATCTGTTATCATATGACGCATAATATCGGGTTTGTCCGCGGCATTGCGCATAATGGAGATATGGATGACCCGCTTGCCCATGCCAGCGGGACATTCATCCGTGTCGGGAATATTCTGTCATGACAGGGATGCCCTCTCTTCCCCCATACGCGCTGGCGCTCGATATGCAGGCCGAGATGCAAGATGGCGAGGCCCCGGTCGTGACGATGCCCTTCGCGAGCAAGGTGCAGGGCAGACCGGGCTTCCTGCATGGCGGAGCCATATCAGGTCTGCTCGAAATTGCCGCAGTAGCCGCCATTCACGATGCGCTGCGAAAGCAGGGTAGCGATGCACCGATAAAGCAGGTCAATGTTACCATCGATTTTATGCGCGGCGGCAAGCCTGAGCTGACATACGCGCAGGGCACAATTACGCGGCTGGGCAGGACAATGGCCAATGTTTCGGCGCATGCCTGGCAGGACGATCCCGACAGGATCATCGCGCAGGCGCATATGCATTATCTGATCAGCCGCAGCCGGGACCGGAAAGCTGTTTAGGATTTATACGTCCTAGGCTTCCCCGTGTGTTTCAACCAGCGCACTGGCGATTGCCTCCTCCGGACTTTTGTCGCCCCAGATGATAAACTGGAATACCGGGTAAAAACGCTCACATTCGTCAATCGCAACGTCCACCAGGGTCTGAGCCTGATCCAAGCCGAGAAGCCCGCTGCCTGGAAGCAAGGTTGCAAGCCGGAACACCAACAGGCCGTTTGAGGCCCACAAATCGAAATGCCCTAGCCAAATCTGCTCGTTTATCAGGCCAAGCGCCGTGTAAACCTGAGACTTCTTCTCCGCCGGAACATTGATGTCGGGTAGCGCCAGAACCTGCATTGCGGTGTCTTCCGGTCGCCACACCGCCCTGACCTGATAGTTTGTCCAGCTGCCCTTATATTCAGCGGTTATCTCGTCATCGCCATCGCGCTCATAATCCCAGCCACGCGCCTCGAAAAGCGCAGCAAGCATATCCATTGGAGCACTTTCGTCGCGCTCCAGCTCGTCCAGCTCTTCTCTAGGATCATGCATGGGGGGTGCCTGTTATCGCTATGTCCCGCTAACTGCATTGTCAGCGGAATCCGCGCAAGCACTATCCGCGATGTGTGCAAACATCTTTGTGGGCGATTTGTGGAAAAAGCGCAGTCGCGCTATTTCTTGGCGGCAGGCTTGCGCCGCTTGGCGGGCTTTTTTGCAGCGGCCTTTTTTGCCGTTGTTCTTTTCGCCGTTGCTTTCCTGGCCGCCGGTTTTCTTTTAGCTGTTTTTTTGCTCGTGCTCCGCGCCTTTACGCCTAATTTGGCTTCGAGTTTTTCAACTCGCTCGGCGAGCAGTTCGGCCTCTGCCCTGGCTTTCGCTGCCATTTCCTTGACCGCGTCGAATTCTTCGCGACTAACAAAATCCAGACCACCCGAAAATTCATTCATCCGCTCGCGCATGGCATCCTGCGCTTCGCGGCCCATACCCGCCATCGTGCCGGCGACGCCGTTTAACATTTTCGCAATATCGTCAAAAACCCGATTTTCGCTCTGCATATCCTTTGTGCTCCTGCCTTTGGAGTGTTCGTCTATGCCGGGTTATGTGGTTATTGATCGACCAAGTTACAAGCGCGGATCAAATCGCTGCTTCTGCGGCAGGAACATAAAGGCTCTCGGCATCGGGATTGAGCCTGTCAATCTGGAAATTCAGAATGGCCGCGAAAGTCAGCCAGGCCAGATAGGGCACCATAAGCCATGCGGCGGCCTTGCGAACACGCCCGAAGATCACGGTGGCGGCAAATGCCAGCACGAAGACCAGCAAAAGCAGATAGAAGGCATTGGTGACCTGATGCTGGCCAAAGAAAAGCGGTGCCCAATAAAGGTTAAGCAGAAACTGGGCGACAAAAAGACCGATCGCCAATCCACGCGACTGGGCACCTCTTGCATGCAGGACCATTGCAAAGGCCAGCCCGGTCATGAAATAGAGAAGCGGCCAGACCAGCCCAAAAACCCAGCCCGGCGGCTGCGTCTCGGGCTTTATCAGTTCGGCAAACCAGCGATTGTCGTCTCCAGACCCCGAAATAGCGCCCGATAAAAAGCCCAGCAGCATCACCGCGGGAACCACAAACAAGGCCCAGCGCAAAAGCGACATGCGCAGTTGGTTCTTGGATGCCAGCTGGCTCATTTCTGCAAAACTCTGCTCCTGTATGACGTGGATTCGGTGTTGCAGTCTTTTACCCGGCATGCGGCGGAAAGAACAAGGGCCGCCCCATGCTCGGAACAGCCCCTGTTTCAACGCGGGGCCGATGCCCCGGTAAAAGTTAACGGATCAGGCTTTGCGCGAACCGGAAAGCGCCATCGCGCCAAATGCGCCGGCCACGACTTCACCGCTTATCGCATCACCATCCACGGTGGCAGTGCATTCCAGCGTCATGGGCATAGGCACGGTCATGTCCATCTTCCATTTCAGCGTGTTTCCGTCGACGCTGCCATTTTCGATATCCATCGAACCCATGCTGCCGGCCATCTGGCCAGTGAAGCTGTCGCCATCGCTCTTTACGGTTAGAACCGAATTCTGGTCGCCCATCGGGCTCTTCACAGTGACATCAAACTGGCCGTCTACATCTGCCATAATCTCTTCTCCTAAACTATAGAATCACAGTTACTTTTCTTCGCTGTCGGAAGCGGAGTTACCATCTTCGCCAAGGATTTCAATTGGCAATCCGATATCCTCCAGTTGCGGCTTCACCACGTCGGCATCACCGACCACGACATACAGCAAGTCTTCGCCTGTCAACTGCCGCCTTGCCGCAACGTCAATCGCCTCCGCAGTCATGCCGCGATAGGTGTCGGCAAGCTTCTCATAATAATCGTCTGGCCGCCCATATTTGACGATGTTGCGCACGCCGGCCATCACATCGCCCGATGTTTCGAACAGCCCGGGAAGCTCGCGGACATTGCCGTTGATCGTGCGCGTCAACTCTTCGGCATTGACGCCGCGATCGCCGAGAAACTCTTTCAGCTCCTTGCGCAGTTCCTTGATCGAATCGCCCGTGCGATCCGCCTGAACCGGCGCGAAAAGGAAGAAATTCTGCTGCTCCTTATTGCCGCTGATCCGGCTTCCCACGCCATAGGACCAGCCTTTGGTTTCCCGCAAATTCATGTTGATACGCGAAAGGAAGCTTCCACCAAAAATTTCATTGGCTGCACGCAAGGTCTCTAGACTGTCTCGGCCCGTCACGTCGAGCACCTTCCCGGCAGCAATCACCGATTGCGGCGATTTGGGCCGATTGAACAGAATAATTTTCGGTTCCGGTTCTGCTACTCCGCCACCAAAATCCTTCTCCGGCTTTGTCATTTCTGTGGGCTTCCAGTCGCCCAGACTATCATTGAGCAACGCCGTGACCTTGGGAAGCGTCGTGTCGCCAACCACAAAAATCCTCGCCATGTCGGGGCGCAACCAGCGCTTGTGGAAGGCCGACAGGTCATCGCGAGTCAGCTTTTCAACCACCGCCGAATCGCCAGTCCCCGAAGGCGCGATGCCATAGGGATGATCCTTGCCATATATCGCCGGCATCAGGATATTCCTGGCGATCGAATTCGGATCTTTGCGCTGGGCATTGATACGGTTCAGCTGCTGCGCGCGTATGCGCTCCAATTCCTCTCCGTCGAAGGCAGGATTGCGGATCACATCGGCCAGCAGATCGAGAGTCGGCGCGAGATTGGCGGTCAACGCAAATGCGCTGATCACCGTTTCATCGAGATTGGCATTCGCGCTAATCGACGCACCGAGCCTTTCCTGCGCTTCGGCGAGCTGCGTGCTGGTCAGCGATGTCGTTCCCTCTTCCATCATCGCCAGCATCAACGACTGAACGCCCAGCGCGTCTTTAGGGTCGGCGGCAAATCCCGCTTCGAAGCTGACTGCCACATTCACTGTCGGCACCGCGGCACGCCGCGCAAAAACCACTTCCATGCCATTTTTGAGCCGGCTGCGCTCGATATCGGGAAAATCGAGGCTTTGCAGCGTGCCGACCTCGGGAAATTTCGACCGGTCAGGCGGCGCGCTACTGGTGGCCGAAGATCCGATCGCGCCTAAGGCGGAATTCCAATATCGATCCGGTTCGACCAATCCGTCAGGCTTGTCCGGCGAAACAACGGCACCGCCTCGATTTTCGCCGCCTTCGGTCCGCTCACCGGGTTCGATGGTGAGCGAAAAGACCGGACGCGACAGCCATTTTTCAGTTATCTCCCGAACATTATCAGGTGTAGCCTTCGCGATCCGGTCCATTTCCACCTTGTAATGGCCGGGATTATCCAGATAGAGCGCGCCTTCGGCCAGCGCGACTGCCTTGCCGCCAAAACCACCGACCGATTCCAGCCCGCTTATCGCCCCGCTCAGGAAGCTGGTCGCTGCCCGGCCAAGCTCATCGGCTGTCGGGCCGCTTTGCACATATTTTGCAATTTCCTCATCGAGCCGTCTGTTTAATTCTGCCAGTTCGACGCCCGGTTTCAGATCGGCCTGAATGCCGAAAATTCCAGCTTCTTCAAAGGCTTGGGCAAAGGCCGCAACACCAACCGAAACCGGAGCATTGCGGACCAGCGCATTGTCGAGCCGCGAACTGGAAAGCCCGCCCAGCACGGCAGCCGACATCTGCAAGGGTATTGCCTCTGCATCGTTTACGCCTGGCATCGTCCAAAGCCGGTAGATGCGTGTGGTCGGAATCAGATCCTTGATTGTTTTCGATTTCGGTGCCTCCAGCGTCGGTACGGTAACATTTACCTTTTTTACCGCTGGCCCCGGGGGGATACTGCCAAACCACTTTTGGACCTTCGCCCTGGCGGTTTCCGTGTCAATATCGCCGGCCAGCACCAGCACCGCATTGTTCGGGCCATAATTGTCCCGAAACCAGTTTCTTACGTCTTCAAGCGTCGCCGCTTCGATGTCCGCCATCGAACCGATAGTGCTGTGGTGATAGGGGTGACCTTTGGGAAAGAGATTCTCGAATGCCTCATAACGCAGCAGGCCATAGGGGCGATTATCGCCCTGCCGCTTTTCATTCTGGACGACGCCGCGCTGGTTATCGAGCTTTTCCTGGGTGACGGCACCAAGCAGATAGCCCATCCGGTCACTCTCGAGAAACAGCGCCAGATCGAGCGCGCCGGTGGGCACTGTCTGGAAATAGTTGGTGCGATCGGTACTCGTGGTGCCGTTACGATCGGTCGCGCCAATCTCTTGCAGCGGCTTGAAAAACTCGCCCGGTGCATTCTCGCTGCCATTGAACATCAGATGTTCGAACAGATGCGCAAAGCCGGTTTGCCCTTTCGGCTCATGCTTCGATCCAATGCGGTACCAGACAGAAACTGCAACGACCGGGGCCTTACGATCCTCATGCACGACAACGCGCAGACCATTGTCCAGCTCGAATTCCTCATATGGGATATCGATAGCCTTGATCAGCTCGGACACTGGTGCAGGTTCGCCGCGCTCCTTCGCAAGCGCCATATTTGCCGTAGCCAATGAGAGTGCAGATGCAGCCAGCGCGGCGGTCAATTTGCGGATCATGTTGAAAGCTCCCGAAAGTGGATAGTGCCTGGCGACAGGCCCTGTCGCAAAAAGGATAACGCAGCCAGCCGCGATAGCAAGCTGTCCCGCCCATTTTCGACAAACAGCATGATCTCCGGCTGCTAAGGCCTGTAGATCGTACGGCCTGCCTTTTTCGACTGCGCAACGACATCCACCCAATTGAACAGAACGGGCTTATATTGCTTGTTCGAAAACAACTTCATCTGGTCGGTATAGTGTGGTGACTTTGGCCGGTTGGTGGCGGCCCCATAGGGCTGGATCGATCGGCTTTCCACATTGCCTTGGCTATCCCAGGCCACCAGCATGATAAAGCTGTCGCCGTGGCGCACGCGCATCTGGCCATCATCCGTGGGTTCCCAGATGGTTGCGGCGCGCAATGTGTCGGTGCCGCCAAACGCCGGCATATTCATGTCTCCGCGTATGAGCCGCTGCACGTCCCCCAATGGCGGATCAAGGCGTCCATAATGCTCCATCAGATGGTCGACGACTTCTTTCAGGCTTTCGCTCGCGTCGGGCAGCTTGCGGCCATTATAGGCATCGCGGGCAGCCATATGCGCCATCGATTCACCGATAGCATCTGCCTTGCCCTTACCGTCGCTATTCCAGTCCCATTGCTTCAACAACGCCTGCGCTTCTTGCAGCTTTGGATTCTCGCCAACGTCGACCGCCAGCAGCATCTCCATCCAGCGGCCCATAAAGCTCTTCTTGCTGTAGGCGGTGTCATATTTCATTGCCATCAGCTGCTCCGGCGAGATTTTTCCTTGAAGCGGCATCAGTTCCAGCGCGCGGATAATCCGGTTGGTGCGCCGCGCTTCGATGCCCATTTCCTGAGGGAAATTCGCCGGATCGAGCTCAGAGCCTTGCCCGGCTGCCATAAAGGGTGTGTTGTTGGCGTTGATCACAAAGCCCGATGGTGGGTCAATAATCTGGGGGATATCTTCCCAGCTGCGCTTGCCGTTCCAAATGACTTCGCTCTTGTCGCCGGGAAGCAGCCCTGCATAGTCATGGCCCGGTTTCCTGTCGGGATGCAGCGCGTAATAGTAATATGCAATCTTGCCGCTTTTGTCAGCATAGACAAAATTGGTCGCCGGCGTGCCGCCGATCTGCATGGCCTGGGTCCATTCGCCGTGATCCGCTGCTTTCTGTATGCGATAATATTGCTCGACAGCCCTGATGTTATCGATTCCCGCATATCGGATCGCGA
Source organism: Sphingorhabdus sp. (assembly GCA_028279555.1). Classification (GTDB taxonomy): domain Bacteria; phylum Pseudomonadota; class Alphaproteobacteria; order Sphingomonadales; family Sphingomonadaceae; genus Sphingorhabdus_B. The sequence continues at coordinate 32,686 of JANQNO010000006.1, forward strand.
AAGCGCCATTATCGTTTTTGATCACCGGGCCATGTTCGCTGCGATAGATCGTCCGCGGCACGGGAATGACAAAGGGTCCGAATTTGGCCTTCAGCCAAACCCGTTTTTGTTCCAGCGGCTTCCATTCCCCGTCGAGGCGATATTCTGTTCCATCGTCATTCAGCACAAGTGTGTAGACATCGATCAGGTCCGGCTGATTCACCGTATTGGTCCAGCCAAGATGGCGGTTGTGCCCCAAAAGAACGAAGGGCGAGCCGGGAAACAGCGCGCCAGCAATTTGGAGCCCCTCTTCCGAATGCAGCACCGCCTCATACCAGGCGACGCCGCCTTCATAGGGCTGATGCGAATTGGAGATCAGCCAGGTCTTGCCATCGGCCATCCGCCGAGGCGCGATGGCCCAGGCATTGGAACCATTCATTTCGGCATCTTTGCCAGCAGGTGTTGGTGTACCGCCGTCACCAAGCTTTTCATAAGGCGGTTTGGGCGGTTTTTCACCATCGACAAGTTTCTCGATAGTCTGGCCGAGGCCATAGAAAAAGGGTGCCCGCAAAACGAAGCCGGCGGCCACATCGCGGCCATTCACCGGAAACAGCTTCGACAGCACGACCTCGTTGGGATGCTTTTCTGCATATCTGTTGAGCCCAGCTGCGTAGCCATCGAGCACCTGCCGAACGTCGACCGGAATCTCGTCGTATTTCCTGTCAACCGTATCACGGATATCAAGCAGATGCGCGGCAAAATCGATTGCCGCCCCTTCCTCGCCCATGATGGCCCCACTGCGCGCGCGAGTCATAGCGATCACCTCCTGAATGACCGGAAAATCATCCTCGCTATGCGCATAGGCGAGCCCATAGGCTGTATCCGCATCGGTCTTGCCTTTGACATGCGGCACGCCGAAATTGTCGCGGGCAATCTGTACGTCATATTCGCGCTTGACGGGTGACTCTGCCTCGCTGGCGCTGATAGGTTCCCAGAAGGCCAGCCCGGCTGCAATGACAACCACCAGCACCAACAAGGACACAGTTGTTTTCCTGAAAATCTTCATAGAACCTAATCGCCTCCTCACCGGTTAGCCGGTTGCATTATGGGCAATAATTTCCCAGATGCACGGGCATGTAAGTGAAAAGGAAATGGCACCCATGCAACCATTTTTTCCGTTTCACCTTGTGTGGTATTTTTGCAACATTATATCTGTCCTAAAGCACCCTACATCTGTGTTAGGGACGTATAACACCAAAGGCTAGGGATTGGCGATGGATCTCGAGAAATTTACCGATCGCGCGAAGGGCTTTCTGCAGAGCGCACAAACCGTTGCGATACGCATGTCGCATCAGCGCATCTCTCCTGAACATCTTCTGAAAGCTCTGCTCGAAGATGATCAAGGAATGGCAGCTGGGCTGATCAGCAAGGCCGGCGGCGACGTCACCCGGGCCCAGACCTTGACAGACGAAGCGCTCGGGAAGATTCCCGCTGTATCGGGCGGCGGTGCGCAGCAAACGCCGGGCCTCGACAATGATGCCGTGCGCGTGCTCGACAATGCCGAAACCGTCGCCGAGAAAGCGGGTGACAGCTATGTAACGGTGGAGCGGCTGCTGCTGGCTCTGGTGCTCGCCAAAACCACCAAGGCAGGTAAGGCGCTCGCCGAAGCTGGCCTGACCGCCGAAGCTCTCAACAGCGCGATCAATGAACTGCGCGGGGGCAGGACGGCGGATACCGCGTCTGCCGAGGACCGCTATGATGCCCTGAAGAAATTTGCCCGCGACCTCACCGAAGTGGCGCGCGAAGGCAAGCTCGATCCCGTCATCGGCCGCGACGAGGAAATCCGCCGCACCGTGCAAATTCTCGCCCGCCGGACCAAAAATAATCCGGTGCTTATCGGTGAACCGGGCGTCGGCAAGACCGCTATCGCCGAAGGACTCGCGCTGCGCATTGCCAATGGCGACGTGCCGGATTCGCTCAAGGACCGGCAGTTGATGGCGCTCGATATGGGCAGCCTGATCGCCGGTGCCAAATATCGCGGCGAGTTTGAAGAGCGGCTGAAAGGCGTGCTCGACGAGGTCAAGCAGGGCGAAGGCGATATCATCCTGTTTATCGACGAGATGCATACGCTGGTCGGTGCTGGCAAGAGCGAGGGCGCGATGGACGCCTCCAATCTGCTCAAGCCCGCTCTGGCGCGGGGGGAACTCCATTGCATTGGTGCGACCACGCTCGACGAGTATCAGAAACATGTCGAAAAAGACCCGGCCTTGCAGCGCCGTTTTCAGCCGGTCTTCATCGACGAACCGAGTGTCGAGGACACGATCTCGATTTTGCGCGGGATCAAGGAGAAGTACGAGCTGCACCACGGCGTCAGGATTACCGATGGCGCTCTGGTCAGCGCCGCCACCTTGTCCAACCGCTATATTTCCGATCGTTTTCTGCCCGACAAGGCCATCGACCTGATGGACGAAGCAGCCAGCCGGATCCGAATGGAGGTGGAATCGAAGCCCGAGGAGATCGAGAGCCTCGATCGCAAGATAATCCAGATGAAGATCGAGCGGGAGGCGCTCCAAAAGGAGAATGATGCCGCCTCCAAGGACCGGCTGAAAACGCTTGAAGGCGAACTCGCCAATCTGGAACAGGAATCGTCTGAATTGACGCAGCGTTGGCAGGCAGAAAAAGACAAGATCGCAGGCGAATCGAAAGTCAAGGAAGAGCTCGATGCAGCGCGTATCGCGCTCGAGCAGGCGCAGCGCGAGGGTGATCTCGCCAAGGCCGGCGAATTGCAATATGGAGCCATTCCCGACCTCGAGAAACGCCTCGAAGAAGCCAGCGCGCACACCGAAAATGCGATGCTCAAGGAAGAGGTGACATCTGAAGATATCGCCAGCGTTGTTGCCAAATGGACCGGTATTCCGGTTGAGAAGATGATGGAGGGCGAGCGCGACAAACTGCTCAAAATGGAAGAGTGGATTTCAAAGCGCGTCATTGGCCAGAAGGATGCCGTCGATGCGGTTTCAAAGGCCGTTCGCAGATCGCGTGCGGGATTACAGGATCCGGGCCGTCCGCTCGGCTCATTCCTCTTCCTGGGACCAACTGGTGTCGGCAAGACCGAGCTTACAAAATCGCTCGCTGCTTTCCTCTTCGATGATGAAAGCGCGATGGTGCGCATCGATATGAGCGAATTTATGGAAAAGCACTCGGTCGCTCGCCTCATCGGTGCACCTCCGGGCTATGTCGGCTATGAGGAAGGCGGCGTGCTGACCGAAGCCGTCCGCCGCCGCCCCTATCAGGTTGTTCTGTTTGATGAGGTTGAAAAGGCGCATGGCGATGTCTTTAATATTCTGTTGCAGGTGCTAGATGATGGTCACCTGACAGATGGTCAGGGTCGCCGCGTGGACTTTTCCAATACTCTGATCATCCTGACCTCCAATCTCGGTTCGCAGCATCTCGCCGACCTCGCCGATGGCGAACCGGTGTCCAAGGCCGAAGACGCCGTGATGGATGTTGTGCGCGGCCATTTCCGACCCGAGTTCCTGAACCGCCTTGACGAGATCATTTTGTTTCACCGGCTTGCGCCTGAACATATGGCACCGATCGTCGATATCCAGGTCGGACGCGTGCAGAAACTGCTAAAGGATCGTAAGATCACGCTCGAACTGACCGACAAGGCGAGGAATTGGATCGGCCGTGTTGGATATGACCCTGTCTATGGGGCCCGCCCGCTCAAGCGCGCAATCCAGCGCCATTTGCAGGACAAGCTGGCCGACATGATATTGCGCGGCGACGTGCCTGATGGAAGCACTGTTTCGGTCGAGGAGGGCGATGGTGAGCTGAAGCTGGCAGCGGCGGAATAGCGACCATCACGCATCCGACGATTGTGCATTGAGGATATGGCATTATAAGAATCACGGAATGGCCAAAAACGAGACGGCCCGCGGGAGAGGTACTGATGGTGCGAAAAATTGTGGTCGGAACTGCGATCTTCTGCGGTTTCTTAGCATTGCCCGTAACTTCAATGGCATCCGACAAGGAGTTGCTCGAGCCTTTTGAGAAGTGCCGTTCGATTGCAGACGATACGGAGCGCCTTGCATGCTATGACAATGCTGTGGCGGTAGCCGGTCAGCTCGCAGAGCAATTGGCTGAGCAACGAGAGGAGCGGCGCAAGGAGGACTTTGGTCTCTCCGATCTTGACATAGCGAAACGCGATCAAGAAGCAGTTGACGAAGGCCAGGAAGGGGTCAAACGGGAGCCGGAGCCGAAACAAATAACGGCCACGCTGACCGACGCCTATCAGAATCCCCGAACCGGCAAAAAGCTGTTTGTTCTTGATAATGGGCAGATCTGGCGTGAAACAACATCGGGAACAATGCGCCGTCTACCAAGGAACGGTACGACAATTACCGTGGAAAAGAGCAGTCTGGGCGGCTTCAAGCTGCGCGCCGAGGGACGCCGGGGCTTTGCTTACGTGAAGCGCATAAAGTAGTATATCTCGAGTGCCAATCGACACGGATGACATAGAAAGAAATGCCGGTTTGCTTTTGCACCGGTATGAGGAGGAAACTGACAGCTTCCAGTTCCTTTCGGTACCTAGAAGCATTCATAGCGATTGCACGTTTATAACTGAAGAGCATCTGCCGAAGGGTCTGGAACAGATTTCCATTTCCAGAGGCCAGCTTCCTTCCATCCCTAAAATCCCGCAGGCACCGCTTAACTATATTTTCCATTCGGCATATTGCTGCTCGACCATGCTGGCGCGCGGCTTCGAGCTTGAAGGTCTGGCGATGAGCCTGAAAGAGCCGCAAATACTCAATGACATGATTGGGTGGAAACGGCGCGGGGCGCAACCCCGCGATGTCGCCGCCGTGACCGACCATGCTCTCGCATTCCTCGCCCGCCCCTTTGCCGAAAGCGAAGCTATCATCATCAAGCCCAGCAATATCGTGAACCCGCTGGCGATGGTTATGCTCGCCATGCGACCGGAAGCAAAAGCTCTGCTGCTACACGCCCCGCTGGAGAATTATCTCAATTCGATAGCGCGAAAGAAAATGTGGGGCCGTCTCTGGGTTCGAGAGCTTCTTGTTGGCAGAATCAAGGACCAGCTGGTGGTTGGCGACATGAACGTCGAGGAGCTTCTTGGTCTCAGTGACCTGCAAATTGCCGCCCTGGGCTGGCTTTCCGATCACCGGTTGTTCGAAATGCTCGCGTCGAAGTTCGGTGCGGACAGAGTCCGCACTTTGGACAGTGAGACTTTCCTCGCTGACAAGAAAAGTGTGATGCAGAAATTATCGGATCACTTCGATATCCCTCTCGACAATGACAGGATCGAGAATGTACTAGAAGGTCCGGCCTTCACGACCAATTCGAAGACAGGCGAGAGCTTCAGCGCAGACGACCGGCGGAAAATCCAGCGGGATTCTGCGGCTTTGCACTCCGAGGAAATCGAGATGGTCGCGAAATGGGCAAAAGAGCTAGCCGCAAGCTATAATATTTCTATGAAGCTTCAATTGTCCCTGGTCTAGTTGACTGGCCCATTACGGGCCGTTGAGATCAGCATCGTAAAACCCAGGTTGATTATCCTGAACGATTTCACGGCTGCCCCTGTTGCCAGCGCGTGCCGCCTCCGCCCACTGCGCATTGGTCATGCAGACCTTTCGGCGCTTGGCCAGCGAACCGATTACCTTCTGCCGCTTGCAGCGGACATAATCCGGATGGCGGCGGTCAGTGATCTTTTCCTTCTCTACTGTCGCCGCCAAAGCTGTTGCCGAAGCAGTTCCATCGGCAGCAGGCTTCTCATCAACAGTTGTAACCGTCACAGGCGATGAAGAGAGTAGCAGAACAGCCACACTGACATTTGTTAAAAGAAGATTCATGATAACCTCCTCTACTGTGTGAATAAACGGAGCGCCGCGACAGGTGCGTTAGCCGCCGCCCGGACGTGAAGTATTTTCTTCGGCAATTTCGCGCGCCATGCTGTTGCCCTTGCGGCTTGTCTCCGCCCATTCACGATTTGTCATGCAAATCCGGCGACGCTTGGCCAGCGAACCGATCACCTTTTCCGAACGGCAACGCACATAATCCGGATGCGAGCGATCCGTAATTTTCTTCTTCTTTTCTGCCGTTGCCGTTGTTTCGGCTTTGGCCTCTTTTTCGCCCGCAATGGCGATCCCGCCAAAGCCGGTGATTGCCATGCTGCTGACAATTGCACTTTTGATAAGAGAGGTTTTGATGCTCATGTGACGAATTTTCCCAATCTGATTTGTTTCTACCCCTAATGGCACAGTAAGCCACAAAAGAAAAGGGCGAGCCGTGCGGCCCGCCCCTTCCATCATTGGTTTTCCCCGCTTTTTTAGAAGCGGAATTTCACCGATGCACCAAAACGGCGGCCCAGTGCGTCGTATGTGGACGGATAAATGTTACCACTGTTGAACGCTGTCGAGCCGATATTCGAACCAACAACCGCCGGCTGGTTATCGAACAGGTTCTGAACGGTGACCGTCAAGGTCACATTCTCGGTAACGTCCCACTGACCAGTCAGGTCAAAGTAGCTTTCCGACGGGATCTGCGTGAAATCAACATCGCCGAAGACCGGTGAGTTACCGATAAATGCCGGACCCTGCGCTGCTATATCAAGCGGCTCCTGCTCTACACCGCTCAGGAAGCGCCAGCGCATCGACAGGCTGAATTGATCATCGAACGTAAAGGTTGTACGCTGAGTGAAAGTGAATTCAGGCTGGATCGATCCACAGTTGACACTGAAGAAACCGATGCAGTCACGGGCCAGACCGTTAGGATCGTCCTGGTTGGCCTGGAAGGTGTTTTTGTTCACCCACGTGCCATCGAACGACAAGTTAACTCCAATCGAGTCGGTCAGATCCGTGCCATAGCGAAGGCTGACGTCAACACCGTCGGTGCGGATGCGACCCTGGTTCGACAGAGCCAGCAGCAGACCCGGGGTGGTTGCGGTGTCACCATCGAGACCACCAGTAGCGGGGTTGCGCACAATCAACTGACATTCAGGATCAGCCGGATCAGGCGTGCCATCGAAACATCCTCCAAGGATGTCATTGACGGTCGGCGTGGTAATCGCATCGTCAACAGCGATATTCCAGTAATCAACCGACAGCGAGAAGCCCGGAAGGGCAGCTGGCTGTGCAATGAAACCGATTGTCCAGGTATTTGCGGTTTCAACGCCCAAGGTCGGATTACCACCTGTGGTCACATTAATCTGACCGGCTGCTGGTGGCAGCACCGTACCTGCGGTGATTGCAGCTGCACCGAGACTTCCAGCAGGAACCTGCGACAAGCAGGTTGCCAGAAGTGCACCTGTAGGCGCTACAGGACCCTGACAGGGATCAACCTGCAGGTTCGAAAGACCCGTAACATTCGGCAGGAAGAGCTCGCCGATGTTCGGCGCACGCGAAGACCGCTGATAGTTACCGCGAATCTTGAGGCCCAGCACAGGTTCCCAGCTACCGCCGGCTTTCCAAGTGAATTCGGTACCAGCGGACGAGTAGTCCGAATAGCGGGCACCAAGCTCGAGAGTCAGGCTCTCGGCGAAAGGCTGTCCTTCGAAGATCGGGATGATGAGCTCGCCGAATGCGTCGTAAACGTCATACTGACCGAATACGTCCGGAGCGGCGGCACCGCCACCGACAACCGCACCCGGCGTCTGCGACGCTTCGTCCGACTGGCGCTGTGCGGTAAAATCACGATACTCGCCACCGACAGCGAAGCTGATCGGCGTTTCCGCAATGCCCCAACCGAGATCACCGGCGATGGTTGCGTTTACCGTCGCAAGTGTAGCGGTATTGATGACCTGCTGCGTCAGACCGAACACATAATCGATACCGTCCTGGTTAAGCGTGCCAAGCGGGCCAAAGATATTCAGCGGCGCACAGTTTGCTTCGTTCGTGGTGCCAGCACCTGTCGATTGCGCACAAACCGGACCATTGGCACCCGGGATAGCGATCAAGGAGTTCTGCAGACGCTGGAAGCGGGCAAAACCGGACTGGCGCTGAATACGCTCCGATTCGCCGTAACCGCCGGAGATGTCCCAGCTGATCGTGTCGGTAATGCCGCCACGCGCACCAACCGTGAAGTTGAAGATGGTGGTGGTGAAGTCCGAGTTACGCGTGCCAGCCTCGACCGTACGACGGCGAACACTTGTCTGGATTTCGCGATAATCCGGGTTGGGCGTAACGCCGTCAGCAAGGAATTGACCGAAAGGCGTTGTCCGTGCTGCGTCGCATTCCGGTTGCGCAAATCCTGCACCATCACAGAAGTCCTGCACCACCAGCGGTGCAAGGAACGGGTTGTTAAGGTTCAGGATATACTGGTTGAAGAACGAACCGCCCGGCGCAATGATCGTCGAAACGGTCTGCTTCGAGAAAAAGCCCTGGCTGTAAATTTCGAGTGCATCCGAAACTTCATAACGCGCCGAACCATACATATTGTAACGTTCGAACGGCGTCTGGAAGATATTGAAAGGGTTAAAGTTGAACGGACGGTCAAAAACGCCATTCAAAATATCCGTACCATCAGCATTCAACTGACCGAAGCCGCCAGGAATCGGGCCGACGAAAGTCGCGGGAACCGAGTTCGATGAACCGCCTGCATTTCCCGTGAAAGAGCTGACATTGAATTCTGAAAAATCACGGTCGCCCTGGAATACGGCATCCTGCTCCTGATAGCCAACGCTGAAGACCGCGTTACCGCGACCATCGTCAAAATTCGCACCAATCGTCAGCTCGGCACGGAAAACGTTACCGTCGCCTTGTTCGGTAATCTGGTTGCTGAGCGTGCCCTCAAGACCGGCAAAGTCGCGCTTGGTGATAAAGTTAACAACGCCGGAGATGGCGTCTGCACCATAAGTCGTGGTAGCACCACCAGTCAGGATCTCGGTTCTTTCAACAACAGCCAGCGGGATGTTGTTCAAGTCGGTGATGCCGGCAACAGTTGCCGGAACAACACGGCGACCGTCGAGAAGCACAAGGTTCCTGTTAGCGCCAATACCGCGCAGGTTAACGAAGGAAGAACCCCCATTACCATTGTTCACAGCAGAACCAATGCTGGGAACTGCCGACGGCAGTTCGCGCAGGAACTGTTCTGCAACATTGGTCTGACGCAACTCAAGCTCTTCGGAGGTAACGACACCGACCGGGCTCGAAAGTTCAAGATTCGGATTGTTAATGCGCGTGCCAGTAACGACGATAACTTCGTCGTCAGCTGCTTCGGCAGCGTCTTCGGCATCCTGCGCAACAACCGGCGCAGATACCATTGCAAGGCTAAGCACCAAAGGTGCAGCCGCATATTTCAGATTGCTAATACGTGTGTTTTTCACGTTTCCAGCCCCTATAAAATTGATGCAGGATATTCCCCGAAACACAGGGCCTCCAACATCTGGTTTCACATCTCTGAGTCTCCCCTGCCCAGCCAAATCTAGTGATTACGGCCACACATAGTCAGCGCAGATTGGCGGCTTGATGACGCAAAAATGTTGGTCATGCAAGCAAATGGGCCGCTTTTGCAGTAAATCTCAAAAGTTGTAACCTTTCTGCAACAGTGGATGCATGAAAGGCAATCTGCGCAAAAGGCACGTTACAGCAAAGCGCCTGAGGGCCTTGCGATGGCAGTTATTTCGCCACGACCTCCAATATGCCGTTTGTTGCACTCGCCATCTTGTTATCTCAGAATCCTCGAAGCGGTAATGGCACTGCACATCAAGTAAAGCAGCATTGGGAATGCTATAACAACCTATCTTGGAAGCCAAAGACCAATCCACATAAAGCATGTAAATATGTCCCAGACATTCAAAAGCATTCATGACAAGGCAATCCGGATTGACTATTGCCATCCGCTAACGGCGACTTTCTAGGACAAACAGGAATATGCATTTCATTCAGTCTATTGGACCAGCTCTTGCTGCGCTAGCTATGCTCATGCTCGCCAGCCCGGCAGCATCGCAGGAAGCACCCGCTGCGGCCAATCCGGCGATGGATCAGGAGAATATCCTGCATCTTGATCTGTCTACCGGCGGTCGCGTGTCGATCATGCTCCTTCCCAAAGTCGCGCCCAACCATGTCGAGCGCATCAAGACGTTGGCGCGAAGGGGTTTTTACGACGGGGTTATTTTCCACCGCGTGATTGACGGCTTTATGGCGCAGACCGGAGACCCTACAGGCACCGGGGAGGGTGGTTCCGACCTGCCCGATCTAAAGGCGGAGTTTTCAAAACTGCCGCATCTGCGCGGTACCGTTTCGATGGCGCGCACTGCAAACAGTGAGGATTCGGCCAACAGCCAGTTTTTCATCGTCTTCCAGCCACGATTTCAGCTTGATGGCGACTATTCGGTCGTCGGCCGTGTGATTTCCGGGATGCAGTTTGTTTCCGCGATCGCCCGCGGCGAACCACCCGCAAAGCCGGATCGCATTTTGCAGGCCAGCATCGCGGCCGATGGCAAGCCGGAGCCAAATTACAATGCTGAAGCAGCAGCAGCGCAACCTGCACCCACTCCCCAAACTTCTGTATCCACACAGCAATAAGCGCTTGGCGAGCGCCGCGCGATTCGGCTAGGCGCGCTGGCCATGCGTGTTGACCTTTTCGATTTCGAGCTCCCGCCTGAGCGGATAGCGCTGCGCCCCGCTCAGCCCAAGGATTCCGCGCGCCTGCTGTGTGTTTCCGGCAAGAGGCATCTGGATGACCGTCAGGTGAGCGAGCTCCCCGATATCCTGAACAAGGGCGATTGCCTGGTCTTCAACGATACGCGCGTTATTCCGGCACAGCTCGAGGGCAAGCGCGGCGATGCCAAAATCGGTGCGACCCTGCACAAGCGGCTGGATCTCCGGCGCTGGCAGGCTTTTGTCCGGAACGCCAAGCGGCTGAAAAGCGGAGATCGGATCGATTTTGGTGCTGATGTAACCGCCATTGCTGAATCGCGCCATGACGATGGCAGTTTCACCTTGGCATTCGAAGACGAACAACCTGTCGAGACTTTGCTGGAGCGCGCAGGAAGAATGCCGCTACCGCCCTATATTGCTGGCAAGCGCGCGGTCGATGAGCGGGACCGGGCGGACTATCAGACCATTTTTGCTGACAAAGACGGTGCGGTCGCCGCTCCCACCGCCTCGCTGCATTTCACCAGCCAGTTGCTGGCCGCGATCGACAGGGCCGGGATCGCCCGCGAAACGCTCACCCTTCATGTTGGCGCGGGAACCTTCCTGCCCGTCAAGGCAGACGATACCGACGACCATGTCATGCATAGCGAATGGGGCCGGATCGAAGCAGAGACCGCACAGCGGCTGAATGCTGTCCGAAAGAACGGCGGCCGCCTGATCGCTGCGGGCACCACCGTGCTGCGGCTGCTGGAAAGCGCAACCGATGAAGATGGCATCATCCGGTCATTCGCAGGCGACACCGACATTTTCATTACCCCGGGTTACGAATTCCGCGCCATTGACGGATTGATGACCAATTTTCATTTGCCCAGATCGACGCTTTTTATGCTGGTTTGCGCACTTATGGGCCGGGAGACCATGCAGGCCGCCTACGCACATGCCATCAACAATGAATACAGATTTTACAGCTACGGCGATTCAAGCCTGCTATTGCCCTGAAAATATTTCAGGGGACCAAAAAAACATGAACCGCAAAACTCTTGCTGCCTTCCTGGCAGCCTCTTGTCTTTCCGTGCCTACCGCAGTGCTCGCCAAATTACCCGATCCGGTGCGCGCAATGATCGATGCCGCCATGGAAAGCGGCGATGCAGGCAAGGTCGATACGGTTGTCGAGCTTGCCAAACAGACCAATCCAGATGATGCGGCAGAGATCGACGCGCTGCATAATGGTTTCAAGGCGCGGCTGGCCGAAAAGCAGGCGGCCGAAGCGGCGGCGAAGGAGGCCGATATCCGCTCCGCCGGCCTGTTCGAGAACTGGTCCGGCCAGGGTGAAATCGGCGCGTTTCGGTCGACCGGCAACAGCAGCAATACCGGCCTTTCGCTAGGCCTTTCGCTGACGCGCACGGGTATCGACTGGCGGCACAACCTGACCGCGCAGGCCGATTTTCAACGCTCGAATGGCGTCACGACCCGCGAGCAGTTTCTGGCCTCTTACGAGCCCAACTACAATATCAGCAAACGACTCTATTTCTACGGCTTTGGCCAGTATGAGCGCGACCGCTTTCAGGGCTTTTCCTCACGCCTCACCGCATCGGGCGGCATTGGCTACCGCGTCATCATGGAGGACGATATGCAGCTCAATGTGAAAGCTGGTCCGGCCTGGCGCAAAACCAGCTTCATCGGCGGCGGCAGCGATTCGAGCCTTGCGGGCCTGGCCGCGCTCGATTTCGACTGGCAGATTTCGGAGCGGATCAAATTCACACAGGATGCTGCCGCCTATATCCAGTCCGGCAATAGCAGCCTGTCATCGACCACCGGACTCGAGGCCGGCCTCGGCGGCGGGCTGAGCGCACGCGTTTCCTATTCGGTGGAGCATGATACCGACCCGCCAGCCGGCGCGGTCAAGACCGATACGCTGACCCGTTTTACGCTGATCTACGGCTTTTGAGCCGGCGACCACCCGAAAAACTGCCAGCCAATGGCTTGCTTTCCGGGCATGCTGCGATATTCTTGCCGCTCCAAGCCAGCAAAGGAGAGCAGGATGAAGATGCGGAAAATTGCTTGTTTAACCCCGGCGGTTGCCGGACTGATGCTGCTCACCGCTTGCGGCCAGGGCGGCGGCGATGCGGGTGACGAGGCGTCCGGCGCATCAGGCGAAAATGCGACTGCGGCACTGCCCAACGGCATGACAGTGCAGGAACAGATCGAAGCGCGCCAGAAAAAGCTGGAAAATATCGGCGGCGCTTTCAAGACCATCAGCGACCAGTTGAAATCTGACAGCCCCGATGTGGCAGCAATCCAGACAGCCGCCGCGACGGTGCCAGCCGAAGCAACGGGTATGGCCGACTGGTTCCCCGAAGGCACCGGCCCGGATTCGGGCGTCGAGACCGAAGCACTGGCAATCATCTGGCAGGAAAAAGAAGATTTCCTCTCCAAAATATCGGATATGCAGAATGCCGCAGCCACGCTCAACACCACTGCACAGGGCGGCGATGTCGCGGCCATTGGCGAAGCGTTCAAGGCTACCGGCGGCACCTGCAAGGCTTGTCACGACAAATTCCGCCTGGATGACTAGGGTCAGGATCTATTGAACACATGACCGTGGTGCCGGATGACCGCCGATAAGCGGCAGCTGGTCTGGGACTGGCCCGTCCGGCTGGTCCACTGGTCGATGGCCATTCTTGTCCTGCTTCTGTGGTGGACCGCCGAAGAGGGAATCATGGACTGGCACAAGCGGCTTGGGCTGACGATGCTCGGGCTGCTTGTCTTCCGGCTGGTATGGGGAATCGCCGGGTCATGGACCGCGCGCTTCGCACCGATGATCAAGGGTCTTGCAAAGCTGCCGGCTTATTTCGCCGCGCTGCTGAAAGGTGGGCACAAGCCGAGCTTCGGTCACAATCCGATGGGCGTGCTCAGCGTTTTCGCGCTGCTGACGCTGCTCGGTCTCCAGGTCGGAAGCGGCCTGTTCGCGGTCGATGTCGACGGTCTGGAATCGGGTCCGCTCTCGACTTTTGTTTCCTTCGGCACGGGCCGCGATTTCGCCGACTATCACGAATTTAATTTCGATATTCTGGCCGTTTTCATCGGCCTGCACATTCTCGCCATCCTGAGCTATCAGTTTCTGATCAAGGACAGGCTGATCGGCCCGATGATAACAGGCAAACGCCCCGCCCAGGATTTTGGGGAAACACCCTTGCCTACCATGGCCGTGCGGCCAGCGGCTCTATTTGCCGCGCTCCTGATCGCCATCGGCGGCGTCTATCTTGTTGCCAATGCGGGGTAGCGACCGATGCGCCGACGATCCGCGTCACGCCGATCTTCGGATTTTGATGGGCGAAAGCCAAAGCCGAGGCATCGCAGGAATGCATGTAGGAAATAATATTCCAAAGGTTAGGAAAGTGAGGGTCAGACAAGACCGCAAACTGCGCCGCGCGCCTGATACAGGCGAAATGAGATTATGAAGCGGCCCGCAAGGCGGAGGCCCGCGAATGTCAAAGAGCTTGCGGGCGGCATAACATTGGTGGAGGGCTGTAGGACATGATTATTTCGTCACTCCCGCGCAGGCGGGAGTCCAGCCCAATCTGACGCTGTCACTGGATTCCCGCTTTCGCGGGAATGACGTTGAAAACAATAGCGTTGGAGACAACGAAGCAAAGCAGGTAACGCTCGCCCAAACTCCTACCGCACCTCTAGCTCATCCCCTGTCAGCCGCACGACATGCAAGAGGTTGGTCGAGCCCGGCGTTCCGAAGGGTACGCCCGCACAGACGATCAGCAGCGAGCCCGCCTCGCCCATCTTGTGCCTGAGCGCCATGCGCTTGGCCTTTGCGATCATCTCCTCGAAATCCTCGACATCCTTCGTCACCACGGCATGCGCGCCCCACAAGAGGCCGACGCGGCGCGCGGTTTTCCGGTTGGGGGTGAGCACAAGCAGCGGCACCGAGGGGCGCTCGCGCGCCATGCGCCTTGCGGTCGAACCCGATGAGGTGAAGCAGACGATCGCCGAGGTCTCGATTGTCCGGGCGATATTGTAGCTGGCCGCCGACAGCGCGTCGGCGGTGGTTTCCTCGGGCAGTGTTTCGGTAAAATGCACGCGGTCGACATAGGCCGGATCGGCCTCCACCCGCGCGGCAATCCGGTCCATCATCTGCGCCGATTCGACCGGCCAGTCGCCGACCGCGGATTCGGCAGACAGCATGATCGCATCGGCTCCGTCATAGATGGCGGTTGCGACATCGGAAACTTCGGCGCGCGTCGGCGTCGGCGACTTGATCATCGATTCGAGCATCTGCGTCGCCACCACCACAGGACGCCCCAGCTTGCGCGCTTTCGATACGATCTGCTTCTGCAGCGGCGGGACATGTTCTGGCCGCAATTCCACGCCGAGATCGCCGCGCGCCACCATCACCGCATCGGACAGCTCCAATATCTCGTCGAGCCGTTCGATCGCAGCCGGCTTTTCGATCTTCGCAAGTAAAGCTGCCTTGCCGCCGATCAGGCGGCGCGCCTCAGCGACATCTTCGGGCCGCTGAACGAAGCTGAGCGCGATCCAGTCGACCTCCTGCTCGAGCGCGAAGGTCAAATCGCGCTTGTCCTTCTCGGTAAGCGCGCTCACGGGAATCACAGTGTCAGGGAGGTTGACGCCCTTGCGATCGGACAACGCCCCGCCGGTTAGGATTTTGGTCTCGACCGATTGACCATCCGCCTTTGTCACTTGCAGCCGGATTTTGCCATCGTCGAGCAGCAATATCTGCCCCGCAGCGAGCGTCTCCAAAATCTCCTTATGCGGCAGGTGAACGCGCCGCGCATCACCCTTTTTTCTGTTGCTGTCGAGCGTGAAGCTCTCGCCGGTCTTGAGTTCGACGGGGCCGTCGGCGAAGCTGCCGATCCTGAGCTTGGGCCCTTGTAAATCCGCCAGAATGGTAATCGGGCGGCCGACTTTCCTTTCCAGAGCGCGGATCGATTGCACATTACCGGCATGCGCTTCATGCTCGCCATGGCTCATATTCATGCGAAAAGCATCGACGCCAGCCGCATGCATTTTTTCGATCATCTCGGGCGAACCACTCGACGGGCCGAGCGTTGCCAGCACCTTGACCTTGCGGTCGCGCGAGAAATTATGTTGCTGCATGGTTTTTGGCATTCCCCCTTCCCCAACAGGAAGCGCTTTATTTTCCGCCTCTTTAAGCGCAAAGCATGACAAGTTGAAAACAATTATTGATACCGGAGAGAGACGACATGCCCGCCGAAATTTCAGATGCCGCCGCTGCTGCCGCTTTCCGCCGCCTGGTCGCGCATCTGCGCCACCGCCATGACGCACAGAATATCGATCTGATGGGGCTGTCGGGTTTTTGCCGCAACTGCCTGGCCGACTGGGTCATGGAAGCCACCAACGAAGCAGGCGGCGATATGACCAAAGAGGAAGCGCGCGAGGCGATCCACGGCATGCCGATGGCGGAGTGGAAGGCAAAATTCCAGACGCCCGCCAGCGACGAGCAGCTTGCGAAAATGAAAGAAAGCGTGGCGAAGAACAGGCCGCGAGGTTAGGACATCGGCAACCTGATTCGAGGCAACCGCCTCACCATCATTCAGACAGGAGACCATAATGTCCGAAGGCAGCATCGCCGCCGATCAACTGCGCCTTTTCATCGAGCGTATTGAAAGACTGGAAGAGGAGAAAAAGGGCATCGCCGATGATATCCGCGATGTCTATTCAGAGGCCAAATCGCAGGGCTATGATACCAAGATAATGCGGCAGATCGTGCGCCTCAGAAAAATGGAAACGCATGACCGGCAGGAAATGGAAGCGGTCCTGGAAACCTATAAGGCGGCGCTTGGGCTTTAGTCAGCATTCACCTGGAGGAACAACATGATTGTCACCACTACCCCGACCATCGAAGGCAAGCCGGTGCGCGAATATGTCGGCATCGTCACGGGCGAGGTTATCGTCGGTGCCAATATTTTCCGCGATATCTTTGCCTCGATCACCGATATCGTCGGCGGGCGCAGCGGCAAATATGAGAAAGTCCTCACCCGCGCCCGCGAAGAAGCCGTCTATGAAATGCAGGCCAGGGCCGCGCAGCAGGGCGGCAATGCCGTGGTCGGCATCGATATCGACTATGAAGTGCTGGGCAAGGCGGGATCGATGCTGATGGTCTCGGCCACCGGAACGGCGGTCGTGATTTGAATATTCGCCCGGCGACGGAGGCGGATGCCAAAGCCTGCCGCGGCATCTATGCGCCTTTCGTCGCCGAAAGCTGGGTCAGTTTTGAAGAAGAGATTCCATCGGCATCCGAAATGATGCGGCGGATAGCGGCAAGCGGCGAATCCCATGCTTGGCTGGTCGCCGATCTCGGCGGCGAAATAGCAGGCTATGCCTATGGGTCACTGCACCGGTCACGCGGCGCATATAACAGCAGCTGTGACGTGGCGGTCTATGTCGATCCGGACCATCAGCGAGGCGGCATTGGCTTGGCGCTATACGAAGCCTTGCTACCTGTGCTCAAGGATCGCGGATTTCATGCGGCCTTTGCGGGGATCGCCCTGCCCAACGAGGCCAGCGTGGCTCTCCACCAAAAGGCCGGTTTCACATCGATCGGTATCTACCGCGAGGTGGGATGGAAACTAGGCGGCTGGCGCGATGTAGAATGGTGGCAGCGGTTGCTTTGAAACGCAAAGCTGATGTAAGGCCTGCCGCGATCCAGCAACAGACAATAAAGGGCTGAAATGGCAGGCCACAGTAAATTTGCGAATATCAAACATCGCAAGGGCGCGCAGGACAAGAAGCGCTCCAACCTCTTTTCCAAACTCTCCCGCGAAATCACCGTCGCGGCCAAGATGGGCATGCCCGACCCGGACATGAATCCGCGTCTCCGGCTCGCGGTCAACAATGCGCGCGCGCAATCGATGCCGAAGGACAATATCCAGCGTGCGATCAACAAGGCATCGGCAGGCGATGCGGAGAATTACGAAGAGGTCATGTATGAAGGCTATGGCCCCGGCGGCACGGCGATTATCGTCGAAACGCTGACCGACAATCGCAACCGCACCGCCACCGCTGTGCGCACCGCATTTTCGAAGAATGGCGGCAATCTGGGCACGTCGGGCAGCGTCGTGCATGGCTTCGATCATGTCGGCCTGATCACCTATCCAGCGAGTGCGGGCGATGCCGATACCGTGTTCGAAGCCGCGCTGGAAGCAGGCGCGGAAGATGTCCAGTCGGGTGACGAAGTCCACGAGATCTGGACCGGGATGGATGATCTGCATGAAGTTGCCAAATCACTGGAAGGCGCGCTCGGCGAAGCGGAGAATGTGAAGCTCGCCTGGAAACCCAATCTGGACGTCACCGTCGATGAAAAGACCGCAGGCACGCTGCTCAAGCTGATCGACGCGCTCGAGGAAGATGACGATGTGCAGACCGTCTGGGGCAATTATGATGTGCCCGACGAGGTGGCGGAGAAGCTGGGTTGAAGACCACCCTTTTGATTTTGTTGCTTAGTCTCCTTGCAATGATTGGCCTTCTATATCTGATGTTCATCAATGGAATGTTCATGCACGGAGATCCGGGTCCGTGACATTCAAGGAATGATCATTCTGGGCCTCGATCCCGGCCTTGCCTCGACCGGTTGGGGTGTCATCCGCAGCGAGGGCAGCAGGCTCTCCCATATCGCCAACGGCCAGATAAAGACCGACGCGAAAATGCCGCTCGCCTCACGGCTCTTGCAGCTTGATCTGGAACTGTCCGATGTGGTGCGCGAACACACGCCGGATGCGGTCGCGGTCGAGGAGGTTTTCGTCAACAAGAACCCGCAAAGCACCCTGAAATTGGGACAGGCGCGCGGCGTCTGCCTGCTGGGCGCATCGCGCGGCGGAGCCGAGGTGCACGAATATGCGGCAAGGCTGGTCAAGAAGGCCGTGGTCGGCGTTGGCAAGGCGGAAAAGGAACAGGTGCAGGCGATGCTCGGCGTGCTGCTGCCCGGTGTAAAGCTTGCCGGCCATGACGCAGCCGATGCACTGGCGGTTGCGATCTGCCATGCGAATATGGATGGTTAGTTTGGTTCGGCATTTCCGGGAATGTCGCCTGAACGAATATGTAACTGTATGCTTTCCAGCGAAAGCTGGAATCCAGTCGGCAACACAGAAAATCTGGACCCCAGCTTGCGCTGGGGATCACACTTGAAGCCACTCCCCATCCGTTCGTGTCGAGCGCAGCCGGCAAGCGACCACGCAATCGTGTCTCGACTTCGCTTGGCACCAACGGCTATAGATTTCACATGATCGCGAAACTGACGGGGCGGATTGACGAAACCGGGATCGACCATCTGGTCATCGATGTGCAGGGTGTCGGCTATCTGGTGCAGGCGAGCGCGCGGACGCTGGGCGTACTCGGCGGCACGGGCGATATTGTCAGCGTCTATACCGAAATGCAGGTGAGCGAGAATGACATGCGGCTCATCGGTTTTGCGAGCGCCGAGGAGCGCGACTGGTTCCGGCTGCTGATCTCGGTCCAGGGCGTGGGCGGCAAGGTCGCGCTGGCGATTTTGAGCGCGCTCGAGGCGGACGATCTGACGCTCGCCATCGGCAGCGAGGATAGCGCGATGGTCGCGCGGGCCAATGGCGTGGGACCAAAACTCGCCAGCCGGATTGTCAACGAGCTGAAGGACAAGGTCGGCGCGCTTGCAGGGGTCGGTGGCGGCGCGAAGCTGGCTGCGGCTGGCGGCAAAGGCGGCGGGCATTCGGCAGATGCTGTCGCGGCGCTCACCGGCCTGGGCTTCAAACCCGGCGAAGCGAACAGCGCGGTATCGGCAGCCCTCGACGAAATCGGCAAGGAAGCGAGTCTCGATGCGCTTGTGCGGGTGGCGCTTAAGAAGGCGGGCAAGTGACAGAGTCGGAGATCGAAACGAAACCAGAGCCTGAACTGGTAAAGCACGCTGCTCAATATTATTTGGCCAATGCACAAGAAATGAAGTCCCACTTAATTGTAGAGCATGCAGCCTCTTTCAGGTGGTTGTTGGCATCTCTGCTGGCAATAAACGGAGGTGCCGCAATTGCAGTTCTATCCTCCGACAAACTTCCAAGTGGTGCCAAGATATGGGCTGGAGGCTTCTTTACAGTTGGTATTTTTGCAGCTTTGTTGCTTGCGTACTTTAGCCAGAAATCATTGAAAAAAACGCTTCAGCCAATTGGCGAAATTGCCGAACATTGGGTCGGCGCAAGTTACTCAGGCGAGTTGGATACTGAAAATTTGCAGAAGGCTGATGACGAAATAAAGAAGGCTCTAACTGTAGGTAGATTAACAGAAATTCCCGGATGGATATCGGCGATTTGTTTTGGAATAGGCGTGATCCAAGTTGGGAGGGCACTAACATGACCGGCAACCGCCATCTTTCACCCGAGCGCAACGTCCCTTACCGTCACCCTGAACTTGTTTCAGGGTCCATCCCACTGCATCAACCGGCGGTATGGTGTTCTGGATGGATGCTGAAACCAGTTCAGCATGACGAACATGCGAATCCTTCAATCCTTCAGCGGTTCAAGGCCCAGCCCAACTGCGAGATCGGCCCAATGCGGGTTCTTTTCCTCGATCAGGTTTATTTTCCATTGCCGATGCCAGTTTTTAAGCTGTTTCTCGCGGGCAATCGCGCCCTCCATGTCGCCAAACAGTTCATAGTGAACAAGCCTGTATGTTTTGTATCGGGAAGCAAAGCCTGGCGTCAGGCCGTTTCTGTGCTGATAAAGCCTTTTCGGCAAATCAGACGTGACGCCGATGTAAAGCGTGCCATATCGCTTGCTCGCCAGAATATAGACGCAGGGTTGCTTTTCCTCTCTCATGTTGGGAGCATAATGGCGGGATGGATGCTGAAAAAAGTTCAGCATGACGGTTTAGGGGTAACAACAGCTTGACCGATAACCCCCACCTCACCCCCGAACGCAAGAGCGAGGACGCCGATGCCGCGCTGCGGCCCAAGACGCTCGCCGAATTCATCGGCCAGCAGGCTGCGCGGGAGAATCTGCGCGTCTTTATCGAGGCCGCAAAGGCTCGCAAGGAGGCGATGGACCATGTGCTCTTCTTCGGCCCGCCGGGGCTGGGCAAGACAACGCTGGCGCAGATCGTCGCGCGCGAGATGGGCGTCGGCTTTCGCGCCACGTCGGGACCGGTGATTGCCAAATCGGGCGATCTCGCTGCACTGCTCACCAATCTGGAGGAGGGCGATGTCCTCTTCATCGACGAGATTCACCGGCTCAATCCGATTGTAGAGGAGGTGCTCTATCCGGCGATGGAGGACCGCGCGCTTGACATCATGATCGGCGAGGGGCCGTCGGCGCGCAGCGTGCGCATCGATCTTCCCGCCTTCACACTGGTAGGCGCAACGACGCGGCAGGGGCTGCTGACCACGCCCCTGCGTGACCGCTTCGGCATTCCGGTGCGTTTGAATTTCTACAGCCATGATGAGCTCGAAGAGGTCGTGACGCGGGCCGCCAGACTGCTCGATCTGGATATCGCGCTGGATGGTGCACAGGAGGTGGCCAAACGCTCGCGTGGAACACCGCGTGTAGCTGGAAGGCTGCTGCGGCGGGTGCGCGATTTTGCCAATGTCGCCGGGGACGCAAAGGTCACCGCAAAGATCGCCGACGAGGCGCTCACCAAGCTGGAGATTGACACGCTCGGCCTCGATGCGATGGACCGGCGCTATCTGACGATGATCGCGGATATCTACAAGGGCGGACCTGTGGGCGTCGAAACGCTCGCTGCCGGGCTATCCGAGCCGCGCGACACGATCGAGGAAGTGATCGAGCCCTATCTGATCCAGCTCGGCCTGATCGCCCGCACCGCGCGGGGCCGCGCGCTCAATGATCGCGGCTGGAAGCATCTCGGCCTCAATCCGCCTGCTGGCAGCAGCGGTCAGGACGGGCTGTTTGACGAATAGATTGCGGAAAATGGACCGTTAGTGCTGAGCCTGTCGAAGCACGCCTAACCGGACAAGCGCCCTTCGACAGGCTCAGGGCTCCGGTGTCCGGTGAGCCAAAGTGACTCGCATTTGCGACGAAGCGCAATCGCAGGGAAAATCTCCCTTCCCGCCTTATCCACAAGGCGCTAACGCTTTTTTCCACAATGAGCGCTACCCAACCCTATCAGGGCCATTTCGACGGCAGGGATCATCTTTTTGCCCAGCGCGTCTATTTCGAGGACACCGATTTTTCCGGCGTTGTCTACCATGCCCGCTATCTGCATTTCATGGAGCGCGCTCGCTCCGACATGCTGGCGCGCGCCGGGATCGACCAGCGCGGCGCGCATGAGCAGGGGGCCGGCGCCTATGCTGTCACGCATATGGACATCGCCTTCAAGCGCGCGGCCAGATTCGACGATGCGCTGCTGGTGACCAGCCGGGTCACGGCCATTCGCGGCGCGAGCGTCGATATTCAGCAGCGAGTCACAAGAGATGATGAAGTGATTATCGAGGCCCGGGTCACCGCGGCCTTTGTGAAGCCGAGCGGCATGCCGGGGCGGCAACCGAAAGCATGGCGCGACGCCTTTCAGCGGGCTATGGATGGCGGCGCAGGAGAGAAAGAATAGCAATGGACATGTTTTTCCTCGCGGCAGCCGAAGGCGCTGCCAGCTTCAATCCCATGGACCTGTTTCTGCAGGCCGACTGGGTCGTAAAGGCCGTCATCATCGCATTGCTGCTCGCCAGTGTCTGGGTCTGGTTCATCATTGTCAGCTTCATGATCAAGATTTCCGGGATCAACAGCCGGAGCGAAAAATTCGAGCGCGAATTCTGGAGCAGCAGCGATATCGACGCATTCTACAAGGAACATGGCAAGCGCGACCTGCCGATCGCCAAAGTGTTTGCCGCTGGCGTATCGGAATGGCGGCGATCGACAAACGGCACCAGCATCGACCGCGAGGGCACGCGCGAGCGGCTCAACACGGCAATGGATGCAACGATTGCGGCAGAGAGCGACAAGCTTGCCAACCGGCTGAATTTCCTGGCCACAACCGGTTCCGTCGCGCCCTTTGTGGGCCTGTTCGGCACCGTCTGGGGCATCATGCGCAGCTTCGCTGCCATTGCCGCGGAGCAGAATTCATCGCTTGCCGTCGTTGCGCCCGGCATTGCCGAGGCTCTGTTTGCGACCGCCATCGGGCTGTTTGCAGCCATTCCGGCGGTGATTGCCTATAACCGCTTTTCGCACCGTATCGGGCAATATGAGGCGCGTATGGGCCGCTTTGCCGATGGCTTCCATGGCACGCTGAGCCGCGAATTGGAGCGCGAGGTATGATGGCGATAGCGATGAATAAGCCCCTCTCCTTTAGGGGAGGGGATTGGGGTGGGGGTTTGCAGTTAGATGCGCCTTGCACCGATGCTCCTCTCCAAACGGATAGCCCCCCCTCCCAACCCTCCCCCCTGAAGGGTGGAGGGCTTTAGGATGGCAATGAACCTCTCTTCCGGCGCGAGCGGTGGGCGCAGACGAGGCGGCAGGCGCAGCGGGCGGCGCGCGCCGATGTCGGAGATCAATGTCACCCCCTTTGTCGATGTCATGCTGGTGTTACTGATCATCTTCATGGTGACAGCGCCTTTGCTCAACACGGGCGTTGCCATCGACTTGCCCGAAAGCCGTGCCGAAGCGCTGGACAGCGAGGAAGAGCCGGTTGAAATCTCCGTCGACAAGGAAGGCGTAATCTATGTCGATGGCGCAGAGACGCCGCCATCTGCCCTGCCCGGCCGGCTGGAGGCAATGGCAGAGGCGCAGGACCCGGCCAATCCGCGGCAGATATTGCTGCGCGGCGACACAAGCGTCAATTATGGACGCATCATGACGGTCATGGGCGAGCTCAACCGTGCCGGGCTGAACAGTGTCAGTATGGTGACCAATCCGGTTACCAATTCAGCCGCAGTTCAGGGCGAGGAAGAAGAATAGCGGATATTATGGCGATGGACCGCGCAGAAGCTATCGGCCTTGCTTCCACCGTCGGCGGCCACGGGCTGCTGCTCGCCGTCATTGCGCTTGGAATTTTCGGGATGGACGAGACGATAAAAAAGCCCGGCGTGCTTGATGTGACGCTCTCTGGCACAGGCTCGCCGCTGCCGGTGACAGGCGAAACAGGCGACGCTATGGCCGCGCCGGAGCTAGTCGAGGAAGCGGAGCTTGAAAGCGAAGCCGCTGCTGAAGATGCAAGCGAAGCCTCTGACGCTGCAGCCAAGGCCGAGGCCGAAGCTCGCCGCGCAGCAGCAGCGGCCCAGCGAGCCGACGCGACGGCAGCCGAAAAACGTGCAGCCAGAGAAGCTGCGCAGCGTGCAGCGGCTAAACGCCGTGAGGCCGCCGCCAAAGCGAGGCGAGAGAAAGCGGCGCGCGAAAAGGCAGCCAGGGAAAAAGCTGCAAGAGAGAAGGCTGCGCGCGAAAAGGCACAGCGGGACTTCGAGCAGGTAGGCAAGGGACTGGGCGGCAATGCCAGCGCTACACCCGGTCAGGCACGGCGCGCTGCCAGCATTTCGATCGGCTCAAAGGTCGCACCGTTGGTACGAAGTTGCGCACCGCGGACTGGTGATAATTCTATGCTCACAGTCAGTGTAACGCTTACATTCAGCCGCGATTCTAGATTGCGATCTTCTACCATTACCGGTGTAAAAGGAATCACATCCACAAATCGGCCTCAGGTCGAACCCATGAAACGCTGTGTACAGCAAGCCCTCAAACGTGCATCGCCTTACAATCTCAACCCGGCGGATTTCAACATCTGGAAACGGCACCGAGTGGCCATAGAAGCAAACTTCAAATAGGTGATCCAATGCAACTCAGACTGATCAAATTTATCTTCCTTTGTTTGCTAGTTCTTGGCACTCCAGCGGCACTATTCGCCCAGAATGTTTCGGAAGAAGATCAAGGCGAAGTCGAAGTCATCCGCGTAGATATCGAAAACAGCGTCCGCCGGATTGCCATTCCCGATTTTGCAACGCCCGCGAACGCCAATACGGCGGCGGGCGGGACGGCTGCATTGGGCGCGCAGATATCGGCGGTGATCGCCAACAATCTCTCCGGCTCCGGCCTGTTCGAGCCTGTAGGTCCGCGCGGCGTGAAAAAGGTCAGCTACCCCGAAGTGCAGGCACCGCAATATCCCTATTGGCAGGGGCGCAATGCCGACCAGCTCATCAGCGGCTTCGTCCGCGCGGAAAGCGGCGACAGGCTGACCGTGGGATGCTATCTCTATGATGTGAATTTCGGCAATGAGGTCGCGCGCGCAGGTTTTGTTGTGCCGGTGCGCGACTGGCGGCGCGCGGCGCATAAATGCGCAGACACCATCTATTCGAAGATCACCGGCGAAGCGCCTTTCTTCGACAGCCGCATCGCCTATATCGCCGAGACTGGCCCCAAAGATGCGCGCGTCAAGCGCCTGGCCATCATGGATAGCGACGGGGCCAACCACCGTTTCATTACCAATGGGCAGACAACGGCGCTGACGCCGCGTTTCTCGCCCAACTATCGCTCCATCCTTTATCTTTCCTACCGCGACGGCAATCCGCGCATCTATGTCTATGATGTCGAAAGCGGACGGCAGCGGCTGATTACCCAGAGCCGCAACCCGACCTTTGCACCGCGCTGGTCGCCCGATGGGCAGACGATCCTCTATTCCATGGCTGTCGGCGGCAATACCGATGTCTATAAAATCTCGGTAAACGGCGGAACGCCGCAGCGACTGACCCGCGCGCCCGGCATCGATGTCGGCGGAAGCTTTTCACCCGACGGTTCGAAAATCGTCTTCGAAAGCGACCGATCGGGCAGCCAGCAGATCTATGTGATGAATGCCGACGGGTCGAACCAGCGGCGGATCAGCTTTGGCGGCGGGCGCTTTGCCACGCCGGAATGGAGCCCGCGCGGCGACCTGATCGCCTTTACCCGCATCGGCGGCGGTTTTCGCGTCGGCGTCATGCGCACCGATGGATCGGGCATCCGCATGCTGACCAATAGCTGGCAGGATGAGGCACCGACCTGGGCACCCAATGGCCGCGTGATTCAGTTCTTTCGGACCCAGCGCAACAGTGGTAAAACCAGCATCTGGCAAGTCGATTTGACGGGGCGGAGCGAGCGCAAGCTGCCCACACCGGTCAATGGTTCCGATCCGGCATGGGGGCCAGTGCGGCCGTAATTTGTGATACGGGGCAGGCAAGTTGAAGGAGAAGAAAAGATGACATTTTCGAATGGCAAGATGAAGGCGGCGATATTGCTGCTTGCATCGACCGCGCTTTTGACCGCATGCGAAAAGAAGGAAGTCGATGACCTGCCGCCGCCGGCAACCGGATCGCAAGGTGCAGGAACCCAGACCGATCCCAATGCCAATGCCGTTCGCCCCGGCAGCCAGGAGGATTTCCTCGCCTCGGTCGGGTTTGGCCAGGACCGGATTTTCTTCGATACTGATCGCTACAATATCGATTCGCGCGATCAGGTCACATTGCAGACGCAGGCCCAGTGGATGGCGCGCTATCCCAATGCGCAAATCACGATCGAAGGCCATGCCGACGAGCGCGGCACGCGCGACTATAACCTTGCGCTTGGCGAACGCCGCGCCAATGCGGCCAAAAATTATCTCGTCTCGCTGGGCATCGGCGCGGGCCGCATCCGCACCGTCAGTTACGGCAAGGAGCGTCCAGAAGCGCTGGGTTCGAACGAGCAGGCCTGGTCGCAGAATCGCCGCGCGGTGACGGTGATCGTCAACTAGGGTGGACTAGCTTGGCGCTGTGCCGCTTTTCACCCGGCGCGACCTCAACGATGGCATGGTCGAGATTGGCCCGAAGCGAACCTTCGAGGAAGGCCAATGCCCGGTCGCCATTTTCCATCTCCACGATCAGCGTCGCACCGCCCGTTCCATCGCGCGTCACAGGGCGGACATGGGTCAGGATTTTGGCGCGGCCCAAAGGGGCATGGTTGATGTCGACCGTGCCTGCCTCATAGCCGTTGATCGCTTCCCCGCGCCACGGCTGTTCGGGCTGGAAAGCGGTATAGATGCCAACCGCCTGCTTCGACATCACCCCGCCATTGGCGGTGATCATGGCCGGCTTGCTGCCATCCTTGCGCAGCGCCTGAACCATCGCCGCAATGCTGTGCATCGCATAGCCGTTACCGGGGCCGCCAAAAAAGGTCAGGCCGCCGGTCAGCGTGTAGTTGCCATGCGCTCTTTCCGCGTCTCCCATCGTGTCGACAGCGGCAAAAACCGCACAGGGAAAGCAGCTATATATGTCGACCGCACCCAAATCGCCGGCTGATATTCCTGCCTGCTCCAGCGCTGCGCCTGCGGCATGAGCCTGCGCATAGCTACCGGACAGGTTACGCCGCTCGCTCAACGGCGGCTCGGCCGCCTCACCCGCACCCGCCAGCCAGATCAGCTTCTCTTCGGCTATGCCCAGCTCGCGCGCCTTGCCTGCCGTGATCAGAACAAGCGCGCCGGCCAGATCGACCCGGTCCTGCGCGACCATCCATCGCCGGTAGATGCTGGTCAGCGGATAGTTGCCCTCCCCATCCGATGCCAGCGCCTCGGCGCTCCATTCGCGCGGATATTGCGCATGCTTGCGCGTCAGCGATTTTGCCGAGAAGGCCGACCAAAGCGCCGCCATCTCGGCGGTATAGTCGGTTTCGCTCATGCCCTTGTCCATGCGGCGCGCATTTTCGATCAGGCTATAGGCCAGCGGCATCGAGATAATCCCGTGCCGGATTTCCGCGCGGCTGAGTATCGGAAAGCTTGACAGGCGGTTGTCGAATTGCCGATCGGATGGCCTGTTCCAGTCGAGCGCATGCCCCTGTTTGCGAGCGCGTTTCGCTGATGCCATTGCTTCTGCCCCGGCGATTACCGCCGCATTGATCTCGCCGCGCTTGAGCGCACCCGCCAATTCGTTGACCATCGCCTGTGGAGACTGCCCGCCAATGTCGGAATAGATCAGTTTGGCTGGATTCAGGGCCGCGGCATTGGCGTAGGCTTCGGGCACATTGTCCGGCGATCCCACACCAAGCGGAACGCCGCTATCCTCGATAAGGCGTATGGCCGCCAGGCAATCGACTGCTTGCGCCAATCCGCCCGCCTGTCCGCTATCGGCAAGCGCCGTCTTTATCGCCGCGCCCGCTAGCTCCGTCGGCGAAGGCCAATCCGCGCCAAGGCTTTGCCCGCTCGCCTCTCCAACCCCGACTATCACCGGCGCAGTATGGTCAAAATCGGGCATTGCGTCTTTCTCCAATAGCTTTAATCACTTGATTAAACCGGCGATGCAGGCATGCAAGCACAAAGATCGCGGCAGGAGAGAAACGATGGCAAAATGGCCCGAGCTGACATGGGATGAAACCCCCTCCGGCCCGCTGAAAGGTATCCGGGTGGTCGACATGGCAACGGTGGTGCTTGGCCCCTTTGCCACGCTTCAGCTTGCCGATCTCGGCGCGGAAGTGATCAAGATCGAGAACCGCGAAGGCAACACGCCCGGCGACACCATGCGCAAGGCGGGCCAATCCCCGACGGGCGAGAATGGCCCCATCTTTACGGCGCTCAACCGCAACAAGAAATTTTTGAACGTCAATGCCAAGGATGAAAAGGACAAGGCGGTTCTGCTGGCGCTGATCGAGGGCTGCGATGTCTTCATCCACAATGTCCGCATGGCGGGAATGGAGCGGCTGGGGCTGGGCTATGATGATGTGAAGGCGATCAATCCGGATATCATCTATGTGCATTGCGCCGGTTTTGGGACCGAAGGCAGCTATGGAAAGTTGCAGGCCTATGATGACCTTATTCAGGCGGCGTCGGGCTTCGCATCGCTTACCGAACTGCGCGACGAAAAGCTGGATGATGGCAGCCCGGCCCGGCCGAGCTATGCGCCCTCTCTGGTGGCCGACAAGGTGAGCGGCATGTTTGCTGCGCAAGCCACCATGGCCGCAATCATCGCGCGGCAGAATGGCGCGGGCGGGCAATTCGTCCAGGTGCCGATGTTCGAAAGTTTCACCTGGTTCAACATGGTCGAAAATCTCTGGGGCGAGACTTTCATCCCGGGCAATGGCAAATTCGGCTATACGCGGTCGGTCAATCCGCGGCGGCGGCCCTACCCGACCAAGGATGGCTATATCTCGATCGTTCCCTATAGCGACGCGCAGTGGGAACGCTTTTTCGAGCTTGGCGGGATCGAGGGGATCTTCGAAGACCCGCGTTTCTCCACCTATTCCGAGCGTACCAAACATATCGGCGAACTCTATGCGATGATCGAGGAGGTCAGCGCCACGCGCACCACCGAGGACTGGATAAAGCTGCTGTCTGAAAACAATATTCCGGCAATGCGCTATAACCGGATCGAAGATGTACTGAGCGACCCGCATCTTGTGGATGTCGGCTTCTTCGAGGAACGCGATTCGGAAAGGCTGGGCAAGTATCGATCGATGCCGCATCCGATCAGCTATTCCGCAACCCCGGCCAACACCTATGCCGACCCCGGCGTCATCGATGCCGATGGCGAAGAAATCCGGGCGGCGTTGGGTCTCGAAGACTAGTTCTTTGAAGTTTTTGCGGGAAGTTGCCGCCGGGGATCAAACCAGCAAGCCGCGCATGATCAGCTCGATCATATGCTCGCGATATTTGTCGCCCATCTCTTCGCTCACCTCCTGCTGATCATAGCAATTATTTGACAGAGAAGAGCGCACCGCTTAGCGCGATGGTATAACATAACAATAGCTTACGAAGGCAGGACGTAACTCGTGCTCAGGTCCGACCCCAAAATACTGCCTTCGATAGTGGCAGCACTGGCTGCTACTTCCCCAGTCTTTGGGCAAAGCGAAGAATCTCCCGAGTTCAAGGAAGAGCTGAGATCAGAAGACCCTGGCAAAGCCGAGACCTACCCACGCGCCTTTTTCGATACATTCTTCCCGCAGACCGCGCTGGACATGCTGGAGCGCGTACCCGGATTCACGATAGATGGCGGTTCTGATCTGCGCGGCTTTGGTGGCGGTGCAGGAAATGTACTGATCGACGGTGAGAGGCCAACTATCAAGTCTGGCGGTTTGGAGGATTTTCTTGCACGCATTCCGGCTAATGCCGTCGATCGCATCGAGGTCACCCGTGGTGCACAGCGGGCGGGCGAGACAGCCGGGCAATCGGTCACAGCCAATGTTATACGCAAAGATGTCGGATTTTCGGGAACATGGTCGGCAGAGCTGGAGCGGGCTGCCGATGGATTGGTTTATCCGCGCGGTGAGGTCTCGATTACGGCACCGCTTGGCGAGTGGACCACAACGACAAAGCTCAACGGTTTCTGGGAACGCTTTCCCTGGACTGAATTTGACCGCATAACGCTTGATCCCGCGGGAAATTTGCAGTTGTTTGAGGAAGAAACTGCGCCTTCGAGCCTGGGACAAATTTATCTGGCAACCGAGGCAAAGCGCCTGCTCGGCGGCGGAACGCTGACAATCAATGGCCGCTTTGGATATAGCGATTTTGGGCGCAATACTGAGCGCCTTGGCTTTGTTGGTCGGCTGCCGGATGGACCGACTGCAGATCGCCGCACGGACATCAGGTTCGACAGCACCATTAAATTTGATGGCGAATTGAGCGTCGACTGGACCAAGAAGGTCAATAAGGACTGGTCACTCAAAATCCTGGCGCTCGGATCGATTGATGATCTTGAAGAAAGCTCTGTGAATGTGACCGAAGAACCGATCGGCCAGCCAGTCTCGGCTTCAAGATTTCAGGCTGAGGCGGTGCCGATCGAGCTTTTGTCCCGCATTACCTACGGAAAGCAAGGCGGCACATTCCGTCCGGAGTTCGGAGGTGAAATTGCCTATAATAGCCGCGACACCTTCTTTGCTCTGGAAGTCGAGGATGCCAATGGCGTACGGGCCATCGACCTGCCGGCGGCGGATGTCACGGTTTCCGAATGGCGCGGGGAAATATTTGCCAATACCAGCTGGAAATTTGCTCCCAAATGGACCGCTGAAGCGGGATTGGGCGCAGAATTTTCCAGTATCCGGGTGACCGGAGACGCCGAGAATTCGAACAGCTTTTTCTTCGTCAAACCTTCAGCAGCCCTGACCTATGCGCCTTCCGACAAGGTGCAATTCAGGCTGGCTGCGCGGCGGACAGTCGGCCAGCTCAACTTCAGCGACTTCGCCGCATCCGCGCAGGTAGAGGATGATCGCTTGATCGGCGGCAATCCCGATCTCGGGCCCGATCAAACAACGCGTCTCAGCCTCTCGGGAGACTTTCGGATAAAAAGCGGCGCAGCGCTCAGCCTGGAGGCATTTCACGAATGGCGTAGCGATGTTCTAGAACAAGTTATCCTTCCATCGGATGTGACCGGACTTGCTAACGCCGGAGATGCGCGCTTTTGGGGTCTGGACGTCGATGCATCGCTTCCCCTGACCGCTATTCTTCCAGGAGCATTGTTAGAAGTGGAAGCCGAGTTTCGCGATGCCCGCTTCGTCGATCCGCTAACCGGTGATGCCCGCAAGATTACTGGCCTCCAAAGCCCCAATATCGACATTGATTTCCGGCATGACCTGACCAAAGAGCGCTTCGCCTGGGGCGTGCGCTACGAACCGCGCATAGATATTTTTAGGTTCTTTGCGAACGAAAGCATTGAAGAAGCACGCGGCGACCGATGGACCGCTTTCATTGAAACAACGCGCTTCTTTGGCGTGAAAATGAATCTGGAGGTCCGAAATATCGGAGGCCAGATATTTCCGCGGGAGAGGTTCATCTTCACGCCCGACCGCAGCGGCACGCTTTCCAGCTCTGAAATCCTGGAACGAACCCGCGGCGCGTTTGTAAAATTTACAGTGAGCGACCAGTTCTAGCGCCGCTACACCAGCAAGCCGCGCATGATCAGCTCGATCGTATGCTCGCGATACTTGTCGCGCATCTCTTCGCTCACATCCTGCTGGTCGTAACAATGTTTGAGCACCTGCCGCGCATTGAAGAAGCGGTCCGCTGCACCGGTCACACTGAAATAGAACATTTGCGGGTCCACATCGCGGAACTTGCCGGCCTTCACCCCGGCATCGATCAGCTCGGCATAGGCATCCGAGAGCGGCTTCAGATAGAGATCGGCGATCCGCTTGGCTTCGGAGGGTGCGCTGTCGCGGATCATCCGCATCAGCAGGCGGTTGAGATAGGGAAAGGCATAATAGGTATCGATGACCGCGCCGATATGCAGGCGCAATTTGTCTTCCGGTTCCATATCCTTGGCAACCAGCGCCTGTACGCCCTTGACCACATTGGTCATGTCGCGCTCGAGCAATGCCAGCATCAGCCCATTCTTGTTGCCAAAATAATATTTGACCAGCGCGCTGTTCAGGCCGGAGCGCAGCGACAGTTCGGATAGCGAGAGATCGACAGCATCACCGTCACGCATGATCTGGCATGCTGCATCAAGCAGCTGTTCGCGGGCCGACGCATTGTCGGTCACTTCATTGACATGTGTCGCCATCTATCCTTCCCCGAGGATCTAACTATATTCGGCTTTATCCCACCAGGGATAAAAATCAGGCATATCAGCCGAGACGCGATCTGGGTAGACTGGATCGCGTTTTTTCAGAAAGCTCGCAATGCCCTCTTTGGCATCGCCCGAGCGCGAGCGGCGATAGATGGCGCGGCTGTCGATCTTGTGCGCCTCCATCGGATGGTTGGCCGCAGAAAGCCGCCAAAGCATTGCCCGCGTCATGGCGACCGACACCGGCGCTGTATTGTCGGCAATCTCGCGGGCCAGCGCGCGCGCCGCATCCAAGAGCTCACCCGGCTCGTGCAGCGAGCGAACCAGGCCGCCGTCAAGCGCCTCCTGCGCATCGAACACGCGGCCCGTCATGCACCATTCCATCGCCTGCTGCATGCCAACCAGCCGCGGCAGAAACCAGCTCGAGGCCGCTTCGGGAACAATCCCCCGCCGCGCAAAGACAAAGCCGTACCGCGCCGTTTTGCTCGCAAGGCGGAAATCCATCGGCAATTGCATCGTCGCACCGACGCCCACCGCGACGCCGTTGATCGCGCCAATGACCGGCTTTTTGCATTGAAAAATCCGCAAGGTCATGCGGCCCCCGCTATCACGGCCGCGAGGGTCCGAAAGGTCGGCCACTTCATCGCCGCTGGAAAAAACCTGCCCGCCGTCATCAGGCGTCAAATCGGCACCGGCACAAAAGGCCTTTTCGCCGTGACCGGTGACGATGACCGCACGCACATCGTCATCGCCATCCACCAGATCGAAGGCGTCGATCATTTCCTGCATCATGACGCGCGTATAGGCGTTCATTTTCTCGGGGCGATGGAGCGTTATCGTCGCGATGCCGTCGGCGACATCATATTTAATCTGGGCGAAATCGGTCATAGCTCTCCCATATTTCTCCCCTCCCGCGTGTGGGAGGGGGATATGTTCGCCTATCTTGGCGCCATCCTGATCGCACCGTCGAGGCGGACATCCTCGCCATTGAAATAGCCGGTTTCGATCATGCAAAGCGCGAGCTTTGCATATTCTTCCGGGTTACCCAGGCGTTTGGGGAAGGGTACCGAGGCGGCCAGCGCCTCTTTCACTTGCGGCGGCGCAGCATTCATCAGCGGGGTGTTGAAAATCCCCGGCAGGATAGTGTTGACACGGATGCCTTCGCGCATCAGATCGCGCGCGATCGGCAATGTCATGCCGACAACGCCGCCTTTCGATGCCGAATAGGCCGCCTGCCCCATCTGGCCATCCTCAGCTGCAACCGATGCGGTGTTGACGATGGCGCCGCGTGCGCCCTCATCGCCCAGCGGATCGAGCGTCATCATGCCTGCCGCCGATTTGGCGATGCAGCGAAAGGTGCCGACCAGATTGACCTGGATGACGAAATCGAAAGCCGACAGCGGGAAATGCTTGATCTCTCCTGTCTGCTTGTCGCGGCTGGCGGTCTTGATGGCGTTGCCGATGCCGGCGCAGTTCACGAGGATACGTTCCTGTCCGATGGCTTCGCGCGCCTTGGCAAAAGCAGCGTCAACCTCATCGTCGCTGGTCACATTGACCTTGCAGAAAACGCCGCCAAGCTCGCTGGCCAGAGCCTCGCCTTTTTCCTCATTCATGTCGAACAGCGCGACCTTCACGCCCTTTGCCGCAAGTGCCTGTGCGGTCGCCGCGCCCAGCCCGGATGCGCCGCCGGTAACCACTGCTGAAATGCTTTCATTGAGTTCCATATTCTTGTTCTTTCTATACTGAACCGAAGTGCTGAGCCTGTCGAAGCACGTCTACCCGGATAAGCGCCCTTCGACAGGCTCAGGGCTACGGCAAAGACTTGTTCTAGACCCGCTCGATTATCGTGACATTGGCCTGACCGCCACCTTCGCACATGGTCTGCAGGCCATACTTGCCCTGCTTTTGCTCCAGCGCATTGAGCAGCGTCGCCATCAGCTTCGTCCCCGATGCACCGAGCGGATGGCCAAGCGCAATAGCGCCGCCATGGACATTGATCTTCTCGCGCTCGCCGCCGGTATGTTTCAGCCAGGCAAGCGGCACCGGCGCGAAGGCCTCGTTGACTTCATAGAGGTCGATATCGCCGATCTTCATGCCAGCGCGTTCCAGCGCCCGGTCGGTAGCAAACAGC
This sequence comes from Sphingorhabdus sp., assembly GCA_028279555.1. Lineage (GTDB taxonomy): Bacteria > Pseudomonadota > Alphaproteobacteria > Sphingomonadales > Sphingomonadaceae > Sphingorhabdus_B. The sequence continues at coordinate 66,854 of JANQNO010000006.1, forward strand.
GGTTCTTCGAGCATGATCACAGGATCGCCGCCGGTGACCGTCAGATTGTGGATCCTGGCGCGCGGTTTCAACCCATGCTGCTTGACCGCATCTTCGCTGGCGATCAGCACGGCAGACGCCCCATCGCAAATCTGCGACGATGTTGCAGCGGTGATCGATCCGCCCTCCTGAATCAGCTTGACGCCGGCAATGCCCTCGAGCGTGGCATCGAAGCGGATCCCCTCATCCACCTTGTGCATTTCATTGCCCTCGGGTGTTTCAACCTCGAGCGGAACAATTTCGTTGTCGAAGGCCCCTGCTTCGGTGGCTGCCTTGGCCTTCTGATGCGATTCGAGCGCATAGGCATCCAGCTCGTCTTTCGAAAGGCCATGCTTCTTGGCGACCATTTCTGCGCCCATGAACTGGCTGAACATCACCTTGGGGTAGGCCTCCTCAAGGCGCGGCGATTTATAGTTGCCCATGCCTTCCTTCATATAAAGCGTCGCGGTCGAGCCCATAGGCACGCGGGTCATCGATTCGATACCGCTGGCGAGCACTATATCCTGCGTCCCGCTCATCACTGCCTGGGCGGCAAATTGAATTGATTGCTGCGACGACCCGCATTGCCGGTCGATGGTGACGGCGGGAATGCTGTCGGGCAGCTTGGAGGCGAGCACAGCATTGCGACCGACATCCATCGTCTGTTCGCCGCCCTGCATCACGCAGCCGGTAATGACATCATCGATAGCCGCGGGATCGAAATCATTACGCTCGGCAATCGCATCGAAAACCGCGGCACCCAAATCGACAGGGTGAACACCGGCCAGCTTGCCGCCGCGGCGGCCTCCAGCGGTACGAACAGCATCTACAATATAGGCATCGGCCATGGTTCAGGCTCCTTGTTGATTTTGGAATCGGAAAATTTAATCGCGTGATTAAACACTGGCGGAAGATGCGTCAATGAGAAAGGAAAGCTCTCCATATCTCAAGGTTGAGTGGCAGCGCGCGAACCGGGACCTGGCATTGGGTGAAGTAGTGGATGCGGCGCGATGTTCACTTTCCCGGCTTTCTGCAATATTAGTTGGCGATGAACAAGATTTTGCTCCTTACCGTCGCAGCCCTTATCATCATTCTGGTCTTTGTCTCGGCCTGCGGGCGCGGATGGTATACGCGGCTGAACGACAGTTCAGCCGATAAGCTGGTGGTAGAGAGCAAGCATAATTTCACAGGCGATGTAGTTATCATAGGCGCCGGCGCTTCCGGGCTGGCTGCAGCGAAGGCACTGAAACGCAACGGTGTATCATTCACAATATTGGAAGCCACGGATCGTTACGGCGGGCGCGTCGAGAAGGATGAGAATTTTGCCGACTTTCCCATCGACCTTGGCGCGGAATGGATCCACCACGACGCTACCATCCTCAACCGGCTGATCGGCTTGGATGGCGATGAGCCAACTGTCGAACTGATCCCTTATACCCCCAGTGAAATCTATAGCTGGGATGGAGAATCGCTTGACGCAGTATCAACGGTCGAAACGCGGCTTGGGCAATGGAGCTTCCCCGAATACAAATTCAAGGATTCCACATGGTTTGATTTTGTCGACCAGCATTTTGCGCAAGATGTGAAGGACCGGATCATTTTCGGCGCTCCGGTCAGCAAAGTCGATTATTCAGCTGAAAAGGTGGTCACGACAACACGCGATGGCCGGACATTTGAAGCAGACAAAGTGATCGTGACAGTCTCGCCGGGCATATTGCAGAAAAGAGCCATAGTATTTTCGCCAGCGCTTGATGCTGAGCGTCTTGCAGCGATTGATGCGATAGACTTCCTGCCCGGTTTCAAGCTGTTCCTGAAATTCAACGAAGACTTCTATGCCGACATTATCGAGCAGGAGATGGGGAATGGCGATAAAACCTACTTCGATGCTGCCTTCGGCAAGGACACAAATGACAATATCCTCGCGCTCCTGGTGACAGGCCCGCTTGCCAATGACTATTACAAGATGGGCGACAATGACGCCATAGTGGCCTCGGTTATCGAAGAACTGGATACAATGTATAGCGGCAAGGCCAGCGGGGCCTTTTCGGGAGAATATATACTCAAGGATTGGGGACGCCATGCCTTTACCCTTGGGACCTGGACCAACGATGTCGGCAGCGAAAGTCAGATGGCGCTGCTGCGCTCACCGCTGGCGGGAAAAGTCCATTTTACCGGCGCAGCAACGGAACAAAACGGGCAGAGCAGCACTGTGCATGGCGCAATCATGAGCGGCTATCAGGCTGTATCGGATATGCTAGCGCCCTACGCGCTGTAAAAAGGGGGCACGGAGCCCCCCTTTTTGCAAATGGTGTCCTGGCGCAGGATCAGGCAGGCACATTGTCCTTCTTCACCGTGATCACCTGCGGATAGGTGAATTCAAGCAGGCCTTCCTTGCCATATTCTGCGCCGAAGCCGGACTGTTTATGCCCGCCAAAGGGGGCGAAGGGCGAAAGATGCAGAAATTCATTCACCCAGACAGTGCCGGTTTCCAGCTGCTCGGCAATCTCCACGCCCTTGTCGGGATCGGCTGTCCAGACCGCGCCGGCCAGACCATATTCGCTGTCATTGGCGCGCTGGATGGCTTCATCCTCGGAAGAGAATTTCATCAGCGGCATAACCGGGCCAAACTGTTCCTCGGCAACGATCCGGGCGTCTTCGGGCGGATTGTCGACGATGGTGATCGGCACATAGTATCCGCTGCCCGACGGGTCGGTGTCACCGCCAACCAGGAACTTATAGCCATTGTCCTTCGCGTCCTGAATGAGTTCCAGCACGCGCTCATACTGTTTCTTGTTCTGGACCGGACCGACGCCGGTGCCCTGCTCGCTGCCGTCGCCGACTTTGACCGTTTTGGCATATTCGGCAATCGCAGCCGACAGATCGTCATAAATATCCTCATGGATATAGACGCGCTTGGCGGCGATGCAGATTTGCCCGGCATTGCCAAAGCTCGACCAGAAAAGCTGTTCGGCAACCTTCTCGACATTGGCATCGGGAAGCACGATCGAGGCGTCATTGCCGCCCAGCTCAAGCGTAATGCGTTTAAGATCGGCGCTCGCGCCTTCCATGATTCTCTTACCCGTGGCCGTCGATCCTGTGAAGGTAATCTTGTCGATATCCGGATGCGCTGTGATCATCGGGCCGAGATCATCCTCGCCGGTAATGATATTGACAACGCCTGCTGGCACCTTGTCGGCAATCAGCTCGGCAATGCGCAGCGTGGTGAGCGGCGTGAAGGGCGACGGCTTGAGCACTATGGTGCAGCCTGACAGCATCGCCGGGACGATCTTCTGGATCGCCATCATCACCGGAAAATTCCAGGGCACAATGCCGCCGACAACACCCACTGGCACACGCCGGGTGCGCGAAAGCCGCTGCTCTGAATCCTCGTTGATTTCATCTTCAAGGGTCAGCGTAGACTGCGCAGCGGCAATCGCGGCGGCACCAAAAATCTCCTGCTGGGCCTGCTGGTGCGGCTTGCCCTGTTCACTGGTCAGCAGGCGGAACAGCTCGTCGCCATTTTTCTTGATTGCGCCGGAGATGGCCATGATCGCCGCGCGGCGTTCCTCGATCGGCGTTTTCGACCAGGTCTTGAAGGCGGCCCGGGCAGCGGCAACGGCACTATCAAGTTCGTCTTTGCCGCAGGTCGGAACCTGCCCGATCACCACTTCATTGGCCGGATTGACGACATCCATCCAGCCGCCGGCTTCGACCATCTCGCCATTGATCAGATTCTTATACTGCGTGACCATCTCGAACTCTCCTAACAAAAGACTCGTTTAACCTGTCCCTATCACATCTGCCGCGCTGCAAGCCAGCACCGCTCAATTTCCTTGCCCCTCATGCGCCCGAGAATTTGATCGGAAGCGTCTTGAGCCCGCCCACAAATGTCGAATTGGAACGCTTCGGCTCGCCTGCAAGCTCGACCGCGTCCAGCCGGTCGAGAATCTCGTTGAACAGCGTCCTGATCTGCAACCGCGCCAGATGCAGCCCCAGGCATTGATGCGCGCCGGCACCGAATGCCAGATGCCGGTTGGGCGAGCGCAAGGCATCGAATTCGCGCGGATTATCGAACACACTGCGATCGTGATTGGCCGACACATAGCTCAGCATCATCCAGTCGCCCTTCTTCATCTGCACGCCGCCAACCTCGACATCTTCCGCCGCCGTGCGCATGAAATGCTGGACGGCGCTGGTCCAGCGGATCGCCTCCTCGACCACGCCGGGCAGGAGGTCGCGGTCCGCCTTGAGCCGCGCAAACTGCTTCGGATCCTGCGCCAGCGCCGCCATCGCGCCTGCCATGGTTGCCGAAGTGGTATCATGCCCGGCGGCAGCCATGATGATGTAATATCCTGCCATGTCGCGATCGGGCAACGGCTTGCCGTCGACTTTGGCGTTGGCAATCACGCTGGCAACATCGTCAGTAGGGTTGGCACGGCGATCGGCAGCCAGCCTGGCAAAATAATCCTCGAAATTTTTGACCGCGCCAGCAACAATTTGCGTGATCTGCTCGGGCGTCATATCCGCCATCCCGCTGCCTGACAGGTCGGCATCCTGTCCGCCGAACATCTGCTGCGTGAGGAAGAGCATTTTTTCCTCGTCCGCTTCGGGCACGCCGAGTATCTGCATCACCACATGCAGCGGAAGCGGGGCCGCCACAAGCGGCACAAAGTCGGCTTCAGGCCCATTCTCGACAAGCCGGTCGACCGCGCTCTTGGCCAGAGCCTGAATCTCCGCCTCCATCTTGGCAAGATTGCGCGGCATGAACCAGTCCTGCGTCAGCTTGCGATATTTGGGGTGAATCGGGGCATCGAAGACAACCAGCGAATCCACCAGCATCTTGCTGCCCGTCGCCTTTATTGAAAATTCGATAGCATCCCTGGTCGAAAAAACGACAGGACGCGGATTGTTGAGGAAGGTCTTGTTATCCTTCGATATCCGCATCACATCGTCATAGCGCGTGACCAGCCAGAAAGGGTCGAAACTGCCATCGCTGGAAACCATTTTCGCAATCGGCGCAGTTTCGCGCAAGTCGTCGAACAGGTCGAGCGCCGCATCCCAATCCCCATAGGTTTCAGGCGCAATGACCGCGCGCATCTTCTCGATAGGAATCTCGGTCTCTGGCACTGTTTCTGCATTGCTCGCCATGATCGGCTCCTATGCTGTCTGTTTGGCCTGCGCCCAATATTCGTCGCGTAGCAGGCGCTTATATAGCTTGCCCGTGGGATGTCTGGGCAGTTCCTCGCGAAAATCGATCTGCCGCGGCACCTTCACACCGGACAGCGATTCGCGCATGAAGGCGGAGAGTTCATCAGCCAATTCATCGCCAGCATCTGCCATATCCATTGGCTGGATCACGGCCACCACGCGCTCGCCCATCTCGTCATCCGGCGCACCGATCACTGCCGCATCGGCGACTTTGGGATGGGTGACGAGCAGATTTTCGATCTCCTGCGGATAGATATTCACACCGCCCGAGATAATCATGAAACTCTTGCGGTCGGTCAGATAGAGAAAGCCCTCTTCATCGAGCCAGCCGACATCGCCCAATGTCGACCAGCCATGCTTGTTGTAGGCGTCCTTGGTTTTCTCCGGATCATTGTGATAACTCACCGGCGTGTCGCTTTCGAAAAAGACGCCGCCTTCGGTCCGGGCCGGCAATTCGTCGCCATTTTCGTCGCAGATTTTCACAGTGCCAAGCAGAGCGCGGCCAACCGAACCCTTATGCGTCAGCCAGTCTTCGCTGGAAATGAAGGTAAAACCGTTGCCTTCGGTTCCCGCATAATATTCCTTCAGCACCGGGCCCCACCAGTCGATCATCGCCTCCTTTATCGGAACAGGACAGGGTGCGGCAGCATGCACCGCGCTCGTCAGCGAGGATACGTCATATTTGCCGCGAATCTCCTTCGGCAATTTCAGCATGCGTACAAAATGGGTGGGCACCCACTGGCTAACGTCGGCCTTGTATTTTTCGATCAGCGCCAGCGCTTTTTCGGGATCGAATTTCTCCATGACGATAACTGTGCCGCCCAGCTTGTGGACCGTCATGCACCATCGCAGCGGCGCGGCATGATAGAGCGGTGCAGGCGACAGATAGGTGCAGCCTGGCGTGAAGGCAAAAGCGCCCATCGCGAGCGCGACCAGCGGATTGCCGGTATTCAGCGCCGGGTCTTCGGGTAAATCCAGCCGCACGCCCTTGGGCTTCCCAGTGGTACCCGAACTGTAGAGCATGTCAACGCCCGCGCGCTCGTCGCCGATCGGCGTGTCCGGCATTTTCGCCAGCGCATCGCCCAGCGACGTCCAGCCGGCATGGTTGCCAAGCACAAAGCGGCCGACATCGCTTTCGATATTGCCGAGCAGATCCGTCAGCGCGCCGGACACGATAATCAGCTTCGCTCCGCTGTCGCCGATGATATAGTCGACTTCTGGCGCGGTAAGCCGGCAGCTGACGGCAACATAAACTAGGCCTGCGCGCTGCGCGCCCCAGACCAGATCGAAATATTCCGCACAATTGTCGAGGCACAGCGCGATTGTGTCGCCGATCTGCAGGCCCTGTGCGCGCAGGAATTGCGCAAATCGGTTGGAATTGCGGTCCAGCTCGCCATAACTGATTGTCTGCCCCGATCCGCCCATAATGACGGCTGGATGATCCGGCTTGTCGACCGCATGAACGTAGGGGTGCATATGCTAACCTTTCAAATCAAAACCGAAGCCCTGAGCCATCATCGCTTTTGTGATGATGAAAGTCGAAGGGCGGCTCTATATCGGGAAACATCCTTCGACGGGCGCTGAGGCACAATAGTGCCTCAGCTGCTCAGGATTACGGTATAAACTCTCTGACCACTTTGGCCTACTTCCCCCTCCAGTTGGCCTTGCGTTTCTCGGCAAAGGCCGCTGCGCCTTCGCGCGCATCCTCGGTCATGAAGAGATTGCCGAGCACCTCATTCTGCTTGTCCCACATTTCCTCATCGCTCCACAGATAGCTTTGCGTCAGGACCGCTTTGGAGCGTTGCACGGCGAGCGGGCCATTCGCATTGATGGCATTGGCCAGTTCCAGCGCAGCTTCGAGTGCGCCGCCACTGGTGAGCCGGTTGACAAAGCCCAGCTCATAGGCGCGCTTTGCATCGACGAAATCTCCTGTCAGCGCAAATTCCATGGCGACATTCTGCGGGATTTTTCTTGGTAGACGGATAAGCCCGCCAGCAGCAGCGGCCAGTCCCCGCTTCGCCTCGGGAATGCCGAATTTCGCTTCCTCGTTAGCCACCACCATATCGCAGGCGATGGCCACCTCGAGGCCGCCGGCAAGCGCATAGCCATCGACCGCCGCGACCAGGGGTTTTTTCGGCGGCTGCTGCACAAAGCCGGCAAAGCCGCGGCCTTTTGCAATCGGCAATTCGCCTTTCAGGAAACCTTTCAGATCCATACCCGAACAGAATGTTCCACCGGCTCCCGTTACGACGCCAACGCGAAGATCGTCATTGCCATCCAGCTCATCCATCGCATCGGCAATAAGTTCCGCCGCCGCCTTGTTCATGGCATTTTTGGCATCGGGCCGGTTGATGGTGATGACCATGATGCCATCGGTGGTTTCTACAAGCGCGTCGCTCATTATCTGCTTCCTTCTGTTATTTCCTTTGTGCTCTCCTGCGAAAGCAGGAGTCCAGTTTGTACTCCTTGAATTTCGAATGGCCTGGACCCCCGCTTTCGCTGGGGATCACATCACCTCCTCATTCTTTCACCTCGTTTTCGGCAGGCCGAGCACATGCTCGCCGATAATATTCTTCTGGATCTCGCTGGTCCCGCCGCCGATGGTGGCGGAAAAGCTGTTCAGATAGGAACGGTGCCAATAGCCGTCATCGACCGCTTCTTCATCGCCCACATAAAAGGCGGCCTTGCTGCCCTGAAAGCCAAGCGAAAACTCGGTCAGTCTGCGGATCAGCTCGGTACGGGCCAGCTTGTTCATCAGCGACAGGCCCATTGGCCGATCACGCATCAGCTCCGGCATTCGCCTGCGCTGGTTATTGAGATTGAGCGCCTGAATATCGATCATATAATCGATCAGCTGGTCCGCCATTACCGGATCATCGAGCACCGGCTTGCCGCCACGCTGCGATGATTTGGCCAGCTCGACAATGGCCATCGCATCCATCTCTTTGACAAAATAGCCGCCCGGCGCATTGACCTTTGCACCGCGCTCATATTCGAGCGTCTTCATCGCCATCGACCAGCCCTGCCCCTCTTCGCCGACGATTCTGTCGGCTGGAATCCGGGCGTCTGTGAAGAAGCATTGGACGAAGCCAAATTCGCCGGTGAGTTTCTGGATACGGCGGGTTTCCACACCGTCGATTTTCATCGGCGCAAGAAAGAAGGAAAGCCCTGCATATTTACTGGCATCGGGATCGTTGCTGGTGCGCGCCAGCAGGATCATCCAGTCCGCCCGGTCGCCCAGCGAAGTCCATATTTTTGAACCGTTTATGACATAGTCGCCGCCATCCCTGACGGCCTTGCACTGGACGTTGCCAAGGTCGCTGCCATGTTCGGGTTCGGAAAAACCCTGACACCAGATTTCCTCGGCAGTGAGCATGGGTTTGATGAAGCGCCGCTTGTCCTCCTCGCGGCCGACATCGAGGATCAGCGGGCCGGCCCAGCCATTGCCGATGGCGTTGATCATGATCGGCGCGTCATACTTCTTCATCATGCGCGTGGCGATCCGCTGGAAATCGGGATGCATCCCGCCGCCGCCATATTCGGCTGGCCAGCTCATCCCGAAATAGCCTGCCTCATAGACCTTGCGTTGCCATTCGCGCAGAAAGTCGAACTGTTCGTCGGTGCTGACTTCCATGAAAGTCAGCGGCAGCATGAAGCCCGGATCGCGAACGGTATTTTCGGCAAACCAGGCGTCGCATTGCGCTTCGAAATCGGCAAGCTCGTTGGCGGCGGGTTTTGTGGCAGCATCGGCCATCGGGCGAGTCTCCTTACTCTCGCCTGTTTAATTGCGCGATTAAACCACCTTTTGCAAGTCCTTCGAGCCAGTTTTGTGATTTCCAGCGAAGGCTGGAATCTAGCTTTCGCTGGGGATCACTTTTTTCTCTCTTCTATTTGTTCGGCATGCACGACATAGCGCATCTTGCCGCCGCGCTGCGAGCCGAATGGATAGCAGGTGGATAGCGCCAGCCGGTTCCCGGCCGAATCTTCAGCTATCGCAAATTCATCGGCATCGACAATCTGCGTCGCGGTCACCCGGTAATCACGCATCACGCCGTCGCTGGCGGCTGCGCGCATGATGTCACCCACTTTCACATGCTGCAGATAGGCAAAATGCGTGTCGCGGTGCGCGGCAATCACGCTCGTTCCCGCCTCCCCGATATTGGCGCTGCCGGGCACGAGGGTGGGGCCGGCACGCATGGCCTCCACGGTTCCCGCCGAGAGAATGACATCGGATTTGCCCAGCCTGGGATGGCTGATCTTACCTATGGCTTTCATATCGGCGGACGCCCACGGTTTTTCCGCAGCACCATTTTCGATGCCGCGCTCATAGGCGCGTTCGACCAGTATCTGTTTCAGCTTGGCCTCGATCGGGATGGCGGCGCCCCAAGCCGTGGTTGCGATGCCAAGCGCACATAGAGCGACGCAGGCGGCCCGCAGGGCACGGCAACCATTATTTTTCCTTGTGTGAATCATGATCAAATCTCCTTTCTGCAGCGAAGAGAAACCAGTCCGAAAATCCCGAGCAGCAGCGCCAGCAGTCCGCCATAGAGGCGGCTGGCATAGTTGGTCGCGGTCTGCGGCAGTTTGAATTTTTTCGTTGCGATCATCTGCGCGAGCTTGCGCTCATTCGCGATAGCGGCCTGCGCAGTCTTACCGCCGAACAGATGCTCGAAATCCCATCCCTTTGGGAGGTTGATCGGCAAGTCTTCCTTGCGCAGCGGCGTGCCATCGGGCCGCGATGGCGTTTCATCGACGGCAACCAGGCTGGTCATCCGGGTCACGATGTGAAAATCGAGACCGATCTGCGTTATCGCCGCATCGGCAGTTTCATAATCGATCTTGTCCAGTATCCGGTCAGCCTCGATATCGTCGATCCGGCGGCGTGCCCATAATTTGGCGACCGAGGGGCTGGGTATGGCTTTGGTCAGATCGAGCGTCTGCGACCATGCCTTCTTGCCTATCTTGCCGCTAACCGTGATGGTGCCTTCGAGCCGGTCGCTCCGCCCCAGCAAGACCAGCGGCTCGCCGGCATAGAGATCGGGCAACATCTTGGGTGTGAGGTCGAAGCTCCCGCCCTTCACGCTCACTTTCAGATCCTGCATGGCGGGGCGGCTGAGCATATCGAGCAGCTTGGCCATCCGGTGCGTTACTTCCTTGATGTCACCAATATTGGTGTAGATGCCGCGGCCCATCTCGGCCATCCGGCGCATCAGATAATTGTTGGGGGCGCTGCCTATACCGACGGTGAAAACGCGGCTGTTCCCTTTGTCGGCACCGATCGCCTCGAGCATTTCCTGCTCATTCGAGATTGCCCCGTCGGTCAGAAAGACAACCTGCCGCACGGCCTTCGCCCGGTCGGTGATGGCATGGTCAGTCAAAGCGGCCCGAAGCGCGGGTAGCATTTCCGTACCCCCATCGGCTTCCAGCCCTTGGGTGAATGCCTGCGCGGTCTGGATATTGTCCGGCGTTGCCGCCACACTCTGTTCGAAGACCAGTTCCATCGTGTCGTCGAAGCGAACAATATTGAAATGATCCTGCGGCCTGAGCGTGCCGAGCGCATGAAGCAGGCTGGCCTTTGCTTCTTCCATCGACTCGCCCATCATCGATCCCGAATTGTCGATCACGAAGATCATCTCGCGCGGCGGGACGGCGCGTTTCCTGTCGTCTGCCGGCGGCGTGATCGACGCCATGACATAATGGTTGCCCTCCATCTCCTCGCGGTAGAGCGCCAGGGTCGGAGTGGCCGAAGCAGAGCGCCAGCTCAGCTCGAAGTCGCGGTCCTGCGGTACCGTGCCTTCGGCGAGCGTGACCATGCGGCGATCATCTTTCCCGGCAACGCTGATCTTGTGATAAAGGCTGTCGATATTGGCAGGCTTGAAACCGGGCGCGAGATCGACGCTGATCGATACCGGATTGATCTTGCCGTCCTTGGGGTTGGCCACCGGCGCAGCAGTCACCGTCTTCGCATCTTCGAGCGCGTCTGCATCGGTGACCGTGTGCGGCGGCACATAGCGCGGTCCCACCACAAGCGGCAGACGCAGCGCGAAATTCCCGTCGAGCTGTTTCAGGGGCATCTGATATTCGATCGCCACGAGCACAGTTTCACCGGGTCCGATATTGGCGACGCTATTGGTGAACATGTTGGGCCGATGCTGTTCCACCAGTCCGGCTTTCTTGCCCTCCTCCTTGGCCGTCTCGTAAATCTCGCGCGCTTCTTTGCGCTCCTTGATCTTACCGATAATCACCCGGCTGCCGACGGTCATTTTCAGGCTATCGACAGCCGCATTTTCAGGCAGCGGATAAAGATAGATCCCCTCGACCCAGTCATCGGAAACATTGCGAAAGACCTGCGTCACCCGCACGCGGGCGATATTGCCGCTGACCGAGACCGACATGTCTGTGCCCAGCCGGATAGCGGGAATTTTGTTCGTCCCGTCCTTGCTGCGCAGCATCAACGTGCCCGACTGCGGCCCCTTTTCTTCGCTTGCCTGAGCGGCATTTTGCGCAAAAGCGGGCGCAGCCATTGTGGCTACGCCCGCAGGAAGCGCCAGCGCCAGGCTGGCGGCGGATAGAAAGCAGCGGGTCAGGACTGCTTTCGGGGTAGGAACCGACAAAATGCTCGACATTTCTGCCTCCTCTGTTACACATTTCGTCGCTTATAATATTCGGCTCGTCGCAGATAGCCACAAGCAAGATCGGCAAATAATCGCCGAAAACCGGCAGCAGATGCGGCTTTGTGCGGAATGCTTGACGCATTGTGCGGATTTGTGCAGAAATGTGCGCGAAACGGCGGAAGGAGAGGGGATGGCAGAGATCGATGCCATGCAGGTTGCGCAGCTGGTGCGCGAAGAGATTGCTCGCCGCCGGCTATCGCGGCAGCAGCTTGCCGACCAGGCAAAGATCAGCCTTTCTACGCTGGAAAAAGCGCTTGCCGGAAAGCGCCCGTTCACGCTGGCCACCATTATCCGGATCGAAGAGGCATTGAACTGCACACTGAGGCCGCAAAATGACATGATGGCCGGCAATGGCGAACTCGCGCCCTTTTATCTCGGTTCCTATTCGCATGAGGGAATCAAATGGATCGAGGGCCGGTATCTGACCATCCGCCCGAGTTTCAGCAACCCGGACGAAATCTTCACCTATGTGATCGATATCCGCTGGAATGCGGCGATGAGCTATCTCGAATTTGCCGAAAAGAAACGCGTGGACGCCAATTTTCAGCAAAGTGGCAGGGTATCGATGCCCAACCTTTCCGGGCATATCTATCTGGTGACCAACGACAATGGCCAATACCGGCTGATGGTGCTCGGGCGGCCTACGATACAAGGATCGATGCTTGGCATCCTGACCACGCTCCAGGTCGGCCAGGGGACGCAGCTGGTACCTGTCGCCAGCCCCGTGGCGCTCGTCAAATATGACCAGCTTGAGGAACCTGCGATCGGCCAGGTGCGTTCCAGTTCGCCGCAACATTCCGAATATCGGGCGATGGTCGACGGTGTGTCGAACAAGGATTATGCGCGCTTTTATGGATGAGCTGCCTTAGCCGCCCTTTTTGAAGGGTGCCATTTCACCCAGAAACTCCATATCCCGCTCGACCGCATATTGCTCCCGTTCCAGAAAATCGGCAATCGCCTCGCGAAAACCGGGATCGGCAATATGATGCGCACTGTAGGTCGACACGGGAACATATCCGCGCGCGAGCTTGTGCTCGCCTTGAGCGCCTGCCTCGACGCGCGCCAATCCACTCGCAATCGCGAAATCGATCGCCTGATAATAGCATAGTTCGAAATGCAGGAAGGGTATGTCGCGGTTGCAGCCCCAATAGCGGCCATAAAGACAGTCTGGCCCTGCGACATTGAGCGCCCCAGCCACAGGCTCGCCGTCTTGGGTCGCCAGAAACAGAACAAGCGCATCACCAAGCGCGACGACCATCCTGTCAAAAAATGCACGCGTCAGATAGGGCTGGCCCCATTTGCGCATGCCGGTATCCTGATAAAAATCCCACATGGCATCGACATGGCGAGACTTGATATCTGCACCTTGCAGCGTAGCGATTTCAATATCTCTCTGCGCAATGCGCCTTTCCTTGCGGATGGCCTTGCGCTTGCGCGAGGACAGCGCGCCGAGAAAATCATCGAAGCTGCTATAGCCATCATTCGCCCAATGGAACTGACTGCCGGTGCGGATCAGCCAGCCAGCGTCGCTGAAAGCATCGAGCTCGCCCACATCGACAAAGGTTGCATGCGCCGATGAAATGCCATTCTGCACGCAGATATTTTGCGCAGCGGTGAGCAAATAGCCTGCCATGACGCTATCCTTGGCGAGCAGGCGCGGCCCCGGGACTGGCGAGAATGGCGCCGATATCTGCAGCTTCGGATAATAGCGTCCGCCAGCGCGCTCATAGGCATCGGCCCAGTGATGGTCGAAAACATATTCGCCCTGGCTATGGCTCTTCAAATAGGCAGGCAAAGCCCCAGCAAGCGCGCCATCGCTACCGCGAATGACAATCGGTGTCGGCGACCAGCCGCTTCCCGGCCCCACGCTCCCCGAGTCTTCCAGCAGCGACAGGAAGGCATGGCTGACAAAGGGATTGCCTGATGGATTGAGCGCATCCCATTCGCCCGCACCCAGTTCGGTGACGGATTTTGCTATTTGTGCTGTGACGTGATCGCTGTCCATAATGTCGGTCATGCGCTCCTGCGAAGGCAGGAGCCCAGGGTGGCCGTGCGCTGATGTTCCCTGGACTCCGGCCTTCGCCGGAGAACTTTTTACCCTTTTACCGCCACCACGGCATCAATCTCCACTGTGGCATCGAGCGGCAATACAGGCACGGCAACCGCGCTGCGGGCATGTCTACCTGGCTCGCCAAAAACCGCTTCCATGAGATCCGAGGCACCATTGGCGATTTTGGGCTGTCCGGTGAATTCGGGCACAGAGGCGACAAAAACGCCAAGCTTGACGATGCGTTCCACCCTGTCGAGCGAACCGAGCGCTTTTTTCATCTGGGCGAGCAGCATGATGCCGCAGGCTTTCGCAGCCTCGATCGCATCTGCTTCGCTCCTGTTATCGCCGACCTTGCCGGTGATCAATTCGCCGCCAACAAAAGGTAGCTGCCCGGAAATATACAGCATGCCGCCCGCCTCAACTGCGGGCACATAGCTGGCGACCGGCGCTGCTGCCTCCGGAAGCGCAATGCCCAATTCTGCAAGTTTGTCCTCGATCATGTCTTTTCCTCTTCCTGGATTGGGGCGGCTTTGCCAGCGAGCAGCTTTTCGCGCAGCCAGCTTTCTGCCGCCGCCCAATCGTCGATGCGGGCATGCGCCGCGCTGGATTTCTTGATATGCTTTGCAATGATCGGTTCGCCAACCATTTGCAGCCGCCAGACATGCGGGGCATGTTCGGCGATACTGTCATGCTGGTGCCCAAGATCATCGACGAAAACCGCAACGCTCGGTTCATATTCCCCCAGCACACGCAGCATTGCTTCGCCCTTGCCGCCCTGATTGGTATAGACTGGAAAATCGATGCCGACGGCCTCGAGTTGCTGCTTTCGCTTCTCGTTGCGGTGATCCCGCAGATTGGTGAGGATCACCACGTCTGCGATTTCGGCGAGGCGGTTGATGCTCTCCACCGCGCCGTCGATCGCCTGCTGCCGGTGCATCTCGCTGTCAAAAAACCCTTGCAGCAGCTCCCAGACCTTGCCGCCCTCAACGACTTTGCCTGTGCGCTTGTGCCGCAGCGCATCGACAAATGTGCCGCTCTCCAGATCGAAGTGAATATGATGTGCTTCGTCGAGCCATTGCTGGAAGGGCACGACCATATGCAGCAGCACCTCGTCGCAATCGGAAATCAGCAGCGGCCTGCTCATGGCGCGTATCCTTCACCCGCCAATTCGCGGCGGGCAGCGACGATCGCTTCAGGGCTGGCATCGATGGCCACGCTGCAGGCGATCAGGTCGGGTTCATGCGCTTCCAGAAAACTCAGGATCGCGGCCTGCAGATGCCGGTCTGTCACCGCAGCGCGCAACCCGTCCGGCGTCAATCCGGTAAGCGAAAGCAGCCGCTCGGCGCGCTTTTCCTCCGACAATGCCCAGCCAAGCGCCTGCAAGGCGAGCGTCGAAGCATCGGCGATATTGTCATTTGTATCCTGCACGCCTCTCGCTTAATGGATAAGCTGGAGCTTACAAGAGGGCTGTTTGGTTTATCGGAATTTGCTGACGCAAGACGCCGCACTGGCCCTCACCCGCAATATAAAGGACATTCGGGGAATGTCCGACTTTTGGCCGGCCACCCAACAAGAGTATCCTGAATGGGTTGGCCGGGTGGGGGTGAGGGCTGGCACCGCATGATTTTGTTGGTTCGACCGGCAAAATCAGATAGGCAACGCGCATGAGCCAGAAAATAATGATCGTCGAGGATAATGAGCTCAATCTGAAGCTCTTTACCGACCTTCTGAAAGCGCATGGCTACAAGGTGGATGGCATCAAGGATGGCCGCCTCGCGCTCGAACAGGCCCGGATGTTTCAGCCCGACCTGATCATCATGGATATTCAGCTACCGCATATTTCGGGCCTCGACCTGATTGCGGCCATGCAGCGCGATGATGCTCTTAAATCCGTGCCGATTCTCGCTGTCACCGCCTATGCGGCCAAAGGCGATGAAGAGAAAATCCGCGCCGCCGGCGCGCGCGGCTATCTCTCAAAGCCGGTTCCGGTTGCAAAATTCCTCGAAGGCGTGAAGGCGATATTGGGATGAAGCTGCTCAAAAACACCAATCTCGTCATTCTGGTTTTCCTGTTCCTGCTCAGCCTGGTGGCGGGCGGGGCCAAGCTTTTCGAACAGCCGCAAGAGATCAAATTTTTTGCTGATGCTGGGGTTGGCAGGGAATGGATAATCCCGATGGGCGCTATGCAGATGCTGGGCGCATGTGTCGCTTTGCTGGACCGTATGAAGCATATCGGCATCGCGATCATGGGCGCGTGTTTTCTGCTTTCCACCATCATGATCTTCATGACCGGTAACAGCCTGCTGGCGGTTTTCTCGCTGCTGCCTGTTATTCTGTCGGTCGTGCTATTGGTTCGGCTTCGCGGTGTGGAAGCGCCCGACGATCGCGGCTGAAGTCCCTGCTTTAGCGAATCTTCTGCAACGTGCCGGTTACCGAATAGATGGTACGGATGCCGACATGCGCGCCGCCGCCGATGACATGCACTTCGCCAGCGCCATCATCGCCAACGGCAAATCCGTGGCGCGGCTGAGGCATCGGCTTGCCTGCCGACCATCTCAAGGTCTCCAGATCGAGAATGTCGTGACCGGGCAGCAATTTTCCTTCGCTAAGGGATTCGCCTCCAAAGACATGCAGCCTGCCATCCCGCACAAATGCGCCATGCCCGCCGCGGCCAACCGGCATATCGGGCAGGGTTTCCCAGCTATTGGCCGCAATGTCATAGAGCTCGACCACGTCGATCTCGCTGCCCAGCTTCGCGCTCCGCCCGCCGGTGATGTATAATTTGTCGCCGTCCAGCGCGTAGGCATGGCTGTGCCGCGGCGTCGGCATGGCAGCGAGATTTTTCCATTCGCCGCCGGCAATTTCATAGGACCAGACCCGCGCCAGATCCTGCGTTCCGCTCTGCCCGCCCACCAGATAGAGTCTGCCGCTATGATAGGCCATAATATGCTGCCCGATGGGATGCGGCAGCTTTGCGATCTCGCTCCATTTGCCGCGCGCGACGTCGTAGGCGAACAGGCCAGCCTCATGATCCTGTTCGAAAGGAAGCGCGACATAGCCACCCGACGCATAGATGCGCTTGCCATCGGACGCCATCGCGGCATGGTGGAGCGCGCGAGGAAGCGGCGCGCAGCTTTGCCAGCGCTTTTTCGCAGTGTCGTAGACCTCGCAGCTATCCAGCACACGGAAGAGGCCGATCCCTCCAGCGACATAGATTTTGCCATCGAGCGTCGCGGCATGGATTTCCGATCGCGGATGCTCCATCCCGTCATTCCAGCCGGCCGCCTCTCTGAACAGGAAAAACCCGCCTGCGAGCAGGGCCAGAATTGCGGGAACAATCACGAGCAGTTTCTTCATCGGCTGCGCTTATGACACAAAAAAGAGGCACCCGCAGGTGCCCCTCTTTGATCTCGGTTTTCTGATGCTGCTCAGGCGGCTTTTTCCAGCGCGCCCTTCGCCTGATCGATGATGCCTTTGAAAATCTCGCCCTCATGCATCGCGAGATCGGCAAGCACCTTGCGGTCCAGCTCCACACCGGCCAGCTTCAGACCGTGCATGAAGCGGCCATAGGTCAGGCCTTCCTGGCGCACAGCAGCATTGATACGCTGAATCCACAGCGAACGGAAATTGCGCTTTTTGACCTTGCGGTCGCGGTAGGCATATTGCCCAGCCTTCTCGACCGCCTGACGCGCAATGCGGATGGTATTCTTGCGGCGGCCATAATAGCCCTTCGCCTGCTTCAATACGCGCTTGTGTTTCGCGCGGGTGGTAACGCCTCTTTTTATGCGTGCCATAATCTATATCCTTGAATAACTTGAAACAGACCGTTCGTGCTGAGCTTGTCGAAGTATGAACGGTCAGGGTGTCGTCCTTCGACAGGCTCAGGACGAACGGGATCGGAAGATCTTACTTGAGCCCGTAAGGTGCCCATTTCTTGATCACTTTGGCATCGGCGTCGCTGATGACGCTGGTGCCGCGATTCTGGCGGATATATTTGCCATTATGGCTGATGAGGCGGTGGCGCTTGCCGGCCACGCCATGCTTTACCTTGCCGGTGGCGGTGAGCTTGAAGCGTTTCTTCACACCGCTCTTGGTCTTGAGCTTGGGCATTTCGGTCTCCTGTAGATTGGGTTCCATTTCAAGCGAACATGGCAGCCCTACCGGCCAGCCCGCCTATTCGGAAGGCGCGCGTATACAGGGATTCGGCGCGAATGCAAGGAAAACGCCGACGAGATTGACATATAAAGAGATTATCATTATTATCTTTATTCTATAATTCAGGTAATTTGCTTATGGACCCGCGCGACAACCCTTTCGCACCCGGAGCAGGCGCTCCACCTCCAGAACTGGCCGGACGAGGTAGCCTCATCGAGAAAGCGGCCATAGCGCTTCACAGAATACGTAAAGGACGCCCCGAGCGCAGCTATATCCTGTATGGTTTGCGAGGTGTGGGCAAGACCGTCCTACTTGGCGAAATACAAAAGAACGCTGAAGCCGAAGGCCTTTTCACCGTCAAAATAGAAGCCCCAGAGGGCAAAAGCTTGCCAGCAATCCTTGCGCCTGCCCTCAGGGCAACCATAATCAAGATGAGCAAAATTGAATCGGCCAAGAATGGAGCGAAGCGCGCTCTTCAAGCCTTGGCTGGATTTGTGAAATTGAAAGCCAGTTATGGGGACATAGAAGTAGCTGTCGAATTTGACCCTGAAACAGGACTTGCTGACAGCGGCGATCTCGACAATGATCTTAGCGAATTGCTTGTCACCGTTGGAGAAGCTGCCGCTGAAAGAAACACTGCGGTGGTCATCTTCATCGATGAAATTCAGTATCTACCGGAAGAACAGCTCGCATCGCTCATCATGTCGCTACATCGATGTGCGCAACTTTCACTACCGGTCACCATGGTTGCCGCTGGCCTGCCGCAACTATTGGGGCAGATGGGCAGGGCCAAATCTTACGCTGAACGATTGTTCCGTTTTGAACCAGTCGACAAGCTTGAGGAGGATTCCATAATTCAAGCGGTCCGCAATCCGGTTGAAAGAGAACATGCTTCAATAACCGACAATGCAATCGCAGAGATTGCGAAAGCCACCCACGGGTATCCATATTTCATTCAGGAATGGGGCAAGCATAGCTGGGATACTGCGGCGGATTCTCCTATCGATGCAGCCGATGTTGAAGCAGCGACGGCGGTCGCCCTTGCTGAACTGGATGCCAGTTTCTTCAGAGTAAGATTTGACCGTCTCACCCCAAAGGAAAAAGAATACATGCATGCAATGGCGGCGATGGGACCGGGACCGCACCGCTCAGGCGACATAGCCGAAGCTATGGGAAAAAGGGTAAATCAGTTAGCGCCGGTAAGAAACAGCCTCATAAAAAAAGGAATGCTTTTCAGCCCCTCGCATGGAGATACTGCTTTCACAGTCCCACTATTTGATCAATTCATGATGAGGACGATGCAACAAAGTTAATGTCCCGCCAACCCCTCCAGCACATCGTCGAGCCGCGCCGGATCGCCCAGCGCGATGATGCTTGAGCCCGCTTCATCGCCGCTTCCGGCATGCAGCGGCTCACCATTCCAGTCGCAGACCAGCCCGCCTGCCCCTTCGACGATGGGCGCGAGCGCAGCAAAATCATGCAGCTTCAGCCCGTGTTCGACCACCAGATCGAGATGCCCGGACGCGACCAGGCCGTAATTATAGCAATCCCCGCCCCACACCACGCGGCGGTTGGTTTTGTCGGCCAGCGCCATAAAGCGCGGCGCAGTTGAATCGTCGAAATATTGCGGCGCGGAAGAGGCCAGCGTCGCTTCGCCAAGTTCGCGGCATTTCCGTGTGTTCACTGGCTTGCCGTTGAGCGTCGCACCTTCTCCTGTCACGCCGACCCAGCGCTCGCCGCTGATACATTGGTCGATCACACCCAGCAGCGGAAAGCCGTCCTGCAAGAGCGCGATCAGCGTGCCGAATATCGGGCGGCCTGCCATGAAGCTGATCGTGCCGTCGATCGGATCGAGCACCCAAGTACGCCCGCTCTTGCCATCTTTCGCGCCATATTCCTCGCCGATGATCGCGTCGTCCGGCAGCGCCGCCTCGATGAGCTTTCGCATCGCGGCTTCGGCGGCGCGGTCGGCTTCGGTTACCGGCGATTGGTCCGATTTCGCCTCATGCGCAAACTCTGCGCGATAGAATGGCCGTATGGCTTCACCTGCTGCATCGGCGAGCGCGTGGACGAGCTCAATGTCATTCTGGTGCATCAACAGTCCTTTCTGGGCCGGTTCGCCCAACGGAAATTCGCCGGGCCATGTTCAACACCGGTTAATAACGGGAAACTATCCTTGCCGTCAGAGGTTCGACAGCGGAGGAGAAAAATAATGAAATTGCTTGGTTCTTTCCTGATAGTTGCATCGATGGCCGTCAGCCATCAGGCAATTGCGCAGACCGGCTACGGATTTGGCCAGGATTCTGTAAATGTTGTGAGCGACAATTTATACGGCCTCTATGACCGGATCAACCAGCCTGATGTAGGCGAACTCTACCACAGCGGCTATACAGATTTGCTGGAGCATCGCTTCGACAGCGCAGCTTCATTCTTTGAACAAGCAGCTTCCAGTCCAATGGCCAACCACAAGGTGGCCTATCTTGCAGGGGCCAGCCATTTCCTAACAGGGAATGCCGACAAGGCCAGTTTTTATCTGAGGAAAGCACTGCGCGGCGGCGCATTGGCATTACCCACAGAAGACCGCAAAATAGCGCGTGAGATGCTCGCCGAGATCAAAAGCCGCCGGTAAAACCGGCTGCAGGCACGAAATTTGCCCAGTGCTGGCTGGCAGATGGCTACGCCTTTCTGCTTAACCCCGAACAGGCCGAAAGCCCTGCGAATAGCAACAGCTCCAGCGCCAGCCAGAGCTGCATCTTTCGCGGTCAAATTTGATCGACCGGGCTGTCTGGACGCCATGACCAGATGTAGAGAATCAGCCCGGTTATGATCACGAGCGCACAGCCAGACAGAACCCAAGCATTGGCATACCAATATACACCCCAGGTGAATTCGCCGGCCATGATCCTGTTCCAGCCATTGAAATGCTGCATGCCCGCTACAACCAGGCCCAGGACTGCAAGAGCCGAGGATATCCAGCGGTTGAGCCAGTGTTGCGGATTGAGCAGCAACATTAGTCCGAGCAGCCCGATGATCGTCCGTTGGGCGCGGCAATATGGGCAGACATAGACCCAGCCGGCAAGCTCTGTGATCCACGCGAATATGCAGATCGCTATCGCCAGTATGGCGATATGGATGCGATAGTTCATCAATTGCTCGAAGCTGGGAATAGTCATACGGGCCGAAGTTCCGATTTGCCTAGTCGAACAGGCTACTGACGGAGCTTTCGTCGGCAATCCGCTGCATCGCTTCACCAAGTAGCGGTGCGATCGGCAACAGGCGTATCTTCTCGCTATCCTGCGCTTCTGGCGATGCCTGGATCGTATCGGTGATCACCAGTTTTCTGAGCACCGAACTATTGACGCGCTCGACCGCCTTGCCCGACAGCACACCATGCGTGATATAGGCAGCGACATCGGTTGCGCCTGCCTCTTTCAGCGCCTCGGCGGCATTGCATAATGTGCCGGCACTGTCGGCGATATCGTCGATCATGATGCAGAAGCGATCTTTCACATCGCCGATGATGTTCATGACTTCGGACACGCCGGCCTGCTCACGGCGTTTATCGACAATGGCGAGCGGCGCGTTGTTGAGCCGCTTTGCAAGCGCCCGCGCACGCACCACGCCGCCGACATCGGGTGACACCACCATCACGTCCTTGTCGGCATGGCGCGAGAGGATATCTGCACTCATCACAGGCGCGCCGTAGAGATTGTCGGTCGGGATATCGAAGAAGCCCTGGATCTGACCGGCATGCAGATCAACGGTCAATACCCGGTCCGCACCAGCCTCGGTTATGAGATTGGCAACGAGTTTGGCCGAAATGGGGGTGCGCGGCCCGGGTTTTCTGTCTTGGCGCGCGTAACCAAAATAGGGCAAAACCGCCGTAATCCGCTTGGCCGACGCGCGGCGCAGCGCATCGATGCTGATCAGTAGTTCCATCAGATTGTCATTGGCCGGATAGCTCGTCGACTGCACGACAAACACATCCTCGCCGCGCATATTTTCGTGAATCTCGACAAAAATCTCCTGATCGGCAAAGCGTCTTACGCTGGCATCGACCAGCGGCAGACCGAGATATTCGGCAATGCCTTTTGCAAGCGGCAGATTGCTGTTGCCGGCCATGATCTTCATGGAATTTCCCTTCCCCGATTCAGCCCCGTGTAACGACAGGCCTGTTAGCCGGAATGGGAAGCTGTCGACAAGGCGGGAAATGAACTTTCTGGTGAAGATTTCCCTGCAGATGCCTGCCCTTCAAATTCTCTTTCCCATCTGCTAGTCTGGTTCCGGGTCGCGATGCTAGTTGTTGGGGGAGTGACCCATGTCCGTTTTATCCAGAATTTCTTTGCGTTCGTCCGCTTTCTTTGCAGCTGCGGCATTGCCAGTGGCACTTACAGCGATGACTGTTGCCGCGCCGTCCGCTTCCGCGCGCGAACTCGTGATGCACACTGCGTCTATCCCCAATAATGGCGGCCGGGTTACGCTGGGCTATATGGAACGCGGCAAGCGCTACAAGCTCCGGGTGCGCGGCAGCACCCATTTCGGAACCTGGAAACCGACAAGGCGGGCGCTCAAGAATGATGCCTGCTATGAATTCAATTCCGGGCGGGGTCGCGTCGCGCTTCCGGTGGTCAAGAACAACCGCAGCTTCAACCTTTGCGCGCGCGGCTACCGATCCAATCACATTTACGAATCGCAGGTGATTTACAGCGGCAATGGCGGTGCAGTGACGTTATGGGTCTATGACAGCGACTATCGCGACAATTATGGCAGCTATTATGCCGAACTTGTGCTGATGAAGTAAGGCCCGCACCCCGTTTCACCGGACACGCTCCGGGCAGAAAATGATTTGCCGCCTCGCTGCGCCCTTCCTATCAAGGGGGCATGACGCAGCAGCTCATCATCGCCATGGCCCAGCTCAACCAGCGCGTGGGCGATTTGCCCGGCAATGCGGAGGCTATGTTGGAGTGGCGCGCCAAGACCATAGAGGCTGAGCCAGCGACCGATCTTGTGGTCTACCCCGAGCAGCAGCTGATCGGCTATCCGGCCGAAGACCTCGTGCTCAAACCGGCCTTCCAAAGGGCCGCTGCATCCGAACTTGATAAACTGGCACAGGCAACATCCGATGGCGGTCCAGCGATGCTCGTCGGCAGCATCTTCGTCGAAGATGGCAAGCTCTATAACGGCGTGGCGATCCTAGATGGCGGGAAGGCCGCAGCGGTCAGATACAAGCATGAGCTGCCCAACTATGGCACTTTTGACGAGAAACGAATTTTTGCATCGGGGTCGCTTCCCGAGCCGGTCGAGTTTCGCGGCGCAAAAATCGGCCTTCCCATCTGCGAGGATGGCTGGCTGCCCAAAGTGTCGGGGCATCTGAAGGAGCGCGGCGCGGAGTTGCTGATCAGCGTCAATGGCAGCCCCTATGAGATCGACAAGGACGAGCACCGGCTGACCGAGGTTTTTGCCGAGCGCGTCAAGGAAACAGGCCTGCCGCTCCTTTTCCTCAACCGTGTGGGCGGCCAGGATGAGCTTGTCTTTGACGGCTGCTCCTTCGTTCTGAATGGGGATGGAAGGGCCGCCCAGCGGCTGCCCGACTGGAGCGAGGAATTATGCATCACGCGCTGGAAGCACGCAAAGGCCGGGTGGCATTGCGACGCGGGCGCGCTATCGACATGGCAGGAGCATCCCGAAGACATCTACAGCGCGATGATAATCGGCTTGCGCGACTATGTGGATACCAACCGCTTCCCGGGCGTCGTGCTCGGCCTGTCCGGCGGGATCGATTCGGCGCTATGCGCGGCGATTGCCGCCGACGCGCTGGGGCCTGAGCGGGTCTGGTGCGTGATGCTACCCAGCCGCTTTACCAGCCAGGAAAGCCTGGATGACGCCGCCGAATGCGCTGCGATGATCGGCTGCAAACTCGATACGATTCCCATCATGCCAGCGGTCGAGGGCTTTGACGCGATGCTGTCGGGCAGCTTTGCCGACCGCGAGGTCGACATCACCGAGGAGAATATCCAATCACGCATTCGCGGCGTCACGCTGATGGCGCTTTCGAACAAATTTGGCCACATGCTGCTGACCACGGGCAACAAGAGCGAGATGAGCGTTGGCTATGCCACCATTTATGGCGACATGGCGGGCGGCTACAACCCGCTGAAGGATGCATACAAGATGACGGTGTTTGCGGTTTCAAAGTGGCGCAACAAACACAGGCCGCGCATTGGGCTGGGGCCGGATGGCCCAGTGATCCCGGAGAATATCATTACCAAGCCGCCCAGCGCCGAACTCCGCCCTGACCAGAAGGACAGCGACAGCCTGCCGCCCTATGAGGAACTGGACGATATTCTTCTGGGCCTTGTCGAGCAGGAGCTGGGCGTCGATGCGGTAACCAGGCGCGGCCATGACCGCGCCACCGTCGAACGGATCGAGCGGCTCTTGTATATAGCCGAATATAAAAGGCGGCAGGCCCCTCCTGGCGTGAAACTGGGCAGCAAGAATTTTGGACGCGACCGCCGCTATCCGATCAGCAACGCTTTCAGAAGCGGGTGAGGAAGCGGCGTAATCTCTTAGTTGGCATGATCTACTGAAGTGCTGGTACGGTCTGGCTTTCTCCTCTTTCAAACTCCGTGATCTTAGTCACGGCCGGCTGATGTGGTCAGTCTATAGACCTCCTCAATCACTGAAAATGAGGAGGAAACCATGGCTAAGGCAAGCAAGAAGAAGACGGCATCTACACCGAAGAAAGCAGCGATTGAGAAGGATGCTGAGTCGTTTGCACACCCGGACGGTCAGCCAACTTATCAGGATCCAGAAGATGAATTTGGTCATCCCACTGACATCTTGGATGATGAGAACCCGGAAAATGTGAAAAATGTTGAGCAGTTGCTAGATATCAAACGGCAAGTGTCTGACGCTTTGGCGAGCAAAACTTTGCCAGGGATTCAGTCCTTCGGATTGGGTGATCCTGCGGACGATAGTAACATTCTTGGCGTGGGAATAGGCCGTCCCGAAGTTGATTTCGAGTCGACCGGAAAAGAAGGACCCGGAAGTTCGGTTCTAAATGTCTATGTTGCCGAAAAAGTCGACGTGGAAACGATCAAGGCAGCAATGACCGATAAACTGAATGTCGATGGCATTGCATCTGACAGCTTTGGAATAAATATCATTCAAACGGGCATGATAGAAGCCTCTGGTCGGCATGTGCACAAAGAGAGGCCGGCCCCGTGCGGAGTATCCGCCGGGCACCACAGCATAACTGCTGGCACACTGGGTGCGCTGGTACGAGGCCGGCGTGGTGAGCGTCGGAATCGAGTACTGGCGTTGAGCAACAACCATGTTTTTGCCAACTCGAACGCTGCGGGTGTCGGAGACAATATTTTGCAGCCCGGGCGACTTGACCGCGGAAGAACTCCACAAGACAGACTTGCACTTCTGGAAAGTTGGGTGCCGATAAAGTTTGATGGGAGTCCCAATCTGGTTGACTGCGCGACCGGCTGGTGTTGGCATGAATTGGTTCGGCCAGAATTTTTCTATCAATCACGGCAAGGGCCGCAATATTTCAAGGTGTCAAACACCCCACAGTCGGTGCGCAATGGCATGGCGGTTGGAAAATCGGGCCGCACAACCGGTCTGACCATAGGTCAAGTTTACGATACTTCAGTCGATATCCGCGTGAATTTTGGGGCATCGGGCGTGGCATTTTTCAGAGATCAACTCGCGATCAGAGGGACTCGAGGTACATTTAGCGCCGGTGGCGATTCTGGTTCTCTTATCTGGACTTGGGACGCCTCGCGAAACCCGGTTGGATTGTTGTTTGCTGGCGGAGGTCAATATACTTTCGCTAACAAAATCAATCGAGTTCTTGACGCGCTGGATATTGAGTTTGTTTCCTGATTTCGAACTGGCATTTTGGTCAACTATGGCTTATAATATTTGCATGATTATAAGGGACCCAAGCAAGAGAGAATTGTCTGATTGCGGGCCAGTCGATTATGCACCGTTCGGATCCAATCCCGAAAATTCTGGTCCCGAAGCAGCCAGATCGAAGCTCCTGAAAATTCGTGGCGTTCAAGGGGTAGGGTGGACGCTCGACGAGCATGGTGACCGAATACTTGTCGTATATTTGGATCACTCATCACATGATTCAAATATTCCGCAAGAGGTCGACGGGTGGAAAGTGGTAACACAAACAACAGGCCCGATTCGCGCTCTGGATCAAGACGGCTGAATAAACGGCCTAACAGGGCATTCCTAATAGGGGTTTTGCAACGCCGATATCGTGCTTTTACCTCACCCCTCCGACGGTTTCGACATAAGCTGGACGTAATTTTCGAGGCCCATACGCTCGATCAGGTCGAATTGTTTTTCCAGTTCATCGAGATGGTGTTCCTCGCTCTCCAGGATCGCGGCAAAGAGATCGCGGCTCACATAATCGCGGACCTTTTCGCAATGTTCTATCGCATCGCGCAGCAGCGGGATGGCATCATGCTCCAGGTCCAGATCGGCTTTCAAAATCTCCTCGACGCTTTCACCGACGCGCAGGCGCCCGAGCATCTGAAAATTGGGAAGGCCTTCCAGAAACAGAATCCGTTCGGCAAGCTGGTCGGCATGCTTCATCTCGTCGATCGATTCGGTGCGTTCAAACTCGGCAAGCTGTGTGACGCCCCAATTGTCGAGCATGCGGTAATGCAGCCAATATTGATTGATCGCCGTCAGCTCGTTCTTGAGCGCCTCATTCAGAAAATCCAGCACCTTTTCGTCGGCAATCTTTGCCATCGCATTGTCTCCATAAATCACGGATTGTTATTCGGAGCCGCTTATAGCGGGGACGGACTCCTTCTTCCAGCCAAAAAAGCGCAGAAAAGCTTGTGTTTTCAGGAGTTAGTTGCAGGCTCGTTAATGATATTGCGAGCGAAATTCAGGCATTGTCCGCATTTCGGTTTGCGTCCCAGTCGGGCATAGGCGGATTTCGCACAGCGTAACTCGCCATCTCGCGCGGCTTCGCGCAGTTCCTGTTCCTTGATAGCGTTGCATACGCAAACGACCATAATGCGAATCCTTATCTGCTCTCCTCCTATACATATAATGAGACTGGTTCGCAATAGCGAAATTTGAGAAAATTAAGATTCCGGTGACGATCCGATTCGCTGCGGCATCACAAATTTCGGCTCAACAGGGCACGGTTTCGACGTTGGCCGTGAAGTCAGCCAGAATCTCCGCCAGATTGAGGACGGCCTAGCCGCCCATTTTCAGCTGCCGTCGCCGCTGCACGGACGATCCTATCCCCATCGCCTCGCGATATTTCGCCACGGTCCGCCGGGCAAGATCGAAGCCCTGTTCCTTCAGCAGCTTGACGAGTTTGTCGTCGGACAGGATCTTCGAACCCTCTTCGTCGATCAGCGCCTTGATTGCTGCCTTGACGGCCTCTGCCGAGGCCCCTTCACCGTCGGCCGAAGCCACGCCTGACGAAAAGAAATATTTGAGATCGAACATGCCCCGGTCGCAGGACAGATATTTGTTGCTGGTGACCCGGCTGACTGTCGATTCATGCATGTCGATGGCATCTGCAACCTGCCGCAGTGTGAGCGGCTTGAGCGCGCTGGTGCCTTCGCGGAAAAACCCCTCTTGCTGCTTGACCACCTCGCCGGCTACTTTCAGAATTGTCTTTTGCCTTTGGTCCATGGCCCGGATCAGCCAGTTGGCATCCTCCAGGCATTCATTCAGCCACTTTTTGGTCGCGGCATCGGCTCCATTGCCGCCAAATTCGGCCATGTAACTGCGGTTGATAAGAAGGCGCGGCAAATTGGCGCTGTTGAGTTCGATGCCCCAGCCATCGCCATTCTTCGTCTTGCGCGGCATCACAAAAATATCGGGGGTGACGGCCAGACTGGCCTCACCGCCGAACCGCGCACCGGGTTTAGGGTCATAGGTTTTGAGCTCGGCCAGCATATCCTTGAGATCTTCATCATCGACCCGGCACAGGCGCTTTAGCTGGTCAAATCCGCCGCGCGCGACCAGATCGAGATTGTCCATCAGCCTGGCCATGCAGGGATCATAGCGATCCGCTGCTTTGGCCTGCAGCGCCAGGCACTCGGCAAGGTCGCGCGCACCCACACCCGGCGGATCGAGCATCTGGAGCGCCTCCAGCGCGTCCTCGATATCCTCTTCGGCAACGCCAAGCCGGTGCGCGAGCTGCAACAGGTCGGCTCCCAGATAACCTGATGGGTCCACCTCTCCGATCAGCTGCATGACGAGAAACAGTTCCTGCCCGAAGAACATCGCCCCCGCCTGTTCCTTCAAATAATCCTGCAGACTCAGATCGTCTGACGCAAAACTGTCGAAATCGGGGCCTTCACCCGTCCCGCCGCCAAGATCGCCGCTCAGCCCGAGCATGCCATCGGCTGCGCCAGACGCCGCCTGCGGCATGTCGCTTGGGCTATCATGGTGGAATGTGGTCTTGTCGAAATCGACATCCAGCGCTTCGCTTGCCGACATGTCGGACGCCGACAAAACGTCGCGCGTATCGCGATCGCCCGGCGTATCTGTGCCATCCTCAGGAAGCTCTCTATCGCCGCTTTCGCGGGCAGCATCCTCCAGCAGCGGGTTGCGCTCCAATTCACCCGCGACATAGGCTTCGATCTCCAGCGACGACAGCGCAAGCAGCTTGATCGCCTGCTGCAACTGCGGCGTCATCACCAGCGACTGTGATTGCCTGAGATCGAGACGGGGAGCTATGGCCATCGGGTCGACTATCCTTGCCCCAGAGCGTTACAATTCAAAGCTCTCACCCAGATAGAGGCGGCGGACATTGGGGTCGGCGACCAGATCTTTGGGCGAACCGGCAAACAGCACCTGCCCGCCATAGATGATACAGGCCCGGTCAACGATATCGAGCGTTTCGCGTACATTGTGATCGGTGATCAACACACCAATGTCGCGCCGCTTCAAATCCTTGACCAGATCGCGGATATCCGAGATCGATATGGGGTCGATGCCGGCAAAGGGTTCGTCGAGCAGCATGATCGACGGGTTGGCGGCAAGCGCACGGGCAATCTCGCAGCGCCGCCTTTCACCGCCCGATAGCGCCATTGCGGCCGAACTGCGCAATCCTGTCAGGCCGAATTCATCAAGAAGCTGATCGAGCCGGCCCTTGCGCGCCGCAGCATCGGGTTCGGCCAGCTCGAGAACACTCATGATATTTTGTTCGACCGTCATGCCGCGAAATATCGATGTCTCCTGCGGCAGATAGCCGAGGCCAAGAATAGCGCGCCGGTACATGGGAAGCCGGGTAATATCCTCTCCATTCAGCATGATCCGGCCGGAATCGGGCTTCACCAGCCCCATGATCGAATAAAAGCAGGTCGTTTTTCCGGCACCATTGGGGCCAAGCAAGCCGACCACCTCGCCCTGGGCCACCGAAAGCGAAACATCCGAAAGCACCGACCTTTTGTCATAGCTCTTGGCAATCGAAACAACGCCCAGCCCGCGCTCCATGCCCTCCTGCGTGACCGCGTTGGAAGGAGCATCGCTTACATCAACATTGTGGCTATCGAGGGTCATTCAGTATCCTGTTTGCAGGCGCTGTCCGCCTCTTTCGTCAGCCAAAGGCTAGTAAATCCCAGCCTGCTTGGCAATTGGCAAGAGTCTTGCAGAGCAAAATTTTTGATGCGGGGGTCTAGTTCCTCCGCTGCGGCACGGTGAAGGTTCCGGTGACGCGACCATTGCCGCTATCCTCAACGCCGGGAACGGCCTGTCCGCCGCCGGTGATCGTCGAGCGTCCGGCATTGAGGTCGATCATGATCCGGCCACCATTGAGGCGGTTTGCCCCCTGCGACAGCTTGACATTACCGAGCAGCGTGATGAGATCGCTATCGAGATCGTAGATCGCTGCATCGCTGGTGGCGCGCAAATCATCCTTGGTAATGGTCACCCCGCCTGCAGCATCTAGAATATTCACGTCAATACCGCCGCGGTTGCTGTATTTCGCGGTCAGCCGCGCAGCGCGGATGGTCAGCCCCGCCTGCGTTGCGGTAACCCCGCCTGAAAGCACAACGCGGTCTGCCCGATCCTGCAACTCAATCTGTCCCGCGCTGAAATTAACCGGCGCGTTGCTGTTATGCCCGCGAATGACCTGCGCACTCGCTGAAGACAGAAAGGCGGCGGTCAACGCGAAGCTGCCAAGCATGATCGGGATGAAGCTTCTGGTCATGACTAACTGTTACCTAATGGTTCCCTGATTGATACGCAATTGGGCGTTGCCGGCGAGCGTGACCGTGCGCGCATTTAAATCCGCACGCAGCTTGTTGGCGCTGAAGGTTCCGATGCGCGTTTTGCCGCTGACCGGGCCAAAGCTTTCGAGCCGCCGGTCATCGACGTAAAATTCGACATTGCTTGCTGTGAGGTCAAATCCCTTGTCGGAAATATAGGAAAAATTGCCGCCCACGCGCATAATCTTGCGGACCATGTCGAAGCGCGTGTCACTGCTGGCGCTTGCACGGTAATCGCCGCCTGAGTCAAATGTCAGCGGACCGTCGATCCGCATAACCTCCTTATCCAGATCATAAGCGCCCTGGCCAGCCAGAATCGAGGCGCGGGAGCCATCCAGAAACAGGCTGGCCGAGAGATCCCGCATCTGCAGCAATGGGTCTTTCGAACTTTTCTGAATGGCGCTGCCAGCGCGGATGGAAAAGGGCTGCCCCTTGCTGTCCTCACCGCGATAGAGCGCTTCGGAAACACGCATCCTTTCGGGCGCAACGTCAACCGCATCCTTGGCGAGCAGAAAACTCAACTCACGATTTTCGGTGAAGGGGCTGAAAGCAAGAATGGCAACCAGCATGCCGACAATCGCGGGCAACAATACGCGCAGCAGGCGAATCAGGCGGTCATGACTGCCGCCGGGCGCTGCAAAATGCTGCCGCCGCGATCGTTGCTGCTCTGCGAGTACCGACATCGCCGTCTATTCTTTCTTCCCAATATGCATCAGCTATGTGCAAAAATGTCATGCTCGGGCCAACCTTCCAGATCGAGCCTGGCGCGGGTTGGAAGAAAATCAAAACAGGCCTGAGCCAAAGCTGAACGACCCTCGCGCTCGAGACGTTTTTCAAAAAGCTGGTGCAGCCTGTGAAGATAGCGCACGTCGCTGGCCGCATAGTCAAGCTGTGCGTCGTTCAGTTCCGCGCCGCCCCAGTCGCTCGATTGCTGCTGCTTGGAAATATCGGTGCCCAGCATTTCGCGAACAAGCTCTTTCAGGCCGTGCCGGTCAGTATAGGTTCGGGTCAGCTTGGAAGCAATTTTGGTGCAGAAGACCGGTGCCGTCATAACCCCCAGATAATGTTCGATCGCCGCTAGGTCGAAGCGCGCAAAATGGAAGAGCTTCAATCGCTTAGGGTCTGCAAGAACCGCGCGCAGATTGGGCGCTGCAAAATCGCTATCGGGCGCGAATCTAACAAGATGTTCATCACCGCCGCCATCTGAAATCTGTAGCAGGCAGAGCCTGTCGCGCGGCGTCACCAGCCCCATTGTTTCGGTGTCCACTGCCAGCGCCGCACCATCGGCAAACAGGCCCTCCGGAAGGTCTTCTTCGTGAAATATTACGCTCATGCCGCGCGTTACTGCCCCAGCCGCCCCGAATAGGCAAGACGGAGTGTTGGGCAAGAGCGCGGCAGCAGCGCGGTAATAAACTCTATGCGGCCTGTGGATAATCGGGTATAGGCTTGAAACAGCGTGGCATAATGCCAGCAGCAGTGATTCTCGGTCGGCGCCTGTACCAGACGATCTGCAAACCCGGCCGGGGCACTATTGAGGGGCGCAAGGAAGAGTTTAGACCAAAGACATGGGTTTTGATCGTAAGCGGCGGGGCAAGGGCCGCGACAAACGGGACAGTTTCGGCGACGAGAATTTTGATGGCTATGGTGGCCCGCCACCACTCCCAGGCGAATTTGGCAGAGGCGGATTCGAGGATCGCCCGCAGCGCGGCGGTTTTGGCAATGATCGCGGTGGCGGTTTCGGAGGGAATCGCGGCGGCGGCCAAGGCGGCGGCGGGCGCTCTTCGATGCCCGCACAGGTCGTCGGCAGCGGCAGCGGTGTCGTCAAATTCTTCAATGCGCAAAAGGGCTTCGGCTTCATCCAGTGCGAAGATCGCCCCGACGATGTTTTCGTCCATATCAGTGCCGTCGAGCAGGCAGGGCTGCAGGGGCTCGCCGAAGGGCAGCCGCTTGATTTCACGCTGGTGGATCGCGGCGGCAAGACCTCGGCAACCGACTTGGTGATCGATGGCGAACCCTTGCCTGTGCCCGAGCGGCCGCAGCGCGATTTCGATCGCGGCCCGCGGCAGGATCGCGGCGGATTCGAAGGTCGCCCGCGGCGCGAGCCGACCGGCGAGCGCGCCAATGGCACGGTCAAATTCTTCAACGATATGAAGGGCTTCGGATTTATCGAGCGCGATGATGGCGGCGATGATGTCTTTGTGCATATCTCCGCGCTCGAACGCTCCGGCCTGGGCCCGGCGAATCAGGGCGACAGGCTTGCTTTCGACATAGAAGTTGATCAGCGCGGAAAATTCTCCGCCTCCAATCTTGCCAAGGCGGACGGTTAGGCGGCCAGTCTCTAATACACGGCAAAGGCTCGGGAAGGTGCCGGGCCTTTCATTCTTCGATTGTCTTGTTCAGGCTGCGTGGGCTGACTGCGCGAGAAACCAGCTGCGCTGTTCAGCTTCATCGGTCCAGTCGTCAAGCAGGCCGTCGGTGGCATTGTCGCCAGCTTCATCCGCCAGAATTTTCAGCTCTTTGAGCCGCGCGATCAGCTGGTCATTGTCCGACCGCAATTCGGCGAGCATGGCCTGCGCGCCAAGATCGCCATTGTCATTGTCGGCAATCCGTTGATGCGCAGTAACCGACGCAATTGAGGTCAAGGTTTGCTGTCCGAGCTTGCGCACGCGCTCGGCGATCGGATCGGTCGTGGCCAAAAGTTCAGCCGCCTGCTCGTCGAAGAGCAGATGATATTCGCGGAAATGCGGGCCCGATACATGCCAGTGAAAATTTTTGGTTTTGAAATAGAGCGCGTAATAGTCGGCGAGAATGCGATTCAATGCGTCGGCCAGTGCCTTCCGGCCATTGTCGCCCTGGGAAATGTGGTTTGTCATGGGAGAAATCTCCATCCATCTGTTTTTCATCGATGGTGAAGAGATTAGGCGCAGGATTACAATCGACCCAATGAATATATGCTGATAGATTGATTGGCAAAATCGATTTTTCCCGCACAGCTAGGCTCAAATCAGTCGAAAGGCCATCAATGCCATATAGAGCCCGACCAGCAGCATCGCCGCCCCCGCCGTCATACGAATCGATTTGAGCGGTAATCTGGCCGCCAATTTCTCGCGCAAGACGATCGCCGGTCCGCTGGCGGCAAGAACGCCTGCAATGCCCCCGGCACAGACCAGACCCCACGCATCCCAGTTGGCCGAATTCACCATGATCAGAAATTGCCCCTTGTCGCCAAACTGCAGGATGAGCAGCCCCAGAAAGCTCGTCCACAGCGGGCTCAGCTTCCACTTTTCCAAAAGATCGATTTTGCGCTGCCACATCAACATGCCCGCACCGGCGAATATATAGGCCAGCGCGGTGAACAGAAGCAGCGCGTCTTCGCTGATCCAGCTGTCAAGAATGGAGCCGGCACCAGCGGCAAGCATGCTGTTTATCAGCGTGGCCGCGACAAGCGCGACAAACACCGTTTTCTCGTCATCGAATCGCTGCGCCAGAGCCGCCGACAGCAGCTGTGTGCGCCCGCCGGTTTCGGCGAGGAAAACCGCTATCATTGTGATCAGAAAGCCGTCCATGGCGAATGGCTATGCCATACTTCCTAGCCGTGCAAACGCAGCGCGACCTGGGCGAGCATCTTGCTCGCCACGCTGACCTCGAGCTCGCGGCAGCCGATGGCATCTTCCAGAATCCCTGTAAAATTCTCGATCGTCTCATGCGCGCCGCCATGCACCATCACTTTTTGCAAAGATGTCTCGAAGACCGATGCAATCTCGGCAACGGCATCAAAGCGGTGCATCTGGGCAGTCTTGCGGATATTTTCGAGCCGCATGAGAAATTGCACGGGATTGGCGTCGAAACCGGTCAGGCGCAGCGCATCCATCTGCTCGGACAGTTCGGCGCGCACCAGCATCAATCGATCCTGCTCCAATCCCATTTGCATGCCCCTTCAAAAAGTTTCTCGCGGGGCAGTTTGCGCCCTTATGGTAAATAAGGTCTTAATGCTTTCCTGATATCGCCGGGAAATCGATTCCGCCCCTTGACTTTTGCCGCCTGAACGCGCAGAGGCGCGCGTCTGTATGGGATGGCGGCGCAGCTAGATTTGGCCGCCTCCGGAAACTGGACACACGAAGAAGGAACCGGCCATGGCTAAATCAGCCACCGTCAAGATCAAGCTCGTCAGCACTGCCGATACCGGCTTTTATTATGTGACGAAGAAGAATCCGCGCAACATCACCGAAAAGATGACCTTCCGGAAATATGATCCGGTAGCGCGCAAGCATGTCGAGTTTAAGGAAGCGAAGATAAAATAGCGCTTTCCCGAAAGAGACAGGAATATTTGACGAAGGCGCTTTCCGGCGCCTTTTTCTTTGTTTAGGGACGGAACCCATGTCAGACACGGAACAACTGAAAAGCGAAGCCTTGGGCGCGATCGAGGGTGCGGACAGCCTCGATGCGCTGGAGGGGCTGCGCGTCGGCTATCTGGGCAAGCAGGGCAGTATCTCGGCGCTTATGAAGACGCTGGGCCAGATGTCGCCGGAGGAGAAGAAGGTTCAGGGACCGCTCCTGAACGGCCTGCGTAACGACGTCGCAGAAGCCATTGCCACCAGAAAGGCAAAGCTGGAAACGGCAGCGCTCAATGCGCAGCTGGCATCGGAACGGATGGATATGAGCCTGCCCGGGCCGGAGACTGCCAAAGGCAGCGTCCATCCGGTCAGTCAGGTGATGGAAGAGCTGGCCGAAATATTCGCCGATATGGGCTTTGCCGTTGCCGAAGGGCCGGAGATCGAGGATGACTGGCGCAACTTTACGGCGCTGAACATCCCCGAAACGCATCCAGCGCGCGCGATGCACGACACTTTCTATTTTCCCGACAAGGATGACAGCGGTCGGGCGATGTTGCTGCGCACACATACATCGCCGGTCCAGATCCGGACGATGACCAGCGAGGAGCCTCCAATCAGGATTATCGCGCCGGGCAGGGTGTATCGCAGCGACAGCGACGCGACCCATACGCCGATGTTTCACCAGATCGAAGGCCTTGTCATCGACCGGGACATTCACCTGGGACATCTCAAATGGACGCTCGAAACATTCCTGCGCGCCTTCTTCGAACGCGACGATGTCGTGCTCCGCCTGCGCCCGTCCTATTTCCCTTTCACCGAACCCTCGGTCGAAGTCGATGTCGGCTACAGTATCGAGAAGGGCAAACGCGTGATCGGCGGCCATGGCGATGATGCGGATGGCGGATGGATGGAGGTGCTGGGCTCCGGCATGGTCAACCGCCGCGTGATAGAGAATTGCGATCTCGACCCTGACGTGTGGCAAGGGTTCGCCTTCGGAACCGGCGTCGATCGGCTCGCGATGCTCAAATATGGCATGGACGATCTGCGTGCATTCTTCGATGGCGATGCGCGCTGGCTTGGCCATTATGGCTTCGATGCGCAGGATGTACCGACATTGTCTGCCGGGGTGGGCGCGCGGATATGAAATTCTCCCTTTCCTGGCTCAAGGCGCATCTTGAAAGCAGCGCCACCATCGACGAGGTTGCCGACTGCCTGAACCGCATCGGTCTCGAAGTCGAAGGCATCGAAAATCCGGCTGCGGCGCTGGGTGATTTCCGGATTGCCAAGGTGCTGTCGGCGGAGCCGCACCCGCAAGCCGACAAGCTGCAATTGCTCTCGATCGACCCGGGTGATGGCAAGCCGCTGCAGGTCGTCTGCGGCGCGCCCAATGCGCGTGCTGGCATGCTGGGCGTATTCGGCCCGGCAGGTGCGGTTATTCCATCGAATGGCATGGAGCTCAAGATCGCCAAAATTCGCGGCGTCGAATCGAATGGCATGATGTGCAGCGAGGCCGAACTGGAAGTCGGCGATGATCATGATGGCATTATCGAACTGCCGGACGATGCGCCTGTCGGTGAGGTCTATGCCGGCTGGGCCGGTCTTGACGATCCGGTGATCGATGTTGCCATCACACCCAACCGGCAGGATTGCATGGGCGTACGCGGCATTGCCCGCGACCTCGCGGCAGCGGGATTGGGCGAGCTGAAAGCGCTGGAGATCCCGCAGATCGAAGCGCCGGAGCCCTGCCCGGTCGAAATCCGCACCGATGACCCGGAAGGTTGCCCCGCCTTTTATGGCCGCGTGATCAGCGGCGTGAAGAATGGCGCATCGCCGGCCTGGATGCAGGCTCGGCTAAAAAGTGCTGGGCAAAAGCCAATTTCGGCGCTGGTCGATATCACCAATTATGTCATGCTCGATCATGGTCGGCCCAGCCATGCTTACGATCTTGCCAAGCTGTCCGGCGCGGTGGTCGCCCGCAAGGCAAAGGATGGCGAGAAGGTCACTGCGCTCAATGAAAAGGAATATGCGCTCACCAGCGACATGACCGTGATTGCCGACGATAAAGGCGTGCATGATATTGCCGGCATTATGGGCGGTATCGATTCCGGTTGCTCGCAAGACACCCGCGATGTGCTGCTCGAGATTGCCTATTTCACACCCGAAAATATCGCATTGACCGGACAGGCGCTGGCATTGACTTCGGATGCCCGAATGCGGTTCGAGCGCGGCGTTGATCCTGCATTTCTCGATGACGCGGTCCAGATCATCACTGCCTACATCCTCGAAATATGCGGCGGGAAGGCCAGCGACATCATGCGCGCAGGAGCGCCCCCCGCAGCGCAGCGGTCTGTGCAATATGATCCGGCGCTCTGCCTGTCATTGGGCGGGATCGCTGTCGACCAGGCAAAGCAATGGCAGATACTTGAATCGCTTGGCTTTGCAGTTGACGGCAGCTGGAAAGTTACTGTTCCCACTTGGCGGCGCGATATCGACGGGCCGCCCGACCTGGTCGAAGAAGTCGTCCGCATGGTCGGGCTGGACAATATCAAGTCGGTCGCCCTGCCGCGCGCCGAGGGCGTTGCCAAGCCAACCGCAACGCCTGCGCAAGAACTGGAGCGCAAGCTGCGCCGCATCGCCGCATCACGCGGCCTCAAAGAGGCGGTGAACTGGTCCTTCATATCGGAAAAGGAAGCGGCCGCGCTCGGCGGCGGCGACTGGGTTCTCGCCAATCCGATCAGCGAGGATATGAAAGCCATGCGCGCATCGATTCTGCCCGGCTTGCTGTCGGCTGCGCAGCGCAACATGGACCGCGGTGCTTCCTCTGTCCGGCTGTTCGAAATCGGCCGCCGCTATTTCAAGGCAAAGGACGGTGCCAGCGACGAGCGGTTGACGCTGGGCCTTGTTCTGGCTGGGGAACGATCATCGCGCAGCTGGGCGTCGGGCAAGGCGCAAAAATTCGACGCTTTCGATGCGAAGGCGTATGTCACCACGCTACTGGATGCCGCCGGGGTCGACACCGAGCGGCTGATGGTTATGGATGGCGCGGGCGATCATTATCATCCGGGCCAGTCAGCGACGCTCAGGCTGGGACCAAAAAACATCCTTGCCGCTTTTGGCCTGCTCCATCCGGCCACGGCCAAGGCGTTTGACTTAACCGGGCCGATTGCTGCGGCAGAGATATATATAGACGCCATCCCGCCCAAGAAGGCCCCAGGCTTCATGCGACCAGCCTATTCGCCGCCGCCGCTCCAGGCGGTGACCCGCGATTTCGCCTTCGTCGTGCCCGAAGCGCTGGCGGCATCCGATCTTGTTGCCGCGGTGCGCGGGAGCGACAAGACCAACATCGTAGCAGCGCGAGTCTTTGATCGTTTCACCGGCGGCAGCCTGCCTGAGGGGAAGGTGAGCCTTGCCATAGAAGTCACCCTACAGCCGCTGGACAAGAGCTACACTGAACAGGATCTGCAGACTATATCCGAAAAGGTCATTGCGTCAGCGGCCAAGCTGGGCGCGGAATTGAGGGGGTAGGTCAGCGCCAGGTAGCAGGACTGCTTTGCACCCTTTTGCAATTCGGTTCAGCGGCGCGACATCTTGCTTTCACTAGGCTCTTGCGCAAATCTGGGGCACCATAAAACAGGAACGCAAAATTCATGGCAAACAAGCTGGCCGCAGCACTGGCATTGACCGGCATTGTCTTCACAACCGCATGCGGCGGCGACGGCGGCGGGAGCGGTGCAGTTACCGTGCCGCCGACGGCCGGCACCCCGCCGCCATCTCCCCCGCCGCCAACTTCAGGCACATGCAGCCTCACCAACCGGCAGAATTTCGCCTTCAATGTGATCAATGAATGGTATCTTTTTCCCGAAACCTTGCCGGCATCGCTCAACCCATCGCCCTTCGCCGATGTGCAATCCTACATCAATGCGCTGACCGAAACCGCCCGCAATCAGGGCCGCGATCGCTTTTTCACTTTTGTGACGTCGATTGCCGAGGAGAACGCCTTTTTCCAATCCGGATCGAGCGCTGGCTTCGGGATCCGCATTGCACTCGACAATAACCGGCTCTTCATCCGCGAAGCTTTCGAAAATGCGCCTGCCTTTGCCGCCGGGATCGATCGCGGGACAGAGATCACCGCGATAGGCAACAGCGAGGCCACTTTGCGCAGCGTATCCGACATTATCGCTAGCGAAGGCGTGGACGGTATCAATGCAGCGCTTGGACCCAGCACCGCCGGCACCAGCCGGGCCTTCACCATAGTCAATGGCGGTGCAAGCCAGAATGTGACGGTGACCAAGGCGGAATATGATATCGAGCCGCTCTCCCCGAACTATGGCGCGACAGTGATCAATGATGGCGGCCGGCAGGTGGGCTATATCAATATGCGGACCTTTATCTCGACCGCCGACAATCAGCTGCGCAGTGCGTTCGCCAATCTGCGCGCGCAGGGCATCAACGACATTGTCGTCGACTTTCGCTACAATGGCGGCGGCCTCGTCAGCACGGCTAATCTTTTTGGCGATTTACTGGGACGTGATCGCAGCAACAACGACGTCTATTCCTTCACCCGTTTCCGCGCGTCCAAATCGGCCAATGATGAAACCCGCAATTTCGATTCGCAACCACAATCGATCGCGCCAGCTCGGATTGCCTTTATCACCACCGGAGCATCGGCATCGGCCAGCGAGCTGGTGATCAATGCCATGCTGCCCTATGTCGGCAACAATGTCGCATTGATCGGCAGCAACACCTTCGGCAAGCCGGTGGGGCAGATCGCGCTTGACCAGGCCGCCTGCGACGACCGTATCCGCGTAGTCGCTTTCAAAACCGACAATGCCAACAATCAGGGGGATTATTTCACCGGCCTTGCGGCCAATGTCCCCAATACGTGCGAAGCCGAAGATGACATCACCCGGCCGCTTGGCGACCCGCAGGAAGCATCGTTGCGCGCCGCGCTCGATTTCATCGGTGGGCAAAGCTGCAGCACGCAGCCGATCAGCGGCAATATTGCGGCGCAGAACCAGCCTATGCGCTTGCCCAGCGATATTCTGCTGACGCCCGAAAACCCGACGCCGGCACAGCGCGAGGTGCCGGGGCTTTACTAGCCCTAACATGATGCTTTGATGGTGGACGCCGGCAGCCAAAGCGGCTAGGCGCGCGCGATGAGCCAGCCAAGACGCACCTTCGCCATTATATCGCATCCCGATGCGGGTAAGACGACGCTGACGGAAAAGCTGCTTCTGCAAGGCGGCGCGATCCATCTTGCCGGTGAGGTAAAGGCGCGCGGTGACGCGCGACGCGCACGGTCGGACTGGATGAAGATCGAGCAGCAGCGCGGCATTTCGGTCACCTCCAGCGTGATGACCTTCGAGCGTGACGGCATTATCTTCAACCTACTCGATACGCCGGGGCACGAAGATTTCAGCGAAGACACCTACCGCACGCTGACCGCTGTCGATAGCGCGATCATGGTGATCGACGCTGCCAAGGGTATAGAGCCGCAAACCCGCAAGCTTTTCGAAGTGTGCCGCCTCCGCTCGGTGCCGATCATCACCTTCGTCAACAAGGTCGACCGCGAAGGCCGGGAAGGCTTTGAAACGCTCGACGAGGTCGCCGATGCGCTCGCGCTCGATGTGTGCCCGATGAACTGGCCTGCCGGTATGGGCGGGCAGTTTGAAGGGCTGTTCGATTTCAAGACGGGGCAGCTGACGCAGCCAACGGGCGATTCCAAAAATTTCGAGGGCAAGGCGAGCACGCATAGCGGGCTCGATGATGACAGCCTTGCCGAACATCTCTCGCCGCAGGGGCTGGAGCGATTGCGCGAAGAAGCCGAGCTGGCGCAGGCTGGCTATGCCGAATTTGACCTGGAAGCTTATCGCAGCGGCGATCTGACACCGGTTTTCTTTGGCTCCGCGCTCAAGGAATTCGGCGTCGAGGAGCTGATCGATGCCATCGCCGAGCACGCCCCGCCGCCGCGCCCGCAGCCATCCGAAGCGGGCGAGATCGCGCCGGAACATAGGGAAGTCTCAGGCTTCATCTTCAAGGTGCAGGCGAATATGGACCCGCAGCATCGCGACCGGATTGCTTTCATGCGGCTATGCAGCGGCACCTTCAAACGCGGGATGAAGCTGACGCCCTCGGGCCTCGGCAAGCCGATCGCGATCCACTCGCCTATTCTGTTTTTTGCGCAGGACCGCGAAATTGCTGACACCGCGCAGCCGGGCGACATCATCGGCATTCCCAATCACGGCACGCTTAGAGTGGGCGATACGCTGTCGGAGAAAAACACTATCCGCTTCACAGGCCTGCCCAACTTCGCGCCGGAGATATTGCGGCGCGTGGTGCTGAAAGACCCGACCAAGACCAAGCAGCTGAGAAAAGCGCTGGACGATCTGTCGGAGGAAGGCGTGATCCAGGTCTTCTATCCCGATATCGGCGCGAACTGGGTGATCGGCGTGGTCGGTCAGCTGCAGCTCGATGTGCTCATCTCGCGG
The DNA here is from genome assembly GCA_028279555.1 of Sphingorhabdus sp. Classification (GTDB taxonomy): domain Bacteria; phylum Pseudomonadota; class Alphaproteobacteria; order Sphingomonadales; family Sphingomonadaceae; genus Sphingorhabdus_B. The sequence goes on from JANQNO010000006.1 coordinate 108,046, forward strand.
CTTTCGGCAGAATATAAGGTGGAAGCCTCGCTCGAGGCAGCACCCTTCGACACCGCCCGCTGGCTAAAAGGCCCGGATGACGCGCTCCGCCAGCTGGCCGATTTCAACGGCACCAATATGGCGAAGGACCGCGACGGCGACCCCGTCTTTCTTGCCAAATCGGCCTGGGACATCAATTACCAAACAGAGAAGCACCCTGACCTGACCTTTAGTGCGACAAAGGAACGTTAGACTCCTTTCGACAGCAATAATATTGACGTTTATACTTTGATTTTCTATTTATTTAGCAACGGCTTGGGGGAGGCAATGCTTGGTCCTGCAAAATCCGTGGCGCTATTCGGCAGTTTTTTGGCCCTTTTCGCCGCTTTCTGCAGTATTTCTTCCGCAGCGACAGATGTAAACGGGCAAGCGGCAGCCAACCCGGCAATAGGAGAAATTCCTACCGAAATATTTGCCTCGGACGGAGATGTCTTCCAACCAAAGCTCTCTCCCGATGGCTCGCAGCTCGTATATCGACAGAACATAGAGGGTAAGACATATCTCTCGACGTTGTCCTTTGACCAGGGCAGCTCTTTTCGGAAGGCGATGCCCGAAGGAACCGAGCTTAAATGGTATCGTTGGGCGGGTAACACACAAATCCTGTTCAGCGTCACCAGCATCAAGAGATATAGCGGTCTTCGGGCGAATTTTGTCGATAATGAATTTCGTCAGGTAGAAATGTATCTCCTCGACACTGGCTCACGCCGGACCCGATACATCGGTCCGGAAAAAGTGGGTCCTGACGGTGACAATATTCTCTACCTCGACCCCGATGGACGCTTTCTAGTTATGAAGGCACGGGAGTCTGTCTATAAATATCCCGCAGTTTTCAGGATCGAACTGGCCACCAACAAATCCGAAAAAATCGTGGACGAACAATCGAAGATTTGGGATTGGGTTACCGACAATGCAGGTGTGGTCAGGCTGGGACTTAGCTATCGTCGTAACTCAACCATAATCTACTATCGACAGTCTGCGGCGGACAAATTCAAGCGGATCGACAAGGTCAAAACCAAAGACGTGCTTGAAAAAGGAGTAGAAGCCCTACTCGATGGCTTCGTTATCGTGGCAGGAACGAACGAAGGCTATGTTCTGTCGAATGAGCGGACGGGCCGATTTGCGCTGCACCGGTTTAACTTGCTGACACGAGAGGTAGGCGAACTGGTATTTGCGCATGACACCCAGGATGTCGATCACTTTGTGATGGACGATGATGGCGCAGCCTTGAAGGCAGTACGATATACCGATTCGCGCGACCGAATTGTCTGGTTCGATGAGTATTTCAGTAAACAGCAGCGCATGCTCGAACGCGCACTCCCGGGGCAGGAGGTCTGGATTGTTTCGCATTCTCGCGACAAGGAAAAAATGGTGATCTTTTCGACCTCGCCGCAAGACCCTGGCAGCTACTATCTATACGAGCCCAAGGTACGGAAAATGGAGCGATTTGCAGGAATCAACGATCGTATTGATCCAGCTCTGATGGCCGAAACCAGCTACGAATCTTATGCTGCGAGCGACGGAACTCTCATTCCTGCCTACGTAACGATACCGAGGGGACGCAAGCAGCAAAATCTTCCTTTGATCATTCTCCCGCACGGCGGCCCATTCGGTGTGCGCGATACGCTCGACTACAACTTGGAAGTGCAGTTTCTGGCCAATCGTGGTTATGTCGTCCTGCAGCCCAATTTTCGTGGTTCTGGCAGTTACGGCGAGGGCTTTTACAAGCTTGGCGAGGGCGAGATCGGCAGATCCATGCAGGACGATCTAGATGATGGAATGGACTGGCTGGTCAAACGTGGATTGGTCGATCCGAAACGTGTCTGCATCGTCGGGTCATCATATGGCGGATATGCTGCTCTTTGGGGCGTTACCCGTAACCCGGATCGATATAGATGTGCCGCCTCTTTCGCGGGCGTGACCGATTGGGATAAGCAGCTTAAATATGACCGGCAATTTCTACGCAGCCGCTATTATCGTGACTGGCGCGAAGCGATCGAAGGAGAGGATGATTTTGATTTGGACGATGTCTCGCCTGTGCACAATGCTGACAAGTTGAAACGTCCTGTCCTGCTAGTGCATGGGAAGAAGGACAGCAACGTGCCTTACAGCCAGTTCGAAATCTACCGGGACAAGTTGCAGGATCGCGAACTCGATATTGTCTTTGTAACCTATGAGGATGAAGGACATGGGTTAGCTGATAAAAACAATCGAAAAGACTGGCTGGACCGGCTCGAGAAATTTCTAGATACTCACAATCCTGCGTAGCGGGGCAGGTCTGGGGGCTTGGCCATATCCAGGAAAAAATGGCGGAACCCCCAAACCGACTCGCCACTCGCCAAAGCCGCTGCTAACCCCCTCTCCCCATGATCGAATCAAATCCCCTTGTTGGCGATCTCGTCAAATTGCTCGCGGTTAAACGTATGGGCGACGGCTGGTATCTCGGCCGGCGCAAGAAAGGCGGCGTCGGCCGCGTGTTTGGCGGTCAGGTTATTGCACAAGGTCTGGCTGCCGCTCAGGATACCGTGTCGTCAGAGCGCATTGCGCACAGCCTGCATGCCTATTTCATGCGCCCGGGCAGCGAGGATTATGAGATCACCTACAGGGTCGAGCGCGATTTCGATGGCGGCAGCTTTTCCAACCGGCGGATCATCGCGCTGCAAAAGGACAGGCCGATCCTGAATATGACGGCCTCTTTCCAAAAGGCCGAAGAAGGGCTGGAGCATCAGGATCCGATGCCCGAGGTGCCCGAGCCCGAAAGCCTGATACCCGAGGACGAGCTCAGGAAGAAGACCGCACATCTGGTACCGGAAAAATATCGCGACAATTTTTTGCAGGAACGGCCTTTCGAATTCCGGCCCTGCGACCCGCGCGACTGGTCGGGCGAGGAAAAGCGCTTCCCGGCCAAGCAAAATATCTGGTTCCGCCTGAAGGCCGAAATCGAGGATGATCCGGCGCTGCATCGCGCGATGCTTTGTCATGTGTCGGACAGCTGGCTGCTCGGCACCGCGACGCTGCCGCATGGTGTCACCTGGACCACGCCGGGCATGATAACCGCCAGCCTGGACCATGCCGTCTGGCTGCACGGCGATGTCCGCGTCGACGACTGGCTGCTCTATGCCTGCGACAGCCCCTGGGGCGCACGCGGGCGCGGCTTCAACCGCGGTCAGATCTTCAACCGCGAGGGCCGCCTGATCGCCAGCTGCGCGCAAGAGGGGTTGATCCGGATGACAAAGCCGCGCGGCTAGCTCGCTTAGCGTTATCGAAAATTTGCGTGCCGCCTGCTGTTGGCAGAGCGCGCCGTAGCGGCTAATCCGACCCGGCCATTTACCCACGCATACGTGCTTGCGCTTCGCAGGCAGATGTCAGGAGGAAAGGAACAGATATATGCTTACGCTATTGTCGCCCGCGAAAAAGCTGAATTTCGCCAGGGCCGCCGAAGGCAGCCAAACATCCCTTGGGATAACGACGCCGCGCCTTTCCGAAGACACGCGCGAGATCGCGCAGGTCGCAAAAAAGCAGTCTGCCGCCGATCTCAAACGGCTGATGCATATTTCGGACAATCTTGCCGAACTCAACTTCGAGCGCTTCAGGGCCTTCGACCTCGATGGCCGCAGCAACACTGCCGCGCCTGCGGGCCTGGTTTTCGATGGCGATGTCTATTGGGGTCTGGAGGCCAAGAGCATGGATGCCGATACGCTCGCCTATGCGCAGGATCATCTGCGTATCCTCTCAGGCCTCTATGGCCTGCTGCGCCCGATGGATGCGATCCAGCCCTACCGGCTGGAAATGGGCACGCGCATGGCCAATCCGCGCGGCGAGAACCTGTATGATTTCTGGGGGTCGAAAATTGCCGAAGAGCTGAAGGCCGATTTTTGCGAGCACAGCAACCCGGTCATCGTCAATCTTGCCTCGAATGAGTATTTCAAGGCCGTCGATACAGGAACGCTGGATGCGCGGATCGTCTCGGCCAGCTTCATCAATGTAAAAGACGGCGAACCGCGAAAGCTGATGTATCATGTCAAATTCGCGCGCGGGCTGATGGCGCGCTGGATCATGGAAAATCGCGTCGATCGCCCCGACGGGCTGAAGGATTTCAATGTCGATGGCTACCGGTTCGACGCCAAGGCCTCGACCGAAGATGACCTGGTCTTCAGCCGCAAGCAACCGCCGCTGAAGAAATAGCCTGTTTCCTTGCTCGCGAAGGGGAGCTACCCAGCAGTCTGGCAAATTCAATCTGCCTGATCAAAAACCAGCATTTTGTAGTGTTCACGCAAAGTGTCGGTTCCGGTCTCAGGCGTCTTGCTGGCGTCATATTGCCCGCTTTCGGCATCATATAGGAGCATCGACTCGGTCGCATAATAGCGACCAATTCTGGCATATTCCGCCTTCTTCCTTGCCGCCGGAAAAATCAGACCGGCGAGGCCAAGCAGGCCGATTGTCATATCCAGCATGATCACAGGCACATGGGTGAATTTCGGCTTGCGGCCAAGCAGGTCAAAGAGCATCTGCCCCTGCTGTTTGGGCGTGATCGCTTCACCCGGGCCGCCAATTGGCAATATCCGGTTTTGGCGTTCGGGATCGTCAATGCAATCGGCCAGATATGCGGCGAGATCCGCATCGCTTATGGGCTTGCATGAGGTCAGTTCGCCACTCCCAAACAGAAAAAATGACTTTCCACTCTTCACCCTTTCCACCTGCCCGGATAAGGATTTGAAAAAGGCGGTTGGCCGCACAATCGAATATTTGAGGCCGGAGCCCATCAGCTCGCTCTCGAATGCCAATTTGGCCTTCTGGAATGCCAGTTTCGGTCTTTGCAGACAAATGGCCGAAAGCAGGACAAAATGCTTCACGCCATGCGATTTTGCGATCGAAAGCGCGGCTGAATTTGCGCCATGGTCTACCTTCCATGCATCCTCTGCTTCGCCGTTACGCGATGCCAGGCAGGACAGAACAACGTCGAAATGCTCGCCGCAAAAACCGTGACCGAGAAGAGACTCGCGATCAGTCGGCTGACCGAACCGCAAAATGGCGCGCGACAGGGCAGGATCGGACCTCGCAGATTGTTCACGCAAAAAGCAGACCACTTCATGGCCGCGCTCCAAAAGCGCGCTCACCGTTGCCCGCCCTATCGTGCCTGTTGCGCCTAACAGCAATATACGGCGGGATTGCTTTTCTGTTGCTTCCTTGGCTTTAGCGACGTCTGACACCCGTTTGTTCTAGCAGGTAAATGGCAGCCGACAATTCCGTTGCGGCGTATCTTCAGTCTCTGGACAATTGCCTCCGTTCATGAAAGGCTTGGCAAATGACATTCTCCAATCATCCGCTGAGGCAATGGGCTGTCGACGAGATGCATCTAAGGCGTTTTGCCCCCGTCTCGGACGACTGTGAGATATATCAGACGGTGCTGCTTCTGGGTGAGGAAGCCCGGCAAACGGAAGACAGCCATCTGGAAAGCGGCAGGCCCGATTTCAACCAGTGGCAGCATGGTCCGCGCAGCGCCTATGCTCAAGCAAAGAGCGACATCTATTTTCTCTGGGAACGCCATACCGAAGCAAGCACGGTCACGCTGATCTTCCCTTCCAGCCTGCCGAGCAAGGAGAGCGACCCCTGTCTGCGCTGGCTGGAAAATTGGCCTGGTGCCGTTATCCGCGCGACACGGATCATGACGGTTCCGACAGCTGATCAGGCAGAGACCAATCTGGAGGCGATGGGGATTGCGCCGGAAGAGCTCGTCAGCTGCGAGGTCAATGGCGGGATGCGCATCTGGTCGGATTTCGGAATCCATAAAGATGGCTATGGCCGGCTGCTCGCGCAGGGTGGGGATATGTCCGATGGCGAACGCGGGCGTATCATCCAGCGCGTTCAGGAATTGGGCAATTACCGCAATATGGCGCTGATGGGATTTCCCACGGTTCAGAAGTATGGCCCCCAAGTCGACGCGCTGGAGAAAAAGCTGTCGGCCCACGCCGAACGGGTTGCAAGCTCCGCCGACGAGGATGACGACGAAACACTGCTGCAGGAGCTTGCCGAACTGTCGTCGCAGCTGGAACTCATCCGCTCGGCCACCGGCTTTCGCCTGAGCGCAACGACCGCCTATGCCCAGGTTGCACATGACCGCCTGGCCGCGCTCGACGAAAAGCCGGTGGCAAACCACCAGAGCCTGAAAGATTTTACCGAACGCCGCCTGATCCCTGCGCAGCGGACATGCGAAGTGTTCCAGACAAGGCTGGCGCGAATTGCCGAACGTATCTCGCGAATCATGCACACTCTGGATGTGCGGATCGATACGCGGATCAAGGCGCAAAATCTGCGGCTCATGGAGTCGATGGAAAATTCAACCCAGCTCCAACTCAGGTTACAGACGCTGGTGGAAGGACTTTCTGTTATCGCAGCCGGCTATTACCTGGTGGGCCTGATTGCCTTTATTGTGAAAGGCGCAGGGGCCTATCCGGACGGCCCCGATACCGACCTCATCATTGGGGTTTTGACGCTTCCGACCGTCCTCGTCGTTTGGGGATTGGTCCGCTATCTCAAGCAGAAGGTCTTCAGGCATAGCGCCGATAAAGAGACTTGGCGGCCCGGAAAAGACGATTGAGTCAAAAGGGCACTAGGAATCGTGCGATTTATTGGTTATGCCATAGGTGGAATCCAAGGAAACCGTGGGAGAGTTTATTGTGAAAATGAAGTCACTTGCTGGCGCGGTAGCAATCTGCGCGCTGGCTGCCGGTTGTTCCGGCGGCGGCTCTGGCGAATCGTCGGAACCGAAGGAAGAAGCAGCGGCCCCGGCTGAGCCGGCCCCTGCAGCAGAGGCCCCCGCAGAAGAAGCACCTGCTGAAGAAACTGCCGCAACTCCGGGTGATCCGATGGCAACCAAGGACGGCGTTGCCTATTCCAGCCTGACGGGCGATGCAGCGGCTGGCAAGGTGGTGTTTGCGCGCTGCAAAACCTGCCATGTCACCGATCCCGGTGTGAACCGCACCGGGCCTTCGCTTGCCGGCATTGTCGGCCGCCAGGCCGGCACGGTGGAAGGTTTCAACTATTCGCCAGCCAACAAGAATAGCGGTCTGACCTGGAGCGAAGAGCAGCTCTACGTCTATCTGGAAGATCCGCAGCGTGTGGTCCCGAAGACCAAAATGGTCTTTCCGGGCCTGCCAAAGGCGCAGGAGCGTGCAGATCTCATCGCCTATCTCAAGAATCCGACCTGATACTAATCAGGATGAAACAGAGAAAAGGCCGGGATTTTCCCGGCCTTTTTCTTTGGCAGTGGATGAGCGCGTTCAAGCAGCAATATCGCGCCGCGCCAATTCGCATTGCGACCAGATTTCGCTGAGCGCCGAGATCAAACGGTCGATATCACCGTCGCCATGCACAGGAGAAGGCGTAATCCGCAACCTCTCGGTGCCTCTCGGTACAGTTGGATAGTTGATCGGCTGCACATAGATACCGTGATTGTCCATCAACCAGTCGGAGATGAACTTGCATTTATGCGCATCGCCGACCATGACCGGGATGATATGGCTGGGATTGGGTAGATGCGGGATGCCCATCCGGTCCAGTGCGCCGCGCACCTTCTCGACCCGTTCTTTCTGCTGATCGCGCTCATGATTGCTTTCCTTAAGATGCCTGATGCTGGCGCAGGCACCAGCCGCGACGGCGGGCGGGATGGCGGTGGTGAATATAAAGCCGCTCGCAAAGGTACGGACATAGTCGCACAAATCCTTTGACGCAGCGATATAACCGCCCATCACGCCAAATGCCTTGCCAAGCGTACCTTCGATCACTGTGATCCGGTCCATCAATCCCTCGCGTTCGGCAACACCGCCTCCGCGCGGGCCATACAGTCCAACCGCATGGACCTCGTCGATATAGCTCATCGCGTTATGCTTGTCGCAGACATCCAAGATCTCGGCGATCGGCGCTATATCGCCATCCATCGAATAGACGCTTTCGAAAGCGACAAGCTTCGGCCGGTCCGGATCGAGGGTCGACAGCTTGCGGTCGAGATCTTCAGGCGAATTATGTTCGAAAATCATCCGGTCGGCCTTGCTATGACGGATGCCCTCGATCATCGAGGCGTGGTTGAGCGCGTCGGAAAGCACCATGCAATCGGGTATTCTTGACGCAAGGGTACCAAGTGCCGCCCAGTTGGAGACGTAACCGGAGGTGAAGATCAGCGCATCTTCCTTGTGATGCAGATCGGCCAGTTCCTTTTCGAGCAGCACATGATGATGGTTGGTGCCCGAAATATTGCGCGTGCCGCCCGCGCCCGCGCCGCATTCATCGAGCACCTGATGCATGGCAGAGATCACCTTGGGATGCTGCCCCATGCCGAGATAGTCATTCGAGCACCAGACGGTTACCTCGGTGGTCCCATCTTCGACATAGCGCGTCGCGTGGGGGAAGGCTCCGGCCCGGCGTTCGATTTCGGTAAATATGCGGTAGCGCCCCTCTTCGCGTACGGCATCCAGTTCTTCGCCGAAAAATGCTTCATAATCCATCGACTTTACCCCTCCTTGGAAATCTTGCTGCGCGGCTGATCAAGGGCCCATTGCCACAGCCGGGAATCGCGAAACGGTATCGCGAGAAAAACATGTTCGAGCGCCGCCAGCAAGCTGAGACAGCAGAGCAGTCCCGCCTGTACGGTTTCGCTTGGCGTTGTTGCAGCCGCTGCCCGCATGCCGAAATATCCTGCCACGGATATGATCATCATGATCGACAATAGCAGCGAAAGCGTGAGCCGCTTCGGGCCAAAATAGCTTTTCAGATAATCGAGATGCCGCGGCAGCAACTCGTCGCTCATATTGGGAACGCCCCAATAGATATTGAGTTTGGACGACAGGCGGAAAACCAGCAGCAGCGCAAAGGCATAGGCTCCGGTCGCGTTGGCCGTCACCGCGCCCAGTGAGAGCAGCAGCGCTGCCGTCATGGCAAGCGCGATCTCGTGATGGATCAGCGCCATGGTGGCCAGCGAGAAACGCTGCCAGCCCCTCGCACCAGGTGGGCATCGATCGGTGTGCGATCCCGATACCGCGCCGGTCAGAAAGCTGATTTCATGCCAGCTCCAGATCATCAGCCCGCCCAGGAAGGACGCATAGATAGCCCAGACGGCCATTGTCTGACTGGCCAGGACAAACAGCGAGAGCCCACCAACGGCGCATATGCCCGCAATGACCAGCGCACGGCCAAATGATTGCCTCATCCGGTGGTGGATAGCCGCCACCAGCCCGGTGCCCACGAACCAGAGCAGGAGGGCCGCCACAAAGGACAGGCCAAGATCGCTCCACTCTACCATGCAGGTGCCATCCTGATCTGCTGGGGCAAAGCATTCGATTTTGGCTTCACGAAATACATTCTGGCAAAGGCCAGGCCGGCCTTCGCGCCATGTTTAAGCTGCCCGAGCTTGCCCGAAATACCGCCGCGTTCCTTGGCGGCATAAATTCCGTCAGAAGCCAAGCGCAAATCTTCCATCGCCTTTCGAAATTTCGGATTGTCGGTGTCAAGCTCGACCGGGAACACCTGCCGGCTGATCGCCGTGCAGATGTCGAATACCTTATAGCCATATTCCGCAGGGTGAATGCCAAGCGCTTCGTGGAACACCGGCCGGTTATGATCGCGCACATACATGGTGGCATAGACCGACAAAAGAAAGAAGCGGATCCACAGCTTGTTCATGCCGGTCAGCAATTTGGGGTCGGCACGCAGCAGCAGCGCAAAGGCCTCACCATGACGGAACTCGTCATTGCACCATTGCTCGAACCAGTCGAAAATCGGATGGAATTTCAGCTCCGGGTGCTTCGCAAGCTGCCGGTAGATGGTGATGTAGCGCGAATAGCCGATTTTCTCCGACAGATAGACCGCATAGAAGATGAATTTCGGTTTGAAGAAAGTATATTTCTTGGTCTTGGTTAAAAAGCTGAGATCGACGCCGATGCCCGACCCTTTCAGCGTTTCGTTGATGAAACCGGCATGGCGGCTCTCGTCCCGGGCGAGCAGTCTAAACAGGCGTTTTACATCCGGGTTTTTGGTGCGCTTGGCGATCTCTGCATAGAGAATACAGCCGGAAAATTCCGACGTCAGCGAACTGGCCAGAAAATCGATAAACTCGCGCTGCAACGCCGGGTCCAACCCCTCGATCACACCGTCGAATTTGCTGGTCTTCTTGAAATGCAGCTTGTTGGGATCGCCCTCCATTTCCTCCATCAGGCTGTCCCATTCTGCGCGCACCGAAGACACATCAATCTTGTCGAGCGCATCGAAATCGGTGGTATAAAATCGCGGCGCGAGCACGGTTTCCTGATTGGCAATCGCCTGTGTGTCCGGGCAGTCGACCAGTCCGGCATGCTCACCTGATTTAGCGATTTTCGTATGGGCGTTCATCATAACCTCCCTGGAGTAAAACTGACTTCATACAGTTCGGCCATCTCGAAATAGCCGGCGAATTTTGTCCATGCGCGGCGGATAAGCCCTGCCCGCTGGACTGTGGCGTTTCGGTCGAAACTGACCTTCTCGCCAAAGGCAACGGTGACCGGTGCGCCATGCACCCGGACGCGGTCGCCAGGGTAAATGGGAATATCGCCGTCGAGTTCGACATGCGCGTGGAAATGCTCGTGACTCTGCTCGATCTCGATACGGCAACTGGTATCGAACTTTTGGCTGGAAAATAGTGAGGTCACGATACTGGCCCTTTCAACATGGCGGCAAAGGCTGCGCTGTGATCTGCGCCGAAACCATGAATTTCGGCGCGCTTGCCCGTTTCAGGGTCACGCAGGGAAAGTGCGCCATTTTCCCAGCGGGTAAGCACGAAGGGTGGCTCCGAACCGATGCCCTGCGCAATGCGCACCCTGGCAAGCCGGCGGAGCGTTGCGCGAACAAAGCCCTGTTCGCCAAAGGCGACAACAGTGACCGTCTCGCCGCTATCGGCATCGCGCACAACCAAAGCGCCGTCTTCGCGGTCGCTGAAGACCAGATTGCGCTCTTCGAGCGGCGCAACATTGGCAGCTGCTCGCGACATATCGGGGTTGGCCGATTGCGGTATCAGACCCCAGGTCACTGCGCCGGTAAGCGCGAGCGTGAAGGCAAGCAGCATCGACGCGGCAACCAGTGCACCGCGCGGGACCGTGGGGTCATGGTGATGGGCATGGCTCATGCAGGCACTCCCTCCAATGGAATGTCGGCAGCTGTCTCGGCCGCCGGTGTTGCGGGCGCGATATCCTGCAGCTTTTCGGTCGCATGAAACAGTTTTTCCGCGACCTGCGTTGCCTCGGGAATCGCGCGCAGCATAGGCTGCGGGCGGATGATCCGAAGCGAGCGGGCGTGCGGCCACAGCATCCAGTAGCCAAGGCGGGGCATGCCTTTCAGCGCCAACACAACATTGCCATGGCCGGACGGCAGTTTCTTGAGATTAGCGGACTCGATCTCGGTCAGCGGCAAATTGATGCATTTATTGAGCGCCACGCCGATCCGGAGCACAATGCGCCGGTTGGTCAGCGTGTAGACCGTTGTCCGGCCAACCCCCCAGGCGAAGAATGAAAAAAGGCCGATCACCACTGCTCCCAGACCGGTCATGACGGCGGCATAGCCAAAGCTGCCCTGCATTACTGCCATTATTGCAAGAGCCCCGAAATAGACCCCTGCCAGCCGGATATGCAGCGCCGAGCCGGCCAGCTGCTTCCAATCCGGAGCACCTTGCCAGATGATGTGTTCGCTTTCCGGCAATTCACCCGGCAGGCCGCGTACCGGTTCATGATCATATTCGCTCATAATACCGGCTCCTGCCGCTCGGCATTGGCATAAAGATAGCCCGCGCCGAAATAGGCAACGATGCGCTCTTCCTCATACAGCGTGATCTCGCTCTTTTTCCTGGGCTTGGGCGCACCCGCGAACTGATCGGCATTGATCGCATCGATAACCACCTGCCGCTGCTTGCCTTTCACCTTCGACATCGCCATCGGTGCCAGCACCTTCTTCTTGCCGGTGTCGACCTCCAGATAGCGGATCACATGTTCGGCATTATCGACCCACAGGTCGCTGACTGTTCCGGCGCTTGCCCCATCTGCTCCAATCACATCCATGCCGCGCGGGTCGGCCTCCCTGGCATGCACGCTGATATGGTCTGCCGCGCCAATGGGGACGATCCTGGGATTGCCCTCGGCATTCAGATCCGGATGATCGGCGCGTTCAGCATAGGCGCCTGGCCCAAGCCCGGCCTCCATCGGGTTGCCCGTCGGGTGATAGGGTGCGCCGGGAGAACGAAATGTCCTCTCGCCCTTCACATCGACCGGCTCGCGGCCTTTGGTGGGCGTCGTCACCGATCCTCTGCCATGCGGCATCAGGAAGGTCTTGGGAGTCGCGCTATGCAGCGGACCACCCGGTGTATCAACGCGTCCGGTTGCTTCGTCTTCCAGCGGATATCCTTCCCGCCGGTCTTCGCGGCGCAAATAGAAAACCAGCGCGATGAAAAACAGCACAAAGGCCAGAAAGACCAGCTCGGTCACATCAAATGTGCCTATCAGTTTAACATCATCCATCTTCCACTCTCCCTTCTGCTCCAAACGGAGCAATCATGTCGGAAACTCACTCAGGCCAAATTTATTCTCTCCCGTCAGACGGAATTGCCGCCCAATCACCGGACCCAAAACGATGATTGTCACGACCAGCAGCAAAATCTCGAGCAGATAAACCGCGCCATAACCGGTTGCCCGGTCGGCCAGCGTCGTGCCCATATTGTCGGTCAGCGCCAATGCAGAGACGGCATCCCGAATGATGCCGCCAAGCGCGATGCCCAAACCTGCGCAGCTTGCCTGCACCGCACCCCAGGCACCAAGCGCCATTCCTGCATTCCCTGATGTCGCCAGTCCCATGGCCGCAATCATGGTCCCCACCGAGAATAGTCCCGTGCCAAAGCCGATGCCGAGCGCGCCGCAATAGAGAAGCGATGCCTGACCCAGCGGCGCTGCAAATAGCGTAAGGAGGAAGGAGACCATTCCCACCACAGCGCCCATCCCCGCCATACGCAAGGGATCGCCGCCTGCCGAAAGCTGCCGGGCACAGTAGCCGAAGGCAGCAAGTGCACCCAAAGCCCATGCGCCGGTCAGGGCGGTCGTCGCGCCCACCGAAAGTCCCAGTATTTCGCCGCCATAGGGTTCGAGCAGCGCGTCCTGCATGGCAAAGGCCATAGCGCCCAAACCAATGGCAAGCAAAAGCCGCCGCGTATTGGGCTGTGTGGTAAAGTCGCTCCAGACTTTGGCGAATGGCGGCGCAACCTCCTTGGACATCGTCAATGCCTTGTTGCGCGCTTCCTGCTTCCACAGCGCTATGATGTTGAGGATCATGGTGAGCGCCGCGGCGCCCTGAATAATCTGGATCAACCGGGTCTTGGTGAAATCGAGCAAAAGATTACCGATGGTGAAGGCCGCGGCCATCATGCCGACCAGCAGCATGACGTAAAGCAAAGCCACCACGCGGGGGCGTTTTTCTTCAGAAGCAATGTCGGTGGCGAGCGCAAGCCCCGCCGTCTGCGTGACATGCATGCCGGCACCGGTCAGCAGGAATGCGAGGCAAGAGGCAGCAAGGCCGGCAGCGAAAGTATCTGGCCGGGTGAGCAGGACCAGCGCAAACGGCATGATGGCGAGCCCGCCAAACTGGCCCAGCGTACCGAACCAGATATAAGGCACCCGCCGCCAGCCCAGCACCGATCTATGCGTGTCGCTGCGATAGCCGATCAGCGCGCGAAATGGTGCGATGAGCAAAGGAATGGCGATCAGAAGCGCGATGATCCAGGTCGGCGTCCCCAATTCGACGATCATCACCCGGTTGAGCGTGCCGTTGAGTAGCACCGCCGCAATGCCGACGCTTACCTGAAACAGCGATAGCCTGAGCAGCCGGGACAGGGGCAGCTCTGCGCTGGCCGCATCTGCAAAGGGCAGGAAGCGTATCCCTACGCTCTGCCAAAAGGACACAGATGACGGGCGTTCGTTCATAGGCGCGTGATCCACATCGCTTGCGATTTGTAGAAACCGCTGGAAACCCGCTCGGTGCGTTCGACCGTCCAGCCATCGAGGCTGGCCTCGATCTCGCGCGCGAGTCTTTTCTCCGGGATAGGCTTGATGGCTGGCGAACGGTCGCTGCGCGGAAACAGCTTGCCAGCCGCATGCATCGTGGCAAGCAGCGGCGTGCGCGGCGCAAAGGTGAAGGCAATCCTGTCGGTGCGCGCCGACCATGCCTTGAGCACCGTAAGCACATCGAGCAATTCATAGTGAATGAGCGAGTCCATTGCGATCACATGATCGAATTCGCCCAGATTCCGGTCGCGCATATCGCCGACCCGCCAGTCGATGGAGAGGCCGGATGGCGCGCGTTTTTTAGCAACATCGACCAGCCCGTGCGATACGTCTATCGCAACGACATCCGCTCCGCGCTGCGCGGCTTCAATGGCGAGCGATCCTGTGCCGCAGCCTGCATCCAGCAGGCACCTGCCTGTAAGGTCAGCGGGCAGCGAAGCAAGCAGCATATCTTTCATCCGCTCGCGCCCTGCGCGCACCGTAGCTCTTATGCCGCTGACCGGGACATCCGATGTAAGGTCTTCCCACGCCTTGCGTGCGGTCTGGTCGAAATATTCCTCAAGCCGTGTCCGGCTTTGCTGATAGCTGGTTGAGGCCAAGCTGAACTCCATCATTCAAATCCCAGGAAATCGAATATGTCGCGGTCCTTCATCGGATTGGCGTCGACCGGATCGATGCCCTTCCAGAGGCTCCGGGCGAGCTGCATATATTCTTCGCGCGCTTCCTCGACTTCGGGCGAATCTTCCATTTCGAAGAGCGTGCATTTTTTGAGGCGCGAGCGGCGGATCGCATCGAGATCCTTGAAATGCGCCAGCCGCCGCATGCCGATGGCGTCGCTGAAGCGATCAATCTCGTCGGTCGCTGCCGAGCGGTTGGCAACCACGCCGCCGAGCCGGACATTGTAGTTTTTTGCCTTTGCATTGATGGCCGCAACGATCCGGTTCATTGCGAAGATACTGTCGAAATCGTTTGCTGCGACGACGATGGCATTGTCGGCATGTTGCAACGGCGCGGCAAAACCGCCGCAGACGACATCGCCCAGCACATCGAAAATCACGACATCGGTATCTTCGAGCAGATGATGCTGCTTGAGCAATTTTACGGTCTGGCCGACAACATAGCCGCCGCAGCCGGTGCCCGCTGGCGGGCCGCCGGCTTCGACGCACATCACGCCATTATAGCCTTCGAACATGAAGTCGTCGGTGCGCAGTTCCTCTGCATGAAAATCGACTTGCTCGAGCACGTCGATCACCGTCGGCATCATTTTCTTGGTCAGCGTGAAGGTGCTGTCATGCTTGGGGTCGCAGCCAATCTGCAGCACTCGGTGGCCGAGCTTCGAGAAGGCGGCGGAAAGGTTGGACGATGTCGTCGATTTCCCAATCCCGCCCTTGCCATAAACGGCGAAAACCTTCGCGCCCTTGATCTCGTCCCGCGGGTCGAGCGCAACCTGGACGCTGCCTTCGCCATCGGGGGGTGCGGTGCCTGCATCTAATGTCACGACATTCTCCTCATTCTGCGGCGACCAAGCCTTCCAGCCGGTCCTCCAGATCGTCGCTGGCGGCGCGCAAGGCGGCCAGCGTTTCTGCATCGGGTTCCCAAAGCTCGCGCTCGCATGCTTCGAGCAGCCGGTCGGCAACGCGCGCCGATGATTTGGGATTGAGCTCCGCCAGTCGTGCCCGCATTGCATCGTCGAGCACGAAAGTTTCGCTGATCTTCTGATAGACCCAGGGCGAGACGGTCCCGGTGGTCGCGGACCAGCCCATGGTGTTGGTTACATGACCTTCAAGGTGGCGAACGCCCTCGAAGCCGTGGTCCAGCATACCTTTATACCATTTCGGGTTGAGCATGCGGGTGCGGGTTTCCAGGTCGATCTGCTCGCCCAAGGTGCGCACCTTGGTATCGCCTTGCGTTGCATCGACAACATAAACCGGAGCTGCATCCCCGCGCGCCTTTTCGACCGCCTTGCTCATCCCGCCCAGGCCATCGACATAATGATCGATATCGGTAACGCCCAGCTCCACCGATTCCAGATTCTGGTAGGTCAGGTCGACACCGGCCAGCTCGCTTTCCAGCAATTCGCGGTGCTGGGCCGGGACTCCATCGCGGCCATAGGCATAGCCCTTATGTGTTTCGAACATATTGGCCAGTTCTTCTGGATCGGACCAGGCACCACCGTCGATCATCTGGTTGACATTGGCACCATAGGCACCCTGGCGGTTGGAAAAGACCCGCAGGCTGGCGGTTTCGAGATCGCAGCCATGCTGAGCCTGATGGGCCAAGCTGTGCTTGCGGATGAAGTTTTGTTCGACAGGTTCGTCGGCGATGGTCGCGAGGTAGGTGGCCTCCGCAATCATCCTGGTCTGCAGCGGAAGCAGGTCGCGAAAAATGCCCGAAAGCGTAGCCACCACATCGATCCGCGGGCGGCCCAATTTCTCAAGCGGGATCAGTTCGGCACCCGCCAGGCGGCCATAGTCATCGAAACGCGGCCGTGCGCCGATCAGAGCGAGCGCCTGCGCGATCTGCGATCCCTCGCTTTTCAGATTGTCCGTGCCCCACAGCACCATCGCGATGCTTTCGGGCAGCTTGCCGCCATCGGCAAGATGGCGCTCGATAAGCTGTTCGGCCTGCGCGCGGCCCTGTTCGACCGCAAATTTGCTCGGGATACGGAACGGATCAAAGCCATGAATATTGCGTCCGGTTGGCAGGACCTCTGGATTATGGAGGATATCGCCGCCCGGGGCCGGCTCGACATAGCCGCCGTCCAGCGCATGAATCAGCGCGCAGAGTTCATCATTGCTGTCGACGCGTTCGGCAATTTCTTCGCGGTCAAGTTCGGGGCTGGCCTCGCTGATAGCATCGACCAAGCCGTCAAGCTGTTCGGATGGAAGTTTGCCGCCGAAAATATGCAGGCCATGCGGGATCAGTTCGCGTTCGATTTCGTAGAGCCGGCCCGACAGGCTTTCCAGATCACCCGCTTCGATATCCAGATCATCGCAATGATCACGGATCAGGATTTCGAGTTCACCCTGCTCGACCTTGTCGTCGGAAATACGGAAGCGTTCGAGCAATGCTTTGAGATCACCCAGCCCCTGATAGAGACCGGCTTCGGCCAGCGGCGGTGTCAGGTAGCTGACCAGCGTCGCGCCCGACCGGCGTTTGGCGATGATACCTTCCGACGGGTTGTTCGATGCATAGAGATAGAAATTGGGCAGATCGCCCAGCAAGCGTTCCGGCCAGCATTCGCCGCTCAGCCCCGTCTGCTTGCCCGGCATGAATTCCAGCGCGCCGTGGGTGCCGAAATGGAGTACCGCGCTCGCCCCGAAATCCTCACGGATATAGCGATAGAAGGCGGAGAAGGCATGCGTCGGAGCAAAATCGCCCTCGAACAATAGCCGCATCGGATCGCCTTCATAGCCAAAGCCGGGCTGTACGCCGACAAAGACATTGCCGAACTGCGCACCCAGCACATGGATCGACTGGCCATCGCTCTGCTGACGTCCCGGAGCCGCACCCCATTGCGCCTCGATCTCCTTGAGATATGGCTCGCGCCGGACATGATCGTCGGCGTTGATCCGTGCGGCAACATTGGCATCAGCGCCAAATTGCTCGGCATTGCCATGCAGGATTGTGTCGCGAAGTGCGTCGACGCTTTCGGGAACATCAGCCGCATAGCCCTCGTCACTCAACCGCTGCAGCGTGGCGTGGAGCGATTCAAAGACCGACAGATGCGCCGCTGTTCCGGTCGCCCCGGCATTGGGCGGGAAATTGAACAGCACGATGGCGAGCCTACGCTGCGCCTTTTTTCGTTTCCTGTTTTCGATCAGGCGGAGCGTCTTGGCAGCGAGCGCTGCAGCGCGTTCTTCGCTGGGCTGCATGGCCCGGATATCGCCGCTGGTCTTGTCCGACCGGCCGCCAAACACGCTTGGCGCAATAGCGCCATCCAGCTCCGGAATGGCCAGCATCATGGTTGTTTCGAGCGGTAGCAAACCCTGCTTCGATTCTTGCCACTGTTCAAGCGACTGAAACTCGATCGGATGAGCCGCGATATAGGGAACGTCGATCCCTTTGAGCGTCTCGACCGCCGCCTCGACATCATTATAGGCCGGTCCGCCGACCAGCGAAAAGCCGGTGAGATTGAGGATAGCATCGACCTTTGGCTTGCTTTTCCCGGCAAAATATTTCTCGACCGCGGGCCGTGCATCAAGACCATTTGCAAAAGCAGGAATGACGCGCAGCCCGGATGCTTCCAGCGCCTCGATCATCCCGTCATAGTGGCCGGTATCGCGGCCCAAGAGATAGGAACGCAGCATCAGCACACCGACCGTGCCCTTTGCCCCGCGCGGTTTGGGAAGCTTGGCCGCATCCTCGCCAAGCCGGCCCTTCATGTCGGGATGGTAGACGCCGACTTCCGGGTAATCGCGCGGCGGTTTTGCCGGCATTTGCCCGCGCAGTTCTTCCCGCTCTCCGCTTGCGTAACGATCGATCAGCCCGCGGACCATATCAATGACGTTGTCGTCTGATCCTGCCAGCCAATATTGCAGGGTCAGGAAATACTGCCGCACATCCTGCGCAGTGCCAGGCACGAAGCGCAAGATTTTCGGCAACCGCCGCAACATCCGCATCTGTCCCGCACCGCTGCTGCCGCCCGGTTTTTTGGAACCGCGCAGTTTTTTGAGCAGCGCGAGCGGTCCCTTGGCGGGCTTGTCCATGCTATAAGCGCCCAGCCGGGTCAGCTTGACGATATCCCCCGCCGACATCAGCCCGACCATCGCATCACACTGTTCGCGCCGTTCCATCAGTGCCGGATGGATAGCTCGGACATGATCCTCCAGGAACAGCATCGTCGCGATGACGATATTGGCTTTGGCGATGTCCGCTTTCGCCCGTTCCAGCACCGATGGATCACGGTCCCAATCGGAAGCCGCATATAGCCCGATGCTGATATTATCCTTTGCCATCCGCGCATTGGCCCGCTCGACCGCACCCGCGAGATGATTGTCCAGGGTCACGATCACGACCCGGACCCGAGGCGAAGCCTTACCGGGCATAATGCGCCTTCGCCTCGTAAAGCGTTTCAAGCTCGATGGTTGCCACGCCGCGCTCTGCGGCGAATGTTTCCGTATTGCGCCGTGCCTTGCCGCGCACGAAGAATGGTATTTTTTTCAGTTCCTTTTCGGCATCCTCGCTCCAGACCGCTTCGGTGTCATTGGCAGGCTGCGCTGCGTTTTCGGCAGGCGCATTGTGGCCGGGGCCGAGATGCGATGGCCCGCTATGATCGTTAAACTCGAAATCATCGCGGAACATGGTGAGCAGATGTTCTTCCAGCCCCATGACAAGCGGATGGACCCATTCGTCGAACAACACATTCGCGCCTTCAAAACCCATATGCGGGGAATAACGAGCCGGGAAATCCTGCACATGGACCGGCGCTGAAACAACCGCACAGCCAATGCCCAGCCGCTTGGCGATATGTCGTTCCATCTGTGTACCGAGCACCAGTTCGGGCTGCGCCTCCGTGATCGCCTTCTCGACCGCCAGATGATCGTCGGTGATTAGCGGTTCGACATCATATTGCTTGGCCGCCTTGCGCACCTCGCGCGCATATTCGCGGTTGTAACAACCCAGCCCGACAATCTTGAAACCAAGCTCTTCGCTCGCAACGCGTGCTGCGGCCACAGCATGGGTGCCGTCACCAAAGATAAAAACGCGCTTGCCGGTCAGATAGTTGGAATCGATCGACCGGCTCCACCAGGGCATGTGCGATAACCCGTCAGCCAATAGCGGTTCCGGATCAACCCCGGCCAGTTCGGCAACTTCTCTAACGAAATCCTGAGTTGCGCCCACACCGATCGGCACAGTGCGCACGGCGGGTTGGCCAAATTGGCGCTTGAGATAGTCTGCCGCAAGATCGCCTGTCTCTGGATAGAGAACGATATTGAAATCCGCTTCGCCCAATCGCGCAATGTCCGCTGCCGTTGCCCCCAGCGGCGCGATGACATTCACATCGACGCCCAGCTGACCCAGCAGTTTTTCAATCTCGATCACATCGTCGCGGTGCCGGAAGCCAAGCGCGGTCGGACCGAGAATATTCGCTAGCGGTCTGCGACTATCAATCGGGGCGGTGGTGCGGTTCTTGTCGGCCAGCGTGCGGACGATCTGATAGAATGTCTCTGCCGCGCCCCAATGTTCCTTACGCTGATAGCTGGGCAGTTCGAGCGGGATGACAGGCACAGGCAACCCCATTTTCTCGGTCAGGCCTGCCGGATCGTCCTGGATCAGTTCAGCCGTGCAGGACGCGCCCACCAGCATTGCATCGGGCTGGAAGCGTTCCACGATATCGGTCGCTGCATCCTGGAACAGCTGCGAGGTATCCTTGCCGAGATCGCGCGCCTGGAAGGTGGTGTAGGTCACCGGCGGCCGCTTGCCGCGCCGCTCGATCATCGTGAACAGCAGGTCGGCATAGGTGTCGCCTTGCGGGCTGTGGAGTAGATAGTGAACGCCTTCCATCGCCGTCGCCACGCGCATGGCCCCGACATGGGGCGGGCCTTCATATGTCCAGACGGCAAGCTGCATCTCTATACCCTCAGCACATCGCGGCGGCGCAGGGGCCGGGCAAAAAGTTCGGCAAGATCGCCGGCCTGGTCAAAGCCGTGGATCGGCGAGAAGACGAGTTCGATCGCCCATTTGGTTGGCAGCCCCTCTGTCTCCAGCGGATTGGCCAGCCCAAGGCCACAGACGGTGAGGTCGGGCTTGGTTTCGCGCACCCGGTCGAGCTGCTTGTCGACATCCTGCCCCTCGCTGAGCTGGACACCAGCTGGCATGGCAGCCAATTCGCGGGCCAGGTGATTATGGTGGAGATAAGGCGTGCCAACCTCGGTCAGCACCATTCCCAACTCATTTGCCAGAAACCGAGCCAGCGGCACCTCGAGCTGCGAATCGGGCATGAAGAAGATCGACCGGCCTTCCAGCCGCTCGCGCTGATGTGCAATCGCCTTTCTGGCCCGTTCCTGAAAAGGCGAAAGGATGCTGGCAACATGCGCGCTATCGATGCCGAAGGCCTCCGCCGCTGCTTGGAGCCAATCGGTCGTGCCCTCGACGCCAAAGGGAAACAGCGCTTCGATCCGCTGCGCACCGCGGCCTTCCAGTGCCTGCGCAGTATCGCCCAGAAATGGCTGGGCGAGCAGGTAGCGGGTATTGTTGCCGATGCCGGGCAACTGCGAAACCGCGCGCTCGGGCAGCGAGCCCACATTTGCTATACCAAGCTGATCAAACAGCCTGAGAAACTGGTCTTCGACGATATCGGGGAGCGAACCGACGATCAGGAGATTGGCCGGCGCATCCTCGGGAAGTGCCGGCATCTCCGGCACCAGCGAAGCGAGGCAGGCATCCTCGCCCTGTGTGAAGGTGGTTTCGATCCCGCTACCGGAATAGTTCAGAACCCGCACTTGCGGCGCATGTTTACCGCCCAGCCGCTGGGCAGCCTTGGCAAGGTCGAGCTTGATCACTTCCGATGGGCAGCTTCCGACAAGAAACAGCGTCTTGATGTCAGGCCGCCGCGCGAGCAATTGCTCGACGATCCGATCCAACTCGTCATTGGCATCGGCCAGCCCCGCCAGATCACGCTCTTCCATGATTGCGGTCGCAAAACGCGGCTCGGCAAAAATCATTACGCCAGCCGCGGATTGCATCAGATGCGCGCAGGTCCGTGAACCCACCACCAGGAAAAAGGCATCCTGCATTTTCCGGTGCAGCCAGATGATTCCTGTCAGGCCGCAGAATACTTCCCGCTGCCCGCGCTCTTTCAGAACCGGCGCGCAATCGCCGCCGGGTTCTTTCGCAAGAGGCAGCGGCGCGTTCATGTCGCCACCGCCATCAGCTGCTCACCCTCCAGCCGGGCCATCCGCAGCTTCCAGAGAAACTGCGCGGCGTTGATTACATAAGCGGCATAGGCAGCCAGCGCGACATACATCTGCTGCTCGGCCGTGCCCCAGCCGCCAAACAGCATCACCACATAGGCCGTATGCAGCGCCATAACGGCCATGCTGAATACATCTTCCCAAAAGAAGGGCTTGGCAAACAGCCACTCGTCGAAAACGACCTTCTCCCAGATCGAGCCCGTGACCATGATCGTGTAAAGCGTAAGCGTTTTGACGAGAATTGAGATCGCAGCGACGGTCTCTCCCTCTCCCGTCGACAAAAAACGGACCACAAGAAAAAGGCTGATGAGGAACACCAGAAACTGCGCCGGTGCCAAAATACCCTGAACCAGAGTCCAAACCGACTCGTCACGGCGCTGGCGCTGCGCAGATGTATAGAGGCCTGCTGTTCCCGTAACCCCCTGAGAATCCGCATATTCGGCGGCAATTGGCTGGCGATTTTCTCTCCTGCCCATATTATCGTCGCATGCTCCCACTTCTGTAGGCGGAGACTAGGGCGCATTTCTGCGAAGTGTCAAGTTTTTTGGACATCCAGTTTGCTTGACAGATTTTACGTTGCCAAATGATCCCACCTTCCGTAGGTTGCGAGTCGCAAGCGGTGCAATGAGCATCCTTGCGGCCGACGTATTGTCACGCCGACCAGACTTTGGGAGAGTCTGAAATGGCATCAGCTTTTGGACTATCGGAGCTTCGCACAAAGCTTGACGATTGGCGCTCCGGCTGGAAGCTTACCGCCCCCCGAAGATCAGGAAAGAAAAACAAGTCTCAAGGCGAGCCTAATGCGCCCGCTTCCGACACGGCAAAAGCAAGCCAGGACGTTTCGGGGCTGGTAGAAGACCTTGTCCTTCCGAGGCTGGCTGCCGGGCTTGGTCAATCCGTCGGCAGGCTGAGTGGCCAATATGCCGATGAGCTGATTGGCACTTCCAAAAAGCGACCGATCTCGGTCGAGGATATTGATGGTTTCGCAAAACTTGCGGTCGATGGAGAAGCAAGCGACCTGCTGGATTTTGTCGATCATTGCCTCGCAACCGGCAACAACGTGCAATCGGTATACATCAACCTGCTTGCCCCTGCGGCCAGGAAACTGGGTGCCGGCTGGGAAGAGGACAGCCGTGATTTTGTCGATGTTACGATGGGGTTATGGCGTATCCAGGAGGTCTTGCGGGAGTTGTCGCTGCGCGTGCCGCCACCAGAACTACCCAATAGGGGATCGCGGTCTGCCCTGTTTTCGACCATGCCAGGCGAACAACACAGTCTCGGCACCTTGATGGTTGGCGAATGTTTCCAGCGCAACGGGTGGGATGTGGAAATATTGATCGAACCAACACAGCAGGAACTCAATGAAAAGCTTGCAAATAACAGCTTTGATCTTGTGGGTTTGACGATTAGTTGTGATTGCCCTACGGACATTATCAAGGGTCTTGTGACGGCCATCCGTGCTGTTTCATCCAATCCGAGAATCCGTGTAATGCTGGGGGGGCGCGTGCTTAATGAGCAGCCCGAACTGGTTGGGATTTGCGGTGCCGATGATACAGCCGTCGATGCTTCGATGGCGTTGAAGGCAGCCGAAGAACTGGTCCCTTTGAAAGCTGAACCGCATGTGAATTTGCCATAGGACCTGGTTTCGAACGATGAACCTGCATTCCGCACCCGACGATCAGATTCCGTTCGCTGACCCGGAAATGATATTCGATGGCTTTTCCCAGGAAGATATTATCGATCTCGCCTATTGCTCGGGCGATTTCATACTGGCGATCGATGCGCAAGGCGTTATCCGGGATGTTGCAGTCAACGTAAACGACCATGGTTTGGTCCGTCCTTGGGTCGGGAAAAAATGGGCTGAAACGGTGACGGTTGAAAGCCTGCCAAAAATTCAGGCCATGCTCGACACGAAGAAGCCGCACGAAAAAAAATGGCGTCAGGTCAACCATCCGCACGATGGAGAGGACATTCCGATCAACTATCGGGTGGTGAAACCAGCAGGCGGCGACTGGCACCTTGCTGTCGCCAGAGACTTGCGAGATTTGTCAGCACTGCAGCAACGGCTGCTAAAAACGCAGCAATCGCTCGAACGCGATTATTTGCACTTGCGGCAAACGGAGACCCGTTACCGGCTGTTGTTCGACAATATTTCCTATCCGGTTTTGATCGCATCGGCGGGTGACCTGAAAATCCGGCAGGCGAACCGGGCCGGGCACGACCTATTTGGAGCCGGGCCACCGGCCCTGGAAGACAGCAGTTTGCTGGATTTGGTAGCGCCCGGTAGCCGCGACAAGCTCATGGCCTATATGGGTGCCATTTCAGTCAGTGACTTGCCGGATCCCTTAGAAGTTGGTTTTGAAAAACTCGACGACCGCTTCAAGCTCAGCGCATCCGCATTCCGCCAATCGGGGCAGCAATATTGGTTGATCAATATAGAGGATGGAGCGGGCGGTATTGCGAGAAATCGATCCGAGCATTGGGTTCTGGAGGCAGTCGACAAGATGCCCGATGCCTTTGTGCTGGCAGACCAGGAACAGAAGATCATCATTGCCAATCGCGCATTTGCCGAGATGGTGCAGGCGGGCACCGCCGAACAGCTGGCCGGCATGCCGCTTGACCGCTTCGTCGGCCGGCCGGCCATCGATCTCGACCTGCTTTCGGGCCAGCTTCGTAAACACCAGTTTGTGCGCAATTTCAGTTCGGTGGTCCATGACACCAACGGCCGCGCCGAACCGGTTGAGATTTCAGCCGTCATGGTCGAGAGAGACGAGCCGCTTTATGGCTATTCCTTGCGCAGTGTCGGGCGCAGAGAAAGAGACCTGCCTCCAACCGAGGCCGAATTTCCGCGCTCGGTTGACCAACTCACGGATCTGGTCGGCCGGAAAACTCTCAAGCAAATTGTGCGCGAAAGTACCGACCTGATCGAGCGCATGTGCATAGAGGCGGCGCTTGTTCACACCTCCGACAACCGTGCATCTGCTGCCGAAATCCTCGGACTCAGCCGGCAAAGCCTTTATTCCAAGCTGCATCGTCATGGACTCGGGAACCTCGGCGGCAAGGGCTGATACTCAGCAAAACGATGCCGCCACAGCGTCTCGTTCTCAGAACATTCATGCTGTCAATTTGAATTGACACACCGCCTCGCGAGGCATAGCCTGACGCCATGTCAGACTCGGCATTGATACGACCGGCTGCACATCCGCCAGCACTGGCGGATGTCCTTCGGCTGACCAAGCCCGTCACCTGGTTCCCGCCGATGTGGGCCTTCATGTGCGGAGTCGTTTCATCGGGCGTTTCGATTCCCCAAAATTGGCTGTTTCTTGCCTTGGGTATCCTGCTGACTGGGCCGCTGGTTTGCGGCACCAGTCAGGTCATCAATGACTGGTACGACCGTGATGTCGATGCGATCAACGAACCTGACCGGCCCATTCCTTCGGGCAGGGTTGGCGGATACTGGCCGGTCTGGATTGCCCTGGCGGGGGCAGCGATTTCACTCCTGCTTGCGGTTTCGCTCGGCATGTGGGTGCTGGTGGCAACGCTGATTGCCCTGTTTTTTGCCTGGTCATACAGCGCGCCACCCCTTCGCTTCAAACGCAGCGGCTGGCTCGGGCCGGCAGTGTGCGCTCTAAGCTATGAAGGGCTGACCTGGTTCACCGGTGCCAGCATCATGGTGGGCGGTTTGCCTTCCCCTGTCATCATCGCGGTGCTGCTGCTGTATAGTCTTGGCGCGCATGGCATTATGACGCTCAACGATTTCAAGGCGGTCGAGGGCGACCGCGCAATGGGGCTGAAATCGCTGCCAGTTACGATGGGTGTGCGCGGCGCGGCGCTGTTTGCCTGTGCAACCATGACGCTGGCACAAGTGGCGGTGATCATCCTGCTCGCCGACAGCCAATATTCGGTGTCCGCACTGATTGTCGGCCTGTTCCTCGTAATTCAGATTGTCTTGATGGTTCGGCTCGTTCGCGACCCGGCGCGGCATGCCCCCTGGTATAATGCGACTGGCGTTTCACTCTACGTGCTGGGGATGCTGGCCAGCGCTATGGGGTTGGGAGGATATCTATGACGAAAGCGAAAGCAGCAGTTCCTGGGCTCGCGTGGTTTGGCATTGTCAGGCTTGGCGCTGTCCAGGGGGCGATCGGGGCCATGGTCATGCTGGTGACATCGCTACTCAACCGGATCATGGTTGTCGAATATGCCGCCGCAGCCGCCATTCCGGCAGGGCTGGTTGCCTGGCACTATGCCGTTCAACTTGGCCGGCCCGTTTGGGGGCACGCATCGGACAAGGCACCACGGAGAACACCCTGGATTTTATCCGGCCTGGCAATATTGGCATTGGGCGCTTTGCTGGCCGTTGACGTTACCATTTTCATGGCAGACCCTGGATGGTTTACCTATCTGCTTGCGATCGTCGCATTCACGATGATCGGCGCAGGCGTAGGTGTTTCGGGAACGGCCTTGCTGGCGCTTCTCGCTTCGCGCGTGGCTCCTGAGCGCAAGCCCGCGGCCGCCGCCATCAGCTGGACAATGATGGTAGCCGGCATTGTCATCGCAGCGGGCGTATCGGGTGCCTGGCTGGATCCCTTTTCGGCAGGCCGGCTCGCCATCGTCTGCAGCATGGTGGTGCTCGTCGCTTTCGGTATCGCGATGCTCGCCTTAAGAGGCCTGGAAGACCGCAATCCTCCTGTGGAGCAAAAGCCGGCGTCCGATGAGAAAACCGATTTCAGGGCGGTTTTTGCCGAGATTTGGCAAGAGCGGGAGGCCCGCCGCTTCACCTGGTTCGTGTTCATCTCGATGCTCGCTTATTCGATGCAGGACCTGATCATGGAACCGTTTGCCGGATTCCTGTTTGCCATGACCCCCGGAGAATCGACCCAGTTGGCGAGTCTGCAACATAGCGGGATTTTGGTCGGCATGCTGGTCGCCGGCGTTGGCGGCAGCCTTTTTGCAAAACAGTATGGCCCCAATCTCAAAATCTGGATCATGGCCGGCTGCTTTGCCTCGGCGATCATGCTCGCCGGCCTTTCGGTTGCTGCGGGCGTGGGACAAAGCTGGCCGATCCGGCTCAATGTTTTCCTGCTGGGCATTGCCAATGGTGTGTTCGCGGTGGCCGCTGTCGGTGCAATGCTGGGCCTTGCAAGCAAGGGTGCCAAGTCGGGCGAAGGCGCGCGCATGGGGGTCTGGGGCGCATCGCAGGCGATCGCGTTCGGCATTGGCGGGCTGACCGGTGCCGTGATTGTCGACCAGCTGAGAGATTTTCTGGGCGAGGACGCTGCTGCCTTCCAGATCGTATTCGCAATCGAGGCAGCGATGTTCATTCTGGCCGCTTTGGTCGCAACCGGAACGCGCATGACGAAGCCGCATATTCAGGGGGCACTCGAAACATGAACGCAAAGCAAGGAACCAACCAGCCGGATTTCGATGTCATTGTGGTTGGCGGCGGACCCTCCGGGGCGACGGCAGCCAACGACCTTGCCACACAGGGATATAGGGTGATGCTGCTTGACAAGGCAGGGCGGATAAAACCCTGCGGCGGCGCTGTCCCGCCCCAGCTTTTGAGGGAGTTCGATATTCCCAAATCGCTGCTGGTCGCCGAGGCGCACTCGGCAAGGATCATTGCGCCATCCAACAAGAAGGTCACGATGCCGGTCGGTGACGGCTTTGTCGGCATGGTTGACCGGGACGCATTCGATGAATGGTTGCGCGCCCGCGCGGCGAAATCTGGCGCATTGCGGGTGACGGGAAAATGCGAAGATGTCGAAAGCGGCGAGGATGGCATCGCCACCGTCCGCTTTCGCTCAGACCGCAATTCAGAGCTTCAATCTGCCACGGCCCGGGCCATAATCGGTGCGGATGGCGCACGGTCGCTGGTCGCGCGAAAATGCATCAACAATGCTGATCGTGTCCCATGTGTTTTTGCCTATCACGAGGTTGTCGAAGTGCCGGAAAGGATCGATGCGGACTATAAGAAAGACCGCTGCGATGTTTACTATCAGGGCCATCTTTCCCCGGATTTTTATGCCTGGATATTCCCGCATGGGCAGCAGATGAGCATCGGCCTTGGCAGCGCCAACAAGGGCTTCCCCTTGCGCGAGACAACGCGCCGGATGCGCGAGCAGACCGGTTTTTCACATTGGAAGACCGTCCGCAAGGAAGGCGCGCCGATACCGCTCAAACCGCTCAAGCGATGGGACAATGGCCGCAACATCCTCGTCGTCGGCGATGCCGCAGGCGTTGTCGCCCCATCCTCCGGTGAAGGCATATATTATGCCATGACGGCAGGCCGCGACGGTGCCGATGCCACCAGGCTTTTCCTCGAAACGGGCAAGGCCACCGCACTCAAATCCGCCCGGAAATCTTTCATGAAAGCGCATGGCCGGGTGTTCTGGATTCTGGGGATCATGCAATATTTCTGGTACAAGAATGACAAGCGCCGCGAGCGCTTTGTGAAGATGTGCGAGGATCCCGATGTGCAGCGCCTGACCTGGGAAGCCTATATGAACAAAAAGCTTGTTCGGCGCGATCCGCTCGCCCATGTCAAGATCTTCTTCAAGGATTTAGGTCACCTGTTGGGGCTGCAAACCGTAGAGAGATGACCAGGGCAGCGATTTTCCCGATTCTGATAGCCGGGCTGCTTGCGCTTGTTACGGCCATTGTCGGCGGAACGATTACCGTTCTGGATGAATGGTATTATTCGCTTGAACAGCCTGCATGGGGCCCTCCCGACTATATGTTCGGGATAATCTGGACCGCCATCTTTGCCATGATCGCGCTCGCGGCTTTTTTTGCCTGGCGCAGCGCCCCGTCTCGCCGCCATGCCGAAATCCTGATCGGGCTGTTCGCGTTGAATGGATTTTTGAACCTGCTTTGGAGTTTCCTCTTCTTCCGCATGCAGCGCCCGGACTGGGCCTTTTACGAGCTCATTATTCTGTGGATTTCGATCCTGGCACTCATCCTGTTTTGCGGACGCTTTTCGAAACTAGCCTCTGCCTTGCTCTTGCCCTATCTCATCTGGGTAACAATTGCCGGCACGCTCAACTATCAGATCGTCCAGCTCAATGGGCCCTTTGGCTAGCAAGAAATCATGACCGAATTTTTCACCAGCGGGCGCGCTGTCGACGTCGTGTTGCTGGTGCTGCTTGTCGAGGCGCTCTGGCTCAAATGGCGCGGACACAGCTGGACAAAAATTCTGGCCATGTTGATGCCAGCTGCGATGCTGCTCATCGCCTTGCGCAATGCACTGACCGGCATGGCATGGCCCTTTATCGCCATTCCGCTGGCGGCTGCCTTTCCCGTCCATCTTCTGGATTTATGGGAACGCAGAAAATCCGGCGAGCATCCGCCGGAATAACCGGCCAAACACTGTGCTTGCCATAAAGAAAGCCCGGCCAGTCCGACCGGGCTTCCATCATGACAGCCATTTCAGGCTATCGGGGAGGATGTCGGGACATCCTTAATATTCGGGCGCGTAGTGATGCTCGATCGCCCAGAGATACCAGTTGTCGACCACCGTGCCGGTAAGCAGGATGCCGATGCCGCCAGTCAGCGTGCAGAGCACTGCAAACCACCAGGCCCAGCGATGGATCGATTCCATCGTGGCGTTGAAACCCATCGTCCATCTCCAGAACAGCGCCGCACGTTCGGAGGCTGTGCCACGGTCGGTAATCTGTTCCAGTTCGCGCTCGCCGCCATAACGGCCCACCGCAAGGATAGTCGCGCCGTGCATCGCAAAGAGCAGCGCCGATCCATACAGGAAGACAATCGAAAGCGCATGGAATGGATTGTAGAAGAGATTTCCATAGGCCAGCGAGAAATTATTCGTCCATTCCAGATGGGAGAATATGCCAAAGGGCACGGCTTCGGACCAACTGCCCATGAAGAGCGGGCGGATGAAACCGAGCACCAGATAGAGCCATATCGCGCTCAGGAAGGCCCAGGCGACATGGGTTCCCATGCCAAGCGCCCTGGCCCGACGATAGGTTCGCACCCACCAGAGCAGGATCGACAGGGTAAGAAAGAAGCCCGCCATGATCCACCAACCGCCTTCATTCAGCGGCACGAATGGCGAGAAGCCATATTCGGGGCCTGGAGGGTCGAGCGTCAGCCAGAAAAACTGCCTGAGAAACTCGGACGGATCCCAGTTCACCGACGCCAGCATGTTCAGACCGATTATCTCGATCGCCAGAAAACCGAAGAACAGCGAAGCTATTCCGAGCCAGCCCAGATAAATCGGCCCTATCTGGGCCTGCCCGAATTTACCAAGCCAGTAACTGAATGCGGTAGTCCTGGTCCGGTCGCCCGCTTCCAGATCCGAGAGCGGGACGCCCATTTCCGGCGCATGGGCCAGTTGAACCTGGGTGAAAATATTCTGATATCGTGCCATTTTCTATCCCTCCCCTCAATTCCAGATCGTCATGTTGCGCCACCACTCCCACCATTCGGGGAAGCTGCCATCGTAGACCGGCCCGGCAAGGAACATGCAGGCCGCGCTCCAGAAACCGGCATTCAGCGCCAGGAACAGGCCAAGACGGTGGATGCCGATGGTGCCGACGGAATAGCCGATAAAGTCGCGGAAGAAGGTATCCTCATATTCCGGGGTTTTAACTTCGTTGCCCTTCTTCGGATTGACGGCCGAGAGAATAAGCGCGCCATGCAGGGCCAGTGCGAATGTCGTTGTGAAGAAGAACGCGATCGCCAGCATATGCAAAGGATTGTAGTGGAAATTGGCATATTGATAGCCGGTGTTGGATACCCAATCGAGATGGGTCCAAATTCCATATGGGAATCCGTGTCCCCAAGCACCCAGGAAAAACGGCCGGATGACGACCAGCATCACATAAGCGAAAATCGCAACGCCAAAAGCTATGGGTACATGATAGCCCATGCCCAATTTCCGGCATATCTCGACTTCTCTCAGCGCCCAGGAAACAAACGCCCCTATCGCGCATAGAGTGATGATCTGCCACAGCCCGCCTTCTTTAAGCGGTGCCAAGCCCAATCCATAAGAAACATCCGGCGGATTGATGGATATCAGCCAGGGATTCCATGTCGGGCCGATCGCCGCTCCATAGAAAATCAAGGCTGTCCCCAATATAGCGAAGATCGCCGTGGCTACGCCAAAAAAGCCGACATAGAAGGGGCCTATCCAGAAATCGAACAGATCACCACCTATCAACGTACCTCCGCGGACACGGTATTTTCTCTCAAAGCTTAACAGCGACATCGCACTTTCCTTTGCGCAAAACTCGTCATCCGCCCTCTGCAGGGGCAGAATTTAGTCTTCAAATACTCCCAAGCGGGAGGCACGATGCCTCATTCTGGAGGCATCGTGGCCTCTGCCGGGGGCCTGGGTTCAGGTCAGCTTATCAGGCTGATTTACGCTTGCCGCAGCTGCTGCTGGCGGGTTAGCGCCCGGACCCTCGATCCAGTTGAAACGATCCGTGCTCAACAGGATGAAATGGATCAGAAGAGCCAGAACAAACAGGAAGGTAGCGAGTGCAACCAAAGTCCTGCGTGGGTCAAAGATTAACCAAAGTCTCCACATCTATTCTCTCCCTATACCAAGACCGAAGCGGCCGTTGCTTGCGCAAGTTCAACCGCATTGTTCATCATTGCGTAGCCATCGACTCCGGGTAACCAAGGCCGCCACATCCACACCAGAATATGCGCAATAATCGCAATGACGGTGAAGATGATGAAGCTGCTCATAAATACTTTATGAAACTCCTTGGCCTCTTCCGGGGTCAGATAGGCCCCTGGACCTAGTCGGTCATCTTTTTCGCTCATATTTACTTCTCCAGTTTTGCCCCCTGAAAGCCGCATGAAGCGCCTCCCACGGGATTTGCCTTTCCGGCACTCATTGCCGGCAAGGTTGCGGACACCGGGCCAACGCCCAGCGAATCTCGGGCTGGGATCAGGTGCATCATGCATCCTCTCCCTGCAGCATGGCTCCCGCCAGACGGTCGGCGGAAACGAAATTCTCTCCTGCGCGCCGCGCGCTGCTCTCGGCGGCGTCGCGCAATTTCTTCGCGGCGGAAATGCGGACGAGGACGGGCTGCGCCTCGACGATCGCATCGAGTTTTTCCTTGGCGTCTTTGTCCCAGCGAATGGGCGCTTCCTTGCGCGCCGGCGTGGCTTCGCCGGCATCCATCTGGGTGGACAGCGGCAGGATATGGAACAGCGCATCGAACAGCGCGTTGCAGACTTCCTGGACAAGATATGTCGCACCGGAATAGCCCATATAGGGCGTGCCGGTATGCCGCCGGATCGCCGCGCCGGGGAAGCTCGCCGGAATGAAGATCCCGCGCCCGCCGCATTCGGCGAGATACATACGCTCGTTGTAGCTGCCGAACACTACCATTGGCGGACCCGCATGGATCGCGTCACGCACCGCCTCATTGTCAGGTTTGATCCCTGCGCTGCGCCCAAATGCAAAGGCGCAGGGCAGGCCCATGTCATTTTCCAGGAAGTTGCGAACGCCCCGCGCATAGGTTTCGTTAGCGACAATGCCGAAATTGGCGGTGCCGAAGAAATCCTGCGTCACAGACCGCCACAAATCCCAGAGCGGCTTGATCGTAGTGTGCTTTTCCTTCTCGATGAAGGGTTCGGGGTCGAGACCCAGTTCCTCGCCCAGCTGACGCAGGAATTTGGTCGTCGAATCCAGACCGACCGGTGCCTGCAGATAGGGCCGCTCGAGCAGCTCGCACAGATTGCGGCCAAATTCGCGGTACATGCAGATATTGACCGATGCGTTGGCGAGCCCGCGAATATCGGCGAGATGGGTGCCGAGCGGGAAGACCATATTGACCTCTGCGCCGATGCCCTCGACCAGGCGGCGGATCTCGGCAAGGTCGCTGGGCATGTTGAACATGCCGTAGCTCGGACCGATGATATTGACCTTTGGCTTCTCGCCTTCCTTGAGCGCCCTGGGTTTGGGCATCTTTTTCGGCCCGAATTCGGTCCACAGCCAGGACAGCGCCCGGTCTTCCGACTGCCACTGATCCTCATCGATCGTCCGCGGCAGGAAGCGTTTTATGTTCGTGCCTTCGGGCGTCACCCCGCCGCCGATCATCTCTGCTATGGAGCCGGTGACCACCACAGCGGGCAGATCGGGATCGAGCGATTCCCAGGCGCGCTTCATTGCGCCTTCGGTTCCCGTCTTGCCGAGCTCTTCCTCGCCGAGCCCGGTAACGACAATCGGCAACTCATGCGGCGGCAAGCCATCGGTATAGTGCAGCACCGAGGTGACCGGCAGATTTTCGCAGCCGACCGGGCCGTCGACGATGACCTGCAGGCCCTTCACCGCTGTGAAGGCATAGACAGCGCCCCAATAGCCGCCCGCGCGATCGTGATCGAGGATGAGGGTCATGTGCCCACCGCCTCTGCCGCCTTGGCTGCGGCGGCATTTTGCGCGGCATATTTTTTCTTAAATTTGGGCCGGTCGGTCGGCGTGTCTTCCCAGATACCGGTGGCATGATCTTCGCCGACGCCTTCGAAAAATTCCTTCATCCGGTCGAAACGATCCCTGTTCGCCATCGCCGCGTTGATAACCTGCGCCAGGCTGCCCGCGCCCGCCGGTCCCATAAGGGGCCGCGCAGAGATCAGGTTGGTGAAATAGAGTGCCGGGATGGCCTTTGCCTTGGCATGCTGCACGACCGGAGTCGTACCAATGGACAGATCGGGGCCGAATTCTTCCACCGCCGCGATATCTTCTTCCAGACTGGCGCGGTAATTTACACGGGCACCATGCGCTTCGAGCCATTCGCGATCGGGATCGGACCAGCGCGTCTGCGGACAGGCAGTTCCGACATAGGGCACCTCCGCGCCGCTTTCGACCAACAAGCGAGCGACCAGAAGCTCTGAACCTTCATAGCCCGAAACCGTAATCCGGCCTTTGATCGGCATTGCACCGAGCGCGCCCTTGATCGCGGGGATCATTGCGTTCTGCGCTGCGGCTATTTTTTTGGCATCGACGCCGCAGGTTTCGCCAACGGCCTTGAGCCAGGCCGCTGTGCCATCCGCGCCGACCGGCGCGGAACCAACCACTGCGCGACCAGCCGTTTCAAATTCGCGAATGCTCGCCGTGTAGAAGGGATGGATGGCGGCGACAGCGGCGCAATCCAGAGCGCTGTAGAGCTCGCGCCATTCGCGGGTCGGCACGACTGGGCCTGCTGCCAGGCCCATTGGCTCGAGCATCTGCCCGATGCCAACCGGGTCAGCGGGGAACATCTCTCCCAGCAATGTGACGGTCGGGCGATCCGACCTGTCTGCCGGTGCCGCAACAGGGCCCTGCTCGACCTCGCTTCGGGCATAGGCGAGCATCGCCCCGGCCAGAACATCCTTTGCCTCGGCATGGGTCGGCACACCGAAACCGGGAACATCGATGCCGACAATCCGCACGCCGTTGATCGAGTCAGGCAGCAGACGGAGCGGCACACCGCTTGCTGTCGGCACGCACAGATTGGTGACGACGACGCAATCATATTTTTCTGGGTCGGCAAGCTCCTCGACGGCTTCCTTGATATCCTCGAACAGCTTGCCGGTGACCAGCGTCTCCGAGTTGAAGGGAACATAACCCACGCTGCGCCGTGCGCCGTAAAAATGCGAGGTGAAAGTCAGGCCATATACGCAGCAGGCAGAGCCCGAAAGGATCGTCGCCGTGCGCCGCATGCGGAGGCCGACGCGCAAGCTCCCGAAGGCCGGGCACATGCTCTGC
Source organism: Sphingorhabdus sp. (assembly GCA_028279555.1). GTDB lineage: Bacteria > Pseudomonadota > Alphaproteobacteria > Sphingomonadales > Sphingomonadaceae > Sphingorhabdus_B. Next base: position 142,779 of record JANQNO010000006.1, read on the forward strand.
GGCTGGTCATGCGGCCCGACCGGATAGTCTTTTTCGAACTGGTCGAGGATGTCCGATTTGCCTGCCTTCTTCGCCGCATCGCGCATGGTTTCAGCACCGCCATGACAACCGCTTGCACTCTCGCCTGACTTCGACTCCAGATCGATCCGGTCGCGCGCGCGCGGTTTCGGGGCGGCGAGGTCAGTCATCCATCACACCTCGTCATAGATCACCTCGAGCGATGGCTTGGGTTCATAGTTGCCGCCACGCATGTCTGCCTGCGTGGCGGGCACCAGCTTGATGTTGCCGCCGGTATCTTCCGGGCTGAACAGGTCGAGAAGCTGATCCTGATCGAGCGGTGTCGGCTGCTGCGGCGGTGCCTTTTCGACATTTACCGCGAGCTCTTCGAACAGACCGCCCCATTCGCCGCCGGGCTTGCCGATAATCTGGTAGTTGGCAGATTTCCGCCGGATATCTTCGTCCGCCGGGATCGCCGTCAGCACAGGAATATCCACCGCGTTGGCAAAGCCTTGCGCCTCGCCGGTGCCGTCATCCTTGTTGATGATCATACCGGCAACGCCAACATTGCCGCCCATCTTGCGGAAATATTCGACCGCCTTGCAAACATTGTTGGCAACATAGAGCGATTGCAGGTCGTTCGAGCCGACAACGATGACTTTCTGGCACATGTCCCGCGCAATCGGCAGGCCGAAGCCGCCGCAAACCACATCGCCGAGAAAATCGAGCAGGACATAGTCAAAGCCCCAGTCATGGAAACCGAGCTTCTCCATAAGCTCGAAGCCGTGGATGATGCCGCGTCCACCGCAGCCGCGACCGACTTCGGGACCGCCAAGCTCCATGGCGAACACCCCGTCACGCTGGAAGCAGACATCTTCGATGGTGACTTCCTCGCCAGCGAGCTTTTTCTTCGCAGAGGTTTCGATAATGGTCGGGCAGCTTTTGCCGCCGAACAGCAGGCTGGTCGTGTCCGATTTGGGATCACAGCCGATAAGCAATACGCGCTTGCCCTGCTGCGCCATCATGTAGCTGAGATTGGAAAGCGCGAAGCTCTTGCCCGAGCCACCCTTGCCGTAGATGGCAATAATCTGCGTTTCCTTCTTCACCTCGCCCGTGTGGACGGGATCAGGCTCAATGGCCGCTTCTTCACGCAAACTTTCCACATCGAGCACACTCATGCGCATTCCCTCCAGTCGAGCACCATTTTCAGGCAATCGGGGTCTTCAAAAGCTTTTGGATAAGCCTGCTCGGCAGCAGCGGCAGGCTCGATACTGGTGATCAAGCCAGACAGGTCGAGTGCATCACTCTCGATCAGGGCATCGACCGAGGCCATGTCTTCAGGCTGCCATTCTGCCGCAATCCTGATCCGCGCCTCGCGCTGGAATGCGGGTGGGAAAGCAAACTGGATCGGCTGATTGTAGAAGCCAGCCAGCACCAGCTCACCGCCCTTGCCAAGGCGCGAGATGAATGTCTCTATCGATGCCGCATCGCCGCTGACATCATAGACAGTCTTATAGTCGCTATTTGCATCGTCTTCGGGATGCACAACCTCATAGCCGACCGCGCCCGAATGCCGCCGCAGATCGGTTTCCCAGACACGAGGCGGAGGTGCACCTGCCGCGATCGTCAGACGGGCCAGCAATCGGCCAAGCACGCCGTGACCCACGATCAACTCCGGCGGATCGCCATGCCCGATGGCATGCAAAGCCGTAGCCGCCAGCGCATATAGAATTCCGCGCTCGGCAAGTTCTTCGGAAACAGGAAGCGCCCGCGCAGAGGCCAAATTCACGCGCTCGGCAGAACCGCCAAAAAGCCCCCGCGCATCGCGGTAGCAATTGGCACCCGGAACAAAAACCCATTCGCCTATCCGGTCCCGCGACTCCGCGCCGGCATCGACAATTCGTCCCACCGATTCGTAACCCGGAACAAGCGGATATCCCATGCCGGGGAAATGGGGCATGTTGCCAGCCCAGAGTAATTTCTCCGTCCCGGTGCTGATTCCGCTATAGTGAATATCAACCTGAACTTCATGCGATTCCAGGGGTTTGAGTTCAATCTGCCGCAGCGACAGGTCGCCCGGTTCATTCAGAATGATCGCGTGAGTCTGCAACTTTTCCCCTCTCTCCCGGAATCGGCCACAGAAATGCGGGACTCCGAGGAGTGTCAATTTATCCGAACATTATAGAATGTCAATTTTTTTGGACAGTTTATCTGTCACCGCGTCGCGACAAGCGCGCTGGCAACAAGAGGCAGATCGACAGGGATCGAAGCCGAGTGGGAAAAACCGGCCTTTTCCAGTAGCTTGTGGTATTCTTTCTTTGATCTTGGACGCCCCGAACCCATCGCCCATAGATAGAGACCGAAATAGGCATCCCCCATTTCCCTGGCACCGGGCGTGTCGGCCATGGGCTCAAGAATGAGAAGCTTTCCATTTGGCGGAAGCGCGGAGCGGATTTTGGGGAGCAGCGCCTCGACGACTTCATCATCGTGGTCATGAAGAATGCGCACCAGCGAGATCAAGTCATGGCCTGGCGGTATGGTGTCCGTCTTGAAACTGCCGGGGTGGAGCGTCACCCGGTCCGACAGGCCTGCCTGTTCAATCCGTTGCTCGGCCTGGGGAATCACCTCGGGCAAATCGAACAACCCAAGGTGCAGATCAGGTCCAGCCTGACCGACAGCGGCGAGAAATGCTCCACTGCCCCCGCCAATATCGAGCATCCGCTGGTGCTGGTCAAAATCATAGCGCGGCAAGATTTGCTGCCAAACCATTGGTTGGGTCGCCGCCATCAAATCGGAATAGGGCGCGCTGTCTTGACCCTCCGATCCAGCGTAGGTCCAGAAGCGATTGAGAGCCGTGTCCTTGGCGGGTCCGCCCGCCAACAGGGCGACCGGATCGGCGAGGTCACGGTAGAGAAGCCGGTGATGCTGGATCATCGCCAACGCACCCTCATTCACGGAAAGCGCCGCGCCGGTTTCACCCAATGTCCACAGGTCATCCTGCGGCGACTCGGCAAGGTCGATAGCTGTCCCAGCCCGCAAAATCCGGTCCGTCGCCGCGGCGTCCCAACCCAGAAAATCTTTGATCGCTTGCCGGTTCCTTGGCTCCGTTCCGAGAAAATCAAGCAGGCCAGTCTGCGCGTAAACGGTAACGATCTGCGTATAGACAAAGCCAGCGATCAGGTTGAATTGCTTTGCCGCTTTCCGCCGTGCAACCATCCGGAAAATCGGCGTTCGTGCGGCCCATTGCTGGAATTTCGCGCTACCGATCACGCGGTTTCGGCGCAGCGCCCAGCGGGCTTTCCAGCCCAGCTTCATATCCGAAGAGTCGCTACTGTCTGACATATCCCCCTGACACATTTCTATGTCCATTTGGATGGACTTCTGATAGCTTGCCGTCAAATCGAAACTGGTTTCAGCGACAGGGAGAGCATGTGAGCGAAACGCCAACCGTGATCATCGGAGCGGGCATTGGCGGATTGGTCAGCGCCGTTCTTTTGTCGGCGAGGGGCGTGCCGGTTGTGGTCTGCGAAAAGGAAGAATCCCCCGGCGGCAAGGTGCGTCAGGTCGATGTTGGTGGCGCAAAAATCGATGCAGGACCGACCGTTTTCACCATGCGCGATGTGTTCGAAGCAATATTCGAAAGCGCTGGCGAAAATATTGACAATCATCTCGACCTGGAACGCACAGATGTGCTGGCGCGGCATGCCTGGGGTCGCGATGAACGTCTCGATCTCCACGCCGACTTCGATCATAGCGTCGATGCGATTGGTCGGTTCGCGGGCGCCAATGCCGCCGCTGGTTATCGCTCCTTCACCGCCGAAGCGAAACGCATTCATGATATTCTCGACCGCTCCATGCTTCGGGGCAGCAAAGTCAGCTGGCCGCTGCCATTGATGTGGCGGATCGGGCTGTGGCGGGTTGGCGACCTGATCGCCATCCGCCCCTATGAAAGCTTGTGGAAAGTCCTCGGCGAGCATTTCGAAGACCAGCGGCTGCGGCAGCTTTTTGGCCGCTATACAACCTATTGCGGTTCCTCGCCGTTCCAGACGCCCGCGACGTTGATGCTGATCGCCCATGTCGAAGCACAGGGTGTTTGGAAGATCAAAGGCGGGATGAGTGCATTGGCAAAGGCCCTCGAAACGCTGGCCCAAAAAAACGGTGCGCAGTTTCGCTATGACAGCGCCGTCAAAAAGATCGAAGCGAGACGGGGGCGGGCGGAAGGCGTTCAACTTGCCAATGGCGACTTTATTCCCGCCCGCTCCATCATCTGCAATGCCGATCCTTCGGCGCTGGGCAGTGGCCGCTTCGGGGTGGAAGCAAGCAAGGCGGTTGCGCAGACGCCGCGTCACAAACGCTCGCTGTCCGCGATGGTCTGGCTGGCAACAAGCAAGACCAGCGGCTTTCCACTCGATCATCATAATGTGTTTTTCTCGGATGATTATCCGGCTGAGTTTGAAGACATCACATCCGGCAAACCACCCGAAACCCCGACAGCCTATATCTGCCGGTTGGGCGAAGCCACGCCGGATCAAGCCCAACGCCTGCAGGTGATCGTCAACGCCCCGGCCAATGGCGATACCCATGATTATTCCGATGAGGAGAAGGAACAATGCACCTCGAACATGCTGCGGACACTGGATCATTGCGGGCTCAGGCTGGAACCGGACTTTCCGCACCAGCTGCTCACGCCGAACGATTTCTCGGCACACTTTCCGGCGACCGGCGGCGCGATTTATGGACGGGCCTCGCACGGGTGGGCGGCGTCCTTCCTCCGGCCCGGCAGCCGGACACGGATCCGTGGTCTCTACTGCGCGGGCGGAGCGACCCATCCGGGTGCCGGGGTCCCGATGGCCGCCTTGTCGGGACGGCTGGCGAGCGAAGCGGTGCTGTCCGACCGCGCTTCGACGCGCTGGTACCACCGCAGGGATACCGCTGGTGGTATGTCGATGCGCTCAGCGATACCAAAGGATCAGATGGAAGCCGCTACGGGCTGACAATTATCGGCTTTATCGGCAGCGTTTTTTCGCCCTACTACAAGATTTCCGGTCGCGATATTCCGCTCGATCACAGCTGCCTGAATATCGCACTCTATGGCAAGCGCGGGGCCCGCTGGGTGATGACCGAGCGGGGACAGCAGGACACAGTCCAGCAAAAGGACATGCTGTCTATCGGGCCAAGCGCGATGCGCTGGGACAAGGATAGACTGATCATCGACATAGAGGAACGCGATATCCGGCTGGGCATCCCCTGGCGGCGGCGGGTGAAGGGGCGGATCATTCTCCACCCCGAAATGCTCAATGCCAAATCTTTCAAGCTGGACCCGGCGGGACGGCATCACTGGCACACTATCGCCCCGCGCGCGCGGATCGAGGTTCATATGGAGCAGCCCGATCTCAGCTGGACCGGCAGCGGCTATCTCGACGGCAATCATGGCAGTGAGCCGTTGGAAGACGGCTTCAAGAGCTGGCACTGGTCCCGCGCGCATTGTGGATCAGATGTGGCGGTGATGTATGAAGGCGTGCGCCGCGACGGCAGTCATTTTGCCAGTGCTCTACGCTTCGATCCGTCGGGGACACCGGAGGAAGTCGAATTGCCGCTAGTTGCGCCACTCCCGCCGACCCTATGGGCGATGAAACGGCAGACACGAGCGGATCGCGGCCATGCCTCGGTGATCAGGACCTGGGAGGATTCACCCTTCTATGCCCGCTCGGCCCTGTCGATGCGATTGTTCGGCCAGCCGGTGACAGCAGTGCAGGAGAGCATTTCGCTCGACCGGCTGAAAAACCCGATCATCCAGAATATGCTGCCCTATAAAATGCCGCGTGATGCGGGCCGGACATCGAAGGCAATCTATATTCCATTGCCGGTTATATTGCGGCCCAGCTGATCTGCGAGCGCTAATCGCTTTCCGCCTCGTCAGCCGCCTTTTTCGCTGCTGCCTTCTCCTTGTCCCTGGCGATTTCCCTGTTCACCGACCAGAGCTGCCAGAAGCCGAAACCCAAAGCAACGGCACCAGAAAACACGATCTCGATCCAACCGAAATTATCCAGTAAACCGGTTTCCATCACGGCCTCCTTGCCCCGATCACCATATCGCTAGCGGTGCTTTTCGGCAAATGCGGTGATCAGCGACACAAGTTGCTCCGGATCCTCTTCATGCGCCAAATGACCGAGGCCAGTGACGGTTTCCAACGCGCAATCCGGAATTTTGTCAGCTGCCCGCCGCACCGCAGAAGCGGGGATTGCCGTGTCCTTGTCTGCATGGACCAGCATAACCGGGGACTCGACATAGGGTAGTCGCTGCTCCAGCCGTTCCAGCCGCCAGTTGGCCATCATCCGGATCGCGCCATCACAGTGACCGGATTTACTAAACAGGCGCTGATAAAAATCTATTCCTTCCGCGTCGATTGCCGACCCTGTCGATCGTTCGAGGAATTTTTTCACCTGTCCTGGCCCGCGCGCCATTCGCGCAAAAATTATCGAAACAAAGGGATTGGTGAACAGCATCCTTGCCAGCTGTGGAAACAGCTTCGCTGCCAGTCCGGGAAAGGGAAGCAGCGCCGGGTTCAATCCGACAAGCGGGGTTTTCCAACTTTTGTCCAACAACAGTCGGAGACCAATCGCCGCCCCCGCCGAATGCCCCACGATAAGTGTCGGAGCGGCCTCCAGTTCTTCCAGCAACAGCTCAACCGAAGCCGCCATCTTGGGCAGGCTCACCTGGCGCGCCGGATTGGGCCGGGTAAAGCCATGCCCGGGCAGGTCCATCGCAATTACATCATAATGTTCGGCCAGCAGCGGCATGACCTCGCGCCAGCTATGCGTCGCCGCGCCGGTGCCATGGAGTAGGAGGCAAATCGGCGCACCTTTGCGCTCTGGTCCTATCCGCTGAATATGCCAGCGATAACCATCCGCCTCGACAAAGGTGCTGGCGTCGCGATTGGGCCAATCGCGTCCCTCGATCTTCCAATCGGGATAGCGGCTGCTCACGCCACTTCCTTGCTCAGGCCTTCGATCGCACTCACCATCGCCTCGCTATGGGCGTGCGGCAGGGGCACATATTTCCCGCCCAGCGCCTCGGCCAACTCTGACGCTTCCGGGCGGGGACGGGGGGAAATATCGATGACAATTGCGTGCAGCTCAGTGCGCGCAATGGACCCGGCGATCTCTTTCGCTTCCTCCATCGCACCGGCCCGGTTCGCTTCACCGTCGAGCCGGATGTTCGCCTTGCCGTCAGTGAGCATCACCAATGTCGGTGATTGCCCTCGCTTCACCGCAGCCTCGGCCATCTGCCGCGCTGCCAGCAAGCCGGCAGCCAGCGGCGTCCCGCCTCCACCCGGCAAGGCGCTAAGCGACCGCCGCGCCCGTGTCAGCGAACGGGTCGGTGGCAACAACACCTCCGCCCCCTCCTGCCGAAACGCAATGAGTGCCACCTGCGCGCGTTTCACATAAGATTGTGCGAGCAGCAACTCGACCGCGCCCTTGGCCTCCGCCAGCCGCGCCAACGCCGAGGAGCCCGAGGCATCGACGGCGAAAATGGTCAGGCTTTCCTGCTGCTCCTCATAATGATGCACGCGCAGGTCGTCCTTGCGGATATGCAAAGTGTCCAGCGCTTCGACAGTGGCCTCGTTCTTGCGAATGGTCTGCCACGGCGCAGCGGCGCGAAGCGTATCGATCAGCGCCAGCCGCTTGCCATTGCCGGGAATACCGGGCCGCGTTCCCTTCGGCCTGCCGCGCCGGAAGGACTGCTGCTTCTGTCCCGACCGGCCGCCCTGCCCGCGCGAACGGGTTCGCTTGTTGCCGGTGATCTGATCCAGAATATGCGGTGGCACCGTTGCAGCGACGGCTTCGAGCAGCATATCCTCAAGCGGCCTGTCGCCCAGCTCCTGATCGCTGTCATTCTCACCAGATGAATCGTCCGGTTGATCGGCCTGTTCCTGCTCGGGCGCCGGCGGTTCCTCGATCTGCGGCATTTGTGTTGCCCGCGGTGCCAGCACCAGCCGGCTGGCGCTTAGCAGATCCTCATCGCCCACCTTGTCGCGTCCATCGAAACGGGCCAGAGCGACCGCACAACGCTCGGCAAATATCGCCGCACGCATCGAAGAAACGCCAAAAGCCGCAGCGGTTGCCACGAGCCCGGATCGCTGCTTCTTGGTCAGCCGGACGTTGTGTTGTGCCATGCCGTCAGCGCCACCAATCCTGTCACTGGTGGATCGCACCGCTGACAGATCACACTGGAAAGCCAACCGTTCGAGCAACGCCTCGGGCGGATGTTCATCACCTTCGAGCCCGTCATCGAGCAAAATCACCGACAGCTCACCCCGGTCCATCGCCTGCACGATATGCGCCGCGATCCGGGGATCGATCCGCTCGGCCATGGGGAGGATTGCAATGCCGCCCATTAGCGTTTCGAGCAGCCCGGCGCGCCGGACCGCTTGGCCCGATTGAAGCGCTGCGGCAAGATCAATCCCGCCCAACAGCCGATCCTCGTCGACATTGATCGGGATTTTTGCGACCGGAAACCGCTCCGCAAGCTGGCTGGCCAATTGCTCAACCAACGCGTCCCGCACCGGACCAAAGCCGCGCAGGCAAATCCCGCCAAAGCCCTTTGGATTGTGCTCGAAAAGCCGAGCCGCCAGCAGATGATCCGCCGCGCTGGCGTCGTTGCCAGCTTCCTCGCTCAACCGAACAGCTCTTGCAGCGCCCGTTCGATCCGCACGGTCGAGCCGGTCTCATCGAGCACATCGCGCCGGAGCCTGTGCCGCAAGGCCATAGGTGCCATTTCGATCAAATGCTCCCGCGTCACAGCCGCATCGCCATTGAGCGCCGCCAATGCCCGCGCGCCGCGCATCAGGGTCAGTTCCCCGCGCAGTCCATCCGCGCCGACCGCCTTGCAGATATTGGCCGTTTCTTTCAAAATCTTCGCCGGGGTCTTCACCTTGGAAAGCGCCTTCTTCGCGCGGTTGATCCGGCGCAATATCCTGGTGTCTTCCTTTTCCCATTTTTTGGCGAAGGCCTTTGGATTGCGTTCCTGCGCATCACAGCGGCGCATGATCTCGACGCGGTCTTGGATATCCTCGGGCGTTCTCACTTCCACTGACAGCCCGAAGCGATCGAGCAATTGCGGCCTGAGTTCACCTTCCTCCGGATTGCCGCTCCCTACTAGCACGAAACGCGCGGGGTGGCGCACGCTCAGCCCGTCCCGCTCGACCAGATTCTCGCCCGATGCCGCAACATCGAGCAGCAGATCGACGACATGATCCTCCAGCAGGTTGATCTCGTCGATATAGAGGAAACCGCGATGTGCTTTCGCCAGCAGGCCCGGTTCGAAATGTTTCTCGCCCTTCGACAGCGCCTTTTCCAAATCGAGCGTGCCGACCACCCGGTCCTCGGTCGATCCCAGCGGCAAGTCGACAAAGGGAACCGCTATACGCCGAACCCGCTTGCTGGCCTGGGGATCATTGAACGCGCTGGGATCATCGGGGTCACAATTGAAGCGGCTATTTTCCAGCGCCCGGATCGGCGGCAAGGTCGCTGCCAGCGCCCGCGCCGCGGTCGACTTGCCGGTCCCGCGATCGCCGAAAATCATCACCCCGCCGATACGGCCGTCCACCGCCGCGACGAGCAGGGCCGTCTTCATTTCATCCTGACCGACGATAGCGCTGAAGGGAAAAGCTGGCATCCGGCGGTATATTAATCACTCAATCGGTGGCGGCAAGAGCCTGTCTGCCTTATTGCCCGTATCCCCATACAGGGTTCGCGCTATTCTCCTGCCTTCATGGGCCTTCGCTTTGCACGCTCTTTTCCCGGAGCCTCATGCTACCAAAGCGGCTCGATCAGGCTGCCGGCCTATTTCTCTTGCAGCATCGCTTTCACCCTGAGCATCGCCAGCGCCGCAATGTCGAGCGAAATTGCCCGCTATGCGTTCTCGAATGGTGCCGACACCAGCCACAGCGCGGTTATTGTCCCGGACCGGCTCACCAACATTGCGAATCAGTCAAAACAGGCTCAAACACGGGCAAACTGACTGGAAGGAATTATTGGAACCATGGCAACGCTTACCTACCTCACCACAACGCATTTCGATTTCGGTGCCATCGCCCAATTGCCTGCCGAACTTGAAAATGCGGGTATCACCAAAGCTTTCATTGCAACAGACGCGGGGCTTGTAGCTGCCGGCCTTGTGGAGACAGTGACGAACGCTCTGGGCAATGCAATCCAATATTCGGTCTACGATGGTACGCCGGGCAATCCGACCGAAGAGGCGGTGAAGGAAGCCCTGGAACAATATACCCAGCAAGGCTGCGACGGAGTAGTCGCATTGGGCGGCGGCTCCTCGATGGATCTGGGCAAGGCTGTGGCGCTTCTGGCCGGAAGCGGCGGCCCGCTTGCGCAATATGATCCGCTGGAAGGGGGCGCAAAGCTGATCAAGTCGGTTGCGCCGGTAATCGCTGTTCCTACAACCGCCGGTACAGGTAGCGAGGTTTCCGTCGGTTTTGTCATAATCCTCGAAGACGGACGCAAAATGACTTTCGCCAGTCCGCTTTTCATCCCCAAGGCCGCCATATGCGATCCGGAGCTGACGATGGGACTGCCTGCCGGAATGACCGCCGCGACGGGAATGGATGCAATCACGCATTGTATCGAGGCCTTTCTCACGCCGAATGTCAATCCGCCAGCAGAAGGCGTGGCGCTGGATGGGCTTTGGCGCGGCTGGCAATATCTTCCGGCTGCGGTCAAGGATGGTCAGGATCGCGAGGCGCGCTGGCAGATGATGATGTGCTCCACCGAAGGGGCGCTGTCTTTCATCAAGGGGCTGGGCGCGGTCCATGCGATGAGCCATGCCGCCGGGCGCATCAGGCGGTTGAACCTTCATCATGGCACGCTGAATGCGGTATTTCTGCCCGCGGTATTGCGGTTCAATGCAAGCGAATGCGAAGAGAAGTATGTCCGGCTGCGGCAGGCTATGGGTCTCGAGCCAGGTGCCGATCTTGCCGAGGCTATTACGCGCATGAATGAAGAAATCGGTCTCCCACCGGGCTTGCGCGCCATGGGGATCGAGGATGACGATATCCCGGGCCTCATCACTTACGCGATGCAGGACCTTTCTGCCCGGTCAAACCCGCGCCCGGCATCGGAAGAAGATTTTGAAATGATGATCAGGGAGTCGCTTTAGGACTCAATGTAAGCGTCGATTGGCTGTTCCTGTTGATCGCTTCATCGGAAAACCACCAATAGATTTCGGCATCCTTGTCGGTCCAGTGCGCATTCTGGTCAGCCAGATTGGAATGGAATGTCCGCCCGACTGCGCCGCCGGGCAGAACAGCGCGGACTTTCTCCGGATCGTTCAAATCGGCTGTCATACGCAGAGACGCAAACCATTTTGAACCGAAGGGCTCGTCATAGGGGTAAAGCGCGCGGAGCAATGTCTCGCCAGAGCCCGCCATCGGTAATTCACGGTTGCCGGTGAGCCAGCCGGCCAATCCCGTCTGGCGCAGCGGGCCCTGAAATTTGATTGTGTGAACCTTGCCCCATAGCCAGTTCGACCGATCATCGCCATAGCTGCCGCGCAAACGTTCGAGCGCGGCTTTTCCGGCGCGCCGGATCAACGCCGCCAAATCCTCTTTATCTTCGGTCCTTGTGTCGTCGAACCAGGGCGAGTCGCCTGCCTGCACCATGGCATCGAAGCGTTCCTGCCACACATACCAGCTGGACAGATAGGCCGCTGTCACTTCCTCGCCGAGTTCGTCTTCGAAGGTCAGCCGCGCTAGTTGACGAACCGTCTCCTGAAACAGCGTTGGCGCAAGCTCCTGCGGGTCATCGCGGTGGTCCCAACGCTTCAGGACGCCGCCTATTTCCTTGAGTTCCTCATCATCCGAAGCAATCAGCGCCCCAGACAAAATCGGAGCGATATCCCGCGCGAACAGGTTGAGCGTGTCATACTGGCCGGCCCATGCCTCTTTCGCTGTGACCTTGGGCGCTTCGAACAGCTCGCGTATCCGGCGATAGCGATAGCCGGGAGAGACAAAGCTGGTGTATGTGTAAGGATAGTCCGCCGGCGCGGTCATGTGATTGGCCGTCCCCGTCCAGCCCCGCTCGGGATCGACTTCCCCCGGCATTTCCTTGGCCGGTATTCGCTCCCCCCAATTGTCAGTGCCGTCGGTGATTGGAAAGGGAGCCATGCCGTCGCCGCGAAGACGGATGGGGGCGACACCGCTGGCCCGCCGGGCAACCCGGCCGGTGACATCGCCAATCACGAAATTCAGCGATACAATCCGCGATGCTTCAACGGCCGCAAGCGCTTCTTCGATATTGCGGGCTGTCATCAGCCCATCCAGACCGAGCGCACCGTCCATATATTCTGCTGACGCCCAGCGGACGGACAGCACCGCATCGCCGGCCCGTTCCTTGTCCTGATCGGTAATGATCGGGCCGCGCCGCGTCGAGCGGACAGTCAGTTCCTCTTCACGGACGCCATTCTCTGCGGCGTCATCCTTGATCCGGATAGTCTCGGTCGTCACCTCGAAGGGAATCGATTGATTGCCTTCCATGTAGTTAGCGGCATTTTCCGGGTCCACCGTTTCGATATAAAGATCGATAGCATCGGCATAGGCATTGGTGACGCCAAAGGCGATATGCTCGTTACGGCCGATCACCACGCCGGGAAGACCAGCGCTTACGCCCACAACCCGCATCTCCGGCGCGATCAGCCCAACCGGATGCCACGGCCCGGGCAGCATCCTGCTATCGAGATGCGGGTCATTGGTGACGATGGCAGCTTTCTGGCCGGCTTTGGCTCCGCTGATCGCCCAGTTATTGCTGCCGCCGTATCCTTGCTTACGCCATCCGCCCTTTGTCCATTTTGCTGGCGGGGCTGTTGCTCGAATCCGGCTCGCGCTGCTATTGGCAGCGCCCTGGCCTTCCGACCTCTCGCCATGATCGTCGGGATTGATGGCCAGCGGCGCGATTTCCCTGAAGCGTTCTTCACCGACGGCCTGGATGACCTTATGCGCGATCAGCTCGGCATCAAAATTCGCGGCGCTTCCCCAACCGAGGAAATAGCCCATGGCGAGAAGATCGTTGACCGTCCATTTTTCCGGCGCAAAACCGGCAAGACCGAATTCCATCGGATGCGTATCCGAGCGGTCGGCGATATAGGCGTTCAGCCCTTCCAGATAGGATTCCAGGGCGCTGCGCGAAGATGACGAAAGCATCGCCTCCTGACGCGCCGCGATCCGATTGAAGCCTATTACGCGGGCTTCGCGATCCAGATTGAGAATGACATCACCCTCGCCCGCACCCAGAACTTCTGCGAGGCGGCCTGTCGCCGCGCGCTTGGCAGTCTCCAGCTGAAAGAGCCGGTCCTGACCGGCTACAAAACCCTGTCCGCGCAGCGCATCTTCCAGACTCTCGGCATAGATATAGGGCGTTGCGTTCTCGTCTCTTACAATGCGCACAGGTGCTTCCAGCGTCGGCAGGCTGATCTCACCCGATGCCTGCCGGTCATTGAAGCGGGGCAGCAGCAGCCAGGCGGCTCCCGCCAAAAGCAGGATCACACCTGCGGCCAATACCAAGATCCGAATTGCCTTGCCCATGCGATGGTCCCCAAAAACGCCTCGGGGCAATCCAGCACGAGTTGCCACCCAATGCAATTGTGAAAAAGCCAGCCATCAGGTTTGACGACGTCAGCGAGGCGGGCCAGCATTCCGAGTCGCCACAGACATGTGACGGTATGCCTGCCCTCGATGTGGGACATGGGAAGCTCTTCAGACTATACCGGATTTGCGAAAAGACGCGATGTCCGTTTTGCTATAGCCCGCTTCGCTCAGAACCGCATCGCTGTCTTCGCCGAGCAATGGCCCCGCCCTGTTGGGTAGACGCTGGCCATCGAGCTTGATCGGGCTGGAAAGCACATCCAACTCCACCCTGTCTGCATGGCTGATTGTGTCGCGCATGCCGATTGTATCGAGCCAAGGGTTATCGAGTGCCTGGTCCAGATCGTAAATGGGGGCAACCGGCATATGGCCCTGGAGCAGCTCGAGCCAGTGCGCAACCGGGTGCTGAGCAAAAATGCCGTCCAGTATCTCGGTAAGCTCCGCTCGATTCTGGAGCCGATTGGCAGGTGTGTCAAAACGAGGATCAGCAATCAGCTCTTGATGCCCGATTTTCTGAGCGAGCACTGGCCAGAATTTCGGGATCTGCGCCATGACGAACATCCAGCCATCCCTGGCCTTGAACATCTGGCTGGGCGTTGCCGATGGGTGTGCGCCGCGCGGAACGCGGCCCGTTACATCGCTTTCATTCATATACCAGATCGCCGGATAGCTGGTTTGATGCACCGCTGCAGACAGCAAATCGACATCAACATCGCAGCCCTCGCCGGTCCGCTGCGCATCGAGCAGCGCAGCAAGTAAACCGACAACCATCTGCGTGCCCGACATGAAATCGACCATCGAAAGCCCGAAGCGAACCGGCGGCCCATCTGGCTCGCCTGTAAGCGAACAGAATCCTGCCTCAGCTTGCATCAGATAATCATAGCCAGGCCATTTTGCGCGTTCATTGTCGCGGCCATAGGCACTGCAATGTGCGCAAATAATCGCGGGATTAACCGCTTTCAGCGACCGATAATCAAGACCGATCTTGGCTGGCACATCGCCGCGCAGATTATTGGCAACGACATGCGCATCCTGAACCAGCCGGTGCAGAATTTCCCGGCCTTTTTCGCTGCGCAGGTCGAGCGTGATCGATTTCTTGTTGAGGTTGAATGTCTGGAAATAAAGGCTTTCCGCTTCACGCAGCCAATGGGGGCCGACATGCCGCGCCGTGTCGCCGCCTTTGGGCGGTTCGATCTTGATGACTTCAGCGCCGAGCTGTGCCAGAAACATTGTGCCATATGGTCCGGCACCATATTGTTCGGCGGAGAGGACTCGATAGCCCTTAAGCGGCTGCTTTACGCTCAAGCGGGATTCCTTTTCACCCATTGTTTGGAAATGATAATGCGCTGCATTTCATTGGTGCCCTCGCCGATGCACATCAACATGGCATCGCGGTAGAGCCGCTCGATGTCATATTCCTTCGAGTAACTGTATCCGCCAAATACGCGCATGCCTTCCTGGCTGTTGGCGACAGCGGCCTCGGACGCGAAGTATTTCGCCATACCCGCTTCCATGTCGCATCGCTCACCGCGATCATAGGCCTGCGCGGCGTCGAATGTCAGCAGCCGGGCAGCCTTGGCACGGGTTACCATTTCACCCAGCTTGAGCTGGATTGCCTGATGCTCGGATATCGGTTTGCCCATCGTCTGCCGCTGCTGTGCATATTCGGTTGCCAAGCGCAATGCGCCCTCTGAAATTCCGACGCCGCGGGCAGCAACATTTATCCGGCCAAGCTCCAGACCGCCTGTCGCCTGAAAGAAACCCTGTCCTTCCACGCCGCCAATCAGATTTTCGGCGGGGATGCGATAATTGTCGAAAATCAGCTCGGCACTGTCGATGCTGTTATAGCCAAGTTTCTTGAACTTCTTGCCGGTGGTGAAGCCCTCGCCCTTGGGTGCGATCATCAGACTCATGCCATTGTATCGCGGATCGGCCTTCGGATCGGTTTTGACCAGAAGCGCAAAACACTCACCCTTGATGCCATTGGATATCCAGGTCTTGGTGCCATTGATCACATAGTCGTCAACGCCTCGCTCGGCCACTGTCCGGATGGCTTGCAAATCGGTCCCGGCATTGGGTTCGGTCAGCGCAAGGCCGCCGCGAATTTCTCCCGTGGCGAATTTCGGCAGCCATTTGGCCTTCTGTTCAGGCGTGCCGAAACGTTCGACGGCGCAGGCCATGATCAGATGCGAATTGAAGATTCCGGTGATCGCCATCCAGTAGGAGGAGATCAGCGCCACGATCTTCGCATAGGTGACGGCAGACAGACCAAGCCCGCCATACTGCTGGCTGATGGTCGCACCGAACAGGCCCATTTCCTTCATCTGCTCGACGATCTCCGCCGGCCATTCATCGGCATGGTCGTATTTCTGCACAACCGGGCGCACCTCCTTGTCGATCCATTTCTGGATCGCATCGAGCAGCGCCTCTTCTTCTTCCACGCTCATTGGCGTGTGGATGGTTTCAGGGGCAGTAGCCATCAATCAGTTCCTTCAGCTTTCCATCGGGCCGTGGCCCTTTTTCCAAATCAACATGGTGCGGACAAAATCGCATACCACCTCGCCATGTTGATTCTTTCCAATCGTCTTGATCGTCACAATTCCTTGTGTGGGCCGTTTCTTTGACTCGCGCTTTTCAAGAACTTCCGATTCCGAATAGAGCGTATCGCCTGCAAAGAGCGGTTTCAGCATGCGGATGTCAGTCCAGCCCAGATTGGCGACGGCTTTCTGGCTGACATCCGAAACGCTCTGGCCGGTCATGATCGCTACCGTCAGCGGTGATGCCACAAGCGGCTTTTTAAATTCGGTTTTTGCCGCAAACTCAAAATCAAAATGCAATGGGTGTTGATTCATGGTCAGCAGAGTGAACCAGGTATTGTCGGTTTCTGTAATGGTGCGTCCGGGGCGATGCTCATAGATATCGCCAATATTGAATTCCTCATAATAGCGGCCGTAGGTTTCCCGGTATCGTCCAGGTTCGATTTCAATCACTCCATCTCGCATCGGGCGTTTCCTTTTTTGTCTTCCGAGGTCTCTATATCGAAGCCGGTATCTGCCTATAGCGTTTGACAACCGGCGCTTCCAGCATCTGACCCTTGTGGCGAATGAGCGCGCCGCCCGCTTGCTCGCCGGAACAAAAAAGGAAACTGGTGAAAGCCGCCATATTGCCTGTTATCAACCTGCGTCAAAATTAGCTCTGAGCAATTTGTCCGGACAAATCTAGAGAGAGATTGAAATTATTGTATTGCAGGCTGCGAACTAACGTGGCGAAAGAGACAGGCATCTGTTCAACCGCGAAGGTATGAGTATCCGAATTTGTGTGCGAGTCGAAGACCTCAAGCGCAGCGTGGCCGCGCGACCGGATCATGCCGCAAATAAGATATCTGGCAGCAGGCTTCTCCTGCGAAGAGTTGACCGGAAAACTGGAGGGCAGCGGCATACCATTCGCGCCGATATCCCGACCGCAGGACATGTTCGATGACCCGCATCTGGAGGCCGGGCGAGGCCTTGAGAATGTAAGATTGCCCGGCGGCACCCTGACGAAACTGCCGGCGCTGCCCATCACCATGAATGGCGCGCGCCTGCATGATGATTGCGAAATGCCGCCACCTGGAGCACATACGCGCGAGGTGCTGCAGTCGCTTGGCTATTAAGAGGACCAAATAAGAGGACCAAATTGGAGCTCTGACCGGTACCGTCAAAGCCACCGATTGAAACTTTACAGCTTGGCGGTGTAACCGCGGCGGCCCCACGAGGGCGGGACAGGCGAAGGAGTCTCGAATGATTGACTTGACACAGGACCGGAAGGAGAGCCAGAAATGACCTTTGTCTAGTAATGTAACCGGTTGATCGGTTGGGTATTGCGAATGGCCGAAGATTTAGGACCTTCGCGGAATTCATCGATTCTTGGGGAGGAATTCGGATGGCCTTGTTAAAATTCCTGATAGGGGTGATTGCGACAATAGGTTTGAGCAGCGCCGCCATTGCGCAATCGGACGAGAATGAAGAACAGCCTCCGCTATCGAGCAAAACCTTCGAAGCTTTCAAGCTGCGCGGCATTGGCCCAGCCTTCATGTCTGGGCGCATCGCAGATATCGCAATTGTCCAAGATGATCCGGCCACCTGGTATGTAGCGGTTGGGTCTGGCGGCGTCTGGAAAACAGAAAATGCGGGCACGACATGGAAATCACTGTTTGATGGGCAAGGCTCCTATTCAATCGGAGCGCTGGGCCTGGATCCATCCGACCCCAATCGGATTTGGGTCGGCACCGGTGAAAATGTCGGCGGACGCCATGTCGGCTTCGGCGATGGAATCTACCTTTCAAATGACGGCGGCAAGACCTGGCAGAAAAAGGGTCTCAAGGCATCCGAGCGGATTTCCAAGATCATTGTCCATCCCGAAGATCCCGACACAGTGTGGGTTGCTGCACAGGGGCCGCTATGGTCACCGGGTGGCGAGCGCGGCGTATACAAGACCACCGACGGCGGTGAGACATGGGAGAAAATCCTCTCCTCCGGCAAATACACCGGTGCTACCGATCTTATCATCGATCCCCGTAATCCTGACCGGCTCTATGCGGCTTTGTGGCAGCGCCATCGCACTGTCGCGGCTTATGTCGGCGGTGGCCCCGAAACTGGTCTTTGGAAATCAGAAGATGGCGGAGAGACCTGGGATGAACTGAAGACCGGCCTGCCCAAAGGGAACAAGGGAAAGATCGGCCTTGCGCTTTCGCCGATGCGGCCAGATGTGCTTTATGCTGCAATCGAGCTTGACCGCCGCGCGGGCGGGGTATGGAAATCAACCAACCGCGGGGCGAGCTGGACCAAGATGTCGGACGCCGTAGGCGGCGGCACTGGCCCTCATTATTATCAGGAACTCTACGCCAATCCGCATAAGTTTGATCTCATTTACCTGGTTTCCAACACCACGCAAATCTCAAACGATGGCGGCAAGACATGGAGCGGCCTGAACAACAAGGTCAAGCATGTCGACGACCACGCCATTGCGTTCCGCCCCGACGATCCGGAATATGTGCTGTTTGGTTCCGACGGAGGATTGTACGAGAGCTATGATCACACCAAGACATGGCGCTTCATCAGCAATCTGCCGGTTACCCAGTTCTACAAAGTGGCAGTTGACGATGCTGAACCATTCTATTTCGTCTACGGCGGCACGCAGGATAATAACTCCCAAGGTGGTCCGTCGCGGACCGACAATCGCCATGGCATTCGCAATGACGACTGGTTCATTACCCTGTTTGCAGACGGCCATCAGTCGGCAACAGAGCCCGGCAATCCGAACATCATGTATGCCCAGTGGCAGCAGGGGAATCTGGCGCGAGTCGACCGCATTACCGGCGAAGTCGTGCATATTCAGCCACAACCAGCGCCGGGCGATGATATTCCCCGTTGGAACTGGGATGCCCCGATCCTGGTGAGCCAGCATCAACCCACGCGCATCTATCACGCTTCGCAAAGGCTGTGGCGCTCTGATGATCGCGGCGACAGCTGGAGGGCAATCTCTGGCGACCTCACGCGCAATCAGGATAGGCTGCAATTGCCGGTTCAGGGGCGCAAATGGAGCTGGGATGCGGGCTGGGACCTGCTCGCCATGTCTCAATACAATACGATCGCCAATATCGGCGAGTCTCCGCTCAATGAAAACCTGCTGTATGTGGGGACAGATGACGGCCTTATCCAGGTGACCGAAGATGGCGGTGCCAATTGGCGCCGGATAGAGACGAGTTCGCTGCCCGGCGTCCCGTCAACGGCCTACGTGAATGATATCCGCGCGGATCTGTTCGATCAAAACACGGTCTATGTCGCGCTCGACAATCACAAATATGGCGACTTCCAACCCTATCTGCTCAAAAGCACCAATCGCGGACGCAGCTGGACGAATATTGCTGGCAATATACCCGACCGTCATCTCGTCTGGCGTGTTGTGCAGGATCACAAAAATCCGAACCTGCTTTTTGCTGCGACGGAGTTTGCGCTTTTCTTCACTCTCGATGGTGGGCGCAAATGGGTCAAGTTCAAAGGCGATGCTCCTACCATTTCGTTCCGCGATGTCACCATCCAGCGGCGTGAAGATGATCTGGTTGCAGCAAGCTTCGGGCGCGGCTTCTTTATCGTAGACGATATATCTCCACTTCGTACTTTGAACGAAGCGAGCCTGAACAATGAAGCAATGCTCTTCCCGCCTGGCCGTGATGCGCTTTGGTACATCGAACAACATCCGCTGGCTTTCTCGGAAGGTGGGGCGCAGGGCGATGGCTATTTCCGCGCGCCCAACCCGCCCTTTGGTGCGAATTTCACCTATTATCTTGCCGAGGATATTCCATCGCTGAAAGAGATCCGTCAAAAACGCGAGAAACCCCTGAGTAAAGCTGGGCGCGACACACCGTTCCCGGGTTTCCCGGCTATAACTGCAGAATTGCAAGAAACCGGACCGACAGTTTGGCTTACGGTGCGGGACGCCGACAATAATGTGGTGCGCCGTATCAAAGGCCCGGCCAAGAAGGGCTTTCACCGCGTCAATTGGGATCTGCGATTCCCGGACAGCAGCGATGCGAAACCAACCCCGAAAGGCGAAGATGAGCCATCGGGTTATCTCGTTACGCCCGGTCAATATACGGTTTCATTGTCCAAGCGCGTGCGCGGCCAGACAACCGAGCTTGTCGGACCTCAGAGCTTTACAGTGAAACCTTTGCGCGATGGCGCTTTACCGCCGCAAGCCGATGCAGCCGAATTCTGGGCGCAAATCTCGGCATTTGACCGTTCTGTCACAGCCACTACGAGGACTCTGGCCGATTTGAAAAAGAAGGTCGGGCTGTTGGCTGTCGCGGTCGAACGCGCGCAAGGCGGCGATCCAACGATGCTTGATAACCGCCTGCAGGCAATTCGTGATGAGGTGAACAGGCTGGATGAGACACTAAACGGCAACCCGGCGCGCAATGCACTGTTCGAACGGACACAGCCAACCGTCCGCAGTCGTTTAGGAAAGATCCAAACCGGCTTGTTTGGTTCGACCTATGGCCCAACCCAAACGCACCGCGAACAATTCGGATATGCGCAGTCGGAATTTGCCGCGATCCGCAACCAGTTGGAGACTCTCATCGAAACCACGGTCCCGACCTTTGAGGCTGAACTGGAAGCTGCAGGCGCGCCGTGGGTCCCCGGCGCAAAGATTCCATAAGCCCATGAATCTCAAGCGCCTGCTGCGCCAGATTCACTATTGGCTCTCGCTTGTGGTGTTTCTGCCTGCCGGGATTATCTTTGCGGCAGGTATATTCTTGATGCTCAAAAAAGAGGTAGAGTGGATCCAGCCATCCACAAGCCGTGGAGTCGTATCTGAGCAGATCCCGGCGGCCTCATTTGAGCAAATGCTTACCAGTGTTCGCCATCATCCAGAGGCTGGCATCGCCAAATGGTCCGATATTGATCGCATCGATCTCCGTGTTGACAAGGGGATTGCCAAAATCCGCGCGCATTCGGGCTGGGAAGTGCAGGTCGATACCAAAACTGCCGAGGTACTCAATGTTGCCTATCGTCGATCAGACCTGATCGAAAGCATACATGATGGATCTTTTTTCTCAGATGGGGTTAAACTCTACATCTTCCTCCCAACCGGAATCTTGCTCATTATCATGTGGGGTACCGGAATCTATTTGTTTCTGCTTCCACGCATGCGCCGACGCAAGAAACGCAGCGCGAACCGGGAATCCTAGTCAATAGAGCATCGCTCTTTTGCGAGTATGATTGTCATTGTAATCAAAGGTTTCGCCAAATGATTGCTTATTCCACGCTTGGTACCAACGATATGGAGCGGTCCATTGCATTTTATGATGCAGTTTTCGGTGCAATCGGTGGCGCAAGAGAAAGCACTGAAGCCAACTGGACCCGATATGGCCGCGAAGGCGAACGTTCAAAAGTGTGCCTTACACCGCCGTTCGATCGCCAAGCCGCCACCCATGGTAACGGAACCATGCTGGCCTTCGAAACAAACGATCACGCTGCCGTAGACGCCTTTCACGCTGCTGCCCTTTCACACGGCGGAACGGATGCGGGAGAGCCGGGCCTGCGGGAGGGTACACACTATGTCGCCTATGTGCGAGACCCGGACGGGAACAAGCTCTGCGTGTTTGCACCAAAATGACATACCGCCGTTGCGCCTCTGCCCAGACGAAAATGCCCCCTATTCAGGCACGCTAGGTACGCCACTACCGGGCGTATACGGCGCGCCCAGCCGCTCCAGTTCATCCTCCAACGCCTCAATCCGCGATTCCGCATTGCGAAGCTGGCTTTGCGCGGAAGAGAACTCCTGCCTTGCCGTCGCTAATGCAGCCTGGTCAGAGCCGGTTGTCGGGGATTGGTGGGACCAACCCCAACCGCGAATTTGGCCAATGCGAGCGGAAACCGAGAAAGGTGCCGGTTCGTTGCGGCTGCTCAAGGTTCGATCTCCAAACAGAGCAACATCCGTCTGATCCAGAATAGCCTCAATCTGCTGAATCTCGGCTCGCTGGTTTTCATTCGGTAATGACAGCGCTTCGACTGAGACCTTGAGATGCGCCAGGCGATTGCGCAATTCGCGCGAGGCTGCACCAGTCCCTGTCACAGCGCGCGCCAGGTCTGCCGTCTCCTTCTGAAACGCGAGCACTTCGGCGCGATTTTGCGCAATTTCCGGGCTGTTTTCCAGCGATTTTACTGTAAAGCGCTGCGGTGCTGAAAGCGGGGTGGCCACGCCATCGATCCGCTTTTCAAGCGCCACTTTATATCTGCCGGGCAGGACCAGCGGCCCAACCGGCGGGCCGCCAAAAAGCGAACCTTCCGATTGCTTCAGCTGCGCCGGATCGGGCGCGGGATAGCGCAGATCCCAGGCGACCCGGTGCAGCCCCTTGGTAACAGGGCCCGTTATCCGGCGAACGACCTTGCCGCTATCGTCGGTTATCGTTAGCAATATGGCAGGTTGGTCCTCACGATCCTCTGCGCGCAGCGCTTCCCAGGACGGATAAGGCGTGTCGCCGCCTGCTTTCTCGACCTTCTGCTCCGCTTTCCTGCGAGCCTGAGCGCGCGTTTCCAATCCTTCGCTCAGAACATACGTAAACGTCGCGCCAAATGGCGGGTTTTCCGCATACCAGAAATTGTCGCCATTAAACGCCTTCGCACCGCCCCATGTGCCCCACAAATCACCTTCGACATATAGCCAGGGATCACGCACCGGGAACAAGGTTGCCTCAGCACTTTTGACAACATTCGCTTTTGTTCGCAGCGGAGTATAGTCATCAAGCACGTAGATGCCGCGCCCGAAAGTGCCAACGACAAGGTCATTCTCGCGCCGTTGGATCTCGATATCCCGCACATCGATCGTTGGGAAATTGGTCTTCAGCCTATGCCAGTTCCCCCCGCCATTCTGACTGTAAAACAAGCCGAATTCTGTGCCGACGAATAGCAAATTTGGATCAACATGATCCTCGGCTATTGTGTGAACCGCACCCCATTTGGGCAAATCGCCTGCAATGGGCCGCCATAACCGGCCGCGGTCATCCGAACGATAGACATAGGGGTTGTGATCACCCCGCTTATGATTGTCGAACACCGCATAGGCGACATCAGGATAATGAGTGGAGGTGATGATATCCTCCACGAGCGTCATGTCCGGCACACCGCCCACGCGTGTCAGACGCCGCCAGCTGTCGCCATTATTCTCAGTCACAGAAATGACGCCATCGTCGGTGCCGACATAGATCAGGCCTTCTACGAGAGGACTCTCGCTCAGCGCGATCGCGGCCCCGAAAATCGAGGTCGAATCATTCTTTGCTATGGCGTCCACGCTCCAGACCCTGCCCATCACTTCCAGAGCGTTGCGATCCAGCTGCCGCGTCAGGTCCGGACTAATCTTTTGCCAAGAATTGCCGCGATCATTGGACGCGAAAAGATATTCTGCCGCATAATAGATGCGATCAGGGTTATGGGGGCTGATAAGCAGCGGTGTGTTCCAGTTCCACTTATACGCCGGTTCTCCTGATTCCGGCTGCGGTGTCAGGAAGACGCGTTCCTGCGTGCGACGGTCATAGCGGGCCAGCCCGCCATACTGATATTGCGTATACACAATATTGGGATCGCGCGGATCGATCTGCGGCTTGTAACCATCGCCGCCCAGAACGATATGCCAGTCCGAATTGGTTATACCGTGTTTCAGCGTTGTGCGTGACGGACCGCACAGCGAGTTATTGTCCTGTGTGCCCCCACAGACATTGTAGAAGGGCGTCGCATTATCCGGCTGGATCCGGTAAAATTGCACGATAGGCAGATTGTCGACATGCCGCCAAAGCTCGCCGCCATCCCAGCTTTCATATATTCCGCCATCGCCGCCCATAATGAGATGTTCGGTATTATGCCTGTTTATCCATAAAGCATGATCATCGACGTGACGGTGATCGATGCCGAGATCGGTGAAAGTCTTGCCCCCGTCTTTTGAACGTTTCGAGAATGTGTCGAGGGAATAGAGGATGTTCTCATCCTTGGGGTCGACCACCAGTTCATTATAATATTGCGGGCTCGTGGTCATATGGCCCGACCTTTTCACCCAATTCTGCCCGAAATCGGATGAACGAAAAACGCCCTGCTCCTTGGGCTGCGCCTCGATGATCGCATAGAGCATGTCAGGGTTGGACGGAGCCATAGCCAGACCGATCCGTCCCATATCGTCCTTTGGCATGCCGGCTTTCACTTCAGACCAAGTCTCCCCGCCATCGGTCGTGCGATGGATGCCCGATCCCGGCCCGCCATTGATCAGCACCCACACATGTCGCCTGCGCTGATAGGATGATGCAACAATCAAGTCGAAGTTATCGGGATGGACTACAAATTCGTTGATTCCGGTATGCTCGTCAATGTCCAGAATCTTATTCCAAGAGGCGCCACCATCGGTAGTCTTATAGAGTCCGCGATCGCCGCCATCGCTCCACAATGGTCCTTGCGCCGCCACCAAAACCGTGTCCGGTTCTTCGGGGTGGATCCATATCTGACTGATATGGCCCGAATCTTTCAGCCCCATATTCTTCCACGTCTTGCCGCCATCTGTCGATTTATAAACGCCGTCGCCGAAAGCCACCGAACGCTGTGCATTGTTTTCTCCCGTTCCGACCCAAATGGTCTTTTGATCGGAAGGTGCTATTTCCACCACACCAATGGCATAGGAACCTTCCTTGTCGAAAATCGGCGTCCATGTCGTACCGGCATTCTTGGTCACCCAAAGACCGCCCGATGAGGTCGCAACGAGATAGTGGTGATGACCGCCCGGAAAGAAAGCAAAATCCGAGATGCGCCCGCTGGGATAGGCCGGACCGATCAGCCTGAGCGGCAAGGATGACAGAGCATTGGATTCTTTCTTCCCTTTATCCTGGGCAAAGGCAGAGCTCGCCAAGCCTAAGCTTAGAAACATGATACCAATGATCAAAGCCAGATGCCATCGCTCACTCAGCCGCCGCATTTGTCTTACCCCTCCCACCGGTGAATGTCGGTTCCAGCATTAACCAGACGGTGGATTATTGCAAATGGGAAACTGCCAGGTCCAGCGCCACCGCGCCGCAAGGCAAAACTGGGCTCGCAGGCTTTTGCCCAAACCAAATCCTGCCCTGACTGACAGATGGCCCTGGCCGAAAGACGTCTACTCTGAAGCTGGATCGTCGCTTTCGGCAGTTTCATCCTCGCGAATGAGTCCAAGATAAGCGAGCATGATTTCACATCGGGATCACGGCCCGCAAAATTGCGGTAGACTTCGTGGCAATCTATCGTGCCGCCACGGCTCAGAACCTTCTCACGAAGACGCTGACCGCAAAGGAACAAGGCTCCTGAAAGTTTTGTGTTTGATAGGAAGGCCGAATGGACATCACAGACCAAGCAGACGTTTTGCACGGTTCGTAACTTCGATAGATTCGTTTGTTTGACTACACTCAACCAGGTCTCGCTTCTCAAAAGTTGCGATGTATCTTGCAAGCACCGGTGTCGACAAACCGGTGCTATCCTGCAGGCGGTCCATTGAAGCAGAGCCATTTTGGGAGGACAGCGCAATGTCTATGAGGACATCAAGGGCAGTGTCCGCAAAAAGATCAAGGCCCAAATCTTCCGTTAGCTGCTTCTTTTTCCTCCTCCACAAAAATAGCTCCCCTTCGCCCCCTTCTTTCATCAAAGTATTCCCTCCTGACGAAAACTGAACATGGCGGATTCTGTGACGATCAAATGATCATGCAGAGAAATGCCTGCCACTTCGCAGATTGCCCTAATATCCAGAGTGACGTGGATATCGGACTCGCTCGGCAACGGATTGCCTGATGGATGGTTGTGAACAAGGATGAGCGCAGTGGCGTCAGCCCTGATCGCATGCTTTAGAACCTCGCGCGGGAAAACCGCCATTTCATTTACGGTACCTCGAGACAAGATCATGTCTGACAACAACCTGTTGTTCGAAGACAGGAAGAGCGCAAGCAGCACTTCAACATCCTCCTGGCCGATCCGATACCGCAGGAAATCGAGCAAATCCTTGCTGTTCGATACCAGCGGTCGACTACTTATTTTATCCCTAAGCACCTCTTCAAAAATCGGACGCAGCAAACCGAAGAGTTTTTGCACCTTCGGGCCAAACTTGGTTGGCAGGGCATCAGCTGCAAATAACTCGGCAAAGCCGCCAAAATCATCCAGCAGCTGACGCACCTGCCGCCCGGGTGCCTCTATGGATATGAGGCTGAAAAGCTGCTCCAGCAGTTGTCTTTCCCGTGCAGCCTTATCCGCTGCTGGTGCCGCCATGTTGCTGTGACCAGCAGCAGCAACATCGGATAGACCCAGAGGGCTGTCAGTATCTGGTAAACTAGCGGATCGGTTATCACCAGAAAGGCATCCGCCAGATGCGAAATCGTCTGTATAGCCTGCAATGCGCACATCCATATCGGCCAGTATCTTTCTGCGTTCAAGCTCAACAATACAAAGCCCGCAAAAACCAACAGGTCGGCAACAAAAATGCCAAACTCAAAATCGTTAAAACGTTGGCTTGGTGAACTTTGAAATAGAATTGTTGCCAAGGAGCCGGTTATCAATACCGCAGCCGCGACACGCTCAGGAGAGCCGCCTTTCCAAAGCGCGTAGATCATGCTCATCACAAACAGAGCGGTGAAAATCTGTAACCGGTACTCCATAGCTTGGAAGGCTACCACGGAACGAGACAGCCTTCCATTTCGAAGATCAGGCGACGTGCAATTTCGCTACCTGGTCTTCTTGGTCTGCCTGCAGAATCTCTGGGCAGTCGCCCCAATCGCCAATGGACACAACATTCAGGCCCATTCTTCCGCGATCTTCCGCCAGATGCTTATGCGCAGCCACGAGTTGCTTATAGCTCTGTGCGGCTGTCAAAGCTGCCTGAGCCAAGGCCTCTGCTGCATCAGCACCGGTGTCCAGCGGTATTTTGCCTTGCATCTTCTCACGCGCCGAGGGGATTTCCACGAGCATTTCGGCTATCGTTGCAAGCGAAGCATTCATGCTCGTTTCGGCAGATTTTATTTTTGCTGCAAAAGGCCGCGCTATTTCCAGACGTTCATTTAACATTTTTGATCTCCAAGGACCCAGTTATTAGGCCAACCAACTGATTGGGATGAGATCAAATGCCCCTAAACAATCTGCTCAAACAGAAAGGCAATCAGACAAACGAGAGCAAACAGTCCGGCAAGCTTGGTGGAAACCTCCAATATCGCCATTAACCTCTGCTGTCTGGTTAGCGGATTTGAGACCTCCCCCGGTTTACGTAATGGCAGACTTTGCATGAGCGGGCGGTGCTCTGGGGAAAGCATAAAGGCCGCCTGCCCCTGTTTCATCATGTTGCCCGCAGCCTCTTGCCTGCCGCGAATACCCTTATCGGGCGGAGATGTTTTTGCTGCTGGAAATGCCTCGGAGGCAACTCCACTTAATCTGTTTACAGAAAATCTGTTATTCCGGTTTTCCATTTCCGATAGAAGGCGAGCAGCTTCCCGGCTGCTTGTCACACCAAGCTTGTTACGCGCAGACCGCAGCCTTTCTGTTACCGTATAATGGCTTACATCCAGTTCAACGGCAGAGCTTTTCACGTCGAAGCCGCGCGCAAACAATCTCAGGACTTCGCGCTCCTTGTCACTTAGGCTCTCAATTTTTGTTTCCATGGAGCTACCTTTCGGAAGCCCCTCCTATAACGGAAAGACACAACCAAGGAAACGGTTCATCGCATTTTTTGCGAGGATTTCCTGCAGGCGATTCGCGGCCATATGCAAATGGGCTTTTGCCAACCGCTGGACGGATCTGAGCAAAACACGGCTTCTGAACAAAGCATGGATCGATCATAACGTCCGGCCAAGAGCATTCGATCCGAGGGTTTGGTTGACGAAGTATGTTCCGCCTAAACTAGGCCGTCAAAATGATATTTCGACCATTGGCTTTGGCCCGGTAGAGCGATTTGTCAGCCAGCTTTAGCATCTCTTCAGGCGACGACGCGGTAGTATAGTCACATATCCCACCGGAGAATGTGATGGCACCTAACTCTTCGCCTGTTTCCTTCTTGACAATTTTTCGCGACGCCAGGTCTCGTCTGGTCCTGTCCACCAATGCATTGGCCTCCTTGACCTCCAGACCCTCAAACAAGATGACAAACTCCTCTCCACCGAATCGAAAGATTTTGCCCTGATCCAGACAATGGGTTCGCAATATGTCTCCAACCAGTTGGAGCACCCTGTCGCCGGTCACATGACCAAACCTGTCGTTAATCGACTTGAAGTGATCAACATCACATATTGCCAATGACAATTGCTTTTCTCCGAAATTTGCCCGTTCACAGGCTGCGCCAAGCTCGCGCTCAAAGGCCCTGCGGTTTGAAAGCCCGGTCAGAGCATCTGTATCCGCCCGAACCCTTGCCTCGGCGAGAGAGTTCTGCAGCTCATTCATCGTTGCCTTGCGCGAATTCAATTCCTCTTCCGCCTCTTTGGTTTTGCTGATCATCGTTCTCGTCAATTTGACGAGGCTATCAACAAATTTACCCGGAACACCACTATTCTCGACACCTCGCGCCTCCTTTTCGAGTGCGGTGCCGTAGCCTTTGGCCTCACTTTTGGAGCGTTCAAGGATAACCTCGATTGCTTCCAGTTGCGTGGTTGCGAAATCCGCAATTTCACTTAGTTCGGCGTCGAAAGCAACGTCAGCACTTTCGGGAATACTCCCCTCTAGAACATCATTTGCGATAAGGCTGTTGATGATATGGTCCAGGCCGGACTCTCTCGAAACCTGGTGTCTGTAAACCAATTCAAAGTTTGTTGGGTTGGGATCGATAGCATGGCGTTCGAGAAAATCCCCGACCAGATGGAAGGATGCCATGGATGGCAGACGCCTTTCCTGACGTTGCTTCGCGGGCTCTCCTTGCGAGAGTCCAACCCATTTTCTTAACATTCGAGATATTCTTTGAACCATTTGCCAGCCATCGCTTTGCGCGTGTTAACTATAAGGACGGCCTGGCTCGCCAGAGCTTTATGGGAATTTTACAATTTTATATGCGGCTGGAGCTATGTAATTTTTTGTATTGGATGACATACCAGTTATTTTCTTCAAAAGAAAAAACTGTATATGATATATATTTGAAGTGCTGCGCGCTTTTTAGCCATGGGCCTGGCCAACAAAATTGTTTCATATCTCGTTGGGTTTTGGTTAATGTCGTTGCGTTCATAGGAAACTCTTGCTTATCGGACTCGCCGCGAAGTACGACTTTAGGATATCGGGATGAACAATCCGCAAAAGGAAGAGCTGCAGGAGTTGATCGAACGCCTGAAAGAATCTCTGGATTTGGCTGATCAGCTCGAACTGGATCTCGTTGCAATACGCATCACCGAAGCAATGACATTGGTTGATAATGAGAAGTGAGTTTTGGCCGAACGCTCCGAATATAGCTGCTATTTCGTCAGCGCTATTTTGGCAACTCTCTCCGCGGCGGAATCCTGTGCGGCCAACTCGCCGAGCCCTGAAAAAACGGTCTTGGAAAAAACCCGGCCCATTACTTTTTCACCCTGATCCGTCAATTCCACCATCGTACGCCTGCGATCGACCGAATCCCTGTAGCGGATGATGAATCCATCATCTTCCAATTTTTTGAGATACCGAAGAACCGTCGCCAAGGGCGTTTTGGAGTCTACCGCAAGAGACGTTGTGCACAAAAGCCGGTTCTCAGTTCGAGCCTCATAAAGATCCAGAAGTATATCCCATGCCGTGTCGGCAAAGTACCCTTCCGGGAAACAGTTGTTGCGAATCCTGCGAAGCTGCAGAATTGCACGCAGCAAATCTGACAGAACAGCGTTGGCCTTTTCCTGAGAGTCATCAATCGACGACAATGCCGACCCAAGAAGCGATCTCAGCCTAGATATCTCGTCATCATTCACAATGCGACTCCGCCATTTTGGCGCTAGTTGATAATAAAATATATGCAAGCCTATTTCTGTGATGCCAGAGCTCTTTTGTCGCCAAGACATAGAGAAAGCCCCCGATAAGCGTGTACCGGGGGCTTTCTCAGTTTAAATTGAATCTTGGTCTTAACTAACGGAGCAGATTCAAGACGCCTTGCTGGCTCTGGTTGGCCTGGGCAAGCATGGCATTCGAAGCCTGGCTCAAAATCTGTGCCGCGGCGAGCTTGGTCGATTCTGCCGAAAAATCAGCATCTTCAATACGCGACCGTGCTTCCGTCAGATTTGTGGCAGTCGATGTCAGATTGTTGACAGTAGCTTCCAGACGGCTCTGGGCAGCACCAGCATTGGCACGCTGGGTTGCGACCGTGTCAATGGCAGTATCAATCAGGCCCATGGCTGTACTTGCGCCGGCAACGGTGGAGAGATCGACAGTGTTGACTGCAAGGCCGGTGGCGTTCATCGCGACAAAGGCAATGTCTACCGTCTGGCCCGAGTCTACTCCCGTCTGGATGGCAAAGGTGCCAGCAGCGTTGAGCAGGTTGGTGCCGTTGAAATCAGTCCGTCCAGCAATATCGTTGATCTGTGAGAGCAATGCAGTGGCCTCTGCCTGAATTGCAGTGCGATCAGAAGCAGCTGAAGTGCCGTTTGCAGACTGAACGGCCAGTTCACGCATACGCACCAGAATGTTCGAGATTTCACCCATGGCACCTTCTGCCGTCTGGGCCAGCGAGATGCCGTCATTCGCATTGCGTACTGCCTGGTTGAGGCCGCGTACCTGTGCATCCATCCGCGTTGCAATGGCGAGACCAGCCGCGTCGTCCTTTGCGGTATTGATACGCTTTCCGCTGGACAGGCGTTCCATCGCATTTCCGAGCATTTTGTTAGCCATACGCGAGCTGTTCTGGGCGTGAAGCGCGCTCACATTAGTGTTGATTACAGTCATTTCATTTCCTTTCTGGCATTGTGCCTTGCAGGCCGCCCGGAAAGTTGAGCGCCCTCATGACCAGAAACGGCGGCACCTATCGATAGTTTATAGTCTGCCGTGTCATTTTTTTGGCGCTGCAGGGCAGGTCTGCATATTAATCTATATATAACAGTTGCTTAGGCTTGCGCCGAAAAACTGGCACGCCATTTGCTTTGTTGTTTGCGCAGGCAATCCCGCCTGATGCGAAACAGGACCAAAACGATGTCAACCATCGATCAAGCACGGCTGTTGCAGATGCGCTCTTCCATATTGAGCCAGAACAGCGCCCTGCAAAAGGCAGCGGGTTCCCAAGCCGGCGCTGCTCCGACAGCGTTGAAAGAAGATAGCAGCGGCGACTTCGGCAAGACGATGGTCGATGCGCTAAAATCGGTGAGTGCACAACAAGGCAAGGCGAGCGCGCTGTCAGCCGCTTATGAGCGGGGAGATACCAACGACATTGTCCAGGTGATGGTGGAACGGCAGAAAGCCTCGATCGGTTTCGAGGCCACATTGCAGGTGCGCAACAAGCTGCTGACGGCCTACCGCGACATCATGAATATGCCGGTGTAACCTATGGCCGCACAAGAAATTCTCCCCCCAGATGGAAATGTCGCGGTAGTGGGCGCCCCGAAGCCAGGTGGCGAAACCTTGAGCGCAGGCATCGACAGGCTGAAGGCTTTCGGAATGCAGGCCGCGGTACAAAAGGCGCTGCCTTTCATACTTTTGCTTGGCACTGTTTCTGCTGCAGGTGCGGTCTGGTGGGCCATGCAGGCTCCCGCGCAAATCCCCATCTACGAAGGGTTGAGCGAAAGCGACAAGGGAGCCATTGCCGAAGCCTTGCAATCTGCAGGCATTGACTATTCGCTCAACAGCGCAACAGGCGGCATCCAGGTTGATGAAGACAAGCTCCACCGCGCGCGCATGATGCTTGCCAGCCAGGGCTTGCCAAAAGCAGCCCCCAGCGGCGATGCCCTGATTTCATCCTTGCCCATGGGCTCCAGCCGGGCAGTGGAAGGGGAAACGCTGCGCGGTGCGCGCGAAGCTGATCTCTCCCGCACAATCGAAGCGATCGATGCAGTGCAATCGGCCCGCGTGCATCTGGCAACGCCGGAGCCGAGCGCCTTTGTGCGGAAGAATTCAAAACCGGCGGCATCCGTGATGCTGACGCTTTTTTCCGGACGCTCGCTTTCCGAAGGACAGGTGCGAGCCATAGGCCATCTTGTATCTTCATCGGTGCCAGGCATGTCACCGCAACAAGTATCGATCATTGACCAGAGCGGTGCCCTGCTGTCGCAGAAAGATGGCAAGCATGGTGCGAACCGCAATTTCGAAATGCAGATGCAGGTTGAACAGCGCTATCGGCAGGCACTCAACAATCTGTTGTCGCCTATCGTAGGCGCGGGGAACTACACCGCGGAAGTCAGTGCAATCGTCGACTTTTCGGAAAGTCAGTCTACCCGCGAGACCTACCCAGAAAATGACCGGGCGTTGCGGCGCGAAGAGGGCAATCGCTCGCGCCAGGCCAACGCAGCGAATCAGGAAGCCGTCGGAATACCGGGTGCGCTCGCAAACCAGATTCCTGAAGAAACACAGGTGGCCGACCAGCGACCGGAAGGCGGCCAGAATAATGGTCAGAATGGTGGTTTGGCCAATGAGACATATGTTCGCAACTTCGATGTCGGTCGGGAAATTTCCGTTACGCATCAACCTTTTGGTCGACTCCAGCGTTTGACCGTGGCCGTTGCGCTGCGGACGCCCAAAGGCGACAAAGCCCGAAGCGCGAAAGAAGTCAAATCAATAGAGAATCTGGTCAAGGGCGCAGTGGGATTCAACGCCGAGCGAGGCGATGTTGTCGCCGTCTCCTCCGCCGCCTTCACCGAAACGCCAAAAGCCGAAGTCGCTTGGTGGGATCAACCATGGGTGTTGCCCTTGCTGCGGCAAGTAGGTGGCGTTCTGGCAGCCATTCTCCTGCTGTTTTTTGTCGGGCGTCCTGTTCTGAAAAACCTGAAAGAACGCAAGGCCAGGAAGGAAGAACGCCTCGAAACTATTGAGCAGCAGCTGCTCTCAGCAACCAAAGACGGCAGCGTCACTGCAAAGAAAAGCCCCGCCGACGAAGTTACGCTCGAGATGATCGAGGCGGCCCCTAGCTATGAGACCCGGGCTGAGTTGGTGCGCCATTTTGTCCGTCAGGATTCCGAGCGCGCAGCGATGGTCGTGCGGCAGTTGATGCAGGAGTCGAAAGATGACAACTGACATCGATACCGACATCGAGGGAAATGACGAGCAGGCCACGAAGCCCAAAGTCAATGGTTCGGCGGCAGCAGCTATATTGTTGATGCTTCTGGAGGATGAGGATGCCGCGAACATCCTCCGCCATTTCGATCCCGACGAGGTCAAGGGGCTGGGTGCCGCGATGTTTGCTGCATCCGAGGCGAGCGAAGACCAGATATCGGGCGCGCTTTCCAGCTTCATTGAACATTGCAGGGACGTCTCCGCGCTCGCCGTTCGCGCGGAACCGCGCATTCGCAATGTGATGACCGAGGCATTAGGCAATGTCAGGGCTGACAATATCCTCGCATCCATTGCCCCGCAATCCAGCGCCAATTCTCTGGAACTGATACGCTGGATGGAGCCTGCTGCCATCAAGAAGATTCTCGTCGCTGAGCATCCGCAGGTCGGCGCGCTCGTCCTGTCTGTCCTCAAACCCGGAATTGGCGCGCCCATTCTGGAGCAGCTGGACGAAACGCTTCAAACTGATCTTGTATACCGCGCCGCGCGCCTGACCAAAGTTACCAAGGCCGCGCTGGAAGATCTGGAACAGATACTGACCCAACAGACTGGTGGCGACGGCGAGAAATCGCTCGTTCCGATTGGCGGCAAGGCTGACATTGCCAAAATCGTAAACAACATGAACAAGGTTAAAGGCGAGAAGATCCTGAAGTCGGTCAAGAAGGTCGACAAGCAGCTGGGCCAAGGAATCGAAGATGAAATGTTCATCTTCGACAATCTGCTCGAACTCGACAGCAAGAGCGTTGGCGAAGTGCTGCGTTCTGTAGAATCCGATGTGCTGAGCCTTGCTCTAAAAGGTGCAAGCGACGAACTGAGCGAACATCTGCTCAGCGCGATGTCTGCCCGCGCTGCAGATACCATTCGCGACGAAATTGCAGAGCGCGGCCCATCCAAGCGTTCCGACGTTGAAGAAGCGCAAAAAGCGGTCATCGCGGTTGCCCGCCGCCTCTCAAATGACGGAACAATCCAGCTTGGCGGCGGAGGCGAGGACTATGTCTGATATCTCCATCGAAACGATACCGCTCGCGCAGGCCAGCATGAATGGCAGCGAATTCCAACCGATGTTTCCACAGAAACAATCGGCACCATATGCGAAAAGCCAAGATGCAGAGACCGAACCCCGGCAACAAGACAAAAGCAGTTTCGAACAAGGTGTCGCGCTGGGCATGGAAAGGGCCGAGGCAAAATTTGCCGAAGAACGCAACGAGCTTCGGAATCTGATCGCTAGCGCCAACGCCCTGCAGCCCGAGGCAAGCGATGAACTTGCCATGCTGATTGGAAAGACCGTGGAAACATTGGTCCGTCAGATTGTTGGCGATTTCAAGCCCGATGCGGCCTGGCTTGAAGAGCGAATCGCAGAAGCAGTAAGCATCATTTCCGAATGCGACGCTGTCCGTACGGTATGGATGCATCCAAAGGATATCGCGCTGCTCGACACCGAAACGATGAGCCACAATTTCATGGCAGACAAGAATGCCGAGCGTGGTTCTATCCGGATTGATTGCTCGCAAGGCTGGGTCGAAAGCGGCCATAGTTTGTATCTCGACGAACTGACCGCAGAGCTCGGTTTGAAAGGCGGTGCGAGATGAGCACCCGCCTTTTGAAGACCGCAGACAATCTTTTGATGCATTTGGACATCGGCAACGCCGCGCCGCGCCGCGTAGGCGAGATCGAGGCGCATGAAGGAATGATGTTGGAAGCAGCGGGGTTTCCCGCGCCCCTGGGCACCGCCGTTGCCATTGCCGATGCCAATGGCGAAAAAGTCCGCGGCGAAGTTGTTGGCTTCAGGCAGCATAAGGCACTGATCCTGCCATTTTCAAACGATACGGCATTTGCCGCAGGTGGACGCGTCGAGCCATTGGGCGGCGCGGAAATGGTGAGCTGCGGTCAGGCTTTGCTGGGCCGCGTTATAGGCGCAAATGGAGAAGTCCTGGACGGACGCGGCACCATTGTCAGCCGTTTCAAATGGCCTCTCGTCGGCAAACAGGAAAACCCGCTCAACCGTGGCCGCGTGGTAAAGCCATTCGACACCGGCATCCGCGCCATCAACGCACTGCTGACGATGGGCGAAGGCCAGCGCATAGCGATCGTGGCCGGTTCCGGTGTCGGCAAATCCGTCTTGATGGGCGAGATGCTGGCAGGTGCCGATTGCGATGTTAGCGTGGTTGCGCTGGTCGGCGAGCGAAGCCGCGAGGTCAGCGACTTTGTTGAAACCAAGCTTGGCAAGGCCAAAAACAAGTCGGTGGTCGTCGCTGTTCCTGCCGACCATCCCCCGCTGCTGCGGCTACGCGCTGCGATGCGCGCCACGGCCATTGCCGAATATTTCCGCAATGAAGGAAAACGGGTTTTCCTGATGGTGGACAGCTTGACCCGCGTTGCCCATGCGCAGCGGGAGATTGGCCTTTCGCTTCGCGAGCCGCCGACCATGAAAGGTTATCCGCCATCGGCGCTCGCGATTATTTCGCGTTTGATTGAACGCGCTGGAGTTGATCGCACAACCGGCGGTTCAATTACCGCCCTATACACCGTTCTGGCTGATGGTGGCGATCTGGAGGATCCAGTTGTCGACAGCGCCCGTGCTATTACCGACGGACATATCATCCTGTCCCGCCGCATGGCCGAACAGGGCGTATATCCCGCCATCGATGTCTCGAAATCGCTCTCCCGCATCATGCCCGATGTTATCACGGAAGAACATATCAGAGCGGCTACGCGCTTTCGCCAGCTTACCTCCTGCTATGACGAAAACCATGACCTGATGATGATGGGCGCTTATGCGCCAGGCAATGACGAAACGCTGGACGACGCAATTGCGCAGCGCCCAGCCATGCTGGACTTTCTGCGCCAAAAGCCCGGGACGAGCTGCAGTTTTTCACAATCACAGGCAACCTTGATGGAGGAGTTTGGCACATGACCAGCCTTACCCGCAGACGTGGCCGCATCATGCGGATACGCAAGACAGAACATCGCGCTGCAACGGCCCGACTTGCTGAAGCAGACAACAGCCTCGCAAAGCTGCGGAATGTAGAAGCGCGCATACTCAAACTTCGCGCTACCGCACACATGGCGAAGGGCTTGCATAGCGGACCGGCGATGCTTGCCACAGGCGAGATGCAGTTGCGCCTGGTCACAGCCGGGCGGGCGGTTGCTGCATCGAAAGAGGAAGCCGAAACCAAGCGCAATGAAGAGAGAAAGCTCGAGCAGCTCGCGCATCAACGCAAAGAAAGCTCCGCCAAGCTGCTCAGCAAGTCCCGGCGCGAAGATGCCGCGAAGCGCGAGCGCATGCTGGATGCCAATCGCCCGAGACCCCGCGAATTCAGGAGAATCGGAGAGCCGTCATGACCCCCAACCTACCTTCATTCTTGTCCGTGTCTGCAGGAAGCACCGGCATACCGGGTGCAATCGAACGCGATTTGCAGAGAACACAGGAAAACGCCCCTTCTTTTGAGCTGCCCGGCCTTCCCGATCCAGTTGGAACGAAAGAAGGAGATGCAGGGCACAATAACCCTGATCGGGAGAGCGCACACGAGTTGCCGGTCGCAGTGGCAAATACCCAGCTGGCAAATCCTGCCAAAATTCCTGCTTTGCTGACATCTGCAACAAAGGATGATCTGCTCGCCCGGCCCGTCGACCGTTCCTTGCCGGAACCATTGAAGCTGCAGCAATCGCCTGCTCCTAAAGACGCGGTTCCCGTGGTTGCAGCGAACTTGCCAATCAAAACCGAGACTGAGCCAAGAGCTTTGGAAGTGACCCAAAAACGGCAACCGTCGAGAAACCCTGACGAGCCACCAGCCAAACCATCACTCCGGCTGGCTGAGCCTCCCCCCCAAGTCATGCCAGAGGAGAATGGCCAGATCGATCGCAGCTTCGAAACTTCCGCACCTGAACAGAAGCCCACCCCGCTTTTCGTTGCTCCTTCGGCAGTTGAAACGCTCAGGCGGCATCTCGATATGACGCAGAATCCTGCTCCCAAGGTCAGGTCTTTTGGGCCACCCAACGGAAAAAGACAGGGGGTAGATTCCGGCATTGTCCAGCTTCCAAAGGTATCACCAATTTCCAATCTCAAGGGTGAGATAGAGAATATCCTGAAGAGCGGCCCTACCCCGATGTATGAAGATCTGGCGGCTCCAAAGCTTGCTCACAATGCAGCGAGCCTGCAAGCTTCCGTCAGCAATGGTAGCAGCGCTGCAACACTGCCTATATCAAGCGCACCAGGCCCAACCGATGTCTCCAGTAACATTGGACAAATCGCAGTAAAATCGACCGATCAGGTAGCCATTATCGCCGAACGCACGCTCGATATGGCCCGCGGCGATCTATGGCTGAATGATTTGGCCAAAGACATTGTGTCGGCCCGGCATGCCGAACGCGAAATCAGCTTCCGCATGCAACCGGAAAATCTGGGAAGGCTGGATGTCGATATTGCCACCCTTGATGAGGGCATGAGGCTGTCCCTGAAAACTGGTAGCGACGAGGCAACGCAGTTGATCGTAGGCTCCCAAACCAAGCTCACTGACGAGCTTCGCTCACAGGGCGTCAGGGTGCTCGAGACCGAAGTCCAGACCCGCAGCGACAGCCAGGCGCAGCAGGATGCACGCCAAGCCCCAACCACCAGAAATGACCGCCCGGATGATGGCGTAGCGGTCAAGTCCGAAGACATGAACCGCGAAGAGAAGCCTGCCGAAAAGCAGGAACGCTTTGCTTGAATAGATAGGACCGGAAAATGAGCAAGAAAGACGACAAGGAAACTGAAGCCGAACGCGAGAAGCCCAAGGGCGGAAAACTGAAGAAGCTGTTGATGGTGAGCGTCAGCAGCCTGACCCTTGTTGGCGCAGGCGTTGGCGGTGGTTTCTATTATTCATCGACAATAGCCGAGAGCGGGCCGAAACAGGATCCCAATCGCCCCAAGCTGGTAAAGCGAGGGGACAATCCGCCGCCCGATACAGGCGGAGAAGAAGGCAAGGAAGCACCCCTGAAAGAAGGGACGGTCTATGTCGAAAGTGACCAGATCAAGGTCGATCCGGCAAAATATGAAGTCACCTATTACAAGCTTCCGCAGAATCTGACAGCCAACCTCGGCGAAGGCGCGAATTTTGTCCAGATGGGGCTCAGCCTCTCGACCTATTATGACGGCAAGGTCATCCTGAATATCAAAAGGCAAATGGTGCCTATCCGGTCTGCGATACTGCTCACATTATCAGAGCAGCATCCGGAAGAACTGGCATCCTCCCGAGGTAAAATAGAGCTTCAGAAGAAGCTGACTCATGCCATCAACGACGTGCTTCGCGAGAAGGAGGGCTTTGGCGGCATCGACAATGTCTATTTCACAAATCTGGTGATCCAGTGAGCGCCCTTGTTACAGATGGAGAGGTAACACCTGCCTCCCTGCTTCCGGAAAGCCGTTCGCCAAAGGGTGTATCGGGCGTTGATCGTATCGGGCAGCGTTATGCGCCAGGCTTGGCGCGCATTGCGGCCCTCTCCACAGCGCATCTTGCATCCAAATTCGAAGAGCTGGGTATTGAAGATTGCACGCTGAGCGCCGAAGAAATTGCCACCGACTCTTTCGCCGGATGGTGCGAGGCGCAGCAGGATGAGCTGGTGCTGTTCCACTATCGCGCCGCCCCCGTTAACGGTGGCATAGTCGCGGCGATTCCAGCCCGGCTGGTGAATCGGCTTGTCGATATTCATTTCGGCGGTACAGGCGAAGATGCGAAATCCGGCACGGATTTTTCGCCCGCAGAGCAACTGTTCATTGGCAGGTTAGCCGAAAGGCTCGCACCTGCCCTGTCACAATCCTGGTCCGGTATTGTCGACATGAAAGCCGAGCTACGAGCAACAACTACGGAGCTGGTGGACTGCAGTTTTCTGAAACCGCATGAACTGGTTTCGGTACAACCACTTACCGTCAACATACCAGGTGGTGACAATGCGGAGCTGTTTCTGATCTATCCCCTGTCGGGATTGAAGGCGGTCCCTGCACTTACCGATGAGCAGGCAATGCCAGCATCGCCAACCATCGATCCCGTCTGGTTCGACAGCCTGAATGACGCCGTCATGCAGGTCCGCCTTCCTATGCGTACCATCTTCGCCCGTCCGGAAATTTCGCTGAGACAGCTGATGCAGTTGAAGCCGGGAGAGATCATTCCCGTGTTCATGCCCAACCGCATACCCATGTCGGTTTCCGGCCGCCTTTTTGCGCATGGAACCGTCGGAGATTCCAACAACCGCATCGCCGTCAAAATCGAAGAAATCGAAAAAGGAAGAAAATCATGAGCGATATGAGTGAAACCCCTAAGGTGGAAACGGCCACTGAAATCAATGCCAGCTTCGACCAGAATCTCGACCTGCTGTCGGGCGTTTCCGTCCGCCTGTCGGTTGAGGTTGGCTCGGCATCGCTGAAGCTATCCGAACTATTGTCGCTGACCAAGGGGCATGTGGTCGAGCTTGACCGCCAAACCAGTGACCCGCTGGATATCTTCGCCAACGGCACACTGATTGCCAAGGGCGAGATCGTCAATGTCGATGGCCGCTTCGGTATCCGGGTTCTTGAAGTGGTCAACAATGACCGCGGCCTCGCAGGTATCGAACGGAGGACCTGATGACAGAATATATTCTGCGTCTTCTTATCCTGCTGCCGCTTGTTGGCGGAATGGCTTGGGGTTCGTTGTGGCTCTGGCGAAAAAGCCAGCTGGGCATGCCGGGCATGCATTCGAAAGAGAAGGCCGCACGCGTCACCGATGTGATTCCGATGGGCACAGCTGGGAAATTGGCGGTTGTGGAATTTGGCGATCGCGAACTTCTTGTTGCGGCATCGCGCACACAAATCTCGCTTCTGGCCGAACAAAATAAGGGGGATTTCCATGCTTAGGCCTGCCGCAGTCATGGTATCGATCGCCGCCAGCTTGTTCGCCTCGGCCCCAGCACACGCGACCGCCACCGGTCAGGGGCTCGAACGCGCGCTCGATACGATAGCAGGCAATGGCGAGCCGCTGTCCCTCTCGCTTCAGCTGCTGCTGCTTATGGGGCTGCTCACCATCCTGCCGTCGATCGTGCTTATGATGACAAGCTTCACGCGTATCATCATCGTGCTCTCTATCTTGCGTCAAGCGCTCGGCCTGCAACAGACGCCTCCCAATCAGGTGCTCGTCGGCCTCAGCCTGTTCCTCTCGCTCTTCGTCATGCAGCCGGTTTTCAGTGAAATAAACCGGACAGCGCTGGAGCCCTATGGCGAAGAAGAAATCTCTCTGGAACAGGCCATCGTTAAATCCGGCGACGCATTCCATGGCTTTATGCTAAAACAGACACGCAAGAGCGATCTTGCGCTATTTGCCGACATTGCGGATGCACCGAAATTCGAAAAATCTGAAGATGTACCATTTTCGATCTTGCTGCCGGCTTTTGTGACCAGCGAGCTAAAAACGGCGTTCCAGATCGGTTTTCTTATCTTCCTGCCATTCCTGATTATCGATCTGGTGGTGGCCTCTGCGCTGATGGCGCTCGGTATGATGATGCTTTCACCGCCCATTGTATCGATGCCGTTCAAACTGCTGCTCTTTGTGCTGGTCGATGGGTGGGCATTGACCATGGGGTCGCTGGCCAGTTCGTTCGCGGGAGGTTAGCGCATGGAGACCGATTATTTCATTGGATATGCGCAGGAAGCGCTCTGGATATTGGCGCTCGCCTCCGCACCCATACTCATTCCAGCACTGGCAGCCGGTGTTATTCTGGGGATGATCCAGGCCGCAACATCGATCAATGAACAGACGCTGAGTTTTGTTCCCAAACTGATTTGTGTGGCCATTTTCCTCGCAATCTTCGGCAGTTCGATCATGATCCTGCTCACGGACTTCACGCTGGAGACATACGCCCGGATTCCCGATCTGGTGCGATGACCGAAATCACACTCATCAATATCGAACAGCAACTTCTGGTCTGGTTGCTGGCAATGATCCGTCCGGGAGCGGCTTTTCTGATCGCACCGATATTTGGCGCGCGCAATGTGCCTGTGCAACTGCGGATCATCCTTGCGCTGGGTATTGGCGTTCCCGCAGCTTTGATGTCCGGCATGACGGTACCGGAAGAGGGCATCATATCACTGCAGGGATTTTCATTGATTGTGGGCGAGGTCATTTTGGGTCTGACGCTGGGCTTTGCCATCCAGATCGGATTTGCCGCCGCCATGCTCGCCGGTGAAGCCATCAGCAATGCAATGGGCCTGGGTATGGCAGCCATGGTTGACCCTTCCAGCGGTCAATCCAGCAGCGCCATCGGCCAGTTTCTGAATATCGTTGCAGTTTTTCTGTTTCTCGCCATGGACGGGCACTTGATGCTGATCGGGATCATCCTGGAAAGCTACAATGCCCTGCCACCCGGTAGGGCATGGCTATCTGCAGAGCAGTTTCGGGGTATCGCCCATTTTGGCGGGCTTATCTTTGCACTGGGCCTCTCGATTGCGCTACCGGTGGGGTTCGCTGTCATTCTGGTTCAATTGATCATGGGCGTGGTTGCCCGGTCCACCCCGACGCTGAATCTGTTTGCGGTTGGCCTTCCCGTCACGCTGTTTGCCGGGATCATACTTATGGCGATGGCTTTGCCCATTTTGGCCGACGCCTTGCAAATGGGCCTGAAGGAAGGCCTGATGCAGTCGCGCGCACTGTTGGGCGGAAGCTAGATGAGCCAGACAACCGACAAGAGCCAGAAGACAGAGCAACCGACGGCAAAAAAGTTGCGGGATGCCAAGCGTGACGGCGATGTGTTGCAATCAAAGGAACTCGGCACAGCCATTGTGATGATCGGCGGTACTGCCTGGCTCGCGCTCGCAGGCCCTTGGTTTATTGATGCCTGTTTCGAATTGTTCACGGCAGGTTTGAGCCTGGGAGCATCGGACATCCGCCATTTTGATCCCGCTAGCCATGCTTGGCGTTTGTTGCGGGCGATAATGCTGCCATTGTTCAGCCTGTTCTTGCTCACGCTAATCGCCGCCATTGCCGGGCCAGCGCTTCTGGGGTCGTTGGGTTTTCGCAAAAAATCGATGGCCTTCAAAGGCAGCAAGATGAACCCGTTATCCGGCCTCAAAAGGATGTTTGGTACACATGGCCTGGTAGAGCTGGCCAAAGCCCTGGCCAAGGCATTTCTGCTCGGTGGTATCGGCTTCTGGATCCTGGCTGGCGACTTGCAGGAAACACTGGCGCTGGGCTCCACCGGCCTGCGCTCAGGCTTGACGATCATTGGCGACAAGATCGTGATTGCCATATTCTGTATGTCGGCCGGACTGGCCGCCATTGCTGCCATCGATGTACCCATCCAGCATATCCGCCGCAAAAACCGCCTGAAAATGAGCAAACAGGAAATCAAGGATGAACTCAAGCAGACGGAAGGCTCGCCGGAGATCAAGCAGGCTCGCCGTGACCGCCAGCAGCAGATATTGACCGGCTCCGCGCGCAAAGCCGTGACAGAAGCTACTGTTATCCTGACCAATCCGACGCATTTTTCCGTCGCTCTGCGTTACCGGCCCGGGTTGGATGCTGCGCCTGTTGTGGTTGCCAGAGGACGCGACGATATAGCGCTCGCCATCCGCAACCTTGCCAAAGATGAGAATGTCCCGACGCTGGAATATCCGCAGCTTACACGCGCAATCTATTTCACATCGCGCGCTGGCCAGACAATTTCTGAAGATTTGTTCGTCGCTGTCGCAGCCATTCTGGCCTTCGTAATGAATATCGAAAAGGCTCTCGCCGAAGGCATGCCGCAGCCCGATGTCAGGGTGCCCGACGACAAGCAATTCGATGCCGATGGCCGCAAGAAAAACGGCATGCCCGATAGCAATAGCTAAAGAAAGTCGGCCACCTGCCGTTTCTGATGGCAAGGAAAGCTATATGTTCAGCGATATTGCCAACA
Organism: Sphingorhabdus sp.; assembly: GCA_028279555.1. Lineage (GTDB taxonomy): Bacteria > Pseudomonadota > Alphaproteobacteria > Sphingomonadales > Sphingomonadaceae > Sphingorhabdus_B. The sequence goes on from JANQNO010000006.1 coordinate 186,039, forward strand.
GCCTCGGCATCGGCGGAGGGTTTGATACGGCCCAGATCATTAACGATCTGGCCACTGCCTCGCGCGCGCCGAAAATTCAGCGGCTTGACGCCCTTACCGAAGCCAATCAAGCACGCATAAGCACGGTTGCCCAGGTCAGGTCCAGCCTCGAAAACTTTACCGACTCGCTGGTGTCTGTCGCCAATGAAGGCGGCTTTAGCGGAGCACCAACAGTATCCGATGAGAGCTTTCTGACGGCGAGCGTAACCGGAGGTAACTTGTTGGGCGAGGTCGCCAGCGAGGTTGAGATCAGTCAGCTTGCCCGCGCACAAACGCTCTTTTCTGCAAGCGTCGCCGATCCCGACGCGGCAATCGGCCAGGGCAATATTACACTGTCGGTCGGCGCAACTGACTTTGATATTGTTATCGACGCAGCCAATGACAGCCTCAATGGACTTGCCGATGCTATCAATGCCTTAGGCTCAGGCGTTCGCGCCAACATCGTCAGTGATGGTGGAAGCGCTCGGCTTGTATTGAAAGGTGAAACGGGCTCGGATGCCGCATTTACGTTGACGGCTGACGCGGCGCTTTCTGCTTTCACCTATGACGGTGCTTCTGGCGGTCTCACTTTAGGCCAAGATGCCCAGAATGCTGAATTTACCATCGATGGTATAAGCTATAGCCGAAGCGAGAATGAGGCCACCGATATTCTGCCCGGGCTCTCACTGAATTTTCGCAAAGTCACCGATGGCGAAACGGTAAGCATCGGGAGAAGTGCATCAACCGATGCCATCCGCCAGAATATCGATGATTTCGTCTCGGCATTCAACACTTTAAAAGAGCAAGTTTCCGAGGCGCTGACAACCACGCGCGGCGATTTTTCCATGCGCCGCCTTGACCAGCAATTGGGCACTCTGGTGGGTCAGAGCGTGCTGAGCGACCCGGAAATCAACAGCCTTTCCGACATCGGAATTTCAACCAACAGCGACGGCACTATCAGCCTAGATAGCGCGAAGCTTGATGAAATTTTAACCTCGAACCCCGATGCCATCATCTCTCTGTTCAGCCCGCCGCGCAATGCTCAACAAACCGAGGTGACAGACCCTGGCATCACACTGACCCTTCAGAATATTGCCGAAGCAGCTACATCGGAAAACGGTCTGCTGACAGCGCTCGATCGCCGCCTTGATAATGAAGCCGAAGCGCTTCAGGACGACCGCGAGAGGGTGGAAGAACGCGAAAGCAACTATCGCGCCAGACTTGAAAGGCAGTTTGGAACCCTGGATGCTAGACTAGCATCCTTCCAGGCGACCAGGAGCTATCTCGAGCAACAGATCCAGTTGTGGCAGGGTAGCGATAACTAATGGTCGCTGCGTCAAACTACAAACAAAAGGTCAGTGCACAATATGGCGAGGTTGAACTGCATTCGAAGCTTGAGGGTGCCGATCCCTATACGCTTGTCAAAATTCTCTATGAGGAACTGGAGAAGTGTTTCCTGGTGCTACAGGCGGTTTCCAACCGCGGCGGGAATATCACCCGCCACAGCTATGCAAACCGCGCGCATTCCATCATTCTCGCGCTGCTTGGGGGATTGAACGACGTTAAAGACAGCAACCTGTCTTTCCTGCTCGCCGACGTTTATCGCTCCATGGCGCAATCGATCAATGTAATGAACCAGAATGGCGATGCCAGTCAGCTGGTTGAGCTACTCGATGGCATTGCGAGCCTGAAGTCAGCCTGGGACCAGATACCCGCGATGGCAAGCCAGAAACAGTCCTAAAGAAGCTGCCCCGGTGGCCGTTTTAGCTATCATGCCTACACTTCACCAACTCCTCATATACACCCCGCTGCTACTGGCATCGACAACCGATCCAAGCGCCGTCACGCCCGCTTCGGCGCGTAACGACACAGAAGCCAGCTCAAAACAAGGTGCTGAAAAGCACGAGGTGGAAGAGCGCAAAGAATCTTCCCCCGAAATTGATCTTTCCCGTCAGGCAACCACAATCAAAGTCAGATGTCCCGGGCAAGATCGAGCAAAGAAGAAAAAAGTCTGCGCCGGCCTTTTGATAGAACATCAATAATCTGCGCGCTGTTAAGGCCCTACCTGAAGCGAGCCTTGAAGCGTATCAGAAAACTGCTTCCCGGGTTCATGACCCCGCGCGGACGAACTCTAATGGCACCGATAGCCTCGTCATATTCTTCGCCCGTCGGCTCATATTCATAGGTTTCACCAAGGTCTGACGAATAGCTGACATCTCCGGGAAGCAAGACAACGCCGCTTTCGTCTGAAACAAATTCAAAGCTCGTTTGAATAGGACCGGTTCCGTCAAAGTCGGCGGAACTCAGAATAAGGCCTTCTGGCAAAACCTCGGCAAATTCGAGATTGTGGTGGTCAATGGAGCGGCCAGTATTGTTTGAAACTCGCATGACGTAAAGCAGCTCAGCATCAACTTCTTGCCATTGCAGAGCTTCCTCAGGCAGGCCGTCCAACTGCATCCAGCCGTAGGATATTTCCACATCGGGCTTCGAAAAGGTATCATACTGTTCCAAAATTGCCGCAATCGGATCTTCGGCCAAATTTACACTATCGGGAAATGGCGTACTCAGATTTGCAATGCAAAGGCCAGTAAGGCTCATGATCCATTTATTCTTCAGCATAGTTTTTCTACTCCATATTTGCGCATTTTTTCGATCAGCGTTGTTCGCTTGAGCATGAGCAAACGAGCCGCTTCAGAGATCACGCCATCCGCGGACTCCAGCGCTGCGTTAATCCTGTTGAGTTCCATATTCTCCAGCATTTCTCGAAGGTTAATCGGCCCATCGAGCTGCTGCGACGCATGGGCAAGTGGGTCCTGGGCCGGGGTCTCGGACGGCCGGCTTGCGGGTATATTATCAGCTTCGGTAGCCAGCTGTGCTTCAGTTGGTACTGGCATGGGCTCGGCGCCCAGATTGATCGCTACGGGCGCGGCGCCTCGATGCGAGAGGCTCAACAATTGCTCGACATGGTCGGCGGTAACTGTGGCCTGGCCGAAAAGTACACCGGCACGTTCAACAATATTGCGTAGTTCTCTGACATTGCCTGGCCAGCCATATTGCATCATCTTCTTCATTGCCCCGCTATCAAATCGGGCAGTTTGCGATGCGGCCTTGCCCCTTTGGAAATGCGCGACAAGAAGCGGTATATCTTCTACCCGGCTAGCAAGATCAGGCACGACAATCGGAATCACGCCCAAGCGGAAATAGAGATCTTCTCGAAACCGGCCATTCTCTATGGCGCGATCGATGTTCTGATGCGTTGCGGAGACAATCCGCACATCCACCGGTATCGCGGCGCTGCCTCCAACCCTGTTGACTTTGCTGTCTTCCAGAACGCGGAGCAGCTTAACCTGCATGTCGAATGGCATGTCGCCAATTTCGTCCAGGAAAAGCGTGCCCTTGTCGGCTTCCTCAAACCGGCCGACGCGGCGGCTGTGGGCACCCGTGAAAGCACCGCGCTCGTGGCCGAACAATTCAGATTCCAGAAGCTCGCCAGGTATGGCACCGCAGTTAAGCGCTACCATCGCCTGTGTCTTTCGGTTGCTTATGGAGTGGAGGGCGCGGGCGACCATTTCCTTGCCACATCCAGATGGACCAGTAATCATCACCGATGCGTCGGATCGCGCCACGCGCAGGATCATCTGCTTCAGGGCCTTGATCGCCGGACTATTTCCGACGATCAGTTCGTCAAGGCCTTCTTGATGCTCCCGGGCCGTTAATGCTTCAGCCATCATCCACTCCAATTCGCAACAACGAAACCGCTCCGTTGTGGATCGAATTAATTGGCAAATATGGTTAACGGCTGGTAAAAGAATGCTATATTTAGTTTGTTTTTCAGTTATTTATATTCATTTTGAACTTAAACAAGCAAGATTGGCGATCATCTGGTTAGTTATATCCATTCTGGATATTTTGATTTTGGTCTGAAGCGCGCCAGAGCCTGCTTCGTCTGTGCATGTAGAGGCTAGTTTTTGATCAGCGTAATCGACATACGCCGGTTTCGGGCGTCTAACGGATCGTCCGGAATATAGGGCTCGGTATCGGCCACGCCTTCAATTCGCGCAAAACGGCTGCGATCTACTGCGCGGCTCGCCAGAAGTCGGCGGGTAGCCTCTGCGCGCGCCGTTGAAAGCTGCCAGTTGTTGGTCATTGCCGTGCTCTTGTATGGTATCGAGTCTGTATGCCCGCGAATAACGAGCTGGTTGGGCGTCTGCACAACGACGCTGGCCACGGCGTTCAAAAGCTCTATGGCATCGGGGGTCATGCGATCGGTGCCCATAGCAAACATGCTGAAATCGGATTCGTCGACCATATCGATACGAAGCCCCTCGCGCGTATCGGTAAAGCGGATATTCTTTTCAAACCGTTTCAGGCTTTTGTCGGTCAGGATCTTCTGCGCCAATTGGCGTTTCAATCTTTCAAAACTAGCTTTCTGCGCTGCTGCTCCAGCGGCTTCCTTATGCCCGCCTGTGGCATCGCGCGGGATGGTTATCGAACGTGAGCCGGTTTGTGCCGCGCGATGCGGGTAATTGTCTTTGTGGACGATTGAGTCGCCCCCGAACAGGCCGTTTGAACCGGCGCTGCCCTCTTTTGTCTCAACCAGCGTAGGTGTGAAATAGTCCGCAAGGGCCTTGCGCTGTTTCTCCGTCGTCGCGCCGATTAGCCACATCAACAAGAAAAACGCCATCATGGCTGTCACAAAGTCTGCATAGGCGACTTTCCAGGCACCGCCATGATGACCGCCATGGCTCTCTTCAATGATCTTTTTGACGATGATGGGCCGTGGTGGCTCTTTTCGCTTGGCCATTATCTTGCACGCATACCATCAAACACCTCGCCAAAGCTTGGCTGGTTGGAATGCTCTATCCCTGTTCGCGCAGCTTCGATGACAAGCGGCTGTGGATGTCCATGCAAAGAGGCGATGATGATCTGCTTTACGACGTGATAGATGGCGGCATCTGCCTCAATCACCTGCTTGGCCCTGTTGGCAAAGGGGCCGACAAGGCCGTAGGCGAGAAATACACCGAGAAAGGTACCTACCAGAGCAGAACCAATCATACCGCCCAGGATGGTTGGCGGCTTGTCGATCGAGCCCATTGTTTTGACAACACCCAGAACAGCAGCAACAATACCAAGGGCCGGCAAGGCATCGGCAAGCCCCTGCAAACCTTCCGCAGGCTTCATCGCGTGGTGATGATGCGTCTTGATCGCATGGTCCATCACGTCTTCGACCGCATGGGTATCAAGGGTGCCCGATGACACGACAACCAATCGCAATGTATCGCAAATCATGTCGATCAGCGTGTCATCTTTCATCAGCTTGCTATATTCAGAGAAGATTTCCGAAGACGCCGGGTCTTCAATATGGGGCTCCACTGCAACCGGGCCATCAACCTTCAGCATCTTCATCAGCTTGGAAACCAGGAATATGCAATCGAGATAATCCTGCTTGTTGTATTGCGGGCCTTTGAAAACCTTTCCCAGACAGGCAGCCAACGCCTTGAGTTCGGACACTGAATTGCCGATTACGAGCGCGCCCATACCCGCTCCGCCAATAATCATCATTTCAATCGGCAGGGCAGCGAGAACCGGCCCCATATTTCCGCCGGAAATCATGAAGCCGCCAAAAACCATGACCAGCAGTATCAATATCCCAACGATTGCCAGCATGAATGGCCCTTTTGCGTATGTGTGTTATCGGCAGGAAACTCTGCTACCTACTTTCAAAACGGCATTTGTTCGCCCGGCTTTAGCGCAGACGAGGCTGCTATCGCAGAATATCGAACAATGTTTGGCGGTTGATCCTTGCGAAAGCGGCCTGCGCAGCCTCCAGCGTTATGGTCTGCGCATTCAGACGCGCAATAGCTTCGGCAAGGTCGGTATCTTCCAGCGACGACCGCTCAGCTGCAAAATCGATCTTGCGCTGTTCCAGTCCTTCCTGCAGCCTCTCCATCCGCGCAGCACGGACACCTATTTCCGAGGCTACATCTGCTGTCCGCGCGGTGGCATCCTGGATCGCATCTTGCGAAATTCCAATGGCTACAGGGTCGCCGCTACCGACAGCGCCCGCTGCATCCCGGACAATCTGTCCTAGGGTATTGGCACCGGTTCCGAAAACCTCTGCGCGCGAAGGAACGGCTGCAAATACCGCGCTTTCGCTAAAGCGTATTTCGCGCGCGCTGCCATCTGCAAATAGCGGCTCACCCAAAGAGGATTGAGTCGCCATAAAGCTGTCAATCTCTTCGGCAATACTGTTTAGTTCGAGCGCGTAGGTCGCGCGGTCGCTGGGTGACAGTGTTTGATTTGCTCCTGCAACCATCAATTCCTGCACCCGCGCCATGCGGCCCGACAATGTAGAAACCAGGCTGTCTGCCTGTCCAGTCAGCGACAGGCCAAGATCGATATTGGCAGACCAGACTTCATCATTTGCCTGGGCGCGGCGGATTTGGCTTACCCGAGCAGCAGCGACCGGATCATCGGACGCCGCCTGGATGCGCCGGCCGGTCGAGATGTCTATCTGGCTTTCGGTTATCTGGTCCGCCAGACGCGACTGACGCGCGATTTCCATGGTGAGCCTGTTTCCGGTAGCATTAATCATGGCACTGCTCCATCAAAGCGAGGACATTATGGTCTGCATATTTTCACGCGCGACCTGCAAGACGCGTGCAGCGCCCTGGTACGCCTGCTGAAAGCGCAGCAGATCCGCGGCTTCGCGATCCAGGTCTACGCTGCTCACATCATCGCGGGCGGCATTGGCGCCCTCCTGCCGCGCAGTGGCAGCAGCGTCCTGCGTCTGGGCGGACGCGACAGCTTGCGATTGCAATGCAACGAGACCTGCCCAGTTAGTTTCCGCCCCGGCAGCGCCGCGCAAATTCGCGAAAGCAAGCATGTTACCATTTGTGCTCGTCGCATCGGCGGCGGCGACGCCGGGCGGGGTAATGGCGGCCGCAACCATGGAAGCTGCTCCGGAAGCGAGGTTGAATAGTGGTTGCCCCGGGTTCCCGGCCGCATCAACACCGCTTTGGTGCAGTGCGTTCACATCCGAGGTGACTTGGGCGGCCAGAGTGTCCAGCTCGCCTTGTTGGGTTACAAGATGCCGGGAAGCCTGCGCCAAACCCGCAAGTTCGCCAGAGGGAGGCGTGAAGGTAGCTCCACCGGCAATGGTGTAATTCAGGGTTCCATCGGCCGCAAAGCCGTGGCTGACGGTGGCTATATAATTGCCATCGACCAGCGGTTCATGACCCGGGCCATCCACGCGCAGGGTCGTAATCCCGCGCCCACCATATTCAGCGGCAATGGGTACCGATTGCGAAATGCGGTCAAGTATACGGTCGCGTTCATCAAGCAATCCTGCATGGTTGGTCGAACCCACGCGCGCTGAAGCCAGACCGTCATTGACCCTTTTGAGGGCATCAAGATCATTGTTCAGGCTGTCAACTTTGAGATTTGCTTCGGCTGCGATACCTTGCGAAACACTTTCAAGCCCATCTGCCGTGCGCCGAAAAGCAGAGGCCACATCATCGACCGACTGCAAGAAATTCTGCCGCAAAGCCTCACTGCCCGGGTTGCTTGAAAGCTGATCGGCAACATTGAACATCGCGGTCAAGCTTTGCCCGACGCCTGAAGGACCGTCATCCAGCGCGCGCTCGGTCGCCTCAAGCCAAGCCAGACGAACGCCAGACTGGCCGGTTTCACTGCCGGCGGTTCTGGCGTCATCGACCAACCATTGGTTGACCGAGCGGTTGATGCCGTCGACCAAGACACCGCCGGGCATGACAGCATTGCGGTAAAGCGCGACATCGCCGGCGCTCGGCGCTTCCTGTAGCCGCACACTGCGCCGCGCATAGCCAGGTGTTTGCGAATTAGCGATATTGTCGCTGACGGCAGCCAGGCTGCGCGAATAGGCACGTATTGCAGATGCACCGATATTGAGAAGATCACTCATCTTTGCTTCCCCTCGAAGTGGCGGCAAATTGCTGCTCGATCAGTTCGGCAATGCCGAACAGTCCCATGCCCGACATGCTGTCAGCCAGATTGGCGTCGGCCATCTGGCGGAAACTGTCGGTGGCGCTTGATCCAAAAATGTCATCGGCGAGCTTTGCCTTGCGCATAGATCCAATCATTTCGCGAATGAAAACAGCCTCGAAGCCCTGCGCTGCCTTAAGCAGCGCAGGGTCCGGGCTGGGCCTTCCTGCTGCGGAAGATGCGTGGATGGATTTCGCAGTAGGCCCAATCATATGACGACCAGTTCTGCCTTTAATGCCCCGGCCTGTTTCAAGGCCTGCAGTATGGCAACCAGATCGCCCGGCGATGCACCGATGCGGTTTATCGCCTTTACTATGTCAGAGAGATCGGCACCGCGTTCCATCAGGAAGGCTGGCTTGTTCTCCTCTTCAACAGCAATCTCGCTGGATTCTTCTATGGCTGTTCGCCCGCGGCTGAAGGGTGCGGGTTGCACAACTTGCGGGCTTTCGTCCACGCGCACAGTCAGCTTCCCGTGGCTGACAGCAGCCGGCCAGATGCGCACGGCTCCATTGATAACAACCGTGCCGGTGCGGGCGTTGACAATAACCTTGGCCGCCGGCGTTGCCGGTTCGATTTCGATATTCTCGATCCGGCTCATCAAGCGGATCCGTTCTACAGTATCCGCCGGTGCCTGTATGTTGATGGACGCTCCATCGATGGCAGAGGCAAGCTGTGCGCCCAACTGCTGGTTTATAGCCTCGGCGACAAGGTTTGCGTTGGTCAGGTCGAATGTAGAGAGGTTGAATATGATCGAAGGGCTGGTGGAGAAGCCGGTATCGACCATGCGCTCTACCGTTGCGCCGCCATCAATACGGCCGGCGGACGGAATGTTCACCGACAGTTTTGAGCCGTCCGCAGCGGTTATGCCCAAACCGCCAACGACCAGATTGCCTTGTGCCATCGCATAGATCTGCCCATCGGCACCATAAAGAGGCGACATCAGCAATGTGCCGCCGCGCAGCGATTTGGCTTTGCCGATCGCGGAAACGGTTACGTCAAGACGCTGACCCGTTTTTGCAAAAGGCGGAAGTTCAGCTGTAACGATAACAGCCGCAGTGTTCTTGAGGGACGGGTTGATGCCTTGCGGCAGCGTCAATCCAAAACGCGAAATTGTGCCCTTCATGCCATGCGTCGCATATTCCAGACTGTCATCGCCGGTACCCGAAAGCCCGACGACAATGCCATAGCCGGTTAGCTGGTTGGCACGCAGACCGTGAAACTGGCCCATATCCTTGATACGCTCCGCCGCCAGCGGCGTTGCGAAGCCGAATGTGGACAAGCACAGCGCGAGCAGAAAAAACCAGAACGGCCGTATAATGTTGTACATTGTTCGCATTAGACTTCCTAAAATGGGCTGATTGCCGAGAAGAATCGCTGCAACCAACCCTGTTTGGATGCGTTGGCAACTTCACCTTTTCCAAAATAGGCGATCTGCGCATCCGCGACCCGGGTGGAGAGCACCCTGTTGTCCGGACTGATATCTGCCTGGCGCACAAGCCCCGAGAGCTGAATGCGTTCATCGCCGCGGTTCAAAGTCATCAACTTTTCGCCGCGAACGCGCATAACGCCATTTGGCAATACCTCCGCCACGGTGACCGTTACAGTTCCCGAAAGCGTATTGGACTGGGATGCATCTCCCTTGCCATTAAACGACTGCCCGCCCGAAATATTTACATCGCTGGGTGAAAAGAGAGACAATGGCCCTGTTGCCGGCGGTGTTAAGCCAAAGCTGCTATTCTTGTCCGAGCTGGACGAGCTGGATTTCGTCGCAGCAGTCCGCTCCGCCAGAACGATGGTAAGAATATCGCCTACCCTGGCGGCCTTTGCCCCTGAGGTCAGCGGCGCATAGGTCGACGTCTTGAATATCGCGCCACTGGTCGGCGACGACACGTCTTTCACGACCGGCGGTGGCGTGAACTCGATCTTGGCGCTGCCTGCCCCGCCGCACGCAGTGGTTACCATGAGCGCAATGGCAGGGAAGAGGGTGCGGGAGGGCAGGCACCAAAGGACCAGCTTGACCTGCCCTCCCTTTTCACCCCCAGAAAAGTGCGTGGGCCGGGGGGGAAAGTTGTTCGGAAAATTAGAGCTGTTGTGTCGCATTTTGTAGCATCTCATCTGTTGCCTGGATCATCCGGCTGTTGACTTCATAGGCGCGCTGGGTCTCGATCATGTTGACCAGCTCTTCAACGACATTGACGTTTGAAGATTCGAGCGAGCCTGCTCTGATGGAACCACGGCCTTCCTGGCCAGGAGCGCCAATCTGGGGAGCACCGGAAGCACCGGTCTCGAGAAGAAGGTTGTTCCCGATCGACTGCAAGCCCGAGGGATTCACAAATCGCGCAATTTCTATTTGGCCCAGATTGGTCGCCTCTGTTTGGCCCGCGATCTGCGCCGAAACCGTGCCATCTGCACCCACCGAAATACCGGTCGCCCCTTCGGGGATCTGTATCTGCGGCTGCAATGGCATGCCGTCGGGCGTGACAATCGTGCCTTCAGCCGAAAGGGCAAAGTCACCGGCCCTGGTATAGGCCGTACTGCCGTCGGGCCTTTCCACCTGGAAATAACCTCCACCTTCGATGGCCATATCCAGCGCATTGTTGGTTGTGGTGATTGATCCTTGTGTATCGACCCGGCCAATGCCCGTCAGCTGGACACCTGTGCCCAGATTTTTGCCGATGGCGTAGAGATTGTCGCCCGACGCCGGCGCACCGGGATTGGTGATAGCATGATAGGCCAGTGTTTCGAAACTGGCACGATCGCGCTTGAACCCAACAGTGTTTACATTGGCAAGGTTGTTGGCAATCACTTGCATCCGTGTATTCTGGGCCTCAAGTCCCGTACGGGCGACCTGTAACGCTCCTGTAGTCATATCCTGTCTCCTATTGTGGCAACTGCATCAGATCGGCTGTCGAATTGTCCAGATCGCGCACATTGCCGAGCATCTTGAGTTGCATGTCCCAGGCGCGGCTGGCCTCGATCATTTCCACCAGCGCGGTTGTTACCTGCACATTGGACCCTTCCAGCGAGCGGGTGATCACTCGGGCATCGGGGTCGCCAGGCAGAATACCCTCGCCTTTTGCACGAAACAGACCGTCCAATCCTTTGGCAATCTCCGTTCCGGCAGGTGTAGCGAGCTTCAACCGGTCCACTTCCTGGGGCTGATTGGGGTCACCACCTTGCGGGACGATCCAAATGCGGCCTTCCGTATCGATGGAGACCTTGTCAGCCGGCGGGATCGATACCGGCCCCTGTCCACCAATAACCGGGCTACCAGAACCAGTGATCAGCAGGCCGCTATCCGACAACTGCAAATCGCCGCGCCTTGTATAGGCCTCATCCCCATTGGCTGCCTGCACCGCCAGCAGAGAATCCCCTGCCATGGCGATATCCAGGTCTCTTCCTGTCGATACTATCGTGCCCGCCTTCATGTCGGCGGCACGCACACTTTCAGCCGACAAGGCGCGCGATTCAAAGCCGCTGCCGTCAAGCCATTTGGCTTTCGCTTCTGCAATATCCGCACGAAAGCCGGGCGTCTGCGCATTGGCGAGATTGTTGGCCGTGGCCGTTTGCCGCGCCATGGCACCGCGCATAGCCGTCAGGCTAGTATAGATGAGACGATCCATCTTTCGTCACCCTAGTTGATGTTAACAATCGTCTGGGTGAGCGTGGATGCGGTTTCGATCGCCTTTGCATTCGCCTGGAAATTGCGCTGCGCTGCAATCAGGCCAACCAGCTCTTCAGTCACATCGACGTTGGCACGCTCCAGCGCGCCGGCACGAATCGCGCCAAGCGGGCCATTGGTAGGTGCATTGATGGCTGCCGGGCCGCTATCGCCTGTCGACTGCCAATGGGCATCGCCGACAGGGCGAAGGCCCTCTTGTGCGGTAAAGCTAGCCATGGCCACCTTGCCCAGCATTTCGTCCGAGCCATCGGAATAGGTAGCCGTCACAAGACCATCGATCCCAACGGATACGTTCGCTAGTGTGGCAGATGGATTGCCCGGAGCATTGGTGGGCAGAATAAAGTCCGCAGCATCCGCAATCGCTGTCGATGTCACATTGCCGGCCGCATCAACAGGTAGCAGTTGAAGCGTCGAACCGATGGAATCTACCACGCGGCGGTCAGCCTGCACCGTGAATGAGCCGTTACGGGTATAGGTTACATCTTCGCGTGGCGGATCGCCGCGAACCACGAAGAAGCCATCCCCTGCGATTGCAAGATCGAGTGATTTGTCCGTCGCCTCGAGCGTGCCCTGGGTGAATTGCTGGATAACGCCATTGACGCGCGTGCCATGGCCGGCTGTCATCTTGCTGGATTGCGTCGGCGCGCTGGAGAACAGATCGCCAAACTGCGCCTTGCTGCGTTTAAATCCGGTTGAACCGACATTGGCCAGGTTGTTCGATATAACCGACAGGTCGGTCTGTGCGCCACGCAGTCCTGAAAGTGAAGTATAAAACGACATTTGCTTTCTCCTTAATTTGTCTGATCTGTTGGGGTATTGGAGGATGCGCTGGCGATATTCTGCAGCAGCGCGGTTTGCTCGCTTATCTGGGCAGCGATTGCCTTGAGAGAACTGTTCATCTCGGAAATGCCTGCGACGCTGGAAAACTGCGCCATCTGCGCCACCATCTGCTCGTTATTCACAGGCGACAGCGGATCCTGAACCTTTAGCTGGGTTGTCAGGAGACGCAGAAAGTCTGTCTGATCGAGCGTGTCCTGGCTGCCTGCAGGTTCAATCCTTACGCCGTTGACGCTGGTCGCCAGATTGCTTGGGATGTTTGAAACGGTCATTGGCCTAACCTCAATGTTTCGGAAATCAGGCTTTTTGCAGTCTGCAACACCTGAACATTATTTTGATACTGGCGCGAAGTCTCCATCATCTCGACCATCTCCTGCGCGCTATCCACGGCCGCTTCCCAGACATTCCCGTCCGCGTCGGCCAGAGGGTGGCCCGGATCATGTTTCTTTGTGGGATTGGTCGCCGATGTTTCGATACGGTCGACTTTGACGGTTGCCGTTCCATTCTCGCCGATGATCGTACGGAATACGGGCTTCAGGGCGCGGAATGCTTCCCCTTCGCTTCCCGCAACCGAACCGGCATTCGCTAAGTTGGATGCTGTGGTATTAAGCCGCACCATCTGCGCTGACATGGCGCGTCCGGATATATCAAAGATCGAAAGCTGCGATCCCATTTCTATTCTCCTTTCAATGCCCTGCGCAAACTGTTCACCCGGCCTTGCAAAAATGACAGGCTGGTGCGGTAAGCGAGTGCATTTTCAGCAAAGGCTGTCTGCTCTGTCGGAAGCTCGACTGTGTTGCCGTCGAGGGACGGCTGCACAGGGATGCGATATTTGATGGCCGCATCCATTGATTGACCGCTTTCGGCCATTTTCAGGGCAGCACCAAAGTCAATATCACGCGCCTTGTAGTTTGGCGTCGCGGCATTTGCGATGTTGGATGCAAGCAGATTCATGCGCTGCTGGCGCAGTTTCAATGCTGTTGCGTGTATTCCAAAAAGGCTATCGCCGGACGCCATCATGTTTCCTTTCAAATGGTGCCTCGGGCGGGAATGGCTGTCCGCCAAAGGCTCGACCTGACTAAAGCAAACACCGTGCCAGTTTTAATATTATTAATATATTTCAGGTGTTTGGGTGTATCCTGCCAAAATACTGACAGGGCGCTGCCCGGGCCAATGTCGGGAATTTGGCAAAGCTGCCGAAGACCACGCATATTCAGCTACGCGAGCAGACTGGCACGCCATTTGCTTCTATCCGCCATGTATTGTTGATCGACATAGTAAAGGAATTTTCAATGGCTGTTTCTGTAGCTCTTGCCTCTGCGTTAATGCTGATGGCCGGATCGTCATCGCTGGAAGATCTGACTGAGTTGGACAGGCGTATAAGTGCGATTGTCGAACCGACCGGATCAAAGGCACGACCCATCGACAAGCGCATCAGGCTCGCCCGCTGCCCCCAGGTCGCGACGATCGATTATGCAAGTGAGACCAGCCTGGCGGTGCGCTGCCAGCCACTTGGCTGGCGCATCAGGGTTAACCTTATGCAGCTCAGCCAACCGGCTCACATATCAAGCGGCAGACCCGCACCGCAGGCCATCGTGATTCGCAGAGGGGAGTCCGTTGAATTTCGCGCTAAAGGTGCGGGGTTTTCAGTGACTATCACAGCTGTAGCTATGGAAAACGGGCGCCTCGGCGATCATATCAGGGTAAAGTCTCCGACATCAAAAACACCTGTTTCCGCCCGAGTGGCCGGGAAGGGCCTGGTCGATGCCTCCAACTAGAGAATCGGTACAAAAATTGACAAATTCCTAAAAGCGCCTCCCGATTTGCCGTTATTGCCATTGTGCCCTCGATGTGGGCAAAAAGAATGGCAAAGGATTAATATCATGGTCGATCCAGTTTCGGCAGCAGTATTCACGGCTGTTAAAGCGCAGCCAACGAAGAATAGCGGTGCGCGGGAAAGCCGCCCACCAGCGTCGCTCACAAATGTCAGCATAAGCCGTGACAAGTCACTGTCCCAGCTGTTGAGCCTGGCCAAACAGCTCGCTGAACAGGGACCGCCTGTTGATTATCAGAAGATTGCCCACATTCGAAACGCAATCGCCGAAGGAACCTACAAGGTCGATCCGGAGGCGGTGGCAGACGCTATGCTGGACTTTGTTGCAAAAGAGCAAAAATGAACCAGGACATCCTAGATCGCGTGACGGAATGCCAGGCATCCTTAATCGATGCGCTGGACAGTCAGGATGTCGACGCAATCGAAAAGAGCACCGGTGATCTGGCGGCGATGCTTGACGAAATATCAAGTCTAAGACCTTTCCCGCCAAAGACCGACGACAATGCAAGGCTGGACTATGCCATCCGGCAGTCAAATGCAGCAAGCATGCGAGTCAATTATCTGTCCAGCTGGACCCGTCAAAGAATTGACCGGCTTGCCGAGTTACGAGGTGGAAATCTGGCTGGAAAACACTGACCTTCGCTAGAATGCTGAAATACATATATTTTCCTGTTTGGCACAGGAGTTGCATTCGGTTCCGATGAAACAATCTGGAACTCTATCGATGCCACAATCCATTCCCAATTCTGATGCGACACCGATACAGGCAAGGGTGCAACGCGCCATTGCCGAAGCATCAAATCGTACGGGCATCGATTTCGACTATCTGTTTTCCCAGGCGCGCCTGGAAAGCAACTTCAATCCATCTGCACGCGCCAGAACTTCGAGCGCCTCAGGGCTTTACCAATTCACAAAGCAGACCTGGCTCAACACCGTAAAACTCCATGGCACCAAACATGGGCTTGGTTGGGCAGCGAATGCAATCAGCCAGAACTCAAAAGGATATTCCTTTGTCAGTGATCGGGAGCAACGCGCCGAGATCTTGGCGCTACGCAACAATCCGGAAATCGCCGCGGTAATGGCTGCGGAATTTGCCGCCGATAACCGAAAGCATCTTGTTGAACAGACGGGCCGCCAACCTGAAGAGGTCGACCTCTATCTCGCTCATTTCCTGGGTGCTGGGGGTGCATCTCGATTTCTGAAAGCCATGGATTCAAATCCTGCGCAGCCTGCCGCAACTCTCTTTCCCAAGGCCGCGGCAGCCAATCGCAGCGTATTTTACGAGAAATCGGGAAAGGCGCGCAGCCTTTCGGAGCTGCGTTCGTCATTCCAGACCAAACTAGACGCAGACAATCACAAAACTCCAAGGATGATGGCACGAAACACGGTTTTGCCCGCGCCGGTGCCTGCATTTGCGCGCAGCGATCTGCACGCCTCTCCGGAAGAAACCAACCCACGGCCACTTGAAATGATGGGTTTCCAAAAAATGCCGGAGAAGCTTTCGCTTGAATTCGCGCGCAATACCTATGCCCGGCTGGCAGCCATGGGCGGGCCCAGCCGATGAACGCTGTCGCCAATATGAAAATTTGGTCGGCCACGCTGCGTGCCGGTGCATTGCCGCTCGCAATCCTTGCGCTCGTCATGTTGATGGTGGTCCCGGTACCGGCTGTCGCACTTGATATAGGCTTCATCGCCAACATCATGATATCGCTGGCGGTGTTGATGGTTGCACTGAATGCAGCCAAACCACTCGACTTCTCTGCCTTCCCCACAGTCCTGCTGCTGGCGACGCTGTTTCGGCTGGCGCTGAATGTCGCCTCCACCCGCGTCGTTCTTGTCGACGGGCATCAGGGGCCGGGTGCTGCCGGCAACGTGATCGAGGCTTTCGGCAGCTTCCTGATTGGCGGCGACTATGTTGTCGGACTGTTTGTTTTTGCGGTTCTGATGATCATCAATCTTGTGGTTATTACCAAAGGGGCCGGGCGTGTGTCCGAAGTCTCCGCTCGCTTCACGCTCGACGCGCTGCCAGGCAAACAGATGGCTATCGATGCCGACCTGAATGCCGGACTGGTAACGCCGGATGAAGCCAAACAGCGTCGCCAGGATATTTCTACCGAGGCCGATTTCTACGGCTCCATGGACGGTGCATCCAAATTTGTGAAAGGCGATGCCGTCGCCGGTCTGCTGATCCTGTTCGTCAACATATTTGGCGGCCTCATCCTGGGGGCGACAAGCCACGACATGGCGATAGGTGATGCCGCGCAAACATATATCCTTTTGGCGGTTGGCGATGCGCTGGTTGCGCAGATCCCAGCTTTGCTGCTGTCTATTGCCGCAGCCGCCATCGTCACCCGTGTCGCCTCGCCATTCGACCTGTCGGGCCAGATCGGCAACCAGTTCGGACATGCAAGTGCATGGGGGCCGGTCGCAGCTATCCTGGGCATTCTCGGTATGGTTCCGGCGATGCCGCAAATGGTTATACTTCCGGCCGCCGCGTTGGCGGGAGGGATATATTGGTACACGCGCAAAAACCCCTCTACCCAGAATGATCCGGCGCAAGAGGAGCCGGCGGCGGTCCCATCACATGTCATCAACTGGAGCGATGTAAGCGAGACAGCCCCGATTACGCTCGAGGTTGGCTATGCGCTGGTCGATCTGGTGGATGAGAATAAGGGTGCCCCTCTCATGGGACGCATCACGGGCATCCGGAGACAGCTTTCCCGAGAGCTCGGCTTTGTATTGCCGCTGGTCAAGGTAAAAGACAATCTGCAGTTGCCAGGCAACTGTTACCGCATCAACATCGCAGGCATAACCCACGGAGAAGATGAGGTCTTCCCAAGGGAACTGCTTGCGCTCGATTCCGGTGATTGTCTCGATGGAATAGAGGGACGCGAGGTCAAGGATCCAAGCTTTGGGCTGGACGCGAAATGGATTGGCCAGGACAGCCGTTCCGACGCTGTCGCTGCAGGTTACACCGTCGTCGATGCCCCCACAGTAATCGCAACACATCTCAACAATGTCATTTCGGCCAATGCGATTGAGCTTTTTGGTATGGATGAGGCACAATCGCTGCTTGATACGCTGAAAACCGCCTATCCGCTTCTGGTTGAGGGACTTTCGCCCCAACCTTACTCGCTGGCTGCAGTCACCGCGCTTTGCAAGGCGCTTCTGAAAGAACGTATTCCGCTTCGAGATTTCCGGAAAGTAGCCGAGGCCATGGTTGATCTCACCCAGGCTGAATTGTCACCGGACGAGTTGGTCGAGGCTGTTCGCCAGCAGCTTGGCGGTCTGATCGTACAAACAATCGTTCCAGTAAAGATGCCGCTGCCTGCGATAACTTTTGACGGCGAATTGGAAACTTTGCTGACGCAATCGGTGCAGGCGGGGCCGAATGCCGAGTGGCCATTCGACCCGGATCTATCCAGCCGCATCGTGAAAGCCGTAGGCGCTGCTGTAGAACCACTGCAGAGGGCCGCACGCAGCTGCGCCATCATTACATCGCCAATCTGCCGGGCGGCCATTGCCAGGCTGCTGCGTGCCCAACTGACCGATGTCCCAGTTCTCTCCTTTCTGGAGATTCCCGAAAACAAGGCTGTCGAAGTCCTTGCCGTGATCGGCGGCAAGGAAACAGCAGCCGCTCTACCGACCCCACAAGAGAATCAAGAAAATACAGGAGAATGACAATGCAGCATTCGATGATCCAGCCAAATGAGGGGGCAACCTATTCCCCCAATCCGGCACAGAAAGACATGGGTGCAATAATTGCAAAATACAGTGACCTGGTGTCGCGCATTGCTTGGCATGTGCATTCCCGTATGTCTTCGTCGATCGAAGTCGCCGACCTGATCCAGATAGGCATGATCGCCCTGATCGAAGGTGCGAGAAATTTCGAGGAGCGTGGCGTTGATTTTGCCGCCTATGCATCGACCCGCATTCGCGGCGCGATGATCGATGAGTTGCGGCGGGAAGCAAAGATCAGCCGTTCAGGCATTCAGAATGGTAAGCGCATTGCACATGCCAAAGACCAGCTTTCCCATTCACTCGGCCGTCCGCCGCTGCCCAACGAAATCGCTGATGAGCTTGGCGTCGACATATTTGAGTATTTTGAATTGGAATCGAGCGCTGCAGCACTGAAGCAGGAGTCGATGGATGATGCCTATAGTGACTATGATATCTGGTTTGCCGATCTGAGCGCAGATCCATTCGATCAGCTCGATCGGGCAAAAACCTCACAAAGGCTGGCGGAGGCAATATCCGAGCTTCCAGAGCGGCAGGCAAAGGTTCTGCAGCTATACTTTATTGAGGAGCTGAATCTGGAAGAAATCGGCTGTATCATTGGGGTCGGGGCCGCCCGCGTATGCCAGATCAAGCAACAGGCATTAAGCAGCTTGAAGAAGAAATGGGATGCGAACTGAGTCTTGGACGCGCGGCGACAAAAAAACAGTCCGCACACGAACCGTATGATTCATCTGAAAAACAGAGGAGCGGAGCAATGACAAAATATGATTATGATTTCGCGGTAATCGGCGGCGGACCAGCCGGCCGGCGTGCAGCAATCCAGGCGGCGAAACTGGGCAAGACTGTGGCTTTGATCGACGATCGCGAATCCATCGGCGGTGTTTCGGTTCACACCGGAACGCTGCCGTCCAAGACAATCCGAGAGTCTGTCATGTCGGCAACCGGCTGGCGCGATCAGCATTTTCGCAGCCAGCGCGCAAGGTTGTCGCCGCGCGAAATGCAAGAGATGATCCGCTCGCGGCTTTCCAAAACGCTGAATGATGAAGTGGATGTGCTGGATCATCAGCTATCGCGCAACAACATCACCCAGGTCACCGGGCGGGCCTGCTTCATCGACAAGAATACGCTGGAAATAAAACTGGAAGAAAACGGAATCCAAAGCAGGTTCCAAATATCAGCCAGCAAATTCCTGGTTTCGACCGGTACCCGTCCGTTCCGACCAGACAATATCCCCTTTAACAACCGTAACATAGTCGACAGCGACAGCGTCGCAACAGACGTGCCACTGCCGCAGAGTATCATCGTGGTGGGCGGCGGCGTGATCGGGCTTGAATATGCAACGATTTTCTCGGCGATGGGAATCCCCGTGACGGTTGTAGAGCGCCGGGAACGACTGCTCGAGTTTATCGATCATGACGTTGTCGACAACTTTCTTGGCCAGCTCAAGGAACGCGGCATCGGTCTCCGTCTTGGCCGAAGCATCGAGAGGATTTTCGAGAATGAAGCGGGCCAGGCTTGTCTGATTCTGGATGACAAGCGTCAGTTGAAGGCAGAAATGGTGCTTTATACGGCAGGGCGCGAAGGCGCCGTGGCAGGTCTTGGGCTTGAGAATGTCGGCATCGCGCCCGATGCCAGAGGCAGGATTCCCGTAAACGCAAAAACGCTCCAGACCAGCTGCAAGAATATATATGCAGCGGGAGATGTTATCGGCTTTCCCAGCCTTGCATCCACATCGATGGAACAGGGACGCCACGCTGCCTGTCACGCTTTTGGCGGTGCCCTTGAGGACCAGGAACACAGCTTCCCGCTTGGAATCTACGCCGTTCCAGAGATTGCCAGTATCGGCCTGTCAGAACAAGATGCGCGCGCGAAGGGTCACAATGTCGAGATCGGTATTGCGCGTTTCAGGGAAACCTCGCGCGGCCACATTCTGGGTAACTGCGAAGGCGTCATGAAGTGCATCTACGATCTTGAAAGCCATAAGCTGCTCGGCGTACACATCGTTGGCGAAGGTGCAACCGAGTTAGTCCACATTGGCCAGGCCGTGATTAACCTGGGCGGCGGGATCAAATATTTCATGAACAACACCTTCAATTTCCCAACACTGGCGGAGGCCTACAAGATTGCCGCACTCGATGCATGGAATCGATTGCCAGAGATAGAAGCAGGAACGGCAAAAACTGCCGGAAACGGCAACAAGAAAGCCGCCTGAACAACGAAGTGGAGAAACAATTATGGCTATTTCTGATCATGTAGACTTCGATAAATTTTTAACGGGGTTGAAGCGCCGCAATCCGGGGCAGCCGGAATTTGTGCAAGCCGTGCGCGAGGTGGCACAGGATGTCTTTGATTTCATCAGCGACAAGGAGGAATATCACGCCGCACAGATACTGCGAAGGATCGCCGAACCCGACAGAGTCATCTCCTTTCGTGTTTGCTGGGAAGATGACAATCACAACATCCGCGTTCAACGCGGATGGCGCGTCCAAAACAACAATGCCATTGGCCCTTACAAAGGCGGACTGCGATTTCACCCTTCCGTAACCGAGAGCATCCTTAAGTTTCTTGCATTTGAGCAGACCTTCAAAAATTCACTGACCGGATTGCCGATGGGCGGTGGCAAGGGCGGTGCAAACTTCAACCCCAAGGGGAAATCGGATGCCGAGATAATGCGCTTTTGCCAGTCTTTTATGACAGAGCTCTACCGCCATGTTGGACCGGACATCGATGTTCCGGCGGGCGACATTGGTGTTGGCGCAAAAGAAATCGGATACATGTTCGGCCAATACAAACGCATCACCGGCCGCTGGGAAGGTGTATTGACGGGCAAGGGCCGCGAGTATGGGGGCAGCTTGCTGCGCCCGGAAGCTACAGGCTATGGCGCTGTGTATTTTCTGGAAAATATGTTGAAGACACGCGGGGATTCCGTGGAAGGAAAAACCGTGCTGGTTTCCGGGTCTGGCAATGTAGCAACACATGCTGCGGAGAAAGCCGTGCAAATGGGAGGTAAGGTTCTTACCTTGTCGGATAGCTCTGGCTTTGTTCATGATCCGGACGGTTTCGGCCAGGATAAAATAGACTGGGTCAAAGATCTGAAAGTCAATCGCCGCGGGCGCATTTCGGAATATTGTCGAGAGTTTTCCAAAGCTCAGTTCTTCGAGAAGCAAAAGCCTTGGAAAGTCGCTGCCGATATTGCATTGCCATGCGCAACCCAAAATGAGATCGATGCCAAAGATGGCAACATACTGGTCGGCAATGGCATCATGGCCGTGTCTGAAGGAGCCAATATGCCATCAAGTTTGGAAGCGATCGAGGCCTTCCAGGAAAGCGGCGTATTGTACGGACCTGGAAAAGCATCAAATGCCGGGGGTGTTGCGGTTTCTGGATTGGAGATGAGTCAAAATTCCGAGCGCCAGAGCTGGGACAGTGACAGGCTTAACGTCACGCTCGAAAACATAATGGTCGATATCCATGAAAGGTGCATTGAATATGGAAAACTGACTGACGGGAGTATCAACTATGTGAAGGGTGCCAACGTCGCTGGATTCAAGAAAGTAGCAGATGCAATGTTGGCATATGGCGTGGTATGAACGGCCGATGCCTCACTTTGGAGGCAAAATCAGGAAAAGGGAATTGCGGGGCGGTTAGCAGCAGGGTGGCTTGGATCGGGCTTCGGTCTTCTGATACCGGGTTTGGCAATCAAAAAGCGTGCTTCAGCATTTCTGTCATATGTTCCAGCACAGAGCGGTGCAATGGCTTTGCAAATCTGCAACCATAGGTCGAACCTTCCGACCAGACTATCCGCGCCGGCAGCGGCTGTAGTGCGAGGATAATGAGAAAGACGGTTTCGTAATTGAGCAGCCTGCTATGGCATTGAAGGTTGAAGCCCGACACCGAGATATTGGAAATTCTCGCGTTGACATAGCCGCAATTGACCTGCTTGATTTTGACAGTTGCATCTACCGGGAAGCGCTCATCTTTTCTGCCAATTACGGCCAGAAACTTGCCATGTCGCGGACGAGAAAATTGCTCCATTTTCAAAACTCCTGTTCCGGAACAGAAAACGGCAATTTGAGATTTTCGTTTAATCACGCCGCTGCAGGGACAGATTGAATTGAAGGCGATCCGCAACGGCTGTTTTCTAAGGCTGATACCATTTTGCGCTCAACTGGCGCTAAACTTCCGAGCTGTCCTGTCGTTTACGATAAGGCGAAGAAGTTAGAGACAACGAATGATGCTAAACGCACAAATTTTTGGAATGGCGATGTTGGTTGCTACGCAACAAGCGTTTGTTGCGGAAAAGCCAGTCAAACAAGATCAACGGCAAATTTGCAGTTTGGAACCCGCCACCAAAGCACAAGAAACATGCAGGCCGCCGAAACCCGGGAAGAATGAAAAGTCCTGCGGCGTAACCGAGGTAGCGTACAAGTACAGCAGCCGGCACAAAAAAATCCAGACAAAATGCGATTCAAGAGCGGACAAGACCAAACTCTGAAAGAAGAAGTATTGGGCGAACAGGGCCCCATGTAGATGCTGGTTGGACCAAATGGGGCGGGGCCCTGTCGCCGTTTCAATCGATGCTGGAGGACTTGGTGTGAGAATCTGCAAGCCGGGTTAGCTTTGCCTGCGATGCTCCAGCAACGTCGGACTTTTCCCACATCGCTCAAAGATAGTCCAACCAAATTGGTTTCAAACTGAACATATTCGCAGATTATAACGCTATGTAGCCCTGGCACCTTGCATTGCGAACCCTGCAGCCAACCTACAAAGCCAACAAAATCTACCGCCTTGAAAACCGGCTCGTAACCCCCGGTCATCTTGCCGAAGGGTTGGCCACTTTGACATGGGAGTCTTCCTGAACGCCGCGCCAAGAATGCCGACGCTAGCGCTATGACTAGACCCTATAGGGGTCGACCTTGATTGATGCGTCAATGCCAATGGCTGCCGATTCAATATCCGGAAGATCCTGGGGATCTTTCAATATACCGCGAAGGCAGAATCGTGCCGTTTCCAGGGCGCGTTGTTCGATCATGTCATGCGCAATGCGGGCACTTGCAATGATGTTGGTTTCGGTCAACTGGAAAACCTGTTCTGCGCACCAACCAGCATCTTCGGCAATCAAGTCGCCCGATTCAATCCCTTTGCGAATCAGGTCTGTATAATTTCCGACCATCTTGGCCCTGACATCCTGAGCCGGTTTGAATTCGGGGCGTTGCAATTCCGGTAAATAGAAAATGGCTGCATAGTCATGATCGACTGATGCCAATGCTCGAAATTCCTCGACTATGGATTTGAACAGCTTGGCCGCTGGCGGTGCCGAGACAGCCCTAATTCGATCGTGAAATTCCATCGAAGATTCTGCGGCGTGAACAATCATTGCGTTTAGCAGCGCCTCCTTGGATGGATAGAGGTGGAATATCGACGCGATGGTGACATTGAGTTCTTTGGCGATCATTCGAAAACTGGTTCCGGTATAGCCGTTCTTTGCGATGAGCTTTGCAGTCACCTTCAGCAGCTCTTCGGTAGTCAGGTGGGCACGACCATCGGCACGCGGCCGGCCGACAGGTCGTTTTTCTTTCTTTTTCAACTGGCTCACCTCAAATCTTCCTTAATCGCCCTGATAGCAAGCGCCATATTGCTTGTCTATTTTATATCGTTCGTTCTATATTAATTGACTTTCGCCCGAATCTACATTAGAGGCCCCCGGCGAATGATCACGAAATTTGGAGAATCATTATGCCAGTTGCAATTGTAACGGGCTGCTCACGGCCGACAGGATTCGGACAGTTGACGGCCAAGGCTCTTGCATCGTCCGGCTTTGAGGTATTCGCAACAATGCGACAGGCGGAACGTGGCAAGAGTCTGGAAAGCTGGGCTCGCAGTGAAAATCTTCAGCTATCTGTGCTGGAGCATGACGTATGCGATCCTACCAACAATAAATCGGTCTCTAAGCGGGTCATCGAAAAGACTGGCCGTATCGACCTTCTGGTCAACAATGTCGGGATGAGCAGTTTTGGTGCGCTGGAAACGCTGCACAATGAACATATCCGACAGACGATGGAAACCAATTTTTTCAGCGCGGTTGACATGACCCGCGCGGTGCTGCCGCAGATGCGCGCGCAATTTGGGGGGCGAATAATCTTCGTTACATCCATGGCCGGCGTAACCGGCATCCCCGGAGAATCCATCTATTGTGCGAGCAAGTTTGCCCTCGAAGGAATGGCTGAGTCCCTTGCAATGGAAGTTCAACGTTTCGGGATAGATGTGTCGACCATAAGGCCAGCCTTTTTCAATACCGGCATGAGCATGCACAATACCGATGCATCGCTGTTTTTCTCACGCGGTACTGAATATGATGTTTTCAATGACGGGGTCGTAGCCTCTACTTCGAATGGCGAAGTGGATGGCGAAAACCCGCAACTTGTCGCCAACATGATTGTCGAAGCAGCGACCACATCTACGCCCCGCCTCCATTGGGAACCGGGAGAGGCCGCACCGCATATCCTGGAAGCGCGCTCATCGGCGACTGCAGAGGATTGGAGAAAGTTCGTCATGAACGAGCTCGGCATGGCAGGCTGGCTGGAGCCGGTATCAACAGCGAACGAGACTACAGCATGACCTCTGTGGAACCGCTTCCGGGAATATCCGACGCCGAAATCGACAGGTGCCGACAGCCCTTGGAAAAGGCCTGGACACTTCCGGCCAAGGCCTACACAAGCACTGAAGTTGGAGCGCTCGAACAGCAACGCGTTTTGAAAAGAAGCTGGCTCCCGATCGGCCGGGTGGAGCAGATTCCGGAACCAGGCGACTATCTATGCCTGGACTTGCTTGACCAGCCTTTGATGATGGTGCGCGGGCAAGACGAGAAAGTCCGCGTTATGTCGCGGATCTGCCTGCACCGGGGTGCCCCGCTGGCCGAGGGATCGGGCAACAAGAAGCTGTTTGTGTGCCCCTATCATGCATGGAGCTACCAGAATGACGGGCAACTCAAAAAGGCCCCGTTGATGGATGGCGCTGAGGATTTTGACGAAAGGAAATGCCGGCTGCCTGGACTGAAAACCGAGATATGGAACGGCTTTATATTGGTCAATTTCGATGATGAAGCAACGTCATTCGCAGAGCAGAGCGCGCGTTTTGGTGACTATTTCTCCAACTACCGCATGGATGACATGCAGATCATCCGGACACTGGAATTCGACAGCCATTGGAACTGGAAGGTGCTTGTCGAGAATTTCATGGAAGCATACCATCACATTGCGATCCACGCCCGGACTTTCGAACCAGTTTACAGGGCACGCGACTCCAAGATAGTGGATCATGGAGAACCCTGCTCAATTCTGCATATGCCATCTGCGCGCAAGCAGATGGCGCAGGGATTTCCACTGATCGAGAAACTCGAGGAGTGGCAAAAGACCGACTTGCTCGCTGCAGTCGCTTTCCCCTTTTTCCTGATTGCCACCCAGGGAAACTCGATGGTGTGGTACCAGATCCTTCCGGTTGGACATGATCGCCTGACATTAAAGATTCACATATGCATTCCCGGCAAAAATATCGAAATAGATGACTTCGACGCACTCGCCGACGCCGCCGCCGAGCTAGCATCCATCGTCCATCACGAGGACATCCAGGCAAATGACATGGTCTGGAAAGGCCTTAATGCTCCTCTGGCTCAGCAAGGCCGTTTATCTCCGCTGGAAAAATCGATCTGGCAGCTGAATCAATGGTGGCTGGGAAGGATGCTTGGCCATGCTTGATATAGCTCTTGCAGATATCCTGGGTTCGGTCGGTGTAGCTTTCCTGCTCGGCGCTTTTGGATTGAACCTGTTTGGTGCCGTCAGCCAGAAACAGATCCTTTACATGCTCATGAACTGCGTTGGTGCCGGCCTGGCGACATTGGCTTCATGGCTGATCGAATATTTCCCCTTCGTGATATTGGAAGGCACCTGGTGCCTTGTATCTCTGGTTGCACTGGCGGCCTCTATTTTGAAACTCAAGACAAACTGAAGAATTCCGATGAACAACATGATAGATGAATTTCGGTGTGCAGCACCCCAAGGTCTGGAAAAAATCGAGCAGCGGCTGATAAAGCTGGAAATGCTGCTGGTAGAAGGTCTCAGCGACGACATCAGCGAGCATTTGGATGTGTATATCCGGCGGCTTCGGTTGATGCGGTCCAATCTATTCCCCGCAAGCTTTTTCAGCGATCCCATTTGGGATATCCTTCTCGAACTCAATCGCGCTCGACGCTCGCATGCTCCGATGACAATTGCCGAACTGGCGCGAGCTACGGCCATCGGGCACAAGGTTTTGAAGCGCTGTGTCGACCTCCTTAAAAAAGAAGGCTTTGTCACTGTGACCAAAAGCCAGAGCTCCCCAGACTGGGTGATTGTCAAACTGACCAACAAAGGTGTGGATTCCATGAACCGTTTGTTCAACGGGTTTGTGGAGACGGTGAATTTCGATTTGGAGAAGGCGAGGCTTGCTGGACGCATGAATTTGGCGGCTTAGACCCCGCTTGCTGTTTACCGGCACCACTGCCTTCGAGGCGAATGACAACCGGGTTGCGTTGAGGCTGGCGCAGCCTTTTGCAAGGAAAATCGGGCGGTTGGCATCCCCTGATTCCGAAATACGACTGCGGCTCTGTATAACCTGCGGAAACTTCGGCAGAAATCTGTGCTCCATTTCAGCTTGGCACATCGGCATAGAGGGAAGAATCCGTGCTGACGCTTCGGGATTTTTGGGGTTGTTTGGAAGGAGGTCCGCCTTCGCCAAGGCTTCGGCGGACGGCCTGCCACCAGCGATTTTAGCTGGCTGCCAGCTGAAGCTGGAAGAGCGCAGGCTGGTGACCCCTACGGGAATCGAACCCGTGTTTCAGCCGTGAAAGGGCCGCGTCCTAACCGCTAGACGAAGGGGCCATCCTAGAATGGAGCCGCGCGTTTACGGATTCGCGCCCGATTGGTCAAGAGCCTGATTTGCGCTATCTCTCGCTTTATTGCGCCAGCGCCACATCATCGATATGCAGTTCTGCTTTTGGCGTGCTGCCCCAATCATCGATCTTCGCCCGGCCCGCCAGCCAGTATTTCTGTCCGCGCGCTCCATGCAGCAGCGTCTGGCCAAGCAGGCTGTCGCCCTGCCGGAACGCCATGGCCTTGAATGAGGCCCCATCATCGCCCGAACAGATCGCACGAACGTGATCCTTTCCGACAATATCGCATTTGACCACACGCACCGGGCCGACCACCAGACGCGGCCCCGGCCAGCCCATGCCGTATGGGCCGGCCGCCTCCATCGCCTCGACCAGCTGCGGCTGCAAACCGCGCGGGGCGATCAGCGCGTCGGCCAGCAGCGCACGGCCCTTGGAAGCGGCGGCCACGTCAGATGAAAGGCGCTCATCAAGAAAGTCGGCAAGCGCGTTGATCTTGTTCGCCTCGACCGTCAGGCCCGCCGCCATCGCATGCCCGCCGCCTGCGACGAGCAGGTTAGCTTCGCGCGCCGAAATAATCGCTGCACCCAGATCCACACCGCCAATTGAGCGGCCCGATCCCTTCCCCAATCCGTCACTATCAACTGCGACGATGATGGCGGGCTTTCCGGTCTTTTCCTTGATGCGCCCGGCGACAATGCCGATGACGCCGGGATGCCAACCCTTGCCGGAAAGCAAAAGCACCGAGCGGTTATGCTGCCCTGCGAGCATTTCTTCGGCTTCCTCCTGAACCTGCGCCTCGATCGCCCGGCGCTCCTCATTGAGCTGATCGAGCTGCGCAGCGATATCGCGCGCTTCGGCCAGATCCCCGGTGGTGAGCAGGCGCACACCCAGATCGGCCTGCCCCACTCGTCCGCCGGCATTGATGCGCGGGCCAAGCGCAAAGCCGAGATCAGAACAAACCGGCGCGCGGCTGAGCCGGCTCGCCTCGATCAGCGCCGAAAGACCTACATTCCCGCGCCGCGCCATGACTTTCAGCCCCTGCGTCACAAAGGCCCGGTTGAGCCCGTGCAGCCTGGCAACATCGGCGACCGTGCCCAGCGCGACCATATCAAGAAGCTCGATCAGCTTCGGCTCTTCGTGGCCTTCGAAATATCCCCGCCCGCGCAGCTCGCGCAGCAGAGCAGCACCCAGCAGGAATGCCATACCGACGGCGGCAAGATGGCCATGCGCAGCCGCTTCTTCATTTTCGTCCAGCCGGTTCGGATTGACGAGCGCCGAGGCTGCGGGAAGCTCGGCGGCGCATTTGTGATGGTCGACGACGATGACTTCGACGTCCGCAGCCTTCGCCTGCGCCAGCGCATCGAATGCCATCGCGCCGCAATCGACGGTGATCACCAGATCATTGCCTTCTTCACCCAGCTTCACGAGCGCCGCACCCGATGGGCCATAGCCCTCCATCAGCCGGTCGGGAATGTAATATCCGGCATCATGGTCCAGCATCCGGAACAGGCGGATCAGCAGGGCCGCGCTTGTTGCGCCATCGACATCATAGTCACCATAAACGGTGATCCGCTGGCGCTTCTCGACGGCATCGGCGATCCGTTTGGCGGCTCTATCCATATCCTGAAAGATCGACGGGTCGGGCATAAAGCCGCGGATGGTCGGGTCGCGGTGGCGCGTCAGATCGTCCGGCGGAACGCCGCGCGCAAGCAGCAGCTGCGTCACCAGATCGTCTGGCAGCAAGTCGCCGCTGCGCGCATCGGCGGCTGCGCTGCGCCATTTCCATTCCTGCCCGGTAATCGACTGCGTCACATTGACAATTGCGCTCATGGCAAGGTCTTTATGCGTCGCCACTGGCACTGGCAAGCAAAGCGGATTAGAGAAGCGTCATGACCAAGAGGCTTCTGATTGTCTACTATAGCTATACCGGCGGCGCAGAGCAGATGGCGCAGGCTGCGCTTTCTGCCGCTGAAACCGAAACCGAGGTCGAAAGCCTGCTTGTCCGCGCCGAAGACTGCGAGGCGGAGGATCTGCTGGCCGCCGATGGCTATATATTTGCCTGCCCCGAGAATCTGGCGGCGATCGCAGGCGTCATGAAAGCCTTTTTCGATCGCTGCTATTATCCGATGCTGGGTGAAATAGAGGGCCGCCCCTATGCGGCGATGATCTGCGCGGGTTCCGACGGCGAAAATGCCAAGAAACAGCTGGAACGGATTGCCACCGGCTGGCGCCTGAAAAAATGCGCGGACACGGTCATCATTTGCACGCATGCCCAATCCAAGGCTGCCATCCTTGCCCCGAAGGAACTGAGCCGGGCGGGCCGCCGCCGCTGCGCCGAAATTGGCGGAATTTTGGCGGCAGGACTGGCTGTCGGCGTATTTTGACGCTTTGCCGCTATTTCTTGCGGCGATGCTCGCTCCTGACCCAGCGCACCGTCCCGGAAGAAGCCCGCATAACCACGCTTTCGGTTGTCACCTTGCCACCGCGCAAATTCTTCACGCCTTCCAGCAGCGATCCGTGAGTCACGCCAGTGGCTGCAAAAATGCAGTCGCCCTTGGCCAGCTCCGTTAGGTCGTAAATCTTGTCGAGATCTTCAATGCCCCATTTGCGCGCCCGCGCGCGTTCATCGTCGTTGCGGAATAGCAAGCGCCCCTTGAACTGGCCGCCGACGCAGCGCAGCGCGGCCGCAGCAAGCACGCCTTCGGGAGCGCCGCCGGAGCCCATATACAAATCAACTGTCGTGTCAGGATCGGTCGTGGCAATCACGCCGGCAACATCGCCATCGGGAATGAGCATGATACCGCAGCCAAGCGCGCGCAGTTCTTCGATCAGTTTTGCATGCCGCGGGCGGTCCAGAACACATACGATAATCTCGGATGGGTCGACGCCCTTCTCCTTTGCCACCGCTTTGACATTCTCCTGCGGCGATTTCTCAAGGTCGATAATGTCCGGCGAATAGCCAGGCCCGACTGCGATTTTATCCATATAAACATCGGGTGCGTTGAGCAGATTACCTTCTTCGGCAACAGCCAGCACGGCAAGCGCATTGGCACCCGCCTTCGCCGTAATTGTCGTGCCTTCCAGCGGATCGAGCGCAATGTCTGTACGCGGCGATTTCTTCGTCCAGCGCCCAACCTTTTCACCGATGAACAGCATAGGCGCTTCGTCGCGCTCCCCCTCTCCGATAACGACTGTACCTGCCATCTTGAGTTCGTTCAGCGCCGCACGCATCGCTTCCACCGCAGCAGCATCGGCCGCCTTTTCATCGCCCCGGCCGATGAGCTTTGCTGCGGACATGGCCGCAGCCTCGGTCACGCGGACCATTTCGAGAACCAGCAGCCGGTCGAGAATTGCACTTGGTTGGGTCACAGAGATTTCCTATCCTTCTCTCGTCGGTTCAGTTTGCCTTAAGCCAGCGCCGATCAGGGTCGGCGACATATGGCGTCTCGATAAGGGAGGGAGGGACCAATGTCGAGATTGCTTGCAGCCATTTTTCTGCTCTTCTTCGCGCTCCCGTTGCCGGCCCAGGCACCGCAGTTGAGCGATGCGGAAATCGATGCCATGATCGAAAAGCAGCGGCGTCAGGTCGCGCTGGACGCGGATGGCTGCCCCAAATATCCCGATACCGAGGATGGCGACGTTATCATCGTCTGCGGTGAGAGCGAGGAAAGCCGCAGCCAGCGCATCTTCGAGAGTGAATATGACCCCGACGCCATCCATCGCGGCGAGGTGGACACCACGCGCGCTTCGCAATGTATCGGCACATATCCCGATTGCGGTCACAGGCTCCATGAAATCTATGGTGCCGGTTTTGGCTATGTGAAACCCATGGCTGTCGACTGGGATGAAACCATGCGCGGCCTTCCAGAACCCGACATGGTGGTGACGAAGGATATGATCGAAGCCGAAAAGAAGGCAGCCGAAGACGCCGACAAACCGCTTGAATAATGCCTAGCCGCGCAGCAGATGCATGACCATCGGTTCACCGATCAGACTGTCCGAGCCCGCAAGCGCCTGCAGCGTATCGGCAATGGCTTGCTCTCGACATTCATGGGTAACCATGGCGATGAGGGCGCTGCCATCGGCAACCTCCTTCTGGATCAGGCTTTCGATCGACACGCCAGCATCGCGCATCGCCGCAGCAATCTCGGCCAGGACGCCGGGACGGTCGGCAACCGTCATCCGCAGATAGACCTGGCCCATCCGGTGCCCCGACGGTGCACGCGGCATTTCCTCCAGATCCGCGGCCGCCATCGCAAAGGCCGGACCGGTCTCGCCGCGCGCAATATCGACGATATCCGCAACCACGGCAGATGCCGTCGGCTTGTCGCCGGCACCAGCGCCCTGAAACAGCAAGCGGCCGGAGAAATTTCCTTCGGCAACAACCGCATTGGTTGCACCCGTGACATGTGCCAGCGGGTGGCTCTTGCTGACCAGCCGCGGACTGACCCGCTGGAAAAGGCAGGCATCGCCATTCTCGCCATCGATTTCGGCATGACCGATCAGGCGGATCCGGTAGCCCAGCGCCCGTGCCTGCGCGATATCGGCGGCGAGAATTTTGCGAATTCCGCGCATCGCCACACCATCAAAATCGAGCTTCGTCCCAAAGCATAGCGACGCCAGGATCGACAGCTTGTGTGCCGCGTCCACGCCGTCAATGTCGAAAGCCGGATCGGCCTCTGCAAAGCCCTTTGACTGCGCATCTTTAAGCACATCGTCAAAATCGCCGCCCTTTTCCTCCATTTCCGAAAGGATATAATTGCAGGTGCCGTTGAGAATGCCATAGACCCGCTCAATACGGTTGGCTGCTGCGCCTTCGCGCAGGCCCTTGATAACCGGAATGCCGCCGGCAACCGCGGCTTCATATTTGAATGCCAGCCCCGCTTCTTCGGCAAGCGAGGCCAGTTCCATGCCATGATGCGCGACCATTGCCTTGTTCGCCGTCACAAAGGCCTTGCCGCGGGCAAGCGCGCCGCGGGCAAGTTCCAGCGCCGGGCCTTCCGATCCGCCAACCAGTTCGACCACGACATCGACATTGTCTGCAGCCGATAGTGCCGTCATGTCATCGCACCAGCGATAGCCGGACAGATCGACACCCCGGTCTCTTGCCTTGTCGCGCGCCGAAACCGCTACGATTTCGATGGCGCGGCCAGCTCGCCGCGCAATCAGCGGCCGGTTCTCTTCGATCAGGCGAATGACGCCCGCGCCAACGGTTCCCAGCCCTGCAAGGGCAATGCGTAGCGGTCCGGTCATGCGTGCGAATCTCCCATAGAATCCGGCGTAGGTCAGTGCGCCTAGGCGATAAAACTGGCCAATGCCACCCTTCAAACCGCCTCAATTCTGCCTTCTTGTGGGAGCAACGATGAAACAAGGCCTACAAAGGAGCGAATGTGTCTCAATCGCCCACAATTCTGATCATGGCTGGCAAGCGCGACGGTAAACTCGATCCGTTGGCGGCGCGCGCCGGGGTCAGCCATAAATGCCGGGTGCCCATCTGCGGTAAACCGCTGCTGCAATGGACATTGGAGGCTGCCGGACCCGCCTTTCCCGATGCCCAGATCCTGATTTCCATCCATGATCCCGATGTCATTGCCGACCTGCCGGCGGTGGAAGAACTGACAGCAGCCGGCCGCCTCAAAATGTGTGAAGCACAGGCCGGCATTGTCGAGAGCGTAGAGCATGCTGTGTCCGAAGCAGGCGACGCGGCATTCCCGCTGCTGATAACTACAGCCGACAGTGTCTTGGCCGAGCCTGGGTTTTTGCGCAATGTGCATGCCGCTGCAATGGCCAACGACAGCGAAGCGTTGATCGTATTGGCGCAGCGCGAAGCCATCGAGGCCGCGCATCCGGAAGGCCAGAAGAAATTCTACCAGTTTTCCGATATCGCCATTTCGAACTGCAACGCCTTCTGGCTCAGGGATAGGAATGCATTGAAGGCTGCCGAGGCGTTCCGCCAAGGCGGGCAGTTTGCCAAGCAGAAGGGACGCATTGCCAAAGCTTTCGGCTATTGGAACCTGATCCGTTTCCGCATGGGCTGGTTTACGCTGGAGGGCGCATTTGCGGCAATCTCACGCCGCTTTGGCGTGCGGGTGACGCCGTGGCTTGAAAAAGACGGGGCTTTTGCCGTCGATGTCGACAATGAACGCACCTATGACGTTTCGGAGGCTTTGCTGAAAAAAAGGAAGCTGGCGGCGTAACCCAGCCTGCTAGCCCACAAATTTGACCTCGGTGCGCCAGACGGTGATCCAGTCGAGCGATCCGCGACAAGCGGGCATCACAGATGCGCCTGAAAGGCGGAATTGACTGCCATCCCAGAC
Source organism: Sphingorhabdus sp. (assembly GCA_028279555.1). Classification (GTDB taxonomy): domain Bacteria; phylum Pseudomonadota; class Alphaproteobacteria; order Sphingomonadales; family Sphingomonadaceae; genus Sphingorhabdus_B. Next base: position 219,413 of record JANQNO010000006.1, read on the forward strand.
ATAGGCGGCACTGTCGCCGCAATCCCCCAGTCCGCGCGACTTGGCATAGCTGAACAGCGTCTGCTCGTCAGGCGTCCATTCGGCGTTGATGAGCATCGGAACCTCTCCGTCTCCGCGCGGTTTCACATCAAAAGGCGCATATTCGAATTGCCAGGGGGCACCATTTTCCGATGTCGCAAGATACACCGCGCTTGAGAAATTATAGGCACCGTTGCCGCAGCTGATCAGCACCAGAGCGCGGTCGGTATCACCCTGCTTGCCGAGCGGGAATGCGCGGTCTTCGGTCACCCCCATCCGATAGTCAGCGCAGCGGCTTTCTTCGATCAAGCCCACAAGTTCCGCCGTGCCGGGAATCTTGCCATCCAGATTGATGCGTTCGGCAGTGATAACCGGCAACTTTCGTTTCCCCGGCTGCGCTGTCCTGCCGCCGCGCGCAACAATCGCCTGCCGCGTTCCGGTAAGTCCCAGCTTGGAATCCATATAACGCAAGGTGGCGGCAGACCCCTTGAGCGAGAAGCTTGCCAGCTCCTTGCCGCTGCCATCTTCCACGCGCATCTGCTTGCCCATGGCAATGCCGCGCGCGACCCGCACCGCATCTTGCGAGGTGATTTCGATTTCCTGCTTGAGCTGGTCGACTGCTCCTGTATCGACAAGCTTGCCGTCGATCATGATCCGGTAGCGGTCGGTGATCGCCTTTAATCCCTGCAGCCGGATCGAGAGCGGCGCAGCATCGAGGCCAAATCCGCCGTTGCGTTTGCGCGCCAGAACGAGCGATTCAAAATTGCCGAACTTCGCCTCGGGCATGAGGGCGACCGCCTCGCAGCTGAGCGTATTGTCGCAGCCAGCGACCCAGTCGCCATATTCGCGCGTTTCACCCAATTGCACATCAGCCGAGGCCATCAACGCGGGGAGAAGCGCCGTTGTCAGCATCATACTCATAACCTTACTATAGCGGATTAATCCAGTTTTCGCCAGCAATCCGCGAAATCGGAGCTAGTCACTGAAAATCAAGGCGATTCCGAAGATGGCGGATCACCATATACGATCCTGGCCCGATACCGCTCTATCCAGTCATTGAGGCCTCGGCATTCGGGCATTTCGTTCCAGTCTGTCAGGCGGAATAATTCTCCCTTGGGGTCCCATATCCATGCATAGCTGGTCCCGCAATCGCCAAGACCACGTCCTTTGGCAAAGCCGCCAAGCACTCCGGTTCCCTCATCAAATCCGCCACCGGTAACAAGTTCGACCGGAATATCGGACCAGATATCGGTACCGAAGTCATAGCGCGCAGGTTGCGCGCCCGACTTGTCTATAACAAGCGCAAAACCCGAACCCTGATAGGCGCCCATTGTGCAGGAGACAAACGCCAGCGCATGATCGTCATCAAGCCGGGATATCTCCATCGCGCGCGGGCCGCCATCCTGCCCCTGCCCCAATTCCCAGCAACCGAACTTGCGCTGCCATTGGCGCGCCTCTTCGCCGGTGAGCTCGAAAGGTGCTTCGCCGCTTTTGCGCGGCGGGATATAGTAGGTCGGATAATCTTCGCCCGAATAGACATGATCCGCACCCTTTTCACCCGGCGCCATAACGGCCGTCACCGTGCCCTCGCGCCATTGCTGCGCATCGATGAAACGCAGTGCATATTTCAAACCCATTAGCGGATACTCGCCCTGTGTGTTGCCCTCAGCATCGACGAAAGACAGTTTTTCGCCCGCCGCCATCGCCCGCATGGCTTCAACCGCAACCGGAATATTCCATCGGTTCTCGGCAACATCATGGTAAGGCGATGACGCATCTCTGGCTCGCGCTATTTCCCCGGTTTCTATGGTGTGGCCGTCAACCGCAATCGCAGCGGGTATCTTGCTGGACCCTTCCTGCATGCTGGCATCAAATTGCAGAACGCCCAGCAAACCTGCCTTGCCGCCTTTGCGATAGAGCGAAAGCGTCGGTCCTTCATTGAACTCACCGGATATGCCCAGGATGGAAACGGCCCGGCAGTTGTCACCATTATCGCATCCAACGACCCAACCATCGAAGGTTACGCTCATACCCGGAGGGGCGGCCAGCGCCGGCGCAGCGAAGAGTGCGAGTAATGGGAGGAAAGAAAGACTTTTCATAATGGCCTCTGGAAGTTTGTTGGCGGTAAGACTAGGACGGCGCCAGAAATTGTCAAAGCGAACCAGGGAACAGCATAAATGCGGATAATTGGCGTCATCGGTGCCGGTCAGATGGGCTCGGGAATTGCGCAGGTCAGCGCAGCTGCCGGTTACAATGTCTATCTTTCAGATCTGAAAATCGAACTGGCCGAAAAGGCCAAGGAAAGCGTCGCCAAGGCGCTCCGACGCCTCGTCGAAAAGGAAAAGATCGGCGTCAAGGAAGCGGAAACCACCCTGTCGCGGATCGAGCCGGTGGCAAGTTTCGAACCGATGGCGCAGGCCGACCTGATCATCGAAGCGGCCACCGAAAAGGAAGAGATCAAACGCAAAATCTTCGAAAGTGCCGGCAAAATCCTCGGTCATCAGGCGATCCTTGCCTCCAATACCTCCTCGATACCGATTACCCGCATGGCGCAGGCTTCCCCGGATCCAGCGCGCTTCATCGGCATTCATTTCTTCAATCCGGTCCCGGTGATGGGCCTGATCGAGGTCATCAAGGGGCTGGCTACGTCCGACGAGACGGTGCAGACGGTGCGTGATTATTGTGCCGCGCTCGGCAAGGAGGTTGTGTTTGCGGAGGATGAACCGGGCTTTGTGGTGAACCGCATCCTGCTACCGATGATCAACGAAGCGGTTTTCGTTCTCGGCCAGGGTACCGCCAATATTCTCGATATAGACAAGGGCTGCCGGATCGGCCTCAATCACCCGATGGGGCCGCTGGAGCTGGCTGATTTCGTTGGCCTCGACACCTGCCTCGACATCATCATGGTGCTCTACAATACAACCGGCGACAGCAAATACCGCCCGGCACCGCTACTGGTCAAATATGTCGAGGCTGGCTGGCTGGGCCGAAAGACAGGCCGCGGCTTTTACGACTATTCGGGCGATGCCCCTGTGCCGACGCGGTGAGCCGCCTCACCTTCAACCGGTGTCATCAGATTCAAACCAATCGCGCCGATTGCTATCAATGCGATGCAGCCAATTTGCGCCGTGCTTAAACCCTGCTTGAAAACCAGCCAGCCGATCAGCGTAATGATCGTTATGCCAAAGCCCGCCCAGACGGCATAGGCAATGCCGACCGGTATGGTCTTGATGGCCAGCGCCAGAAAGGCAAAGCATATCCAGTAGCAAAAAATCGACCCCATACCGATGCCCCAGCGGGCAAAGCCGTCCGACATCTTCAACAGGCTTGTGCCTATCACCTCGAATATTATGGCAATTGCGAGCAGCAGCCATGCGTTCATCTGCCTATTCTCCTTTTTGCTTGTTTGTCCAATAGTCTGGAGCCAACGGCTCGACCTTCCCGCCCTGCGCCAGCCGGGCGGCGGTGGCCAATTTCATGAAATCCCACACCCGTTTGTCAAAACCGGGATCAGGCTGCCCCTCGCCCGTGCCGGCCCAATTCTCCATGTCATCATACATGCGGGCCGCCCCATTCCACATTTCCGGCGTGTAAATGTCGGCCATCGGTTTGAGCAGGCCGTACCATTCATCCAAAAAGCCCTGAGCCGTCTCACTGTCCGGCTCGAGCGGCAAGGCTGACGCAATCCGGTCGCCCAAATCCTTCCATTGCGCAGCATAGGCCTCCGGATCGAAATCATCCGGCATTGCCTCCCATTTTTCCGCCCATTCAGCCTTTTCTGCCGGGCTGAAATATTTGCTGGTAACCTCGGCCCATTCTTTTGGTTCCTGTCTCATCATTTTGTCTCCACTTTCGATGAGCGAGCAGAAAGTCTCTGCGTCGACCGGCTCGCCTCGGTCGATGCGGGACATGGCAAATTGAATGATGGTTTGCGCCTTCTTGATCTGCGCCGCTTCCTCATCCAGCATTTTGAGCTGCGCCTTCAGCAGGGCGGCAAGATCGACCTGACGCCCATCGAACAGCTTCTTGATCTGCGCGAGGCTCAGGCCAGCGGATTTAAGCACGGTGATCCGATGCAGCCGCTCCAGCTCCTCCGCGCCATAATAGCGCGCTCCAGATGCCGTTCGGAGCGGCGATACAAGGCCCCTGGCCTCGTAGAAACGCAGCGCGCGGCTGGTGAGACCGGTTTGCTTGACAACGTCACGAATATTCAGCGAATCGTTCATAGCGCATCTTATGCATGTTGACGCAGCGTCAACATCAAGCGCTAATTTCAAAAGATTGCGCGGACGCGCTTTCGCTGGCATCACTTCGGTCAGAGGAGAAAGCATGACAGGCGACATCCGCCCCTTCACCATCGATATCCCCCAGAAGCAACTGGATGACCTGCAGGCGCGCCTCGCCATCACGCGCTTTCCCGAAAAGGAGACGGTCGATGACTGGGATCAGGGCATCCCGCTGTCCTATGTGCAGGAGCTGACCCAATATTGGCGCGAGCAATATGACTGGCGGCGCTGCGAGAAGGCCTTGAATGCGCTTCCGAATTTCAAAACCGAGATTGATGGCCTCGATATTCATTTCATCCACATACGAAGCGACAACCGGGATGCGCGGCCGATCATCATAACACATGGATGGCCGGGCAGCTTCCTCGAATTTGCCGATGTGACCCGGCCGCTCTCCGAAGACTTCCATCTCGTGATCCCCTCGCTGCCGGGCTATGGATTCTCGGGCAAGCCTGACAAGGCCGGATGGGACATCCCGAAAATAGCAAAGGCCTGGCATACGCTAATGACGCGGCTGGGCTATAACCGCTGGTTCGCGCAGGGCGGCGATTGGGGTGCGGCTGTTACCGACCGGATCGGCCAGCAAAATCTGGGCGGCTGCGCGGGTATCCATGTGAATATGGTGATCGCGCGGCCCGATCCTGCCACCATGGATAGCCTGACGCCGCGTGAGCAGGCGGCGCTGGCGCGCATGGGTTGGTATCGAAACAAGGATAATGGCTATTCGACGCAGCATGCCACAAGGCCGCAAACCATCGGCTATGGCCTTGCTGACAGCCCGGTGGGGCAGATGGCCTGGATCGTCGAGAAATTCCATGGCTGGTCGGATTGCGGACATGAAACCAGCGCGGCCAGCATGGGTGGCCATCCGGAAAATGTCTTCTCGCGCGATCATCTACTCGACAATGTCATGCTCTACTGGCTGAACAATGTCGGCGCATCTTCGGCACGGCTTTATTGGCACAGCTTTGGCGACCGGAATCTCGACAACGTCACAATTCCCGTCGGCGGGACTGTCGCGCCCTATGAGATTTTCGGACCTTCGCGGCGCTGGGCCGAGCAGCGGATGAAGAATATTGTCTACTGGAATGAGCCTGACGTCGGCGGGCATTTTCTGGCCATGGAACGACCGGAGCTTTTCGTGAATGAAGTAAGGGCGGCTTTTGCGTCTATGGAGCTTTGACCGCGCCCGCTCAACAACCCGTTCATGTCGAGCCAAGTCGAGACAGGAACGGAAAACAAAGTCGTCTCTCGACTACGCTCCAGATGAACGGATAGGGTATATTTGATGACCCGGCTCATACTTCGAAGGCTGATGACGGCTATCCCGACGCTGCTGGCGATCATTATGCTGTCCTTCATCCTGATGCGTATAGCGCCCGGCGGACCCTTCGATGGCGAAAGGCCGCTCGCGCCGGAAACACGCGCCGCGCTGGAATCGGCTTATGGCCTCGACAAGAGCCTGCCTGAACAGTTGCTGCAATATCTCGCCAATATTCTGACAGGCGATTTCGGCCCAAGCCTGGTCTACCGCGATTTCACGGTGACCGAGCTTGTCGCCCAGAGCCTGCCGATATCGCTTCTGCTTGGCGGGCTGGCGCTTGTCCTGGCGACGTTGATCGGCATTTCGGCCGGGCTGTTTGCCGCATGGCGCGCCGGGAAGTGGCAGGATGAGGCAATCATGCTCGGCGCAACGATACTGACCGCGCTTCCCACTTTCGTCACCGGACCGCTGCTGGCGCTTATTTTCGGCCTGTGGTTCGGCTGGCTGCCTGTCTCGGGCCAGGGTGAAGGCTTGCGCTGGCTCATTCTGCCCGTCGTGGCGCTCTCGCTCCCGATAGCAGGCGCGATTGCCAAGCTGGCACGCGCGGGGCTGGCAGGACAGCTGGGGCTCGACCATATAAGGGCTGCCCGTGGGCGCGGAATCGCGCCGCTGACCATCCTGCGCCGCCACGCCCTCCGCCCGGCACTGATCCCGGTTGCAAGCTATCTGGGGCCTGCTGCGGCAGGATTGTTGACCGGCGCGGTTGTCATCGAAACCGTGTTCGGCCTGCCCGGCCTGGGGCGCTATTTCGTACAAGGCGCACTCAACCGCGACTATCCGCTCGTGCTCGCAGTGGTGACGCTCTATGCCAGCCTCATCATCCTGTTCAATCTCTTCGCCGACCTGATTTATGGATGGCTCGATCCGAGAATGCGGGGAGAGCAATAGTGCGATCAAGATTCATAAAAGCCACAAGGAAAACAAGAAATAAGAGCGGTGACAATGGCAGATGTTGAAACGCTCTTCCGGCAGGTAATGGATGCAGGCTACCATCTGCATGACGAAATCGGGCCAGGCCTCCTGGAATCTGTTTACGAAACGCTTTTGGCAGATCGCCTGGTATCTCTTGGCCTTAATGTGGAGACACAGAAAGTCATCGACATTCGTGTTGGGGGAAGGGAGTTTAGAGGCGCGTTCCGCGCGGATTTACTTGTCGAGTCTGCGCTGCTTGTTGAAATCAAATCTGTCGAGAATTTATCGGCAGTTCATATCAAACAAACACTGACATATATTCGCCTGCTCAACATGCCTCTTGGCATGTTGGTCAACTTTGGCGGCGCTACTTTCAAAGGCAATGTCAAACGTATCATGAATGATCGGGCCAAGCAGTCATGATCTTTTTTCTTTTTCATTTTGTGGCTTCTATGAAACTCGCCGGGCACAAGGGTTGATGCGTATCCCGCTGATCATCGTTGCGATCATCGCGCTCGCCGCCCTGATCGGTCCGTTCCTGCTGCCATGGGGTCATGCGGCAATCGATTGGGATTATGTGCGCGCGGGGGCATTTGAGGGCGGGCATATCCTGGGCACCGATGACCTTGGCCGCGACCGGCTTGCCCGCCTGCTCGTCGGCACGCGCATCACCATGACGGTCGCGCTGGCAGCAGCATTGGTTGCGCTCGTGATCGGCGTCATCTGGGGCGCGATTGCCGGCTGGATGGGCGGACGCACCGACGAGGTTATGATGCGTATCGTCGACGGGCTTTATGCGCTGCCCTTCATGTTCGTCGTTATTCTCCTGATGGTGGTGTTCGGCCGCTCGATATTGCTCGTCTTTATCGGGATCGGCGCGGTCGAGTGGCTGACCATGGCGCGCGTGGTTCGCGGAGAAGTGATGGCGCTCAAACAGCGCCCCTTCGTCCTCGCTGCGGAGGCGGCCGGATCCTCCGGCACGCGCACGCTCATCCGCCATATCCTCCCCAATATCGGGCCGGTCGCCATCGCCTATCTGATGCTGACCGTGCCGCAGGTGGTGATGGTCGAGAGTTTTCTGTCCTTCCTTGGCCTAGGCGTGCAGGAACCGCTGACCTCGCTTGGTATTCTGGTCAACGAAGGCGCGGAAGAGATGGATGTGCGCCCGGTCGGGTTGCTTCTGCCCGGCGGCATACTGGTCACGATCATCGTCTGTCTGACGCTGGCCGGTGAGCGCTGGCGCGACCGGCTGACCGGGACAGGACGGGCGAAAGCAAGCGGATGACCATATTCTCGCTCTCTGATTTTGGCGTGCATATAGGTGCGAGGCAGCTGGTGTCCGGCGTATCGCTTGAAATTGAAGCCGGTGAAATTGTCGCGCTTGCCGGTGCTTCGGGTTCGGGCAAAAGCCTGACGGCGATGACGGCTTTTGGCCTGTCCGCCGGCGCGGGCAAAGGGTCGGCACGACTGGATGGCGAAGAACTTATAGGCCTGCCCGAGACAGCGCTCGCCAGGCTGCGCGCGCAGCATGTCGGCTTTGTCTTTCAGCAACCGCTGACCGCGCTTACACCGCATCGATCCGTCGCCCAGCATCTGGGCGAAGCTGCGGCGCAGGCCGGCGGCAAACGCCCCGGTCACTCGGCGATGATTGCCATGCTCGAGCAGGTCGGCCTGGCGGACCCGCAAAGCAAGCTCAAACAATTCCCGCACCGGCTGTCGGGCGGAGAGCGTCAGCGTGTGCTTATCGCCTGTGCAATCGCGCATGCACCCAGGCTGCTCATCGCCGACGAGCCGACATCGGCGCTCGATGCTTCCTTGCGGCGCGAGATAATCGACCTGCTGACGGGTATCTGCCGCGAAAAGCAGATGGCGATGCTGCTCGTCAGCCACGATCTGGCCAGTATCGAGCGCGATGCCGACCGGCTGCTGCTTTTGAAGGATGGCGAAGTGGCAGAAAAGGGCAAAGCTGCCAAAATCGCAAGCCAGCCGACATCGAAATATGGCAAGGCCCTGATGGCCGCCACCCCGCGATTGACTGAAAAGCTGACGCCGCTCCCGGTGCCCACCGACCGGCTGCTGGAGATTCGCGATCTGTCGGTGCGGTTCAGGAAACCCGGCTGGCGAAGTGGATATATCGACGCAGTCAAAAATGCATCGCTTGATCTGGCGCGGGGCGAAACGCTGGCCGTCGTCGGCGGATCGGGCTCGGGCAAATCGACATTGGGACGGGCCGTCGCGGGGCTGGGCCCGGTCACCAGCGGCGAAATTTCATGGCAAGATGAGCGGCTTCCATCGCGCGGCAAACGCAGCCGCAAGCACCGGCAACTGATGCAGCCGGTATTTCAGGATCCGGTCGCCAGTCTCAATCCGCGCTGGAGCGTTACGGATATTATCTTGGAGCCTGCTCAAATTCTTGCATCTCCGGACGCTCCTCCCGGACAGCGGAAGAGCCTGGTCACCGAACTACTCCGGGAGGTCGATCTGCCGCCGGAATTTGCCAGCCGGCGAGCGGCTCAGCTTTCCGGCGGACAGGCGCAACGCGTGGCCATCGCCCGCGCTCTATCCTGCCAGCCAGAGATGCTGCTGCTGGACGAGGCAACATCGGCGCTTGATCCGCTGGTTGCGGACGGTGTTTCGAAGCTGTTTCGCAAGCTTCAGGAGGAGCGCGGACTTGCGCTGCTCTTTATCACCCATGATCTGGCGCTCGCCCGCCGCTGCGCGCATCGCATTGCCGTCATGGAGGCTGGCGAGATCGTCGAATGCGCAACGCGCGAGAAACTGTTCGGCAGTCCATCCTCCGATGCCGCCAAGCGGCTGATAGCGGCGAGCGGCTAGTTCTTCTTCGGCGTTTTGGATGACCGGCTTCGACGCGCAGTTTTTTTCGCTGCAGGTTTCCGCTTTTCCTGCTCGGGAACGGGATTTCGGAAATTGATATCGCGCTGCGGAAAGGGGATCTCTATGTCATTTTCCTTGAACAGATCCCAAATCCGTTTGTTGATATCGGATTTGAAGTTCATCACCCCGCCTTCGGGATCGCGGATCCAGCAGCGCAGTTCGAAATCGACGCTGCTGTCGCCAAAGCCTGTCATCAAAACGCGCGGGGCGGGGCGTTTCAATATCCTGCCATGGTCATCCAGCGTCTTTCGAAGCAGCTCCTGCACCAGCTCCATGTCCGACGAATAGGAAACGCCGACTGGAATATGGACCCGGACATTTTTCGATGAGTAGGACCAGTTCTCGACCTCCTCGGTCATCAGATTCTCGTTCGGAATCAAATGCTCCTTGCCGTCGCGGGTGATGATAGAAACCGCACGCGTGCCGATCTTGTTCACCCAGCCATAGGTATCGCCCAGCGCGATGACATCACCCGGCTTGATCGACCGGTCCATCAGCAGGATGATCCCGGCGATCAGGTTGCCGAAGGTTTTCTGCATGCCAAAACCGATGGCAAGACCGAAAGCACCGGAAAAAACCGCAAAGGCCGTCAAATCGATACCCAGCAAGTCGATGCCGATAAAGAATGCAGCCACGATAAGTACAACCATGACCAGCTTGTCGCCGAGCAACCGCTGCCCGTCATCGAGCTCCTTGTTTCGTGAGAGAAGGAGGCTGGCAGCCCGGCGACCCAAACGCACCAAGGCGAGCAGGAATATACCAACAAGGACGATATTGACCAGCGTCAGCAGCGAATAGCGGTGGTCCCCGATGACGAAACCCGCCTGGTCGAGCAGGCTGCTCATCGAATTGACGTCGCGCACGCTGGCCGTGACGACGAAAGCGAAAACCGCCGTGGAGGCAGCGATCGCTGTCCAGAAGCCCAGATTCACTGCGCGCAGCAGGGCCTGGACGGCAAAGGCAGCCGAAAAAGAGAGCATAAAGCCGATCAGCAGTTCGGAAACAAACTGCCATTTCCAGCCGGTCAAAGCGGCGGCGAGAACAATCGCCACAAGAACATAACGCAATATCGTCGAAGAGGATTCCAGCAATGGCTGATATTTTACCGGGACATCATCATCATCCTTGCCATCGACAAAGCGGGCAATGCGCCTGGCCACTGCCTTGGCAATCAAATGGCTTACAAAAAGCGTGACGACAACGACACCGAGCGCAATGCCTAGCTCGACAAAGTCTACCGTGGCTGCCAGATTTTCGCGCAGCTTCTCCAGCATGCCCAGATCAACAGGCTGGACAATTTCCGTAGGTGTCTCCGTGGTCATGGCAGTTCTCTAGCCGCGGCAAAGCCGCTTGCCAAATCCGCTTTCAGATCATCCACATCCTCAAGCCCGATATTGAGGCGAATAACTGCGTCGGGATTTGTCCATGGGTTGGCGGTGCGATCGCGCTCGGGGTGAACAGGCAATGCCAGGCTTTCATAGCCGCCCCAGCTATAGCCGATGCCGAAAAGCTCGAGCGCATCGACGAAGGCAGCGGCCTTCGCCTTGCTGCCGCGAATCGTGAATGCAAACAGCCCCGACGATCCCGCGAAATCGCGCTTCCAGATTTCATGCCCCGGACAATCCGGCAGCGCGGGATGCAGAACCATGCCGACTTCATCATGCTCCGCCAGCCAATGCGCTATTTCCAGTGCAACCGCTTCCTGCGCCCTCAGCCTGACGGACATGGTCCTGAGGCCGCGCGCCGCCAGATAGGCATCATCGGGCGAGACCACCTGGCCGAGTTGGCGCGCACTGTTTCTCAGTTTTTTCCACCAGCGCTTGTGCGTGGTCACGCTCCCGATCATGACATCGCTATGACCGACGACATATTTGGTCGCCGCCAGTATCGTCATGTCCACGCCCTTTTCGATCGCGGTAAAGAAAAGCGGCGTCGCCCAGGTGTTATCCAGCAGCGTAACAATCTCGCGCCGCCCCCTATGCGCCTTCGCCGCGCTGCAAATCGCCGGTATGTCGGCAATTTCGAAGGTCAGGCTGCCGGGGCTCTCGAGCAGGATCGCCCGCGTTTTTTCGCAGAATAGTTCGGAAATGCCTGCTCCAATCAACGGATCGAAATAGCGGGTTTCGATTCCGAGATTTTTGAGGAAGCCGTCCGCAAAGCTGCGCGAAGGATCATAGGCATTGTCGGTCATCAGCAGGACGTCGCCGGGCCGCAGCACCGACAATAGCGCGCAGTTAATGGCAGCAGCCCCGGAAGGATAGAGCATTGTGCCATGCGCGCCGGGCTCCAGCGCTGTCAGCGCCTCTTCCAGGCTCCACTGGGTCGGGCTTCCGCGGCGGCCATAGAAGAAACTGCGCTCATCGTCTGCCTTCTTGCCTGCTTCCAGCGCCGCGACATCGGGATAAAGATGTGTGGATGCGCGCCAGACCGGCGGGTTGACGACGCTGCCGCCGGTTAACTCCTCGCGCCGCCCGCCGCTGACCAGCTTTGTGGCGGCTTTGTGCTTCTCGCTATCGCCCTTGGCCAATCGCTATGCCTTCCCTTCGGCTTTGGGCGTCTCCGGGTCGATGCCCCATTCCGACCAGCTGCCATCATAGAGCGCCAGATCGTCTTTGCCGAGCAGCTTGAGCCCGAAAAAGAGGACGGCCGCAGTCATGCCGGATCCGCAGGTTGTCACCAATGGCTTTTCCAGATCGATCCCGGCCTTGACGAACACCGACCGCAGTTCGTCATCCTGCTTCCATGTACAATCGGGCCTGAATAGCTCGCCATAGGGCAGGTTTCTGCTATTCGGAATATGCCCGGCGGCCATGCCTTCGCGCGGCTCCGGCGTGGTGCCTTCAAATCGCTCCGCGCTGCGGGCATCGAGCACCTGCTCCCCCCTGCTTTCCACATTCGCCAGCATCGCCGCCTTGTCGCGCAGGGTGCTGTCATCGTTCCACACGGTGAAATGCCTGTGGCGCAGCGCGGCCTTCCCGCCTTCGACCTCCCTGCCTTCGGCTTTCCATTTGGCAAAGCCGCCATCAAGGATTGCGACGCTGTGTGCGCCAAAAATATTGAACATCCACCAGGCGCGGGCGGCGCTGGCAAAAGGGCTGTTGTCGTAGATCACGATGCGGCTGCCATCGCCAATACCGATTGCCTGCATCCGGCTGGCAAATTTTTCTGCCTTCGGGAGCATGTTGGGATGCGGCGACTGGCTGTCTGCAATCTCGTCAAGATCCAGAAAGGCTGCGCCCGGGATATGTTCGGCCTCATATTCCCGCCGTGCATTGCGCTCGCCGCCTGGCATCAACCATGTCGCATCGACAATGCGCAGGTCAGATGCGCCCATTTCCCCCGCCAACCATTCGGTCGTTACCAGCTGCTCCATATTTCGTTCCTGACCGCGTTTCTTTTTTTGCGACTCTGGCGAAGATGCCAGATTAAGCCGCATAGGCGGGCTAGTCGAGCAGTGTTTTCAGGCCGCGATAGACCGCTGTGCCACTTCGGAAAAACTGCGCGGACCAAGGTCGATCCGAAAGGGGGCCATCTTGTCTTGCGGTGGATTTGTCTCACGGCCCAGCATCGCGGCGATGCGAAGATGTTTTTCGCTATTTTCGGCAAGCCCGGACCATTCCAGATCGGCCAGGATAATGGGCACGCAGATTTCACGGCCTTGTACGCTGTAGCTGGCCAGTTCGGCCCGCGGCAGGCTGACCTCTATCGATATATTGAGCCGCTCGCCCTTTCTGATATTGTCGATTGGCTCTTCGGTCGGTCCGGACTCTCCGCGATTGAAGGCTGCGATCATCTGCTGCTGCCGCGCATTGGCCGTAATCGCGGCTGTGCGTAGCCTGACATTGCTTGCCATTGCCTTGCCGATATTCGCGATTTTCAACTCGCCGCGCAGCGTGAGCGCCGCAAAGCCGAGGATCACTTCATCGGGTTCGAAGCGCATTTCAAGCTCCGGAAGCGCCGGCGGCTTGGCCGCTCTAGCCCTTTGCGAAGCCGCAGCGTGGGATATCTTGGCTTCAGCGGGTTCGGGCAATTCAGCCTCTTTGACGGCGATCGCGTGCGGATCGCCTTCGTCGATAGTGGGTTCGGGCGGCCGCGCAGCAGCGATTTCTGCCCTGGCTGGCTGGCTGAATCTGCGGAAAGCGAAAAACGCAAACGCCAGAGCGGCCAACACCGCCAGAAAGAGCCAGAGCGGTGATATGGATGAAACCGGCGAAATCGATCCTGCTGGCTCCGACGCATTGTCGGGAGGTCTGGCACTTTCGTTCCCTGACGCTGCGGCAGCGGGAGCCAATTCTTCGCCTGCAGGCGCGGCTGGCTCGATCGTGGACGCATCATTTCCAACGATTGTCGTTGGCGCTTGCTGCGAAGGCGTGTCTTGCTGACCAGAGACAGGCGCTATTCGTGCTGGCGGGCTTTGCCGGGATGGTGCGGGCGCTGGCGTTTCAATCTCGGGGTTTGCCGGCGGCTGCTCCACGCCTGGCCGCGGCTGAGCCACCGGCTCTGCTGGTGCCGGTTGAGGCTCGACCTCTTTGGCTTTGGGCGGCGGGGTGTCGAGCCTGAAATCCTCGAGCCCTTTTGGCGTGCCGGGGAGCGCCTCTTGCGCAGCGGCCAGCATGGGCGGAGCACCGAGCAATAGCACCGCCGCGCAACAGGCGAACAAGCGCCGCTGCTTCCCCTCATACGCCATACAGATATCCAATGCCTGCGCGGCTGAACGTCCAATGAACGGCAAGATAGGCATGACATGAGGCGGTATCGGCGCTAGACAGCCCGCATGAACGACCGGCCCGATACCGCTTTTCTCGGTAAAGACAGCAAACTTCCCGCTTCTCCGGAGCAAGCCAAGCTCGACTATGTGCCCAATCCGCGCCCAGATACACTATATCTCACGCGCTTTGCCGCACCCGAATTTACCTCGCTATGCCCGGTAACCGGGCAGCCCGACTTTGCCCATCTGGTGATCGATTATGCCCCGGGCAAGACGATCGTGGAAAGCAAGTCGCTCAAGCTTTTTCTGGCGTCTTTTCGGAGCCACGCCGCCTTTCATGAGGATTGCACGGTGGGGATCGGGAAGCGGCTGTTCGACGAAATGAAGCCCAAATGGCTGCGCATTGGCGGCTACTGGTACCCGCGCGGCGGCATCCCTATCGATGTCTTCTGGCAATCGGGTGAACCGCCTGCCGGCCTCTGGCTTCCCGATCAGAGCGTCGCTCCATACCGCGGGCGGGGATGAAAGTTTTCCTCAAGGCGAATTGCCGCGATTCAGATTGCCGAAAAAACCGCTTTTTCCGGATGACGCACAGCCTGCTAGGAGCAGAGCAGAAATTGCTGTGCGGAAAGTTTTCATCGCATCAGGCCGCCAATCAGGTTGCGCACGAAACGGCCCGCAACAGGCCCGGCCAAATCGGTTGCAATCGAGCCCGCGGCCGATGTCATGCCCGATCGCATCGGATTGGCGCGCGATTTCTTGCCGAGGACTGCAGACGCGGCGATGGCCGCAGCAGAACCGGCAGCGACCTTGGCCCCGCGGCTGAAGGCCTTTTGCCAGATGCTTTTGGATTTGCGCGGGCGTTTGCGAACTTCCTCTTCGCCTTTTTCCTCTACCTCCTGCGCGGTTTCGGCGGCATCCTGCGCCTTTTGTGCAAGCACCTCTTCGGCGCTTTCGCGGTCTACCGCTTCATCATATTTGCTTTCCACAGGAGAGATCGACCGGATGATGGCGCGCTCCTTCTTGGTAATCGGGCCCAGCCGGGACCGGGGCGGCTTGATAAGCGTGCGCTGCGTTATCGAAGGCGCGCCATCCTCGTCGAGCGTGGAGACCAGCGCCTCGCCGACCTTGAGCTCGGTAATGACCTGTTCGATATCGAGCTTGTCATTGATCCGGAATGTCTCCGCTGCCGCCTTGATTGCCCGCTGGTCGCGCTTGGTGAAAGCGCGCAGCGCATGCTGAATCCGGTTGCCAAGCTGCCCGGCTACTTCTTCGGGAATGTCGATCGGGTTCTGCGTCACGAAGAACACGCCCACCCCTTTCGAGCGGATCAGGCGCACAACCTGCTCTATTTTCTCCTGCAGCGCCTTGGGCGCATCGTCGAACAGCAAATGCGCCTCGTCAAAGAAAAAGACCAGCTTCGGCTTGTCGGGGTCGCCAACCTCCGGCAGCGTCTCAAACAGTTCGGCGAGCAGCCAGAGCAGAAAAGTCGCATAGAGTTTGGGGCTTTGCATCAGCCGGTCTGCAGCGAGCACATTGATATAGCCTTTGCCCTTTTCATCGCATTGCAGAAAATCGTCGATCTCAAGCGCAGGCTCACCAAAAAACTGCGCTGCGCCCTGGCTGTCGAGACTGAGCAGCTGACGCTGAATCGCGCCGATGCTCTGCGACGACACATTGCCATAACTTGCCGAGAGCTCCTTGCGGTTTTCCGAAACGTGGATCAGCATCGCTTGCAGATCTTCAAGCTCGAGCAGCAAAAGCCCCTGATCGTCGGCATAGCGGAATACGATATTGAGCACGCCTTCCTGCGTGTCATTCAGGTCGAGCAGGCGCGCGAGCAATAGCGGGCCCATTTCCGAAATGGTTGTGCGGATCGGATGGCCTTGCTCACCATACAGATCCCAGAATATTGCCGGATTGTCGGAATAGGCATAATCCTCCATCCCCAGCTCGCTGGCCCGGCCCTCCAGCTTGTCGGCATGTTTGAAATCGGGTGACCCGGCCATCGAAATGCCGGACAGGTCGCCTTTTACATCGGCAACAAATACCGGCACGCCATTGGCCGAAAAATCTTCCGCCAGCCCCTGAAGCGTCACCGTCTTGCCCGTTCCGGTGGCACCAGCAATCATGCCATGCCGGTTGGCCCGCTTGAGGTTAAGAAACTGCCTTTCTCCGCCATCGCTCGTGCTGCCAATAAAAATGCCCTGTTCCGCGTCTTCCGACATGCCTGCCCAATCCTGTAAAGTTATTGTTCCCGAATATGCGTGCAGACAGCATCGCGACTCCCGCAGCGTCAAGTAAAAGCTTGAAATCACCAATCGCAACGCTTTGTCGAATTTGAAGAATCATTCGTCGCAAAGCAGTTTTTCACAGCATTTCAGGCGGCATTCACCAAAGCGAGGCAAGAATGTCTGCCATGCAGCAAAAGGATTCATTATGCGGCAGCACAACGGGCGAACGGGGAAGGTTGCCATGAGATTCGGATTTATTGCCGTATTTGCAATTGTGGCAAGCGGCTGTGTTTCGGCGCAATCGCCTTCGCAGGATAACCGCGCCGCGCAGGACAGGCCTCAGGTTTACACGCCGGCCCCGGCGCGCTCCGCGCCGCGATATACCCCGCCTGCCGCGAGGAATGCGATTGGGCCCCAACTGGAGCAGCATATTTTTGAAAAATGGCGCAGCTTTCCAGGCAAGACCGGAATTGCTGTCGAGCGCATTGATGGCGGCGGCATCGCCGGGCGGCGGCTCGATGACATGTTCCCGCAGCAAAGCGTATCAAAGCTATGGGTTGCGTTGACCGTACTGGACCAGGTCGATCAGGGGCGGCTGCGCCTCGATCAACAGGTGACTGTGGGATACGATGATTTCACCATGTTTATTTCGCAGGTCAAAAGGCGCGCAGAGCGGCAAGGCCCGGTTACCGAAAGCGTGCGAAACCTGCTCGAGCTGTCGATCACACGCAGCGACAACACCGCCAATGACAAGCTGATGTGGCTGGCCGGGGGTCCGCAGGCCGTGCGCAGCACGCTCGCCGCGAAGGGGCTCAATAATATCCGCTTTGGCCCCGGCGAAAGAGAGCTACAATCCTCGATCGCCGGCTTTTCATGGAAACAGGAATATGGGCCCGGAAACAACTGGTTTTCGGCCCGCCGCAAGGTTCCTTCGGCAACCCGCCGCGC
Organism: Sphingorhabdus sp.; assembly: GCA_028279555.1. Lineage (GTDB taxonomy): Bacteria > Pseudomonadota > Alphaproteobacteria > Sphingomonadales > Sphingomonadaceae > Sphingorhabdus_B. Next base: position 236,738 of record JANQNO010000006.1, read on the forward strand.
CGCACTCAACCGTTATCTGGCCAATCCCGTGGATGGCGCAACGCCGCGCGCGATGGTCGATGCACTTGGCAGGCTGGCCCGCGAAGAATTGCTGTCGCTTTCGTCGACCCAGATGCTTTTGGGCATGATGGAGCGCGTGCGCAGCGGGCCGAAAAGGCTAAAGGCCGGCGTCCCTTCCTATTGGCGTTTTGGTCACAAAACCGGAACCGGGCAGAATTTCGCGGGCGTGGCGACCGGCTATAACGATGTCGGGATCATGACCGCGCCGGATGGTACACGCTATGCCGTAGCCGTGCTGCTCGCCGATACGACAGCGAGCGTCCCGCAGCGTATGAGTTTGATGCAATCGATCAGCCGCGCCGTGGCGCGCGAGCACGAGCGGTAGGCCTATTCCTCGAGCAGCGGGTCTGGCGGCGCGTCCACCTTTTCGCGATATTGTTCCTCGTCAACGCGGTCGAGTTTGGCCGCCGCCTCGTCCAATGCCTTGGCATCGGCGTTGCTGACGCCGCCCGGTCCCGGATCATCGGGCGCGCCGTCACAGGCCGCGAACAGCAGAAAAACAGGGAACGCCGCATATTTCATGACGTAAATTCTAGGGGTCCTGGGCATAAAAGCAAAGAACAAAAGAAAAAGGGCCGCCCGGCATTTGCCAGGCAGCCCTTTATCATGAATGTATTGTGGTCGGCTTACTGGCCAACAACGTCCTTGGCAGCGCCAACAGCAGCCTTGCCAGCTTCAACGGCATCTTTGCCTTTTTCAGCAGCAGCTTTTGCTTTTTCGGCAACGCCAGCGGCGTCTCCGGCGGCTTTGTCAGCCATAGCACCAGCCTGATCAGCAGCAGCCTCGGTAGCAGCTTCGCCTTCGCCAGCGGCATCAGCGGTAGCTTCAGCAGCAGCTTCGCCTGCACCATCGGCATCTGCTTCAGCGCCTTCTACGGCAGCGTCAGCAGCTTCGGTGGTTTCAGCGGCAGCTTCGGCGCTTTCTTCGGCAGCCTGTTCGGCACCGGAGCAAGCAGCCAGGCCGAGCGCGCCGGCCAGAACAACAGAAACAGCAATTTTCTTCATTTGGGTAACCCCCTAGTAAAATACACTTTCAAACTTGGCAGGTAGCGCGACTCAATGCGCGGTCCTTCACCTGCAGCGCGCGCATTTACCCTCTTCGCCCTGCCAAGGCAATTGGCTTTTTCCCGAATTCGCCATCGCACCACAATAATGAAGCCTCAATGCTTGTCCACCTGCCGCCACAGGACGGCAAACTGGGCGATTGACAGCATATAAAGATTTCTTTATATGTATATTGAATGAAGCCTCTCCTCACCATTTTGCGCGCTTTGGCAGACCCCACGCGGCTGCGAATCGTGCTGCTCATAAGGCAATTGGAGCTATCCGTCGGCGAGATCGTGCAGATATTGGGGCAGAGCCAGCCGCGCGTGTCCCGGCATATTCGAATATTGGACGAAGCCGGTCTGACCGAGCGCCACAAGGAGGGCAGCTGGGTCTTTTTGCGGCCCTGTGGGGCGCTTGCCGATGGCAAGCTGGATCCGCTTTTTGCGAGCATGCAGGATGCAGAAGGCGTCGTTGCAAAAGATATGGCGATGCTCGCCAAGGTTCGGTCCGAACGTGCGGCAGCAGCGGAGCGCTATTTTGCGCAGCATGCCGGCGAATGGGACGAGCTGCGATCGATGCATGTAGCCGAGAGCGAAGTCGAGGAAGCGATGCAGCGCATTCTCGATACATCCCCGCTCGGCCGCGTCCTCGATATCGGGACCGGCACGGGCCGGATGATCGAACTGTTTGCCGGCGACGCGGATCATTTTGCGGCGCTCGACAAGAATGGCGAAATGCTACGCATCGCGCGCGCCAAGCTGAGCGGCATGGTTCCGGAAAAATTTGAACCGGACAGAGTCGAGATCATTCTCGGTGATTTCAACGCCCTGCCCTTCGGCGATGAAAGCTATGACACGATCCTGCTGCATCAGGTTCTGCACTATGCGCAGGATTCGGAATTGGCGATCCGCGAAGCCGCGAGGGTTTTGCGCCCCGGCGGACGCATGGTCATTGTCGATTTTGCAGCGCATGACCGCGAAGAATTGCGCGACAAACACGCCCATGCCCGTCTGGGTTTTTCGGACAAGGGCATCGAACGCGCTTTTACCAAGGCAGGGATCAGGCTGGCCCATCAACGCACCCTGGAGGGCGGCGAGTTGGCGGTGAAAATCTGGCTGGGGCGTGATCAGCGCGAGAAAACACCAAAGACCGGCATCAAGCCGAAATTGAGGAATGTAGCATGAACTCGTCGCTGGATCAGATGCAGGAAAGCCGTCGCGCGCTTGAAGACCCGCTATTTGCCGGCTTGCCCGGCGATGCCGAGATCAGCTTCGAATTTTTCCCTCCAAAGTCGGAAAAGATGGAAAAGCAGCTTTGGGATGCGGTTGTCACGCTGGAACCGCTGGCGCCGCGTTTTGTTTCGGTAACTTACGGTGCTGGCGGCTCGACGCGCGAACGCACGCATGCGACGGTTGCGCGCATCGTAAAGGAAACGGGCCTTCCCGCAGCCGCGCATCTGACCTGCGTAGAGGCATCGAAAGATGAAATTCGCGAAGTGGCGCAGGCTTACTGGGATACCGGGGTCAAACATATCGTGGCGCTGCGCGGCGATCCCCCTGCCGAAGGCAAGGCCTTCGAACCGCACCCGGAAGGCTATGCCACGGCTGCCGAACTGGTCGCGGGGCTGAAAGAGATCGCGCCATTCGAGATTTCGGTGGCGGCCTATCCCGAAACCCATCCCGAAGCCAATTGTCCGCAAAGCGATCTCGACAATCTGAGGCGCAAGCTCGATGCCGGTGCCTCGCGCGGCATCACCCAATTCTTCTTCGACAGCGAAAAATTCTTCCGCTTCCGCGATGCAGCAGCAGCAGCGGGCATAGAGGCCGAACTTGTGCCCGGTATTCTGCCGGTCTCCAATGTCGCACAAACGCGCAAATTCGCCGGCATGTGCGGCGCAAAAATCCCCGGCTGGATGGACGAATTGTTTGATGGCCTGGATGAAAGGCCTGCCGCAAGGCAGCTGATAGCCGCCACGATCGCTGCGGAAATGTGCCGCAAGCTTTATGCGGGCGGCGTGCGCCAGTTCCACTTCTACACGCTCAACCGCGCAGAGCTTGCCTATGCGATCTGCCATTTGCTCGGCAAACGGCCCGCAGCACCGGCAAAGGAGCAGGCAGCATGAAAACAGCCAGAGAAGCGTTCATAGCGACGGCCAAAGAGCGCATCATCATTTTCGATGGTGCTTATGGTACGGAAATTCAGGCCTATAAGCTGACCGAAGAAGATTATCTCGGCGACCTGAAGCTCAGCCATGATCAAAAAGGCAATAATGATCTGCTAAGCCTGACCCGCCCTGATGTGATCGGTGCCATCCATGAATCGTATCTGGATGCAGGCGCTGACATGATAGAGACCAACACATTCAGCAGCACCCAGATCAGCATGGCTGACTATGGCTGCGAGCATCTGGTCAAAGACATCAATGTGCAATCAGCCAAGATCGCGCGTGAGGCCTGCGACCGGGTGGAAGCGAAAGACGGCAAACGCCGTTTCGTTGCGGGTTCCATCGGCCCGACCAACAAGACGCTGTCGATCTCGCCCGATGTCAACGACCCCGGCTTTCGCGAAATCGATTACGACTATCTCAAGGATGTCTACCGCGAGCAATGCGATGCGTTGATCGAGGGAAGAGTCGACTTTCTGCTCATCGAAACCATATTCGATACGCTGAATGCCAAATGTGCAGCCATGGCAGCGAACGAAGCCGTCCAGGCTGCTGACCGCGATGTGCCCGTCATGATCTCGATGACGCTCACCGACATGTCCGGGCGCAACCTGTCGGGCCATACGGTCGAGGCCTTCTGGCACGCCATTCGCCATGTGAAACCGCTGACCATTGGCCTCAACTGTTCTTTTGGGGCCGACCTGCTGCGTCCGCATCTTGCCGAACTCTCGAAGCAGGCCGATGCGCTGATCCTGGCCTTCCCCAATGCAGGGCTCCCCAATGAGCTTGGCGAGTATGATGAGCTGCCCGACGAGACGGCTAAGCTTATCGGCGCCTGGCTGGATGAGGGGCTGGTCAACGCCGTTGGCGGCTGTTGCGGGACAACGCCTGCCCATATTGCGGCCATTGCCAAAACAGTTTCAGACCGGGCTCCGCGTGAAATTCCCGAAGTCCATCTTCAAACACGGCTTGCCGGGCTCGACCCGTTCGTGATGGCAACATAATTCAAGCGAAAATGACCTCCCAAAACTCCGCCCAATTCGTCAATATCGGCGAGCGCACCAATGTGACCGGCAGCGCGCGTTTCAAGAAGCTCATCCTGAATGATGATTATGAGGCGGCTGTCGAAGTCGCCCGCCAGCAAGTCGAGAATGGCGCGCAGATCATCGACATCAATATGGATGAAGGCCTGCTCGATGCCGAAAAGGCGATGACGACCTTCCTGAAACTGATAGCAGCCGAACCGGATATTGCGCGCGTTCCCGTGATGATCGACAGCTCCAAATGGGATGTGATTGAGGCGGGCCTCAAATGCGTATCGGGCAAGCCGATCGTCAATTCCATCTCGATGAAGGACGGCGAGGAAGAGTTTCTTGCACATGCCCGCAAATGCATGGCCTATGGGGCCGCTGTGGTCGTGATGGCGTTCGATGAAACCGGGCAGGCCGACACGCAGGCGCGCAAGGTTGAAATCTGCAAACGCGCCTACGAACTGCTCACCGGAATCGGCTTCCCGCCCGAAGACATCATTTTCGATCCCAACATCTTCGCGGTCGCAACGGGCATTGAAGAGCACAATAATTACGGCGTCGATTTCATCGAGGCCGTGCGCGAACTGAAACAGCTTTGCCCGCATGCGCATTATTCGGGCGGACTTTCGAACCTGTCCTTTTCCTTCCGTGGCAATGAGCCCGTCCGGCGCGCGATGCACAGCATATTCCTCTATCACGCAATCCCGGCCGGCCTCGACATGGCGATCGTTAATGCAGGGCAGCTCGACATTTATGACGATATCGATCCCGAATTGCGCGATGCTTGCGAGGATGTGATCCTCAACCGCCGCGATGACGCGACTGAGCGGCTGATCGAACTCGCCGAAAGCTACAAGGGTAAGAGCGCGGCGGAGGAAAAGGCGGCAGAGGAATGGCGCGGGTGGGAGGTCAAGCGCCGCCTCGAACATGCGCTGGTCAAGGGTATTGATGCGCATATCATCGAAGATACCGAAGAAGCCCGGCTCGCCATCGCCGAAGCTGGGGGCCGGCCGATCGAGGTCATCGAAGGGCCATTGATGGAAGGCATGAATGTCGTCGGCGACCTGTTTGGCTCGGGTAAAATGTTCCTGCCGCAGGTGGTCAAATCGGCGCGCGTGATGAAAAAGGCTGTTGCCCACCTCTTTCCCTTTATCGAAGCCGAAAAGGAGGAAGGCGCAAAAGGCAAGGGCAAAGTCATCATGGCTACCGTCAAAGGCGACGTGCATGATATCGGCAAGAATATCGTCGGCGTCGTGCTGCAATGCAACGGCTTTGAAGTGGTCGATCTGGGCGTGATGGTGCCCTGGTCGGATATCCTGAAAGCCGCGAATGAAAATGATGCCGACATGATTGGCCTGTCCGGGCTTATCACGCCGTCGCTGGACGAGATGGTGACCGTTGCAGAAGAGATGGAAAGGGCCGAGATGCAGATGCCGCTGCTGATCGGCGGTGCCACCACTTCGAGAACCCACACCGCTCTGCGCATCGAGCCGGCCTATTCTGGCCCAACCGTGCATGTGCTTGATGCCAGCCGCGCGGTTGGCGTTGCCTCTACGCTGGTATCGGACACGCTAGCCGAAAATTTCGTGGGCGAAACGCGCGATGAATATGCGCATATCCGCGACGCACGGGCTGGCAAGACCGCCAAGCCGCTCGCCTCTCTGGAAGAAGCGCGGGCCAATGCTTTCGAAATCGACGAGAATCTGAAAGCGCCCAAGCCGCAAAAGCCCGGCCTGCATGTCTATGATGACTGGGATCTGGCTAACCTCAGAGAATATATCGACTGGACCCCTTTTTTCCGCGCCTGGGAACTACACGGCGTTTATCCAAGCATCCTGAAAGACAAAGTGGTCGGTGAAAGCGCCAGCAGCCTGTTCGAGGATGCACAGAAAATGCTTGACCAGATTGTCGAGGAGAAATGGCTGCGCGCAAAGGGCGTCGCCGGGCTGTGGCCCTGCTGGCGCGAGGGCGATGATGTGGTCGTCTATATCGAAGAGACCGAGGAACATGTTCGCCTACCTTTCCTGCGGCAGCAGATCGCCAAGCGTGCGGGCAAGGCCAATATGTGTCTGGCCGATTTTATCAGCCCTGACGGCGACTGGATCGGCGGCTTTGCAGTTACGTCAGGCCATGGAATCGCCGCCAAGCTGGCCGACTTCAAGGCGCATATCGACGATTATAACGATATCCTCATCAAGGCGCTGGCGGACCGGCTGGCCGAGGCCTTTGCCGAGCGCATGCATGAACATGTCCGCACCGAATTGTGGGGCTACGCACCGGATGAACAATTCACCAACGAAGCGCTGATCAGGGAAGAATATCGCGGTATCCGCCCTGCACCGGGTTATCCGGCCTGCCCCGATCACACGCTCAAACCCGTGCTGTTCGACCTGCTCGATGCAACCCATCACACCGGCATCACGCTTACCGAGAGCCAGGCGATGCTGCCCACCGCCAGCGTCTCCGGTTTCTATTTCGGACACCCGCAGAGCGAGTATTTCGGCGTGGCGCGTGTCGGCGAGGACCAGCTTTCCGACTATGCCTCGCGGCGAGGCATGGAGCTCGATGAAGCGCGGCAATGGCTCCGCCCCAATTTGAATGAGTAGAGTATCAGCGCTTTGATGGCAGCAGAGATTTGTCTCTCAATCCGTCATCCTTGGGAGAACTGCTTACTTTTGATAACACGGCCTCAAGCAGCGGTGTCATCAGAGCCAGCCGGCGCGCCTTGATGACAACATCCCAGAGCGGTTCGAACTTTTTCCACCCAGCCGAATAGAAGAAGTGTTTGCTACGATGTTTCAGGCTGGCATGTGTTAACGCGGCTTGCCCGATATTCTTCCAGCTATAGAAATCCCGGTAAGCCCGGTCATAACCTTCCTTAAGTGTTGCGGGAGTCAGCTTGGCTGGCTGGTATACCACGTGACGCGTGTCGAACAGATCCCAATTGTTGGAAAAAATCCGTCCTTGCGCCGACAGATCTTCATACAATCTTGTGCCGGGATAGGGAGTCTGAATATGGAAAGTCGACGTTGTCAGCCCATGCTCCACAGCCCAGCCAACGGTTCGGTCAAAAACATCCTCCTCATCGTCATCCATACCAAAGACGAATGAGCCGTTGATCATGATGCCAAGATCACTCAGTCTGCGGCTGACTGCAGCATAGTCTTTGGCCAAATTCTGCTTCTTGTTGCTTGAGCGCAAATTTTCGGGGCTGAAGGTTTCAAAACCAACAAACAGGCTACGTAATCCGGCGCCAGCGGCTTTCTCTATCAAATCGCCGCGTAATACGCTGTCTACCGTAGCGGCACCTTGAAAAAGCCTGCTCATACCGCGCATTCCTTCAAACAGATTCTCGGCGAACCGCCGATTGCCCAAAAGATGATCGTCAAGGAAATACAAATGGCGGCCAGGCAGTCTGTCAATTTCCGACAGCGCTTCATCGACGCGTTGCGTATAGAATGATTTTCCGCCCCCAAAGAAAGCATCCTTGTAGCAGAAGTCGCAATGCTGCGGACAACCTCGAGTGACAACAATCGAATTCGGCACGAGATACCGATTTCGTTTGATAAGATCGCGCCGAACGGGCGGAAGACCTTCGATCGTCCTGCCTCCCGTCGACACATAGCAAGCGCGGGGCGTGCCGGCTCTCAAATCGTCAAGAAAGGCCGGGAAGGTTTGTTCTCCCGGTCCGGTGAAGATTGTACCTGCATGTTGCGCAGCCTCATCCGGCAAAGAAGTGACGTGCAGACCGCCAAGTGCAACATGGGAGCCCTTTGCGCGATAATGGTCTGCAAGGCGATAAGCCCTGTAAGCATTTGTTATGTAGACCTGAATTACTACCAGATCGGGTCGGTCACCAATATCAAGCCTCTCGACATGATCGTCGACAATTTCCACCTCGTCTTCAGGGTCTAGATATGCTGCAAGCGTTGCCAATCCCAAAGGCGGAAAGAGCGAGTATTTTACCGGGCGCCAGAATGGGCTCTTTGCCTCCGTTAGGGCCGGAAGGATCATCTTGACTTTCAAGTGAAATCACCTGTCATGGCGCGTGAAGCTATCTTCAGTTAAAGCCGGAGGCAATGCGAATATCCTTTGCGATGCGAAACGACCATCGTTAACCTTTGGCTGCCCGCCGTCCCCATACAGGACTTACCATTTCAGCATTGGTTAATCCGCTGGCCGCAAGCTGGCGCTTTGCGCTATGACGCCTGCCGGAATATTCGTTTCACCAAAGGCAAAATCCATGAAAGCCCTTCCCATCGCCATTCTTGCTGTTGCAGCGGCCGTCTCTACACAGGCGCAGGCGCAGAATTCAGCGCCTTTCACCGTTGCAGAGACCGGCAAGAGCTACCGCATCCTGGAGCATGCCGTGAAAGCCATAGGTGGTGGCAATGGCACCATCATCATTCGCCCGGGCACCTACCGCCAATGCGCGGTGCAGGCGGCGGGCAATATCGCATACCGCGCCGCGGTGCCCGGACAGGTCGTTTTCGACCGTGCGACCTGCGAAGGGAAGGCTGCACTTGTCCTGCGCGGCCGCGGTGCCAGCGTCGATGGCATCATCTTTCAGGGCATGGTCGTGCATGACGCCAATGGTGCCGGCATTCGCCTGGAAAAGGGAAATCTGAAGGTTACCCGCTCGATCTTCCGCGACAGCGAGCAGGGCATCTTGACCGCCAATGATCCGCGCGGTTCGATTTCGATCGACCAGACGACATTCAGCGGGCTTGGGCGCTGCGATCGCGGGCTCGCTTGCGCGCACAGCATCTATATCGGCGGATATGGCTCGCTCACTGTAACGCGCAGCCGCTTCGAGCGCGGCAATGGCGGGCACTATGTGAAAACCCGCTCGGCGCGCGTGAATATCTCGGGCAACGCCTTCGATGACAGCCGCGGGCGCGGCACCAACTATATGATCGACCTGTCGGCCGGGGCGACCGGCAGCATCACCGGCAACACCTTCGTGCAGGGGCAGAGCAAGGAAAATTGGTCGGCCTTTATCACCGTTGCTCCGGAAGGCCGGGTCAATTCGAGCGCGGGCCTGTCGATCAGCAATAATGACGCACGGCTTGCCACCGGCGTGCGGCGCGACACAACCTTCGTTGCCGACTGGTCGGGCGAGCGTATCGATCTCGGCTCGAACCGGCTTGGCCGCGGCCTCAAACCCTTCGCGCGGCGAAATTAGGGCCTTAGACCTCCAGCGTCATATAGCGCGCAAAGCCGTCTTCGGCGCTATAGTCACCGAATGGCCCGCAATATTCGAAACCATGCGCGCGGTAGAGATAATGCGCGGGCTCGAAATAATCGCCCGACCCGGTTTCCAGGCTGAGGCGCGTATAACCGCGTTCGCGCGCCTTGCGGATGATATGCGCGAGCATGGCAGCCGCAACGCCCCTTCGCAGATGCGCGCGATGCGTACGCATGGATTTGATTTCGCCATGATCTACCGCAATCTGCTGGAGCGCGCCGCAACCCATCAGCGCTGCGTCATCGCGAACCGCCCAGAAAGTCACCTCCGGTTTCTGCAGCGCTTCGATATCCAGAAAATGGCAGGCATCTTTGGGCGAATTGGCCATCATCGCCGCCATATGCTCTTCAAGCAGCGCGCGAATTTCAGGGGTCGCGGGGTCAGCGGGGGCTATGTGCATGGCCGCTTGTCACTCGCCGGCTTTTGGCCAGCTGATGTAGACAGAGCTTGTCGCAGCCATGGGCTTTCCGCTCTCCCGTCCGATTGCTGGCGCATAGCGCATATTGGCAATCAGCCGGTCGCAAATCTGCTTGTCGAGACTATCATTGTGCGTTGCCCGAAACAGGATGCAGCGTGTGACCTTGCCCGTCTCGTCAACGCCGAGCGACGCACTGATACCATGGATATGCTCGGGGGGCGGCGTGTCCGGGCCTATGCCGATCATCGCAAGATCGGCCGAAACCAGCGCCCGGGGCCCGCGCGAATATTTTGACGGATAGGGCGAATCCTGCAACATATGCATTTTCGGAATCACCTCATAACTGACGGTTGCCTTATAGCTCTTTGCGAGCCGCTTTCCCTGCGTGTCCATCGCCGGAATGAAGCGTGCATATTTGGTCACATGCGGGCAGGCATGGTCATTGAAAGCTGCAACTTCGGACGGCGCGATAATCTCGCATTTGGCGATTCTTCCCATCTCAGAAATATCAAGCTGCAGCCTCACCATACCTTCCTGGTCCGCTTCAATGTTGGCGGGATAGGGGCCCTGCTGCAGCTTGCCGCCGCGCCAGTCGAGGCTGAGCGGGCGGTAAATTCCGGGGGTGACATTTCTCTCGCTGGCCACCCGAAGCCGGATTTGCGCGTGCCGCGTGTTGCCATCCGCATTCGTCCAGCTGCTACCCAGGTCGCCCTTTCGCTTTTCCGCTTCGGCAGCCTGAAGGCCGCCGGCCTGAAATAGGGCGCTCGCCGCCAAAACAAGGAAGAAATTCCGCATCACACCATCTCCGCCAGCGCGCCGAGACATTCGCGCGCCAGCTCCATAGAGCGCTCGGGCGACCAACCGCGCGCCTTGTCCGGCAGGTCGATATTATCCTTGAAGGGCATTTCAAGCGTCATAGCGACGCAGCCCTTGCCCTTGCCCATCCGCGCTTCGCCGAAACGCTCGGCCAGCTGATTGGTGGACATGGAAAGGTTGGCCTTGCCTTTCGCGGCAACCGGATAACCCAGCCTGGTCTGAAAATCCGCCGTCCTGAGCGCCAGCCGGTCGCGATAGGCGTGATAGCGCTTGCCCTGGTCATCGCTCCAGGAAGGGATGCCTTCAAAGCCGGCAATGAAAGCCGCGGGAATAGCCTCGTCACCATGCACATCCATGGCCCAATGCACGCCGCTTTCATCCATCGCATTGCGGATAGCCAGGACCTCCGGTGATCGCTCGGCCGTCGGTTCATGCCATTCACGGTTGAGATTGACGCCTGCATAGTTGGTCCGCAGATGTCCGCGCCGCGATCCATCGGGATTGCAGTTGGGCACGGCATGGATCGTGCATTTGCGGCGCAGATACTGGCCATGCGGATTGCCGGGGTCGGTGAGCGCGTCGAGCGCACCCTCCATCCACCATTCGGCCATGCTTTCGCCCGGATGCTGCCGCGCATAGAGCCAGACGACAATATCGCCCTCGCCCATGGACAGGCAATCGATGGGTTGTCCCTCCAGGCTGTGACCCAACACGCGGTGTGAAACGCCTTCGCACAGAGCGGCATTGCTCACCAGGTCGTGATGCCGCTCCATCGAATAGGGGGCAAAATAGGCGAACCAGCTGAGCGGGCCATCGGGCGTGTATCGAATGGTCAGCGTCCCGCCCTCTTCGCCCGGCTCATAGGCAGAAGGTGCGCGCAGCCATTCCTCCCGGTCTTCGGTCACGCAGGCATCATAATCCGCCCAGCCCTGCGGGTAGGCGCTTTTTGCCAGACCGGTAATGCGCAAAGTGATTTCCTCGCCGGGCGCGGATGCCACGCGGAAATGAAACCATTGATAAAAGTCGCTATCCTTGTCCTTGCGGATGGAGAGTGTTGCCACTGTGCCATCGATTTTCTCGACGACGATATTGCCACTGTCGAAGGCAGCGTTGATGTCATGAATGGTCATCTGACGGGCTATATTTCGATGCGCAGTAGAAATAAACAGACATCTCGTCAGTGCTTTCCAGCGAAAGCTGGAATCCAGCATGAGGGTGAAAGACTGGGGCTCAGCTTCCGCTGGGGGTCACGGACACAAGCCAACACCGTTCGTGCTGAGCCTGTCGAAGTATGAGCGGTATCCGCGCGGGCCGTCCTTCGACTATCTCACGAACTGACGTTCGAGAGGCTCAAGGCTAGGGTCTGAGCAACATTGTGCCTATTCTATTGTAATGCTCTCGCCATTTTCGCCAGGGAAATTCGAGAACAGCGCTTCGGCCAGCTTCGATGCGGCAATGCCCGGCTGGGCAGCTGGCGAACCCTTGCCCGCCTCCTGGCTCGCAGTGCCCTCCCACACGACGGCATTGTCGGCGCTCCGCCTGATCCGCACCGACAGCGTGGTTACCACGCGTTCTTTGGGGCCGCCGCCCAGATTGAGACCAACGCCCACGCCAACACCCGATCGATAGCCGCCGGTGCCGCCGCCTACGCCAACCGATACCGGCGAGCGACCGGAAATCACGCGATCACCGACACTGACCCTGATCGAGGCGGTATATTCGGGCTCTCCAGGCGCTGTCTGACTATAGCCGACCCTGTTCATCTCGCGCTGAACAGCAGCGATATAGGGTGACAGCGCGAGTGTACCGGCATCGCTTTCCTGGCGCGCCTTGCCGTCATCATCGGCATCGGCAAGCCTGACCACATAACTGCCCTGACCATATTGGACGCCGTCTGCAACGCGGTTGAAACGGGTAACCTCGACCGGGCCGGTCGGCACAACGCAACCGGCAAGCAGAAGAGCTGGCAGACACCCCACAAACATTCGTTTCATCGGATTAACCTCCATAGATGCCAGGTCGCGCCGCCTGCTTCTATTCCATAAGACGAAAAGCCGCAATGATGCTTGACTTTTGTGCCTGCCCTCCATAGATGCGCGCCTTCATATCGCTCCTGCTGCGGGATGCAGAGATTTTAGCCACACGGAAATACGCATGAAGATTGTAAACTCTTTGAAGTCCCTGAAGGGCCGTCACCGCGACAATCGCGTTATCCGCCGCCGCGGCCGGGTCTATGTGATCAACAAGACCAACCGCCGCTTCAAGGCGCGTCAGGGATAATGACGCCTTTCGACTCGCTGTTTCAGTGGGTTCCGAATTTCGCAAGCCGCCCCGAAATATTCGCGGGCGGTTTTTTGCGTTCCAGGCTGGGTTATGGCTGAAATCCGCAACGTCATCTTCGATTTTGGCGGTGTTCTGATTGACTGGGATTTGCGCTATCTCTTCGAAAAGCTGATCGCCGATCCGGCGGAACTCGACTGGTTTCTGGAAAATGTTGTCACCAAGGAGTGGCATTTCAATGCCGATATGGGTGTCCCGCTGGACAGAATGGTGGCGGAACGCAAGGTCGAATTTCCCGATCATGCGCATCTGATCGATGCCTATTCCCGCCGCTTCAATGAATCCATTCCAGGCACGGTGGCGGGGACACCCGGAATTTTGGCGGAGTTGAGCGCGCGCGAAATCCCACTCTTTGGCCTGACCAATTTCGGAGCAGAATTTTTCGCAGGCTATCGCCCGACGCAGCCGCTATTTGATCATTTCAGAGACATTCTCGTTTCAGGCGAGGAGAAGCTCGCCAAGCCCGACCCGGCAATCTATGCGCTGGCCTGCCGGCGTTTCGCTGTAGTTCCCGGCGAAACATTGTTTATCGATGACAGCCTTCCCAATGTTGAGAGCGCCCGCGAATTTGGCCTCCTTGCGCATCATTTCACAGATGCCGATGCGCTGCGTGAAGAGCTGTTGCGATATGGCCTGGCGGATTAGCCAAAAAGCTAATCCTTATCCCCTTCCAATCGCCGCCTGACTATGCTTAAGCGCATGGCGTCATTCGACTCCCGCTTGTATAAAGGAAGGACACCCTGCTCCCATGAATATCCATGAATATCAGGCCAAGGATCTGCTCGCCAAACATGGCGTTGCCGTTCCCAAGGGCATTCCGGCCATGAGCGTCGAAGAGGCCGTCGCAGCGGCAAAAGAGCTTCCTGGGCCGCTTTATGTCGTCAAGGCGCAGATCCACGCCGGCGGGCGCGGCAAGGGCAAATTCAAGGAGCTGGGTGCAGATGCGAAAGGCGGCGTACGCCTTGCCAATTCGATCGAAGAGGTCGAGGCAGCGGCGAAGGAAATGCTCGGCAACACACTGGTCACCGTGCAGACCGGCGAGGAAGGCAAGCAGGTGAACCGTCTTTACATCACCGATGGCGTCGATATCGGCAACGAGTTCTATCTCGCATTGCTTGTCGACCGCGCCACCAGCCGGATTGCGGTCGTGGCCTCGACCGAGGGCGGCATGGATATCGAGGATGTCGCGCACAAGACGCCTGAAAAAATCCATACCATCACCATCGATCCGGCAACCGGGCTGATGCCGCATCATGGCCGCGTTGTCGCCGCCGCTCTTGAGCTGAAGGGCGATCTGGCCAAGCAGGCCGCGAAAATTCTGGCCGGGCTTTACAAGACATTCCTCGCCACTGACGCCGAACAGATCGAAATCAACCCGCTCGCCATCTGCCCTGGCGACGATGGCGACCAGCTGCTTGTGCTCGACGCCAAGCTTGGCTTCGACGGCAACGCCATGTTCCGCCATGCCGATATCGAAGAGCTGCGCGACATTACCGAGGAGGACCCCGCAGAGGTCGAGGCGTCCGAATATGATCTCGCCTATATCAAGCTGGACGGCAATATCGGCTGCATGGTGAACGGTGCCGGCCTTGCCATGGCGACGATGGATATCATCAAATTGAATGGCGAGTTTCCCGCCAACTTCCTCGATGTCGGCGGCGGCGCATCTACCGAGAAGGTAACGGCCGCTTTCAAGATCATCCTGCGCGATCCGGCGGTCAAAGGCATCCTCGTCAATATTTTCGGCGGCATTATGAAATGCGACATCATCGCCGATGGTATCGTCGCGGCGGCCAAAGAAGTGAATCTGTCTGTCCCGCTCGTCGTGCGGCTGGAAGGCACCAATGTGAAGAAGGGCAAGGAGATATTGGAAAATTCGGGCCTGCCGATCGTGCCGGCCAACGATCTGGGCGATGCTGCGAAAAAAATCGTCGCCGAGGTTAGGGCGGCTTGATTTCTTCTCTGCCATCAAATGAGGCAAGATATACTTGACGTTAACGTAAGCGTTAGGCAATGAGGCCGCAATTGACAAACAGGGTGCAAATCCACCCATCCGGAAACTGGAGGAAAGCCACATGAAAATCCTCGTACCCGTCAAACGGGTCATCGATTACAACGTCAAACCGCGCGTGAAGCCGGACGGCTCCGGCGTCGATCTCGCCAATGTCAAGATGAGCATGAACCCCTTCGACGAGATTGCCGTCGAAGAGGCGATCCGCCTGAAGGAAGCAGGTACGGCAAGCGAGATCGTTGCGGTTTCGATAGGCCCCGACAAGGCGCAGGAAACGCTGCGCACTGCGCTGGCGATGGGTGCGGACCGTGCGATCCTTATCACGGCAGAAGATGTCGAGCCGCTGGGCGTGGCCAAGCTGCTCGCCAAGGTCGTCGAGGAGGAAAGCCCCGATCTGGTGATCCTCGGCAAGCAGGCGATCGACGATGACAGCAACCAGACGGGCCAGATGCTCGCTGCTCTGACTGGCCGTCCGCAGGGCACTTTTGCTTCGAAAGTCGAGGTCAGCGGCGACAGCGTCAATGTCACCCGCGAAGTCGATGGCGGGCTAGAGACGGTCAGCCTCAAGACGCCCGCGATCATCACGACGGACCTGCGCCTCAACGAGCCGCGCTATGCCTCGCTGCCCAATATCATGAAGGCAAAATCAAAGCCGCTCGATATCAAGACGCCTGATGACTATGGCGTCGATGTCAGCCCGCGGCTGGAGACGCTGAATGTCTCCGAACCGCCCGTGCGCCAAGCGGGTATCAAGGTTGAAGATGTCGACCAGCTGGTCGCGAAACTCAAAGAATTGGGAGTAGCATGATGGCCGTTCTCGTTTACGTCGAACATGACAATGCGTCGGTGAAAGACGCAACGCTGGCCGCAGTCACCGCTGCAGGCGAGCTGGGTGAAGTTCACGCTTTGGTCGCTGGCTCGGGCTGCGCCGCTGTGGCCGATGAAGCCGCGAAGATTGCGGGCGTCGCCAAGGTACATCTCGCCGACGATCCTGCTTACGAGCATCAGCTGGCCGAAAATGTTGCGCCGCTGGTGGTCGGCCTGATGGACCATCATGACGCGTTCGTCGCGCCTGCCACCTCCAATGGCAAGAATATTGCGCCGCGCGTCGCCGCTGCGCTTGATGTCATGCAGATCAGCGACATTATCAGCGTCGAAAGCGCCGACACCTTCAAGCGCCCGATCTATGCCGGCAACGCAATCGCCACGGTCAAGTCGAATGATGCTAAGAAGGTCATCACCGTGCGCGGCACCGCCTTTGCCAAGGCCGCGAGCGAAGGCGGTTCGGGCAGCGTCGAGGCGGTATCGGGCGACGGTGACGCAGGCCTCTCCAGCTTCGTTGGCGCAGAAATCGCCGAGAGCGAACGTCCCGAACTCACCTCGGCCAAGATCATCGTATCTGGCGGCCGGGCGCTGAAAGACGCAGAAACCTTCGAAAGCACGATCCTGCCGCTTGCCGACAAGCTGGGCGCAGGCGTTGGCGCATCACGCGCAGCGGTCGATGCCGGCTATGTGCCCAACGACTATCAGGTCGGACAGACCGGCAAGATCGTTGCGCCCGAAGTCTATATCGCTATCGGTATTTCCGGCGCGATCCAGCATCTCGCTGGCATGAAAGATTCAAAAACGATCATCGCGATCAACAAGGATGAGGACGCGCCGATTTTTCAGGTCGCCGATATCGGCCTGGTTGCCGATCTCTACAATGTCGTGCCGGAGCTCACCGAAAAGCTCTGAGACTACGCACCAAAGAAACCAATGGAGCCCCGGCCTTGCCGCCGGGGCTTTTCTTTTGCGCCCGCTTCGTGATAGGCTGAAAAGAAAAAGCGGGTCGCATCTCCTGCAGGACCATTGTCCGGCCATGTGAAAAAACAGGGATGCGAAATGAAAGAGCCGAAAAAGCCCGGGCGCAAGAGCAAGCCGAAAGCCCGCAGCGCAAAAAGCCGAAAGCCAAAGGCATCTCCCGCGCCGCAGAAGAAGCGGCTGATCTTCTGCTTCGACGGCACCTGGAACCGGATCGACAGCCAGAACCCGACCAATGTCGCGCGCATCGCCCAGTCGGTCAGCCGGATCGACGGCAAGGGCGTCGCCCAGCTCATCCACTATGACGAAGGCGTCGGCACCGACAATAAATGGCTCAAGATGCCTGCCGGCATGTTCGGCTGGGGCCTGAAAGACAATATCGTCGAGGCCTATCATTTCCTCGTGCTCAATTATGAACCCGGCGACGACATCATCGTCTTCGGCTTTTCGCGCGGCGCATTCAGCGCGCGCAGCTTCGTCGGCATGATCAATAATTGCGGGATTATTTCGCGCCGCGCGCTCCACCATATCCGCGACGCCAAGGCGCTTTACACCAGCAAGGACAAGGACAAGAAGCCCTGGTCCGATATCTCGCGGCAGTTCCGCTTTGACCATTGCCGCGATCTGTGCCTGCCGGGCGACCGCGAATGGCGCGCCCAACAATATCCCGAGATGGATCACAGCAAGGCCACCGATCTTGCCGTCCAGTATGTCGGCATCTGGGATACGGTCGGCGCGCTTGGCGTCCCCAAGCATCTGCGCTTCATCCGCACGCCGAGCAAATACCGTTTTCACGACACCCGCCTGTCGGATCTGGTGAAGAGCGCCCGCCATGCGGTCGCGGTCGACGAGCGGCGCGGCGCCTTCGAACCCACCTTCTGGTCCAACCTGCATATACTGAATGCCGAATATGCCGGTGAGACGCCCTATCAGCAGCAGCTCTTCCCCGGCACGCACGGCTCGGTCGGGGGCGGCGGGCCGGTGCGCGGGCTTTCCGATGCCGCGCTCGACTGGGTGATCCGCGGCGCGCGCAAGGTCGGCGTCGGCTTCGATACCGACGAGGCCAGCCCGCTCTATCAGCTGCTCCCCGATCACCGCGCCTCGCTCTTCAATGTCGGCGGCGACAAGAAAAAGCACGGGATTCGCGACTGGCTTTCGGGCGGCTTCAAGCTGAAGGACCGCGATTTCGGCGAACTGGACCAGCCCGAATTTCATGCCAGCGTTGCCCGCCGCTACCATGCCAGCGGGGCGACGCTTTACGAGCAGGAGGATTATCGCCCGCGCGCAATCGAGGAATGGTGGCCGCAGCTCGAAGCGGTGCAGGTCGCCGAGGATATCGAGATCGACGAGGAGCAGCTGGAGCGCAAGGGGCTGTGGGATGATCGCGCCTTGCGGGCTCCGGCCAGCGTGCGCGAATATACCGTCAGGCGCGGCGAAAATCTGACCCGCATTGCCGAGGCGGAAATGGGCGGCGCGAAGGACTGGCAAATCCTCTATCTGCATAACCGAAATATTGGATTGATGTTCGACCCCGACGAGCTTTACGCGAACCAGAAAATCGAGATTCCCGTCTATGGGGAGGGGTAGTATGGGTTCCGGCTGAAGCCTGCCCTGAACCTGTTTCAGGGTGGTGGTGTGGCCGAGCATTCCTGCTGCATTGGCTTGTCGTCGCCCCAGCCCTTCGACGCCGCCTGCGGCGTTGCTCAGGATAAACTTGACCCTTGGTCAAGGCTGGGGTCTATCCCAAGCGGCAGTTTAGCAAGACAGTCGGGATAGACTCCGGCCTGCGCCGGAGTGAAAGTAAATATTGGCGGCCAAGGCAGGGTTTAGTTCCGGTCGAAGTCGCGCTTTGGTCGAGTGTTACTTGCCTTGTTTCACCATCAATCTCGCTTTCACCCCACCGTCACTCCCGCGAAGGCGGGAGTCCAGTAGTTCACATACCATAACTGGATACCCGCCTGCGCGGGCATGACGAGGAACTGGAAGCTTCCTCTTGCACTCAAATGAGGCAAACTGCATTAACGCAGGAAGGGAGAGGTCCATGACCAATACGCTCTATTACGGCGACAACCTTAAAGTCCTGCGCGAGTCCGTTGCCGATGAGAGCGTCGACCTGATCTATCTAGACCCGCCCTTCAATTCGAACGCCAATTACAATATCCTTTTTCGCTCGCCCGACGGGCAGGGTAGCGATGCGCAAATCAACGCCTTCGACGATACCTGGAGCTGGGGGCCGGATGCCGAGGAGTCGGTCGATTATGTGACGATGAGCGGCCATCACAAGACGCATGATTTGCTGACCGCCATGCTCGGCTTTCTCGGCAAGAATGACATGATGGCCTATCTGGCGATGATGGCGGCGCGGTTGATCGAGCTGCACCGCGTGCTCAAGCCCACCGGCAGCCTCTATCTCCACTGCGACCCCACGGCGAGCCATTATCTGAAACTGCTGCTCGATGGCGTGTTTGGGGCGAAGAATTTTCGAACGGAAATAAGTTGGAAAAGATCGTCAGCTCATAATGATGCTAAACAGGGTCGATCTCAGTACGGCAACATACGGGACATCATATTCTTTTACACTAAATCAGAAAAGAACTGGACTTGGAATTGGCTTTTCGCCGATTATTCAGAAGATTACATCAAATCCTTTTACAACAAAAAGGACTTAGCTGGTCGTCGATACCAACTAGATAACCTTACGGCCGCAAAGCCCGGTGGCGATACCAAGTATGGCTGGCACGCGCTGAAGAGATCTGGTGGCGATTGGGAAACTGATTTCGACGACGAGTATAAGAAACCACAACCGGATACGGAATATCACACAGCCTATCCCTACAAGGGTCGCATCTGGGGATACTCGAAAGATAATATGTTGAAATTGGCTAGAGAAGGCCGAATTGGATATACGAAGAACGGCACGCCAAGGTACAAAAGATTCTTAGACGAAATGCCCGGTGTGCCTCTCCAAAACGATTGGAATGACATACTGCCGGCTAAGGGCCAAGAGCGCCTCGGCTATCCCACCCAGAAACCGCTCGCTTTGCTGGAACGGATCATATCCGCCTCCTCCAACGAGGGTGATGTGGTGCTTGATCCCTTTTGCGGCTGCGGCACGGCGGTCGATGCGGCTGAGAAGCTCGGGCGCGAATGGGTCGGAATCGATGTCACCCATCTCGCCATCAACCTGGTAGAGGCGCGGATGTAGGATTCGCATCCCGGCATCGAATTTGACGTGAAGGGCCGCCCGGAAAGCCTGCTTGGTGCCGAGGAGCTGGCACGGCGCGACAAGCATGAATTTGAAAAATGGATTGTACCCAAGCTCGACGGGCATCTGGTCAATGACGGCAAAAAAGGCGCCGATGGCGGTATCGACGGGATCATCTATTTCAAGCCGGACGACGGCAAAGCGAGAAAAGCCATCATTTCGGTCAAGGGCGGCAAGAATGTCGGCGTTGCGATGGTGCGCGATCTGGTCGGAGTCATGAAGCGCGAAAAGGCCGAAGCCGGTATTTTCGTCACTGCCGAACTACCCACAAAGCCGATGCTGCAGGAGGCCGCCGAAACCGGGATATTCAAGAACGTCCATGGCAAATCATATTCACGCCTGCAAATCCTGACGCTGGCCGAAATCATGAAGCATGGCAAAGGGCCAGACCTGCCAGCCATCGTGCCCAACTACAAACGCGCACAGCGCACCCGGAAAAGCGGCGACCAGGGACAGCTGATCTGATATGGCGGAAACGCGATATTTTCGTGAGCAGGTAATGCGCAAACGCCCATATCTTACCATCGCGGATTGCCGCGCGATTGTCGAGAATCCGCTGGCCAGAGAGAAACAGCCTGACGGACGAATTCGGCATTGGGGCGAGTTGCGCTTGCCAAATGAAGAGAAAGGCCGCATTTTGCGTGTTGTGACGCTGGAAGACGGGCAGACATTGCATAACGCATTTCTGGACCGGAATTTCCGAAAGGCAAAATAATGAAACTGCATTATTATGAAGAGACCGACAGTCTCTATATCGAGCTGAATGCCGCACCCTCTGCGGAGACCCGGGAAATTGCCGCCGGTATCAACATCGATTTGTCGGAAAGCGGAACCATTGTAGGCATCGACATAGACAACGCTTCCGGCAAGCTGGACCTGTCTACGCTTGAAAGTGATGGCCTCCCGATTGGCCGGTTGAAGGCTGCCTGAATATCGCTGTCCTACAGCGTTCCACTAATGCTACCGCGCCCACCAGCTCTTTGACATTCGCGGGCCTCCGCCTTGCGGGCCGCTTCATAATCTCATTTCGCCTCCTCCAGGCACAAAGCGCGGTTTGCGGTCTCGTCCGACCCTCACTTTCCTAACCTTTGGAATATTATTTCCTACATGTGGTCGCCGGCCCGCAAGCGGAAGGGAAAGGCGCACACCCGGCTTGCGCAAAAATTCCATCATGCTCTCCAGCGCAGGCTGGAGTCCAGAATCCCTGCAATTGCCAGACTGGACCCCAGCTTCCGCTGGGGAGCACTTATGATAGATGTTCAGGATTCTGGCGCGTTTCGGAACTGGCCGGGAAGTGCCCCGGAAATCCGGTCATTCCTCAAGCAGATCGGATGGCAGCGTCGGTTCGCTCAAGAGCTTTTCCATCCGCGCCCATTTTTCCGCCTCGGCCGGATTGCCGCGCTCGATATAGGCCTTCACCATATCCTGCCCCAGCCCGTAATTGATCACATAGCTGCGATACTGATCGGTGAAGGCAATCGATTGCTCGGCGCGCCGGCGGCTGACGAGGCCGTATTTCTGCGTCGCGGCGATCGCCTCTTCGCGGCTGAATTCGCCGTCGAGATATTTCTGCGCAATCGTGAAGCGCGCCCCGCGCAGCGCCTTCAATTCCTTTTCGAGCGCAAAATAGGCCGGCGCGCTTTCCGGATCGAGCCCGGCCAGCGGGAACAAAACCTTCTGCTCATAGGCTAGCTTTTCTTCATCCGGGAAAGCCAGGTCGATGCCATAATTGGCGCTGCCCTCGGCGATCAGGCTTTGCGGGCTGTAAAGCGGGTAAACCGAGAATTCCTGCCAGCCACGCCCGCGGGCGAGCCGTTTTTCCAGCAAGGCGTTGAAGGCATGATGGCCCGGATAGCCTTCATGGCAGCCCAGATCGACCGCGCGGCTGATATAGATGGGCAGGTCGGTATTGATCTGGATCAGGCTCTTATATCCGCCCTGATAATAATTATAGCCCGACCAGCTTTTGCCGGTCACGAATTCCATCGTGAAGCTCTCGCCAGCCGGCATCGCTATATGCTTCTCGCTGCGCGCCTTGCACTCGGCAATCGCCGCATCGAAGACAGGTTTCAGCCGGTCTTTCGGGATGACATAGCGGGCCTTGAAGGCATCGACGCGGCTTGATAGCGCGCCCTCGCCCGGCACCACCTTTTCGATCCTGGCCAGCACCGGATCATAGGCGGAAAGCGGTTTCAGCGCGGGCGTCGCGCCAAACAGCCCCAGCGATTCGGCGCGAAAGGAAACATTCTTGCCCGAAAGCATCTTGTGGCGCGTGGCAGCGGCTTTGAGCTGCGCCAGCAGAAAGGCCTTGCGGCGCTGCTGCGCTGGCTGAAGGCTGTCCTTATCGACGAGCCGGAGCCGCGCGGTGAGCTTGGATATCGCGCTTCCTGCCTCGGCCAGTGTGAGGGGATTGGTCTTTGCGGCCTCGGCCAGTTCTTTAGGGCCGTAATAGGCATCGACATAGCCGGCCTCGATCTCGCCCATCGCAAGCGTGAGCTTCAGATATTCGTCTGCGATTTTGCCTAGTGCCGGGCTGGCCGCTGTTTCATCGACCGCAGCTGCCGAGTTTGCAGCAGGCGGGTTACCTGTCGGCACGCAAGCCGCCAGAATTGTCGAAGCTGCAAGAGCAAAGAGTGCCCTCATCTTTTTGCTGCCGCCTCGGTCACGCCTTTCACATCGCCGTCGGTGGCTATCTCGCCAGCCTCTTCTGCCTCAATTTGGGCATGGCTGCTGTGCAGGGGCGCAAAACGCAGGATCAGGAAGCCGACAATCGCCGACAGGATCGATCCCATCAGGATGCCGATTTTGGCCTCTTCGCGCAGGAAGGCCGCCTGTTCGCTGCTGCCCGGGAAGGCGAGCTCGCCGATGAACAGGCTCATGGTAAAGCCAATACCGCAAAGCATCCCGACGGCATATATCTGCAGCCATGTCGCCCCGCGCAGCTTGCTGGCGAAACCGACTTTGACCGCGATCCATATCGAGGCGAAAATGCCGAACTGCTTGCCGAAGAAAAGCCCCGCAGCGATGCCCAGCGGCAGGGGGTCAAGAAATTGTTCAGCCTTGAAACCCGAAAGATCGACGCCAGCGTTGGCAAAGCCGAAAATGGGAATGATGAAATAGGCGCTCCATGGGTGGATGGCATGCTCCATTTTGTGCAACGGGCTGTCTTTCGAATCTGGCGCGCCGGGCGTCACGATTATTGGAATCATCATCGCCGCCAGCACGCCGGCAATCGTTGCGTGAACGCCGGAGCGCAGCACAAAATACCATAATATGAGCGACAGGATGACATAGATGGGGATGGAGCGCACACCCGATTTATTAAGCACATACATCACCCCAAGCGCGCCCGCAGACGCCAGCAGCCAGACTGTTTGCAGGCCTTCGGTATAGACAAGCGCGATGATGGCGACCGCGCCCATATCGTCGACGATGGCAACCGTTACCAGAAACAGCTTGAGCGCGGTTGGCGCGCGCTTGCCAAGCAAAGCCAGCACGCCGATCGCAAAGGCGATATCGGTCGCCGCCGGGATTGCCCAGCCATTCTGCAGATAAGGGTGGTCACGCGTGACGAAAAGATAAACGACAGCCGGGACTACCATGCCCGCCGCTGCGGCGACTACAGGCAGCCGGCGCTTTTCCCAGGTCGACAGGCGGCCGTCGACAAATTCGCGTTTTATCTCAAGCCCGACAAGAAAAAAGAAGATCGCCATTAGCCCATCATTGATCCAGAGATGAAGGGTAAATGTCTTCTCGAGGCTTCCCAGCATGAGGGTTGGGCCGATCTTGTCATTCAGGACATCTTTATAGAGCCCGCTCCATTGGCTGTTCGCGACAAACATGGCAAGCGCGGCCGCAAGCATCAGAATGATGCCGCCAGCGGCTTCGCTCTTCAGAAAATCGCGAAGTGCAGATACGGGTTTCAATGGGTTGGATTGTGAACTCATAGCGCGCCTTTTGCACAGTTGGCTTTAGCTAATCAAGCCCAGTTTTCCGCGCAATCCCCAGACAAGATGTTACCCCTCCGACCTTGCCTTGGGACAATCATTCTACCTATCCTCTTTGCGTGTTGTGAGATGGAAGAAATGCAGCGGCTGATCATTTGTCGCTACCGGGGATAGACAAGTGCCAGGTGTGCGCAAGACAGAATTGACAGATGGTCAGAAGCAGTGCCTCCGGCTGGTCGCAGCGCATCATACATCCAAAGAGATTGCGCGTATCCTGGAAATCTCGCACTTCACGGTCGACCAGAGGCTCGATGCCGCCCGCCGTAAGCTGAATGTCGATACGCGCCGCGAGGCTGCGTTGTTGTTTGCCGAGATGGAGAAAGGCAACCTATCCGAACGCTTCGTATACGAAGCGGCTGGCATTGTTGAACCGCCACGAGACGGTCAATCTCTACGCCCAACCAGCGATAGGGGGTACGCCTCTGCTCGTCAGGATCGTGTGGCAAGTCAGCTTTTTGCTGAGCGCTTTATACGACTTTTTCGTGGCGGTTTCGGCGTGCCTCCTATTGGGGGAAGGAGGCATCGGATGGCGCGGCGGGAGATTTTTCTGCAATCCTTGGCAGTCGCTCTCTATGCTTCGTTGGTCCTTGGGGTCGCCTCGATAATTCTGAAAATCACATTGACCAGCTTTGGCTGACCGCTGGTGCAAGCGGAGGGCAATCTTGTCGACAATACGGTCTCGATCTTCCAGCGCGTATATGCGCACAGAGCCGCAATTGGCGGCAAGCCTTGTCGGCCAGCCGCAGCGGTCAGATCAACTCAGAGCGTGGACGGCTCCGCATGATGACAATATTCGGAGTGCTCAATATTTTAACTGCATTCAATGCAACTCTCGCCGCTACTATAGGGGAGGGACGTGCAGAACGCATCGGCTGGGTGATCCTCGCGCTCGCGGGCATCAGCCTTTTCTTAACAAGGACAACGCCAGAAACGGCGGGCGGGATGGCAGCGTTGTTTTTTGTCGACGCCGCTCTCCTAATCGGATTTATCCTGCTGGCCGTGCGCAGCAGCTTCTATTGGCCGGTTTGGGCAAGCGGCCTCCAGATTTTGATTGTCCTTGCGCATCTGGTGAGGCTGACGGCCGCGCCCGATTCCATCGCGGCCTATATAGCACTGCTGATGCTGTGGAAGATCTTGATCCTTGTCTTTATCGCAGCGGGGACCATTCTGGACCGAAGATCAGGATAGAACAAAGCCGTTCACAGTGGCGCAGCCCGACTGCGGCAAGGGGCTGAGAATTCAGCTATGAACGATCTGCTGAATTTGAGCCATGCTTTCCTCATCGAGCTGCTCATATTTAGCGGATTCTGGTTCCTTGTTGGGGCAATCGACGACCTTGTAATCGATGTCATCTGGTTCTTTCGAAAGATCTACCGGAAACTGCGTTTCTACCGGAAGCGTCCTCCAATGGTTTCCGAGGAGTTTCCATCCCCCGATGCTCCGGGACTGCTGGCAATATTTGTACCCACCTGGCGCGAATCGAATGTGATCAAACAAATGTTGACGAACTGCCTTGATTCGTGGCGGCATGGACGCTCCGAGTTTCGAATATATGTCGGCTGCTACGCCAATGATAGCGATGGC
This sequence comes from Sphingorhabdus sp., assembly GCA_028279555.1. Taxonomy (GTDB): domain Bacteria; phylum Pseudomonadota; class Alphaproteobacteria; order Sphingomonadales; family Sphingomonadaceae; genus Sphingorhabdus_B. The sequence goes on from JANQNO010000006.1 coordinate 262,531, forward strand.
GCGCGCCAGATCATGCAGGCTGCACGGGGCTCGCACCAGATCGATCTCGTGTTGTGCAATCATGGCGGACCAACCAGCAAAGCCGATTGCCTGAACCGCCTCTGGGAAGCGTTGGTAAAGGACGAAATATCCTCAGGACACAAAGCGAAGGCGATCGTCCTTCATGATGCCGAAGATCTGGTTCACCGCGATGAGCTTAAGCTTTTTGACCGGCTGATAGAAGCGCATCCTGCTGTCCAGCTTCCGGTTTTGCCGCTGCCCGTGACTGGTTCGCCCTTCATCTCAAGCCACTATTGCGACGAATTTGCCGAGGCCCACAGCAAGACCTTGCCTGTTCGTGAGGCGCTGGGCACCCCTGTTCCGCTCGCCGGTGTCGCCTGCGCCATCGAACGCCGCCTGCTGGGTGAAATCGCTGTCAAGAACGGGCAACGCCCGTTCGACAATAGCAGCCTTACCGAAGATTATGAGCTGGGCATGAAAATTGGCGCTTTTGGTCAAGCGATCCTTGCGCGCGTCCGAGACGGCGATGGCCTACCCGTCGCAAGCCGCTCCTATTTTCCCGCGACGATCGAGACGGCAGTCAAACAGAAAAGCCGCTGGATGACCGGCATCGCGCTTGCCGGCTGGGACCGGTTGGGATGGCAGGGAGGATTGGCGCAAAAGTGGATGCTGCTGCGCGATCGCAAGGCAGTATTTGCAGCCATCATCCTTTTCTGCGCCTATCTTTGCATCCTACTCTCCGGCATGTTGTCGATCGCGTGGCTGCTTGGCTGGTTTGAACCGCCGCCACTGCCCGATTATCTGCATTGGCTGCTATGGGTCAATTTTGGTTTCCTGACCTGGCGCATGGCTGTCCGCGCGCTGTTTGTTGCCCGGCTGTATGGTTGGGCTCAGGGGTTACTCTCCATCCCTCGTAGCGTTGTCGCAAACATCATTGCAATTATGGCCGCAAGGCGCGCCATATTCCTCTATTTGCGACATATCTTCGGAGCAAAACTCGGATGGGACAAGACCGAGCACCGGCAGTTCCCCGAACGGCAAAGCGGAAAACCTGTTGTTTAGGGGGAGGGCCTTGCTGGCCCCTTGTATGGTGATTGCCATCTGGATCACCATACGCGCCGGCATGCATATCGGGATCGGAAATCCGACAGATTTGAATGCCGGCAAGCCGCAGATGGCAGCAACTGGAATCGAAAGGCACCGGTCAGATACAGCAGTTGGCTCGAATCGAAGTGTGTCGGCTACCGACCGGATTCCCAAGCTTGCACCTGGCGAGCAAATAGGAGCGCGACTTGCACGGAAGTCAGCCTCCTCTGCATTGTCGCTGCGTCAGAATGCCGAGCGGCCGCGGCAGGTGGCAGCCTCCCCAAAAAATTGGATCTTTGCAATCGAGCCCGAGTCCAAAAACCTGGTTCAGCCAGCCGCCAAGCATCGAGCGGAGCCGGCAATACCCCCAATTGCGCAGCAGCCTTCGACCAGCAGCCAGACCAATAGTGCCAGGCGGTGGTCACTCTACGCCTATGGCTTTTGGCGGCAGGGCGAAGCCGCGAATGCGATTGCGCCCGCCGCGCAATATGGCGGGAGCCAGGCCGGATTGATTGGCAGCTACCGGCTGCAGGATAGTCCATATGCCCCGGCATTGTTCCTGCGCACCAGCAGCGGGCTCGAAGATACAAAACAAGCGGAAATCGCTGCAGGCTTGCGGTGGCGAGCGCTTCAACAATTACCGGTCGAAATATCGATCGAGCGACGCTTCCGCCGCGGCGCGGCTGATGCGGTTGCTGCCTATGTAGCAGGCGGGTGGAATAGCATGCCCTTGCCTTACCGATTCAAGCTTTCCGGATATGGCCAGGCCGGCATATTGCGCGCCGACCAGGGTGCCAAAAAACTCAGCCATTTCTATGATGGACAAATAAGGGCCGAGCGAAAAATCGCTCAGGTTGGCAAGGTCAAAATCATGGCAGGAGGCGGTGCTTGGGCGGGCGGACAACGGGGCGTTGACCGGCTTGATCTCGGGCCGACCGCATCCGTCGAACTCGGGCTCGCACAAACCAGTTTTCGCTTGAGCGCCGACTACCGTTTCCGCGCCGCCGGCAACGCTAGGCCCGGCTCTGGCCCCGCCATCACGTTATCCGCTGGCTATTGAAGGGTGCTAGTTACCGTCAGCTTTTTCTTGTTCGGCCCCCAACTTGGCCTTGCTCGCAACAAATGCGCGAATCGCCTCTGCATCCTGGGCTGAAAGAAATTTTGCAAAACCCACCATGCCGTTGTCTTTCAGCGAACCATCGATAACCACCGCTTTCCAGGCCTCGGCGTCCGACAGGTAGCCGGAACGCCGCAAATCGGGCAGTACGCCGCTGCCGATCGCGCCGCCGCTATGGCAAACACCGCAATTGGTCTCATAAAGTGCCATGCCCGCCTGGACAGTCGCAGGCGCGAATTCCTGTTCGACAATATTGAAAGGCGCATTTTCGATCGGCTCTATCTTGTAGGGCGCTTTACCGCCGAGCTTGAATACCAGAAGGCGGCCATTGGGCATCGGGCGCGGATTGTCGACAAAGGCAGAAGACAGTGGGTAGGCTCCGCCATAACCTGCCATCACCGCCACATATTGCTCGCCATCGATTGTATAGCTGATCGGTGCAGCAATGATCCCGGTTCCCGCATCGAAAGACCACAACTTCTCACCCTTGTCGGCTGAGAATGCCGCAAATTCGCCTTTGGCATTGCCCTGAAACACCAGGTTTCCGGCGGTTGCCAGCACGCCGCCATTCCAAGGCCCGTCATACTGCACGCGCCATATCTCCTTCTGCGCCACCGGATCCCAGGCAATAAGTTGCCCTTTTAGCATGGCCCGCAGTGCCCTGAACTGTGCCGGATCCTCCGGGACACCGTTGGCCAGATAGTCCATGCCGATATTCCAGCCCCCTTCGCGCGGTTTGAAAGCCTTGTCGTCGGTATAGGCGAAGGGGACTTCCTGCGCTGGCAGATAAACCAGATTGGTTTTGGGGCTGTATGCCATGGGATGCCAGTTATGCGCGCCCAGCGCTGAAGGCAGCGCCAGAAAAGGACCATTTTCAAAGCGTGCATTGGGGGCCTCGACAGGGCGTCCGGTCGCAAGATCGACGCTGGTCGCCCAGGTTGTGGGGACGAAATTCCTGGCCGAGATGAGCTTCCCGTCCTTGCGATCGATGACATAGAAAAACCCGTTCTTCGGTGCCTGCATCATCACCTTTCGCTGCGCGCCTTCTATCTCGAGGTCTGCCAGTATAATCGGCTGCGTCTGGGTAAAGTCCCATGTCTCGCCAGGCGTACCCTGATAGTGCCACTTATATTTGCCCGTTTCGGCATCGAGCGCGACAACCGAAGAGACGAAGAGATTGTCGCCCTTGCCCTGCGAACGAATTTTATGATTCCAGGGCGAGCCATTGCCGACACCGATCAGCACCTGGTCATATTCCTGATCATAGACGATGGCATCCCAGACGGTGCCGCCACCGCCAAATTCGCTCCAGTCGCCAGCCCATGTGGCGCGCATCTTCTCGATAACGTCGTCCGACGCAGCGCCGTCCGCCTTTGCGCCGGGACCCGGCGGTACAGTGTAAAAGCGCCAAGCCAGATCGCCGCTATCAGCATCATAGGCGCTGACATAGCCGCGCACGCCATATTCCGCGCCGCCATTTCCGATCAGCACCTTGCCCTTCACCACGCGCGGCGCGCCGGTTATTGTGTATGGCTTGGACTGGTCGACGGTGACGGTGCTCCAGACCTCCTCGCCGCTGCCTGCGTCAAGCGCGATCAGGCGACCGTCAAAAGCGCCGAAGAATACCTTGCCGTCATAGACAGCGACACCGCGGTTGACGATATCGCAGCATCCCTTGAAGGCTGTCTCGCCAGGCACTTCGGGATCATAGGACCATAGCTGCTCGCCGGTTTTTGCATCGAAGGCGAAGACCTTGCTCCAGGCCGTCGTCGTGTAGAGCACCCCATCGGCCACAATCGGCGTGGCTTCCTGCCCGCGATTGGTATCGAATTCCGCGCTCCATGCGAGCCCCAGATCGCCGACATTTTCCGCCGTTATCTGTTCGAGTTTGGCAAAGCGCTGCTCGTCATAGGTGCCGCCATGGGTGAGCCATTCGCCCGACGCCGTGTCAGCATTGGCAAGGCTTTCGGCCGTGACACTGGATGCAGAATTCTCGACCTTTTTGCAGGCCGCAATACCGCTGGCCAAAACTGCGGCGAGTATCAATCTGCCAAATGCATGCTGCCCTGCCATGAATCCGTGCATGGTCGTCTCTCCCCACTGGCCGAATTGACGGGCCGTTCTCTCACGCCCTTGTTGCAGTAGTTATTTGCGATAGTCCAGAGGCGGCTTGCGGTCACCAAGCAGCGATTGGACGCATAGTCTGGCTGCCACTTAGGTCATCTGACCGCAAAGTGACATATTGACATGCAAAAGCCAAAATGGTTGCTGTTCAGAGCTCCCATGACGAAAAAGATCAGAAAACCCAAAGCGCTTCACAAGCGCTACTTCAACCGCGAGCTTTCGTGGCTCAAATTCAACTGGCGCGTGCTCGAGGAGGCCGATAATCGATCTTACCCGCTGCTCGAGCGGCTTCGTTTCCTCTCGATATCAGGCAGCAATCTCGATGAATTTTTCATGGTCCGCGTCGCCGGCCTGATGGGACAGCAAAGTCGCGGTATCGATGAACCCTCGGTCGATGGAAGAACACCGACCCAGCAGCTCAATGCGATCGCCAAGGATAGCGACGCGCTGATGGTCCGGCAGCAGAAAATCTGGGCCAAGCTGAAGCGGAAACTTGCCGCCAAGGATATCAAGGTGGTTGCGCTTTCCTCGGTCGGCAAAATCGCCATGAAACAGCTGGAGAAGCATTTCACCGAGCAAATCCTACCGATGCTGACGCCGCAGGCGCTTGATCCCGCGCATCCCTTTCCCTTTATCCCCAATCTGGGGCGGAGCCTGATTTTTGACATGGAGCGGCAAGGCGACGGCCAAAGCGTTCGCCAGCTTGTGATGGTGCCACATTCAGTGCCGCGCTTTGTTCGCGTCCCCGGCAAGGGTAACCGTTTCCTGGCAACAGATGCGTTGATCAAACGCTTCGTCGGGCAGCTTTTCCCCAACCATAAACTACTCGCCGCCGGCAGTTTTCGTATCACCCGCGATAGCGATATCGAGGTTGCCGAAGAGGCCGAAGATCTGGTGCGTTATTTCCGCAGCGCAATCCAGCGCAGGCGGCGCGGCAGCGTCATCAGGCTGGAACTGGAAAATGGCCTGCCTGCGGAACTTGAAACGCTGATCCGCGAAGGCCTGGGTTGCGGCCCGCATGTGATCACCGACACCGCGGCTTTCATTGGCATGGCGGATCTGGCCGAGCTTGTAGAGCTGGATTTCCCAGCGCTCAAATTTAGCGCCTTCGCGCCGCGCATGCCCGAGCGCATACGCGAACATGATGGTGATTGCTTTGCCGCCATCCGGCAGAAGGATTTCATAATCCACCACCCCTATGAAAGTTTCGATGTGGTCCTCGATTTTGTCGAGCAGGCCGCACGCGATCCCGACGTGGTGGCGATCAAACAAACGCTCTACCGTGCAGGTAAACAGTCGCAGATTATTCGCGCGCTATGCCGCGCCGCCGAAGATGGCAAGTCGGTCACCGCCGTTGTCGAGCTCAAGGCGCGTTTTGACGAGGAGCAAAATTTGCTCTGGGCATCGCAGCTTGAAAATTCCGGGGTGCAGGTCGTCTATGGCTTTGTCGACATGAAGACGCACGCCAAGCTATCGATGGTGGTGCGCCGCGAAGACGGCCAACTCAGGAGCTACTGCCATTTCGGGACCGGCAACTATCATCCCATAACGGCGCGGATTTACACCGACTTCAGCTATTTCACGGCCAATCCCGATATTTGCCAGGATGCAGCACAGCTTTTCAACTACATTACCGGTTATATCAAGCCGCAGCGGCTCGACACGCTTTCAATGAGCCCGCTCTATATGCGCGAAGACATAATGCAGCTGATCGACGAAGAGATTGGCCACGCGAAGGAGGGCCGCCCGGCCGCGATCTGGGTCAAGCTCAACTCACTCGTCGATGACCGGATTATCGACAAGCTTTACGAGGCAAGTGAAACGGGGGTCGAGATTGACCTGCTGATCCGCGGCATCTGTTGTCTGCGCCCCGGCGTGCGCGGCATGTCCTCACGCATTCGAGTCCGCTCCGCCATTGGCCGCTTTCTCGAACATAGCCGGGCCTGGGCCTTCGGCGCGGGGCATGGCTTGCCGCATGATGATGCGAAAGTATTCATTTCCTCGGCTGACTGGATGCAGCGCAATCTCGATCGGCGCGTCGAATATATGCTGCCGATTACCGATCCCACCGTGCACAGCCAGGTGCTCGATCAGGTATTGGTTGCAAATCTGCTCGACAATCAGCAAACATGGCATCTCAAGAGCGATGGCAGCTATGAACGCATCGCGGGAGGGGAGCGGCCATTCAACCTGCACCAGTATTTCATGCATAATCCGTCGCTATCAGGGCGCGGAGAGGCGCTGGCGGAACGCAGGGATGTGCCGGAACTGCGATTAACGCGCTAACGGCAACGCAGCAGCGCCGCGCAGTGTTCGATATTGGTTCGAACAGCGTGCGCTTCGTCGCCTATGAAGGCCCCCCGCGGGCACCGATCCCGATATATAACGAGAAATGGCCGATTTCGCTGGGGGACATTGTCCGCCATCATGGCGCGATCGATGACAAGTCGATGGCGCATCTGCTTGCCGGAATCGATCGCTTCATCTCACTTGCCAGCTACATGCAGGTGGGTACGATCAAGGCGGTGGCAACGGCCGCCATTCGCGAAGCCGAGAATGGCGGAGATTTTATCGGCGCTGCTGCCGACCGGGGACTGATGGTCGATCTTTTGAGCGGTGAGGAGGAGGCCTACGTCGCGGCGATGGGCGTGCTCACCTGTTATCCCGATGCCGAGGGTATAGTCGCCGATTTGGGCGGCGGCAGCCTTGAAATTGCCCGCGTTTCAGGCGGCCAGGTTACAGGGGCAATGTCGCTTCCCTTCGGCACCGCCAAACTCACGATATTGTCGAAATCGGAATGGCAGGATGTTGCGGAAAGGCTGAAAAGCGAACTGGGTGGCAGGGGTCCGGGCGGCACGCTCTATATGGTAGGCGGAACATGGCGGGCGGTTGCCCATCTCCATCAATATGCGAATGCGCATCCGCTGCGAGTATTGTCGCGCTACCGGATCGCGCCGAAAGATATTCCCGGCCTGCTAGAGGATGTAAGCAACAGCGATCTAGCGGCCTCCAGCCCTACTGTTCCCACGCAGCGCATACCGCTGATGCCTGCGGCAACCCGGATGCTGGGCCTCCTCAACGATATCATTCGCCCAAAACGAAACATGTCCTGCCCGCTGGGAATCCGCGAGGGTCTGCTGCTCGAAGAACTCGACAGCGAGGCTAGGGATGGAGACCCGCTGCTGGAAAGTGCGCGCTTTGCAGGGCAGCGGCTTTCGCGCGGGCGTTTTGATGGCGACCGGCTCTTCGATTGGATGCAGCCACTTTTTGAGGCGCTAGACGAAAAAGATGATGCGCGGCTGCGCCATGCTGCCTGCCTGCTCGCCGACAGTGCCTGGCATATTCATCCCGACTATCGCTCTTCGCATGCACTGCAGATCGGACTGGAAGGCAATTTTCTCGGTGCCGGCGGACGCGAACGCGCGATGATCGCGCGCGCATTGTGGTCGGCCTACGGCGACAGCAATAACAACCGCAATATCCTATCGCAGCTTGCCAAACGCAAGCCGCTCCGGCGGGCGGACAAATGGGGTCTGGCGATCCGCCTCGGCATGCGGATCGATGGCGGCACCGGCATGGCTCTCGATAATTGCCAGCTGCGCATCGATGGTGACCGGCTGCTGCTCGAAACGCCCAAGGGTGCCGAAGCGCTGCGCGGCGAAGCAATCGGGCACCGCCTGCAAAAGCTGGCGCGCGGTATCGGTAAGCAGGCGGTTTTTGCCGATCGCGGCTAAAGCGGCGCGCAAACCTTCCCCAGCCAGGCAAGATCGCCGCCTTCCAGCAGGGGCCCGATCTTGGCCTGCACATCCCGGTGATAGCGATTGACCCATTGCTGCTCCTGCGGCGTCAGGAGCGCCAGGTCGATCAGCTTTGGTTCCAGCGGTGCCCATGTGAGATTTTCAAACTCGAAATAGGTGCCTTCGCCGCCGTCAATCTCGGCTTTCTGCACCAGCACCAGATTTTCGATGCGGATGCCGAATTCGCCGGGTTTGTAATAGCCAGGCTCGTTGGAGAGGATCATGCCGGCTTTAAGCGGCTCATCGGTTCCCGCCTGCGGCCCGGACGCCTTTGAAATACGCTGCGGTCCTTCATGAACCGCCAGATAGCTGCCGACGCCGTGACCAGTACCATGCGCATAATCGACGCCATCGGCCCAGAGCGGTGCGCGGGCAAGCGCATCGAGCTGCGCCCCGCTGGTGCCTTCCGGGAACCGTGCGACCGCCAGAGCGATATGCCCCTTGAGCACCTGTGTGTAACGCCGGCGCATCTCTTCGGTCGGTTCTCCCACGGCAATCACCCGCGTCACGTCCGTCGTCCCATCGAGATACTGCCCGCCGCTGTCGACGAGATAGAGATGGCCCTCCTCGATCGGGATATTGCTGTCCTCATCGACCGAGTAATGCGGCAACGCGCCATGCGGCCCTGTGGCGCTGATCGTGCGGAATGACAAATCCTTGAGCGCGCCAGTCTCCTCGCGAAAGCTGCGCAGTTTGGCCGCCGCGCTAAGCTCGTCTTGCCCGCCCTTGACCAGTTCCTCGCTGCACCAGCGCAAGAAGCGCGTGAGCGCTGCGCCGTCGCGAATATGCGCATCGCGCGTGCCCTGCTGCTCTACTGCATTCTTCATTGCCTTGGGCAGGATGGAAGGATCGCGCATCGCAACAATTTCTGCACCGCCTTTCTCGAGCGCTTGCGAAATGGCAGAAACCGACCGTTCGGGATCGACGGCTACCTTCTTGCCTCCCAGCTTGCCAAGCTGCTCGGCAAGCTCGTCATAACGCCGAACGCTTACCTGATTACCCAAATGGGTTTGCACATCTGGAGTCATTTTTTCAGGCGCAACAAATAACTCTGCTGTGCCATCGCCGTGGAGCAAGGCAAAGGAAAGCGGAACTGGCGTATTGCTGACATCTCCGCCGCGAATATTGAAGACCCAGGCAACCGAATCCAACGCAGCAATCACCGCTGCATCGACATTCCCCTTGCGCAGCTCTTCTGCCATTTTCTGCCGCTTGCTGTCGGAGCTTTCGCCAGCCAGTGCATCATCATGCACTGCAAGCTTGGCATCCGATCGTGGCGGCTGATCCGGCCATATCGCATCGATCGGGTTGTCATCCATTGCGACCATCTCGGCACCAGCTTTTTTCGCTGCCGCCCCGGCCTGCTTCACCCAATCCGCCGTGTGCAGCCAGGCATCATAGCCAATCCGGTCACCCTCTTCGGCATTTTTGGCAATCCACTCATGTGGTTTGGTGTCGGCAACCCCGACGTAATCGTAAAGCTTGCCATCGACTTGGTCGCGCACTTGCACGGTGTATCGACCATCGGTGAATATGGCTGCAGGCTGCTGCATCACCACCGCAGTTCCGGCACTGCCGCCAAAACCCGTCAACCATTCCAGCCGCTGCGCATAGTCGCCGACATATTCGCTCATATGCTCGTCACAGATCGGCACGACAAAGCCGGTCAGGTCCCTGCGTTTCAATTCTTCCCGCAATGCCGCGAGGCGCGCTTCATGGGTTTGCATCAGCATTTCATCTAATCCTAATCGCTTGAATCTCGGAGCCGCTGCTAACATAGAGAAGAAATACAATTTTTGGGAGAGAATTCCGTGCGCAAAATAGCCTTCAGTCTCAGCCTGCCGATGTTCGTCGCAACCATGTTGCCCGGTACGCTTCATGCAGAAGAGACCGAAATTTCAGCCGAGAAAGACAATATGACCGAAAAACTCAAGGCCCCAGTGGCGGAAAAGCGCCCACATAGCTTCACCCATCACGGCATTACCATCGAGGATCCCTGGCACTGGCTGAAAGACCAGAGCTACCCGAAAATCGACGATGAAGATGTGCTCGCCTATCTGAAGGAAGAGAATGCCTATTTCGAAGCGCATATGAAAGCGCAGAAACCGCTGGTCGACGAGTTGTTCGAGGAGATGAAGGGCCGGATCAAGGAAAATGACAGTACGGTTCCCCAGAAGGATGGCGACTGGCTCTACTGGAGCGAGTTCGAAGAAGGCGGACAATATCGCAAGCATTACCGCAAACCTGCCGCCGGCGGCGACGCCAAACTGATCCTTGACGAGAATAAGCTGGCCGAGGGCAAGAACTATTTCCGGCTCGGCGTGCTCTCGATTTCACCCGATGGCCGCCTGATGGCCTATGCCTACGACGACAATGGCTCCGAGCGTTTCGAACTGCATGTCCGCGATCTTTGGAAAGAGCAGGACCTGCCCGATGTCATTCCGGGCACGCTATCGAATGTGGTCTGGACAAGCGATAGCAAGGGTTTCGTCTATGGCCTTGCCAACAAAAACTGGCGCACCGACAATGCGCGCTATCACAAGCTCGGCACTGATCCGGCCGAAGATATCGAAATCTACAAGGAGGAAAATGACGGCTACCGCGTGGGCGTGGGGCTGAGCGCGCAGGAGGACTGGATCATCCTCGCCACCGGCGACAATGTCACCAGCGAGGTATATCTGATCCCCGCCGCCGATCCGACCGCAAAGCCCCTGCTCGTGAAGGAGGAAAAGGCCGGCGTCCAGTATTCGGTGGATGTGCGCGATGGCGAAGTCTGGGTCCACACCAACGATACCCATGTCAATTTCCGCATCGCCAAGGCCAGTATCGACAATCCCGGCGACTGGAAGACAGTGATTGCAGGGTCAGACGAACATTATCTGACCGGCCTTTCGATCTTCAAGGATTTCTTCGTCGTGGAAGGCCGCGTCGATGGCCTCGATCAGGTGGATATGCATGACTATGCGACCGGCAAGCGCACGCAGCGTATAGCTTTTCCCGAAGCTAGCTACGATGCCGGGCTGTCGAACAATCCTGAATATGCGGCCGACAAGCTTCGCCTCTCCTATGAGAGCATGGTCACGCCTGATACTGTTTATGATTACCACCTTGCCGACGGGCGCCTCGAAACGCTCAAAGTTCAGGAAATCCCTTCAGGCTATGATGCCAGCCAGTATGAAACCGAGCGGCTGATGATCACAGCGCGTGACGGCGTGCAGGTGCCGGTTTCCGTGCTCTATAAAAAGGGCTTCAGGAAAGACGGTTCGCAGCCGCTCCACCTCTATGCTTATGGTGCCTATGGCTATGCCGTTCCGCCGGGCTTTTCGACCTCGCGCTTCAGCCTGGTCGATCGCGGCTTTGCCTATGCCATCGCGCATATCCGCGGCGGCGATGATCTGGGCTATCAATGGTATCTGGATGGCAAACTCAGGAAACGCACCAACACCTTCAATGACTTTGTCGATGTCGGTAAAGGCCTGATCGAGAAGGGCTTCACCAGCAATGGCAAGCTGACCGCTTCGGGCGGCTCGGCAGGCGGCGAGTTGATGGGTGCAGTCAAGAACCAGGCACCCGAACTCTTCGGCGCGGTGGTCGCGCATGTGCCCTTCGTAGATGTGCTCAACACGATGCTCGATGAAAGCCTGCCACTCACACCCGGCGAATGGCCCGAATGGGGCAATCCCATAACGAGCAAGGAGGACTTCGAATATATCCGCAGCTATTCACCCTATGACCAGGTGAAGGCCCAGGACTATCCGCCGATGCTTTACACCGGCGGGCTCAACGATCCGCGCGTCACCTATTGGGAGCCGGCCAAGATGGTTGCCAAGCTGCGCGATATGAAGACAGACGACAATCTGCTGCTCATGAAGATCAATATGGGCGCGGGCCATGGCGGCAAATCGGGCCGCTGGAACCGCGTTTATGAAACCGCGGAAGAACAGGCCTTTATCCTGTGGCAACTGGGGATGGCGGAGAGAAATTGAACCGATTCACCCTCCCCTTCACACCTTCGCCTAACGACATTGACGAGCTCGGCCATGTCAACAATGCGGTGTGGGTGCGCTGGATTCAGGACATGGCCACCGCGCATTGGGAAGCCGCCGCCGACCCCGATCATGTCGCGCGCTATATCTGGATGGTGACCCGGCACGAGATCGACTACAAGGGCAATATCGGGCTTGGCGAAAGTGTAACCGGGCGCACCTGGATCGAGAGCCGGCCCAAGGGCGCACGTTTCGGCCGCCGGGTGGATTTTGTGGATAGTGCGGGCAAGGTCATTGTCGATGCCAATTCGACCTGGGCCATGCTCGACAGGGAAAGCTTGAGGCCCATGCGGATACGCGACGATGTGGCCGGACCGTTCTTGCAGGAAGCGCCATGATTATCGTGATCGGCAGCATTGTCACCAATGATCAGAACCGCGAGGAAATTCTGGCGCAGAGCATCGCGCATTGCCGGCGGTCTCGCACCGAGCCGGGATGCATATCACATCAGGTTCACCAGGATTGTGAAAGCGATGGCCACCTCGTTTTTGTCGAGAAATGGGCCGACCGGGAAAGCCTGCTGAAGCACTTCGCGGTTCCGGAGTCAGGTGCATTCCTTCGCGATGTCAGCGCGCTTGCGGATGAAAAGCCGGAGTTGGAGATCTACGGAGCGGAAGAGATTGATCCTGCCAACCTGGTGCCGCAATAGACCCCCGCCTGCGCGGGGGCTAACCTGTCGCCAAACAAGTTTGACGTGGCAGGTTAGAAATCCACCGCGATCCCTTTAAGCTCCCAGTCGCCATAGCGCACGGGATCATGCACCATATCCTTACCCTCGGCCTTGCCCTTATGCTCGGTCTCTTCCGGCTTCGGCACGGGTGGGCTTTTGGACAGGTGCTTTGGCGCTTTTACATGATCAGGCCGCTTGCCCGCTCGTCTCGCCATCAGGGCTTGACTCCGGTAGCCGCATGAACCGTGATGGCATCCATGCTGGATGAAATGCAAGGAGGGTCGCGAAGAGCGTGACCATCCCACGTTGGAGCGAACCGACGCAGCAGTTCGCCTGCATGGGGCCACGCGAAGCGCTTGGCCGGAAAAGGCCAGCGCCGCGTCTGTCCCTCGTCAAATAGAACCACTATTCTCCTCATTCCTTCCTTGCTCTGCCCTTTTCCGGCTCAAGTCACGGCCATGTGTCTACCGGAGTCAAGCCCTTGTCGAAATCCTCTTGAAAATCGCGGTTTCGCGCCCATTTTATAGGGCAAAGGAGCATTTGCAAGATGAACATGATGAAAACCACCATGTTGCTGGCGGCGCTTACTGCGCTGTTCATGGCGCTCGGCTTTACGCTGGGCGGGCGCGGCGGTGCGATGCTGGCATTGCTTGTTGCAGCCGGCATGAATCTTTTCACCTTCTGGAATGCCGACAAGATCGTGCTCAAAATGCACAATGCGCGTGAAGTGGATGCAGCAAGCGGGGGCGACTTCTACAGTATGGTCGCCAATCTGGCGCAGCGCGCGCAGCTCCCGATGCCCAAAGTCTATCTGATCGAAGAGCAGGCACCCAACGCCTTTGCCACCGGCCGCAATCCTGAAAATGCCGCCGTGGCGGCCACGACGGGCCTTTTGAACATGCTCAGCCGCGATGAGATCGAGGGCGTCATGGCGCATGAACTGGCGCATGTGAAAAACCGCGACACACTTATCATGACCATGGTGGCAACGATCGCGGGCGCAATTTCCATGCTCGCCAATTTCGGCATGTTTTTCCGCGGCCGCAATGGCCTCGCCGGATTGCTGGCGGTTTTGGTGGCACCCTTTGCGGCGATGATCGTGCAAATGGCGATCAGCCGCACGCGGGAATTCGGGGCCGACCGGGGCGGAGCGGAAATCTCCGGCAAGCCCCTGGCACTGGCCTCAGCGCTCAGCAAGATTGCAGGACCCGCCAGCCATCATCCGACCCAGGCTTCGCAGCGCAACCCTGCCGCAGCACAGCTCTATATCGTGCCTTCAGGTGTCCGCGCGATGTTTTCAACCCACCCTGCAACCGAGGACCGGATCGAGGCGCTGCAGGATATCGCACGCGAAATGGGCGCGGGCAGTGCCCCCAGTGCTGCCGACCTCAGCCGGGAAATGTATGGCAGCAGACCAAACCGGCGCGGCGGCGGGCGCAGCGCACTCGACCCCGTTGATCGCGGTTAGAGTTTCGGCCATTCTGGCGATGTGATTTCCAGCGCAAGCTGGAATCCAGTTTTCATATGCAGCAGCTGAGCCCCAGCTTTCGCTGGGGAGCACAGCCAATTTAGGTTTCAGCCTTTGCCTTTGTCTCGGCTTGGCCTAAGCGCCTCGTCATGAGCAATTCAATCCCCGGACTGGCAGCGCGGCGTGCTGCCCTGCGCATGATGGACGGCGTACTGCGCCGCGGCGAGCCGCTGGATCAGGCAAGCCATGCCGCCGCAAAAGGTCTCGAGCCCAATGACAGAGCGCTTGCCATCGCCATTGCGCAGGAAGCCTTTCGCTGGCTTCCGGATATCGATGCGCTGATCGATGGCAAAACGCGGCGGAAACTGCCCGATGATGCCAAGGCGCGCATGGTGCTGCGGATCGCACTGGCACAGATTCTGCGACTCGAAACACCCCCGCATGCCGCCATCTCCACGGCGTTGCCGCTAGTGAGCGGTGGGCCGAAAAGGCTGGTGCATGGCGTGCTCGGCGCGATTTTGCGCAGAGAGGCCAGGCTTCCTGATCAGCCAACGCTTCCCGCAGAGGTCGCCAGCCGATGGAGGGAAAATTGGGGCGCTGAAATGGTGGCGGCCGCCTCCACGCAGCTTGCTGCTCCGCCGCCGCTTGATCTGGCCTTGAAGGATCACGCCGCAACCGCTGAATGGACGGAGAAGCTCGGGGGAATCAGTCTGGCACCCGGTCATATCCGCTTGCAACGCGGCACTGCCATCGAAGAGCTGCCCGGCTTCGATGATGGCGCATGGTGGGTGCAGGATCTCGCCGCGAGCCTTCCGGCCCGGCTGTTGGGCCAGGGCAAGGGGAAACAGGCGCTCGATCTTTGCGCCGCGCCAGGCGGCAAGACAATGCAGCTCGCTGCGGCTGGCTGGAAAGTGACATCGCTCGACAAGTCGGCGAAGCGGCAGGAGCGGCTGGCTGCCAACCTGGAGCGTACCGGCCTTTCGGCCTCGGCCAACATCATTCAGGCTGATGCGCTTGGCTGGAAGCCTGACGCGGGCTATGATGCCATCCTGATCGATGCGCCATGTAGCGCGACCGGCACTTTCCGCCGTCACCCCGATGTTCTGCACCGAGTTGGAGCGCGGCAAATCACCGAACTTGCCGAATTGCAGTCGGCCATGCTGGACCATGCATCACGCTGGGTCAAACCCGGTGGCAGCATCGTCTATGCGACCTGCTCGCTCGAACCTGAAGAAGGTGAAGCACAGATCGATGCATTTCTCGAGCGCTCGCCCGAATTCCGGCGAGCGGAAATCCCGCGGGGCATATTTCCGGCCGGCATAGCAGCAACCAAGACCGGCGATCTGCGTACGCTGCCCGATATGCTGTCCAAGGCAGGCGGTCTCGACGGTTTCTTTGCAGCGAAGTTCATTGCGCCCTAGCGCCAGCGAATTTCCACAGATACCCACAGCTTTCCACAAGCTATTATTGCCATCGCCTTGTCGCAATTCGGTCATTTGGATAGACAGCCCGCATGAGTAGACCGGTCCGTATTTCGCCGTCAATCCTGTCGGCTGATTTTGCCAGCCTTGGCGACGAAGTTCGCGCCATCGACGAGGCCGGCTGCGACTGGATCCATGTCGATGTGATGGATGGGCATTTTGTCCCCAATATTACCATTGGGCCGGCGGTCGTAAAAGCGCTGCGTCCGCATTCGAAGAAGCCATTCGACGTCCATTTGATGATTTCACCGGTCGACCCATATCTCGAAGATTTCGCCAATGCCGGTGCCGACATTATTTCCTTTCATCCCGAAGCTGGCCCGCATCCGCATCGGACAGTTCAGGCGATAAAGGCGCTAGGCAAGAAGGCCGGCATCGTCCTGAATCCGGCAACGCCGGTAGATTGCCTTGATTACTTGATCGACGATATCGATCTGATTTTGGTGATGAGCGTCAATCCCGGTTTTGGTGGACAGAAATTTGTCCATTCGCAGCTGGACAAGATTGCCGCCTTGCGTGCAATGATTGATCAAACGGGCCGCGACATCGCGCTCGAAGTGGATGGCGGCATCACGGCCGAAACGGCCCCGCTCGCCATCGAGGCCGGTGCCGATACATTGGTCGCCGGCACTGCTACATTCAAGGGTGGCCCGGATCATTATGCCGCCAATATAGCGGCGCTAAGAGGAAGCTAGGGTCCTGACCCTAGGCCAGTTGGCAAGGAAGACCATATTTGTCCGACTATGACGACAGGATTGCCAATGGCCGGTCGCTGATGGTGCGGCCAAGCGGCCTGGGCCAAACGCTTTCGGAGCGCATTGCGCTGGCCTTCTACAAACTGACCTGGCGCACGCCGCTGCATAATTCGCGGCTCACCGGCAAGCTGCCGTTGCGCCTGCTCGCCACACCGCCGGATCCGCTGCCCGCCGAGGCGGCGCGCGGCAAGGCGCTGCTGATGGGGAAGTTCCACTTTCAAGGCATGGATCAGGAGCTTGCCAGCATCGACTATAACAAGCTCCTGCTGCCGCCGGCGATGATCGATTACATTCACCGCTTCGAATGGCTGCGCGATCTGTCTGCCGCTACCAACCGCGGCGAAGGCACAGCTGTCGCCGCAGACATAGCGGCAGAGTGGCTGGCGGGAAATGGCGGGAAAGTGCGTGAGCCGGCCTGGTCGGTTGAAAATTGCGCATGGCGGCTCCTCAACATGGCGGTTGCCGCGCCCTTTATCCTTTCGAGCAATGATCCTGTATACCGCTCATCTATCCTCAATCATTTTGCCAGGACCGCCCGGCATCTCGACCGCAGCGCGCCGCGTGGTGGCATTCGTTTCCAACGACTATGTGGCTGGGTCGGGGTGGTGGCTGCTTCGCTTTTGCTTCCGGAAGGAAAGGCACGGCGTATCGTTGGGGAAAACGGGCTGGCCGTTTCGCTCGCCGAGACGATTTTTGACGATGGCGGCGTGATCTCCCGCTCACCCATGCAGCTTATCGAAATCGTCGGGTTACTCAGCCTGCTGCGCCAATGTTATCTGGCGGTCGACGAAGCCATGCCGGAAGTGTTGAACGATGCCTTGTCGCGGGCGGTTCCTGCCTTGCTGGGCCTCACCCATGCTGATGGCGGCCTCGGCGCATGGCAGGGATCGGGGCATATCGGCCCAGAGAAAATCGAAGCCATCGTCGCTGCCAGCGGTGTGCGTGCCCGTCCGCACAGGCAGGCGCTCGACTGGGGCTATCAACGCGTCGCGGCCAGCAACTCGGTTTTGCTCCTCGATGCCGGACCACCCCCTTTGGCCCGGCAATTTTCTGCAGGATGCGCCTCGACGCTCGCTTTGGAATTTTCGCATGGCAACCAGCGGCTAGTCATCAATTGCGGCGGCTCGGGGCTTGTGGGAGCAACCATTCCGGCCAGCCTTGCGCGCGGTCTGCGCACCACCGCAGCACACAGCACGCTCTGTATCGATGACACCAACAGCACGGCGATTCTACCCGGTGGGCAGCTGGGGCGCGGTGTTACCGAGGTCGGGCTGGAGCGGCGTGATATCGAGAAGGCCACACGGATCGAAGCCAGCCATGATGGCTATGCTCGCAGTTTTGGCTACAATCATTCCCGGCTACTCATTCTGCGCTCCGACGGGCTAGAACTACGCGGCGAAGACAGCCTGTTGCCGGCGGGAAAAGCCAAACCGCGGGACGGGGTTCCCTGCCATATCCGCTTTCATATCGGCCCGGATATCGAACTTGCCACCAATGACCGCGAAGGAACCGTTATACTGCGCTTGCCCGATGGTGGCGCATGGCTGTTTGCTGCCGGAATGGGCACGGCAGGGGTCGATGAAAGCCTGTGGGTGGATGAAAATGGTATGCCCCGCCCCACGCAGCAGATTGTAGTGGCGGCTGAAACCGACAAGGGCGGCCTCTCGGTTGGCTGGCATTTCAGATTTTTGGGTTAGGGTTGGAAAAATAATGAAAGACATCAAAATCAAACGCGCACTGCTTTCGGTATCGGACAAAACCGGTCTGGCCGAACTGGGCCATGCGCTGGCAGCGCGCGATATCGAGCTTGTTTCTACCGGCGGAACCGCGAAAACCCTGCGTGAAGCTGGCCTCAAAGTCCGCGACATTTCGGAATTGACCGGTTTTCCGGAAATGATGGATGGCCGCATAAAAACGCTGCATCCCAAGGTTCATGGCGGCTTGCTCGCGGTACGTGACAATAGCGACCATGCGGCGGCCATGAAAATGCATGACATTGGCGCAATCGACCTGGTGGTGGTTAATCTCTATCCCTTTGCGCAGACAGTTGCGAACCAGGCAGATCGCGATGAGATCATCGAGAATATCGACATTGGCGGACCTTCGATGGTGCGCAGTGCGGCCAAAAATCACGATTATGTAACGATCATCACCGATCCGTCGGATTATGACAGTCTCATTGCCGAAATGGAGGAAACCGACGGCGCAACCTCACACGCATTTAGACGTATATGCGCCGCCAAAGCTTATGCGGTAACGGCGGCCTACGATGGCATGATCGCCAGCTGGTTCGCTTTCGCGGATCAGGGCGAGATGTTCCCAGAAAGCCTGAATTTCGGGGCCAAGCTCGGGGACACGCTGCGCTATGGGGAAAACCCGCATCAGCATGCCGCCTTTTATTTGCCAGCCGGACCTTCTGCGAGCGGCATCGGCCAGGCCGAACAGCTGCAGGGCAAGGAGCTGAGCTACAACAACTATAATGATGCCGACGCGGCGCTCGAACTGGTGAGCGAATTTGCCGGCGGCCCGCCCACTGTCGTGATTGTCAAACATGCCAATCCCTGCGGCGTCGCCAGCGGCGATACGCTGATAGAAGCCTACCGCGCGGCGCTCGAATGCGACAGCGTCTCAGCTTTCGGCGGAATTGTGGCCGTCAACCAGCCGCTCGACGGCCAAACAGCCGAAGCGATAACAGCGGTTTTCACTGAAGTCGTTGTCGCACCGGCAGCCGACGATACAGCCAGAGAAATTTTCGCCAGGAAGAAAAATTTGCGCCTGCTGATCACTGGCGATCTGCCTGATGCCAGGCGGCCGGGGCTGATGATGAAAAACATCGCCGGCGGCTATCTGCTGCAGTCGCGCGACAACGGCTTTGTCGCCGACGCGGACTTGAAGGTAGTAACCAAGCGGCAGCCCACTGCGCAGGAAATGGCCGATTGCCGCTTCGCCTGGACGGTTGCGAAACATGTGAAATCCAACGCTATCGTCTATGCCAAGGATTGGGCAACCGCAGGAATAGGCGCGGGGCAGATGAACCGCCGCGACAGCGCGCGCATCGCAGCTGCCAAGGCGCAGGAGGCAGCCGAAACCTACGGATGGGATGCCCCCAAAACCAAAGGGTCAGCGGTGGCCTCGGACGCCTTCTTCCCCTTCGCCGATGGCTTGATGGCGGCAGCGGAAGCCGGCGCAACGGCGGTCATACAACCTGGCGGTTCGATGCGCGATGACGAGGTGATCGAGGCGGCCGACAGTGCCGGCCTTGCAATGGTCTTTACCGGCATGCGCCATTTCAGGCACTAGCGCAGGAACGGCAGTATCTACCTTTGCGCTCGCCCGGATCTTGCGGACACGCGTTCCGGGTAGAGAATGGCAACAGCCGGAAGTAGCAGCAATAGATCGGCCAGCAGAGCAAGAACAAAAATGCTGACGCAAAGCAAACCGAAAAATGTGGCGGTTGGCATTTCGCTAAACAGCGCAGATGAAAGACCAAAAGATAGTATGCAAGTAGTGGTAATCAGCGCCGGGGCAACATGATTCATGACCGCAGGAAGGTCACTGAATGCCAAAGGCGAACCCTTGCGCCGACGCTCGATCTGCACTCGATTGAGCACATGGATTGTGTCATCGACTGCTATTCCAAAGGCAACCGACAGGGCAATGGCGCTCGTGAAATGCAAATGGGTTCCGCTCCACATCAACCAGCCGCCCACGAGCAAAATGGGCAGAATGTTGGGCAATATGGCCGCAATTGAATAACGCCATTCGCGAAACCAGAGTCCGACAAGAAGCGGACAGACAAAGGCGGCTATCAGGAAACTGATGGTCAGTTCGCGTATCATGTCGTCGGACCGGTACGCCGCGAGCGCCGAAAGGCCGTTGATCTCCTCGGCGGCCAGCGGGCCATCGCCCAACTTGCTCAATTCTGCCTCTATCCCCCGGCCAAGCTCCCGGATTTCCGCTGAAGGCAGATCGCCAATTCGCATCGCAATCTTGAATCCATTTTCATCCCACCCAAGCAGCTCTGCACGCGCTCTTTCCGGCAGGAAATCCAAAAGCTCTGACATTGCCGCTTCGCCGGCTGGCGTATCATCCGGGTTCAGCTTTTGCCGAAGGCTATGCAGCGAAATTATGGGGTTGCCCGGAAAGCGCGCAGCCAATGCCTCATGTGCATTCCCCAACGCCTCCTGATTTTCCGCGCTTAAAAGTTCGCCGCCATTTTCGGGGCGCAGTATGACGTCGAGCGTCGCGCTTGGCCCGGCGATCTCCTCGACCTGCTTCAGCGATTCCCGGATCGGGCTGTCTTCGAGCAAATATTGGTTGAAGTAGTGATTGGTTTGAATGGGCAGAAAGGCGGATAGTGCCAGCGCCGCGACCACCAGCCCGCCGGTTGTCACGACATAACGCTTGCCAACCAGCATATTCGTCACCCTGGACAGCATGATTGGCGCGGATACCCTTTTCGGCGCTGGTTTTTCCAAAACCCGGCGAACAAATCCGAATTTCCAGCCGAGCGCGAAGACCAGGGGATGGATGACCAGCACTGCGAACATCGCCATCACTATCCCGACGATACCTGCCGTTGCAAAACTGCGGATCAGTTCGGAACCCGAATAGAAAAGGCTGGCCAGCGCCAATATTGTCGTTAACCCGGCGAGCATACAGGGCGGCCCGATATCCATCAGCATCCCTTTTATCGCCGCATCGCGTCCCATTCCTTTTGACGCATTCTTGCGCAATTCATGTGTCATGTGGATGCAGTCCGCCATGGCCAGCGCCATGATCAGCACGGTGACCGAATTGGTGATCACATTCATGGTTATGCCCAGCAATCCGAATGCACCGAAGGTCAGAAACAGGGCATTCGCTGGCGCAATTCCATTCATAAAGCCAAGCGTAACGCTGCGAAAAAGGAAAAAGGCGACCAGCGCCCCCAAAATCGCGCCCACTATGTTGAGATATAGCTGCTCGCTACGCAATCGGTTGACGATATGATGGCGGATAGGGAGCATGCCCGTCATGCTGAGCTGCATGTCGCCGCTAATCTCCAACTCTCTGTTCAGCGCCTCGATCTTGCCAACAAAGCCGTCAAATCTGGCAACATCGGTGAAACCGTCATCGACCGAGAAAATGACAATGGTCTGATTCAGTTCCTTGTTGATCAGCGGTGTCGGTGCCCATTCACTATCGCGGGCCATCCGCAATGGGGCCGATATGTCATCATAACTGCCGAGATCATCGGCTATCAGCGTCTGCCATTCGCCGGTTTCGCCATTGCGCTCCTGCTGCGAAAAGACCGAAGCCGCAAATTCGACGCCTTCGAGCAGTTGCAGATCGAGAACATAGTCGCGCAGCGATTCCAGCTGCCGACGGTCGAAAGCCTCCTTCGAGCTGGCGATTACAAAAATGTCGGTGTCCGATTGCGGATAGCGGCGGACATGTTCCTGATAGGCCGCGTAATGGGGATGAGAAGAAGCGAAAATCTCTCGCGTGCCGTCCTCGAAATCGATCTGCAGCGCAAAATAGGCTGCCAGTGGAAGCAAAAGTGAGAGGCCCAAAAATATTGTCAGCGGGCGCTTTAGAACATTGCGCGCGATCGCAGCCAAAAAGGTAGAAATTCCGGTGATTTTGCCCCCTGCCACCGACTATATCAGCAATGTTCCCTATTCGCGCGACCCTGTTCGCAATATTGGCAATATTGAAAAAAAGCCATGAATATATTACCGCTCTGCATCAGTTGATTGGGATTGCATATCCAAAGCCGGGGGTAGATGGGGCCAGGCAACCAACAATTGTTGAATAAAAGCGGGCAAGGAGCATTCATTTTGCTTGCCGCGCTGATGCTGCCTGCATCGACATCGGTAAACCGCGTCGACCTTTCAAAGTACGGCGGGAAATGGAGCGGCTCCGGATGGGGCAAGCGCGATGCCGGGGCGCCGCGCGAGCGGGTGCGCTGCCGGATGACCGCCAAATATCGCGCCAAGACGCGCCGCCTTTCGGTCAGCGGAAAATGCGCGGCAGCAAGCCGGAGCTTCACTCTGCTGGGCCATGTTGCGGAATATCGCGGCAGCAACAGGCTGACCGGCCGCTGGGTCAATCCTTCCGGCATGGGCTCGGTCAAGGTGGCTGGCAGACGCAATGGCAACAATTTGATCTTCACTTTCCGCGCGAAGGACCGGAAACTGGGAAAAATGCGGCAATTTAGAACCGTCTGGAAACTGAACAGGAACAGCTTTACCCTGAACTCGCAGGTCGCCAAAGGCGGGTACAGGGACATTGGGAGCATTCGCTTTAGCCGGTAGTTCGGTCAAGGCAGAATTGTCGAGGGGAAAAATTTTGCTGGTAGGAGATGCCACGCCTGCGGCCGGGCCGGGCGAACATTCGATCAAGTCGCGCAAATTGCGCGCAAAGCCGGGCCGCTTTGGCAACAAGCGCAGATACTGGCTGAATGGCGACCCGGTTGCCACGGCCGTCTACAATGGTCTGTCGCTCAATTTCCCCAAGGCCGAGGTGTTCTTTATCGAGAGCGTGAACGCCTATCGCAGCAAGGCAAGCGGAAAGCTGGCAAGAGAAATCCGGGTTTTCACGCGGCAAGAGGCGATGCACACCAAAGAGCATGCCGCGCTTAACAAACATATCTCTGCAGCCGGTTTCGATATCGGCAATATTGATCGTCGCAGCGACATGATAGCTGCGCGCGCGCGCGGTTGGTCTCCGGTGGCAAAGCTTACATCGACGATGATCCTGGAGCATATAACCGCGATTGGTTCCAAGCAGCTCTTGGCCAACACTGCGCATTTGGGAGGCGCGGACGAAGAAGTGGCAGCGCTATGGCGATGGCACGCGCTGGAGGAAATCGAACATAAAGGCGTCGCGCACGATGTCTGGCTGCTCGCAACCGAAGATTGGCCCGGCTGGAAACGCTGGATACTGAAAGCCGGTATGACAGTCTTTGTCACCGCCGGTTTCTGCAAGCAGCGCTGGCTGGATTCGCTTTATCTGCTCGGGCAGGATGGACATAGCGGCCCGCGAGCCTGGGCGAGGCTTTTGTGGTTCCTGTTCGGCAAGCCGGGAATGGTTCGCAAGTTATTCCTGCCCTGGCTGCTGCTCCTGCGTCCTGGTTTCCACCCATGGCAGAATGATGATCGTTCGCTTATCAGGCTGGCCGACAGCCAGTATGGCGACGCGATTCTACCGGAGTAAGCACAATTGCACCGGACTGTTATGCTGGCTGCCAGAGAAGCTAGCTGTCAGTGCGGTAATTCTCCTTCAAATCTGCAGCCGCGCGCTTTGAGTATCGGTCGGAGCTCCCGAAAAGCACGCGGTGTATCGGTTAGCGGAATGAATGGATAGAGGTGGTGGATCAGGTGATATTGCATCCCCATCGACGCGATGTTGCCGACACGGCTTTTCCAGAATTTGGCATTTGTGTAGCGCCCGCGTTCATGCGCCGGATGATGCGGTGCCCAGCTGAAAAAGAACTGGATATATACAATTCCAACATGCCGCGGTGCCCACCAAAGCAGCGCCGCCTCAATCGCGTAACCGGTCCACGCAAGCGCAAACAGAATTCCGAAAAACGCAAGCTGATAGAGCGCACCGTCCACCAGCACATCGCTGCGTCCGATTCTCTCGAGGATATAGCCATAGCCGCGCATTGCCCCGCCCTTGCCGCGCTGTCGCTGGACAATGCTCTGCCAGATCGCGTCCCACGCACCCTTCGACTGTGTAGTAATATCCGGATCAAGCTCTGGATGATTGACATGCTTGTGATGTTCCATGTGGGTAAGCTTGTGAATACGGTAGGGCATTGCCATGGGGAGAAGGCTCAAATGCCCGACCAACTCGTTGAACCATCTCCAGTTCCGGCCCGGACGCGCGATGATCCCGTGCACTGCTTCATGCGCAGGCAGGAAACAGGCCATCACATTGACGCATGCTATCGGAAAGGCGATCCACAAATGCAGGATATCCAGAAAAACCAGCGGCCAGAGCGACAACCAGGCGAGCAGGTTGCCGAGCCCCCAAAGCGGCACTTCCCAAGGGAAGCGGTCGGCATATTTGCGCGCGATCATACGCTCCGCCTTGCGCAGCTCCGCCTTGGTCATGCCTTCATTCACGACGGTCTAGCCCATATCCAGCTGCCGCGGATGAAGGCGAGCACCCCCCAGCTACCACCGATAATCATGCCAAATGCGAGCGTCGAAAGCTCCAGCGGCGCGTGCCATTCGAGCCGGTCCATGACCTGTGCAAATAGCGGTCCGAAAAAGGCAAATCCGAAAAATACCGGCATAAAATGCAGGATGTTCTTGATGATGCCTTCAACTATTTGCATTTGACTTGTCCCCGATTTGCCATGCTATTCAAATATTGGCATTTTTTCAAATATTACAACTAGACGGGAATTTGGCGCTGTTTGGTTATATCGGCGCTCAGCCGCCATCATCATGCGAAAGCCAGCGGGTTCAGATTGCGATACTGATTTGGCTGGCGACAAGTTCGCATGCCCGAAAATTCCCGAAATGGCACAATTTCCTAATGTCGCGTTAACCATCTATTAGCATATTTCCTTCAGAGCTTTCCCCGTGATGAGTTTCACGAACAAGGGAAAGAAAAATGCCTGAAAAGAATATGCCGGTTGACGTAGCGATTATTGGCGCGGGGCCCGCAGGGCTGACTGCCGCCTATCTGCTTTCCAAGAAGGGGCATTCGGTTACCGTCATTGAAAAGGACGAGACTTACGTCGGCGGCATCAGCCGTACCGTAGAGGTCGGCGGCTATCGCTTTGACATAGGCGGCCACCGCTTCTTTTCCAAATCCCAAGAGGTGGTCGACCTGTGGAACGAAATCCTGCCGGATGACTTTATCCAGCGTCCGCGCATGAGCCGCATTTATTATGAAGGCAAATTCTATTCCTATCCGCTGCGCGCCTTCGAGGCGCTTTTCAATCTTGGGGTATTTCGCTCAGCACTCTGCATGGCAAGCTATGCACGCTGGAACCTCTTTCCCAAGCGTGATGTAAAGAGTTTCGAGGACTGGGTGGTCAACCAGTTTGGCTACAAGCTCTATTCGATCTTCTTCAAGACCTATACGGAGAAAGTATGGGGCATGCCCTGCAATGAAATGTCGGCGGACTGGGCGGCGCAACGTATCAAGGGCCTGTCACTTTGGAACGCGGTGACCGATGGCCTGAAGCGTTCGCTGGGCCTAAATAAGAAACCCAACGACGGCCAGGAAGTGAAGACGCTTCTCGAAACCTTCCGCTATCCGCGCCTCGGCCCCGGCATGATGTGGGATGCGGCGCGCGACTTTGTCCGCGAGCGTGGCAACGAGGTACTGATGGGCCACAGCCTGAAGCAGCTTGCGCAGGACACAGAAGGCAATTGGCGGATGACTGCAAGCAAGGCGGATGGCGGCGAAGCGGTTATTACCGCTAAGCATGTCATTTCTTCCGCGCCGATGCGCGAGCTTGCTGCACGTATTCACCCTCTGCCCAAGTCGCTGCCCGAAGCGCAGGAACTAAATTATCGCGATTTTCTGACCGTCGCCATCATGGTGAAATCGGAAGATCTGTTTCCCGACAACTGGATCTACATTCATGATGACCGCGTGCAGGTTGGCCGGGTGCAGAATTTCCGCAGCTGGTCGCCGGAAATGGTGCCTGACAAAGATATTGCCTGCGTTGGCCTTGAATATTTCTGCTTCGAAAATGACGGGCTGTGGTCGTCATCCGACGACGACCTTGTCGAGCTTGCCAAGAAGGAAATGGACATCCTTGGCCTATGCAAACCGGAAGATGTGGTCGGCGGCGCTGTCGTGCGTCAGGAAAAGGCCTATCCGGTTTATGATGACAGCTACGAAGCCAATGTCGAAACCATGCGCAATGATCTGGAAACGCGCTTCCCGACACTGCATATGGTCGGTCGCAACGGCATGCACCGCTACAACAACCAGGATCATGCGATGATGACGGCGATGCTGACGGTAGAGAATATCGAGGCCGGAAGCCGCGTCTACAATATCTGGAATGTCAACGAAGACGCCGAATATCACGAGGCCGGCGACGAGGGGGCGCAGGCCAGCATTGCGGAGCCGAGCGTTGCCAAGGGTGCCGAGCTTTCGGAAGGACAGGCAGCGGCGCTTCAATCCGAGCGCGATGTGCCCAAACGCATCGCCAAGGGCGAAGGCGACGACGTCAGCAAGGCGGCGTAAGCCATATGCAGCGCAGCGGAATTGACAGACGATCGACGGTCGGGGTCTGGGTAGGTAATCTGCCCGGACCGCTGGCCATACTGGGCCGCTTTTCGATCACGCGCTATCTGATCGCCAGCATTGTGAGCCTGGCCTTCGACGTCGCCTTGTTCATGGTGCTTGTTGCGCTGGCGATGGCTCCGGCCTGGGCATCGGCGGCAGGCTACTCGGCCGGCATCATTGTACATTGGCTGATTTCGTCCAGCTTTGTCTTTCCCGGCAAGGCGCGTGAGGGCGCGGCTTTGCAAATGCAGCGGCTGGGCTTTGTCGGCACTGCATTGCTCGGTCTCGGGATCACGGTCGGCATGGTCGGCTGGCTCACCGGTATGGGCGTCATTCCGGTGGTGGCCAAAGGTGCGGCTGTCTTTGTGAGTTTCTTCGCTGTATATGCTGCGCGCAAATATGGCGTCTTCCGCTAATCTGCGGTAACGCAAAGCATGGCCATCAGGGTGGTACAGCCATGATCCGGAAGTTTCTCGCCGAAGAATATTTCGAAAGATCGCTTTTTTTCTTCTGGCTGACAGGAGCCCTTCTGCTTCTCGCGGCCAGCTGGTCCAACATTCTTTCCTGGCGGATGGGCGATGCAGATGACTATTTACGGCTGGTTCAGGTACGCGATCTGGTTGCAGGTCAGGGCTGGTGGGATGTCACCCAATATAGAATGAACCTGCCCGACGGCGGCCCGATGCATTGGTCGCGGCTGGTAGATATCCCGCTCGCTCTTGCCATCCTGTTGCTTTCACCGCTGCTCGGCCAGCCGCTTGCAGAACAGGTTGCATCGGCCACAGTCCCGCTTCTCACCTACGGAACTGCAATCTATTTTTTGGCCCAGGCGGCACGGCGATTGTTCGATCACAAGGTGGCGTTGCTGGCCGCTGCCGCCACATTCGCACTGCTCCCACTTATCAATCAGCTTTTGCCCATGCGGATTGACCATCATGGCTGGCAACTTGTGGCTTTCTCGATTTGTCTTTGGGCTTTGCTTGAGCCAGCGCGTTCCACCAAGAGTGCGATCATAATCGGGCTTTCGCTCGCCGCCTGGACCGAGATATCAGTCGAAGCACTGCCCTATGTCGCGGCCTTTATGGGCTTGCTCTGCCTTCGCTGGCTGGCGGCCCCCGCCAAAGCCACTAAACTCGCACAGTTCCCAACCGCCATGCTGTCGCTCGCAATATCCGGCTTTATCATGTTGGCGGCAATGGAAGGGCCAAAATTCACCGTCAATTTCTGCGACTCATTTTCATTGTTTCATGCGCTGAGCTTTGCAGCGGCGGCAGCGATAGTTACTATCGGAGCCCTGGCCGCAGGCCGCTTCGATGGGCCGATGAAGCTGGCTTTCAAACTCGCGTTTTGCATGGTTGCCGGTGTTTCCGGAATCGGGGTGGTCCTGTTTGCAGCACCACAATGCGCTGGCGATGCCTTTGGCAATCTCGATCCGCTGGTCCGGCAATATTGGTATAATTTTGTTCCCGAAGGGATGCCGCTTTGGCAGGTGCAACCGCAGTTCGCCGCCCAGCCATTGGCGGCAATGGCGATTTTCACGATCGGCATCGTCTGGTTTCTTGCAAAGTCAAAAACGCAAGCGTTGAGCGTCCGCATCGAAATCGTGTTGCTCTATCTTGCATGCCTCATTGTCGGGTTGCTGGTGCAGCGGGCCGCCATATATGCGCTTGCAATTGGCGTCATAATAGCCAGCGCGCTCGCCATAGAGATTTTCCGCGCCAGTGATCAAAAGGAAGCATTTGTCCCGCGCATTGCGATGAAGCTATTGGCCTGCGCGTTGCTGGTACCCAGCATATTGGGGCAATATGCCTATGATTCCTTCAAAGCATCTGCCGCCGCCAGCGATTTGCAAAATAATGCGCAGGAAGAAAATTTCCGCGAGCTTGCCAAGGAATGCCACTCTCACGAGACGATTGGCAAACTCAACTCACTCCCAAAGGCGCGTCTGATGTTGGGGCTGGATGTAAGCCCAAGCATGCTGCTTCTCACCCATCACACTGTCGTGGCAACAGGCCATCACAGGAATCAGGCTGCGATGAAAGATGTGATACAGGCCTTCACCCTTCCGCCCGGCGACGCCCTTCCCATTTTCAGGCAGCGCAAGATCGAGTATCTTCTGATCTGCCCGGGCAGTTTCGAACTTTACCGCTATGAAAAAACGGCTCCCGGTGGATTGCTCGCGAGCCTTCGCGCAGGAGATAGCCCCGACTGGCTGAGCCGTCAGACTGATATTGGCCCCTACAAGATTTGGCGTTTTGTTGGTGATAGCAGCAATGCCCGATAGCAAGGCCGCCTCTGCCCGGCATCTGCTGCTCATCTGGTTCGCCGCCTGCCTGATCCTCCTGGTGGCTTCCTGGCAGCAGATCACAACGCTTTCCGGCTGGGATCCCGACGACCAGTTAAGGCTGGTGCAACTCCGCGATTTTCTCGCCGGGCAGGGGTGGTTCGACAATAGTCAGCATCGCCTCAATACGCCTTTCGGTTCGCCCATGCACTGGTCACGCATGATCGAATTGCCGCTCGCCGGCCTCATCCTCATTCTTTCACCGTTGTTCGGGCAGACCATAGCAGAGATGATAGCGGCAAGCCTTGTGCCGCTGCTGTTAATCGGGGCATCGGGCTGGTTTTTAGGCGGTATAGCCCACCGGATCGGAGGCGCTTCGGCGGCTCCTATCGCGATGCTGCTATGCGTCATCACGCCGACCTTGCTGGCCCAGTTCATGCCGATGCGGATCGATCATCATGGTTGGCAGATCATGCTGGCCTGTTTGGCGCTCTGGACGTTATTTCGCAAACCGAACCGCACATCTGGGCTTGTGCTGGGTGGCTCGCTCGCGCTTTGGCTGCATATCAGCCTGGAAGGCGCGCCGCTCGCCGCCGCGTTTTTCATTTGGCTTGGTCTGCAATGGCTTGCAGACGGCGGAAAAGCGCAGCGCCTCACATCCACTCTGGTGAGTTTTTCCCTGCTTTCGGCAATCCTGTTTTTGACAACACAGCGGCTAGGATTAGCTGCGCCCGACTATTGTGACAGCATCTCGCCAGCGCATCTCAAGGCCATCTTTGCAGCATCGGCCATTATGATCGGTGGATCGGTCTGGTCGCCGCAAAGCTGGCCGCTGCGCCTTGCTTTCATCCTC
Source organism: Sphingorhabdus sp. (assembly GCA_028279555.1). GTDB lineage: Bacteria > Pseudomonadota > Alphaproteobacteria > Sphingomonadales > Sphingomonadaceae > Sphingorhabdus_B. The sequence continues at coordinate 292,463 of JANQNO010000006.1, forward strand.
GCTGCGGGGAGCGCGGCTTTGGCTATAGTATATATATCCGTCCCCCAATGTGCTGGCGGCGCTTTTCAGCAGCTCGACCCTCTGGTTCGCCAATATTGGTATGCCGGGGTTACCGAAGGATTGCCGGTCTGGAAGCAGGGGAACTGGGCCGCGATAGGCTGGATCGTCCCGGCTGCCGCAGGCTTGATCGGGCTGGTCCTGCTATACAGGACATTGCCGGCCGATAAGGACGCCAAGGCGCAACTGGCCTTTTTCCAGGCTACGTCATTCCTGATTGCGCTGCTGGTTTTTCGAGCCTCTGCCGTAGCTTGCGCATTTGCCATACCGCTTCTGGCCAGCTGGCTCGCACGGCTTCTCGAAAGTTATCGTAGCGCAGCAGGCGCTGGACAAAAAATGCGCGCCGCGGCCACCATGTTTACGATTGTGATGGCAGGGCCGCTCTGGATGCATGCGGTCAATGCGCTACCGGGTCAAAATGAAACAGGTAAGAAAAGCCAAATCGCGCAGGCCGACAAGGCCAGCCGCATATGCCAGTCGGTTTCGTCGGTCGAAGCGCTGGCTGCGCTGCCGAAAGGACGCATCGTCGCAAGCTTCGATATGGGGCCCGCGATATTGCTGACCACAGGGCACAGCATTCTTGCCAGCAGTCACCATCGCAACAATGAAGGGATGCGCGACCAGATTGCCCTGTTCCGCTCGCCGCCTGCAGAAGCGCGGCGGATTATCGAGAACCGCGGAATCACCCATATCGCCGTCTGCCCGGGCGAGGCGGAACTCAAGCAGTATGAGCTGCGTGATGCCGGTGGACTATGGGCAGAAATGAATTCAGGCAATGTTCCGGCATGGCTCAAGCCTATGCCCGATATGGGTAAGGGAATCCAAGTGTGGCGTGTATTGCGCTGACTGCAGCAGCGTCAAAAATACAGAAAATCGCGCTCGAAGCTTTTGAGATGTGCACCGCTATCGGCAAAGATGATCTGGCCGGTAACATCTTCGGCCTGCGCCAGATAATGCACCGCATGCGCCACGCTGTCAGGTTTCGGCAGACGGCCCAGCGGCATCATTGCATTGAGCCTGGAACGCTGGCCGGCGCGATAGTCTTCGGTCTCTATCACCAGCCCAGGGGCGACGCCGTTTACGCGGGCACGGCCCTGAAATGCAGATGCCATCGATCGCACCGATGCCGCCAGCGCCTGCTTTGAGAGCGTATAACTAAGTTGATCGCCATGGGGATTGACGATGCGCTGGTCGAGAATATGAACAATGCTAGGACGCTTATCCTCGCCTGCCGCATTGACGAGTGCTTTTGACAGCAGCAGCGGCGCAAAGAGATTCAGCTGGAAATGATCCTCCAGCGTTGCGCCGTCCATCGCCGCCCAATCATCCTGCCCGAATTTCGCGGCATTGTTGACAAGCAGGTCTGGTGCTCGTCCGAAATGGTCGGCGACGGCCGAAATGAGAACCCCTGCATTTTCTGGCTGCGAAAGATCTGCCGGAAAGCACCGCCATTCGGCATTCTGTTCCTTCAATATGCCTGCCAGCTCGCCGTCAGGCGTCGTGTCCGAATGACCGCTCAGCGCCAGCGCATAGCCCTGCCTTGAGAGATACCCGGCAATCACAGCGCCTAGGCGGCGCATCCCGCCGGTCACAAGGGCAAGCGGCGCGGCGCGGCTCATTTTCTGCTGCGCTCCATGGTGATCCCGATCGCCTCACCGCCCTCGGATATCGCCAGTTTGACGATCTTGACGCGCACATGGCTGACCCGATTGTCGCCTGAAAACAGCCGATCGATGATGTGATCGGCCACTGCTTCGATTAGCGTGAAATGCACGCCTTGCGGCAGGTCGGTCACGGCCTCTTTCAAATCCATATAGTTTTTGGACGTGGAAAGCGGCGCGTCCGGCGCATAATGTTCTGCCATGTCCAGCGTGGCATGGACGGAAATGCGCAGCGGCTGCGGCAAATGCGTTTCGCGGCTGTAGATGCCGGTAAGCACATCGACTTCCAGATCATCGATTTCGAGGGTCAGCCTGTCCGTCATCCCGTCGCTTTCACCTATTCCCGCGACCAGCGGGCGAAAATCGCCGTGGGCAATAGCCACCCGCGCGCTTCTTCGCGAACCGCAAGCTCGCCAATTTCAACCCGCCCGCCTTTGGACGCAAAATGCGATTGCATCAACCCGCCCAGCGCCAGCGCCGACATGCGCACGGCATAAACCGTCAGAAACACAAAGCGTGATTTGTCGTCGATAAGCTGCGCAACATTCGCCATCAGGGGCGGCAGGCCTTCTTCCAGTTGCCATCTTCCTCCGTCGGGCCCGCGGCCGAATTTGGGCGGGTCGAGCAATATGCCGTCATAGCGCCTGCCGCGGCGAACTTCGCGCGCTGCAAATTTGGCGGCATCTTCGACGATCCAGCGAATGGGCCGGTCTTCCATGCCGGAGGCCCGCGCATTCTCCCGTGCCTGAGCCACCGACTTTTTCGATGCATCGACATGCACCATCGAAACGCCAGCCGCCGAAAGCGCCAATGTTCCAACGCCGGTATAGCCAAACAGATTCATCGCCTGCGGTTCTCCGATCCCGTCAATCTTGCTCCGCATCCAGCGCCATACCGGGTCCATATCAGGGAAATAGCCGAGATGCCGAAAGGGTGTACAGCTGGCGGTGAAAGACACTTCTCCATTCCACCGCATCGGCCAGCCTTCGCCTGGCACCGGGCGATATTGATGCCACCGGCCGCCGCCATCGGCATCCGAGGCAGGCACAAATTCGGCATCGGCATCCCATTCATCCCGTGCTGGCTGCCACATGGCCTGGGGCTCCGGCCGGATGAATGTCCTGTCCCCATAGCGTTCGTATTTTCGCCCGCCGCCGCTGTCGAGCAACGTGAAATCCTCGCGCGGCTCGCTCACCATTGTGACGAATTCAGGCAAAGATGCCATCAGGGCGCAGCGGTGCTCAGGATATGGTCGCGAATGGCTGCATATTCGCCAGGCAGGCTTTCAAACCGTTCCTTCCGGTCGAACAGATTGCCAACCCGGGCAGGCAATGTCGGCCTCACACCTGTGGCTTGTTCCACAGCGTCGCGAAATTTGGACGGGTGCGCTGTGGCGAGCGACACGACCGGAATGTCGGCGGGTGTCTCCGCGTGCAAGGCAGCATGCAGAGCAACCGAGGTATGCGGGTCGATCACCTCGCCGCAATGTTCATAAGCCCAGCGCATGGCACCTGCCATTTCATCGGCATCGGTGCGCATGCTGGAAAAGAAGGCAGCCTTTTTCCTGAGATCGGAAGAGAGCACCATTTTGCCCATCTGTTCGAACCATTTCATGCGGGCAGCGGTGGTCGAGCCATCGCGGCCCTCGAGATCGAAAAGCAGCCGCTCAAAATTGCTCGAAACCTGAATATCCATCGATGGCGCATCGGTCGGCGTCACCTCAGTCAACGAATAGTCACCGCGCGACAGCGCGCGGTGCAAAATATCATTAACATTGGTCGCAACGATCAGACGCTCTATCGGCAGCCCCATTCGCGCAGCGACATAGCCGGCAAACACATCCCCGAAATTTCCCGTGGGCACCGAAAAAGCCACTGGGCGTTCCGGCGCACCCAGGCGAAGCCCCGCCCAGAAATAATAGACTACCTGCGCCATCAGCCGCGCCCAGTTGATCGAATTGACCGCCGACAGATTGAGCTTTGCGGTGACATCGGCATCGCCGAACATCGCTTTGACAAAGGCCTGCGCTTCGTCGAAGCTTCCGTCGATCGCTATGTTATGGACATTGGGTGCCAGGATGGTCGTCATCTGCCGCCGCTGCACTTCCGAAATCCGCCCCTTGGGGTGAAGCATGAAAATTTCGATTTTTTCCCGTCCCGCAACTGCATCGATGGCTGCAGAGCCGGTATCCCCAGACGTTGCGCCAATGATTGTCAGATTCTCTTCCGAACCGGTCAGGAATCGTTCAAACAGCTGCCCCAATAGCTGCAGCGCCACATCCTTGAATGCCAGTGTGGGGCCGTGAAACAGTTCGAGCAGCCAATGCTGCTCATTAAGCTGCACCAGAGGCGTCACCGCATCATGGCTGAAATTGGAATAGGCAGCGGTACAAAGATCGCGAAGCTCGTCTTCGGTCAGCGAACCGCCAACGAAAGGAAGCATCACCTTTGCAGCCAAATCGACATAGGAAAGATGGCGCATCGCCGCGATATCATCGGCGGCAAATTGCGGCCATTTTTGCGGAACATAGAGCCCGCCATCGCTCGCCAGGCCGGCCAGCGTTACGCCGGCAAAATCAAGATTGCTCGCATTGCCCCGAGTGCTGATATATTGCATCACCCGCCGCTGTTAGCGGCGCGTGGCAGCCGCGGCAAGGCGTTAGGGCTCTGAGCCTAAAAGCCTGCTCAGTCCTGCTTGGGTGCGCGGCGTCTCCGGCCCAATGCGATCCCTGCGGCGGCAGCACCGAAAATCAGCAGCATCGACGGTGCCGGAATGTCAGTCGAACCGCCCGATGACGAAGATGAAGAGCTGCTCGAAGACGATCCGCCTGAAGACGATGATTTGGGCGGCTTGCTAAAGGCAAGCGCAGCAGGAACCATTGCAAGGGAGACCACGACAGCTGTGGCTTTGGCCAGTTTCATCATAAAATCCTCCTTCTATGTCGCGAAACTTCAGGAGGTTTTACATTTTACGGGCATTCAAATCTTGGGCAAATCGCGTCCCATTATCGGACGTCCCGCTGTGAAACAGCTAACCCAGATGCGCCTGAACAAAATCCGCGCAGCGTTCACCAATCATGATGCTCGGGGCATTGGTATTTCCGCTGACAATTTTGGGCATGATGCTGGCATCGGCCACATAGAGCCCGTCCACGCCCTTCAGGCGCAGCTCGTGATCGACCACGGCTTCCTTGTCGCCACCCATGCGGCAAGTGCCGACCGGGTGATAGACGGTGTCTGCGCGGGCGCGAATGAGCTCGTCCAGCGCGTCATCATCATCAAGCGGTGTGTTGTTGACGTCCTCACCCGCATAATCGGCTATCGGCGGCGTATCGATGATACGATGCATTTGCCGGATACCTGCACGCAGCACGGCGATGTCGCGCTCGTCGTCGAGGAAATTGGGATCAATCAGCGGCGCATCGCCTGCATTGTTCGATGCCAGCCTCACCGTGCCCCGGCTTTCCGGCCGCAATACGCAAGCATGGCAACTGAACCCATGGCCACTGACCTGCTCGCGGCCATGATCCTCAAGCGGCGCAGGGACGAAATGATATTGGATATCGGGTGCTGGCGCTTTGGCGTTGCTCTTCCAGAAACCGCCGGCCTCGGCAAAAGGCGTCGTCATCGCGCCGGTGCGCCTGATCCGGTGCTCCAAAACCGCCCCCGCCATTTTCAGCGTCCCTGAAAGTGAGCTACCCAGAAAATCCTTCGATTTCGTCATAAAGCGGCTGACATAGTCGATATGATCCTGCAGATTCTCGCCGACTTGTCGGCGATCGAGGACAACGCCGATACCCAGCGCCTGCAATTCCGCAGCAGGCCCAACTCCCGACAGTTTCAAGATTTGCGGGCTATTGAAAGCACCTGCCGAGAGAATTACCGCCCGGCGGGCACGCATGGTTTCGCTGACTGTCCCGCGTTTTACTTGAACGCCTGCAGCCCGGCCATCTTCGAACAGGATGCGCTGCACCAGCTCCCCGGTCTCGACATGCAGATTGCCCGCCGCCACCGCCGGTTCGACATAGGCACGAGATGCTGACCAACGCTCCCCACCCTTCTGGGTCACCTGATAGAAGCCGAAGCCCTCCTGCCGGCTTCCATTGAAATCCCCGGTGGCCGGAAGCTGAAGTTTGGCCGCTGCCTCTACGAAAGCTGCCGAACCGGGATTGGCGTAATGCTGATCCATGACATTGAGCGGCCCGCCCTGCCCGTGAAATTCGTCGTCGATGCGTTCATTGTGTTCTGCGCGCCTGAAATAAGGCAACACGTCTTTGTAGCGCCAGCCCTTGCAGCCCGTATCGGCCCAATTGTCATAATCCCATTTGTGGCCGCGGATATAGATCATCGCATTGATCGCGCTCGAACCACCCAAGCCGCGTCCGCGCGGCTGATAGCCGATACGGTTATTTAGACCCTTTTGGGGAACCGTATCGAAACGATAGTTGGAAGCATCGGGTAGAAAGGGCATGAAACCCGGGGTCTTGATCAGGAAATTGTCGTTTGTCCCGCCCGCTTCGAGCAAGCAGACGCTATATTTTCCGCTTTCGGACAAACGCCCTGCCGCCGCGCTCCCGGCGCTGCCGCCGCCGATAACAATGATATCAAATTCCTGCATGGAACCTCCTCTTGCCTTGGAGTTTAATCAGGCAATTAAATGCTGGCAATGGAGATTTTGAACCTCGCGCAAAAAAGTGGCGCAGGACCGGAAGGGTGGTCCTGCGCCTGCCCTGCCCCCGATGCGACCCACGAAAAACAGGGGGATGGGCAATTCGCGACGAACTGTTATTTGCGGCGCGCTTTCTTCACAGACTCTTCGATATCGCGCGCGATGGCTTCAAATTCTGGGATCATGCCAGCAAAGGCTTGCGCGAAGCCGCTCATCATGGACATCAAATTGCGGCTTTCGTCGCCCAGCCTGGCCGGGATTGCCTCGGCATCCGGCCCAGCCAGATCGGCAAGCGTTGCATCGTCCGGGATGCTGTCCTTCACCGCACCGGGCCTTGCCTTTTCGATAGCGCCTGCAAACTTGCCGACCGGAAGCGACAGCATCATGCCGGACATCCCTTCAACCATTGCCGCAATACTATCCTGCATCGCCGGATCATCCAGCCGCTGTGCAAATTTGGTCATCTTCTCGCTGGCACCGGTGTCCACGACCGGGCTTGCTATCGGCGCATCAGCGCCTTCGGTGCCGGTACCCTCTACAAAGACGATTTCTGGCGCACTGCCATCCTCCGCAATGACCGGCGCGGATGCGAGCATGAGCGCTGCGAGGGAGATATAGGCAAGGGATCGCATGGGCCGGTTCCTCAAAAGAATTCAGGGCAGAATTGCCGTTGATCATTCTCTAGAGGAAGGCCCTTGAGTAGATGCTGAACGCCGCACTCAGTGTAGCGAAAGCGTCGTAACGGGATGTAAATTCCGGTCGGCCGACTATTCGGCCGCTTGCAAATCCCCGCCGTCTTCTAGCGGGTGTCCCAGCCGTTCGACCATTTCTTTCGGACATATCTGCCAGAATTTGCCGCGCCAGCTATCCCATTCGTCGAGGATGGAGGCGGACCAGCGGCTGTCGGTAGCTGCGGCATGCGCCTCGACCAGGGCACGCAGTTTCTCTTCCCAATAGACGCTGGCAAGCCGCTGCCATAAAATACTTTCGCCATTGGCGCGGCGCTCGAAGCTGCCGTCGACATCGAGCACAAAACCCATGCCGCCCGTCATGCCCGCGCCGTAATTACTGCCGACGCTGCCCAGGATGACCGCGATCCCGCCGGTCATATATTCGCAGCCATTGGCACCGCAGCCTTCAACAACGACTTCGGCTCCGGAATTGCGCACCGCGAAACGCTCGCCGGCCTGGCCTGCCGCAAAAAGGCGGCCCGAGGTCGCACCATAAAGCACCGTGTTACCGATGATGCTGTTCTCCTGCGTCGCTAGCGGCGAGGAGACTGTCGGGCGCACAATGATCGTCCCTCCCGAAAGCCCCTTGCCGACATAGTCATTGGCGTCACCAAAGACCTCGAGCGTGATGCCCTGGCACAGATAGGCCCCAAGTGATTGCCCGGCAGATCCGCGCAGACGCACATGGACATGATCTTCGCTCAGCGTCTTCATCCCGTATAGCCGCGTAATCTCAGCAGACAGCCGCGTGCCTACCGCGCGGTGCGTGTTGCGGACATTATATGTGAGCTGCATCTTCTCGCGCCGCTCGAACACCGGCTGTGCATCGCGGATCATCTGCGCATCCAGACTATCGGGAACCTCGTTGCGAATGCCTTCGATATTGAAACGCCGAGCGCCATCGGGCGCATCTACCTTCGCCAAGATCGGGTTCAGATCGAGATCATCGAGATGTTCTGCGCCGCGGCTGACCTGGCGAAGCAGCTCTGTGCGCCCGACGATTTCATCGAGGCTGCGATAGCCCAGCCGTGCCAGAATTTCGCGAACCTCCTCTGCAATGAAGGTCATCAGATTGATCACTTTTTCCGGTGTGCCGGTAAATTTCGCGCGCAGTCTTTCATCCTGTACGCAGACCCCGACCGGACAGGTATTGCTGTGGCACTGACGCACCATGATGCAGCCCATGGCGACCAGGCTGAGTGTTCCAATGCCGAACTCCTCTGCACCCAGAATAGCGCCAATCACGATATCCCGCCCGGTTTTCAGGCCGCCGTCGGTGCGCAGCTTCACCCGGTGCCTCAGACCGTTGAGCGTAAGCACTTGGTTGGTTTCACTGAGGCCCATTTCCCAGGGCGTGCCAGCATATTTGATGCTGGTCTGCGGGCTGGCACCTGTTCCCCCGACATTGCCGGACACGAGAATCACGTCTGCGTGAGCTTTGGCCACGCCAGCGGCAATCGTGCCGATACCCGACGCACTTACCAGCTTGACGCAGACCCGCGCCTTGGGGTTGATCTGCTTGAGATCATAAATGAGCTGTGCCAAATCCTCGATCGAATAGATGTCATGATGTGGCGGCGGGCTGATCAGCGTCACGCCCGGTGTCGAGTGCCTGAGGCGCGCGATAAATTCCGTTACCTTGAAGCCGGGAAGCTGCCCGCCTTCGCCGGGCTTTGCACCCTGCGCCACCTTGATCTCGATCTCTTCGCAGGCCCCCAGATATTCCGCCGTCACGCCAAAGCGGCCCGAGGCCACCTGCTTGATAACACTGTTGGCATTGTCGCCATTTTCATAGGGCGTGTAGCGGATCTTGTCCTCCCCGCCTTCACCCGAAACCGCCTTCCCGCCGATACGGTTCATGGCAATGGCCAGCGTTTCATGCGCCTCTGGAGAAAGTGCGCCCAGGCTCATGCCCGGTGTGACAAAACGCTTCCGTATCTCGGTAATCGCCTCCACCTCATCGAGCGGAACGGGATCGCGCGCATAGTTGAATTCCATCAAATCGCGCAGATAGATGGGCGGCAAAGACCGCACGCCGCCAACAAACTGCATATAGGTGGAATAGCTGTCATTGCCGACGGCGCTCTGCAGCAGATGCATCAGGCCCGCCGAATAGGCATGCTCCTCTCCGTCATGCCGCTGCTTGTAGAATCCTCCCACCGGCAAACGTACGATGGCGCTGTCAAACGCCTCGGCATGCCGGTCGCGCGCATTGACATAGAGCGAGGCATAGCCCTCACCCGAAATCTTGTTCGGCATGCCCGGGAAAAAGTCATTAACCAGCGCGCGGGAAAGCCCCACCGCCTCGAAATTATAGCCGCCGCGATAGGATGAAATTACCGCAATACCCATCTTTGACATGATTTTGAGAAGACCTTCATTGATCGCCCTGCGATAATTTTCGAATGCCTCGTCATCCGTCATATCCGGCAGCAATCCGCGGCCATGCCGTTCGGCTATGGCCACCTCGGCGACGTAAGCATTGACCGTCGTCGCGCCTGCCCCGATCAGAACGGCGTAATAATGGGTGTCGAGGCATTCCGCAGCCCGGACATTGACCGAGGCATAGGAGCGCAGTCCGCTGCGCACCAGCTGCGTATGCACGGCAGCCGCTGCGAGAACCATCTGAATAGCGACGCGATCCTCATTTATATTTTCATCGGTCAGGAAAAGCTCGGTTTTGCCCGAACGGACGGCTTCCACAGCCTCTTCGCGGATGCGGGCGATAGCGGCGCGCAGCCCCGCCTGCCCTTCCGCCACCTCATAGGTGCAATCGACTTCGGCGGCGACATCGGCAAAGCCGTTTTTCATGCGGAACCACTCATTGCTCGAAAGCACCGGACTCTCGAGCACCAGCACATTTTCATTCTGGCTGTCATCCTCCAGGATATTGGCCAGATTGGAAAAGCGCGTCTTCAGACTCATCACATGCCGTTCGCGCAGCGAGTCAATGGGAGGGTTGGTCACCTGGCTGAAATTTTGCCGGAAAAACTGACTTATCAGACGCGGCTTGTCGCTGATCACGGCAAGCGGCGTATCATCACCCATCGACCCGATCGCTTCTTTTGCATCCTCGACCATCGGTGCGAGGATCATCTCGACATCCTCGAGTGTCATTCCGGCCGCGACCTGCCGCCTGGTGAGCTCGGCGCGGCTCCAATCGGGCGCGCCCTCCTTCACCTTGGGCAGATCATCGATTGTCTGGAAACCCTTCACCAGTGAGGCATAATCCTGTTCGGCGGCGATCCGGTCCTTCAACTCGCCATCCTGATAGACTTTGCCTTCTTCCAGATTCACAGCGATCATTTCACCGGGACCGAGCCGACCCTTGCCGGTGATCGTCGCCTCTGACAGCACCACCATGCCGGTTTCGGAACCGATCACCAGCAGACTGTCGGCCGTGATCGAATAGCGCAGCGGGCGCAGCGCATTGCGGTCCACCCCCGCAACCGCCCAGCGGCCATCGGTCATCGCCAACGCCGCAGGACCGTCCCATGGCTCCATCACGCTTGCCATATATTGATACATCGCCTTGTGATCTTCAGGCAGATGGGGATTGGCCTGCCACGCCTCGGGGATCAGCATTAGCTTCGCCGTCGGCCCTTCCTTGCCCGAACGCACCAGCGTCTCAAAGACGGCATCGAGCGCGGCAGTATCGGAGGAGCCAGCCGGGATAACCGGCTTGATATCGTCTGATTGCGCCCCGAAAGCGAGGCTTGCCATCTTGATCTCGTGGCTCTTCATCCAGTTCTTGTTGCCGCGGATGGTGTTGATTTCGCCATTATGCGCGATGCTGCGGAAAGGTTGGGCGAGCCACCATTGCGGGAAGGTATTGGTCGAATAGCGCTGATGGAAGATCGCAACGCGGCTGACGAAGCGCTCATCCCGCAGGTCGGGGAAGAAGACCGACAGGCTCTCCGCGAGAAACAGCCCCTTATAGACAATCGACTGGCAGGACAGGCTGCAAATGTAGAAGTCGCGTACCTGCGCGGCGATGATCTTGCGCTCGATCCGGCGGCGGATCAGATACAGATTCTTCTCGAATTCCGACTTGGCTTCTGCATCGGGCGCGGTATCGCGCGTACCGTCGGCCAATTCGGGGCCGGAAATCATGATCTGTTCGATCTCGGGCCGTGTCGCCTGCGCCTTGTCGCCGATCACCGAAACATCCACCGGTACCTGCCGCCAGCCATAGATGGTATAGCCGGCATCGATTATCTCAGATTCGACGATGGTGCGCGCCTGTTCCTGCTGCGCGAGATCGGTGCGCGGCAGGAAGATCATCCCCACGGCAAGGATGTTGGGGCGCAGCGCATGGCCACTGTCGGCTATGGCATCATCGAAAAAGCGCACCGGAATGTCGATATGGATACCGGCCCCGTCGCCCGTCATGCCGTCGGCATCGACAGCACCGCGGTGCCACACCGCCCTGAGCGCATCGATCGCCGAGGCAACGACGCGCCGGGAGGGTTTGCCATCGGTGGCCGCCACCAGCCCGACACCGCAGGCATCGCGCTCGAACTGCGGATCATACATGCCCTCGCGCGCGAGCCGCTCATGTTCGGGGGTTGGGTAGACAGGTTCAGTCATCGTCAATTTCGTTTCCCAGGCGCGCCCTGCAAATGGCAGTCCTCACTCCTCGGCCTGCTCATCTTGCGTACTGTCGCGGAAGCGCTCCAGTTCGCCGATATCAACTGAAAGCAGGTCGGCAAGCTGCTGCATTTGCGCTACATCCAGGTCGGCCAAAGTCCGCGGCGGCGGAACATCTTCGACATCTTTTTCCAGCTCCGGAATTTTCGCCATTACCTTTTCCAGCATCACCGGCATGGCTTGCATGGAGGCGCTCATAATTTCTGGATCGGCGAGCAGGACAAAAGACTCCGCTGCATAAAACTCGCCCGCTGGTGTATTGAAAAAAGCGTTGATCTCACGCAATTGCTCCGCGCTGAACTTGCGCGCATAGGCGCGGGCCATCCCCTCACGCAAGACAGGCTCGATTTCGGTGAAGGCTTCGGTCATCAATGGCACTATGGCCTCGAAGACCTTCTTGTTGCGCTGCTCCGCATGTGGATCGATCAGCGCGCCTGCCGCAGCAAGTGCTTCTTGATCCAATTCGTAGAGCTGCTCTTCCGGTACGCCCGTTGCTGCCGCAATATCTGCAGGCTTGGCCATCGCGAAAAGCCCCATCATTGGCGCGAGTATCTGGTCAAAGGTCTCTTGCATCATGCGTGCATAAGTACCGGCCGGCAAAATCTTGCCAGATGTGATTCTGGCCAACGCAAGCTGTTCCTCGGCGATTGGCGGGGCATCGCTGGTATCGAATATTTCGAGCATCTTCTGGAAGGCAGCCATCTCTCTCGCCGTTACTTCGTCAACGGCTGCATCCTCCTGCGCTGATGCCGCCTGGGGTAGTGCAAGCGAAGAAACAGCCAATGACAAGGCAGCAATCGGTGCTTTCAACATTTCGATTTCCTCTCTGTTCTTTTCATTACGCCGCAGCCTTTTCCGCTTTTGCTTTCTGGCGCATCCATGTGTGCATATGTTCCACGACATCGCGGCCGTCGCGGATGGCCCAGACCACCAGGCTCGCGCCGCGAACGATGTCGCCGACGGCAAAGACGCCGTCGAGGTTGGTCATCATCGTTTTGTGATCGACCCGAACGGTTCCCCAACGCGTGACGCCCAGTTCTTCGGCCTCGAAAAGCTTGGGCAATTCTTCGGGCTCAAAGCCGAGCGCCATAATCACCATGTCGGCGTCGAGCGTATAGTCCCCATCGGGATCGGGTTCTGGCACGCGGCGGCCGCTGGCATCGGCTGCACCCAGCCGCATCTTGCCGACATGCACTTTCTCGACCGCATCTTTCTTGCCGCCGAAACCCTTGGGCCCTGACAGCCAGACAAACTCTACGCCCTCTTCCTCGGCATTGCGCACTTCATTCTGCGAACCCGGCATATTTTCCCGGTCGCGGCGATAGAGGCACTTCACCGATTTGGCACCCTGCCGCACGGCTGTGCGCACACAGTCCATCGCGGTGTCGCCCCCGCCTATGACAACCACGCGCTTGCCTTTGGCGTCCATCTTTCCGCTGTCAAACTCGGGCACGGTATCACCGAAGCCCTTGCGATTGGAGGCGGTGAGATAATCGAGTGCCGGAGTAATACCGTCCAGACCAATGCCGGGCGTCTTGACCTTACGCGCTTTGTAGACGCCGGTTGCAATCAGGATGCTGTCATGTTTGGCTCGCAGCTCATCCAGTCTGGCATCCTTGCCCACCTCGAAATTCTCGTGAAAGACAATCCCGCCCTGTTTGAGCCGGTCGATGCGGCGCATCACCACATCCTTTTCCAGCTTGAAACCGGGGATGCCGTAGGTGAGCAGGCCGCCGGCGCGGTCATGCCGGTCATAGACATGCACGTCATAGCCCGCGACGCGCAGATACTCCGCAGCGGTCAGCCCGCCCGGTCCGGCACCGATGATACCTACCGACTGGCCGCGTGAAGTACCGGGCTCGATCGGCTCGACCCAACCCTTGGCCCAGGCCGTGTCGGTAATATATTTTTCCACGCTGCCGATGGTCACTGCGCCATGGCCGGAAAATTCGATCACGCAATTGCCTTCGCACAGCCTGTCCTGAGGGCAGATACGCCCGCAAATTTCGGGCATGGTCGATGTCAGGTTGGAAAGCTCATAGGCCTCGCGCAGCCGCCCCTCAGCAGTCAGTTTTAACCAGTCGGGAATGTGGTTGCCAAGCGGACAATGCACCGAGCAGTAGGGCACACCGCATTGCGAACAGCGCGCCGACTGCTCGGCGGCGGCTTCTGGCGCATAGCGGTCAGCAATCTCCTGAAAATCCTCAGCGCGCAATTCCGCCTCGCGCTTTTCAGGATAGGCCTGTCCTGCATCGACAAATTTCAGCATTTTCGTGGCAGCCATGACGCCTCATTCTCGCTCGCTTAGGTGATAGCCGGGGCCGGACCGATGCCCGCTTCCAGCCGCCGGTCTGATTTTGCATAAAGATACGGTCGCGCAATGTCACGCCAAAACTGCCATATAGGGCAGTAACACTGTATTAAATATTTTAGACCGCCGTCGAACAGCGGAGAAAAGCCACGTCCCTTGGGATAATTTAGTACCGGTTCGGCCTCAAATTATCCCAAGACAGCACGACTCGCTTTGGATATAGCGGCGCGAATTTCTCCATGCAGGCATGCCAATGACCTTCCTTCAGATGCTGATTCTCGCCATCGTTCAGGGTGTCAGCGAATTTCTTCCCATTTCCTCTTCCGGCCATCTTATCCTGGTTCCGCATATCATGGATTTCGAGGATCAGGGGCCGATGCTCGACATCGCCGTGCATGTCGGCTCGCTCCTCGCCATCATCGTCTATTTTTTCCGCGACGTAGTGATGCTCGGCAAAGGCGGACTTTCCAGCATCGGCATCGGCCGGGCACCAGCCGAAAAGCGGCTCTTCTGGTGGATCATCATCGGCACTGTTCCCGCCGTTATTGCCGGCCTGTTTCTCAAGACCGGCGGATATCTTGAAGGCTTCCGCAGCACCGATCTGGTGGCAACCAACCTGATCATTTATGGCCTGCTGCTCGGCCTCGCCGACCATCTCGGCAAACAGACCAAGAGTTTCGAAGATATGAGCTGGCGCGACGGGTTGATCGTCGGTGTTGCGCAAGCCCTGGCGCTGATTCCCGGCACCAGCCGCTCCGGCGTCACCATGACCGCCGCCCGCTTTCTGGGCTACAGCCGAGTCGAGGCAGCACGCTTCTCCTTCTTGCTCTCGATCCCCGCGGTAGCCGGGGCCGGAATCCTCATCATCCCCGATCTGATGGAAGCGGGCGGCGATATGCTGCGCGAGGCGCTGATCACCGGCGCGCTGACCTTTGTCGCTGCCTTCCTGACGATGGCTTTTCTGATGCAGTTTTTGCGCAAGGCCTCTATGCTGGTCTTCGTGCTCTACCGCGTAGCGCTGGGCGCAGCGCTGCTTTATCTGTTCTAGCGCGCCAGAAGGATCAGGCCGATACCCGCTCGGCAAACCGGCCATGACGGCGGTAGATGTCGAGCCAATCATGCGCCACGGCGTCGAGCGAGGTCGCCTCCAGTCCGCAAGCATCGAGACCATCCGCGCCAGCCACGACAGTGTCGCTGCCGAGCATGCGATATTGATCGAGCGTGATCGGCGCGCCGGGAAGCCAGCCGGTCATGAATGCCATCGCCTTGGCGGCAAAATCCGGAACCTTGACAAACACCGGATCGCGGCCGGTGGTTTTCGCTATCCACCGGTTGAGCTCAAGCATCGACAGGGCCTGCGGTCCGCCAAGCTCGTAATGCTTGCCGCCATGGGTCTGCGGATCGGCGAAGCACGCAGCGACGCAGCGCGCGACATCGCCGACAAAGACCGGCTGAAACCTGGTATCCGCGCCAATGACGGGAACCATGCCGTCTCCCGGGAGCGCGGCGGCCATACGGATCAATCCGGCAAAACGGTTTATAAACTGATCTTCGCGGCCAAAAATGATCGACGGGCGCAAAATTGTCGCCTGCGGGAATGCGTCCCGCACCGCTTTTTCACCAGCGGCTTTGCTCCGCCCGTAGAGTGCCGGGCTCTCAGGGTCTGAACCGATCGCGGACATGTGGAGCAATCCGCAGCAGCCAGCGGCAGCCGCGGCTTCGGCAACATGCGCGGCCCCTGCATGCTGGACCGCCTCCATATCATCGAAGCTGCCGACAAGATTGACCACCATATCAACGCCGGCCACCGCGCGGCGCACGCTCTCCGGCTTGGTTACATCGGCTGCGGCGAGCTGGACCTGCCCCAGATTGCCAAGCGGCTTGATATGCATCGCCCCTTGCGGATCGCGCTGCGCGATACGGAGCCTTGCTCCCTTCGAAAGCAGCGCCTGCGCAACATAGCGGCCGACAAATCCGCCGCCGCCGAAAATCGTGATCAGCTTGCCCTGCATCGTTAAAAGTCGCTCCAGTAAATGCCTTTAGCGGAATGACGGCGCTTTGCACCAGCGGCGCAGCGCATGCAAGGCCATTGCCGCCCGAAAGGCTGGGAAATGGCGTGCAAGAAAAGTTGACTTTCCGGCGCTGCACAGTAAGAGAGCGCCCCTGCCGCGCGGAAACAGGCGCGCGCAATGCCCAGATGGCGGAATTGGTAGACGCGCCAGCTTCAGGTGCTGGTGTCCGTATGGACGTGGAGGTTCGAGTCCTCTTCTGGGCACCAGCAACATAATCGCCAAGATAGGCTGTTGATTGCTGGACACCGGCAAAGCTGCCAAAATTTTGCATGGCTTAACGCAATTGTCCGCCACCGCTGCCCTGTCCAACATAGATATACTGTTGGAGCAATACCTCAGATCAAAACGGCTTCACTGGATCGGTATCACTTGCAAGACCCTTGGAATCCAAGGTGAATAGGTCTTCACACCTGAGTTTTGGCGGCGCTTGCGATGGTGTTGCTGACTACCCTCCTCGGGCATCCAGGATTTTGTCGATCTCATCCATGACCACCACCATACGATCAATAACTGCATTATAGGGTGTTTCGGTCGTCATATCGAGACCGGCATCCTTCAATATCTTGAGCGGATATTTCGAACCACCTGCCTTTAGGAAAGCGAGGTAGGTCTCTCGGGCGGAGGCCTCATTTTTCTCTAGCTGGTCGACGAAATAGGCAGCACCGGCAATCGATGTGGCATATTGGTAGACGTAGAAATTATAATAGAAATGAGGAATGTAAGCCCATTCGATCGTTTCACGATCGGCGATGTTCATGACGCCCTTGTCATGGCCATGATAGCGCTTGAGAATGTCGCCGTAGATATCGGTCATCCGCGCACCCGTCAGCGCCTCACCGCGTTCGACCGCCTCGTGTATTGCCAGCTCGAACTCGGAAAACATGACCTGGCGGAAAAAAGTGCCGCGCATCTGTTCCAGCGCATAGCCGAGATAATAGAGGCGTTCATCTTCGGTCTTTGCCTGCTTCAGCATATGCTCCTGTAGCAAGATCTCCTTGGCGATGGCCGCGATTTCAGTCGTGAAGATGGAAAAGTCCGAAAGCTCGTAGGGCTGGTTCTCATTGGTCAGCACCTGATGCATCGCGTGGCCCCATTCATGGGCGTATGTCGAGGCGCTGTTGTAATCGTCCTGATGGTTGAGCAGGATCAACGGGTGCACATCATAAGCGGCTCCGGACATATAAGCGCCAGAGCGCTTGCCCTGCTGCGGATAGACATGCATCCAGCGTTTCTGGGAGGCTTCAGCAAACTTGGCTGAAAATTCCGGGCCGAGCACCTGGATCGAATCGAGCATATGACGCCGGGTCTCGTCGATCGGGTAAGTCCGATCAGTCTTCACTAGCGCCGGATAAATATCGTGATAGCCCAAATCGTCAATCTCAAGCATCCGTCCGCGCAGCTTGAAATAGCGATGCAGCACATCGATTCGGTCATTCGTAACTTTGACGAGCGTGCGGTAGACCTCTTCGGGAATGTTGTCGCCCGACAGGAAGTATTGCAGCGTATTATCATATTTGCGTGCCTTGGCGGTCGCAACATTGGCCTGCACCTCGCCATTTAGCGTCGCACCGAGCGTGCTTTCATATTTTTTCCAGGTGCTCCAGAAGGCATCAAAGACTGCGATCCGGTCTTCGCGGTTCGGTGCCTGCCGATAAAGCCCGTAACCAGCATTATTGATGACTGCCTCGGTTCCATCGCTCAAAGTGACCTTTGGCCATTCGATTTCAGCATTGGACAGAATATCCCGCGCGCTTTGCGGCGCGGAAAGGGCCGTGCCCAGCAGGCTGAGTACCTGTTCTGATTCTGGTGTAAGCACATGCTCGGACTGGCGGAGCACATCCTTGAGAAACAGAGCATGTTTCTCAAGCCCAGGCTCCTCGGCGATGAATGCCATTATACGTTCTTCGCCAAGGCTCGCCACTTCGGGGACAAAGAAGCTGCTGGCCGCGCCCGCGGCCTGACCGAGAGCCTGCATGCGGCCAACCATCTCTTGGCCTTGCCGTGCACCCAGATTGGTGTTGCGCGAATTGGAGGCATAGACCCAAAGCCGCGACAGTTCCTTTGTGAAAGCTGAGCGGGCATCGAGCGCGGCGAGCAGGGTTGAGGCATCATTGCCAAGCTTGCCCTTATAGGGCTCAAGCCCGCCGACCATGCCTCTGAGGCGCTCAACTTCAGCGTCCCATGCTTCCTTCGATTCGTAAAATGGTTTCAGGTCCCAAACATGTTGTTCGTCCACCGCCTCGGCAGCGGAATCCTGCGCCTGGGCGGGCGATGTGATTGCCGCAATTGCCAGCGTGCTTGAACAAAGCAGCCCAAGAATCCGCTTCTTTGAAAACAAATTTGTCATGTCATCATCCTCTCTCTTGTCTGCTAACCAGCATCCGCTGGATTTTCCACCAACAACATTACGCAATCGGCAAGCACCCTTGCTTCATGCCTGTGGTATAGCTAACGCCAGATATGGTCGCTGCATTCTGCCTTCGGCCAATGTGCTTAAGTCGGGGTTCATAAATGCAGTGCAATCTTTTGCCGGAATTTACCTGCCAACAGCTTAGAAATTTCGTCCAACAGCAGCTTCGGAGCATTGAACATATGCAATCAGCAGCCTCGAACCCCTTTCGTATTTTGATTGCATCCTTGATGCTCTGTCTGTCGCTGGCCGCTTGCGGTGAGCGTCAACGCGAGACCGACACCGCCGCCCAAGAAGGCATTTTGCTTGTTGGCAATGGATCTGAACCCAAGTCAATTGACCCGCATCTTGTCACGGGAGTGCCTGAAAACAAGATTATCCAGGCGCTTATCGAAGGCCTGATTGCCTACCATCCGGATGACGATACCAAGCCGGCCCCCGGCGTTGCGGAAAGCTGGGAGCATAATGACGACTATACGGTCTGGACGTTCAAGCTGCGCGACAATGCAAAATGGACCAATGGCGATCCGGTCGTTGCGGGTGATTTTGTCTACAGTTGGCAACGTATTCTCACGCCCGCACTCGGCGCCGAATATGCCGAAACACTTTATGTGATCGAAAATGCGCTCGCATTCCATCAGGGCCAGATCAAGGATTTTTCCCAGGTCGGTGTGAAGGCACTCGACGATCATACACTTGAAGTGCGGCTCAAGGGGCCAACGCCGCACTTCCTGCTGATGCTGAAACATTACAGTTTCTACCCGGTAAATCGGAAGGTAGTCGAAGAATTCGGCGGTATGGCTGACCGGCAAAGCGGCTGGTCGACGGTTGAGAATTATGTGGGCAACGGCCCCTTCAAGATCAAGGAATGGAACACCAACGACTTCCTCGAAGTTGAGCGCAACCCGGACTATTGGGATGCTGACAAAGTCGCCCTCAATGGCATTCGCTTTTTTCCGATCGAGAATCTCAATACGGAGTTCACGGCCTTCCAGGGCGGGCGCCTGCATGTTACCAACAACACCATTCCAGCCGACCGCATTCCGCGGCTGCGTGAAGAGAATTCCGAAGCCCTCCGTATAGATCCCTATCTCGGCACTTATTTCTATCGTCTCAATGTGACGCGCAAACCATTCGACGATCCGCGTGTTCGTGAAGCGCTCTCGCTTGCAATAGACCGCAACCTGATCGTCGAGCGCGTTTCGCAAGGTGGTCAAACACCGGCAACCGGCTTCGTTCCAGACGGCATTCCGGGCTACGCCACAGCCGATGCTGTCAGCTACGACCCGAAACGGGCGAAGCAATTGCTTGCTGAAGCAGGCTATGCGGATGGCAAGGGATTTCCCAAGGCTGAGATCCTGATCAATACATCGGAAAACCATCGCAAGATTGCAGAAGCAATTCAGGCGATGTGGCGCGAGAAGCTCGGCATAGATGTCGGTATCTTCAATCAAGAATGGAAGGTTTATCTCGATAGCCAGAGTTCTCTCAATTACGATATCTCGCGATCCGGCTGGATTGCCGACTATGTCCATCCCATGACGTTTCTGGAGATTTTCACCGCGGGCAATGGCAACAACGACACTGGCTGGGAAAACGCCGAATATGACGGCCTGATCCGTCAGGCGCAGACCGCGCGCTCGGAAGAAGCGCGCACCAACCTGATGCAGCAAGCCGAGGCGATCCTTATCAAAGAGCTGCCAGTCGTACCTATTTATTGGTATACCAGCCCGCGCTTGATCGACCCACGCGTGAAAGGGTGGAAGCCGAAACTGATTGACAACCGTCCCTATAAATATCTCAGCATTGCCAGCAACTGATCGTAATTGTCAGCTAAACAGGGACCCGCCCAAGCTCGATGACTCGCTTTATCATCACACGCATCATTCAGGGCCTCGTTGTTCTGCTCGCCATCTATGCGCTGACCTTCGTTCTCGTCGCGCTGACGCCGGGCAGCCCTTTCAGTACCGAGCGCGCCATTCGTCCGGAAATTCTCGCCCAGATCGAGGCTTTTTATGGCTATGACCGGCCGCCCCTTGAACGCTTCTGGACATCATTGACCAATGCATTGCAGGGCGAGTTTGGTCCATCGGCGGTCTATGCGAACCGGTCAGTAACCGACATTATCGGTGAGGCATTTCCAGTCTCGCTTATGCTTGGTTCCATCTCTCTGATTGTCGCGCTTGGGATCGGTATTCCCGCCGGCATTGTTGCCGCTGTAAAGCGCAACACCTGGCTGGACTATCTGCCCATGTCTGCCTCGATGGTGGGCATTTGCCTGCCCACATTCGTCCTCGGCCCGATACTGGTTTTGATATTTGGCATCGGATTGCAGATCCTCCCCGTATCAGGCTGGGGCGCGCCAGAGTTCATCATATTGCCGGCGGCCACGCTGGGCCTGTTTTATGCCGCCTACTTCGCGCGGCTGACGCGCGGGGGTATGCTGGAGATGCTGAATCAGGATTTTGTCCGCACCGCGCAGGCTAAGGGCGTTCCCCAAACCACCATAGTCTGGAAGCACTGTTTGAAGGGCGGATTGATACCGGCCATCACCTTCCTTGGCCCGGCGCTGGCCGGCATTATCGCGGGCTCCTTTGTAGTCGAGACCATCTTTCAGATACCCGGCCTGGGCCAGTGGTTCGTGAAAGGCGCGTTGAACCGCGATGACTTTCTGATTCTTGGACTGACCGTCTTGTTTGCTGCGCTGATTGTAATGATGAACCTGCTGGTAGACATCATCCAAGTCGCTCTTAACCCAAGGCTCAAATATGAAAAATAACGGCAAGAGCAGGATAACTCCATGACTGCCCGGACCGCAAAAATGGTGGAGGGCGCGGAAAGCCGAATTTCGAGCCAGCCAACGGCTGATGATCTCGAGAAGGGGTCGTCGCTATGGTCCGATGCCTGGCACCGGCTGAAACGCAACCGCCTGGCGATGATCAGCCTGTTCATTTTTTTCGGGATTGTACTATTCTGCGTCATTGGACCCTTTTTTTCGCCGCATGACGCGCAAGAGCAAGACCTATTGAAAGGTGCGCTAGGGCCGTCGGCGCAGCATTGGTTCGGAACGGATACGCTCGGCCGCGACCTCATGGTGCGGACGATGGAAGGTGGCAGAATTTCCCTGCTTGTCGGCCTTGTAGCCACGCTAGTCGCGCTCGCAATCGGAGTGATATACGGCGCGACAGCCGGGTATCTTGGCGGGCGGGTCGATGCTGTAATGATGCGCATTGTCGACACGCTTTACGCGCTTCCATTTACGATTTTTGTAATCCTTTTGATGGTCGCTTTCGGGCGTTCACTCTGGCTCATTTTTGTCGCCATAGGAGCCGTCGAATGGCTCAGTATGGCGCGTATCGTTCGCGCTGGCGTTATCGGGCTGAAAAAACAGGAATTTGTCGAGGCGGCAGTCTCGCTGGGATATAGCCATTCACGGATCATTGTCAGGCATCTGATCCCCAATGTTCTGGGACCGGTGATCGTGATCGCGACGCTCACCGTGCCGGCGGTCATGCTGCTCGAAGCCTTCTTGAGCTTCCTTGGCCTCGGCGTCCAGCCACCCAACGCTTCCTGGGGCGTGCTGATCAATGAAGGACAGCAGAATATGGATATCTACCCATGGCTGCTGATACTCCCCGCCTTCTTCTTTGCGCTGACGCTTTTCACGCTGAATTTCCTCGGCGATGGGCTGCGCGACGCGCTTGATCCCAAGAGTTCGAAAGACTGATCATGGCGCTACTGGATGTCAGATCGCTCACCACTTCCTTTCATTTGCGCAGCGGAATTGTGCGCGCTGCGCAGAGCATTGATCTGTCGCTGGAACGGGGGGAAACGCTTGGTATTGTCGGAGAGTCGGGCAGCGGTAAATCGGTAACCTGCTATTCGATCATGGGGCTAATCCCTCAGCCGCCGGGGCGGATCGAGAGCGGCGAGGTGCATTTCGACGGGCAGGATCTGCTTAAACTGTCCGATGAGGAGATGCGGCAGATTCGCGGAAACAAGATTTCGATGATCTTCCAGGATCCGATGACATCTCTCAATCCCTATTTGCGCATATCCACCCAGCTAACCGAGGCAATCCGCGTTCACGGGGACGTTGACGAGAAAGAAGCGCTCAATAGAGCGATCACGGCGCTGGAAGAGGTTGGCATCCCCGATGCTCCCAAGCGCGTTCAGAGCTATCCGCATGAATTTTCCGGAGGAATGCGGCAGCGCGTCATGATTGCGATGGCGCTGATCAACGACCCCGACCTGCTGATCGCCGATGAGCCGACGACCGCGCTCGATGTGACGGTTCAGGCGCGCGTTCTCGATATCATAAAGGATCGCCAAGAACGGCTTGGCACGGCGGTGATCCTCGTTACGCATGATTTGGGCGTTGTCGCCGGAACCTGCGACCGGGTCCAGGTGATGTATGCCGGGCAGGTGGTTGAAAGCGGAGACACCGACCAGATTTTCTACGACCCCAAACATGCCTATACCCGGTCTCTGCAAAAGGCTATTCCGTCGCTCAAGGCCAAGGACGAGGTTCTCTACACAATAGCCGGTACGCCGCCAGACCTCTCCAAATCCGTTGCGGGCTGCGCCTTCTATCCGCGCTGCCCCTTCCCAAAAGTGAAAGAGCCTGAAGGGCCGGTGCCGGAGCTTGTCGAATTGCCCGACGGTCACTGCTTGCGCGAATGCGGCTATTGCGATCGCAGCCAGCCAATAGAAGAGGTATTGGCGCAGGATGTCGAGGAGGATGTGCAATGAACTCCTCCAGTCCTGCCAGCGAAGATGAGTTTCTCGTTCTTGACGCTGTTTCTCAGCATTTCGATCTCGGCAAACATCTTTTCTCCCGCGCCAGCAAGGGCGTGGTCAAAGCCGTCAATGACGTGTCACTTTCGATCAGCAAGGGGGAGATTTTGGGTATTGTGGGCGAGTCCGGCTGCGGCAAGACGACGCTGAGCCGCACGATCATGCAATTGCTGCGTCCGACATCGGGCCGGATATTTCTGGAAGGCAACGAGCTGAGCGCGCTTAGCGATGCCGATATTCGCGGGCAGCGGATCAACTTCCAGATGATCTTTCAGGATCCCTACGCCTCACTCAATCCGAGACTCACAGTTTATACCACGCTGTGCGAAGCAATCCGCACGAGACATCCCGGCTTAAAGGGCGAGGCCCTGCGCGAGCGGGTTGTCGAACTCATGCGCACCGTCGGTCTCAATCCAGCGCAGATGAACCGCTATCCGCACGAATTTTCCGGCGGCCAGCGGCAGCGCGTTGCTATTGCGCGGGCATTGGCACCGGAGCCCAAACTGGTGATCGCGGATGAACCAGTATCGGCGCTCGACGTATCGATCCAGTCGCAGATCCTCAACCTGCTGAAGCGGCTCAGCGCCGAGATGGAACTGACAATGATCTTCGTGTCGCATGATCTTTCTGTGGTTCGCTATATCGCGGACCGGATCGCGGTCATGTATCGCGGTCAGATCATCGAACTGGGTAGCGCCGAGGTGATCGTTGACGATCCGCGTCACATCTACACCAAGGCATTGATGAGCGCGATACCGCTGCCTGACCCCCGCTCAGAGCGCGAACGCGAACGCATCCTGCTGGAGGATGAACCATCAAGCGGGGATCCCGAAACGGGAGTTTCGGAAGGCGACATCCTTGAAGAAGTGCATCCGGGGCATTTTGTTTCGACCCGGCCATTCGATCGGCAACTCAAGGCTGATCGAACCTAGCCGGCGATCTGTCGCCAACGCCACCTGCCGCCTGCCGCCTGCCGCCTGCCGGAATGAGCAATAGGGGAATCCCGTCATGCTAGTGCAGATATTTATCGGTACCGCGCTGATATGCGTGACCATATTCACCACACTGGGATTTGGCGATGTGATTATCAGCAAGGACTGGCGGTTGATGTCGGGGATGATAGCGGCGAATGGATTTTTGCTGTTCAGCCTCGCCACCGCCTTTCTGATCGATTCTCTAGTGCTTATCCGGGATGCCCAACAGGCGAAACCCGATCATTCGGATTAAAAGCGCCGGCAGAACCGCGAGTTGCCGCCGGGCAGGCTTAGCCGGTTCCAGATCAGGCCAGTTGGTTTTGTCCAAAACCAACATCCCGATCCACGCTCTTGAAAAGCATTGAAGACGACGCGATTTCTGATCGCGCAATTGCGATTCTAGAATTTCCCAACCAGGTTCAGAAACAATCCCTTGCTGGTATAGCTTTGATCGGTCAGGTCATCGGAGAAATCGGTGAAGCTGTATCCCACACCGACCTTCACATTATTGCCAATATGGCGATAGATCGCGGCCAGCGCGCCGACACGGTCGTCGCCAGAAGTATCGTTGGTCAGATAGCGCCCTTCGAGCAGCAGATCCCAATTCTTCACGACATGGAAATCTGCACGGAGGATGCCCAGATGGGTATTGCTGGAAACGAAGGTGTCGCTATCACGGCCAAGCGAGACGCGACCCTGGCGATAGCCATATTTGCCGCCCAGCGTAATCCATTTGTTGAGATCATAGTTCGCATCGATCGAAATGATTGTGCTTTCCTGTTTCGGACTATTCGTCTGCCCGCCTTCGGTAA
Organism: Sphingorhabdus sp.; assembly: GCA_028279555.1. Lineage (GTDB taxonomy): Bacteria > Pseudomonadota > Alphaproteobacteria > Sphingomonadales > Sphingomonadaceae > Sphingorhabdus_B. The sequence continues at coordinate 317,606 of JANQNO010000006.1, forward strand.
TCTGACCGACTGGCCCAAGATCGCGAAAATAGTTCACCCGTCCCAGGATATTCAGCCGGTCGTTGTCGACCGGGCGGTAGGCAAAGCCTGCGATCCCGTCGATAAACTCGGCCGCGCGGACATTGGCGGTATCATTGTCCGCGAAGGCGAGATTGAGTCGGCCTAACAGGTGCCAGTCGGGGGTGAGTTTGGCATTCATGCTGTTGCGCAGCAGCCAGACCTTTTGATCGCGGCCATTACCATCCTCGAACCGTGCTTCGATATTGGAAGCGATACGCAATTTGTCGGTGCTATAACCCGCACCCAGCGTGAAGGCGGTGCGTTTGAACAGGCCGGTGGCAACATCGTCAATGCGCCCATTTTCAAAGCTTCCACTGAAGGACCATTGCGGCGTAGGGTCGAAATTGACGCCGAAGCTGCTCACAAGAGCGGGCGCGTTGCCGCCATGGCTGATCCGGTTTTCACCATACAGCGACAGCGATGAGGAAAAGCGCTGGCGTGCGCCGACGGTCAGGGTTCCGCTACTATTCCGCGTAAATAAATTCTGCCGTTCCAGCCCGGTATCGTTGCGATCAGCAAGCAGCGAATAACCGATATAGGCTTCCGAACCCTCGCCAATCCTGCGGTTAAGCTGAACATCCGCGCCCAAACCGCCATCGCCGCCGGAAACTTCGCCAGTAAAAGACAATCGCTCCGTAACTTCTGCGGTAACGCCGACACCGGCGCGGTTGTTATCGCTGCGGCCAGCATCATTTTCCAGCGTCAACTGCCCAAAGGCATGCGCCGACCAGTTCGCCAGCACTGGCTTGTAATTCACTTGCAGAGCGGCATCGGTACGCGAGCCGTCTTCGAAGCTGTTATTCGCCTGGCCCGGCGTCTTGTCATCATGGCGGATGCCGAGATTTGCCGTTACGCCTCCGCCGAATTTCTGGCTGATTTCTCCTACGGCAGAGCGCGTTTGACCATTGGCCGCCGTCGACAGCTCGTCATACTCCGCCTTGATCCGGGTCGATTGGCCAATCGGAAGATCGAGATGGGTGCCCCATCTCTCCGTGTCCGAGAAGGTCAGCTGCGCATTCGAAGAGAAGCCAGCGTCGAAATGCTCATAATAGGCACCTGCCTTGCCGCGATCGCCAGATTTTCCGGTGATTTCAGCGAAGTTGACCGCGATTTCTGCCCGATAGGCATCGGCACTCTGCCCGTTTATTGCGGGCGAGGCAATGTTGATGAAGTTCAAACCGCCATCGACCGAATTGGACTGTCCAAAGCCGGGGCCCTCGGTACGCGCCACTTCTGCCTTGATATAGGTTCCGGCAGCGTAGCGAAGCAGCATATCGGCAGCCAGAAGAGTCTGATTGGCCGTGTCGGTGGTTTCCTTTTGCGAGGTCACGCCGAGCCGGACATGATCGCCGATCCAGCCCGCGCCGCGCGCTGCAACGGTGTAGCCGTCCAGATCGCCGAAATCCGGCGAATATTCATAGCGCGCAACCAGCACCGGAACATTCCCGGCCGAGCTGCCCTGGCGCACAACCGCACCATCTGCCGCGGTCGATGCAAGCGGCCTGGACAGTGTGATCCGGCCCTGAAAATAATCTATGTCATAGTCTTCCTGGGGACGCAGCTCGGTCGATGACAGGACAAGCCCGGTCTCGCGATCGCGCACTTCGATGCGCAACCGCTCTGAACCAATGGTGATATCCTGGCGGTTTAGGAAATAGAGCGAACCACCGGTGCCCCGGAATTCATCGCGCGCCGGGACGGTCCCGGGGTCACTGGCAAAGGCCAGCAAATCAAGTTTGCGCTCGCCAAAGCTGGTGATCGCCTGGCTCTTGTAACTAATCAGCCCGCCAAACAGGCCGCGGTCGATTTGAGCCAGTTCTACCTGATTGATATTGGCAACAAAATTGCCAAGCACGATGCTACTGTCATGATGCCTGAGCCGTGCGTAAATGCCGGCTTGAGTCGGAGCATCCTCGATCAATATGCTGTCATCGCCGTAGACTGGATAGAACTCGCTCGAATCGAGCCTGCGCAGTAATTGGCGCGGATCTTTGCGATCGATATTGGTAAACAGGTCCTTGAGCAGCACTTCGCCGGTATCGAGCGAACTGGTGAGTTCCCATCCATCGCCAAATTTGCCCTTGAGATAATAGGCGGCGCGCGATGTGATATAGTCGCCGTCGGCAAGCCGGTCGCCGCTCACTTCCACCGCCGGGCCATCGCCATCGGAGGTGATCAGCGTCACATCGCCCTGCCCTACAACGAACCAGTCATCCTTTGGCCGCGAAATACTGCGCAAGCTATCCAGGACCGTTTTGCCGTCGCGTTCGATCTGAATTGTGAGATTCTGGGAAAGTCTGGGAAAAATTTGCTGCCAAACAAAATCTCCATTGGCGTCGACCGGCGTCAGTTGCCCGGATATCCGGATCTCATCTGTTTCAGGATTGGCCCTGCCAGTTACGGTCACCGTTACGGCTTTGTTCAATCTGATCGAACGGAGCCGCGCCTCATCGCGGTCCTTCAGTGCAAATACATCCGAACCAGGCCTATCGCCTGCCAGTCGTTCGCCGACCAGTGTCAGTTCCTGCGGCGCTGTCTCATCGAACCGGCCTTCGCTGTCATAAACACGCCAGACGAAGTACAGCCTGCCGGGTAAATCGGCGTCGGCGACAAACTCGGCTTTGTTCGCATCATCGACCGCAACGATGCGAAGCGGTTCGCTATCAGGCGGGCTGCCGTCTGCGAAAACGCGCAGTTCGGATCGCACGACGAAAGCAGCATAGTTGGTGTAGCCGGCTATTTCCACAGCTTCGCCGCGCACGACGCTACGCTCTCCTTCAACTAGTCGCGCAGTGAGGACCGGGTTGTTCAAATGATCGTCGGAACGAATCTCGATCCCGAACGGATCACGCTTCGATACTGGCTCACTTCCGGCAATCCGAATATCAAGACCGGAATCGTTAGTATTTTGCTGCTCGGCCTGGGCCGATCGTCCAGCAGCCTGGGCTGAGCCGATGCTGGCACTTGCGATCGCAATCGCGGCCACGCCTGTCTTCACCACAGCGGCGACTTTTCGGGACGCAGACCGATGATCGGTCTGGTGTTGGGAAAAGATGCTGGTCATTGATCATCTCCTTCTGGCGCTTCCGGTCTTTGGCGACTGATGTCCACTTCGATGATCGGTTCCGTCCCTCCATTTCCTGCAAATATCGCCAGGATCGCTTTGGAGGCTGCGGCGGTACGCGCCTTAGCCAGGTCGACGCTCTCCGCTTCCGACATTTGGTACGCGATCCGGACTATTGGGTTATTGGCTTCAGCGCCCTTCAGCACTTCGGGCAATCTCGCCGCAACGCTCTGCCTGAGCACATCGCTGCCCGCTTCGAACGATGCATCGCTTATATCGACCGCAACGTGACCCGCCGCTTTCACACCGAAGTTAAGTTTGCTGACTTTACCGCGCGTCAGGCGGATGGCGCGTGGATTCTCCGTGGTAACTTCATAGCCCGCCGGCAGGCTGCGCTTGTCCAGTTTGAGCACATAGTTCGACCCGATCCTCGCATCCGGTACCGCCGCGCATGTAATATGATAGCGGCCATATTGATCGGTGGTGATCAGTTGACCGTTCACAGTCGCAAGGCGAGCATTTGCGATGCCGGGTTCGCCATCGTCCTGATAGCCATTGCCGTTTCTGTCCTCGAACACCTTGCCGATGATCTCGGCGCAATCGAATATTGCGCTTGGGAGGATCGACACGACGGCCTGGCCTCTATTGGAAACCTCCGCTCCATCGATGCTGGCGCGGGCAAAGCCGATATTGACTCGGTCTCCACCGGTAACGCCCGCACCGACAACCATGGTCAGACTATATTCGACGCTATCGTTGGCCGGGATGATCTGATCTTCCCACCGCAGTTCACGGCTTGCCTGGAGCGGCTCGCTGGCAACACCCGCGACGACAGCACTTCCCTGAACATATTTGAAACCGGGGGGGATGACATCGATCACATCGACACCGGCGCGCTGAACATTCTCGTTGTTGCGCACGGTAATCGTGTAGGGAACCAGCTCGCCAACGCTAACCGATCGTTTGATGCTGCTTTTGGTAACCATCAGCGGACCGCGATCAGAGAAAGGATCCAGCGGAATGTGGTTGTTGATGATGTCCCGGTCACCACTGCCCAAAACGAAGGACAGATAGTAAGTCGTGTCTTCTCCCGCTGCCGGTGCCGTCGATTGCAGCGCGACCAGGAACGGCCCTACACCTGCTGGCGGATTGAGCGGACCGTCCTGCACCGCAATCACGGTGGATGGATTGTCGCTGAAGTTGCCTGGTGCGTCAAAGACTATCCGGTATTCGGTTTCTCCGACCGGGCAGCTGCTTGCGGCGCCAGGGACAATGTCAAACCGGTAGAAACCGCTTCCGTCACTAAGCTGATTCTGCTGCGATATATCAATGAAGCAAACATCGGGTAGCGGATTACCGTCACGATTGACCAGAGTTGCCACTACACCTTGTACAGGTGCCCGCGTTACCGCATCATAGAACACACCGGATGGATCGATCGGAAGATTCTGATCTACTGTCAGGTTGCCACCAGTCAGCTCGAGCCCGGAAATATCCCCGTAAAGAACATCATTGACCGGATTGCGGAAACGAAGCTGATAGCTGCCAAGGCGCAGGCCGGTGAACTCATAATAACCGTCGGTATTGGTGGTGGTATGTGCAATGATCTGGGCCTGTCCCTCCGCATTACCGGTATTAGCGGAGCTGGAGGCTGATGCCGCGGATTGGCTGTTTTCTTCGCGGATGATTTCAACAATCCAGCCGGGCAGTCGCTGCTCATCGTCCTGGGCGATCTGGTCGCCATTGCTGTCGTTGAACACAATGCCGCTGATGCTGCCGGCACGCGCCACCTCAAGGATCAGCTCGGCCCGGACAGGATCGGCGATCATGTCAGCGGCCGCGTTAGCGATATTCCTGACTTCACCCGCGTCGGTATCGGTCAGTGTGACCTGATAGCTGCCCGTCAGGACGCAGGCCGCGCCAGGCGCGAGAGTAGCGCAGGTCTGACTGCTCGGCATGGTTTTATTGTCCGAGACCACCACATTGTTGAGCGTCACATTGCCATTATTGGTCGCGGCAATACGGTAGGTCAGCAAGTCGTCCAGCGAGATGTCGCCCGAGCCATCACCATCGGCATTGCCTGCCAGCGATTTGTCGAGTGACAATGCGCGGCGGGCGGGCTGCGTTGCCGTAACGACCGGCGGCGTGGTAACAGGATCGGGTATGTCATCGCTGATCACCGATGCCGAGTTTGTGACCGAACCAGCGTCAATATCCGCCTGGCTCACCTGATAGCTGCCGCTAAGCACGCAGGCTTCAGCTGGCACCAGCGCCGGACAGCTGGTGCTCGACGGCGTGATCTTGTCGTCGGTTATAGTGACACCGGTCAGGCTGGCATTGCCCTCATTTGTCGCGGTGATGGTGTAGGTAAGCGTGTCACCGAGGCTGATATCGCCCGAACCATCTTCATCGGCATTGACCGGGTCCGATTTGACCAGTGTAAGCATAGGTGTGCTTTCCACGGCGGTGACCAATGGCCCGGCTGTCACCGGTGTTGCCACCTCATCGCTTTGAGCCGAAGCGCTATTACGCACCTCTCCTGCATCGGCATCTTCCAGAGTGACCCGGTAAGTTCCGCTCAGCACACACATTGCGCCGGGTGCAACACTCGCACATGTCTGGCTATCGGGTGTGATCCGATTATCGGAGACCAGCACATTATGCTGCGTGACATTGCCATCATTCGTCGCGGTGACCGTGTAGGTGAGGGTATCCCCCAGCGTGATATCGCCAGACGTATCCTCATCGGCATTGGACGCCAGTATCTTGGTCAAGGCCAGCGACGGATCGCGATCCTGGGTCACGGTTGTCAGTGGCGGCACGGTAACCGGCTGCGGCAGGCTGGGGCTGGTTGCGGAGGCCGTGTTGCTGATCGAACCGCTATCTATATCCGTCTGCGATACGGTGTAGCTGCCCGTCAGGACACAGGTCGCGCCTGGAGCCAAAGCCGCACAGGTCTTGCTGTCCGGACTGATCTTGTCATCCAGGACCGTCACATCTGACAGCGTTACATTGCCGTCATTGGTAGCGGTGACGGTATAGGTCAGCGTGTCGCCAGCCGAAACGTCACCCGATGTGTCTTCATCGGCGTTGCTTGCGAGCACTTTATCCAGCGTCAGAGACGGGTCGCCAGTCTGGGTTGGGGTAACAACCGGTGGCGTGGTGGTCGGGCCGGGCACTTCGGTGGATGTGACCGACGCCGTGTTGCTGATCGAACCGCCATCGATATCAGCCTGGGTCACCTGATATGAGCCGGTCAGAACACAGGTCTGGGCCGGCGCGAGGCTGGCGCAACTTATGCTCGAAGGGTCGATCTTGTCATCCGACACCACCACGCCGGTCAGCGTCACATTGCCATCATTCGTCGCGATGACAGTGTAGGTGAGCGTATCGCCAAGCGAAATATCACCCGAGCCATCCTCGTCGGCATTGCTGGTGAGTTGCTTGGCAAGCGCCAGCGAGGGGTCGCCTTTCTGCGTAGCTGTAACGACAGGAGGTGTGGTCACAGGATCAGCGATGTCTGGCGACGTCACGGTCGCACTGTTGCTTACGGAACCCGCATCCACATCGGCCTGTGAAACCGTATAATTTCCGGTCAATACACAGGATGCACCGGGTGCCAGGGTCGCACAATTTTCGGTATTGGGTGTGATCTTCTGATCACCGACCGTAACGTCATTCAGGGTCACATTGCCGTCATTCGTTGCCGTCACCCTATAGGTCAGCACGTCACCGACCGAGATGTCGCCTGACCCGTCGCCGTCTGCGTTATTGGCAAGAATTTTCGCCAGCGCGATCGAGGGCATTTTTTCCTGAGTGATCGTAGTCACGGGCGGTGTAATTGTCGGACCAGGAACCTCGACCGAGGTAACAGAAGCACTGTTGGAGATCACGCCACCGTCCACATCTGTCTGGGAAACGCTGTATGTTCCGGTCAGAACGCAGGTTTCGCCCGGCGCAATGGTGGCGCAGGTCCGGCTTGAAGGCATGATCTTTGCGTCGGACACGACAACATCAGTCAAGCTGACATTTCCGTCATTGGTCGCGGTAACAGTGTAAGTCAGCGTATCGCCCACACTGATATCACCCGAGCTATCCTCATCGGCATTCACCGGCGAAGATTTGACAAGTGACAGCGCGGCATTGGTGCTGACCGCCGTGATGACCGGCTGGGTCGCAATCGGCGTAGTGATTTCATCGCTTTGTACGGAGGCGGTATTCGAAACTTCTCCAGCATCGGCATCGGCGAGCGAGACTTGATAGGTTCCGGTTAGAACGCAGGTTGCACCGGGCGCGAGCGTAGCGCAAATCTGGCTGTCGGGCGTGATTTTGGGGTCAGCAACAACCACGTTGGACTGGGTCACATTACCGTCATTGGTCGCTGTGATGGTATAGGTCAGGGTATCGCCAAGCGAGATATCGCCCGATGAATCCTCGTCGGCATTGCTGGTGAGCAGTTTGGCGAGGGAAAGAACCGCCGACTGAGGAATGTCGGTGATAACTGGGTTTGTTGTCACTGGCGTTGTGATCAGGGTCGAGGTTACCGAGCCGGTGTTGCTGATATTGCCAGTATCAACGTCATCCTGCGACACCTGATAGACGCCGGTCAGAATACAAGTGGCACCGGGCGCAACACTCGCACATGTCCGGCTACCCGGTGTGGTTTTGCTGTCGGTGACAACGACATTGTCCTGCGTGACATTCCCGTCGTTGGTGGCCGTGATCATGTAGGTCAGCGTGTCTCCCAGAGATATTGTGGCAGAACCATCCTCGTCGGCATTGGAAGTCAGAGCCTTGTTCAGGGTGAGTGAACTGTCGGCCGGGGTCGTGGTTGTGACGACAGGCGGCGTCGTGGTCGGGCCGGGTACTTCGGTTGACGTGATGGAACCGCTATTACTGATCGAGCCGGCATCGACGTCGGCCTGGGTGACGGTATAAGTCCCTGTCAGGACGCAGGTCGCACCGGGCGCGACGCTGGCACAGCTTTGGCTGGCCGGTGTCGTCTTGCTGTCCGTGACCTCCACATTGGTCAGCGACACATTGCCATCATTGGTCGCGGTGACAATGTAGGTGAGCGTATCGCCAAGCGAAATATCACCCGAGCCATCCTCGTCGGCATTGAAGGGTGCTGATTTGGTTATCGAAAGAGCGGGATTGATGGTTATGCTCGTAACTGCGTTGTCGGACGCAGCCGTCACCTGATCCGCGCTAAACGTAGCGCTGTTGATAATGTCATTGCCGTTGTCGATATCGGCCTGATTGGCGGCGTAAGAGGCACTGTAGCTCCAGGTTTCGCCGGGATCGATCTCGCCGTCGCTATCCGTATCCCCCGCATTCAGCGCCGGGCCGGAAGTCAGGACAAGCGCTGACCCGTCCTGCGTCAGATTGTCGGTCAGCGCCGGATTGGTCAGGCTGACATTGCCGCTATTGGTGACGGCGATGGTGTAGCCCAACGTCGCGGGTGCAGTGATATTGGCGGTATCGACATCCTTGGCGATGGTAAAAGCCGGCACCGCGTTGATGGTTGTCACCGGCGGATTGGGGGCAGGCGTTGGTCCGGGCAATTCGGTGGTGGAGACTGTGACGCTGTTGGTTATGCTCCCGCTATCGATATCTGATTGCGTGAGCGTGTAGCTGGCATCGTAGATCCAGTTTTCACCGGGATCGATCTCGCCATCGCCGTCACCGTCAGTGGTGACGCGCAGACTTGGCCCAGAGGTCAGCGCAAGCACCGAGCCATCGCCATCGGTCAGCACATCGTTCAGCGATACGCCGGTCAGGCTGACATTGCCCGTGTTTGCGACGCTGATCTCCCAGCTGGCGGTATCTCCCGCCGCTGACGGTGCCGCCGGAGTAACATCGGTCTTGATCACAGTCAGGGCCGGGTTTTGCGCGACATTTGTGGTGATGGGGCCGGCGGTGACCGGGGTTGTTACCTCGTCGCTCTCGGCTGAAGCAGTATTGGTCACTTGCCCGGAATCGGCATCTTCCACCGCGACCTGATAGCTACCGGTCAGCGTGCAGGTCGCGCCCGGGGCCACCGCCGCACATGTCTGGCTATCCGGCGTGATCAGAGGGTCGGAAACAACCACATTGTTCTGCGTGGTGTTGCCGCTATTGGTCGCCGTAATCGTATAGGTCAGCGTATCACCCAGGGTGATCGTGCCGGAACCATCTTCATCGGCGTTCCCGCTTTGAACTTTGGCGATCGAGAGAGACGGCGCGCCAGCAATTGTTGTCACCGGCGGGTTGGGTGCAGCTGTCGGGCCCGCAACTTCATTGGTTACGACGGATACGGCATTGGTCACGCTGCCACTGTCCACATCCGCCTGCGTCAAAATATAGCTGGCATCGAAAATCCAGCTCTCGTTAATGTCGATCTCACCATCGCCATCGCCGTCCGTGGCCGCGCGCAATGTCGGACCGCTGGTGAGCGCAAGGACAGCGCCATCGCCATTGGTCAGCGTGTCCGTCAGAGTCACACCGCTGAGCGAAACATTGCCGCTGTTGTCGACAGTGATTTCCCAATCGACCCTATCGCCTGCCTGGGCAGGTACAGCAGCTGTAACATCGGCCTTTGAAATGGTGAGCGCGGGCGCAGCACCGATGGTTGTGGTGGCGCTGTCCGATGCGGGGGCCAGCTGATCGGTATCAAGCGTTGCGATATTGATGATGTCATTGCCATCATCGATGTTGGCCTGGGTGGCAGCATAGTTGGCCGCATAGGTCCAGCTTTCGCCCGGATCGATCTCGCCATCGCTGTCATCATCGCCGCCGGTGAATGTTGGCCCGGATGTCAGGGTGAGGCTGTTTCCGTCCTGAGATAGCGCATCGGTCAGCGCGGGCGTCGTCAGCGAAACATTGCCGCTATTAGTAACGGTGATCGTATAGCCAAGTGTCGCGGGCGCTGAAATACTGGCCGTATCGACGTCCTTGGTGATGGTAAATGCCGGTGTCGACAGGACAGGCGTGACCAGCGAGGTTGTGACAGGGGTGGAGAATTTGGTAGCCTGCACCGAAGCCGTATTGGAAATCTGCCCGGCATCGGCATCGGCGAGCGAGACCTGATATGTGCCAGTCAACATGCAGCTTTCACCTGGTGCCACACTCGCACATGTCTGGCTGTTTGGCGTGATCAGCGTATCGCTGACCACCACATTGTTAAGCGTCAGATTACCGTCATTGGTCGCGGTAACGGTATAGGTCAGCGTGTCGCCCAGGGTGACAGTACCGCTGCCATCCTCGTCGGCATTGGCGGTTACCGCCTTGGCAATGGCAAAAGAGGGATTCCCGGCCTGGGTCGGTGTGTTGAGGACCGGCGTGTTGATTGGTCCGGGCACTTCGGTTGACGTAACCGACCCGCTGTTATCGACAGAACCGGCATCTATCTCTGCCTGCGTGACCACGTAGGTTCCGCTCAGAACGCAGTCCGCGCCGGGCGCCAGCGTCGCGCAGGTCTGGCTATTGGGTGTGGTTTTCGCATCCGAAACAACCACATTGTTCAGCGTGATATTGCCGTTATTGGTGGCGGTAACGGTGTAGGTCAGGGTATCGCCAACCGAGACATCGCTCGAGCCATCCTCATCGGCATTACTCGTCAGTGCTTTGGCGATTGCCAACGACGCATTCTGCGCAACATTGGTGACAACCGGGCCTGCGGTAACGGGCGTGGTCACTTCGTCGCTCTGGACCGAAGCGCTATTGCTGATCGCACCGGCATCCATATCGGATTGCTGAACACTGTAGCTTCCGGTGAGCACGCAGGTAGCGGCAGGTGCCAGCGTGGCGCATGTCTGGCTATTCGGCGTAATCAGCGGATCGGAAACGACAACATTATTCTGCGTGACATTCCCGTCATTGGTGGCGGTAACGGTGTAAGTGAGCGTGTCGCCAAGGGTGATATCGCCTGAGTTGTCCTCGTCGGCATTCGACGCCAGTATCTTGGTCAAAGCCAGCGAGGGAGTGGCGTTCTGGGTTGGCGTTGTGACAGGCGGCGTTGTGGTCGGGCCGGGCACTTCGGTGGTCGTGACCGAGCCGGTGTTGCTGATCGATCCGGCATCGACATCGCCCTGCGTCACCACATAACTGCCGGTCAGTACGCAGCTGCCCGCAGGGGCAACGGACGCGCAGCTGTTGCTGGAAGGTGTGATCTTCGCATCGGAAACCACCATGTTCGAGAGCGTGACATCACCATCATTGCTGGCCGTTACCGTATAGGTCAGCGTATCTCCGACAGAGATGTCGCCCGAAGAATCTTCATCAGCATTGCTGGTCAGCGATTTGGAAATCGATAGCGCCGGATTCTGCGCAACGCTGGTTGTGACCGGGCCAACCGCGGCCGGAGTCGTGACTTCATCGCTTTGCACCGAAGCCGTATTGGAAATCTGCCCGGCGTCGGCATCGGCCTGGGTAATCTGATAGCTGCCGCTCAGAACGCAGTCTGCACTGGGCGCAAGCGTCGCGCAGGTCTGGCTGCTGGGTGTGATCAGCGCGTCGGAAACGACCACGCCATTCTGCGTGATGTTTCCGTCATTGGTCGCTGTCACCGTATAGGTAAGCGTATCACCTACCGAAACATCACCAGACGCGTCTTCATCGGCATTGCCCGTGACTGCTTTTGCAATGGCAAGCGAGGGGCTTGCCGCCTGCGTTGGCGTCACCAGGCTGTCGGTAACGGCGGTTGTAACTTCGTTTGATTGGGCAGAGCCTGTGTTGCTGATACTGCCGGTATCGACATCCGACTGCGTCACGACGTAGGTGCCGGTGAGGACACAGTCGGCACCAGGCGATGTCTGCGTGCAGGTCTCACTGTTTGGCGTGATCATGGCATCGGACACGACCACATCGGCTTGCGTGACATTGCCATCATTAGTGGCAGTAACGGTGTAGGTGAGTGTATCGCCGAGACTGACGTCGCCGGATGAATCCTCATCGGCATTGCTGGTCAGCAACTTGGAGATCGCCAGAGACGCAATTTGTGCGGTATTCGTAACAATCGGGCCAGCGGTGACCTGTGTGGTTACTTCATCGCTCTGGGTCGAAGCGGTATTGCTGATCGAACCTGTATCCATATCGGATTGCTGGACGCTGTAGCTTCCAGTGAGCACGCAGGTCGCACCGGGTGCGAGCGTCGCGCATGTTTCGCTATTGGGCGTGATCAGCGGATCGGAAACGACGACATTATTTTGCGAGACATTGCCGTCATTGGTCGCGGTGATGGTGTAGATCAGCGTATCGCCCAGCGTGATATCGCCCGAGCTATCTTCATCAGCATTGCTGGTGAATGCCTTGCTCAGAGAAAGCGAAGGTGCGGCGTTAAATGTCGTGACCGTGGGGTCGGAATCATTGGTGCCATCATCATCCGATATATCCGTGACATCATCGCTGCCTGCGGTGCTGTCTCCGGCTGCCGTCGCGGAGTTGCTGATCGACCCTGCATCGACATCCGCCTGATCGAGCGTGTAGCTGCCGGTTATGGTTGTGGTATCACCGGGCGCTATAGGATCGACCAGCGTCCAGCTTGTTCCCGCAAAGCTGGCAATCGCCGCGTCGGTGGTGCTGGTGATGCTGTTCGCCCCGGCATGGGTCAGCGTATCAGCAACCTCGATATTGCCGATGGTGACATCGCCAATATTTTCGACCGTGATCGACCAATCGACGATATCGCCCGCCGCTGTAGGCGTGGTTGCCGTCACGTCCGATTTGATCACCTCCAGGCCCGCCGTGCCAAACAGGCTGGCATCTGCCGAAAAAGTGCCGGTGATATTGTTGATTGTCTGATCCGAGGTGATCGAACCGGTATCCACCGTATTTGTAACGATGCTGGGATTGGCTGAGTCTATGGACAGTCCGGGAAATTCGACGGCCCGGAAATGGATACGCAGCGTGGCGCTATCCCCGACGCAGAGCTTTCCGACATTCCAGTTGCCGGTCGCGTCATCATAGCTGCCACCCGATGGTGAGGGATACATCGCCGAACCGGGAAATTGCGGATTGGCGCAGGTTGCGTCGCTGGTGAAATTTCCGCCCACAACGCCGCCAACCAGTATCTCGTTCGACACAAATTCCAGCCCGGTGGGCAATATATCCGGTATCACTAGATTGGTGAGCGCGGAAGGCCCACCTATGTTGGAGATCTGGATATCGAAAAAGGCTTCATCGCCGGGCTGTAGATTACCAGCATTGCTGATGCTCTTGACGATATCGAGCCTTTGAGTTTCGAGTGCGGTACCAAAACCGAAAGCTTCACGTGCATTGCCGGCAACTGCCGCCAGATTGAGGTTGATCGCGCCAACCGGTACATCTACCGACCAATCAAGGTTCAGATTTTGGATAATACCATTCTGTTCAAATGTTGTCGGTTTTCCGACAACAACCGTGTTCAACTCTCCATCAGGATCATTGACGACCGGCAATTCGCCCGTATCGCCAGCAGGCCAGTCCCAATCGATAGAATAGGAGTCAAAAGCCGAAGCGGTATTGTTGAAGCCGCCATTCCCGCGGATCTGAAGCTTGTAGATGAGATCGGTATCATTCATCACCACATTGAAACTGGAACTGGTGAAGGTAAAATTGGCGTTGCTGACTCCGGTCGGGTCAAAGTGGAAACCGATAAAGCCGGAATCCGGGTTAAATCTGGTTATGTCGTAGGTTCGGTTCGCGGTTGCCGTGAACGACCAGGTGCCTTCAAAAGTGGTGGGATCGCCATTGGTATCGACGTTGCAACTGACAGTGTGCGTCGCCTGATTGCTGCCGGTTGTCGTGGTGCAGCCATTCGATCCCGGCGTATGCAGGAAGGTCTGCGCCGAAAGCTGCGCTGGCAAGATCAGCACCAGGACTGTCAAGACCAGCAGCACAAGGAACAGATAGGATGATAATAGCGACCGGCCTCGACCGGCGCCTTTCTTCCCATCGCGCGAGCGGACCGGGATGTGCCGGGCCGTTCTTACCGTGGGCCGCGCCGTATCTTTCCCGTCAATCAGTTCTGATTTTTTGACCTGTAACAAAATTCTGCCCCTTGCATGTAATTCGGTTCATGGCTTTGTCGGGTGACAGAATGAAAATCAGATTTAGTGGTTAATTATTTACTTATCATTTTCGAATGATCGCAGTTTATAGGACTATCTTTTGTCCATATCGGATATATTATTTATATTATACTTTATTTTTATAGATATAATTCTGGGTAACAATGGCAAGCTTCATCCAGAATGGATGATTAGGCTCGTCGCCATGACAATACTCATTTGTTTGAGTGCCGCTGCATGCCTTGAAATACGGCCGGGATGCAGCCGACAAGACATGGCAGCGGCCTGCATCATACCCGGAGACTGTCAGAAAAACTGGAGCGGGCTAGGCGATTCGAACGCCCGAACCCAACCTTGGCAAAATCGAAAGATGGTTGAACATGGTAGCGATCGCTGAAACTTCTCAGCAGGTTAGGTGAACATACTAACCCATAATATCGCGCCATCTGTTACCTAAAAGGCCTTAGGTAACATCCCCAATAATGCTAAAAATTATTATGCCCAACCGCTCATGGGTTTGAGGATCAACATCTGCAATATCCCGGAAACAGACCTAAAATATCGCTTTTCCGCCCAATCGATTGTCAGTACGATTTGCGCTGAACACCGCCCGGTCCCAAGGGTTTGCAAGTGTAGGTTCCACTTTCAGAAAAATGCCGTAACAATTTGCCTGCCGGACTCCGAACATAGAACATGAAGCCCATTGTTTTCTTGGGTGGCGAGCCCGTGCCAAAATTGGCGTCTGACCAGTCGACAGGAAAATCGGCTATATACTGGACTTCATCGCCCGGCGACGCTTTCACCTCCTGATGCCCGCCGGTCCAATTCCGTCCGCGAAAATGCACTTGCCCCGAGAAAGGAGCTACCCAGGTGGCGTTGACCGCCAAGCGGATTTTGGTGGGGCAGATATAGCCATTCATCACCTGGTCGCCATGCTGGCCTGAGAGAAACTGGAAAGGCCTGAACTTCACAACAGGTTGAGGGTTGCTGCGGCGCGGTTTGCCAGAGGCGGAAGTTTCGCCTTCCTCAACCTTCCAGGTGGTTTCGACATTGCCGCCCTTTGCTGCCTGAGCCGGGCGGATGTTCTTATATGTAATGCCGAGCGATTGCAGAGGGCTGCCATCATCGCCCAGCTTTTTCATATCCCTCCGCTTGCCGGTGACAACGCCTTCGAGAAGGTATCTTTTTTCCGTCCCATCCTTCCTCATCACCACCAGCGCCGAGCGGCGTTTGGCCTTGGCAAGGCGGCCATCTTTCAGGGGTTTTCTGTAAACAATGGTAACGGTCCCGGGGCCGGACAGAGATTTTGGAAAAGCCGATTGCGTCAGGCCCCAGCTCCAGGACAGGACGTCAATTTCATCCGTATGATCGTCGCTTTTGTTTTGCGTGCCTGAAAATTTCACATAGCCCTCTGCCAAAGCGGGCGGCGCAGCGGCAACGGAGCCGAAAAAGCAAAGAGCCGCCAGCGCAAAAAACGCTTTCTTGCTACTGCCCCTGAATATTGCCGCCGGCCTGATCGATACTGCTTCGAACTTCCACATTTCATTTCTCCTCGAAATAGCTGCTTCAAAAAAGTTGTTATGCATCTGTCGCGCCGATTGATTCAGCGTGCCTATGGGCAGGTCACTCTCGCTGCGCTCCTGATGGCATCGGGCTGCAAATGACCCTCACCGTCAACCTCTGCGGATGTGCCTCCCTTACGCGCGTTTTCGTGCTGTAGCCGCTCCTCGGCCAGCGCCTTTTCTCGCGAACATCCCAGACGGCAATGGCGGAAACGGTGTAAGCGGAATGGCGCATCAATGTGCCGCCAACCCTGAGAAATTGCCTGCGCGCATTGCCGCCGCGGCGTTTGATCTCATCATTGCAAAGGCGAACGGGCGAAAGCTTCATCGACGGATTGACCCACGCGGCGACGTCCATGACCGGAACGCTGTAGGTATCGACCCGGCTGCCCGTGAACTGACCGCTATCCAGACTGACCAATGTTTCGCCAATGCGCAGCAATGCATCGCGTTGGCGCACCATGTTTTTGGGTCGTTCGATGGTTACGCCCAGCTTATAGCTGATCAGCCGGTTGGAAACGCGCGTATATTCGGTGCCATTTCCTACCACGATTATTGACGGAACCGGCGAGTATATATTGATTTCAACCGTCTCGGCCTGTGCAATGCCAGGCGCGAAGACGGCGGCGCAGATACAGCAGAAGATATTGCGAGGAGAGCGCATCTCAATCGATCCGAAACGCCCGTCTAACCCGGCGGCAAGGCATCGTCGGGATCCCAGGTCGAAATGATGATGATGCAGCCGCTTCCCACACCCGAGCAAACAGTGTTCTTGCCAACCTTGGTTGCTTTCATCGTGACAGTGAGATCGCGCGCCGGACGCCCAGGGACAGCGAAGTTATTGGTCGAGATGATTTCGGTCAGCGATGCACGATCGATCAGGCATCTCTTCTTTTGCCCATTGCGGCTTTGGACCCGCGTTATCTTGAACGCGCCCTTGCCAGGAACCGACAGCTTGTATTTGCCGCGTTTCTGCTCGATCGCTTTCGAGCTGATATAGCGGCTGTCGGGCGCGCTTCTCACCTCCTTTTTCGCCTCGGAGGCAGTCACGGCCATGCTCGCTAGGGCGATGCAAGCGAAGGCAGAACCGGCGGCAAATTTGCGGCTTGTCAGCGACCGAAATTTGATGGGCATTCTATTGCTCCTTTGTCGCATAATGATCGATATCGATAGGAAGATGTGCAGCGCTTCAGGGTTTCCTGCATTTGATGGTGACCTTTTTCTCGATCACCTGTTTCTCGACATTGCGCTGATTGAGCACATGCAGTTTTACCGTCAGACGTTTCGTCTTGTTTTTCCGTCCGCCCAATTGCCACTGCAATGGATAGCTGGCGACAGCCCCCGTTCTGCTGAATGCATTCAGCTTGATTGGTGTTTTCTTTGATTTCCAGCCTTTGACTGAGAAATATACATCGCCGGTAAATTCGCGGCGCCCTTTGATCTGACTTTCCAGCCGGAGCCTCGCAGGACACAGGAAATTCCCTGCCGCCAGAAATCTCTTCGGTGTAGATAGGATTTTTGCGCCGATGGGTTTCTTCCTGGCCTGCTTTTCCATGACCGCGCCCATATCAACACGCGTCGTGCTCGTTTCGGTCGCTTTCTTCGCCTTGTTGCCGATCGGATTGCATTTGACGTAAACCGTGGTCATGATCTTGGGAGAGTCGAAGGTCCGGTAATAGGTGGGATCGAAGCGACCTACCCTGTTTTCCTTCAGCAACCATTTTGCGCTGGCTCTAACTTCATAGGCGGAATGTCTAAGAATGGTGCCACCATTTTTCAGGAATTTCTTTCGCGCGCTTCCTTTCTGATAGCTGAGTTCATCGTTGCACAATTTTATCGGCGACACGCGCTCATTCACAGCTCTCCATGCGCGAAGATCCATGACTGGCGTGGTAATTTTGTGAACCTCATGCGCCAGAACATTGTCGACATCGGCATAGTGATTTTCGACAAATATCTTGCCGGTCGCCCTTTGCCCTGTTTTCGGTTTTCTGCCCTTGAGAATAAAGAAGAAATCGAGCTGTTTGGTGACCACGGTATCGTAGCCGCCGCCATGGCCGTCCACCACAATCACGGGCGTTTTATACCTGTCGAAGCCTGCTTTTTCGACGGGCGCTTTAACCTGTGTAACCGGGGGCAGTTCCGGAAGGCCAGCCATAACCGCCACCGGCAAGGAGGCTCCCGCCAAGGCCAATACTCCGCATACTAGATATCGCATCGACTACCTCCCAGTCATCCGGTGATTTCGCCAGCCGCCTGATCGCCGTGGCCGCGCCGCGGTTTCTTGCAGACGACCTTGATCCGTTTCGGCGCGCTTTTGATGAGCTTGCCGTCGGCTCCGGCGACATTGAATTTGAAATCCAGCGTCTGGCGCGACGGTTTGTCGCTGCTGGCAGCCGACAGGCTATGCAGCCCGCTGCGCGCCCAGTTCATGTCATAGGTCGCGGTGACATAACGGCCCTTCGCGCTCTGGAATTTGATCTTTGTCTTGCGCGAGAGCCAGCGCGGGCCGACGAATATGCTGTCGCCGGAAAATGGCCGGATGACATCGATGCGGCCAGACAGGCGCAGTTGCGTGGGGCAGATCCACTTGCCCACGCGCTTAACACTCATCGGCGTGATCTTCAGCGTGAGATTGCTGATGGTGGGTTTGCGCGATTGGCCTTGGGGAAACCGCGAAGGATCAAGAGGGGTCGTTGTCGTTGTGGTCGCTTTGCCAGCAAAATGCCCAGTAGGACGGCATCTCACAAAAGCTGGGACATAATAGCTATCGTCCCATGTTCTGGTGTCGGTGTTAGCCCATCCGGCTTTAACTTCCCATCGTGA
Organism: Sphingorhabdus sp.; assembly: GCA_028279555.1. Classification (GTDB taxonomy): domain Bacteria; phylum Pseudomonadota; class Alphaproteobacteria; order Sphingomonadales; family Sphingomonadaceae; genus Sphingorhabdus_B. The sequence goes on from JANQNO010000006.1 coordinate 336,145, forward strand.
CGTTGCCCTTAAAGTGTAAGCATTATCAAGCTTGATCAATTCACCTTTGTTCAGGAATTTCTTTCTGGCTTTACCACGTAGAGTGCTGGCCCTGTCGTTGCATAGCTTCGAAGGTGAGACGCGCGGAGGAATGTAATTGAAGGTTGTTTTTTCAACCCTCACTGACCTCGGACGATTGATTCTAACGCTGTGAAATTTACCGTTACTGAGTAGCCGAATATACGTTTCAAAATATTTTTTGTCCCTTTTTGGCGTGCTTCCTTTAACGCGATACCAAATTTTAAGGCTATTATTCAGCACCTTGCCATATTCACCTCGAGCAACACCCTGAACTTCGATGACCGGGTAAATGTCAGTTGGCTCGACGCCGCTCCCAGCCTTTATGACATAGGCGGAAATGTCTACCACCGGTTCCCCAGCCAGCGCCGGTCCGGCTGTTGACCAAGCAGCAAACGGCACCATGGTAGCGAGCAGAATTTTCCTTGTTGGTGACATATGTTTGTTCTCCTGATTTCGGTGCCTGCTCAACTAACGCGGCTGCGGTTGCGCGAGAGAGGGCGGCAGTGGATGTTGACACCGACGGTCACCGGTTTGGATTGCCATGTCCGGTCATATCGCTTGCCCCACCGGCCCTTCATCCGCCACACGGCGGTGGCGTGAATCTGATAGGCGGAATGACGGAACATCTTGCGTCCGGTCCTGAAAAAGCGTTTGCGGTCATTACCTTGCCGGCGCTCGATCTCGTCATTGCACAGTCGAACGGGCGTCAGGCGCAGATTCGGGTCGCTCCACGCCCGAAGATCATGGACCGGAAAGGTCAGGCGGCGAAGATGCCAGCCATATCTCGAAAAAGCAGGCTTGCCGCGCGCCGTCATGAAGAATGCTGCCGGGTCGCGCCCTTCCATCCACACGAAACCGTGCTTCATATGAATCATCTTGTCGGGTTCGCGGACTCGCAATGGAATGTCATAGACCAGCTCGCGCGTCGTCACACGGTTGTAACGCGTACCGCTGCCCTCCACGACGATCGTCGGGAAAGCACCGGGGTTGCGAATATCGGTATAATCGATTTCCAGAACATCGGCAGAAGCCCTGGAAGGCATCAAAGCCGCTACAAACAACAAAGTAGCAAAGATATGCAATTTGGTAGTGCTTTTCATTGCCTCACTCTCTTGGCTTTGCGGCAGTCGAAACCGCCATTGGCAGCTCAGCGGCGCTGGCTGCGCGATCTTTTCAAATTTCGAGAGGTGATATTTACGGGCCCGAGGGGTGTTTTTCGTCGGGGCGCACACCCAATTTTCGCGGCAGGCATACCTAAATTTGGCGTGCCGGAGGTTTGAGAAGTTCGCTGACTTCGCCTAATTTATGCACCGAAGGGATTCAAAAGCGGTGCTGGCGGAAAGAGAAGATCAACAGAAAGAACTGCTCAAACTGGCCGCCAAGGCCAAAAGCGGCAGCGGTCATATTGTCACGCTTGGCGGCGAAGCCGGCATTGGGAAATCCTCTCTTTTGCGAGAGTTTTGCCAGCAGTTGGAGGAGGATATTCCATCCGTTTGGGGCATGTGTGACGCGCTTTTTACGCCGCGTCCCCTTGGCCCGGTATATGATATCGCACAGCTCATGCCGGGATTTGGTTCCGACTGGAGGAATGACAGCGGCACGGAGCTTTTCTCCCAGATTCTTGCACATCTATCGAATCTTACCCAGCCTCTGGTTCTCATTCTGGAGGATGTACATTGGGCCGATATCGGCACGCTCGATTTCATCCGCTATCTCGGGCGGCGCATCTCGCTATGCCCGGTGCTGCTGATTATTTCCTTTCGTGACGACGAGCTGGGCAGGGATCATCCGCTAAACCGGGTATTGGGTGAGCTGCCAAGCGACCGGGTGGAAAGAATAGAATTGCTGCCCCTATCTGCAAAGGCTGTCGCTCGGATCAGCGGCATCGGAGAAGCAGATGCCCACAAACTATGGGCAGTGACGGGCGGCAACCCGTTTTTCGTATCCGAAATTCTGGCCAGCGGTATACAACGCGGCATCGAGGTGCCGGCCTCGGTTCAAGATGCTGTCCAGAGCCGTCTGTCGCGCCTTTCCGCCGAACATCGTGACTTTCTGATATCGCTGAGCATCATTCCCGTCCCAATCAATCCGGAGCTTCACTGCCAATGGATGAGCAAATCCGAACATTGGCTGCAACAGTCATTGGTTGCGGGAATATTGGTCGAAACAGGCGATGGAAGTCTGCGCTTTCGCCACGAACTGGCCCGGCTGGCAACGAGCAGGCGTTGCTCCTCGATTGAGCTCAAGTCCCTGCATAAAGAGCGGCTCGATGTCATGCTTCAAGCGCCGGACAAATACAGCTACGCGGAATTGATGCATCATTCGCAAGGGGCAACCGATGCCGCCTCTGTTCTGCGCTTTGCGCCGCTCGCAGCCGAAGATGCCGCCAAGCTGGGCGCACACCGCGAAGCGGCAAGTCATCTGGAGACCGCTCTAAAATATGTGGATGAGGCACCTCCGCAAGATGCAGCGGAGTTATATGATGGGTGGGCATATGAGTCGGGTATTTCCAACCGGATCGATGATCGGGTTATCGAGGCCCGGCGTCACGCGCTGACATTGTGGAGAGCTCTAGACCGATCCGACAAAGTCGCCGAGGGTCTTCGTTCGCTTTCCCGTTTACACTGGTATCGCGGCGAAGCCGCACAAGCTGGCCGCTATCTCGATGAGTCGATAAACCTGTTTGAACAGCTGGGTGATGAGGACAAGCTGGCCCTAGCCTACTCGATGCGGTCGCAGATGTTCATGTTGAACAGCCAGATGGCCGAAGCCATCGATTGGGGCAAGCGCGCAATTGCAAAGTCTGCGGGTTCGACATCTTTCGAAGCGAAGGTGCATGCCCTCAACAATATCGGCACGGCCAAGCTTTTCCTCGGTCAGGAGGAGGGCATCGGAGATTTGCAGGAAAGTCTGCAAATCGCACTCGAGCACAACCTGCACGAGGACACCGCCCGGGTTTTCACCAACCTGTCCGAACATGCGATCGATATCCGCAAGCTCGATTTGGCGGAAAAGACGTTGGCCGAGGGGATCACGTTCGACACTGAACATGATCTCGATTCCTGGCTTTATTACCTGCTTGGCCGCAAGGCGCAGCTGCGGCTCGAGCAGGGACGCCTGCAGGAAGCTGCGGAGATAGCATCCGGCGTAATCGCAACGGAAGGGCAAACGCTCCTGATGAAACTGCCATCGCGCATCATGCTTGGCCGTGCGCAGATCAGGATGGGAGATAGCCAAGCCGGAGAAACGCTGGAGAATGCTCGCGCAGATGCTCTGGCTACTGGAGAGCTGCAATATCAGATTCCGGTCCTGCTGAGTCTTTTGGAAAAGGCCTGGCTTTCGATGTCATCTTCAACGGCAAGCCAAACATTAAGGACGCTGGCAAAAATAGAACCGCGCCTGTTCACCAAGTGGAGTCTTGCGGAGTATGCCTTTTGGGCGACGCTTCTGAATGCGCCGCTGCCTGACGGGGTGAAGGCATCATCGACCGCTTTCGAAGCAGCCGTGCAAGGCAATATGAAAATGGCAGCGGAGGATTTCTCCGCGCTGGGAGCTGACCATCTTGCCAATATTTGCCTTGGTTTATGCGGCGAACCGAACCTCGTTTCCAGTGCCCTGGCGGCGCTGCATGCGCAAGGCGCGAGTGCCGCAACAGCGCGATTGATAAAGGAAGCCGAGGCGCGCGGGATCCATCGCGACGAAATAAAAGTCCCACGCGGCCCCTACAAGGCCGCTCGGTCCAACCCCTATGGCCTTACTGCCAAGGAGCTATCGGTGCTCGTCCTATTGTCACAAGGACAGAGCAACGCCGAAATTGCCGAAAAGCTATCGCGTTCGCAGCGGACGATCGAGCATCATGTTTCGGCTATTTTGCACAAGTTGGAAGCAGAAAACCGGATGGCCGTAATCCTACGTCTGCAAAAGGAACCTTGGCTGCTGCCGGATTCAGCCTAACAGCTACTCTCTGTCGGGAAAAATCAATGTGTTTGTTACCTGGAAGGCTTTAGGTAACAGACATCCCACCTGACTTATTCTCTGTTTCCGCAGTCCCAATCTAGCGGCGCCGATTCCTTATGCCGAAATATTTGGGTCAGTTTCTGTTCATCCTGCGCCTCTCCCTTTGAGGGCTCTTTTTTCAGGGCTTTCTGCGACCAATGAGGGGGAAAGCCGATGCCAATTCGCCGGACAATCATAAAGAAGCCAACCATCTTGCATTCCGTCAGTGCCCTGGCGCTTGCGATCGGGAGTTTTGCCGCGGCATCCGGCGCAAATGCGCAGCAACGCACACCCGGCGTCAGCGCGGAATGCCCGATCGTAGCGGGCGTTGCGACCTGTTCGGGTGATATCGGCGGCGGGATCAACACCACACCGGGCGATCCAGGCTTTGACACCATCATCATCGAGAACCCAACAGGCCCGATAGCGCCTCCGGGCTTTTTCGGGGTCGGCGTGGTCAAGGACGACCGGGACATTACGATCAACATTCAAGACGGTGTCGAAATCAATGTGTTCGACGATCCGCTCATTGCGGGGCCAGCCCAAGGCGTCATTGCGATTGTCGACAATGGCTTTGACCTGACCATCGATAGCGGCGCGAATATCACCGCAGACGGGAATGGCTCGGCGGGTATCGGCCTGGAAGCAAATACGTTGGGGGGCGGCCATGTCAGCGTCACCAACCGGGGCGATATCGACGCCTTTACCAGCGGCGAGACAGCGATTGCGCTGATGGCGCGGGCCTTTGGCGGCAATGGCAATATCACGATCGACAATAGCGGCACGCTAACCGCCACTTCCAATGGCGTGGGTGAGCGCACCACCATTACCGCAGGCATATTCGCCTTCAGCGATCTGGGCGGCAACGTGATCGATGTCACCAATAATGGCGACATCTCCGTCACCACCGGCGCGGCGAGCTTCGACAGCGATTTCAACGGCGTGGCGGGCGCAATCGTCACCAATGTGTTCGGCGATGCCTCGACGACAAATATCGTCAATAATGGCACGCTTGCCGCCACCGGCCCTGCGACCAGCGGCATTGTCGGCTTTGCCCAGAATAACAGCATGACGGACAGTTCGACCGTGATGATCGACAATAATGGCGCGATCACCGTAAATGGCATTGGTGGCTACGGCATTCTCGCGCAAAGCAGCGGCACCAGCGTCAATCTGGATGTCGATAACGGCGCGCTCATCCACATGGTCGCCCCCGGCGGCACGGCCACCGGGATTTTCAATCTCAACCAGGCGCAGAATGCGACCTCCTCCATCGTCAATACCGGCGATATGACTGGCAGCGGTCTTAACCTGCGCGGACTGGGCATTTCCAGCTTTGGCGCACCAGCAGGCGGCACTTACAATTTCAGCGTAACCAATAGCGGCAATTTCACCTTCGATTCTGGCGCACCGATCGGCATTTCGGCTTTTTCAACGATGGAAGACGATGTCACCGTCACCATCACCAATAGCGGCAATTTTGATTTCAGCTCCTCCACCGGCGCTCTTTCCCGGGGTATCAGCGCCACTTTCGACTTTGTCGATGACACCGCAATGGGTGCCGACGGCACCAGCAATGTCACCATCAACAATAGCGGCAACATCATGATGGGCGCGGGCAATGCGATCTTTGCGGTTGCCGATCAGGTGAATCTGATCAACACCGGCAATCTCAGCACTACCGGGGATTTTTCCGATGTCGTGCGGGTCGAAGGGATCGATGCGGATTCTGACGTCGACGTTACGATTGGCGGTGATGCCATCGCAAGCGGTGCGGATTCCGATGCCATCAATATCACCAATGCTGGCTCGACCACTGTCACTGTGAGTAATGGCGCGCTGGTTTCGAGCGGCACAGGCGATGCCTTTGCCATCCATCTGCTCGGTGCACAGGCCAATATGGCGGGAACCGATGAAATCACCGGCGAGGTTACCGGGTCGGTGGGCAGGCTCGAACAGAAATTCTTCGAATATGACGCCGGGTGTCTGACAGGCTGCACGCTCACCGACATCTTTGCCCCGATTGCACCGGGCAATCCGGATGCGAGCGCGTTCGACGATGTTGTCAATGTCGACAATGCGACGGTGGAATCGATGATGGGTGCTGGCGCGATAGACAGCTCCGGCTCGCTGCTTGTCAACGGGATGAACGGAGCGGTCATCCGTTCGGGCAATAATGGCGCGCCGGTGATCTCCGCCGTCGGCGCGCTCGGCATCGTCGCCAGCGATACGACCTTCAGCAGCATGGGCGACGACGCGCCACTCTTCAGCATTGCGGAGATGACCGCCGGCGACGGTACCGCCGTTTATGTCGAACTGACCGATGTCGATGCCTCCACCGCTGGGAGCAACAGCGATGCGATCGTTCTCAGTGGCGGCACCGGCAACAGCGTCGCCACGCTGTTCCTGGATGCCAGCGATCCGATGGCGCCGACCAGCATTTCGACCGTTGGCGACAACTCGCGCGCCATCGTCTTCGACGCGCCCGGATCGTCGACATTTGCCGGATCCATTTCGAACAGCCTGATTACGACGCTCGGCGATAATGCCGATGCTGTCTATCTCAATGTCGGCGATGACGGTTATCTGATCGCCGAATTGCTCAACACGACCATTGAAACCTCAGGCGATGACAGCGACGCGTTCGATCTGCTGGCCGGCAA
>JANQNO010000003.1 GCA_028279555.1 Sphingorhabdus sp.
AAATTCCGCGTCCATACATACCAATTAGGCCAAAATCGGACTAGTATTTGCTATTTTTTGAAGCTTCCGAAGTTCAGCCAAAAAAATCGGCCATTTTGAATACAATTGAAGAAATCGTCAATTCTCAGCTAATATTTATTTTTTCTTAGCGTTTTTGGTATCATTAGAAACTAGAATAAATTCCGCGTCCATACCCCCATGATTCGATTTGTCGAAATCACAACGTCAGCTAAGTTCGGCGACGAGCGCAACATCCTGATGCCGATTCACAGTGCCATCATCGATGCAACCGGCAGCCGCATTCTCGTCCCGCAGGTCCTCGCGAGCCAGTTGGCAGCAGCACCGGGTCTCGCAACGCCTGACCAGGTGACTCTCCGCGAGGAGGAGCGAGCCATGGGATATTTTGCTGGTGGCGGTCTGTATGCCAGTCCCGAGCGCGGTGATCCCCTGATATGAGAGAGCAATACGGAATGAGACTCGAAGAGGCTTTCGATCTGCCAGAGCAGCTTCCGGCAGATGAACAGGTTCACTGGATCGGACGACCGGACTGGAAGTCGCTTGCGCGGTGCGTCTTTCACATACGCGCAATTGCACTCTATTTCATTGCGCTTGCGCTTTGGCGTGCAAGCGATGGTTATGCGGCCGGCGGAGCTGCCGAGGCGATGTTCGCCGCGACGACGCTATTGCCGGCGGCGCTTGCCGCCATCGGCATACTGGCCTTCCTTGCATGGCTGACTGCGCGATCGACCGTCTATGGGATCACGAGTAAGCGACTGATGATGAAAGTTGGCGTTGCCGTGCCGATCACGCTCAATCTGCCATTCGCGCAGATCGAGTCGGCAGCGCTGCGCAGCTATCGCGATGGCTCAGGTGACATTCCGATCCTGCCGCGCGGCGGTGTACGGCTCGGATACGCCATCCTGTGGCCGCATGCGCGGCCCTGGCATGTCAGACGCCCGCAGCCGATGCTGCGCGCCGTGCCGGATGCCGATCAGGTAGCGCGTCTGCTCGGTCGCGTCATAGCTGAGAGCGATCCTGATGTTCAGCGTGTACCGGATGTTTCCCCGGATGGTGCTGAGAGCGCCGCGACGTCGGCTGAAGCAGGCGCGTTTGCGACTGCCGTAAACAGGGTGTGACGGTGTCCGATGACTTCATGAGCGAGCCCTTCCCGCGCGGACCGCTGCT
>JANQNO010000004.1 GCA_028279555.1 Sphingorhabdus sp.
CAATGTCGGCGATGACGGTTATCTGATCGCCGAATTGCTCAACACGACCATTGAAACCTCAGGCGATGACAGCGACGCGTTCGATCTGCTGGCCGGCAACAACGGCAGGTTGGACCTGTTGTTCGGTAATACCACTTTCACGACGACGGGCGCGAACAGCAATGGCCTGTCCGTCTCGGCGCTCGGCGACAATTCTGACACCATCATGCGGCTGATCAATACGATCATCACGACCGAAGGCGATGGCTCGGCCGGAATCTCGATTGCCGACGCAGGCGCGGACAGCAGGATCGTTGTCAACTTCAATAACCCGTCCACCGGCTTGCCGGCATCGGCGATCACCGGAAGCGAAATTCGCACCATGGGTGATGACGCGCCCGGGGTTTCGATAGGTCAGGCAAAGCGCACATCCGTGAGTTTGAGGGACGCCATCATATCGACAAGCGGTATGGGTGTTTCGCCCGCAATTTCGCTGGCCGGCTCAACGGAGATCGACGCACAAATATCCAGCTCGATATCACGAGTTCAGGCGTCCACCGTCGCCGACAACAGCGCTGCATTTGAGTTGCAAAATCCGGGGGGCGAGGATTCAGGGTTGCTTACGGGATCGGGCAACAGCCAATTCTCGACCGAAGGCGATTCCAGCGATGCCTATGTGATTGGCAGCATCTCTTCTTTGCAGGCCCGCTCAAGCATCACCAATACACACAGAGATTCTGAATTCGTGACCCGAGGGGACAACAGCCGCGGCATCTATATCAATGCGCGCGACGGGGGTGATGGTGGCGATGTCGCGATGATCGTCGAGAACTCGACCTTCATGACTGAGGGCAATGGCAGCACCGGCATCCTGCTCGACTTATACAGTGCCGGCATGACGAACGCCAGATCGACGGTCGCCATCGCCGACAGTGTCTTTTCGACCATCGGCAATGATGCGCATGGCATAGAGTTTGTCCGGCTGACCGGCGGCATGGAGCAGAGTTTCTTTATCTTCGGCTTTGCTGACAGCCAGGTCAGCACTTCGGGCGACAATGCCTATGGCGTCTATTGGGGCGGGATCGACGGCGATGTGAGCGACAGCGACATCACGCTGGCGATGGAGAATATCACCGCAACGACCAGCGGCGCTGGTTCGCACGGGATTTTCCTCGGCGGCATATCGGGCACGACGAGCGGCACCGATAATGATGGCGATCCCACGCGTCTACTGGTTGCACTTGAAGCGCTCGACATTACCACATCGGGCGCGGGTGCGGGCGGAATAGTCGTTGGCGATTTTGGCCCAGATGGCCGGCTCGACTTCGAGCGGTTGAACAACAGCGTTATTGCAACCAGCGGCGATGATGCGCCCGGCGTATCATTGGGCGCGGTAAGAACTGGCAATGTCACTCTGGACAACGCCACCATCACCGCCAGCGGGATGGGCGTTTCACCTGGCTTGCTGATGGCGGGTTCAACCGAAGACAATGCGTCTTGGTCGATCATTCTGAGCAACAGCCAGTTTTCAACCGCCTCCGACAGTAGCGCGGCCGTCGACCTGCAGAATCTGGGCGGGGAAGGTTCGAGCAATGCGATCAGCGGGGTCAATTCGCAGTTCTCGACCCAGGGCGATGCCAGCGACGCTTTTGCGATCGGCTCAGCCTCCTCGATGCAGGGTGGCTCGACCAGTCTTTTCAATTTCGACAATCTCGACCTCACCACTATGGGCAATGATAGCCGGGGGCTGTTCCTGAACACGGCCGATGGCGGAAACATGGGCAGTGTAAGCTTTACGCTGACCAATTCGACTTTCGTAACCGAAGGAAGTGGCAGCACCGCCCTGCTGATCGACAGTTTCAGCGCGGGCGCGGCTGATGCGGATTTCTCGACTCTGATCGAAGACAATGTCGTTTCGACGGCGGGGAATGCCGCCCATGGGATCGAACTGGCCGACATCACCGGCGATGTAACGGGATCGACCTTCAGCTTCATTGATCTGCGCAATCAGACGACAACCGCCGGAGATGGCGCGCATGGCTTTGCCTGGGACGGTATAAGCGGAGTACTATCCGATAGTTCGCTGACGCTGGTGATAGGCGATGCCGAGGTGACCACCAGCGGTGCTGGTTCGCACGGCGTCATGCTGGGCGATTTGCCTGCCTTTGCCGCCAGCGATGGCAGCAACAGCACGCTAGCGCTGGGTTTCGACCTGATTACTACCAGCGGCGATGGGTCGCATGGACTGGTTATCGGTCAGGGCTGGGGCAGCGCGGGCGCATCGCAGGATGACGCGGCGAATGGCGTGGCCAGCCGCTTCAACACAATAGCCGTGAATGGCTCCCTCATGACGCAAGGCATGGGCTCGCATGGCATCCTGTCTTCCAGCATTATGAATGAGCTTTTCGTGACCACCGGTTCCACCGTCACGTCGGCCAATGGTGATGCGATCACGCTGGAGCAGGGACTGGGCATCGGCTTTGAGAATCTCAACAATTCAGGCACCATCGAAGCGCTGAGTGGCGCAGCGATCCGCGCCGATCTGACCGCCGGTTTCGCCGATATGGTAACCAATGAAGCGACCGGGGTGATCATGGGCGATGTGCTGCTGGGTGCGGGCAGCGATGTCTATACCGGCGAGGCTGGCAGCAGCCTTGTTGGAACGCTCGATATGGGCACCGGCGATGATGTGGTGAATGTGACCGAGCTGGTCGCCGATGCCATATTGCTGGGCGGTGATGGCATGGACATCTTGAACCTGACCACCGGTGACGGGGAGACCCTTACGGTTGAAATGGACAATATTCAGGTCGGGGGCTTTGAAAGCTATCGCCTGCTGGGCACGGGCACGCGGAGCTTTACCGGTGACAGCCTAGTGATCCGCAATATGGAGCTGCTCGGCGGAACGCTCAATATCGAAGGGCTGATCGGCGGCACCAATCTGGTGACATCGGCTGACACGGTACTGCGCCTCGGCGGGCGTCTGGGCAGTCTTGAGGTCGGCGGCACGCTCTCCACTTTGGGCGATCCCACGGCGCAAGGCGAGGTAACCGGCGATATCACCTTCCTGCCCGGCTCGCTCTATGATGTGCGTATCCTGCCCACCGGAGAGAGCGATATCATCCAGTCGGGCGGTATGATCAATATTCAGGGCGGCATGGTCAATGCGATGGCCGCCGCCGGCGACTATGTCGCGGGCGATGAGTTTACCATCCTGACCGGAGCCACGGGCGTCAATGGCGTGTTTGACGGATTGACCGAGGCCAGCACCGCTTTCCTCGATATCGAACTGGTTTATCGCGGCAATGAAGTGCTGATCGCGCTGGCTGCCGATGATCTGGAGGATGTCGATTTCACGACCGCTGCTGGAACTTTCAACCAGCGGCAGGCGGCAACAGCGCTTAACGCCTTCGGCATCGAGGAAGGCACAGATTCGCGCACAATAGTGTCCGAACTTTCCTTCGTTATGGCACCTGATGCTGAGGCTGCACTGGATGCGACTTCGGGCGAATTACATGCTTCCGTGCTTGGCGCAGGCCTGCGCGCAGGCCGCTTCCTGCCCGGCAAGATGATGGCACGCGCAGCGTCCATCTCCGGCGGTAGAAGCACGGCGGAGCGGGCAACGCCAGAAAGCGAGAGCGAAAATGCGCTCGCCGGTCGGGCCGACTTCGGACTATGGGTCGCCGGCAGCCTGATCGACGGTTCGCTGAGCGCTGATAATAACGCGGCGCGCGTCAACTATGACGGCTATGGATTTGCTGCAGGTTTCGACTGGTCGGATGCAAAGAGCGGCTTCATCATCGGCGCTGCTGCCGGATATCAGAAAGGCGACAGCACGGTTACGCAGCGCGGGTCGCAGGCCGATTATGAGGGCTGGAATCTCGGTGCCTATGCCGCCGCCGGCTCAGGTGGCAAGGGGTTCACCGGAAAGCTTGCCGCCAGCTATGCCTTTGGCGAGACAGACACCAGCCGGCAGATTATCTTTGGCGGGGTCAACCGCACCGCAATCGCCAGCTATGATGTCGATACATTCAGCCTCAACAGCGAATTGCGCTATGGTTTCGGCAAGAAGGATAGCGGCTGGAGCTTCGGTCCGCTGGCAACCTTCGACTATGCCCATGTCAGCCGCGATGCCTTTGCCGAAACCGGCGCGGGCGCGCTGAATGTTGCAGGGGGTTCTGACAGCGACTCGCTGACCGCCTTTGGCGCAGGCCTCTTCGCCAATTGGCAGGATGAAGCGGGCCGCTTCGATATCTCTGTTGCCTATGATTATGCCGACGGCGAATTTTCGCAGACCAGACTGTCATTCGAAGGTGCGCCGGGAACGCCCTTTGATGTGCGGTCCCCGCTGGCCAGCGATAGCGGCGTGATGGCAGCGCTTTCCGGTGAGATCGAGATTGGCGGCGGCTGGCGGCTGGGTGCCGGCTATCGCGGGCGTTTTGCCAGCGACAACAATGCCCATAGCGGTTTTGTCAGCATCATCTGGCGCTGAGATGCTGACAGCAAATCCGGTTGCGGGTCTGCCAGACCGGCCACCAGCGGAGCTGCCCTGCCGGACCTCCGGCACCGCCTGCTATTGGCAAACCGCTGCCGACCTGTGTAAAACCCTGAAACGCAGAGCGATTCAGGGATGGGGCATGCGTCACGAAGAGTTGATGGCGGAATGGCAGTCTGGCGACGGAGAAGCGGGCAATTCGCTGCTCCGCGATGTATTTACCGAGCTGAAACAGATCGCGACCGTCAAATTGTCCCGCGAATTGCATAGCTCGCTCTCGACTGGCGATCTTATCAATGAAGCTGTGATCCGGCTATCAAAACTCAAGGAAATCGAGTTTCAGAGCCGCGAACATATCCTGGCGCTGGCTTCGCGCATCATGCGGCAGGTGCTGGTCGATCAGGCACGCAAGCGCAATGCCGACAAACGCTATCACACGCGGGTGACGCTCGCGACCGAACTGGAGGATAGGGATAGTCCGGTTGATCTGCTTGAGCTCAATATCGTTCTGGACGAACTCAGAGAAATCGACCCCGAGCGCGCCGATATTGTGGAGATGCGCTATTTTGGCGGCATGTCGGTGGACGATATCGCGGTTGTCCTGGGCATCTCCAGAAACACCATCGGGCGACGCTGGGCAGCAACGCGATTGTGGCTGCAATCGCGCCTGAAGGGCTGACATGGCAGGTCAGGATAGAGATGTAGAGCTCGCTGTCATGCAGCTGCTGGAGCGTGCCTATGAGCAGCTATCGTCGGAGCGCGTAGCATTCATCAAAGCGCAGAAGGATGTCACCAAGAAGGTAAGGAAGCGCGCATTGGCGTTGCTCGAAGAAGACCAGGCAACACATCCTTCGCTGCAAACCGGCGGCGCGCAGCTTGCCGAAGAAGATGACAGCGTGGTTCCTGAGCGCATCGGCGCCTACCGCGTCCTTCGCCTGATCGGCCGCGGCGGCATGGGCAATGTCTATCTGGCAGAACGGGCCAGCGATGACTTTGACCAGGTCGCTGCGATCAAGCTGATCAAACCCGGCATATTGTCTGACAGCCTGGTGGAGCGGTTCCGCCGCGAACGGCAGCTGCTCGCCGGACTGCGCCACAAGAATATCGCACATCTCTATGATGGCGGAGAAACTGATGATGGTGCACCCTATATCATCATGGAATATGTCGATGGTTTACCCCTGTCGAAATGGGTGAAGCAGAATCAGCCGGATATGGCGCAGCGGCTAAAGCTGTTTCAGCAGATATGCGATGCCGTAGCCCATGCGCATCAAAACCTGATCATTCACCGTGATCTCACCCCGTCCAATGTGCTGGTCACCGATACCGGCGAGGCCAAGCTGATTGATTTTGGCATCGCCAAACCGCAAGCCGACGAGGGAGAAGGAGATACCCCGTCCACTTTTAGTGGGCTTAGCCTGACCCCAGGCTATGCCGCGCCGGAACGATCAAAAGGTGTGGATGCAAACACGCTCTCCGATATCTATTCTCTCGGAAAAATATTGAAGATGCTCGTCGGCGATGAGACCAATCAGGAAATTGGGTCTATCGTTGACAAGGCAACCAGCACTGATCCCAGTGAGCGATATATGACCGTAAGTGCTCTGGCCGATGACGTGATGCGCTGGAAAAATGGTGAAGCTGTTCCGGCGTATAGCAGCGCCGCCGCCTATCGGTTGAGCAAATTTGTAAGCCGTCACAAGATAGGCACTGCTGCAACCTTGGTGGGTGCAGTATTATTGATTGGTGCCTTTGTTGCTACACTCGTTCAGTATCAGAATGCGCAGACGCGATTTGCGGAAACCAGAGAACTCACCTCTTTCCTGCTTGAAGACCTGCCGGAAGATCTGGGCGCTTTGCCAGGGACGTTACCGGCGCTGGAAAAGGTAACGGCGACATCCGCCAGCTATCTGGATATCCTGGCGCTGGCTGCCGAGTCCGACGATTCCGTCCTCCTCGAATATGCCACGGGGCGTACACGCCTTGGTGAGCTGCTTACTGAAGCTGGCGGCAACAATCTGGGAAAGCCTGAAGAAGGCATAAAGAACTTCGAACTGGGAATTGCCGCTCTAAGAAAGTTGGTGAACAGGCGTGGCACGAATGCCGGAACGCAAATGGCCTTGGCTTCTGCCTTAACGAATATGGCCCATGCAAAAATTCATCATTTGGGTGCGAATGATGCCGCTGCGGTGCAGTTGAAGGAATCGATGGAAATCTGTGAACAAATGTTGGCCAAAGAACCTGACGACCCGGACTTTCTCGCGCTAATCGGCATAAATTTTTCTATTCTGGGAAACATCGAGGTGGACCATAAAAGACCGCCATTCGAAACTATCGATCGCGCGCGAGAAGTAAGTACAGAGCTTCACAACCGGTTCGGCAGGAAATCGGAATCTCAAAATATCGAACTTTCCAAACGGCGTTCCCTGATTCTTACCAGAATAGCGAACAGTGCGCATAACCACTGGGAGTTCAACAACAAGCGCTCGATACCAATCACGGACCGGTCCCGTTTTGAAGCGGCAGTCAAAGATATCAATGAAGCGTTGTTAATCAACGAATCGCTGGTCAGAAAATTCCCGGTCAATCCATCATTCAAACGCAGCTATACTGTGGCCACGATTTACAAGACAGGATTACTCACATTCGATAGAGAATGGGAAACAGACAGGGATCAATTGATTGATCTACTGGCAATATCGGCAAAGACCGGTGGACAGTCAGCCGTCAGAACAACGGTCGATACTGATCCCAGGTTCAAAAGTCGCCGCGATGCCGGTGTGGAGCTGGACAAGAACCTGACGCTCACCGATGAATATCTGTCGGCGCTTGCTCCTTTTGAGAGCCAGTTCTTCGGGCATATCGAAACAACGTTCTATATGCTCCGTGCCCATGCCCATGTCGAAGCTCGGCTGAATTTCGATTTTGATGAGAACCTGAAATATCTCGATCAGGCGTTGGCAATGACCGTCGCTTTTCTGGAAGCCAATCCCGATTTTCGAAATGCCTACATGGAACAGGCTGAGGTTCAGACTGAAAAGGCCCTAACCTTAACGGAAATACAAGCGATTTATGGAGGTAATATCGAGTCGGAGGCTTGCGAACTTCTACGAACCGCCGAGCAAACGTGGAAGTTGGTTGAAAAGCGCTGGGGCAAGATTGACGACTACCGCATGCAGCGGGAAGAAACGCCAGCGCTGATTGCTGCATATCGTTGCTGATAAGCTGTTATCGCCTGCAGATTAATGGAAGAATCCGTTGGTTATATGCGTGATTTTCAGAAGACCTCGGAAATCCCTGCCGTCAATCGCGTCAACAACTTTGAGCCAATGCTGGAAGTGCTTAAGTCCCGTTGAACGTCCCTTCAGCGCTCGAAGCGACCATCTTCTATAGGAAGATCATCAAATCTGCTGTTACCTAAGGCCGTTCCAGGTAACAAACGGATACTCTATAAATAATTGTTCTGTAATAAGAATCTGGAGCGGGCGAGGCGATTCGAACGCCCGACCCCAACCTTGGCAAGGTTGTGCTCTACCCCTGAGCTACGCCCGCT
>JANQNO010000001.1 GCA_028279555.1 Sphingorhabdus sp.
AGCGAGGCCTTGTTCAATGCGAAGAGCTTCCCGCTGCAATTCACTCAGCCTTTTCAATTCCTCCAGCCTCGCCTCCTCTCTGAGTTTGGCAAGACGCGCTTCTTCCTCGCGTTTGGCTTGCGCGCGCTGTTCACGCTTGAGCTTCTGGAGTTCGCGCGCATCCTTTGCACGCTTGGCAAGCGCAACCTCGAGGGCCTGACGCTCGCCCTTTTCCAGACCTGCCTTAACCTCTTTGAACAGGCGCCGAATGCGTTTGGCATTGGCGCCGAAATCATGGTCGCCGAACCTTGAGGCGGACCGCACGTCGATGCGGGCTTCGTTTGAAATGGGCGCCACGCGGATCACCACGTCATCAGCGTACCCCATCACCAGAGTCCGGGCGACCGCCTCGATATGCCCGGGGTTGGTACCTTCGGGCTTGCGGACGCCAACGATTTTCCAGTTGAGCCGCACGACCGCCTCGCGCGCCAGATCAAACGCCTCCTCCGAGGAGCGCTCAAGGACCATCGGACGAATATCGGGATATGCCTCGATTTGTTTCTCGTATACCCGGTTGCCGGGATAGGCGACGGAATTGGCATCCGCGCCACGTTGAGCGGCGACCATCTCAAAGCGCGGCGGCTGCTGCGCATCCGTGGTGATGTCATTGATCTTCGGACGCGTCAGAAGATCCGGCAGATACAGCATCGGCCCTGCCATCAGCGCCAAACCGATCACCGCACCGGTCGCGGCGCGTCCGCCGCCCAGCAGCCCTTGTCCCCAAATGCGAAAAAGCGCAGCGCCGGCAAGAACGCAGGCCAGAAGACCGCCAAGCGCTCCAAGGCCGAGCAGATTGGTTGCGGCCTTTGCACCCAGATAGTCAAAGCGGTGCAGCACAAGCGATACGATCACCACCTGGGCGGAAAAGATGGCGATGCGCTGGCTCCAGCGCGCCTGTTTCGACTGGCGTTGCAGCAATATGGCTGTCATTTCAAGTCCCGGGATCGCTGTCACCGCGCTTGTGGCGCGACTTTCGGTTAGCGCAGAATTCGGACCTTCTCGTGACTGGTCGCGCCGCTACAATCAAATAATATGTGTGGCGCAATGACACAATGGTTGCAAAGTC